>NZ_JAHXPQ010000003.1 GCF_019391655.1 Mucilaginibacter rivuli | reverse complement strand
GGTTGGATATGGTTCGCCTACTTATCCCAGGCTGCGTTATGCTCAGGTATTTTATCACCTACCAGTTGCAGCAATTCAATAGCGTTCAAACACCATTGCGATGTACTATTGGTTGATAGATTCCTGATCTCGTTCAGCGGTTTAATTACCAAAGGACCGTTCAGTACCTGCGAATCGAACTTACCGGCACCGGGTACACGTACAGGGCCGCCGTTACGGCCTGCGCCCCTGGCACCTGCCGGAGCTGTACCCGCACCGCCACCACCACGACCGGCTTGCTGGGTTTGCAAAAATGTATCCCAGGCACGTGTCGCAAACTTAGGGTCTTTGGTTAGATAGTATGCATACGCAGGCTCCCGTGCAAAGTCCGATTGGGGTATACCTAACTGCGCCTTCACATCAGGGCCAAAGGCGGCCTGTACATCTTCAAGCGGTGCGCCATACAGTGATGTATATTGCAGGTAAAGCCTGTTCCAGTCTTTGTTGTTTAGTATGGGTGTAAGCTCCCATGCCATTTCCATGCCGCCCATCATTGTAGCGAGGGCTAGAAAACCTATATCTTTCTGATCAAGCTGGTACATGTGGTTGGTTTTAGGGTCATAACCCATACCCGCATCCCTGCCTTTGGCCGAGTAAAAACCATATGGCATTTTAGCAAAATCGTTCACACCAACCAATATTTTGTTCTTCCATTTAATATCGCCTGTGCGTTCCCACTCGGTCATCCAGTTACCAACCAAAGCTACCCAATCAGGGCCAAAGCGCGCATGGGTAGGGTACTGGCTTTTAGGCAACAGTTCCCGCAAAGGATCAACATGCGCAAGGCCGCTATCGGCGTTCATGGCCGTTTCATGCATCATGTCGCCTGTACGTTCATCTGTGGTGAGATAGTAATAGTAACGGCGCAGTACAGCCTGGCTTTCGCGTACCTCTTTCGATCCATCGCCCCAATGGTTCACATTATGGCGCGATCCTAAACCAGCCATCGGGCCTAAATGGTAGCAATCAACCTCGCTGGTATGTCGGGTCATGGCTTCGGCCATTTTAAATATATCGGCCCTTCCGGTGCGCAGGTAACTATACCAAAGCCATATATCGGTAGATAGCTCGGTGTTATCCCAGGCAAAACCGCCCATATCATATTTCCACGAATGGCGCGCTGCATCATACGAGTGCATCACATCGCCATAGTTCCAAAAGCCGTACCACTCGCGGTGGTCAATTTCCTGCTGGTAAAAGGTAATGGCTTTATCCAGTTGGTCTTCTATCCAGGCCTTTCCTTTGGTCGATCTGTCGGGCAGGCTCCATATTCCCAATGCACCAACCTGGTGCAGGTATTGCGGTGTTGATACCAACAGGGTTGTATTATTTGTGATGGCCACATCATTAGCTAATTGCTGGTTGGTGGGCATGCCGCCATACGGACTGATCATGATCTCGCTGGTGCGGGCCACACCGTATGGGGTGCTGTAGCCGGGCTGCACATCCTCATAGGTTATATTCAGATCGTGCGCAGTAGTATCATAATGGCGCAGGTCCATCGCATCATTATACGGCGACCACATCCACAGTTTTATCTTAGCTTCTTTTGTATGCGCGCCCGTAACTTCCAAAGCTGCAGGGTAAGATTGCCAGAAGTTTTTAAGCGATAAGGCCAGCCCGCCGCTTACATCCCCAACAAAAGCAAGGCCTGTTGCCCGCTTGCCACCAATTACATCAAGGTAGCTGCTTGCGCCGTTTGTACGTTTTTGAATGTTGAAACCATCAGCGCTGCCTTGTACCAGTTTATAGTCGTTCCAACTGGCCATATTATCGTATAAGGCCTTTTGATCGGGAGCATCTTTTACGTTGGGTATAGGCTTGCCTGCTGCTTGCTCGTATGAGTATTGGCTTGGTCGCCTGCCGTTCAGTGGTTGTACAGGTTCGGCCCAGATACCATCGCCTTCGCCGCTAAAGCGCAAATGTCGGTTTTGTAACTCTTCCCGGAAAGGAACAGTAAATGTGAGGCCCAAACCCTTAATAAAATCCTTGTATTGGTCGCCATTATAAATAATAGTATGCACCACGCGGATACTCTGCGTGCCTTCATAAAAATACAAACGCACAATAAAAGGCATGGTGCTCAGGGTTCCCTGCTCGTTGGTGAAGCTGCCTTCAATACGTATGGTAGTGCGTATCGGGCCGCTCTGCTCAAACATTACCGTTTTTATTTTGCTGATGAGCTTTTGCTTAACAGCGGTGTTTTCAATATCAGCATCAGGCTTGTTTTGCATAATGCATTCCAGTATGCCATTGGTTGCTACCACTTTCCCTGCAATAGTTATTGATGGTATCAGCACATTGCCGGTTTTGGCAATATCACATTCCAGGCTGCCCGCACTTACATGGATGTTATTGCCCGCTATACTTTTGATCATTGATGGTTGCGATTCCAGTGTTTGCCTGTTAACCGGGGGCGCTATGGAAAGTGTAGCACCTTTTAAAGATGAATCGGCAACGGTGGCAAAAGCATTCCATTTAATGGATCCATCGGGCCAATAGGCTAAGGGCCATGCCTGTACGGCTGTTACTTTACCATCAGTAGCGGTTAATATAAAACGCTCACGAGTTTTTAATGCACCTTGCGGGAAGGGTACTCCCCAGCTTACTCCTGTTGGCTTTGTTGGGGCAGTATTTAGCCATGATAATTTTACAGGTTCGGGTTTGTTTTGGGCTTGCGCTGCCGGGCCATTTATTAAAACAGAAGCCATACCACAGAGCACCAACTTTATGTAAATATTAAATCGCATAATAATGATTTTGCAATAAGATTTGAAAAAGTATAGGTGATAGGTAGAACAAATGTAAAATATAATATTGAGTACATTGGTAACTTGTTTATTACCAACATTGATAATTTATTCGCTAACTTCGATTTTTACACCTATTAACTGAAACTTCATTTAACTAAATTATCAGATATGAAATCTTTATCTGTTCTATCATGTATTGCTATGGCTGCAATAATAAGCTCGTGTAATAGCGGTAACAAAAGCACCTCCACTGGTGCCGATTCGCTAACCAACAACCCATTCCTTGTAAAAAGTACGCTGCCTTTTGAGGCGCCCGATTTTACCAAAATAAAAGACGGCGATTTTAAACCCGCCATGGAAGAAGGCATGAAGCGCCAACTTGCCGAAATTCAAAAAATTGCCGATAATCCCGATGCTCCAACTTTTGAGAATACTTTGGTGGCGATGGAAAAAACCGGCGAACTGCTTAATCGTGTAAACGGTGTTTTTAATTTACTTACTGGTGCCAATACTAATCCAACGCTGCAAAAAGTGCAGGAAGAAGAAGCACCAAAACTGGCTGCCAATACGGATGCCATCTTTCTCAATACAAAACTGTTTAAACGTGTTGATGCCATTTGCCAGCAAAAAGAGCAGTTAAAACTTGATCCCGAATCAGACCGTTTGGTAGAGTATTATTACCAAACTTTTGTAATGGCCGGCGCTAAACTAAACGAAGATGATAAGGCCGCGTTAAAAAAGCTAAATGGCGAAGAGGCTTCATTGAGCGCTAAATTTACTAACCAGTTATTAGGTGCAACAAAGGCAGGCGCTCTCATCATCAGCGATTCGACTGAATTGGCAGGTTTACCAAAAGGAACCATGGATGCCGCCGCGCAGGCTGCCAAAGCTAAAGGGCTTAATGGTAAATGGATCATATCCTTACAAAACACTACCCAGCAGCCTAACCTGCAATTTTTAACTAACAGGGCTACGCGCCAAAAATTGTTCGAGGCATCATATAATCGTGCCGAAAAAAGTGATACCAACGATACCCGTGCTACCATTACCCGTATTGCACAATTGCGTGCCCAAAAGGCAAAATTGTTAGGTTACCCTAATTACTCGGCATGGGCGCTGCAAAACCAAATGGCTAAAACACCACAAGCGGTTGATGACTTTTTAAAAAAATTGGTGCCTGCTGCAACCGCCAAAGCCAAAGCCGAAGCTGCCGATATACAAAAAGTAATAGATGCGCAAAAGGGTGATTTTAAAGTACAGCCATGGGATTGGAACTTTTATTCGGAACAAGTGCGTAAAGCTAAATACGATCTGGACGAGAGCCAGGTTAAACCATATTTCGAGATCAGTAAGGTATTAGAGAATGGTGTATTTTATGCCGCTAACCAATTGTATGGCTTAAATTTTAAAGAACGCAAAGACCTGCCCGTTTGGGATAAAGACGTACGAGTTTTTGATGTGATGGATAAAGATGGCAGCCAAATAGGTTTATTTTATTGCGATTATTGGAAACGCGATAACAAATCGGGTGGTGCATGGATGAGCAATATCGTAAACCAATCTAAATTACTGGGCCAAAAACCCGTTATCTATAACATCTGCAACTTTACCAAACCTGCCCCGGGCCAACCGGCACTCATCAGCTTTGACGATGCTGTAACCATGTTCCACGAGTTTGGCCACGGCTTACATGGTTTTTTTGCTAACCAACAATACCCAAGTTTATCGGGCACCAACGTAGCCCGCGATTTTGTGGAGTTCCCGTCACAATTCAACGAGCATTGGGCATCCGATCCGAAGATATTCAATCACTATGCCGTGCATTACCAAACCGGAAAACCAATGCCGCAGGCTTTATTAGATAAGATAAAAAAGGCTGCTACCTTTAACCAGGGTTACGCTTTTACCGAGGTGTTGGCAGCGTCTGATCTGGATATCCAATGGCATGAGCTAAAAGCTGCCGACCCGCTGCAAGATGCTGATAAATATGAAACAGCGGCATTGCAACGCACCGGACTTTCTTTGCCCGAAGTGCCTTCGCGTTACCGGTCAAGCTATTTCCTGCACATTTGGGCCAATGGTTATGCATCGGGCTATTACGCCTATACCTGGACAAAAATGCTGGAAGAAGATGCTTATTCATGGTTTGAAGAGCATGGGGGCTTAACACGTGAGAATGGTCAGCGTTTCCGCGATATGATCTTATCTCAAGGTAACACAAAAGACCTTGCCCAGATATTCAAAGCTTTCCGCGGTCATGATCCGGATATTAAACCCATGTTGAAAGCCAAAGGTTTGTAATTTAAAGCGCCCGTGTTTCGGGCGCTTTTTTTATGCCTTAAATGTTATGTCTTTTTCGGCCATAATGGTTTTTAAGGTTTGCAAGCCATTTTTACCAATTCCATGTAATTTTATTAGCTCTGCTTCAGTTATTTTCGTCAGGTCATCAACCAATACGATTCCGGCATTGGCCAATGCCCTTTGCGCGGGTTGGGATAATTTGCCGAAGGGCAGGGTGCCGGGTTTAACTTTCATATCACTAAAATAAAATATTTCACCAAAAGCAGGTGAGGCAATGACAGTTGTGACTTATTTTATGCACTAATTTTACATCAATCAATTATAACACATGTCGCAATTAAAAGTAGGTTTATTCGGGATAGGCTTAGATGCTTACTGGCCCCAGTTTGAAGGTTTAAAAGAACGTCTTGAAGGTTATCTTAGCATAGTACATCAAAAACTAAGTAAACCTGGTAATGAGGTTATTAATTTAGGATTGATAGATAATCCTGAAAAAGCATTTGAAGCAGGCCGCAAATTCCGCACTGAAGATGTAGATATCCTGTTCCTGTATGTATCAACCTACGCATTGTCGTCAACCGTTTTACCTGTTGTGCAGCGTGCTAAAGTACCGGTTATCATCTTAAATCTGGCTCCCGAAGCGGCTATTGATTACACAACGTTCAATAACATGGCTAACCGTACTAAAATGACGGGCGAATGGCTGGCCTTTTGCTCTGCTTGCCCCGTGCCCGAAATAGCTAATGTATTTAACCGTACCGGTATTAAATTTCACCAGATAACGGGAATGTTGAATAACGACCCTGAATGTTGGGATGAGGTTGACGAATGGCTTGATGCAGCAAAAGTGGCTCATATTATGGCTTACAACCGCATGGGGTGCATGGGCCATTACTATAGCGGTATGCTCGATATTTACAGCGACCTTACCCTGCAATACGCAACTTTTGGCGGGCATATTGAACTGCTGGAAGTTGATGAGCTTGCCGCGATGAGAAAGCAGGTATCTAAAGGTGCGGTTGCCGAAAGGATAAAATTGTTTTACGATGCATTTGATGTACAGGCTGATTGTTCAATTGCAGAACTGGAACGTGCAGCCTCAACATCAATAGCACTGGATAAACTGGTCGAGCAATATAAGCTGGGTTCAATGGCTTATTTTTATAAGGGTACCGGCAATTTTGATAACGAGGATACCATAAGCTCTATCATATTAGGCAACTCCTTATTAACCGCACGCGGTATCCCTGTAGCTGGCGAGTACGAAATAAAAAATGCCCAGGCTATGAAAATAATGGACAGCTTTGGAGCAGGTGGCTCATTTACCGAGTACTATGCTATGGATTTTAATGAAGATGTAGTATTGATGGGACATGATGGCCCTGGCCATATTGCCATTGCCGAAGGTAAAACCAAAGTGCGCCCGCTATATGTTTATCATGGTAAAGTAGGTGGCGGATTATCTGTAGAAATGTCTGTAAAGAATGGCGCAGTAACCTTGCTTTCGGTTGTTGAGAAAGGCAATAAACTTATGCTATTGGTTGCCGAGGGTGAATCTGTTGCGGGGCCCATATTAGAGATAGGCAATACCAATAGCCGCTATAAATTCCCGATAGGAGCGCGTGCTTTCGTTAATAATTGGAACGCGCAGGGCCCTGCTCATCATTGTGCCGTTGGGGTGGGTCATATCGGCTCAAAAATTGAGAAATTAGGCTCTTTGCTTGCTATCGAGGTGGTTAAAGTTTGTTAAGTAATACGGTATTTATTTTCGTTAATATCAATAAAAAATAAAATAATTGCATAGCTTTATAAGGTTTGAAATGGTAATTTTAAACCTTTCGCCTCTTTATTGATTAAAATTGAAATTATTTCACCGTTTTTACGATCTATGGTTAAGAATTATTGGTAACCGCGAAGAGTTTCCTCTTGAGTTTCGTATTTACCATGCTGTTCTTGTTATTACGGCCTTAGCTTTATCGTACAATATTTGGTTTAAATACCATATCGGTTCAACAGAGGGCTCAATACTTGCCTTTACCTTTTTGTTCATCAATATCTATCTTTTATATATCTCACGTATTAACAGGCAGTTAGGAGGCAATGTATTGTTGTTTTCAATAGCAGGTAACTGCCTGGTTATTAGTCATTTTTTTATCAGTTCGGGTATAAACGGCCCCACACTTATATACTCAGCAACACATGTATTGCTGGTTATAGCCATATCGCCTGCGCGCAGGCAGCGCCTTTTGGTTATCGTTAATTTTTTAGTGGTGGCTGTTTTACTGTTTTTCCAGTTTCAATACCCGCGCTTATTTGTATCTTATTATCAAAACCAGGCCGACAGATATATTGATACCGGATCAGGCTATTTTTTTGTTACAGCTATCATTTACTTTACCATCCGTTATACCCGTAAAAACTATGCTTTCGAAAAAATATCAGCCGAAGAAAATGCACGGTCTATTATTGAGCATCAGGAGTTTATCCTTAACCAGAATATTGAACTGGCCAATCTTAACGAACGCTTTGAGTATGTAACCAAAGCTACTTTTGATGCCATTTGGGATTGGGATATTACAAAGAACGAATTGTATTGGGGCAAAGGCTACGAAACCATTTTTGGCTATCCGGCCGAGTCGGGCGAGGTAAGCCAGAATTTTTCGCTGTGGCAAAACAGGGTGCACCATAATGATGCTGAACGTGTAATAGCAACCCTGAGCACGGCAATGGAAAACCCTGAACGGCAGTTTTGGCAGGAGCAGTATCAATATTTAAAGGCCGATGGTAGCTATGCTTATGTTATGGACAGGGGCTATATGATACGCGATGCCGACCACAAGGCCATCAGGATAGTGGGTGCTTTGCAGGATATTACATCGCTAAAAGCACAGGAGATAAAGATATTAGAACAAAACAAGCGGCTGCAGCAAATAGCTGATATCAACTCGCATGAATTACGCAAACCTGTAGCTACTATTTTAGGCCTCATACAGTTAATTGAGCCCGGCGAAATTAAGGACGAACTGCACCGCCAGTTATTTGAATATATTAAGCTAACAACCCTTGATTTAGATGCGGTTATCAAAAAAGTAGCTGATAGCACTAACGAATCGGCGGGGTAAGATCTATTTTTCCTGCGTTAATAAAAGCAACAGGGCTTCGGCTGTATTGCCTGTATTCAGCATCTCTTGCGCGGCAAAGTGTAAACTATCGGCAAGTACAGGTATTTTGCCCATATGCTTATCGCGATAAGCTTTAACGCTTGCACCATCAGGTAAACCGGCCAGGTTGCCTAACTGCCCCAGGTTATTACCTGTAAGTATTTTTGAGTTGCGGATATGATGTGGCAAAGCATCTATCCCCATACCTATTTCTGTATTTGGCTTAGGCACTTTAAACATATTATCTTTATTGGCGCGGCAATACCAATCGCCTCCCATGCGGGCCACAAAATCGGTTTTTAACTGGTCAATTGTGCGGTTTTCGTTCAATATGCTTTCGCTGATGTGTATCAGCTTTATTTCGGCCATTACCAGGTTGCCTGCGCCGCCTTTACCACCTAAAGCAATCACATCATTCACTACACACTCCAATTGTATGGGTGCTTCGGCTACGCGTGGTGGCTTTATTAATTGAGATGGTAACTGGGTAAGGCCCGCCTTGATAAACTCGTTAACACCCTTCGGATACTCTACACTGGCTAATGATGTTTGCTGTACCATGGCATAATTAACCATATTGATCACTACTTCGGGTACTTCATATATATTCTGTAAAGTATGTTTGGTTGTATTATCACGCGTTCGGCGCGAGGGCGAAAAAACGCATACCGGCGGGTTACTGCTAAACATATTAAAAAAGCTGAACGGGCTCAGGTTTACCCTGCCGCCGCCATCAATAGTTGACGCGAAACAAATGGGCCGCGGCGCTATAGCATGTTGAAGGTAATTATGCAGATCGGGCGTGCTAAGGTCTTTAACGTTCAGTGTGAGCATATTTTACTTCTTTTTTTGTGCCAGTATAGACCAATCTGTTTTTGCCTTGTGGATGGTATTGCTTAATATACCAAGTCCTGTTATTTCCATATCAATTACATCGCCTTCTTTTAACCATTGAACAGGATAATCAGGGTCGGCAAGCAAGCCGGTACCATTTAGTTCTAAAAAACAACCCGTACCAACTGTTCCCGAACCTATCACATCACCGGGCAGCACATCGCAACCGTATGAGCAGCGTTCTATCAGTTCGGCAAAGGTCCAATCCATATCAGCCATGGTGCCGTTAGATACCTCTATACCGTTTACCCGGCACTTCATCTTCAGGTCGTAGGCGTGGCCGATATGTCCCGGTTTAGGTTCAACCCGCAACGGTTCCAGTTCATCAGGCGTAACCAGCCAGGGGCCAATTACGGTCGAAAAATCTTTTCCTTTTGCAGGGCCAAGGTTAAGCAGCATTTCTTCCAGTTGCAGGGTGCGGGCACTCATATCGTTCATAATCATAAAGCCCGCAATGTAATCGTCGGCATCGGCGGCTTTAATGTTTCGGCCTTTTTTGTTGAGCACAACAGCTACTTCCAACTCAAAGTCGAGCTTTTCAAAATGATCGGGCATGCATTCAATTTCGCCGGGGCCTTGTATGCTGTTATGGTTAGTGAAATAGAAGATCGGGTACTGATCAAACTCTGCGATCATGTCCACTTTACGGTTGCGCCTTGCCGCCGCTACGTGCTGCCTGAAGGCATACCCATCGCGACAAGAAGCAGGATGCGGTACCGGTGCTATCACCTCGTAAAATATCTCTTCGCGGGCAGTTATCTTACCGTAATTAATATCGTGATGTACCTTTTTGGCCAGCAGCATAATTTCCTCGTTGCCTTCCAGAAACTCCTTCATATTATCCGGAATAAGCTTATTGCAGGAGTGCAGGTTATAAATATGTCCGTTCACAAACACGCCAAGGTGCTCATCGTCTTCGGTTTTGTACGATACTAATTTCATAAATGGGTCAGAATTGGTTAATTCAAATGTATGTGCAAATGTGCGTATGTGCAAATGAGTAATGGACAGGGGGGGTAAAAGTGGGTATTTTCAAAGAACTAATGACATTACTATATCATTAGTAAACGTCACGCAAAGTCGCGAAGACGCTAAGAAAAAAACTTTGCGACTTAGCGTCTTTGCGAGGGTTTAACTTCAAGGCAGGGGGGATAAAGTAAGAAATATTTCAACTCCCATTTGTTTTCAGCAACGTTAACTGTCTTTGCCTGGCAAATCATATTTATAAATCACCTCATTTTTCATTTCAATAGTTACGTTACAAGAACCAATCTTAAAAGGATATTCGAAGAAAATCGTCAACAGTTGGTCCCCGTATTCGACATCATATAAATCAACTAAATTCTCAGACGAATTAGTATTTATAGTTATTGTTAAAGTTTCATTAACAGGAACACTTTCAACATAAGCCCCTGGCTCTAAAACTATATGGAGCGTATTTTTAGAAGTGTTTTTAAAATTGAGTTTTAATACTTTTTCAGCTTTCAAGTCCATAAATAATTGCGGTTTAAAATGAGCAGGGGGGATAAAGTAAGAAATATTTCACCTAACTGTTCCCTTCTCCCATCTTTCTAACTAAACACTACAATATACGCATTTTCCCCCAAATTATCAAATCCCCACCCTTATCCACAAATTTCGCCAATATTAATCTTAGCAAAATTTTATACTTGCATCATAAACTTTTATAGCATAAATTTGTTGTATAACTATTATGAACGCCAATAAGTACCAATACTTAAAGCAAGTGATCATATCAAATGATGTGGAATTATCCTTCCGCTTCGCCATGCTGTCTAAAATCGTTTTCGCGCAGTATTCCCGCTAAAACTTTTCCTCTTTCTATCTGTCCTGTCAAAGGATAATTACAGCATTTTTATTACACCATTATTTATACTATGCCTATATACCACACTTTAGGTAACATCCCGCATAAGCGGCACACCGTTTTTAGAAAACCGGATGGCCAGCTTTACGCCGAAGAATTGGTATCCACCGAGGGCTTTTCGAGCCTGTACTCTTTAGTGTACCATTGCTATCCGCCAACACTGGTTAAAGAATTGGGCGAACCATACCCAGTAGAACCCAAAATAGCCCGCGCCAAGCACCTTAAACATACCAGCCTTATTGGCTTCAATATCAAGCCCGAAGACGATTACCTGCAAAGCCGAAAACCCGTTCTGGTTAACCAGGACTTGCACATCTCGCTCGCCGCGCCACTCAAAAGCATGACGGATTACTTTTTTAAAAACGCGCAGGCCGACGAAGTGGTGTTTATCCACATAGGCTCGGGTACGTTAAAAACCGGCTTTGGCAATATCAAATTTGCTTACGGCGATTATTTAGTGATACCCCGCGGCACCATTTACCAAATGGAGTTTGATACCGAAGATAACCGCCTGTTCATTGTAGAAAGTTTTAGCCCGATACGCTCACCCAAACGCTACCGCAATACCTACGGGCAACTGATGGAGCATTCGCCATACTGCGAGCGCGATATCCGCCGCCCGACCGATCTGCAAACCCACGATGAGCATGGCGATTTCAAGATCCTAATCAAAAAACAAGGCTTAATATACCCATACATTTACGGCACACATCCATTCGATTTTGTGGGCTGGGATGGCTTCCATTACCCATGGGCTTTTTCTATACATGATTTTGAGCCTATTACCGGCCGTGTGCACCAACCGCCGCCCGTGCATCAAACCTTTGAGGGCAATAATTTTGTGATATGCTCCTTTGTGCCCCGTAAGTACGATTATCACCCCGATTCTATCCCGGCCCCGTATAACCACAGCAATGTGGATAGCGACGAGGTACTTTACTACGTAGACGGTGATTTTATGAGCCGCAAAAGCGTGGTAAAAGGGCAAATAACCCTGCATCCCGGTGGCATACCACATGGCCCACACCCCGGCACGGTCGAAAAATCAATAGGGAAGGAGAAGACCGAAGAACTGGCCGTGATGATAGATCCCTTCCATCCGCTGATGCTGACCGAGGATGCTTTGGCGATTGAGGATGGCAGTTATTACAAAAGCTGGATGTAGAAAGTTGTTGTAAGGTTGGAATGTTATTAAGCCAAAGCAGCATCACATAAGTCAAACCTTACAACTTTTCAACCTTTTTAACATTCAAACTTTAAAGGAACATTACAACATTCAAACTTTACAACTTTCCAACACAACCCCATGGAAACACAAATTCTTCAAAATAAAACAAGCTCAGCCGATTTCCTTCCCCTTAACGGCACCGACTACGTTGAGTTTTACGTAGGCAATGCAAAGCAGGCCGCCCATTATTATAAAACGGCCTTCGGTTTTCAAAGCCTCGCTTACGCCGGGCCCGAAACCGGTGTGCGCGACCGTGCATCATACGTATTACAACAAGGTAAAATTCGTTTGGTATTAACCACCCCCCTGCATTCAGAGCATCCCATTGCCGAACACATTAAAAAGCACGGCGACGGTGTGAAAATCCTCGCCCTTTGGGTTGATGACGCATACGATGCCTTTGAGCAAACCACCAAACGCGGCGCAACACCTTACCAGCAACCCACCACCATCAGCGATGAGCATGGCGAAGTGCGCACCAGCGGTATTTGCCTTTACGGCGAAACCGTGCACCTCTTCATCGAACGTAAAAATTATACGGGAACTTTTCTTCCGGGATATATACCCATCACATCCCACTACAACCCAACCGATACCGGCTTGCTTTATGTTGACCATTGCGTAGGCAACGTTGGTTGGCATAAAATGAACGAGTGGGTTAATTTTTATGAGGAGATCATGGGTTTTCGTAATATTCTCACGTTTGATGATAAAATGATATCTACCGAGTATTCGGCGCTGATGAGCAAGGTAATGAGTAACGGTAACGGCTACGTAAAGTTCCCGATCAACGAGCCGGCCGAGGGTAAAAAGAAAAGCCAGATAGAGGAGTACCTGGAGTTTTACGAAGGCGAAGGTGTACAACATTTAGCACTTGCAACTCACGATATTGTTAAAACCGTAACCGATCTGCAAAGCCGTGGTATCGAGTTTTTAAGTGTGCCCACAACCTATTACGATGAACTGGAATCTCGCGTCGGTAAAATAGACGAGGATGTAGAGCCGTTGAAACGGCTCGGTATTTTAGTGGATAGGGATGATGAAGGTTACCTGTTACAGATATTTACCAAACCGGTAGAAGACAGGCCCACTGTGTTTTTCGAGATCATCCAGCGTAAAGGGGCCAAATCATTTGGAGCAGGTAATTTTAAAGCCTTGTTCGAAGCGATAGAGCATGAACAGGAGTTAAGGGGTAATTTATAATACACAATGGCCGAACCCGATTTTAACGACTTTAATAACCCGCAGGTAAAAGCTTTGCCAAAGCACCTGCGCCAATACATCGTGCCGCAGCACTACGAGCATTATACGCCTGTTGACCATGCCGTGTGGCGCTACGTAATGCGGCAAAATTATAGTTATCTGAAGGATATTGCCTATTATCCCTACATCCCCGGATTAGAAAAAGCGGGGCTGACCATCGAAAAGATACCGAGCCTGCAAGAGATGAATGATGCTTTGGGTAAAATAGGATGGGGAGCCGTAACGGTGGATGGCTTTATACCGCCTGCTGCTTTTATGGAGTACCAGGCTTACCGGGTACTGGTAATAGCTGCCGATATCCGTACCTTAAAGCATATTGAGTATACGCCCGCTCCGGATATTATTCACGAATCAGCCGGCCATGCGCCTATTATTGCCGATAAGGATTATCACGGGTATCTAAGTTATTTTGGTTCGATAGGAGCCAAGGCCATGTACTCCGCACAGGATTATGAATTGTACGAGGCTATCCGCGCGCTATCTATACTCAAAGAAATGCCCGATGCCGATACTCCTGAACTTAAGCAAGCCGAAGGCAAAGTAGATTGGTGTCAGCGAAATATGGGTGAGCCATCTGAAATGGCCCTGTTAAGTCGCCTGCACTGGTGGACTGTGGAGTACGGCCTTATCGGGACGCTCGAAAATCCCAAAATATATGGCGCGGGCCTGCTATCATCCATCGGCGAAAGCGCAACATGTATGGATCCGGATGTTACCAAACTTTGGTACAATAAATACACGGTGAATTATCCTTATGATATTACCAAGCCCCAACCGCAGCTTTTTGTAACCGAAAACTTCCATAACCTGATAGATGTGCTGGAAGAATTTGCCAATACCATGTCGTTCAGGGTAGGCGGTGCGCATGGCATTCAAAAAGGCATCGATAGTAAAAATACCTGTACAGCGGTTTACAGTTCGGGTTTGCAGGTGTCGGGAGTATTTACTTCGATGATATTGGATGGCGACAAGCCTGCACTGATTAAAACTACGGGGCCAACTGCTTTATCATACCAAAACAAACAATTAAGCGGGCATGGTAAAACATATCATAAAGATGGATTTAGCTCGCCCGTTGGTAAGCTGATAAATGAGCAAAAACCATTGGAAGAGTTTGATGCCTCAGACTTAAAACGCCTTGGTATAATTGAAGGCAACACCACAATATTGCCATTTGCATCGGGCATTAATGTAAGCGGAACGGTGGCAGGTATGGTGTGTCAAAATGCCAGGTTGCTCGTCATCACCTTTAAAAATTGTACCGTTACCGGGAAGGATGATGAACTGCTATTCGACCCAAGCTGGGGCGTTTATGATATGGCTGTTGGCGAAAATATCGTATCCGTATTTAGCGGCGCTGCCGATAAGGATGCTTTTGAGGATATTGCCTACGCACCCAAAACGCAAAGCTACCACCCAACTTATAATGCAGGCACTTTAGCCTTGCACAAGCTATATCAGCAAGTACGTAACTGTCGCCAAAACCACAACAGATATGATACCCTACCACAGGTGTGGGAAAAACTAAAAAGCGAAAACCCTGATGACTGGCTGTGTAGTTTAGAGATTTTGGAGGTGCTATGCCACGAGAAGATTTATAACAACCTATCCGAAGAAATAAGCACTGCGCTTCACCAAAAAATGGAAATCCAACCTGAATTGAAAAAGCTGATAAAAGACGGCCTGTATTTAATTGAGCACCCCGTTGAGAAAAAGCATTTAGTTAATTAAGCGGCATCGAAAACGTAAAACTGGTTTCTTTTTCGGTTGATATTACCGCAATTTTACCGCCATGCGCCTCTGCAATTTGTTGGGATATAAATAAACCCAAGCCTAAACCTTCGTCGCCTTTTTTAATATCACCGCGGGCAAAAGGGTGAAACAGGTGAGGTAGCACATCCACTGCTATCGGCTCTCCAAAATTGGTGATGCTCAATTCAAAAACATCGTTTTCTGAAATAGCTTTTACTTTTACAGGAGTACCGGCCTTGCCATGTGTTAACGCATTAGCTAATAGGTTTGAAAATAACTGTGCTATACGCTTACTATCCGCGTTAACTGGTTGTGCTAAATTCACGTCCGTTTTTATCACACAATCAGGGTTAATGATCTGTAGTTCTTCTATTACATGGTTAAGCACTTTTGCAATGTCATCCTCTGGATTTTGTTTTAAAGTGAGCCCGCCACCCAAGCGCGCGCTGGCAAAATCCATTACATTCTCCACAAGTGCAGCCATCCGTACCGAGCTGTCTTTTATTATCCCTGCAAGGCGTTTAGTTCTATCATCCGCAGCGCTGCGCAGCAACAATTGCGAACTGGTTGATATGGCGCTGATTGGATTTCGTAGATCATGCCCCAAAATAGCTATAAATTGCTCCCGCAGATCAGCTATGCGGCGTTCTTCGACCAGTTCATCAATAGCATGCAGGTGGAAAGCTATAAGCTCCGCATACAGCTTGAACATGTTTATAGTTTCGGGGTTGCTTAGTTTGTGAGGGTTGGGGTCTATCGCGCAAAGCGTACCAAAAAACCTGCCATCTTTAAGGAAGATAGGTATCGAAATATAGCTTTGAAAGCCATACATCGCCGGAGTATGATGAGTAGAAAAATATGGATCCAAAGCAACATGGTCAATTATAACGCCGTCTCCGCTTTGACGTATCTCGTGGCAAATGGTTGTTTCCAGTTTAAGTTCGCCACCGGGTTTAATCCCAAAGTTTATCTTATCATGTACGCTGCAGCAAACCCATTGCGTATCGGTAACGCGTGCCACAGCCGAAAAGCCCATGCCTGTAGTATGGCATACCATATCTAAGATTGTAGGGACTACAGAAATACTGCTAATAGCTTTAATATCAGCCTGTATTTGTGGGGAAAGGTTGGTCAAATTACTTATCCGTTAAATTATTTTACTATTATCAAATATAAGTTTTATTCACGGTTAAGCAAGCTAATTTAACGTCAAATCTCCTGGTACGATATCACCGAAAGGCCGGGTTGTAACGTAAGCATAAACGTATCAACCGGGGTGCTTGTAGTACGATGTTCACCAACTGCCAATATCATACATTCACTTATCGTATTAAACAGCGTTAATTGCGGCGTAATGAAGTTAATGGCAACTTTGTGCGCGTTAATATCAGCAATATCCGAAGCCAGCAATTTAAAATCCGGCGTTTCAAATTTGAGGGTATTACCCATATGGTCATGCAGGGCAGGCATCACATTTTTTAACTCTTCCACATGATGATTAGCCGCTATAGCCAGCTTATAATGCAACGAGTTGGCACGACCATCGTTGCTTTTCATCTCATCAAAAGTGCTAAACTTACGCTCCATATTGTAGGTTTGGCTTTTCATTAAAAACTCCTGGTAGGTGGTGTGAAATACCTTACGGTCAAAGTCCGTCTTCGCCGAAGCGTCTATAATATGCCTGTAAGCTAATTTTATCAGTGCTGTTGCCATGTGTTTGCAGAAGAAAGGTGAAGTTAAAGCCGGAATGAGTACCGGCTTTAACAGGTATAAATATGATTGGATTAAAGTGCGAGCCCGAGAGTTAGCGTACCTGTATAACCGGCAGTAACACTGCCCGCCAGAGTAAGCGTTTCGGCGGCAAGGTCGGCTGCCGAGTTGCCCAAAATGCTGTCGGCAAGGTTGCTTGTTGTATTTACGCCATGAGCGGCATAAAGCGTACTGGTATGAACTGTGTTTGATACCGTTTCGTTAAATGCCATTTGCGTGGTTTTAACCAAAACGTTATTGATGAATATTTCGATATGTACATGCGTAGCCCTGCCCGAATACCAACCCGGATATATGGTGCTGAATTTAACCTGCCCCGCGGTATCGCTTACCTGGTAGCCGCGCAGCCAGGTTTGGCCCACATAGCTTTGTGTACCCAAAACGCTGCTTTGGTTGGCATAGCCCGAGTAATAACCATCTTTATTGCAGTGCCATATATCAACCCTGGCATTGGGTACCACAGCATTGCTTTTGTTTGCATTAACCACCGTTAGTGTAAGCGCTAATGCAACGCCTGTTTGCCCGCCGGTAATATCAACACGTTGCAAAGGGTTGGTAATTTCGCCGCCAACGTAAGGGTAGGGCCCCTCAACTTCGGTAGGTATTTCGCCTGCTACGGTACTGGTACTGCCCGATGTTGAGCTGCTTAATGCCGTCGAGCTATCTGTTGATGATGTTTTTTTGCAGGCCTCTAATACCATGGGGCCTGCGGTAGCCGCAATGGCAAACTGTTTTAAAAAATTTTTGCGTTCCATATAGTTTAAATTAATAAGGGGTTGATATTATGATGCTAAACTACCGGAGCTAAATGAAGAGAAAATGAAAATGTATTTTTTTTGTTACATCCTTTATCTTTTTTTTATAAAGACGCTAATAGGGAAAGCACTGTGGTATTTGCTGATCAGATACAGCATATATAATGTTAGAGATTAAACCGGCGGATTTATGATGCACAGGTATGCCGCATTGTGTTTTAAGCACAATTAAGCCGATATGCAGAATAGTAGGATTTACCTGTACGAAGAAAGATGTGTAGTTTTAATACTTAGCACAAAGGTTTTACCAACACTTATCTTTACGGCTTTATCTTGCAAAATAGCTTTAATGGCTTCGTCAGCTTTCAAAGCTTCATACAAGTCGCGCGCAACAGCAGAACCACCGATATTGTTGGTTACCTTTCCATTTTCTATCGCGATATTGAACGAGTAGCCCGATTTACCACGATCGCCGGCCGATTCAAAATCGGTAATGTTTAATTTAAAGCTCTGGTCTTCGGTAAGGCTTCTTTTTAAATGCAAGCGAATAACGGGGATGTACTTTTTCCAGGTAGTTAAATATTGTCTTTCTTCCATGCTATGGCTCAAAGGTATCATAATTAAATGGGTCTGGGCCATTAATTACAATAATCGCAAAATCAGTTACCTGTTCTTAGCGTAGCAAACTTTGATTATACTTTATAAGTTGCTTACTATTATGAAGTATCTTACTGCTAAATTTAGAAGATACAAAAAAAGCGCCCTGGTAACCGGAGCGCTTTTTTAATAAAACTGTTAAAAGCTTTATATTAGTTATTCATTGCTTTGTGAGTATGTGTTCTGTTTGGAGTTGCAAAAAGAGGTAATAAAATAACACCAAATAATACTACAAATTCTAATACAGTTGTCATGATTTTTTAATTTTAAATGTTTCTAAATTTTTTCTTCAAGATCACTTTGTTCACCACGAACAAATTCACCCGATACAATGAGGCATGTGCTAATAATATGCCACAATAAATCGGGCATCATTTATCACTGTTTTAGGTAAAAAACAGTGATTTTAAAACTTGAATAATTTGGCAAAAGGGTTAAAAAATATCTCGGTTTTTGATTTTTATATCAACTTTTTCACTTTTTACCTCTAAAAACACATTCAAAAACATAAAAACTCCATTTTTTTTGATAAAATATACATCGATGGTAAAAAAATAATGAATTTGGGGTGAAATCTCCATTTTGGATATTTTCAAAAAAACGAACATCTAAAAACCATCTTTTTTGCCGGCAGAATTTTTCATCGGATCATCTTTGTTAACTAAAGTGGTCGCTCATCATTCAACTTTATCACTCTTAACAATTTGAAAAATATTTTACGACAAAATGTCATATTGTGTGACATTGGTGAAATACCTGCCAAATAGGCTTAAAATAATCTGCCAAAAGTCTGCCATTTTTTAAAATCAACCTTTCAGCTCAATGATATGGTGAAAAATAACCTATGCCAGTTTTTTAGGTGCTGAATTGAAGAAATGTAAAATTTAATTCAAAAAGTAATAGCTATTATTATCATTTTGCTAATAATCCTTCCTGTTTTATCAAATAAACAAAAATGGCAGTTGGTTCTGTTTTTACTGGCAAAATGTTCCGAATATCAATATCTTGCAAACTCATTATTTTAGGCCTTACGTATATCGAGGTTAAATTGTGCAAACGCTTATTAATGGAACAACAAAAGGACTTCAGGATAAATAATTTCGATTTGCTCAGGCTGCTGGCCGCCACACAAGTTATTGCTGATCATTATCACGATCATATTGATGCTACAGGCAATCCTCTTCTTATCGACATGATGTTCTCCTTTCCGGGTGTTGCCATATTTTTTGTAATCAGCGGATACTTAATTTCGGCATCGTTCGAGCGTAATAAAGAGTTTCGTAATTATATTCGTAACCGTATTTTACGTATTTACCCGGGTTTATGGGGTGTTGTATTTTTAACCATAATAGCCATATCACTAACAGGCGTTAGTTTTTTAAATGTGCAAGCCCTTGCATGGTTGCCGGCACAGTTGACTGGCATTATATATACCCCTGGTTTTTTAAATAACTATGGCTTTGGCTCCTACAACGGTAGCTTGTGGACAATTCCTGTAGAACTCCAGTTTTATCTTGTGCTGCCCATATGCTATTACTTCGCACCAAAAAATAAGGAGAACTATTGGTTTTACACGCTTTTTATAGTATTTGTAAGCATTTACTTAAGCTACCAGTTTATAGATTTTGGCCATACCATCCACAAGCTGTTACAGTATTCATTCCTGCCGCATTTTTATATGTTTTTGTTGGGCGTTATTTTTCAGCGGTTACGTATTTACAAATCAAAGTTTATATACAATAAGGCACTGTATTGGTTAGTTGCATATCTCGCCATCAGTTTAACTTTAAAAAGTTATTTTAACCCTGTTCTGTTCGTTTTTGCGCAGAATATCATTTTGGGCTTTACGGCATTATCTATGGCTTACACATTACCGGGTTTTGCACACAAGTTGCTGCGCGGTAACGATATATCATATGGTATATATATTTATCATGGCTTGTTGCTAACCCTTGCAGTACAATTAAAATTGCAGGAGCATATTAGTTTACCCCTGGTAATACTGGCTACGTATATTCTGGCTTACTGCTCGTGGATATTTATCGAGAAGCCATTTATCAATCGTAAAAAGCAAAGTATTAAGGTTTGATCGGAATAATAATGTTTTATCAAAAAAAGGATAAAACAGATGAAAAATATTTAGTTCAAAGCTGCTTTGGTTAATGTTTTTGCTTTAAAAGGTAAATAATAATGATAATATCATATTTTTAGTTAAATTCACACCGATAAACAAAAGTCTGTTTAAATTACTTTGCTATTCATATCATGTATCATCGCCCCCGCGGTTTTTACGTTGTAAATATTTTAAAGATATATATTGTTGCGCTTGTTGTTGTTTTACTGCACTCATGCTCTGGCGATAAAAATGAAGACGCGAATGGGCTGAAAGCAAAAATTCAGCAATGCGATAGTCTGCAGTATGCAGGCAAGGGCGATAGCGCTATTTTAATAGCAAAAAAAATGCGTGGCTCGTTACACACTTCAAGCCCCCTTATTGTAAGTTATTATTGTTTATTGAGCCAGTATTACCAGGATACCGGCAACAATAGCCAAACTGTTGCTTACGCAGATAGCGCCTTTTTGTTTTTTTCGGAGCAAAGCAAAGTCGAAAAGTATCCTGCGGAATATTATAAAGCCTTAATGATGAAAGGCGATGTAAACCTATCCGCCCGGAAATTTATAGGTGCGCTTAATTATTACTACCAGGCAAAAAATATAATTGGTATTGGAGTATGTGATAATGGCGATCTTTTCAGTAAGCTGGGCTCCATTTATTTTAAGCAAAGCAACTACAGGCTGGCCGGCAGGTGCTGGGCCGCAAGTTTTGCTAAGCTTGATAGCTGCCACGAACGGTATACAGCCGAGAAACTTTTCTTAAAAGAACAAGGCTGGCTAAACAATGCGGGGTATGCATATGAAAGAGCGGGCATGCTTGACAGCGCCGAGTACTACTATCAACTCGATTTAAAACTGATAAATAAAGCAAGTAATAGTAACCTTTTTTTAAAGCGCAATACCGATGGCCCCAAGGCTGTATTATATGATAACCTGGGCGGTGTTAATTTGAAGTTGGGTAATTTGAAAGAGGCTGAAAAGTACCTTACAGCATCTATAGCTATACCAAATCCAAATACTGATGGGTCCGGCATACCACCACAATTAAAATTGGGCGATCTGTACGTAGCGCTTGGCAATGATGTAAAAGCTGCACAGGCTTATAACAACGCCAGGTTATTACTTAATCGTTTTTATCGTGTAAATTTTGATCTGGAAACAAGATGGAACAGATCATACGCTAAATTTATGGCCCATCTTAACAAGCCTGCCGAAGCATATCTGTATCAGAGCAAATACATAAGTTTACGCGATTCGCTTGAGCGTAATTCGACTGAGTTGTATAAGCTTGACGTTGAGCGCGAACTGGCAACGTTTCAGCAAAAGCAAGCGTTGGTCAACCTTGAACAAAAAGATAAGGTTAGAGAAATATACTTTTTGGGCATCGGCATCGCTATCATTTTATCTGTAATTATCATTGTGTTAATTGCCCGTAACTTAAACAGATCTAAAAAAAATCAAAAGGAAACAACACTTAAAAACGAGCAGCTGCAAGTAACCCTGGCCGAACTTGAACGGGTAAACAAAAATTATATTCGTATTATGCGGGTAATGGCCCATGACCTGCGAAACCCGCTATCGGGTATGACGGGTATTGCTTCCATGCTGCTTGAGGATGAAGATTTTTCGGAAGATAGCAAGCATATGCTTAAACTAATAGAGACGACCGGTACACACACCATGGAGATGATAAACGAATTGCTCAAAACAGGCCTTGCAGATGAAACAGAGCAAATTGTAAAACAAAACATCGATCTGAGGTCGTTACTATTTGATTCGGTTGAATTACTGCAATTTAAGGCCAACGAGAAGCACCAGAAGTTGATATTTGAGAGTGATGACAAAGTTATAATGGCTAATGTTAACCACGAAAAAATATGGCGTGTATTTAACAATTTGATAGTTAATGCCATAAAATTCAGTCATGAAGGTGGCGATATTAAAATTAGTATTACCCTAAATAACAAAAATATACTTATCGCAATTGCAGATAGCGGTATTGGCATACCCGAAAATGAAAAAGACAGTATTTTCGAGATGTTTACCGCGGCAAAAAAATTTGGCACCAATGGCGAGCAGCCTTTTGGGCTTGGCTTATCTATTTCTAAAAAGATAATCGAAATGCATCGGGGTAAAATTTGGTTCAAAAGCACGGTAGGAGTGGGGACTATATTCTATATAGAATTGCCTCAGGTAAAATAAGACTGTTTAGCAATTCTTTATGGTTGAATTGTAGTTTTAGTAAAAAAAATTTCCTGTTGTGCTTATTTTTAGTGTGGGTTTTATCGAAAATAGTTAATTTAGCCTATCCATATGCAACTGCCTCAACTTGTTTGCATATTACCCCTTAGTTAATATACTGCTACAATGATTGCGATAGAAAACATTAAAAATGATCATGGCACCGAAATGGCTGCTATTATTTTATGTTGTCGCGTTTTTTTTGGAACAGCTACTAACTCCGAACTAAAGCAATTTGTAAGTGCCAACAATATTGATTGGTATTCACTTATTCGGCTGGCACGGCAGCACCGCATTCGCCCTGTCATTTATCCCTTGCTACATCGCATTGATCTGCCAAATGATATAAAAGTTTTAATTTACAAACAACAGGCCGAAATTACACAGTTAAACTGGAAACAGGCTATTGAAACAGAACGTATTATTATGCTTTTAAAAAAGCATGGCGTTCAGGCTGTTCCGTATAAAGGCACGGCATTTTCAAAACAGTTTTTTGGCGATCTGGTTTCAAGGGAGAGCAGCGATATTGATCTCATTATTCAACCAGCGGATCTATCCAAAGCTATTGATGTATTGAAGCTGGATGCTTACCTGCCCGAACTGGATGAAGTATATAATTACCTGGGAACAAAGTACCATTCATATTATAAAGATTATAACCTTAATAAGTATAAGAATGGGCAGCGCGAGTTTCACATTGAATTGCACTGGGCCATTGCCGAAACTTACCTGAATGTTAACGATAAAGTAAACGCCTTCATTTATGAAACAGGGGAGCCGGTGAAACTGTTAAAAGCAGACGTTGCCGTTTTAACTCAAAATGCACACTTTGCTTCGGTACTTATACACCATACCATAAAGGATACATTTAAGTATCTTAAAAACATTGTTGATATTAGCCAGGCGTTATCTATTCCGGGTATAAAGACTTATTGCGATAAATTAAATATTGAATTTGCAGATATTGGATTGCAAAAAATACTGGCTGTAAGTAATGAGCTATCAGAGCAGTTAATGGGTATTTGCTTGCCCAAAACAGAGGCAGCATTCTCCAATGTAAAAGCGGTTAAGTATTTTGCAAAACAACTTTGCGGCAATCGTATTATGGCATCAGAAACGAGCAGTAATATTTTAGATTGGATGCACAACCGTTTATTGCTGCAAGATTCGTTTTTGCAAAGGATGAAGTTTTATTGGATATCAGGCATTCATCGTTTTATACCTGCCAGCAGAGATTTTGAATTGGTTAAATTGCCAAAATCAATTTTTTTTGTATACTATTTTATGAAGCCTTTCCGGTCAATAATAAAACCGTTTGATACATCCGAGCGTAAGCGAAAACTAATTCCGCTTAGCTCTATTGAATAGCATCTGTTCAAACATCACCTTACCAATTTATCAGAAAAATTGAAATACAACTACCGCGGTTTTGGTCTGAACATTACATCCGATATTGATTTTCCGGAGTTGGTTGCGGCCAGCTTTGATATTGCTGATGTTAATATTTACCAGGGAGTAATCATCGCCCCTGTTGAAGGTAAAAAGATAGTATGGCATCATTTAGCACTTACTATTACCGATAATCAATTGTTTTTAGAGGCAAAAGGCATAGCAAGATATCTGGCAACAGATGGCCGGACTATTATTGTTGAACCTGTGGACAAAGATGTTGACATGCGATTACTCAGGCTACACATATTGGCTTCGGTAATAGCGGGTGCTTTGCTGCAACGCAAAATGCTACCCATGCATGCTTCAGCAATATTGCATCATGGCGAACTGGCGTTTATCACCGGTGATTCTACTGCGGGGAAATCAACCACCCTTGCCGGCCTTATAAAAAAAGGATATACACCTTTTAGCGATGATGTGGTAGTACTTAGCCCTGATCTGCAAACATCAGCATCGTACCCAATGATCAAGCTTTGGGAAGATGCACAGGAAAAACTGAATCATGGTCAGTTTAGTGACCAGTCTTTCGCGATAAGGAAAGGGATGAATAAATATGGTGTCTTTTTTCATGAGCAGTTTGATACAGGTAGCCACCCGGTAAAAAAGATATTTATATTAAAAAAAGGACCGGTTAACCAAATTGAATCGCGACAGCTAAAAAACGCGGAGGCGTTTAACGAGCTTACAAAACAGGTTTATCGTAAAATGCTGATCCATAATAACGAGTTAAAAGCCCTTACTTTCCAAATCATATCTGCATTGTCAAATAATTGCATAATTTACCAGGTAACCAGGCCTGAAGTATGTAATGTTGATGCGTTGGTTGAATATGTGGAAAATTTATTATTAGGCTGATGAAGAAAAGACCCGCTAAAGAACAACTGCTATTTGCCGAAGCGTGGTGCTTTTTGGCAACGGCGCGTTTTATGCTGGTGTTTTTCCCGTTTAAAAAGATAAGCCCGCTTTTTGGTAAATTACATGCAACCGAGGCGTTTGGTAATGATACCCTTTCATTACTGGTAAAAACAGCCCTTGGCAGGGCGTGCTGTTATTCGCCCTGGCGTACAAAATGCTTTGAGCAGGCGCTTGCGGCTAAAATGATGCTCAAAAGGCGAGGGGTAATAAGCACCATGTTTTTTGGTGTATATAAAGACACCGTTACAAATAAACTAAATGCCCACGCTTGGCTAAAAAGCGGTGATAAAATAGTAACTGGTGGCGGCAATTTAGAGAGATATACAGTATTGAGTAGTTTTACAAGTTAATAAATATAATGAGTGCTATTTACGGTATCATCAGTAAAAGGGAGAAGCCTGTTGAGCAAGCGAGTATCAACAAAATAAAACAGGCAATGGCTCACCGGGTTACCGATGGTGACGGGATAAAACAAAGTAAAAACGTAGTTTTTGGTTTTTGTAAATTAACCGTTTATCCCCAGCAGCAAAATGAACAATTGCCCATAGAAACCAGCGACCTTATTTTTACGGCCAATGCACGTATTGATAACCGCGATGAACTATATAGTTTATTAAGCCTGGATAAAAAACAATGGGGAACCGAGGCTGATAGTTTTCTCATATTAAAGGCATACCAGCATTGGGGAGCACAATGTGTTGAGCACCTGCAGGGCGAGTTTGTTTTTGCCGTATGGGACAAGATAAGGCAACAGCTTTTTTTAGCAACCGACCAGGTAGGCTTTCGCCCGTTGTATTATTATGATGCTCCCGAAGTTTTTATTTTTTGCAGCGAAATTAAAGGTGTTGAAGCCGCTAAAGGCACTCCCCATTATTTTAATGACGAGCATATTATAAACTACCATTTCAGGCAAAGTAATAGTGAGCAAACCTATAATAAAGAGGTATTTGCCCTTTGCGGGGGAATTAAATTGAGCATGGTGAATAACACCATCAAAAAAGAAAAGTATTGGGCGTTGCAACCCGCTGGGCGGTATAATTTTAAGAACGATGAAGAGTGGATAAACTGCCTGCGCGATTTAATGTATAAAGCCGTATCAAAACGATTAAACCCTGAAGTGCCTGTAGGAATAACCCTGAGTGGCGGATTGGATTCGAGTAGCGTGGCCTGTATATTATCAGAATTGTTGGCTAAAAAGAATAAGCCATTATACGCGTTTTCATCAGTACTGCCGGTTGGGCATGGGGGCATTGAGGAAGATGAGCGGCGCTACATTGATATTGTAAATAAGCATTGCCCTAATATTATACAAACATTTGTAGAGGCGCCCGGGGTTGGACCACTTGATAATTTAGCCAAAGCTTTTGATATAAATGAAGCTATTCCGAATGTTTTTTTTTATATGGATATGGCGATTGCAGAAGCGGCGAAAGAAAAAAATATCCGTAGCTTATTTACAGGTTTCGGCGGTGATTTTTGGGTTTCGTGGAAGGGTAACTCCATAATTTATTTATTGATGCAGCAAGGCAAGTATAAAGCCTCTATGCAATTGTTAAAGCAATTGGCAAAAGTATATGATATTAACCCCTTAAAATTGCTTAAAAGCGATTACCTGTTTTATACAACATTGTGGCATCAATTGCGTAAAATTAAACCCCGTGACATTAATTGGCAACAACACACTACGCTACAGCCCGGCTTTGCAGCGCAATATACACATGTGTTATTTTCGGAGCAACAATCCAGCCAATCTGCCGCCATGCAGGCAATGGTGAGCGATGGTCAAATAAGTAGGTTTAATGGCTTGTTTGCTAATCGCAATGAACATTATAACATGGCAACCTGTGACATGATGTTTGATAAAGACATTATGGAGTTTTTGATAGAAGCACCGGTACATCTGTTCAATAAAAATGGTTACAGGCGCAGCCTGATACGCCATGCTATGCATGATATACTACCACCTGCCATACAGTGGCGCAGAGATAAATCGCCTTACAGCCCCGATTATGCAAAACGTACAATTATGGCAAAGGCTAAACTTTTCAGTATGATGGATGATCCCGAAAAGGCCTTTGTGTTTGATAAATACATAAGCAAAGATGCTATAATCAGGCACTTTGATGATATAGTACCATTTGCGGGTTTTTCTTCGCCAACATCAGTAACCGGTATAAGGATAATGCAAGCGGGTATAGTAACTGATTGCTTAATATATTTAAAGAGTAAGGGTTATCTGTTTGAATAATGTTAAGGTTTATGGTTGTTTAAAAGTAAATATTTGCTTTGGAGTAAATATTTCTTTACATTCGTAACAGTTAAACTATTACTAAACATTAGGCCATGGAAAACATAATCACACAAAACAACGATCAACCGGTTAAAGAAAACTGGAGCAAACCCGAAATATTTGTAACAAATGCTGTAGAGGATACTTTAGGTAGTACAGTTATGGGCGGTGATGGTAGTGCTTTGAGCTAATTAAAAGCGATCTTTTTTTGAAAGTTAATACACAAGCCCATCTTTGGGCTTTTTTTATTAGCTTGATATTTTTTAAAAAGGTAATTAGGTGGTATTAAAAACAAACTTTACAAGAATTAAAGAAAGTAGGTGCCGAATAGGATGCGTTTTTTAAAGCTAACCTTTGCCTCGATTATATACAGCCTTAATATTAAATATACCCATATTTAGCCATAGTGTTTTGATGCTGGCTGGTTATAGCGCTTACCTGCTGGCTGGTTAACTCGTTTTTCCAATTACCGGCTTTACCACTGCGAAAGAATGAGGTATTACGTATCCGTTCTTTAAAACCATAATCGGTTTCTTTTTGCTTTAGCTGCTCAAAGCTGCTGGCTGCTATGGCGGTTTCCAGTTGTTGTTTATCGGTTTTTATTCCCATAAAAAGTAATGCCTGCTTAAAGGTTTCAAAGGCATCGGCAAGCATATCCTCATAACGAATTACCATTACCGGAAAAGGTAGTTTAGCTGTCCAACTGTTTACATGCCCGCTCCAATCCAGCAGTGGTTGCCTGAATTGTAGGCTTGTGTTTACTTCATCTTCCTGTTTACCAAAAACGCTTTGTTTATTATTCATAAAATCGATACTGTCATCCAAAGTGTCATCTTTATGGTTTGCCAGTGAGCCGGCAATATCCAGCGGATTGCGGATGATGTAAATTGCACAAAGTGTATTTTGAGTAGGTATAACAGGCAAATTATCAGAATTGTAAGTATAGGCATCATGTATTTTTACAAAAAGGTGCCGTTGCTTGGCTTTAGCACAAATATGATTAAATACATTTCCCTGCATTTGTTTTGCTTCTTCATCATACAATAAATTCGACTCCAGGTCGGTTTGCTCATTAAACAATCGGCGCGACGAGAATATACCATCAGTTGCCAGGTTGTTAATATCAACCTCACCATTATTCAATAATGCAGTAATAAATGCCCTGAACCAGGTATTGCCACTTTTGGGGTACGATGCCAGCCAAACTATCTTTTTATCGCTCTCCATCTTATAAGTGCTTTTGTATGGTCTGAAATAATTCGTCAAAACCCGTATTGCTGCTACGGGTTACCTGGTAAACATTGATGTTAGCCACCAGTTTTGATATGGCCTGAAAGTGTATGGCTTCCTTTTTCATCGGGTAGATCTGTAAACGATGGTATACATTGTTGTGCACTTCGGCAAAGGCCTCTATGCCTGCCAGTTTTTTAATTTCAACAGATTTTGCAATGTGGTCTTTATGGATTATAAATATAGTTTTAACAGGCAATGCATCTGTATCAAACTCATCATGAAAATAAGTGGCGTACTTGGGCAGGTTTGGCCTTATTTTATTATCAGTGGATGGTATGGGTAAACCCATCCCTGTGAAAGTATTTTCCCAGTTTTTTATAGTGGGATAAGCCGCCATGGCTTTCACATCGTTGTGTTGTATCAAACAAACATCATCGCAAAAAGGCTTGTATCCGTTTTGTATAAATTTGGTGAGCATAGCCGACTTGCCCGAACCGGCATATCCGCAAAATAGTACAACACCATCTAAATGCTTTATGGCAGCAGCGTTTAAGGCAACGGCATTGCGCTGGTGTAGTATGGCCGCCATAACACCTGTTAATAAAAACAGACGGACGCTTTTTTCATCGCTACCGGCAAGTGGCTCAACAATAATGTTGTTGCCATTGGCTGCATAATAGTTAGCTACGTTTAAAAACTGCAGTAAATATTCGTTAGGGTTAATGGCATAACCCACTTTATGTACTGTACCCGCCGCTGTTAACTTTTCTGGGGTTTTGCCAATGCTGATATGAACATCGGGCGTAGATGTTAATGTGTAAGGAAGAAGTTCAGGCAGCATTATTTGCGATGCGATGATAAGCCCGAATCCTCTGTAATAATACATAACGCTAATTATGCTACTGTAATTACTTTCTGCGCCAGCATATTTTCAAGGTATTCCAATGTATCGGCCGCGCAGGTTTCCTTATCAATATCGAAACGCGTAGTAAGCCTATTTACCATATCGCCTACTTTTACGGGTTGTTCAATTTGTTCCCAAATTACGCGACCTGTTTTGTTCAGGCTTATGTAGTTACCGCCATCCATATCCATCATTACTAGTTCATCACCAACCTCGCTGGTTAGCAGGTTATCGGTATTGCGTTGTATGGTAGTATCTAATGTTATCATTACCTAAATTGTCAGATCTCAAATATATCATTAAGCCACGTCTTAACCAATTAATTCTATATTAACAGTACCTGGCTTTTGCCATCTGATAAGTATCAAAACATTATAAATAATTATTGTAATCGGTTGCATTTTTAATAGTTTGTATTTAATTTCACCGTCTCAATAAATTGATATTTATGAGTTTATTGAGCAAAAACCAATTGATCTGAATTTATAATTATCAATAGCTACCGGCTTTGATACCTAAAGTATTTTCTGTAAAATTTATACTGATGATGAAATACATATTAACGCTTTTATTATCCACGGCAATGTTCGCCGTATCGGCCCAGGTTATCCCGGCCAAAACAATAAGTGTTGATATAAATAACGTAAAAGGCCCGCTAAACCGCAGCTATCGTGAATGTGTGGGCGCAGGCCGTGCAAATGAAGGTTTAAGGGCCGACTGGCAAAGGCAATTACGCATGGTAAAGCAAGACTGTGGTTTTAAATATATTCGTTTTCATGGCTTGCTGAGCGATGATATGGGTGTTTACCGCGAAGACAAAGCGGGTAATGCCATGTACAACTATCAGTATATTGATGAGCTTTTCGATTTTTTGCTAAGCATTAAAATGAAGCCCTTTGTTGAACTTGGTTTTATGCCCAATGCTTTGGCAAGCGATAAAAAAACAGTGTTTTGGTGGAAGGGCAACATTACTCCGCCAAAGGATTATAACAAATGGAATGATCTTATCAAAGCACTGGTACAGCATTGGCGTGAGCGTTACGGGCATGCCGAAGTGGCCAGCTGGCTTTTTGAAGTTTGGAACGAACCCAATTTAAAGAACGGGTTTTTTAGCGGCGACCAGCAGGATTATTTTAAACTTTACCGCGAAACTGCAAACGCTATTAAGTCGGTATCAACTGATTACCGGGTTGGAGGCCCCGCCACGGCTGGTAATGCCTGGGTAAGTGATATGGTCAATTTTTGCGTAAACAACAAAGTCCCCATAGATTTCATCAGCACACATGATTATGGTGTTAAACAAGGCTTTTTAGATCAAACCGGTGATGTTGGTGTTATTGTAAGCCAGGATAAAATGGCTGTTTCCGGCAATATGATCAAAAAGAAAAGAGAAATTGAAAGGTCAGCCATGCCAAACCTGCCGCTGCACTATACAGAATGGAGTTCATCATATACGCCAACGGACCCAATACACGATAATTATGTAGAAGCGGCTTATATTTTAGATAAGGTAAAACATGCTGGGCCATATGTTAACTCCATGTCGTACTGGACGTTTACTGATATTTTTGAAGAGAATGGTCCGCGGTTTACACCTTTTCACGGCGGCTTTGGTTTGATTAATTACCAGGATATTAAAAAGGCGGCATACTATTCATTTCAATACCTTAACAAGCTTGGCGATGTTGAATTAAACAGCCCCGATTCTGCATCCATCGCGGCAAAAGATAAGCAGAGTAACGTTCAATTGCTGTTTTGGGATTTTACCATAACCCACCCCGGCGATTCGGTTAACGACCAGGTTTTTTATAAGCGCGATGTTCCGGCAAAAGCCCTGCCTCCTGTAAAGTTAAAAATAAGCCACTTATTACCCGGAACATATGCATTGCAGGTTTATAAAACCGGCTATCGTGTTAACGATGCTTATGCCACCTATTTTGATATGCACTCGCCCAACCAATTAACCAAAGCACAGGTTGCCGGTATTAAACAGCAAAACAACGGAGCCCCATATCTCACTGCAAGGGTTAATATTACGGCATCCGGGTATTTTGAAAAAGAATTGCCCATGCGCCAGAATGATGTTTACTTTGTTGAATTAAAGCGGTTAAAATAACAATATAATATGTTTAGCAATTTAGAACAAACGTTTAGGTGGTTTGGTCCTTCAGATCCGGTTAGCTTACAAACCATCAGGCAAACAGGTGCAACAGGCGTGGTTACAGCGTTGCATCATATCACAGCAGGCGAGGTATGGACAACCGACGAGATCAACATCCGTAAAGAAACCATTGCCAAAGCCGGCCTTACCTGGAGTGTTGTAGAAAGTGTTAACATTCACGAAAGCATAAAAACAGCAGGTGCCGAGCGCGACGAATATATTGCTAAATACATCACCAGCCTGCAAAATCTGGCTAAAGCAGGCCTAAAAACCGTATGCTATAACTTTATGCCGGTATTAGATTGGACACGCACCAATTTGGATTACCGCCTGCCCAATAACGCGTCTGCCCTGCGGTATGATGCCGCGGCTGTTGCCGCGTTCGACCTCTATATCCTGCAAAGGGAAGGTGCCGAAAAGGACTTTACCACACAGCAACAACAAGCTGCTAAACAATACCTCGACGGACTTACTCCCGAGCAAAAAACCTATATCACCAATACCATAATGGCCGGTTTGCCCGGAACGGATGATGTATTTACTATTCCCGAATTTAAAGAACATTTGCAGCGTTACGCTCAAACCGATGCTGCCAAACTAAAACAAAACCTGGCCTACTTTTTACAGGCTATAGTGCCCGAAGCAGAGAAAGCAGGTATAAAAATGTGTATCCACCCTGATGATCCGCCGTTCCCTATACTGGGTTTGCCGAGGGTGGTTTCTACCGAGCAGGATTTGAAAGACCTGGTAGGCTATTGTAAATCGCCATCAAACGGCATTACTTTTTGCACCGGTTCGCTTGGCGCGAGGGCCGATAATGATCTGCCCGGTATTGTTGAGCGCTTAGGTAGCGATATTCACTTTATCCACCTGCGTAATGTACAGCGCGAGCCCGATGGTAGCTTTTACGAGGCCGATCACTTAGGCGGCAGCACCAACATGTACGCCGTAATGAAAAACCTGGTATTGGAGCAGAAAAAACGTGCTGATGCAGGTCGCGATGACGTTGACATACCTATGCGCCCCGATCATGGCCATAAAATACTCGATGATTATAATTACAATACCTACCCGGGCTATTCGGCCATTGGCAGGTTAAAAGGCTTAGCCGAGCTGCGCGGACTGGAAATGGGCATCAAACATACCCTGTTTCAGGAATAATTTGATGGATTGTTCTTTTCTTGCCTCTTGATTCTCGATTCTTGCCTCTTTTTTAAGCGGTGATAAAGTAAGGATATGTTCCAATGCCATATCTTCTCCTGGTTCTTGATTCTTGTATCTTGATTCTATCAAGGGGGGATAAAGTAAGAATATTATCTACATCCGCCATAGCGCTTTGTACGCCGTAGCCTTTTGGCGAAGGAGTATTAGCGAAGGAGGGGTCACCAACCGGGCTTTTGTCGTAAAGCCCTGTTTCGTTTATTGTTAACATTGAAGGAAGCATTGGCATAGCGCGATTCCCTCCCAACGGGAGGGTGGAGGGAGGGGTAAATTTAGTATGCATCATCGCAAAACAACCCCTACCCGCCATTACACCGCCAGCCGCACCCTTCCCCAGGGAAGGAGTCGTTAAGTACCCCTTTCGTTGGTCGGGATTTATAATCCTCGACCCACCAGCAAGGGGATTTGCAACCGACTGAAAGGAGCTCATGAATACCTTATCAGAATCACAATTAACATTCATAATCCCCGAAACAAGAAGTTTATCATTTACATCATCGCCGATATCCAAATCATCATCTTCCCACTCTTCATCTTGATTCTTGCCTCTTACTTCTTGCATCTCTCCCAAACTCTGCTCCAGCAACTCCCCGCTCACCTCATCGCTAAAAGGCTCCGCCATCGTCTTCGCACTCTCAGCCTCAAAAGCAACATCTTCATCAGTTTCCTCAGGCTGTATCACCACATTCGGCTGCCAGTTGGCTTTATAAAAACCCGTATGCCTGCACAGCTTATCAATAGCAGCCATTTTATTATGCAGCTTGATCTTGAACAGTTCACCCGTAATATGCCCGTCTTCACCCGTCACATCCGCCCGTTGGAAATAGCTGATCGCCGCCTTCTCATCATCCGTTAACTGGTGCATGCGCTTCGGGTCGCCATGGTCATCATAATAATTACCCATATTACAAAATGCCACCTTCATCAGCTCACGCAAAAGCATATCATGCGTTAACTCCGCACGGGCGGCACTGCGGTTCATCGCCTCCTTTAAATAAGCCTGTATCTTGGGCACATGCAGCAAGTCGCCTTTGCGGGCGGTATTGTCGGTATACCCGGCGGTGAGTGCAGCCCGGTAAGCATTAAAATTGAGTAAATACTCCTCACAAAATTTTTGTTGTTTGTAGGATAGGGATTCTAAAATAGCCATAATGTTATTGATTTGATTGGTTTGAAAATTCGATTTGGAGTCGATGGTCCATAGATCATGGTCGATAGTTAAGAAGGCTCGGAAAAGAAGGCCATTGTCTATCGGCCGCGGACTTCTCCCATGGTCTATGGACTATCGACCATGGACCTCCTACCACAAAGGTCGGGATAAATTCTGTTTTAAGAAAGCGAGTATTGATTTAAATATCTGAATTCCAGATAATTATCACACATTTAAAAAATTTGAGATGCGAGGTCAGATTTGACTCACTACTGGTCGAAACTGAAAGCTTCGTCCTAAAATGTAGCAAGTATTCTGCTTACGAACCAAGGTATAGTTATCGGTTAGTTAAGCTTAAGGCATTGGGGGATGAGCGTTGCAAACTTCAACCAGTGGATGTAAAATAAGATAATTAGCTATTAAAGTCCTCTTGAATAATTCTTGACATGAAAAGTTTATTTTTCTCAATAACACTTCTCAATAAAAAAATTGGATTTTCGTTGCCCTTTTCTACATTTATCCAGTAATTGAGTTTTCCAATAAGCCTTTCTGTAAAGTAGGGGTCAAATTCCTGCTCGTTGGGATTAATCATGAAGTCATATTTGAGAAATTTAAAAACTTCTTGTTTAATAATTCTTTTACTTTCCCTAGGAATTTTTAGAACGTTATTGGTGATTGATATACCTGTGACAATCTTTTTCTTATTTAATCCATTGATTAGGATCTCTTTGTTCTGGTTAACAATAAAGTCTTCGTCCGCAATGATATTCTTTATGATTAATCTTAAAAAAGGGGGGACAAATTTTCCGGAAATTGTTATATCATCAGAATAACGAGAATAATTTATTTTGTATTTGCTACACAATGCAGAAAGTCTTTTATCCAGTCTTTTTGCTATTATATTGCTAATAATGGGGCTAGTGCTAGCTCCCTGCGGGAGCTTTGTGGTTAAAAGACATAATGATGTGAGAAAATAACTCACCTTATAAGAGTAACCGCAATTTAAAAATATAGATAAAATTCTATCTTCCTTAATGTTGTCAAAAAAGTCTACCAAATCAAGTTTATAAAGTACCTCGTTGCCAAGATGAACACTTGCATTATCTATTATTGAGACGTTCTTCCTATAAGAATAGCAGTGGTGACTCATTTCAATTTTCTCCAAAATTTCCACTTTTATCCAGTCTTGTATTTTTTTCAGTACTGGATAAGGGGAATTAATCTCTCTAAATGTGTTATGTCTACGTTTTGGAATTTTAAAAGATCGATAAAATTTAGAGCTAGAATTTACAATTGATGCTAAAGTCAATTTTTCTATTCCCAATATTAAAGCTAAATGGGCTAGATCAAATATTACTGGAAAACCTTGTTTTTCTAATTTTTTTGAATACTTTATTAAAGCTTCAGTTAACTCAGTAGGTTTTGAGGTGTTTGAAGCTAATTTTTCGGACCATTTAATCATAAAGGAAAGGAATAGTACTACACATCATTGAAATTAATTCTAATTGAATGTGAATGAAATACAATGGAATGAATCATTCAAATAATATTCGTTAGAATATTTGTTTTTGGTACAAAAACTGAGGTTTAAATCAGCCTTATTAAAAAAGTCGCTACGACTTATAAACGCTAGTACTATTCTCTTTCCAATTTTTTTAAATAATTTAAATCAAAATTTAAAGGATAATAATCAGGAGAATTATACATTTCCTGACCTTTCATATATTCAGGTATTTTTAACCAAGGTTTTTCGTCATTATTTAAATACGTTCTCTTATGTATCAACAGAAACTTTCGCCCTTTAGGTAGAATAAAGACCTTTGAGCTTTTTATTTCTATTAATGACGAAGATTGAAGATCATTCAAAGTAAGAATTAATTCTCCTGGTCCAATTGCATATCTAGTGTGAAAAAAATAATACTCAGCACCATCATTTTCAATAAGACCTTTTAAAATTTTAATATGTAAATTATTATTCATCAATTCAGGCGTCTAAATAAGGTTCTCCTTTTTGATTTCTTTTTTTCTTCCGGCCACCAAAAAACCGGGAATACATTATCCGATATATTATAGCCCTCAACAGCATAAATACTTTCACTTAAGCCATAACCAAGGGAATAATTTTTCAATTTAATATTCTTTATTGTATCCTCCAATTTATCCTCTAAATCCAGCATTAGCTTTAAACTCTCTGTTTTTTGAACATCGTTATACCCCTCATATTCGGATATTCCTTTTTTGATTTTAAGTGGACTATAGATTACTATTCCATCACTAATAAGATTGTAATAAACCGACTCCATAATGGCATAGGACACAATCTTTATTTCAACATTCGGTTTGCCAATATCGGCCATTTTATTTTTAAACCACAAATACTGTCTTTTAATGGTCTCACCAGACCCTATAAAATCATCAAAAAGTATAGCTGTTTGCCGGTCCTGAATATTATGATAACCAATCCCGATAGATTTAACGAAATTATCTCTAGTCCAATTATCGTCGAATTTATTTTTCAACGAATTTAGATATGCTTGAGAACCATCCAACTCATCTTTCTTTTCATCTGCTATTGCGATAAAAAGTGTTTTGTCAAAAGTTAATTTCCAATTGTTGACAACATGACTTGAGATATCCAGCCCCATCTGCTCTAATTTGGAGCTATTTATATGTATGAATCTACGAAGCAGACTCACTATTAAATCTTGTTGAGCCGTGGTATCGCAAAAGTTATACAATTCAACAACCTCTTTTGACTTTAACTGTAACCAAGGTATATCTAGCATTAAAGAAAGCATCTTTAAGAATGGTATCTCTTCTATCGTGTACCCCTGTATCGTATCCATCGATTGGCAAAATACAACTTTTATTTAATAATATAATATTTAGCAATATTTTTTCCATCCCCCCTCTCGCTGGCGCACGCGTGCCGCGTGTGCCGAAGATGCCTTTAACATATTCCCACCACAAATCCCCAACCATGCAGCCCCTTAACCTGGCGCAAGTATGCAGCGCGTGCCATAAGAGGGAGGGTACTTGTGCCTTTTAAGTCCAGGCCAATAGATAACCAAATCAACATTCCAACACAAATCTCTCGCTGGCGCACGCGTGCCGCGTGTGCCGAAGATGCTTTTTAACATATTCCCACCACAAATCCCTATCTTTAAACTATGCGTTTCAAACTCCTGTTCATCTGCATCTTTCTCGCATCATGCACCACCAACCGCATGGTGGAAACCGACCTCTACTTCGGGATGAATAAACCCGGTGGCGGCGCGTTAACTGATAAAGAATGGTCCGATTTTAAAGAGAAGCACATCAGCGCGGTTTTTAAGGAGGGGAGCACCGTAATAGATGCCGCCGGAAACTGGAAAGACACACAAACCGGCCAACTCATTACCGAGCCAACACATGTAGTAATTTACTTTCATAAACCATCGGCACAGGTATCTAAACAGATCGATAGTTTGCGGGAGAGGTATAAAAAGCTATTCGTGCAGCAATCGGTATTGAGGGTAGATAAAAAAGTGAAAGCCGCCTTTTAGGCAATACTAACGCAACCGATTGGTTTTTTTTAATGATATGTATAAAACATATCACTAAATATGTATTTTTATCACACCATTCCCTGACGCGGATAAACCAATTGATCATTTCTTAGTCTAACCATTTTAACCTATCACCTACGTACAACAATGCGAAGAAAAACTTTTGTATGTAAGCTTATTTTAATGCTTACTTTTGCTACCGGCGTGGCTTTCTCCCAGGCCCCTTCCGGTAACAGTATCAACACACTCATCTCAAAAATTAACACCTACAATGGCTCAATGCCTGTAGAAAAAACGTTTTTACAATTTGATAAACCTTATTATTCTATAGGTGATACAGCCTGGTTTAAAGGTTACCTTACCACCGAATCTATCGGTTATTCACCATTAAGCAGCCGCCTGTATGTTGAGCTGTTGAATGATAGTAACGCGGTAGTTAAACGCTTTGTATTCCCGGTAGCGTATGGCTTAACGTGGGGCAGCATCCCCTTAAGTAAAACTTATATTAATGAAGGAACTTATACCATACGCGCCTACACCAGCTGGATGCGCAACTTTGGCGATGATTACTTTTTTAAACAGAGTTTTTATATTAACAACCAGGGCATAAATACCTGGCTGGTAAATGTAAATCCAACAATAAATTCAGAAGGTGGTAAAGACAACGTTAAAATGGCTTTCAAATTTACCAGCCTTGATGACAAAACGGCCGGCCTGCGCGATATGAATTTAAAAATACTGAATGGTAAAAAGGTATTGCTGCGCAATACCGCGCAAACCGCCGAAGATGGTACCATGACAGTTGATTTTAACCTGCCGCCGCAAACAACCCTTAAAAACCTCAATGTGGTTGCGCAGGATAAGCTGGATAAAACAAAATCTGTGCTTATCCCAATATCGGTTAACCGCCCGCAGGATGTAGATATACAGTTTATGCCCGAGAGCGCTTCGCTGATAGAAAGTATCCCCGCCCGTGTAGGCTTCAAAGCCATTGGCGAGGATGGTAAGGGTATAAATGTTCAGGCTGTTGTATATGATAATGATCATACCGAACTGGCAAACATAACCAACCTGCACCACGGTATAGGCACCTTTGATATTACGCCTCAGCCGGGCAAAACCTATACCGCCGAGGTTACCTTGCCCGATGGCGCAAAAAAAACTGTGAATTTACCCGCTCCACTCAAAACAGGCAGTGTGTTAAGGGTTAAAAACATAATGGATAAAGATACCATGACCCTATCGCTCTATAATACATCCGAGCAGGCAACACAGGGTAAATACAGTATTGTTGGCTTGTCGAGAGGTGTTGTATGCTATGCGGCTACGTTTGCGTTTAGTAATAACTATTTTTCGACAAGGGTTTCCAAATCGCTTTTCCCTACAGGTGTGGCGCATTTTATATTATTGAATGCGGCCCAGCAACCGGTAAACGAAAGGATAACGTTTATTAACCATAACGATAACCTCAAAATAGAATTGAATACCGATGCTAAAACCTTCAGTGCCCGGGATAGCATACCTGTACACATCACTGTAAAAGACGCTACAGGTAAACCTGTGGAAGGTAGCTTTTCGATGGCTGTAACCGATGATAACCAGGTAAAGGAGGGGAGTTCCGCATCAGATAATATCGTATCGCATTTATTGCTTTCTTCTGATCTGAAAGGATATGTTGAAGACCCTACCTACTATTTTACGCATGATGAGCAGGCATGGAAAGCGCTTGACGCATTATTATTGACCCAGGGCTGGATTGGGTACGACCTTAAAAAAATAGACAAACCGGTTAAGCCCGAGTTTGACCCCGAGGTTGATTTTTCTATAAAAGGTACAGTAACTAACCTGTTTAATAAACCAATTGCCAGTTCAAAAGTGCTGATGCTGGCAAAAGGTAGTACTAATTTTGTTAAAGATACAGTTACCAATGCCGAGGGGCGTTTTGCTTTCAACAAATTGCCACAGGTTGATAATACCACATTTATTATTTCGGCACGTAAAGCAAATGGTAAAGTAGTAAATGGTGGTGTTTCTGTAGATGATAAAAACGAAACGCCGGCAAAATCGGGAACAGTAACCTTGCTCGATCCGTGGAATGTAAATACAGACGCTACCGTGCTTAACTATATTAAATCAAACAAGGCTTATAAAGAAACCCTTGATAAGCAACAATACGGTGTTTCGGGTAAGTTGCTCAATGCGGTTAACGTACGGGACAGGGCACTGATAAAAGGCTCACAAAGTTTGAACGGCCCTGAAGGTATCGACCAAACGCTAACCGAAGATGTATTGGTAAATGCAGGAACCAAAGCGACTTTATTAGACGTGCTTTCAACCAAAATAACAGGCTTTAGGGAAAGCTATTATAAGGATAGCTCAAAACAAACCAATATGGAGTATTTTCTAAAAGATAAACGTTTACGGTTTGTTTTTGATGGTGTAGACCTTGATCGCTTTTATGAGCCTTTTGGCGGCATACCCAATGAGCATCATGACTATCAGAAACAGTATCTTGATTACATACTTGCTCAGGATATTTTAGGTGTAGAGGTGATTTATCGTGCTAACTCCAGTTATAATATGCGTAACCTTACTAACACGGCCGATCTGCTTTCAGCATCGTCAACGGCAGGCTACGGAGCTGATTATGCTTATCTGGAAATAACCACCCGTGCAGGTAACGGGCCATTTATAAAACGGGCAACGGGTATATACCTGTACAAACCACTGCCAATTGCTGAATACAAGCAATTTTACAGGCCGCGGTATGCTGTAAAAAATGTTCCGGCTAAAGCTGTCGATCTGCGTTCAACCATACATTGGGAACCAAACATCATTACGCAAAAAGACGGAACTTCAACAGTATCGTTTTACGCGGCAGATAAGCCAACCCATTACACAGTAATTTTAGAAGGTACCGATCTGAAGGGCAGGGTAGGCTACCAAACTCAAAAAATAACTATCGGCGGCAACGCGCAATAGCTTTTTATTGAAATATTTGCTAAAAAAGGAAGATGTAACAAAACATCTTCCTTTTTATGTTTTATTTGGATAGATCGGCTTTTATCTGACCTGAATTTTTATCACTCCATTAATGCTGCTAATTCCAACTAAATTGAATGGCGGTTTCGGCATCCGCTTGTGCTATATGCATAACTTTTCGTTAATTTGGCTATATGAAATCAAGGCTTATCATCATTTCAACAGTAATAATCCTATCGGCAGGTATTACCGCTAAGGCTCAAAATAATACTTCGGTAACTAATAATGGCAAGGTATGGGCATCATTATGGCAGCAACGCGCCGCCGAGTATAAAGCACTATGTTTCCAGGCATACAACATGGCCAAACTGCGGCTTGATGCGGCTTTAAAAAAGAAGAAAGGTAAGCCGCTGGCTGTTATTACCGATATTGATGAAACCCTGCTTGACAATAGCCCTTATGATGCTCAACGTGCCATTGCCAACCTTGATTATGATCTTAAAACATGGAAAGCATGGACAGCCAAAGGCATTGCCGATACCGTACCCGGGGCACCTTCATTTTTTAAATACGCGGCATCAAAAGGGGTAACTGTATTTTACATCACCAACAGGGATGAGGATGAGCGCCCCGGTACAACCCAAAACCTTAAGTTATATAAGCTCCCTTTTGTTGACGAAGCTCACCTGCTGCTTAAACAAGGCTCATCAAGTAAAGAAAGCCGTCGCCAAAAGGTATTAAAAAGCTACAATGTGGTGTTGTTGTGTGGCGATAACCTGCCCGATTTTGATGCCCGGTATGATAATCACCCTGCACAGCCACAACCATAGATCTGAAAGCAAAATTTGGCGATAAATACATTGTGATACCCAATCCATCCTACGGTGATTTTGAAGGCGCGCTGTTCAGGTTTAATTACAAACTTTCAACCGCTCAAAAAGACTCAGTGATTAACTCTGTATTGAAAGTTAATAAGTAATTGATAAAGCTGTAGACGAGAATAGTTTTCTCGTTAGCTCCAACATGCTTTCATAAAAAGCTCCCCGATATTCTCGGAGAGCCTTTTTATTATCAGGCTGGAACCTTATCCTTTTTCTCCCGCTCCCAAAAACGGTGCTGGGCTATCGCGGCAATAAAGTCTTTCGCTAACGATCCTTTTGCTGTGTCACTGCTGATCACACCCGCTGATGCATCCTTATCCTGTTTCAATTTAGCAGCTACATAAGTTTCCTTGAGCAGGTCTGCACCATTACCATCCGCGGCAATAGCTTTGCAATGCCTGTAGGTTTCGTTTACAAAATGTACTGCGTCAGCATTGCCACTCAAAGCGGCAACACTCTTATCCCCGGCAGGGATAAACACAGCATCAAACAATACCGAAGCTGCAGTCAAAAAGCTCATGTCAACTTTAACATCGCCGCCTTTGGCATCTTTAATAAAACCACCATGCGGCGCTATTATTTTTACCTGTGCGCCTTCGGCTACCAAAGCAGCTTTCATCGCTTTTACAGATTCTCCATCCACGCCATCAGCAGTCAGAAATGCAATCTGCCTGGTTTTTATCGAATCTTTAACGGTATTAGCTATGCTTAACGCTGCCGATTTATCAAGGCCTTGTTTTTTAGGCTGGTCCTGGTAATCTACCGGGTTGGCATCCGCGCCATAATTATGGTTCAGTGGTTCTTCGGGTTTGGGTACAGGCATACCTAATCCTTCGGCTACCTTTTTAGCCAATACATCGCTCACTTTGCTTAAAATACCAACCATCCGTTCGCGGATGGCAGGCGTTTCCAGCTTACCTAATTCAAAGCGTAAAGCATCTACAATATGGCTTTGTTCCGCTTCCGACTGGCTGTTGAAAAACAACGTAGCCTGGCTAAAAAAATCCATAAAGCTCTTGCTGCGTGCGCGCACCTTACGGGAGTCTATTCTTTCTTCGAATGAAGTAAAACCTCCCTCAGCGGCCTTAGCATGGAAAGGGCAACCGCCACCCGTTGTATTAGGATGATAGCTTGTTTTGCCTACATTGATTTGCTGGCGCATATGACCGTCGCGTTGGTTATTGTGTACCGTATTGATGGATCTGTTGATAGGTATCTCATGGAAATTCGGACTACCTAAACGTGATAACTGCGTATCTGTGTAAGAGAATAAACGTCCTTGTAAAAGCGGGTCGTTGGTAAAATCTATACCGGGTACCAAATGGCCGGGGTGGAACGCCACCTGTTCTGTTTCAGCGAAAAAGTTATCCGGGTTACGGTCAAGCACCATTTTGCCGATGCGCATTACCGGTACTAATTCTTCGGGTACCAGTTTAGTAGGATCGAGCAGGTCGAACGGGTATTTATGCTCATCTTCTTCGGGTATCAGTTGCACACCAAATTCCCATTCGGGGAAAGCGCCTGTCTCAATAGCTTCCCAAAGGTCCTGGCGGTGGAAATCGGAGTTTTTACCCGATATTTTTTGAGCCTCATCCCAGGCAACTGAATGCACACCCAACAAAGGTTTCCAATGAAACTTCACAAAATGCGATTTACCTTCGGCATTGATAAAGCGGAAAGTATGCACGCCAAAACCCTCCATCATGCGTAAACTGCGGGGGAGTGCCCTGTCAGACATTGCCCACATGATCATGTGCATCGACTCAGGCGTTAGCGAAATAAAATCCCAAAAAGTATCATGTGCCGATGCCGCCTGTGGTATCTCATTATGTGGTTCCGGTTTAACGGCATGTATCAGGTCTGGGAACTTAATGGCATCCTGTATAAAAAATACAGGCATGTTATTACCTACAAGGTCGTAATTACCTTCTTCGGTATAAAACTTTACCGAGAAGCCACGTACATCACGTGCAAGGTCGGTTGAGCCACGTGAGCCAGCCACGGTAGAGAACCGGGTAAAAACCGGAGTTTTTACCGATGGGTCCTGCAAAAAGCCCGCTTTGGTATATTTCGCCATCGACTCATACACCTGGAAATAACCATGTGCCGCCGAACCGCGTGCATGCACAATACGTTCTGGGATGCGCTCATGGTCAAAATGCGTTATCTTTTCGCGAAGTATAAAGTCTTCTAAAAGCGTCGCGCCGCGTTCGCCAGCTTTCAACGAATTGGTATCATCGTTAATTTTAAGGCCCTGGTCGGTGGTCATAAATTCGCCGGTACCTATCTCTTTGTCGGGAGCCAGGTCATCCATTTTTTTGTTGCCAACCTCGGTTGATGGAGTAGATTTTTTCATGATTTTTTTAGTGGGGGGTATGGAATAATAACCCTACTAAAAGTATTTTGTTTTCGTTATAATTTATTTATTAAGCTATTTTGAAAATATTAAAAATAGCTGCCTAAGGCTTAACTTTACACGATTTGTTATCGGAATGATTTTAAAAAACGAGAGATATAAAGCAGTCAATTATTTGAAAAGCCATAGGAAAGGACTGCTGATATCGCTATTATTCATTGCCGTTACGCTTATTTCAATTTTGGGTTATACCGATAACCCTATACCCCTCGGTCCATACAAATTTGAATATCCGGCCAATTTTGGCAATCGTATCAATATTCCTCCGGATAACCCTACAACACAGCAAGGGGTTTATTTAGGTCGGATGCTGTTTTACGAAACAAAGCTTTCAGCACACAACGCCCTGTCCTGCGCGAGTTGCCATAAACAGGAACTTGCTTTTACTGATGGGAAGGCATTTAGCCGTGGGGTTGATTTTAAACTTACCTCACGTAATTCCATGTCATTAGTCAACCTGCTTTGGGCGCGCAAATTCTTTTGGGATGGCAGGGCAACGGGCCTGGAAGCACAGGCAGTTATACCCATGAGTAACCCGCACGAAATGGGGCAGGATACCGCCATATCAGCAAAAAAATTAAATAGTGATAAACAGTACCATGCATTATTTAAACTGGTTTATGGCGATGAAAACATTACCGGCGACCGTATCATCAAAGCCATTGCCCAGTTTGAAAGGACGCTTATATCGGCAAACTCTAAATACGATCAATACCTGGCCAATAAATATCAGCCAACAACCGATGAGCTAAAGGGTATGGAACTGTTCAACCGTTCACCACAGGCAGATAAAGGTATTCGCGGGGCTAACTGTACACACTGCCATGGTGGTGCCAAAAACTATATGGAGTTGTTCCATAATAACGGCTTAGATAGTATCCCGAAAGACAAGGGCATTGAAACGCTCACAGGTGTAGCTACAGACCGCGCCCGTTTTAAAGTGCCAACCCTGCGCAATATCGCGCTAACAGCACCATACATGCACGATGGTAGGTTTAAAACACTTAACCAGGTGCTCGATCATTACAGCGACCATGTACTGCAATCACCCGCATTAAGCTCCGTTTTCCGTGGGGAAAGCAATGAGATAGGCGGTAAGCAGTTAAAATTGGATCCTGAGGAGAAAAAGCAGATCATCGCGTTCTTAAATATGCTTACGGATAGTACATTTGTAACCGACCCGCGTTTTTCCGATCCACGCTTATCAAAAAATAAAACAAAGCTATAACCCATGAAAGCATTTCGTCATCTTATATTTTTTACCCTTTTCGGGATCTTATTCAACACAGTTATCAGCTATGCCCAATCTGTAAAGGTAACCGGTGAAGTAGCCATACCACTTGAGCTGAAACTGACAGATGTGGCCCAAATGCCGCAAACCACCGTAATACGTAAAGACAAGGACGGTAAAGATCATTCTTACTCAGGTGTAATACTGGCAACCATCCTGCAAAAAGCAGGCGTCACTTTAGGAAAGGACCTCCGTGGCGAAAACCTCACCAAATTTATATCTGTCGAAGCCAGCGACGGCTACCAGGTCATCTTCGCTTTAGCTGAGCTGGATAAGGATTTTACCGACCGTAATATCATCCTGGCAAGCACCATTGACGGCCAACCCCTCCCGCAAGGCGATGGCACCTTCCGCATCATCGTTCAGGACGAAAAGAAACCTGCACGCTGCATTAAGCAGGTAACGGGTATTAAAGTAGCTTTTGCAAAGTAGACTACATCACAAGTTTTCGCACTAAAAAGGGCTGGATTGTGCGATTCCCCTCTTGAGAGGGGGGAGGGGTGTGTCCTTTCAACATACCAATGTGATAAGCTTCCCCAACTCACAACTAAAATTACATATCCAATTCACCAAACACACCATTCTTATAATCCAGCATAGCCTGGTCAATCTCGGCCGCAGTATTCATCACAAAGTTATCGCGCGCGGCAACAGGTTCATCTATCGGTTCTGCCGATAGGTACAGCAACTGCGTATCTTCCTCAGCCGTAATAATGATCTCTTCGTTGTCTTTTTCAAAAACGATAAGGTTATACTCATTCACCGTTTCGCAGTTTACGCTGATGCTGCCATGCGCCACATAAAGTAGCGTCCAGTAACCCGGTGTTGCCATAAACTGCACCCGCTTGCCTTTGGCAACTTCGCCCACAACAGATACAACTGGCGTAAGGCTTTTTATCGGCCCCGTTTTATCCTCATAGCTGCCGCTTGCCAAACGCAGGTTCACGCCATCCTGTTGCAGTACATTGGGCAAATCGGCTTTGTTGGCCTGCTGGTAGCTTGGCGTGTCCGATTTATTGGCGGCAGGCGCGTTTATCCAAAGCTGTATCAGTTCCTGCGTGCCGCCTGTTTTCAGCAGGTTGGCAGTAGGGCCTTCGCTATGCAATAAGCCTTTGCCTGCAAACATCCATTGCACATCTCCGGCTTTGATAATGCCGTCGTGCCCCGCGTTATCTTTATGGTAACCCTCGCCCTGTAGCTGAAAAGTAACCGGCGCAAAGCCCCTGTGCGGATGCGGGTGTATCCGCAATGCCCCGCCGGCCGCAATTTGCTCAGGCCCCATATGGTGCAATACAATAAAAGGGTTAGCAAACCTGAAATCCTTATGCGGCAGTGGCTGCTTTACGCTTTCTTCAGGCGTGATCTGCTTATCGCGACCGAGCAGTATATGTTCTATCTTTTTTTGCATGGCTATGATATTTAATCCAATACTCCAAATTTACCTGCCCTAAATTCCTCCATAGATTCGATGATCTCCTGGTGCGTGTTCATTACAAATGGCCCGTAACTGGCTATCGGCTCATTGATCGGTTCGCCGCTCAATACCAGCAATACCGCGTCTTCCGAAGCTTTAACCGTGATATCTTCACCATCGTTTTTAAATAATACAAAGCTGTGTTCGCTTGCGCTCTGGTCGTTTATAATAGCGCTACCGTTTATTACTAATATAGCGGTATTGTAATTTGCAGGCAAGCTAAAGCTCACCACGGCACCCTTTTTCAATTTAATATCGAACAGGTTTACCGGGGTATAAGTATCTGCGGCGCCTTTTGTGCCGTTAAAATTACCGGCTATTACGTTCACTAAACCCTGCCCGTTTGGCAACTCAACTTTACCCATTTGCGCATTGGTAATAGCCTGGTAATGCGGGGCTGTCAGTTTATCTTTTTTAGGCAAATTCACCCAAAGCTGTACCATTTCAAAGGGGCCTCCTTTACGGGAAAACTCCTGCTCGTGGTATTCTTTATGCAGGATACCGCCACCGGCAGTCATCCATTGCACATCGCCGGGGTTAATGATGCCGCTGTTGCCCGCGCTATCGTGATGCGCTACACTGCCTTTATAAGCAATGGTTACGGTTTCGAAACCTTTATGCGGGTGTACATCAACACCACGTAAATGCTCCGACGGGCCAAAGTCAAATTCAGCGTTAAAATCCAGCATCAAAAACGGACTGATGCGCTGTTGCGTGATATTAGCGCCGGGTATGTAGTTATACACACGGAACCCGTCGCCAACCATTCCCGGCTTAACCGGTTTGGTAATAATTCTTTCTATTTGCTTTTTCATTTGTTGTTTCTCCTTGTTGATGTACAAATGTACAGGCATGCCCTAACCTGGAAAATAACATAGGTTAATGCAAAAACTTAATGTAGGTTAAGTGTCCCGATCAGATAACGGTATTGTTCAGCATCTTACTCAAAAATTCGGGTGTAACCCCAATGTACGATGCTACCTGCTTTTGCGGTAGCTTTTGTATCAGCGATGGGTATTGTTTACAAAACCCGGCATACCTTTCTATCGCCGGAAGGCTCAGGTAATTAACCAGCCTGCTTTGATAAGTAGCCACCGAGTTTTCGGCCAGTATCCTGAAAAAGCGTTCAAACTTGGGTACTTCTACAAACAGCTTGTCCAGATCGGCCTTCCATATCCAAATTACCTCACTGTCTTCCAACGCGTCCACATACAACTTGCCGGGCTCTTGTTTTATCATGCTGGCCATATCGCCAATCCACCAACCCGGCGGCGCAAATTGTATCACATGCTCATAACCGTTCTTATCCAGCGAGTAGCTTCGCAAAATGCCGCTGTTAACAAACGATGGCCCCTTAGCAATATCACCCTCCTGGTTCAGGTATTGCTTTTTGCGGAGTTTCTTCACGTTAAGCAGCGATATAAAGTACGCCTTTTCTTCATCCGTAAGTGTAATATGTTTGGCTACATTGGCTAAAAGCAGGTCGTGATTCATTGTTTAAATATAGAAACAAATAGCGTAAGCACGTTAATTATAAAATGTGATAGAAACTCTTTTCATGTAATTATAACTATTTTAGTACTATAATAAAATAGCCGATCTATGGATATCGACTGGCACTCACACCCGCTCACGCTGGAAACCCGTATCTCCAAATCTTACAAAAATACCCAAAACGTAAGGCGGTTTTTCAGGCAGCATATTTCGGAAAATTTCCATTTTAACCGGGAGTTTATGACCTGGATTAAAGCCAATATCGGTGTAACCCTTGCTGAAGTAATAGCCCACTACAAAACCACATATCCAATAGTTTAACCGCATATTTCCCCACAAGCAATGGGGAAATTCCCCAACCATTTCTCATTGTTTTAAGGGAATAATTTCCCCAATAAAATCTCACCAGAAATAGTTGTGGTGCAACTCAATAGTATTTCAAAAAACTGCGACGTATAAAAATCCCTTTTTAAGTCTCAAAACGCGCTTTTATCACTCTTTACCTCATTCTTACAAATTATTGTTTGCCATTGTGCACGGTTGTTGCCTTACTTATCGTGAAAAACAAAACTACCAATGGCAACTTCAACAAATCAAACCATCTCCCTGTTCGGCTACGATGTCCTTTCAGCATCATTGGATCAGCTTAACCTCGATTCTAAATGCCTGATCAACACCATCAACCAATACTCTTATGTAATGGCCGAAAAGGATGCTGAGTTTAAAAAAGCTTTAATGCAATCTGATGTATTATTGCCTGATGGTATGGCCATTGTTGCTGCCGCCAAAATGATGACCGGCGATAAGATCACCAAAGTTGCCGGTGCCGATATCCACCAGTTTATGCTGGAGAAACTGAACAAAGAGGGCGGAAGCTGTTTCTATTTAGGCTCATCCGAAAAAACATTGAAACTCATCCGCGAGCGTATCGCTGTTGAATACCCGAATATTAAGGTTGGCACATTCTCACCGGCCTACAAACCGGAGTTTACCGACGCCGAGAACGCCGAAATGGTTGCCGCCGTTAACGCTTTTAAACCCGATGCTTTATTTGTTGGTATGACTGCCCCCAAACAAGAAAAATGGGCTACCAAACACAAACAAGCTTTAAATGTGAAAACCATTTGCTCCATAGGCGCCGTATTCGATTTTTATGCCGGTACAGTAGAGCGCCCTGCACAGGTTTGGATAAACCTTAACCTGGAGTGGTTCATCCGCCTGGTTAAAGAACCAAAACGCATGTGGAAACGCTATATGTACTACGGCCCGGTTTTCATCCAGCAAATGATGGCCCAAAAATTCAAAGCTATCACCGCTTAAACAAGCCCCTAATTAACTGATCATATATTAAGCGTTCCCGGCTTTACGGGAGCGCTTTTTTGTTTTAAAAAAGCAGGTAAAAACAGGTATTTTTCAAACCAATTTACCACTATGTAATGGCGAGCAACAGCGTGGCAATCACTGAGACAGCTAACCAACCTGCGAATCGAAGGGGGATAAAGTAAGAATTTTAAATACCATCCCATTCAATCACTCAAAAATCAATCCTTCAATCATTAAAAAGGGGGGATAAAGTAAGAATTTTAAAACATACCATCCCATTCAATCATTCAAAAATCAATCACTCGATCATTGAAAGGGGGGATAAAGTAAGAATTATTTCAAGGCATTTACCCTCGTTTTCTTTATCGAAAATTAAGAACTATTTGCTGTAAAAGCGTAGTGCAAAAATACGGAATTTTGAGGTAACCGAATCCCCTCCCACAAAAAAAGCCCGGCATCTCACACCGGGCTTCAAATCAATCAATAAACATCAAAAAAGACTCAAGACTACCGACTACGGGCTCAAGACTTCCAAAACTTTACTTCTTCACATACAACTCATTAAACAACAACTTAAACGTACCATGCGATTGCCCCCTGAAGGTGATCTCCGGCCCAAACGTATACAGCATACCGCTGCCCACATTGGCGCTGAATGCGGCCACACCATCTTTCAAATATTGCTGACCAAAGGCCCAGCCGCTGCGCAGCGGTTTATCCGTAGGGAACCACATCAGCGGTTTAACGCCTTTTTTGGCGGCATCCTTATCTAACTTAAATACCGGGCTGTTATCAAACAATACATCGCTTTCGCTGAACATGCCCCAGTTGGCCGGGTCGCTTGTATCTATTGATGTGCGCAGCACCGCGCCGGGCACATAGTATTTATCGCCGCTAAAGGGTACTTCCTGTCCGTTAACGTTATCTACCAGCGCATTGTGTACAGGCAATTTAAGCTGATAAGCCAGGTTAGCGCTGCTGCCAATGGTAACAATGCTGCCGCCTGCTTCTAAGAATGTTTTCAGTTGAGGTATGGTTTTGTCGGGGGTAATGCGGCCTGTCCATGCTTTAAACTGCTCAGGTACGTCCTGCTGGCCAAAGCCGCCGAAACCACCGCCTCCGCCACCTGCACCCGCGCCACCGCGACGGCCCGCTGTTGCTACGGCAGGGATAGCGCCGCCAACAAATACGATCACATCAAACTTGCTTTTCAAATCGCCGGCGTCAAACTCCTGCGGGTAAACTATTTTATAGGGGAAATGATATTGCTCCATCAACCAGCGCACCCATCCCGATTGCATCGAACCGCCATAATTATCCCATAAGGCAATACGTGCAGGGCTCAGTTTCAACAGGTTTGCGGGGCGCTCTGTTGCCGTGTTCACGGTAACACCAAAATCGGCGGCTACTTTTGCTAATGCCGCTTTTGCTGCCGGGCTTGCGGCGTCAACATAAAAAGTACCTGCATCAACGGTTGCGCCGCTGTTGGTAATGCGGTATACGTCCGCACCGGCAACCAGCATTTCGTTTACGGCAATGAACGAGTTATTGGCTTTGGCGCTCAAATAATAGCCTGTTGTTGAACCCGGAACAGTTTGCGCGGGCATAGGCTGTAACTGCCCGTAAGGGATGCGTTTAAACGGCCCGTTAAAGTCATCCAATATCCGGTCGAACTTAATACCCATCTGGTAAGCCAATGTCCAGCCGGTCATGTCATAAGGGCGGATAGGAGGGCCTCCGGGGTATAGGAAATCGTTCGGGTGGTCTTGTGGTTCAAACCTGTCTAACACTTCAGGGCGGAAAGCCTGCGCTGTTTTCAGGATATATGAACCTGCTGGGTAGCTCTTCCCGGCAACGGTAAAGCTTGCTGTAGCCTGGTTAACCACCAAACCCGAGCGTAAACAGGTATTGATAAACCGTACCGCGGTAGCAAAATCCGGTTGATCGGCAGGGATGATATATCCTCGCGGATCACGCAAAGTTTGGTTACGCAAAACGGTATCATAATATTTTAACGGGATACCCGCACGGCCAAAGCCGCTGCCGCCACCTACGGTAACCGCGCCGCCTGTACCACGCCTGCCGCCACCTGTTCCGGCTGTAGAATCAGGCACTTGCGCAGCCTTGTATGCTTCGGTAATGGCCAACGAGCGTTTCGGCGAAAGTGTCCAGGTATCTTTGCTGCCGCGCTCTATCGAGTTCTTGCCCATTTGGTAAGCATTGTATAACATGGCGTCGCTATTGCGCGAAGCGTAATCCAGCACGGCGTAGTTTAATGATACCGAGTAATCTATCGATTGTATAAAGTGCCATTGCTGCGGCGTAACCGGGAAAGGCGTACCACTGTTAGGTATCAGCCTTTCGGGGACAAGCGGAATGCTCGATGGAGTAGGGCTGCCAATGATCTCGGTGAGCAAGCCCACCATATTGTGAAAATAAGTTGCCGTACGCAAGCCACCGTTCCACCAGGTAGAAAACTCGGTACCCGAACGCTGGGTATAACCCGGTTTGCCTTCCCTGTTCAAACGGCTGTTCATAGCCGAACCTACGGCATCAAGGCTGGTAACCAGTAAAGGGTCATACACATAATTGAACGGATCGCGGAAAGGCGGCCCTGCCACAACCGAACCTGCCGGGCCTGTTTGGTGGTGATTATACACAATTTGCGGCAACCACTCCAGGTATTGCTGGCGGGTAATGTTCTGTGTTTCTTTCATATTCATCATATAAAAGTCGCGGTTGTTATCATGGCCAATGTATTTTTCCCACAGGCGGGGTACATTGGTATTACGTTTTTTAGGGTCCTTTTCCTGCATGTACCAGTTTGATACCAGCTCTTGTCCGTCGGGGTTGGCATGTACCATCAGTACAATATCCTTATCCAGCAGGCGTAGGGTTTCGGCATCGGTACGGGTGATCAGGTTGTAGGCGGTTTGTATCAGTTGGTGCGCGCCAACCACTTCGCTGGCATGCAGGCCGCCGTCAATCCAAACTACGGCTTTACCCTGGTTAGCTAAAGCATGTGCCTGCACATCGGTCAAGCCTTCGGCACGGGCCAGTTTTTGCGCAATGGCTTTGTATTTAGCCAAATTCTTGATGTTCTCGGGCGATGAAATGATCAACATAAACTGGTGACGGCCCTCTTCGGTTAAACCGATATCAATCAGCTTTGTCCGTGGCGATGCAGCCAGCTTTTTAAAATAGGCTTCGGTTTGGGTGTAATTGGCCAGTTGGTAATCGTCGCCAATGTTAAAACCGAAGAATGCTTTTGGTGTGGGTATAGTTTGCGCGCTAAGCCTTGCGCCAATAACCATACAGTAGAAAATAACAGCGTAAAATTTCCTCATGATAATGTGATAGTCAGTTAAGCTACTAATTTATTGAATTTCGGGAAATTGTATTGTAATAATTTTGTGGGGGAAGGGTGAAATTGCTTTAATAATACCGTAAAAATACCCTGACCCTTAAAATTATTGATATGCAAATTTGGCATGTTAAGATATGAATCTTGACCAGGGGGCCGAAAACTGCATATCGATAGAGTAGGAATAATTTTTCATTTATGAATAAGGATTTTGAGCCAAACGCAGTAGATTTTGAGTTTGGTGTGAAAAGGGTTAATGATGCCATCAAAGCATGGGGTAAATCACTTAGATCAGGAATTATTACTTCAAAAGATAATGGCATACAGTCATTGTTAGATAATTTGAAGGTGAAAAATGTCCCTGACAATTTTATGAAATGGCAATTGCCTTTCATCTTTGAGAGATCTCAACTTTATGTATCAGTTGGTAATCCCAATGCCAGTGTTCCGGAACATTCTCACGATGAAGGTGACGGAATCAGGTACATCGTTAGTGGTTCAATAAATTATCAAGGCAAAGTTTTGAATGCCGGAGATTGGATGTTTATTCCGCAAGGAAAAAAATATTCTTTTGAAGTTGGAAACTTAGGAGCTACAATGTTTTACTGTTATCAATGCTGTTGCGTTGGAAGACTCGACTAATAGGGTACACCCGATCATGAGCTTTTTTGATCGGGTGTTTATGAATACTTTATTACCGTATTGTCCAATCAAAACAAAAATTTAGTATACCTTATCTTCTCAACTCCACACGTTACCCTGCTTCCCATCAGCCGGGGTATAATTTATATACTGTACAAAACGTGGCAAAGCCGAGGTATTAGGGCTGCTGCCATGCGGTAAGGCATGGTGCCACACAATAAAATCGCCTGCATTGGCCGCGATGGGTTTTGGGCCTAAGGCATACAGGTCTTGCGCGCCGGGAACGGCACCTGCTGGTAAGCTGTTTATCCAGGATGTTATACGGTGCTGAAAGCCAGGTACCAACGTAAATGCTCCCTGGTTTTCGGCGGTATCGCTCAGGTATAACAAGCCCTGTAAACCAAAGGGTATAGGCAGCACCGTTTCGGTATCCCAGTGAAGGCGCGGTCCCTGAAACGGATATGCAACTGTTTCGGGCGGATTAAAACTTACCCGGTCGGTAGTTGGCCAAATATCGGTACGGTTCCATAACTGCTCATACACTTTACGTATGGTATCAGCCTGGCGGTTATGCTCTAATGCAGGGTGCTGGAATAATTGCACCATAATGCCCTGCTTATCAATAAGATGACTGTACCATGTTGCGCTATTATGGCGCTCAATACCAATATGATGGCAAAGTGCTTCAATTGCTTTGTCGCAGTTTTCTTTGCTTACCGCATTGCGGATGATGAGGTATCCATTCTCTTCCCAAAAGGCAAGGTCTTCTTCGTTCAATACTTTTTCGATCGGAGCATGGGGGCGATCTCCAACTTCAAATAATTGATTAAATCGGTTTATTTTTTCACTATCGGGCCCACCCGTAACGGTTATTATCCAATCTTCAAATTCATCAAATGCCGGGCTGTTTTGAAATACATATTTTGTGGTTTGTTCTAAACCGATACCTAAAATGTTTAACAGTGTAGTATCCGTGGTCCACTCATCCATAAGTTCATCAAAGCCCAGTTTACTATCGCGTTTTAGCAAAGCCTTTGTCCAATAACGCTTAAGGTGTTTAACCTGTAGTTTGCCTGTTTCGTGCGACGAAGGAATAGTATTTGCCTGCATAGTATGACGGATAGGTTTTATTTTGCCCGGTATTTATCTGTTACATCGCCATCAATACCATACCCGGGTTTAACCAAAATTACATTAAAGAGCGTATTGTTTATTATTTCCTTTAAATTTTTCTTCGCAGACTTTTGCTCTGATCATTTGGACTTGCTTTTGATACGGATAACACTTAGCGAATATGCAGGCACAGTGTATGCAGCTAAAGCGCCTGTTTTTATAACTGATGCTACCGGCAGCACTTTGCCCGGCTCGGCCATGCTGTTTTTTTGGTCGGGTGTGCCCGATAGTACCTGTAGGCTGGCATCATTGCCCAATCCTTTAAAAGCCGACAGATTAGCTTTGGCAACAGCAGCGCCAGGGCCTGCATTTACAATTTTAAGGATAATATCGCCTGTTTTGCTATCCTTTACACAGGATGCAGCCAGTACCAGGTCTTTACCTGTTTTACCATCAAAGCTTACCACATCCGGATAAAATAAATTACCCTGGTTGGCCGAAAACAATTGCTGAACATAGTAATTAACGGTAGGGGAAATGCCCTTATTGTCAAAATAGATCAGATTGGGGTTCCACGAAGTATGCTTTGTATTAGCCAGCAGCGGAGCATACGATGCCATTTTTACTACATCGCCATTACGTTCTATGGATGTCATAAAAGCTGCTTCGGCAATGGCGTTTATTAAGGCGTTTCCTTTCGAAGCGTATTCGCCAATATAAACTTTTGAGTTTGCGCGGTTATAATTATCATACCTTGCATTGTTGGTTAAAAACCAATCGGGCTTTTCATAAAAGTGTTCATCAACAACGGGTACGGCTAATTGATTGGCAAATTTCCATCCCAAGTCATAATCTTCACCCGATGGGGATGGCCCAACAGTACCAATAACTGTAATTTCGGGATGTTTGGCCTTCACTACATCATATATCATTTTAAAGCGTTCCCTAAAGTCCGCAGTTTGCTTATCCTCGTTACCAATACCAACATATTGTAAATTAAACGGTTTGGGGTGACCGGCAGCAGCTCTTTTTGCACCCCAGGTTGAAGTTACAGGGGCATTGGCATATGCTATCAGGTCGAGTACATCTTGTATATAATCGGCCATATCGGCCATTGACAAGCCTTTTTGCCCAGTGCCGCCTATACGCCACGTACCACCCGAGTTTTGGCAGCTCACACCCGCGGAAACTACAGGTAATGGCTTGGCGCCAATATCTTCGCAAAACCTAAAGTACTCATAAAAGCCGAGGCCTACGCTTTGGTGGTAGTTCCATATATTGCGTTGTTGTATACGTTCTTCTACAGGGCCAATGGTGTTTTTCCAGCGGTACATATTGCCTAAACCATCGCCATGCACCAGGCAACCGCCCGGAAAGCGCATAAATTTTGGCTGTAAGCCTGCAATGGCCTCGACCAGATCGGCGCGTAAACCATTTTGCTCATTATGATATGTTTTTTGCGGGAAGAGTGATACCTCATCTATACCCAGTTTACCTTTGTTTTTGGCTAATAATACCAGCTTCGCCGAGTCGGCAGTCTGGTCGGTGGTAAGCGTAGCTGTGTATTTTTTCCATCCCGAACCTGTAGTTGTAAAGGTGGCCGTGGCGTATACCGCATCCTTTTTACCGCGTAACTGCACCTGCATGCTCACCGGTTTTGCCGATAGCTGATTGATATATACCGAAAAGTTATATTTCTCATTGGCCTTAAGAGCTATCCCATCATAGCCCGAATTGGTGAGGCCGATGCCTTGCTGCCCTTCTTCTTCAATGTTCAGTAATACATAATGCGGGTTATTTGTATTTAAGGGTTGTGCACTCTCAACCGATAGGGTACCGTAGCCAAAGCCTTGCGTTGTATATTCCCAGGCGGTTAAAGGGTGCCATTCTCTTTTATCGCTGGCACTATATTCAAATGAGCGGTTTTGTATCAGCTCAGCATACAAACCCCCATCCGCCGAGTAACTTAGGTCTTCAAAAAAAACACCAAAAAGATCGGTACTGATCGGTTTTGCCTGTTTGTTTTGAGCGTGCAGGGAAGGGCAAAGGCAGGTCAGGGCGATAAATACGCAGTACTTTAATTTTTGCATGTGGGTAATCGGTTTGTAATTGGTTTTTACTTTGACAAAAGTAGTTAAAAAATAATAACTGTCAAGTTAACAATTTATGATTGTATGCTACAAATGTGCAAAAAGGCTAACCATGGCTAACCTTTTGCAAATACTCCTTTACAGACCGTAAATAATTTTACAGATACTCGTTGGGGTGTTATAAAAATAAGATGAGGCCTATTTTATCCCGTAATGATCGTTCATTAGCTTATTGAACAAACCGCCCGGTAAAATGGCTTTCAGCGTCGGCACCATCGTTTGGTCAAATTTACCCACCAGGTAGCGGTGTTTAGGGTTTGATGCATCAACTATTTTGCATAATGTTTTGCCTATCAGAGCCGGGTCAGAGCCCACGCTTTCATCTTTTTCCATAGCGGCAACAGCGGCGTTATATTCTTTTTCCAGCGCTTCGTTTTTTAGTGAGAAAGATACTTTAGCGCGGTTTTGGGTAAAATCGGATTTAAAATCGCCGGGGTTAATTAACGATACTTTTACTCCGGTGTTCAATAACTCCATGCGCAAACTTTCGGAGTAACCTTCAATAGCGAATTTTGATGCCGCGTACATGCTTTGATAAGGCAAGCCAAACAATCCGGCTAACGAACTGATGTTAACGATAAGGCCTTGTTTAGCATCTATCATGTGTGGCAATACCGCGCTGCACATGCGCACTACGCCAAAAAAGTTAACTTCAAATTGCTGTTTTGCACTTTCAACAGGCATAGCGTAGGCCGGGCCGGTTACACCGTTACCGGCGTTGTTTACCAATACATCAAGCTTGCCTTCGGCTTTTATTATGGTATCGATAGCTGTTTTTACCGATGCATCATCTGTAACATCCAGTTGGATAGGTTTGAAAGAGCCACTTATACGTTTTACATCGCGTGCCGAGCCATAAACAATATGCCCTGCTGCCTGCAATGCTGTTGCGCATGCCAAACCAATACCCGATGAAGCGCCCGTTACCAAAATTACCTTTGCCATAAATAAATGTTATTTGTTGTTGATGTTTGAGTGGTAAAGATGCGAATTTATCAATAAGGTTAAAACCTGTTTTTTGTAACAGTTACGTTGATATTGATAGCTAAAAGTTTAGCTTTACAGCATAAACCAAACCATAATCCAATAATACCCGTAATGAGAAAACGCGTTGTAAGTTTTGCAATATCTTTTTGCACCTTATTTTTTATCACAGGCAAAATTTCGGCACAGCAAAAAAAAGATGCCATAACCGAGGCAAAAATTACCGCGCTCATCAAAAAGATGACACTCGAAGAGAAGATCGGGATGATCCACGGTAACTCTTCATTCACATCTACAGGTGTAAAAAGATTGGGTATCCCTGAACTCACTATGTCCGACGGCCCGCATGGCGTACGCCCCGAGCATGGCCGCGGTTGGAGCTTGCAAAATAAAGGGAACGATTCATCAACCTATCTGCCTACCGGCATTACACTCGCCTCAACATGGAACCCTAAATTAGGCTATTCCTTTGGCGCCGTATTAGGCAGCGAGGCGAAGTACCGCGGTAAGGATGTTATCCTTGGTCCCGGTATCAATATTATGCGTACACCGTTAAACGGCCGTAATTTTGAGTACATGAGCGAAGACCCGTACCTCATATCAAAAATGGTGGTAGGATATATTAAAGGCGTGCAGGATCAGGGTATATCGGCCTGCGTAAAGCACTTTTTGGCCAATAACCAGGAAACAAAACGTAGCGGTATCAATGTATTAATGAGCGAGCGTGCTTTGCGCGAACTTTACATGCCCGGCTTTAAAGCCGCCATAACCGAAGGCAATGCCAATACCATTATGGGAGCTTATAATAAATTCAGGGGCGAGTATTGTACTTATAACGATTACCTGGTTAACCGGGTATTGAAAGGCGAATGGGGCTTTAAAGGTATTATGATAAGCGACTGGGGCGCCATCCATACCACAAAAGATGCGCTGCTTGGCGGTGCCGATATTGAAATGGGTACCGATCTGGATATGAAAGGCGATAAAGACTACAACAAATTCTTCTTTGGCGATCCGGCTTTGGCAGCAGTTAAAAATGGCGAAGTTAAAGAAGCTGTTATTGATGATAAGGTGCGCCGCATCCTGCGCATCATGTTCAAAACCCACATGTTTGATAAGCGCACTCCCGGCGAATACGCAACGAAGGCCCATGCCGAAGTAGCCAAAAAAGTTGCCGAAGAGGGCATTATCCTGTTAAAGAACAGCGATAATATCCTCCCGCTTAAAAATGTAAAGTCGGTAGCCATGATTGGCGCTAATGCCGACAGGCCAAATGCCTTTGGCGGAGGCAGCTCACAGATACGCCCTAAGTACGAGGTTACCGCTTTGGCGGGATTAAGGAAGTTATCGGGAGGTAACCTGGCTATCAGCTATTCTCAAGGTTATGCCATCACACGCGGTGCTAAAGCAGATGATAAAATGATACGGGATGCTGCGGAAGCCGCTTCAAAATCAGATATGGCAATTGTTGTCGGCGGCTGGACACATGGCTACGATTACACCAAATGGAGCGATAACGCTTACGATGCCGAGGGTATTGATAAACCTGATATGAACATGCCTTTTGGTCAGGATGAACTGATCAAAGCGGTGATCAAAGCCAATAAAAACACCGTCGTAATACTGTATGGCGGCGGACCTATCGATGTTTCGCAATGGGTAAATGACGCCAAAGCTGTGATACAGGTAGGCTACCCGGGGCAGGAAGGTGGCACCGCTTTAGCCGAAATACTACTGGGTAAAGTTAACCCATCGGGCAAGCTCACCGTAAGCTGGCCCGTAAAACTCGAAGACTCACCCGCGCACAAATTAGGCGAGTTCCCCGGCGATGGTACGGATGTAAAATATAACGAGGATATTTATGTAGGTTACCGCTATTTTGATACGTATAACGTTAAGCCACAGTTCGCTTTTGGGCATGGTTTATCGTACACCAATTTCAAATACAGTAATATCAGCACGGCTAAAAACCACCAGACAGCTACAGTAACCTTTACACTGAAAAACACAGGTACGGTAGCGGGAGCAGAGGTTGCACAACTTTATGTGCATGATAACCACTCATCGGTAAAGCGTCCCGAAAAGGAATTAAAGGCATTCCAAAAAGTATTCCTCAAACCGGGCGAATCAAAAACCATCACAATGAAACTCAATGCCGATGCCTTCAAATACTATAGCGAAACCAAAAAGCAATGGATATTGGAACCCGGTAAGTTCGAGGTATTGGTAGGCACTTCATCTGATGCCATCAAACTTAAAAGCCCTATAATTTTATAACATGCAAAAGGTTAAAGTACTGCTTGTTGCAGCCGTTCTGTTTTTAAGTGCAGATGCTGCTTTCTCGTCCGTCATCAAATCAAAAACCGAAGCTGATGGCGTCACCTTCGTCTTAGATAAGGGACTAATGAAGATCCGCATCTGCCGCGATGATATCGTCCAGGTAAAATACACTACGCTCAAAACATTCCAACCCGAAAATTCGCTGGTGGTTAATAATGCCTTCAAATCGCCTGTAAAGTTCACCGTCAGCAAAGCAGGTGGCTTTATCATTATTAAAACCCTTAAACTAACCCTACGGGTAGATGTAGAAACCAATTCTGTTTCCTATCTCAATTCAGCCGACCAGTTCATCACCACCGAAAACGCCATTGAAGGCAAAGCAATGCAGCCGCAAACCGTTGCCGGGATAGATACTTACGCTTGCAGTACCACCTTCAATTCACCTGCGGATGAAGCCCTGTACGGCTTAGGCTGCCACCCTACAGATGTTGGCTCTATAAACTACAAGGGCCGCAACCAGGATATGGCTATCAAATATCTCACCGGCGCTATACCTGTATTACTGTCAACCAAAGGCTTTGGCTTGTTATGGGATAATTATTCGGCCTCCAATTTTTATGGTGGCGAAGACAGCAATACCAAATTCAAATACGTATCCGAAAGCGGTAAGCAGGTAAACTACTGGTTCTTTTATGGCCCCGATTTCGATCATATTATCGATCTGTACCGTACCACAACCGGCAAAGCGCCCATGTTCCCAAAATGGTCCTTCGGCTTGTTCCAATCGCAGGACAGGTACATGAGCCAGCAGGAAGTTATCTCCGTTAAGGATAACTACCGCAATAACCATATCCCGGTTGATGCCATTGTGCAGGACTGGTACTACTGGGACCCGCTGCCTATCGGCTCGCATGTAATGAAGCCTGAACGCTACCCAAACCCAAAAGCCATGGTTGATAGCCTGCACAAAGCCAATATCCACGCCATGATATCCATCTGGCCGGTATTTGGCAAAGGCACGCCGAACTACGATGCGCTGAAACAAATGGGCGGCTTAACCAATATTACCTGGGATAACGTAGTTACCCACACCTTCGATACCTATTATGATGCCCACAACCCCAAAGCGCGCGACCTGTACTGGCAACAAGCCCGCGACAGTTTAGTAAAACGCTACGGCTGGGATGCCTGGTGGGTTGACCAATGCGAACCCGACAACGGCGCACTATTGGATGAACGCCGCAAAGATAATTTTGCCCCGGGCAAAGGCATCGATTATTTTAACACCTATTCCCTTGAACATACCAAAGGACTATACAAAGGCTGGCGAACCGATATCCCGAACAAGCGGGCCTTCTTTTTAGTACGACAAGCCTTTGCAGGTCAACAACGTAATGCCACAACGCTTTGGTCGTCGGATATTACCTGCACCTTCTCGGCCTTTAAAAGCCAGGTGCCGCAGGCCATCAATGCCTGTGCATCGGGCATACCATATTGGACATCCGACATCGGTGGCTATCACCTCAATTGGAAGGCCGCTAACTGGTCGCTGCCCGAAAACCAGGAGCTGTTTACACGCTGGTTCCAGTTCGGTGTGTTTTGCCCCATCTTCCGTATCCACGGCAAAGGCGAGCGTGCCCTCTTCTCCAAAAACTGGAGCGACGAAACCAAGGCTACGCTGTTGAGTTACGACAAGCTGCGCTACCGCCTTTTGCCCTATATCTATTCCCTTGCGGGACATGTAACCCAAAACAATTACACCATGATGCGCTCCCTCGCGTTCGATTTCAGGACAGATCAAAACGCCTACGGTATACCCGACGAGTATATGTTCGGCCCGGCATTTTTGGTGAGCCCCGTTACCGAGCAATTATACTCAGGTAAAAACGCCTCGGCCAATAAACATACCCGCGATGTTTACCTTCCCGGGACTGGCCTATGGTACGATTTCTGGACGGGGCAACTGTATAATGGCGGACAAACCATCGCGGCTGAAACACCTTTGAATACCATCCCGCTCTACATCAAAGCCGGCTCTATTATTCCGATTGGAGAGGACATGGAATACGCCACTCAAAAGCCAGCCAAAAACATCGAGCTACGGATTTACCCCGGTGCCAATGGTAGTTTTGAGTTGTATGAAGATGAGAACGATAACTACAATTACGAAAAGGGCCATTTTTCAACCCTTACCTTTAACTGGAACGATAGGGCAAAGCAACTTACCATATCGCCTACAAAAGGTACTTTCGCAGGTATGCTCAAATCAAGGCAGTTCAATATCGTTTTGGTTGATGCTTCCCATGGCAACGGCGGTGGCGAAGCCCTAAAAATTGATAAGCGAGTTACATATACCGGTAAAGCAATGTCTGTCAAATTTTAATCAGATGGCTTGATATTTATTTGAAGTTTCCGCAGGGTCTCTCGCAGAGGACCCTGCGGGGACGGGAATAATAAATCCGAAATCGAACATCCGACATCAACAACACCTAATATTTTATTTTTCTGATGGCTAAATCCTTTTTATTACCATATTTGTTATAAGCAAGAATATTCATACAACTATCAACTAATTATAACATAACATGCAGGAATTAGACCCTTCTGTTCTTCAGAAAGTAAACACATGGCTTAACGGCAATTACGATGCCGATGTAAAGCAACAAATACAAAAAATGCTTGACGACAAAGCATTTACCGAACTATCCGACTCATTTTACCGCGACCTTGAATTTGGTACCGGTGGTTTGCGTGGCACTATGGGGCCGGGCTCAAACCGCATCAACAAATACACCATTGGCTCGGCAACACAGGGTTTGGCCAATCACCTTAAAAAAACATACCCCGGCGAAAAGATCAAAGTTGCCATAGCGCACGATAGCCGTAACAACTCTGATGTATTTGCCAACATCACTGCCGAAGTGTTTTCGGCAAACGGTATCCACGTTTACTTTTTCAGCGCCCTGCGCCCAACACCCGAACTATCTTTCGCGGTGCGCCATTTGGGATGTAAGAGCGGTGTAATGTTAACTGCCTCGCACAACCCTAAAGAATACAATGGCTATAAAGCCTACGGCGCTGATGGCGGCCAGTTCGTATCGCCCGAAGATAAAGCGGTAATGGACGAAGTAGCGGCCATCAGTAGTATTGACGAGGTGAAGTTTGACCGCGTGGATGCCAATATTGAACTGATAGGCGAGGAGATAGACAAGCTTTACCTGGATGCCATCACCGCGCTATCGGTATCTCCGGATGCCATCAAACGCCAAAAAGACCTGAAGATCGTTTACTCGCCTATACATGGTACAGGTATCACCTTAATGCCAAAAGCCCTAAAGCAATTTGGTTTTGAGAACGTGATCATTGTTGAAGAACAGGCTACCCCGGATGGTAACTTCCCTACGGTGGTTTATCCAAACCCCGAAGAGAAAGAAGCGCTCACCTTATCCCTTAAAAAGGCCAAAGAAGTTGATGCAGACCTGGTATTAGCAACCGACCCTGATGCCGACCGCGTAGGTATAGCTGTTAAAAACAGCGAAGGCGAGTTTGTATTGTTGAACGGTAATCAAACCGGCAGCTTACTCATCAACTACCTGCTTACCGCGTGGCAGGAGCGTGGAAAGCTGGATGGCAAACAATACATTGTTAAAACCATCGTAACATCAAACCTGATAGACGAGATCGCGAAAGCGAAGAACGTTACCTGCTATAATACTTTAACAGGCTTTAAATACATTGGTGAGCTGATCACCAAGCTGCAAGGCAAAGCCACTTTTATTGGCGGCGGCGAAGAAAGCTACGGCTACCTTATCGGCGAACTGGTGCGTGATAAGGATGCCATCGTATCCGGCGCGTTTATTTCCGAAATGACAGCCTTTTACAAGGACAAAGGCAGCAGCCTGTTCGATGCCCTTATTGATATGTACCTGCAATATGGTTTCTACAAAGAGAAGCTCATATCGGTAACCAAAAAAGGTCAGAGCGGCGCCGCCGAGATCAAAGCCATGATGGAAAAATACCGCGAAAACCCGCCTTCAACTTTAGGAGGCATTAAAGTAGCGGCCTTAAAGGATTACGAGTTCAGCGTAGAGACCGACCTGAACAGCAATACCAAAAAGCCTATCGATCTGCCTAAGTCAGATGTATTGCAGTTCATCCTTGCCGATGGCAGCATCATATCTGCCCGCCCTTCAGGCACCGAGCCAAAGATCAAGTTCTATTGCAGCGTAACTACCAAACTGGCAAGCAAGGAAGCATTCCACGCAACCGAAAAGCAACTGGATACCAAGATAGATGATATCATGAAAGACCTGGGCGTTTAAGCCCATCTCCCAAAACATACCCTCAACGGACCATAAGCCAAAACTTATGGTCCGTTTTTGTTTTAGAAAAGCAGGTACTTCTCCATCATGTCATGGCGAGCGGCAGCGTGGCCATCTCAGCGATAGCTAGCCAACCATGTTGGTCGGGATTTATAATCCTCGACCTTAATACCCGGGGATTTGCAATCCCCGAAGCATAACACATAACCAATATCACGCATCCTTCCCCGTCCATGTCGCCAACAATCTTTCACTATATAATATTATTCCATGTACCAATTTTTAAAATACTTATGTCAATTTTTTAATATCATAAATAAATAACATCTATACATTTATCATAACCAATTATAGCTGCCGTTTCCTTTCACGTTGCCGCGCCATGTTATTTAAAACAATTGATTACCAATTTATTGGATCTAAAGCATCCTGTTATATACAGGTATCTATTATATTTTATAATTATTAACCAATAACCATCTACCTATGAGAAACATTTTATTATTAAAAACTCCCAAAAAAACATTGCTTTCGGCAATGCTATTATTTAGTTGCAGTTGCCTGCAGGCGCAAACGCTGGCATTTCCCGGCGCGCTCGGTTTCGGGCGATACGCCACCGGTGGCCGTACAGGTACGGTGTACCACGTTACCAATCTTAACGACTCGGGTGCCGGGTCGTTCCGCGATGCTGTTAGTGTATCAAACCGTATTGTTGTTTTTGATGTTGGCGGTTATATCAGCTTATTAACCGCGGTATCGGTTAAAAGCAATATTACCATAGCAGGCCAAACCGCACCTGGCGGCGGCATCGGCTTTAAGGGCGGCGAAATTGGCTTTGCCAGCATCACCAACATCATTTGCCGCTACATCCGCATCCGGCCGGGCAGCGAAACCGCCAGCAGCACAGATGACGCGGTTAGCTTTTACCGGGGCACTAACATGATCCTGGATCATTCCTCGCTCGCGTTTGCCCCTTGGAATAATATCGACGGCGTTACCGACGATTGGCAAAACCATCCCGTTGATAACATCACGGTACAAAACTGTATCATTGCCAACCCTACCGGCCAGCAATTTGGCGCGCACACCGAAGCTGTAAATGGCAACTGGGCCTGGTTCTACAACATCTTCGCCAACTCGCATAACCGCAACCCGCTGGCTAAGGTGAACACCATTTTTGTTAATAATGTGTTGTACAACTGCTCTGCGGGTTATACCACGCATACCAGCACCAATTTTAAGCATGATATTGTAAACAATTACTTTGTATTTGGCCCGGCCTCGGCAGGTACTGATAATACCTGGTACCAGGTGGATAAAAACCAATCCATATACTACAGCGGCAACTTAAAGGATAACAATAATGACGGCGTGCTTAACGGAGCAACAACAACGCCATATTGGTACCAGGGGCCTGGCACCATATTAACATCACCATGGTCGCCTTTAACAACTACCGTAACGCCTTTAAATACGCAAACCGCTTTCAGGTACTCGGTATCAAGGGCGGGTGCGCTGCCGCGCGACCAGGTTGATGCTTTAGTGATAAGTCAGGTTAAAACCATAGGATCAGGTACTACAGGTACCGGCGCGGGCACCACAGGACCCGATGGCTCATTGTACACCAGTCAAACTCAAACCGGTTTAGGCAACAACGGTTACGGAACTATCTCATCGGGTACAAAACCAACCGATACCGATAATGATGGTATGCCCGATTTTTGGGAAACAGCCAACGGACTAAGCACATCTGTTAACGATGCCATGACCATTGGCGGAGATGGCTATGCCAACATTGAGCGTTATATCAACTGGCTTGCAGATCCTCATGCGTCAACCACCAAAAACAACTTTGTAAATGTTGATCTTTCCATATTTGCAGGTGGCTTTAGCAGCGTTTCGCCAGGCTATAGCGTAAGCGGCGCCACAAATGGTACGGTAACGCTTACCGGCAGTATCGCTAAGTTTACACCAACCACTAATTTTACCGGTTTAGGCTCTTTCAATTTTACCGTTACCGGATCTGATGGCAGTACCTATACCAGCAAAGTTACCGTAGTAGTTTCAACCACAGCATCGGGTGTACCTATTTTTGCTTCCACGCTGCCGGCTGGCAGCGGAACCACTGTAACCGACCCTGCATCTACCGAAACAGGTGTTAAAAAAGCGATAGTTTACCCTAACCCTTCATCGGGACTGATCAACCTGAAGCTTAACGGTTATACCGGTACCCAATACAACTTAAATATCATAGATGTTGCCGGAAAAAATATCTTTAAAACAAATGTTAAGGCCACTGCCGATAACATTTACCAGGTAAGGCTAAACAATAAGCCAATCCCCGGCGAATACGTTTTAACTATTGAAGATGCCGGGCATATAGAAACAGTGAAGGTGATTATACAATAATATATCAAGGACTAATGATTAAAGGCGATGACAACTCATCGCCTTTTTTGTTATGAATGAGATTTTCTTCTTTGGATTTATAATGCTCTACCGTTTCACTAAGGGAAATTGTAAGCCCTGAAATCCATCCCTAATGCGCACGATCCGCATATATACTATCCAAAACAAAACTTAAAAAAAATAAATTCGTTAAAACCTATTTATAAAAACATTGTTTTAATGTTTTTAGTGCGTATTCCCGACAAATACAATATTAGGTATTTAATGCTATTTACAATTAGTCTGATTTGCAGCGCCGCAAGGCGTTATATTAATATTATCACAATTTTTGATACCTAACCGCTAAACCATGGAACAGGATTTACTTGATAATGCCATTAAAAAAAAGCCCGATTTTGATATCGACAGCCAAGAGTCGCTCGATACTAAAGAATTACTAAAAGTACTTTCGCTGGTTAAAAACGGAAAGCTTGATGTTCGTATGCCTGTTACGCAAGCAGGAATAAATGGCCGTATTTGTGAGGTATTAAATGATATTATCGAAATGAACCAGCGCCTGGTTGCCGAAATATCATCAGCCGAGATTACCATCGGTAAAAAAGGTAACCTCTCTAAACGTATTGAAATGCCCGATGCCAAAGGCGAATGGGCCGGGGGCGTTGCTTCCTTAAATAACCTGATAGAAGATTTGACTTCGCCAACCCTCGAGATCGCGGGTATGATCAACTCGGTTGCCAATGGCGATTTGTCAAAACATATCCCCTTAGAGATAAAAGGACACCCTTTAAAAGGTGAGTTTTTGCGTATCGCGAAGGAATCCAACCAAATGCTTTCCAAACTGCAGCTTTTCTCGATGGAGGTAACCCGGGTAGCGCGGCAGGTAGGCTCGGAAGGTAAACTGGGTGAGCAAGCAAAAATTAAAGGTGTAGCAGGTGTTTGGGCCGAGTTGACCGATTCGGTGAACCAGATGGCCGGTAACTTAACGGCCCAGGTGCGTAACGTAGCGGCGGTAACAACGGCGGTGGCGAAGGGTGACCTTTCCCGGAAGATCACGGTGGAAGCGAAAGGTGAGATATTGGAGCTGAAGAATACCATCAATACAATGGTGGATCAGCTCAACTCGTTCTCGTCCGAAGTAACGCGTGTGGCGCTCGAAGTGGGCACCGAGGGTAAACTCGGCGGCCAGGCGAAGGTGCCGGGCGTTGCGGGTACATGGAAGGATTTAACGGATTCGGTAAACCGTATGGCGGGTAACTTAACCTCGCAGGTACGTAATATAGCGGGTGTAACAACAGCGGTAGCAAATGGTGATTTATCCAAAAAGATTACGGTTGACGTAAAAGGGGAGATGCTCGAGTTGAAGAAAACCATCAATACGATGGTGGATCAGCTCAACTCCTTCGCGTCCGAAGTAACGCGTGTGGCGCTCGAAGTAGGTACCGAAGGTAAGCTGGGAGGTCAGGCACGTGTAAAGGGAGTAGGTGGTGTATGGAAGGACCTGACTGATTCGGTGAACCAGATGGGTAGTAACCTTACCGACCAGGTGCGTAACATTGCGGGTGTAACCACGGCAGTGGCGAAGGGAGATTTATCCCGAAAGATCACGGTGGACGCGAAAGGCGAGTTGTTGGAGTTAAAGAATACCATTAATACGATGGTGGATCAGCTCAACTCGTTCTCATCCGAAGTAACGCGTGTGGCACGTGAGGTGGGTTCCGAAGGTCAATTAGGTGGGCAGGCGAATGTGCCGGGTGTAGGTGGTACATGGAAGGATTTAACGGATTCGGTAAACCAGATGGCGGGTAACTTAACCGGCCAGGTGCGTAATATAGCCGAAGTAACTACGGCGGTGGCAAAAGGTGATTTATCCAAAAAGATCACGGTTGACGTACAGGGAGAAATGCTCGAGTTGAAGATTACCATTAACACGATGGTGGATCAGCTCAACTCGTTCGGTTCCGAAGTAACGCGTGTGGCGCGTGAGGTAGGTTCTGAGGGGCAATTAGGTGGTCAGGCCAACGTACCGGGTGTAGGTGGCACCTGGAAGGATTTAACAGATTCGGTAAATAAAATGGCCGATAACTTAACCTCGCAGGTACGTAACATTGCCGAGGTAACAACAGCGGTGGCAAAGGGCGATTTATCCCGTAAGATCACGGTAAATGCCAAAGGCGAGTTGTTGGAACTAAAAGATACCATTAATACGATGGTGGATCAGCTCCGCGGTTTCGCATCTGAAGTAACGCGTGTGGCTCGTGAGGTGGGCTCCGAAGGGCAGCTTGGCGGCCAGGCCAATGTGCCGGGTGTGGATGGTACATGGAAGGATTTAACGGATTCGGTAAATAAAATGGCCGGTAACTTAACGGCCCAATTAAGAAATATAGCGGATGTATCTATCGCGATAGCGAATGGTGACTTGTCCAAAAAGATTACGGTTGACGTACGGGGTGAGATCCTACAATTGAAAGAAACCATTAATACGATGGTGGATCAGCTGCGCGGTTTCGCATCCGAAGTAACGCGTGTGGCCCGTGAGGTGGGTACCGATGGTAACCTCGGTGGCCAGGCCTTTGTGCCGGGTGTTGCGGGTACCTGGAAGGATTTAACGGATTCGGTGAACCAGATGTCGTCCAACTTAACATCGCAGGTACGTAACATTGCCGAGGTGACCAAAGCCGTAGCGAGTGGCGACTTATCCAAAACGGTAATCATCGACGTAAAGGGCGAGATCATGGATCTAAAAAATACCATCAATACCATGGTAGATCAGCTCAACTCCTTCGCATCCGAAGTAACGCGTGTGGCGCGTGAGGTAGGTACAGAAGGTAAACTGGGTGGCCAGGCGCACGTGAAAGGTGTGGGTGGTACCTGGAAGGATTTGACCGACTCGGTAAACCAGATGGCATCCAACTTAACCGGGCAAATACGTGGTATAGCCAAGGTAGCAACCGGTATCGCGAAAGGAAACCTGAAACAACGCTTATCCATTAACGCTTTAGGTGAGGTGGCGCAGTTGACGGATACCATTAACGAAATGATTGATACTCTTGCCGTATTTGCCGATGAGGTAACCACGGTGGCGCGTGAGGTGGGTGTGCAGGGCCGTTTGGGTGGCCAGGCCAGTGTACCGGGCGCATCGGGTACCTGGAAGGATTTGACCGAGAACGTGAACCAGTTGGCACAAAACTTAACGGTACAGGTACGTTCTATTTCCGAAGTGGCATCGGCTGTAACCAAAGGTGACTTAACCCGAACCATCCGTGTGGATGCGAAGGGCGAGTTGGAGGCCTTGAAAGATACCATTAACCAGATGATCGCTAACCTGAAAGGCACAACCTTGCGTAACCATGAGCAGGATTGGCTGAAATCCAACTTAGCCAAATTCGCGCAGATGCTGCAGGGCCAGCGCGACAGGAACGCGGTGGCAAACAAAGTACTATCAGAACTTGCAGAGCTGGTGAATGCCCGTTACGGCGCGTTCTATATATTAGAACAGCCTGAGCTTGCTGATGAACCAAAACTGAAACTATTTGCAGGTTACGCGCAAAAGAGTCGTAAGCTGATAGACCAGGAATTTTCATTAAGCGAAGGTCTGGTAGGCCAATGTGCTACTGATAAAGAACGCATCAGGCTATCTAACGTACCGGGCGAATACCTGCAGATCAGTTCGGGTATTGGCAGCGCGGCACCGGTTGACCTGGTAATATTACCCGTACTTTTTGAGAACAACGTAAAAGCGGTAATCGAGTTGGCATCTTTCGAAAACTTTAGCGATACCCACATCGACTTTTTGGATCAGTTAACGGAAAGTATCGGTATCGTACTCAACAACATCGAAACCAATACACGTACCGAGGAATTGCTATCGCAATCACAATCGCTGGCGGGTGAGCTTTCAGCTCAGCAGGAAGAGTTAAGGCGCGCGAATGATGAGCTGCATGATAAGGGCCGCTCTTTGGAAGAAAAAGCTGAACAGTTAACGCTTACCTCCAAATACAAATCAGAGTTCTTGGCCAACATGTCGCACGAGTTGCGTACACCGTTAAATAGTTTGCTCATATTGGCACAGCAACTGTTTGAGAATCCGGAAGGTAACCTTACGGAGAAACAACGGATGTTTGCCAAAACCATCCACTCTTGCGGTGATGATTTGATCCAGCTGATCAACGATATTCTCGACCTTTCTAAGATCGAGTCGGGCGTTATCGCGGCTGATGTAATGCCGGTTAGTTTTAAAGAGATCACGGGCTTTGCAGAGTCTACCTTCAAGCCAATATCCGAAGCCAAGAACCTTAAATTTGAGATCGAGATACAGGATGGTTTGCCTGAGTTGATGGAAACGGATATGCAGCGTTTAAATCAGATCCTGAAAAACCTGCTTTCCAATGCCTTTAAATTTACAGAGAAAGGTCGTGTTAAATTAAGCATATTCAAACCGGCCCCTGGCCAGGAGAACCCGCTTAGCGATAATGAATCCGTTATCGCGTTTTCTATAGAAGATTCGGGTATAGGTATCTCCAAAAACACCCAGGGTATCATATTCGAAGCATTCCAGCAGGCAGAAGGTTCAACAAGCCGTAAATACGGTGGTACCGGCTTAGGCTTGTCCATCAGTAAGGGTTTCGCCGAGTTATTGGGTGGTACCATTACTGTAGGCAGCGAGTTAGGTAAGGGTAGTACGTTTACACTGTACCTGCCATTAAAATATAAAGAAGAGAAATCTATACCGGTAAAAGTTAAGGAAAACTACCCTGTACAGCATCTGCGCGCTAACCTGATAGACACCGCCGAACTGGTGATTGATGACGACCGCCACAATATTGTTGCCGAAGACAAAGTATTGCTGGTGGTAGAGGATGATATACGTTTTACCAAGATATTAATTGATAAGGCGCATGATTTTGATGTGAAGGTTGTCGTAGCGATAAGCTATCTCGAAATATTCGACAGTATTATTAAATACAACCCGATAGCAATTACACTCGATGTAAATATGCCTGAATCAAATGGGTGGAAAATACTGAAACTGTTAAAAACCGATATCAACCTGCGCCATATACCTATACATGTAATATCGGGCGAAGACAACAAGATAATGGCGCTCAAGTTTGGTGCAAAATCATTTAGTCTTAAACCTCTATCCAATACTTCGCTTGATGAGTTGATAAGCGGTATTGTTCAGTTTCATGATCATGCTAAAAAGCGTGTGCTGGTAATAGAAGATAACGAAAATGAACTGCAACGTTTATCCGAACTGCTATCGAGCGATAAGGTTGAAGTTTTTGGTGCTACAACGGCTAAAAAGGCACTATCGGTATTGAAGAAAGAAATGTTCGATTGTATTATACTGGATTTTGTGCTGCCCGATGCCAATGGTCTCGACCTCATCAACAGGATCAACCTGTTAAAGCAGCAACAAACCACCATGATATTACATTCAGCACGCGATTTTACGCAGGATGAGTTGATACAACTGAAACGACTGAACCATAAGATCATTACCAAAACGCCCGATTCGCACATTCATCTGCTCGAAGAGATACTGGTATTGTTGCACATCGATAAGAAATACATTAGCGAAAGCAAGCTTAAAATGATTGACAATACCAGGATAACTACCGATGTGTTGGATGCTAAAAAGGTATTGGTAGTTGATGATGACGTACGTAACCTGTTTGCGCTGACCGCAGTTTTTGAGCGCTCGAACATAGATGTGATAACAGCCGAAAGTGGCAGGGAAGCATTGGAGATATTAAATAACGATAAAAAGATTGATATTGTATTGATGGATATTATGATGCCCGAAATGGATGGTTACGAAACCATACAAATGATACGTAAAGAACCGCGCCACAAAAATTTGCCTATTATAGCCGTAACAGCCAAGGCGATGATTGGCGACAGGCAGAAATGTATTTCATCAGGCGCGTCAGATTATATCACTAAGCCTGTTAAAACAGATCAGTTGTTATCGTTAATGCGGGTATGGCTAATTAAGTAGAAATGGTAAATAAAAGAGCAACGGGCGGTATACCTGTAAAGCTGCTGTTGGTTGATGATAATGAGAATAACTTATTATCGATGGAGGTTGCTTTGGAGAAAGGGAATTATCTTTTCTTCAGGGCAAACTCGGGCCGGGAGGCGCTTAGAATATTGTTGAAAGAGGAGGATTTCTCGCTGATATTGCTGGATGTGAAAATGCCCATAATGGACGGCTATGAAACTGCCGAACTGATCTATGAGCGCGACAGGCTCAAGCATATCCCTATTATTTTTATCACAGCTCACGATTATGAAGAAGCTGCCATGTTTAAAGGTTACCAAACCGGGGCGGTGGATTTTATTAGAAAACCATTTAACCCCGATGTGCTGCGATCTAAAGTAGCTGTATTTGCCGAGTTGCATAAAAAGAACCTGTTATTAAGAAAACAGGAAGAAAAGCTGCAGGTAATTAACCAGGACCTGATGAAACTTAACCAGGAACTGGAGCAACGTGTTTTGGCGCGCACTACAGAATTGGAAACCCTTAACGGAGAGTTACAGGCACTTAATTTATCAAAAGATAAGTTTTTATCCGTGATATCGCATGACCTGCGGAATCCGCTCACGGCATTATTGGCTTCATCCAAAAAATTGAATGAAGCCCCGGATAAGCTAAGCGCGGGCCAGGTTAAGCAGCTATCTAATATCATTCATCGTACATCAAACAAATTGCTCGACCAATTGAATGAGTTAATTGACTGGGCTAAAAAACAGAGCCAGAAAGTAAGTTTTAATCCCGAAAGTATCCGGCTGATTGATGGCGTTGAAGCTGCATTGGAACTGCTAAAGCAAAATGCGGTAGAAAAGAACATAAAACTAAAAAATAAGATATTTGAAAACCTATGTGTTAAGGCAGATTCATTAATGCTGCGGTCTATAGTTCAAAATTTGGTTACAAATGCCATAAAATATACCCCTAATGGTGGCAGTGTTATCATCAATGCAAAACACGAAGATGATATGGTGTGTGTATATATTGAAGATTCGGGTATAGGGATGAGTAACGAAGTGCGCGACAACCTGTTTAACAGAGAAAATAACAGATCTGTTACAGGCACAAATAATGAGCAGGGGAGTGGCCTCGGCTTGTTACTCGTGAGCGATTTTGTTACCCAGCATGGCGGTACCATTGTTGTTGACAGTACTGTTGATGTTGGTACAACGTTTAAGTTTACGTTACCGGCAAGTGAAATTGCGCAGGTGGTTAATTAGTATAAGTGTTATTACCGCCAACGCTCAGCAAAACCTGCAAACTCATCTTTGTACTGATCTGATACCGGGAACATCGTTTTGCCAATATAAACCGCGTTTTTGGTTACAGCGGTTATTTTATCCAACGATACGATGGTTGATTTATGGATACGCATAAACTTACTTTTGGGTAACTTTTCTTCGAGCGCCTTTAACGTAATGAGCGATAGGGTGGTTCTTTCGGGATTGATCAGGTACAGTTTGGCATAATCCTTCAAACCTTCAACATAGGTAATATCCGCGCAAGCTATTTTTACCGTTTGAAACTCTACTTTCAGGTAAATGTATTCGTCTTCCTTTACAGCAACAGGTTCGGCCTGTGTTGTTATCGTTGCTTTGCGCGAAGAAAGATTGAGGGCTTTATTCGCACCCCTCAAAAAGTCCTCGTAGCCAAAAGGCTTTAGCAGGTAATCTATCACATCAAGTTTGTAGCCCTCTAAAGCAAACTGGTCAAATGCGGTAGTAAAAATAATAGATGGTGCCTTACCCATATTTCTCCCCGAAAGGATACGTGCCAGCTCAATTCCGCTCAGGTCGGGCATTTGTATATCCGAAAATATGAGGTCAACTTCGTTTTCGCTGATAAAGCGCAAACTCTCAATAGCGTTGGAGAAACTACCCACAAGCTTTAAAAAGGGCGTTTGTTGTATAAACCTGCGCAATAGTTCCAGCGCAGGTGGTTCATCATCAATAGCTATGCAGGTTAATATCATAACGTTAGTTTTAGTTTAACCTCGTATTCCGAGTTGGCAACAAGGCCGGCAGTAAGGGTATATTTTTCGGGGTATAACAAGTCGAGCCTGCGGGTGGTGTTTAGTATGCCAATACCATTGCTGTCGTCTTCGCTTTCGCGGCGGGTTTCGTAAACGGTGTTTCTCACAATCAGCTCAACTTTGTCGGCAGTATGTATTATCCAGATGCTGATCTGCCCTTCGGTAACACCGCTTACGCCGTGTTTAAAAGCATTTTCTACAAAAGGTAAAAACAGCATTGGTGCTATCATAGCGTTGCCCATGCCTTCCTGCACCTGCAGCAATACGGTAGTTTTAGCACTTATGCGCAGTTTCATCAGTTCTACATATTCTTTAATAAAAGCTATCTCTTTGTTTAAAGGCGTTTGTAAACCTGCAGCATCATATAGCACATAACGCATCATTTTTGACAGGTTGGTAATGGCCGTGCGCGCAATATCTCCATCCGACAGCGTGTATGAATAAATAGTATTCAACGTATTGAAAAAGAAATGCGGATTGATCTGCGCTTTGAGCAGTGTTAATTCTGTTGCTGTTTTCTCCTGTTCCAGTTGCTGGCGCAGGTTAACCTCCTGCTGCCATTTTTGTATAAAGCTGATGGTGATACCCAATCCTATCATCAACAGGTTCAGGCCGGGTACATAGGTTTCAAATCCAAACGGTCCGTGGCGGTCGCGGTGGCCACCCGGGCCGCCGGGGCCATTATGCTCCGGGCGTGGATGGTTAAACACAAAAGGATTAAGATGAAATGTGCTGTTGATAAAGCTATTGAGGCAGGTAACGCCAACTAATAAGGCTATCACCACCAAAATGTAAATGATCACCTTACGGCGGATAAGCAGGCCTGGGATAAGCACATAATAATTAAAGTAAAATACCCCCATCAGGATGATGAGCAGGTCGGTTTGTCTTATCCAAAAGCCATTGGTAATGGTAATATCGGGGCTGTTTGGATGCGAGTAGAGCACACCCAATGCCAAAATAAGCCAGCAGAAAGCGTGTACTAAAATATATATGTTATTCCTGTTCAATAGTTTCATGAGCTGTGTTTTTCAACAATGATAAAGATACAAAAACGATCATCATTTGCCTGATCGTCAAAATCGTATTCCCTATCGACCATTTGGCGGTTTTAACCGATGAGGCATGATATAGCGGGAATAGTAAGTTTTTTTTTAACCTTTTTTTGTCGTTTTGGCTCAATGGTCGATTACTTCTTCCTAATGGTCTATCGTGTTTTTCAGGCCCGCAAATACACCTTTTCTTTGAGCCATAGTAAAACAATTGATCACGCAAACACCAAAGGATATGTTCAAAAAATTATTAATTATCGCAATGCTTTTTACAGCACAACGGGGCTTTGCCCAGCAAGGCTACACCGTAAACGGGTTGGTTAAAGATACCACCGGCCTTACCGTACCGGGAGCTACTGTTACCATGTTAACGGCCAAAGACAGCCTCTCGATGAGTACAGGTATGGATGGCATATTCATTTTTAAAAACCTTAGCCAACCTGTTTTTACAATTCGTATTAAGGGTATCGGTTATACCACTTATCAAAAAACATTTGCAGGCGCCCCGGCAACGGGTTCGTTCTCGTTGGGTACTATCTTATTGAAAAACAGCAGCACACAACTTGATGTGGTAAATATTGTAAGCGTTATCCCGGTGAAGATGAAAGAAGATACCTTAGAGTTTAACGCCGCCGCCTACAAAGTACAGGATGGCGCGCCGGTTGAGGACATGCTGAAAAAACTGCCGGGGGTTGATGTTGATAAAAACGGTAATGTAACCGCACAGGGCAAAAGCATTACCAAAGTGCGTGTAAATGGTAAAGATTTTTTTGGTGGCGATGTGAAAACCGCCACACAAAACCTGCCTGCCAATATTGTACAAAATGTACAGATCATTGATGACTACGGCGACCAGGCCAACCTTACCGGCGTTAAAACCGGCGATCCTGAAAAGATATTAAACATTACCATAAGGGCTGATAAAAATTATGGCTACTTTGGCCAGCTTAACGCAGGCGAAGGCGCGGATGCGCAAAATGCCATATTGGGTAAAAATGAAGCCAACCGTTACCTGGGTTCAGGTTCATTATTCAAATTTAATGGCGACCAGCAGATAGCGGCTTTAGCTAACCTGAACAACACAAATACCAACCTGTTTACCTTTGGCGGTGGCGGTCCCCGTGGTGGTGGCCCGGGCGGCGGTGGTGGCGGAGGCGGTACATCTACCGGTGGTAATGGTATTACCGCGGCCCGCTCGGCAGGTTTAAACTATCGCGATCAGTGGGGTAAAAAAATATCTGTTTATGGCAGCTACAGCTTTTCTGATAACACGGTAAACACTACCAGTTCAACCACTCAAAACAATACATCGTTAACAACACCAAGCATCAATAGCTTAAGCAGTACACAAACTGATGAAAAAGCCAACCATCGCTTTAACCTGAATATTGAGTATAAGATGGATACCCTTAATTATTTAAAAATAGTGCCTACGCTAACTTATGCAAGTATCAATACCTCGGCAGCGCAAACAAGTTTGCTTACACGCAGTGGTGCATTGCTAAGTAACTATAATTTAAATTCTACTTTAAACTCAAGCTCGCCAAATGTAGGGGCTAATGTATTGTTTAACCATAAGTTTATGACAAGGGGCCGTAACCTGAGCGTTAACGTTAGCGCCGGTTCAACCGCTTTGACGCAAACACAAAATCCGGTTTATAATTACATTGCGGGTTCGGCAAGTGCGCCAGCCAATCAATTGATAAGCACCGATGTAAAACTGGATAGCGTGGGCGCGGCAGTATCATACCTGGAGCCATTAAGCAAAACATCATATTTGGAGTTGAATTACGCTTATCATTACGCCCACACCACATCCGATAAGGAAAACGATACCCTTGCTACCTCAGGCTCGCGCAATCATTATGATCTGTTGAGTAACAATTACGCTTTCAATTTTATCACCAACAGGATAGGGCTTAACTACCGCTTTATCGAACAAAAATATAACTACACTTTAGGTATGGCTTTCCAGCCTGCTGTACTGAGCGGCTACTCAGCTAAAACAGGTGTAAATACAAGTGTAACTACCTATAACTTTGCACCAACGGCACGCTTTGTATACAATGTATCGCGCAACCAATCTTTTAACTTTAACTATAGCGGTGCAAGCAACCAGCCAACGTACAGTGAATTACAACCCGTAACCGATTTTTCGAACAGCCTGTACCCGGTACAAGGTAACGCCGATTTGAAACCGGAGTTTAACAATAACCTATCGTTACGTTATAATAAGTTCGATTTTCAAACCGGTAATGTATTGTTCGCGGGTTTACAATTCACCCAAACTAATGATAAGATAGTGGCTAACACCATTACTTACCCGCAAACGTATACGCCAAATACTAAGCTGCAAGGTACTACGCTTACCCAATATTTAAATGCGGGTGGTTTTTATATGGCATCGGGTAACTATGTGTACTCAAAACCTTTCCAGGAGCGTAAATATACCTTGAGTTTTAATGGGAACATCAGCTACAGCAATAACATAGCATATATCAGCAATGTAGCGCCAACAACCTACGTAATGACTACCGAGCAAAACATAGCCAAAGCCATCAATGTTACGCAAGGCGTTAAATTCCGCACCAGCATACAGGATGTTATTGATGCCGAGGTAAGTACCAGTTATGGTGTTACAGGTATTAACAACTCATTAACGCAAAATAACCTGGCCAACAACCTGCAAACACTAACCGTAGGCCTGAACGGTAAAAACTACTTTAACAAAACAGTAACCCTGAGTTACGATTTTACCCGCACCATGTACTATAATTATACAGGTGCAACCAACCCTAACATTTTAAATGCTTATGTAGAGAAGAAGTTTTTAAAACAAAACGTTGGCGCATTGCGCTTATCGGCTTTCGATCTGTTTAACCAGAATACAGGCTACAGCACCACGCAAAATGGTAGCTACATTAACCAAACACAGAGTAATAAGTTGGGCAGGTATTTCTTGCTAACCTTTACATTAAGGCTGCAAAACTTTGCAGGTGGCACACGCCCATCGGGCGGCCCTGATGGTGGCCCTCGCGATGGTGGTCCGCGTGGCGGCTTTGGTGGTCCGGGTGGTGGCGGCCCGGGTGGCGAATAAGCAACATCAACATTAATAATATAAAAAGAGCGCGCCTTAATTAAGGCGCGCTCTTTTTATGTGAGGTAGGTTATTGAGCTTTTAGTAAAGCGATATCATCCACATAACAAAAGGCATTTGCTGCGCCATCTGCCGTAAAGCCAATTTCAACTTTGCCGCCCTTAACGGGGATATTGGATATGCTGATGGTTTGCCATGATGTGTTTTCGTTTTGGATAGCATAATTAACACGGTTGCCTCTATTATCAGCATACATTTCAAGCTTGTTAAAACCTTTACTGTTTTTCACCTTTGCAGTTAAGGTATAAAGTCCGTCTGGGAGTTGTACAAAAGGCGAAGACGAAATTATCTGTGATACCTTTCGTTTAAAATTTACCTTGTCGGTAATATTCAGGCTCTTTTCGCCTGTCACTATTTTCCTGTCGGCTTCGCTGTTCACATGGTTTAAAACTATCGAGTCTGCAGAGCCAATTACTATTGGATGCCCTGATAAAATAGTAGTTTCCCAGCCTGTTAGTTGTTTTTGCACAGGTTTAACCGGGCTGGGTATATTTTTACGGTCGGCCTCAAAGCTGCCGTTCTTTACATAGTTGTTATCATCGGCTACGTTCCATTCGCCGGTTTGCGCATTTAAATTCCATGAGCTGAGCGAATTAAAATATGGATTTTTACCGTTGAAGGAAAGCGGGCACCATTGGTTGTACCCTAAACCATTGCCTGCAAAGTCAGCCCAACGGTCGCCGCAGTAAATAACTGTTTCTTGCTTGCTGCCTTTTATGGTATAGAAAAAGCCGGTTTGGGTAACGTGCGCGTAATCATCGGCGCAACCATCCATTACCTGCATATTGTTAAATGGCGTATATGGCCCCCTGATGTTATCGGCAACCAAAAAATAAGCGAAGGAAGCATCCCATCCGTATATGTTTGATGCGCACATATAATACCTGCTTTTGTATTTGAACATGCAATTCCCCTCGCGGCTTGCCCCCTGGAAAACCTGTTTACAATCTAACAGGTTCACTTTGCCATCCTTTACCCCAATTTCAGAAACATAAATTTTGTTGCGGCCCTTACCGTACGAGTAAATAAGGTAAGATATCCCGGTATCTTCATCGGTAAATACAGTTTGATCGCCCGTATTGCTCGTCCCTATCATTGCTTCCATGCTAATCTCCTGGTGCAAGGTAAACTGCCCTGTTGGCGAATCGGCTACCGCAATAAGCACCTTACCGCTATGCTGAACAAACATGGCGTACTTGTTCAATTCCTTAATATAGGCCACACCTAAACGGCCTACCCAGCCAACCCTTCCCGAAGGGTTTATGCTTTCTTTAGTTAGCACATCTGCCTCAAAGCTCCATTTTACCATATCGGTAGAGCTGTAGCAGGTTACAGATGCAAAGCCGCTGCCTTTATATGTTACCGATGGGTCTTTACGATAAACTTCGGCACCTAAATAATGTACACCATACCAGTAATATTTTTTTACCCCGCTAACCGGATCAGTAAACCGAAATATGCCGCCGCCCTGGCTATATATGGGGCGCCCGTCACGTGTATCCCAAAATACATCATTTTTAATGTTTTGTGTTTGCGCTTTTGCAAAGGTGCATATCAAAAAGCACAGGTATAGTGTGGTGCAAGCAATGTTTCTAATCATGGTAGCAATATATTTAGGCCTGTTTAAACAGGTAATGGCGCTATAAAAATGAGCTAATATCGCAACTATAGCATCCTGTACTGTTATGTGGGCCATGCCCGAACAATAAAGCATTGTCCGGTTGATATAATGGGGAGGGGGTAAGGTCGCTGCGGGGTTATACAGCCGTTGCCAATGGGTTGGGATAATTATCGCTTTGGTCTTCGGCAACATTATCAAGGCAGGTAAAGTCTTTTTCAACCAATAAATATAAGGGCCCGTCGTGATAGTCAAAACCAACCCTGTCTGTAGTGGTTAATTCGGTTACCATTTCATCAGATATATACAATGTTATTTCCTGGTTCTCCAGCATCGCTGCCATGCCACCGCTTTTTTTACTTTGTAAAGCATATACCAATGTTTGCGCTCCAAAATCGGTATGTTCTTCAATATATCCTGTTTCACTTAGGGTATTTACGTCTGTTTTTGTTAAACGGTACCGAATTGAGTTGCCTTTGATGCGTATTTTCATAGTGTTGGGAATTATTTCAGGTGTTTTTTGTTGTTTTTATTAATTTATTAAAAAATGATTCGTTTTTTATGGCGTTAAAATCATAATTTCATGTAAAAACTAAATTTTATTTCATTTTATCAATAAAATATGATTTATATCATACTAAAATTTAGTAAATGTTGAATAAAATGTTAAATTATATTACTAAATTAATACAATTATTTGATTTTGTCTTAACTTTTGTTTAAAATTGCTACTGTAATTACGCTTTAGGTCGCATTTAGGCTAATTACTTTAAGAGTGCTTTAACATTTAAAACTTTTTTTATGTCAAAACTTACTGTAATTGTAGTTGGTAATGGTATGGTTGGTTACAAGTTTTGCGAAAAGCTTGTCAGTAAATCAGCTAACTTTAACATCATCGTTTTCGGAGAAGAGCCCCGCAGGGCTTATGACCGTGTTCACCTGAGCGAATATTTTAGCGGCAAATCTGCCGAAGACCTATCCATGTCAACCGAAAGTTGGTATGCTGATAATGGTATTACCTTATACCTTAATGATGCCGTACAGGAGATCAATCCCGGCGAACAAACCGTTCACTCATTGCATGGCAAAACATATCACTATGATTATCTTGTATTAGCAACAGGTTCATCGGCTTTTGTGCCCGATATTCCGGGTATTGAAAATGAAGGTGTTTTTGTTTACCGTACTATCGAAGATCTGGAGTTGATAAAAGCGTATGCGGCTAACTGCAAGGTTGGCGCTGTAATGGGTGGTGGCTTGTTAGGCCTGGAAGCTGCCAAAGCAGTAATTGACCTGGGTATTCCCGAGGCGCATGTGATAGAGTTTGCCCCGCGCTTAATGCCAAGGCAAATCGACTCGATGGGTAGCGCTATGCTGCAATCAAAACTAAAAGAGCTGGGTTTAAATATCCATCTTAACAAAAGCACACAATGTATTACAGGCGACCATAAAATAACCGGACTTAAATTTAATGATGAGAGCGTGCTCCCTGTCGATATGCTTGTTATATCGGCAGGAATACGGCCGCGCGATGAGTTGGCTAAATTGGCCGGCCTGCATGTAGGTACCCGCGGCGGTATTATGGTGAACGAAAAAATGCAAACCAGCGATGAACGTATTTTCGCTATCGGCGAGTGCGCCTTATACGATGGTATGATATACGGCCTGGTTGCACCGGGTTACGAAATGGCCGATGTAGTAGCATCGTACCTGGTTGAGGGCGACAAATCGTTTAAAGGTTTTGATATGAGCACCAAGCTTAAATTAATTGGTGTTGATGTGGCCAGCTTTGGCGATGCCTTTATTACCGATCCTGATTGCCGCACAATTATATTTGAAGATACCCATAAGGGTGTATATAAAAGGATAAACATCAGCACGGATGGTAAATACCTGCTGGGTGGCATATTAATAGGTGATGCTGATGCTTATAATATGTTGCTGCAAACAGTGAACAATAAGCTGGTTTTGCCGCCTAATCCTGAAGATCTGTTATTGGGTGCCCGTGGTGGTGCCGAGGCTGATTCCGGCGCAGGCGTAATGGGTTTACCTGAAGACGCGCTGATCTGCTCGTGCGAGGCAGTAACCAAAGGCGCTATTTGCGACGCCGTTAATAACCAGGATATTACCACCATTGATGGTATGAAAAAATGCACCAAAGCCGGTACAGGCTGCGGTGGCTGTGTGCCTATGGTGAAAGACCTGATAACAGGTACCATGAAAGCTAATGGTTTATATGTTAAAAATGTAATATGCGAGCATTTTGAGTATTCGCGCCAGGAATTGCTTGATCTCATTCGCATCAATAAAATAAAAAATTACGACGAGGTGCTTGATCATTATGGCCGTGGCGATGGTTGCGAGGTTTGTAAGCCGGTAGTGGCCAGCATACTTTCGGGCTTATGGAACGATCTTATTGTTAAGCAGGATGTAATACAGGATAGTAACGACCGCTTTTTGGCTAATATACAAAAAGGTGGTACGTATTCGGTAGTTCCTCGTATCCCGGGTGGCGAGATAACACCTGATAAGCTTATTGTGATAGGGCAGGTGGCTAAAAAATATAACCTGTACACTAAAATAACAGGCGGGCAGCGTATTGATCTTTTCGGCGCGCACATGGGCGATCTGCCCCAGATTTGGGAGGAGTTGATAGACGCCGGTTTTGAAAGCGGGCATGCCTATGGTAAATCATTACGTACGGTAAAAAGTTGCGTAGGTAGTACCTGGTGCCGTTTTGGTTTGCATGATAGTGTTTCGTTCGCCATCGAAATTGAAGAAAGATATAAAGGCATACGCTCTCCGCATAAACTTAAAGGTGGCGTGAGTGGCTGTATCCGCGAGTGCGCCGAAGCGCAGGCAAAAGACTTTGGTATCATCGCTACAGAAAAAGGCTGGAACTTATATATATGCGGTAACGGTGGTTCAAAACCGCAGCACGCGCAGTTGCTGGCTGCCGATATTGATAGCGAGACGTGTATCAAATACCTCGATAGGTTCCTGATGTTTTACATCAAAACTGCCGATCCGTTAACGCGTACCGCAACTTGGTTAAACAAAATGGAAGGTGGCATGAGTTATCTTAAAAATGTGATAATGAATGATAGCCTCGGTATAAACGAGCAATTGGAAGAAGAGATACAAGGCCTTATTGATACCTATCACTGCGAATGGAAAGAGGTTGTTGAAAGCCCCGAGCTGCGCAAGCGCTTTAATCACTTTGTTAACGCTCCGGCCGAAAAGGATCCGCAGGCAGTATTTGTGCCAATGCGCGATCAGGTTAAGGCTAAAGAGTGGTAGGTTATAAGTTGAAAGTCAAAAGATAAAAGTTAAAAAACTCACCCTGGAAGACTTCCGTCTTCCGGGCTAAAAAATATTGAAAATGGAAACACTAACAAACATACAATGGGTAATGGCCTGCTTTACCGATGATATTCCGGATAATGGTGGGGGCTGTGTTAAAATTGGCAGCGAACAAATAGCGATATTTAATTTTAGCCGCCGTGGCGAATGGTACGCAACGCAAAACCTGTGCCCGCATAAACAACAAATGGTTTTATCGCGCGGTATGATTGGTAGTGCAGGCGAAGATTGTGAGCCTAAAGTAGCCTGCCCTTTCCATAAAAAAACATTTTCGCTTTTATCGGGCGAGTGCCTTAGCGGCGATGAATATCAAATAAAAACTTACCCTGTAAAAGTACTTGAGGGTAAGGTTTATGTAGGCATTGAATAAGTTTAGTTTGAGTTTTAGTTTTAGATGATTGATTATTCGGAGCTGCTATCTTTAGTCAGCTCCAATAATTTTTTATCATCCACAATGGTAATGCTTTTGCCATTCGATGAGATCAGCTTGTGCGAAGTTAGATCGTTAAGCACCCTGAAAACAGTTTCGTAAGTTGCTCCGGCAAATGATGCCAGGTCCTGGCGGCTTAATTCAATTTTAAGCGACCCATCTTCGGCCAAACCAAATTGATCTTTTAATGATAATAATGATTGTGCCAGGCGGCCCTTTACCGACATGTGCGCCAGGTTGCGCATCCGTTTTTCTGATTCCTGCAGATCGTGCGACAGGAATTTTATCATTTGATAGGCTAACTCGTGGTTTACCTTTAATGTAGTATTGAAAAATTCCAGGTCAAACGCGCAAACTTTTGTAGGTTCAAGCGCTGTTGCCGATATTGGATAGCTTTCTGCTATTAAACCCCTGTGTCCAAAAATTGCACCTTCGCTGGCAAAGCGAACGATCAGCTCCTTATCATTACCCCATTTTTTATGCACTTTAACATTGCCTGAGTTAACAAAATAGACACCGGTAACCGGGTCGCCTTCTTTAACTATCACTTCTCCCTTTTTTACATCAAAGTTTTTACGGCTCGCGCTTACGGCGGGCAGCCACTCTTTAACGCAAAGTTTACACAGAAAACAGCTTTTTAAATCGCATTCTTGTTTGCTTTTTTTCATTAATGTAGATCAGTTTTATTAATTTATATATTCTGTGTAATATTAACTATAGCAAAACTAACAATTACTCGGTTTTTTCTATTGTTTTAGTAAAAAAACAATAGAAGATTTCTAAAAAATGACATAAAATGATTTTTATGAGATAATTTTTGGATAAAAAATGATTTTTTAAATCTTTTTATCCAAAAAAATGATTTAAAAATTTATCAAACTCATCATTTTGCTTTTATTTTTTGGTTTGTAATTTAAAAATCGATAAAAAATCCAAAAATTTCTGATTTAAATCATATAAATTATCATTTAGTGTAAAATTACTTGTGTTTTTATGTTAATTACAATATATTTATGATAATTAAACAGGTCGCAAACAAAAAAAGAATAGATATGGATAAAAAAAGTTCAGGCTTTAACATTTAAAACAAAAAAAAGCCCCCGCCGGAGGTCGCATTCCGGGCGAGGGTATTAGTTCAAGTGCTTTAACAAACTCTAAAACTTTATCAAATGTATAAAAATGTACTCAACACGTGCAGACTTTCTGCAATTTTATTAACAATAGGTTTATTCCAAACTGTTAATACCCAGGCCCAAATTTCACTCACCGGGCAACTGCGCACCAGGGCAGAATATAGAAATGGCTATGGCAACTTAGTAACAACCGACGCGCAGCCCGGCGGTTTCATCTCGCAACGCACACGCTTAACTTTTGGTTACAAATGGGATTTGTTAACTATAGGAACAAGTATCCAGGATGTTCGTGTTTTTGGTGCCGATGCATCGTCAATATCAGCTACGGATAACCGCTTATTTTTACACGAAGGCTGGGCGGAGTTAACGTTAGCAAATAAGGCTGATACAAACGTTAAGTTTAAATGGTTGGATCTGTTAACTTTTAAAATTGGCCGCCAGGAATTAGTTTATGATGATGCCCGCCTTATTGGTAACCTGGATTGGTTACAACAAGGCCGCCGCCACGATATGGCTTTATTAAAAGCTGTTCATCATGGCTGGCAGGTTGACCTCGGTTTTGCCTTTAACCAAAATACCGATGCTGCAGGGGTAACCAATACCGAATACGTACCCGGCAATATACCGGCTTATGTAACAAATAGCAATGGCGTGCTTGTACCTACACCGGCAGGCATAGTGCCATTGGCGCCGAGTGGTAGTGCATCCCAAAAAAGCGCGGCTACGGGTACACCTGTATATAGTAACCCAACCGGAACAAACGGTGCTACCCAGGATTATAAATCGTTCACAAGTTTATATATCAGCAAAAAAATAGACCAGACTAAGTTTTCTGCCTTGTTCTTTAACGACAACTTTGGGCAGTACAACCCCGTTACCATAACAACGGCCGATGGTGGTTTTATTTATGGTCGCCGTTTTGTGCAAGCCAATAACACCGATCTGTTTGATTACTCGCCAATACACCGTTACACTTATGGCTTAATGATTAACCATACGTTAGGCAATGCATCGGGTTTTGGTAAGATAGCCTTACAGGCGGCTTATTACCAGCAATCAGGTAAAGACCGCGATAATGTTGATCTGGATGCATACCACTATACCGTTGCTTTAACTTACCAAAAAGGCCGCTTTAGCTTTACACCGGGATACGATGTGTTATCAGGTAATGATGTCGTTAACCCGTCAGGTAAAGACAATCGTTTTGATCCGTTATATGGTACCCCGCATAAATTCTGGGGATATATGGATTACTTCTATACAGGTACCGGCTCGCCTGTTGGTGGTTTAAATAATCCTTACTTTAAAGTGAAGTACACTGCCAATACCCTGACTTTAGGTGCCGATATACATCACTTCTCCCTGAATAAGGATATGAAGAAAGCTGATGGATCGGTTATAGATAAAGACTTAGGTAACGAGCTTGACCTGCAACTGAGCTACCAAATGAACAAGTTTACCAATATTGAATTGGGCTATTCATTAATGAAAGCTTCTGATAGCATGACCTTTGCCAAAGGACAGGCCACTACCGATGCCGTTGCTTCAACTTATAATAAAACCGCTTTCTGGGGATATGTAATGTTCAAGTTTACCCCCGATTTCTTTTACGCCAAACCGGTAGCTATTAAACAATAACCCCCCTAAAACTAAACAAACGATGAAAACTCAATATATCAACACAAAAACGAAGCTAACATTAATAATATGTTTGCTGATGGTATTGGTTAACTCAATTGCAGGTGCTAAACCACCAAAAAAAACAATAAAACTGGGTTTTATCCCATTAACAGATTGCGCTCCTTTAGTTATCGCTAAAGAAATGGGCTTCTTCGCTAAATATGGCGTTGATGTTCAACTATCAAAAGAAGCATCATGGGCAGTTGTTCGCGATAAGATATTGAACGGTGAGTTAGATGGCGCCCATTGCCTTTTCTCAATGCCTTTTTCGGTATACACCGGTATTGGCGGTAAAGCCGGATCAGAAATGCGTATCGCTATGACATTGAATAACAACGGCCAGGCCATTACCCTATCAAAAGATTTTTGCGGTATAGTTGGCTTTAAAGACCTGAAAAAAGTTGCAGGCGCGATAAAAGAGATCAAAGCGCGTAAAGAAGTAACCTTCGCCATGACTTTCCCCGGTGGCACGCATGATATATGGTTGCGTAACTGGTTAGCCGCTGCCGGTGTTAATGCAAAATCGGTTGGTATAATTACCATCCCGCCGCCGCAAATGGTTGCTAACATGAAGGTTGATAACATGGAAGGTTTTTGCGTAGGCGAACCCTGGAATGGTGTTGCAGCATCACAAAATATAGGCTTTACCCATATTGCCAGCCAGGATATCTGGAAAAACCATCCCGAAAAAGCATTGGTAGTAAACAAAGCTTTTGCCGAAGGCGATAAAGAAGACCTCAAAAACGTAATGAAAGCTATTATTGAAGCCTGCAAATGGCTTGATGTAATGGGCAACCGTAAAAAAGCGGCCTTGTTTTTAAGCAAGCCAAACTATGTTAACGCCCCCGTTCAGGTTATTGAGGCCCGCTTAATGGGTTCAACAGATTTAGGCTGCGACCTGGGTGTTCAGAAATATAAAGACGATTACATGTTGTTTTACAATAATGGCGCGGTTAATACGCCAAAGGTATCTTACGGTATCTGGTTCATGGCGCAATACATGCGTTTCGGCTTGATAACCGCAGCACCTGATTATAAAGCGATATCACAAAAAATTATCATGAGCGACCTGTATGCCGAGGTAGCAAAAAGTATGGGTGTGCCAATTCAGGAGGATATGAAACCATTTAAAACAAACCTGGAAACCGTAACCTTCGATCCGAACAGTCCAGCAGCATATATAGCAGCCGCTAAAAAATAGTATGTAGGTTAAAATAGTGAGTAGTTAAGATAAGTCGGGGTTTGTAAGGCCCCGGCTTTGATTACAAAAGCATAAAACAAATAAACAATGAAAGATCTATTTTCGGCTAAAACAGCACTATCGGTATTATACTTCGCAGCAGGTATGATCATTCTTGGAGGTATTTGGGCATTAGTGTCAAAGATCAGCAAAAACGAGATCCCTAATCCACAAGCTACATGGGTGGTTTTTAAAGAAGTAATGCATAACCCTATGCAAAACGACCCCGATTATAAAGGTATAGGTACTAAATTACTAAGCTCGTTAGGCCGTGTAGCCATCGGTTTTGGATTGGGTAGCTTATTTGCAATACCATTAGGTTTAATAATGGGCAGCAGCAAAATAGCCATGAAAATGGTAAACCCTATTGTACAAATATTAAAGCCTGTATCGCCATTGGCATGGTTCCCTTTGGGGCTGGCCATTTTTAAAGACTCGCCACATGCAAGTATCTTCATGATCTTCATTTGCTCGCTGTGGCCAACATTGATCAACGCGGCATTTGGCGCGTCGCACATCCCGCAAGATCATAAAAATGTGAGCAAAGCTTTCGGCTTCTCGCAATACAAATACCTTACTAAAATATTATTGCCTTTTAGCTTACCACACATCATTACCGGTTTACGCCTTTCAATAGGAGTAGCATGGATGGTCATTGTGGCCGGCGAAATGCTTTCGGGCGGGCAGGGCCTTGGCTATTTTGTTTGGGAAGAAGGCTTTAACGGTGGCAACATCGCCAAAATATTGGTAGCCATTATTATTATAGGCATTGTAGGCTCACTGCTCGATAAATGCTTTACCTGGTTACAACAAAAGTTCTCATACGCGGTATAGGCCCTTTTACTTACACTAAAATATTAATATCATGAGCACAACAACAATAGCACCAACCACTCCCGAAAACATCAGTAGTATTGCTGATGAGTTACTGGAGCAAGCTATATCATCAGATAAAAGCATCGAAGTAAAGAACATGACTGTTAGCTTTAAAACAGCTAAAGGCGTGTATACAGCCGTTAAAGATATTAGCCTGTCGGTTAATAAAGGCGAGATCATAACGCTGATAGGCCACTCGGGCTGCGGTAAATCAACCCTGATGGGTACCATTAGCGGCATGGTTAAGCCAACAAGCGGCGAAGTAATAGCCAACGGTAAAAAAGTTACCGCGCCGGGTCCGGATAGGGGTATCGTTTTCCAGAACTACTCTTTACTGCCCTGGTTAACGGTTTACAAAAATATTTATGTAGCGGTTGATTCGGCACTAAGCGATAAAACCACTGCCGAAAAAGTAGCATTGGTAGAAACCAACCTTAAAATGGTTAACCTGTGGGAGCACAAAGACAAACTGCCGGGCCAGTTATCGGGCGGCATGAAACAAAGGGTGGCCATTGCCCGCGCGTTTTCTATCAATCCCAAAATATTATTGCTTGATGAGCCTTTTGGCGCGTTAGATGCTTTAACCAAAAGCTCGATGCACGTAGAGTTGTTAAAGCTTTGGAATATGGACCACCGCGAAAAAACCATTGTTATGGTTACCCATGATATTGAAGAAGCTATCTTTTTATCAGACCGTGTGGTGGTAATGAACAACGGCCCTGCAGCTACCATTAAAGAAATTGTGGATGTACCATTGCCTCGTCCGCGAAATAAGAAAGACATTGTTCACGACCCGGTTTATATGACCATACACGATAAATTGTTGAACCTGCTTATCGATAAGTTCTCGATAGACGATTAAACAAAAAAATTACTACTTACACTTACAAAACTTACAAAAAATGAATACATCAACAGCAAAACCACTCGAAAAGCTTAACATATTCAGCTTTTCGGGCATACAAATGAAAACCTTCCATATTACATGGTTAATGTTTTTTGTATGCTTTTTTGGTTGGTTTGGCCTGGCGCCTTTAATGCCTACCATACGTGGCGAATTGGGTTTAACCAAAGGCCAGGTAGGTAATATCATTATTGCCTCGGTAGCATCAACCATTATAGCAAGGCTTATTATAGGTAAACTTTGCGATATATGGGGCCCGCGCAAAACCGCGGTAAGGTTATTAATTATTGGCTCGGTACCCGTGTTTTTGGTGGGTTTGGCGCATAGTTACACTACTTTTCTGCTGTTTAGGTTAGGTATTGGCGTTATTGGTGCATCGTTTGTTATTACGCAGTACCATACATCGCAAATGTTTGGTCCTAAAATTAAAGGTACCGCTAACGCTGTTACCGGCGGCTGGGGTAACCTGGGCGGAGGTGTTACCAACATGGTAATGCCTTTAATATTCGCGGCTATTGTAGGCTTTGGGTTTACCAAAGGCGAGGCCTGGCGCTATGCCATGATGGTGCCCGGAACGATGATGCTGGTAATGGCATTTTTATACCATAAATATACAAAAGATACCCCCGCCGGAAACTTCGACGAAATAGGCCACTCAAAAGACGAAGCCAAAAAAACTGATTGGAGCGTATTAGCCGACTGGCGCGTATGGGCTTTAACATTAGCCTATGCATCGTGCTTCGGTATGGAGCTAACCTTTGATAACGTAGCATCGCTGCATTTTGTTGATACCTTCCATTTATCACAAAGCTCTGCCGGTTTTTGGGCCGGTATTTTTGGAGCTATGAACATTTTTGCCCGCGCTTTAGGCGGTATCGTATCCGATAGGGTTGGCGGTAAATATGGCATGCGGGGTAAAGGTCTGCTTTTAGCCGGCGTGTTGTTATTAGAGGGTATCGGCATTATTTTATTTGCACAGGCAGGCTCGCTGGTATTGGCTATTGTTGCTATGCTAACATTCGCTTTGTTCCTTAAAATGTCAAATGGAGCTACTTATGGCATTGTGCCATTTATCAATACAAAAAATGTTGGCCTCATTAGCGGCATAGTTGGTGCGGGTGGTAACCTTGGCGGGATGTTGTTCGGTTTCCTGTTCAAGTCATCAACAATCACTTATGCGCAGGCATTTACATATATCGGTTTTGTGGTAATAGGGGTATCGGCAATTATACTGGTAACCCGGTTTTACAAAGTTTTTGCACAACCCGAAGAAAAAACGGAACAGGCTTTAGCCGTTGCCGAAGTTTAACCCAGTACTACTTATACAACCTATGTCGGGTAAAAAAAATACCAATAAACAGTTGTCCACAACCTGCTGCTACTGCGGCGTGGGTTGTGGCATTCTGCTTAATAAAGACAAGAACAATACCCTTACGCTCGAGGGTGATAAAGATCATCCCGTTAACCGTGGCATGCTTTGCAGCAAGGGTATTAACCTGCACCATACCGCTAACGACCTGAGCGACCGCCTGCTGTACCCGCAAATGCGGTACAATAAAAACATGCCCTTACAGCGTGTTACCTGGGACGAAGCCTTTACCCGAACCGCGGCGGTTTTTAAAACTTTTATTGATAAGTATGGCCCCGACTCGGTGGCTATTTATGCTTCGGGGCAATGCTTAACCGAAGAGTACTATGTGCTTAATAAGCTGATGAAGGGCTTTATTGGCAGCAATAATATCGATACCAATTCGCGTTTGTGTATGAGCAGCGCTGTTGCTGCCTATAAGCTGGCTTTGGGCGAAGATAGCGTACCCATTTGCTACGATGATATTGAGTTGGCCGATTGCTTTTATGTAACCGGCGCAAACCCGGCCTGGTGCCATCCCATTTTGTGGAGGCGCGTTGAGGCACATAAAGCAGCTAATCCTAGCACTAAAATTATAGTAGTTGACCCGCGCGTAACCGATACCTGCTCCATTGCCGACCTGCACCTGCAATTGAACCCAGGTACGGATATTACATTAAACCATGCCATTGGCCGCGCTATTATTGAGAATGGTGATATCGACCTTAATTTTATAACCAACCATGCCGAAGGCTTTGAGCAATACCGTGAATTGGTATTTTCAAAACCAATGAAAGAAGCAGCCGCTATTTGCGGTGTTAAAGAAGCCGATATACGTTTAGCCGCAAAATACATTGGCGATGCCAAGGGCTTTATATCCATGTGGACCATGGGGCTTAACCAAAGCTCCATCGGTGTAAACAAAAACCTGAGTTTAATTAACCTTAACCTCATTACGGGCCATATCGGTAAACCGGGTTCAGGGCCGTTCTCGTTAACCGGGCAGCCCAATGCCATGGGTGGGCGCGAGGTTGGGGGCTTAGCTAACCTGCTCCCGGCACACCGCGATATGAAAAATGCGGAGCATCGTGCCGAAGTACAGCAATTTTGGGGCGGCAAGCCCATTGGCGAAAAAGCCGGCCTTACCGCTACCGAAATGTTTGAGGCTTTAAACGATGAAAAGCTAAAAGCCATATGGATAGTATGTACAAACCCGCTCACCAGCTTACCCAATGCCCGCTTTGCCGAAGCAGGTTTAAAGAAAGCCAAGTTTGTGGTTGTACAAGAGATAACCAATAAATCGGAAAGTTTGGCTTATGCCGATGTGATATTACCTGCAGCTGCATGGGCCGAAAAAGAAGGTACCATGACCAATTCCGAGCGCCGCATCAGCTACCTTAACAAAGTACTCGATGCGCCGGGCGAAACCATGCCCGATTGGGAGATAGTATGCCGCTTCGCGCGAAAAATGGGTTACCCTGGTTTTGATTTTGAGAGCCCTGCCGAAGTTTATGCAGAACATGCCGCGCTAACCGCGGGCACCAATATTGATGTGAGCGGTTTAAGCTATGATATATTAAAACAGGTTAAAACGGTACAATGGCCTTATCCAAAACCTGCTGCCGCGCCAAAAGCAGCTGGTAAAAAGAAGGTGGTTGCCGAACCAATTGTTGAAACTCCGATATCCAGGGGAACGGCACGTTTGTTTACCGACCATAGTTTTTATACGCCAAGTACCAAAGCGCAGATACATGCCGTACCCGATGCTAACAGGAGCGAACCGATAGGCCCTGATTTTCCATTCATATTAACCACCGGTCGCATACGCGACCATTGGCATACCATGAGTAAAACGGGTAAGGTAAACAAGCTTAACCAACACATAAAGCAAGCCTTTATCGAGATCAACCCCGCTGATGCACGCAAGCTGAATATCAGCGATAACGAGGTTACCGTAGTGAGATCAAAACGTGGCGAGGTACGTGTAAAAGCTAAATTTAACACAGGTATTAAGCAGGGCGTTGTGTTTTTACCTATGCACTGGGGCAAAGTATTAGGCAGCGATCTGAACCGCGCGAATAACCTCACCAGTGATATACTCGACCCGATATCAAAAGAGCCCGATTTTAAGTTTTGCGCCGTTGCTATCGAAAAATATAAAAAGCCTTTTCAACGTATTGTAGTTATTGGCGCTGGCGCTGGCTCATATGGTTTTGTAAAATCGTACCGTGAGATCAATCCCGACGATGAGATCACAATTTTCAGCAAAGAGGATTTTCCATTCTATAACCGCGTAATGCTGCCCGATTATATCAGCGGCGAGCAACGTTGGGAGCAACTGGTTAAAATGACCGATGAGGAAGAACCGGGCTATAAAATTAAATTACTGCGTGGCGTAAGCGTTGAAAAAGTTGATCGCGAAAGCAAATTCGTTATTGATTCCCGTGGCAATAAAACCCATTATGATGTAATGGTAATGGCTACAGGCAGCCGCTCTGCTATACCGCGAAATGTGCCATCATTACCGGGTATTTTTACCATGCGTACCCGTACCGATGCCGATAACTTTAAAAATCACATCCCAGCCAATGCGCACGTAGTAATCGTTGGTGGTGGTTTACTCGGTTTGGAAATGGCGGCATCATTACGCGAGATAGGGGTAAAGATCACCATTATACAACGTACATCGCGTTTTCTAAACCGCCAACTGGATGCTTTGGGCAGCCAGTTATTGCATGAGGAAATGATAGACCAGGGCTGCGATATTTATTATGATGAAGAGGTGCAATTGTACTATGGCCGTAATAAATTAAGCGGCGTAGGCCTTAAAAGCGGTACCCGCATTAATTGCGATGCCATGATACTGGCTATTGGTACTACGCCTAACCTTGAGCTGGCCAAAGAGAGCGGGTTGGAGTGTAAACGCGGCGTTATTGTTAATGAGCGCCTGCAAACCAGCGACCCAGATGTATTTGCCATTGGCGAGATCGCTGAATTTGAGGGTACGCTATATGGGATCACCGCGGCAGCCGAACAACAGGCCGATGTGGTAGCCAAATACCTTAACGGCGATATATCAAGCTATTACCAGGGCAGTGTGTTTATGAATATCATTAAGATACACGGGTTTGACCTGTGCAGCATTGGTTTACCCGAATGCCCTGATGATAAGAGTTATGAAGAAATTGTATTTATAGATAAGGCCCAACGCTACTATAAAAAATGTATCATTCACCAGGACAGGCTGGTGGGCACTATCCTTATCGGCGATAAGAGCGAGTTTCAGGAGTTCAGGGAGCTGATATCCAACAAAACCGAGCTAAGCGAAAAACGTATCCAATTATTGCGCAGCGGTAACAAGGCCGAGCCTGTTATTGGCAAATTGGTTTGCAGCTGCAATAATGTTGGCGAAGGTAACATCACCAACAAAATTAACGAGGGTTGCACCGAGTTAAAGGCCCTGTGCACCGCAACGGGCGCAGGTACAGGTTGTGGATCGTGCAGGCCGGAGGTAAAACGTATTTTGGATGAAATAACAGAGAAAGCAAAATTAGAGGGGGTATTGAACTGATGGAAGCAAGCGCTCAAAAACACATGATAAAAATTAACCTGCCGGGCGGTATTGTACCAGCAGGCGAGTTATTGGATATCTTAACAGGTGCCCAAAATGCCAATGTTACCCATGTGCGTTTTGGTAACAGGCAGCAATTACTTTTTGAGGTAGATCATACCGAGTTAGACGATCTGAAAAACGAACTCATTATAAACGATATTAACTACGAAGTTGATGCGGATGAATATCCAAATATCATCAGTTCGTACGTTACTGAGGATATTATTTATAATGCCAACTGGTTAAAGGAAGGTGTTTATAAAGATATATTGGATCTTTTTGACTATGAGCCCCGCCTTAAAATCAACCTTGCTGATAACTCGCAAACCTTTGTGCCGTTTTTTACGGGTAACTTTAATTTTATCTCTTCGGACGTAAGTAATTTTTGGTACCTGTATGTACGTTTTCCTAAAACCAATATTTTATACTGCTGGCCCTCGCTCATATATTCGGAAGATATTCCGGGTATCAGTAAAATCATAGAGCAGGAAATATTGGGTAACCGTAAACTGTTTTATGATCAGCCGGTTATTGATGGCGCTTTATTGCACAAAAAGGTAACGGCCAAAACAAAGTTTTTGTTGCAGCCATATACGCATACATTGCAATTGCCTGAGTTTCACTTACCTTTTTACGAAGGTTTTAACCGCTATAACAATAACAAACAATGGCTGGGTATTTATCGCCGTGATGAGTTGTTCCGTGTCGATTTTTTGAAAGAGATATGCGCGTTATGTCTTGAAACTCGTATAGGGCAGCTATATACCACCCCCTGGAAGTCGATTGTTATTAAAGGTATTGAGCAAGCCGATCGCAAAGCCTGGGGCACCATACTAAACCGTTACCGCATTAACGTGCGCCATGCTGCCAACGAATTGAACTGGCAGGTTGAAGACCTGTGCGATGAAGGCCTACTCATTAAACGCCAGTTGGTACGCGAGTTTGAGGAAGCCGATACCCGTACCTACCGTTTATGTTTTGCTGTAAAAACCAAGCGTAAATCAGGGCTTTTTGGTTCGGTTATCATTAACAAACTGCGCAGCGGCAGCAAGGGGAGCGAAGATATTTTTGAGATACTGCACACCCGCGATTTTAACCCTAACTCTAAAGATTTTGTAGTGTTCAGGCCAAAGGTTGCAAAACCTGATATCAGCACCCATCTGATGGCACTTTGCGATATGTTTTATGAACTGCAGGACAATGAAGGTAACCAGCCTGCGCAACTGCCAACCGTAGCAGAAGCTAATGCGGCACCTGATAAACAGGTTTATCAATGTAAAAACTGCATGACGGTATATGACGAAATTTATGGCGATGATATCAATAATATTGCGCCGGGCACAAAGTTCGAAACGATTGAGCAATACCAATGCCCTACATGCGATTCGCCAAAGCAAGATTTTGTATTGCTCGATTCGCTATCTTTGGCGCATCAATGGAACAGTTAAGAGGCATAGTAATGTGTGGCGGCCAAAGCAGGCGTATGGGTACCGATAAAGGGCTTATTCCTATACAAAATATTTGCTGGGCAGCTTATATGGCCAATAAATTGGCAGATGTTAATTTGCCGGTAGTTGTTTCTATTAACAGTTCCCAATCAGAAAAGTATCAATCTGTATTTAACACTGATATGCTGGTTGCAGATTCGCAAAATATAGCGGGGCCGCTCAACGGTTTATTAAGCGTACATCAAAAATATCCGGATGATGATCTGTTACTGCTGGCCTGTGATATGATAGGGATGGAGAGGGATACGCTAAACCATTTGGTTGAGGCATACCGTTCAAATACCGGCTTTGATTATTACGTGTATCAAAATGAGCAATTTGCAGAGCCATTTTGCGGAATATATACCGCTAAAGCTTTAAACACCTTGATCAAGGAATCAAACCTCATCTTATCCGGCTTAAGTTTTCAAAAAGTGCTCAATAGCGGTAATACGTTGCGAATGCCCATTACCCATCCCGAAAGTTTTGTTAATCAAAATAAAGTGTAAATTGATTAGTCAGACATATCTCCTTTCAGATTAAATGTAATCAGGAAGATTTGTACTAATTAGTATGCTGTTATCAAGAAACATATTGATATGATTATTTGTACACAGCAATTCCATAAAATGGTGTGATTGGGGGTGGGGCATTCCAATTGCCAAATGCATGTGACTCATCCGTTATATACCTTAATTTATATTTTCCGGGGGGAAGAGATAATTTTGATACGATTATTTGATTTTTAGCTGCGCCACCTGCATACCCGGCCGTAACGGTACTCATTAACCATTTAATATTCCCTTTCATATCTTCTATCCAGCCATAATCCATGAGCCCGTTAAAAAACACCTTCCGATCATCTGTAACTTCAATTAAAAAATATAAGTAATTGCTATCCCAGCATGATCTTATTGTTGCATTTAAATCCTGTTGCCCCTCTATTTTACCTTTAATAACTGTGTTAATGTTAACGGGCATAACTTGCTCCCACAACATATCTTTTTTGCCATCGATTTTTGGTTTATTTATTTCTAATTTTTGCGAGGCAATAACATGTTTATCAACTGCCGACTTAACATCTCCATCTAATAGCAATGTTCCATACAATGAGGGGTTAAACAAGTTGGCTTCAGTGCCAAACAGGTTGATTAGTTTTGGCCGGTTTATAAACTTAATATCAGATCTTTCATCGGGATAGTCATTGTCTATTATACGGCTGTTGAAACCAATTTTACGACCCACGACAGGCTTTACAAACCCTAAGCTTTTCCAGCTTAACCTCATTTCAAAAACATATTGTTTAGGGGTTGGTTCATTCATTTCGACTTTAACGTCATCACTCACAAAATTTAAACCTTCAATATTAGGGAGGCCGTATGAAAGTACAAATTGTCTATCATCATCGCCTGACCTAAACTCCCTGGATTTATCGTTTTTAAGATCAAAGTATAATTCGGCACGATCAAAAGGTATATATTTAACGTGATTACCGGTTATAAGGCTGTTATTTATTTCGCCAACTGCAAAAATATTTACAGTGCGTTCTTTGTCAATTGTAAAAACCTTACCCGAATCGCTAAAGTTGCCGGGGTTGATTATGCTTGCCAAGGGCTCTGATTTCAAAAGGCTTTGTGGAATAAATTCCTTTTGTGAATGATCGGGCTGATAGATTAAAGAATCTACCAGTTCATTCATTAGTTTAGGGTCAGTCGGGGGTTTAGCAGATGTTTCTACATTACGGTGCTTACAAGCCATTAAAAAAAGTACAGCAATAAAAGCCATCCTCAATTTTGTATTTACCACCATATTTGTTTCCCGTTTTTCATTGTAAATATTCTTTCCTGTTCACCTTTGTCAATATCCCTCAAAATATACAAGGCGTTTTGCGGAGTATTTGTAAAAGTTAATGAATCTGCTATCGCCTTTTGTGTACCTAAGTTTATCCACTTATTATTCCAGTAAAATAATTGATAGTGTTCGCCCGGAACAATTAAATTGGTTTTATCCTGGGGGTATTTTTTGAACAGTGTAATTTTTTTAAAAGTTTTACTCCATTCCGTATCCAGATACACTACAGCCCCATCTGCCGATAAAATTAACGGTTTAGTTATAGGAACCATCTCGCCCAAATTATAACTTACCGTCAGGTATACTATATCTCGGCCCATTTTTTTGAAGATCAATCCTTTATCATCAATTTTGGAGCAAGCTATGGGAGTCCATTTATTGTTATTAAAAACACACAGGTACCCAAAATTTGTTTCCTTTAAATGATTCATCATTTTGAGATCAATTTGAATATCTGATACCGGGATATACAAATCAGTAACATCTATATAATGTTTATCACTAAACAAGGGTGGAACAAAATCCATTTCATTGCTAAAGTCAAATTGCTGCTTTTGTTTTGCATAAGTCTGCCTGAATATTTTTGCACGCTTTCTTTTTAACTCCCGCCTTCCGGTATAATCAACTTTATCAGCTCCCGGGTTAGATTCGCTGCCAATAAATGATTGATTATTGTATTTGTATAACAATACAAGCCAATCATGCCCCTTATTTTTATTTGCCCAATAAGGTGTATAATCACTTATTACCGGCACACCCATGGCCCTCATCGCGTAGGAAGCAAAATGATTAGCATCCGCGCATTTACCCATCCGGAGTTTGTTAAGTTGATTAAAATCCAAATCGAACGGATATTTAAAATAACTTCCTTCTATAATAAACTGTTTTTTTAAATAGTCATTTATAAGTATACAGGCTTGTTTTGCATCAGTGCTGCTTTCCATTTCATTTACCACCCATTGCATTTTTTTATTTAACATGGCCCGCCATTTTACAGGGGTCTCGTTTAAACCCTTGTAAGGCAATATGTATTCACAAAACTGTTCAAAGTTTAGATTTTTACACCACGGATATTTCCATGCTACAAAAGCCATGTCTATATTTTCAATTAAAACATCATCTGTGATAGAGGTTAGGTCGGATACTTTTCTAACATCCGATTTACCCCATTCGCCATGTTTTTTTTGCAGGGCATTAAGAACTGTTCGCTTATAAAGTTTTATAGTCTCCAGGGTATCATATAAAGGATCAACACGGAATGCCGAATCAGCCATTTTTTTAAAGACGCTTTTTCGTGCCAGGGTCATCGAATCGACATTATTTATAAAAGCATCAAATTCATTAATGGCCTGGCCGCTATAATGGTATTGGCCCTCCATATTTCGAATTAAATAATAAGCAGCTTTAAGCTTAAGGGAATCAGCAGGAGATTGGTAATTTTTTATCACCTTTAACAGATTGTCTTTATTATTCCCCGCAATATCCAATGCACGTAATATATCTTTTGGTAACTTATTGCTTTGGTAGTTACAGGCAATAAGGCATATAAAAAGAGATAAAAAAATCAAGTTAATCTTTAAATAATGCATAGCACATTTATTAGTTTTTTAACAGCGAAACGCATTGCCCTTTAATATCAGTAATGATCTGACTTGAAACCTTTACCGGGAGCTTTAGTATAAGAGCCGCTTGTTTTTTTGCTTGTAAAGTATCTTTTGTATTCAGGTAATAGTACATCATTTTACTACGCGTTATAAATTTATTTGGAGCAATGTTTATAGCCAGTTTTAGCGTTTTTTCAGCTTCCTGGTAATGATGAGCTGCAAATTCAATATCCGATCTGTAAATAAGGAAAAAGATTGAGCACCTATATTTTAACAATTTATTTAATGTTGATTCGGCCTTTGTAAACTGTCCGCCACTATATAGTACCTGGCTATATTTAAAAAGAAATTTATCATTATAATAAATGCCCGGCTCAATAGCATCGTATTTCTTATAGCTAAATTCACTTATGTCATCATTATATTCAGTGTTCTTCCACTCGTTTAGATGTTTAAATTGAATTACATAAAAAGATAAGCAGCTAATCAAAATTAACAGTGGTAAAGCAAGCACAAAGGAGATCTTTTTAGGGCTTAAATAAACTTGCTTAGGCGGAGTAATTGTTGGCAAAAAAAACCAACTTATTAAAAGTGTATAGGCAAAAATTGAATTATGCAATGGGTACGATATCAAAAACAATATCAATACAGATGTATACCATATATATGATGATGGCCGATTTTTTTTTGCCGATTTTAAATCCTCATAAATAACTTTAAGCCAAAATAGAAATATCAGAATAAAGCAAATACCCCCCAATTCTATAAGCAGTTGCAGTATCTCATTATTGGGCGTGTATATATTGTCGGCCAGGTACTTTTCAATTTCAGTACCGTTGTTTTTCTCAAAATACTCGGCTTGCTGCAAATTGTAGTGAAAAGAGAAGTGATTTAAGCCAACACCTCCAAAGGGATATTTGGCTACAAGCGCAAGGGAATTTTTTAAAATAAAATAGCGCCCTAATGATGAACTGAATTTTAAAAAAAATAAACCACATATTAAAGTAGCTGAAAAAAACGCGAGCACAAGTTTTTTGTTCAGGTACGTAGCATAGTGCTGTATTACAATTATAATTCCTGCTACACACAATACCAAAATACCAGTGCGTGCCGAATTAATGGCTGCTATAGCGAACACAGAAATAAACAACAATCCATCAGTAACCTTATATGTTAAGCTATCGGGTTTAGGTACACATAGCATAACAATTACCAGGAAACTTAAATAGTTAGAAAATATAACTTGATTATCAAATGCCGGGCTAATGTGGATGAAAGTATTTTCGATTAGCCAAATAAGTATTAATACACTAATGTAAGCATATAAAATGCAAACAAACTTATTCCCTTTCAATACACTGAATTGCCTGGCAGAAACAAAAATGCTGAGCAATATCAGGTTGATCATAAGATCTAGTAAAAAAAACAAAGTCTTGCCCAGGTTTAAAGTAAGCAGGCAATGTAAGGTGATAACCAGTAGTGTAAAAAATAAAAAAGCAATTTTGGATGAATGATAAACTTTACGGTCTTTTTCAAAAAAGACAAAAACACACAATGCCATTAAACCTAACAGGCAATTTAGTGCGCTTTTAATTACATCTGCAGCTTGGTAAGCATGTAAAACCTCGATCGAGTTTGTTAATATATAAAAAAGCGTATTGTTTATCAGGTATAATAAAAATACAATGCGGTACAAATTGGCTTTTAATTTGTCAGACAGCATTTAAACATATCAAAGGGGTAAATTATTTATCATGCTAATAAATAACCTGCACCTATTCGTAAATAGGTGCAGGTATTATCTTTAATTCTCCGGAATTGTGCATTGGCTGATACAACCAGCTTCGCAAGATGTTCTTGTACCAATAGCATCAACAATTGCAGTATTATAAGCTAATAACGCATCGCCCTCACAAAGATTAAATTTGTCATTAGCAGCAACTTCATCTTCGTAAGTTTCTGCTGCATTATATTCTTTATCCCAATCTTCCTGGCATGCAAACCAAACAGTAGCAAAAGTTTCTTCGGCACTAAGCAATACATCGTCATAAGCCTTAGCACAAGGCGTAGCACAAGCACTGTAACAAGCACCATCAAGTATATCTAAAGTACGCTTTTTATCGCCCGAATTTAAAAGCCCTCTTTTTTCTTGATTAAGTAACCTCTCTGCAAATAAATCTTTTATCGATGGCTCATGAGCTTGATTTCCTTCTATGTCAAAATAAATTTTATGCATTAACGCAACCGCATCCTTTGCAGGCATATTCCTCAATTGAGGAAAATCATGCAATAATAAATTATGGTAACGTTGTGCATTGATGTTCAGAAAAACAAATTCTTTAGCATTGTCAACCCCGGCTGTAGTAAAAGATTGTGCCATGTTGGCCATTGTTTGTTTTTTATTTTCAGACCATATCGCTTTAAGCTTTTCCTGGGTGGCTTTGGTTAAGTTATATTTATCGGCAAGGACTCCTCTTTTTATCCTCGTAGTAAAAAGCATATACCTGTTAAATACTTGCGATGACTGTAATTGCGTAGATAGTTCTGGAATTGATAGCACAGCATTGCTGTTCGTCTTTCTGCATGACACGATCACAACGACAGCGCACATAATAGCTAAGAATAAAAATTTGATTTTGTTTTTCATTTTTGATTTAGGTTTATGGTTTTTATAAAATTACTCTATGATAAATTTAATTATAGCGTGCTGCTTGAATTGGTATTTACATGCAGCGGGATTATTTTTCAATAATTTTATCAGGGGATATATTCAAAACAAAATATTCAATCAGCAAGAATACGAGACCGTGTATTTTGTTATTAAATAAGATAAATGCGTTAAAGGCACTTATATTATTATGAAAAAATGAATTAGGTGATTTTTTTTAGGTTTTGATGCTTATTGTAAAAGTATTATTATTTACTTCGGCAACTGTACTGAACTGTCCTGCTTTGTCTGATATTTATTATTTAGAAAAATTATTTATGAATAGATGTTTTTCTGTTTAAGTATCTTTTAAGAGATATGCATGCCAGCACAAAAGCCATCAATAAGAAGGAAGGGGTTTTAATGATCAAATAAATACCTGCACCCATTTGTAAATAGGTGCAGGTATTATCTTAATTTGCAACGAGGCAGCTAGTGCTACAACTGGCTACACATTCAGAGTTTGCATCACCGGCGGCATTAATGCTGTCGGCAAGAGTATCATCGGCATCTCCCAGGCAAACACCCCAATTGTACAAAGCATCAGCTTCCTGTTCATAAGTTTCGGCTGCATTGTAATCTTTTTCGTATGTTGCCTGGCAGTCAAATGTAGTACCATCCCAAACCCGCTCAGCTTGGGCCAAAGCATTTGCATAAGCAATAAAACAATTTGAGTTACAAACGCTATAGCAAATAGGATCAAGTTCACTTAAAGTGTGAATTTTATCTACCGACTTTAACAACTGTCTTTTTTGCTGATTAACTTGCCTTTCTGCATATAAATCCTTTATTGAGGGTTCATGAGCCTTATTTCCCTCTATGTCAAAATATACCTTATGCAATAACGCAATGGCATCTTTTGTTGGCATAGCCTTTAATTGCGGAAAATCATGTAGCAGCAAATCATGGTAATGCTGTATGTTCAGATTCAGGAAAACAAATTCTTTGGCATTATCAATTCCGGCGGCCGTAAAAGATTTTGCCATATTAGCCAACGTTTCTTTTTTATTTGTTGCCTCATTTGCAGAGACTACCGCTTTGAAATTTTTAAGGGTAGTTTTAGTTAGATTATACTTATCGGCTATGAGTCCTCGTTTTAATCTCGCAGAGAATAACATATACCTGTTAAATGCCTGAGATGTTTGTAATTGAGCCGATAATTCCGGAATTGAAAGCACAGTATCGCTATTGGCCTTTCTGCAAGACACGATCACGGCTACAGCGCACATAATAGCTAAGCATAATACTTTAATTTTGTTTTTCATTTTTTGATTTAGGTTTAAGTTTTAGGTTTATTGATTTTAATGATTATTTAAAATATTGAATATGTATAAGCCGTAACTGCTGCAGTAATATATGTGCAATAAATAAGATATTAGATATGTAGCCGATTTAATGGTTAAATAAACATTAAAAATAGCCCGTATAGCTTAAGAAATTAGTTATGTGTTTTTTTAGGTATACAATATGTAAAAATGATAGATATTATTCATGAGTCCGTCCTGTACTGTCCTGTATTATGATTTTTTATTATTTAGCATGTTCTTCAATAAAAAATTTAATAATTATATAAAGTAAGACATGTCAGTTTCATTAAATTGAAAATCCATAAACATAGTGAAGGCAGTATATTTTCAGCTTTATGAAGCTGGTGTTGAAACAAAATCCTTTATGATTGAGAATTAAAAAATCATACGTCGTATAGATTCTTCACAACAAACAATCGGTTGCATTTCATAACAGTGCATGACTGATGTGCTTTGCTTTTGCCTATCTTTGCAGTATATCTAAACCTGATTGGGTTTTGAGGCCTAAAAAATACTTTGTTTAAAAATGGGTAATTGGAAATTGTTTACGTGGATACGTATTTTTCTGATTGTTATATTTTCTGTTTTTCGGTTTAATGCTTATGCTCAGCTTAAATGTAGCATAAAGCACTATTCAACCGAAGATGGCTTGTCGCAGGATGGGATATTGTGTATAGCCAAAGACAAGGAAGGTTTTATGTGGTTTGGTACCTCGGATGGTATCAACAGGTTTGATGGGAAGGGATTTATAACCTACAAAGCCCGGCCCGGCGATAGTTCAAGTTTATCCAATAACAAAATCAGGAACATTATTGAAGATAGGGCAGGCTACCTATGGGTAAAAACTTATGATAATAAGGTTTACAGGTTTGATAAGCGTACCGAAAAGTTTTTATCTATACCACAAGCGCCTGGTAAACAAAGCAATAGCGTTATTGAAAAAATAGTGCCGTCCCGTTCGGGCGATATGTGGCTGCTTACCGTTAACCAGGGCATGTTGTGCGCTGTAAACGACGAAGCTACCGGCCAGCTAAAGATTTACCGGTATAACAAAAGCCTCAAAGGCGATTTTAAATTATGCAGCAATAAGGTAAATTTTTTGTTTGAAGATAGCAGGAGGAGGGTATGGGTAGGAACCTTATCCGGATTATCTTGTTTTACCAAAGGTAACACACAGCATTACAACCCTGTGTATTTTGCCAATCAGCAGACCGTATTTGGCTCCGACAACGATTTTAATTGCGTAGCCGAACATAACGGCACTATGTATTTTGGCACTACCGATGGAAAGTTAATTTCATTCAACTCTTCATCACGGGTATTTACTACAACAACTATTGCAAAAAATACCAGGTTAAATGCCATACTGGTATCTAAGTCGGGCAATATTTATGTAACATCCGATCATGGCCTGGCTATCGTTGATCCCAAAACATGGGCTATCAGTTACGCCACAGTCCCGGAATCAGCTATCATGCGTTCTTTGTACGAAGACAGGAACGGAAAACTCTGGATAGAGCCTGAAAATGATGGGGCAATGAAATATGATCCATCAACACAAAAATTTAAACTCTACACACAAAAAACAGATACGTATACCAACGGGCATCATACCAATTACAGTGTATTTGAAACATCTAATGGTGTGCTTTGGACTATTTTAAGGGGGGGCGGTTTTGGTTATTATGATCCCGAAAAGGATGACATTGCTTATTTTTATGATGAACCGGGTTCGCCTAATCAACAATTTTCCAATATCATTTCGGCTTATTATGCTGATGATACCGATGTGCTGTGGCTGAGCGGACACGAGGGCGGGGTAAATAAGGTCATCTTTCAGCCTCAAAACTTCAGGCACGAGGTGCTTGTTGCCGATGCGTTAAATAAATCGCGCAATGATGTACGCTCGTTATTAGAGGATAAGCAGGGCCGTATATGGGCGGGTAATAAATACGGTGAGCTGTTTGTATATAAAAACGGCAGAAAAATAGATAATGTATTTGTTAACATGCCTCAAAGCCAGGTAGGTAGTATATATACCATTACAGAAGGCAGCGACGGTACCATATGGCTGGGCACCAAAGGCAGGGGGCTGTTAATGGCTGTGCCTCTTAACGCAGACCATTCAAAGTATAAGGTTACCCGGTTTATCCCTGACCCCAATGATCTGAATAGCATTAGCAACAAACAAATATATTCGGTATTTGAAGATAATAAGCACCGTATATGGGTGGGTACTTTTGGCGGAGGCTTAAACCTTGTTGTAAAAGATGGTGATCGGGTAACATTTAAAAATTATCAAAACGCGTTTAAAAATTATCCAATTGCAAGCTGTAATGTCATCAGGCATTTAAATCAGGATAGCCGGGGCCGTATTTGGATAGCAACCAACAATGGCCTCGTTATTTTCAATCCTGATAAGGGCGGCCCCAATAATTATACTTTTTCAAGGTACTTTAAAGTTCCCGGCGACCTGGCTGGTTTGGGTAATAACTCGGTACAGGTTATACACAAAGACCGCGCCGGGCAAATGTGGGTAGGCACCTTTGGTGGAGGCCTTTATAAACAAATTGCCGATGCTGATGGTAAACTCCGTTTTAAATTTTACACTACTGCCGATGGATTACCTAATGATATTATACTCGGCATGGTTGATGATAACCGGGGCAACCTGTGGATAGCTACAGAAAACGGCCTTTCACGGTTTGAACCCCGCACCGAAGTTTTTAACAACTACGGCGCGTATGAAGGTATAACCGATTACCGGTTTGCAGAGGCCGCTTGTTTACGATCGCGATCGGGACTTATTTATTTTGGCTGCCTTGATGGTTTTATATCTTTTCATCCCGATAAGGTACGCAATAAAGAGTTTTACGCTAATATGGCGCTAACAAACCTTAGTGTTAACAACGAGAATGTACAACCCGGCACCGGAGGGGTACTTACCTACGCTCTTGATAAAACCGACCATCTTACCTTAAATTACGATCAAAACATAGTAGGTATTGATTATACCGTACTTGATTACCGGGCAAGCAACAAGGTGCTGTATGCTTACATTCTGGAAGGTTCGGATAAAGGGTGGAATTTTGTTAAAAACAAGCGCCAGGCCACTTATACTAACTTATCGCCAGGTACATACACTTTCAGGGTAAAAAGCGTAAGCACAGATATGTTTACCAACACCCCGCAAAAAACACTCATCATAACCATATTGCCACCGCCATGGCTAACCATATGGGCATACCTGGTGTATTTTATTTTGCTCGTGATAGCCATTATAATTGCAAGGCGCATTATTACAACCATGATAAAGTTGCGTAATAACATTATTATAGAGCATAAGCTTACCGAACTTAAACTTGGTTTTTTTACCAATATTTCGCACGAACTTAAAACACCTTTAACACTAATAGTTAGTCCGCTTAAAGAAATTGAAAAGAGTAATAACCTATCGGCCAAAGAGCGCGATTATATCAATGTGGTAAATAAAAATACCAGCCGCATGATCAGGTTTATTAACCAGTTGCTCGATTTTAGAAAAGCGCAGAATGGAAAAATGCGCCTCAAGGTAGCAAAAGTGGATATTGTAGCCTTAATGCATGAGTTAAGCGGTTATTTTATGCAACTGGCACAAGAAAAGAATATAAGTTTAACAGTTAACGCTGACGTTGATGAGCTATATGCCTGGATAGATAGGGAAAAGATAGATATTGTTATTTACAATTTGCTATCAAATGCCTTTAAGTTTTCTATGCCTAACACAGCCATAAACGTAGATGTAAGATACATTGAGGGCGAAAAAAACTTTTCTATTGCCGTTACCGACCAGGGCAGTGGAGTACCCGAGAACAAGCTGAACGAGATATTTGAACTGTATTACGAAAGCGATAAAGCAAGCATGACCAACCTGAAGGGTACCGGTATTGGCCTGGCCTTATCAAAAGAGCTGATTGTCAGTCACAATGGGTCTATCAAGGCTATTAATAACCCAGGTGGCGGTATGTGCTTTTTAATTGAGTTGCAATTAAGTAAAGATCATTTTAATACTACAGAGGTAGATTTTGAAGAAGAAGCGCACTCGCCGCGATTGGAGCAGCCCGTATTGATTCCTCATTACAATGATGATTTAAATAATATTACGGAACATCTGCATGCAAAACCGAATGTGTTGGTTGTAGAGGATAATGCCGATCTGCGTAAGTTTTTGTGCAGCCAGCTCGAACCTCACTATTTGGTTAAAGATGCTGCTGATGGTGTAGAGGGATTAAAACTGGCTGGCTCTTTATTGCCGGATCTGATCATTAGCGATGTGATGATGCCTAATATGGATGGTATTGAAATGCTCAACCGGTTAAAAAATGATATTGCTACCAGCCACATTCCTGTAATTTTGCTTACAGCGCGTTCATCGGTAGAGAATCAGATAGAAGGATTGAAATACGGGGCTGATTTTTATATCACCAAACCCTTCCACACCGATTTTATATTGGCCTCGGTTGAAAGTCTGATCAAGCAGCGCAGGCAGCTTTTTGAAAACTTGTTGAATGCTAAAAACCTGGTGCAACTTTCACCGGGCGAGATACTCATTACATCAAAGGATGAGCAATTGTTAAAAGATACCATTAAGATAGTAGAGGAGAGCCTTGCTGATCCTGATTTTAATATTGATAGTGTAGCCATATCAGTAGGTTTGGGGCGTACAACTTTTTATAAAAAACTTAAAAGCCTTACCGGTTTTGCCCCGGTTGAGTTTGTGCGCGATATGCGCCTTAAGCGTGCTAAACAATTACTCGATGCGGGCGAACATACCATATCCGAAATTGCTTACATGGTAGGTTTTAGCAGTTCGGGCTATTTCAGTACCTGTTTTAAAGAGCAGTATAAAACATCGCCAACCGAGTATTTAAAATCGCGTAAAGTAGTTGATGATAAATTAGCTCACTAAAAGCATACGAAAATCAAAAACCTCGTTTTTTTAGCTATTTTAAGCATAATATAACAAATTTTAAAAGCAATTTGTCAAATATTAAAAGCCCTTAAACGCATTTCACTTTACTTTTGAGCTATCAATTATAAGCCGGGCTGTTGCCTGTGCCGGATGGTTTGTTTAAAGCTATGTGTTTTTGCCACTGGGTAAAAGCCTGTGATAGTTATATCCCAACATCATCCGGTACATTGTTAACTGCCGGCGCTAATAATACCAATTATTAACAACATAAGTAACCAATTAATTTTTTGCCCATGGGCAATCAACAAATCATTATAAACAATTTATATGATTAGATTTTTACGACTATCAGTTTTATGTACCTTAATGCTCGTTATCGGAGCCGGCTGCCATAAAAAAGCATTCGACGATTACTATGCAAGCCCTGCCAACCTGGGTGATCCTATTTTTCAGCAGTTACAGCAGCGGGGTAATTTTCAGCACCTTACTAAGGTTATTACCAAAGCCGGCTACCAAAATATTTTGAGCACTACCGGCTGGTGGACCATGTTTGCGCCAAATGATGCCGCATTTGAAAAGTATTATACCGCTACAGGTTTAACTGATGCTTCGATAACTGATTCTTTAGCTAAATCGATAGTTAAGTATTCGCTGGTATTTAATGGTTATCGCCAGGATCAGTTGAGTACATACCAGGTAGCAGGGACAAACGCAAGTATTGCAGGTGAAGCCTATAAACGCAAAACCGCATTTTACGATTGGGTTCAGCCATCTACCGATGGTATCCATAACAAGATCATCGCTACTAACCGCAATAATGGATACAAAAGCGGTAGCAATTTATACACTTATGTGGAGGGGGATAATAACAATAAGTATATCCCATACTTTACCGACCTGTTTTTATCAACAAATGGGCTATCGGCAACGGATTACAATTCCTTTTATCCTAATACAACTTATAGCGGCTTTAACGTAGCAGGCGCTAAGGTGCTTAATAAAGATATTGTAGCCAGCAATGGTTTTATTAACGAGATAGACCAGGTAATTGTACCGCTTAAAAGTTTAGACCAATATTTGGGCACTAACCCTGATTACAGCGAATTTAAAAAACTGCTCGATTCGCTTTCGGCATACAACGCAAACGCTTACATCACACACAACCTGTTTGTGGCAACCGGTTCAACTGATCAGGTTTACATCAAGTCGTACGATGGACGTTTGGCTTTTTCGCCAAATAACGAAAACTACCAGGATCCGCTTGCTTCAGGGTATATCGCTAACGCTTCACAGTCTAACGGCTGGTCGATGGTGGTACCTAACAATTTGGCCATGAACGCGTATCGCAAAAAACTATTGGGTAAACTGGGTGGCTCTTTCTTTAAAACGGCACAGCCAAGCGTGATCATCGATTTTTTAAACTCGGTAATGTGGCCTTCAAGCTTATGGCCAAGCCAGTTTAAAAGCGGTACTAACTACCAGTTAGAAGGCACTACAATGGCCCTTGCCGATGTTGTTGATAAACAAATGTTAAGCAACGGTATATTATACGGTGTAAATAAACCGCAGGAATCAAACGTTTTCCGTACCATTTATGGTATCCCGTACCTTGATCCTAAAACTAACATGACCTACCAGGCAAACAGCTATTTGCCAACAGGCATTAAGGCGCAAATAACCCAACCTACTATAAAAAATACATTATTCATCATGTCTGATTCGGTGATGGCGCTTAACGGCTGGCGGTATAATGAAGCCAGTGTGAGTACCAGCGCAACGGCATGGGGTTTCAAATCATCATCATCTTCAAGCTATGCACATAATCTGATCTATCGTGATATCGCCCTGCGCATGTTTTCAACCGGCGTATTGCCCGGTGTTGATCTTACCAGCCTGAGTGGTACCGGCATTATCGAAACCATTAACCACGAATACATTAAGTATAACAACAACAGGATACAAACCAGTGGCACAGTAGATTCGGGTACCGATCTTAAAGTTTTAAAAACAGACGCTACAGCTATAAATGGGACTGCTTATTATGTTGATGGCTTACTATCATTTACTAATTTAAACGTAGGTCAGCACATTCAAAACTTAGCTACGCTGTACCCTGCAAGCTACTCGTCGTTTTATACTTTTTTGTCAACGTCTCCTTTTTATAATACCACAACTAAGGCTATAATAGGTATTGGTACAAGTACCGATAATAACTACACCATTTTTGTACCTACTAACGCGGCCATATCAAACGCTATAAAAGCCGGCTTGTTGCCTGGTAACAAAACTACAGGTGCATTGCCTGCATCGGCACCTACTGCCGCGCTTGATATCGATCTGGTACGTAAGTTCATATTGTATCATATTATCAATGGTGCTTCGGTAGTTCCGGATGGTAAAAAGGCAAATACTTTCATCACGATGCTCGTTAACGAAACAGGAGGTGCAACGTACGTGAATATCACTAATCAACCCGGTAGCATGGTAGTAACAGACCATAAAGGTGTAAACGCTAACGTGGTGGTAAGTACGAGTAATAACCTGTCTAACCGCACGGTAATACACACTATCGACAACTATTTGAACTACAATTAATAAAACCCAATACTAAATAGTAATATGAAATCACTTTTACCAAAAAGTCTTTGTCTTGTAATTATTGTTGCCTGCTTGTTTTGCGGAGCTGCAATGGCACAGGCACAGCAGGGGGTAACCATACGCGGACAAGTAGTTGATAAAAAAGACAAACAAGCTGTTATTGGAGCATCGGTTATTGAGTTTGATAAAGACCACCGTACCGTTACCGGCGTAACAACAGATATTAATGGAAATTTCGCTATCAAGGTTTCCAATATCAATAACCAACTCTCAATTTCTTATATCGGTTATAAAACCTATCTGTCGGGCTCTATTGGCGATAGGCGCGTAATTAATGTATCGTTAGAAAGCGGCCAGAATAATTTAAATACCGTTAATGTAACCGGTGGCCGTGTGGTTAACAACGGCACCGGTTTAAATATCGACCTGCGCAATTCAACCTTATCTACAGCAACAGTTAACGCTAAAGATCTTGAAGAGATACAGGTATCATCTATTGACCAGGCATTGGCAGGCCGTTTACCAGGTGTGGATTTTGGCTCAACATCGGGCGATCCGGGTGCAGGTACAACTATCCGTATCAGGGGTACAGCATCAATAACAGGCAACGCCCAACCATTAATAGTGTTGGATGGTATGCCTTATGAAACACAAATACCTTCCGATTTTAACTTTGGTACGGCTGATGATCAGCAATATGGCCAGTTGTTAAATATAGCTCCGGCAGATATTAAGGATATTACAGTTTTAAAAGATGCTGCAGCAACATCGGTATGGGGTGCAAAAGCCGCAAACGGCGTGCTCATTATCAATACCAAACGCGGCCAGGTTGGTAAACCGGTTATTAACTACAGCTTTAAGGGTAGTGCAAGTAAGCAGCCACAAGCTATTCCGTTGTTAGATGGCGATAAATACGCCACGCTTATACCCGAAGAATTTATGAACGCTACCGGCGTACCGCTTGATTTTTTAGGAAATAACGGGCAGAACAAGGCTTTTCAGCATGATCCGCTTGATGCTTACTATTACTACAATTACAGCAATAATACTGATTGGATAGGATTAATAACCCGTATTGGTTTTACACAGGAGCATAACATATCAATGAGTGGCGGTGGCGAAAAAGCAAGATATTATGCTTCGGTGGGCTATTCCAACCAGGGCGGTACAACATTGGGTACAGATCTGAACCGTATCACTTCCACAATAAACCTTGATTATATCGTATCGAGTAAATTGCATTTTCGTACCGATCTAACCTATACCCACATTGATAATAGCCTTAACTATAACAGCACTTTACGTGGTGTAGCTTATGATAAAATGCCAAGTATGGCACCCTTCGCGTATGATGAGTATGGTAACCAAACATCGGCTTATTTTTCGCCGGCATCAAACATACAAGGGCAATACCCTGATACATATAACCCGCTGGCATTAGCTAATACAGGCGTTAGCCACTTATATGGTGAGCGTATTAGACCACACTTTACCTTGCAGTACAATATTCTGCCCTCATTGCTGGTATCAACTGTTGATATTGTATTTGATGTAAATAACAGTAAATCAAAAACCTTTTTGCCACAGATAGCTACAGGCAGGCCAAGTACCGAAACTACTGTTAACCTTGGAACGGAAAGTGACGGCGATTCGTATAACGTACAATCGAAAGTTAACTTTATTCTCACACCTGACTTAGGAGAGAAAAGCAACCTGCAGGCTTTACTATCCGTGCAAAGTAACGAAACCAATTCAGCTTCTTACTCTGCAGCCAATTCAAATACGGCATCATCGTTTTTACAAGATCCTTCTAACGCATCGCAGGTTAGTCCGGATTTAAAATCCACCCAGAGCCTTTCGCGCAGTGTAGGTGTATTGTTACAGGGCCAGTATTCGTATCTGGAACGCTACATAATCAGCCTTAACGGCCGTGTTGATGGTAACTCAAAATTTGGCCCCAATAACCGTTTCGGATTCTTTCCCGGAGTTGCTGCAAGGTGGCGGATATCAGGCGAGCGGTTCTTAAAAAATGTGAAATTTTTGAATGAACTAAGTATGAGGTTAAGCTACGGTGCCTCGGGCGATGCACCTGATGCCAGTTATTATAATACATACAGCCCTTTTAGCGCTACTTATAATGGCAGGGCCGCTGTTGTGCCATCAAATATCGAATTATCATCACTTAAATGGCAAACGCTGATAGGTAAAAACTTAGGTTTCAACTTAGGTTTGTTTCAAAACCGTATCATCGCTTCAGCAGATTTTTACCAGAATACCACCAAAGACCTTTTTTATAAGGATCTTAGCATAGCAACCAGCTCAGGTTTCCAGTCGGTTAGCATGAACATAGGTACGGTTGACAATAACGGGTGGGAGTTAAGCTTAAGTACCATCCCTGTTAAAACACGTAAGCTTATTGTTGGTTTCGATTTTAATATCGCACGTAACGTTAACAGCATTACATCCGTATCTGATGATTACCCCCGCGAAAGCTCAGTAGGCGTACCTGGATTGGGTAAATATAAATCATATCTCATTATTGGTAACCCATTTGGTTCATACTACGGCTTTAAATACAATGGTGTTTATAAAGATAAAGATGCTACCGTGGCTACAGACGAAAACGGGAAAAACATTGTAGGGCCAAACGGACAGATCGTGTATATGCGTTATAACTATCCGCTGATAGACTATACATTCCAACCGGGTGATGCCAGGTATGAAGATATTAACCATGATGGTAATATTGATTACCGTGATATGGTTTACCTGGGTAATGGCATACCTAAGTTTGTGGGTGGTTTTGGTCCGTCTATAACCATTAATGGCAACTTTACCTTAAAAGCATTCTTTAACTTCCGTTGGGGGTATGATATTGTTAACGGCGCCAAAATCAATACCACCAATATGTACGGTGTAGATAACCAAAGCACTGCCGTATTAAGAAGGTGGCGTAACCCGGGTGATGTTACCGATATACCACGTGCTTTATTTGGTCAAGGCTACAACTGGCTGGGCTCCGATCGTTATGTTGAAAATGCATCATTTGTAAAACTGGCAACGATAACGGCACGTTATAACCTGCCAAAGTTGCTATTGCAAAAACTTAAACTAAACTCGGCCAGTATTTATGTTACAGGCCAAAACTTAGCAACGTGGACAAATTATACAGGCCAAAATCCTGATATATCAACAGTGGGGTCGGTAAATCCTTTTTCTTACCCGGTTGATAATGCTTTAACGCCCCCGGCAATTCAATATACAATAGGTGCTTCAGTCGGATTTTAACTATTAGCAAACAAACAAATGATCAACAATATCAAATATAAGTTTCTGTTACTGGTTGTTATCTTAACCGCCGGTATAACATCATCATGCAATAAATACCTGGATGTAAAACCACAGGATGGCCTTGTAAGGCAGGATTACTGGAAAACCAAAGAGCAGCTTGATGCCAGTGTTGCTGGTTGCTACGCGTCATTAATAATTCCTACTACAAAAAAAACTATCCCATTAGCCAAATACCTGTTTGCCTGGGGCGAGCTGCGTGCCGATATGGTACAGCCTACCAATGACCCTACAGCTTCGGGGCAATCATCATCAGGTTTAAGCACCATACAGCGCGATGAACTGGATATGTTGCATGATGACCTGGTATCAACCAACTCATTAGCTAACTGGGAGGCTATTTACAGGACCATTAATTACTGTAACCTTGTTATAAAATATGGTCCGGATGTTATCAAAAATGATAATACCTTAACCCAGCCGACGTTAAACGCTTACCTGGCCGAGGCAAGGACGCTTAGGGCGCTGATGTATTTTTATCTGCTGCGCACCTTTGGCGAAGTACCATTGAAAACAGATGCAACAGCAAGTGATACAGATTTAAAACCTATCGCGAAAAGTAGCCAGCAGGCCGTGTATAACCAGATTATAGAAGATCTGAAATTTGGTACGCAAAACGCGGTACCATCATACGGTAACATGGCTGATGACAAAGGCAGAATAACGAAATACACTGCCTATACCATTTTAGCCGATGCTTATTTGTGGATGGAAGATTACCAGAACGCTATTGATGCCTGCGATGTGGTAATTCAATCAAACATGTATCAACTATTGCCACAAGGTATACTACAGGGAGATTTTTTTAATAATGTTTATACTAACGGAAATTCGGTAGAGGGCATATTTGAATTTCAATATAACCTGCAGGCGCTTAACCCGTTCTTTGCCATGTTTGCCAACCCATCGCATGAGTTTAATGCGGCTGATTGGGTGGTTGCAGGTAATTTATTCGGGATCGACATTAACGATTCTTCAAATAAAGATGTAAGGGGGAGTGGTACCTCGTTCCTTGAGTCAAATAGCAACATAAACAAATTTACTGCCGGTAAAAGCGTTACAACATCATACACGCACTGGTTTGTGTACCGCTATGCTGATGTTTTGCTAATGAAAGCAGAAGCATTAGCATGGGTAAAACCCGGCGATGTTAACAATGGCACAGTGGCTACAAACCTTGTTAAACAGTTAAGGAATAGCCGCCACGCGTTTGCAAGCGTTAATAATGTAACTATTGCCGATCCTGATTTTACATCGGCCTTATCGGTATCAACTTATGTGTTTAATGAACGTGCCCGCGAATTTGCTTTTGAAGGCAAAAGATGGTACGATATACTGCGTAATGCAAAGCGTAATAATTACGCTAACGAAAATATTTTGCTGGATATTGTTGCAAGCAGCGCGCTACCAAGCAAACAGCAATCGGTAATTAATAAATATCGCGACCACCGCAGTCATTATCTGCCAATTTTTTCATACGAAATACAAACCAACAAATTGTTGGTACAAAACTCATTTTACCAATAAAATTTAAAGATCATGGAAAGAAACTTTAAAAAACCAATGGCATACGTTCTGTTTGTGAGCGTACTATTGATCTGTGCATGGGGATGTGTAAAGGAATCGATCAAACACACCACATCCGATACGGTAAACATTACTCAATATTTTGAAAATAATGCCGATCAGTTTTCGGAATTGAGCAAGATATTGAACATATCCGGAACGGCATCGTATTTAAAAGCGTATGGCTCGTATACCTTTTTTGCGCCTACTAACAGCGCCATAAAGCTATATCTTAAAGATATTGGCAAAAACGCGGTAGAAGATGTAAGTGCCGCCGATTGGAAAGACTTTGTAAGGTTTCATTTACTGCAAGACTCTATACCAGTATCAAGGTTTACTGATGGTAAATTACCTAATTTAACCATGTACGGGCAGTATTTAATTACAGGTGCAGTTAATACCAGTGGCGTAACCAAAATATGGGTAAACAGGCAGGCTTATATCATTACACCTAATATATCAGTAGGTAATGGCCTTATCCATACAATCGATCATGTTTTAATACCGGCTCGTTTAACGCTGGCTAAAACTATCGAGGCAAACCCTAAATACAGCATATTTACCCAGATTATGAAGGCAACTACGCTGTATGATACCCTTAATATTGTACCGGCAAATAATCCTGATAGTGCAAAACGCTGGTTAACGGTAATAGCACAAACCGATTCTGTTTTCAATTTGGCTGGCTTTAGCAGCTACGCGTCGGTTTTAGCAAAGTACTCTAATACAGGTAACCCTAAGCTGACGACAGATAGTTTGCACTTGTTTATGGATAACCACATTATATATGGTGCAAAATACCTGGCCGATATTATAGTGGATAACGCGCAGCCCACACTCGCACCATCACAGGTATTAACAACTAAATTATCAGGCCAAACTGTTTTAATAAACGATGATAATTTTAACGGGGTGTATGAACCCGGCTTTATACTTAACCGCCCGCTGAGCGATATATCTGCCAGCAACGGCGTATTGCACGATGCTTCAAAAAACTTTATCATCAAAGTGCGTTACCCTTATGCTGTATTTTTTGATGTGTGTGCCATTCCGGATATTATGAAGAATACCGCGGTTTATAAAAAGGCCAACTATATCTATCTAACCGATACCGAAATAAAAGCCATTGCCGATATCAAATTTTCGGGCGCTATCAGTACTAACACGGCTAATACGCCACAATACCTGTACGGTACAAGTGCGGGTACAAGCAAAACATCTTATAATATTGATGTTTTGAAAGTGCCTTTGAGCGTTAGCGGCAGTTACCCGTTATGGGTTGAGTTTAGAACACCATTGCTGGTACGTGGCCAGTATAAAGTTTGGGTAGGTTATTTTGCGCAACAACAATCAACAAGTAACGGTGGCACATCTTGCGAGGTGGCTGCATCTATGGGCCTTGATGGTACTGCCGACAGGTTCCCGCTGGCTAATGCCCGTACACTCAACTTTATTACCAAGCGCCCGGGTATAAACAAAACCGTTAACGGGGTAAGTGTTATTGATTTTGAGGCCGAAGAAGCTATTGGTTATAAAACCTATATGGCAAGTACAGCAGGGGCACAGGTGGCAAGGTTAATGGGTATTGTAAATGTTACCACAACAGGCAGGTACTGGTTCAGGCTAACGGCAATTAACGGTACGCAAACTACCAATAATATAGATATGCTACAGTTTATCCCGGTAAATGCCAACCAGCAGAACCCTAAGTTCAATCCCGATGGTTCAATAATACCATAACAAATCAGTTTAAGAAAAATTGAAACCATAAAACTTATACGAATACATATAAAATGATCAGATCTAAAATTATATATGCGGCAGGTGCCATCTTTTTCCTTGCTTTTTTTATGCTGGGGGCCTGTAAAAAAGGCTGGGAAGATCACAATGCCATAACAGACCAGGCGCTAAATAAAACATTGGTGCAACAGATCAGTGAAACATCCGATCTGAGTATCTTTTACAGCTACCTGGTTAAGTCGGGCTATGATATAGTGCTGGGCTCATCAAACTCGTTTACGGTTTGGGCGCCTAACAATACTGCCATGCAGGCTATCGACCCAACTATCATTGCCGATACAGGGAAACTTAAAAAGTTTGTACGTAACCATATTTCGTACCAGGCTTATTTTGTAAGGATGCCCCAGCCATCCTTAAAGATCAGAACCCTGAGCGGAAAAAACATCACTTTTACTGCAACTACTTTTGATGATGCTAATATTGTAAAAGCTGATGTGTATGTAAATAACGGCGTATTGCATACTATTGATGTGGCATCGGCGCCAAAGCCCAATGCTTACGAGTATTTGTTAAGTTCGGTGGCCGGTAAACAAAAAGCTTTTTTACAAAGTCTTTTCCATACCGAGGTAGATACATCAAAGGGTGTGCGCCTGTATGTTGATCCGGCTACAGGTAAACCCGTATACCAGGCAGGTACTACTTTCCCGGTTGTTAAAAACAGCTATTTCCAGAAAGTTGCCGATATCAGCAGCGAAGACAGTTTGGTTACTTATATCATTTTAAATGATCAGGCTTATGATAATGAAAGAAATAAGATAGGCAAATACTATAATGTAAGCACATCGGCAACTATAACAGATACAGTTACCCAGTTTGCCATTACAAAAGACCTGGTAATAAACCGCGTGTACAACATTAACAGTCTGCCAGACTCTATGGTATCAACAACAGGGGTGAAGATACACCTGGATAAAAGCGCCATTGTTGAAACACGCCAGTTAAGTAACGGCATAGCTTATGTAGTAAATAACATTAGCTACACAATGTTCCAGAACAAGATACCTGTGATTACATTACAAGGAGAGTCGCTCGATTCATTACGTATCCCCTCGGCATATACCATCAAAACTAAAAAGGCTCCAAATGGTGTAAAGTATACCGATATACAGAATACCAGCATTACTTCAAGCCCTGATCCCCTGTATTTTTACAGGTATAAAACTGTAGCTACTACGGCAAAATACCAGGTTTACTGGCGCGCGGTTAATGATATATTAACCACATCGTTTAACATGAAGGTTGATTTTAGTCCAACTGCACGTTACCCCAGAGCGGCCGAAACACAGCTTGCAACATTAGGCTACATGCCATCGGGTATATTGAATTATAACGAGGTTTATTTAGGCACATACACGCCTGCCAATTACGGCACACTGTACACATTCCTGGTTTCGGCCACGGGTGTTACCAGTACGGCACCAACCGCGCTGTCACTTGATTATATCAAATTAGTTCCAGTTAATTAACGCTGTTATTTATAAATAAAAGTTTATGCATTTTTTTACAAAACCGGTAAAAATACTTCTTATACAAGGCGTTTTGGCTGCTGCTGCCGCTGTGCCCTTACAGGCTCAGCAAACAACACCAACAACTGCTACTACAACAAAGGGCAATAATACCGTTCAAAAGATACAGATAAGCGGTGTAGTTAAAGACGCCGCTACAGGTAAAGCACTGCCGGGTATCAATATTTCAATACCGGGCTTTTCGGCTGCTTTAACTGATGATAAGGGAGCCTTTAAAATTGACGTTCCGGGCACACACGCTACACTTAACATTTCCGGCCCGGGCTACCAGCGCAAAGAAGTTTCGTTGCGTGGCAGTTCGGCTGTTACGGTAAGCCTGTTCGAAGAATCTTACAATTCTGCTTATAGTTTGGTTACATTACCATATGGCCAGCAATCAAAAAATACGTTGCCTTATTCGGTAGTTTCTGTTAACACGCAAGGTAGCTGGGACAGGCCGGGTGAAACGCCAGACTCCTATATTCAGGGCCGCATAGCAGGTTTGGACGCGGTAAAGCGTTCAGGAACGCCTGATATTGGGGCCGACCTGTTTTTACATGGTTATAGCTCGCTTTATGCTACAACCCAGCCGCTTATAGTTGTTGATGGTATGATATACGATACCAATAACTATGGCACCTCGTTAATTTCGGGCCATACCACAAATCGTATGGCTGATATTGATGTTAAGGATATTGATAATATTACCGTGATAAAGGACGGTGCTTCTATTTATGGAACAAAAGGCGCCAATGGTGTACTATTAATTACCACCGGCCGTGCCAAAGACGTAGCTACACGCCTTGATTTTTCGGCCTATGGCGGATATAATTCCAACATAAAGCAGTTACCGGTTATGAACGCTGCAGATTACCGCGTTTACTTAGCCGATGTGCTCAAAACAGCACCGGGCCTTACCGATGCAATCATTCAGTCGCAGCCTTATTTTAATGATAATGCTAATCCTTCTTACTACACCTATCATCAAAATACCAACTGGCAGGATAAAGTAACAGGTAGTGGTTACAGCCAAAACTATTATTTAAAAGTAACCGGTGGCGATAACATAGCTACGTATGCCTTATCAATGGGTTATTTAAAAAACAATGGTTTAACCAGCAATACTAACCTTACCCGTTACCAAACAAGGTTTAACGCCAACCTTAACCTGTCAACAAAGCTGACGGCTAAAATTAATATGGCCTTTACCAAAAGTGAGCAAAACCTGCGCGACCAGGGCCTGGCGTATAATACCAACCCCATGTATTTAGCTTTGGTTAAAGCTCCGTTCTTATCGCCTTATGATGTTTCTTCAACCGGGGCCTTATCGCCTAATATCGCCGATACCGATATATTGGGTATAAGCAACCCTTTTGCAGCAGCAAGTACAAAAATGCAGGACCTGAGCCGCAGCTATCGGTTTTTCGGATCGGCGGGGTTTGATTATATTTTAAATAATAAATTTACCGTTTCGACCCTTTTGGGCCTCACTTTTGATAAAGTGCGCGAGAATGTTTTCATTCCTCAAAATGGTATTGCGCCGCAAACGTTCAGTAATTTTATTGCCAGTGATGTGGTTATGGCAAATGTTCAGGGTTTCACGTCATTATATGACGATACGCGTTTATCCTACAAAACTAAGTTTAACCCATCGCACCAGCTATCTGCTAACGTAGGTTTCAGGTTTGCAAGCAACAGTAGCGAGTCTGACAACGGTATTGGTTTTAATACCGCCAGCGATAGCTTTGTTACCCTGAGTGGAACAGTTAACTCAACCCGCGATATTGTTGGAACATTAGGCAAATGGAACTGGTTAAATACTTATTTTAATGCTGATTACTCAGCGTATAATAAATACTTTTTATCCTTCAACTTAGCTGTTGATGGTTCATCTCGTTTTGGTACACAAATACCGGGCTCATTAACTATCAACGGGTTTAAATATGCAGCATTGCCTTCGTTATCAGCCGCATGGCTTATTTCGTCAGAGAAATTTATGGCTGATGTTAAGTTTATCGAATCGTTAAAACTTAGGGCAAGTTATGGCTTTGTTGGTAATGATGATATTGGCAACTACGCTGCAAAAACCTATTACGTAGCCCAAAACTTTGTAAACCGTGAGGGTTTGGTACGTGGAAATATTGGTGACCCGGGTTTAAAATGGGAAACCACCTCTAAACTGAACCTTGGTTTTGACGCTTCTGTTTTAAATGAGCGCCTTACCTTCAGCTTTGATGCTTATCATAACAAAACATTCGATATGCTGATCTATCAGCCGGCAATAACCGCATCGGGCTTTAATTACATTGTAAGCAACAGCGGCAGCATGCGTAATGATGGTATTGAGCTGGCAGTTAACGGGCGCCTCATTAGCAAAGCCAATTTACAGTGGGATATGGGCCTTAACATAGCAGCCAACCGCAACAAAGTATTAAGCTTGCCTAATGGTAGCTTTGCTGTAACTTATGGAGGTGCCACTATGCTTACAAGCGAAGGTATGCCTGCCAACCTGTTTTACGGTTATAAAGCCAATGGCATATTCAGAACTGATGCTGAGGCCGCGGCTTCGGGCTTAAGCTATAAAGATGCTAACGGAAACTTAATTGCGCCTAAAGGTGGTGATGTGCGTTTTGCCGATATAAACAATGATAAAGTTATTGACAGTAAAGACAGGGATGTTATTGGTAACCCCAACCCTAAATTTACCGGGGCTTATACTAATACGTTAAGCTATAAAAGGTGGACGTTGAATACTATGTTTACTTTTAGCGTTGGTAACCAGCTTTATAATAGCACAAGGGCATCGCTCGAGTCGTTAAGTGGTGTTCAAAACCAAACGCAGTATGTTGTTAACCGCTGGCGTAATAATGGCCAGAATACAGATGTACCGCGTGCTTCATGGGGCGACCCAACCGGTAATGCCCGTTTTTCTGACCGCTGGATAGAGGATGGCTCATACCTGCGTCTTAAAAATGTATCGTTAAGCTATAACGTCCCTGTAAAAGGCGGTTTGTTAAGGTCGGCAACGGTATATGCTACCGGCAGTAACCTGTTTATTATTACACGTTACCTGGGTTACGATCCGGAGTTTAGCGCGGCAAGTACCGCCTATGCCCGGGGTATTGATACAGGTTTAGAGCCTCAGATCAGGTCGGTTCAGTTAGGTGTACGTATAGGCCTGTAATTAAATAAGAGTTAGTTATCATAACACAATAAATAGTATATGAACAAGAATTTATCTGGTTTAGTTAAAGGATCATTATTGCTGATGCTATGCATGGGCAGCATGTCCTCTTGTAAAAAAACCTTTGATATACAGCCCGAAGATGCCCTGCAGCAAAACCAGGTGTATCAGAATATATTTGACGCCGATGGTGCCATATTAGGTATATATGGCCAGTTTGTTGGTCTTGCCGATAGGTACGTTTTATTGAACGAACTTCGCGGCGACCTGCTGGATGTTACATCCAACTCGGATATTTATTTAAAGCAATTAAGCACCCACACGGTATCTGCCGATAACCCCTATGCCGACCCACGCCCGTTTTATAAAGTAATAAACAACTGTAACGACGCGATGAAGAACTTTGACGTTATGCGTCAAAATAAATTGCTTGATGATAACCAGTACTATCAGCGCTATGCCGATATTGGTGTGCTGCGCAGCTGGATATACCTGCAATTGGGCATACATTATGGCAGCGTACCTTATGTTACTGATCCGATAGCGAATATTAATGACCTTGCGGATGCGGCTAAGTTTCCAAAACTTACCTTTGATCAGTTACTTGACCAACTGATCGCTTTTACGGAGGCTATCCCAAAAAAATACCTTGATCAGAATACCTCGACGGCAAGCCCAACCCTCATTATGGCAACAAGTATTTATCCGATAAGAGATGGCGTATCTAAATTTTTTATACACCGCCGCAGCTTTTTGGGCGATCTGAACTTGTGGAAAGGCAATTATCTTAAAGCATCATCGTACTATAAAGACGTGATGGAAACCGGAAGCAATACACCCTCATCTGCCGATTTTGCCGTTAGCTTGTACGATACTTACAAGATAGGTAACGATAACAGCGGGCGTAATACCTTGTTTACCACAGGTACCATAAACCCTTGGCAAAACATATTTTCGAATCTGTTATCAGAGTCTGAAACTAACACTGAGCGCATGTGGACCTTGCCGCTCGATCAGAACTTTGCTGTAAATCCATTCATTAACATCTTTTCCGCTTCAGCGGGATACCTGGTTAAGCCATCAGTATTATCTATAAACAACTGGGATAACCAGGTACGTTCGGATGGTGGTATTGGCGACAGGAGAGGGCCTAACGCTTCATACAGGATTACTAACGGCAAGCCGGAAGTACTAAAATATGTAAGCAATTACAGCGCGTTATCACCGCTGACTACCAAAACAGGTATCTGGCTGCTTTATCGTGCGGCAACACTGCATTTACGTTATGCCGAAGCTGCCAACCTGCAAGGCAGAAACCAGCTTGCCGGCGTTTTAATTAATGATGGTTTGTATACCGGTTTGCCAACCAAGGTATCAACATACAACGGTGTGCCCGATACTTATCCTTTCAACTTTGATGCTTCTAAAGGCGCAGTTAATGGTGTTTGGTATCGTAATGTTGGCATCCGCGGCAGGGCCGTTAATCAAAATGTAACTTTTGATGCAGGTAACCTTGTTACCGATACCGAAAACAAAATAATTGATGAGGGCGCGCTGGAAACTGCTTATGAAGGTTACCGCTGGGCCGATTTGCTGCGTATAGCTTTAAGACGCCAAACTACCGACCCTAATTACCTTGCCAACAAAATTGGGGCAAAATTTGATGCTGCCGGTAATACCAGCGATGCCGCGGCAGTACGTAGCCGTTTAAGTGATAAAGCCAATTGGTACCTGCCATTCAAATGGCAATAAATTGGCAATAATTTTTTTATAAGAATACTGATGTCTAAAAAAATATACCTTACTGTTTGTACCAGTTTACTGGCCTTATTTAGCTATGCGCAGCAATTGGCATTCCCCGGAGCCGAAGGTTTTGGCCGCTTTGCAACCGGGGGCCGTGGCGGAACGGTTTATCATGTTACCAATTTAAATGATACCGGCGAAGGTTCATTCAGAGACGCGGTGAGCAAACCTGAACGTACCGTGGTGTTTGATGTGGCCGGTGTGATAAAGATAAAAGACGCTATACTTGCTGCTCCTAAAGTTACCGTTGCCGGACAAACCGCTCCGGGTGAGGGTATCGTAGTTTATGGTAACAAGGTTGGCTTTTCAACCAATGATATTATAAGATACATGCGCTTTCGCGGAAGTATAAACATGTCGAGGGGAGCCTGTACCGTAGTTGCCGATAATTGCACCGATGTGATATTTGATCACGTTACCGTAGAGTGGGGCCGTTGGGATAATTTTCACATTAAAGGTACAACAAACATTACCCTGCAATATTGCCTTATAGGTGAGCCTATTGATCCGCAGCGATTTGGCGCTTTGTTTGAAGATCCGCATAATGTAACTGTTCACCATAGCCTTTGGATAGATAATCATAGCCGTAACCCTAAAGCTAAGGCCGGTATTGAATACGTTAATAACGTAATATATAACTGGGGTGTGAATGGCCTGGTTGGCGGCCACTCGGGCGCCGATCATTACCAGGATATTATTGGTAATTATTTTATAGCCGGGCCCAACTCGGGCCACGCTTTTTTAGGTATGTTTACTACTACCGATCATGTTTACCACCGCGGTAATTATGTGGATATGAATAAGGATGGCATCTTGAACGGCCGTATGGTTGACGATACCGATTTTGTAAGCAAAAAGGTAACACCTGCTATTATTGTCGATTCGAACTCGGTAAAAGGTGCTACATTGCAAAAACAGCCTACATTTAAACCTAATGTTCAGGCAGATGATGCCGTGGCTGCCTATAAGAAAGTTTTGGCCGGTGCCGGCGCATCTTTACATCGCGATGCTGTGGATACCCGCATCATTGGATATTTAAAATCATTAGGTAAAGAAGGCAAGATATTTAAAACTGAAGCTGATGCAGGCGGACAAGGCACAATTGCCCCCGCGCGCGCCTTAACTGATACTGATGGCGATGGCATACCAGATGCATGGGAAAGCAGCCACGGCCTCGATCCTAAAAATGTCAAAGATGCCGGTAAGCTTTTCGGCCAAAGTGGGTATACTAATCTTGAAAACTATTTAAATAGTATAGTGGTGGGTAAGTAAGCATTTTTGCGATTTTTGAAAGAGTTTGAAAAGGGGGCGGTAAAGCCCCCTTTTTTGTATTGAAACAGATGTATAATCTTAAATATAATTTCAACAAAGTAAATACCAGCTAATTCAAACCTGCTTGTTTTTTCAAACACATGATTACGCAGCGTAACTAACCATCAGTTAATTTCTTTTTATACTCGCTGGGCAATACCCCCCATTATTTTTTAAACCGTTGCGAGAAATATTTGGTATCATGGATACCTATCATGTATCTCATAAACGGTGTGTAACTAATATACTATTTTTCAACAAGTATTTCTCCAAAGCTCCTACAACCCGCTTCGGCAAGGGGATAGTTTGATCGATTTGGTAGATCAAATTGCCTTAGCAAGATTAAGCGTGAACACCCGGCAGATTGTTCTTATTAGCGAAGCAATCACTTTTAACGTTATTTGATTATTTGGTTATTTAACTGATAGTCAAATTGTTAAAATAAAATAAGTATTTATTAAGCGATAGGTAAAAGGTTGTATTCGGCTATCTAAAGGTATCGAATTTATAACTGATAAAAGGGCATCGCTAAATTTAAAAACAGCTATTTTTTTGTTAAATAATTGAAATACAAGTACTTAAATAATTCATGATAAAATAGTATATTAAGTTGATAAATGTTGCCAATTGTTAGCACCTACTCTGTTTGATATTTGTTGAACGAGTAACTGTTAAGCTCACACCAATTATTTAGCCGAGATCATCAGTCGGTACATTTTTTTTGAATACGATAATATCAGCTATTTCAGGATGGCCCTGGTAGTATTGGTGGCTGTGAATACAGAAGCTCATTATAATTAAACCAATTAATTAACCTCATGTTATGAACACAACTTTACACAAAGACGTTGCCCTGCGATTGGGCAGAGGATGCTTGTTCCTGATCCCCTTTTTACTTGCCTTTTCGGTATCGGCCCTGGCGGATACGGGTGCGCCGTATATAAAGGCAGCTGCCAACACAGCCAATAACCTGGCTGATATTACAGTTAAAGGAACAGTAGTAGATAGTAAAGGTGAGCCGGTGCCCGGTGCCACCATTAAAGTAAAAAATAGCACAAAATCTGCCGCGGCAAACGCCAATGGCGAATTTACCATAACCCTTGCCAGCGGCGAAGACGTATTGGTGATAAGCTTTATTGGTTTTAAAACCCAGGAAGTATCGGTAAAAGGCAAAAATAACATTCACGTGGTTTTGGAAGATGGGAACAAAGCCCTTAATGAAGTAGTAGTTATTGGTTACGGTACCACAAAAAAGCGCGACCTGACGGGATCTGTGGTGTCGGTAAAATCTGAAGACATTACAGCCAGGCCAGGCCCCAATCCTATAGAATCACTACAAGGCAGGGTTCCCGGTCTGGATATTACCCGTACCTCGGGCCAGGCCGGTGCAGGAGTAAACATACAGCTACGTGGCACCCGGTCATTCAAGGCTGACGGTACCCCGCTCTTTATTATTAATGGTTTGCCCGGAGATTACGCGACTATTAACGCGAATGACATAGAATCGATAGATGTGTTGAAAGATGCTTCAGCGACAGCCGTTTATGGTTCTGCCGGTGCTAACGGCGTTATCATTATCACCACAAAAAGCGGAAAATCAGGTAAAATGAATATTGATTTCAACTCTTATTATGGTTTTAACGGATGGTCGGTTTTGCCGAAAATGCTTACCGGAGAGGATTATTTGAGAGCCAAGCGGGACGCATACAGTTATGTATTAGATAAAGCAAACAGTAAATGGGTAAAAAGCTATACTGTTGGCACGGTGACCACCTCGGCGCAATGGCAATCGCCGGCAGACGATCCGACAATTTTTGGCGCGCAAAGATATGCGCTTTATCAGCAAGGGCAGTTTGTTGACTGGCCGGGTGTTTTACTCCGAAAAAATCCAAACACGCAAAACTATAGTTTAGCTGCTTCAGGTGGCACAGAGGCTACCAAAGCTTATGTATCTTTTAACCTGCAGGATGAGAACAGCCAGTACAGGGGCGATGATTACAAATTATATTCAACCAACATTCGCCTGGACCATAAGATAAAAAACTGGGTTTCTATTGGAGCTAACCTCCAGGCATCGTACGTAGTTAGGAATAAGGCGCAGGATAAACTGGAGAATGCCATAACCACAGATCCCCTTATACAACCATACAATCCTGATGGATCATTAAATACAGTGCTTGGCAACAATGTATATAACCTGCTGCTTGATTATCAGCCCGGTGTTTATGAAAATCTTGATAACAATACGAAGGTGTTTTTTAACCCTTATGTAGAAGTAAGGCCAATAAAAGGATTAAGTATTTTGTCGCGTGCGGGCGTACACATGGATTATTCAAATTCATACCGCTTTGATGGGATAGGCTCTGTAAGTTATACCTATGCAAACGCCAATATTGCTAAAGCAAAGGTTAATCAAGACCGTTATGAGGGGCTTCAGTGGGAAAACATTCTGACCTATAATCTTAAAGTAAGGAAAGATCACGAATTGACGTTCACCGGTGTTACTTCATATTATTATAATCAAAATAATAAAACCGAGATGAACCAGAGTAACATTACCTCCAATAACTTTGAATGGTACAAATTTACCGGAGATGTAAATACCACGGCTATCACATCTTATACCATGTCAAAAAGTTTTGGTTTAATTGGCCGCCTTAATTACTCATATAAAGGTAAATATCTTTTCTCGGCCAGTGTGCGCCACGACGGAGCATCACAATTATACGAAACCAACCGATGGGATACTTTTCCAGCATTTTCGGCAGCCTGGCGGATATCTGATGAGAAATTTATGGCCGGCACCAAAAGCTGGCTTGATGACCTGAAACTTCGCGGAAGCTGGGGTATTACCGGTACAGCTAAAATAGATCCGTACAGTTCTGTTTCTAATGTTGAGGCAGTTAACTCATCCGTGGGCGGTACAACAACACCAATCTACAGAAATTCGTTATTTTTAACTAACCCTGATCTGGCCTGGGAGAAATCAACAAGTACTAACCTCGGTTTAGATGCTTCTGTTTTTAATGGCCGGATTAATCTGACGGCAGACTATTATAACACCAACACCAACGGTGTTATTTTTGCGGTGGCCCTGCCAAGTATTTATGGCACATATACCCCGGGTACAAATTATCAAACCAATATCAATATAGCGCAAACTAACAATAAAGGTATCGAGGTGGCGCTAAGCACACGAAACGTAGTGACCAAAGATTTTGAGTGGTCATCATCAATCAGCTACTCACGCAACTGGGAAAAGGTGCTTAAAATAACCGATAATACTGATAATGTTGCTAATACAGGTACATCATACACACTGATGCTTGGTCAGCCGGTAAATTCCTTCCGCAATTATAAAGTAAACGGAGTTTGGCAAATTGGCGAAGAGGCAGACGCAGCAGCCTTTGGAAAATACCCAGGCGATCTGAAAATTGATGTTCCGGGAATGACCAAGCTTGCCACCGGTGTTTATACCAAACAAGCTGCAAATGGTACAACCACTTATTACTACGCCAACCTGGCTGCGGCTCAACAATTCAATCCTGCGCTTACAGCAGCAAATTCACTTTATAGTTACAGTGCTAACGATAACCAATTTGTTGGGCATAATTCTCCGGATTGGTCACTTGGATTTCAAAATCATTTTAAATACAAGAATTTCGATTTGACAGTATATAGTTACATGCGCTGGGGGCAAACCATTAGCTACAATTTAATGGGATGGTACCAGCCAGGTGCGTTTGCAATCAATGCAAGCCCTTCAAGAACATTCCCTGCTGATTTCAACTACTGGACACCAACAAATCCTTCAAACGATTTCCCGGTGATGGACGTTACTACTTCGACCTCGACACTCGGCTTTTCAGGTCTGAATTTTGTTGACGGGTCATTCTTTAAAGTTAAAAACATTACACTTGGCTATACATTGCCAGGCAACATTGGCAAAAAGATAGGACTGCAAAGGTTCCGTATTTATGGCACCGTTACAAACCCGGTAGTGCTTGCAAAAAGCCATTTCTTAAAAGATTACGATCCTGAAATGAATGGAGGCCTGGCTTATCCGTTAACTAAGCAGCTTGTATTTGGTTTAGATATCACACTTTAACATTGGCTGTTAATAAAAATTACGAACATGAAAAATCAATATATAAAAAGGATCTATAAATGTGGATTATGCTTGTTGCTTGTTACAATGAGTGTGTCATCATGTAAAAAATTGGATGAGTTTAACCCAACCTCCTTATCAGAGCAAAATGTATTAACAAATTTTGCGGGTTGGAAAGCATACCAGTCCAACTGTTATACCGGGCTTTTTGGCTCGCTTATTGGCCTGCAGTATGGTTTAGTATCAGAAGTGGGTACCGACTTGTGGACGTATCCTTACGCTAACCATAATCAATACAAGGATATAATGGGTTATGAAGCATTAACTACAAGCTCGGGCATTATAAAAAACGTATGGGATTTTGCCTGGGGTTCAATTGCGAGTTGTAATAAAACGATCGCGCTTTCAACCCAATTAACAGATGCTGCTGCGAATGCTAATGATATTAAAACCCTGGTGGCAGAAACCAAGTGCCTGAGAGCTTATTATTACTCTGTAATAGTTACACATTTTGGCAGTGTTCCGTTAATTGTGAACGATGATCCGCAACACAGCCTGAGCCCCCAACGTACACCTGTGCCTCAAATTTACACGCAAATTATTGCAGACCTGACTGCTGCTGCTGCAGACCTGCCGGTAGCACCGTATCAAAACAACGCCGCGCGCGTTACAAAAAAGGCTGCACTTGGCTTGCTGGCACGTGCATATGCACAAGGTGGCGGTGAGGGATTAACTGAGAACGGAAAATCATACTGGCAGCGTGCTAAAGAAGTTGCCGATGATCTGATCAACAATAAGGGTGCATATAATGCCACCACTTATGATGATTTTGCAAAAGTGTTTGCCGCGGCCAATAACAGGAATAATGCTGAGGCTTTGTTTACAGCGTATGGCCTTAACCCTTATGATCCATCATACGATGCTTTTACCGGTAACTCCAAGCCTAACATTTACCTTCATTATTATCCAAAACTTGATGATGCCTTTGGCACCGCGGATGTGTTTAAAAGAAGCGTAAACTCAAACACCTCTAATGCTTATTACGGACGCTTAAACCAGCAGTTTATAGCGCCTACCAAATACCTCATCAATTGCTTTAACGCTACTTATGATAAGCGTTGGGAAAATACATTTGTAACAGCCTACGCAAACTACTCGGGCGTACAAGCCATCAATAACCTTGGCAGCGGTGCCCCGAGCCCTGCAAACGTAACCTATGCTGCTGCAACCGTTACCCTAACAGCGGCTATATGCACCAAATACGGTATTGATGCTTCGCATGTGGGCGAAAAAATATATCCTTACGCCGATGTAAATGCCCGCAACGCGTCAGCAAATGCTACATGGCAATATATCCCATCGATCTGGCCTAAGGGTGATTACTCGGGCAATGCTTCGGTATTACAAACTATACCAAATGCAAATGTACACCCTTACCCGCTGGCGCAGAATGAAGACAGGTTTTTTGTTTATTTAAGCAAAGACCCGCTTACCGCCTTAGATAAAAAAGCCCGCAGGTATGTGACCGTAAATATTGACGACCTGTTTGATCCGTCGGATGCAACGGGTAGTACATACAAAGCGGTTAGCGCGGGTAATGGCTTACCAAACAGCGCCCTCGCTAACTTATTCCCGGCTATGATGAAGTTTAACCATAATTTTGATGGCGGATGGCTTGGCGGTAACTTTCAGCAAAAATTAGGTAACATCATGATCATGCGTATGGCCGAAGTTTACCTGATAGCCGCTGAAGCTGCGTTACATACCGGAGGCTCGGCTGCGTCATATTTAAATGTATTAAGGCAGCGCGCATGCAGAAACCCGGCCGATTTTAATACAACCACCGGAATGATGCTGACCACAGCTACAATGAACGATGTGTTTGATGAGTACGCCCGTGAGTTATGTGGCGAGTACAGCCGTTGGGCGCTCTTAAAACGCGAGAAAGCATTTGAAACCCGATTGGCTACATACAATGCTACAGCTGTTGCAAACTTTAATCCGGCAATACATTATAATCGCCCTATTCCTTTCAGCTTCCTTAGTCAGATCACCAATGGGGCCGAATTTGGAACCAATGGTTATTAAATATAAATAAAGTATCACTGTAATCATATTCAGGGTTTGGTTTACTCTGAATTTGGTTTATAACCAGGCCGCCCCGCATTATGTGGGGCGGTTCTGTTAAAACCGCTTTTTGCATTTTAATCACTTACTCTTATACCGGTAAAATGAAGCGATCAAAAATTATTAGAAAATGTTTGATGTTACTTTTATTATTACCCTGTTACCTTGCGGTGAAAGGGCAGCAAGCCATTCATCAATGGGATGTGTTTGAACTTACATTGAAGGGAACGGATGCAGGCAATCCCTTTTTAGATGTACAGTTGAGTGCGGAGTTTACCAACGGGAGGCATATATTTAAGCCGGACGGGTTTTATGATGGTGATGGCACTTACAAGATACGTTTTATGCCCGACACAGCCGGAACATGGACCTATATCACTAAAAGTAACCATGCTGAGCTTGACCATAAAAAGGGCACGTTTATTTGCACAAAAGCTTTGACAAATGTGCATGGCCCGGTAGCGGTGAGCCATCAATATCATTTTGCTTACGCGGATAGTACACCTTTTACACCCTTTGGCACAACTATTTATGAATGGGCTTTTAAGGATAAAGAACGGCGTGCACAAACAATTGAAACACTAAGGGCATCGCCATTTAACAAGGTGCGCATGCTGGCCATACCGCCATATAAAGCAAATTATGTTGAGGGCCCGGGAAAGTTGACCGTATTCCCTTTTGTGGGTACAAGTAAGGAAACTTTTGACTTTTCGCATTTTAACCCGGAGTTTTTTAAAAACCTGGAAAACGATATAAAAGATCTTGCCGAAAATGGTATCGAAGCTGATCTGATCCTTTTTAGCCCTTACGATAAAGGCAAATGGGGTTTTGATATGATGAACGATGCCACCAATATCCTTTATTTAAAATATATGGTAGCGCGCTTTGCGGCCTATCACAATATTTGGTGGAGCATGTGTAATGAAAACAGCTTTATCAAGCATTTAACGGATGAAGATTGGGACCGGTATTTCCAGGTAGTGCAAAAGGCAGATCCTTATGGTCATTTACGATCTATACATAACGCCGACCGTATTTATGACTATACAAAACCCTGGGTTACACACGTAAGCCTGCAATACTATAATGTAGTTAAAAGCCCCTGGGGTACATCGTTATTACGCGATATCTACAAAAAACCTATTGTTAACGATGAAATTAATTACGAAGGCAACATAAGCAAACGCTGGGGGCAGTTAAGTGGCCAGGAGATGACCTTTCGCTTTTGGAACGCTTACATTGGCTGCGGTTATGCTACCCATGGCGAAACATTACCCACTGATTGGATAAGTGGTGGTGGCAAATTGATCGGCGAAAGCCCTGCGCGTATCGCTTTTCTGAAAAAAATATTGGAGACTGGTCCACGTGAAGGATTGGAGCCGATAGATAGGTTTTTCACGCCCAATATAGCTGGTAAGTATGGGAATTACTATCTCATTTATTTTGGCACAGATACGCCTCCGGATTGGCAGTTTAAATTACCAAAGGCCATGTTGGCCCCGGGTATGAAATTTAAGGTTGATGTAATTGATACCTGGAATATGACCATAACACCGATGGATAAAATTTTTGAAGTTAAAGTAATGGACACTTACTCGTTTGACGACAAACAACAACAAAAAATAAAGCTGCCGGGAAAACCGTACATGGCCTTAAGAATAATAAGAATAGACAATGGTTTTGCGGATAAGAAGAAAGCGAAGGGAAACGAGCTGAATGAAGATCAACCTTAAATATGGATCCCTGATTTAAACATAATACAACTCAGGCGGAGGTTATAAAATAAAAATCACAGACTAATCCTTGTCTTAAAAGTAACGAAAAATAAAAATGCAATGAAACCATATGATGGTTTCATTGCATTTATTGTAATGTACTCCGGTTTTTCGTTCCCACGAGCTAATTTTGGTGGATTACATAGTTGGTATCCGCAATTATTTAAATCCAAATACAAAGGGTAGAATAAACGTTATAATTGCTGCCCATATCATATAAACAGGTAAATAAGAAGATGTTACTTTTCCAACGGCGGCCAATTCTGTTTTCCTGTTAAGCGTTTTGAAAAGTTGAACGCTTACCAATAACAGGTTAATAAGGATTAAAACATTACCGCCTAAAACTGTTACCCGGTTTGGTGTTAAGCCCCATTCTGAGATACGGAACAAGATAGCTGATAGCGCCACGCCATTAACTATTATCGTCAGGATAGCTAATATAAATAATACCCATATCTGTAAGTTACTTTTAATGTCTTTTGTCGTTTCGGCCACCGAAAAGAAAATGATGGCCATGACGCCTATCAGCAACGCGTTGAATATTATTAAAAACTCGCGATCATTATATGGGTTTTTGTTGGAGAAGATCATTGCTGTAAGGTATACTACAAGCATAACTGCCACCAATGGGCTAAACAACTTAGCGATTACCGGCGAGACCTTGCCTACCAGTTGCGGATTGGTTTGGGTAAGATATGTGCCCACTATCGGTGCAGCCGCTAAACCTATTATCGCGATATTTTGGAAATAGAACTTCTCAATGTGAAGCCCGATGATAGAGAATAACCCAACGGTGATGGCGCTCATAATGCCGCCTGCTATGAGGATAAGTGCGGTTATAACCGCCAGATCGCCATTGTATTTGAGGTAGCCAAGGCGTTTTTCCTGGTTATTACCGGTTTCGCCAACAAAAGCAAACCCAAGTACCGACCATAAGAACAACGCCAGGTGGATACATGATAAAATCAAGCTATCACTGTTTTTGGCATCAGGTAATAAATTAATAAATAGTAGCCCTGTAACAGTAGCGCCGGCCACAAAAGCAATTTTGCTGTTAGATAACTTATTTTTCCATGCAAAATATGTTGTGAGCAAGGGGAAAATTACAAAACCAATGTTGCGGGGATAGAAGAAATCTTCGCTGATGGAAAATATTGCAGGTATTTTAGCGATAAAGCCTGCCAGCAGGGCGGCAATTACCAATAATATCATATCGCGGCTGGTACCCCGATTGATTTCTTCATTCTCGAAGCTCAATCGCTCGTGCCAAAAATCGGCGATAGGCGTACCGCTTACTTCGGGATAAAGCTCAGCAAAGGCCTGCTTAAAAGGCACCTTGCCGGCGCGGTACATTTTTTCAAGTTGCTTCGGATCGTTAAGATGGAAGCGTATGTTTTCTTTCATATGGATGAGTTTGAGTTTACTGTTGTATGCAGGCTTGATCTAAAATTATTGTTAAATGTAAAAGTACTTTGCAATACAAAGTTAATAGGTGTACTTTGAAATTCAAAGTGATGCTTAATAAATATTTTGGCGGACCTGAAAAGGAGCGGAGTTGCAACGCCGATTCACAGCACTTTGCCTGAGCTTTTAAAAAAGCGGGAGGTATAACAAAATGGCCTTCAAATTATTTGAAGGCCATTTTAAGACTTCTTTATAAAATCCTTTTTTTATTTAAATCTCATTCGGGATTTTTTGTATCCAGCACCGGATGTACTGGTTATTTCGTTTTCTTGAGTATTATGGTATGAGCTGAAATATTTAATGAGGGCCCCCCGCAGTTAAGCTTGGCTTAACAAGTTACAAAATTACAAAGCCGGAGTAAAAACTAATAAAAGTGTTTACTCCGGCTTTGTACCCAGCGCCGGAGTCGAACCGGCACGGTTTCCCACAGGTGTTTGAGACCAGCGCGTCTACCAATTCCGCCAGCTGGGCATGTTTAAACAAACGTCGGTTTGTTTCTTATCGGGCTGCAAATGTATTCAAAGTATCCTTAATTCGCAACAGATATTTTTGCCTGTAGTAAATATCGCGGATGCTTTCTAATAGTTTTTGCCGGCCTGCATCATCAGTGCTTTGATAGTTGCTTATTGCTGATGCCAGTTTGCTATTCAGTTCGGCTTCACTATCAGTTATTTGTGTTTTTATGGTATTGAGCTGCGCCGCATCATCTGCCTCAGTCATTGCTTCATTTATTTCCATCATTTCCATTAAAAAATCCGGAGCAAGCTGGTATTTATCGCCAGTAAGCAGGTTATGTTCCTGCAAAATGTACTCCATGCGGCGGTACGGGTCGCTTAAAACCTTGTAGGCTTTATTATTGATGGTGGATAGTTCCAGTATTTCGTGTTGCTTTTCGTCGCTTTCGTTCGCGTAAAAATCGGGATGGTATTGTTTACTCATCGCGTAAAATTTCTTTTTTAGCGCAGCTTCGTCAATGCTGAAGGATTCAGGAAGTTGGTAAAATTCGAAATAATTCATGGGGAATCAATAATTGATTTATTGAATAACCGAATGATTGAATACGTTTACTCAATCATTCGGTCATGCAATCAATATTTTATTACGTGCTTCAAAATATCGTTACCGTAAACAAATACCATCAGGCATATCAATATTACAAAGCCTACCAGTTGGGCGCGTTCCATAAATTTATCGCTTAATGGTTTGCCCTTTACCATCTCAATAAGCAGGAACATGGCATGGCCGCCATCCAGCACAGGTATAGGTAACAGGTTCATTAGTGCCAGGGCCATAGACAGGAAGCCTACAAGCGTCCAAAAACGAGTCCAGTTGATAACGCCACCAAACATATTAGCTATGGCTACAGGGCCTGCAAATGCTTTGGTAGCCTTTACTTCGCCCTGTGCAACTTTTTTAAGCCCCTTAGCATTATCTGCAAAAGTGCTCCACGCGTGCGAAGCGCCGATGGGTAAAGCCTCTACAAAGCCATAGGTTTTAATTTCTTCTTTAGGCAGGTCATTGTTCGCTAAAAAGCCCAAAGTACCTTCAGGTGTAACCTGTGCATTTACCGATAATGTTTGTGTGCCTCGCTTTACGCCAAGTGCAACCATTTTATTTTTGTTAGAATCAAGCTTCGATTTAAATTCATCGAAGAAAGCTACCGCCTGGTTGTTTATGGCAACAATGCTGTCGCCCGCCATTAAATGTGCTTTTTCGGCATTGCTTTTTGGGGTAACCTGTTTGATAGAAAACTTAGTACGCGGCTCAATAAATTGCCCCGGACCGTCATCCGAAACATAGTTTAAAATATCGGCAGGTACTAATATTTGTTTTGTGACGCCATTACGTACAACAGTGAGCGAAGAGTTACCCATCAAAACTTTCGATGTGAGCAAGTCATCAAAATGTACTATTGGTTTGCCATTAATTTCGGTGATCTTATCGCCGGCTTTTAAACCTATCCGTACACCTGTTTTACCTGGCGCTATGCCATATTTTAAGGCATCGTTAGGGGTAAAGGTATCGCCGTTTTTTAGCGTTAGCATCCAGAAAATGAAAATACCCAAAACAATGTTAACAAATATACCTGCCAGCATCACAATTAAACGCTGCCATGCCGGTTTTGAGCGGAACTCCCAGGGCTGCGGCGGACCTGCCATTTGTTCGGTATCCATCGATTCATCGATCATACCGGCAATTTTTACGTAGCCGCCTAAGGGCAGCCAGCCCATACCGTACTCAACACCTTTGTAATGAAATTTAAATATGCTTACACCCCAGGCATCAAAAAATAAGTAAAATTTTTCTACCTTAATGCCAAACGCCCGGGCTGCTAAAAAGTGCCCCAACTCGTGTAAAATAACTAAAATTGAAAGGCCCATTAGTAACTGGGCTATCTTTATAACTATAACCATTATTGTATTTTAAATCAAATAGTAATTGCCGCTTTGGGCATTTGTTGTATTAAACTTTGCGCTAATATGCGTGTTTCTTTATCAGTATTCAAATAGTCTGCCAATTGTGGTTTTGTCAGGTAAGTAATTTTCTGCATGCAGGTCTCAATCACATCGCTCATGTGTAAAAAGCCAACATCGCCGTTTAAAAACCCGGCAACGGCTACCTCATTGGCGGCATTAATAATGCATGGCATATTACCTCCTTTATTGAGCGCCTCGTAAGCCAAAGCTAAATTACGAAAGGTCTCCATGTCCGGTTTTTCAAAACTCAGGTTAGGGTAATTTGCAAAGTCAAAACGTTTAAAATCGCTCTTTATTCTTTCGGGATAGGTGAGGGCGAATTGTATGGGCAGGCGCATATCGGGTAAGCCCATTTGCGCTTTTATTGATCCATCCTCAAACTGCACCATTGAATGGATGATAGATTGAGGGTGCACAATAACGTCTATTTGCTCAAAGCTTACATCAAACAGCCATTTGGCCTCTATCACTTCCAGGCCTTTGTTCATCAGCGAAGCCGAGTCGATAGTGATCTTGGCGCCCATTACCCAGTTGGGATGATTTAATGCCTGCGCACGAGTAACGCCAGCTAAAAATTCGCTGCTCTTACCGCGGAAGGGGCCACCCGAAGCGGTGAGTATCAACTTCTCTATCGCGTTATTTTCTTCTCCCGCAAGGCACTGAAAAATGGCTGAGTGTTCGCTGTCAACAGGGAGTATCTTTACCTCGTGCTGTTTAGCCAGGTCGGTAATTAATTCACCTGCTACCACCAGGGTTTCTTTATTGGCTAAGGCAATGGTTTTACCTGCCTTAATGGCAGCGATGGTAGGCTCTAAGCCCGCGAAGCCAACCAAAGCGGTAAGCACGGTATCAATTTCGGCAACAGTTACCACCTCGGTAAGGGCATCATATCCCGACAGTACTTTTACCGGTACATGGCTCAGCGCGGCCTTAACGTATGGGTATTTATGGGTATCGGCAATAATTACATATTCGGGTAAAAAGGCTATGGCTTGTTTTATAAGCAGGTCGGCGTTGGATAGTGCAGTTAGCGCGTAAGCCCTGAACCTGCCTGGGTTTTGAGCAATAACTTCAAGCGCCTGTGTGCCAATGCTGCCCGTTGAGCCAAGAATGGCTATGTTTTTAATACTACTATCGTTAGGGTGCATTGTACGTATCAACAAATTCTATCGCTGCAAATTAAGCGCGGTTACAAAAATAACAATATTATGAATAAACACATGGCATTCAATGTGTAAATGTGTGTATGAGTAAATGTGCAAATGAAGAATAATGTGTAAAGCTAAACCCCTATTCCTTGCTCTTTATTCCTTTATCACAAACTCACCCAACTCATCCGCAATATTCCGGTTATCTGCCAGGCGGGGTACTTTGTTTTGCCCACCCAATTTGCCTTTGCTGCGCATATAATTAATAAAGGCATCTTTTTGTAAACTGCGTATAACCAAGGGCTGCAATATGCTGCCTTTTATCAGGTCGAAGTAGTAGATGTTCTTTTTCTGCAGCGCGGCATCCACTTTTAAGGCAAATGCCACCATATCCTTCGGCGCGGTGCCAAACTCTATAAACCACTCGTGGTAGGGTAGCTGCCCTTGCAATGGGTTTACCTGCGGGGCAACGGTAAACTCGGTAATATCCACACCTTCGGCTTTGGCAACGCTGAGCAGTGCATGTTCTACTTCTTCGCCAATAACATGCTCGCCAAAGGCGCTGATGTAGTGTTTTATACGGCCCGTCACTACAATTTTGTAGGGGTTTTTAGATACAAACTTTACCGTATCGCCAATGCTGTAGCCCCAAAGCCCGGCGTTGGTGTTCAGTATCAGGGCGTAGTTCTTATCCAGTTCAACCTGGCCCAAACTCAGGCGGGTTGGATTAGCGTTAAAGTATTCATCAACGGGAATAAACTCGTAAAATATGCCGGAATCTACCATCAGCAACAAGCCCTTTTCTTTTTGCGAATCCTGGAAAGCGATAAATCCTTCGGATGCCGGGTAGGTTTCTATCGTATCAATACCAAAGCCAATGCTTTCTTCAATACGCGCGCGGTACGGCTCGTAATTTACACCGCCATATACATACAACTTAAAGTTGGGGAAAATGTCCTTTATTTTTTTGCCCCCGGCTTTCGCGGATAACCTGTCGAAATACATCTGGCACCAGGGCGGTATGCCCGATATGAGGCGCATATCTTCGTTCAGCGTTTCATCAACAATGGCATCAACCTTTTGCTCCCAATCATCAATACAATTCACTTCATAGCTGGGCTTGCGGTTCTTTTGCAGGTAAGCCGGTACGTGGTGAGCAACTATGCCCGACAGGCGACCGGTTTGTATGCCATGCTTTTCGGCCATTATGGGGCTGCCCTGCAAAAATATCATGCTGCCATCAACAAAATCGGCGTTACCTGTTTCGTGTATGTAGCTTAATAAAGCATTGCGCGCGGCTTTGATATGCTCGGGCATACTCTCTTTACTTATCGGGATATATTTTACGCCCGATGTTGTGCCCGATGTTTTAGCGAGGTAAGCAGGCTTGCCCGGCCATAGTACGTTTTCTTCGCCGTTAACTACACGGTCAATGTAAGGCCGCAGGTCCTCATAATCGCTTATGGGTACATTTTTGGTAAAAACGGAATAGCTGTTAATATCGCGGAAATTATAGGCGCGGCCAAAAGCGGTGTTTTTGGCATCGGCTATTAATTTTTCGAATGTTTTTTGCTGCAGTTCAACCGCGTTGGTGCGCAGTTTATTGATGCCCCTGTTGGCCCATGCGGCAAAGGGTTTACTTAATAAAGCTTTTAATCCCATGTTTAAATGGTTTCAGAGTCCAGGTCGTCAACGTCTTTATGGCTGTATACCAGCTTGCGATAAGTTACCGCTAAAAATATGTTAACAAACGGATAGCTAAAAATAATGAATAATGAAGCAGGAGGGAAATACTGCGCCAGCTTTGCCGGTATGGCTATCAGGAGTATAATAATTCCTAAAATAGAAAGCACATGTACAATATGGCCTTTTGTTAATTTTATACTTTGACTTATCGATTCAAACGGACCCGAATCATCATCGGCAATAAAGGAATTGAAGAACAGTATCCTGAGTACACACACCAAACCTGCCACTGTGCCTAAAATAATGGCGATGTTGCGTACCATTTCGTTTAATGTTACCTTATCTAAAAACAGTTTATAGGTAACCACTAATGCAGCCAATATAAACTCGATAACTACGTAACTTACCAGCATGGTAAACTTGGGGAATATCTGTGAGATGTGGAACTCATAAAATTCGCTGTCTATGAGTGTGAAAATGAGTTTATACAGCCCTAAAGTGGTATAGGCCTGTAGTACTACTACAATAAGCGAAACCAGCATATCAATATAAAAATCCTGGGCAGTAAATAATAAGCCCAGTATAACACCAAGTATAAGCAGGATAAAAAATACCACTACCGAATAAACAATAATGGTAACAAAGTGCTTTTTAAAAATATTCCAGGCAGTTGATAAGGTTTCTGCTATGGTAAATGGGTGATACATTTATGATGATTTAATTATTACTCGTTTCCACAAATCCTCCATAAAGCCCAGCCCGTAAGCTGTTAATTGTATAAATGCGGCTATTATGCTCAAAAATGCAATTTTTACCGAACTATTTTTGATCCACGAATGGATAAATATTAACAATACGTAAATAGCTAACAAAAGGTTGAAAATTTGGGCTATCGGGCTATTAAATATATTAATTAAAATAATGAAAAGCAAGCCCAGTGTTACAAGAGCAGGGAAAAAGTGAACCGCCTTTAATTCGGATGGGAAAAATTTGTAGATATTGATACGCGCCCTGCCAAAAAAGTGAATCTGCTTGTAGAAACGCAAAAAATTGGTGCGGCGTTTATGGTAAACCACAGCATTGGGTATCAGGCCGATAGTGAAGCCCATTTTATGGATACGAATGCTCAACTCAATATCTTCGCCTAAGCGGGTAATGATGTAGCCGCCTGTTTTCTCCCAAACCTCGCGCGATATGCCCATATTAAAGCTGCGCGGGTGAAACTGCCCGATAGATTTTTTATTGCCGCGAATACCGCCCGTAGTAAAAGGCGATGTCATGCTGTAGCTGATGGCGCGTTGGATAGGTGTAAAGGATGGGTGGGCGGCATCCGGGCCACCGTAGGCATCCAGGTGATGGGTGTACAGGTAGTTTTTTACGTTATCCAAATAATGCGATGGTATTAAACAGTCGGAATCAAAAACGATAAAGTAATCACCTTTAGCCCTCGCAAAACCAAAATTACGTGCAAAACCCTGGCCTTCGTTTGGCTTTACATAATAACTGATATCAAGCTTATTGGTAAATGTGGTAACAATATCCTTCGCATCATCAACAGACCCATCCTCAATTACCAAAACCTCAAACTGGGTATATGTTTGTTTTACGAGGGTTTCCAGCAGTTCTTTTATCTCCTGCGGACGGTTATATAGTGGAATGATAATGGAGAAAAACATGTGTTATTATAGATGTCTTTTAAAAAAAACCACGTCATTGTGAGCGATAGAGTGGCAATCCTAAAGCGGCATGTAGCAAACATACAAAGTTTAGGATTGCTTCGTACCTCGCAATGACGCTTTAATAACTAAATCACTTCGTCAACCTGGTACTTATTTCTGTCAGTACCGTTGCGCGATACTAATTCGGATACAAATCCCGTAAGGAACAATTGAAAACCTACAATTATGGCCACCAGCGAAATGTAGAACAAAGGTTGTTCTGTAGCATCGCGGTACACCTGGTGATGTGCTATGTTGTACAATTTATCCGATATGATCCAAATAATTGCTATAAAACCCACCAAAAAACTCAACACACCCAGGCTGCCAAAAAAATGCATTGGGCGCTTAGCAAACTTACCAACGAAGAATATCGATAACAGATCTAAAAAACCATTAATAAACCTGCTCAAGCCAAATTTGGTTGTGCCGTATTTGCGCGGGAAATGCTCTACCACCTGCTCGCCAATTTTAGTAAAGCCGGCCCATTTTGCTAAAACCGGGATATAGCGGTGCATTTCGCCATATACCTCTATGTTTTTAATAACAGCCTTACGGTAAGCTTTTAGCCCGCAGTTAAAATCGTGCAGGTTGTGTATGCCGCTCATGCGGCGGGTTACGCCGTTAAACAGTTTTGTTGGGATGGTTTTGCTGAGCGGATCGTGCCGTTTGGCTTTCCATCCCGATATCAGGTCGTATTTCTCTTCGGTGATGCGGCGGTACAGTTCGGGTATCTCATCGGGGCTATCCTGCAGGTCGGCATCCATGGTAATTACCACATTGCCCTCCGCTTTACCAAAGCCGGTATTCAGCGCGGCCGATTTACCGTAATTTCTGCGGAAGCGTATGCCTTTGATAAAACGGTTTCCCTCGCTTAGCTTATGTATCATTTCCCACGAGCCATCGTTACTGCCATCATCCACCAGGATAATTTCGTAAGTAAAGCTATTGGCGGCCATTACCTTGGCTATCCAACTGGTTAACTCGGGCAACGATTCTACTTCATTATATAAGGGTACTACAACAGATATATCCATTTAGAAAGTTAAAAGTCAAAAGTTAAAAGTCAAAATGCTTCGACAATTAAGCCTTACTCAGTTCTGCAAAATATTTATGAAATAAAGGTATTGTTTCTATGCCTTTATAGTAGTTAAAAATATCATATTTTTCGTTTGGCGAGTGCAGGGCATCGCTATCTAAACCAAAACCCATCAGTACGGTTTTAATACCCAGTTCGGCCTCAAATAAAGCTACAATTGGTATGCTGCCGCCGCCCCGTGTTGGTATAGGTTTTTTACCGAACGACGCCTCGATGGCTTTTTCGGCAGCGCGGAAAGCTACGCTTTCTGTTGGCGTAACCACAGGCTCGCCGCCATGGTGCGGGGTAACCTTAACCTTAACGTAAGGGGGCGCTATTTTGGTAAAGTGCTCGGTAAACAGTTTGGTTATTTTATCGGAGTGTTGGTTAGGCACCAAGCGCATTGATATTTTAGCGTTCGCTTTTGATGGCAGTACGGTTTTGGCACCTTCGCCAATGTAGCCACCCCAAATGCCGTTCACTTCTAAAGTAGGGCGGGTGCCGGTACGCTCTAAAGTACTGTAGCCCTTTTCGCCCCAAACCTCTTTTATATCAAGGTCGGTTTTGTATTCCTCTTCATCGTATGGCGCTTCGTTCAAGGCTTTGCGTTCATCGGCGCTAAGTTCCAACACGTCATCATAAAAACCCGGAATGGTAATATGGTTATCCTCATCATGTAATGAAGCTATCATTTTAGCCAAAATAGTAGCAGGGTTAGCCACGGCGCCACCATATACGCCCGAGTGCAGATCGCGGTTGGGGCCAACAACCTCAACTTCAAGGTATGACAGGCCGCGTAAGCCGGTTTCCAGGCTCGGGTGTTCCATGCTAATCATTGATGTATCGGATATCAATACTACATCGGCTTTTAAACGCTCTTTATTTGCCTTTACAAAAGTACCCAAGTTATCAGAGCCTACTTCTTCTTCGCCTTCTATCATAAATTTGATATTGCAGGGCAGGGTATTGGTCTGCATCATCAGTTCAAAAGCTTTTACGTGCATGTAAAACTGGCCCTTATCATCACAAGCGCCGCGGGCGTATATTTTACCATCGCGCAGGGTTGGCTCAAAAGGAGGGGTTTTCCAAAGCTCCAGGGGGTCTGGTGGCTGCACATCGTAATGGCCGTAGGTTAATACAGTTGGTAAGGTAGGGTCAATTATCTTCTCACCATAAACAATGGGGTAACCGGCAGTTTGGCAAACTTCAACATTGTCGGCACCGGCATCTTTTAACTTTTGGGCAACATAATCCGCAGTTTGTAGCACATGTTCCTTGTATTTGGGGTCGGCACTTACCGACGGGAACCTGAGCAGTTCAAATAGCTCGTTTAACAACCTGTCTTTGTGTTCTGTAACGTATTGTTTAATGGTGTTCATGCTTCAAAAATATGAATGCAAATATAGAATTTAACTTTTATTCCCTTATCGGCTTAGCGCGATAGTTAAAATTGGCGCATTAATTGTAATAAGCTACCCTGAATTTAGTTTTAACATTGTATATTTGTTTGGTTACCTGCGTTTAAGCTATTAAAATTAACTCAATGCATTATCGAAAGATAATTTTATTACTTGCTTTTGCTTGCTTTGGCACATTTAAGGGTTTTAGCCAAACCCCAAGTTGTAGTGCTGCCTCAAAGTTTTATATTAAGGATACCATAAATGTTACCACATTTGGGGCCAGTACGGTTCAGGGTATTGCAGGCTTTACCTTCCAACCTTATCTACAGCAAAATTTTCAATACTGTTACGTTGGCAAACAGGTATCTATAACCAATAATGGTATATCAGGCGAAACCACAACCCAGGGCCTGGCGCGTTTTGAAAGCGCTATAAACGGGCGCACGGGGTTTGTATTTATTTTGATGGGTATCAATGATGCCATTCAACTTATCAGTCAAAAAGTTCCGCCAACACCTGCACAATTAAATGCCAGTTACAAGTTGACTATACAGAACATGCAGAAGATGGTTGATATTGCAGCCAGGCATGGTTTAACCACTGTGATAGGCAGCTTACAAAACCTCGACCCAACCAAAGGAATCTATTATAAAACTATTAACAAGCAAATAGCACTTATAAATGCGGGCTACAAAAAGCTTGCGGCTCAAAATCATATTTACTTTGCTGATATTAACGCGGGTTTGGGTAACGACTTTAAAAAGTATTACCAGGCCGATGGCATACACCCTAATGCTGCAGGAAATAAGTTTATAGCTTATATTTTGTTTGATGTAATAAACTTTGCTATTGAAAGCAAGTTATTGCTGATAGGGCTGGACCAGAATTTTCCTAACCCGGCAAATACTAAAACTACAATAGGTTTTAGCATGTCGCAAGCTGGTAGTGTTGATATTGAGTTATATAGTATTACAGGTGCGCTCACAAAAACTATTACTCAAAGTGCCTATAATAGCGGTTATCATCAAGTTGTTGTTGATCTTACCAATGTGTCGCCGGGAATATACATCTATGTAATGAATATAGCAGGCAGGCAGCTGAGTAAGAAAATGATCGTAGTTAAATAGTTTTAATTAAGCTACTTATAGCACACATATTTATCTCTCTCAATATAAGAGTGTGTTTTTTCTCTACCAATATCAGAATTAGTCGGCAGAAGCAAGTGTGTTGGTATTGTTATCGCCGGTAGCTCTTGCGGTAAAATCTCCCTTTTGTACCTTAACAACAACCGGTTTAGCGGTTTCTTCTTTTTTGTTGTTGATAGCAGAAAATACAATGCCTGTTGATAATAATGCAATAACGAGGATAATGATCTTTTTCATGGTGTGTGATTTAAAGGATTAACGGATGTTGTTTGTCGGATATATTAATTGTGACTATTGAGGAGGAGGAGTACCGTCAGCAGAACCAGTGGTTAAATCGCCTGAAGTAAATGTAGTAGCTTTGATAGCCGGTTTAACACTGTTGTCTTTAGTGCAAGAAGAAACAAACCCTGTTGTTAATACTGCGAAAGCTATGATGATGATCTTTTTCATTTTAGTAAATTTTATTATGTTTTAAATAGGTATTAAGGTATAGATGTATAATTAGCAGACTATTGAGGAGGAGGAGTACCGTCAGCAGAACCGGTGGTTAAATCGCCTGAAGTAAGTGTGGTAGCTTTGATAGCCGGTTTAACGCTGTTGTCTTTAGTGCAAGAAGAAACAAACCCTGTTGTTAATACTGCGAAAGCTATGATGATGATCTTTTTCATTTTAGTAAATTTTATTATGTTTTAAATAGGTATTAAGGTATAGATGTATAATTAAGACTATTGAGGCGGAGGAGTACCGTCAGCAGAACCGGTAGTTAAATCGCCTGAAGTAAGTGTGGTAGCTTTGATAGCCGGTTTAACACTGTTGTCTTTAGTGCAGGAAGAAATGAATCCTGTTGTTAAAATCGCAAATGCGACTACGATAATTTTTTTCATAAGTAGCTAAATGTAAATTCTTTGATGTGTTTATTTCAATAGTTTGTTTAAGCAAAAGTAAAAACAAATTTTTAATTACCAAATTTTTTTTTCTAAATTTGCGACTTTTTTTTAAAATATTTTTTTTACGCTCTTTTTATCCCGGAAAAATAACTTTTTTATTTATACGCCGTACAAAACAAATTGTTTAATTTGTGTACAAGATTTGAATATAGTATTTTTATTTAATGAAAATTATTTTTCTGCGCCCCTGTTTATATTTTATTGCTTTGTTATTAACTTTTATATCAGTTAAAGCAGCACCCATTATGGGGAATGACACTAACGAGGTGAAGAAGATAAACAGGCAGGCTTTTGATAATAGGTTAACTAACCCTAAACAAACTATCATACAGGCACGAAAGGCTTTAGCCTTGGCCGAAAAGTTGGAATTTTCAAAAGGTGTAGCCGAGGCAAACCGCGAGTTAGGTATAGGTTATTATTATATTAACCAGCCCGACTCGGCCATTCAATACTATCTTACAGCTAAAAAGTTTTACGACGACACGCACGATTTGAAAGGCCAGTCGAGGGTATTAAACAACATAGGTAACTTATACCGCGAGACTGATTATGACCAGGCTATAGTTTATTTTAAAGAAGCGTTGAATGTTGCCAAGGCACTTAAGGATGATGACCTGGTAGCTACTTGTTACCTTAACCTGGGTACTGCTTACCTCAAAAAAAAGAGTTACACTATAGCGCTGGATGATTATAAACAGAGCTATGATTTATTTACTAAAACAAAAAATGATGTATTGATCATTCAGTGTCTTCAAAACTTGGGGGTTATATATTATGAGAAGCATGAGTTGGATACAGCCAAGGCTCTTCTTTTGCAGGCTAATCAGCGGGCTATCGAGCGCGATCTTAATTCAACTGTTGCCGGTACAAATATTACCTTGGTGCGTATATTTTTAGCCCAGGGGCAATTTGAGCAAGCCAAGCAATACTATAACCAGGGGCAAACATATGTTGATATCCTTAAAACAGACCGTATGCAGCACGATTATAAGTTTTTACGGTATGAAATGCTGTTTAAACTAAAAGATTATAAAGGTGCCTTAGAAAACTTAAGAGATATATATAAGCAGGATAGTACAAGCTATATCCAAAATGAATCGGTGAGGCTAACTTTGCGCGAAGCCGGGTATAAACAAAACGAACAAGATCAAAAGAATCTGCAAATCATAGCGCAACAAAAATATAGCCGTACATTATTTATTGCCAGTAGCATAGTAGCTGCCTTGTTGGCTGTAGTAATATTCTTGCTGGTAAATAACGTTAATCGCAAGGCAAAAATTAATAAACATTTAACCGAACTTAACGAACAAATATCCGAGCAGAAAGAAAACCTTAACCAGATCAATCATCACCTTGAAGAGATTATTGATGAGCGTACTAAAGATCTGCAGGTGAAAAACAAAAAGCTTGCCGATTACTCGCTGCATCTTTCGCACCAGATACGCGGCCCCATAGCTACTTTAAAGGGCTTGCTTAACCTGGAGCGTGATAAGTTAATAGAGCAGGAAGAATGTATTAAACTGATGAACAAATGCGTATCGGATATTGATGAGAATATTATTGATATGAGCGGCATGCTGCACGAATCATCAAAAGTAAAGCCCAATACTAAAGCTTAATAAGCCATATATTCGGTAAAAACCTGTTGTAAATAAGCTTTGCCGTAAAGCAGTTTTTTTTCGTTTACAGCTTTTGGCACATTAGGGTGTTTGGTATAAATAACTTCTTTACCCAGATTATCAAATGATATGGCTTGCTGCGGTGTCATAAAGCCAAAACCATTGTCCCAATCAAAAAATGCGAATGGTTGACTTGTGGGATTTAACAGGTCTTTTGACCAACGGAAGTAAGCCCGGTAAGGAATATCCATTTGTGCTAAAACGGTAGCCGCTATATCAGTTTGGTTACCCAATTTAATAACATGCTTACCGCGATACTCATCTTTTATTGCGCCGCCAAAAAATAACAAGGGGATATGATATTTAGCCGGCTGATATGATTCTGAAGTATTACGCGGCAAACGGTGCCCGTGGTCGGCAACTAAAACAAACAGCGTGTTTTTATACCAATCCTGCTTTTTAGCATGCTCAAAGTAAGCGTTCAGGCACGAGTCTGTATAATACGCTGTGCTCCTGAACCTGTTGGTTACGCTATCGCCCGGAAAGTGGGGTTTGGCCGGCATATCAAAGGGCTCGTGGTTAGTGAGTGTTTCAATTAGCGAAAAGAAAGGCTTACGCTCTTTATTCAGGTATTGAACATGTGTGTCAAACAATGTACCGTCATTCACGCCCCATTTCGAATCGATCTGGCTGCGGTCAAAGTTATCCATGCCGGTAATATGGTCAATTTTATGGGTCAGCATATATGATTTGAAGTTCATATACTCTACTTCGCCACCATAAAAAAACGAATTAGCATAACCTACAGGCTGCAATACGCCCGGTATAGAGGGGAGTTTTTCCTGCTTGGTATTATTGGTGATAATGGTACGTATTGCCTGCGATGGGAAACCACTCAATATCGCTACAATACCTTTATCTGTTCTATCGCCGGCGGCATAAACACTATCAAACAATACGCCCTGGTGTATAAATTTCTCAAAGTTTGGACAAACACATTTTTCACCGCCTAATGATTCGATCAGGTCGGCGGTAAAGCTTTCCAACTGTATGATAACTATATTGGGCCTGCGTGTATTTAAAATATGAACCGTTGAATCAGATTTGGTAACAAAAAGCTCGCGTGTTAAGCTATCGGCTACATTAGCATCCATATAAATGTAAGGATTGTGTTGTGCACGAAGGTTTTGGTAAATATTATCAAACAGGTTCCATTCTGTATTTAAAGCCGATTGGTTAAGTATCTGCTTATTAGAAAAATAAGCCATGCTCTGGTTAATGGGCGTATCCTGCGTACCACCACGGATAATAAAGAAATTGATGAGGATAAGCAGGGCCGAAGAGGTGATTTTTAACGGTATGCTCAGTTTAGGCCCCTGGTATTTATAATCAATGATCCGGTTGGATAGTAATATGCCCGACACCAATAAAATAACCCCAATAGTAACACATAAAGCAACAGGCGCAGAGCCGCTTGATGCCATCGACTCTGAAAACTGGTGAATGATAGAGTCAAAAACCCGGTAATTAACCTTAGTGCCCCATTCCTGAAAAATATTATAATCCAGTATGGTTAAAAAGCAAACTAATACAAGGCATGTCCATATATAAGCCTTATACCAAACAGTTTTTATGTGAAACCCCGGGATGAACCATCCCAAAACAGATATCAAAAGCGGGATAATTACTATATACCCTATAGTTGAGCAATCAAGCCTGATGGCGTAAAAAAACACCTCTAATATTTCGCCGAGACTGGCTATTTTTAGCTTATTGCGAAAGTAAAGCATAAAGCTAACTCTCGTCAAAAAGAAAAATAACAACCAGAAAATATAGAATCTTGCTAAAGCAAAAAGGTTTTTTAACATGGGCCGCTAAATTAACTATTTAACTCCATGTTAAAAAACCTTTATTAATGTGTTATTTAATTGTTATCGTTATTTCTTTCCGCGGTTCATCATTGCTTTCATGTCATCCATGCTCACTCTTTCAAAATCTTTAGGGATGCTAAAAGTCTCCGCAGGAATTTTTACTTCGCTAACGGATACTAAGGTGATTGATTGAGGTGTACCTTGCTGTACATAAGTGAATTGAATAGGTGTACCTGTTATGTCTTTAAAAGCGCCTGTTAAAATATTCGCAGGTAAGCTAATGTCCGTAGTTATCCAGGCATCAAATGAAACTCCGCTTTTATTATCTTTTTCTATATATTTTTTACAATTGTAATCGCCAATTTTCTTTGTTTCGGTTGTGGCTGTAATCGTGTATTCAGGTGCAGAAGATGCGGCTTCTTCTAATTCACCGGGAGTCATAACAGCAGCTTTTTTTATAGATGCAACAGGGACATCAACTAATACAGCAAAATAATCAAAGTTTCCTTTTATTACCATCTGTACTTTAGCCGGGCCGTACTGGTTGGATATTAGACTCGAATCGCCTTTAAAACTACATTTGCTTTCTACATTTTGTCCGGCCACACTAATATTGTAGCTGATAATTCCTTCGTTATATTTTTTTTGCGCCGATGCTGTAAAAATGCTTGCAGCCAATGTAATAGTTAAGGCAACGTTTTTAATTGATAGAATATTCATTATTATATTTTTTACGTGTTTGTGTTTTAATTAATATTAGATGTTGTGATGAACGCTTTGTTACGTTTTAAATTATAAAAAGGTATATTTTTGGCCGATGCTTCATCATCAAGCTTTTTTAACAATTGGGACGAATTATTATTCCCTGCAATTGCCATTCTAAAGTTATAGTTTTCCATCAGATATTGCAAATTAATAGCAGGGCTGCCTGTAATGTAAATATAATCAACCGCTAATTTTTGTGGGAAAAGCCTTTTACCAAACCTTTTATTGATGATGAGTATTTTGTTATCGCCTATTTGAATAAGGTTTCCGCTCTTCATTAAAAAGGCATTGCTGATGCTGGCGTTCACATCATAATTGCTCACTTCGGTAATGCCGCAGCTATCCAACATTGGTTGGATAGCGTACTGATAGCTTTTGTCATCCGTTTTCAGATCGGTTAAAACTATACTCTTATTACCGTTGCGGAACATTATTGCAGGGTGCTTGCTGATACTGCAAAATGCTACTGTGTTTTCATCGGCCCTGGCAAGTTGTTTAACACTTGTGAGTGCAATAAATATTAGCATTAAAGCAAAGCTTGTTTTAAACCATACCTTATTTTTGGTGAGCAGGAAAATAAGTATAGCTGCCAATAAAGCATACAGTAATAGTAGCTCGGTATAAGTCAGCCATATTTTTTCGATGCTGCCAAATGGAGCATGTTCAATATAAAGCAATGTTTTTGTCATGATGATGACAGTATGCTCAAGCACCCATGCCATGCAGGTTGATAGCAGGGGTATTGCAGGCAAAGCCATATAGATGATGCCCACATACATCACAATAGCCGATGGCAGCACAATAAATAAATTACTCACCAAAAAGTAAACCGGAAAATCATGAAAGTAAAAGGCCCCTAACGGAAACAATACCAGTTGCGCCGCCACAGATACAGAAGTTACCAGCCAAAACTCATTGGCTATTTTGTTTTTAAAACTCAGCCACCGGTATATATAAGGCTGAATGATAATAATGCCACCAACCGCTATGTACGATAACTGAAAGCCCACATCCATAATATAGAACGGGTTGTACAGCAACAGTATAAAGGCCGATACTGCCAATACATTCAGCTTATTGATATGCCTGCTAAAGCTCATTCCTATAATTACCATGCTCAGCATCAAAACCGCCCTGCACACCGCCGGCGAAAAGCCGGTTATTAAAGCGTAGCACCATATCAGCACGATGCTCAACACAACCTTTAATAATTTACCGTGCTTAAATCTTAATAAAAAACTTAAAAAGAAACTCACAAAAAAATAGATGAGCCCTACATGCATACCAGCGACAGACAGCAGGTGCATTGTACCTGTTTTGGCATAGGCCTCACGCACGTCAGCTTTCAAATCGGCCCGGTAACCTAATATGATGGTTGATGCTACGGCAATGGCATCGGTATCGCGCATGTTGACTTTTAGTTTATTCACCAGGTATTGGCGCAGCCCTAATGCAAAGCTGATAATGGGGTTGCCTTTATCGCTTTCTAAAACCGTTATTTGCTTACCATTCAGATACGCCTGTTGGTAAATGTTTTGGTTGGCCATATAGCTTTTGTAATTGAACTCCGCGGGGTTTAGAGGTGCAGCTATTGCAGTATAATTTGCCGGGATCAGCAGCCTGTCGCCATATTTCAAATGAGGATTAAAAGTACTGTCCGTTTTAACCGAAACCATTAAATGGCCGCTTACAGTTTGCAGGCCTTTGTTTTGGTATGATCGCTCAACTTTAGCAACAAACTTTAAAGTTTGTCCGGTTAGTTTAGGTTCGCTGCTTACCGTAGCAATAAGGTAGCGCGATTTGATTTTCGAAAAATGGTCATCCCGCGTTATTTCTGAGTTAGCATCAAAACAATAAACCCCGGCTATCATCAATAAAAAATGCATCAACAGGCCGCCAAGCCAGCGTTGTTTGTAAATGTTAAGCCTTTTGTAAGCTATGTTGAGCATGATAAATAACAACATTACGCCGCCAAACAACCATAGTAATAACCTGTCATATCCTGCCCAAGAAAAATACGCCGCCAGGCATAACCCCGTTAAAAAGGGTACTACTAGCCTGATGAATGGTATTTCGCCTTTGCTGAAGCTGATCATTTAGGTATAAATACTTAAGTTTATATTATCGAAATAAATATATCCTTTTAATCCAATTATCCGTATTACTTTTGTTGCCGAATTGATGATCGGATCCGGATGATAAAAAATATACCCAAAAGAGTTTTTTTAGTACTTGTTGTTGCCTTTATAGTTATTACCGGTTGTAAGCACAAACCAGTAATAGCTACCAAACTTACGGAGCATTATAAAAACGATGTATATAAGGATTATGATACCGCAGCTTTCCATGCCGAGTTTATAAAACAATTCGATCTGCTCAAGCCAAAATTGCATTACGCCGGTGCTATTGAAAACTATTATACCAATAATAATTTTGAGCCACGGCTGGTACAAAACTTTTTAACGGATGGCCAACTGCGTAAACTGGTACAATATCTTAACCATGCCAATGAGCACGGCATTAACCCCGAAATTTTTAAAGGAGCCGATATAGCGGCCTTGTTAGATACCATACAAGCCAATCGCTTTAAAACTATTACGGAGGTTTACCCTGTTTTAGCAAAGCTGGAACTGCAAGCCGCTAACGCTTTAATAAGTTATTCGAGTGTATTGCAGTTTGGTGTGATTAACCCGCACAGACTTTACCGCCGCTACGAAACCGCGCCACAGCGCCCTGATAGTACAAGTTTTAAAAAAGCGCTTGACACTGATAACCTGATGGCTTACCTGGACCAGGTACAACCTAAAAGCATAGCCTACCTGCAACTGAAAAAGGCTTTGGCCGATGTTAATATGGATGTAGTGGATAGCCCAAAGCTGTTCCGTATAAAAACAATTAAGCTGAACATGGAGCGCCTGCGCTGGCAAATACCGGCTAAAGAAGATAGCTATATTTTTGTGAATATACCCGCGTTTAATTTAGAGTGGGTGCAAAATGGCAAGGCCATGCTCAACATGCGGGTTTGCGTTGGCGAACCACGCCCGCTTGATTATGATGACAGGCTAAAACACTTCCTGGAAACGCATAATATTGATGATAAGCCCCAAAACCACCAAACCCCGGTTTTAACCAGCCATATCAATACCATACAGCTTAATCCAACATGGCGCATACCCAGCAGTATAGCCCAAAACGAGATCTATTATGCTGCCCAAAAAAATCCGGATTATTTTGATAACAATAACATCAGGGTGTATTATCATGATATTGAGATAAAACGGCCCGATACCATTACCTGGGCGCACATCAAACGCGAGCATATTCCATACACCTTTAAACAGGATGCCAGCGACCTGAACGCCTTGGGCAAATTCAAGTTTATTTTTGATAACGATAACAGCGTTTACCTGCACGATACCCCCAATAAAAAAGCGTTTTTAGGCGATTGGCGTGCCGTAAGCCATGGCTGCGTGCGTGTGCAGGACCCTATGATGCTTGCCCGCTTACTGGTTGGCGATACCACCAAAATGGATAACATACGTATGGAGGTTGGCCTTGCGCCGATGGATACTACCAAGAAAGCCAGGTATGCCAAGCTATTAGCCAAACGTGCCGCACCGGGTTTTGAGCTTCAATCAAAATTTTTGACGCTGGATAAGCAGGTACAGCTTTTCATCGACTACTACACCTGCTTGCCTGATGCAAGCGGGAAACCGGTATTCTACTTTGACGCTTACCGCATGGATGCAGATTTAGAAAAGGCGATGGGGAAGTATTTGAGTAAGTAAACTTCCAACGCGTCATTACGAGGAACGAAGCAATCATATATCGCAATCATGCATGGCACGAAAGTAAAGTTTAGGATTGCTTCGTGCCTCGCAATGACGGATTATTTGATTTGATCCAACACCGAACTGATCGGCTGATCGCTATCGATCAATATCCCTTTAACACCAGCGGCAGTACCGGCTATTACATCCCGTTCACGGTCGCCAATAAAATAGGATTGTGCCGGGTCGATATTGTATTTGGCTATGCCTTGCAACAGCAGGCCCGGTTTAGGCTTACGGCAATCGCAGTCGCCGGTAAAATCGGGGTGATGCGGGCAATAGAACATATCGGTAAACTCAACGCCATGCGCTTTGTAGGTATCGCGTAGGTGCTGGTGCATAGTGGCAAGGTCGGCTTCGGTATACCACCCTTTAGCTAAGCCGCCCTGGTTGGTAGCCACAATAAGTAAATAGCCACGGTCTTGCAGTGTTTTTAATGCTTCAAAATTATCAAGCACTTTAAAGTCGTCAACACGGCAAACGTAATCGCCCAACTCCTTATTCAAAACACCATCACGATCTAAAAAAACGGCCTTAGTCTTAGCTTCCATATGGCTGCGAAAATAGGAAAATAAATCATTTGAAATTGCAATCGAAAAAGAGGGTGGGATAAGTGCGATTCCCCTCTTGAGAGGGGTGGAGGGGTGTGTCCTTAACCGTGCGACCAACACACCCCTGCAACTTCGCAATCCAACGTGCCCCATCTCAGGAGGGGAACTAAATAAGGCTATGGTTGCGAAACCGCCACCGCCGCCGTATCCATCCTCGCCACTTTCAAACTATCGGGCATATTAACCCGCATGTAAAAATTGGTGTAAAAATTATTTTCGGATGCTGTGAACTGATACGCGGCAGCGTAATAGTTGTTCCAACCGGTTTTATCTGCAGCAAAGGCCATGGCGTATTCAGGCTTTAGGTCTGTTTTCAACAATTGCCCTGCATTTTTAAAATGCACAAAAAACGATACGTTGCTGCGCTCGGCCTGAAGGTTATCAAAACGGCGGTACTCTTCATTGTGACTCAAAAGGTTGCCTTTGGTATAGTTATTATAATAGCCCGATAAACCTTCCTGCGAGTTACAGATCATCAGGTAATTATCAACGATCATAAAATAGGGTCTCCTGAAAATGCTGAAGGCCTCGCCAAGCAGGTAAAAAGGTATTTTATCATAATTAAATTGCCCAACATCATCATTCAGCATTTTACTGATGTTTACCATATACGGGCGAAATTTAAGCCCGTTCTTTATCTTAACCAACGCTATCTTTTCCTGGTATTTGGTGGTGATGACGGCAAACTCTGTACCCAAAGCGTCCATAAAGGCTTTGGTAAGCTCAACACCGGTTTCTTTTTTTATACGGCTAAATACCTGGCCTTTTTCTGTACTGTAGCCGTTTTGTATTTGCCATTGAAACAAGTTGTTTTCAAACTTAACAGCATCCGATACCGCGAAATTAATGCTGTAAGCCGTTGTAGCCGGGAAAATATCCTTCAATTCGTTTTGCTCGGGCTGCTGGTAACGAAACAGGCTGAGATAGCTCTTTGTATCCGCGCCATCAACTTTGCTGATACCGTTAAACATCAGCGCATCGGTTTTATAATTCAGTGTAAGCGCGCCACCCGAATTAAGCTGCCTAAAACTCCGGAAAATGTCGGTATTCGTGTTTTTGAACATTTTATCGAACAGGGGCGATAGCTGCAGATAGTTCACATACAAATTAGCTATCGAGTTGGCATTTTGCTGGTCGGATAACTGTACAAACACATTCTCATGCTTTTTATCGCGATACAAAACCGATGCCTCCACCAGCGCTTTCGAAAAACTTGCCGATACGTTATTATCCCCATCGGTAATTAGGTAGAGGCTGCGTTTGGTACTGTTGAGGTAAATATTAAATCCTGGCTTACCACCAATTTTCAGATCGTGAATGATCATGCCGCTGCTATCCGGGCGTTTGGCCAAAGCCTCAACATATCCCGATAGCTTATCATTGCCCGTTGCCGTTATCAAAAAATCAAGGTTGTCCGATCCGCTTTGCGGGTGCAGCGATATAAATATGCTGCTACCATCAAATAAGGGCTTCAATTGCGGGTTATCCAGTAAATGTGTCTTCAGGTCAGTCAGCTCATTGGTACGCACATCGCCAATAAGGGTGCTGAGCAGGGTATTGCCTTTAAAAATATCATAAAAGCTGCCATCGTTCTTATACTCAAATATTAGCGCGGCATCGGCAGGGATATCCGTCATCACCTTGCCCGATCGTTTTCCCGGTGGGTTAAGGTTTTTAAAATACTTAACCGTTATCCCTGCAACGGCAAGGATCAATATCAGGGTAATAATCAGGTTACGTATCATAGTCGGCAGTGCAAATGTATATTTTTACGCTGCCTTGTCTAAGTAATTCTTTTCAACTTGTTAACTTAGCGCAAATTTCCAATGAATAAACGCATCATCGTAACCGCTTCTTTTTTCGGATTATTGGCTGTAATTGCCGGTGCTTTTGGTGCGCATGCTTTAAAAAAAGTGCTCACCGCCGATCAGCTCGCCATTTGGCATACCGCCGTAGAGTACCAGTTTTACCACGTTTTCGCTTTGCTTTTCCTGTCTACATTTTCGCGCTTTAAAAGTAAGATCATTAATACCACGTTCTATTTATTCTCGTTTGGTATTATCCTGTTTTCGGGTTCGCTATACTTGCTGGCTTGTCGCGATGTTTTAAACTGGGGCTGTATAAGTATTGCGGGGCCAATTACACCTATTGGCGGCTTGTTATTTATTGCCGGATGGGTTACATTAGCAGTTGCCGGATTTAGGAACAAATAGCATGCTCGACTTTGCCGAACCAACACTTACCGAAAGAGAAACTCTTTTTGTTGAGGTGATATTGCCTTTGGCTATCGCTAAAAACTACACCTACCGCGTACCGTTTGATTTGAACAGCGCTGTAGCTATAGGTAAAAGGGTAGTGGTGCAATTTGGTAAAAGCAAGCTATACACGGCCATCATCGCATCCATAGGTAACCAGGTTCCCGAAAAGTACGAGGCGAAATATATCATTGATATATTGGATAACGAGCCGATAGTTAATCCTGCTCAGCTAAGTTTTTGGAAATGGATTGCCGATTATTACCTCTGCCATGTTGGCGAAGTAATGAACGCTGCTTTACCATCTGCCTTAAAACTTGCCAGCGAAACTAAAGTTACACTAAATAAAGGTTTTGAATATGATAAGAGCATACTGAACGATAAGGAGTACCTGATAGTTGATGCCCTCGATCTGCAGCCCGAGCTTACCGTTAGCGATATAGCCAAATTACTCGGGCAAAAAACAGTGATGCCGATATTGAAGCAGCTATTCGAAAAGAACATCATTCATATATCCGAAGAAGTAAGCGACCGGTACAAACCACGCAAACGCACTTTTTTGTCGCTCAATCCGGTATATAACAACCCGGACCAAATGCGTGAGCTGCTCATGATTTTGGAACGGGCACCCAAACAGGCCGACGCGGTGCTAGCTTACATTCAATTATCGCGCAAGCAAAAGCTCATATCAAAAACCGAACTCACCGAAGCCAGTGGTGCAGGCCCTGCGGCGATAAAAGCCTTGCTTGATAAAGACGTACTTATTGCCGATGAAAAGAACGTAAGCCGCCTGTATGCCGAAGAGGACGAACTAAGTGAAGGCTTTACCCTGAGCGAAATGCAGCAAACAGCATTAAGCAGCATCAAAGCGCAGTTTGAGCAAAAAGATGTGGTGCTGTTACATGGCGTAACCTCATCGGGAAAAACGCAGGTGTATATCCGCCTTATTGAGCAAATGTTGGCTAATGACAGGCAGGTACTTTACCTCTTGCCGGAGATAGCGCTTACCACCCATATCATCGAGCGCCTGCGCAAGTATTTTGGCAATATTATAGGCGTTTACCATTCCCGTTTTAACGATAATGAACGGGTTGAGGTGTGGCAAAAAGTACTCAAAGGCGATTTCAGGATTGTGCTTGGCGCACGGTCATCCGTTTTTTTGCCTTTTGAGGATCTTGGCCTCATCATCGTTGATGAAGAGCACGAAAGCTCGTACAAGCAGTTCGATCCGGCCCCACGCTACAACGCTCGCGATGCATCCATATACCTGAGCCATGTGCACCATGCAAAAGTGTTGTTGGGTTCGGCCACGCCATCCTTCGAATCGTATTACAACGCCAAAACCGATAAGTATGGCTTGGTAGAAATTACTGAACGCTTTGGTGGTGTACAGCTCCCACAGATAGAAGTAGTCAGCATTACGCAGGAAACCAAGAACAAAACCATGCAATCGCATTTCAGCAGCGTATTGATGGCAGATATGGCTTTGGCTTTGGAGAAAAAAGAACAAGTCATCCTTTTCCAAAACCGTCGGGGATATGCACCGGTAATCCTTTGTAAAACCTGCGCCTACTCGCCAAAATGTATCAATTGCGATGTAACGCTTACCTACCATAAAAGCAGTGGTAAACTGCATTGCCACTATTGCGGCTATAAAGAGGATACGCCAAATATTTGCCCCGCCTGCGGTTCGGCGCATCTGGAACAAAAAGGTTTTGGTACCGAAAAGGTGGAAGATGAGCTGAGCCTGTTAATGCCCGATGCCCGCATCGCCCGTATGGATTTGGATACCACCCGTTCCAAAATGGCTTTCCAAAATATCCTGAATGATGTTGAGGAGAAAAAGATAGATATCCTTGTCGGGACACAAATGGTAGCCAAGGGACTCGATTTTCCGGATATTACCGTTATTGGTATCATCAGTGCTGATAGCCTGCTCAAGTACCCGGATTATCGCGCCAACGAGCGCAGTTTCCAGCTATTGGCGCAGGTAAGCGGACGTGCAGGCCGCCGAGGTAAGCAGGGTAAGGTGGTTATCCAAACTTACGATCCAAACCATCGTGTGATCAAACAGGTGATAGAAAATGATTATACTGATCTGTACAATACCGAAATGGAAGAACGTAAGGCTTTCAAATACCCGCCGTTCTATCGTATCATCGAACTTAACATCAAACACAAAGAACCCGAAAAGCTATACCTGCAGGCAGAATATATTGCCAAGGAGTTGCGCAAGCATTTTGGCGACAGGGTGATAGGCCCCGAATTTCCGCTCATTAACCGTATCCGCAATTACTACATAAAAAACATCATGCTCAAGTTTGAGAAGGATACCGTATCCATCACCAAAGTAAAAGCCATATTGCAGGATGTTTTATTACAATTTCAAACAACTAAGCTGAGTAAGGGTTGTATCGTACAGCCGGATGTTGACCCGTATTGATAAGCAATCAACGAAATATTATCTTTAAAGCCTGATCCTTACCTATGAGAAGAGCTGCCTTTATTATACTGGTGTTATTTTGCGCCTGCCATTCTGACCCAAGAGCAGTATTATCAGGAAATGAAGTGTTACTATATCCTTACTGTGATAGAAAGTTTGAGTGGAAAGATATTGAGAAGCGGGACGATGAGCTTAAAAACAGTTTTATGAAAGTAGCGCAAAGCTTTTTAACTGATGAATATAGAGTATATAACCTAAGTTTTGACCCTCGGATAGATGAGTTTAAAAAAGCATTGCACGTGGTAGATTTTAATGGTGATGGCAAAAATGACCTAATATTTGACGGAGATAGCGGAGGTGAGCCAAAGGAGATTGCTTTTATATTAAATACAGGTAAGGGATTCAAAATTATTTTTAAGGATTTTCAAGGAGTGGACAGGATTGATTTTGAGAGTAGTAAGGTTTCGAGATTATATATTAAGGATTGGGGGTGTTGTGCAGCACATATGACTTTCAATAAAATTTATACGGTTAGTTTTATGAATAATATCCCGAAGTTTAAGCTAATATACTTTACAGGTCATCACCAGGATACTTATTTTCCTAAAGAATATTTTGACAAACCCATCAAATTTTGCGTGTTAGATGATCATTATAAGATACGTACCAAGCCGATGATAGATGATACTTGTAAAACCTTCATTAGCGGAGAGCCTTTGAAAGGCGACGCTGTTGGTGAGTTGGCTAAAGGCTCAAACGGTAGGGCTATCGCCTCACAAACTGATAATACAGGCCGGATTTGGTGGTTAGTTGAGATGGATGTAAAAAGCAAGGTGAAAAGCGATGTTTTTTACGATGATGACGATAAACATCCTGCCTCCAAAATGGGCTGGATAAGTAGCCGTTTTGTAAAAAAGACTAATGATTGATACCACATAAATCATATCAACCAAACAATCAAGTTTAGTAAGGGTTGTATAGTACAACCAGATGTTGACCCGTATTAATTGTACTGGCTATACGTAACAATTTACTATGCATGCATAAATAACTTAGATGTCATGCAACCTTTGCAATTTCCCATCGTCATAACATTATACAAATACTAAATAAGATGAAAAAGTTAAGCACCTTAATTATATCAACCCTCTTTTTAGCGGGTTGCGATGTGCAATATTATAGTCAGAATCCACAGGGCCCGGTTGCTCAGCCAGAACAGGTATACCAGGCCGACGGAGATTATCAAACCTTTTATGATGACCTGAGCCCTTACGGCAATTGGATAAACGACCCTAACTATGGTTACGTATGGCAACCTAATGCGGGCCCCGATTTTAGGCCATATGCTACAAATGGCCATTGGGTATACTCTGATTATGGCTGGACCTGGGCCTCAAATTACCAATGGGGATGGGCAGCATTTCACTATGGCCGCTGGTTTTACCAGAATGGCTACGGCTGGATGTGGGCTCCCGGCAACGAGTGGGCACCTGCCTGGGTAACATGGGGCCAAAGCGGCGACTATTATGGCTGGGCACCGCTTTCGCCTGGTGTAAGTATCAGCGTTGGCTGGAACCCGCCGTCTAACTATTGGACCTACGTACCGAGTCAGCACATATACCGTAACGACGTTTATAATTACGTGGTGATAAACAATACCACAGTAATTAACCGCAACGTAGTGATCATTGATAACATGTACCAAACCAAAGGTTATGGTAATGGTAGGTACAACCGTGGCCCGGTAGTGGCTGATGTGGAGCGCTCTATTCATGATAGGGTGCGTCCCGTGGTTATCCGTAACAATAACCGCCCCGGCGAAACTTATGGTAACGGTGGCTTAACGGTTTATCGCCCTACCATCAGGCCAACCAACCAAAACTCAGGTTCAAGGCCGGCGCCACGTAATGTACAGAACTATGGGCAGGGAAGGCCGGGTAATCAACAAGGCAATGGTAACAATAACCAAGGGAATAATAACGGCAACTACGGTAATAATGGTAACCAACGACCGGTACGCAGTGGTACTAATCCGCCACCTGCTACCACCGGCCAGCAGCCTGTGGTAAACCCACCTGCAAACAATGGTAACCCAAATAACAACCAGGGCAACAACGGTTATGGCAACCAGAATAACCAGCAACGCCCTGGTCGTAATGGTGGTTACGGTAATCAGCAACAGCCTGCCACAAATCCCCCTGCCCAACAGCCGGTTGTAACACAGCCGCCGGCAAACAATGGTAACCAGGGTAACAACAATGGCAACCAGAATAATCAGCAACGCCCTGGTCGTAATGGTGGTTACGGTAATCAGCAACAGCCTGCCACAAATCCCCCTGCCCAACAGCCGGTTGTAACACAGCCGCCGGCAAATAATGGTAACCAGGGTAACAACAATGGCAACCAGAATAATCAGCAACGCCCGGGCCGTAATGGTGGTTATGGTAACCAGCAGCAGCCTGCAACAACGCCTCCTGCCCAACAGCCGGTTGTAACACAGCCGCCGGCAAATAATGGCAACCAGGGTAACAACAACAACAACAACAACAATGGACAGCAAGGAAACCAGCGCCCGGTTAGGGGGCAGGGTAATCAGCAACAGCCGCCGGTACAACAGCAACCTCAACAAGCTCCGCAGCAACAGCCAAGAACAACAGTTGAGCGCCCGAGGCCGGTAGAAAACAATCAGCAAAAGCCTGCGGCAACGGCTGCACCGCAACAACAAGAACAACAACAGCCACCGGTTCAGCAAGAAACTTCACAAAGAGGAAGGCGACCGTAAAATGGCTATAGTCAACAGTGCCGAACTTCGGCTTGATAATTAATTAGAAAGTCGCCCCCCATAATCAGGGCGACTTTTTAGTTATTGTAATTACCATAATATCGTTACTTAATTGCTTGTTAAATAAATAAGCTATTATCTATATTTACCTCACCAATACTGAACAAATAATTTATGAAAAAATTACTTTTATCGGCTACCGTAGCTATAATCACTCTTTTTATAACAAATCAAGCCGCATCGGCCCAAACTAAAGCCGAAGCCGATAAATGGTTTACTGCACACACTTACCTTAACGGTGTGAAAATTGTACCGGCCCCTTTAACCAACACCGTTGAGTTTGCCAAACAATACAAGCTGAACAAAGATATTTGGGATAAAGTATTCGCCTATATCAAACGTACCAACCTCGACTCGCTGCCTGTAGGTAAATATCCTATCGACGGCACTAATGCCTTTGCATCAGTTACCGATAACCCTACTAAAGCTTACGATCAAACCAACTGGGAATCGCACCGCAAATACATTGATTTTCAATACGTAGTTCAGGGTGGCGAGGGAATGGCTGTTGCGCCTGTTGCAGCTGCTAAAGTAACCGACCCGTACAATGAGGCTAAAGATGTTGCTCATTACGAAGTTGAAGGCAAGCAATATGATGCGCGCCCCGGCACATTTTATCTGTTCTTCCCGTCGGATGCGCACCGAGTGAATATTAAGGTTGATGGTGCTGAGCATGATAAAAAGTTGGTGATCAAGATAAAGTATACGGAGTAAGTCCAACCATCTTTTTCTTCACATTTTCCCTTTTGTGGATATCTGTATTGGCCTTTCTTATAACTTCGCACACAGAATGGCTTACAAGTATATTGATAACTACAGGGAGCAGGGCGCCCGTAAACGCCTGGTTGAATTACTGAACAAAAAAGGCATTGAAGATGCGCAGGTGCTTGCTGCCATGGGTAAAGTACCACGACATTATTTCTTCGATGAAACTTTTTGGAACCAGGCTTATAAGGATATCGCTTTCCCTATCGGCGAAGGGCAAACCATTTCGCAACCCTATACTGTAGCTTACCAAACCGAACTGCTCCACATCAGCAAAGGTGATAAGGTGCTTGAAATAGGTACCGGCTGTGGTTATCAAACCTGTGTGTTACTGGAATTAGGCGCTAAGGTGTACACTATAGAGCGCCAGGAAAAGCTGTATCATCGTACCAAACAGGTATTACCCCATATAGGTTATAAAACTAATTTCTTTTGTGGTGATGGCTCAAAAGGTATCCCCAAACACGCACCCTTTAACAAGATCATTGTAACCGCCGGGGCACCTTTTGTACCAGAGGATTTGCTTAAGCAACTCGCTATAGGTGGCATACTGGTTATTCCCGTAGGCGATGAGCAGAGTCAGAAAATGGTAACGGTACTCAAAGTTAGCGAAACCGACTACGAAAAGATAGTACTTGATACCTTTAGGTTTGTACCCTTGGTAGGTGATAGAGCCTGGTAGAGAAAAGAGGCAAGAATTTAGAATCAGGAATCAAGATTTTTACAGTTAGTCTTATTGTCTTGCATCTTGATTCTCGGCTCTTGATTCTATCTTTTCAAAGCCCTGTCCATCTCAATCTTACTATCCCGTTCTTTCATCGTTTCGCGTTTATCAAAGGTTTTTTTACCCTGGGCTAAGGCTATTTCGAGTTTGGCAAAGCCTCGTTCGTTAATGAAGATGGCAAGCGGGACTATGGTGAAACCCTTTTCTTCAGTACGGGTTTGTAGTTTTTTGAGTTCTTTTTTGTTGAGGAGCAGCACCCGGTCGCGCTTTTGCTCATGGTTATAAAATGAGCCATGCGAGTACTCTGCAATATGCAGGTTGCGCACAAATAACTCGCTACCGATAAAGGTGCAGAAAGCATCGTTCAGGTTTGCCTTATTGTCACGGATGGATTTTATCTCGGTGCCCAGTAGCTTTAAGCCAGCTACATATTTATCCAGTATCTGGTATTCAAAGTATGCTTTTTTATTCTTGATGTAAATCTTCTCCTCGGCCATAACGGTGCAAAGATAATGCGATTTCGGATTTTGGATGTTTGATTTCGGATTTTATATTTTAGCCCCCGGCCTAACGATCAATATCGGTACATTTACCTTATGCCTTACCGCATCCACGGTAGTGCCAAATATCAAATCCTTCAAAGCCTTGTGCCCGTGCGATCCCATCACAATAAAATCTATGCTTTCTTTCTTTACAATATCCGCTATTGCGTTGGATGCCTTGCCATAGCCTATGATGGAATGCGATTGATAGCCCATTGCCTCTAACGCGGCTACATATTTATCCAGATTCTCTTTATCACTTTGCGTTTCATGGTCGAGCGTTTCTGTACCGTGATAGCTTGCTGCCGCGGTTTCTACAATATGAATCAGCGTGTATTCGGCTTTTTTTCCGCCCTGCATAATAGCATGGCGGAGAGAATCCTTATCGTTATTCGAAAAATCAATGGTAATGGCTATCTTTTTATATACCGTGTTCTCAAAATCGGTAAGTACGGCAGCAACACCATGCGGCACACGCATTAATGGTGATTTATGGTGTTTAAAGAATATTGGCCTGAAAAATACATACAACAACAGTATTGCTATTCCGATAGTAAGTGGTATCACTAAAGTATATATCCACATTGCGGATGCCGGGTAATCTTTAAGCCAGGTGCCTATTTGCTCATACACCAGCTTGGCATTTAACCCTACAATGATTAACGCGCTTAGCCATGCCAGTATTTTAACAACCGGACCAATGGCAAATTTGCCCATCTGCTCTTTATCGGCTGTAAAGTGGATCAGCGGAATAACCGCGAAACCTAACTGCAGGCTCAATACCACCTGGCTTAATATAATAAGACTGGTGAGCGCATCGTCCCCAAAGTAAACAATGGTTAATACTGCAGGTACAATGGCTAACAGACGCGTTAACAAGCGGCGCAGCCAGGGCTGTACACGCAGGTTAATATGGCCTTCCATAATGATCTGCCCGGCCAAAGTACCGGTAATGGTTGAGCTTTGGCCCGAAGCGATCAGCGCCACCGCGAACAGCACCGGCGCCACCGCGCCAAAAATATGATCGAGCAGTTTATAAGCGTCTTTTATCTCGGCAACCTGGAAATAACCATTACGGAAGAACGCGCTTGCCGCGAGTATCAATATGGCCGCGTTTACAAAAAATGCCAGGTTTAAGGCAATGGTAGTATCTATAAAGTTAAACTTAAGCGCGTTGCTTATACCTTCATCACTGCGGTCTATCTTACGGGTTTGCACCAGCGAAGAATGCAGGTATAAATTATGCGGCATCACTGTAGCACCTAATATCCCGATAGCGATGTACAGCTCGGCCCCCTTCATATTATGCGGGAAAAAGCCTTTGGCTACTTCAACTATATCCGGCTTCACAATAAACATCTCTATCAAAAATGCCAGTCCTATCACAAATATCATGGAAATAATAAAGCCTTCCAGCTTGCGCATGCCTTTATTCATTAAAAACAGCAGGAGCAGGGTGTCGCTCACGGTTAATGATATACCCCACAATAACGGCAGGTGGAAAAGCAATTGCAAGCCAATGGCCATACCTATTACTTCGGCCAGATCGCAGGCGATAATGGCTATTTGTGCCAGTATGTACAGCCAAAAGTTTACAAAACGGGTGTAGGTGTTTTTTGAGGCTTGTGCCAGATCAAGCCCGCGCACAATACCCAGCCTTGTACTTAACGATTGCAACAGCAACGCTATCATGTTTGATAACAGCAATACCCATATCAGTCTGTAGCCAAAGGCGCTGCCGCCGGCAATATCTGTTGCCCAGTTTCCCGGGTCCATGTAGCCAACGCTCACTAAATATGCCGGGCCTAAAAAGGCCATTACCTTGCGCCAGCCTGTTTTGTTTTCGGTAGCTACCGAACTATGTACATTGCCTAATGATTTTTCTTGCCTGCTCATATGGTAACTAATATATTTTTTGCCACATCGCGGCTAATACTCACTGTATTGTTGTTAACGCTTAACAACACCGAATGGTCGAATGCTATTACCTCAATTGGCTTAATTTGTTTGCCTATGGTTAAATTCATTTTTTCGAGATACTGTAAAAATACAGGGGCGTGCTCGCGTACACCCATAATAATGGCGCTTTGCCCGGGCTGTAGGGTTGATATGGGTATCAACTCGTCTTTTTTTATACAGCCTGTACTGTCAGGTATAGGGTCGCCGTGCGGGTCGTATTTGGGGTTGCCCAAAAACTTATCCAGCCTGTCTATCAATTCAACCGATGTAATATGTTCAAGCTCTTCGGCTAATTCATGCACTTCGTCCCACTTAAAGTGGAGTTTCTCTACCAAAAAAAACTCCCACAACCTATGTTTACGCACAATATTAATAGCAATGGCTTTGCCTTCTTCGGTTAAGCTAACACCCTGGTATTTGGTATAATTAATAAGCTTTTTATCAGCCAGTTTTTTCAACATATCGGTTACCGAGGCTGCCTTGGTATTTACTGACGCCGCTATGCTGTTTGTACTCACACTTTCATCAGTTGGTACCGATAGGTGATAGATAGATTTAAGGTAATTCTCTTCTGTGTATGAGTTCATTTCAACAAATCTAATTAAATTTTTAGACTTGCCTAAATTTTATGAAATGAAAGCTGTTGTAACAAATTTATTTTGTTAGAATATCTATTTTAAAAAATTTTATTTTGTTTAAATGTAAAATATATATTTGTAACCATTATGGCAACTACCGATATAGACAAAATAGACCTGACTATTTTAAAAACACTGCAAGAGAACGGGCGTATAACCAACCTCCAGTTATCAACAGAAATAGGGCTTTCGCCGGCACCTACTTTAGAGCGTGTGCGTAAGCTTGAAAATTCAGGTTTTATAAAAAGCTATCATGCTTTGGTTGACGAGGAAAAATTGGGGCTGGGTATCAAAACTTTTATCCAGGTATCGCTCGATTTTCATAAGAACAACACCATCCAGGTTTTTGTTGACGAGATAAAAGCCATTAAAGAAGTAACCGAATGCCACCACGTAACCGGCCAGTGCGATTTTTTGCTAAAGGTTTACGTTCGCGATATTAAAGCCTATGAGCAACTGATCATGGATAAGATCAGTAAAATAACGGTTGTAAAAACTTTCCAGACGATGATGATTATGAGTACCAGTAAAAAGGAGCCTACTGTGCCTTTGGAGTATTAGGATCAGATGGATGATGTGAGACGGAAGATGTGGGCCGGGCAGGTAAATAATGTACTGATATTTAGTCTGCTTTTGTTTTCCGCAATGACAGCAACGTTTTACGCGGACCTGTTTTTCGTTTTGCCGGAATACATACCAAATACACCTATAAAATTATATGGCTTAATATTTACGGGTTCCACGCTATTGATATTGACCTATACCGAAAAAGCTTTTCTAAAAGTAAACCGAGATATTACTATCCTGAACCTTACGTTGTTGGGAGCAATAACTTGCTTCATTTCTGAAATGCAATTTCAATTGGTGAGGGTCCAAACTTTCGACAGTGATAGGCTCTTTTTATATGTGCGAAGTTTATTTGCTAATGGCATTATTTATTCCATAATAGCATTCCTAATCGCTTTTCAATTAAAAACCAAACGTAGCGGTCTGGTAACTCTCTTTGTTGTAGTTATCTTTATTTTGTTTAAAACGGTACTATATTTCTTTCCGGCAATCTCAATTCGCTAATATTTGTTTAGTGTTTTTTCGTCATTGCGAGGAACGAAGCAATCCTCGATAGAAAGGTTTGCGACATGCAAAGCGCTAATGAATAGTTTAGGATTGCTTCGTGCCTCGCAAAGACGTCTTGGTTATACTGCAGCAGGATTACCCGCTTATCGCATTTATAATATCATACTGCGTAATAATCTCTATCCGCCCTTGCTCATCTTCAACCAGCACCGCGCTGTTATCCTTATTGATCAACGCCGATATCTTATCAATACTCGTATTCAGATCCACAAATGGGAAACTGCCCGTAGCAATGCTTTTCACGGTTGATGAACGCAGTGATGGATTTTCAAGCAAGGCATCTAAAATACCGCTTTCTGTTATTTTACCTATCACCATACCTTTTTGAGTAACAGGTATTTGCGATATATTAAGGCTTTTTATGGTACTGATGGCTTCCATTATGCTTTTTTCACAATCAATGGTCACTATCTCGGTTTTTTCTTTTTTGGCTATGATGCTGCGGGCGGTAAGTTTGGCATCGGTTAAAAAGCCGCGCTCGCGCAGCCAGTCCTCGTTAAACATTTTGCCCATATAGCGCGACCCATGGTCCGGGAATATTACTACCACTACATCGCCCTCTTTAAACATACCTTTCATCTGCAATAGCCCGGCTATGGCAGATCCTGATGAGTTACCCACAAAAATGCCTTCTTTTAAAGATATATCGCGGGTCATTAATGCGGCATCTTTATCAGTTACTTTTTCAAAATGGTCTATCAGGTTAAAATCTACGTTCTCCGGTAAAAAGTCTTCGCCAATACCTTCGGTAATGTATGGGTATATCTCGTTCTTATCAAAAATGCCGGTTTCTTTATATTTTTTAAATACAGAGCCATAAGTATCAATACCCAGTACTTTAATGTTGGGGTTCTTTTCTTTTAAATATTTTGCTGTACCGCTTATGGTTCCCCCGGTACCCACACCGCAAACCAGGTGGGTTACTTTGCCTTCAGTTTGTTCCCATATCTCCGGGCCGGTTTGCTCATAATGCGCCTGCGAGTTCGACAGGTTATCGTACTGGTTAGGTTTCCAGGAATTTGGCGTTTCCCGCACCAGGCGCGATGATACCGAATAATAGGAGCGGGCATCTTCAGGGTCAACATTGGTGGGGCAAACAATTACTTCTGCACCAAAAGCACGTAAGGCATCCACTTTCTCTTTCGATTGTTTATCCGTTGTGGTAAAAATACATTTATACCCTTTAATAATGGCCGCCATAGCCAAGCCCATGCCAGTATTGCCCGATGTACCTTCTATAATAGTACCTCCGGGTTTCAGCAGCCCGTTTTGTTCGGCGTCTTCTATCATTTTAAGCGCCATTCGGTCTTTTATGGAGTTGCCCGGGTTTGTAGTCTCCACTTTTGCCAAAACCGTTGCCGGTATATCTTTTACTATCTTATTAAGCTTTACCAGTGGGGTATGGCCTATGGTTTCTAATATATTGTTATACCACATGTTGATGTTTCAAATTTTTATCAGGCGTTGTTGCCTTAGCTTTGTTATAACGGTAAAATTAGGCTTATCAAATGACATAATGTAATTCCATATTGATTTTGCATGGGGAAAAAAAGCAACACTTTTGGGGAATGCTTTTGAAAACGATAGCTGACTGGTAAAAACCTCTACATTTTTCAACAATGATTTTACAGCGATTACTTTGCGAATAGATTTTTTTAGCGTTGGATTGTTATTTTTTTGTAATGTTTTGGCCTGTTTACCAGAGCAGGACGTAAAATAATTTAACAAAATAAAATTTTTTGTTAGGTCGGCATCACAAAAAAGACAACTATATTTTAACGACGCAAAATGCACGCTGTTTAATTGCCGGTTTATTTTGTGTTTTGATATTGGTAAATTTCTTTCAGATTATTAATAAATTGATAATGGATGCTGGTGATTTAAAGCATATAATTAAAAAATTATAACACAGTAAATTATTCCGCGAATGTTGTTACCGGATAAAAGCAGTTTACTATCCTGAAATCTCACATCCTGTTCCGCGTTTTTTTATTCCAAAAAACAAAAAATGATTTTTAATGAAATCTGCCTTTAGTAAAAAAGCGTACATACCCGCGGATTTTGCGTTTTACTTGTTTTTTTTGGGTTTGGGTGGCTTGATGTTTGTCTAATGCTTTTCAAAAACCAAAGCTTTCTGTAAAATTTTGGTTCCCCCGATTAATTGAATAAAAAATGAAATTACGTTTGCGTATATTTTTATGCCTCAGCATATTCAGTATGGCTGCAAATGCGCAGGTAACATCTCTTAGGGATACAATGCAGCATGACACCCTGGTTAAGCGTTATATACTGGCTAAACCAAAAGCCACGCAAGATACTGCATCAGCCCATAAAACGGGTGCTGCCAGACAGGATACAATAACAGCGTATCGAACTATCCCGCAAGACCTGGTTTGGCACGATCTGAAAGCCGTTAAGCTGAAAGCAATTAACCGTATACAAGATTTCAGGACATGGAACATCGGTATAAATACAGGCATATTATCACCATTCTTAGTAATTGGCGGTTCAAACAACTTTACCAATGTATCAATTAAACAAGGGTTTGGCATATCTGTCCGTAAGCAATTAATACATTCGGTTGGTTTTCAATTCGATGCTTTAACGGGGCATGTTGCAGGCTCAAATCCTCCATATTATAAAGGGAATGCATCAATAGTACAATCATTTAATACCAATCTTGCTTATTCTCTATCTTTAACAAGTATTATACAAATTGGCTCCTTAGATATTTTTAAGCACCGCAACGCGCTTAACTTTTTTGTTTTGGCAGGCTCGGGCTTTATCGGGTTTGCACCTACGGTTAATTATGTTGATGGTACCACAGTAAGCTATGAGGGCCATGTAGGCTTTACGCGCGATAAAACATTTGTGCATGAGTTAACCACACAAGCCGGCATTGGTTTAAAAATCCGTATTAATGACAGGTTTACATTTAATAGCGGCTATACCGCAAACTTTGTTGACGATGACTTTTTTGACGGCACTTATGGTAACACCTTCAATTTGGGCGAAGTCGGGAAAACACTTAGTTCTACCAATTTTGCCCGTTCATCACGCAAAAACAAATTCTCTTACGGGTACTTTGGCCTGGAAATGTCTATCGGCAAAAAATCAAAACCCAATATCGACTGGGTAAGCAGCATGCCATCGGTTTACGAACGGGTAAAAGATTCGGTACGTGTTGATAGCACGCTTAAAACCCGCCTGCTGAGTTTTCAGCATAAAATTGACAGCCTTAAAAATGATGAGGATGGTGATGGTGTGCCCGATTACTTTGATAAATGTTTACACACGCCAAAAGGCACTACAGTTGATGGTTCTGGATGCCCTATAGTTATTGTTAATAAACCTGACAGTGCATTACTTGCCCGTTTAAATAAACTGGATACGATGGCAAAAACTATTGTTTATCCTATTGTGATGTTCGATTATAACAGCTCAACAATTCCTTCCTCATATTATCAGCAGTTGGATGTTGTAGTTAAGGATCTGATAGCGCACCCCGCTAAAAAGGTTACCATAAGGGGTTATGCATCATCAGAGGGTATAGTTGGCCATAACATCAGTTTATCAGTAGCGCGTGCACGTGCCGTTAAAATGTACCTGGTAGCAAATGGCGTTCCCGAAGCGCAGGTAACTGCAAAAGGTTATGGCGAAATGGATCCAAGAGCAAATAACTCAAGCGAGCAGGGCCGTATAATTAACCGCCGCGCCGTATTCGAATAATGGATATTACCAGTTACGGTCCATATAGGGCACAATTAATAAAGGTAATTGGTGGTAGGCCCTTTCTTTACCCGGCTCGGTCTGTATAAATTTGTCTAACATCTGGTGCTTTTTATTTACAATAGCGATGGCTTTTATATCAGAGTTTAGCACAATATGATCGAGGTCTGTTTTGCGGTTTTCGCCTTTAATGTTCCTCAAAAATAACTTGCCGTAATCTATATTGGCGGCTATTTCATCTGTTAAAAAAGCCTGGGCGTAGGCATCATTCATATCCGGGGTTCCCCATGCCGATACGTGGGTTACAAAAACAGTGGCATTAAGCGCCTTTAATAAATTTACCACCTGTATATCGCAATAACGCAGATCGGTAAGGTAGGCTATTTTATCTAACTCGTTAATATCCGCACCATCCGGTATTAAAAATACAGGGCAATTTGCCTGGTCAATTATCTGCCTGGCGTAATTATCCTCGTCATCTGTTTTCAGGTCGCTAATCTGTTCTATCGCCATCATAACCATACAGATGTTTTCATTAGTTATGGTTTCTTTTATCCTGTCAGGATAAAATTCATCAAAGTTGACGCAATGGATATCCATATTGCCCGCAACATTCTCCAAATTGAGGTGGTTTACCAGTTCTTCAACATTCTGGCAATCATCTTCAAAAGGCCAGTAATCATTACTGTAAAAATGGATGGCATTTTTAAGCGGCGAACTTAAAACATCACATAGCAATAAACCGGCACCGAGCTGTTTTGCTAACTTTAAAGCTACCCGCGAAATTTGCTCGGACCGTGGCGAAAGATCGGTCAATACCAGTATATTTTTCATGGCGCGTAATTTGGTTAATGCAATACGTTTAATAATTGGCGAAAATGTATAATGATAACATCACCAATCGGGCTATTGTTTTTTAGGTCCGGGTGTTTTTTTATCGCCGGTTAGTATTCATTTTATTTTCAATAAGTTAAATCTTATTCCGTACATGGTTAAAAATTTTACCTTTGCAATCCTGTTTTTTACAAACCATTTTTAATTGATACATGGTTAAATTCAACCGTTTTACACTTGATAACGGCCTTAGGGTTATTGTTAACGAAGATAAGGCCACTCCAATGGCTGTACTTAATATTTTATATGATGTTGGCGCCCGTGATGAGGACCCTGGGCAAACCGGCTTTGCCCATTTGTTTGAGCACCTTATGTTTGGTGGGTCGGTCAATATCCCCAGCTATGACGAGCCCCTGCAGCGTGTAGGCGGCGAAAACAATGCTTTTACCAGTAACGATATCACAAATTATTATATCACCCTACCGGCTGTAAACCTGGAAACAGCTTTCTGGCTGGAAAGCGACCGCATGCTCAGTCTTGCTTTTAGCGAGAAAAGCCTGGAGGTGCAGCGCAATGTGGTAATGGAAGAGTTTAAGCAGCGTTATTTAAACCAACCTTACGGCGATGTTTGGTTAAACCTGCGCCCAATGGTTTATAAAACACACCCGTACCGCTGGGCAACCATTGGCAAAGAGCTGTCGCACATTGAAAACGCGCAGATAGGTGATGTGAAAGCTTTTTTTAAAAAGCACTATAACCCGCAAAACGCTATTATGGTAGTAGGGGGGGATGTAGATACCGAGCAGGTAAAAATGCTGGCCGAAAAATGGTTTGGCCCTATTCCCGCGGGCGAAAAATACCACCGCAATTTACCGCAGGAATTGCCGCAGCATGAAGAGCGCCGCGCCACCATCACTGCTAAAGTACCATTAAATAGCATTTATATCGCCTTCCAGATGGCCGACCGCATGAGCGAGGCTTATTACATTACTGATCTGATGTCGGATATATTATCGCGTGGTAACTCATCACGCTTATACAAAACACTGATTAAAGAGAAACAGATATTCAGCGAAGTGCATGCCTATATGACGGGCAGCCTTGATACCGGCATGTTTGTTATTGATGGCCGCCCTTTACCGGGGATAAGTATTGAAACCGCCGAAGCCGCTATTTGGGAAGAACTGGAAAAGCTGAAAGCTGAGCCTGTACCTGTTGATGAACTGACCAAGGTGAAGAACAAAACAGAATCAACCATGGTTTTCTCTGAAATATCATTACTGGATAATGCCATGAACATAGCCTATTTTGAATTGCTGGGCGATGCCGAACTGTTAAATACCGAGCCTGCACGCTACCTTGCCATAACCGCGCAGCAGGTGCAGCAACAAGCCCGGGCCATGCTGGTAAAAGAAAACTCGTCTACCTTAATATACTTAGCCGAATAATGTTAAACAGAATTACACCTCCCGAATTTAAACCGATAGAGCACATTAGTTTGCTTGCCCCCGGCCATGTAAAGCTAAGTAACGATTGTAATTTATTCTGGTTCACATCAGGCGACCAGGAGCTTGTACGTATTGAATGGATATTTAACAACCTGAGTTTTGATCCGGATAAGCCGCTCTTAAATACCGCTGTAAATACCATGCTTAATGATGGTACACATACCATGTCGGCAGCGCAAATTGCCGATACTGTTGATTATTACGGCGCCTTTTTACAGGTTGATTATGGCTTTGAGCAATCGCAGGTAACATTGTTTACCTTAAATAAACACCTGCACAGTACGCTGCCCGTTATTCACGATATTTTAACAAACTCGGCTTTCCCTGAGCGCGAGCTGCAAACCTATATCCGTAACCAGCAGCAAAAACTGCAGGTAAGCTTGCAAAAGAATGATTTTGTTGCCCGTCGTACCTATAACCGTGAAGTTTTTGGCAATACCATATATGGCCTGAAGCCTGAACCTGCAGATTATGCCAAATTGCAACAGGCCGACCTTGTGGCGCATTTTAAACAAATGTACCAGCCCGCAAACTGTACCATATTGGTTGCCGGTAAGGTTGACGATGATATTTTAAAAACCATTACTAATTTATTTGATAAAGGCTGGGCCAATAACAGTATTGCACAAACCGCTCAGACCGAGCAATTATCATCAGGTAATTTATTTACTTTGATAGAAAAGCCGGATGCGCTGCAATCTGCCATCCGTATGGGCGCGGTTAGCGTGCCGCGCACCCATCCCGATTACCCGGCTTTGCAGGTGGTGAATACTATTTTAGGTGGTTATTTTGGCTCGCGATTAATGAATAACATCCGGGAGGATAAGGGCTACACTTATGGCATAGGATCGGCAACGGTATCCATGAAAGACTTTGGCGCTTTATTTATCGCTACAGAAGTTGGTGCCGATGTTACCCGCCTCACCATGATCGAAATAGAAAAAGAGATCAACCTGCTCAAAACAGTGCCCGTGAGCCACGAAGAACTGTCTTTGGTAAAAAACTACATGCTTGGGTCGCTATTAGGCAGTCTTGAAAACGTGATATCGCACGCTGATAAGTTTAAGAATGTGTACTTCTGGGGGCTTAATTTTGAGTATTACGATTACTATACCGAAGTTGTTCGCAACATTACCGCCGCGGATATTATCAGCTACGCCAATAAATACTTCGATTTTGATAAAATGACCAAAGTTGTAGTAGGCAAGTACTGATATAAATTATAAACAAAATACCGGTTATATGTTTAAACAATAAATGTAATTTGTGAGCCGAATAAAAATATAATCGGCTCATAAAACTTAAAATTATGAGCCGAATAAGCTGGCTATTCGGCTCAAACAATAAAAACACTGTGAATTTTATATCAGTTTTTAATGCTGTCGGCTTTTAAAACGATGAGCTTACGTTGCTGGGGAGTGAGTGCCAAATAGTTTTTATAAGACTCATGCACATACAACACGAAGTTAAAATAGGGCGCAGTAAAGGTTTTGATATTGGGGCGGTATAATCCAATAAACTGGTGCATATCAGTGCCCTTAAGCGGAATGTATTTGCCAAGGTTGCCTGGGTTAAAAGCCTTATCAATTGCATTAAGCGTTAGTGTATCCCTTGCTAACTCTTCTTCTTTCTTTTCTTTGCTGCCCTTGCCGTAACCAAACCTTATTGCAATGCCACCGGTTCCTTTCTGATCGGTCAGGTAAGTTACCGTTTGGTTATGCAGAGTGGGGTCTTTCAGGCTACCTAACTTTGTGGTGGTATTTTGTATTTTAACTTCGTTCAGGTTGTTAACTTTAAGTACCATGTTAACTTCTATATAACGGGCATTGGTTACCAAAACAGTATCTGGTTGATATGAAAAACTTTCCAAAACTAAAAGATCACCCGCCTTAGCCTGTATGGTAAATACTCCTGCCGTGTTGGTTAGTGTGTTATCTTTAGTTCTGGTGTTTTGTACTTTGATGGATGGGAGCGGAGTGTGCTTATCCAATTCGTAAACCTTACCCGTAAGTGGCATCTGTGCGTATGTAGCCTGCAGACTTATTACTAAAATGATAAAGATGAAAAGGATACGTTTCATGGCCTTGAATTATTGCCTGTTTAAGTGTGCAATTTATAAAAACGTAATTCAAGCCGGGTTGTTTTTATTGTTAATGTTTGTTAAACCGGTTTTTATGATTTAAAAATGAGTGCAAAAAAAAAAGAGAGCGCCGCGAAGCCCTCTCTTTTTAACATTAACTGACCTCATTAATTATCATAAAGAACAATTGGTTTATAACTGATAAACTAACAATTAGTACAAATATATACTCTATAGATTTAACAGACTAATATTTTAACGTTTTTTTAACACATTTTTTTCCACGGGGTATGGTAATCAGAGTGTTAATAACTTAACTAATGTTGTAGTTTGTGCTTCGTCTGTGTTATAATGTTGTTTCATTTTTATCATACAAAATAAAAAATGGCAATATGCGGCATTTGTAAAATATAAAAAAAGTGGCATTAAAGGTGCTAACAGCCTGCATTATCACAATAATTCCCATCTTTGCAGCTAAATAAGCGCGTTAACATGTTATTCAGCAAAATAAACAGTAGTACATTTTTCATTTTAGGGCCATGCGTAATGGAAAACCAGGAACTTTTATACCAGGTTGCCGAGCAGGTAGCTAACGTCGGGCAAAAGTTTAATGTCCCTGTTGTTTTTAAATCATCGTTTGATAAGGCTAACCGCACTTCTATCCATTCATACCGTGGCCCCGGTATTGAAAAGGGTATGGAAATGCTGAACAACGTTAAGGAGAAATTTGGATTACCCGTTACTACAGATATCCACGAGCCGTTCCAGGCGGCTATTGCGGCCGAAGTGGTTGATATTTTACAGATACCGGCTTTTTTATGCCGCCAAACCGATTTGCTTGTAGCTGCCGCTAAAACAGGTAAAATAGTGAATGTTAAAAAGGCGCAGTTTTTATCAGGCAAGGATATGTTTTATCCCGCACAAAAGGTTGTGGAGGCTGGCAACGCACAGGTAATACTAACCGAGCGCGGCAATAGCTTTGGGTATAATAATCTCGCGGTAGATTTCAGGAATATATATGATATGAAAGCTTTTGGCTATCCTGTTTGTATGGACTGTACCCACTCGGTGCAGCGCCCCGGTGGAGATGGCGGCAAAACTGGAGGAGACCGTACTTTTGTACCCATGATGGCCCTCGCAGCCAAAGCATTTGGGGCAAGCGGCTATTTTATGGAAACGCACCCCGACCCGGATAACGCGCTGAGCGATGGGCCTAACATGGTAAAATTAAGTGATCTTGAAAAAGCCATAGCACCGCTATTATGAGTACTGATGGTATGATGAAAGATATAGCCAAACGGGTTTTTAATGTCGAGATCGAATCGCTGCAACAGGTTGCTGCCTTGCTTGATGAGCAATTTGACAGTGTTGTTAAAACCATATTGAATGGCAAAAGCAGGGTAGTGGTAAGCGGTATTGGCAAATCGGGCCTTATCGGTAAAAAAATAGCGGCTACCTTAGCCAGCACAGGTACCCCGGCTTTATTTTTACATCCCGGCGAAGCTTTTCATGGCGATCTGGGTATGGTTGGTACTGATGATATTGTTATCCTGATATCTTATTCCGGCGAAACTGATGAAGTGTTAAAACTTATCCCATATTTAAAGCATAACCAAAATAAGCTCATTGCTTTTACCGGCTATCCCGATAGCACCATCGCAAAAAATAGCGATCATCATTTAAACATCGCTGTTGAGCATGAGGCTTGTCCGTTAAAACTTGCTCCTACATCATCAACCACAGCAGCATTGGTAATGGGCGATGCCCTGGCAGTAGCCCTGATGGAGTGCCGCGATTTTCAACCGCATGATTTTGCACGTTATCATCCCGGCGGCAGTCTTGGCCGCAAATTGCTGGTAAAGGTTAAAGACCTGATGCGCACGGATAACCTGCCATTTATAAACATAAACGCTACGTTTACCGAACTGGTGTTAAAAATGTCGGAAGGCAGGTTGGGGTTGGTTATTGTTGGCAATGCCGAAAAGATTGATGGCCTGATTACAGATGGCGATTTAAGGCGAGCTCTCGTAAAAAATCCGGATACGCAAACTTTGATGCTTAATGATATGATGAATGATAACCCTATTATTCTGGATGGCGACGAATACATCAGCGGTGCCGAGCAATTGATGATCGATAAAAAAATCACTACTATTTTGGTCGGATCACCAACTGCGCGTACCATAAATGGCGTATATCAGATATATAATGGATAAGTGCTTTTTGCAAAGTATTAACTAACTTGCTCCAAATTAATACGTAATAAACGTTTATGAATTTTAACAGGTTTAAGGCAATCTTCAGGCGGATATTATCTTTCTTCGAACGCAAAATGGGGCTTTACCTACGCCTCCAAAGCAGGCCCAAGTTTTTCGACAAAACATCCTATCCAAGTTATCCTCATATCAATGCCGATTATGGTATTTTATTGCAGGGGCAAATCATTGCCGAAGATAACTTTACACTCGAAACGGTTAAACTTTACAAACATGTTTACCCCAACGCGGTAATAGTGGTAAGTACAGCTGCCGAAACCGACCGTGTACTTATCGAGGCAATTGAAAGCATTGGTGTGCCTGTAGTAACATACGCTGTGCCGCAGTTCAGGGGGCTCAGCAATATCAATATGCAGCTACTATCTACCCTTACCGGGATGAACTACCTTAAGAGTAAGGGGGTAAAGTATATGCTTAAAAGCCGTACCGATCAGCGTTGCAGCAAACCGGTTGATTTTATATCGTACCTGGCTAACCTGCAAAATGCTTTCCCGGTTAAGGATGCCATTATCACTAAAAGGCTGGTTATTATAAGCACAAATTCGTTCCTGCAGCGGCTGTACCCCATAACTGATATGTTTATGTTTGGCACTATTGCCGATATGGACCTGTATTGGAGTATTCCCTTAGATACTGCTACCCAACACGATGATATTACCGACCCGGCCATGTTTATGAAATTTAACGTTGCCGAAGGATATTTGGTGAATAATTTCTTTAAAAGTGTTAATTTCAACCCCGATTGGACAACGGAGGATAGCGATCGCTTTATAGCTAAATATTTTTGTATTGCCGATCAGGAACAACTGGATCTGTATTGGTTAAAATACGAACGTTTTTTTGACATACCTTATCCCCACACCGATCCGATATACAAACAACGAACGCGCACCGAGTTTGCCATGTGGCTGGCGGCGTGGTCTAAATATAACAACTAAAAAATGATCGTACTATCGCACAGGGGTTATTGGAAAACCGCAGACGAGAAAAATACGCCCGTTGCCTTCCACCGCTCATTCAGCTTAGGCTTTGGCACCGAAACAGATATTCGCGATTATAACGGCGACCTCGTTATTTCGCACGATATTGCAAACGCAAACTGTATCAAATTCACCGAGTTTCTTGAGATATATAGCCAATACGATAAAAGCCTGCCGCTTGCCTTAAACATTAAGGCCGATGGCTTACAAGCGCTACTTAAATCGTATCTGGAACAGTATAACATTACCAGTTACTTTTTATTCGATATGTCTGTGCCCGATCATATCCAGTACACCAAAACCAACCTCACAACCTTTACACGCCAAAGCGAATACGAAATAGAGTGCCCGTTATACGATGAATCGGCAGGAGTATGGCTGGATGAATTTAAAGGCCATTGGATAGATGAGGCCGTTATATCGCAGCACCAACTCAACAACAAACAAATTTGTATCGTATCGCCCGACTTACATAAGCGGGCATACACACACGAATGGGAAAACTATAAACACATGGGCGAACAAATGAATACCGTAATGCTTTGTACCGATTACCCTGAAGAGGCTAAAACTTTTTTCCATGAAAATTAAGGCAGTTATTTTTGATATGGATGGCGTACTGATAGACGCCCGTGATTGGCACTACGAATCGCTGAATGCTGCATTAGGCCTGTTTGGTCACGAGATAAGCCGTTATGACCACCTTATCACCTTTGATGGGCTTCCTACCAAAAAAAAGCTGGAGATGCTTTCGCTGGAAGGTGGCTTTCCAAAAAAGCTACACGGCTTTGTTAATGAGTTAAAGCAACAATACACCATCGAAACCGTGTTTACTAAATGTAAGCCCATATTTCACCACCAATTTGCGCTTGCAAAATTGAAAGCCGAAGGTTACCACATGGCAGTTTGCTCAAACTCGGTTAGGCGTTCAATAGAGATCATGATGGAAAAATCGGGCTTATTACAATACCTGGATTTCTTTATCTCTAACGAAGACGTGACGCACAGTAAACCACATCCCGAAATGTACACCACTGCTATCGAAAGAATGGGTTTAAGCCCCCTGGATTGTTTGATAGTAGAAGATAACGAAAATGGCGTGAAGGCTGCTGTAGCAGCCGGGGCACACGTGCTGAAGGTTGAAAACCCGGATGATGTGCACTACTATAATATAATGGACCGTATAAAACAGATAGAGCATGCTTAAGATAGTAATACCACTGGCCGGCTCGTCCGATGCGTTTATAAAATCGGGATACCTTTATCCTAAACCATTAATAGATATTAATGGCATGCTGATGATAGAACTGGTAATTAAAAGCGCCAACATTATAAAGCACCCCTGCCATTTTATATTCATCATTAATAACGAAGATTCTACAAAATATCACCTGGATAACACGCTGAAAATGCTGGAACCAAATTGTGATGTGATCAGGCTAAAACGCTCAACAAAAGGAGGACTTTGCAGCACCTTAATGGCCATTGATAAAATTGATGATGATGATCAACTACTGATACTTAACGGCGACCAGGTTATTGATGAAAACTTTAATGATATCAACAAATTTTGGCAACAACATAATGCCGATGCAGGTATTATCACTTTTAAATCCGTACATCCGCGATGGTCATACGCCAGGGTAGAGGATAATGCTGTTATCCAGACTGCCGAGAAAAACCCCATCAGTAACCATGCTATAGCGGGATACTACTATTTTGCCAAAGCGAAGGATTTTTTTGAGAGCGCTTTTCAAAGCATCAAAAATGATGTACAGCTGGAGGGTAACTTTTACATATCGCCTGTACTGAACGAGTATGTATTAAAAGGTAAAAAGGTACTTAACTACCAGATAGAAAATAACAAATATCATTCATTTTATTCGCCGCAAATGATAGACGAATACAAATCAAAACAATGATGGACCAGCCCGAAAAAATTGAAGTATCCAAACTGGATGATATGTTTAAAGGATGGTTCATTGGTAATTTTGAGCCAACCCTGCATGCCACAAATGATGTGGAAGTAGGCATAAAAAAATACAAGGCCGGCGAGTATGAAGGCAAGCATTTCCACAAAATTGCAACCGAATATACCGTAATAGTAAACGGCAGAGTAAGAATGTCGGGCGTTGAATACTCAGACGGTGATGTGCTGACTATTAAGCCCGGCGTAATAACTGATTTTGAAGCCATAACCGATGTAACCACCGTAGTTGTAAAGCTTCCCGGTGCCAATAACGATAAATACATAGTATGATAAACATTGTAATACCCATGGCGGGCTTAGGCAGCCGTTTTGCCAAAGCAGGTTATGCCAAACCAAAACCTTTTATTGATGTAGCAGGTAAACCCATGATTATGCGGGTAATGGAAAACCTGAACTATCCTGATGCGAATTATATATTAATAGGCCGTAAAGAGCATTTTGAGTTAGAGCAAGAACTGGTTAAATATATCAGCGATACCTACAATACAACATTTATCGGGATCGATCAGTTAACCGAAGGTACCGCTTGCACCGTTTTATTCGCACGAGAGCATATTAACAATGAATACCCTTTGCTCATTGCCAACTCAGACCAGATAGTAGATATCAACATAGCTGATTACCTTAATGATTGCCTCGATAAGAAGCTCGATGGCTCTATATTAACTTTTACCGATGCCGAATTGAACCCCAAATGGTCATTCGCTAAAATTGGCCAGGATGGTTTTGTAACTGAAGTTCAGGAAAAGAAGGCTATCTCAGAGTTTGCCACAGTAGGTATTTACCTTTTTGGCAAAGGCAGCGATTTTGTTAATGGCGCTATTGACATGATAATTAACAACGATAGGGTTAACAATGAGTTTTATACCTGCCCGGTTTACAATTACCTTATTAAGGATAATAAAAAGATAATTATATACAATATAGAACAGCAGCAAATGCATGGCATTGGTACGCCCGAAGATTTGAATGCATACCTTGCCGATATGAAATAAATACCCTGGTGTTATTTATTGCTTATGTTTTAAAATGCTTAAAACAATTTAAGTACTAATTGGTTTACGGTATACGTTAAGCTATCAGTACTTGATTACTTAAATTAAAAATTATCTTTGTTAACCCTTTTTAGGGTTTATGTGTAAAAATGTTTACTAAGCCCGCCGAAATTAAAATAGCCATTATAGGCTTAGGATATGTTGGATTACCACTCGCGGCAGAGTTTGCTTCAAAATTTCCGGTTACGGGTTATGATATAAAACAAAGCCGGGTTGACGAAGTTAGCCTGGCTGTTGATAGCACCCTCGAAGTAGATTCGGATCGCTTACGTTCGGTAATAACCGCCACTCCCGGAGCGCAGGGCTTATATTGCACATCAGATACCCAAAGTATTCGTAACTGCAATGTTTACATCGTATCGGTACCCACACCTACAGATCAGCATAACCGGCCCGATTTAAGTATACTCATTAATGCAACAAAAACTATAGGCAAAGTATTAAAGCCTGGTGATGTTGTGATATATGAATCAACCGTGTACCCCGGAGCAACCGAAGAGGTGTGCATACCTGTATTGGAAAAAGTATCCGGCCTGTTTTTCAACCACGATTTTTATGCAGGTTATTCTCCCGAGCGTATTAACCCCGGCGATAAAGTACATACAATTACCAATATTTTAAAGGTAACATCGGGTTCAACCCCCGAAGCAGCCAATTTTATTGATGATCTGTACCGTGTAATTGTTACAGCAGGGACACACAAAGCCCCAAGTATTAAAGTTGCCGAAGCTTGTAAAGTGATCGAAAACTCGCAACGTGATGTTAACATCGCTTTTGTAAATGAGCTTTCTAAAATATTTAACCTTATTGGTATTGATAGCCATGATGTTTTAGCCGCCGCGGGTACAAAATGGAATTTTCTCAATTTTAAGCCCGGTTTGGTAGGTGGTCACTGTACCGGGGTTGATCCGTATTACCTTGCCCAAAAGGCACAGGAACTGGGTTATCATCCCGAAATGATATTGGCCGGTCGCCGTTTGAACGACGGAATGGGGAAATATGTAGCCCTCGAAGTGATAAAGCTGATGATAAAGCGCAACATCAACGTTAAAAATGCTAATGTTTTAGTTTTGGGTTTTACCTTTAAAGAGAACTGTACCGATGTGCGCAATACACGCGTGATAGATATCATAAATGTTTTACATGAGTTTGAAGCCAGGTACGAAGTTTTTGATCCATGGGCAAGCCCTGCCGAAGTAATGGCAGAATACGGTATAACCACTAACAAAAATTTGGAAGAGCTTAAAAATAATTATGATGCTGTTATATTAGCAGTTGCGCATAGCCAGTTTAAACTGCTTAATTTCGATAAGTTGAAAAGGCAAAAGGAATCTGTAATATATGATATTAAAGGAATGCTGGAAAGAACATTAATAGATGGCAGGTTGTAATATTTTTATTATAAATGCGCGGTTTAATTCGTAACATTGTAAAAAAAAGCTGATAATTTTCGGAAAATAGTTTTTCTGACTAAAAATTATTACTACTCAAATAAATAAGATGAGATATTTTCTATACGTTTTAGTAACGTTTTTTTTATTGACAAATATAATAGTTGGAGTTGAGGATACTCAGGCACAAACCGTTTCAGGGTCTACATCTTCGGGTACTTCAACTACCAATACTACCAATATGGCTACTAGCCAGCCTGCAAATACGCCGACAACACTCCCAAACAACCCTAACGAAATTACTGATACCCAGCTTCGCGATTTTATTCAGAAAGCGAAAGCTTCGGGCATGAGCGATGATCAGATAAGGCAGGCTGCCGCAGCTAAAGGAATGTCTGTACAAGATATAAATAAACTCCAAAACCGTATAAATCTTATCCGTACCGCAAAGGATGTGAATTTGGACCAGACAACAAAGAAAGACCAGTTGGGCCGGGAAGTTACTACCGATGAAACAAAAGACGAAGATGGTAAAAAGGATGAGGACGGTAAAACCACGACAGCTAAAGTTTATCCAAGAGACGGTTCGGCAATATTTGGTGCTGAATTGTTCAATAACAAAAACTTAACTTTCGAGCCTAATTTACGTATTCCAACTCCTCAAAACTACCGGCTTGGGCCAGATGATCAGATATTGGTTAGTATATACGGAAACTCAGTAGCAGATTGGAAATTGGGAATAAACCCCGAAGGAAATATTGCATTACCCGGTATAGGTTTAATTAACGTTAGCGGAAAAAGTATTGAACAGGCTACTGGTTTAATTACATCAAAACTTATTGCCAACCATTACGCGATAGGGCACGGTACCAACGTAAGCATAGGCCTTGGTAATATCCGTAGTATAAAAGTTATTATGATTGGCGAGGTGGTAAGGCCAGGTACAATTACCCTGTCATCATTATCTACAGTATTTGCCGCGCTGTATAATTCAGGTGGCCCAAACAATATAGGCTCTTTCCGTAAAATACAGGTGATCAGAAATGGCGACGTTATCAGAACACTAGATGTTTATGATTTTTTATTAAAGGGTAGCCAAAAAGATAACATACGCATGCAAGACGGCGATATTGTAAGAGTGCCTACTTATAACGTGCGTGTTAAATTAGCCGGGCAGGTTAAAAGGCCGGCAACTTATGAGGTTTTACCCGGCGAAGTTTTACGTGATGTAATTGATTTTGCAGGTGGGTTTACTGAAGTTGCTTATACTGCAAATATTAAAGCAACCCAGATTACAGACCAGGATCGTAAAGTTGTTGATGTAAAAGCTGTCGATTTTAGCAACTACATTCCGTTGAGAGGAGATTCTTACATTGTTGACCAGATATTAGATACTTACCAAAACAGGGTAAGCATTTTTGGAGCTGTTATAAGGCCAGGCCAATTTGAGTTAGATAAAGGGTTAACCTTAACACAATTGGTTAATAAGGCAGCAGGGTTGAGGCAGGATGCTTTTACAAAACGTGGTTTTATCAGCCGCTTAAAATCAGACAATACACAAGAAATTGTCGCTTTTGATATAAAAGAAATTTTTAATAAAAATGCACCAGATATTTTACTGAAAAAAGAAGATGTAGTTACTATACCATCAATTTTCGATCTGCGCGATGAATATTCGGTAAATATAAACGGAGAAGTAAGATCAGGTGGAGATTTTCCATATTCCGATAAAATGACAGTGGAAGACCTCATTGTTCAGGCCGGAGGCTTAAATGAAGGTGCAAGCCCTGCACGGATAGAAGTGGCAAGGCGAATAAGCAATAGCGACCCCACCCAAAAGGATGGCCCTGTGTCTCAGGTTTTTCATATCAACGTGGATGAGCAATTTAAGATCAATGCATCTTCATTTATATTACAACCTTTTGATGTAGTATCGGTATATAGTTTACCCGGGTATGAAAAACAAAGAACAGTAAGGCTCGAAGGCGAAGTTCTGTATCCGGGGCCATACACTATTATTACAAAAAACGAAAAAATATCTGATTTGATAACGCGCGCCGGCGGGTTAAAAGCCTCTGCAGATATTGATGGGGCAAGGTTAAAACGTATTGATAAATTAGGAATTAATACAGAAAAAGGCAAATCAAACATATCCGAAGTAAGCCAGGAAAGGATTGCACGTTTAACACACATCCAACAAACACTTAAAGACTCTACCTCAAACGTATTTGAGCAACTTCAAAATGATTATGTAGGTATTGATTTAAAAGAAATACTGGCTAAACCAGGTTCTAATATCGATTTGATATTGGAAGAAGGAGATGTTTTACGTATCCCAAGCCAGCAACAATTGGTAAAGGTTAATGGAGAGGTGTTATTTCCAAGCTCGGTTGTTTATACATCTTCAAAATCATTAACTGGTTTTGTAAGCAATGCCGGTGGTTTTTCCGAAAATGCATTGCGCCGCAAAGCTTACGTAATTTATGCTAACGGGTCAGTTAAATCAACTCATCATTTTCTTTTCTTTAAAAGTTATCCAACTATTAAACCCGGCAGCGAAATAGTTATCCCTAAAAAATTACAACATAGAGGATTGAGTGCTGTAGAAATTGGTGGTATCGGTGGAGCTTTGGCTTCCGCAGCGGCAGTTTTAATTGGTATTATTACCTTAACGCGATAATCAGCATAATGGAAGATCAAAATAAAACTGATTCCACCGAAATGGAGTTATCACTAAAGGAAGTTATACTCACTATTATAAAGTTTTATAAATTTATCAGATCCAAATGGGTTTCTGTTGTAGTTTATTGTGTTATTGGATCTTTATTGGGCTTGGGATATGCTGTGTATAAAAAGCCGGTTTATAAGGCCGAACTTAGTTTTGCTTTAGAAGATAGTAAAAGCACAGGCGGGATGAGTGCCTATTCAGGAATTGCAAGCCAATTTGGATTGGATGTTGGTAATAATGGCGGTGGAGTTTTTTCGGGCGATAACTTGATTGAGTTAATGAAATCAAGGTCAATTATTCAAAAGGCATTACTTTCACAAATAAGTATAAATGGAAAAATTGAAACTTTAGCTGAGTTGTATATTAATTTTAATAATTTACGTAATGGTTGGAAAGATAATACGAATCTTGAAAGTGTAAAGTTTCCACCCAACTTAGATACAACAAAACGTACTTTAATTCAAGATAGCTTAATAGGCGTATTTCGTAAAAACTTGATCACTAATAATGTTACTGTAGAAAAAATTGATAAAAAGCTAAGCATTATTGTTCTTACAGTAAAAACAAAGAATGAATTGTTTTCGAAATACTTTGCCGAAATCCTGGCAAATCGAGTTTCTCAGTTTTACATTGAAACAAAAACTAAAAAATTCACTCAGAATGTTCAAATTTTGCAACATCAAACAGATTCAGTTCGGACTGAACTTAATGGTGCAATCGGTAGTGTAGCAGCCTCAATTGATGCCAATCCGAATGCTAACCCTGCAAGAGTTGTACTACGTACTTCATCTCAACGTCATCAAATTGATGTTGAAGCAAACAGGGCAATTTTAGCTGAACTTGTTAGAAACCTTGAAGCGTCAAAGGTATCTCTAAGAAATGAAACACCTTTAATACAAGTGATAGACAAACCTATACTTCCATTAGATGTTGAAAGAATTGGGAAACTTAAAAGTATATTAATCGGTTTGATACTGGGTGGCATTTTGGGTATAGCTTTAATTACATGCAAAAAGGCCTATAAAGTTATAATGGATTAATTGGCAGGTTTATGCTTACATTTACATTAAAAGTTGTTGGTATAGAAAAACGCACGCCCGATGTTGTGACGATATTTTTGAAGCAACCCGGTCTTAAAAAAATAAAATATAAACCCGGCCAGTATTTAACATTAGTAGTTAGAATTAATAACCGGAAATATATTCGCCCGTACTCATTTTCCTCAGCCCCGGGAATCGATCAGCACTTAGCTGTAACCATAAAACGTATTCCGGGGGGTGTAGTATCAAATTACCTCTACGATCATGTGAAAATTGATGATGTAATGGAGGTAATGGAACCAATGGGCGATTTTGTTTTTGATTTGAATGAACCAAGCCCAAACCATATTATGCTTTGGGGGGCTGGCAGTGGCATTACCCCCTTAATGTCTATTTTAAAAGTAGCGTTAAATACAACCGGTAATAAAAAAGTAACGCTTTTTTATTGTAACAGAAACCCAGAACATACTATATTTTACGATGAACTTGTTGAGTTGGAGGAAAAGTATCCCGACAGGTTTAAAATTTACAATTTTTACACCCGTATACCCGAAGATGTCTATCTTCATTACTTTATTGAAGGCCGGATAGATGAAACCAAAGTAGTAGATATTTTATCTGTAAACAATGATCTTGAAGAAAGTGTTCATTACATATGTGGCCCTGATGGCTTAAAACAAACGGTGCGTAATGCATTGAGCATACTTAAAGTAGTACATGCCAATATTTATACCGAAGAGTTTGAAGTGTTTATTGATGCCCAACAGTTTGATGATATTGAAACCCGACAGGTTAAAATAATAAATTCGGGTGTGGCGCAACAAATAGAAGTTACCAAAGGCACCAGCATATTGAATGCCGCACTTGATCAGGGTATTGATCTATCGTACTCATGCCAAACAGGTACTTGTTTGCTATGTAAAGGGAAATTAGTAAATGGTAAAGTTAAATTAATTGGCATTGATAAACTGCCCGAAGGATTAAACGCCGACGATTGTTTATTATGCTGCAGTTATCCATATTCAACCGATATTGAAATATTAACAATTTACTAAATGAAAGTAGTTTTATTAGCCGGCGGCTTAGGCACAAGGCTCTCCGAAGAAACAGTTGTAAAGCCAAAACCAATGGTTGAAATAGGTGGGATGCCTATACTGTGGCATATTATGAAAACATACTCTGCACATGGCTTTAACGATTTTGTTGTTTGCCTGGGTTATAAGGGCTATGTAATAAAAGAGTTTTTTTCAAACTACTTTCTTCACAAATCAGATGTTACCATCGATTTAAAGAACAACTCGGTAGAGGTGCATGATTCGCAGGCCGAGCCCTGGAAAATTACCCTCGTTGATACCGGGAATGAATCAATGACCGGTGGCAGGATTAAGCGTATACAACCATATATTGGTAATGAGCCATTTATGCTTACCTATGGCGATGGCGTTGGCACTGTTGATATTAAAGCATTGGTACAATATCACAAAGATCATGGCAAGCTATGCACAGTAACATCAGTACAGCCACAAGGGCGTTTTGGAGCATTGAACATTCTTGATGACTCAACAGTACACTCGTTTATGGAAAAACCTAAAGGCGACGGAGCTTGGATAAACGGAGGTTACTTTGTTTGCCAGCCCGAGGTTTTTAATTACATTAAAGATGGTGACAGCACCATTTGGGAGCAAGGACCAATGGAAAGCATAGCCAGAGATGGCCAGATGAATGCTTATAAGCATAATGGTTTTTGGCGCCCGATGGATACCCTAAAAGATAAACACGATTTGAATGATATGTGGGCCGAAAACAACGCTCCATGGAAAATTTGGTAAGATGCTTAATAAACTAACGCAAACATATAAAGGGAAAAAGGTATTCCTTACCGGCCATACAGGGTTTAAAGGCGCTTGGCTGCTCAAGATATTTAATATGTTGGGTGCCGAAGTAATGGGATACGCCCTCGCTCCGGACCATGCTGAAAATCTATATAATCTTATCGACGGAGAAAACCTATGTAAATCTGTAATTGCAGATTTGCGCGACTCAAAAACATTGAGCGATTCGATATCAGGCTTTCAGCCCGATTTTATATTCCACCTTGCGGCACAACCGCTTGTTCGCTTATCATACCAAATACCTGCGGAAACATTCGAGGTTAATGCCATAGGTACAGCTCATGTTTTAGACGGCATGCGCGCGTTACAAAAGGAATGTTACGCAGTTTTAATTACAACCGACAAAGTATACCATAATTACGAATGGGAATACCCGTATCGTGAAAACGACCGCTTAGGTGGGTACGATCCGTATAGCGCAAGTAAGGCATGTACAGAATTAGTGATAGACTCATACCGTAATTCTTTCTTTAATACAAAAACATTTGATGAACATAAAAAAGCCATTGCGGTAGGTCGCGCCGGTAATGTTATAGGCGGTGGTGATTGGGCTAAAGACAGATTAATACCGGATATAGTACGTGCCTTATCAATAGATCAAAAGATAGAGATCCGTAACCCAAACTCTATCAGGCCTTGGCAACATGTGCTGGAACCACTTTTAGGTTACCTGATGCTGGGCGCAAGGTTAAGTGCCGAGCCCGCACAATTTAGTGAAGCGTATAACTTTGGGCCGTTATTTACCGATGCCTTGCCGGTATCAAACATGGTTAATCTTGCCATTAGCTGCTGGGGTAAAGGTGAGTATTTTACTCCGCAAGCCACCAATCAGCCGCATGAAGCCGGTTTGCTAAAATTGGATATAAGCAAAGCCATCACCCAGTTGGGTTGGGCCCCTAAATTTAACGCAGAACAGGCTTTAACATACACATTAAATTGGTACAAAAGTTATTTTGAATATCCTGCAGATATAGCTGCGGTTACCCAAAAACAGATCACGGAATTTATTAATGGGTAAAAAGAGGGTTTTTATAACGGGGGGGGCTGGTTTTCTTGGCTCGGCGGTAATGGCGCATTTGGTAGCAAATAACTATCAAATAATGGGGGCTATGCGCTCTTCTACAGATCTTTATCGCTGCAAATCTTTTTCTAACCATGTTGAATGGGTAGATACCGGCGCTGCTGATTATAAAAACAAAGTTATTGCTTTTAAACCAACTGTTGTTATACATGCAGCCTGGACAGGTGTAACAGCAAAAGATAGATTAGAATGGCCAATGCAACTACAAAATTTTAATTTGCTGGGCGATATACTTGACATAGCTCGGCAGGTGAAATTGGAAAAGCTTTTGGTTTTTGGCTCCCAGGCAGAGTATGGCGTAATTGATACTAAAGTTGATGAAGATCACATCAGTACAGCAACTGATGCTTACGCCATAACAAAGATCGCGATGCAAAATATTATCAAAACTTTTTGCGAGCTAAATAGTATTAAGTGGTATTGGTTACGGGTGTTTTCGGTATTTGGCCCCGGCGAGGCTGAAAACTGGTTTATTCCTTGGGTTATTACCAATCAACTTAACAATAAAGATTTAGACCTAACACTTTGCGAACAGCGCTACGATTATCTGTATATTGATGATTTTGCAACAATGATAACAAAAGTAGTTGGGGCAGATGCCGTATCCGGAATATATAACATTAGCTCTGGTAAAGTAACACCGCTCAGAGCAATTGTAGAACAAATTGAAAAAGGGATAAAAAGTAAAGGTAAGATCAATTATGGCGCAATACCATACAGGCCCAATCAATCAATGGAAATAAGCGGCGACAATAGCAAATACAATGCTACCTTTGGTGACATAAAACAAACAGATATCGGCATTGCTTTGGCAAAAACCGTATCATATTATAAAGATCAATATATTAGCAGTAACAATTCGGGCTTATGAAAGCATCAGATTATATAGCGGAGTTTTTAGAGAGGAAGGGAGTAATCTGTATTTTCGAGCTGTCCGGTGGGATGATAACCCATTTGCTGGATTCAGTTAGCCAGAAAACTAAGATCAATATTGTTACCATGCACCACGAGCAGTCGGCCGCATTTGCAGCCGATGCTTTTGGGCGCGTAACAGGTATTCCGGGTATAGCCATGGCTACCAGCGGCCCCGGGGCTACAAACTTGCTTACCGGTATTGCCAGTTGTTATTTTGATTCATCACCGGCGGTTTTCATTACCGGCCAGGTAAACAGGCATGAGCAAAAAGGCGATATGGGCATACGCCAGTTGGGTTTTCAGGAAACTGATATTGTGGCCATGGCCAAACCCATTACCAAAGCAGCTTTTTTGGTTAATAACCCCGATGAAATTCCGGCAATATTTGAAAAAGCGTTTAAAATAGCTGTTGAAGGTCGGCCGGGTCCGGTATTGATCGATTTGCCTATGGATGTGCAACGAACTCAGATAGATCCGTCGGTTATTTTGCATCAACAAAGTGATGGTTTTGAAATTCCGCAAGACAAGCTTAATAGCCTTGTTGCGGATATTAAAGCGGCAAAACGCCCATTAATATTAGTAGGCAGGGGGGTTAAAGCATCTCAAACACAATCGGCTTTTGATGCATTTGTAAAACAAACCAATATTCCTGTTATTACCACCTTGTTGGCACTCGACACCATCGCTGCCGATGATGATTTGCGGGTGGGCTTTATAGGCAGTTACGGCAACCGTTGGGCAAATATTGCTTTTGGCGAATGTGACTTGCTGATTGTGTTGGGTAGCAGGCTCGATATACGTCAAACCGGTGCTGAGACAAAGTTTATTGAGAATCGTAAAATATACCATGTTGATTGCGAGGCCAGCGAGATCAATAATCGTGTTAAGGGATGCGTAGCATTGGTAACTACGTTACCAATATTTTTTAAACAATTTAAAACTACAGTAGCCGATGGGTTATTCTGTCGGCCGGATAATTGGTTAAACTCTATAACAGATTTAAAAATAAAATGGCCCGATACCGAGGAATTGAAGCCTATTGGTATTAATCCGAATAAATTAATGCATCAGCTTTCTGAAGTAAGCAGTAATGCAGCAGCATATCTGGCAGACGTTGGAAGCCACCAAATGTGGTCAGCTCAATCATTGCAACTTAATAAAGGGCAACTGTTTTTAACCTCAGGCGGAATGGGGGCAATGGGGTTTGCACTACCAGCCAGCATTGGTGCTTGTATTGCTACAGGTAACAAACCGGTAGTGGTGCTTATTGGTGATGGATGCATGCAACTTAACATACAGGAGTTACAAACCATTGTCAGGAATAAATTGCCTATTAAAGTAATTGTTTTAAACAATCAAACCCTTGGAATGATAAGGCAGTTTCAAGATAATTATTTCGAGTCGAGATATCAATCAACGTATTGGGGATACGATACGCCCGATTTTGAAAAGGTAGCCGTAGCCTATGGTATAACTTCAAAAACTATAAGTACGCCCGAAGAAGTGCAGGCGGCGTTTGATTGGATGTGGAGTAATGAAAATCATGATAAACCTATTGTGTTGCAAGTGATGATAGATCCTCATACAAACACTTACCCTAAACTGGCATTTGGAAAACCAATAACCGAGATGGAACCATTTTCTGCGCCCTTAGGGATGGAAAGTACTTAAATATAATAGCGTATAAAGAATCATTATTTACAGCATGGCATTAAAAAACATTACCGGCGACGCATCGTTAGAGAGTAGCCTGAGAGCAATAGCAAAAGCTAAAACCACCCAGATCATTGTACCTGGTAAAAATTACATCCCGGTAACCGGTAAGGTTTTAGATGAGGACGATATTTTATTAGGTGTAGATGCCGCCCTTGACGGCTGGTTAACCGCAGGCAGGTTTGCTAACGAGTTTGAGAGAGATTTCGCGGCTTATTTTAATGCCCCAAAAGCGCTTTTGGTTAACTCGGGCTCATCAGCCAATCTGGTTGCATTTTACGCGCTTACATCGCCAAAATTAGGCGACAGGGCTGTTAAACCGGGTGATGAGGTGATCACCGTAGCTGCCGGTTTCCCAACAACCGTAAACCCGATGATCCAGTTTGGAGCAATACCGGTATTTGTTGATGTTGATATTGCAACCCACAACGTTAAAGCCGAAGATATTGAAGCAGCTGTATCGCCAAAAACAAAAGCGATCATGATAGCCCACTCGCTTGGTAATCCGTTCGACCTGGACGAGGTGATGCGTGTTGCAAAAAAATACAACCTGTGGGTGGTAGAAGATGATTGCGATTCGTTAGGCGCTACTTATCGTGGTAAAAAGACCGGTACTTATGGCGATATATCAACCTTCTCATTTTACCCTGCTCACCACATAACAATGGGCGAAGGCGGTGCTGTTTTAGTTAACAACCCTCAACTGGCCAAAGTTGCTGAAAGCTTTAGGGACTGGGGCCGCGATTGCTATTGCGAACCGGGTAAGGATAATACCTGCGGTTGCCGCTTTTCACAACAATTAGGAACACTTCCTTTTGGATATGATCATAAATATACTTATTCGCACATTGGCTTTAACCTTAAAGTTACCGATATGCAGGCAGCTTTTGGTGTATCACAACTCACAAAGCTGGATCATTTTGTAAAAAGGAGACGAGAGAACTTTGCCGCCCTGCATGAGCGCATGAAAGAGCTGGAAGAGATATTTATTTTGCCTGAAGCAACAGAGCATAGTGATCCGTCTTGGTTTGGCTTTTTGTTAACACTGCGCGAAGGTGACGCTGCCGACAGGCACATGCTTGTACAGCACCTGGAAGAAAAAATGATAGGTACACGTTTGCTGTTTGGCGGTAATTTATTACGCCAGCCGGCTTATGCTAATATTCAGCACCGTACAATAGGTAATTTACCTAATACAGATACCATCATGAATCAATCATTCTGGTTGGGCGTATGGCCGGGCTTAAATGAAACCCATTATGATTACATGCTGGATGTGATTAAAAAGTATATTTCATAAATTATATTGTATAATGAGCGAGAGTACTCGAAAAAGAATATTAATAACTGGTGGAACCGGGTATTTAGGAAGTAATATTATTAATTCATTAAAGCATAGGTATAACTTTATAGTTTTAAAGCGCCCGTCTTCTTCTTTAGAAAGAATACGGAACGCCTTATCAGACATTGAATTATATGACGTTGATTCATTAAATGAAGACGTTGCCGAGAAATTAAGAATTGACATTGTACTACACTGTGCAACCCATTATGGACGTAAAGATACCGATCCTGTAAATACTATCGAAGCTAATTTATTGTTACCATTAAGGCTTCTATCAATTTTTAAAAAGACAAAACACGCCGTTAAATTCATAAATACAGATACGATATTAGACAAGAATATAAGTGTCTATTCATTATCAAAGAACCAATTTAAGGACTGGATGATTTTTTTTTCTAATGATAATGCCTTTATAAATGTTCAATTAGAACATTTTTATGGCCCGCAAGATGATAAAACAAAATTTGTAACATATTTAATTGATACATTTATTAATAACGTACCATCACTGGATTTAACCAAAGGTGAACAAACAAGATATTTTACATATATTGATGATATAGTATCTGCTTTTGAGATTATTCTTGATAATAGTGATGATTTTGTAAGCGGGTTTACTGATTTTCAAGTATCAGATGATAAACCTGTGAATTTAAAAACGTTTGTACAATTGGTTAAGAAAATTACTGGGAATACTATCACACAATTAAACTTCGGTGCTGTTGCATACAGAAAGGGTGAATTAATGAATACTAATATAGATTCTTCGGCCATAAAAGCCTTGGGATGGAAACCCAAAATTGCACTTGAAGAAGGGTTAGGAAAAGCAATAGAAATAGATAAAAAAAAATAATGAAATATTTAATAACAGGTGGCTGTGGTTTTTTGGGATCGAATTTGGCGGCACAAGTGCTTAAAAATGGAGATGAGTTGTTTGTTTTTGATAACCTATACCGGTCTGGTACAGAAAATAATCTTGCGTGGTTAAGAACAATAGGGAAATTTAAATTCTACCATTCGGATATTCGTTCGTATAATGATGTTGAATATGCAATAAAAGATTGTAAACCTGATATCGTTTTCCACTTGGCTGGACAGGTTGCTATGACAACCTCATTAGATAACCCCAGATTTGATTTTGAAGTAAATGTTTTAGGCGGAAATAACATTTTGGAAGCCGTAAGAAAGTTTGCTCCTAACGCAATATTAACATATAGTTCAACCAATAAAGTATATGGTGATCTGGAGTGGATAGAATATGAAGAAACAGATACTCGTTTTAAAGCTAAGGGTTATGGTCAGGGATTTGATGAAAATGTCCCGCTAAATTTTCAGTCTCCTTATGGTTGCTCAAAAGGCGCTACGGACCAGTACATGCTTGATTATAATAAAATGTTTGGATTAAAAACAATTGTTTTCAGACATTCGTCAATATTTGGAGGTAGGCAATATGCTACAATAGACCAAGGATGGATTGGATGGTTTGTAAAGCAAGCGATTGATATTAAAAATGGAGTACTAAAAACGCCTTTTACAATATCAGGTACTGGTAAACAGGTAAGGGATGTGTTATTTGCTGCTGACTTAATAAACTGTTATTTTTCGGCTATAAATAATATAGAACAAACACAAGGTCAGGCATTTAACATTGGTGGGGGGATGAACAATAGCTTATCGTTATTGGAATTATTTTCTGAGCTTGAGACAGTTTTAGATGTTAAAATGGATTTCGTTAAATTACCTGTTAGACAAAGCGATCAGAAAGTGTACGTTGCAGATATAAGTAAGGCACTTAATACATTTGGATGGAAACCGCAAATATCAAGTAAAGATGCTCTGAAGCAAATGATAAATTGGGTTGCCGAGTCTAAATTTTAAGTTGAATTTTAGAACTTAACCTCCCAAAGTAATAGTTTTAATCCCCTATTTATGAGCACAGTAAAAATAAAAAAAGCATTGCTTGTTGAGGTTGCTTTAATTAGAGTGTTATCTATCGCATTTCAGTTAGTTTTTTTAAAGTTGTACACCTACAACACATCTATATATGAATTAGGTACATATTACTTTTTGTTTACGGTTTCTTATTGTATTAACGCATTTTTATTGATTCCGTTAGACTATTTCCAGCAATCTAATATTTACAAATTAAAAGAGGGTAACTACTCATTACAGTCCTTCAATGCTATTAATTTAACTGTATTAAAATTGCTTTTTTTATTACTTACTGCAAGCTGTTTACTCAGCATAGTTTTTTTTCCAAAATATTTTATTTTAATTGTAATTATCATTTTGCTATCCATTAGTACTTATTTTGTTACATTAATACGAGGCTTTATCAATAATTTGGAATTGAGGCGTCAAGCTACTTATTGTCTTCTACTCGAAAATTGCGCTAAAATAGCCGTTTTTTTTCTACTTAATAAGATGGCTGGCCACTCAAGCGCTTTAATGATATTACAATCGCTGTTGTTTTCATCACTAATTGCATTTGCGACCTTATATGTTATTTTAAGGCGCATTCCTGAATATAACACCGGTGCTATTTACAAATTTGATATTAAAGAAACGTTTAAATTCTCGTATCCAATGACCTTTAACGCTGTTATAAACATGCTACAAACACAAGGATATAGATTGATATTAGTCCCACTCGGTCTTACCGAAGTTGTAGGGATTTATGCGACAGTTGCAAATGTGGGCATAAGCGGAACAAACGCTTATTCGACGGTATTTGGCCAAATATTTGTACCTGGTTTGTACAAAACTCATGGAAAATATATACTGACATATTTACGTAATGCTTTATTATCATTAATAGTAATAATGTTAGGAGGATATTTATTTTCCAATTTAGTAATCAGAATTATTACTAAAAGTATGCTTGTAAAGTACTCATCGCTAATTCTATATGGAATTATGACCGAAGGTGGAAATTTTTTAGCAGGCGCTCTCATTATTTATTTAACTATTAAGGGTAAAACATACTTTACCATTCGAGCTTCAACATTGGGTATAGTGGTATTGATGATAAGCTTTGGATTATTGTATTTTTTTAAAATATTAAATGTATACACCATTGGTATACCCATAGCACTCTCCCAGGTTTGCATAACCTCTTATTTTTTTATCATTGTATATAAATTAACAGCTAAGTCAACTAACCATGAATGATATTACTTTTGTGATATTTACTTTTAATGAAGAAGCAAGGATTGAAAGGGTAATAAAGAATTTGCGAAGTTTCGGGAAAATATTAATTGCCGACAACAGCAGCACAGATGGCACCGAAAAGATAGCGCTATCATATGGATGTGATTTTTTAGTACGAGATCCCGAAGCAAGTTATGTTCCCGAAAATGAAATAGTTGCTAAGCAGGTATACGAAGCAGTAACAACTAATTGGTTGTATTGGGGTTATGCAGATGAAATGCTTGAGAAAAAAACTTTGGAAGAAATTGCGCGTGTGATAACGTCACATAGCGATAAATACGACATAATCAGTATTGAGAAAAAAAACTATAATTATGGTGTATTTTGCCATAATGTTTTTCATTCGCGTACCAACCGTATATTTAAAAAATATGCTATTGATTTTTCAAACAATAAAATTCACGGATTAGGAAAGCCTGCCGTTAATGATAATAGAATATTCGCTTTAGATGATCAGTTTTTTGTTCATCATTTTAGCAGTCACACTGCGTATGGATATATAAACACAATTAACAAGTATACAGAGTTAGAGGCGGAAAAGGATAGTAAGTACGACAGGTCAATGTGGTCGGTGTTTTGGCTGGTAACCAGGCGTATGTTAAAAAATTATATTATCGACGGTGGTTATAAAGCCGGATACGCCGGTATGCAGGCAATCTTGATGCATTTATGTTATCAATGGGCCATTAACATTAAAAGGTACGAAAAGGAAAATAATTTTGATAGAGCTACTATCGAAGAAAAAAATAATCAAGTTAGAAACAAAATATTAAAAGAATTTTAAGTGTTAATGTCAAAAATGAAAATTAACATACTACTTCCTTTTCCACCAAACAAACCAGCCGGAGGTGTAAGGGTTATGTACGAATACGCCAATTATTTAAACGAATTGGGGCATGAGATAACAATTTACCATACACTTAAGTGCAGTTATATGGATTATAAGTATCCGTTTTGGCTTAGGTGGGTTTATTTTAATATAAAAGTACCACCCCAATGGTTCAAATTAAATAAAGGCATAACTTCTAAAACTATAAATAGTGTTAATAATAATAATATAGATGATGGGGATGTTTTGTTATATACTTGGTGGGCACTTGGATTTGATGTACAACGCCTAACCTCTCAAAAAGGTAAACTATTTTCTTTGATTCAGGATTTGGAATATTGGTCGGGTAATGAGGATAAAGTTAACGAGTCTTTTTTTCTTGATAATATTCAAAAAATCATTATCTCAGAGCATATTCGCAAATACGTATACAATATGGGCGGTGTTAACATAAAAAAGATCTCCTTTGCTATTGATGATAAATTGTTTTTTATAAAGCAAAGTATAGCGAGCAGGAATGACCAAACTATATGTATGATGTATTCTGTTGAGCCGCGAAAGGGAAGCGAATATGGATTAAGCGCGTTACTTAAACTGAAAAAAAAATACCCGGCACTACAGGTGAACTTATTTGGAATATGTGATGCTCCGGCTGATCTGCCCAAGGGATTTACATATTATAAATCGCCGGGCAACTTACCGGATATTATGAATAGCTCTGCAATATTTTTAGGGCCTAGTATACAGGAAGGATGCGCACTGCCACCAATGGAAGCCATGCATTGCGGGTGTGCAGTAGTATGTACGGCAATAGAAGGGCACAGTGAATATGCTTTCGATAAAGAAACTGCAGCTTTATTTGAATCAAAAAACATTGATGATTGTGTTAACGCTATTTCTGATTTGTTCAATAATGTTGACAAACGAATCCGGATAGCGCAGAAAGGGAATGATTTTATAAAACAAAATACATGGCGTTCTTCGACGAAGGAATTAGAAGGTATTTTCACAGATGGGATAAAAAAGCGATAATATTAATTATGCCATAATGAAAATATGATTAATAAACTAAAGTAAACAAATGAAAAACATTTTAATTACCGGAGGAGCCGGATTTATAGGATCGAACTTAGCTTTAAAGTTGATAAATAAAGGTTATAAGATTACAGTTTTAGATACTTTATCGCAACAAATACATGGCGATAATCCACAAACTACATCACCTTTATACCTGTCAATTTATAACAAAGTTACCTTTATTAAAGGTAGTGTTACTGATCGTGATTTGATGGCTCAGGCACTGCGGGGAATTGATATTGTGGTTCATTTCGCAGCCGAAACGGGCACAGGCCAGTCAATGTACGAAATTGAAAAGTACGTGCAGGTTAATATTGGAGGTACGGCTATATTACTTGATATTTTAACTAACGACAAATCATACAACGTAAAAAAAATAATCATTGCTTCTTCAAGGTCAATATACGGCGAGGGTAAATACATTTCTGAAGAATTAGGCGCTGTGTATCCCGAACATAGAACATCGGCCTTTATGAACGGCGGTGATTTTGAGGTAAAATATCCTGGTGCAAGTAAACCGTTAAAACTTGTTGCTACTGATGAAGAATCAAAGATTCACCCATCGTCAGTATACGGCATAACCAAGCAAAACCAGGAGCAAATGGTAATGACGGTTTGTCGTACAATTGGTATAGCACCTGTTGCATTCAGATATCAAAATGTATATGGTCCCGGGCAGTCTTTAAGTAACCCATATACAGGTATACTTTCTATATTTTCAACACTGATAAAAAATGGAAAAGACATCAATATATTTGAAGATGGTGAAGAAAGTCGAGATTTTGTTTTTATTGATGATGTGGTTGATGCCACTATTTTAGGTATTGAAAAAGACGAAGCCAATGGTCAGGTGTTTAATGTTGGCACTGGTGTGCCTGTTACCGTAAATCAGGTAGCAGCTACATTGGTTAAAAATTATGGGGTTGATGTAAATATTACAGTTACCGGTAATTATCGCCTTGGCGATATAAGGCATAATTTTGCTGATCTGAAAAAAATAAAATTACTTCTAAATTTTGAACCTAAAATATCCTTTAACCAAGGCATGGAACTTTTTAGTAATTGGGTTAACAAGCAACAAATTCAGGAAAGCAAATACGAATCATCGATAGCCGAAATGAAAGAAAAAGGACTTCTGAAATAGATATTATGGCAAAGCTTGGGCTTGTAACGGTATTGTATAACAGCAATGATGTTTTAGAAGATTTCTTTTACAGTTTATCTATTCAAAAAATGGACGATTATCATTTATATTTAATTGATAATTCGCCATCAGAAAAAACGGATAAAATAATTGCTCAGCTTACGGCAAAATATCCTACGGTTAACAAATTCACTCATTTAAAGAATGAGGGGAATAACGGGGTTGCTAAAGGTAATAATCAAGGCATACAAATGGCATTAGCCCACGGTGCTGATTTTGTTTTGCTCTTAAATAACGATATTTACTTTACACAAACTAATATTTTAATGGATATGGTTGAGTGCTCAATAAAGAACAATGAGCATTTGATAGTTCCTAAAATATTCTATTATAATACCCGCATAATATGGATGGCGGGTGGTGATATTCTTAAATACAAAGGCTACACGTCGCATTATGGCGAGAATTGTGCAGATGACGATAAATATTCAAGAGAAGCGCATTTTAATTATGCACCAACTTGCTTCATGCTAATAAGCAAAGAGGTATTTAAAAACGTTGGCTTAATGGATGAACAATATTTTGTATATTATGATGATACCGATTTTATAGTACGCTGCCTGGAAAAAGGGTATAAGGTTTTTTTAATGCCAATGCTGGAAGTATTTCACAAAGTAGCTGTAAGCACCGGCGGCGGCGATTCAGTATTTACTATTTATTATCAAAACAGAAATCGGATATATTACATAAAAAAGAATTTTCCCTATCATGTGCAACTGCCAGCTCTGCTTTATACATTGATAACGCGTGTAGGCCGCTATCTATTATACAATTCAGAGCAACGAAATGCCCTATTAAAAGGAATTAAAGAAGGTTTTGATATGGAAATTTCAAATAAATTACTGTAGTAAAGTGATAGATAAGTTACTGATATGTATTTCATTAAGTGTTTTTTTTATTGGAACCTACTTTATTTGGTTTAATAAAAAAAATGTGTTTAATCACATAAATCTTGGATTATGTTTCGTAGCGTATGTAGTACCTCCGTTTGTATTTAAATTTAACATATATGCAAGCCCAGGCATTTGGAATCTATATGTAATGATAAATTCGATAGGTGCTTTTTTCTTTTTGTTAGGGCTATTTATTGGCTACAAATGGAGACCATTGCGATTAGTAGATACCATTATAAAAATAAATTTTTTGCAATCAATAGCTGTAGATGATGATAGGGTAAAAAAAATAATCAAACTAAGTAATGTAATTTTTATTATAGGTATTATAGGTATTATAGTAAGTTTTATGCTAATGGGCTTTATGCCAATGTTTGCATCCGATCCTTTTTTAGCTAAGTTTTTCAAAGGTCAGTATCAGGCACCATATCAGCGTGTTGCATTTTTATATCGAACATCACGTCAAATGGTTGAATTGTTTATACCACTTATGGTGCTGGAGATTTTTTTAAAACCTAAATTTAAAAACATAGCCTTAGTTTTAATAGCCATAATTTTAATAGCGGTAAGTTTAAACAGAGGGGCAATAGCTGGTGGTGCATTGGTTGCAATAGCCATAGCTGTTGGCTTAAAAAAGAAAAATATGCCTTTTTGGACTTTTCTTATCCTTGTTTTTATTACCTATGGTGCGGGAAGCGCTATATATTACATCGTACTCCAATTTTCTGGTGATAGCGAGATCGGGAAATTAGGTACGGGCGATAATATTTTTGAGGCTATAGCTTACGGAGCCCCTGATATTTTAGATCAATTAGGTTTTTTATCTGCCTACATAAAATCCGGTAGCCATTTAACATACGGACTTACTTTTGTAGGTGGCCTTATACCGTTTAATTTTCCGTGGAACCCGGCAATTTACACATTAACTATTTTAAACGATATCAATGATGTTTCTGAAATTGCATCGGGCGGGTTGCGTTTACCGGTATCAATTTGGGGATACGTTAGTTTTGGTTGGTTAGGAGTTGCAGTTGTACCTTTTATATCAGCATTTTTTACAGGATATATCACAAAAAAGGTCAAAACAGTTTTGCAAAATATCTCAGCGGATAAAAATGGTTATGTGACATTTTTTATGGCATATTTTATGTATTCGAACATAGCAATGATATTTACAAATTTTCTTTATTTATCAATTTATATGTTGCCTGCGTTCATAATTTACTACTTGCTTATAAAGTATAGTAACAACACAATTAAGTTAAATTAATATGGAGAAGAATACTAACGTTGTGTATTTGCCAATTAGGTCGTTAGGTGATTTTGTTATAACATCATTTGTGATAAAGAACTTTATTGATAAAAGCATTCCTATATCACTTCCTTTTTATATATCAGAAATTTATGAAGCTATTGATGGCGATAGCTTATTCAACGTGATTGATAAATTAGAGATACAAAATCAGCCGGCTTTTTTTGAATTATATAAAATAAAAGATAAAAAAAATGTTATAAGATTATTTAAGGATATAGTTAATATATTTTTCTCCTTAAAACCAGAATCAATATATCTATTGGATTTTAGAAGTAGGAGATTGTTTTTTTCAAGAAGTAAATTTAGATGGCCAGCAGATAATATTAACATTTATGATGCAAAAAGGAAATTCTTCACGTCATATTTTGGATTGACATATAACCCCGAAGCAGATATTCTTATAGAACAAAACCAAAAAATTAATAGGATTATTATCTTCCCAGACAGTAGGATAAAAGATAAAGAAATTCCGGGAATTTTAATTAATGAAATAGTTAAAAATTTTCCTGAGATTGAAATAAATACTGCAAATTTTACAATAGAAAAACTTCCTGGTACACTTAACTATTCTAACTTTACCCAAATTATTGATTTAATTAAAAGTGCTGATTTTATTATTAGTTCAGATAGTTTGCCATGCCATTTAGCAAACTTTTACAACGTGCGGCATTTTGTAATTTATATGAAAGGCAGCAAATTTTATACAGATAAATTCCAAACACCTTTTATGATAAAACATAACTATTTCTCTATAACAGATGATATAAATTTTGAGCCAACTATTACTAAATTAAAGCAAATATTTAGTTAATTTATTTAAATGAGTTTTATATCAAAATAATCTTATCTGATATAAGTTTTGAATTATAAAATAATTGTCAAATGTTAGAATTTATTATTTGCATACCAACTTACAATGCTGGTGCAAGATGGAAAGCAGTTTTAGAAAATATTAATAATCAAAACGCTAAGCCTTTAAAAACTATAATTATAGATTCCGGCTCTATAGATGACACAGTTCACTTAGCTATTGAATATGGGTTCAAAGTTATCAGTATTGATAAAAGCGAATTTAACCATGGTAAAACACGGCAACAATTGGCCAATTTTGCTGCTGATGCAGATATTTGTATTTTTTTGACACAAGACGCAATTTTATCAACTAGAGATAGTATTAGGAATATTGTAATTGCGTTTGATGATCCCGAAGTAGGCATGGCTTATGGCAGGCAATTACCTCGCGAAAATGCTGAACCTTTAGAGATACACGCCAGACTGTTTAACTATCCTCCTGTATCTGATGTTCGAAGTTTTAAAGATAAAGATCGTTTGGGTTTTAAAGTATTTTTTTGTTCAAACTCATTTTCAGCGTATCGTAAAAGTGCATTAAATACAGTTGATGGTTTTCCTTCAAACTCCATTATGGGCGAAGATGCGATAGTAGCCGCAAAAATGCTCTTAAAGGGATTTCGGATAGCCTATGTTGCCGAGGCGACAGCATATCATTCTCATAATTATACACTGAAAGAAGAGTTTGAAAGATATTTTGACACCAGAGTTTTTCACGAACAAAACAATTGGCTCATAAAAGAATACGGTAAACCTACAGGTGAGGGGCTTAAATTTGTAAAATCAGAAATTAGATATGCATTTAGATATCATAAAATGAGTTTATTTAAATCTGTTGGTTCTATTTTTGCTAAATGGTTAGGCTATAACATAGCTAAACATTATAAAAAAATGCCCATTAACATTCTTAAAAGACTATCTATGCATAAATTTTATTGGAAACATCAAATATAACTATGTATAAATTTACAGAATTAGATACTGGGGGACTTAACATTCTGGTAATTGGCGACCTGATGCTTGACCATTATATTTATGGTGATTGCAGCAGGATATCACCAGAAGCACCTGTTCCAGTAGTCGAGATCAGATCAGAGAGCCATACATTAGGTGGTGCAGGCAATGTAATAGAAAACCTTAATGTATTCGGCTGCAATGTAAATATTGTAAGTATTGTGGGTGATGATGAAAATGCAGGTTTGGTGCTGAAGAAGCTATCACACTGTAACATTAAAGGAGATGGTTTGGTTGCTGATAAAAATAGGTGTACAACGATAAAAACACGTGTTTTGGCCACTAAGCATCAGCTTATTCGGTTGGATAAGGAGGTTACTAAACCAATTGATAATGATATTGAAACAAAATTGCTGGCTTTAATTAAGCAGATACTGCCTAAATATCAAATGGTACTTTTGTCTGATTATAATAAAGGGTTATTAACTCCAAACTTACTTGAAGGGGTTTTTGAGGCATGTAAGGTACAAAATATTAAAACAATAGTAGATCCGAAAGGGATTAACTTTGATAAATACAAAGGCGTAAGCATTATTAAACCAAATAAAAAAGAAGCAGTTGCAGCAACCGGAATAGCAATTGCTGATAAAACCAGTTTACAGGAGGCATGTGCTAAGATAAAGGAAATCACTAACTGCGAAGATGTAATAATTACAATGTCTGAAGAAGGTATGGCGTTGTATTCGGATAATAAATTAACTATTATTCCTACCAAAGCAATTGGTGTTGTTGATGTAACAGGTGCCGGAGACACAGTTTTGGCATCTTTAGGCATTGCATTAACCGCCGGTTATAGTTTGGAGCAAGCTTGCGATTTTGCTAATCACGCGGCAGCTGTAGTTGTGAGCAAAATTGGCAGCGCGACGGCTACCCTTGATGAGATAAAAAAGAAGTTTGAAGAATAAGTTTTAAGCAATGGATACAAAATCTACAATAGTTGTTACAGGTGCAGCAGGGTTTATTGGTTCGTGTATGGTTCAGTTTTTGAATAACAATGGTTATGAAAATCTCGTGCTTGTAGACGATTTTAGTTCAGATAATAAAAAAGCTAATTGGGTAAATAAACAATATAAACACAAGATTGAGCGTAATGTGTTTTTTGAGTGGTTAAACCAAACTAAGCCAGATGTAAGCATCATAATCCATTTAGGAGCAAGAACAGATACTACCGAGTTTGATTATTCAATACATCAAGAGCTTAACGTTCAATATTCAATAGATATGTGGAACTATTGTACAGCTCAACAGGTACCTCTCATCTATGCGTCTTCTGCAGCTACATATGGTTCAGGCGAGTTAGGCTATAATGATGACCATGATGTGGTTGAAAGGCTTCAACCACTCAATCCTTATGGCATTAGTAAAAATGAATTTGATAAATGGGCCCTTAAGCAAAAAAATCAGCCACCATTTTGGACTGGTTTAAAATTCTTTAATATATATGGCCCTAATGAGAATCATAAAGCCCGCATGGCAAGTGTTATTTGGCATTCGTTTAATCAAATAAAAAAGGATGGGATAGTTAAATTATTCAAAAGCCATCGGCCGGATTTTGAAGACGGGCAGCAACTTAGAGATTTTGTATATGTTATTGATTTGTTGAAGGTAATGTATTGGATGACAGAAAAGATGGTTAGTAAAAGTTGGCTAATTGAACATAATGGTTTGTATAACCTTGGAACAGGCGAAGCACGGAGTTTTTATGATTTAGTTGCGGCTACTTTTAAAGGGCTTGATAAAGAAACCAATGTTATTTTTATTGATATGCCAAAAGATATAAAAGACAAATACCAATATTTTACCGAAGCCAACATGGAAAAATTGCATAACGCAGGATACGATCAAAAATTTTATACATTAGAGGAAGGTATTGACGATTACGTTAGAAATTACCTATCTGCAGAAAAACAATTTTAACATAAAAAAATAAATGATTAACAATATTAACCAATATTTTTCCGAGCACATAGATGTTGCTAATAAAACGGTAAAAATACTGGCAAATGATATAGAAAACGCGTGCGCTATTGTAACAGAGTGTATTGCTAAGGAGAAAAAGGTACTGATATTTGGCAACGGTGGGAGTGCCGCCGATGCTCAGCATATTGCTGCTGAATTTATCGGAAGGTTTGTAAAAGAGCGTCGATCTTTGCCAGCAATCGCATTAACAACAGATACATCCGCTTTAACTGCTATAGGAAATGATTATGGTTTTGACCGGATTTTTGAGCGTCAGGTTGAAGGGCTTGCAAACAACGGGGATGTTCTGATTGGTATCTCAACGAGTGGCAATAGTCCTAATGTGGTTAAAGCGCTCCAAGCAGGAAAAGTAGTTGGGTGTAAAACTATTGGTTTTTCTGGCAGAGATGGAGGGGTTATGAATGATTGCTGCGATATTAATCTTGTCATTCCCTCACAGGTTACCGCACGTATCCAGGAAATGCATATTTTGATCGGTCACATTATTTGTGCTGCTGTAGATATGAAGAATTAATTTAAATTAAGCTGTGTAGATATTTCAAAAATAATTTCATTCCAAATTTGACATAGCCCGATATCCTCAGTCTAATTGTATGGAACAATATTTGTTACTTAATTTAGAAAAAAAGTAATTTTTGTAAAGAGGCTTTGTGATGTTATTTTTCAAATGCCACTTTTATTATTACTTTTACATTAGAAAAGGAAGTAAATTAATTAATCTATGACTGCACGTTACTCAAAGTACCTTCCTGGTTTTATATTTGTTTGCGATTTATTGCTGCTAAATATCGCGGGTTATAGTGCTAATTTTTTAGAATTTAGTACATACCGTCCACAAAACGCTTCACAATTATTTATCCTGGTCGTTAACGTAGTTTGGATATTCACTTCTTTTTTATCTCAAAGCTTTAAAGTTAGAAGGCCCCTTTTACTGAGGGATAATTTTAACCGGTTTATGCTTACCCTGATATACCATCTTCTATTGGTTTTTGGATTTCTTTACTTCTTTAAACTATATGATGTATCAAGGTTAATGCTTATTGTTACCTACATTATCTTTTTTGGTTTAGTTGTTATACATCGTTCATTGCTTTTTATTTCTTTGGATTTTATCCGAAAAAAAGGATATAATCATCGCAAAATAATTATCGTTGGCGATGAAAAAATTGCTAAAAGATTAATACACTCATTTTCTGACCACCCGGAATACGGGTATGATCTTGCAGATTTTATCACTGAAGACCAGATTTTGAGTATGTCAGAAAGTGAAATTATTGATGTGCTGTTTTCAAAAAAACCAGATGAGATATTTATCTGCTACAAACAGCTTGATGATGAACTGCTAAAGAACCTGATACGGCTTGGAGATATACATTTTATTAAAATAAAGGTTGTTTCTGATTTGATGTTAAGTAATAGTTTTGCAACACTGGTTAATTATCATAATGTTCCTGTGTTACATCTAACATCAAACCATGAACTACCCTTAAAAATTAGATTTTTGAAAAGAAGTTTTGATGTAGTATTTTCTACATCGGTATTAATAGGTGGTAGCCCGGTATTTTTGTTGTTATTTCTTATTACAAAACTGAGCTCGAAAGGGCCTGCTTTTTATAAGCAGGAGCGTATAGGCTTAAACGAAAAACCTTTTCACATCTACAAGTTTAGAAGCATGTGGATAGACTCCGAAAAACACGGACCACAATTATCTTCCGATCACGATCCGCGTATTACTCCCTGGGGCCGAATTATGCGTAAATCCCGTTTAGATGAGTTGCCCCAATTTTGGAATGTATTTAAAGGGGATATGTCTATCGTGGGCCCTCGTCCCGAAAGACAATACTTTATTGAGCGTATTCTTGAACATACTCCAAACTATCGTAAGCTATTGCGTGTTAAGCCCGGAATAACATCAATAGGGCAAGTGCATTATGGATATGCCGAGAATGTAGATCAAATGCGTGAGCGTATGCGATATGATTTGGTCTATCTTCAAAATGTTAGTCTTAACTCTGATTTGAATATCATTTTAAAAACCCTCCGTGTAGTTGTACAGGGCAAAGGGAAATAATTTGATATTATCTTCTTTCATTACGTAGTTATTACTGGCTTATCAATTTGTCTGTATAGGATAAACTTCTACATTTGTTTATCATGAAAAAACTACTGGTAGCCAATCGTGGCGAAATAGCACTTAGGGTAATGCGTTCGGCACGTGAAATGGGAATCAAAACTGTTGCTGTTTATTCTGATGCAGATAGAAATGCTCTGCATGTTCGCTACGCCGATGAAGCTGTATACATAGGTCCTGCGCCGTCAAACCAATCATACCTTATTGGTGCCAAAATAATTGATGCATGCCATAAAACAGGAGCTGAGGCCATTCATCCTGGTTATGGTTTCTTGTCTGAAAATGCCGATTTTGCCCGTCAGGTACGTAACGCAGGACTGGTATTAATAGGCCCATCACCCGAGGCAATGGAGGTAATGGGTAATAAACTCTCTGCAAAAGCCGCAGCATTAAAATACAACATTCCGATGGTGCCTGGTACCGAAGAGGCTATAAGCAACGTTTCTGAAGCTAAAAAGCGTGCTACTGAAGTAGGTTTCCCTATCCTTATCAAAGCTGCAGCAGGAGGTGGCGGAAAAGGTATGCGGATAGTAGATAAAGTTGAAGACTTTGAAGAACAGATGAGTTTGGCCGTATCCGAAGCAACATCTGCATTTGGTGATGGTTCTGTTTTTATTGAACGGTATGTATCATCACCCCGCCATATAGAAATACAAGTACTTGGCGATACACATGGCAACATCGTTCATTTGTTCGAACGTGATTGTTCAGTACAACGCCGCCATCAAAAGGTAGTAGAAGAAGCTCCTTCATCTGTACTAACTCCCGCATTGCGTGCTGAAATGGGGAAATGCGCTGTTGATGTGGCCCGTTCTGTAAACTACACAGGTGCAGGTACGGTTGAGTTTATTATGGACGAAAACCTCAATTTTTACTTTTTAGAGATGAACACCCGTTTACAGGTTGAACACCCTGTTAGCGAACTAATAACCGGCGTTGACTTAGTAAAGGAACAGATTAAAGTAGCAAGGGGAGAGGCTATTAGTTTTAAGCAGGAAGACCTGGCTATTACCGGCCATGCTATGGAGTTGCGTGTTTATGCTGAGGATCCGGCTAATGATTTTTTGCCCGACATAGGTACCCTGCAAACCTACAAAACACCCAAAGGGCCAGGCGTTCGTGTTGATGATGGCTTTGAGCAAGGAATGGAGATACCCATCTATTACGATCCGATGATAGCTAAGCTGATCACTTATGGTAAAGACCGTGAAGAGGCGATTGAACGAATGATACGAGCGATTGATGAATATGAAATAACGGGCATTACAACAACACTTGGCTTTGGTAAGTTTGTAATGCAGCACGAGGCTTTTACTACAGGTAATTTTGATACCCATTTTGTAAAAAAATATTTTAACCCGGAAGTACTGGCTAAAACAGATGATGGCGAAGCAAAAATAGCCGCACTTATTATGTCAAAATTGATGGCATCGGGGAAACGTAATGGCGATACGTTGGCTGTTACAACATCCGAAACTTCAAACTGGGTAAAAAACAGGAAGGCGCTTTAAAGCTGCATCGTTTTAATATAAACAACTATGTTTACAGGTATAATTGAAACTTTAGGTAAGGTTACTAATTTGGAGCACGACAAGGGTAACCTGCATATTACTGTAATGTCGCCTTTATCGAACGAATTAAAGATAGATCAATCGGTAGCACATAATGGTGTATGTTTAACCGTTGTATCATTGTCAGGCACTACTCATACTGTTACCGCCATAGAAGAAACCCTGAATAAAACCAATCTTGGCGGTTTACAAATAGGCAGCCTTGTTAATTTGGAGCGTTGCATGCAAATGAACGCCCGGCTTGACGGGCATATTGTACAAGGACATGTTGACCAAACCGCTGTTTGTACTTCATTTAAAGCGCTTGACGGTAGTTGGGAATATCAATTCACTTATGATGGTGCTAAAGGAAATATAACTGTAGAGAAGGGCTCTATTTGCGTAAACGGAATTAGCCTTACTGTAGTTGGTTCGAGCCTTAATTATTTTTCAGTTGCGATAATACCCTACACTTTTGAACATACAAACTTACAGCATGTAACTGAAGGGGCAACTGTAAATCTTGAGTTTGATATTATTGGTAAATATGTAGCACGGTTGATGCAGCGATAGATTAATAATCGCTGTAAACTATTTTTGTTACTTTGCCGCTATCGCTAAGGTCATATTCCAGAAATTGGTTTGTGGCCAGGTCTGAATCTTTAACATCAAGTAGAGCCGCGTTTTGCAAAATTTTATAATGAGGTAATTCGTTTGATGGTGTTCCTACCGCCATATATTTATGTACACTACCTAAGCTAACTTTGTATTTATGCGATGTTAGCTCAAAATCGGTTAACTTGTTGTGAACGAAATAAAACTTATCGCCATCGTAGTTTAAAACTGTGCCTTGCTTGTAATTTGCCTGCGACGAAAATGAACTTACTTGTTTTGGTTTTCCTAGCGCTGTGATAACCGACTCTTTTGACGCCCCAATTTTAACAGTATTATTACCTGAGGGAAGTTTTATCTCCACATCTTTAACATCTATGCTGTTTTTAGGGAAGAAAACACTTTTTATGCCAATTGCGGCCGTAATAATTACGAACAATGTCGCTATACCTAATATAACATATCTTTTGGGCTGGTGTTTTCTCATAGCACTTATCTTTTAGGAGCATGTAATTAATATACAACTCATTATAAGATATAAAATTACCAAAAGGTTTAAAGGATTTTGGTATTTTGGCTAAAAGTGGTTAAAAACAGACGTATTGGTAAGGGATGTAGGGCGATTGCCTATCTTACTTTAACTTTTAATAAAACAAGCAAATATGGTATATTTTTATAGTTTTGAAGAATGAAGCGAAATTTGCAAATTGATTTTCTTAGGTTTTGCGGCGTTTTTTTGGTGATGATTAATCATATTATTATCCTCGGTAATTCTGCTTTAGATAATATACTCAAGGTTTTTAAAACAGGTGGTTGGGTAGGGGTAGACCTTTTTTTTGTATTGAGCGGCTATTTGGTATCTGGTTTAATAATAAAAGAATATCAAACCCATGGTACTTTTAATGCTAAACGCTTTCTTATAAGACGTGGATTTAAAATTTACCCATCATACTACTTGTTTCTTGGTACTGCTTATTTTTTTTTCACATATCTTACTAAAGATCCTCAAAATAAAGACAGCCTTTTTCATGAAGCTGTCTTTATATCAAATTATTTTAGTGCTAATAACCAACATACATGGTCTATTAGTGTCGAAGAACATTTTTATTTTCTACTTAGCATCTTGTTTTTTTTTCTGATAAAATTCAAAAAAGTAAAATTGAAAACTTTCTTTTATGTGTACCTTTTAGTTTTTATTGTAGGCCTTTTATGTAGGTTGGATAATTACTTAACTTACCACAATTATGACTTTGGACGCGATTACATAAAAAGTCATTATAGGTTTGATGCATTGTTTTTTGGTGTTGTATTATCGTTAATAGCAAATTATAGGCCGAGTCTGCTTGAACGATTATTTGCACATAAAGTAAATGTTTTTTTATTGCTATTAAGTGTTCTATTTGTTGCCACTAACTTTGTATTCGATCGACAGAGTTATCCTATAATATCGGTTGTGAATTTATCATTAAATCCTCTTTGTTTTGGTTGTATTCTTCTCAATTGTATTGCATTCACAAACAAAATGTTTCTGAAATTGATAACCCCGTTTGCTTACATTGGTAAATATTCCTACTCTGTTTATTTGTTTCATACACTTTGTATGGCTTTATCTATTCATATTTTTAAAACAGGAGGAATTACATATTACTTATTTTATTTCGGAACAGCCATTATAGGAGGGATTATAATAAGCAAATTGGTGGAATACCCATTAATTGGTGTAAGAGAACGGTATTTTCCAAGCAAGTCGGGTAAACCCAAAACAGAAATAGAGGTAAAGTAATCTTGTTAGGTTATCAACTTGAATTTTCGCGCTGTATAAATTAGTAAACTTACAATAGCTAAAAATACAGTCAATGCAATTATCCAATTTCGCCCATTGGTATTAGTCGCTTTAGTTTTAACTTTAGTAACAACGTCTTTTTGATAAATACTACTGTCTGATTTTAGTTTAGCAACACTTATTCCATTAGTTTGTGACAAACTTTCACTCCTTACCCTTTCATTCTCGCTGCCTGAAAAATATTTGATGAGTTTGGCTTGACCAGTGTAATTAAAATTGTTGTTGCCTGTAATCATAATCTTTTGTTCAATACCATTGTCGGGAATGATCACAATCATAGCTGAATCGCGAACTTTTTCTCTCTTGTTGGTCTTAAGGTGTTTTTGACTGGTATCAATAACTGTCGAATCACCTTTTTGGAGATTAATAATACTACTCTTATTGGATGTTTGGGTTTTTGTTAACACTGTGTTACGTGTTTTGCAACTGGTAACAAAAGCCATCAGTACAATTATAATGTGTATTTTTTCATTTGTATTATTTATTTTAAATGTTCAATGTTTTCCATTCTTTTATCAAGCTGTCCTATTTGAGATTTTATCATTTCAATTTGGGCGTTTAAAAGTTGACTGTCATTTTTTAAACTGAAGTATCCTGTCATGATGCCTGCGGTAGCGCTTATGGAAAACGCCATTAATAGATATAAAACTTTAAGAGTGATACCGCGGATTTCGCTGCTTTCGATTGTAGTCATATTTAAAATTTAAAAATGTAGTGTGTATATGATAGCTACCATGATGATAACGAAGACCTAACCCAAGTGTCGGTAGCTATGCATACATAAATGTAGTTTGATGTGAACCTAATTTCGCCCGTGGTTCCGATGTCGGTTGAACTTCCTGGGGCTATATTTAAGGATGAGAGCATATACTGCGGAAATATCGCATTACCACTGGAATCAATTTTTGCTGTAGTTGTACCAGCATTGTTCTGTATTTCAATCAAATTCCCTGTTTGCGTAATTGCTGATTTAATCAAAAAACCGATAGCTGAACCATCTTGTATTGGAATTGCCACATTTGATAGATTTCCGATTGACGGTATAGGTGATACACTTCCTTTTTTTCCAATAAGCATTAAGCCGTGATAAGCCGTAATCATACTTTCTTTACCTGATATTGGAAAAATTCCTATATCAGCTCCCATTGTCCATGAGCCAGCACTTTGTATGGTACTTGATGTATATATTTTGCCGCCATCACCGACATAAAATTCTAACCCATTAGATTGATTAACAACTTTTAATGCATAATGACCAGATGTGTTCTTCTTGATTAGGAGGCCGTTTCCATAAGAGCCGTAATTTTCTAATGACATTGCGAACCTGTCAAAATCGCTGGTGTTAACACACCAAGAAATACCCATTTGTGAGGTTGTCATTCCTTCATTATCGATTGGAGCAGAATTTGTATTGGATAACCATGTTGCAGGATAAAGCTGCCCAATACCAACATTATTTGTCTGACTGACTTGCAAAGCAGGATAAATTATATTGTAGGCTTGTGCTGAAACTGTTTGTGAAGTAGAAACTTTTAATTGTGTCGGAGAAACGATTCCAGTAATAAATCCAGCATTTACTCCGTTTGCAAATATTAACGTCTGACCTATCATTGCTGATGTCCATGAAGTTCCAACACCATTTATAAAAGCCATAGTTTGTGAAGCTAAACCCACAGAGTATTGTAAGTTTAAAGTAGACAAAGGATTTAATAGTGAGTAGTTTGCTCCAATAGCTAATCGTTTAGTTGTATTATCCCAAAACAAAGCATTATCATTACTTAATGCGTTGGCGCAGTCATCATGTTATAATACATGGTGGCATCGCGTATTTGTTCCTGGTTAAAAAAGCCTGAACCATCGGTTACCGAGAGCAGTATTTTAGGGATCAGCCAGTTGCGGATGATCTTATTGGTAACCTTATTATCGGTATATTCAAAAAGCTTATCATTGGTGGTATTGTTAATAGCAACAATTTCGGGCACTTCTTCATCTTTTTCAATATCAACAACCATAATATCAGCACCACCAGGGCCAACAAATTCCTGCAGGCCACGCTCAAAATCATCCCTGTCTTCCTGGTCGGCAAATTTGCCTTTGTGAACCATCAGCGTTTTTGCGCTGAAATTATTTTGCAGGTTTGTAGTTGTACGGATATCCGAATTTATCTCGGCTTGCAGGCTTTCTACAATGGCATCGCATGATGCAAGGGGATAGCTATGTTCATCCATACTTACATAAAGCAACTGGCCTTTGTAAAAGTCCCAACCGCCCACACTTTCGACCTGGTTTGCTATGGCATCGGGCGAGAGATTAAAGGCATGGAACCAGGTGATCAGGTCGGTACGTATGTTACTCCGTTTATCGCGACTCCAATCATTATATGTTGCGAAATCAAAACCGGTTTCATTTTTACGGCCCTCGGCGCTCATCCTTACATGTTCAAAAGGGATATGGAACAACTCGGTTATTTTACCGGCAGCATTTACATTAATGTGCAGTGAAAATCCGCGAAAGCGTGCAAGGTCTTTTTTTACCAGGTGCAATATTTTATCCATGGTTTGCCCTTCGGTGTTTACAACCGATTGATAAAAGGTAACATCGGCGAAGCCCGAACCACCAATAAACCGGCCATAGGTATCAATGCAATTGCGCGCTGTAGGTGATGAGTTGGTAATGGAATAGATCCGTTGCGGATATGCATTATCCTCATCATAATTTACGATGCCGTACGTACGATTTTCGCGTTGCGTTATCCGTTGGATAGTTTCTCTGGTGTTGTTAGTTGATATTCTCATTGTCCGATTATTTTCACCGTAACGGCGAAGGGTTTATTAAGTAGCCTAAGCGGGTGTATTATATGGATTGCTGTTCTTCCTGCATATCTGCAGGTGCTTTTGCTACTTTGGAGGTTTTATTTGGGCTTTGCGCTGCATCTTTATTAATGACTTCCGGCAGTACTTCAAAGTGTTTTGCCAGCGATGGGTGCTCCAATAGTAGTTTTTCGGCAGCCTCATCGGTAAGGTTATCGTTGGTCAGGGTATCGCCACCAAAACTGGTTTGGAGGCTGCGGCCTGGTTTTAAGAGGTATTTACGTTTAGTTAGACTCATGTTGTTATTATTTATTGGGCTGCTATGCTTATTTAAAGCCAGTATTTCTGGATTTTGAAGTAGGCCTTTTGATAACAATTGCCACAGCCCTGTTGTATGGTTTGATTAAATAGGGCCTGATAAACCTGATTGAGCAATTGTATTGCTTCCGGATGTTTTTGGGATATTAGTATACCCCAGTTATCGGGCAGATTAATTGTTTGGTCCATATGGTTTTTGTAATAATCTCCGCCCCATGATAGCGCACGCAAGCCTGGCAGCATAGGACCGCCGCTCAATAACATGATGCCTTTTACGAGGCCGGAGATTGGGGTGTTAGGCTTTAATTAATGATAACAGCGCAGCCTTGGTTGTGGCATAGTCTGTAACAAAGAAGGTAGCGGGCATGTGTGGCTCTTTAAAGTTACCCGGAGAGGTAAGATTAAGCTCATAAGCACCTTCGGAGTGGGTATCATTAGGATCTGATTTTAGGGTGGTTAGCTCTAAGCCTAAATCTGTGCCGAACACTTCAAAAGCAGAATCGCCGGATTTATGGATGTTTTCGATGATAGCTACTACACGGTTTGTACCTAATTTTTCTATTTCGGCTTTCACATCAGAGCCCTTGGCGAACACTACAAAATCAACCATGTGATCGTAGCGGGCGCTGTAATCTTTTTTAACAAATACGGCCTTGGGTTTTACCGAGGTATTGTAACCCTCGTAACGGAAACCTTTTGCCACCACAGCAGGTGTTGCGCCTACTGCCGGTGTAATGGTTGCCATTGTAATGTCTGTAATTATTTGTGGGTTTACAGTATCCCTAACGTAAGCTACAATATCGCTACGGTTAAAAAGGTATACTACAGATTCTACACCACCAATTACTGGGTTGGTGCAATCGTAAAGCATGTTTTGGATTAATTTTCCGCAAATGGCCATAATTATTGATTTTTTTGATGATTGATTTGATGAATGAATGTTTAATATGCCACCATTGTTAAATGGTCTTCGGCTATTTTAGCATCGATGTTGAAAGCATAATCTACAATATATTGCTTTGTTTTTTTCTCGTAGAACGGATCAAGCTCGCTTAGTTTGCTTATCTCTTCAGTACCAATCTGCAGGTTACTTTTGGTGGTGAAAAGGGCACGGTGTGGCTGATTATACTTTGTGCCATTGTGCTCATAAGCTTTGATATGCCTGTCTAAGAAATGGAACGGTATTACATCAATACCATCAATCTTAAAGGTATCTATACCGCTTTCGGTGCGCTCATAAGCCAGCTCAATATTGGTTACCGCTTTGCGTTCACGTGCATATTGATCAACTACTGATTGTGTGGCGACGATGATCTTATCCTTTGCTCCACGTAAGCGTAGATCGGCGTTATAGATCATACTTTCAAGTGTGTTTGTTATTACGCGGTTATCGGTATCTGTAGCTGTGAATGCCTGGTTTGTAAATGTTGTACCTGCATTTTTGGCTATGGTTACTTTTTTGGTAGCATCAGCGGTTGCAATGGCTGTCGCCTGTGCCCAAAAGCCATTAAAGGGTGTAAAATACTCAGGATTTACAGCGTTGTTTAAGTATCCACCATTGGTTGTTGTATCTGCAGCTGTATTACCTAACCATGCCAGGCGCAGGGCAGTTTCATAAGCAGCCAGCGAGAAACGCTCTTCGATGAATAATGCAAAATCTGTATTGGTAAGATCGGGTTTTTGGACGCCGTTTTTTAAACCCCATACAAAGAATGAGTTTAGAAGATCGGTATAACACTCGGTATGCGGTCGCCTACATATTGTGGCTCCCAGAATTTTTCGATGGGCAGGATAGCCGCAGTACTGGCGGTTGGTTCGCAGGCGGTAAATTTTTTGCCCATTAAACCAAACTGACCCAGGTATAACATTTGCTGTTTGGCCTTAATGCCGTTTACAACAGTATGAAACTGATCAATGGTTGGGTTTTGAAATACCGCCTGGTAGAACGCCTCGCGCAAGCTCATTACTTCTTTACCGTCGAAGGTTACGGTTGATAAATTGATGTTTGATGACATTTGTTGATTATTAAGTTATTGATTTGATGAAGGACAGAGAGGGCCGTATACAGCCATAAAAGAAGAAAGGGCGGAGACTAAGCTTTTTGCTTTTTAGCTTTTAATTCGGCACGGCGGGCTTCCATTTTGTCGGATAGGTTGGCGCTATTTGTTTTATTAGAAGGCCTATTAAAGCGGTTTTCGCGCTTGTCCGGGCGATAGGTTGAGCGGGCTAGCTGCAATGCTTTTGATGCGCTGTTGAGGACAGTTTCGCTTTCGGCCATTGCGTTTTCAAGCTCCTGTTTTTCTGCTTTTAACAAGGCTAATTTTTTACGTAATGCTGCTACTATGGCTTTACCTGTAGGGTCGTCATTTGTACCGGTACCATCATTCGGTTGGGTTAGGTTGGTTACCAATCCGTTAGCTACCGAAATGGTGGTGCCATCTTCAAATTCGTAATCACCATCTGCCGCGGCAATCGTCATGGCATCATCACTGTAAACCGCGGTGCCTTCAGCCAGGTCGCCATCAAAATAAAGATCGCCTGCATCCCCGGAAAGGGTTTTATTAGCCGCTTTGATGGGCTCGTTACTAAAATCTTTTAACAGATTTTTAAGCCCAGTTACCAGCTGTGTGAATGTTCCGGTTCGATTCTTTTGGTTTTTTTCCATACTTGTGTTTGTTTGATTTTTTACTATGTAAGGGTTGTTTAATGCATTGCGGTACATTGCCATGGCCTTTACCGTATCGATAATGCCGGTAGCAAATTTTAGCTCGACGACAAGCTGTGGACTAATCAGTTTTTCTTCGTTCATGTAGCTTTGTAATAGGGCTGCTTCTGCCCCTGTTTGCTGTTTGTAGAAGTTGAGAAGGCGATTTTGTTCATCTTCCAGTTCATTGGCGTATTGACGGAACTGATTTGCATTGCCTTCCGCGTTTCCCCATGGATTATGGATAAGGAAGCGGGAGTTTTCGGTTAGTTTTCGCTCGGTACCGGCCATGAAAATGACTGTGGCGATTGAGCAGCACAGCCCCTCAACAACGGTGGTTATGGGTTTGCCGGTATTTACCAAAAAATCATGAATGGCAAAACCTTCAAAAACTGAACCACCGTTGGAGTGGATGTGGACGACGACATTGGTACAGGCGCTATTAGCGTTGTAGGCATCTTTAACTGAGGAGAGGGATACCGCGCCTGACTGGCCGAGGTTGGGAGCCTGGATGTTGACGATGTCGCCGTAGATGTATATGTGGCAGGTTGTAGACATGGTTGTAAATTGAGTTAAATTACTTTGATTTCTATTGTAATATTATTGGACGGAGTTTTAGCTTAGTTTTTCATAATGATGATTGTTTAAATTGTTTAAAACTGGTTTTATAGAAATTCTAAAGTCATTTATTCAGATCGAGCATCAAATGATGGAAGATTGATTAATGATAGAACTATTTTTGGTTAGATAAGCAGCTACTAACTGATGTGCCGCATGTTATTATTGATTATAACTTTCATTACAAAAGTAATACTTTTATTTCAAATACACAAGTTTATTTTAAAAAATATCAGTTTTCCTTTTTATCAAAATTACCTGTAATACATATGATATATGCCTGTATTTCAATAGCCAGATCGGGTGTAACGGGCACATCAATACCGGCTATTTGATACTTGGTTATTTTTTTGGTTTTAAACCAAACTAAGGTTTCAGGTTTAATAAGCATATCGGTTTGGTAGTAGTAGCCATCGCGGGCATTGAGGTATTTATGGCTTACCCGCTGGCCGAAAAACTTGAGCGATTTACCATCATCAAAACGAACAAAGAGGCCACCTTCTTCAGCAATAAACTCTGATTGCTGTGTAAGGTTAAAGTTTAACCACAGTTGGGCAGTATCTGTTATTATCGCCTTTACATTGATGTTCAGTTCGGGGCTTTTCCAGGTTATTATTTTTTTTACTGCATCGGTATCACGAACGATATCATCGCAATAGTTATTTTGCGCTACAACAAGTTTAATAAAGCATATTAAAAATAAGGTTAGGCAAAAGTGTTTTTTCATTGGTAAATTAAATCAACAGCTAAATATATAAAAAAGTGTTGAATTTTGAACATAAGGAGTTTTCTTTGATTCAAAGAAAACTCCTTAAACAATACCTTTTAATAATCGCTGCTTTTTTGAGCGGTCTTTTCTTTTGCGAGTGTAGTGTCTGTATAAAATAAGTTAAAATGCAAATCTTTTGCAATCTCTAAACTGATATTATTCTTATTATTTGTTGTCCAGAACGCATAATATAATCCTTTTCCGAATGTAATTGCCTGAACATCATATTCACCTGTACCTGTATCATAAGGAGGTTGAAATTTTTTGGTTATAACTGCCGGGCCATAAACATTATTTAACTCGCTTACGATGGTATTGAATTTGCTAATTACAACACCTTCGTCTAAAGTGGGAAATAATACCAATGCCTGATAAAACTTTCCGTTAACAAATCTTAATCCCAAAGCATCGACCTTACGTTCAGTAAAAACAACATTTTCAAAATGAAGTTCATCAGCTTTTGAAGTTTCAGTGATAAGTTTTCCACCTTTTGCTATAACTGCAGCTTTTGCTTCATCCATACTTGCACCGAATTTTATTCCCCAAAAACCATCTATTGATTTTTTTTCGTTTGCGTTAACTACGGGTACCGGACCCTGGGTAAAGGTATCAAGACAATTTGCGTAAGCCATTAACTTGCCTTTTGGGTTACCTAAACCTCCATATACTTTTTTATCTCCAACGGAATACAATTTGAATTTTTTGATTTTAAGTTTTGCAAATTCTTCATCAGTTAAACTAATTGCAGCAGAATAAACATATTCATTGATCGCGTTTTTTTGACCAACTTTAAAAGATAAGTTTGAGAATTTTATTACATCGCCATCTTCAAATGTCATTGATGCATCTGTAATTGTTTTATTAGGATCATCCATACATAGTCCAAGACGCAGATAGTAATGAGTACCTTCATCGTTTATTACTTTAGCCAAACTTAATACTCCTACATCTTCTTTTTTATCACCTGGTGTAGGAGACATATAAATAACTCTTGCATCTGTTGCATCTTTTGTAATATCCTTACAATAGTCGGTTTGCGCGTTTGATGTATTAAAAAGTCCGATCAATAAAGTAATTAGTGGGAGTATTTTTTTCATGATTCTTATAATTTTTTATAAAAATATAAAAAGGTTTAAATAAAACAATACTAAATATATTAGTTTTTTTTAAAAATTGCTCATGGCCTGTAACATGGCTTTATTTTGAAGAGACGCCTGTACATCTTCGACGACTAAAATTTGCCTTGGCATATTTGTGGCAAGGGTTTTAGCCATATCATTTAGCGCACGAGTATTGGCCAGATCGGAGTAACCATCGTTTAATGTATTACTGCCATTAAATAAGCCGCCTAATGCATAACCATTTCCCTGATTTGTAGTATTAAATGCTCGACCGCCGCCTGCCTGGTTAATTGCGGATAGGATAGGGGCGAACATTTCGGTTGAACGGGCATTAATTACCGCTTCGCCGTTGCTTAATTTGGCATTAATGCTATCACTTGTGCTATGGCCCGGCCCGTTAAGGTAGGCACCGTAACCATCTGATAAATACAGACCACCTCGGGCGAAACCTTGTGGGTTTACACTGTTTAATGCAGCTGTTTGTTTAACTCCGTTTTGAATTGTTGAGGCAACATCTATAACACCTTGTGCAATATCGCGGGCGAACCATTGCCAAAGGTTTTCGGGCTTACATTATCATCTTCGGAATAGCGGGCTTCGTTCTGCTGGCTATAGCTGCCTATCTGAATATCAATATCTTCCATATTGCCGGTTATCCTGGTGCTCCAGTCTTTACTATAAGGGATATTTTGGACAATGTAATTAAATGGTACAATGGTTACAGTTTTGTTTACGCTATCGGCCTGGATAATTGCACAGAACAGGAATGATATGTATTTCAAAAAATCGGCGCATGACATATCAGGCAGCACAGCCTCAACCTGCACTTGTTCACCAAAAACAACGGCTTCATTAACGCGTGTTATTTTGAGTGTAACATTTGGGAATACGGTTTGAAAGCAACCATACAAAGCACCGATATTCATATATATCTTATCGCCGGGTTTTAGTACTACCCCTTTTGCGCTGATGTGCATATCTCTAAACTCGGTACGGAAATGGCCAAAGCCACCGCCTGGTACAAAGTCGCCATCGTTAATGCGGGTTTGTGTTCGGGTTATTACATTATCAAAGCCGCTTTGGATAACGTGTAATTGATAATCGCCACCATCTTTATGCGCGCCGCTGTAGGTTTCGCTCCATATTTTATCGAAGGTATAATTAATATCAACGGTCATGATCTCGGTGGCAGTGAAGTACCTGCCATCAAAAGAATGAGCGTGCCCACCGGTGGTAGAAAAATCGAGAAACCAGTCGGAACCTCCGCCGCCGGGATCGGCAAAAACTTCGGAGTAATTTCTGGTCACCACTACGTTCTGGTTGGTTTTGACATCAATAAATCTTTGCGAGTGAAGGAATTTATCATCGCAGAAAGGCAATATCAATTTATCATATAAGATATTAGTGACCGGATCTGCCGCTATATTATCAATAAGCTTATAGCCGACTCTTTCTACTATCTTTTTTACCGTTGTTTTAGCAAATACTGCGGGGCGCATTTCGTGAATGGCTATGGCTTGGCCGTGTATATCGGCAGTGTTATTGGTTATGTTGCCGTAATTTATAACAGGGTATATATAACCATCAGTATTTAAGCGCGAGGCTATCACATTCTCATTGTTCCAGATGTGATCATACTGGCTTAGATCCAGGTCGCGCAGGTTACCGGTTATCAGGTCGAAAAAATCGGTATTGCCACTGCTGATCACAATTTTCAGGCTTCCGCCGGATGAGCCAATGATGCGCAGGTTACCGTTGGGGATAACATCCACACCGTTTTGAATATAGCGGCAAGGGAGTTTGCGCCGTATTAAGCTTTGGCCATTAAAATTTATATCATCGGGGTAACCCAAAGCAGCACGGTTTTTTGCAGTATCGGGCAGGCTTATAGAATTTGAAATATTGCCCTGAACGCTTTTAAGATCGCTAAGGGTATTGATGGCATAAGAAAGTGCTATCAAACTGTCGTTAGGCAGGTCGATGAGTATATCGTTAACGTATAATTCTCCGGATTGCATATTAAGCGCGTTGTGTGTTTATTTCTGGTAATAAAAATCTGATCTCGAAATCGCCAATGCCGCCGCTTGTTTGGTACATTTTAAGCGATTTGGTGTCGATAATAACGGCTTGCCAAATATTGAGTTCCTTATTAACCAAACGGTAAACCTTTGGAGAATACATGAGGGTTGATAGCGCCTCTGCCTCATCGATGCTTACATCATTAACACCCGCTGTAATTGATTTTTGAGCATTGATGCTCACCTGCTGCTGGGTGCCATCGGCTGTTGCATAATCAGATATATAAGTTTCAGTGATAACAGAATTATTAGTGGCTATTTCATGCAGTTGATTTTTGATGAACATATAATACATCCAGCCACCGGTAGGGCCTATCCATTTAAGGTATTCGTAAGGCAGGCCGTTACATGGAGAGTTGTCGAGCAATAAACGCCTGGCTTCGGTTATTTGAATATTGGCGCCTGAGGTATTGGTGTAAAATAGAAATATATCTAACCAAATACTATTTGCCGGGATGTTTTGTGTAATGCGTAAACGGTTAAGGCCAAGTTTATTGTACAGTACACCCGGTGTCTGCTTTTCTATCAATAGTTTACTGCCATCATTATTGAGCAAAACAGATCCGTTTTCGTTCAGGAGCATAAGTTCGCCCAGGGCGCCGCTGATATTGCCGTTGATATCGATACCGTTGCCGCCGAGTTTTATCTGGTAGCCGGCAATCAGTTCGCTGTAAATAAAGCTGAGATCGAAGGGCATATCGGTGTAGAAGCGCGGGTTTTTAAAATCGTTTAAAAATTTGGCCGGGTGCGTTTGCCCGGCAGTGGGCAAAGTAACGTAAGGCTGCATGTTGCCACCTGTAGGGTTACCAATTTGCATAGCCGAATAGGTAACGTAAAAAGGGTTACCGGCGCTTACCCAGGGGCCGAGTACCTCGTTATTACCGGCATCGCGGGTAACGGCGCAAAACCTTAACGTGTAGGATGCGCTGATGTTGGCATCGCGATAGTTTATGGCGGTATAGTTATGATCATCCCTGGGTTTTAAAAGGATGCGCAGGTATTTTGATATATCGGCCCGGCAATTGCCTGATAGGTCGGCGGTATGGTCGGCTGTCATTACATTGGTGGCGCCATCATAGCCACTTGTTATTTCTGTGCGGAACTTAGTGCCCGGAGCGCCGTGATACTTAAAAACTACCGGGTTAAACAATGCCGACCAGCGCGAGTTGTTGTAAACAGGGGTATCAACAAGGCTGTAAGGCGGCGGGGGAGTGGCCGGGGTGGTGCTTACAGTAAAATCAAAGCTGCCGGAGCATGTATTTGAATCGATACATTGCGCGGTATAAGTGCCACCTGCCAGGCCCGTAAAAATGTTGCCACTGGTCCAGGTGATGCCATCCAGGCTGTATTGTATAGGTACTGACGATGTAGCATGTATGGTTGCCGTGCCGTTTGCAGCCCCGGCCGAAGTTTCATTAGTTGTGGTTACGCTGCTTATCAATAAATCGCAGCCAGGGCCGCTGCCACCACCGGCGGTGGAGTGGTAAACAGTAGCATAGGGATATTCCAGTTCGGCTTTTATTTCGACTATATCGCTGCCATAGGTAGCTGTAAATATGGTGTCGCCTGCATTTCTTCCACCACGTTCGGAGGGTGAAAAGAATAGTGAGAGCTCGGGTTCGGCAGCATGATGTGAGGAATCTTCAAAATCAACGGTGAGGCCATCAAAAGTATGGGTATAGGATATAGTGTAATATCCGTATGAATTTGAAAAGGTATCAATGACTACAATAGCTGGCATGTTATGTTATTTAAAGTTGATCAATTGGTCAAAAATTTCTGCTGATGCCTGGTCGGCGTACTGTGATGCTATTTTATCAAAAACATCATCCAGCGTATCCAGGTTAAGAGGCACGCTCAGCACTCCGGAGTTGCCTCCCGCGCGGTAAAGCCTGGTGCCATGTTTATGTATAGTATTGGCAACGGCATAAGGGTTTATATTTAAACCTTTTGCCTGCAGCCAGTCTTCAATTATTTCGGCCAAATCAGGGTTGCCTCCGGTAGCGCCGCTGTGGGTTGGGCCACGCCCATGCTCCATAAAATAGATATTGCTGTTAGCCTGTAACTCGTAACCGTTTTCGGTTGGAATAACCTCTAATGAAGCAAGCGTTTTGCCTGTGGCCGACATCCCTTTTTGTATGGCGCTATCTATTATTTGCTGGCGTATGGCGTTAAAGTAATCCTGTAAATGCTGGTCCATGTGGTACGATGTAAATGGGTGATTTTATTGAATTAAAGCACATTCAGTAGCATAAGCCTTTTTATCGCGCAGGCTGATCATGGTGAGTACACCGCATACGGCCATATCAAACTTGTAAAACAAGTGCTTGAATTGTATTTTACCCACATGATCAAACAGCCCGGTTTGGTTAATGCGCGCCACGTATGCTATGGCCAGATCTTTCATTTGTTCTATCATGGTATCCTGTTGATCGGTGGTGATGTCGATATCGGCATTTTGGCAGAAAAACAAGAACAGGGGATAGGTTTTGCGGGCGGCGCCTGTTATGCCCGATAGTTCGGCCCCGCTGTTTACAATGGTTTGTACGTGCAGCATGGGGAAGGAGGCATTATCTGCCCGGATATTGGCTTCATAATCGGTACCATAAAAAAATGAAGCTATGGATGGCTGTTGCGCGGCGATGTTTTGGAGCAGGTTTTTCATTATTTAAACTAATTGTTATTTACAGTGTCGGCGTAACGCTTTTGGTATTCGGCGCGTTCGCGGTTCATGAGCAGTTTAATAATAACCCGCTCGTATGATTGTGTGAGCACCTGGTCCCATTTTGTGATATCAAAACCGGCCAGTGTATCTATGGTTAGCATCCACCCAAATTTGTTGAGTTTGGCGGCTTGTGCACGTACCTCATCGGCATCGGGTGGACGTTGGAGCAGGGTTTGCTGCTCGGTTACAAGTTTGGATACTTCCGAAAAAAAAAATTGGCGATGGGTATGGCATCCGTTACCGGTATGGTATTTATTTTGTGAATATAGTCTTCACTTTCAATGCATTCGTCGCTGTAAAGCGCATCCGAGCCCATGTAAGGTAACCAAAAATAATGTGCCAGTACCTGGGGGATAATGTTAGTAGGATCGAAAGGCTGGTTGTTTGCCGCAGCGTTTTTATGCTCTTCAGTGATGAGGTTATGTACAGCAATGAATGCCCCTACAGGCTCTAATTTAAGGTTTGCGGGTACCTTAACTATTTTACTATCAATTGTGGTATGCTTAGGCAGTTTTGTGCCATTAATTCCCCCGGTGAGTTTATCGCCAATGGTGTTGAGCAGGAGCCGGCATTTTTCCAGGTCGGCGCGCTCCTTAAAGTTCTGGATGGTTTGGCGTTCCATCCCCGTAAGGGCACAAATTTCGTCGATAAGGCCATTTGCATTGCGCAGGGCGAAGAATTGCTTTAACGAAATTTCGGAAAGCTGGGTAGGGAAATTGTAAGATACGTTGTTGAGTTTAATTGGGAGCATAGTTATTTTGGATGTCGGGTTTCGATTTCGGATTTAGTTATGACAGATTAGAAATCGGGCAAGGTTGCCTGAACGTAAAAAAAATAGGTTTCATTAGTAATGTAAGTGATTTTATATAATATTACATTATTTACAAAAGTAATAAAAATAATTCAATTACACAATTTTTGTTTGATTTATCACAGGTTAAAATCTGCTTTTTCAAAATATATAAACTATATTGCTGAATGATAAAAGCTTCAACCATTACTTTTATATGCTTGCTTTTTATTGTGCCTTATGTGCAGGCCCAAACCATGCACCGTGACTCGGTAACTAAAATTGCCCGGGACGACGCCAGGAACTTTAAATTGAACGAAAATGATAAAGAACGGTTTAAACTGGATAAGGATAATTATAGTTCAGATTTTTTTAAACCAACTGATAAAATAGCATCGGATAATAAATTGCTGCAAGACTCGGTATATGTAAAAGCATTCAGGGCGGCGGCTTACAGCAAAGCACGAGGTAAGCGTTCGTTGGGCCATAATGTTTTGGTTGGTGTTGGTATATATGTTGTAGCTTCAGCAGTTGCCGCGGTGGTTGTTTTAGTTGTGCTATTTAACAGTGCCGCTAAATAATAGATCAGTAATTATTTAACAGCCATTTCCTTGGCATCATTTTTTGCCTTACATTTTTCCGGAAATGAAATTTCGCTCTGCCTGTTATAATGCCCCCTGTAAGACACAATTCAGTTGCAGCCCATACCAGGGCATCGATTCGGTTAGGGGAGCGTTCTGCTTTTTTTGCTTCCCAGCTGGTCATTTCTAATTCTAACTCCAGCAGTTGACCTATGTGATGGGCTTTGCCTTGTTCATATAGGGCGGCTATGGGTTCGGCGCGGGTTAGTTTATCGCGCGTGGCGTGTACCGATCTGTAACTTATTTTATTATCAACACCACGTAAAATGGTTTCTATCAGGTCGCCGCCATTGTTTACTTCGCCTATGATGCGGTCGGCACGATAATGCTGGTACAGGGCAATGGCTTGTTTTGCCCATTCGGTAGGTTTGTAGCAATCTGTTTTGTCTTCTATCACGTAAAGGTGGCCATCGAAACCGATGCCCGCAGCAATAATGCCTGTTTCGTCGGACGTGTCTTTACTGGTTACGGCAGGGTCAATAGCGATAACAATGCGCTTAAGGCTAACCGGCAAGGTGCCGTCATCGGAGCGTAACACGCGCAGGCCGTTAATGAGGTCGTCGGTCCATAAGGCACCTTCGGTTTCATCGGCAAATTCACCAAACCTGAAACGTTTTCTTTTGCGCAATGGGAGCGAATCGAGCGTGTTGAGGTAATCTTTGCTGATGTTGGCCAGGTTTTGATCGGGGTTTACCTGCAGCCATACAAATCGGTCTGTTTGGAGATGGATGTTGGTTTCGGGCTCGATGTTTTTGATGAATACCTGGTAAAGCCAATGCTTTTTGCCGGGCGGGTTAGCATCAACAAAAAGCATGGCGGCATCCCTTGTATACGTTGCGCCAGGCGTGTTTTTATGGTGGTATAGGCCTCATATGAGATTTGACTGGCCTCGTTTAAAAACACGGTTAAAAACTCCATTCCTAATATTTTTTCGGTTCGGTCCTTATCATCAAGCCCGGCAAGCCAAATCTGTGAGCCGTTATCAAATTCAATATAATAATCGGTACGTTTCCATTTTATCTTCTCATCGGTAAAAGCGAGCCTGATGAGTTTGCGTAAGGTATCGGCCCAAACCGCATGTTTAACATGGTTAAAACGATAACGTGCTATAAGGTGCCTTGAGCCGGGGTGTTTTGCTGCCAGCAATAATTGTTTGTAAATGATGATAAAGGTTTTACCCGAACGGCTGCCGCCCACCAATAGCACTTCGCGCGCTTTTTTGTTGAACAGTTGCAGGGCTTGTTTTTGTACCGCGGTTAATTTAAGGAGGTTTTGTTTGGCAGGCGTTATTGTTTCGATATCCCCATCGAGGGTGAATAAGGTATTTTGTTTTTCTTCATTCATGTTTTTGGGTTTAAAGAGCGGGAAGATTTGGATACGGTTATAAAGATGTAATGTAATTGCAGGAAGATAATCTCTGCCCGCCATTGCACACAGCCAGCCGCACCCTTCCCAAAGGAAGGGGCGGTGAAGGATGGATATTGAAAGCTACTGCTTAAGGGTTATTTAACCAGCGTTGCTGTGCGCTTCGTCATATCAACAGCTACTTTTTTAGACATAATATTGAGGTAGCTCCACTGCACAATATATTTTTTGCCGTATTTTTTTTGGATGGAAGCGTATTTTGATGTAAGCCAGTCGCAATGAAATACCTGTGAAGCGCCGGGGGTAATGAGATTGTCTCCGTCGCCCGCATCGCGACTATCGTCATACAGCATTTTGGGGTTATTAAGGTGCCCGTTAATATATAGTTTAACATATTTTGCACCTTTAAAAGAAACTGGGTCGGGTATGGCGGCTTTACTGCCGTTGGTTATACTTAGCGTGAACTTTATTACGTTGGCATAATTAGGCTTATTGTTTGTTACACTATATGGGCTTTTATCAAATGTTACGATATTGACGAGAGAAACAGAATCTTTAAAAGTATTGCGAGCAACTTTACTTTTTACATGCCCCGGCTTTGTTGGTTTTTGCTGTACAGCAAAGGTATTTTGAGATGGAAGCAAGTGTGCTATTAATAATATTGTGAGCAAGCAGGTTAAGTTTTTCATAATGAGGGATATTATTTTAGAATAAGGATATTTAACACTTTTTGTTTTATAAAAGTGAGACAATTATCAGCGGTATAAGTTTAGGCAACTGTTGTATTAATTAAATTGGATAGCATATAAATTTATTGGCTATTTTATCTATTTTTGAAAAAACTGTAAAACCCAATAGTGCATGAGTAAGGCGTTGAGGATAAAGATAATTAATTATCTGCGTGAGAAAGATGCTGTTGCAAAGTATGTTGATATACGGGAGCATGTTTTAAGTGAAAAAGATTCTGTTGAGGAACGTAATGAGCTTAAAGCTACGCTTGATTACCTGAGTAATAAGCGCCTGATAGCAATAAACGGAACCTACGAATTTTTGCATTGGACCGCCACTTATGGCTTATATAATATTGATAATAAAATAATAGCTACTAAGCTTACAAAAGCCGGGCAATCTTATCACCCGGAAAACGAAAGCGATGATATGGAGGCTACTGTGCAGCCTGTATTAGCCATTATTAAGAAAAAGGGCGACACCGGCCAACAAGTACAGCAAGATATTTTAGTAGCCCCCACATCAACATTTGATGTTAAAGCAGAACCCGTGCAGCTGCCATGGTATGTAGCGCCTGAAAAAGAAGCGGAAATACTACCTGAACCTGTAAAGCCGGTTGATGAACAACCCTTACCATGGTATATACCGGAGCCCGTAAAACCTATTGATGAGCAGCCATTACCGTGGTACGTTGAGCCCACTAAAGAAGAGGCGGAATTATTACCCGATGCTATAAAGCCTATTGACGAGCAGCCGTTACCATGGTACGTTGAGCCGATTAAGGAAGAAGCGGAAATAGTGGCCGAACCCCTAATGCCTATTGACGAGCAGCCATTACCATGGTATGTAGAACCTGTTAAGGAAGAAAAATTGGCTGAACCCATAAAGCCTATTGACGAACAGCCATTACCATGGTATGTAGCGCCTAAACAGGAAGAAGCTGACGCATTTGAGGCGGAGATGCTTGAGGATGATATAGAAATTAAAACTGAAGCGCCAAAAGAGCCGGAGTTACCCTGGTATAAAGCCCCTGAAACGGTTGAAACACCAAAGCCTTTGCATAATGCTTTAAAAGAACTTGAAGAATATGTACCGCTGCAACCCTGGTATGTTGAGCCTGTAAAAGAAGATGCGCCTGTAAGCATACCCAAGCCTGAGTCTGTAGCCAAAGTTGTTGAGCCTGAGCCGCCATTACCATGGGAGGCAGAAGTAAAGCAACCCGTAGCTGAAGAACCCAAACCTATAGCTGAAGAAAAAAAGGAGCCGGTAATATATCGTTTCCCGCCAATTGAGCCTAAGCCAGAGGCTATGACTAAAACGCCTGCGCATGCCCCTATGGCAATTGAGGTGCTGAACGAAAACTTATCAAACAGTATTGATGTCATATCAAATATTAAGTTAAAGAAGCCCGCCATGTTAACAGGCGATTTTGAGAAGGATACTAATGTTGTTTTAAAATTTATTTTGGTTGTTGTACTGTTTTTGCTGTTTGGCTGTATTGTTTGGCTTTACATGGGATAGTGAAAATTAAAATTTAAAGCCAGGAAAAAACAAAGTATGGCAAGTGCTGATCAGGTTGAATTTATTGCAGTGCAATTACTACCGCAGTTTATCCCAAAGGATGATAAAGCTGTTACGCTTACTTTCCAGTTTACTATGGTGCCGAACACTACTTACCGGGTTAATTTTGTTAAGAAGGTAAGCGGCGGAAAAGCAGACTGGCAGCTATCGGGTTATGAAGAGGTGGTGCCATAATATCTAAACCTATTTACATTTTGTTGTTTTATATGCTATAAACAAAAAACATGGCAACTTTTAACGAACTAATAAACGCTGATAAACCTGTACTTGTTGATTTTTCGGCCGAGTGGTGCGGGCCCTGTAAAATGATGCCTCCAATATTGAAACAACTTAAAGGCATGCTTGGCGATAATATTACCATATTAAAGGTTGATATTGATAAGAACCAGGCAGTTGCCAATTTATACCACGTACAAAGCGTGCCTACTTTTATATTGTTTAAAAACGGGCAGGCTAAATGGCGCCAAAGCGGTGTGCTGCAAGCCGCTGAGTTAAAAAGCATTATACAGCCCCATTTAGCATAGTTTCCAAGCGGCTAACTTTCTATTCGCATTTAATTATTTCAAAGAACGTGTTGGCATTGTTGCTGATAACTCACAAAGTAGCTGCCCGGGCCTGGGCGGTAGTTAAATTATTGTGCTGTCCATACATGGTTGGCTGCACCATGTGGCCCTTTTGCTATTGCATTTTCTGACTTAACCAGTTTTGCCTGTTTGGTTAAATTGGTAATGGCCCTGCGCACCGAAGTTATCAAAGCATCGGTACCTGTAATGGCGCACATAATGGCCCTTACTTGTGCAGGTGTTAGCCACTCGCCGTAATGGGTTTTAAATATCATCAATATTAAGTCTTCTTGTTTTTGGTTCATTGCTGTAAAGGGATTTGGTAATGGCTTAGGTTATTGGTGTAATATGTTTCCGGCAGGTGTTGGCTTTGCGACAGTGCTTTGTAGTTTTTGCTGGTTTGTGGTAAGTGTTGCGCCCAGGTATTCGGTTATTACTTCGCGAAAATTTTCATCAAGGAATGTTTCCAGGTCATTGTTTACATTATTGAAAGGCTGCACTGTGCCACTTTGATGATCGTACCGGAATGATTCCCAGTGATTAAGGCGTTCGCGACCGATAAAACTCAAAAGATCGCGGCGGTCCAGGTGCGTGTCCATCCATAGCGGGTTGCCCATATAAAGGGTGTAATCGCGGCACCAGCTAACTTCGAAACTGCCATCGGCATTTGTAATTACGTCATCAACATAAACAGATCGTTTATCTGTAAAAAGGTAGTTCAATAAATTATCGATAGGGTGGGGAGCCTGTGGTGTGGATGTGATGAGTTTTACGTAAGTCATGATGTTTTTAAGATTAAAGTTTTTAAGGAAGCTACGACATGTGGCTTATTGATAATCAGGTTTGTATTTGCATAATTGAAAAACGTTTTGTTACTTTGGATTATCGATGTACAAATATACAGATATTTCTGTATAAATAAAGAATAAATTTAAATATTTCTGTAATTTATATTGAGCACGTGATGAATTCGGCAAAAACATTGAAAATAAAGACTCAGAGGCCAGAAACAATTGAGTTTATTGATCATTATCTAAAATTAAAAGGTATAGCCTTTACTAATAATACCCAACTTGCAGCGGAGCTGGGCTATCGTACCAATAGCTCTATTACAGAGATTATAAAGGGAAGACAAAATATTGATCCTGATAAATTACTGATTTTTAAAGAAAAATACAGAAAGTTTATCCCGGAGCCAGGGGTGGGGATAAGCAGGAGCAGTAATGGCTTTGCAATAGGCGAGATACAGGATAATGATACCGACTCGCCGTTTATTGACCTTGGTACAGGCCAGTTTATTATGATCGTTCCACTGGTACAGGATTACGCGTATGCCGGTTACCTATCGGGCTACCAGGACAAGGAGTATATTGACGAACTACCTAAGCATAGCTTTGTAGTAAATAAGCAGCACAAAGGTAAGTACATGGCTTTCCAGGTAATAGGGGATAGTATGAGCGATGGCACAGACGAGAGTATTACCGAAGGGAGCACCGTTACCGGGCGCGAAATACAAAGGCATTTATGGAGCAGCAGGTTTCACATTCACCGGTTTAAAGATTACGTTATTGTACACAAAGAGGGAATATTGATAAAACGCATTATAAAGCACGATGTAGATACAGGTGTTATTACGTGCCAATCATTAAACCCTAATAAAGATGCTTACCCGGATTTTGAATTAGCCCTTGATGATTGCAGTCAGATATTCAATATTGTGAATGTGACGCAGATAAGGTAAGAAAAAAGAAAGGCCCTGTTAATTAACAGGGCCTTTCTTTTTAATGTTATATGTGATAGGTACAAGGAAGTTTCGTTTTTCAGTTTACGGTAGATGTAGGGTGTAAAACGGAAACAGTATCTATTTGTTGTTAAGCCTTGTTCCTTCCCGCCTGCTATGGCAAGCATTGTACCTATCACATATTCAGATAAATGTATTTTGAAAACATAAGTTTAAATGCTGGTATTAAGCGGCGGCATAGTTCAAGCCGCTCCTTTCTGTGTTTCTTTTAATCCTGCTTAAGCTATCTTTCACTTCGTGGTGAATCTCAATTTGGTGGCGGATATCGATAAGCAAATTGCAAAGTATTGATTTGTTAGTTTCTTGTGATTTAAGCGTTTTTAATATATCTGTTGTATATGATTTTTCGCGTAGTTTTTCAAGGCTGCTTATCATTGAGCCAAAGGTAAGGCCATGTAAAAAAATCTGGTTTTCTGCATTAAATTCAGCAGCATAATTTTTAAGCGCTGCAATCAGGTCGCTGTTCAGGTTGGAAACATACCTGAATTCCTGTACCATTTTCAGCTTTTTCATTTTAGGTACAAATACGTAGTTTGAATAGTATATCGAGTACAATATTCCCGATAAGGCCAGAACTGAAAAGAAAGTAATGTAATTAGTCATGTTTCAATAGTTTTGCAGGTGTGTGTAATAAATAGCTTAGTTGAGTATTATTACGCAATTTGTTTTCTATAAGTTTCAATAAATCTGATTTTTTTTATGAATGGTACACGTTTGGGCAATATTTGTACATGTATTAATTGTAGTATCCGTTAGCAGATGTCACAACATTGTATTATTTTTATAAATCCGATACATAGATGTTTAAACATCTATGTAAATAGCTACCTTTGACCTAACATTATTACTATATAAAAAGTGTAATCAATTTAAAAGGAAATATAAAAACCACATTATGAAAAAGTTATCATTAGCAGCAGCAGTAGCATTAACTGCATTATCATTATCATTTAAAACAAGTGCACAATCAACCTGGGCTGTTGATAAGGCTCACTCAAAATTAGCTTTCACCATTACACACATGGGTGTATCGGATGTTGAGGGTTCATTCAAAATTACTGATGCCAGCATCACTTCATCAGGCGATGATTTTAACGGTGCTACAGTTGAGCTTACTGCTGATGCAGCAAGTATCAATACAGATAATGATGCCCGCGATAAACACGTTAAAGGTCCCGACTTTTTAGATGTAGCTAAATACTCAACTGTTACTTTTAAAAGCACATCATTTAAAAAAATAAATGCTACTACTTACAGTGTAGTTGGTAACTTAACTTTACACGGTGTTACCAAGCCTGTTACTTTAACAGCAACTTTGCGCCAGGGTGTTGGTATGAATAAAAAGCCGGTTGCAGGCTTCAAAATAGCAGGTACATTTAACCGTAAAGATTTCGCGGTAGGTTCTGGTTTCGGATCGGCTATGTTGAGTGATGAGATCACCGTAATAGGTAATACTGAGTTTGGTAAAACAAACTAAGCCTGTTTATTATAAAAAATAAAAACCCTTGCTGAATTATTCAGCAAGGGTTTTTTTATGGAGCAATGCCAAAAAAAATACCGGTTGGCTGGCGGCAAACCGGTATTTAATTCAACTATAGTAAAAAACAATTAACACTTAATAAATTAAGCTTACAGCTATAACGTTGTAAACTTAAAAATCTTACATCGCTTCCGAAACAACTTCGGTAACTTCAGGAACCATGCGTTTCAGCAGATTTTCGATACCTGATTTCAAGGTAACTGTTGATGACGGACAACCACTGCAAGAGCCACGAAGCTCGACAGTTACAATGCCCTCATTAAACGATTTGTAGGTAATAGCGCCGCCATCCTGCTCAACGGCCGGGCGAACATAATCCTGTAATATTTGCTGTATCTTAATTTCGGCTTCGGTACCTTCAAAAGCAACTTCTTCCTGTTCTTTTAACTGCACAGCTAATTCGCTTTCAACAGCGCCTTTTACAAACTCTTTTATAATCGCCTCAATATCGTTCCAATCGGTACCTTCAGTTTTTGTAACGGTTACAAAGTTACTGGCAAAGAACACGCCGTTTACAAACGAAAACTTATAGAGCTCTTTTGCGAAAGGTGATTTTTCGGCACTTTCTTTTGTGGCATAATCAACACTGCCGTTTATGAGAAGTTTATTTACAATAAACTTCATGGTGGCCGGGTTCGGTGTCGATTCAGTATATACGTTGATATTCATCTTATTTCCTTTCAAAATTATCCTACAAAAATAGGATGCTTTTTTGTGATTGTATGGGTATTACTTAATTATGACCTGTAAATTACTTATCAAAAAAAGTGAATATGTTCACATTGAGATTCGCTTTTTATATCCCTGTATATGTGGACGGGCTTACCTGCCTTATTTCATCCTTAACATTATCACTTACTTGCAGAGTTTCCACAAATGAAGCAATTGTTTGGGCGTTAATTTCGGTATTGGTGCGTGTAAGGTCCTTTAAAGCTTCATACGGGTTGGGATAGCCTTCGCGGCGAAGGATAGTTTGTATCGCTTCGGCAACAACGGCCCAGTTAGCTTCAAGATGCGCGTTTAAGGCAGGTTCGTTCAATAACAATTTACCCAGGCCTTTCATGGTTGATTTTAATGCTATAAGGGTATGTGCAACAGGCACGCCAATGTTGCGCAATACGGTAGAGTCTGTAAGGTCACGCTGTAGTCGGCTGATTGGTAATTTGGCAGCCAAATGCTCAAATAACGCGTTTGCAATACCGAGGTTACCTTCCGAGTTTTCGAAATCAATAGGGTTAACTTTATGTGGCATGGCAGATGAGCCAATTTCGCCGGCCTTGATCTTTTGCTTGAAGTAATTCATGGATATGTAAGTCCACATATCACGATCAAGATCTATCAGTATGTTGTTAATGCGTTTCAGGTTATCACAGTGTGCGGCAAAATTATCGTAATGCTCAATTTGCGTAGTAAACTGTGAGCGCTTTAAACCCAGTGTTTCATTTACAAAATTATTACCAAATGTTTTCCAGTCGATAGCCTTATAACCTGTGTTGTGGGCGTTAAAGTTGCCTGTAGCGCCACCAAATTTAGCAGAGTAAGGTATTTGATAGAATAATTGCAACTGTGCTTCAAGGCGCTCTACAAATACCATAACCTCTTTACCCAAACGAGTTGGCGATGCCGGTTGCCCGTGCGTGTGTGCAAGCATCGGTATATTAGCCCAATCGGTAGCGTATGTTTTAAGCTGATCTATCACCTCGGTAATAGCGGGCAGGTAAACCTGTTCCATAGCCAGCTTGAACGAGTAGGGGATGGCTGTGTTATTGATATCCTGCGATGTTAGCCCAAAGTGAATAAACTCTTTATACGCTTCGAGGTTAAGCGCATCAAATTTTTGTTTGATGAAATATTCAACAGCTTTAACATCATGGTTAGTTATTTTTTCAATTTGTTTTATCGCTTCGGCATCAGCCTCGGTAAAATCAATATAAATATTGCGCAGGCCGGCAAATAATGCTTTATCAAAGTTTTGCAGCTGTGGCAATGGTATTTGGCATAGGGCTATAAAGTATTCTATCTCAATATAAACGCGGTATTTTATTAATGCCGCTTCTGAAAAATAAGCCGACAACGTTTGGGTGGTGGGATGATACCGGCCATCAACCGGAGATACTGCAGAAAGTGGAGAAAGCGCCATGCGTTAAATTTTTTGCAAAGATAGCAATTTGAAGTAAGACTGGCGAGTTTTCGAATCAGTCAGGCAGGAGCGATAATTGAAGGTGGAATTTCGTGATTGTAATATTTTTCGGATAAAAGCTTTATTATTGTAAAAGTAACACATATACTACCATTTTAATGCAAGCAGCCGGCTCAATACAGCAATTCAACAATCCACGAGACCTTCTTCAGCAAAGTCATTTCCCATCAATTGATGGCTTACGCGCCATATCAATTATCATGGTATTAATACGACACGTTACGGTTGATACAAACCTTGATAAGTATTTTAACGGGGGGATAGGGGTTGAGATATTTTTCGTTATCAGCGGCTTCCTTATTACTACTTTACTACTCAAAGAAAAGGAGAAGTACGGAACTATATCATTAAAGAAATTTTATATCCGCCGAATTTTGCGGATAGTACCCGTGGCCTTCCTTTTCGTAATGGTATTGATCGCTTTAAACTATATGTTTGCATTGGGGATTAGTCGAAATAGTTTTATCATGTCGTTATTGTATATCAAAAACATGCCGATAAAAAGCGGTCAGATGGACTGGTATTCAGGGCATTTTTGGAGTTTATCAGTAGAGGAGCAGTTTTATATTTTTTTTCCGGCCTGCATTATGTTAAGCATCAACAAAACAAAGATTTGGATCACAATCCTTGTAGCTGCTATTCCATTGATCAGCTATGTCGCGTTCCTTAATCTGCCTTTTTTTGCAAATCGTGTCGTACATACGGTTACATTTATTTTTATTAATATGTTGGGGCAGGGTACTGCAGCTATTTTAACCGGCTGTTTACTATCTATTCTTCTATTTAAGGGATATTTTAAAAAACTGCCATCGGGTAAATGGACCACGCTCATTTTGTTTATTGCAGCACTTGCTATCCACAGTATCCCATATTCTACGTTCTGGTCGTATGTGTGTGTTATGATATTCGATTTCCTGATCGGCTTTGTGATCATTTTGAATTTGAACCCGGATAATTACTTCGCCCGGTTTTTGAATACCCCTATCATGGTAAAACTGGGTATCTTATCATATAGCCTTTATATATGGCAGCAGATATTTACGCATAACCAACCCTGGGCTCATTTATTTAAGTATGCCGACTCCCCTTTAATCAACCTTCCTGCATTGTTCATCGTTGCTTATGTATCGTATTACTTTTACGAAAAGAAGTTTTTGAGGTTAAAGGACAGGTTTGTAAGAGCATAAGTGTTCATTTTTTTATTTCCGGTATACGATAAGGACAGCTACAGGATTAAACTTTCGTTTAACATAAAAAGTTTTATTATTGCAAAATAGAAATACACATTTATTCTGACTATGGAAATTCAATCAATTGAGCAGGCATCATATACATCACCGGCTACTATTTTAAGCCAAAAGCATTATCCCTCAATTGATGGATTACGAGCCGTATCAATCGTCATTGTGATTGTTTGCCATATCTTCGGATCATCTTTAACTCAGTATTTTGATGGCAGGATAGGAGTTGAGATATTTTTTGTGATCAGCGGTTTTCTGATCACTATGCTGTTGCTGAAAGAGAAAACAAAGTACGGAACGATAGCGCTTAAAAAGTTTTATATACGTCGTGTATTGCGCATAATTCCGGTGGCTATGCTTTTTGTAGTAACGTTGTTGATCCTGAATCAAATATTTGATTTGAATATCACTAAACGGAGCTTTATAATGGCTTCCTTGTTCCTGAAGAACTTTCAATTGAAGGGTGATGTGCAGGATTGGTATTTTGGACATTACTGGAGTTTATCAGTTGAAGAGCAGTTTTATCTTTTGTTTCCGGTATGTTTGCTGTTGAGTTTAAGAAAAACTACTATTGGCACTATTGTTATTGTTATAATAGCGCCTATAATTACTTACCTGGGCTTTGTGGATATCCCGTTTTTTAACGGCCATACAGCACATCTTGTGCTATTCATTATCATCAATATAATAGGAAAAGGTATTGCTTCTATTTTAACGGGCTGCTTGTTTTCGATACTTTTATTTAAAGGGTATTTTGAAAAGCTGCCGAGCGGTAAGTTTGTTAGCTTGATATTGTTTATTGTGGGCCTTATTATACGAAGCGGATCTCCAATATATGTGCCGTACTTAAGCAATGCCATTTTCGATTTTATAATAGCTTATATCCTGGTTTTAAATTTAAATCCAACTAACTATTTTGCCAGATTTTTAAATCTGCCTTTTATGATAAAATTAGGTGTACTATCATACAGTATATACATATGGCAACAAATTTTTACACACGACCAACCCTGGGGGCGTCTGTTTAAATATGCCGACTCGCCATTTATCAATATCCCGGTGCTGTTTTTAGTTTCTTACCTGTCATACAATTTCTACGAAAAGAAATTCCTTACATTTAAGGATAAGTTTAAACGAGTATAAAAAAAGCCCCTTGCATTTTTTGCAAGGGGCTTTTTTGTATCAATTATTATTCAGCAGTTTCCAATACGTCTGCTTTCTTTTCGCCGTTAAACAATTTGGCAAACCACTCTTTAACATGTACACGAATAATGTACATACATGGTACCAATATCAATGTGATGATGGTTGCAAAGCTCAAACCAAATATCATGGTCCAGGCTAAAGGCCCCCAAAAGGCAACGTTATCGCCACCTAAATAGATATGCGGTTTAAAGTTGGTAAACATACCTATAAAATCTATATTGAAGCCAATAGCCAGCGGTATTAAACCACATATGGCTGCCGTAGCGGTAAGCAATACAGGAGTCATACGGGTACGGGCTGCTTCAACAACGGCATCGTGCAGGTTGCCGCCTTCTGCCATCAGCATATCAGTAAACTCTACCAGCAATATACCATTCCGTACCACAACACCCGCAAGGGCTATGATACCTACACCTGTCATCAGGATAGAGATCGTCATGTGAGCTAAGCTTAAGCCTAAGAACACACCAATGATACTGAAGAGTATCTCGCTCAATATAATGAGTGTTTTACCTATCGAGTTAAACTGACTCATCAAAACGATAAGGATTAAACCCAATGAGGTTACTAAGGCGCCCATCAAAAAGTTGGCTGTTTCTATCTGGTCATCCTGCGCGCCACCCATCTTTATGGTTACCGAGTCGGGAGCTTTAAACGTTTTAATAGCCTGAGCAATGCCTGCATTTACTTCGTTAGCGTTAAATGGAGGTACAACGTTTGATCCTAAAGTGATCACCCTTCTTTGTTGCTTGCGTTTGATGTTGCTGTAGGTATTGGTAAACCTGATATCGGTAAAGGCCGATATTGGCACCTGGCGAATAGTGCCACCGGTAGCAAAATCACGATAGGTGATCTTTAAGTTACGTATCGCGTCAATATCGGTACGCTGGGATTTCATCGCACGAACGGTGATCTCGTAGTTATCCTCTTTGGTGTTCTTAAAATCGCCGGCTTTGGCGCCATAAATTGTTGCGCCGAGCGCTTGTGTTATCTGGTTAGTATTTATCCCCTCACGGTTTGCACGTTCGCGGTCAACATCAAATACAATTTCAGGTTTATCGCTTTGTACATCGGGTATCAATTCCTCAATACCGGCAATACCCTGGCTGTTGATGTATTTCTTCAACCTGTCTGATGTTTTAACCAATGTATCCAAATTATCACCAGCCATTTCAATGCTGATCTCTTTTTGTGTTGGCGGGCCGCCGTGCTCCTGGGCCACAGCTATCTTAACTCCCGGGAGGCCTTGTACCTCTTTACGAATACGGGCTAATATGGCTTTGGTATCTTTACCTTCGCGTTTGCCAAATTCAACAAAGGCAACAGTTACTTTACCTTTATTATAGTAAACGCCCTGGTCTTCATCCTGTGGATCGGTTACACCAACGGATACGTTTGATATGATAGACGAAACAACGTCTTTATCAGGCTCAACAACCCTTGCAACACGTTTTTCTATCTCTTCGGTAACTTTGTTTGTAGCGGTTTGATCAGTTCCTACAGGCAGGGTAATGTACACATAAGCAAAGTTAGGGTCGCCCGAAGGGAAAAACTCTACCTTAGGTTTCAAAATACCCATAATAACAAATGTTAAAATGAATAGCCCTACGGTGCCTGCAAGCACGCTTAACGGCCAGCGCACGGCGCGCTCTAACCAACGGGCATACCATGATTGGAACCTTGGCCATAAATTATTCTGGAACGCATCAATTGTACGTAAAAACACAAAGTGATTGAGTACAGTAAGTACCGCTGCGAATACGATAAAGTTGCCGACACCATTGTTCATCATGTACCCGAATACCGCTAACACAGCCATTACAATGAGTGTGCGTATTAGCTTTTTATCGAATTTAGGGTTAGCATGCTCGCCCGGGTGGTGTGGTTTCATAAAATCCACCGCGAAAACCGGGTTCATAATGTAAGCCACTACTAATGATGCCAGTAACGTAATGATCAACGTAATAGGCAGGAAGAACATGAAGTGACCGATCAAACTATTCCAAAATGCCAATGGTATAAAAGGGGCAAGTGTGGTTACCGTACCAGAAAATACGGGTAAAAATACTTCGCCTGCTGCCATTTTAGCCGCTTGTTTAATAGGTATTTTCCCATTGGCAAAAATACGGTGCGTGTTTTCTATTACCACAATAGCATCATCAACTACTATACCTAAGGCCAGCAGGAACGAGAACAATACGATCATGTTCATGGTGAAACCAATTGCCGGCATAATAAGGAAGGCGATAAAGCACGATAATGGTACCGATAATGCCACAAAAACAGCATTGGTGGTTCCCATAAAAAACATCAGGATAACGGTTACTAATAAGAAACCAATTATAATGGTATTGATCAGGTCGTTCAGGGTTGAACGTGTTTTGTCCGATTGATCGCCGGTAACGGTAATATCCAAACCTTTAGGGAAAACCGTTTTTTGTTTGGTTTTGATCAGGTCGTTTATCTTATCCGAAGCCTGGATCAGGTTTTCACCCGCGCGTTTACTCACATTAAGAGTAATTACATTTTTAAAGTTAGGGTCGTTGTTCGTTTTTAAACGGGCATAACTTTCCTGGTCTTTAAAAGCGTCTTTTATTTCAGCTATATCACGTAAATATACGGCACGGCCTGATGGGTTACGAATAATCATGGTGCCTACTTCATCAGCACTTTTAAAATCCTGTTTAATATCTATAGGGCGCTGTACACCATCCAATATCATATTACCGGCCGAACTGATAATGTTTTCGGTACCGATAGCCTGGATTATGTCGCCATAACCAATTTGTGCCGCGGTCATTTTATTGATATCAACATTTACCTGTATTTGCGGGGTTAGTGCGCCTACTTCGTCAACTTTCGAAATTTCTTTAAAACTTTCGATATCATCTTTCAGGTTATCGGCATATTCCTTTAACTTTTTCAGATCATAATTACCCGAAATATTAACATACAGGATAGGAAGATCGGCAACGTTAATATCAGATATTGTTGATTCTTTCAGGTTAGCATCGTTTTGAGGTAAATCTTGCTTGGCTTTATCTACCGCGTCCTTTACATCTTGCTTGGCATCTTTTATCTTAATATCCGCATTAAATTCGGCGGTGATGATCGATACGTTTTGCACAGAGTTTGATGTTACCTTTTTTAATCCTTTTAGTGATTTCAGGCGTTTCTCTATCTGCTTGGTTACCAATAACTCGATGTTTTGGGGCGACTGGCCCTGGTATATCGTTTGTACGAATACTTTGGATTGCGCTATATCCGGAAAATTCTCTTTCGGCAAGTTATTGTAACTTACCAAACCCAATACCGTGATGAGGAATATCAGCACGTATACCGCGGTTTTGTTATCAATGGCCCAACTTGAGGGGCCAAATTCTTTCATCGTATCTTTCATTACAGATTCGTTTTAGGTTGTAAATACTTACTGTACTACTTTTATCTTGTCGCCATCTTCAACATCGCTGGCACCGGCAGTAATTAATTGATCGCCTGGTTTAAGGCCATCTAATATTTCGGTTTGGCTGTTGTATGTAGCGCCTGTTTTTACAGTTTTGCGTTTGGCTATACCGCCTTCGTTCACAAAAACATAATCACCCATTTCCGATTTTTGAATCGCTTTAAGCGGCACAACAATGCTATTGGCTTTGCTGTAATCGGCAATTTTTAAAATAGCCGTCATATTAGGGCGTAAGGTTTTAGTTGATGGCAGCTTCACTTCAACACCAAAACTGCGCGATGCAGGGTCAATAACCTTTGCAGCGAAAGTAACCTTGGTTTTTAATGAATCGTTAGCATCGGGTAATAGTACCAAAACATCTTGTCCTTGTTTTACACGTGTAGCGTAGCTTTCCGGAACATCTGCTTTAACTTTTAAATTATCTGCATTAACAATGCGGATACCCGTAGCACCCGGCGAAGCAGCCTGGCCCAATTTCAGGTCCATCTGATCGATGGTGCCGCTGATAGGAGAGGTGATGCGGTACAGATCGGCTTGTTCGCGTAAAGCGGCAACTTGTTTTTGTGCTCCCTGAGCCTGGGCTTGAGCCTGTAAAAACTGTACTTCGGTACCAATTTTTTGGTCCCACAGGTTTTTTTGGCGCTGGAAAACTGTATTAGCCAGGTTAGCCTGTGTTTCTGCCTGAGCTATTTGTTGTTTTAATACGCTGTTATCTAATTGTGCTAAAATTTGCCCTTTGTTAACATGGTCACCTGCTTTTACATACAAGTTTATAATAGTACCCGGTGCCTGTGGATAAGCAGTAACGTTATCCTGCGCGTCAACCTTACCTTGTAATTGTACGTAGTTGGTAAAGTTGCTGGTTTTAACTTCAACAACACTAACATCGGTTAACTTAACCGAGTCGGTTTTACCGGTTTGGGTTTCTAAAGCTGCAATTTTTGCTGCGATATCCGACTGTTGCTTTTTAAGATCGGCAAGCTCAGCTTTTGGATCTTTTGGTTTATTGTTGCAAGCTGCCAATATTACCATGGCGCTTAGTAGTAATGCTTTTTTCATATTGTGATTGTGTTGCATGTTAATGTTGTTTTAATTAGTTGATCTTTCCGTAAGCTTTATCAAGGTTAACCTTGTTTACCACCGCATCATATAACGATTGGATATATTGGTTATCGGCTGTTTCTAAAGCTCCCTGTGCTTGCGTAACCTCTATGCTCGAACCTACACCTTGCTGGTATTTAATTTTAGATACCCTGAGTACCTCGTTGGCAAGCTCCTGGTTACGTTTTTGGTTATTGAGCGATTGGATGCTGTTGTAAAAGGTAATGCGGGCAGCGTTAGCCTGTAAAGCAAAACCGTTTTTAGCATTTTCCAATTCGTTTTGTGCCTTTATCACATTGATACGCGATTGTTTAAGTTGGTAGCTGCGTTGAAAGCCGCTAAAAATAGGAATGTTAACACCTAAACCAATAAACCCGTTTGCGTAGAAGTTGTTATACAAGTATTTGAAGTGGTTTTCAACAAACGAACCTCCGTAACCGCCGTTTAATACAACTACCGGTAAAAAAGCAGCTTTTTTATCTTTAACGTCAAGCTGGTTCAATTTTAAATTAGTTTCCAATAAATTGTACTCGATACGGTTATGGTAAAAGGTGGTATCTGTAACGTTTGCAGCCTGCTGGTCTAAACGCACATCCGAAAGCTTGTCGGTAAGGGTAAGTTCCTGGTCAATAGGCATTCCCATTTGGAATTTAAGCATTTGCATATAAAGTACAATAGCACGGGCTACGTTTTCGCGGTTTGTAACCAGGTTATTGTATTGAACAGTTATACGGTCCACATCAATCTTTTCAACAAAACCCTGTTTGTTCGAAGCTGCGGTTTGGTCAACCTGTTCTTTCAATTGTTTGATGTTGATATCTAATAATTTAACCTGTTCGCCACTAACTAATACCTGGTAGTAGGCTTTAGTTACATTAACATTAGCTTCAATTTTAGAGCGGGTTAGACTACGCTGGTAAAGCTCTTTAAATGTTTTAACAGCCTGCAAGCCAACAATAAATGTTCCGCTGAAAAGCAATTGTGATGCTTGTAACGCAAATGTATTAGTGTAAACAGTAGGCCCGAATGGGAATTTAACCAAAGGTGCTTCCGGGTCAACGGGCTTACCACTAAAAACATCGGGGCCAACCTGTGCAGGTACTTTCAAATAATCCTGGAAGGAAATAGCTCCGTTAACTTGCGGTAAACCGCTGCCAATGGTTTCTTTAACTTTATAATCGGCGTTCTTTACATCCAGTTCGGCATTTTTAACCGAATCCTGGTGCTCGTAAGCATATTTAACGCAATCGGCAAGGCTGTATGCTACAGCGGCCTTTTGCTGTGCATTGCTGCTATAAACCAATAGCAGCATGCATAATGTGAGTAGTGGTAGACTTTTTTTCATTTGTAATATATATGGGTTGTTAGTTGTTATTTATTCCTGTTCTACTACGTTTTTATAATTATCTAATAGTTTGCGCCCCTTGGCGGTACATATTCCGTAAGCAAAATGCTCCATAAATTGTAATTGTACTTTCCACGAGTTAAAACTTTGAGGGGGGAAAACCTCGGCATTAAAGCCCAACTCAATTTGCCATACCCTCATGCGGGCTATAATAGTTGCGTCAATTTCGGGGCGAACGTAACCTTGCTCTATTCCTTTGTTGATAATGCTGCTCATGCTATCAACTACTACTCCGGCCTTAAAGCCCTGGAATTTTTTCCAGGCATCGGCATGGTATTTTTGCAGATCGTGTATTAATATAGGGTTGGCTCTCGAAAATATCTCTTCCGAACATTTCATCATATTGATCAGCTCTTCCAGCACGTTTGATGAGTTTTCGGCTGCCATTTGCATTTGGCACTTATCTTCTTCCAAACGCGATTGTACCAAAGCACTTACCAGATCATCTTTATCCTTATAATGAAGATAGATCGTTTTTTTGGACATGCCCAAATGGCGGGCAATTTCATCCATTGTAATACTACGTATCCCTGCCTTGAAGAATAACTCCTCAGCCCCCTCTAAAATCCGTTCTTTTTGACCATCTGACATAATTGGTCAAAACTAAGGAAACATTTTTTGATTTCAAAGTTTCCTGATATTATGATTACGTTAAGCTGACAATATTATTTCGATAACTTTCAGGCCTGAATGTTACATAAAAGATAGTTATAGCTGCTGTTTGCCCATTATTTGTTATTTATATCCATGCTTTCTGGTTATTTACAACAAAATAAAGGCTGGTTAATGACAACCCTATGTCAGCAGGTTTTAATTATTTAGTTAGGATAGCAACGGATTAATGTCCTTACAGACTAAGCCTTAAAGTATCAACCTGCTTATACAAGTTAATAGCTTTTGATAAAAACTCAGGATAGTTAACTGTTTTTTCTTCTGCAAAAACCTGCCCGGGCCGTTTTGAATGGTAGCCACTTCGTTCCTGCATTTCAGAAAAGGTTTCATTGCTTATGATTGTTTTGCTAAACCGGGCAATGCTTTGTATCATATCCATTGGTCCCTCATTATAATTTAGTAACAACACGTTTTTATCCTTTTGTGCAATTTCAATATAGCGGGTCAAATAGCGTTCCAATACTTTAGCGGTATATTCATCCAGGTTGGGGTTAAATGCTTCTCCCGGCTCAAAGCCAAATAATTGTGGCTCAATTATACCGGGTACAGCTTGCATACCTCTTACTTTAGTGTGCGAGTATAATACTTCATCCGGTGAGCGGTATAATAATATAAAAGGCACATCGGGATATAATTCTCTTATTTGCTCATAAAAAAAGATATGCCAGCTATCGGTTTTAATAAACAACCTGCTCTCGTTACCTGTTCTTTTTTGCGAATAAAATTTTAAAGCCGTAATAAATAATTGCTCAGCATGTTTAGCACTGTATGAGCTGTTTTTATATGGCAGGCGCAACAAATCATCAAAAAAAGGTACTTCGGCAAGGCTAATATTTTGCTCATCTATACCTAATAACTGCGATGCCAGTGTAGATCCGCAACGTGATATATGAAAAATAAATGCGGTTGGCTTAACATGTTCTTCCTGCTGCTCTGCCCACTGCTCCAATAAACTCAAATCGCTAACGGAATGAAAGTATTTATGAAAAGCGCTTTTGCAGTGCATTATTGTTTCGTCAAAAAAAGGCTCTGTAAAAGGTTTATTAAGCGTATTTATCCAATGGCATTGCGGTTGTGTATCGGTATGGGTTAGTTTATAAGGTATCCATCCTTGTAAAGGGTTAATCATTTATGCGTATCCTGCAGGTGTTTATCTAATTTTAACTGTAACTCATCGGCCATATTATTGGCTTCATGGGTTTGATGTCCCCGCAACGCGTTTATAACCATCATAGTTTGGTGCACATCAACATGTTCTTCAAACTCTGTTCTATCTGCTTTTTCAAATACATCACGCAGCCAGTCGTTAACCTTGCAATCAATTACAAGATGTATGCGGTTGGTAGTGCCATTGTTGGATGCCCTGTGGGGCATATTGGCATTAATATACCAACATTGGCCCGGTAGCATAATTAAAGGCTGATCATTTACAAAAAACTCAACCTTATTATTTGTTACTATCGGGAAATGCAGCCGCGCTTCCCCTTTTTCAAAAGCAAGTTCATTATCGCGGTGTTGTTTAATTATGGCACCTGCTTTCAGGTTTAACAACCGCACGCTCATTAAATCGCAATGTAAATTATCGCAAATTTGTTTTATTGCAGGATATTGTGCCATGAGTGGTGTATCCAGGTATACATCAGCACCAACCAGGTCGGCAAAAATATTATCAGCCTTTCCACCCGGCGATCGTAAGGTTAGCACCTCCCAACTGCCCTCATAGCCATTGGTGTTAAAATGTGGCAACCATGTGCCATTTGCCAATATACTTTCGGGTGCAATATAAGGCACCCCGATATTCAGTTGAGCATAACCAATGATCATTAAATTACTGTTTGTTTTCTGTAGTTTTTAACGTGGTGTAAATACCGGCGCTCATTCCCAGCAAAATTAAATTATTGTTGGTAATAACAGGTATTACGGCATCAATAGCCGGTTGCGCGCTTGCAATAGTAATATTTTTAATGTGCATTACTGTTGTATAAATAAACCACACACCAAACACTACGTTAAAAACAAAGGCCTGTAACCTGTGAATGTTAATACCATATCTATCCGACAAAATATCAAGAAAAAAGCTATTGTGATTAATGCTTTGCGCCAAAACAGGCTGTGGGGCAGGAGTATTAACGACAGTAACAACAGGGGCAGCCTCGGGCGCGGCAGTAACCGGCGCATTAGGGTCTGCCGGAGCAGCAGGTGGCGGGCTAACAACAACGGTTTGAGTAGCATTAGCATTAGCTGTGTTTGCAGCATTGTCGTTATCGCTAATATCAATTAAAGTAGCTGCAATGGTTGTTATTGAGCCAATACCTAATAAAATAAGTGTAGAATTATCAAAAGTGGGTATTTTGCCCGATGCAATTATAACCGATATAAATGAGGCGAAGATGATGAACGTCCACCATACTAACTGCCAGCGGCTAAAACTGTATGGTTTAGGGTGGGGCATACTTGAGTTGGATAGTATGCAAAATTTGATCTGCAAAAAAACTACCCCGAATAATAAAAATATAAGCACCAGGAAATAAATTATAGTAGGGTTCATTTTGAATAAATTGGTTAAGGTTATTGTTAATAAATGAATATTACATAAAAGTATATATTAAGATTACGCAATCAAATTTTTAAGCTATTATTTTCACTAAAATATAATGTCATATTAGGTAATTATTTTATTCAATAGTTATATTGTTGACCTGGGCGGTAGTGAATACGTTTATTTATTTCAAAACGTAAATTTATTAGGAGTTAAGTATATAAGTAATTATATTTAACATGTTATTTAGCGAGGTGCAAATTGCCCTTATTTCATACAAAACCTATATTGTACAAGAAGCAATAAAACATAGCAGGCAGCAATGAAGCAAATTTTACTTTCTTTTATTTTTTTAAGTGTATCAGCTATAAGTTTTGCACAAGGCATAAACATAAATGGTAGCAGTCAAAAAGCAATAACCACAGCGGTGCCTTTTTTAAACATTGGTCCCGATGCGCGTTCGGGAGGACTTGGCGAAGCTGGTGTTGCATTATCACCCGATGGTAATTCGGCTTTTTGGAATCCATCCAAATTGGCATTTGTTGATGAGCCTACTAAAATATCACTATCATACAGCCCCTGGATGCGTCGTGTTTTTCCGGATGTTAACCTGGCTTACCTTAGTTTTTTAAATAAAATTGATGATCGTAATACAATTGGAGCCTCGCTGAGGTACTTTAACCTTGGTTCTGTTAATAGTTACGATGATAATGCAACATCATTGGGTGTATTAAAACCTAACGAGTTTTCGTTTGATGTTTCGCTGGCCCGCAAATTCACCGATAACTTTTCGCTCGGTTTAACCGCCCGCTTCATACACTCTAATTTAACTCAGGGCGCTGTTGTGAACGGGCAACAAAGTCAATCGGCAAGTGCAGTAGCTGCCGATGTATCATTGTATTATTCGAAACCCAAAAACAACGGTTCAATTGCTTTTGGTGCTAACATATCCAACATTGGTTCAAAAATGAGTTATTACACAGATGGCCCTCAATACTTTTTACCTACAAATTTAAAGATAGGTATTGCGCGCACCTATGATATAGACGAAGCCGACCAGATTACCTTTATGCTTGATGCCAATAAACTGTTAGTTCCAACACCTCCGTTGCGGGATAACAGCGGGAATATCACATCAGGCCGTGATGATAACAGATCGGTAGTGTCGGGTATTTTTGGATCTTTCAGTGATGCGCCAGGTGGCTTTACTGAAGAGTTCCAGGAAATTAGTTTTTCGCCAGCATTTGAGTATTGGTATAAAAAAACATTTGCTATAAGAGCCGGATATTTTTATGAAAACCCTAATAAAGGGAGCAGGCAATACACCACATTGGGGGCAGGAGTAAAGTATCAAAGCATCAACTTTGATTTTTCTTACCTGGTGGCCAGTCAAAACGTAAGCCCGCTTTCAAGCGTTGTGCGTTTATCGTTGGGCTATAACTTTGGCTCGGTAAAAAGATAACAGAAAAGACCATTTATTAAGCATCCTTTATAAAAGGAACAACTATCCTATACAACCAAGCTGCCCGATGGACAAGATCACTATTGGCCTATTACTACCCTCATCAACCATTTTCCCGATAGCTAAAGAATTTGAAAAGGGTTTAAAGGAAGGCTTAAAACCGCTATCTGCAAATAACATTGAAGTTGATATCATAAAAGAGTTTATTGGCCAGGGCGATTTTAAACTGGTAGAAAAAGGCTGCAATAAATTTTATGATTATGACGAGGTTGATCTGGTTACGGGTTTTGTATCAAACAACGTAGCACGCGACCTGGCAGAAAAGATCAAGACGCACAAAAAACCTTTTGTGGTTAATAACATGGGCGACCATGTTCCGGGGGCGCCCGCTTTAAACGAATACATATATTTAAATGGTCCGCACCTGTGGCAGCATGCTTATACATTGGGCCATTGGGGCGTTAGCACCTTTGGTAAAAAGGGCATGTACATCAGTTCGGTTTACGATGCGGGGTATGGCTTTTCGCAGATGTTCCATGTAGGTATGATGACAGCTGATGCCAGTGCCGAATGGTCATTTTCGGTGCCGCCAATGCCCTTGCCGGGCGAGTTGAGCAATATGGATGTGATATTCCCATTTTTGGAACAATACCAGCCCGATTTTATTTTTGCTACTTTTTGCGGTGCCGAAACCACGCTGTTTTTAAATGAGTTGATAGCGCGCGGATGGCACAAAAAAACAAAGATACTGGGCCTGCCTTACCTATTGGCACCTTTTGCTCCATTGAATGACGATATAACGGTTTACACCACTCAGCTGTTTACACCGGCTGTTGAACCAGCTAAGCTATTTTATCATTTGGGGTTGCAAACAGGGCAAAGTATAGCCGGGGCAGCAGCTACAGCCGGGAACCTGCAAGCGGAGTTACTGAAACTAAATGCCATCTTCAATATCGCCGGGCATTTTACCGGCGACGAAAAGCTTACCATACTTAAACATGATATTAAAGCCGGCGAAGCCGCGATTACCACAATACCTGTTACACAATGGGAAACCTTTGGTTTAGATCCTGAAAAGATAGCGCCGTTAACCGCAGGAGCTTCGGCGGGGTGGACAAACCCTTATTTAGCTATTTAAGCGATGCCTAAGAAAGTATTAGTACTCAGCACGTCCGACATATTAGGTATCCCGGCTATACTTAAGCTTAAACAACAGGGTATGCTGGCGGCTTTAGCAATTCCCGATAAAATAGCCGGGCAGTTTTTGCCCATACTGCAGGATGTAGGTATCGCTGCCGCGGATGTAAACTTGTTATCGCGTAAAAACCTCGAAGCCGAATTAAAAAAACTCATTGCAGCGTACCAGCCCGATGCCCTGTTTACGGTTACCTTTTCGTGGATGATACCCGATGCAATTTTAACAATGCTGCCGGGGCGCTGTATCAATTTCCATTTTGGGCTGCTGCCGAAATACAAAGGTGCCGAGCCTGTTTTTTGGCAGATAAAAAATGGTGATGCGATGGGCGGTATCAGCATTCATCAAATGACCGGTCAGCTTGATAATGGCCCGGTATTGTATACCGAAGAACTGCCAATTTACCCGGGCGAAACTTATGGCTTATATGCCCAGCGCTTAGGTATGCAAGCTGCCGAAAGCGCAATTAAAGTTTTGGCAGAACTTGACACCCATGCGCCGCAACCTGTAGCAGAGGAAGAGGACTTACCTGTATTTTTCAACGCGCCAACACCAGCCGACCTCAGCATTAACTGGCGGCAGCAAACCGCCACCGAAATAGAGCAATTAGTTAATGCGGCCAACCCGCGGTATGGAGGAGCCCTAACCACCATAAGGCAGGGTAGGGTATACCTGTTCGAGGTTGCCCCGGCGGATATAAACAATCCGGAGGATCAACAGTTTCCGCCAGGTACCATTGTGCATGCCGATTTGCTGTACGGGTTAATTGTTGCATGTATTAATAAGCAGTTTATTAAAATTAATGTAGTTAGCATGCAACAGGGATACTTTTCGGGAGGCAAGTTGTTTAGCCTGGGCTTCAGGCTTGGCGAGGTGTTTAGTTAACACGCATAATAAAATACACACTATTATTAAACCGGGTGTAACACAAAGTTAATATATGCGTATTTATACGTAAACATTGTTTTTTAGCCGGATCTACCCAAAAAAAGCTAAAATAATATTTGAATTTCTAGGAATATTACTTAGGTTTATATAGTTAACTAACTTAAATCTTAAACTTTAAAACAAACTATTATGGATTCACCTTTTATGGGCCAGATTCAGGCCTTTGGCTTTAATTTCGCGCCGCGTGGCTGGTCAACGTGCCAGGGCCAATTATTGAGCATTGCACAAAACACCGCTTTGTTTTCGTTATTGGGCACTATATATGGCGGTAACGGTCAACAAACTTTCCAGTTACCCAACCTAAGCGGCCGTGTAGCAGTTGGCCAGGGTACAGGCCCGGGTTTAAGCCCTTATACAATTGGCCAGATAGGCGGTAGCGAAAACACTACTATATTGGTTAGTAATATGCCGCCGCACACGCACGTGGCTACTTTTACACCAACAGGTGGCGGTGGCGGCGGTGGTGGCAGCATCACTGCAACATTAAATGCGTCGACTATGGTGGGCACTCAAAGCGTGCCGGGCACTTCGGGTGCTAACACACTTGCCGCGCCCACTGTTTCTATAAACCGCGTTGCTACGCCGGTACAATCCTATGTGGCAGATGCAGCTCCAACCGTACCTTTAGTTGGTCTTACAGTTTCCGGGTCTGGTGGTGGGGGTATAACAGGTGGTTCAGTAACTAACGCAGTTACAGGCAGTGGCTTACCTATTAACAACTTATCTCCTTATTTAGCCATCAATTACAGCATAGCTTTACAAGGAATATTTCCTCCAAGGAATTAACATTATAAGATATTCATTTTGTTGAAGGACCCCTTAATAGGGGTCTTTTTTTTGCCTTATAGATTAAACAGCATCGTTACACATGCTGCTTTGGCTTAAACCGGGCGTACCCGTTAAATTTTGACAGTAATTATCTAAACTGTTATAAATTCGGAGAAACAGTTTTTATAATAGATTGCTGATTATCTGCGCTGCTTGTAAGCCATACTATAATCAAAAATACACGCTGGTTTCTCCTCCTCTAAATATCCATAGACCAATAAAGCGGTAATTCCCTGGAGGTTTTATTTATATCCCGAAATTGTGTTAAAAGCTAAGCAATAAAAAAGCCTTTCGTAACGTACGAAAGGCTTTTTTTGAGTATTGGGAAATTTGTATAATATTAAGTTTTTATCATAACATACCAATTGCCGGCACCATCAGAAACCAGCTCTACTACATATAGCAGACTGAGTGAACTTAGGTTGGCGCTGGGTGTGAAGCCATCTTGTATCTTATCTGTACCGGCTCTGTTAATAGTAAAACTACCGGTTGTTACGTTAGTACAAATAATAACCAGGTGTTGGCCGGCTGTTGAGGCAGCAGGTAAAGTAACACTTGCACCGCTTGCTATGGTATAAAATACCGAAGTACCGGATATTGTATTACCATTGACAAGACTTGTGCCCATGGCGTAATTATTACCTGTAGGTGTTGTTATGTTGGCGCTACCATCAAATGATACGCCGTTAATGGTACGTGCAGTAGCCAATATGGTTGCTTTACCTGCTGTTAAGCTGGCAGCCGTACCACTTATATTTGTACCTACCAAGGCACTTGGTGTACCCAAAGCAGGCGTTACCAGAGTTGGCGAACTGGATAAAACCACGTTGCCGGTACCTGTAGTGCCAGAACTTGCTGACCCTAAAGCGGTTGCTATTGAGTTACCTGCAGTTGAGTTATTCGCGATGTTTTGTAAACCTGTTAAAGCAGCACCATTACCAGAGGCTATGGTACCCAAAGCAGGCGTTACCAAAGTTGGCGAGGTAGCTAATACCACGTTACCGCTACCTGTTGTGCCTGTTACACTTAATGCACCTGTACCGCCACTTGTAGTAACTATACCATTACTGGTTAAGTTTGATAGGGTAGATATATTTTGCGATGTATTTACTGTTACTGTATTAGTTGAACGCGTTAAACCCGTACTGAATGTTAAAGGCACTTCGTAATCGGTACCTGATGTAGCTGCCGATACTGTACCCGATCCATTTGCTTTTAATAAACCGGTAATTGTCCCGGCACCGCCTTTATTAGCAGGCACTACGTTATTGTATGACGTTACCGCCGTTGAAGATATGGTTATATCACCCGTTACCGTTTGTGGCGATTGCGGTGAAAAAGGGCTGCTACCTGTTAAATAAATTTGCGCCGAAGCCGTACCATTAGCAAAACCTGCGCCCGTAACGCCATTTGATCCGGTAGCACCTGTGGCACCTGTGGCTCCTGTATCGCCAGTAGCACCAGTAGATCCAGTAGCACCAGTAGAACCTGTTGCACCAGTAGATCCGGTAGCACCAGTAGACCCGGTAGCACCAGTAGATCCGGTTGCACCAGTAGATCCGGTTGAACCAGTAGATCCTGTTGAACCAGTAGATCCTGTAGCGCCAGTAGATCCTGTAGCACCAGTAGATCCAGTAGCACCAGTAGATCCTGTTGCACCAGTAGATCCTGTTGCACCAGTAGAACCAGTAGATCCTGTTGCGCCAGTAGAACCAGTAGATCCTGTTGCGCCAGTAAATCCAGTTGCGCCAGTAGAACCGGTTGCACCAGTAGATCCTGTTGCGCCAGTAGATCCAGTTGCGCCAGTAGATCCTGTAGCGCCAGTAGATCCAGTTGCGCCAGTAGATCCTGTTGCGCCAGTAGAACCTGTTGCACCAGTAGATCCTGTTGCGCCAGTAGATCCAGTTGCGCCAGTAGATCCTGTTGCGCCAGTAGATCCTGTTGCGCCAGTAGAACCGGTTGCACCAGTAGATCCTGTTGCGCCAGTAGATCCAGTTGCGCCAGTAGAACCTGTTGCACCAGTAGCACCAGTAGATCCAGTAGCACCAGTAGATCCTGTTGAACCAGTAGATCCTGTTGAACCAGTAGATCCTGTAGCGCCAGTAGATCCTGTAGCACCAGTAGATCCAGTAGCACCTGTAACACCATTAGCACCTATCGCACCCACGGAACCAGTTGGGCCTACAGCACCAGTAACACCTTGAATGCCCTGTGCACCTGTTGCGCCCGTAGCACCAGTTATGCCTTGAATGCCCTGTGCACCTGTGGCACCAGTTGATCCAGTAGCGCCCGTAGCACCAGTTATGCCTTGAATGCCCTGTGCACCTGTGGCACCAGTTGATCCAGTAGCACCAGTTATACCTTGAATGCCCTGTGCACCTGTGGCACCAGTTGATCCAGTAGCACCAGTTATACCTTGAATGCCCTGTGCACCTGTGGCACCAGTTGATCCCGTAGCACCAGTTATACCTTGAATGCCCTGTGTACCTGTAGCGCCAGTTATACCTTGAATGCCCTGTGCACCCGTAGCACCAGTTATGCCTTGAATACCCTGTGCACCAGTAGCACCAGTTATACCTTGAATGCCCTGTGCACCCGTAGCACCAGTTATGCCTTGAATACCCTGTGCACCAGTAGCACCATTAATACCTTGAATACCCTGTGCACCAGTTGCGCCAGTAGATCCAGTTGAACCAGTTATACCTTGAATGCCCTGTGCACCCGTAGCACCATTAATACCATTTGTACCTGCTGCTCCGGTAGCGCCAGTTATACCTTGAATACCCTGTGCACCCGTAGCACCAGTTATGCCTTGAATGCCCTGTGCACCCGTAGCACCAGTTATGCCATTTGTTCCTGCTGCACCTGTAGCACCTGTAGCACCTGTAGCACCAGTAACGCCGTTAGTGCCATTAGTACCGTTTAAACCATTAATTCCGTTTATACCATTAATGCCTTGTGGTCCTGTTGCTCCCGTAGGTCCGGTTGGCCCTGTAGGTCCGGTTTTACCAGGGTTACCAGGATTAAATGAATATATAGCATAAGGCACGCTTAATAGTTTAGATACTCCCATAACTATATAGCCCGAACCCAGATCTGCTTCTGTTTGAATATATTTTTGAGCGCTTGACCATGCAATAGCTGCATAAGTACCCACAACGGGTGTACCCCCACCAATTTCTATTGAAAATAAACCATATTGATCCGTCGTAGTAGCCTGTGTTTCCTGGTACTCGATAGTACCGCCCGGTGTACCAGTACGGATAGCTATTCTTAGGTTTAATGCTTTGTTTACTAATAAACCACCATTAGCGGTACGAGCCACGGCCTGGTATTTAAAAGTTTGCGATTGCGCCAGTACCGTGCCGCAAAACACGAATAATGACAGCGCAAAAATGAGTAGAGTTTTTTTCATATATATTAAGGTGTAGCAGAACTATATTAGAACTATATTTTAATTAATTTAACTTGTCCCTGAAAGTTTACCCGGTTAAATACCCTGATGAAATATACGCCACCTGAAAGGCGCGATACATCAATAGGTAAATATGCAAAAGCACCCAAAGAGTAATTTACTTCTTGTGATGACAAAACTTTTCCGGAAGCATCTATCAGCGAAACGGTATAGACACCATCAGGCACGTGGTTAAATGATAATTTTACTGTGCCTCCGGTAGCCGGGTTAGGGAATAATATCAGTGAATTAGCGTTACTAAGCCCTAAAATAGTTTGTACATCTATATCAGGTTGGGCAAAACCTGTAGTAAAAAACAGGTTCGCGCCGGCGTTAACAAGTAATTCGCCATAAGGTTCACCAAGGGTTGTGCTTAAAGTTAAACCCGGCTGAACAAAAGTTTCGGCAGCATTGGCAACAACGTCCCGTGAGATAGATTGCGCACATGCAATTTTACCCGATAAAACGGTAGCAAAAAGCAGTAATATAGGAAGTATATATTTCTTCATATTGAGCGGTTAAATTGCAAAAAAAAAATGAAATACAAGAATGTATTAAATAATATTAATTACTTTTTTTGTGTTGTTTTGCGTTAATTATTTTCCACTTGATTTATTGTATTAATTATAGGTATAATTGTTATTATTTATTTAGTTTAAATTAAATAAGCAGTCCCAATGTTTTAAAAGTTAATCATGTTTTTTATCCGGCGGGCGATGTTTCTTATTATATTTTATTAAAAGCTAAGCTCAAAATAAATGCATGAATAGCAGTTAGAAAAAAAATTATAGTAAAACTATTAAAAGTAAATGCATTGGTTATTTTTACTTTTTTATATGGAAGGTCATACGTTTGCTATAACAGTTTATAAAGAGTCGGCATATTTGGAGCAATGTATTCAAAGCATTGTTAACCAAACAGTCAAAACCAATGTTATTATTGTAACATCAACCCCAACTGAGTTTAGCCGAGACCTGGCCGGTCAATACAATATTCCGTATCATGTAAATGATACAGATATAAAAAACGCAGCTACCAATTGGAATTTCGCTATTCAAAAGGCTGAAACCAAATTGGTTACCGTAGTCCATCAGGATGATCTGTACCAACCCTCTTTTGCTGAAAATGTAGTCAATAAATTCAATCAGTACCAGGATGAGAATGTACTGATATCATTTACAGGTTATATAGATATGGTAAATGATAAAATGCGTAAGGTTTCGGCGAGTGCTTTAGTTAAGCAAATGTTGCTTATGCCGTTTCTGCTTAGTAAAGTTATTAAGAGCCGGTTTTTAAAGCGTTTGGTATTAATGTTTGGCAACCCTGTTTGTTGCCCATCGGTAACCTTCAATAAAAATGCGATAGGTGATTTCTCTTTTTCAACCAAATACCTTATAGTGCTGGATTGGTTTGCATGGTATGAGTTGGCAAAAAAAGAGGGTAGCTTTCTGTTTATAAATAAAAAGCTTATTATACGGCGCATCCATACAGATTCGCATACTACGGCATTTTCAAACAGTGGTGCTGCAAAAAATGATGAGCAGCGATTTTTTGAAGAAATGTGGGGAAGTAAACTTATAGCTAAGCTATTGATAAGAGTTTACCAATTGGGGCATTTAGATAATAAGATATAACGCTAAGGCAGAGAAAATTTATATATTCACCTATTAACCTGGTTTATGATAAGTATTTTATTTTGGATAACAATTTACTGCATTTCAAGTTCGGCTTCGATTGCTTTACTTGGCGATAGATCGCTCATTTCGGGCGATTTGCTTAATATTCAAAATATTATCCGGCTTTTGCTAAACTGGAAGTTTATTTTGGCCATGGCATTGGCTATATTTTCACGTTTAAGTTTCATAATGATAAACAACGGGTTGTTAAAAATACCACGCCTTGCAGGTATATCTACAACTTTATGTACGCTTATTACATCAGTGTCGCTCATATTTATATTACTGGCTAACTATTTCTTTTTGGATGAGCGATTAAACCTGCAACAAGCAGCCGGGGCTATTATTGTAATAGTAGGTTTAGCTATTATGGTTAAATAATCCGCTTATTTTTTCAACTCACCAAGTGCCCAGTTTAAATTGCCTTTTGCCAGTTTATGGTTAGGGGCAAACTTCAAAGCTGTAGTACAGGCATCAGCTCCCTTTTGCCATTGGCCCATCATATTATAAGCAGCACCCATATTGCTGTAGGCATCGGCATAGCCCGGTTTTAATTTAATCGCTTGTTCGCATGCTTCTATACATTTATTGTATTCTTTAGCATTATAATAATTGAGACTCACGTTAAGGTAATCTTCGGCTGTTAATGTTTTGGATGCCGGCTGATTATTTACAAAAACAACAGGGATGTGCGTTTTTGCGGCATTGAGGTAGGCTTGCGCACCTTTATCATTGGGCAGCAGGTTTAATGTTTGCGTTGCTGCTTCAGATAGCTTATCCCATTGGCCCAGGGTATTATCAATATCCATTAAAAGGGTAAGCGTCATTAACGCCGATGGATTTATTTGGTAAGCCTTTTCGGCAACTTGTTGCGCTTCGGTAAGGCGGTTACTCTCCTTTAAAAAACGAGCATAAAACATGTAAGAATCATCGGTGCCCGGGCTAAGGTTGATCGCTCTCTTAAAATGTTCTTCGGCCTGTGCCGGTTTACCCATTGCGCTGTACAAAACGCCAAGATTAATAGCAAGCGTGCTATAGTTTGGTAAAAATGGCAGGGCGCGGGTGAAGTAAAGTTCGGCCCCGGCGTAATTACCTTTAGCCATTTGCGAAAGGCCATAATTCATCAGGCCGCGGCCATTCATCGGGCTTTTAACAGTCACATCAAACCAAAGTGATTCTTCGGTTTCCCAAACTTTATTACGTGTATGCACACCATAGGCATTACCTGCCAATATCAAAAATATAGCTGCTGTAATTGCTCCGCGGTATAGTGTATGGGTTTTGATAAAATCTTCATTTTTTATCAGCCAAAGCCCAATGCTGGTTACAACGCTGAGTGAAAGGCCAACAAAGGCGAAAAACATACGATGATCATTAGTAACTTCGGCCAGCGGTACCAATGATGTGGGTAATAATGCGGCGGCAAACCATATCAGCCCAAATGTAATAGGCTTTGTTTCTTGCTTAACCGATGTTTTAAATATGGCTACAACAAGGCAAACGATAGAAATAAGGCCCACAACTATTCTGTCGTCAAATGCATTATTAATGATGGTCAGATCGCTGTCAGCACTCAAATTCATCGGCAGGAAAAACGAAACCATATAATGTAACCATACATAGGCTTGTGTTAAAATATAGTAAAAAAGCGAGCCCGAAAACGCATTGCCTATCCCCGGCGATTTACTTGATAGTATTAGCTGTGTTACAACTATTACTATAGCTAATGGAAGTACCTGTATAATGGCTTTGAAAACAAGCTTTAGGTTGGCCGTGTTAAAAAGATCTTTAATAGATAGCTTCTTTTCAAACAACAGGATGTAAAAAAACAGGATAATAACCAATACGGCAGTTGTTTCCTTTGCAAAAACACCTATAAATGCCGGTATAACATATAAATAAAGTTTACGCTTATTAGGGAAGGTGATATAAACATACAATGACAATATGATAAAGAATGTTGATAATACATCCGATCGTGATATGATGTAATTAATGGTTTCGGCATTTACAGGATGTAATGCAAACCAGGCCATACCGGCTACAGCTATATATACAGCCCAGGGATGGACTATTGACGCCTGTAGTATGTTTTTGTAAACAAGGAACAAAAACATACATAATAGCGCGAACCATATAAATGTTGAGAGTTGGAAATAAAAGGGATTTAAGCCATTGCCAAGCCAATAATCAATAGCTAATGATGTTGTAACCAGAGGCCTTAGTCCCCTGTGTAGCGGGTTTGCGCTAAACATTTCGGGATGTGAAAAGAAAGCGGGGATATTTTTTAGGCTGCGGATATAAACGTTATCCTGTATGGTATGCGAATCATCAAAATGGAAGCCATTGTTAAAATGGTTTGAGTAAGCCATACATAGCACAACAAAAACTGCAACTATGGATATGATAACTATACGGCCCGACTTATTCATGTTATTAAACTTAAACTGTTTTAATTGAAATGTGTATTTTTTACTAAAGATCTCTTTTGCGTATTTGAGACAACTGCTCGGCAATTGCAGCAAAAAATAATGTAAGTACACCCAGCATAATGAAAAGCATAGCACCTACCGAAACGCCATTTCCTTTCATGAAAATAGGTATCTCCCATAATATGCCTGCTACAATTGAAGCTAAAGCAACGGGCATAAAAATACGGATAGGGTTAAATAATACAATGATGTTAAATATTTCGTATATGGTATGGAACGCCGTTTTTATATTGACCGAACTTTGCCCCATTTGCCGCTCTTTGATACTGATGGGCGACTCAATAACCCTATGAAATTTGTTGATAAAGGCCAGGCATATCACATCGCTGTAAGCCATGCTATTTGGGCAAATTTTAGCGTACCTTTTACCCAAATCGGCTTTGTAAAGTTTCATACCCGAGTTTATATCATATATAGGCAAGGGCATTAACCTTTTGATAACAAACCTGATGGCTGTTTTGCCAAAAGAGCGCGATATACTTGCTGATTTTAAGCCCTTGCGGCTGCCTACAACCATATCGGCATCGGTAGCTAATAATTCTTCGAGCAGTTTTTTTACGTCTTCAACCAGGTGCTGGCCATCGCAGTCCATTGTTACCAGGTATTCGGTTTGGCAGGCCTCGATGCCCGATTTTATCGCGCCGCCATATCCGCGGTTAATTTTATGATGTATAACGGTAAGGTTACTTTCGTCACTAAAAGAGGCGAGTGCTGTTTTACTGTCGTCCGAACTGCCATCATTAACCAGTATCAGTTGGTAGTTTTGCTGCTTACAGAAATCGATAATTCCGGGTAGCACAATGGGGATGTTCTTCGCTTCGTTGTATGCCGGAATTATTATTGAAAGTAGCTTTGGCGTCATAGATTAAAATATCACGGTTAAAAATAGGTAAATTTTTAATATATACCGTGTAGTATGATACTGTGAGCATTCCCTTATTACCAGTTGCCCAGGTTGTAGTGGAAGCCTATGCCGTACACGTTATTATTTAGTTTATCAAAGGGTAAGCGGCCGGCAGTATAGCTTACAAAAAAGCCATTGTTAGATTCGAGTGTGGCAACAAAGTAAACCTGGTTAGCGATACCTGCTCCCAGCTCTGCTGATGTTGCGAATAACTCACGATACCATCTAAAATCAGAACTAAAATAAATGGGCTTGCTGCCAAACCTTGCAGCCTTTGTTTTAAACGATGCTTCGAACCGGAAACGGCTGAAAGGGTTTAAACCTCCGGTAACTGCCTGGCGCAGGCTATCCTGGTTGGGTATGACATAATCTATCCCCACTAACGCCGATGGGAAAGATGCACCTGATAGGCGGAAACTATCATCAGTACCGGTTATTAACCGCAATAATGCAAAAGGATAGTCGGGTATGTTAAAATACTGCAACGCCTCAGTTTTATCCCATGCTTTTGCGCCGGCGTTTATCAGCAGGCCGGGCACAAACTGGCGCTTCAAAAAATCCTGCGTGTTTTCATAATTGGCACTGGCATTTAACCCCAGGTAGTATTGATTGGTTATCTTAACCAGTTGGTTTTGTTCTTCGTATAGTTTTTCAATAGCAGGGTTATTAGGTGTAGTGTTTTGAGCTATCTGCTTTGCAATTTGAATAAGGCGCCTTGCTGTAGCCGTATCGTTTTTTTTGGTTACGCCGCCCCATATAAATGTGCCGTTATACAGAAACCCGGTTTGCATCAGGTTTGTGGGGTTATCAGCTTTTTTAAAGGCTACGTTCCCGCTAAGGTTAATATTGAAACTCTGTACTACACTTTTTGTAGGTAATTGCTTGTTTTTGGTCCAGCTGTTATTGTATTTATACTCAAACCCCAAAGCCGGCGATTGATTGCCTACCTGGAATGTTTTGAATTTAATATTCATATCGCGCATAAAAGTGTATAACAGGTTAGGGTTACTTTTAAGGCTGTTGGTGAACTTTGCAAACGCATCGTTATACAGATCAGGGTTCGAGAAAATATCGTTTATAGCCGATTTTTTTATACTGTCTATTTGCCCCTGGCTCATTTTAGGGTAGGTTACGGTAATCACTTTCGCTACCGGGGTTCCGGCAGGTACACCTACCTGTGCGTAAATTACAGATGCATTTAGCAATAATAAAATGAGTAGTAGTTTTTTCATATTAACCACGATGAGTAATAGTTTTTGATGATGTTTTTAACCTATAAACTGGTAAAAATTATCAACAGTAGCTGATAGGTTGGCTACCGTGCTTTGTCCGTTAACCAATATATCTGTTATGCCACTTAGCGCTTGCGCCTGAGTTTGCGCGCTTTTGTAGCTGCATAAATACGCGTTAATTAATGTGCTGTCTAATACTTCGGCCAGGGCTGTGGCGGCAAGCCTGATAACATCAGGGCTGGCAAGCGCATTAAAGAAAATCAGTTGCGACATGGTAACCGTACCGGCATTGGCAAAAGATATACTTTGGTCCATTTGGTCGAGCGACCCTGTCAGCAAACTATAAATAACTGAACAAGATGTATTTGTTGAATCCCAGGCCATTATTTAATTAAGGTTATTTTATGGGCAAGTTAATTATTATCCGGCAATTAATAATATCAGATGTATATAAATTGTGGTTTTTATTGGAGTGTTATTTTATTTAACTACAAAATACAATATGTGGCAATTTTGCGTTATTGATTGAAAAAATACCTAATATTGATTTAACTTTTTGATGACCTTAAAACGATGATATGAAACAAAGGTACTTAACCCATATTCCGGTGCGCGTTTTAACCGCTTTGGTGGTTTTAGCTATTTTTGCAGTATCATGTAGTAAAAAGAACAGCACGCCAACGGCAGAGCCTTTTGCCAAAATTGGGTTGTACGAGTACCAGTCGGGCATATATAAACGGATTTATATGCCTGTTGCTGCGGTGGGTACTCAAAATGTAACTAATAACTCAACAGAATTGCCCGAATATGCAGCATTTGATACCGGTTCTACAGGTTTAACGATGGATGCGAGTGGCCTGATACCTGCTTCAATGATAACTAGCAGTGGCTTTGTATTCACCGGCGATTCGGTTGTTGTAAACGATATCACGATTATTAAGGGGATATTGACTGTGAAATTTGGGGATGCCATTAGCAATACTACCGAGTATGGTAACCTGGCTTATGCTACTTTTACTTTAGGGCAACCCGGCGACACCCAGATCACCACAAAACGAATCCCGTTCTTTTTATATTATAAGGTTGTTGATGAAAAAGGAACTGTTTTTAAAGCGCATGAAGCGGATGTTTTTGGTGTAGGCTCGGGTGTGAGTTACGCAAGCAGTAAAATAGCCAGCCCGCTGAGTTATTTTACATCCGCAAATAATACCATAAGCGGCTTTAAGCTGGCGGCTGTAGATGCTACGGGCTTTACCGTTACAAACGGAATGTTGGTGAAAGATATGTTAACGATAGGCCTTGTGCCGTCCGATTTAACTTCAGCAGGATTTATTATGCACCCATTATCATCCTTTTCTGTAGGTGGTTATTCTGATAATATATCGGCTACCATAACGTATAATAATACAGTCGTATCATCGGCACAAATTCTTTTTGATACCGGTACGCCGGCAATATCTGTTATTGAAGATCCCAAGGCCACTGGTGTAGGGGCACTTGCTGTAAATTCGACAGTGAAGATAACAACTAACCGTGGCTTTACATTTTTATATACAGTAGGGGCTAATGGTAATTTAACCAGTATACAAAACCCTAATAATACCAATGATTACCGGAGTATTTTTAGCCTGGATTTTTTTATTAATAACCAATACCTGGTTGATTACCAAAACCACCAGATAGGTTTGAAAAATAATTAACTAAGGCTTATATAATAATTGACGGTGGCGGGTGCAACTGCAGGTTAACAGGGCTTATTCAACTGGTTGATCACAATTTGCGGTCGCTTGTAAGTTTTTCATTTTTACAGCTAAGCTCATCGCTATTTATTTTTTTGAGATTTTTGATGTGGCCTCAGCATCTTTAAGTAATGGGGTTTCTTTGTACTTGCCCTGCTGCTATCCGGCAAAGTAAATGCAGGATATAATCTGCTTAATCAAAAAATATTCATCATTTTTTTTGACTGATTAAACCGCTCGTATGTTTTTTAATCTATATAGCAATTATGTTACAATAAGAGTTTTTCTTATTTTGTGATGATGTTAAGTGTCCCTGAATGAATTATTGATACAAATTAAAAACAACTAAAATGAAAGTAACCAACATCTTATTAGCCGCCTGCGTACTTACCATTGGTTTTGCAATGCCACATCCCGTAAAGGCACAAGACAGAAAAGAACAAATGGCCGAAATGCTGAAAAACTCTACCCCGGAGCAACGTGCCAAAATGCAAACCCAGATGATGAAAACCAAATTGAACCTCGATTCGCTAACCGGGTTAAAGGTTTATGACATTAACCTTGTTGCTGCTAAAAAGATGGATCCGCTGTTAAAGGGTAATAGTGGTAAACTGGCTATGTTCAGAGAAATGAAATCGATAGATTCGGAAAAGGATAAGAGCTTGAAAGTTGTACTTACCGCCGAGCAATACAAACAATACGAGGCTGCAAAAGAAGAGATGAAAGAAAAGATGAAGGAAAAAATGCAGGAACGTAAAGCTAAAGGGTAAATTAATCAACAATCAATTTATCATGAAGGTAAAAGTATTTATTACCCTTGCGGTGCTGGTTGTTTGCTGCCAGAAGCTTAACGCCCAAAACTTTACTAAAGTGGATGCCTGGCTCGATAAAAATACAGCTATAATGGGTGGGCGTTCATACTTTATGGTTTACAAGGATGGGCATGTGGTGCATGAGCATGCCGTAAACCAGATGACGCAGATGCAGAAAATGGTGAGCAATATGATCGCCGGTCGCCAGGGTAAAACAGCTAACCTGGGTGATTACAAAAATGATACCCGCCAAATGATAGCCAGTTGCAGTAAGTGGTTAAGCGCGGCACTGGTTATGACGTTTGTTGATGAGGGCAAACTGAAGCTTACCGATACGGTTGGCAAGTATTTGCCGGTATTGTCCAAATCGGGCAAAGGAAAGATATCTTTAAGTCAATGCCTGTCGCACTTGACGGGAATTAAAGAGCCGCCACTGATGGAAAACCTTGCCGATATGAAAAACTTTAACAACATGGACGATGCCATGGCTAAACTTGCTACCGAACCAATGGAGGGTGAGCCGGGTAAAGTTTTTCATTACAGTAATGCGGGTTTGCAAATAGCCGGAGCGGTAATAGAAAAAATAAGCGGCAAAAGCTTTGAAACGCTTTTCGCCGAAAGGATAGCCAAACCATTGGGCATGATCAATACCGATTTTGGTAAAGGCAAAGTAGCCTTACCCGCAGGGGGTGCGATAAGTACCCCGGCAGATTACCTGAACTTTTTGACGATGATATTGAACAGGGGAATGTATAATGGCAAGCGCATTTTAAGTGAAAGCAGCATTGCCCAAATGCAGGTAAACAGGGTAGATGCCGGTGTAAAAGTAGCTTACTCGCCTACTGAGGCAGGCAATTTTGGTTACGGCTTTGGCGAGTGGGTAATGAACGATTCATCAGCAGCAAACCCCAATGGCGCGGTAACCAGCCCGGGCTTATTCGGCAGTTTCCCATGGGTAGATAACAAGAACAAATACGCCGCTTTTATGATGACCTTTTACCTGAAAAGCGATGGGCGCAATGAGCGTTACCGCGAATTGAAACGTTTGGTTGATGAAGCGCTGAAATAAATTACAGGATATACTGCTCTATTTTAGCGATGAGGTGGTCCATTTCAAATGGTTTGGATACAAAGTCATCGGCACCGGCTGCAATGGCTGAGTTTTCAATATCCTTACTGGCCGATATGAGTATGATTGGCAGTTTTCGTGTATTTTCTTTTTGTTTAAGCTGCCTGCAAATATCGCGGCCATCTATACCCGACATCCATATGTCTAATAAGATCAGATGGGGGAGATCTGTTTCTAATGTAAGTAGTTTTTCTCCCGCGGCTACGCAGGTAACCTGGTAACCTTCAAACTCGAGCAATATGCGGATGGCATCCAGTATGCCGGGGTCGTCATCAGCTAATATTATTCTTTTTGTTGTGCTCATGATTGCGGTGCTGAATTTTTAAGCGGTAGTGAAAAACAGAATTTAGAGCCTTCGCCTTCTTTACTGCTTACCCAGATCCTTCCGTTTTCGCGTTTTATAATTTCTGATGAGATGTACAAGCCTAAGCCAAGGCCGGGGAATGTATGCTGCATATCGCCGCTTACGCGGTAAAATTGTTCAAAAACCTTATCCAGGTTCTTTTCGGCAATGCCGATACCAAAATCCTGAATGCATAATTTTACATTACCTTCATTTACTGATGAGCTGATGATGATCTTATCGGCATTAGGCGAATATTTAATTGCATTGGTAATAAGGTTAGTTATTACCTGCCCAATACGCTCTTTATCGCCATACACAATACCTGTTGGGTCAAAGTTGGCAACCAGGGTATGTTTATCTGTGGTGCGTTGCAGGTCTTCTATCAAATCTTTAACATGTGTGTTAAAATCAAAATCAACGGGGTTAAACTGCAGTTTACCCGAATTGATTTTGGTAACATCGAGCAGGTCGCCAACCAGGCTGTTTAATCGGTTTATCTGGCCATCCATGCGGTTTATCATGTTGGCCTCTTTAATTTCACCTTTTTTTAGCAGCATCCTTTCCAGCACTTGTGTGTATGCTTTTATACTGGTTACAGGCGTTTTTAACTCGTGGCTCGCTATCCCTATAAAATCATCTTTTTGCTGTTGCAGATGTTTCTGTTCGGTAATATCCACGCAGGCACCAATGTATCCGTTAAAGGTGCCATCTTCCTGGTATTGCGGCTTGCCTGTGGCCACGCACCAGTGCCTGGTGCCGTCGGTATGGTTTATCCTAAACTCAGCCTCATAGTGGCTCCGGGTATTTAGCGCTTTGAGAAAGCCATTTACGGTTTTGTCATGGTCTTCAGTAATAAGGGCATTCAACCAGCCCTTGCCCATTTGTTCCGCATAATTAAGGCCCGTCCAGTTTATCCAGGTTTGATTTACATACGTAATGTAGCCCTCTTCGTTTGACACCCATAAGCCCGTTGGCGTAGCGCTTGTAATGTTCCTTAACAGTTCTTCACTATCGGCAAGGGCTTGCTTGGCCAGCATTTCGGGCCGCATATCGCGCATTACAGCGCCAACAGCAATTGGTTTTCCTGAAACCGGATCATCTATACGGATGCAATTATTAAATACCGGGAATATTTCGCGGCTTTTAAGATGGCGCACCAGCATAATGCCGGACCATCGGCCTTGTGCCATAACCACAGGTAAAACCTCGTTTTGTACTTGTGTAAAATCATCCGGTGTGTGAAGTTCAGCTATCGGGGTTTGAATTACCTGCTCCAAGGTGTCAAACCCAAGCAAATTCATGCCTGCCTGGTTGATGTATGAGTTTGTGCCATCCATATTCAGTATCGACATCAGGTCTACACTGTTATCAACCAGGGTAATTAGCTTACGCTGTTCTTCCTTTGCACTTCTTTGTTCAGTAATATCTAATAATGTGCCCAGTATTCTTACTGGTTGTGATAAGGCATCATAAAATACTTTCCCCTCTATCCGCACCCAGTGGATTGATTGATCGGGCCAGATCACCCTCGCCTCATACATTAAGTGCCCTGTTATAAGTGCATTTTTATGAGATTTTGTGCGTAGTTCAAGATCATCAGTATGAAAAACAGCTACATATTCTTCGCGCTTTACCGGCGCTTTAAAGCCGAAGATATTGGCAAACTGCGCGGAGGTAAGCATCTCACCGGTAATGAGGTCAAGGTCATAAGTGCCTAAACCAACTGCATCAACAGCAAGGCGGGTACGCTCTTCGGCCTCTTCCAGCTTTTTTCTTGAGTTTATTTGCTCGGTAACTTCAATGGCTACGGCTATAACTCCGCTTATGGTACCATCATCTTCACGAAAAGGCTCGTAAACAAAATCGAGGTATGCTGTTTCAAGTCGGCCGTTTCTCATTAAAGGGGCTGCAAGCCCTTGCCCTTTAAATGGTACACCTGTTAAACGTACGTTATCTAACAGTTCTTCAAAGCCAATTCCACGGGCATGATTAAGCACATCGAATACGGGCTTTCCAAGCATTTCATCAAGTGTTTTATTATACAGTTCGCACAAGGGCGGATTGATCAATTCAACAATATACTCGGGGCCGTGAAATATGGCTATACCTACAGGCGCCTGCATAAATGTTGAATACAGTTGCTTTCTTTGATTTTTTAAAGCTTCAATACCAGCCTTTTCGCGTTCAGCCAGCTTATATAATTCGGTAACATTTTCGGGCGAATGGATAAAATAAGCCACATTACCTTCTGCATCTAAAATAGGGGTGTTGGTGGTTGTCCAGTACCTTTCTTCAAATTCATTAGTGCCCCTGATGGGGATATCATACCTGTAGTTAGACATGGTATGCGGCTTTTTAGTACTAATGGCTTGATTGAAAGAAAAAATAGTACGCTCTATATTCTTGGATACTTCATCAGTTGGGTTTGCCGGAAACGCGGCAAATACGCCTTTGCCTACCAGGGTTTCGCGGGTGGTATTGGTTGCCTGCAGGTATGCCTCGTTAACATCGAGAATGGTGTAAACCGGAGCATCAATATCCATAACCAAAATGGTTGACTTGCAATTGTTAAAAATGTCTTTATAACCATTGTCGGGTATTGATCTCGCCATATAAAGTTTAGTTTGAATTAGGTGTGTTATTCAAAAATATATTTTTTAACTCAATAATTAAACTTGGCTATTTTAATTATTGAGGCATGAAATAACCCTTGAATTTTTTACCATCCAACAGTTAATATCAGATATTGTTTACTGCTATGCAAAAAAAAAGCGGGCGATATTAACATGTCGCTCGCTGAAGAGTAAAAACCTTATGGGTTTAAAAGGTTTTTATTGGATTATCATTTTGCGTAGGTGTGCTTTTTGCAGTATCAGCCTTTTTACTTTTAGCAGGGTGTGCTTCAGCTTCTATGGCAGGTACAACCTCGCAGGGATAACCAAACAGGCAACGGTCTTTTATCATAGTGGCCACTTCGGCCGGTACGTATTCTTCCCAGCCGGGTGAAGCTTGTTTTATTAAATCGAGCACAATATTGGTATCAACACTCAGGTTTTTCTCATTATAATGCCTTATGTCTTCAATTTTATTGTTGGCGATGAGGTAGCGGTACAAATCAATAAGGTGCGGCGGCGGGTAAAATCTTAAACAGTTCCATATCACACCATCGCGCAGGGTGGGGTAGATGAACAGTTTTACCTTACGACTGAACAGTGTAGCGAAAGATTCCAAAATTCCCCCTTCAAGGTCATTATAATGCTCTTCCGAAAATATATACTCCAGGTTGGGGTAACCTAATACCACACCCAGCTTTAGTTTTGTAATTTTTGACAGGTAAGCTACCAGTTTGTAATACTCGTGGAAGTTAGATATCATTACCGTTTGGCCGAGCGAGCATAATATATCCACACGCTCCAAAAAGTCTTTTTCATCAATCTCAGCGCTTTGATCTGCGTTGCGCTCTTTTAAGGATTGCAGGGTAAGCTCGGTAATCACCATCACATTGTTTTTATCAACGTCGGGCTCCTGCATAAACTGCTTAACACCGGTATTCAACATATCCATGTGTACATTGATGAGCGGACGGAAACGGCCACGCACTACTACAATATGCTTTTTGTATAATACCTCTGATGGTTGCTGGTTTTTGCCATCGGGGCCAAATACCGCTGCATTTGAAAAGCCGTATTTTACCAGGTGCAGACTCATCAGGCGGTTATCAACTTTGCTAAAGCCCGGGCCCTCAAAACGGATCATGTCTATCTGGATGCGGTCTTTTGAGAGGTCGTCCATCAGCGAAAGCAAAAATACCGGCGGGTGCTCATTATAATAAAAACAGGCATACATCAGGTTAACACCTAAAACGCCAACGGCTTGTTGCTGTAAGTTATTATCGTTATCTAATAGCTTAACGTGCAATACCACATCATTATACGGACCGTTGGGCTCTAACTGGAAACGTACGCCCATCCAGCCATGCGAGTCATTTGTTTTATGATAGTTAAGCGCCGAAACCGTATTAGAAAAAGAAAAGAAAGTTGTTGTATCGCCACGCTGTTCTGCAAGGCGCTCTATCAGCAGGCCATACTCATGGTCGAGCATTGATTTTAGCCTGTTCTCGCTTACGTAACGACGTACTTGCTGCGCACCATAAATGGCATCAGAAAAGGTCATATCATAGGCCGACATGGTTTTGGCTATGGTGCCTGATGATGCTCCGGCTTTAAAAAAGTTGGCGGCTACATCCTGCCCGGCGCCTATCTCGGCAAACGACCCATAAATTTTAGGATTAAGGTTAATAGCAAGCGCTTTCTGTTTTGTTCCGAGATCTGTATTGTGGAGGATGTTCATTGCAATTACGCTTTGTATTTTGCTGTTGCCAGCACCGTTTTTGATAAGATGCATAAAAGTACGGTTTTTTATGCAAAAGGGGAGAAAAAGAGTGAAAAACGGACAGGCCAGCCGTTTTTCACTTTGCGTAATCTATAATACGGGCTTAGCCGTTCAGAAACTCCCTGATCAGCATCACGGTAATTTCGGGCATTTTGCTGCCTGGTTTTGCTGTACATATTTCACCTATGCACTCGCCATGTATACCCGGTAAAATAGCAAGTTGTGCACCGGGAATTAACCTGGCTATATTTACGGTATGTTCGGTGCTCATCACATCCTTATCACCCGCTATGATCAGTGCGGATGCGTTAATAGCCAGGATATCACTATCAGGTATGTCTGTAAAATTTTTCATCCGTTCAACATCCCTGTTGAACATGTTAAGCAAAGCATTTTCATCAGGGTTAACGGCTAAAAAGGCTGTTTTTAACGGGCCGGGCATACTATCCAGAGATGCGTTCTCAAAACCATCAAAAAATCCATCAAAAAAACCATCCCTGCGGTAGGCGGCTGCCAGCGTTATTATTTTATTGACTACGCCGCTATGCCTTATGGCAATTTGTAAAGTAGTAGTGCCACCATTACTAAAGCCAAAAAAGTTTGCTTTACCAATATTTAAATACTTGAGCAATGTTGCTACGTCATCAGCATCCTGCTCAAAAGACTCCGGAGCGGTACGGTCATTAGTGCGGCCATGGGCTTGAAGCTCAACAGCGATAACTTTATAATGTGCTGATAGCAGGTGTAATATATTGCTGAAAGATGTTTCAATTGTAGAACCGCCGCCATGTATCAATACCAGTGGCATGTTGCCATCGCCATGTATTTCATAATACATATTAAGGCCGTTTACAGGCGCGTAGCCCGATTTAAGAGCGTTTTTCATTTGCTTTTTTTATTGGTTATTGTAATCCTGATAGATAAACATTGAGTTTCTCTATATTTTGTTTCAAGCCTTCATCAGCTTTAAAGGTTTTAACTACCTGGATAAATTGCTCGGCAGTTTCAAAAAGCATGTGCCAGTTAAGCAGGGTTTGCTCGCCCTGCTCTTCAAAAGTGATGGTTGCGATAAACTTAGGTGCCGATACGTGTTGGTAAACTATTTTTTTAAATGGAACCACCTCTTTAAAAACGCTTTTGTTCTTATAATCGGTACCATCGGGGCCATGCATTACCAGGTCCCATTCGCCGCCAGGTGTTATATCCATTTTGGTAATGGTATTGGTAAAACCATCGGGCCCCCACCAGTTGGCAATATGCTCTGCGTTGGTCCAAACTTCCCATACCAGTGCTACGGGGGCGTCTAGCTTTCTGGTGATGACCAGCTCCCTGTCTTTTGTGCTGTTACTTTCCATGTCGTTCTTTTTTTAGTTTTTCGATATATGTTTCCATTGCATCAAATTTGCTTTCCCAATGCTGTTTGTACTGGTTAATCCAGGCCGATACTTCGCTAAGCTGATCCAAACGTGCTTCGCAAAGCCGGTCACGGCCTTCTTTTTTTACACTTACCAGTTCACATTCTATTAGTATTTTGAGGTGTAATGATACCGCCTGCCGGGTTATTGCAAACTCATCGGCAATGGCATTTACATTACGGGGTTGTGTGGCAACAAGGTTGATAATAGCCCTGCGGGTAGGGTCGGCTATGGCTTGAAATACATCTCGTCTGGCTATCATTTTATGCAAGTATATGCTTGTAAATTTAAATGCAATTATTTACTTGCGCAAATAAAATATGCAATTACTCACAATTTTGAAACGGATTTTGTTTCCTTTTTGAAGAAATAGACGCAGTTGTAATAAGGTATTGATTTAGTACTAAAGGTCTCCGTTATTTGACAGCGGATCTGCTTTTGCGATATTCTTTGGGCCCAAACCCCATAGTCCGGTTAAATAGTCTTGAAAAATAAAATTGATCATCAATACCGATTTTAAAGGCGATCTCCCTAATTCTTAGATCTGTAAATTGCAGGTATTGACAGGCCTTTTGAATTTTGAGGTGATTAAAATAATCAATAGGCGAAAATCCTGTTTTCTTTTTAAATAAGAATATATAATGGCTGACAGATAGATTGACAGAAGCCGCCAATTCTGATAATGTCAGGCCTTTATCCAGGTTGCTCTGCATAAACAAAATCGATTTTTCGGCGGGCTCTGCATGGGTTTCAGGGCGGATTGTATAAAATCTGTCGCGGAATGCAAATGAACATAAGTATTGCAAAAGCAACAGATTAACATAAGTAAGATTTTCCAGGCTGTAACCTTGTTCTAAAAAGCTGTAAAGCTTATCAAAAAGATCAATCCGATCGTCAACAAACTTAACACTATACCGATAACTCTGTTCTTTTGAAATTATTTGTTCTACTATCGCATCTGATTGCAATCCTTTGAAATGGCACCAATAAATGGTCCATGGGCTGCTTTCATCAGTTTCGTATGAGTGTTTAATGCTGTGGGGTATAATAATAAAATCACCCGGAGCAATATCATAAGTAAGAGAGTTAATGTTAACTGTTCCCCTTCCATCAATACAATAAATCAAAATGTTCTGATCTGCTCCTGCTGGCCTCTCTCTTCTATGAAATTTTGCTTTAGGGTAATAGCCGATGTCTGTTATATAGGCACCCTTAATGGCATCATTTTCTGTACAAAACCTGGTCAATATCGGCTTTGGTATTACAATAGCGCGCTGGCCTTCAAATCCGTCTTTTTTGAAATTTACCGGGTGGCTGCTCATTCTTCTCCTTTAGCTTTAATATGATAAAGGTAAATAATCAATTTATATCCATGTATCAAACAAGGGTATGGTGTGTTAAAATAAGAATATTGTTTATGCTGTATAGGTTACTAAGCTTAGAGTAAAAAGTTAGATAGTCCATGTTTTGCAATCGATTATCCATTGCTAAGCAAGCGGGGAGTGACTATTTTAGCTTAACCAATATAACTGATAATGAGTTGTACCATTGCTGGCGTTTAGCCGGTAAAGTACAGCAATTAACTCAAACCATAGCCATTTAAGGAGAAGTTTTAACGTTATGCAAACTACAGCAGCGCAGCAAGCAACAATTAAGTTTAACAACCGGTATATTCTCGGTATCTCATTTATATCAGCGCTGGGCGGGTATCTTTTTGGGTTTGATTTTGCAGTCATTTCCGGCGCCCTTCCTTTTTTGAAAACAGCTTTTCATCTATCCAGTTGGTGGGAGGGTTTCCTCACCGGTTCCCTTGCATTGGGCTGTATTGTAGGTTGCCTTTTGGCCGGCAAACTGGCTGATAGGTACGGGCGTCGCCCCGGCTTAATGATCGCGGCCGGAATTTTTGCTATTTCATCGGTTGGCATGGCCCTCTCTCCGGGATTAACTGTTTTTGTACTGATGCGGTTTTGCGCGGGTATTGGCGTGGGTATGGCTTCGATGTTAAGCCCCATGTATATAGCCGAAATATCACCGGCCCACATGCGGGGGCGCAATGTGGCTATCAATCAGTTAACCATTGTTACCGGTATTCTCATCACCAACTTAGTAAACTACCTGCTGGCCGATATGCATGAAGCCTGGCGTTGGATGTTTGGCTTAGGGCTAATACCATCCTTACTGTTTTTAGTAGGGGTAGTTTTTCTTCCCGAAAGCCCAAGGTGGCTCATCTCCATCGGGCAAACAGCCAAAGCGGTAGGCATCCTGACAAAAATAGGATCGGAGGAGTTTGCACAAACCACTGTAGCGGCCATTGGCGAGTCGAACCAAAAAAAAAATCAATCATTTTCAGCGGTTTTTTCAAAAGGAGTAAGGGCTGCAGTAGTCATCGGCATTACGTTAGCGGTGTTTCAGCAACTGTGTGGCATCAATGTTGTATTTAATTACACCTCAACAATTTTCAAGTCGGTAGGTGCAAATCTTAATCATCAACTGTTCGAAACGGTGGCTATTGGTATTGTTAATTTACTTTTCACAGTAATAGCCATGTGGCAGGTTGACAAACTGGGTCGCCGACCGCTAATGCTTGCAGGCTCAATTGGCCTGGCAGTATCTTATGTTATCCTGGCGTGGCTTTTAAAATCTCATGCCCCGATGATATGGATCTCGGTGTTTGTACTCCTTCCTATCGCGCTTTACGCAACTTCGCTGGCACCGGTAACCTGGGTATTAATCTCAGAGATATTTCCTAATAATATCCGTAGTGCAGCATCTTCGGTAGCCATCGTATCGTTATGGATAGCCTATTTTATTTTGGTATTCACATTTCCTATCCTCGCCGAGCACCTGGGTACTTATGGCCCATTTTACTTATATGCAGGCATTTGCTTTTTGGGTTACCTGTTTATCAAAAGCCGCGTAAAAGAAACCAAGGGACAGACACTCGAACAATTGGAGCACAATTTTACAGGACATTAAGAGAGATTAATATTAGATATGAAAGTTCAAGTTTGGCAGGAAAAGGTTGTTATACCTACATATAAGGTGGCTGAAGCTGATAAAAACCCCATGTTTTTTGAAAACAGGGTTTACCAGGGAAGTAGTGGCGTGGTTTATCCGCATCCTGTTATCGAAAAGATAGCCGATGAGAAAGTAGATGAGGAATACAATGGCCTTTTCCTGGAAAATAAATACCTGAAGATTATGATCCTCCCGGAAATTGGGGGACGTGTGCAAATGGCTTTTGACAAGATCGCTAACCGCCACTTTATATATTACAACCAGGTCATCAAACCCGCCCTGGTAGGCTTGTGCGGGCCCTGGATATCCGGCGGCATTGAGTTTAACTGGCCGCAACACCATAGGCCCAGTACTTTCGATCCGGTAGATTATAAAATTGAAGAAAACGAAGATGGCAGTAAAACCATTTGGGTGAACGAAGTGGAAAAGATGTTCCGTACAAAAGGTATGGCGGGCTTTACTTTATATCCCGACAAGGCTTATCTCGAAATAAAAGCGCAACTGTATAACCGTACCAACCTGCCACAAACTTTTTTATGGTGGGCCAACCCGGCAGTAAGCGTGGGTGATCATTACCAAAGCGTATTTCCGCCCGATGTACATGCGGTGTTTGATCATGGTAAACGTGACGTTTCAACTTTCCCGATAGCGACAGGTACATACTATAAAGTAGATTATTCGCCCGGAACCGATATTTCCCGATACAAAAATATTCCGGTGCCAACATCCTATATGGCCGTTAATTCTGAATACGATTTTGTAGGAGGTTATGAGCACGATACGGAAGCGGGCGTGCTTCACGTGGCAGACCATCATGTATCACCGGGCAAAAAGCAGTGGACATGGGGCAACGGCGACTTTGGTGTAGCCTGGGATCGTAACCTTACGGATGAAGATGGCCCGTATATTGAATTGATGACCGGGATGTTTACGGACAACCAACCCGATTTTACCTGGCTGATGCCCAATGAAGAAAAGTCGTTTACCCAATACTTTTTACCATACCGCAAGGTTGGCCTCGTTAAAAACGCGACAAGGGATATACTATTAGGTTTGGAGGAAAAAGACGGCTCGTTAAAAGTAACTGTTTTTGCAACATCGGAAATTGCTGACGTGCGCATTCTACTCGCTACCGCGAGCCAAACGCTCCAGGAGTGGACGGCATCACTAAGGCCGGAAGATGTTTTTGAAAAGCAGGTAACGGTTCCTGTCGGATCGTCGGAATTGCTTACACTATCGGTTTATGATGCTTTGGGTAACAAATTGATTTGCTATGCCGAGTCGAACGATGAACGGGAACTTCCGGAAGCGGCAAAGCCTGCCATTTTGCCGGAACAAATGGATTCTGCCGAGCAGTTGTTTTTGACAGGGCAACATTTGGAACAATACCGCCATGCCACTTATAGCCCGATACCTTATTACGAGGAGGCATTAAAAAGAGCGCCCTCCGACATCAGGAATAATAATGCCATGGGTTTGTGGCTGCTGCGAAGAGGTAAATTTGCAGATGCGATACCTTATTTAAAAACCGCTGTCCAAACTATTACGCAGCGTAATCCCAATCCGTACAATGGTGAGCCTTACTACAATCTTGGCCTTGCGTATTGGTATATCAAAGATTATAAAAAAGCTTACGATGCCTTTTTTAAAGCTGCCTGGAATGCCGGATGGCAGGATGTAGCATACTATGCGGTTGCACAAATTGATCTTAGGAATAACGATGCCGAACGGGCTTTAGAACATATTAACCAGTCGATTGACCGGAATGCCCGGAACGGAAAAGCTTACCTGATAAAAGCAAGAGCGCTACGAATGTTGTTGAGGATAGAAGAATCGCTCGAGGTATGCCGTTATGCCCTTAAACGTGATGGCTTTAATTTGAGCGCCCTGTTTGAATTGTACCGTAGTTTGCAAGCGCTACAAAGGTATGATGAAGCAGCTGAAAAACTAAAGCAACTGGAAGAACTTTGTCGCGGACAAGCGAATACCTTAATTGAATATGCGATAGACTATGCCAACGTAGGATTGTATGACGAGGCCATTGACTTGCTTTTGATGGTTAATAACGCCCCCGAAAATGATCCGATGTTATGCTATTACCTCGCAAATTTCAATGCTCTGAAAGGAGATACTATATCTGCAGACCGGTATTTAAAGATCGGCGCCGCTGCCAATTCCGATTATTGTTTTCCAAACAGGCTTGAAGATATTGCTGTATTGCAATTTGCTATACAGAATAATAGCGCCGACGCGAAGGCCCATTATTACCTTGGTAACCTTTGGTACGACAAACGCCAGTACACTGATGCGATTGAATGCTGGGAACTTTCGGCAGCTATTGACACTACTTTCCCAACGGTATTCCGGAACTTGGCTATCGCGGCGTACAATAAACAAAATGATCCTGAAAAAGCGCTCGTATTGTTTGAAAAAGCTTTCAGCCTGAACCCAAATGATGCACGTGTGCTGATGGAACTGGACCAACTGTATAAAAAACTCAATTACGAATGCGGCACACGGCTGAAATTTTTAACCAGCCACTTTGAAGTTGCAGAGCAACGCGATGATCTGTACCTGGAGATAGCGGCATTGAAGAACTATCTGGGTGACTATACCGCAGCATACCAACAGATAATGAGCCGTAAATTCCATCCCTGGGAGGGCGGCGAAGGTAGAGTTTCGGGCCAGTATATTTATAGTTTGACAGAATTAGCTAAAGCAGACATTAGCCAGGTTGCTTATGCTGATGCGATTATAAAACTTAACGAGGCGCAGAAATACCCTCATAACCTTGGCGAAGGTAAACTGCCCGGCGCACAGGAAAATGACAATTTTTATTGGCTTGGCTGTGCTTATCAAGGCTTGGGCGATACAGAAAAGGCAGCGTTTTACTGGGGGGTAGCAACCCAGGGCTTATCAGAGCCGAGTGCAGCGATGTTTTACAACGACCAGCAACCTGATAAGATATTTTACCAGGGCCTAGCCTGGGAAAAATTACATAAGCCGGAAATTGCCACGGCAATATTTAACAACCTGGTAAACTATGGGCTGGCACATGAACAGGACGAGGTACGTGTTGATTATTTCGCGGTATCATTACCCGACCTGTTGATATTTGAAGATGATCTGAAGCTTCGCAATTATATTCACTGTCGTTATATTGCCGGATTGGGATACCTTGGACTCAAAAAAACAGATGAAGCACAACAGGCATTCAACGATGTGACAAAAAACGATGCCATGCATTTTGGCGCGCAGATGCATCTCGGGTATCTAACTGGACTTAAAAATACCATATCAGCGGCCTCAGTTAGCTAAAGAATAGGTATCAATGAAATATTAATAAATAAAGAGACAGGTGGAATCTTCCGCCTGTCTCTTTATTCCAGAAATGGTAGATTTCAGTCAATACCCATTGATTTATTTTGATTAGGATATTGATGAAGCCTACCCTTTAATTCCCATAGCCAGAAATTATCAGTAGGGATAGGAACCAATAATGTGCTGATTTAAAACAAGTTGAAATTCATGTAAAATGATTATAAAAACAAAAACCGCCTTTAAATTTCTTTAAAGGCGGTTTTTTGGTATCGTCGGGATGGCAGGATTCGAACCTGCGGCCTCCACATCCCAAATGTGGCGCGATACCGGGCTACGCTACATCCCGTTTGGGGTTGCAAAGATAGTAAAGCAAAATGCTTTTGCAAATACTATTTTAAAAGATTTTTAATTGATGTGGCATATACTGCATTGCTGTTTTTGAACTGTTTTGATTTACAGTATTTTAGATAATTAATTTTTTCAATAATTATTTTGCAGCGGTCGAATCGCGGATGATGAGCGTGGATGGAACCACAATTTCTTCGCTTTGGGTAAAAATGGTATTGTTTTTTAATGCGCGGAACAAGGCTACGGCGGCTTGCTTGCCAATTTCGAAGGCTGGCTGGTTAATGGTAGTTAACGATGGCTTTAACAGCGATGCAATACGCAGGTTTGAAAAGCTTATTATTTTTAACTGCCCCGGTATGTTAATGTGCAGCCGGTTACAAACCTCATAGGTGCTGATAGCCAGCTTTTCAACCGAAGCGAAAATGCCATCAATGCTTTTATCGGTTTTTAGTAAATTGCTTATTATCTGTTCGTTTTCGATGTCTTTTTGCGTGCAGGCTATAATGTTTGTTTTTAGTTGCAGGTTTTTGCAGGCATCCAGGTAACCATCCATACGCTTTTGGTCTATCGACAGGTTTTTGGAGAGCGATAGATAAGCAATGTTTTTGCACCCGCGTTCGGCAAGGTGTTTGGTGGCAATAAAACCGCAATGCTCATCGTCGGTAACAAATTTTATGGTTTTAAAATCATCGCATATCCTGTCAAAAAACACAACCGGTATTTGCATATTGGCAAACTCGGCTATGTGGCTTGTGTCTTTGGTTTCGGCCGCTACCGACATTAAAATACCATCAACGCGGCCATTCAGTAAATGCTGCACCATGGCGGCTTCCTTAATATGGTCGTCGTGCGTTAAATATATCAGTACATGGTAGCCATTTTGCTGGGCTATTTCCTCAATGCCATCAATCGCTAACGCAAAAAAATTGTTCAGTATTTCGGGGATGATAACAGCAATGGTTTTACTCTTTTGGCTTCGCAAGCCGCTGGCATACAGGTTGGGTATATAATTTAGCTCTTGCGCTAATGCCCTTACTTTATCGCGTGTAGCTTTACTTATCTCGTGGCTATCACTCAGCGCACGCGATACCGTAGAAATGGAGAGGTTTAAACGGGCTGCAAGTTCCTTTATCGTAATTTGGGGCATATCACAACAATAATACAAAATATCAAATGGAAACGTTTCCGTAAAAAAAAATTCAACTATGATTGACATTGGCAGCTTTTTTAGTCAAACTTGCATCACCCCAGCTATCACATGGGTATGTTGTCAAAATTTAAATACACACTAACAATTTATTATCAATAAATTTATGCGTGCATTTATACATAGCTATGTGCACTACCAAAAAAACGATCTAAAAAAGAATGAAAGTATTCAAACTGTCAATCGCAACTGTGTGTTGCCTGTTATTTTCTGTCGCCTTAATGGCACAAAAAAATAACACCGCGTTTCAGGCACCCGTATCGCCCCGCGCCACGTACAATTTTAACTCCGATTGGAAATTTAGCTTTGGCGATGCTGCCGGTGCTGATAAGCCGGATTTTAACGATGCCGCATGGACAGCAGTAAGCCTGCCGCATACCTGGAACGATATTGATACCTACCGTGCTTATATTAGCCATGGTGGGGGCGATGTAGGCGAAAAAATGCTGGGTATTGGTTGGTACCGTAAACACTTTAAGCTGCCTGCAAACGCCAACGGCCAAAAAGTGTTCCTCGCTTTTGAAGGTATGCGCCAGGCAGGCCGTTTTTATTTGAACGGAAAACCTATTGGCAAATATGAGAATGGTGTTACAGCCTTTGGCTTTGATATTACTAATGACGTGAAATTTAACGGCCAGGATAACATTCTTGCTGTACAGGCTGATAACAGCACTACCTATAAAGAAGAGGCCACACAAACAGGCTTTGAATGGAACTCTAAAGACTTTAACCCCAATTTTGGCGGTTTAAACCGTAATGCATCGTTAGTTATCACCGGAAAGGTATATCAAACCCTGCCTTTATATGAGGGCCTGAAAAGCTCGGGTGTATACATTTACCCTGACGCTATTAACCTGCAGAAAAAGACTGCAGACCTCAAAATTGAGGCCGAAGTGGTGAACGAAACTAAAGACTATGCCTCTATTACCTTATCGGGGATAGTGGTTGATAATGATGGCGTTGTTCGCGCTAAGCTGGAAGGTACACAATCTGATTTGGTTGCAGGTCAGTCGGAAATATTTACGGCGGTCGGCCAGTTAACCAATGCCCGTTTTTGGGATACTACCGACCCATACCTGTATCATGTTTATTCTATCCTGAGTGTGAACGGCAAGGTGGTTGATGTAGTTGATACTAAAACAGGTTTCCGCCAAACTGAGTTTAAGGGTGGCGTAGGCAAGGGCGGCGTTTGGATTAATGGCCGTTTCGTTTGGCTTACAGGCTACTCACAACGCTCGGCCGATGATTGGGCCGGTGTTGGTGGTGCTTATCCTAACTGGATGCACGATTATACCTTATCTATGTTAAAAGAAAGCAACGGTAATTACCTGCGCTGGATGCACGTAGCACCACAAAAAGCTGATGTTGATGCCTGCGACCGCTACGGCATTGTTAATGTTTGCCCGGCCGGTGATAAAGAACGTTTGGTAACAGGCGTACAGTGGGACCAGCGTATAGCCGTTATGCGTGCCGCGATGATATACTTCCGTAATAACCCGAGTATATTGTTTTGGGAGGCAGGTAACACCATTGTAACTCCCGAGCAAATGGACCAGATGGTTGCCTTGCGTAAAGAGCTCGACCCGCATGGAGGCCGTGTAATGGGCACCCGCGACAATGATCAGGCTGATGCAAACAAAGCCCTTACTGCAAACTCTGAGTTTTATGGTGTGATGATAGGGCAGGATAGCCGCACCGATAAAGTAACCGGAGATGATATTTTCCGTGGGTACAGCATTGCCCGCCGTGATAAAGCACCACTCATAGAAACAGAAGATTTTCGCGACGAAGCGGGACGTAACATTTGGGACAAATACTCGCCGCCGCATTTTGGTTTTAAACCGAAGATTGTTCCGGGGGCAGGTGGCCGTCCGGGGCCGGGTGGCGATACCTGGCATTGGGATTCTGAGAGTTTCTGTTTAGCAGCAGCTACCCGCTATTACAGCTATGTAAGTAACCGTATTGATAATACCGACCCGGTGCATTCAAAATGGTCGGCGTACAGCTCCATTTACTTCTCAGACTCTAATGCCGATGGACGCCAGCAAGGCAGCTACGTATTACGTGTGAGCGGCAAGGTAGATGGTGTGCGTTTACCAAAATCGCTTTACTATGTATCGCGCGTAATGCAGAACGAGAAGCCGGATATTCATATTATAGGCCACTGGAACTATCCTGCAGGTACTAAAAAGGCCATGTATGTTGCCGCATCGCATTGCGATAAGGTAGAACTTTTTGTGAACGGTAAATCAATAGGTGTACAAACCAAAACAATGAAGTTTGTTGATACTGTTGGCCGCCCTGATAATGCCCGTGTTGCCGAAGGCGAAGAAACAGGCTTTATTTACGCCTTCCCTAATGTAGCGTTTAACCCGGGTGCCATTAAAGCTGTAGCGAGCCTGAAAGGCAAAATTGTTGCACAGCAAGAGGTACAAACCGCAGGCGAAGCTAAAGCAATAAAATTAACTCTTCATACAGGCCCTAAAGGCTTACAAGCCGATGGTAGCGATGTTGCCTTTATCGATTTTGAAGTTGTTGATGCCCAGGGCCGCCGTTGCCCTACAGACGAAGCTAAGGTTGATTTTACCGTAACCGGCCCCGCTATATGGCGCGGAGGTATTAACGCTGCCAAACTGAACAGCACCAATAACCTGTACTTAAATACTGAATGCGGCATTAACCGTGTAATGGTACGCTCAACACAAACCGCCGGTGCAATAACCATCACCGCCAAGCGTGACGGACTAACCAGCGGAACATTGAAAATAGACTCGAAACCTGTAGAAATAACCGCGGGTTTAACCACAAATCAACCACAAACTTTGAATTAAATAAAAAAGTAAAAATTCAAAAAAGCTTTCGGTTTTACCGGGAGCTTTTTTGTTTTAAGAAGGCCATCGCGTCATTGCAAGGCACGAAGCAATCTCTGTATAGCAATCACACGCGTTATGTCACCCATGCCCGCAACATTGTGGGTAAGTATGGGTATCTCAAAGATTTCTTCACCCTCTTTGCGAAGCAGAGAGGGGCGATGGCGACGTCACGGCGGGTGAGTCAAATGCTAAGAGCCACCGCAACTGCTATTTAACCATCGCCTCCGATACTTTCTGCAATTGATGCGTATGCCTTTGCGTATGTACCGATATAAAGTTGAGTAGCTCAATACGGGTAACCGGGCCGGAGCCGGGAAATTCAAAATCTTTTATAGTTAAGGTATGGTCCTGCGTTTTTGCTGCCGCTATGATGCTGCTGAAGTTTTCGTCCAGTTTTTTCATCAGGTCTGCTTTATCCTTCGTGTCATTTGATGGCAGGATAAAATCAGGCGATTTCATTTTTGTACTAAAATCCAAAAACATTTGGCGAATACCTGCTACGTTTTGTTCCGGATCACGCTGTGTGGGCAGGCCTTTAGCGGTCAGTAGTTCGGGTACACCTTTAATCGATTTATAAATATGTTCAGCTATTTGCCCCGCTGTCCAACTGTCCTTAAACGGCACTTTATTAAACTCCTCGGGTGTAAATAGAGATAAGGCTTTCAGAAAATTATCCCCGGCATTTGTCAGCTCTGTTGCAATGTGTTTTTCCATAACATTTATTGTTTTAAACAAAATTAACCGGATAGTGATTGTACTGTGCTGGTTAAAAACGACAATTGAAGGGTGTATCGCGACAAGTTCAATTTCGGATTTCGAATTTTCGATTTCGGATTTTTTATGAACATGATGGGCTTTGTGGGTATAATTCATATGAAAAGGGAATAGTTAAGACCAATACAATCTCCCCTTTAATCAAATTTTAACTATTTTTACCTTATGCAATTTCGTTTTAAGATCATCCTCTTCTGCCTCGTATCGGTAGTGTTTATTGGCTGCGACCGTTACACCAAAGAACTGGCCAAAACACATCTGATGAATCACCCTGATATATCATATTTCCACAACACCATCCGCTTGGAGTATGCCGAAAATACAGGTGCCGCTCTAAGTCTTGGCGACAGCCTGCCAAAAGCCATTAGCTTTTGGGCTTTAAGCATAATGCCGCTTGCGCTGATGGTAGCTTTGTTGGTTTATACCATACGCAAAGCCAATGAACTTAACCGTGCGAAAGTGATATGCTTGGCGCTCATCTTTGCGGGAGGAATGGGCAACCTGATAGACCGTATCTTCTTCGATAGGCACGTAACCGATTTTATGAACATAGGTATCCAAAACCTGCGCACCGGGATTTTTAATGTCGCCGATGTGTGTATTACGGTGGGGGCGATAGGGATGATGTTGTTTTTTACCAGGCGTGAACCTCAAACTCTTGTTGAGGTATAATCAACATACGTCCACGCTCACGATAAATCCGTGGCGTGGACGCTGAATTTCGGATAGCAACCTTACAGCTGAATAACTACCTGGTGCATTTTTTAAAAAATGGTGTCCTTAACGCAACGCAAACTTAAACCAAGCGCAATACCATTCTCTGTACTGCGGATATTATTGTCGTTACGGTACAGCATGCGGGTAATAACCGGGAAGCCTTTTTGAGTTGAGGTCCAGTAGCGGCCATCCTCGCCAATGTGCGAGAACTTGCCCGAACCGAAGTATCCGGCATACTGAAAATTCATTTTTGAAATATCATCAGGCAGCAAGCTTTGCATTTTGTTCCACTCGGCATCGCTGGGTACGTGCCATCCTGTAGGGCAGGCATCAGGCAATGCACTGTAATTGTAAAGCTTGCCGTATACTTTGGTATTGCCCGGCAGCTTATCATAATCCATCGAACCAAATTTGGTAGCAAAGCCCAGGTTTTCGGTCATCCATACTTGTTTGCCTATAACTACGGTTTTGTAAACGTGGCCATCGCGCTCATCAACAAATGAGCCGCGTTTAAATACGGTTTCTTTCTGCACCGCGCAGGCCGAAACAATAAATAATGAAGGGAATAGGAGTGTTTTGTAATAGGTTCTTAAAAGTTTCATAAGGTTAAATTGGTTTGCTAAATCTATAATTTTTATATCACAGATGTAAAACCAATTCCAATTCCATAAACTTTTATTGCAATAATGGCTGCAACCCTTCCCAAACATTTTGCGCTACTATCTTAGCTCCTTTTGCAGTTGGGTGTATCCCATCTTTTTGATTAAGGCCGGGGTTACCTGCTACATTTGAAAGGAGAAAAGGGATTAAGCTTACATTATTCCTTTTTGCCAGCTCCGGAAAAACTGCTTTAAAATTATTGGCATAATCAGCACCCATATTTGGCGGCACCATCATCCCCGTAAGGATAATTTTTACATCAGGATATTTACCTTTCACCTTATCTATTATCTTCTGCAAATTCTTCGCTGTTTGCTCCACCGGTAAGCCGCGCAGGCCGTCATTCGCGCCAAGCTCCAAAATAAAAACATCAACCTTTTGGCGCAGCAGCCAGTCAATACGGCCTAAGCCACCGGCCGATGTTTCGCCGCTAAGACCGCCATTAACCACTTTGTAAGCCAACCCGGCCGAATCTATTTTTTGTTGAATGATGGAAGGGTAGGATTCGGAAGCGGCATCATCTAATCCATAGCCCGCGGTTAAGCTATCACCAAATACCAGTATGGTTTTGGTATTGGCGCTTTGTGCAGGCGCTGTAGCGGATGCGTGGGTAGTAGTTTCGGCTTTGTTATTATCGGGGCTTCCGCAAGCCGGCATAAGGGCAACGGATATTATTAACGCGCAAAATTGTAACTTATACATAAAATGTGTTTCTAAAAGTAAATATCACATTATTTAAACATGATGATGACATTTAAGTTTAACAATAGCACTATTTTACAATCCTTTAACAACGCTAACAATTTCCCCGTGGATCATATACTCAATATCAAAAACCTTAGTAAAACATATCAAAGCGGCGGTCAGCCCCTAACCGTACTCCATAACATCAATATCGCCATTGCGGCAGGCTCGACAGCTGCCATTGTTGGCCCTTCGGGCAGTGGTAAAACCACGCTGCTTGGCCTTTGCGCCGGTCTCGACCGCTCATCTGAAGGGTCGGTTGAACTGAATGGCATAGCGCTCGACAGTCTGAGCGAAGATGAACGCGCACATGTACGTAACCAGCATGTAGGCTTTATCTTCCAGAATTTCCAGCTGTTGCCTACACTTACAGCTTTAGAGAACGTGATGGTCCCTTTAGAATTGCGCGGCGAAAAGAACATCAAAGCACGGGCTGTTGAACTGTTGGGCAAAGTAGGCTTAGCCGAACGCGGCCACCATTACCCAACCCAACTCTCCGGCGGCGAGCAACAACGGGTATCGCTGGCAAGGGCATTCAGCAATGCGCCCAAGATATTATTTGCCGATGAACCCACCGGTAACCTCGATGCTGAAACCAGCGAAAAGGTAGTAAAACTCATCTTCGATCTTAACCGCGAAGCGGGTACAACGCTCATCCTTGTTACCCACGATCTGGAGCTTGCTGCTAAAACACAGCGGATCATCAGGATAAAAGGCGGGCATATTGTATCAGATGCTGCGCAATCATTAGTCATTGGTCATTAAGTCATTGTATATCGCATCCTAAAGAAAAAATGACTCAATGACAAATGACCCAATGACAAACCCGACCAAAAGAAAACTAAACCTCCCATGGCTTTTCCTGATGGCATGGCGCGATAGCAGGCGTAACCGTTCGCGCTTGTTTTTATTCATATCATCTATCATTTTGGGTATAGCTGCATTGGTAGCCATCTATTCCTTTGGGGATAACCTGCGGCAGAACATCGACGACCAGGCCGCCACGCTAATTGGAGCCGATTTGGTGTTCAATTCCAATAAACCCATTACCCCAGATGTGCAAAAAATTGTTGATAGCCTGGACGCCCGTAAATCGCAGGAGCGCAATTTTGTTTCCATGGTATTGTTCCCGAAAGGAAACGGCACCCGCTTAACCATGGTGAGAGCGCTTGAAGGTGATTTTCCATACTATGGTACGATAGAAACCGTGCCCGCTGCCGCGGGCGTTGATTTCCGAAAAGGTAAAGAAGCTCTGGTTGATAAAACGCTGATGCTGCAATTTGGCGTTAAGGTGGGCGATTCGGTTAAGGTAGGGCAGGTAACTTTCCGTGTTGCGGGTACGCTTAATAAAGCACCCGGTTCGGTAGGCATACAATCCAGCATTGCGCCAATAGTTTATATCCCTATGCGGTACCTCGAAAAAACAGGCTTATCGCAGGCGGGTAGTCGTATCCAGTCGAGCTATTACTTCAAATTCGATAAAAAGGTGGATATGGAGGCGCTCATCAAAAGACTTGAGCCAAAGCTGGATAGAGATGCGGTAAACTACCAAACCATCAAAACCCAAAAAGAACAAACAGGGCGCTCGTTCGAAGACCTGACAAGGTTTTTGTCGCTTGTAGGCTTTATAGCCCTGCTATTGGGCTGTATTGGCGTGGCAAGCGCCATCCATATTTATGTGCGCGAAAAGATAAATACCATTGCTGTACTGCGCTGCCTGGGTGTAAACGGCTGGCAGGCCTTTTTAATTTACCTGATACAGATAGTTGGCGTTGGTTTTATCGGTTCGGTAGTTGGGGCTCTTTTAGGTACGTTCATCCAACAGGTATTACCCTGGGTGCTCAAAGACTTTTTGCCTTTCGCTATTGATATTACTACTTCGTGGGGAGCTATAATTCAGGGTATTGTTTTAGGTGTGCTCATCTCTATATTATTTGCTTTGCTTCCGCTGATATCGGTACGAAACGTATCGCCGCTCAATACGCTGCGCATGTCGTTCGAGGAAACCCGCCTAACCCGCGATCCGCTGAAATGGCTGGTGTATTTGCTGATACTGGCATTTATAGCAGGCTTTACATACCTGCAATTAAAAGATATCGGCCAAACCATAGCCTTTGTTATCGCTATTTTACTTGCCTTTTTAATACTGACGCTGATAGCCCGCCTGCTCATGTTTATGGTGAAAAAATTCTTCCCCTTCTCATGGAGTTACCTTTGGCGGCAAGGCTTTTCTAACCTGTACAGGCCCAATAACCAGTCGGTAATACTTATTGTTAGTATTGGTTTGGGTACGGCGCTAATATGTACTTTGTTTTTTATACAGGGTTTGTTAATGCAAAGGGTAGCACTCTCATCCAGCGGCAGCCAGCCTAACCTCATCCTGTTTGATATACAAGCCAGCCAGAAAGCAGGCGTTGCCGAATTAACCCGCAAACAAGGCTTACCGGTAATATCGCAAGTGCCGATAGTGACCATGAGTTTGGTGAACATTAACGGTAAAACAGGCGTACAACTTAAAAAAGATACTTTGGGTAAAGGCCCATCTATACGGGCTATTGGTCGTGAGTACCGGGTTACTTACCGCGATACGCTCACCGGAACCGAACGCTTAAAAGAAGGGGAGTGGATAGGCAAAGCACCTGCTAATGGCGATATACCTATCTCGGTCGAAGACCGTTATGCCAAAAGCATGCGCCTTAAAATTGGCGATTACTTGCTGTTCAATGTGCAGGGGCTGTTGGTTAATACGGTAATAAAGAGCTTCCGCACGGTTAACTTTAACAGGATACAAACTAACTTTTTGGTGGTGTTCCCGGCGGGGGTATTGGAGCAGGCGCCGCAGTTTTACGTATTGCTGAGCCGCGTGCCAGGCAGCAAAATATCGGCAGCCTTTCAAAGTAAGGTGGTAGATAAGTTTCCGAATGTTTCCGTGGTCGATCTGGGTTTGATCATCAGCGTAGTTGATGAACTGATGAGCAAAATAGGTTTCGTTATCCGCTTTATGGCTATGTTCAGCATCATTACAGGCATCATTGTGCTCATTGCCTCTGTGCGCATCAGTAAATACCAGCGCATGCAGGAGAGTGTGCTGCTGCGCACCCTTGGCGCAAGCCGCAACCAGATACTAACTATTACCGCGCTGGAATACTTCTTTTTAGGCTTCCTGGCATCTTCAACCGGTGTATTGCTCTCCTTAGCGGGAAGCTGGGCGCTGGCAAGTAATGTGTTCGATACGGCGTTTCATCCGCAAGTATTACCTGTGCTGGGCATATTATTAGGTATTAGCTTATTAACGGTGCTGATAGGATTGTTGAACAGCCGTGGGGTATTGAACAAGCCTCCGTTGGAGGTGTTGAGGAGGGATGTGTAATTGTCAAATCTTAACTAATCCAATCCGCTATACCCGCCCGGTTATGAGGACGATACGCCATGCTTATCTGCGACAGCCAAAACCACCACACTAATATTTCTTCACCGTAACCATTTTCCCAAAAGCAAAACTCAAACTTAAACCAACTTCGTTGCGTACCGTATTAAAATTAGCATACCCGCCAATACCTACCCCAAGGGTGTTAAATCCAACCAAATAGCCTTGCACTAAAACAGGTATGCCGATAGTGTTTTGAATGTGCTGGTTAAGGTAAGATCCGGTGCCATCGGTATCATAACTGTTAAAATGCGTAAGGCCAAGCCCCGCCGAAGCGCTGAACAGACATTGGCCTTTTTTGTACAACCTGCCAAAAAGCAGGTCGGCAGTACCATGACGTGCTACATGGGTCGGAACATTAATGATATGCTCAGCAATACTACCCGCTACATTACCGGTTAACAGCCAGCGGTGTGCTATTTCAACATTCATATCAAAACGGCCCCATGCATCGGTAATGCTGTTCGACCCAACACCAAAGGAAAGCCAGAGGCTGGATGGCGTTCTCAGGCTATCATTCAAATGGTGGTTTCGTATCCTGCCGGGGGTAATGATCCTGCCAAAGGCATAATTGAAATTAACGCCCGCCACAGGTTGCAGCAGGTTAAGGTTTGCCCACGCGCCCACACCTATACCAATGGCTTTAAAACCTACAAGATAGGCTTGTGCTGAAACAGGTATGCCAACAGAGAACCGGTTGCTTTCATTGTAAATGATATCGGATGGGATATTGGTACGGTCGTACGCATGGAGGTGCACCAGGCCCAGGCCCGCCTGTAATGTGAACATAGAGGAGTTGTGTGAATAGATCTTCCCGCCAAGGATATCGAAGGTAGATATATTGGTAACATGCTTAGGAGTATAAAATGCCTGCTCGCCAAGATCGCCCTGCGCGTTTAAGGTGATAAGGTGGTTCCCCCGGAGCTGGTAATTGAGGTTGATGTTGTTAATAAACCCGCTGATACTTTGCTTATTGGTTGCCCCACCATAACCAAAACCCAGCCAATAGCTGCGTTTGACGCTATCGATCGTCTGGCTGTGAGCAGGGAGAGAAACACAGGAAAATACCACCAGGCAGCAAAGGCTAACAGTAATTTTGATAATTGGATTTTTCAAGTTCAGGTTTTGAAGCCTAAATATACAAAAATGCACCGTGTAACATTTGCGATGTTATGTTTGAAGTTAGGATATCAGCACGTAAATTAGTATTCATAACCAATTATATGCCGGACCGTTACTGGTCCGTTCAATTTATCATCATGGAAAAATACAACCAGCCCTTGCTTATTGTGCTCTTTGTGCTGCTCAGTTCGTTTACCATTTACAAAACGCGCGAGAATAACAAACCCACCCTCTGGCTCATTGGCGATTCGACCGTGCGCAATGGTACATATGATCGTGGCGATGGCGGTTTATGGGGTTGGGGGCATTTTATCCATGAGTTGTTCGATACCACCAAAATATCTATCCAAAACAAAGCCTTTGGTGGCACCAGCAGCCTTAGCTTCGTTACAGGCGGCTTTTGGGAAAAGGTAAGGCCAAATATTAAAAAAGGCGATTACGTATTGATCCAGTTTGGCCATAACGATGGGAACCCGACAACCCTAAAAGGTAACGGCGATGATTCAACCATGGTTACCAACCCTAAAACTCAAAAAAGTGTAATGGCACACTCTTTTGGCTATAATATCCGCAAGTATATTGATGAAACAAAGGCTATGGGCGGTATCCCGATCGTACTTTCGCTGGTGCCGCGCAACATCTGGAAAGATGGTAAGGTAGATAGGGTAGGCGCCGAGTATGTGGCTATTGATAAAGAAGTAGCCACACAAAAGGGTGTTGATTTTATTGACCTGAACAAGATCATTGCCGACCATTACGATGAACTTGGCGAAGCCAAAGTGATGGCCGATTACTTTACCGTGAAAGACCATACCCATACGATAGAAGCCGGGGCAAAGTTTAATGCCGCCTGCGTGGTTGAAGGACTTAGAGGTTTAAAAAAGCAACCCTTTAAAAAATACCTGCTTAATTAGCGGGTACCCATTTTACCAATAGCAATAGAAAAGTTGATGCCTGCAATGGTTTGCACCGTGTTTAAATTAACATAAGCGCTTAAACCCAGCCCCAGCCATTTTAAAGGTAAAATGAAACCCTGAACAGTTATGGGTACGCCTATGGTATTCTCGTCGGTTTCATTTAGCTGCACGCCTTGTGTGCCGTTGGTATCAAACGAATTACGGTGCACCACACCCAGGCCAACAGATGTAGTAAAAAAAGAGGTTTTAAGATGGTGTAGCTTACCCGCTAACAGGTTATAGGTAGATACTTCGGCAACATGCATTTGTACATAGCTTTTACGGGCATCAAGCTCAGCCTGTACATTGCCTGCAAGTACCCAGTTGTTCTTTAACTCGGTTGCAACGGTAAATTCGGTTTGGTTTTCGGCAAAGGTACCGGCGCCGTAGCCAACGCTGGCCCAATAGCTGCGCTGGGTAGTATCATCGCTTTGGGCTTGCGCACGTGTTTTAACACATATGCAGGTTAGCAATAACGCACATATTATTGCGGGTAGTTTAAAGAAAGCCATAGGGTATAAAAGGTATTATACTTAAAGTTAGCTATTATTTTTACCGGTGCAAATAATGTACAACAATAATTAATTAACAGTTAAGGCTGTTTGGCTACCGGGTTATACATCAAATCGGCTTTGTTATATAGCTCATCATTTTCCGGAATGTCATATACCGTGCAATTATAAAGCGCAATAATATATAGCAACGGTAGTTTTTCAGGGTCGGTGTGGTTATCCCGCAAGTCTGTTTTCCAATCATTATCCGGGTATTTTGTTTTGTAAAGGTTTTCATAATCGCGCAGTTTATTACGCCTGTATGAAAAATCAAACCAGTTAGGCAAAGCATACATACCGGTAACAGTGCCAACCTTGTTTCTTATGGTTAGCTCATCGGCAGTGGGGCGGCCATAAAAAAAATAGAAATAAACCCATAAAGCCGAGAAGATGAGCGCCCAGACCAGGTCGTTAAGTTTGCCGAAAGAGTAAGAGCTAAACAAATCATAAATGAACCATATGGCAAATAGCAGGCTAAATATCCTGGCATAGGTGGCTGCTACACTTTTTTTATAGGTACTGATGTTAATGCCCTGCCGCTCCCTGAAACTTGATGAAGTAACAAGTATTGAACCAATCGGGAAAATTGGAAAAAACATAAATGTAGCAAACTTGGTCTCGATCCATTGATGGTTCACCTGGGCTACTTTACCATAAAAATTGGACCCATATATAAATACCATGTATTAAAAGTAAGCTTATTTTTTTTGATAGTGCAGCAGGTCTTAAATTTTGTAATCCACAAAAGGGCAACTTTTCAACAAATTGCGGTATAACAGGGCAATGGGTTAACTTAGCCGTTTAACAATAAGTACAACATACTTGGCAGCTACAGCAACAAAAGAAACGCCCTTAATGCAACAATACAATGCCATCAAGGTAAAATACCCGGGTGCGCTGCTGTTGTTCCGCGTAGGCGATTTTTACGAAACCTTTGGCGAGGATGCCATTAGGGCCGCGGGCATACTGGGCATTGTGCTTACCAAGCGTGCCAACGGCGCGGCCATGCACCAGGAACTGGCGGGTTTCCCGCACCATTCGCTGGATACCTATTTGCCAAAACTCGTAAGGGCAGGGCAGCGTGTAGCGATATGCGATCAGCTGGAAGACCCTAAAACCACCAAAACCATAGTTAAGCGTGGCGTTACCGAACTGGTTACGCCCGGTGTTGCTTATGGCGATAACATCGTTCAGCAAAAAACCAATAACTATTTGGCTTCGCTTTATTTTGAGAAGAACAGCGTTGGAATAGCGCTGCTGGATATTTCGACAGGCGAATTTTTAACAGCGCAGGGTAATAGCGATTATATCGACAAGCTGCTGCAAAGCTTTAACCCGAGCGAGGTGATCTACCCCAAAAGTCGCAATGCCGACTTTAAAGAAACCTTTGGCGACAGGTTTTATACTTACACTTTGGATGAATGGCCCTACAGCGGCGATTACGCTACCGAAACGCTATTAAAACATTTTGAGGTAAAATCGCTTAAAGGTTTTGGCATCGAAAAGCTGAACCTTGGCATCGTAGCCGCGGGTGTGGCTTTGCATTATTTGAACGAGACCGAGCACCGCAACCTGCAGCATATTTCGGCGATAAGCCGGATAGAAGAGGACAGATTTTTGTGGATGGACCGATACAGCATCCGTAACCTGGAACTGGTTGGTTCTAATAACGAAAATGCCATTACGCTGGTTGATGTGCTCGACCAAACCTCGTCGCCAATGGGAGCGAGGCTGTTGCGCCGCTGGATAGTAATGCCTTTGAAAGAGCGCAAGCCTATTGAAGACCGGTTGAACGTTGTGGAGCACCTTATTAATTATGAAGAGCTGCGCGAAGAACTAAAGCAACACATTCGCCATATTGGCGATCTGGAAAGGCTGATATCAAAAATAGGGTTACAAAAGGCGAATCCGCGCGAAGTATGGCAATTAAAAAAAGCTTTGCAGAGTATAGAAGTTATTAAAAATATTTGCAGCCAAAGCCAAAACAAGGCATTGCAAACTATTGCAGAGCAACTAAACCCCTGTACGCTGATAAAAGAGCGTATAGAAACTGAAATACAACCTGACCCACCGGTAATGGTAATAAAAGGAGGTGTAATATCCGAAGGTTTGGATGAAGAACTGGACCGCCTGCGCAAGATTGCTTTTGGCGGTAAAGGCTATTTGTTGGAAATACAAAAGCGCGAAGCCGAGTTAACCCGGATACCATCGCTAAAAGTGGCCTTTAATAACGTTTTCGGTTATTACCTCGAGGTAAGTAATGCTCACAAGGATAAGGTTCCTGCCGAATGGATCCGCAAGCAAACACTCGTTAATGCCGAGCGGTACATTACGCCCGAACTGAAGGAATACGAAGAGCAGATATTAGGCGCCGAAGAAAAGATACTGGCACTGGAAACCCGCTTATACAACGAATTGCTGTATGCCTTGATGAGTTACATCAAGCCGGTACAACTGAATGCGCATTTGGTGGCGCAGTTGGATGTGTTGCTAAATTTTGCAACCATCGCCATTAAAAACTATTACGTTAAGCCTAAGATAGATGATACACGTATCCTCGATATTAAAGGTGGCCGCCACCCGGTAATTGAAAAGAATTTGCCTTTGGGCGAAGAATACATTACCAACGATGTTTTTTTGGATTCGGATACGCAGCAGATCATCATTATTACCGGCCCCAACATGGCTGGTAAGTCGGCTTTATTAAGACAAACAGGTTTGATTGTGCTGATGGCGCAGATGGGATGCTTTGTCCCCGCAAAGGAAGCCACCATTGGTTTGGTGGATAAGATATTTACGAGGGTTGGTGCATCGGATAACCTGTCGTCAGGCGAATCGACCTTTATGGTGGAGATGAACGAAACTGCCAGCATTTTGAATAACCTGAGCGACAGGAGTTTGATCCTGTTGGATGAGATAGGCCGCGGTACATCAACTTACGATGGTATATCAATAGCATGGGCCATTGCCGAGTACCTGCATAACCATCCATCGGCGAAAGCCAAAACCCTGTTCGCTACGCACTATCACGAGTTGAACGAATTGAGCAATATGTTTCCCCGGGTGAAGAATTACAACGTCACCGTAAAGGAAATAGGGCATAAGATCATCTTTTTACGCAAGCTGGTGCCTGGTGGCAGCGAGCATAGTTTTGGTATCCACGTAGCCAAGCTGGCCGGCATGCCGCCAAAGGTATTGACCCGCGCCAACGAGATACTCAAAAAACTGGAGCACGAACGCACCGGCGGCGAAAGTATTAAAGAAAGCATCAAAAAGGTACAAAAGCAGGCCGTTCAAATGCAAATGTTCAGTATTGATGACCCGGTACTGGTGAAGATACGCGATATGCTGAACAACCTCGATGTAAATACCCTCACACCCGTTGAAGCCATGATGAAGCTGGACGAGATACAGCGAATGATAAAGAGCTAAACGCCCTTTAAGGGCATGGAAGATGAGAGAGGTAAGATGGATTTTACCCTGATATCAAAAACGCGTCATTGCGAGGTACGAAGCAATCCTAAACTTTGCATTCGCGCTTTGTATATCGCATAAATGCCTATCGAAGATTGCTTCGTGCCTCGCAATGACGGTTGAGTTTTATTTTTTGGCTGCCAGTAAATCCCTTATCTCGGTCAGCAATACTTCTTCTTTAGTTGGTGCAGGTGCTGCTTCGGGTTCGGCAGGTGCGGCCTCTTCTTTACGTTTTAAGGCATTAATACCTTTTATCACCATAAATATCACAAAAGCTACAATCAGGAAATCGATAGCGGTATTTATAAAAACGCCAATATTCATGGTTACCTCGGGGTTTTTACCAACTGCAGGTTTTAAATGAATTTTCAGGTCTTTAAAATCTAAACCACCTAAAAGTAAACCTATTGGCGGCATTATTACGTCGGTAACCAAAGATGAAACAATTTTGCCAAAGGCGCCGCCAATGATAACACCAACAGCAAGGTCAACAACGTTGCCTTTCATCGCAAACTCTTTAAACTCTTTAACTATACTCATATTACTGTGTGTTTGGTTTATACCGAAGTTAGTAATATTTTAAATTATACAGAACAAATTGAGAATAGTATGGTTTATTACCCCGAAAACCCAACGGAAAGATCATTATTACTTACCGGATAATTAAGGGCTGCTTATTTAAGCTGGCTTTTTTGTTCGGCGTAATTAGTGTATTTTTGTTCATCTAATATATGTTACGTCAGAATCTACAACAGAAACTCCTTCAAAAATTATCGCCGCAGCAAATACAGTTTATTAAGTTGCTGCAGGTGCCTACTGTATCATTAGATACCCGAATAAAAGAGGAGTTGGAAGAGAACCCGGCCCTCGAAGATTTGAGTTTATCCAACATGAACGAGCCCGAAGAAGCTTATCCCGACCGTGACCCGGATGATGATAACTTTAACAGCGACGATAATAATGAACAAAGCGAGTTTGACGAGTTTAATATAGACGATTACCTGCAGGATGATAACGTGAACGATTATGGTTCGCGATATGACCAGAACGGTGATGATGACGAAGAAAGGAAAGAGATACCCATTGCCGTTCAAAGCTCGTTTTTCGAGAGTTTGCAGAATCAGTTGGATCTTGTTCCGCTTTCGGATAAGGATTTTAGGATAGGGCAGCAAATTATAGGCAGCTTGGATGACGATGGTTACCTGCGCAGGCCCATCATGTCGATAACCGATGATCTCGCTTTCTCACAAAACGTAATGGCCGAAGATGATGAGGTAGAGGAGATGCTGAAGCTGATCCAACAGTTTGATCCTCCCGGCGTTGGTGCCCGCGATCTGCAGGAATGTTTGCTGATACAATTGCGTAAAAAGGATGTGAACGAACCCATCATCAAAAAAGCGATGCTGGTTGTTGAAGAATACCTGGACGAGTTTACCCGCAAGCATTATGATAAACTGGAGAAATCGCTTAACCTGGCACCCGATGAACTAAAAGGGATTGTTAACGAGATATTGAAACTCAACCCAAAGCCTGGCGACAGTAACGAGATAAACACTAAGCAAATGCAGGTGATCCCTGATTTTCATATCAGCAATAACGATGGGGTGCTTATATTAACACTTAATTCCAAAAATGCACCCGAATTACGTGTAAGCCGCTCATATCAGGATATGTTCCAGCATTATGATAAGGCATCGCAAAAGGATAAAAAACTGAAAGAAGCCGTACAATTTGTTAAGCAAAAGCTCGACTCGGCAAAATGGTTTATAGATGCCATTAAACAGCGCCAGCAAACGCTGCTCAAAACCATGAATGCTATTATGCATTATCAGTATGATTTTTTCCTTACCGGCGATGAGCGTAACCTGCGCCCGATGATCTTAAAGGATATTGCCGATAAGATAGGCATGGATATCTCCACCGTATCGCGTGTGGCAAATTCTAAATATGTGCAGACCGAGTTTGGTACCTTCCTACTAAAATCATTCTTCAGCGAGGCCATACAAATGGACAGTGGCGAAGAGGTATCAAACAAAGAGGTAAAAAAAATACTGGAAGACTTCATCGGCGCCGAAGACAAACACCACCCCCTTGCCGACGAAAAGCTGACCGACATATTGAAAGAGCACGGCTACAACATAGCCCGCCGCACCGTAGCCAAATACCGTGAGCAAATGAATATACCGGTAGCGAGGTTGAGGAAGGAGTTATAAAAGAGCGGTCTTTTTTGTAAGTTTGAGATAGCTATAAGCACTTGCATTATGGATAAAACGGACAAAACTTTTGATGAAGCCGAAATTGAGCTTTTAAAAGAAGCTTTAAAGCGTACTTATAAGGAACGTTTTGAAATGGCTACCCGGCTGTATAAAGTACAGATGACTATGAGCAAGGCTATTATTACTCATAAACCGTTTAGTCCCCACGCAAGTGCTGAAACTGCCGGTAGGTATTCAATATACCACCAAACGAATAGCAAACCGTAATCCAACTCCGCAAGAATCGGGTTTTAACCTAACCACACCCGCAGTACTTTTGTTACCATAAACAATAAGGATATGGAAACACAACAGCATATGGATTATCATCGCATAGCGCAAGCTATAGATTACCTGAAGCTCAACTATAAACGTCAACCCAGTTTGGATGAGGCGGCAGCTCATGTTAACCTTAGCCCCTTTCACTTTCAGCGGATGTTTAAAGATTGGGCGGGCGTTACGCCTAAGCAATTTCTGCAATACCTGAGTGTTGAGCATGCCAAAACCATCCTGAAAGAACAGCAGGCATCGCTGTTTGATGCTGCTTACGAAACGGGTTTATCAGGTACCGGCCGCCTGCATGACCTTTTCATTAAAGTTGAAGGAATGACGCCCGGCGAATATAAAAATGGCGGGCAGGAGCTTAACATCAATTACAGTTTTGTAGAAAGTCCTTTCGGCACGCTCATCGTAGCATCAACCACCAAGGGAATTTGCCACATGGCTTTTGCCGATAAGGGTGACGAGGATGCTTTCGCGGATTTGAAAAAACGTTTCCCCAACGCCGTCTACCAGCAATTAACAGATACCATACAACAAAATGCCATCTTTATCTTCACGCAGGATTGGGAGAAGCTGGGCGAAATAAAACTACACCTTAAGGGTACTGCCTTTCAACTTAAAGTATGGGAAACTTTGCTTAAAGTACCCATGGGGGGATTGACCACCTACTCGCAATTGGCAGGCAAGGTTGATAATCCCCGTGCATCACGTGCGGTAGGGTCCGCCGTGGCCGATAACCCTGTGGCATTGCTTATCCCTTGTCACCGTGTGATACGCTCGACCGGCGAGATAGGAGAGTACCATTGGGGAAGCCCACGCAAAACGGCCATTATTGGTTGGGAAGCGGCACGGGTATCTAACTTTCAACAGCAGGCATAAGATGGATCTATTCGCTGCAGAAACAATTGCTAACCTGCTGCCCTATGGTGGCGAAGTAAATTATTATGGCAAAATGGTGGATAAACTACATGCTGATTATTATTTAAAAAAACTGCTCACCGATATAGCCTGGAAAAACGACGAAGCCATCATATTCGGCAAGCACATTATTACCAAACGTAAAGTGGCCTGGTATGGCAATGCGAATTACTCTTACGCTTACTCGGGCACTACACGCCATGCTTTACCCTGGACGAAGGAATTGCTTGAACTGAAAGCCATTGTTGAACAACATACCACTACCATCTATAACTCATGCCTGCTTAACCTGTACCATAATGGTGATGAAGGTATGGCCTGGCATAGTGATGATGAAAAGTCGTTGGGTAAGGATAGTACCATAGCTTCGTTAAGCTTTGGTGCCGAACGTAAATTCGCGCTTAAGCATCGCGAAACAAAGGAGGGTGTGTCGCTTATGTTAGAACATGGCAGCCTATTGGTGATGAAAGGTACTACACAAACTCATTGGTTACATTCGTTACCTAAAACCAAAAAGGTAACAACACCGAGGGTGAACCTTACTTTTCGTACTATGGTTTAATCACAACCTTCCGGCGTGCAGCTCGGGCCCTCGCTTACTTCAAAAGGGCTTGCCGGATTATCCGCCCGCCATTCGCCGAATGATTTATCCAGCGTTTGCAGGAAAGCTTCTGGCGGCTGAGCACCCGATATGGCATATTTGCGGTTAAACACAAAGAACGGCACACCGCCACCGCCAAGGTTACGTGCTTCAGCAACATCGGCCCGTACTTTTTTAGCATAATCTTCGCTGTTTACGGCTGTGCGGATGGCAGCTTCATCAAGGCCAATTTCGGTACCTAATTGTACCAGGGTTTCAATATCGCCAAAGTCTTTACCTTCAGTAAAGTAGGCATAAAACAGGCGTTCTTCGGCGGCATCGCCTAAGCTTTTGGTTTTAGCAAGTTGTATCATTTTATGCGCGCTGAACGAGTTGGCAACAATGGCCTTATCAAAATTATAGGCCAGTCCGGCGTGTTTGGCTATCTCCACCACATTCTCATGCATCTTAACCGATTGTTCATAACTCATCCCTTTGCGCTCGGCAAGGTATTCGTAAACATTCTGTTTTTCGCCTGTTTGCTCGGGTATAGTAGGGTCAAGCTGGAAGCTTTTCCATTCTATTTCTATATCCTTACTGCCTGCAAATTGTGCCAGTGCACTTTCATAATTCCGTTTACCTATATAGCAGAAGGGGCACATAATATCACTCCATACCTCTACCTTCATTTTTGCTGATGCCATTGCTTGTTTGTTTTGCACAAAGGTAGGATAGCAGGGGAGGATAAATGTCGTGCAGTTGTAAGATTAAATTATACAGTTAATTTTTGCAATCAGTAAATAGTACCATAAATCACACATCTAATACCATTCAGGTAACCACATACTTACTTACCTTTGTTGTGTTATGAAGAAAGATTTTCCTGTATACGACATCTGTACCTTATCCCAATTTAAGCAGGAGGATATCCTCATCAGCAGGTTTGCCCCATACCTGCAGGTTCATAAAAACCTGCACATGGCTCATAAGCATACCTTTTACCACCTGGTGCTTTTTACAGAGGGTGGCGGCACGCATGCTATCGATTTTCAAAGCTTTGTTGTAAGGCCTTATCAGGTTTATTTTATGATACCCGGGCAGGTGCACAGCTGGAGCTTTGAAGGCAAAGTTGATGGCTATGTCATCAACTTTTCGGTGCCTTTCTTTCATTCATTTTTGTTAAAGCCCGACTACCTGGAGCAGTTTTCCTTCTTCAGCGGTACGCTTAATGATGCCGTGGTAGATATCCCAACCGAGCTGCACACACCAATAAAAAACATCTTTGAGCATATCATCCACGAAAGTGAAAACAACCAACATTTAGGTTTAGATATGGTTAAGGCGTTAATGCTGCAATTGTTTATTACCATTGGCAGGCTTAACAAAGGGCAGCAACCCGGCGATGTTACTTCTTACAATTATACCTTACTTAAAAGCTTCCAAAAACTGATAGAGCAGAACTACACAACCCTAAAGCTGCCAAAAGAGTATGCCGCGTTGCTCTATATTACGCCCAACCATTTAAATGCCCTTTGCAATAATGTATTGGGCATACCTGCAGGCGAAGTGATACGTAACCGCATAGCCCTCGAAGCTAAACGGATGTTGGTGAACCACAGCCTCAGCATTGCCGAGATTGCAGGCAAACTCAACTTTGCCGATAACTCTTACTTTACTAAATTTTTCAAAAAACAAACAGGGCTAACCCCCGAAGAATTTAAGAAACAAGCACTAAAATAATAATACCATGAAAACTCAGGAACTCAGTTTAGTTAACTCAGAATGGAAAGCCGCTATACATGCCAAATGCCCCAAATGCAGAACAGGCAATATGTTTGCCAATAGTATATATGGTTTTAAAGGCCAAAAAATGAATGATAATTGCCCGCACTGCGGCTTTAAGTTTGAAACAGAGCCGGGTTATTTTTATGTGGCCATGTTTGTTAGTTATGCAATGAATGTAGCGCTGCTTGTTACGCTCGCAGTAGCCACTTACACACTAACCCAAAGTGAAAACCCATGGTTTTACATTGTAGTGTTGTTGGGTTCGGCCTTTGCGTTATCACCAATTAACTTCAGGTATTCAAGGGTGATCTTATTATATTGGTTAACACCAAACCTGCACTTTGACCCAAAAAGGGCCGATGTAAATTATAGAAACCCGTACTTGCAGTAAAGCTATCCGCGAAACTCTTCGAGTACCTGTTTCATTGAAGCTATGTACATTTCTTTAAGTATATCCATATTTACATCATCCAACTTTTTGATGTAGATACAGCCACGGCCGCCTTTGTCTTTGTACTTACCCAGTTGTGCAGACAGTTCCTGGCGGCGCTTAAAGCCAGAACACAAGTAAATACTGATGGCATCTTTACGTGGTGAGAACGCGGCTATGGGCATATCACCCTCATGGCCGCTTTCATATTTGTAATGGTACGTGCCAAAGCCGATGATGCTTGGTCCCCACATTTTCGCATCAAAGCCGGTAACCTCTTTGCACATGGCTATCATCTTGTAACTATCGGCACGTTTACGCTCATCGGGTATATCGCTGATAAAGTCGTCAACACTTACCTCGGTTTCGGTGGTTTTGTTTTTGGCCATTGTAATGGGATTGATAGTTAAAAATAGCCTATCTCTATCACATTTACAATGGTTTATTCTGTTTCAACCACCTCTTTAAGCTTTTTTAAAACCATGGCCCAGTTTTGTGTAGCATGTTCCTTTTCTTTTGCCGAGTGCACGTTATCCTGCGTGAGCGTAACCGTAGTTTTACCACTTTTTTGAGATAGCATGTAGGTTACCAGGTTGTAGTTTTCGGGCTTATCTTCTTTACCGCCCATTGAACTCCAGTAGGTACTTTGAAACAGGCTTTCGGGGATGATATTCTTGATCATACCCTTATCATGATATTTTTTGCCATTGTACTCACCCTCGTATTCAATTGGGCTACCTTCTTTCCAGTCGGTTTTTACATTGGTACCCATCAGGTATTTCTTTATTTGCGATGGGGTGGTTATCGCTTCCCAAACTTTAGCTGCCGGGGCGTTTATGCTAATGTGGGTTTCTGCTATCATGTTGCTTGCCATGGCATCAGTTTTAAGTTTAACATAAGGCTCCGCATAGGCACGGAGCCCCTTATCAACTACAGGGATATTATAAGTTGTTTATTGTTTCCTGCTCTTTAAGGGCAGCAATGTTGTTCTTGTTGTTATACTCCTCGGTTTGCCCGGCAAAGTACTCCAGTATGCCTTTAACAGCATCAAGGTTGTCGGCTACACGCTGGTGCATATCCGGCAGGTCTTTATCCAGGCGCTTGTCGCCCAGTTCAATATTGTCCACTTCTATTTTGGCCAGCTTTTGCACCAAGGCGGTCTGGCTGTTCTTTAAATCCTCTAATTCGTGGACAATCTTCTCCATCAAATCAAATTTCCTTATCTTATCCATAACATTTTGTTTATTAGGTATACTAATGATAAGACAACAGGAGCGGAGCGGTATTGTTTCGATTATTTAACCTGGTATATTTTTAGGTGCGATGAACTTCCCGATGGCAACCGCCAGCAAACAGACCACCATAAACCCTAATACCAGGCCGCAGGTATTCAGTATTACCGTCTGTGTGCCCAGCTTATTTACATCCATAAACGGATAAGGGTAATAGCCTGTAAAAGCACCGCGTATAAAACTGTAAACCGCATATGCAGTCGGAAATATGAGCCATAAAGTAATGTTCCATTTCAGCGTATCTTTCGGCACGTAAAAAAACCAGTACATCACAAATAACACCGGCACGCCAACATGCAGCAGTTCATCTACAAGTTTTTGCAAGCCGGTAGGATTCCATATCTGTCTCAGTACGGTATTGTATACCAGTCCCACCACAAAAATGTAAACTGCCACTGCCGATTGCGTATTGGACTTGTAAAAGAATCTGCCCCAAGCAGATACCGGGGCGAGCAACACCGCGCAACAACAAAGCGATACCAAAATATTGCTCTCGATGGTAAAAAAACTGAAGTAGCGTATAACGGCTTCGGTAAGAGAAACCGAATGGGGCCGGTTTTGTATACTCAGGCATAATTGCGCTATCAAAGCAAATATACTGATGAGTACTATAGCGGCTAAGAATTTTTTGTTAGGGCCTGGTTGTATGTTCATCACATTGTAGGTTTTATTAATTTAAACTGCGAACAACTGACTTATGTCTTTAAAAGCCTTAAACTCCAGCGCGTTGCCGCTCGGGTCTAAAAAAAACATCGTCGCCTGTTCGCCGGGCTTACCTTTAAAGCGTATACCGGGCTCTATTACAAATTTAATATTGTGCTGCCTTAACCGTGCCTCCAACTCGTGCCAGGCATCCCATGTTAAAACAACACCATAATGGGGGATAGGCACATCGTGCCCATCAACCGGGTTATGGTGTTGCGGTACCTCAACTGCGGGTTTAGGTTTATAGTGGATAACCAGTTGGTGGCCGTACAGGTTAAAATCGGTCCATAAAGTATCGCTGCGGCCCTCGGGGCAGTTGAGCACCTCGCGGTAAAATTTTCGTGCCGCTTCCAGGTCATGAACAGGTATAGCAATGTGGAAGGGTTGTAGGGTACTCATTGTTTATAATTATGTTTGAAAATTGTAGTAGCCATTATGCCAAAATAACAAAAATATATACATATTTGATTAACTAAAAACCATTAGCTCATGAACCTGAGAACTCCCTTGTTTCAATTGCTTACCTTGTTAACCCTTATATTTACCTTGCCGGGATGCGAAAGCAGCCAGCCGCCGGGCATCTATCAAAACGACAAGATAAACAGCAGTACACGTGATAAGATACACCAGTTGGACGATCAGCTTTTTGCTGCCGCCAAAGATGGTAAACTACAGGACATAGAAGCATTGATGGCTAAAGAAATGCTCGAAAATAATGACTATAAAAGAACAGCCGACCAGATTGGCAACAACACCAAAAGCGGTAAATATACCCTGCTGGACGAATACTATATACACAACACCAACCCGGGCCATAACGATGAGATCAAACCCGCCAATAAGGCCTATAAATTGGGTTACCACTCCGTAACCAGCGAAAGCTACCTATCATTAATGCTGCTTGAAAACGGCGATGATAAATGGTTGCTTAACGTTGCCTATAGCAAGCTGGATTATGGCTGGAAGATAACCAGCCTTGATATTGGCCATTACAGTATTAACGGCAAAAATGCGCCCGAGTTGCTGGCTTTTGCTAACGAGCAGTATAAAAAAGGTTACCTGGTAAATGCCGTGAACAATATGGAACTGGCTACCAAATGCCTGCGCCCATCGCAAATATGGGAATATCCCAACGAGAAACAGATTGGCGATTATTACAGCCTGGTATCGGCCGAAGCATACCAGAAGTTCAAGTTTCCGATATTGATACCTATCCCATCAAAACCGCAGATATTCCGTATTATGACACAAACGCAAAAGGGTGGAGGATATGTCCCTACGGTAAAATATGTAACTAAGGTTGATGTACGAGATACTGTTGCCCTGAAGCAGGAGTTTGAAGGTGTAAAAAAAGCCATAGGGCAAGCCCTCCCCGGTATTGATCATGATAATAAGCTCATCATCTTTTCGGCCTATAATGAGCGTCCTACAGGTAATACCAATCCATTTTCGTTTGATATGGTGTATAAGTTGAAATAATTACAGGTTTAATCTGCCCGTAAACGCAAACAGGGCACCAATTACTTGATGCCCTGCTTACCTATTTAAAACACTTGTAAAACTTATACCGAAAAACTTTCACCGCAACCACAAGTACGCGTAGCATTAGGGTTATGAAAGTTAAAGCCCTTGCCGTTAAGTCCGTCGCTAAAATCAAGCTCGGTACCCGCCAGGTATAAAAACGATTTCATGTCCAGGCAAATTTTAACACCATTATCTTCGAAGAACTGGTCGCCCTTTTTTTCTTCGTTATCAAAATCAAGATTATAGGACAGCCCCGAACAGCCGCCGCCCTGTACAGATACCCGCAAAAAATACGAACTATCCATCTCCGCATCCTGCATCAGGTGGCCTATCTTGTTTTTTGCTTTATCGGTTATAGTTACCATTTTCGTTTAGAATCAAGATGTGAGAGGCAAGAATCAAGACTGACACAATACCGCTCTTTATTAAGACTAATTTTAAAGAGATAGTTTAAAAAAATACAGAAACTACCTCCTGTTTATTTATTAAGTCAAGAATCAAGAGTTAAGTATGCAAAATAATGTCTTGCATCTTGACTCTCGATTCTTGCTTCTGCTTTTTAGTGGTGCGCTTTCTCGCTTACTAAAGCTTCCATACCGTTTTTAACACGGTAATCGTTTATGGCGGCTTTGATAGCGTCCTCTGCTAATACCGAGCAGTGGATTTTTACCGGTGGTAAAGCTAATTCTTCAACAATATCCATGTTGTCAATCTTCATGGCATCGTCAATGCTTTTGCCTTTTAGCCATTCGGTAGCTAATGATGATGATGCGATAGCGCTACCGCAGCCAAAAGTTTTAAACTTAGCATCGGTTATCACGTTATCGGCATTCACTTCAATTTGCAGGCGCATTACGTCGCCGCACTCAGGTGCGCCAACAAGGCCGGTACCCACAGTGTTTTTACTTTTATCTAAAGTACCAACGTTGCGCGGGTGGGTATAATGATCAATTACTTTATCTGAATAAGCCATGATTTTTTTTTATTTCGGATTTCGAATTTTCGATTTCGGATTTTGAATATCGAATTTTCTATTCCAGGTTTGCTTTAAGTTTTTTGTTATTAAGTTACTAAGTTATTAACTCTTTAACTATTTTATTCTTTTTATTAAATCGGACATTCAAAAATAAATTCGAAATTGAACATCCGAAATATCTTAATGTTCTGCCCACTCTATCGAATCCAGGTCAATGCCTTCTTTAAACATTTCCCATAGCGGGCTTAGTTCGCGCAGGTGGTTAACCGCGTCCATAGTTACTTTAACGGCGTAGTCAACTTCCTCTTCGGTAGTAAAACGACCAAGGCCAAAACGGATAGAAGAGTGTGCCAGGTCATCCGATAAGCCTAAGCTTTTCAGTACGTACGATGGCTCCAAAGATGCCGAAGTACAAGCCGAGCCCGATGATACGGCCAAGTCTTTCATCGCCATCATCAAACCTTCGCCCTCAACATATTTGAATGATATATTGGCTACATGCGGCAAACGGTGGTTTACGTTACCGTTTACATAGCTTTCTTCCATTACGGTAAGCGCAGCTTCTAATTTATCGCGCAAAGCAGATAAACGGATGGTATCGGCTTCCATATCCTGTAAACACAATTCGCAGGCTTTGCCTAAACCAACAATGCCCGGTACATTTAACGTACCCGAGCGCATACCGCGTTCATGGCCGCCACCGTCCATCTGGGCGGTAACTTTAACCCTTGGGTTTTTACGGCGAACGTATAACGCGCCAATACCTTTAGGGCCGTACATTTTGTGAGCGCTCATTGCTAAAATATCAATGCCGTCTTTAATAACGTCAACAGGTATTTTACCAACGGCCTGAGTAGCGTCTGTCATAAACAAAGCGCCAAATTTATGGGCTATAGCAGCAATTTCTTTAACCGGCTGAATAACGCCTATTTCGTTATTGCCATACATAATACAAACCAAAATGGTTTCGTTGGTCATGTGTTGCTCTAACAGGGCAAGGTCTAATAAACCATCGCTTTGTACAGGCAAATAAGTAACACGCGCGCCTTGTTTTTCGAGGTGCTTGCAGGTATCTAAAACAGCCTTATGTTCGGTAGTACAGGTAATGATATGATTACCTTTTTCTTTATACATTTCAAAAACGCCTTTAATACCTAAGTTATCACTTTCGGTAGCGCCTGATGTGAAGATGATCTCTTTTTCGTTGGCGCCAATCAGTTTGGCAACCTGCTCACGGGCATAATCAACAGCTTCTTCGGCTACCCAGCCAAAAGGGTGGTTACGGCTTGCAGCATTACCAAACTTATTGGTAAAGTAAGGCAGCATTGCTTCAAGCACCCTTGGATCCATGGGTGTAGTGGCATTATTGTCTAAATATATTGGAAGATTCATAGCTTTTTAAGCATTATTATAAATAACACTGCAAATATACAGAATACTTTTATTTAAAATTGTTATAAACAAGCCAGAAATGTGATCAGGGTAGTCATTAATTTGCAATATTTGGGTGATGAATAAGATAGAGCACATAGGCATTGCCGTAAAAGACATAACCGCCGCTACCACCATTTACGAGGCGCTGCTGAAAACCAAAGTTTATAAAACTGAAAGTGTGGCCAGCGAGCATGTAACAACGGCTTTTTTGCAAACGGGCCCCAATAAAATTGAACTGCTCGAAGCCACATCGGCCGATAGCGCCATTGCTAAATTTATTGAAAAAAAGGGCGAGGGTATCCACCACATCGCTTTCGACGTAATCGATATCCATGCCGAAATGGCCCGCCTCAAAGCTGAAGGTTTTATTTTATTGAATGAGGAACCCAAGCGCGGTGCCGACAATAAACTGGTTTGCTTTGTACACCCGAAGGGGACGAATGGGGTGTTGATTGAACTCTGTCAGAGTGTTAATGAGTAGATAATTTCAGATTTCGGATGTTCGATTTCGGATTTATTATTATCCCGATGCCGAGTTAGGGATAGCAGTGGAAAGCCCGGAATGAGGCTTCTATCAGCCGAATGAGGACTTGCAACGGATAGCCCGGGCCGCAGGCAACTCCCAAATCGTTCTTGAGTTAATAATGCTGTTTTTTCTGTGCTCTCTGTGGAACCTCTGTTAACTCTGTGGTTAAGAAATATAACAGACCAATTTTAACCACGAAGTGCACTGAGAGAAAACCACAGAGAACGCAGCATAAAACAACCACATCTTCCTTTTTTAATCTTCCATTTTACATGGTGTAAAATATTTTACACTTTTACTTTACACTTGTAAAACAAAACACTATATTTGCGCCTCTTTTGAAAGGAAAGATTAAGACAATGAAGAAAGACCTGCATCCAAAAAATTATAGATTAGTTGTATTTAAAGACTTATCAAACGATTACGCTTTTGTAACTAAATCTTGTATCGAAACCAAAGAATCCATTAAATGGGAAGATGGTAACGAATATCCATTGATAAAATTAGAGATTTCGCACACTTCGCACCCGTTCTATACAGGTAAGATGAAACTGGTAGATACTGCCGGCCGTATCGATAAATTCAAAAACCGTTACAACCGCTAAGCGGCTGTACAAAATAATATTTCAAAGTCCCGGCTTACCAGTCGGGACTTTTTTTATTTTTGCGCCATGGCAATCATCCTTTTCGACGATAACGCGCACCAAACCTTACAGCCGCTTAGTTTTACCCGTCCTGTAGCCGATATGCGCATAGGCATACTTACCATTGCCGAAAAATGGACCAAGCGGTTAAGTTTAAGTCATTCGTTCCACACACAAGCTTATTTACAAGGCAAGTTTCCTATTCATATCGAAGAGCGCAACCTGTTTATCAATGGTTCGGTTTGCCCGGATGATGATCTGCTGGAGGCTATCGAAAAACTGCATGGTAACGAAGCTTTGATAAAAGATGGCCTATTCATTGCCGTAAAACTAAACGGAACAGATGCCAAAAGCTTTGACGCGAATAACCTGTCGGACTATAAACCGGTAAATTACAGCGGTAATTTTATATCGATTAAATACCCCGAAGATATTTTTAAACATAACCCGGCTGAGATCCGTAAGGATTTTACCCTCGTAACCAAAGGCCGCAGCAGTGCCGGTATCAGCAGCACCAATACCATCATGGGCGATGATATTTTTGTGGAAGAAGGCGCCACGGCAGATTGCTCTATATTTAATACCACCATTGGCCCCATATACCTGGGCAAAAACTCGCAGGTATGGGAAGCCAGCGCTATTCGCGGCTCATTTGCGCTCTGCGATAATTCGCAGGTGAAAATGGGATCTAAAATATACAGCGGTACTACCATTGGTCCGTTTTGTCGTGTTGGCGGCGAGGTAAACAATGCCGTGCTGTGGGGATACTCATCAAAAGGGCACGAAGGTTACTTAGGTAACTCCGTACTTGGCGAGTGGTGCAACATAGGGGCCGATACCAATAACTCCAACCTGAAGAACAATTATACCGAAGTAAAGCTGTGGGATTACGCCACGCAGCATTTTCGTAAAACGGGCCTGCAGTTTTGTGGCCTCATCATGGCCGATCATGCCAAATGCGGCATCAATACCATGTTTAATACCGGTACAGTGGTAGGCGTGGGGGCCAATGTTTTTGGTGGCGGGTACCCGCCCAATTTTATCCCCGATTTTGGCTGGGGGGGCAAAAACCACATGGAATTGTACCAGCTTGATAAAATGATGGAAACAGCCCAGCGCGTGTACGACCGCCGCGAAGGCCGCGAGTTTGATGCTAACGAAAAAGCCATCCTCCAAACCGTATTTGAATTAACAAAACTATACAGACGATTTTAACATCTACCTTAAACCTTACCCATCATGAGAACAAAAATTGTAGCCGGAAACTGGAAAATGAATCTTGATTATTTCGAGGGACTAAACCTTTTTAACGAAATTGTAACCTTAATTAAACAAGAAGTTACAGGCAAGCAAGAGGCCATTATATGCAGTCCGTATATTCATTTACATGCATTAGCCAACCTGGTTATAGATACGGAGAAAGTATCTGTAGGTGCACAAAATGCTCACCATGCAGAAGCTGGAGCTTTTACCGGCGAAATATCAGCTAAAATGATTCACTCGGTTGGTGCAGAGTATGTTATACTGGGCCATTCGGAGCGACGCCAGTATTTTGCCGAAGATGGCGCCCTACTAACCAAAAAAGTAGATATCGCTTTGGCTCACCATCTTACCCCCATATATTGCATAGGCGAAACGCTGAAAGAGCGCGAAAGCCACAAGCATTTTGATGTAATAAAAAAGCAGCTGGTTGAATCTGTGTTCCACCTGTCTGCGGCCGATTTTAGCAAACTTATTTTGGCATACGAGCCGGTTTGGGCAATAGGTACGGGCGTAACTGCCAGCGCAGATCAGGCACAAGAGATCCACGCCTTTATCCGCAAAGAAATAGCAGCTAAATACGGTAAGGCTGTTGCCGATGGCATCACCATATTGTACGGTGGCAGTTGTAACCCTAAAAACGCCCACGAATTATTCGCTAAACATGATATCGATGGTGGCCTCATCGGCGGCGCATCGCTAAAAGCACGCGATTTTGTGGATATTTTAAAGGCGTTTAATTAAGCTTAAACACCACGTCATTGCGAGGCACGAAGCAATCTTCGATAGAACAGTTTGCAAGATGCATAGTTTAGGACTGCTTCGTACCTCACAATAACGGTTAATAACAAAATCGCCCTTGCTGGTGTTGTCACCATCAAGAAACTGACACGAATTAAATGAAAGCGTTCATTAAATTACTGAAAATACTTCTGCCGTCATTCATCCCTATGCTGGTGTTTTCGCTTATCGCGAAGCAATACCGCGATGTTGATGGCGGCGATGGTAATTTACTGCACAGCCTCATTTTTTATTACCGCCACATGATGCCTGTACTGTTTATTATCGCGGTTATTATGCAATACCTCATTATTGTACCGTTGTGGAACAAGGCCCTTGCCGGGGATTGGGTACGCAAAGTTATATTATTTAGCTTGCTCATATTATTTTGCATCGTTATAGCTGCAGGCATTAGTTATGCCATTTGGGATGAAGCTACCGGTGCTGTCGGGCTGCAAAATTCAATATTTACCATTACCATCATCCAACTGGCATTCTGGCTGATAGATATAACCGTACTGACATTGCTAAGCGCCATCCAAAAAGCAGAACCACCCAAAGAAGGCCTTGATACCTGATACTTACTACTATACAAAATGAACTATTACGAACTCCAATTCAGCCTCCAAACCACCGAAGATTACCAGCAAGACCTGCTCATTAACGCTTTGGCTGAGTTTGGCTTTGATACCTTTGAAGAAACGGAAGGCGGCTTTAAAGCTTACATCCCCGAAGATGGTTTCTTCCTCGAGGCTTTGGATGAAGTACTGGAGCCTTACGCGGCAATGTTCAGATTCTCGTACAAGCCAGCGCTCATCCCACAAAAAAACTGGAACGAGGTATGGGAAAGTAATTTTGAACCGATTAAGGTTTTGGATAAGATCTACGTCCGTGCAACCTTTCACCAACCAAAGCCGGAGTTTGAATACGAGATCGTGATAGATCCTAAAATGGCATTTGGCACAGGGCATCATCAAACCACAGCCATGGTAATGCAATGGATGCTCGAAACTGATTTTACCGGAAAGAATGTACTGGATATGGGCTGTGGTACAGGCATTCTAGCTATCCTCGCATTAAAAATGGGAGCGAAGCAGGCTACGGCTATTGATTATGATGATGTATGCTACGATAGCACCATCGAAAATTCAGAACTGAACAATATTACCAATATTATACCCCTTTGTGGCTCAAAAGAAGCCATACCTGCTGATAAATATGATATTATACTGGCCAATATTAACCGCAATATATTAATTGACCAGATGGATTGCTATGCACGGGTATTGAAACCCGGCGGCGAGATCTATTTCAGCGGATTTTATGAGTCGCCTGATCTTGACATTATTACCACTGAAGCTGCTAAATATGGCCTTAAGTATGTTGCGCACAAAAAAGACAAGGATTGGGTTGCCACAAAGTTTGTAAAGTAACAGGCTGTTGCCTATAGTTTTCCACATTTTTCAATGTTCAAAACAATAGTTACATCTTATAACTAATTTACAAGGCAATTTTGTTTATTTGTACTTCAATATTTGCTTAAAAGCTAATAAACTTAAATGAGGGTACATTTTATAGCTATCGGCGGGAGCGCAATGCATAACCTCGCTATTGCGCTGCACAAAAAAGGGTTCGCGGTAAGTGGCTCTGATGATGTGTTGTTTGAGCCTTCTGTATCGCGCCTGTCAAAACACGGTATCTTACCCCGGCAAAACGGCTGGTATCCCGAAAAGGTAACCACGGATATTGATGCCATCATTTTGGGTATGCATGCCCGCATAGATAATCCCGAATTATTAAAAGCGCAGCAACTTGGCCTCAAAATATACTCGTACCCCGAATATATTTATGAGCAAAGTAAAGATAAAATACGTGTGGTTATAGGCGGCAGCCATGGTAAAACAACCATTACCAGCATGATATTGCATGTTTTAAAAGCCGCCGGTCTAGATTTTGATTACATGGTAGGCGCTCAGCTTGAGGGTTTTGATACAATGGTTAAGCTTACCGCCGAAGCCCCTGTTATTGTTATTGAAGGGGATGAGTACCTGGCTTCGCCGATTGACAGACGCCCTAAATTTCATTTATATAAAGCCAACATCGCGGTATTAAGTGGTATAGCCTGGGATCATATCAACGTATTCCCAACATTTGAGGGGTATACACAACAGTTCAGCATATTTTTAGATACCATACAACCCGGTGGCACCGTAGCGTATTGCGCGGCAGATAAAGTATTGAAAAGAGTAGTGGAGCAAAAAATTGGCGACATTAAAAAAATCCCCTATAATTTACCGTTGCATGAAATTGATCACGGCGTAACCAGCCTGATAGCTGCCGATGGAACTAAATACCCATTACAGATCTTCGGCGACCATAACCTGATGAATGCCGAAGCCGCCCGTTTAATTTGCGAGCAGTTAGGTGTTGAGACTAATGCTTTTTATAAAGCCATCAGCACGTTTAAAGGTGCTGCACGCAGACTGGAGGTATTGGCACATACCCCAACAGGTAACATTTACAAAGATTTTGCCCATTCGCCATCAAAGCTAACGGCTACCATACATGCTGTAAAAACACAATTTCCGGGCAGGAAACTGATCGCACTCATAGAGCTGCACACCTTCAGCAGCCTGAATAAAGATTTTTTAAGCGAGTATGCAGGTACCATGGATATTGCCGATGACGCTATCGTATTTATTGATAAGCATACTTTTGAGCAAAAGAAGATGGAACCATACCCGGCCGAAACGGTAAAGCAAGCATTTTTGAGAAGCGATATGATTATGTTCAATCAATCAGCCGAATTATTAAAATACCTTGAAAATATTGATATTAGCAACGCAAACCTGCTTTTAATGAGCTCAGGTAACTTTGGCGGGATTGATTTGGGGAAGCTAACGGAAAAATTATTACAAAAGACTTAAAAAATACACGCTTTTTAATTAAAAAAATATCCTAACTTTATAAGCCAGTAGCAAGACCCTAATCCTTAATTAATTATATGCATGAAAACACTTGGTAAAAAAATCAGGCTTCTCCGCCACCAAAGGGGATGGAGCCAGGAAGATGTTGCAAAACGTTTAGACATTTCAATTCCGGCTTTTTCTAAAATTGAAACAGGCATTACCGATATCAATTTATCGCGCCTGGAGCAAATATCAATCTTGTTCGAAATGTCTGTCGTGCAATTGCTCACTTTCAATGATCTTGAACAGGAAAACAAGTACAACTCTGAACTGGATACCGTAATCAAAAAATTAAGCGACCGCGAAACGGAAGTGATAGACCTGCAAAAAAAGGTGATAGAACTTTACGAAGAACTGCGTTTAAATAAAGTTACTGCATAATATATAAAAAGCGATGGGTATTAAATCCATCGCTTTTTTGTTCAAAATACCTTTCGCATCGTTAAGTGCTTCTTACCGAAGGTTGCCCCGGTAGCTTCGTGTATGGCCAGCATCTTATCATTAAAATCACCAACCCATGATAGCTCGAGCTCAAAATATTGATTCAGGGGATAGGTATATTCTTTCAGCTTAATAAACATTGCCGATTCCAGCCCGTGTTTTTGAAACTTCTCTTTCGTTCCCATTACAATGGCCCTCATGCGCGATACGCCTTTCCAACGATAATATAAAAATTTAAGCTTGCCTATCAGGTCAAGCTTGCCCTTAAGCGGTTTTATCATTTGGTTGGCATCGGGCAAAATAATAACGAATGAGGCCGGCTCGCCATTCACATACGCAAACCATATCAGGTTCTCGTCCATAATGGTTTGCATTTGTTTAAAGCTCTCCATTATTACGTCGCGGGTAATAGGGACAAAGTTTTCAAAGTCTTTCCAGGCATCGTTGTAGATCTCCATAAAGTCTTCGGCAAACTGCGCTATCTTTTTAGCCTCCAGGTGCTTAAACTCATAGCCCGGCTTTTTGGCTACCCATTCCGCAATTTTGGTAAACCTTTCGGGGAAGGGGTTGTATACCTGCAGGTGGTTGGTTATTTGCTGATACTCGGTTTTAAAGCCATAGTTATCAAAAAAAGCCTTATAGTATGGTGGATTATAGTTCATGCCGTAACTCGGGTGTGTAAAACCCTCAACCAGCAAGCCCCAGAATTTATCGTTTTCACCAAAGTTTATGGGGCCGTCCATGGCTTCCATACCTTTGGCCTGCAACCATGCTTTAGCCGTATCAAATAATAAAAAAGCTGCTTTTTCATCATTAATACATTCAAAAAAGCCCATGCCGCCCGTGGGGACTTCTGTCTTATAAGCCTTTTCATCGTTGATAAAAGCGGCTACACGGCCTGCCATCTTGCCGCTATCATCGCGCAATACCCAACGGGTAATTTGCCCGTGTTTGTGGAAACTGTTTTTAGCCGGGTCAAACACGGCCTCAATATCATTATCGAGCGGGCAAACCCATACATCATCATTTTTATAGAGCTCACGGGCTACATCCAGGAATGCTTTTTTATCGGTTTTACTTTTTACTTCGCTAACGGTCATGCGGGTCTGTTTATGAAAAAAGCACCCGGCTAAGCCGGATGCTTATGTAATAACGTATATAAAAAAGAAATTGTTTAGTTAATAATCATCATCATCTTCCAGGCCATCCAGGTGGTCAAAAGAACCCAGGTCATCAATAGGAGCATCAAATTCGTCATCATCATCGTCGTCCAAAAACTTGCTTTTGGGTTTCGCTGCAGCTGATGGAGCTGATTTTTTTACCGCCCCAGGCTTAGTAGCCGCACTCTTCTTTTTTACCGGTTTCCTTGGAGTTTCCATCGAAAATAGATTAGCGTTTATTGATCCTGTTTCTCTAATTTAAATTTACTAAGAAATTAATAACAAAGAGTTTTTTGAGATAATTTTTTTATCCCTGCTCTGTTCATCCAAAAATAACGAAAATCGGTTTTTTATAAAACAGGTATTTTTAAAATTATTCCTGCTGTTCACCCACGGCTGATTCTGCTGAGGTAAGTTCTTTTAATTGAGGTAATTGGTTAATGTTGTTAATGCCAAAATAATCCATAAAAAATGGACTGGTAGCATATAGAATGGGTTTTCCAACGCTTTCGGCCTTACCTGCTATCACAATTAACTCTTTTTCCAGCAGCTTTTGTACCGAGTAATCACAGTTTACACCGCGTATCTGTTCTACATCCAGTTTGGTTACGGGTTGTTGGTAAGCTATAATAGCGAGGGTTTCCAAAGCAGCCTGGCTCAGTTTCTTTTTGGAGCGCTGTATCTGCAATTGTTTGATCACGTTATGGTAATCAGGTTTGGTTAAAAACTGGTAGCCATTGCTAATGTGTACCAAATGCATGGCAAAGCCCGGTGCATCATATTTTTGTTTGATGTTTTGGATAGCGGCCCTTATATCATCTTCACTAAAATCCTGGTCGAAGCTTAATTGGAGGCAATAGGTGATCTCTTCCAGCCTGATGCTGTTCTCTGATGCGAATATCAGCGCTTCGATATATAGTTCGGGGTTTTCCATGTTGCTCAATCACAAATATAATTTTTTTACCCAATGCTTCAATAGCTTGCTGTAGCAAATAAATGCTGTGGAACAGTATGTAAACTATGGGTAAAATATACCTCGACAGCCTGTAATTATTTCCTCAATTTTTGGTGTGATAAATTTAGTTTAACTAAAGGATGCCGCTTACAGCCACTTTGTTCCGTTGGCACGTGCTTTGAATAAGGCTTAGCGTCCTCGAATCTTTTTGAGGACTGTTTTTCATAGGTAGATGTAGGGTCCGGAAGCTGCGAGAGTAACCGGCCCTTTTTTATGCTTAATAATTAATAACCTGTTCCTCGATTTGTGCAGGTATCTCGCGCCACTCATATTTCTGTGTACGCATTTGTGGCTCAAAGCCCGCTTCGCGGATAGAATCCTGGATGCCTTTCGCGGTAAAACGGTGAGGTGCACCCGCTGCCGATACCACGTTCTCCTCGATCATGATCGAACCAAAATCATTGGCGCCTGCATGTAAACATATTTGAGCTACGGCTTTACCCACAGTTAACCATGATGCCTGTATATTTTTGATATTAGGGAGCATAATACGGCTTAAGGCTATCATGCGGATATACTCATCGCCACTTACATTATTGGTAATGCCACGAACCTTACGCAACAACGTACCATCATCCTGGAAGGGCCATGGTATAAAGGCCACAAAGCCATAATGCCCTTTGGGTTTTTCGGCTTGCACTTCGCGTATCCACACTAAATGCTCAAAACGTTCGTACAATGTTTCCACGTGCCCAAACATCATCGTTGCAGATGTTGGAAGGTTTAACTGGTGCGCCGCGCGCATTACATCCAGCCACTCTTTACCGCCGCATTTACCTTTTGATATCAGGCGGCGTACACGGTCGTTCAGTATCTCGGCACCTGCGCCGGGTAACGAATCTAATCCCGACTCTTTCATGGCCCTCAGCACGTCAATATGGCTCATGTTTTCCAATTTAGCTACGTGGGCTATCTCGGGCGGGCCAAGCGAGTGTAGTTTAAGGGTAGGGTACAGGTCTTTGAGTTGTTTGAAGAGGTCGGTATAAAACTTTAAACCCAGGTCGGGGTGGTGGCCACCCTGCAGCAGCAGCTGGTCGCCACCATAGCGGAAAGTTTCTTCTATCTTTTGTTTGTAAGTATCAATATCGGTAATGTAGCTATCCTCGTGCCCCGGGCGGCGAAAGAAATTACAGAACTTGCAATTGGCAATACAAACGTTAGTGGTATTCACATTACGGTCTATCTGCCAGGTAACCTTGCCATGCGGCACCTGTATCTTACGCAGTTCGTTGGCTACATACATTAACTCGGGGGTTGATGCATGCTCGTATAAAAACAAACCTTCTTCAATACTCAAAAACTCGAAGTTGAGGGCGCGCTGTAACAGGTCGGCAGTATTCATGCCGTAAAGATACGGAGTAGTTGAGTTAAAAGTTATAAGTTAAAAGTCAAAAGTTTACAAAGACACCCGCGTTAGCGATAGCAGTGGAAAGCCCGGAAGCGCTTCTATCAGCACTGAGGACTTGTAACGGATAGCGCGGGCCGCAGGGTAACGCCCAGCTCATTTAAAACAATCATTTATACACCAAGATACTTAACTACCTTGACTAATCACCAATCAACTAATGAACGATTGAACTAATTAACCAACTACGCCGACGCCTTATAGCCATAAACCTGTTCAAAAGCTACCAGGCACTCGGTTTTGATATCCTCAGGTAATTCAGAGTATTTCCAGAAGTTGAAACGGACAGCCTCGCCATCTTCTTCGCTAAAGGTGTGGTTTTGGATAGAATCATATTCCTGCGAATCAAAAATAGCAGGGCGTTTTTTAAACCAGTCAATATGTCTTTGTTCAACTTCGTTAAGTTTTTGAAAAAACAGGCTTTGTTTGCCGTCGCCGATATTGGTAGATAAAAAAATTGTCATGATACGTTGTGTTAATGTTTTTCGTTGATATACGCTTTGTAATACAAATCGGATGCCATATTGCACGAGTATAGGGCTTTAATGTTGCTTCAGTATTAAAATATCATCAAATAATTTAAATTTGACAAACCAACAGTTTATAACCACCTAAATATTAGCAATATGTTAACCAAACGTGAAATTGGGCTTGTAGCCTCCACCGTTTTATTGATGTGTATCCCGATAGTAATTATTGCACACCGGAACGCCGCGCCCCAATTACCCTCCACAGTGTTTGATTATAGTGCAATAAAATCCACACCAACCAAGGTGGGAGAGAAGCGCCAGTTTTGCGATAATCCCACCAAAACACTGCAAAACCTGGAGATACATGAAAGCAGTCTTAACCCCGGCGAGATAGCCCACCCGCCGCACCAGCACCCCGAAGAAGAACTTACCGTACTGCGACAAGGAACTGTTGAAGTATTGGTTAACGGCGAGTTGAAACGCTGCGGCCCCGGATCGGTGATCTTTCAATCATCAAACGACCTGCATAATATTAAGAATGTGGGTAAAGATGTGGCGATTTATCACGCGATAAAGTGGAAGACGGATTTGACGCCCGTACCTGTGGCCAAATAAAGATCACGTCATTGCGAGGAACGAAGCAATCCTAAACTATTTATTCGTTTTATGCACGTAGCTTACATATCTATCGAAGATTGCTTCGTGCCCCGCAAAGACGAATTGGGTGGGGCACTTGTTTTACTTCTTCTTTTTAACCACCACAGCACCAGGTTGCGCCATGGCAAACTCTTCAGCCAATACGTTTGTTTCTTTAGGTGTGATGGTAGTGGCTCCATTCTGCACCACAACCCTGTACCTGAATGTTACCGACTGCCCCTTGGTCAAATGCACATCAGTAGTAGTTTTAGCTTTGGTCAGCGCCTTTTCTCCCAGTGGGTTGGCTGCAAATAAACCATACCCGCGTGCATGCCAAAAGGTAGGGTAGTTTACATTTTTAGGATGATCAATGATTGCGATGCTGATCGAATCATCGCCCATTTTACCATAAACCTTGCACCATTTACCACGTGTACTCCATGCAGCATCGCCTTGCTTGCCTTCGCTGGTGAGGTAGGTGCCCGTAGGGATATTATCGCTGCCACCGGCTACAATAGTTACATTGCCTTTATTATCGGTAAATTTTTGCGGCTCTTTGGTTGGTATCTGCAATTCGTGCGCTAAACGCATGCCAAGTAATCCATCTTTCGAATCATTGAACTTAACATCAGTATTTGCTGTAAGCACGGTTACGCGGTCAAGAATACGTTGGTTAGCCGTGCCGCTAAACGTAAACCGGGTACGCTCATGTAATAGTATCTCATTTTTTTGGTTGGTCCATGTGGCATGATAGGTCAGGGTACCTTTTTTACCGCTGGTGATACCTAATATTTTATCAGTTTTTATCCAGCCGTACTGGCTTTTTTTATCCGGTTTAATAGCATAGCTATTATTCCAAAAATCAAGGCCGTTCACGTTCTCATAATTAAACCAGATACCGATATGGTGCGGGTGATCAATCGGGTCGAGCGGCTTAGGGTCAAGCGGAAAACCGCGGGTTACCACAGTGCCATTGGCCGCGTGTACAGGGTACAGTACGGGCTTTTCTAAGCTATCGGGATACAAAAAGCTGGTGAAGGGTTTGCCAGCTACAAGAATATCAACCTTGTTTTGGTTAGGTACACGGGTAACCGTTACCAATTGAGCTTTTTGCGCTGTGGCAGATAAAGCTACTCCAGAAAGGATGATAGCAGTAATAAATTTATATTTCATGATATCTTATAAAAATTGTCATTTCGAACGAGCGATAACGAGGAGAAATCTTTACGAATTTGGCATAAACGCTAATACATTGGCGCTACACTCATTTTGTAAAGATTTCTCACTCGTACCTCGTTTCGAAATGACATGGTTTAGTTTTTTATCTTAATATTTAAACGGTTTACCGCCAGCCATTACTTCCTGCGTGGCTTCATCAAATGTAACCTTTTGCCCGGTGTGTACCGCCGCGTTTGCCATAATGGTAGCTATTGAGTGGCTGTAACCTGCCTCAACAGGCGCGTGTGGCTGTTTACGGCTGCGCACACATTCCATCCAGTTGCGTACGTGGTTTGATGTAAGCACATCGCCACCGGTATTTGCCGATGCCACTACTTTTTCGGTATTAGCCAGCGATAGCTCGGGCAATAAATTAGCCTGCATGCCCATTGCGCCTGCCAGTTTTTGAGTCAGGCCACCTTTCGGCGAAACTTTATTAGTTACCAAATTAAGCTCGCCGCCATTGGAGTAGTAAATTTCCGCGGGGCTTTCATCGCCGTTATGCATGCGCGAGCCAAATGTAACCTGGAAGCCTTTGCTCATATCATTCACCGGGCCGTAATCAAATACAGCGGTAATGGTATCCCAGTTTTTACGGCCATCGTGCCATTGGTAAATACCGCCGTTGGCTACCACGCTGCGCGGGTGCTGTATGCCGCTAAACCAGTGCACGGTATCAATCTGGTGGCTCATCCATTGGCCCGGTAAACCGGAAGAATATGGCCAAAACAGGCGGAACTCCAGGTATTTCCTCGGGTCGAAGGTATCGTGCGGACGGTTCAGCAAAAAGCGTTTCCAATCGGTATCTTCTTCTTTTAACTGGCCAAGCAGGTCGGGCCTGCGCCAGCGGCCGGGTTGGTTAACATTCCAGGTCAATTCAACCATGGTGATCGGTCCAAACTTGCCTGAGTTTATAAAATCATAAGCAGCGTGGTAGTTATTGCCACTGCGGCGTTGCGAGCCTATCTGCACTATCCTGTCTGACGCTTTAATTACTTTTAGTGCCATGCGGTTATCTTCCATGGTTTCGGCAAAGGGCTTTTCGCAATACACATCGCAACCTGCTTTAACGGCTTCGGCAGCGTGTATGGCATGCTGAAAATCGGCTGTGCTTACAAACACGGCATCCACTAATTTTTTATCATACATCTCCTCGTTATTGCGGCAGGCTATCACATCGTGCTGCATCTTTTCTTTCCAGGTAGCGGAGCCTTCTTCGCGGCGACGTTTCCAGATGTCGGACACGGCGGTAACCTCAAAATTAAGCTCCTTGTAATGGTTCATAAAGCTCGGGATATGCGAACTGCGGTGCCTGTCGGAAAAGCCGACAACGCCCACACGCACCCTGTCGTTTGCGCCAATGATGCGCTTGTAACTGCTGGCGCTCCAGCTAACCTTGCTTGCCAAAACACCGGCGCCTACCAATGCCGACTGCTGAATGAATTTACGACGCGAATTGCTCATATTGATGATGATTAGTTAAGTTCTTTAATTTTTATGCTGCGATATGATACCGCGTTGCCATGGTCTTGTAAAAGAATGTGGCCCTGATTGGCTTCGCCAAAGTTTGGCCATACCTTAAATTTGCTTATCGCGACAGAATCGCGGAAAGCAGATGATTTGCGTACATATTCCAAAACTTTTATCCCATTTAGGTAGTGCGTAACATGGTTGTCTTTTGTTACCACCACACGCCCCTGGTTCCAGGCACCTACAGGGCGGATAAAGCGTTTTTGTTTTTGCGCGGGTATAAGATCGTACAGCGAAGCCAGCTTACGGTTGCCAAAGCGGCCCAGTTTGGCATCGGGGTGCAGTTCATCATCCAATACCTGGTACTCTAAGCCAATGGCCGAACCTTGCGTTTTTTCGTTAAGGGTTACAAAGTATTTTACCCCGCTGTTGGCGCCGGGTGTCAGTTTAAATTCGAATGACAGGTCGAACGCGCCATACTCTTTGTAAGTTATAATGTCGCCGCCGTTTTGCGCTTCTTTTCCTTCGGATGATTCGACGGTCATGGTGCCTTTGGTTACTTCCCATCCTTTGGCAGGGAAATGGTTTGCCGCCGCGCTACGCCAGCCTGTATTTGTTTTACCATCGAACAGCAGTTTCCAGCCGTGCAATTTTTCGTAAGGAGTTAAAAAGTTGGGCCGGTTATTCACCACATAAATATCGGCAGGGAAGGGGGGAGCGCTGATGGCGCCTGTGCTTAGTTTAATATTCTTAAAATATACTTTTTTGCCTTCCTGCTCCGGTTTGCTCACGGCATGTACCTGCAGACCAATGAAGCCGCTGCGGTCAACCGTATCTACCACATAAGCTACGGGGATGCCGTTTACCCAGGTTTTCATCTCATCGCCTTTGCAAGCTACTTTGATATGGTTGTAAACGCCAACCTTAAACGCGTTTTTGGTTTCGGGGTGTAGGTCGCCGGTGTAGAGCCATTCGCGGCGGCCTTCATCGTATATCCCGCCGCTCCATGCACGGTCGGATGGGTCGATCTCCACCTGCCTGCCGTAAACCCTGTTGGCATGGCCCGGTGTATTAAAATGGCTGCGGGTTTGTATGCCGGAGTTGCTTAATGTGCTTTCTATCATTACATCGGCATCCAACACAAAATCGCCGTACTCTTTTTCGGTTACCAAAAAGCTGTTGCCACCGTTGCCCGCCACGGTAGTGCCTACTATGGCGCCATGCTCAACCTTATAAGTGGCGTTGCCGGTAACCTGGTGCCAGCCCTTAAGTGTCTTACCATCAAACAGGTTGATGGTTTTTATTCGCGATTGGGCCGCAACGTTTTCGGTTGTACCTAATATCGCGACAACAAAAACAGCACAGCAAGCCGTGAGCAAGGGGTTTTTCATGAAAGCAGATTTACAAGAGGTTTATGTTTTAAAGGTAGCAGAATAATCAAAGAAAATTAGCGGTAAAATAATTTTTTTGAAATTGGATTTTTGTTTTCCGGATTTTCGGTTACCTTTGCGGTCCAATAAAACGCGGAAGTGGCGTAATTGGTAGCCGCACCAGACTTAGGATCTGGCGCCGCGAGGCGTGGGGGTTCGAGTCCCTTCTTCCGCACTGCTTAAAGCCGTTAACTGAATAAGTTAGCGGCTTTTTGATTATATAGACCTAAATTAACCTTGAGTTAATATACTACACTTATTCCCTAATAGTGATCGTTATTGTTGATTTTTTTTACACAGGCGGTTGCTTGCGGAGATTATTCTTAAATATAATAAGTGAGTACAATACGCCCTCAAATCATCAGTTACAACTAAAAATTGAGCACTGATGTAAAGTCATTGATTAATAAAGAACAATACCTGCAATTTGATAACACGGCATTGCCTTTGTACTTGTTAATATAATGATCCTCCTGATAAAAAATATGATTTGCGTCCGTTGTCAAATGGTAGTGAGATACGAGTTGGAAAAACTTGGCATCAAGTTAATGAACGTGGAAGCTGGTAGAGTAGAAATTTTTGAAGAAATGTCTGTTAAGCAGTTGGAGCTTTTTAAACTTGCTTTGAAGGAGGCAGATTTAGAGTTGGTTGATAACAGGAAGAATATTTTGATCGATAAGATCATCAATGTTATTTGTGAGATGATCAACCACTCTGAAGTGGTGATAAAAACAAATTTTTCATACCATCTGAGTAAAAAGCTAAATCTCGACTACACTTATATGGCCAACGTGTTTTCCGAAACTCAAGGAATTACAATAGAACAGTTTATCATTCAAAATAGAATTCAAAAGGTAAAACAACTAATTTGCCATAATGATCTGAATCTGACCGAAATATCCTGGCAACTACATTTTAGCAGCGTCGCGCACTTATCTACCCAGTTTAAAAAAGTAACCGGTATTACCCCTTCGCAATATAAGCACATAGATTGCAATAAACCATTGCGTCCCTAAATGTGTGAATTATAGAACTTATTACGATAGTTATGTAACATGCGGGCCTCATTATCAGGCTAGGTTTGTATCTCCTCAAGTCTTGTAATTTTTTTTGGGCTTTCAGGGAAATATTTCTATCACTTAAAATAAGGAATCATGTTCAAAAAATTTACTACAACCAAGGATAGTACCCCTGTACTGAAAAGCAGGAGCTATACAAAAATTTTCAATACCATTTGGTCGGTTGCATTACTGCTTATTGTTTTTATGCCGGCGTGTAAAAAGGATAAGTATGCTGGCGAGGTTGTGGGGCTTTGTCCGATAATCGTTTCAACCGATCCTCTTGATAAAGCGATCGATGTGGCACTCACCAAAGTTATATCTGTAACTTTTAATACCGAGATGGATTCGACATCCATCACCAAAGCAACATTTACCATTTCACAGAGTGGGGCAACAGTAGCAGGCACGGTTGCTACAACTGCCGATGCCAAAGTTTATACTTTTAAACCCGATGTACCCTTAGTACCGTTTGTTACCTATACGGGTACTATTACAACGTCATCTGTTGATAGGTTCCATACGGCAACTCTGGCCGATTATGTTTGGACATTTACAACCATCCCCCAGGTAACAACAGTATCCAACCCGGTATTAGGCGGTACAACTGCGGGCGCGGGTACATTTGCTCAGGGTTCTGTAAACACAGTAACGGCAACCCCTAATACAGGTTTTACCTTTACCAACTGGACGGTAAACGGCGTTATAGTTTCTACCAGTTCAAGTTACCAGTTTACCATGGCTGGTAATAAGGCATTGGTTGCAAACTTTGCTGCCATACCTGCCGGCAATTTCGCCGTAAACTTATCATCAAGCCCGGCAGCTGGCGGAACAACCGCAGGAGCAGGCTCATTTGCAACGGGCTCGTTAATAACAGTAACGGCAACACCAAACGCCGGTTATACCTTTGTTAACTGGACAGATGCCGGTGTACCAGTTTCAACAAGTACGAGCTATCAGTTTGTATTGGCGAGTAACCGTACGCTGGTTGCAAATTTTAAGATCATACCGGCATCGCAGGTAGCTTTACTGCTAATTTCAAGCCCACCTATCGGCGGAACCACCAATGGTTCAAATTCCTATCCAACCGGAACATCTGTAACCGCAACGGCAACACCTAATATAGGCTACTCATTTGTTAGCTGGACAGAAAACGGCACTATTGTTTCAACAAGCCCGGTTTATACATTCGCATTAAATGCCAACCGAACATTGGTTGCAAACTTCCTGATCAATACTTATAATTTGGCTTTATCGGCAACGCCGGCGGCTAACGGTACAACAAACGGTTCGGGCCCTTATACGGCAGGTAGCATCGTTACAGCCACAGCCACACCAAATGCAGGTTCCCTTTTTGTTAATTGGACGGAAGCCGGGAATATCGTATCGACGAACGCGAGCTACCAGTTTACCATGACGGGTAACCGAACATTGGTTGCAAATTTTGCACCTATACCTGTTGCTCCGGCATTGTTCACTTCAATATTTGGTGCCTTTGGCGGAAACGCGGGTATAACCAACCAGGGATTGTTTACGGTGATCAATAATGGCAGTATCGGTACAACCGGTGCATCTACGCTGGTAACCGGTTTTCACGATATCACAGGTGATAAATATACCGAAACACCGCTTAACGTAGGTAATGTTGCGGCAGGCCGGATCTATACCTATGCTCCGCCACCTACAATATTTGGCCCGGGTGGCCCATTTGGTGGTAATGCTGCCACTAAGGTAATAGCCGATAATGGCCTGACCGCTGCTACGGCTTTTTATAACAGCATATCACCGGCCAACAAACCAGGTGGTACTGACCCAGGCGCCGGCGAATTAGGTGGTTTAACCTTAGGCCCTGGCGTATATATGGCTGCCGGTGGTACATTTAAAATCACCAACCTCGATCTGGTACTTGATGCCAAAGGCGATCCGAATGCAACATGGATATTCCAGACTGCAGCATCACTAACCGTAGGTTCAACAGGTACCGGTGCCCATAGCGTTAAGCTGATAGGTGGTGCATTAGCACAAAATGTATACTGGTATGTAGGCAGCACTGCCGTAATTAACTACGCAGGTGGTGGCGTTATGGTTGGAACAATCATTGCCAATTCAGGAGTAACCTTGTCTAACCCGGCTAACAGCACCAATGCGCTGGTTCAAACTGTACTTAATGGCCGGGCTATATCCCTGGTTTCATCGGTTACAATGGTTAACACAGTAATTAACGTACAATAGCACCATTTATCCCCCGCCCAAGGCGGGGGATTTACAACAAACCAAATTTTAATTTAATCGATATTCATTATGTTACCTATAAATAAACTCATTAAAAAATCCATTGCAGCTTGTTTGCTGATGGTTATAGCCTATACTACAGCGCAGGCTCAAAATACACAGCCCACATGGTGGTTTGGTGTATCGGGCGCAGCCAACTTTAATTTTTATGATGGTACAACCCAAAGGTTAAACGATAACCTTATTGTTCCGGCGGCTTTTCACAAAGGTACCGGGATACGTCCTTATGGCTCCGTATTGGTTGAATACCGCCCTTTGGGTATTTTAGGAGTAAGCCTTAACGTAGCTTATGATGGCCGCGGCGGAAAATTTAAAGAAGTTGTAGCCCCTTGTAATTGCCCGGCCGATCTGGAAGTAAATGCAAGCTATATTGCTATTGAACCAAGCCTGCGTTTAGGCATACCAAAAACAGGTCTTTACTTTTTTGCAGGGCCGCGTGTAGCATTTAACATTAACAATAGTTTTGAATATACGCAGCTTAAACAACCTAATACCAATGCCAATCTAAGCAACATTAACAAAACTATCTTTTCGGGGCAGGCGGGAGTGGGATACGATTTCCTGGTATCTTCGCCAAAAAGCGCTACCAAAATCGATCTTTCACCATTCGTTTCTTATCAACCGTACTTTGGTCAGGATCCTCGCAGTATCGAAAGCTGGTCGATGACGACTGTAAGAGTAGGTATAGCGCTTAAATTTGGTAAAGGCTCAAAAGCCGTTGCAAAACAAACACCATCATCTGTAGCTTTACCTGTACGCGAGGTTGTATTTACTGTGCGCGCACCTATAAGCATACCGGCTAAACGCCAGGTTAGCGAAACTTTACCGTTGCGTAACTCTGTGTTTTTTGACGACGGTTCATCCGATATTCCTGTTCGTTATGTTATGTTATCAACCAGCCAGGCAAGCAGTTTCCGCGAACACGAATTACAAAGTGAACAGTCGGTAAGCACGACTGGCCGTTCATCACGGCAGTTAAATGTATATCACAATATATTGAATATTTTGGGCGACCGTTTACGTTCAAACCCGGATGCAGTTATTACGCTTACCGGCGCATCGGGCAGAGGTATTGTTGATGGTAAGGCGATGGCCGAATCGATCAAAAGATACCTGGTGGTAAATTTTGGAATTGATGGCAATAGAATTACAACAGTTGGTCGTATTAAACCGGTGGTTGCGTCAGAACAGCCTGGTGGTAATAAAGAGCTTGTTTTATTACGTGCAGGCGACCGTAGGGTTGATATTGAAAGCTCTTCGCCTGCATTATTGCTCGAAGTGGGCGGCGGCATGATGAAACCAGTACAAATAGTGGCTACGCAGGTTGATCCGATGGACAGCCAGGTTATTTTAAATGTTGACGGAGCTAAAGACTTGCTACAATCATGGTCGGTAGATATTACCGATGATAAAGGTATCAGCCAACATTACGGCCCTTATACTACCGATCAGCAAGGAATCGCCGGTACTCACATTGTTGGCGCACGTCCCGAAGGTGATTATAAAATCACAATGATTGGTATTACTAAAAGTGGCTTGTCTGTTAAAAAAGAAAGCTCGGTACACTTAGTTCGCAATGATAATGTGGTAGTTAAAGGGTACCGTTATAGCATCCTGTTCGATTTCGACAAATCAAATGCGATTGCATCCTACGAAAAGTTTTTAACAGGCACAGTGGCGGCATCAATCATAGATGGCTCAACAGTGATCATTCATGGGCATACCGATATTATCGGCGAAGAAGATCATAACATGAAGTTATCGCAACAGCGTGCTGCCGAAGTACAAACCATACTTGAACATGCTTTGGTGGCGTCGGGTAAAACCCACGTTAAGTTTGAGACTTTAGGTTTTGGTGAAGATGCAAGCCATGCACCATTCGATAATAGTTTGCCCGAAGAGCGTTTTTACAATAGAACTGTTATCGTAGATATCATCCCGATAAAATAATCTTTTAAGGTTTTGAATATGATTTGTATTTAAAAAATTAATGGCCTGTTATTTTATTAATTATCAATAAAATACCATCAAGGTGTTCTATTGAAGCCGTTAGCTCTTTAGTTAACGGCTTTTTTATGTTATAAAAGTTGTGGTTAAAATGCAGGCTCTTCTCCTTGACGGGGAATAACTTTTATGAGTTATTAAGAATAGAGCGTATAAAAAAGGCCGCATCATTTTATTTGTGATGCGGCCTTTATCAGTAAAATTACTATTGTTCCTTATTCAGCCATGATGATCCTGAAGCTTTGAACACCAGCAGATGTGGTGAGCCTTACCATATAGGTTCCGGCAGCAAGTTTCGTTCCATCAAAAAGGAATGAATTGGTTTTACCCCCTTCAATTTTACCGGTATATAAAGTAGCTACCCTGGCACCATACAGGCTAAACACCTCTACAGAAACCATATCTTCTGTTTTGGGTAATGAGAAACTAACGGTTGTTTTTTTGCCAAACGGGTTGGGATAGGCCAACAGTTTAGCCGCAGGTATTTCGGCTACTTCGTTGCTATTTATTGAAGCAGCATAAGCATTGCTGCTTGCTCCGGCAGCATAAGTGGCCACGGCGTTGCAGGGGCCTAACTTATCGCCATGTTTTAAATGAGCGTTAACTGCGTTGGCGTTAATGCACAATTCGTTTGAGCTGCTGCCGGTTTTATGGCAAACCACTACCTTATTACCACAACGAACATCGGTAACTATAATAGTGACCGGTGTTGTAGTTGTGCAGCCAAACTCGTTGGTAACTGTTACATTAAAGGTATAGGTACCCGCGGCTGTTGGTGTAAATACAGGGTTTGCAATAGTAGTGTTGCTAAGGCCCGTAGCCGGGCTCCATGCATAATTGCTTGCCTCCGGCGCCGATGTGCTGTTATTGGCCCCTAAAATCACACTTTGGGCTCCATAACCCAGGGCAATGGTATTATCCGGTAAACCGGTATAAGTATTATCTGTACGGCTAATGGTAATATAAGGGGCAGGGGCCAGGCCAACTACATTTACTGTAGCTGTTTGAGTTGCTGTATTGCCATTATTATCTGTTGCTGTTAAGGTAACGGTGTTAGCACCATACTGGCCGCAGGTAAAGCTGGCCGGGCTAACACTCATGGTTTTAATCCCGCTGCAATTATCATAGCTGCCATTGTTAACCTGGTCGGCAGTAATTGATGCAGCTCCGTTAACTAAGCTTACCGAAATGTTTTTAGTTAAAACCGTCGGCGCAACATCGTCTTTAATGATCACATTTTGCTCTGCTGTTGAGGTGTTTCCGTTGCCATCGCTAAAGCTCCAGTGGATTACATAACTGCCCTGTGCCGTATAAGTCAGCGCATCGGCTGTTGTGCCCCTAACTACGCCGGCACAATTATCTGTTGCGGTGGGCACGGTTGCCGTTGCCGAGCATTGGCCGGTAACATCGGCCAGCACCGGCGCCACGGGTGCGGTTACATCTTTAACCGTTACCGTAGCGGTAGCGCTTGATGTATTGCCATTAGCATCTGTAGCGGTTAAGGTTACGGTGTTGGGTCCAATATTTGCGCAGGTAAAGCCGGCTTTATCAATGGATAAGCCGGTTATCCCGATGTTGTCGCTTGATCCGTTATTAACCTGCGCGGCTGTTAAAACAGCATTGCCCGAAGCATCTAAAGACAGGGTAACATCACTTGTTATTACCACGGGCGGTGTTTGATCGGTTACTGAAAGGGTTTGGCTTGCACGTGCAGGCAGCCAGGTATTATCGCCTGCCTGGGTGGCGATTATCACTGTAGTGCCTAAGCCAACCAGGTGTATTTTAGCATTAACAATAGTTGCCACGGTAGTATCGCTACTGCTATAACTTACCGCCAAGCCCGAATTTGTTGTAGCTCCGGCATCAAAATCGGCACTGCCTATTGCTTTTGCTGACAATGTATTAAAGTTAATGGTTTGAGTTTGTGCTGTGGCCGTGCCTCCTGCTAATGCGGCAACCCCCTGATCTGTTAAGGCATAGTTATAGATCCTGAAGTCATCATAAATATGGTCGCTGTACGGGTCGGTTCCATATTGTGATTTTCCGAGAAAATTATTAGTGGTCACACCCAGATCGGAAGGCTTAACGGTAGAAGCTGTATCAGAATATTGTATTGCCCCGTTTACATAAAATTTGAAGGTTTTACCTTGCTGCGATATGGTGATGTGCACCCACTGCGTTAAAGGCAGCACGTAAGGTATAATCCTGTCATTGGTACCGGTAGCCCCTGTGATCTTATAGCGGACATTTGTCCCCCCCGACATCGGAATAAATATCATGAAGTTATTTGTCCCTGTTCCGAAATCAAAAATACGGGTATTGTTTGCCAGTGTTGCAGGTAGTTTAACCCAGGCGGCCACCGTAAAGTCGTTAAGCCTGCTCACTACGCCTTTGGGCAACTGCACGTATGCACTGTTTGCTTTAACTAAATTAAGGGCACCTGCCGGTCCGTCTTTCCCGGCGGTCCAGGTAGCAGCATTGGTAATGGTACCATTATAACCTCCCCAGGTATCTTCGGTAAAAGTACCGGTATTCTCATTAAAGGCAATGTGCAAATATTGGCCCAATACCGGAGTGCCCTGTAGCACCGCTGTGGCAGGGCTGCGGCCGGCAGCATTGAAAGCCACAATTTTATAGTAATAAGTAGTGCCGTTAGCTTTATTTAGATCTTCATAACGGAGGTCGTTTATATTTGTCGCGATCACGGTATAAGTGCCATTAGCTGTTTCCGAACGGCTTATTTCGTAACGGGCATCATAAATAAAGTCCCAGGTTAGCGTAATTTTCTGATCGCCGGAAGCAACATGTGGATTAACCACAGCGGCAGGTGTAGTCAGATCCTTCGTTCTTAACTGCAACACCGTCGAGTTCGGGCTTTCGCCGGCAGAGTTCAGTGAAGTAACTACGTAGTAATAATCGGTACCCGGGTTTAAGGTGGTGTCGCGGTATTGCAGGCTGGTCGTTCTTGCCATAAGGGTAGTGAATGGCCCGGCCGCATTTGCAGCGCGCTTAAGGTTATATGATCTTGCGGTAGTATTGGTATTCCAGGCAAGGGTAGTAGTGGTAGATGACAGTACAGTACCGGTTAGTGTGGTTGGCGCTACAGGGCTTGCATCCTTTCCTACATCCAGTACGGCCCCGTAAACAAATTGCGTCCCGGCAAGGTTATAAGCCTTGATGCGGTAACTTGCCTTTGTATAAACGCTGTCCACATAGGTCATGGTTTTGCCATTGGCATATCCCGTAACCTCCTGAAGCGTTGTGAAATCAGCATCCACACCGTTTATTTTTCGTTCAAGAACATATTTGGAGCCTAACTCTCCGTTAAGGTCCAGCCAGCTGAGTGTGGCCCGGAAATAGTTATCCGTGTTGATGGAGCTATAGATTTGCGGGGCGGCCAGTTGCCAGTTGTGCACCGGAGCCAATGCTGCATTATAGGCAAGTGCCGACTTATTGGCATAATAATACTTACCGGCCGGGGTTAATGTATCTGCCAAAACAAGCGAACGTTTATACTCTACCCAATCATACTCGGCGTAACGTTCAACAAACGAGGCTGTATCTAAAACAGTAAGTATCCCTTTCAGGTCGTTCAGTTGTTTCTGCAGCGCCTGGGTGGTGTCTGATGGCCATGATTCACCCGTCCAGTTGGCGCCATTGTTCCATTCCGTTATCCACAGCGGGCGCTTTACCCTGTCGTGTATTGCTTTTAACCTGTTGTACCAATTTTGCGGTGTGGTGTTGCCCCAATAACAATGTATAGCCACAAAATCAACACGGAGGTTTAACGAATCTGTTTTGGCCAAAAATTTGGTGATCCAGCTGCTTTCCGGATTTGCCGGTGCAGGTGAACCAATGCGTAAACCCGATTTCATCATTTCCGGCCATTGCTGTGCAGCCTGCTCTACCGTAAGGTTGGATTGATTTGTTTGATCTGGCTCATTAAATCCAAGTAAATGATTTACGTTTTGTTTGTTGTGGATATCTGTCCATGATGGCCATCCGCCGTTTTGCCTTATGATCGCGTAATTGTAGTTGGTACCCGGCCCGCCGCCGATGTTCCAGTCATAATACCAGGTAGCGCCAACTTGGTCAGGCGACCACCCGGCTTTCCCTTTTTTGCTTACCCAATCCCATTTGAATACGCGGATAAATGAAACTGTAGCGTCCAGGCCCGCAGGCATGGTGTTAACCACCAGGTCGGCATCATTTGCTATAAATACCCGGCTATAGCCGGAGCCGTCGGGGTTGTTGGCAAACGTAGCCATGTAACCCCGTTTCAACGTAAATGACCTGATCGCATTGTTAAATGAGCCCAGGCTATCCTGATACGTATTGATCGCATAACTTGTAGTTGAGCCACTTAGATTGGTGCCGGTATAAACCTGCAAGGCCTGGCCGGATGTGAGGTTTCCGTTAGGGATAAGCACCGTGCCGTTTCCATAAACAGATACCCGTAAGCTGGGGTTATTTACCGCAGGTACGCCATTAATGGTAATAGCGCTAAGCCAGTTAGCTGTCACTACCGATGGCTTTACATTATCAAAGAACAGCCAGGAGTCGTTAGCGTTCAACTGTACAGTTGAATTGATCAATGGAGAAGGTGCGCCGGTTAGGTGCATATCCGTTTTTCCGGGTACAATAAAGTTGGTATTGAAAGTAGGCAAAAAACTTGCGGTAGCCCCGGTGACTGTTACATCCTGCCGGGCTTGAGTTTGTATGCCCGAGGGGGCGTAAGCCCCGTTATCATAGGTAACCGAAGTAATGTTCATATCCACCGCGCCGGCAGGATAGTTTTTACCAAAAATAAAACGGGGTTTAATGGCGGTCTTGGTCAACGATAAATCGCCGATGGCAAAAAGGGCCCAATCGCCATTAACGGTCAGGTAATATAAACCTGCGTTCTGCGAGGTAAAAGTAAATGATTCTTGTACCAGTGCTCTTGTGCCGCTATTTGAAAATACACGCGAGGCGATACGGCCGGCGATAGCTGTTGTAGTGCCGATACCAACTGTTATGGTTTTCCCTGCGGTGGCATTGGAGATGTAATCGTGGAGCATGGAAAAAGTATACACTGTATTTGCCTCCAGTACCATCGGGTAGCTGTAAACAGTGTTTTGAACAGGGCTGCCATCCCAACGAATATAGAGCAGCCGCCCCACATATGGGCTGCCATTGTAGGTATGAACATTTGAACCTGATGAGGCGTTCACATCAAGATAACGTACGCCTGAGCCACCATTAGCAGTATTAAAAAGCGTTGTGGTAGTTGCGCCGGTATAAGCCCAGCTATAATCGCTGGGATAGCCTGAGTTGATGGGTGCTATACCCGCCCAATTGGGCAGGAGGGAACCCGCACTGTATTTGTTGCAGGATAATTCGGCAATGGAGTATAAACCCCAGCTACCGGTAAAGGTAAGGTAATAAGTGCCTGCGGCTTGCGATGTAAAAACAAAGCTTTCCCGTTTAAGGTCTCTGGTACCTGCGGGGGTAAAGGTGTGTGATGCATATCGGCCGGATACATCGGTACTGGTTCCGATACCTACGGTTAAGCTTTTTGATCCGGTAGCATTGGAAACATAAGCATAAAGCATCGAAAAATCATATGTTGTATTGGCTTCCAGGGTTACCGGGTAAGTATATACGGCATTGGAATACGAATTATCGTCCCACCGGATGTAAAGGGTGCGGCCATTATAGGTAGTACCATTATAAGTATGCGTATTGGACGTTGCGTTTACATCTATATAGCGCGACCCAGAGGTTGAGTTGGCGGTATTAAACAGGGTGCTTACTGCGGTTCCGTTATAAGCCCATCCATAGTCACTTGGTTTGCCGGTAAAACCCGCTGCGGATGTACCTGCCCATCCCGGTGCCAGGTTAGGGCCCGGTGCAGTTCCCTGGATCACGGAGCTTTCAGTACCGCCCACAATATCGTTAATAACTGCAAGTGGCTGCGATTGGATATAAGCGCCATTTTGGTAAATATGTGCCGAGTCATTCCTTACGGCGATGCGTATGATTTGGTCCGTTCCGGCTTTGGAAGACGTAAGGTTGCTTATAGCATTTAACGATGATGATTGCTTGAGGTTGGTAGCATCAAGCGACAAGCGGAACCCTGTCCCTTTGGCGTTGCGGGCATCAATATCAAGCCCCCTGCCGGTTGCAGAATTAACCTTACCCACAATTTCGAGCGTATATGCATTAAGCGTGCCCGGGTATTTTACTGCAGTATCCACCTGTGTGGAATTGGAGAATGCCCTTGAAGAAACAATGGTTTGGCCCAGTGTGCCTTTTGTGGGGAGGTTAGGGGCTTGAGCTATAGCTTTTAACGGGCAAAAGCAGCTCGCTATCGCAATAAATTGTAAAAATCTTTTCATGGTTTGATATAGGTTAGTTGGTTATAATGATGACTGATAAAGAAAAAAAATCATGTTCCATCCCTGGAGGTGATCAACAGCATGATCATTCCCCATTTAGGAAATTTTGTTAACATGGTAGAATTTGGTTTAAAATCGGTTTATAATCGGGGCTAAGTGAACAAAAAATCAGGCGACATAGCGGGGGCATATCTTCCATTTATAGGGGGCGTATCAGCAATAATTGGATGACCGGCGTTATGCTTATTGCTTAAATTAACCAAGATATAGGGAAAGCACATTACTTAAATGTTCTTCTTATAAAGTGGCGCTTTTTTCAACCAAAACATTTCTTGCGCGCATGTAGGTAGTTCCTGTAGGGCCGGGAGAGCCGGAAGAGCCCTCCATTTGATAGTCGATAATGATGTTCATAGGCTTCCCGACAAAGTTAGCACCGGTTTGTGTGCTTTTTAACGACCCATCGATCCAGTACTCTATAGAAACATCGGTTGTATTGGTCTTGGTCATATATACAGAATAGGTATGCCAGTTTCCGGGACTGGATATTGCTGTTCCAACACTTGACCATCCTCCGCTTGCATTTTTGTAGGTATTGGTCCAACAGGTTGCACTGCCCTTAAATTCCATAAAATCGCTTTCCGGAGGCCATGAAGTTGATCCGGTTACCCAAAATGCAGGCCAGGTTCCGCGTTGTGATTCGCACTGGAACTCGCCTTTAAAATGCCACTTGGGCCATGAGGCATCAACAACCGGAACCACTTTGGCATAAACGGTTCCTGAATAATAGTCGATTGTAAGATAAGGCGATTTGCTGCTGCTACCTACGCCACTGGTTGGAGCGCTGGTTAACGTAAGAACGCCCCCGGAAACCGAGATATTTTGCGACCTCATGCGCGCTGTTCCGTTATGGTCTGATCCCCAGGGATACAGATCATTCCAGTACGTGCTGTAGTTACTGAACGAACTGGTGGGGATAACATTTACCCACGATACGGCAGAAGCAGCGAAACTTGTCGATATCGCATTGTTTTTTAATGCAACTGAAGCAGAATCGCTGCTTTGCTGAGCCGGCTCTTTTTGGCACGATGAAAATGCCGCGATTGAACAGGCCAGATAAATTAAATGTAGTTTTTTCATAATTAAATTTTTAGATAGACAATTGGTTTTGCTTTCCCTAAATTCTTGGTAGGTGTTTTGGTAAAAGCAAAGTAAAGTCAAAATACCCAGGCCGATAGGGGATAAACCCGCTAAATAAAAGGGCCAAATCAGGAAAAGTCAGGCAAATACGGATGTATATTGGGTAGCTATGAATATTAATTTTTATTATTTGTTACTGTATTGATAATCAGTAATTTAATATAAATTAGTTTAAGCTGGTATTTTCTTTCGCATATTTAAAAAAGCCGCTAACTGAATAGATAGCGGCTTTTTTTTGCAATGGTATGATGGAACAAGACTAAGCATTTAAAAGCGCCTTAGCGACTATTGAGAATTTGCTTTTTATAGTTGATGAGGCGGTGGTTGATAAAGGGAGTGCTGATCTGTACAAACATGCTTATCCCCCAATTAAAAAGCCGCCTCATATTTTGATGATGAGACGGCTTTTTAGGATTTTAATTACTGCCAACCAGGATTTTGAACCAGGTTGGGGTTTAACGTAATTTGTTGTGTAGGTATTGGGTATAAATAATTTTTTTCAGAAAATAAGCGTCCTGTATTATCCAGTATCAGTGCGCCGTTGGCATCTTTTGCATTGGTTGGAGCCGGCACCAGGGCATTGGGGCCAATTTGCGCCTGGGTGCCTACATATTTAATACCTACGGGCCATGGGCTAACAAATGCGCTGGCGTTACCATAAGCGGTGCCGCCTACATTAGTCACCAAATCTGTTGCAGCACTGTGCCAACGCTTAATATCATCAAACCTGAAACCTTCATAGTATAGTTCAATAAAACGTTCCCTTCTTATCTCGGTGCGGAAATCTAATCCATTTGCAGCAACAAACGCGTTGGTTAATGGTGGCATAGTTTTATTTACACGCAAGCGTACCAGGTTGATGGATTTATTCAGGTCAACATCGGTAATGGTTTCGGTACGTTCGTACACGGCCTCGGCATAGTTTAACAAAACTTCGGCATACCTTATTACCGGGTAATCTTCAGATTCCTTTGTATCCGGACAATTGCGCTCGGTTACCCATTTTTGATTGCTGTAACCACCTATCTGTGTTACTTTTGGACCATATGCATTGGCGTTATCTGCAGCATCATTTACCCAGGTAATTCTGAAATTGATATTACCATACCAGTAATACATATTCATTATTTTGATGGTGTATTTTAAGCGGTTATCGCGATTAGCAAATTCTGATCCGTAAGTTTGAAATCCCTGGAAAAGTGGCGATTTTTCGATAGGCAGGCCATCCTGGCAAAGAAAAGCATTAACATATTTATGTTGTGGCCCTATCTGGGTACCCTGGCGGCTAATGTTGGTGCCGATTGTTTTAATAACATCATCATATCTGTAAGATAATATATACTCGTGATTTGCCGATTTGGTTACCCCTGCCGGATTGGATTTTGGATTTTCCAGGATAAACAGGTATTTCTGGCAGGAATCGCCGAGGATGGTGCTGTTACCGCCCAATGCGTTTGATGCAGCTGTGCCAAAAAGAGCGTATTGGTTAGAAGCGATAACTGCTGCTGATGCTGCTGAAGATATATCAAATAAGGCATTGTACCTGGTTGCATTACCACTTCTGAATTTTTGCCAGGTGGCTTCGTACAATGCCACGCGGCCTAAAAAAGCCTGAGCCGCAGTGCGTGATACCCTGCCAAAATCAGCTGAACTGGCCAATATTGAAGCAGGCAGATCGGGTATGGCAGCTTGCAGATCGGCTATGATCTGGTCAGCAACTTCATCCCTGGTTGCCCTTGTGCCCATAAGCTCGGGTGAGTTTAGATCAAGCGTTTTGGTAATTAGCGGTACGCCGCCATATATTTCCAACAGCTCAAAATAACAATACGCCCTGAAAAATTTTGCTTCAGCAACATATTGCGCTATGCCGGCTTTGTCGCTATAATCAGCCGCCTTTTCCAGCAGGTAATTGCAGGCCCTAATATTGTTATAATTATTTGTCCAGTTGCCATCCGTAGCCGGAACTGTATTGGTGCCTGCACCATATGCCCCTCCGCCACCAAATACATCTGCCCGGCCATCATAATGGGCATTATCCGCAAAGGAATTACCAAAGTTATGTAGATAACCATAATACTGGTTTGCAAAAGTTTTAAAATCGCTAGGTTTAGTCCAGTAGGCCGCATCAGAAAGTGTGTCCAGCGGTTTCAGATCTGTTATCTTATTACAACCCACAGTAAGGATCAATACCGAGGCTAATAAATATATAAATTTACTATTGATAGTTTTCATGTTCGTTAATTAAAAAGTGATGTTAGCGCCTAATGTCAGGTATCGATAGAATGGATACCGCTCATTTCCCTGTGTAGTACGGGTTGTTTCCGGGTCCCAGCCATCATGAATGCCGCTGATTTCCCAGAGGTCGCTTCCTGAAATATAAACTCTCAATGCGCTGATAGCTTTTGTTCTTTCAAGCAATGCTTTAGGTAGGGTATAACCCAATACAACGTTTTTTAAGCGAACGTAAGCTCCGCTCTCAACCGACCAGGTAGAGGCCTGATAGTTATATGCATTGATACCATTGGTATGCAGGTTAGGAAAATAAGCATCGGTATTGGTTGGCGACCATGTTTTGCCTACCCATGCTTCGGCTTGTGCCTGGCCAAGGGCTGTATATGGAGTACGCCAGTTGTTAGCGCTTCCATTTGCTCTGAAAATGGTTCTTTTACCTACGCCCTGAAAGATACTGTAAAAGTCAAAACCTTTCCATTGTAAACCTATGTTTAACCCAAAGGTATAACGCGGTACATCGCTACCAAGATAAACAAGATCTCCCATATCTTTAGCAGATGTGCCGGTGCTTAGTTTTCCATCGCCATTAACATCAGCAAAAGAATTATCACCCGGGCGCAGGCCCGAGTTTTGGCCCGGAAGGTTAGTTAGCGGAGTGGCAACAGGTATACCAATATTGTTAATAACACCACCAACGCTATAGTATTTGTTATAATTATCTACCTGCTCCTGTGTTTGAAGCCTGCCGGCATATTGCAAACCAAAATACGACCCCAGTGGATAACCTTCTACTGCGCCGTTGTAGCCAGATCCTAATAAAGGCGAGCCGTTGTAATAAATCAGTTTATTTTGACTATCTGTAATATTTGCAGAAATGGAGTAACCCAGCTGCCCAACGCGATCTTTCCAGGTTAACATACCTTCCCATCCCCATGTTTCCAGGTTACCGTTGTTACTTTGCGGAGCCGATGCCCCAAGTACACCCGGATAGGTGACACTGATAAGCATGTTATTATTATAGTTTTTAAACAGATCGAATGTGCCTGATAAACGGTTTCTCAAAACCGAAAAATCCAAACCAATATTGGTCTTTTTTACGGTTTCCCAGGTTCTATCTAAAGATACCAGCGAACCATCTGTTGCCACTTTTGTAGCAATGCTGGAACCCAGCAGGGTATTACTGCTACTGGCAATTAACTGCTGGATATAATCGTAATATTTAATGCCGCTTTGGTTACCGGTGGTACCATAAGACGCGCGCAACTTAAGATTATCAAAAATATTTAATTTTTTAACGGCCGCCTCTTCTGAAATGCGCCATCCTAATTGCAAACTACCAAAAGGGTGCCACCTTTTATAGTCGATAAAATTTGATGTTCCATCATACCTTCCTGTAGCTTCTAACAGGTATTTCCCCTTAAACGCATAGGTAAACCTGCCAAGATAAGATGCCAGGGCAAAGTGATTACGCACCTCACCATTTGATACAAAACCTGCTGTGCCGCTTGATAAACCATTACTTAAAGATGGTACATCATCGCTGCCCAGGTTATAAGTCCGTGAATTGGTCATGTCATATTCATCACGCTCATATGATGCTCCCAGCATCAGCATTACATCATGATCTTTTTTGAATGTATTTGCATAGCTAACCTGCGCAATTAAATTGTAATAGGGATCAACAATGTTTTGTCGATAGTAATTTTCATTACCTGATGTGTTGCCTGCAGTACCAACACTTGGCGTTGTAGATATGAGGTATTTATCATCGTACGAAAAAAATTGGATAGCTTTGGTTTGTACCGCATCATCCTGGTACCACAGGTTGTAACCGGCGGTGCCTGTAAATGTTAAATGCTTTAAAAATTTATAGGTTAAAATACTGTTCAGCATTGCCCTGGTATTGTTTTCCAGGTTATCCCCGCCATCGCGAAGTTGGCCCGGAGGGCTGATAACGCCACCCCACTGGTATGGTTTGCCTGATTGGGTAAAGGCTGGTATACCGGGTTGGAAACCATTGCCCAGTGCGCTGTAGCTTCCTGTGGTATATAGTGTTGGTTGTTGTATGTTGTTCCTTTCCAACGATATATTTGTTGACAGCTCTACTTTATCGCTAAATTTATATTGGTTATTAAAACGTAAATTATAGCGTTGGTTGCCATTATTACCATACTGTAACTGGCTGCCATCATTTAGGTAACCCAGCGAAACACGAAAAGCATTTCTATCAGATCCGCCTGAAAAATTTAAATTTTGTTGTGTGGATGTAGCCCTGCCCCACAATACGCTTGACATAGGCTGACCAATGAAATCGAGTTCCTTTACATCGCCAAACTGGGGTACCGGTAATCCATTATAAACCAGTTGTGGTGTAGCTGATAAAGAACCGGCATAGCCGGGAATCTGCGATGCCAAAACCACTGTGCCATCATTAGCGATAGCGAAATTAGCCATCTGGTACCACAGGTCTGTTGTTGGTACTACGCCATAATTATCATTGATTTTTGCTTCTTTTAAACCGTTGGCCCATTCGGATATATTAGTCATCTTAGGCTGCAGGCCAAGTAGTTTTTCGGATACGGATGGACTATACTGCACAATTAGCTTTCCGTTTTTCCCCTTTTTGGTAGTGATGAGTACCACGCCATAAGCAGCTCTTGATCCATATATAGCAGCGGAAGCGTCTTTCAGAAAAGAAATGTTGTCAATATCATCGGGATTAAGAGAGTTTAGCTCATTGTTATTGTTGATAGCCACACCGTCAAGGATAACCAGCGGATCGGCATTGTTCACAGATGTTGCACCACGGATCTGGAAATTCCAGTTCTCGCGCCCCGGTTGGGCCGATGTGCGCGTAACTACAACTCCCGGAACCTGGCCCTGTAAATTTGCTATGGGGTTATTTGTAGGGCCCCTATCCTGAAATTCTTTAGCTGTTACGGTAGCTATAGCACCGGTTACGGTAGCCAGTTTCTGGGTGCCGTAACCTACAACTACAACTTCGTTGAGGTTGGCTGCAGATGGTGATAATTTTACCAGCATCGGCTTATTAAAAGTTGCCTTTTGGGTTGAGGTAATGTAACCTATGTTTTTAAATTCGAGGCTCCCTCCATCAGGAACGCTGATCTTAAAAGAGCCGTTCACGTCTGCTGCTACGCCAACGGCAGATCCCACAACATGAATGCTCGTACCGATGATCGGTTCGTTTGTGACTGCATCGATAATTTTACCTGTAACCTGCTGTTGAGATTGTGCCAGTAAAACATGACTACAAAATGTAATTAAAAGTAGCGCGAGCAGCCGCTTTACCTTCCATTTTTTTTGAGTAAAAAAAATCATAATTATTAAAATTAAGGGTTAAAATTGGTTTAAATCCTAAATACTGTTTGCAAGGCCAAATGGCTTGGTTAGGGCTGTTGGCAAAGCTATAATTGGCTATAATTGTATATAAGACAATTGCCCGGGGCTTTCATACTCATTTACCTGTTTTTTTTGATATTATGCTGTAGCGGAATAAAAAGGAGGGATATCAACAGGTTTATTCCTTTTAAAAATGTACTATCTTTTAACAAATTTTATGTTTTGAACGTGCTCACCTACGTACATACCAGCCATATCGCCGGTTTTATAGAAACTGGGTTTGCCATCCATATTGTCGGTAATTAATTTCCCCCCTATGCTCAAATTCTCGAAAAAAATATTTTTTACAAGTCTTGTATCATCGTACCCGGTAATTAATGAAAGCTTTTCTGCAGGGCTGTTATAGGTTATGTTTTTAAAGTACACATCATAAATACCTTTGCCTGGAGATGTATTATATTTTTGATTGAACATTACACGAATGTTGATCAATTGCCCTTTGTTGATGTGATCGACGGTAACGCCATCGAAAGCTATTTTTCGAAGCAAATTGGAATCGCCCGCGTTTAAGGCTATGCAGCCCTGGTAGTCCATTTGCATTTCATTTTGTTCAAGAATGTTGATACCGGTAAAATTTATATTCTCCAATGTATCCGGATGGATGGAGTCGCCGTGGGTGCCAATAAGCAGTGGGTGGGCAACATCTGCCCAAAGTATCGCGTTTTTTATGTTTACATTACGGGTATTGCCATAAAAATCCCACCTGTGCCCATATATGGCTATGCAATCATCAGAGTTACGCATATAAATGTGGTTGATATCAATATTGGAACTGCAAAAAATATCTATCCCATCGGCATTACCTTCAGAACTGAAGGATTTAAGATCGCTTATTGATATATCAGCAGATTGGCCTATTAAAACAGAATACTTATGGGGCAAAACAACAATACCCTCTATCTTAACATTGCTTGAAAACTTAACTGATAACGCATCATTACGCGGGGACCTCTGTTTACCGGCATTGCCGGTATTTTTACCACCCGATACATCATCAAGCTCTAATTGCGTTAATATACCCCGTCCGCATATGCGTATGTTTTTGGCATGATCTGTAATCAAACTACCCTGAACAATGGCACCACCGGCAATATAAATGGTTTTGTTTGACGGGATATTTAAGCGGCCAATGTGGTGTATCCCCGGGCCATAATAAAGCACATTGGTATCCGTAGCCAGGGGGATGTTTTTTTGGATAGGGTTGGCAAACAGCTGCAGGTTTTTATACACTTCGCCGTTAACCTCTATGGAGATATACTGAGATACCGACATGAAAAAACGAATGGTTTTACCACTGATGACAGGCTTAATACCGAACGAAGCCGGCCTTACTTTTACTGTTTTAGCCAACGCGTTATTTAAAGTAACCTCAACTTCTACCTTTCCATCACAATCAAAGTAAGCGAACGCCGATTTATGTACGCTGGTTTTAGCATTGATTACTTTAGCAACCTTGGCACTATAAACATCTACTTTTTGCCAGGCATCTGCGGCTTCTCTTACCCTAATACTGTAGGCGGTATTGGCAAAGGCACTTTGGGGGGCCGGGTAGGTGATGATATTTGCAAAAACGAGTTGGGCTAAAAGTATAAACAAACAAGTAAACAATCCTTTAATTTTCATTGCAGATGGGGGAAGAATAAGTATTACACTGCATTAAAGCCGCGTTAGGCCAACAGTTTTTTAAAACAGGTGTTAGTTATTATACAGGTAATGCCATTGCCCGCTTTTAATGTCCAAGGTCCATGGTTTTGGAGCAGGGAGCTTCAAATTTCCATTACCTAACTCAAGGGGCATCCATAAATACCTGGAGTCCCACTGTGCGGCTGGTCGCCAAATATCGCCCATGAAAATAACCGTTGTAGATTTTTCGCCCACTACTTTTAATATCATGGTTGATTGCGAGCCGTAGGTATTGGTTTCGGGTGGTGCGATATCTTTAAAAGCAGACCATGGGCCCGCTAAAGATTTTGCGGTAGCGTATTTATTGGGATTAGCACGCCAGCCGGTTAGCGCCGAGCCTATGGCATAATACAAGCCCTGGTAATGAACAATAGCACCACCTTCCATATGCTCCGGGATCAGGCACATTTCTTTTTCCAGGCTTAAATAATCATCGGCAAGTTTGGCAATGTGGAAACCTAAAGGCCGGTCTTCAAACACCAGGTAAGCGGTTCCATCATCATCAATAAATTGCCCGATATCACGGCTTTCATGGTCTAATGGCCTAAAGCTTTTTAAATATTTAAACTCTCCGTCGGGTTTATCACATACGGCTATACCCACTTTGGCAACTTTGTATTTTTTGTCATCCAAATGGAAATACATTACATATTGCCTGCTTTTTTTATTGTAGTAAACTTTGGGCCTTTCTAATATCCATTTTGGCCCTAAATTTTCCGGGTCTGTCATTTGTACAACATCGCCTTTAAAACTCCAGTTTATCAGATCTGTAGATGAGTAGCAGCTTACATAACGTTTATTGGTATCTAAGTTTTGAGCACGCTCTTCGCCATACCAATAATAGGTATCCTTTATCTTGATAATTCCGCCCCCGTGGGCTTGTACGTGGTTGCCCTGGGTATCGGGCCATAATTGGCCGGGGTTTATATAAGGGTTAGTTTTTTTTTGCCCAAAGCAGGTAACGGCTAAAAAACCGAAAATACATAACGCAACAATAAAAATGGTTTTACCTTTCATGAGTATATACTTGTATAATACCAAAGACAGGCTATGGTTGCTTTTATACTCATGTTGTATAAAATAATTGGTATTTATTGATGAATACCAATTGATATAACAATATTTAAAGATCTGATTTACCGGTAATGTGTAATTATATCGCCATTCTGCAGTTTTGAAAATACTTGTCAGAAATTAATTCAGTTCTTAATTGCAATATACCCCGGTGTACATTGTTTACCACCGATTGATATTTGATGCCGGTAACTTCGGCTATTTCATCATAATTCCAACCATCAAAATATCTCAAAAAGATCATTTCTTTTTGCCTTTTAGGTAAGGTATTCAGCGCTGTTAATAATAGCCTGTTTAGCTCCATGCTATTCTCTTTGTTCATCAGTATTTCTTCCTGCGAAAACTCAATGTCAAAATCCATATCATCGGTTAGAGCAACCGAATGGTTTTTACGGCATTTTAAATAATTAAACGCCAGCGAACGTGCTGTTTTAAAAAAGTAGACCTTTACATTCAATATTAAACCTATGGTTTGCCTGCGTTCCCATAGCTTAATAAAAAGATCTTGTAAAATATCCTGACTGATATCTTCATCTTTAAAGATCTTTAAAAGATAATGGTACAAAACCGGGTAAAGCTCATGATGAATATGGCTAAAGGAATCAACATTTCCTTGTAGGGCGTCTCTCCACCATTGCGATAATTGGTCACTTTTGTTCATAACGGGTTTATGGTTAGCGGTTAGCTTGCTTACTCAATTGTCCATCAACTAAAAATACCCGGTTGTGCTAAGGCGTTATAATACACCTCACTAAAACAGTATAAGTAAATTTTGGTCGATAGATCCTAATTGGTTTAACAGTACTAAAATGAGGGTTTCATTTAATACCTATGGGATACAAACTGGTCATTTAAGGGGTACAATCTCCACAAAAAACAGCCATCTAAACTGATTTAGTAAAAGGATTGCGTGTAGAGGAGTTTATACTTGAAAGCTATTCAATAACTTTGAATTTCTTTTTAAACAGGGGGCGTTTTTGGCGTAAAAAATCTGAAGGATTTGCACCAAAAAGTTTATGAAACTGGGTGCGAAAATATTTGATGTTATTAAAGCCGGTTTCCAGTGCCACCTGGTTTACATTCATATCCGTTTGTATCAGTAATTCGGCAGCTTTGCGCAGGCGTATGTACCTGATAAAGCCGTTAACAGAATGTCCCGATAAGGATTTTACCTTTCTGTATAAGTTAGAGTGGCTCATCCCTATTTGATCAGCCAAAACTTTTATCGAAAAGTCAGGATCGGTAATGTGCTTTTCAACAACAACAATGCATTTCTCTAAAAATAGTTTATACTCCTCGGAAATGGTAATATTGCCCGGGCTAAGTGTAACTGCATTATAAAAGTAGCTTTGTAAATTGCTGCGTATTTGCAGCAGGTTGGCCACCCTTGCTACTAACATGTCTTTTTCAAAAGGCTTACTGATATAGTCATCGGCTCCGCTTTCCAGCCCCATTATTTTCCCTTCGGCCGATGAGCTTGCCGTAAGCAGTATCATGGGGATATAATTAAGCAATGGGTCTTTTTTAATAATGGCGCATAGCTCTATCCCGGTTGTTCCGGGCATCATTACATCGCAAATAATCAGGTCGGGCAGTTTATTTTTAGCAATTAAAAGCCCTTTATCACCGTTTTCGGCCTCGTAAACTATGTATTGGCTATCTAAAATACTTATAATGTATTTTCTCAGATCGGTATCATCATCTATAACCAGTATCGCTTTTTTGTCGGTAAAAATGGTTTCTGTTTTAAAATCGGTGTTATCCGGTTTAGCCGTTACGCTCGTGGCGGCGGGCTGGTTGCTAAGCTCATTTAAAAGAGGAGAGGAGGCAGACTCGATATGGGAAATAATTTCGTTAGGATAATGATCGATGCCTTTTTTAAGCTGTAAAATAAAGGTAGTGCCCTTGCTGGGAAGACTGTGGTAGGTAAGTTTACCCTGATGATCTGTTGTGAATTGCTTAGCCAGGTACAGCCCAATGCCAAAACCTGCTTTTACAGGTTGTGCTGCTTCTCTCGACCGGTAGAATTGATCAAACAGCTTTTCGCCGATGTGGGTTGGTATGCCGGGGCCATTGTCTATTACCTGTATTTGTACTTCGGTATCGGTATCATCAATAACTACCTGTACTTTTTTACCGGCCGGGCTGTACTTTATCGCGTTAGACATTAAGTTGAACAAAATGATCTCGATCTTTTCGCGGTCGCCAAATATGATCAGTTTCACTTCAGGAGTGGCTAACTCAAAAGCAATCCCGGCTGCTTTGGCCTGCTGTTCAAAACATAAAAAAACGTCATTACAAACCTGCCAGATATCAATGGGCCCTATGTTGAGGTTGCTCATGCCTGCATCAGCCTTTCTAAACAATAACAACTGATCTACCAAACTTAAAAGGCGTCTTGCATTGCGGTAAACAATGTTCAGGTCGTTTTTTTCCGCGCCGGTACGCTGTTTCAGCAGATCGTTGATCGGGTTGATGATTAAGGATAGCGGCGTTCTGAACTCGTGCGATATGCCGGTAAAAAACTCCAAACGTTTATTGTTTAATTCACGTTCTTTTTCCTGGATCAGTTTTTGGCTATCGGCATTTACTTTAGCGAGTTTAATTTCATATTTTAAATGTGCCTCGCGCGAGCGGTAACTTAAATACCAGTAAACGCAAAAAAACAAGATCAGTAAATAAAAAGTGTAGGCCCACCATGTACGGTACCATGGCGGCAGGATGGTAACATTCAAAGCAACCGTCTTTTTTATCAACTTGCCCTCGGCATCGGTACAGTTTACTTTAAAAACATACGATCCGGGGTTAAGCCTGGTATAAACGGCATTACGTATTTGCCCGATATCGTTCCAGCCTTTATCCCAGTTCTCCATCATGTACCGGTAACTGATCTTTTCCTGTGATGAAAATTCAATGGCCGAAAAATTGATAGACAGCGATGCTTCATCATAGGGGATGGTTAAGGCCTTTACCTGGCTGTTTTGTACCGCCGAGATATAGGAGGGCTTTTCGCTGATGAGTGAGCCGTTAACCTTTAAATCATTAATAACAATGTTAGGGATGCTATTTACCGGGAGGATATGCTGTGGATTGAATAGTGTTAACCCATTGATGCCCCCAAAAGCCAGCTCACCACTTTTAAGAGAAACCGAGGCATTAAAATTAAACTCTTTATTCTGCAAGCCATCACTCTCAAAAAAGTTGGTAAAAACCCGCTTGTTTACATCAAGCCTGCATAAGCCATTGTAAGTGCTCATCCATAAATAACCGTTTTTATCCTCTTCAATGGTTAATACATTGTTACTGCTCAGGCCATCATCTGTTGTATATTGTTTAACAATGCGGCCCTGTTTGCGGTCAAACAATATTAAACCAGCCTCGGTGCCTAACCAAAGGTTGCCTTTTTTATCCTCATATATAGTTCTTACAGATGTGCCTTTTGCAAAATACTGCTTTCTTTTCCCTTGCCTGTCAATATGTACAAGGCCATCAAAGGTTCCGCACCAAAGTGTACCATCATCATCTTCGGTAATGGCCAGGATGTTTTTGGCCGACGGATCGAACACATTAAAACGGTCATTAACACGATCATACAAAAACAAGCCATCCTGTAAGCCGCTTGCCCACAAATTTTTCAGGCGGTCTTCATAAAGTATCCAAAAAACTACGCTGGAGGCTTTATTTGCCTTATCATATCCTACATACTTTTTAAAAGTGCGGGTATGGGGTTCAAACAGATCAATACCTCCGCCATAGGTTGCTATCCATATTTTCTGGCTAAAATCCTGCTTAATGCAGGTAATGAAGTTTGAACTGAGTGTGCCGGCATCATGTACAGCATAATGAAAATTATCAAAATGGTTGTGCTCACGATCCCACAGGCTTAACCCGCTGCCATCCGTACCGATCCACAACCTGTGCCGGGCGTCTTCAAAAACTGATTTAACAAAATTGTTGATCAGGCTGTTTTGATTGGTAGGATTATGACTGATGTTTTGAAACCGCTCTTTAACATTGTCGATAATATTTATCCCTCCACGCAATGTGCCGATCCACATTCTGAAGTCTTTATCCCGATAAATTGCATAAACAGAATTACTGGATAATGAATGATCATCAAAGCCGTCAGACAGGTGGTCGATTTTCCCGGAAGCTCTGTTTAAAATATTAATCCCTCCGCCATCGGTACCTATCCAAAGGATATTGCCGGGCATTGTTTGCAGGCTGGTTACCCTGTTAGAACTCAAGCCTGCCTCTTCATTTATCACCGCGTTAACCCGGTATGTTAACATATCCAGGTGATATAAGCCCGTGTTTGTACCTACCCAACACTGCTGGTTTTCAATAAAAAAGCAGGTTACCCCTTTTAAAACAGGGCCTGCTAACCTGATACATTTTTGTTTTCTATCATATAGGCATAACCCTTTTTTATCGATCCAGACATAGACCTGCTGATTGGGGCCGATGAACAATGCCTGTACATAATAATTCCATAAACTGCCTTGCTGGTCCTGATAGGGGATCTCGAGCCCTTGTTTATGCTGCTGCTCAAATAATATTAATCCATTGTCCTGCGATGCGATAAAGACATTACCTGCATGGTCTGTTTTAATATCCCTGATGTATGATTTGATTTGGAATGGCTTTGTCTGCCCCATTCGCGAAGCATATTTTACAGCAAATTTTTCTGAAACAGGATCAAATACACTGATACCCTGCCGCGTGCCAACCCAAAGGTTGTTTAAACGATCTTCGGCAATACAGTTGATATAGCTGTATATTATGGAGTTTTTATTGGTTGGGCTATTCCTGAAGATCTTAAAATCGTACCCATTGTAGCGGTTCAAACCATCATATGTGCCAAACCACATATAACCCTGATGATCCTGAAATATGCAGCGCACCTCGCTCTTAGAAAGGCCGTCTTTAACGCCCAACTTGCTAATTACTGGGGCATTGCCCGCTACCAGCGATTGAAAAGAAGAAAAAAACAGGCAAAAGAATAACAGAACGATGTGATTCCGAAAGGCATCAAACCGGGGCATATAATTTGAGTACCGTAAGTGTATCTTTTTATTCAAGTTACAAACGCTATTTATATATCAGGATTTAACTAACCATATCAAACTCATGCTTAGTTAAAGGTGATGAATAGGTTCTTACTTTTGATAAGATAGCTATTCATGTAATTATAAAGACTTATTGATTACCGGCTTTTACTTTAGGTTTATTTATTGCAATTGCTGAAAAAACTTTATCCCAATGCTTTTTTATATCCGCATCGCTTACTTTCAATTTTTCTATTTTGAAAATATCTTGCGGGTCAGTTCCAATTGCATTTTTTTTCATTGCCTAAAATTAAACAATTCAAATAAGTTTTTATCATCAATTACTAAATCGAGGGGTTAAATAACTCCCACAAAAACAGATGCGTTGCCCAAGCCTTTTACTAATGAATAAACAGACGTATAACCATAAAGACATCGCGAAAGCATATTTATACTCATTTTACAAAAAACATCCTCAATTTACTAAATAAACAAGGGCACAACCATTTACATGATTGTGCCCTGTTTTGCCATTATTATACAATTACGGCTAACTGAAGCCCATAGTATTATTGAATAATGAGCAGCCTTATAGCTGTTTGTTTATTTAGCTGTACAAAATAAACGCCCGGTGCAAAGCCTTGATTTAAAGATACCTGCAAAACCCCATCACTGCTGTGGAACAAATTGCGCTGCAGCACCCTGCCGAAAGAATCGGTAATGGCTAAGTTGATATCTTTGTTCAACAGATCAGGCGTAAGCTTAACTTTGAATTGCCCGTTGCTCACCGGATTTGGATAAATAAGAACATGATCGCCGGCGGCAGGAGCAGTTGCCGTTGCGGGGGCTATCACATCATTATTGGTTTGTGTACCTGTTTTAACAGTAGTAACGCTTGCCGCTGATGGTTCAGTTCCGTAAATCAGTTGGCCCTGGTAGTAAACGGTGATATGGTTGTTTTCGGCCATTGCACCTTTAACCAGGTAAGAGTAATCATTTGCTTCGTTAAAAGCACTCCAGTCGGATTTATTGATCCGGTATTGCATATTACCTGTAGCGCTTAGTGGATAAAGCGCGCCTGCAGAAGAATTAACTGCCATTTCGAGGTAAGTATCGGCGCCATTGCCTGCAGGGCTTACCGTAACAAATTTTCCGCTGATCTTACTACTTCCCAGTTTAGCATAATCTACCGAAAGATTTAAAGGGGAGGAGCCTTCCCTGGTAAACCAATACCTTACGGTTAAGTCGCTGTAGGCTACTGCTACGTTACCTGTATTATTTATGTTAAGGTAGGTGCTGATGGAGTTACCATTAGCTACCTGGTTTTGGTTTTGATAAAACACATTAAAATGCGGAGCAACAGGTACAGTAGCCGGTTCGGTGCCAAATATCAATTGACCATTCCTGTAAAGGGTAATATGGTTGTTAACTGCATAGTTGGCTGTGTTATTTTGGTGCGAATAATCATCCGCTTCGGATAGGTTAGACCAGTCTTGATTTGCAAACCGCGATTGGATAACACCGGTATTGCTGTTGGCATTCAGTTTAGCACCTGATGCAAAACTATATTCGATATAGCCCAATGCACCTGTTTTTGGGTCCGGAGATTGAACGTATCGCATAGCAACATTGTTATTTCCCATCTGTGCATAATCTATCCATGTGTTAATGCCCGCATAGTTTTCTGCAGTGAACCAGTAGCGCATAGTAAGTTCACTATAATTTACGCCTACAGAATCCTGGTTAACGATCTTTAAATATGGCCTGGCTACATTATTGGTTAATTGCCCGTTGTCGCCGTCTAATGATTGTACCTGGATGTTAAATGACGCCACAGTAAATGCCTGTGTTGCTGTTGCTGCAACATACGTTTGGTTACCCGCCTGTTGTACGGTTATGTTGCTAATACCCGCACCTACAATATGAAGCTTACCATTTACAATGGTGGCTACACTGGTATTTGAGCTTGAGTAAGTTACCGGTAAACCTGAACTTGCTGTCGCATTAAGGCTAACATCGGCATCGCCCAATTTTTTAGCAGGTAGAGCACTAAATGTGATGGTTTGATTAAGCTTATTGATCGTCAGGCTTTGGCTTACACTGGTTGCAGGGTTGTATGTTCCATTTCCGGCTTGCGATGCTGTAATGGTAGTTGTACCTGCTCCGGTAATGTGGATGATGCCATTTGTGATGGTTACAACTGTTGGATCAGAGCTGGTGTAATCAATTTGCAGGCCTGAATTGGTGGTTGCCCCTGTGCTAAAAGCGCTATCAACTACGGTTTTAGCCGACAAGGTATTGAAAGTAATGCTTTGATCCAGTTTGTTAACCGTTAAGCTTTGGCTTACGCTGATTGCAGGGTTGTATGTTCCATTTCCGGCTTGCGATGCAGTAATGGTAGTTGTACCTGCTCCGGTAATGTGGATGATGCCATTTGCAATAGTCGCAACCGATTGGTCGGAACTGGTATAGCTTATCACCAGGCCTGAATTAGTAGTTGCGCCTATGCTAAAATCGCTATCGGCCATTGTTTTTGGTGACAGGGAAGAGAACGTTATAGTTTGATAGCGCTTGCTTACCGTTAACAACTGCGTAACCGGTGCAGCTGGTAAATATATGCTGCTACCTGTTTGGTTAGCTGTAATATTGGTTGTACCTGCGCCCGTGATGTGAATTTTGCCATTAACGATGGTCGCTACGTTAGTATCAGCGCTGGTGTAATTAACGCTTAAGCCTGAACTTGCTGTCGCACCGGCATCAAAATCGGTATCGGTAACTAATTTGTTTGGTAACGGATTGAAAGCGATGGTTTGATCAACCTTATTAATAGTAAGGCTTTGGCTTACTGAAGCTGCTGCAAGATAGGCAGCGTTACCGGCCTGCGATGCGGTAATGGTAACTATACCCGCTCCTTTAATGTGGATGTTCCCGTTAACAATGGTTGCTTTAGAAGTATCAGCACTGGTATAGGTTATTCCCAGGCCCGAACTTGCTGTTGCACCGGGGGTAAAATCAGCATTGTTAACCAACTTTGCCGGTAGGGTATTAAAAGTGATAGATTGGTTGAGTTTGCTTATCACAAGCTTTAGGGTATCCAGGCCTCCGCTATTACCGGTTGCGTTGGTTGCACTAACAATTACTGCAAACGTACCCGCAGCCGCAGGTGACCCGGAAATTATACCGTTCCCTGTATTCATACTTAAACCCGCGGGTAAACCGCTTGCGCTGAAATGATAAGGTGAATTGGTTGCTTTGATGGTATCAATAAAAGCCGAACCATAAACCCCGCCGGCTGTTTTACTACTGGTGATTTTTGGTATGGCCGAAGAAATACTTATGGTATCAAACCTTGCCTGCGACAAAACAGCGGTGTTATGGCTGCAGGCTGCTAAGCCAACATAAATAGATGCGGGCATGGTAATGGTTTGAGCAGTACCAACCAAAGTCCAGGTGTTACCATCGGTAGACCGGTAAGCTGTAAATGTGTTACCGGAGCGTACCAGTTTTTCCCAATAAGGTGCTGCAATACCTGTTGTTGAACTTGACGCGCTTGAACCGGCTGTTGCCGTGCGGCGAATAAATTCGACACCTACTGTTGGGGTAACATCAACCATGGTATGGATTGAGTTGGCCAGGAGCGTTGCACGCATCATAATACCGGCTTTTGCATTTCCCGAAATGGCTGTTGTTGTGCCATAGTTTTGCAGTGAAGCAACATGGGCAACAATGGCGCCATCGCCGTTTAAGGTCTGGTAACTAAAATGAAACGCGTCTGCATTGCCCCAAACGTCGGCACCTGCACCATATAGTGTCATTCCGCCGGCGTAACCCGCGTTACCGGTTTGCACTACTGTGCCAATATCGGCATGGGCCCAAACAGTATTTACTATGGGCTGGCCTATTGGTGTAGCTGTAGCCGAAGCGCTGGAAGGACCTGTACCAACGGCGTTGTTAGCAGATATTGCGTAAACATAAGGTGTTCCGTTTGTTAAGCCGGTAACGCTGTATGTTAAGGCAGTAGTAGTACCCACCGGGGTATAAACACCATTTGTTACATTGCTAATGGTATAACCGGTTGCCCCGCTTGAAGCATTCCAACTCAGGTCTATACGTCCGTTCCAACTTGTGGCAATAACAGATGCCGGGGCAACAGGTACCAATGTAATGGCTACCTGGGCAGAGGGTAGGCTCTCCAATGATCCCACAATTGCGGTAACGATATAATAATACGGTCCACCTGCGGTTGAAGCCGCATCAACATAACTTGTTGCTGTAATGTTAGATGCTATTGTTGTATAAGGGCCGCCACTGGTTGTTGCGCGTTTTACATTATAACCCGTTGCGCCACTTAGAGCGGTCCAGCTTAATGAAACCTGGTTAGTACCGGTTGCAGTCAGGCCTGTTGGGCCCGCCGGAAGCACGGCAGTAACCGCTGCTGCTATCTCGGTAGCGCTTAATGCGCGGCTGTATACCTTAAAGTCATCAACCGTGCCGGTTAACATAGGGTCGGCAGTAAATTGCGATTTACCTATCCATGTCTGGGTAGTAGTTCCTAAACTCGAAGGCTTAAGGGTCATGCTGGCGTTGCGGCCAACCTCTACGCCGTTTACATACATAATAGCTAATGCACCGGCTTGAGTTACCGCAAAATTTGTCCATGCACCGGTTGTTACCGGAGCGGTTCCATTTATTCCCTGCTCGGCTACACCGCCGCTGGTGATGGCAAAACGCGGGAACCCGGTGCTGCCTTTAGGTGCCAGGAACATATAATTTGTGGTTCCGGTGCCAAAGTCAAAAATACGCCCCCAGGTGGCAAGGGCATCAAGCTTTACCCATGCCGAAATGGTGAAATCATTTACGGTGCTTAGCGCGCCATTTGGAAGCGTGGCATAAGCATTGGCTGTTCCATTCAATGACAATGCCTGGCCGGAGATACCCGTAGCTCTGGTGGCGGCAGCTGCAAGGGCAGCATGGTTTGCTCCCCATGCGTCAATGGCTTTTGTTCCGCTTAGCTCATCAAATTTGTAATAATCTTTTTGGCCAATATTGGGTTTGGCAATTATCTCAGTACTGTTTGCGCTTTCAACTGTATTATTGATAGAAGTGATCACATAATAATAAGTGCTTCCGTTAGTAACCGTTGCATCGGTGTATGATGTTGTACTTAAGTTGTTTGCAAGGGTAGTATAAGGTCCTCCGGAAGTAGTTGCACGTTTAACATTATAAGTGAGGTTTGCTATAGGGGTCCATTCTATAATGTCTTTGGCATCACCTCCCGCAACCAGCACACCGCTAACAATGGTGCTTTGAACTGTTAAAATAAGCGTTGCGGTACCAGTGGTATTTCCGTTTGAAGCAATTAAGGTAACAGGGAAGGTGCCGAATTGGGTTGGTGTGCCCGAAATAACACCGGCAAGTGTATCAATACTTAAACCGGCAGGAAGCCCGCTTGCCGAAAAATGATTTGGCGATTGGATAGCTGTAATGCTATAAGTCATGGCCCTTCCTATCAAAACAGTATCAGTTAACGCGCTGGTAATGGTTACCGGCGTGGTACGGTCATCTAACAGTACCACATCATTACCTGTGCCGCCTTTGTAGGTGATACGGAAATTATAATTACCTACTTTTAGTAACGATAATTCGGGCAGGTTTTTAAATGTGCCTGTAATGGGCAAAGTACCCGTGTTATCAATAATAGTGAAAGAAGTACCGGTAGCTAAAGTTAGCGAATCAACCGGTGCTATTAGCAGTTTAGGGTTGTTTATCAAATTAACCGAACCTGCAACAATTTTATCGCTGGTGGCCGCGCTTGTGCTGATCTCGGCTTTATAAGTCGCATCTTGTTTAAGCGTCAATGTATTGGTTGTGGTTAGCGTACCTATATTCGGATCGCCCGGCTCCAATAAAGCACCCGTGCCGGATCCGGTACCTATGGTTATAGGGGCGCTGCTTAAACCACCACCGCCTAAAGATCCGGACTGTACCGTTATCGCACTGATAAAGGTGCCGCTTGTTGGGTTGTTGGAAAACATAAATTTACCACCTTTTATGGTTGTTGTGCCCGAGTAATTATGATTGCCGGTAAAATATTGTATGCCTGTTCCTACTTTTTCCACATTAATGGTGCCTGTTATGGTACCACTAAAATTTGTATTGAGGTTTAATGCACCCACACTGATTATGGGGCTGCCGCCACCCGCGCCATCATATCTAATTGCCCCTCTGCCGCTTAACGCTCCAAAATTTAAGGTGCCTGTGGTAAACGTGAGGCCTACACAGTCATTTCCGTTAGCATCCAGGTTCCAGTAAGCGGCGGCGCTGCCTGCCTGTGCGGCTTCAAAACGCACCCGGTTGTTGCCGCTTCGTAATTTATCTACAAAAGTACCGGTAAAACCACTGTTATCTCCATAAAGATGCAAGGGGGCACTGGAAGCATTTCCATCCTGAATGATGGTTCCGCTGCCCGTCATCTTACCATATAAACTAATAGCATCCGAGGGCTCATAAATATAACTTGTTTTCCCTGCGTTAACTACTATATCATTATACAGGGTTGCAGCGCCACCCCCGGCAAGCAGTGCCCCGCCGTTCATAATGATCTTACCTGTTCCTAACGGGCCGGATGTTGGTGCTGATGGTGCGCCTGTACCGGTACCGGATATTATTGTACCGTATATTGCGGGCCAGCTTTGCGGGTTGCCGTTTAGTGTTGTATTACCCGAATACGTATTGGCTCCGGATATATAAAGATAGCCTATGCCTGTTTTAAGTAAACTGCCACTGCCGCTTATATTGCCCGTTAATGATACTGTGCTGCTGGTAACCGTGTTTACACTTAACAAAGTATCCAGTACAACAGGCATACTTAGGGTATGGCCTGTAGTGGCATTATTAACCAGGTCATTCCTTAAATGTATGGCATTACCGGCTATGGTATAACTGTCGGCATCAGTATTAAACTGTATCCTGGAAGCTGTTAGCGCGGCAATATCATTAGTTAAAACAGTATCAGCCGATGATGAAAAAGTAATAATGGCAGGGTTTACAGGCGTTGCGTTTTCCACCCAGTTTGAAGCCTGGCTAAAGGAACCGGTTGTAGCAAGCGGATTCCAGGTAGATGATGTAGAACCGGGTACACCAAATGCTTCAGTAGAGTTTGCACCTTCCTTAGTTTGGCCGAGGGAAGAAATTACGTAATAATACGGAGTTCCGTTGCTTACATTCATATCATTATAGCTTGTAGCGGATACGTTGGCTATAGTGGCATACGGCCCGCCGCTTACGGTGCTCCGTTTTACATTATAAGTTGCTGCGCCCAAAGCTGCATTCCAGCTTACATCCAACTCGTTGCTTTTAGTTACAACTACCGGCTGGCCCGGCGTTGCCGGCGGAACCGATGCAGAAACCTCGTTTGAAGTGCCGCTTTCCAGGTTCCCCGTAAGGGCGGTAATTACATAATAGTTGCTTACCTCGGGCACGGGCGATGCATCCGTAAAACTGGTGCCGGTAACTCCTGCCTGGATGGTTGTATAAGGCCCGCCGGCAGTTAACGAACGTTTTACAGCATAACCGGTAGCATTAGCCGAAGCTGCCCAGGTAAGGTTAATTTGCGTGGTGTTAACAACTGATGCTGCGGCCGAAGCAGGTGCCGCGGGTATTTGGTTATTAATGACGTTCAGTATCAGGGATGCCGTGCCGGTACCATTTGCATTGGTAGCCGATATGGTGATTTCGCTTTGCCCTAAGGTGGTAGGTGTGCCCGATATGATACCTGTAGTTACATCAAGGCTAAGCCCCGTGGGTAAGCCGACGGCAGTATAGGAAGATGCGCCGGCACCTGTAATGATGTTATAACTGAAAGGTGCACCAATGGTAGCTGTAGCTGTGGTAGCACTGCTGATATCGGGAGCGCCCGCAGGTGTGGTTTGACTATAGGCCACATTGCTGAATACGGCCGTAGTCTGTGCCGAAGCATTAGCAGATAAGGCATAAAAGCCTGCATACAGATCGGTTGGGAAACCTGTTGCCGAATACCAGCAACCAAGCCCCGTCCAGTTAACACCATCTTGCGAATGGTACGTAAATATGCGGGTGCCTACACGCTCAATTTTTAACCACCAGGGCGCCTTGGGCTGATAATGGTTGCCCACGCCGCCCGTAGCTTTAAGGAAGATATCATAAAAAGTGGCACCGGGAGCCAACGATGTGCGTAACATAACGCCGCAGCCACCACTATTGAGCGACATACTGTTAACCTTTACTACAAGGCCTGCATCGCCACTGATTTTTTTAAAGTTGAAACTAAAAGCAGTACTGGTAGATGTGCCCGCGGAGTTCACCGTCCAGGTTCCATTATTATAAGATGTATTGCCGGCTATGCCCGGGTTGCCAATATCAATTGTAGTAAGATTGCTTACCGGCCGAACACTATCAGCAGGATAAATAACCGGTGTTAAAGGTGTGGCATGCGAGGTATCGGCTGATTTTAAATACAAAAACGAAAACCCATCTTCGCCTGCCTTAGCGCGTATTTGTTCGGTATAAGGTGTAGGGATGCCTTTACGCAGCGCATACGCTCCCTTTATGATATTATTAAAAGGATGCCTGTGAACATATCCGGGGCCTATTCCCCAACCGGTCCAATAACTGGCATAGCCGCCAAACGGTATAAATGTTAAAGTACCCGCAGGCGATTGGCTGTATTGGCTGTATAGCTCGCCAATGTTAAGTAAGCGGTTGTTAAACTCTGCAAACATGTCAACGCCTTGTTTCCAGGCCACTTCGGCACTCCATCCAAGCGCCTGTATCTGCTCAAACCAGTGGTCATCACGGCCCGAGTCGCCCACTTCGCCATTAGGTAAGCTATTTCGTAAACCACCGCCCGCATCCATGCGGTACACATCAATAGCTTGCTGCCATAAAACGGGGTCCTTTAAATAGGCCGCAATACCAATAGCTATCGCAGTTTGAAGTGCTCCCTTATTTGCATCCCTTGTTGGGGACGGTACCCATGAAGTTGGGAATAAAACATTGCGGAAATAATTGTTTACATGTGCACTATTAGCTGCTGTCCATCCCGGAAAGGTGCTTCTTAAAATATCTGCTGCGGGTACAAAATATTCCACACGGTCGCCAATATCAAGCATGTTTTCGCCGCCACCCCAGGTGGTATTGGTAACGGCCCAGGCATCCAGCATATTGGTAGCCTTTCGGGCATAAGTTGAATCACCTGTAAAAACATACATAAACGCTAAGTTGTGGATAGCGATCATATCATCCAGCCAGGCCGGATTGTTTAGGTTGGGCGCACGTGTTACTGTAGCAAAAGGCCCATGCATACTGTAGCTGAGCTGTGAGTGTGAATCGGCCGCGAGGGCGTTGTATCCCGTACGCCAGGGTTCGGTGTTAACGTTGGCCTTTAGCAAGGCCAGGTCATAGCCGGTAAAAGGTACGCCGGTTTGCGCGCTCACCGTTGCCGGAGCCAAAGCGATAAAAAAAAGCAATAAAATGCAAAGAGAAAGCCTGCATTTGAGTTTAAAAAGAAGAGTAAAAAAAACCTTCATAGCTTTTATAGTTAGGTAAACATTTTGGTTAAGCGCCGCTTTTATGAACATCCATATCATGGATTTGCGTTACGGCGCTTTTAGGTTATTTGATTGTTATACAGACAGGTGTCCCTATAGATTATACTCGGTTTTGTGAATTTTATTTTTTTGATCACGATATCCGGTCCGGGTTTTTCAAGGGAAAGAAAATGGAGGCGGTATGAGTATAAAATGCCGGGGGCGACTGTCAATATGGAAACCTGATACCTGCTTATGCTATCCGGGCTTGTGCGGATATGATTTAGACCATCTTAAATCAAACAACAAGAAATACAATACTTCCCCTGATTAACGTGGTTAGCGCAGACCCGGATAATCCCGGGGTGGCCATTACAATGCTTTCTCTACCTACCAATAATAAATAAACCAAAAATGAAAAGAAAAACACTTCAACTAACCATGTGTATGATGGGCTTATTTTGCGCATGCAGTAAACCATCAACCGTTCAAAATCAAACTACATCCAAAGCTGGCCTGGCTGAAAAAAACCTGACATCGTCATTTGCTTTAGGCAGCGTTACCACTATTGTTCACCCCGGAATGCTGCATTCGGCGGCAGATTTTACCCGTATGACGACCAATGTAAATGCAGGGACACAACCCTGGCTTGATGGTTGGAACAAACTGGTTGCTAACGGGCACTCTTCGGCCACTTATGTAGCACGGCCGGTAGATACTATTGTTCGGGGGGCGGCTGCCAGTGGCAGGGCCGAAAATTATATATTAGCATGCCAGGATGCCGCGGCAGCCTATCAAAACGCGCTGCGCTGGAAGATAAAGGGCGATGCCGCCTGCGGTGCAAACGCGGTTGCTATTATGAATGCATGGGCTGTAAAATGTAAATATATTGACGGCGATAGTAACAAAGACCTGGCAGCAGGCCTGCAAGGTTACCAATGGGCAAACGCCGCCGAAATAATGCGTAGCTATAGCGGCTGGTCGGCATCAAGCTTTACGGCCTTTAAAAACTTTTTGCTCAATGTTTATTACCCGGTATCGAGCGATTTCCTGGCCCGGCACAACAATACCTGCGGAACGCATTATTGGTTAAACTGGGACATGTCAAACCTGTGTACCGTATTGGCCATCGGCATCCTTTGCGATGATATCAGTAAGGTTAATTACGCTATAGATTACTATCAGCATAGTGGTGTTGGTACTGCTTATATAGGAAGGGTAACTTCGGCAACCTATTCAAACGGCATGGATCAGGGCCAGGAATCCGGGAGAGACCAGGGGCACGCTACCATGGAGGTACCGCTTTTTGGTACTTTTTGCCAGATGTTGTATAACCAGGGGCAAAACTTTTTCGACTACAACCCCTGGAGCCATGTTAACCCGCCACTTTTAGGCGTAAGCGAATATATAGCGGCTTATAATATCAATACAACCAACACGGTTCCATACACCACGTATAACAATTGCGAAAACTCCAATCAAACTGTTATTTCGAGTGCGAGCCGCGGCACCATCCGCCCGGGTTGGGAACTGGTTTACAACTACTATGTTAAGGTGAAAGGAAAAACGGCTACCTATACTACCCAATTTGCAACGGCTGTTCGCCCCGAAGGTGGTGGTGGTGATTACGGTACCAACAGCGGTAGCTATGATCAATTGGGTTTCGGTACCTTAACTTTCACACGTTAATAAATATATTAATTGAGGTAGAGAAAGACATTTAACAAACAAATAGTGAACCGGTTTGCATTCCGGTTCACTATTTGTTTTTAAAGGCCATGCTCTTTAAATTATTTAGTTATCTATAAATTGCTTTTTAAGCTTGCTAAACCGATTAAGTTTATTTAGTTTTGATACGAAGTTTGAAAAACCAATTGAGTGCATCTTAATAAATCCCATTTATTAAATACCGTCTATTTTGAATTGAATAATGCAAAACACCAGGCTAAACCTTGCGGTTTTTTTTACCGCTGCTTTACTGCTTACAACATTAATGGCCAATGCTGCGGTTTGGCAATGGTCGGTATTGGTTAAAAACGCGAAAGATAATAATGGCCAGGCGCGCGCTTATTTATGGATACCACCGAACTGTAAAAAAGTAAAGGCGGTAATATTTGCTCAAAATAACATGGAAGAGCAATCGATATTAGAAGATGCAAAGTTTAGAGACGAGATGGGCAAACTTGATATTGCCGAAGTGTGGGTAAGCCCGGGCTATGATATTTTATTCCATTTTGACCAGGGAGCAGGAAATACTTTTAACGATATCATGAACAGCCTTGCAGATGTTTCAGGATATAGCGAACTGAAGTATGCGCCGTTTATAGGTATGGGGCACTCGGCAGCGGCCAGCGCACCGTATTATATGGCAGCCTGGAACCCCCAGCGTAGCCTGGCCGCCATTTCAGTTAGCGGGCAGTGGCCGTATTTTAGGAATGCCGCTTTTGCGCCTGATATTTGGGGCGACCGCAATATTGATAGCATACCCTGCCTTGAAACCATGGGCGAATACGAAGCGGCAAACACATGGTCGGCCGAGGGCTTAAAAGAGCGCCAACAGCACCCCCTGATCCCCATGAGTATGCTGGCTATGCCCGCTCAGGGGCATTTTGCAGCCACAGCCCAAAAGATAAGCTACATAGCGCTGTACATTAAAAAGGTAATGCAATACAGGTTGCCTAAAAATACGCCGGATAATAAAGCGCCCCAGCTGATCCCCATAGATCCTTCAAGAACAGGTTGGCTGGCTGATAAATGGCGTTATAATCAGGCGCCAACAGCCCTTGCTGCACCCCTTAATGAATATAAAGGCGACAAGACACAAGCGTTTTGGTATTTTGATAAAGAGATAGCCGACGCGACCACATTTTATGAATCGGAGCATCGTAATAAAAAAGCGCAATTGATAGGTTACCTACAGGATGGAAAAATGGTGGCGCAACGTAATACGCACCAGCAGGTAAATTTAAAGTTTGAACCGGAAGCCGATGGCATTACTTTTAAGCTGCACAACGCTTTTTATGATACTGTACCGGGCGGCAGCCCAAGGTTAGCTGTGTGGGCAGGCGTACAGGTAGGGGCAAAGCTTGGTCATGCTAAAGGGGCAATCAACATTGAACGGATAATCGGGCCGGTTATTAAATTAAACGATTCTACTTTCCGGGTACACCCGCAAATAGGTTATTGGCAAAGCCCGCATAGTTATGAGTTATGGTTTGCGGCTACCAATGCAGGCGATGACGTTTATAAACCCGCGGTACAACAGGCGCAAATGCTGATACCGCCGCGTAATACGCAGGGTAGGGAGCAGCATATTACTTTTGCTGCTGTAGCAGATCAGAAAGCCGGGGCAAAAGGAATAAGACTCAACGCTACATCGGATGCAGGTGTACCGGTAGGTTTCTACATACAGGATGGTCCGGCAGAAATTGAGGGCGACCATATTAACCTCAGCGCCATACCGCCGCGCAGTCATTATCCCGTAAAGGTAACCGTGGTAGCCTGGCAGTATGGTAACAGTAACGAGCCCAAACTGCAAACGGCAGAACAGGTGGAACGTATTTTTTGGATCAGTAAATAATATGGCACGCAAACTACTGCTCTGTTTATTGATTAATTTGCTGATGCTGAGCGCCAAAGCACAGTATGATAAGCCTCAATGCCATGTATACCAATACGCGGTTAAGGTTGGTACCCGCACAGCTTATTTGTGGATACCGCCAAAGTGCGGGCATATTAAAGGTGTTATTGTTTCGCTCGCCAATTTGTTGGAACGCAATTGGCTTGAAGAGCCGCTTATCCGCCAAACGGCAGCAGATATTGGTTTAGGTATTATTTGGATAGGGGCGGCACAGCGCGGCGATCAAACCCTTACCACAGATATGAAGCCCGGCATGGAGCAGGTGTTTCAACAAATGCTGGACGACCTTGCAGCGCAATCTGGCTATGTTGAGTTAAAAACCGCTCCTGTTATACCAATGGGCCATTCGGCAAACGGCCATTTTGCCTGGACCTTTGCCAATGCCTTTCCCAACCGTACCATAGCCTGCATACCTGTAAAAACGGTACCCCTGCCCGATACCTTGCTGTTTAAAAATATCCCGCTTTGTTACGTGGTTGCCCAAACTACCGAGTGGCCCCAATACCGCGTACCCGACCCGGCAACCAAACCCGGCGACCGCGATTTTTACTGGCCCGTAGTACGCCAAACAGCATTAAGGCTGCGTGCCAAAAGCGGCGATAATTTGATTGCTGTGGTAACAGACCCCGGCGGTGGCCATTTTGACTGGAACGAGAACCTGGCCAGGTTTATTACCCTGTTTATTACCAAGGCTTGTAAATACCGTTTGCCGGATGATGGCAGGGGTAAGCTAAGGCCCCTAACCCAACAAAGCGGATGGCTTACCGATACAAAAGGGATGGAAAAAGACGAATTTGCACCTGCGCCTTTTGCTTTGTTTAAAGGCCATGCGGCAAACAGCTATTGGTTTTTTGATAAAGAAACCGCGCAGGCCGCCACCGCATTTGAAGGCGACCGCATTGATCGGAAAAAACAAATGCCAACCTTTGTGCAGGATGGCAAGGCACAGGGCGTAGCCAAATTAGGTTATGCCGCGTTAAAGTTTCAGCCGGATACGGATGGGCTATCATTTAGCTTAAAAGGCGATTTTTTAACCGAACTGCCCCCCGAACTTATTGGCGCCGGAACCAAATTGGGGCATACCGTTGCGCCCATCAAATTCAGGGTAATAACAGGGCCTGCTATACAAACCGGCCCAAACTTATTTAAACTGCAGTTTGACCGCGCGGGCATGGGCGGCGAGTTGTGGTTGCAAGAGGATGCAGCCGCTGATAAGCAATACCGGCATGCCACACAACCGGGCATGATACGTATACCGGCAAGGTTAACCAACGGAAGGCCACAGGCCATAACTTTTGATAAACTACCTGATGTTAAGCGGAATACAACCCATTTTCGGTTAAAGGGCAGGGCCGACTCAGGCTTACCCGTTAGTTATTATGTGGTGGCCGGACCGGCCTACATAGCAAATGGTGTGCTTTATTTTACGCCGGTACCCATAAAAAGTGAGTATCCCGTAAAGGTTACTGTTGTCTGTTACCAGTGGGGCAGAAGCATACAGCCTTTGTACCGGTCGGCAGAGCCGGTTGAGCGATCATTTTACCTGCTCAAATAATAACCGGTTGTTATTTTACTAAACAGGGTTAGGTAGGTACTTAATCGGTTTTGTTGTAAAGCTGAGGGATTTTTTAATTGTTTTAAGTGATTTTTTTAATAAACAGCTTTATAGTTTACTATAATTTGAAAACTTTTTTAATACTTGCTAAACCGATTTAGGATTGATATTTTTGATATTTATGCTATATTCATATCAAACCTGTACCAAACAAAATACCATATTTTTTACCATGCGAAGACTGATACCCGTTACCTTATTGCTGGCTTTAAGCAGTGTATGCCCGCGTGCTTATGGCCAACAGCAATTTAATGCCGCCGGGGCAATAAACTATTGTGCGGGGCAGGCCGTTAAAACGTTGAAAGTTATACCTGCCGACTCGGCAAACCTGCCGCGCAATATTGATAACGGTAAAACCAACTGGCGCTTTATAAAATACCGCGATTGGTGCAGTGGCTTTTGGCCGGGCGTTTTGTGGTATTTGTATGAGGGTACAGGCAAGGCGCAATTTAAAACTGAAGCCGAAAAATTCACGAAGGAGCTAACTCCATTATCATACACACCGGGCTTTGACCACGACCTGGGTTTCCAGGTGCATAACAGTTTTGGCAATGGCTACCGGTTAACCGGTAATGCGGCTTATAAGCCCGTTATTTTGCGTGCCGCAGATTCGTTGGCTACTTTATTTAACCCCAGGGTTGGCACCATATTATCCTGGCCGTCCATGGTAAAAATTAAGGGCTGGCCGCATAACACCATTATCGATAATATGATAAACCTGGAAATGCTGTTTTGGGCATCAAAAAACGGGGGAGGTAAAAAGCTGTACGATATGGCTGTAAAACATGCCGAAACAACAATGCATAACCATTTCAGGGCCGATTACTCAGCTTACCATGTAGTAGTTTACGATACCCTTACCGGGAAGAAAATTAAAGGTGTAACGCACCAGGGTTATGCTGATAACTCGATGTGGGCCCGGGGGCAATCATGGGCCATATATGGTTTTACCATGTGCTATCGTGAAACAAAAAGGGCCGCGTTTTTAAACTTTGCGCAAAAGGTTGCCGATGTGTATTTAAAGCGCCTTCCGGCCGATGGGATACCATATTGGGATTTTGATGCACCCGATATCCCCAATGCACCCAAAGATGCTTCGGCGGCTTGTGTTACCGCATCGGCCTTGTTAGAGCTTTCAACCTTTGTGCATGATAAGGTTAAAGCCAAAACCTATCGCCACAAGGCCGAACAAATGCTGGCAATGTTATCGTTGGCCAAATACCAGAGCCGCGATGTGAACGATGCTTTTTTACTCCACTCCACAGGCCATAAGCCTAATGGAACGGAAATTGATGCATCCATTATATACGCCGACTATTATTACCTGGAGGCGCTGCTGCGGCTTAAAAGATTACAACAAGGGCAAAGTTTGTATGCACGTTTAACCCATCCCGTAAAATGAATACCCATTACACTACGATGAAAAAGTTGTTTTTTTGTTTGTTAATGCTGACCGGGTACGTGTTTGCCGGATACGCACAAAACATAGTGCCCGGGAGCATGGTAACACAATTATCGCCCGATAAAAACATCAGCATTACATTTTACCAGAAAGAAGCAGCGGGCAGTAAACGTACCATGTACTACACGGTGAGCTATAAAGGCAAAGCGGTAATTAACGAGTCGGTGATGGACCTGCAACTGGATAATCACTTATCCGAAAGCGCGATGGCGCTTCAGGTGGACGGGCACGGGGATTGGTGCGAAAACCTGAAGGTTACCGGTATTAAAACTTCGCAAAAAGATACCAGCTGGAAACCCGTGTACGGCGAACAGAGTGATATCCCCGATCATTATAACGCCGTTACCGTGGAGCTGGTTAAAGATGATAACCCCATCTACAAAATGAATGTAGAGATACGCGCCTATAACGAAGGGGTGGCTTTCCGGTATTTTTTCCCACTGAACGAAAAGGGTACCTATTACCGCATTATGGCCGAGAATACTACGTTCAGTTTACCCGCTGATACCAAAGCATGGGTAGCATATTGGGCGCAGGCACCGTATCAAAAACTACCTTTAAATAACTGGAAATGGGAAAGCGAACGCCCTTTGACGCTCGAGCTACCCAATGGCTTATACGCCTGCCTGGCCGAAGCTCAAATGGTTGATTATGCCCGCACCAAGTTTAAACTGAGTACCGCGCAGCCTAATACCATTGTTACCTCCATGTTTACCCCGGCCGACCTGATATCGCCTTTCGGGACGCCGTGGCGCGTGGTGATGGTGGCCGAAAAGCCCGGCGACCTGGTACAAAACGATGCGCTGATCTTAAACCTGAACCAGGCCAACGCCATAAAAAATACCACCTGGATAAAACCGGGCAAACAAATGCGCGTAATGGCGCAAACTACAGCCGATGCCAAAGCGAACATTGATTTTGCCGTACAGCATAATTTGCAATATGTGCTGTTTGATTGGAAATGGTATGGCCCGGCATTCGAGTTTACATCTGATGCGAGTAAGGTAGCCATTGCCGACCTGGACATGCCGGGCATTATCCAATACGGTAAAGAGCGCGGCGTAGGCGTATGGCTATACGTTAACCAGCAGGCCGCTTTAATGCAAAGCGATAGTTTGTTTGCTATTTACCATAAATGGGGCATAAAAGGGGTTAAGATAGGTTTTGTGCAGGTTGGATCGCATAGGTGGACAACCTGGCTGGAGAAAACGATACAGCAGGCCGCGGCCAACCAAATTATGCTGGATATACACGACGACTGGCGCCCCACCGGCGAGCAGCGCACCTGGCCTAATTTGTTATCGGCAGAGGGTATTCGCGGCAACGAAGAAATGGCCGATGCTACGCATAACACCATATTGCCTTTTACCCGTTGCATAGCCGGAACTGCTGATTATACCATTTGCTATTTTGATAAGCGCATAAAAACCACGCATGCACACCAACTGGCGCTGGCGGCTATTTATTACAGTGGCCTGCAAACACTGTATTGGTATGACAGGCCCGCCTTTGCCCATAACGAGCCCGAACTGGAGTTTTGGGATAAGATACCTGCAACATGGGACGAGACCAAAGTTATACAAGGCATACCGGGCCAATACATTACTACCGCGCGCCGCAGCGGCACCGATTGGTTTATAGGCACCATTACAAACAACGATGCCCGCAGCCTGAAACTCAACTTTAACTTTTTGCCCAAAGGCGAAAACTATATGGCCAGCATTTACTCGGACGATGCCGCGGTGCAGACGGCTACTCACGTTAAGGTGGAGCGGGTGAAGGTGAACGCGGCAACAATCATCAACATAAATTTAATTAAATCAGGCGGACAGGCTATTTGGCTTAATCGTTTAAGTAAGTAATATACTACCTGTATAGGGAAACATTTTTTTATTTTAATAAATCGGTTTAGCTTTGGATAGTCCCAATATAGCCGAAAGCAATATGAAAGGACAACATGAATAATAATAAATATATCATTAGCGCGGATATCGGCGGATCGCATATTACGGCAGCTATAGTAGACCTGACCAATAAGTGTATAGTAGAAAACACCCGTACACGGTTAAGTGTGGATTCGGGCGGTACCTGGGCCGATATTTTAGGTACCTGGGCCGATGCGTTAGAGCGAACGCTGGTTAAATTTGACGCTCCGGTTGATATGATAGCCATGGCGATGCCTGGTCCGTTCGATTATAAAAACGGGATATCATGGATACGAGGGCTTGATAAGTATGAGGCTATTTACGGCTTAAACATTAAGCAATATCTGGCAACAGAGTTAAATATAGAACTGGAAAATATCCTTTTCAGAAATGATGCAGAGTCTTTTTTGCACGGCGAAGTTTTTGCGGGAGCAGGGCTGGGTTTTAAAAAGATAATAGGTATTACGCTGGGCACGGGCCTGGGTTCGGCATGCAGTAAAGATGGGATAACCGTTGATGCCAACCGCGGCAGCTTTAAGTTTGGGGATACCATTGCCGATGATTATATGACCACGCGCTGGTTTTTAAAACGCTACCGCCAGTTAACAGGCTTAACTGTGCAAAATGTTAAGGAGCTTGCCGCAATGGCCGATACGAATGCCGATGTGCAGCAGGTTTTTAAAGAATTTACCGGTAACATGGTATTGTTCTTAAAAGATTTTATTAACGAAGAGAAGCCCGAGTTGCTTGTTATAGGCGGAAATATAGCCAAAGCATCAAGGCTGTTTTTGCCGGCGCTTAAATTTGAGCTGGCGGCGTATTTTGATTATATAGATATAAAAATTGCTGAGCTTGGAGAAGACTCGTCAATTATGGGCGCCGCCGCTGCATTTGATACTGTAGCATTGCCCGGCAATTAATATAAACCAATTAAAACCAATTTAACCTTGTACCATGTCGCAAAAAGCCGCTTTTACCGAGAAGAGATTTATTGTTACGTTTATTTTTGTCACGTCGTTGTTTTTAATGTGGGGCTTACTCCATTCAATGAGCGATGTGCTGAATAAGCATTTTCAAACTGTATTAAACCTATCCATTTCGCAATCCGGGCTTATCCAGTTCTCTGTATTTGGCGCTTATTTTATTATGAGTATTCCGGCAGGGATATTTATGAAGAAATACGGTTACAAACCCGGCGTAATTTTGGGCCTTTGTTTATTTGCAATAGGCCTGTTTTTATTCGTTCCGGCAGCTAACGCGGCTTCATTCACATTTTTCAGGATAGCCCTGTTCATCGTCGGTTGCGGTATGGCAACGCTCGAAACCGTTGCCCACCCCTTTGCGGCAGCCTTAGGTGATCAGCGCAGCAGCGACCTGCGTGTAAATTTTTCGCAAACGTTTAATGCGGTTGGTACCATAATAGGCCCATTTATTGGTGGCTTTTTTCTTTTAAGCGGCGATGTCGTAAAATCTACCGACCTAACTTCGGTAAAGACGTTATATGTGGCAATCGGTATTGTAGTGTTATTAATAGCCGTTGCATTTATGTTTTTAAAAATACCGACATTAATTGATCCGCATGCCGCCGCACCAACTGATGATATTGAGGCGGTTAACGTAGATGTTGAACCTTCAAAAAAATTGTACCAGCACAGCCATTTTGTATGGGCTTGTGTGGCACAGTTTTTTAATGTTGCCGCACAGGCAGGCACCTGGGCCTATTTTATTAATTATGGCGCCAGTATTATGCATTTCAGCGATGCCAAAGCGGCTTATTTTATGAGCCTTTTTATGGGTATGATGCTGTTGGGCCGTATTGTAGGCACATCGCTTATGACCGTTATGGCACCTAATAAGTTGCTGGCTACCTTTGCCATTTGTAATATACTGATGTGTGTTATTGTAGCGCAGCAATGGGGCTGGCCATCATACATCGCCTTGCTCATGATCAACTTTTTCTTTAGTATCATGTTCCCCACCATTTTTAGTTTAGGACTTAAAAATTTGGGTAGCCACACACAACAGGCATCATCATTTATCGCGATGGGCGTAGTTGGAGGGGCAATATTTCCATTTATTATGGGTAAGGTTGCTGAACAGAGTGTGGCACAGGCTTATTATTTACCTATTGTTTGTTATGTAGTGATCTTCCTTTTCGGATATAAATTTTATAAGGTAAAGCATTAATGCCAATGAGCGTTAAACATGGTATAAGTTTTGACAACGTATTGCTGTGATATATAAATAAATTATATATTAGAGGGCTATAGGATAATTTTAATAGTTTTATGATTAACTAAGATTGGTTACCGGGGATGAAAAAAAAGATAACTATTGGCGATATAGCAAGCGAACTGGGTATTTCTAAAACAACAGTTTCATTTGTGTTGAACGGCAAGGCTCGCGAGAACCATATTAGCATAGCCCTCGAAAAAAAGATACTGAAGCATATTGAAAAGGTGGGCTACCGGCCAAACCAGTTTGCGCAAAGTTTGCGTACCGGCAAAACCAAGATCATCGGAATGCTGATCGAAGATATTTCAGACCCGTTTTTTGCATCGATAGCCCGTATTGTTGAAGAGATTGCCTACAGCAAGGGTTATAAAATATTTTATAGCAGCACCGAAAACGACCCGCAAAAAACACGCGATCTGTTGCAGGTATTCCGTACCAGGCAGGTTGACGGCTATATTATAGCCCCGCCGCCCGGAATAGAAAAGGAACTAAAGGAATTGGTTGGCGATGGCTACCCTGTAGTAGTGTTTGACCGTACCCTGCCAGGTTTTAAAGGAGATAACGTAGTTGCCGATAACTACCAGGGTGCTTTTACAGCCGTACAGCATTTTATTGATAACGGCTACCGGCGCATAGCCATGATAACCCTCAACTCGGATCAGGTGCAGATGATGGAGCGCCAGAAAGGGTATAACGATGCTATAAAAGCAACAGGCCAGCTACCGATCATAAAAAAAGTGGCTTATCATGACGATAAGGAACACAGCATACAAGAGATACAGGATTTTATTGCCGGGCACCGCGATATTGATGCCGTATTTTTTGCAACCAATTACATTGCCGATAACGGTCTGGAAGCCATACGGAACCTTGACCTTAACATCCCGCAGGAGCTTGGCGTTATTGTTTTTGACGATTATAACCTGTTCAGGCTGTTTACCCCCTCTATTACTGCCATATCGCAGCCCATTAAAGAGATGGCCGAGCATGTGATCAATTTGATGCTCGAGCGCCTGTCTGATCATGCAGAGCAAACCGAGGTGCGCAGTTTTGTTTTACCAAGTACATTAATGGTGCGTAACTCATCATTGCCCAAAAAACGTGTTGAGTTTGTACCCGAAGAGCGGGTAGGGGGCATCATCCAAAAGCCCATCCGCAAGTAGATCCTTTATTCCACTACATTCTTTTATACTTGAAATGCTTTGAACCGGCTTACTAAACATTTAGTAAGTTTTCGGTATATCAAACGTGCATTTTTACGTATAAAAGTTTCATTTTTTTTAAAGCTTTATTACTATTTCGATATTTACTAAACCGTTTTAGTAAACTTTTTATAAAAAAGATTAATGGGGCGCCATATTTGCTTTTTTATTTTGGTAAACCGATTTAGTATGCCTATATTTGACATAACCAATTATTCAGCGCGGCTCCAAACTGCACTAAATACATTATTAACCTTTTGTTTTATTCAACCTAAATTGCATTGATTATGAATGAAAATTCTACAAAAATCCCGGTGGAAAAACTTACGCCTGTTGATGTAGGTGTTTTTCGCCGGCAAGGTGGCCTTAAACTCTTAAGTGTTTGCTTTGGCATTTTTTTAACGCTGTGTTGTTCGTTCGTTTCGGCACAGCAGGTAAAAATTACCGGCACAGTATCTGATAATAATGAAACCCTCACAGGTGTAACAGTAAAAGTAAAAGGTACCGTAATTGCGGTAACTACCGATGTGAATGGAAAATACACCATACTGGCACCGGGCCCGCAATCGGTATTGGTTTTTAGCTTTATAGGTTACATACCTAAAGAGGTTACCGTTGGCGCACAGCGGCTGATAGATGTAACCTTACTGTCAAGTCAGTCACAGCTTAATGAAGTTGTAGTAATTGGCTATGGCACTGTTAGAAAGCCCGATGCAACAGGCTCTGTTGCTGTGGTGAGGATGAATGAGATAAATAAAGCTCCTGTTACTTCAATAGATCAGGCCTTAGCAGGCCGTATAGCTGGTGTACAGGTAACATCGCCCGATGGGCAGCCGGGCTCAGCGCCGGATATTACGGTGCGTGGTACGGGCTCTATAACCAACAGCTCAGCTCCATTATACGTTGTTGATGGTTTCCCGCAGGAGGGTAATCCATTTAGCTTTTTAAACGCGCAGGATGTTGAAAGCGTTACCGTATTAAAAGATGCCTCGTCAACCGCTATATACGGCGCCAGGGGCTCTAATGGCGTAGTTGTTATTACCACCAAAAGAGGAAACGAAGGAACTCCTAAAATTAATTATAACGCCTTTTACGGTGTGCAAAGCATTGCCAAACAAACGGCGGTAATGAGCCCTTATGATTTTGTAAGGCTACAGCTTGATATAAATCCGCAAAATGCCAACGCACTTTATTTGGGTAATGGTCGCAGTCTTGATTTCTACCGCACGGCGCCTTACATCAACTGGCAGGACAAAGTGTTCCAGGATGCGCCTTTTATGAACCATAGCATCAGCGTGGCAGGTAAATCGGGCAAAACCAACTATTATTTATCAGGCAGTTATGTTGATCAGAAAGGTTTAATGGTGGCCAGTGGCTTTAATCGCTATCAGGGGCGCATATCGCTCGATCAGGAAGTAGTGAAGAATTTTAAGATCGGGATAACCGCTAATTACGGGTATACAAAGTCATACGGTAATATTCCAAGTACGCAAAGTCAGGGTATTAGTGGCGCCCCCGGTACACAAAACAATCCCCAGTTCAATTTAATGTTTGGTATATGGGGCTTCCGCCCGGTAAATGGCGGCGATCTGAGCGTTTTGGAAAATACACTGTATGATGCCGAGGGCAGTACCGGTGCATCGGGCGTGTTAGACAGGATGAACCCGTACATTCTGGCCATCAATACACTTAATAATACCATCAATACCAACCTGAACACCAATACCTATGCCGAGTTTACCTTTCTCAAAAAATTTGTGTTGCGTAGTACGGCGGGTATAAATATAACAACCAATTACAACGAGTTTTTTAATAACTCACAAACGCGTGCGGGTAGCCCTTTAACCAGTCAGGGTAATCAAAATGGCTTAAGCGGCGGAATAAGTAACTCCAATAATCCCAGCTTTTTGAATGAAAATACAATTACATATAATACCACTATCCGTAAAATTCATCATATCAACGCCCTTGTTGGTTTTACCGATCAAACTACTTCATCGCGTTCAAACTCCTTAAATGCTATCAAAGTGCCTAATGAAGCCTTAGGGGTAAGCGGTATTGACGAAGGTGTGCTGAATGGTATTGGTGTAAATACATCAACCAATACACAAGTCGCTTTTTTAGGCAGGATAAATTATGATTATAAATCTAAATATCTGTTAACAGCATCTATGCGTGCCGATGGGTCTTCTAAGTTTTATACTGGCAACAAATGGGGTTATTTTCCAACAGCGGCCCTGGCCTGGAAAATATCAGAAGAGCCTTTTATGCAAAAGTTGACCGCTTTAAACAACACAAAGCTGCGTGTTAGCTACGGTTTAACAGGCAATAACCGTGTGGGCGATTTTGCTTATACATCGCCAATAGCGGTAAGTAATGCTAATAGTGCGTCAATTCGTTACTCGTATGGTAATACCATTGTTTCGGGTGCTATACCTACAGCTATTTTTAACCCCGATTTGAAATGGGAAACCGGTGCGCAACTGGATGTAGGCTTTGAAACCGGTATTTTAAAAGACAGGTTTAATGTAGAGCTCGACTACTATCGCCGCCGTACCGGCAACCTGTTATTACAGGCCAATTTACCTAACAGTATAGGTTACTCATCCGAAATAACGAATGTTGGCGATATACAAAATGAGGGTATCGAGGTATCATTAAGCAGTACCAATATCCGCACTAAAAACTTTATGTGGACATCAAACTTCAACATTTCGTTTAACCGTAATAAAGTGTTATCGTTGTCGCAGGGGGGGATTACCCGTTTAGATGCCAGTGCCAGCCAAACATTTGGCTCCGATTATCAGAATCAGCCATCATATATTGCCAAGGTAGGCCAACCGGTAGCATTAATTTATGGTTATGTAGCCGATGGTCTGTACCGCCTTGCCGATTTTGATAAAATTACAAACGGAACCTCAATAACTTATCGCTTAAAGCCCGGTATTCCTTACTACGGCGGTAACCCTGCTACCGTACAGCCCGGCGATTTAAAAGTAAAAGACCTGAATAACGATGGCGTTACCAACGACCAGGACTATGCCACCATTGGCAATCCTATGCCCATTCACTATGGCGGATTTTCTAACAACTTTACCTATAAAGGTTTCGATCTGAACGTGTTTATGCAATGGTCATACGGGAACCAGATATTAAACGGCAATAAAGCGCTGTTTGATGGCGGTACAACCGGCGATACCCGTAACATGAACCAAAACTTTTTTGCCGAATATGCCGACTACTGGACACCGGCAAACGATGGTGCGCAATACCAGCGCCCGCTTGCCAATGCCACTAACGTGCGTACCATATCGTCACGGTTGGTTGAAGATGGCTCATACCTGCGGTTAAAAACCATCCAGGTGGGTTATAATTTCCCTAAGGTGATCTTAAACAAGATCAAAATATCAAACCTGAGAATATTTGCATCAGGGCAAAACCTGTATACATGGACCAATTATTCGGGCCAGGATCCGGAAGTTTCGACAAAGAGTTCGCCAACTACGCCGGGTTTCGACTACTCGCCGTATCCAAGGGCGCGCGTGTTTGTTTTTGGGGCAAATATTACTTTATAACATTTAAAAAGATTACGACCATGAAACGTATAACTATAGCATTACTCATCCTCACCTTTTTGGTACCCATGAGTTCGTGCAAAAAATATTTAGAGACCAAGCCGAGTGATTATGCCATTACCAGCGAATATTATAGCAGTAAGCAGGAAGTGGATTATGCTTTAGCAGGTATTTACCAGGTGTTGCGAACCAGCAATATGTGTTTAAATTACATACGCGAAGCAAATGCCGCTACCGACGAAAGTTATTTCAGGAACGGTAATGTCCAGGTAGGCCCGGCATCATACACCAATGTATCTACCAACGGTATCAGTACTAACTTTTGGAACAGTTGCTACCAGGGTATCAATTATTGCAATACCTTTTTGGATAACATTAAAAACTCCGAAAATAAAGGCATTGACCCGGTATACCTCACCAACTCAAAAGGCGAAGCGCTTTTTTTACGGGGATACTATTATTTTATGCTGGCACAATGGTTTGGCGGTGTGCCATTGCATTTAAACGCGGCAGTTTCTATAAATGATGGGCAATTGGCAAGGGCTACATTACAGCAAACTTACGATCAGATCATCAGCGATATGACAACTGCCGAGGGGATGCTGCAAAATCAAACCTTCGCTACATTTGGCTACTCCGAAAAAGTAACTGTTGAAGCCGTACAGGGTATTTTAGCACGTGTATGCCTCCATGCCGCCGGTGCACCTTTAAACGATACCAAACGCTATACCGATGCTTTGAGCTGGGCCAATAAAGTTATTGCAGCGGGTAAACATTCGCTGGTGCCAAGCTTTACCTCATTATGGACGGATGAAGCTAAAAACAGGTATAATAACGAAACCATCTGGGAGGTTGGCTTTACTGTTGCCGGTACCGCCAATGCACAAAACTTAGGCGGCCCGGTGGGTGTTACAGCCGGGGTGCCTCAAACAGGCTCATTCACCACGCCCTTTATAGCTACCGATAGCGGTTACTGCGAAGGCTTAATAGCCTTGCACCCACGCTTATACAAAGCGTATGCCCCCGGCGATCTGCGCCGCGACAGAACCATAGGTAAATACGTTTATACCGTAACTACTACAACCATTGGTAAAACATACCTTAACGAGTTTCAGGTATGGGAAAGGTATCCCGCAAAATGGAGAAGGGAAGAAGAAGACCCCATCAGTAAAACGGTACGTAACAACTCGCAACAAAACTGGCCGCTGCTACGCTATGCCGATGTGCTGCTGATGGCCGCCGAAGCCGAAAATGAGATAAGCGGCCCAAGTGCCACCATATACAACAACATTAACCTGGTGCGCCGCAGGGCATATAACACCACCAACTATGTTGAAACCATTAATTTTACTAACGCGCCAACTACAAACTACAATACTGTACCCCCGGTTACCATTACTGGTGGGGGCGGTACAGGTGCAACCGCGCTTGCGTTTTTAACAAGCAGCCAGATATCATCCGTCACCGTTATAACAGCTGGTACAGGCTACACCTCGGCACCCACAGTTACCATTGGTTTGCCATGGGGTGCAGGCGTATTATACGCCGTTAACGACCAGGTGTTTATCTCGGGCCGTGCATACCGTGTTACCACCGCCGGGGTATCAACAGCAACCGCGCCAACAAATACATCGGGTGCAAGCACGGCAGCTACTACAGGGGCAGTTTTTACCTATGCAGGCGTACCGGCTACAGCCACGGCGGTATTGTCAAACCATTTATCAGCTATTGATCTAACTCCCGGTTTAGGCCAGGTGGCAATGCGCCAGGCTATCCAGGATGAGCGTTACCGCGAGTTTGCCTTTGAGTGCTTACGTTACCAGGATCTGGTGCGCTGGGGGATATTATATTCCACAGTAAAAAGCCTGGCTAACGATATAGGCGGCACTACTCCGGGTATCCCTGCGGCACCTGCGGCAACGGTATCGGCGGCAATTATACCGGTAAATAACATTACGCCAACACAAATATTATGGCCTATACCGGCGCTCGAAACCATTTATAATAAACTGATAGTGCAAAACCCGGGGTATTAACCAACAGAGATTTACTTCTTAAAGATCAGGAAAATGAAAAAATATAACATATTACTGCTTTGTTTTATAGCCTTTGGCTTATATGCATGCAACAAGTTAACATTAACTACACCGGCTTTTGACGTAACGGTTAATAAAACAACTTTTAAAGTTGGCGATAGCGTGGTGTTTGTTCTTTCGGGTAACCCCGATAACATCGGTTTCTACTCGGGCGAGGTAGGCCATATTTACGATTACAAAAACCGCACTTCGGTAACGGGTGCATTAAACCAATTATCGTTTTCAACAGCTACGGCTAACCTTGCGGCCGGCAATACCGGCCAAACAGGTAACCTTAAGCTATTGGTTTCGTCAAATTTTACCGGGCAGGTAGATTCGCTCCATATCCGCCAGGCCACCTGGACAGATGTTACCAACCGTGCAACCATAGCAACCAATGCAACGGCAACCAGCTCCGGCACGGTAAACCTGTCCGATTTTCAACAAGCAGGAGATTCACTATATGTGGCGTTTAAATACCTGAGTAACACCTCTTCAACCGCTGCAAGGGCAAGGCAATACACGGTTAGCGCTTTTGTGTTTCAAAACACATTTCCCGATGGTACCATTTATGTACACAATACCATTAATACCGATGTGCGCTTTGCTGGTTTTGCCGCTACAAGCTTTAAAGGTACTTCCGTAAAAGATTCGTTAAAATGGGCCATAGGCTCAACACTGGCCTTTGCGCAGGGCGTAGATAATTTGAGCGATGAAGATTGGGCCATTACCAAAAAATTCAGGCTTTCGGCTATCCCACCGGATGTGGCAGTAGGTATAAAGAACAATCAGGTAGTATTGCCGCAATATGTTTACAAGTACACCAAACCCGGTACTTATACGGTAACCTTTGTTGGCAATAATGTTACCGGCGATGGCATAAGCGCAGTTACTAAAACGCTCACCATAACGGTTACGCCATAGCTGCCTGTTTAACTTATTTTAAATTTAGACGAACCTGAACATGAAAAAAATAGCCTTACTTATTTTAGTTATCTTTTCTATTGCCTCCTGCAAAAAGGATAACGCTAAAATGACCCCGATCATATCATTTGTTGCTAATGCAAAAACCATTGGCGACCCGGTTTATACCTTGCCGCCGCCTTTAAGTACTGGCATAGGGGCATTTACTTATACAAGCAGCAACCCTGCCGTTGCCACCATCAGCGGCGACCAGGTAACCATTGTTGGCGTTGGTAACACTACCATAACCGCTACCCAGGCCGCCGATGATAATTATGAGGGCGCTACCGTGAGCGCTAATTTACAGGTAGTGCCCGTGGGTACTTTTGTAACCGGGCAAAGCTATCAGGGCGGTATAATATTTTATATAAACGGTACCGGCCAGCACGGTTTTATGGTATCGCCGGCAGATCTGTCTACCTCGGTACCATGGGTGCCAACGGTTACAAGTTTGGCGCCAACCAACGCTACATCGTTCGCTATCGGATCGGGTGCTGCCAATACAGCCAAAATTTTTAATATTTTGGGTAATACCGGTACATATGCAGCTAAGCTTTGCACAGATTACAGGGGCGGTGGCTTTAGCGACTGGTTTTTACCATCAATAGCCGAACTTGCCTTTGTACGTTATAATAAAGATTTGATAGGCGGTATCTCCAATACGGATTACTGGACATCAAATGAGATTGCTGCATCGCCCACAGCACCCAACGCGCTATATTTGTCGATGGCGCTGCCTTTGGGTACTGCGTTTTTAGGCACAGCTTCGAACGGAACAGTGATAGCCATACAGGGTACAACATCGGCCAGTACGGTAACTTATTATACGTTTAGCAAGGCTTATACGTTTTCGGTAAGGGCGGTAAGGGCATTTTAATAATATCTTAATAAAGGCATCTCAATTATAAAGGTGCCTTTAAATTTAATTTTATGAGGAAATTTTTATGCTGCCTTTACCTTATTGCGGCCTGTATAACAAGGGTTAATGCACAGGTAAATAAGGTTGATGAGATAAGATCGCCGGATGGCAAAACAGTTTTGCAAATTGGTAAAGATAAAAGCAACCAGCTTTACTATCAGTTGGCTTATCGCGATAAGCAGGTAACCAATTGGTCGGTAATGGGGCTTAAAGTTAATGGTGCTAACCTGGGCGATTCGGTAACCATCATCAGCACCAATAAAGATAAGCACCGCGAAACATTTGCCTGGCCTTTAGGCGAAACAAAAACGGTAGAAAACAATTACCAGCAACTTACCCTAAGCTGTAAAAGCGGCAGCTTTAGTTTTGATGTAATTACCAGGTTGTTTGATGGTGCACTGGCATTCAGGTACGTGGTTAATAAAACCCCGGGCCAACACAGCATTATTAATCACGAAAACACACAATACAACCTGACAGACGATTACACCGTTTACCAATATCATGAGGAGTCGGTATTTAGTAAACTACAGCTTAACGCGATGGCCGGCACTTGCGATTTCCCGGCAACACTGGCTAAACCGGGTAAGCTGTACCTAAGCATTGGCGAAGCCGATAACCGCAGCTATACCAAATGTGTTTTGGTTAAGGGCGGCCAGCCCAACAGCCTTGCACTTAGTTTTTACATCGATACGCTATACCGTAACCACCAGGTTTCGGCTATTAAGAAAGACAGCCTGATACAATTTACAGGGAGTTTTAAAACACCATGGCGCACCATTAGTTGCGCCGAAAACGCAATAGGCCTGCACGATAACAGTCAACTGTACATCAAACTGACAGAGCCGTTAAGCGATTATGATCCCACGAAAGTGAAGCCCGGTAAAGTAGTACGGGTTGAACTGACAACAGCCGCGGCCTTACAGGGTATTGATTTTGCGGCCAAACATAACTTTAGCTATATACTGGTAGATGCAGGCTGGTACGGTGCCGAGTTTCGCACCACATCCGACCCGACAAAACCTATCGATGGCTTTGATGTACAAAAAATTACCGCATACGGTAAGCAAAAAGGTATAGGCGTTATTTTGTATGTTAATTATGTGGGTTTAAGGCAAAAGCTGGATACCATACTGCCGTTATATAAAAGCTGGGGTGTTGCCGGTTTAAAATTTGGTTTTGTTGATGGCGGTACACAAAAAGGCCTCTCGTGGTTGGATACTGCCATGAAAAAAGTTAACGATTACGGCTTCATCCTTAACGTTCACGATCATTATAAGCCAACCGGGCTGAGCCGCCGTTACCCATTCCAGGTATCGCAGGAGGGTATTCGCGGGGATGAGAATAGTCCGGATGCTTTCCATACCATGGTATTGCCATATACCCGCTTTTTAGCCGGCGCCGCCGATTTTACTTTTTGCTACCCTAACAGCCGGGCCAATTTTGCCAAAAACTTAAAAGTGAGCAAAGGCCAGCAACTGGCACTTTCGGTAGTGTATTTTAGCCCGCTGCCATCTATATTCTGGTATGGCAAACCCGCCGATTATACTAACGAAAAGGAAATAGAGTTTTTTAATTACCTGCCCACCGTATGGGACGACAGCCGTTACCTTGCCGGTGATATAGGCGAAAATATAAGCGTTGCCCGTAAAAACAATAACGTTTGGTACATTGGCAGCGCTACAGGTTACAGCGATTGGAAAACAACGCTTAAACTGGATTTTTTGGATGCCGGTAAAACTTACGAAGCCACTGTTTATGAGGACGATGGTGATAAAGGAATAAACATACACACCATTAAATTAAAAAAGGGGAGCAGCCTGCCAATAACCATTACCGCAACAGGCGGACAAGCCATCATTATCAGGCCGGTATAAACTTAAAACGATACACGATAATTCACATGAAAACCACATTACGATTAATATTAATATGCTTATTTGCCTTATCTGCAGGTAAAACACAAGCGCAAACATTTGTGCACCCCGGTGTACTGCATACCCAAAGGGATTTTGATTACCTGTACAATGTAGTACAACAAAAAACTGAACCGGCGTATAGCTCTTATTTGTTGTTAAAGGATAACCTCCGTGCCTCGGCCAATTATAAAATGAATGGTCCATACAAGATCATTTCGCGCGATGGTCAATATTCCTGGACAAAAACTAAAATGGAAACCGACTTTAGTGCCGCCTATTTGAATGCAATTATGTGGATGGTAACCAAAGATGCCGCCCATGCAAAAAAATCAGTACAGATATTGGAGGCTTATGCCGATTCGTTGACCACCATACCTGCAACCAACGATGCGCCCTTGCTTGCCGGGCTGGAAGGGTTTAAAATTGTTTATGCCGCCGAGGTGCTCAAATATACTTATAAGGAAATGACGCCCGTACAACTGGCAAAGATCACCAAAATGATAACCGGTGTTTTTTTGCCTGTTATTGACAATTTTTATAAAACCTGGGCATACACTAATGGTAACTGGGGGAGTATCAATACTAAAACTTATATGGCTGCCGCTATATTTTTAGATAACCGCGAGATGTATAAAAAGGCCGTTGATTTTTATTTAAATGGCAATGATAACGGAAGTATTAAGAACTACGTTAGCGGAACTACCGGGCAGATACAAGAGAGCGGCCGCGACCAGGGACATAGCCAATTAGGGTTAGGTGCTTTAGCTACCGTTTGCGAGGAAGCCTGGAAACAAGGCGATGACCTTTATTCGGCATTAGATAACCGCCTGTTAAAGGGTTTTGAATACGTGGCACGATATAACTTAGGCGATGATACCGTGCCTTTTACCACCTGGAAAGATGTAACCAATAAATACAGCGAGTGGACAACGATCTCTACCATTGGGCGTGGTAAGTTTATCCCGGTTTATGAGATGGTTTATCATCATTATGTTACCCGCAAGGGGCTTAAAATGCCTTATGTACAAAAAGTGATCGAAAAAATACGCCCCGAGGATTTTGATCGCGATCAGCCGGCATTCGGTACTTTTTTGTTTTCGGGGCAGTAAATGTAAAGCGGCGAAAGGGAGAACGTATTTAAAGTTTATCATCCCATTAACAACCCGGATTGTGGTAGCGATACTGTTTGGATGGCAAAGTATGTTCCTGAATAGTTTCCTTACAAAAAAGGCTTTGATCTTTAAGATCAAAGCCTTTTTATATAAGATACATTGTATTAAAAGCTGAAAGTTCCGGACACCAGATTAAGGTGATACTCGTCGTCATCGCTAAGCAGGTGCGAAAAATTACCCAATATCGGCTTAACGGAAGATATGATAACTGCTCCAACCATAGGCAGGGGATGGCTGCTGTGCGAAGGGTAAAATAGGATATTCGGATCTTTTGACCGGGCAGATTCGGCAACAAAATGGCCTGCCCTGATGGTAACGAATTTGATGATCAGTTTTTCGCCGGTTTCGAAAATAAAGGTTATGCTTGTGTGGCTGGCGTGCATTACGTTTGTAGATAGTTTTATGCTGTGGCCACGATGGTCGATTAAAGTAAACTTACAAAATGGCTGCACTTTAACTTGCGCAGGTGCAACGGTGGCGCGGGCAGCATTAAAACTAACAAGCGAAGCGGCCATGCAAACCAACAATACCAGGTTAACAATCAGTGAAATCTTTTTCATAGTATAAACTTAAGCTTATTTAATTATAAAAAACTATTATTTAAGGGTTATACTATTTCCACTCTACTTTATCGCTCAAGGGTGTAGTGCGTTTGCCTGCAATTGCTTTATCGCTGTACCCAAGGTAAATAATACCCATCACCTGGTCCTGCTCGCGTAAAGCTAAATGTTGTTTAAGTGCTTCAGAGTAAGTCATGCCGCCCGTGCCCCAGTACGATGCTATGCCTGCTGCTGTGGCACCAAGCAAAATGTTTTGCATGGCACATGCTGTGGCCGATATTTCTTCGATAACAGGTATCTTAGGCAAATCGCCACGTTTCATAATGGCAATGATAACATGCGAAGCCTTGTCGCCCATGTAATAAAGTTTATCGTAAGTAAGCTGCATAAATTTATCGGCAGGGGTATTGGCTTTGTACAACTCGGCATGTTGGTGGCAAAAAATCTGCGGGTCGCTATAAACAACAAAACGCCAGGGCTCAGTATTGGCATGTGTAGGCGCCCAGTCGGCAAGTTCTAACAGTGAGCTTACTTGCTGGTCACTTATCTTTTTACCATTCATTTCGGGCGGTTTGGTAGTTCGCCTGGTTTTAATAACGGAAGTTACAATAGGGAATATATCTGCGATCATGCTTGTGTAATTGCCCAAAGATAACAATAGCCATAAATATAAAACTAAAAAAGCCCCGCAATAGTGCGGGGCCCCGGTTTAAAACAAGCTAACAAATTATAAAATGTAATATATCATGCCTTGGTTCTGTACCTTGGTTTGTGCTTCTTCTTTTGGCGGCTCTTCGGATAACAGCTGCTTCAGGTCCTGCTCAATTTTAAAGCTGATGGCCGTAGTGGGCGTATCGGTAGGTTTGTTCTCAAAAGGGTCCTGCAGGTGTATAGCCATTTTTTCTATCAAAAAGAAAGATGACGAAATTGCCACTACCAAAGGCACCTGGAACACACCGAATAACTCTATCAGGCTGAAAGGCAGCATCAACACAAAAAGCAATACCAGTATATGAACGTAAAAGCTATACGTTACCGGGAACACCGTATTTTTAATACGCTCGCAACCACCCATCGCGTTGGAGAAACGGGTTAACGTTTCATCCATGGCAACCTGCTGGTATTCACTTATCCAGCCCATGCGTAACAACAGGCGCAAATCATTACCATGCTGCTCCATTAATGCAAGGGGAACATGCTTTTGGCGGTCTATATGCTTCTTTTCATCTTCGGTAATATACTTGCCTACACAATTATGGGCATCCTGATTGCGCAGGTGGCAGCTTAAGCTATAGCACCAGGCCATTTGCCGCCTGATGATGCGTTCTTTTAACGCGCTTTTATCAAGCTGATCATAGGAGTTATCTACAAAAGTTAATACCTGCCTTGCAAACGAGCGCGAATCGTTAACGATGGCACCCCATAAGGTACGGGCCTCCCACCACCTGTCATACGCCTGGTTTGAGCGAAATGCCAGTAACAATGAGATAATGGTACCTAAAATGCCCGGCACAGCAATGGGAATAGATACTCCCGGGAAGCCGAAATAGGTATGCGCAATGTATACCGCGACTGAGTAAACAGTTAATAAAGTGATCTCTAACTTTATTTTGCCGAACACATAACTAATGGGGATATTCTTTTTGAGTAACATAAGCTTTTGAGTTTATTAACCGATGCTGTTAGATAATTCGAGATCGGCCGGTACTGCCGAAGGTTTTAATTTTGGTAAAGTGTATTGAATAGCCGGGTTGCAATTCAAATGGATAACGTGCGTTTTACTGCGGTTAATGAATGCCAAAGGGTCAACGCTGTCTTTACTGATGCTTTCGTACTGGTAATCGTCTAATAAAACGATCGAATCAACCTGGTGGGCATCTAAGAAGTTTCTGAATGCAGCAACGGTACTGCCGAAAAAGAACTCGATGCTGATCTTATTTATCCTGTCTGCATAATTGTTTTTTGCCTGAACGTATGCCTTGTAAAACCCCGGCGAGATATAATTGTATTCAGTTGAGCGCCTTGCCAGCATAAGTAACTCCTGCTCAGAGTCGGTTATCTTTAACAGATGTACCATAATGATATTCAGCTTTTCGGGATAAACCTTTTTTACAAGCTCGGCAATACAATTAAGCGACTCCGGTTTAAAATCTGTTGGAATGAGGATAGTTTTCATGGTTATTAATTATTTTATGTTGAACTGCTTTTGTTTGATACAAGAGTAGCGCCCAATAATTAGTAACCTATAAGAGAGTTATTAGAATTTGATTAGAATTTACACTGCCGCCGAAGGCAGGAATACCTGTATCTCGGTACCGATATTAACTTCGGAGCGGATACCGATAGAGCCTTTGTGTAAGCGGATGATATTTAGCGCTAAAGGCAAACCTACGCCATGCCCGTTATAATCGTGTGTGTTTGATGCACGAAAGAAGGGCTCGAAGATATGCTGTAGCTCGGTAGTTGGTATGCCAATGCCTTTATCGGTAATAGCAATAACCACACTTTTATTTTGAACGGACAGCTTGATAACCACCAGTTTGTTTTGCGAGTATTTGCAGGAGTTATTGATAATGTTGCTTATCGCGAGGTTTAATAAATTACCGTTACCCAGGATGTTTAAAGCTTCATCATTATCGGGCAAAGCCGAAAAATCAACTTTGATGTTACTTTCGGGATGTATTTTTTTAACCGATTCAACAGCCGTCCATATCAATTCGTCAATCCTGATCTTTTGCCAGCTTTGCTTTTTGCCATCATAGCCCGACTGGGCCAATAACAACAGGCTGTTTAGTATCTGTGTCAGTTTATCGCTTTCGGCATGTATGGTGTTCAATAAGCTAATATCGGCAACCCCACGTTTTAAAGCTATCTCTACCTCGCTGTTGATAATGGTGAGAGGGGTACGTAGCTCGTGCGAGGCATTGCTCACAAAATTATTTTGTGTTTCAAAGGCCGTTTCAAGCCGGTTAAGCATATCATTAAAGGTGTTGGATAACTCCGCTATCTCATCTTTCCCTAAAGGCTCCAGGCGCAGGTGCAGGTTATTTGATGTAATACTCTTTACCTTATCGGTGAGCTTACGCACAGGGATAAAGGTATAGTACGAGAACAATTTACCTGCAAAAAACACCACGATAAGCGAACCGAAAAACCCAAGCACCAGTATTTTCTTTAGCTCCTGTATTTCCTGTAGCCCCGAAGGATTGGAGGCCGAAACAATAACCAAATACTTTTGCTTGCCTATGCTTACTAATTTTCCGGCAAAAAACTGGTTACCCTGTTTATAGGTGTCATTTCCGGTGGCTATTATGCTGTTAAAAAACTCAATTGGTAAACCGTGGTTAGCAAACTTCCCCGATGAGTCTGCCTTAAATATTTGCTCTTTTTCGGCTTCTAACTTTTCGAGGTACTTGTTCCGCACCTCCTGGTAGGCATCGCTTTTTTCGCCGGGCTGTAGCCTTATTTGCGCAGCCAGGTTTACACGGGCTTGCAGGCGCTTGTAAAAATCCTGGTAGTTAAACTGGTATTCAAAGTAAAAAATGAAAGCATTGAGCAATAGTAATATAGCTATTGAAAGGGCTAAAAAGAGTAAGGTTATTTTAGTTTGAATTTTCATTTAGTCGCCCTCTTTCATCATATAACCCATCCCAAAAACAGTTTGGATATATTTACCGGGGTTTTGCTTATCCAATTTTTTACGCAGGTAATTAATGTATACATCAACCACGTTGGTGCCCAGGTTAAAATCAATATCCCAAACACTTTCCAATAATTGTATGCGCGATAATACCTTGCGCTGGTTTTTTATAAAATGTTCTAATAAGCGGTATTCGGTAGCGGTAAGGTTTAGGGGCACCTGGTTTATGCTGGCTATTTTAGCATCGGCATCCAGTTCCAGGTCGGCAATGCGGTAGGTGTTTTTATTTTGTATTGTGGTATTGCCCCCGGCACGGCGTAGTAGTGTTTTTAAACGTGCCGCAAGCTCAGCCATTTTAAAAGGTTTAACCATGTAATCATCCGCACCACTGTTAAGGCCGGTTACAATGTTCTCTGTCGAGTCGAGCGCGGTAAGCATCAGTATAGGGATGAGGGCATCGCTTTCGCGGATATGGCGGCATAGCTGTATCCCATCCATCGATGGCAGCATCACATCCAATATAATAAGGTCAAACTTATGGTCGGTTGCCATTTGCAACGCTGTCAGCCCATCGGTAGCAACGCTTATTTCAAAGCCAAAATCGGCAAGGCCACGCTTTATGGCCGATACAATATTGGGCTCATCCTCAACTAATAATATAGCCATTGGGTAATTTGTAAAAACACAGTTTTATACTGTTATCTCTTTTTAAAAATACAGTATAACCGTGCTTAAAAGATATAAGCAGTTAAAATTGTTTTCCGGATATCAATATATCGGCGGATACTTAACCGGGTTGCTTTCGCTCATCATACCATAAACAGCCTCAACAATATCTTCGTGCGATGGTTTGCTGAAGTAATCCCCATCCGACCCATAAGCAGGGCGGTGTTGCTTGGCAGTTAGGGTACGTGGCTGGCTATCCAGGCTGTAATATCCGTTCTGTTCTTCAACAATATGTTGCAGTATGTATGCCGAAGCGCCTCCGGGAACATCCTCATCAACAATAAGGAGCTTGTTTGTTTTCTTTAACGAAGCAGCGCAAATATGCTCAGTATCAAAAGGATATAATGTTTGCGGATCGATGATCTCGATGCAGATGCCTGTGGCCTCTAAAGCAGCAGCTGCTTCCTCAACAATACGCAATGTTGAACCGTATGATACGATGGTTACATCACTGCCTTGGCGTAATATTTCGGCCTTGCCAAGCGGTACAGTAAAATCACCTACGTTAGTTGGGAGTTTTTCTTTTAAACGGTACCCGTTAAGGCACTCAATAACAAGGGCAGGCTCATCACCGCGTAAAAGGGTATTATAAAGCCCTGCAGCCTGAGTCATGTTTCGGGGTACGCAAATATATAGCCCGCGCAAAGCGTTCAATATAAAGCCCAGGGGCGAGCCTGAGTGCCATATCCCTTCGAGCCTGTGGCCACGGGTACGAATAATAAGCGGCGCCTTTTGCCCCGCGTAAGTACGGTAGCTTAAGCTTGCCAGGTCATCGCTCAGCACGTTCATGGCGTACATCAGGTAATCCAGGTATTGTATTTCGGCAATAGGGCGGAGGCCACGCATGGCTAAGCCCATTCCCTGGCCAATAATGGTTGCTTCACGTATCCCGGTATCGGTAATGCGCAGATCGCCAAATTTTAGTTGTAAGCCTGCAAAGCCCTGGTTAACATCGCCAATAGCGCCAACATCTTCACCAAAGGCAACTATACTTTTATCGCGGTTAAAGTTTTCTTCAAAGCAAGCATTAAGTATCTCACGGCCATCTATCAAACGGGCAGCCTCATCATAATTGGCCGGGCTAACCGGTACATTCAGCGGAGTATAATGTGTTTCGCTAAATAGTTTCGAATTATATCGTTCTTTATTTTTCGCGTTCTCCTGTTTTAGCCAGTCCAGCAAAGCAAAGCGCTGGTCTGATGCTTCATTTACCGTAAGCAATAATGTTTTACGGGCAGCAGCCATTACATTATGCCTGCCCGGGTCAACCTCTGCCTTTAGTTTAGCAGCAATTTCGAGCAATTGTTCGCCAGCTAATGATGTTGCCGCGATATCTTCTATCAGTACAGCGGCATCATTCAGTTCTGCTTTAATGCTTTTATCCAGTGTACCCCATACTTCGCGCTGGCACTCACGTACATACTTTTTGGCAACCTCCTCAAGTTCATCCAATTCGGGGCCGGTGGCTATGGCTGTTTCGAGCATCCATTTGCGCATTTGTACAAGGCAGTCGTGCTCATCTTCCCATGCCAATCGCTCTTTTGATTTGTAACGCTCATGCGATCCGGAGGTGGAGTGCCCTTGCGGCTGCGTCATCTCGGTAACGTGTATCAATACAGGTACATGCTCTTCGCGGCACACTTTAATAGCGTTTTCGTAAGTTTCGCACAGGCCAACATAATCCCAGCCGCGTACTTTAAATATCTCGTACCCGTTAGTACCCTCTTCGCGCTGAAAGCCTTTTAATATTTCGGATATATCTTCTTTTGTAGTTTGGTATTTTGCCGGTACAGATATGCCATAAGCATCATCCCAAATGGAAATAGCCATAGGTACCTGTAAAACGCCAGCCGCGTTAAATGCCTCAAAAAACAAGCCTTCGGTTGTTGATGCATTGCCTATGGTACCAAAAGCAACCTCGTTACCGCTAACCGAAAATTTATCAAGGTAGGCAAGCTCTTTGTTTTGGCGGTATAGTTTTGACGCGTATGCCAGCCCCAGCAAACGTGGCATGTGCCCGCCCGTGGTTGATATATCCGATGCACAGTTCATCGTCTGTGTCAGGTCGTACCATTCGCCATTCTCGTCAATAGTACGTGTAGCAAAGTGGCAGTTCATTTGCCTTCCGGCAGATGCGGGGTCTTTTTCAACATCGGGGATGGCGTATAACTGGGCAAAAAACTCCTTTAAGTTGCTCATGCCGGTAGCAAACATAAAAGTTTGGTCGCGGTAATAGCCCGCGCGCCAGTCGCCTTTGCGAAATGCCTTGGCCATAGCCAGTTGCGCTACTTCTTTGCCATCGCCAAATATGCCAAACTTGGCTTTGCCGGTAAGCACTTCGCGGCGCCCTATCAGGCTGGCCTGTCGGCTTTCATAAGCTATCCGGTAATCATTAATTACCAGGGCCTTAAAAGCGTCAAAGCTTAATTGCGAAACATCAATATCGTCGGTAGCGTTAAACCCAGTATCCGGCATATAAAATTTGGTTTATTCAGCAAAAATATAAAATTCTATTTTGCTAACATTATACTTATCAACTAAACCATTACATTTTTTTATAGTTTAATTGATATTGAATAATTACTTATTAATTGATATTGAATAATTACTTATATTTGTAATACACAACACAAGAATATGAAAAAATTAATGATTTTATGTGCGGTAATTTTAGGTTTTACAATTACTGCTTCTGCACAAACTGATACAAAATCTGAATTTAAATTTGCTTCGGAGAAGTATGATTTTGGTAAAGTACCTCAGGCTAAACCTGTTACTACCAATTTTGAGTTTACAAACATTGGCGAAGAGCCATTGATACTAACCGAAGTTAGGCCAACATGTGGTTGTACAATTGCTGACTATACCAAAACCCCGATTAAAAAAGGTGATAAAGGTACTATCAAAATTACTTACAACGCTGCGGTGCCGGGTGTGTTTAACAAAAGCATTGTAGTAACATCAAATGCCAAAACACCACAAAAGGTATTGGTAATATCGGGCGAGGTTGTTGCTGCGGCAGCGGCTCCGGCAAGCACCAATGGCAGTAAATAAGTAAAAACTAATTTGTAAAGTATTTTAAGCTTCCCGGCATACCGGGGAGCTTTTTTGTTTTTAAACCTTGTTATTTTTTAATTTAGCCGCGGTACATAAAAAGAAAGCCATGCCCGTTATCCGTATAGAAACATTGATAAACGCACCTGTCGGGGTTTGTTTCGATCTGTCCAGAAGCATAGATATGCATGTGGCATCAACACGGCATACCGGCGAGCGTGCAGTAGCAGGGCGTACCAGCGGCTTAATTGAATTGAATGAAACCGTAAGCTGGCGCGCCAGGCACTTTTTTGTATGGCAAACTTTAACCTCAAAAATAACAAGGATGGACCGGCCTGTTCTATTTGTAGATGAGATGGTTAGCGGCGCTTTTAAAGCGTTTAAGCACGAGCATTACTTTATTCCGGCAGAACATGGCCAAACATTGATGACCGATATTTTTAACTTTGAATCGCCTTTGGGTTGGCTGGGTATACTTGCAAATCAATTATTTTTAACCCGCTATATGGAAAAATTGCTGGTTAAGCGTAATGAGATCATAAAAACCACAGCTGAATCCGGGCAAAACGTAACAGACCAATATTTATCTCAAACAACAACATAACACATGCGTGGATTGAAAACCATTATCTTCCTGATCATATCAAATACTTTTATGACGTTTGCCTGGTACGGGCACCTCAAATTTAAGGAGTATAGCTGGGGTAAAAGCATGGGGCTGTTTACAGTTATACTGATAAGCTGGGGCCTCGCATTTTTTGAATATGTATTCCAGGTGCCTGCAAACAAAGCAGGCTTTAAAGGCGATGGTGGCCCCTTTACGCTGGTGCAGCTAAAAACCATACAAGAGGCAATTACCTTAACTGTGTTTATGATATTTAGTGTGCTTTTTTTTAAGAATGAGCGATTGGGCTGGAACCACTTTGCAGGGTTTGGCCTTATTGTACTTGCTGTATTTGTGATATTTAAAAAGTGGTGATAGGCCTCGCCGGTTTATTTACCCGTATTAGCCAACAGCACCCGTAAAAAATTGCCGCCTTTTATTTTATTGATGGCAACCTCGGTATAACCAATTTTGCGCAAAGCGTTAAATAGTTTTGGATAATCGGCAACGCTGTCCATTCCTAAAGGGTACGATTCTGAACCATCAAAATCAGATCCGATGCCTACATGGTCAATACCTATCAGCTTAACTATGTAATCAATATGTTTAACCAACAGGCTTAATGGTGGTCGCATAGGGTCGGTTTCCGATTTATAGATATTGTTCAGCCTGATGTTGGCCAGCGTTTCATCATGATATATGGTAAAAAGAGAATCCCTCTCTTTTATATGCTTACGCAGAAAAATGTTGTCTTTTTTATCAAATGTGCTATCAATAAATGCGCTGTAAAAATTTATAAAAACAACACCCCCGTTTTTGGCGATAGCTTTTAATTGTGCATCCTTTAAATTACGCCGGTTAGGTGCCAGGCTGTACACGCAGCTATGCGATGCGATGATGGGTTTTTTAGATGTGGCTATTACATCGTAAAAAGTTTTTTCGCCCACGTGCGATACATCTATCATCACGCCAAGCTCATTGAGGTGGCGCACAATTTGTTTGCCGTAAGCGGTAAGGCCAAGATGCTTTGTGGTATCTGTATTGCGCGTTTCATCCCGGGCGGATGTTGCCCATGCGGTACTGTTGTTCCAGGTGAGGGTAAGGTAACGCATGCCCCGTTTGGTCAGCGAATCTATGTAATCCATTCGCCCTTCTATCATGTGCCCGCCTTCAACGCCTATCATCGCGGCAAGCCGGTGCTTGTTTACCGCCTGTTTAAGCTGGGCGGCGTTGTGTACCAATGTTATTTGTTTAGGATAACGTTTAATGAGCGCGTAAAGCGAATCGATTTCGCGATTAGCCATCTTATATGCCGTGCCTGTACCATATTGCTCGCCACACCATATTGAAAATACCTGTGCGTTAAGGCCACCGGCTTTTGCCCTCACCAAATCAAAATTGCCACTGTTTTGTAATTTACCAAGGTCAAATTTGGTGATGAGTTGGTTTGATATCACATCATTGTGGGTATCAACCAATAGCTGGGCTTTTGCAGTTAAGCAAAACAGGAGGGGCAAAAGCAGTAGCGATTTTTTCATTAGGTTAAGATACTAAATAAATTCGTACCACCCTGTTTTAATGGTAGGCTAAAAATTCCATGCGGTTACCGTATGGGTCGTGAAAAGTAAAGCGGTCCCGGCCCTGTATAGGCACCTCTTCAATTATATTGATGCCATGTTTTTCTAAATGCTGCCTTGCCGCAGCCAGATCAGTAACCTGCATGGCAAAATGCCTTTTGGAGTTATTTGGGCCCAACTCTGTGCCTATATGTAGTTCCATGTTGGGTAGCTGGTACCAATAACCGCTTGATCCATCCAGATCGGCAGGGCGGATTTTAGGTTCAAAGCCCATCACGCTGATATAAAACTGATTTGCCTCGTGTTCTTTACCCGGCGGTACACATACGTAAACATGGTCAATACGTTCATAATTTATCATCATACGGTTGGTTTATTACTTTTAATTGTAAAATTAGAAATTATTATAAAGGCTGTAGCTGTAATACAGTGTATTTAAAACATTTTAGTTTTACAATCATTATATATTTAGTAATTTGCCTCAGTATAACCAAAATGAAAAGCTTACTAAATCCTGTTTACAGTAAGGAGATGATAGAACGGATAAACCGTTTAACACCATCTTCGGCAGCCCTGTGGGGTAAAATGAGGGTCGATCAAATGCTGGCCCATTTAAATGCTTTTTTCAATGCCGCTTTAGGCGAAGTAAAGCAGGAGCGGGTACTATCTGGCTATTTATTTGGCTGGATAGCTAAAAAAAAGATATTAAGCGACCAGCCTTTTGGTAAAGGCTTGCCAACAGCTAAAGCATTTTTAGCCAAAGGCGAGTATGATTTTGAAGCAGAAAAAGAACACCTCATTGCCTTGATCGAACATTACACCGCTACAAAGGGTAAAGACGTGAATAAATACCCTCATACATTTTTTGGACATTTAACCACAATGGAGTGGGATAAATTGATAACCAAACACCTTGAGCATCACCTGAGTCAATTTGAGGTTTAATCTGTTTTTTATATAAAATTAAAAAACTTGTACAGTATTCAGTACAGGTGTTTTGTGTATTTAACGTACTAAACGGCCATAACAGGCATAAATGAGTATACAATTAAGTATTGTGATATTGGCAAAGGTTTTGCAGTATGTTAAATACAATTTGAGTATTTCATTTGTACTAAGCTATCATCAAAACACAATTGTCATGAAAAAAATCATTCTTTCAGCAACACTGTTAATTTTAACAGTAATTTCAATAAATAATTCAGCACAGGCACAATCGCGCCCGGTAAGTGATCAGGCAAAAGGTGCCATTGTTGGTGGTGCAGCAGGTGCTGTTGCAGGCGGTTTAATAGGTCATAATGTTAAAGGTGCAATAATAGGAACAGCAATAGGCGCCGGTGGTGGTTATATAGTTGGCGATGCCATCCGCAGGAAAAAACTTAAAAAGGAGGCGGAAAGAAAAGCAGCTTATCGCCGTGCGCACCCGGTGCATCATTATACTACTTCAACTACTACTGCAAAACCCAAAACAGTTACAACAACTACTACGGTAAAAACAGTAAACTATTAATATATTTTGCTTGAAAATAAAAATCCCTTCATTTAACAATGGAGGGATTTTTTTGTGTTTTAGTTTTGCGATGCTTTATTATTATGTAGCAGTACACTGGTAATATCGAAAATTTCTTTTTTTAAGGTTTTGAAACTCCTGTTCAGATCCTTCAGCTCATCGTCCACCCGCTCATCTTCCAACTGTAAAAAGGCATCGCTTTTTGATGATAGGTTGTTTATCTTTTCTTCGATGTTTGCCTGGTGTTTTAAAATATCCTGTTTGATGTTATTCCTTACTATACCAAGCGAACCAAGGTGCATTTTGATAAGCTGGATACGGTTAACATGCTCTTCTTTTATCAGGTTAATAAAAAACCTGTCGAGCAAATCGGCCATGAATTTCATTTCATCATTAAGAAAGTCTACTTCCGATGTCCATTGTTTGTTTAAGGTATATAAATTAGCCATCATTTCATCGTGAACAAGGGCTTGGGGAGATGGATTGAGGGTTTCCATAATTGTATTTAATTTAGGTGTGATTAAATAAATATCATTTATTATGCTTGCATAATAAAGTTACAAGTATATTATCTCATAATCAATAATTTAAATGAAAAAAAATTAATGAGATCGGATGCTTTTAATGATTTTTACAATCGGGAGATAATTGTTCCTTCAAAATAAATATTTGCCTGTTGCTGTAACGTTACAGAAGATAATTTGTCTAACTGTTAGTATGATATTTTTAAAGCTTTTTGCCGAAAGTTTTGTGTTTGCGATGGATGCGCTAAGACAAAACAAACTACGTACAACCTTATCATTATTGGGTATAACCATTGGTATATTCAGTATTATAGCGGTGTTTTCGGCAGTTGATACATTGAGTGATAACCTCAACAAAAGCGTAAGCAAGCTTGGCAGTAATACCATATTTATACAAAAAATGCCATGGATATTTGAGGACGATTTTCCGTGGTGGAAATATAACCAGCGCCCCGCATTAAAAATACGCGATATGGAAGAGCTGGAAAACCGCATGCAAACTGCACAAGGTATATATTATCAATCGTGGTTAGCAAACCGGACTATAAAATATGAAAGTAAAAGTGTTGATAATGTAACCATTACAGCAGTATCTATTAACTATAATAAAACACGCCCGCTCGAGTTTCAGGAAGGCCGGTATTTTACCGATAACGAATCGCGCGGGGGCGCACCCGTGGCAATGATAGGGCATGCTGTTGCTGAGGGCCTGTTCCTTGATGCATCACTTGCCGAAGGTAAAATGATAAAAATATTTGGGCGCAATGTTAGGGTGGTGGGTGTGTATGTTAAAGAGGGTGATGATCCGCTGGGCATTTCGCACGACAATGTGATAACACTGCCCATTAACTTTGCACAGCAGTTGATTGATGTGGAAAGTGATAGGTACGACTCTCAGATCGTTGTAAAAGGTCACGAAGGCATATCTGAAGCAGCTGTAGAGAGTGAACTTGAAGGTGCAATGCGTTCTATTCGCCGCATACAACCCAATCAGGAGGATAATTTCGCGATCAATAAAAGCACGATGATATCAGACCAATTTGACCAGGTGTTTAAAGTATTACATACCGTGGGTTTTATCATTGGTCTTTTCTCTATTTTGGTAGGTGGTTTTGGGATAGCCAACATCATGTTCGTATCAGTTAAAGAGCGTACTAATATTATCGGTATCCAAAAATCATTAGGCGCTAAAAACTATTTTATACTGTTCCAGTTCCTGTTCGAAGCCATATCGCTATGTGTAATGGGAGGGGTGTTGGGTATTATATTGGTTTATGCCGGTACCTTCGCGGTAAAATCAGCCTGGGACCTGCAAATAAACCTTTACCTGAAAAACATTATTTTTGGCGTAAGTGCTTCGGTTTCTATTGGTATTATTGCCGGTATTGTACCCGCATGGTTTGCGGCACGGTTGGATCCGGTGGAAGCCATCAGAACAAATTAGAATCCATATTTAATGAACTCAAGAACGATGACGCACTATGAGTTTTATTTTGATGGCGTGTAAGTTTGCCCCATGACCGAACAGCTTGCCATAGCAACGGCTTTTAGTTAGATTTGGCATCAACGTAAAGCGAAACTATGTTCGGCGAAGCTATTAAAGATCAACTTCAGATAATACCTGTTACCTTACTGCATGAGTACCGGCAGCAGGTAAATAACGGTCTGCAACAGAAGTTTGATGCTTTACATGATGCCGAAATATCAACGGATACGTTTAGCTTTTATACTTCGGTATCATCTGTTTTTTCGAGCAAGATAGAAGGGGAGGAAATTGAACTTGATTCGTACATCAAGCACAAGAAATTTGGCATCGAGTTTTTGCCTGATTATACCCGAAAAATTGACGACCTGTACAATGCCTATACATTTGCCAAAAGCAATACTTTAAACCAGGCCAATATTGAATATGCTCACAAGTTATTGAGTAAGCATATTGTAGCCAAGCATCAGCAAGGTAAAATGCGTGTGCACAATATGTATGTATCCACTGCCGATGGTAGAATTGAATATGTAGCAGCTACACCGTACCAGGTACCTGTAGAAATGGAGAAATTCTATGCTGATGTTGCGTTATTGCTATCTACTCCAATGGACATATAGGAAGTGTTTTTCTTTGCCAGCCTTATCCATTTGGTTTTTGTTAAGATACACCCTTTTAATGATGGGAACGGACGCACAGGCCGCCTGATCGAAAAATGGTTCCTCGCACAAAAGTTAGGTGATAAAGCATGGTTTATCCAATCAGAAAAAAATTATTACCAGCAGCACCAAACGTATTACAATAATTTAAGGGCTTTAGGTTTGGAATATCCTGAGTTAGACTACGATAAAGCCTTACTTTTCTTACTGATGTTACCCGGAGCTTTGGATTTGTAAAACTACTTTTTATCTAACAAACGCTATGCGCCCGGCACCTCAATTCACTTCATACCCTTTATAATGCTTCATTATTTTGCTGAAGAGTATTTCGGGTACAAAAGGTTTGGTGAGGTAATCTTCCATGCCGTACTTAACTGCTTTTAAGTGTGTTTCGGGCATCGCATCCGCGCTTAACGCTATAATAGGTATTTCGGGTTGGGTTTGCTTAATAATGGATGCTGCCTCAAAGCCATCCATAACCGGCATCTGCAGGTCCATAATAATAACATCGTAGTTAGTTGCCATTGCCATCTCTACAGCAATTTTACCATTCGATGCATGTTCTACGTTGGCTTGCCAGTTCTTTAAAAATTTGGTAGCTATCAGCAGGTTCATTTTATTATCATCAACCAGCAGCACGCGCATACCCTTCAGGTTGCTATCTTCCTGTGATTTGGCTGATTGAGCTTCACTTTCAGTGTGCTCATCCACATTTGCTTTTTCAAATACAATGGTAAAGCTAAATTCGGTGCCTTCGCCGGGTACGCTTACAATGTTTATGGTACTGTTATGCAATTCAACCAGGCGCTTGGTAATGGCAAGGCCCAGCCCGGTGCCCCCATAATCGCTCTGGGTACTTTGAAACTCCTGCGTAAACGGATCGAATATTTTCTCGAGGTTTTCAGGAGCTATGCCAATGCCGGTATCTGCAATGGTGAATTTAACCTGCACTTTATCAAACTTAACCTGCTGCGATTCCAGCTTTAAGTAAACTGTACCATTTTTGGTGAATTTAACCGCGTTGCTTAATAAATTATTAAGTACCTGGCCCAGGCGCAATTGATCGCCAATAAGGTTAACGGGTATATTTTTATCAAAAACCAGTTCAAGGTTAGTATCGTTCTCTTCGGCCCTTGTACTGAACGAGTTGAGCAGGTTGCTGCTTAACTTACTAATGTTAAATGGCAGTTTATACAACTCCAGTTTACCGGCCTCTATCTTATTATAATCTAAAATATCGTTAATCAGTTCGAGCAGGTTATTGCTCGAAAATTGTAAAGTGTGCAGGTATTCCAACTGGTTTGGAGCAGGATTGTCTTGCAATAGTAGGTTAGTGGTACCAATAACCGCGTTCATTGGTGTACGTATCTCATGGCTCATGATGGACAGGAACTCCGATTTAAACCGTGATGATTTTTCGGCATTCTCTTTTGCCATAATTAAGGCTTCGCGCGCTTTCTTAATTTCGGTAATATCCTCGCCAATGCTGGTGGTTTCGGTAATGGTCCCAAACTCATCGTGGGTAACTGTGTTTTTCCAGTTAATAACGCGCTGTTTACCATTACGGCAAAGAATAGGGCTGGTATGCTGCGCGTAAAAATTATCAGTCTCTAACCATCCCCTGAATTGTGCGCGCAAAATTTCGGGAACAAAGTTTCCAACCCAGTTCATGCCCAGCAGCTCGCTGCGCTCGTACCCTACAATATCAGCAAGGTGCTTGTTGCAAAATACAATATCGCCGTTTTTATTTAGGGTAACCGCGGCCAGGTTAATGGTTTCTAATACGTTTTTGTATTTGTTTTCGGCACGTTCAAAATCAAATTCAATTTTCTTACGCTCCGTCATGTCTTGCAGCGTGCCAATTATCTTTTTAATAATACCGTCTTTTTTAAGCGTTTTACCTATAATAAGGTTAAGGTATTTTATTTTGCCAGCTTTGGTAATTATGCGATACTCAACTACTGCCCGGGTAAGTTTAAGCGGGTTTTTAAACGCTGCGGCAAGCATCGCTTTATCGCCGGGGTGTACTTGCGATAGTAATAGCTTAAAGTGGTCGTCATGCCTTACCTCGTCTTTGTCAAACTCATAAATATGGTATATCTCATCACTCCATTGAATATCGTTCAAGGTAATATCCCATTTCCAACCACCAATTTTTGCAATAGCCTGTACTTCCATCAATTCGGCCTGACTTTGGCGTATTAGTTTATTGGCTATTTTACTTTCGGTAACATCCTGCACAATGCCGGCAACTTTTACAATTTTACCCTTATCATCCTTTACTGGATAACCGCTAACTACCTTAAAATATTTAAGATTTCCTTTCGGTGTAATGGAGCGATGTTCTAACTCATTAAGCGGGTTATTGGCCAACGTGTTAAAGTAATGCTGCGCATGGTCGCGGTCTTCGGGGTGTATCAGGCTGATATAATAATTCAGCTTTGATTTTTCTGCCGGGATATCGGTTACTTCCAGTATTGAAAATAAGTTGTTAGACCAATGGATATCGCGGCCGTTAATATCCGTCCACCAACTGCCCATTTTGGCAACCACTTGTTCGTTGTAAAGTACCAGTTCGTTTTCTTTTACCTTGGCAGCGCTTACTTTTACATCGGTAACATCATCCAGTGTAATGGTAATATGGCCGTTGTGTTTATTATCCTCGCCTAAAACCGGGTTAATGGTAACCGTATACCAACGGTTATTGTTAAAAAACGAATTAAACTCAAACTGCGTTTGCCTTAAAGTTTTTGCAGCAGTTTTAAAGTAACTGGCTATTTGTGGTATGCCAAGGGTATCAATATTAGTACCAATAATACTAACCAAATCTTTTTCTAAAACGTTATTGCTTGGGTACCACACATCTTTACATACCCTGTCTTCACCATAGGCCAAAACAATACTACTGTTCGCGCTGATGAGGTTTTGTAAGTTTAAAACTTTTTGATGCAAATTAACATAGGCTTGTTCAAGCTCTTCTTTTTGTAATTGAACATCATTGCGCATTAATATGCCCCTTACTATATACGTTCGCCTATAGTAAAATAAAATGTAGGTTAATGCTAAAAATATAATAACGGCAGGTACCAATATGGGGGCATCAACATGTACAATATTAAATGCGAACCCACCCGCAAAGCATACGGCTACCAGGCAGCTAAATGCAATAAACTCGTAAGTGCGCCTGCAAAAAAAGCTGACCAGTAAAATACATACCAGCGAGCCGAGGTAATACTCGCCAACAAAATTATTTAAACCCAGCAGGTAACAGTTATTTACCAGCAGGAAAACTGCGATAGAAAAGTAAGCATTAATGAAGTAAACGCGCTTATCATCAAAGTATGAAACGCCGATAGTGGTAAGGCAAATTAAACAGCTAAACCCGCGCAGCCAAAGCGGATCGATAGATTGTGGGGTGAAACTTAAAAAAAGGTAATGAAATGCAAGGTTAACAAAGCACAGTATAATAAAAAATAACCTGTAAAAGTCCCTGTCATCGGGCGCTTTTGATAGTTTATCTGTGTTTAAAAACATGCAAAGTCAGAAATATTTGGTGTAAAAAACAGTTTATTTTTAGGGCATGTAAAAAAACGATTAAATTTTTACAAATCCAATTGTAGTAATCTTTAAAAATACACAGATTTATTTACATTTGCGAATACAAACAACTTCTATGTCGCAAACAGTACAACTAATTATTGATAACAAAACCTATGAACTGCCTGTAATTACAGGTACGGAAGATGAAAAGGCTATTGACATTTCAAAACTGCGTGACCTTACAGGTTATGTTACTTTGGATATTGGCTATAAAAACACAGGTGCAACTAAAAGCGCTATTACGTTTTTAGACGGCGAGGTTGGCATTTTGAAATACAGAGGTTACCCCATAGAACAATTAGCCGGACAGTCTTCTTTCTTAGAAGTGGCTTATCTTTTAATCTATGGTGCATTGCCCAGCAAAGATCAGATCAAAGATTTTCAAGCCAAGATCAACCATCATACCCTCATTCACGAGGATATGAAGAAGTTTTTTGATGGCTTCCCGTCAAACTCTCACCCGATGGGGCAGTTAACAGCTTTGATCAGTTCATTATCGGCATTTTACCCTGAATCGTTAAACTCGGTACAATCTAAAGAAGATGTTGATCTGACTATTATCAAGTTGTTGGCTAAGATGACGACCATCGTATCGTGGATCTATAAAAAATCATTAGGCCACCCGGTAATTTATCCGCAAAATAAATACGATTACGTTACCAATTACCTGCACATGACGTTCGGTCAGCGTACCGAAGATGTAGTGATCGATCCGGTTGTTGTTGATGCCATGAATGTGTTGTTGATACTGCATGCAGATCATGAGCAAAACTGCTCTACATCAACCGTGCGTATTGTAGGTTCGTCCGAAGCTAATTTATATTCATCAGTTTCTGCAGGTATATCTGCACTGTGGGGCCCGTTGCATGGCGGTGCTAACCAGGCTGTTATTGAGATGCTGGAGAAAATTAAAGCAGATGGCGGCGATACAGATAAATGGATAGCCAAAGCGAAAGATAAGAACGATCCGTTCCGCCTGATGGGCTTTGGTCACCGTGTGTATAAAAACTTTGATCCGCGCGCCAAGATCATCAAAAAAGCTTGCGATGATATTTTAGAGAAATTAGGTATTGATGATGAGGTGTTGGAAATAGCCAAGCGTTTAGAAGAAGTTGCGCTTAAAGACCCTTACTTCATCGAGCGTAAATTATATCCAAACGTTGATTTTTACTCAGGCATCATTTACCGCGCTTTAGGCTTCCCTACCGAGATGTTTACCGTACTGTTTGCATTAGGCCGTTTACCGGGATGGATTGCACAGTGGAAAGAAATGAAAGAAAACAAAGAGCCAATTGGCCGCCCACGTCAAATTTACGTTGGTGCTGTTGACCAGGATTATGTTGATATTGAAAAACGATAATCCATATCTTTAGATAATTAAATGCTCCCAGGTAATGGGGGCATTTTTTGTTTAAGAGGTTTACTAATTTATGATTGGCTGATGATGAATAAATAGCCACTCAGCTTGTATATTTGAACAAGCTGTTATGGAAACCGAACAACAAAGCATTCTCCGAAAGATCATCCATATTGATATGGATGCTTTTTACGCGTCGGTGGAGCAGCGGGATAACCCGGAGTATCGCGGCAAGCCCATTGTTGTAGGTGGTTCATACCAAGGCAGGGGCGGGGTTGTGGCCACCGCCAGTTATGAGGCACGTAAATTTGGTATCCGCTCTGCCATGCCATCTAAAAAAGCCTATCAGCTTTGTCCGCATGCCATATTTGTGTTCCCGCGTTTTGTTGCCTATAAAGAGGTTTCTGTTAAAATAAGGGAAATATTCAGCCGCTACACCGATTTGATCGAACCGCTTTCGCTGGATGAGGCTTACCTTGATGTAACTAACGATAAGCTGGGCATCGGTTCGGCTATCGATATCGCCAAAGCGATTAAGCAAGCTATAAAAGATGAGTTGAACCTCACCGCTTCGGCCGGCGTGTCGGTAAACAAGTTTGTAGCCAAAATAGCTTCGGACATGAACAAACCCGACGGTCTCAAATTCATCGGCCCTTCAGGTATCGAAGCCTTTATGGAAACCTTGCCGGTGGAGAAGTTTTACGGCGTAGGTAAGGTGACCGCCGAAAAAATGCGCAACATGGGCCTGCACACCGGGGCAGATCTGAAACGACTGACAGAAGAAGAATTAGTAAGTAGTTTTGGCAAATCGGGCAGGTTCTATTACAAGATCGTTCGCGGCATTGATGACCGCGCTGTTAAACCCGATCAGGAAACTAAATCTATCGGGGCCGAAGATACTTTTGCTTATGACCTTACCACTTTGGAAGAAATGAACTCCGAACTGGATAAAATAGCCCTCATCGTGTTCAATCGCATCACTAAAAACCAACTAAAAGCGCGTACGGTAACGCTCAAAGTAAAATACCACGATTTTAAACAGATTACCCGTAGTCAATCATTCCCAATGCCAATTGATGATCTTGAAACTATTTCGGCAACAGCCAAAAAACTCATGGAAGCATCGTTTAAAGAAGGGCAACAGGTGCGTTTGTTGGGTGTTTCAACTTCTAATTTTGGTGATGTGATGCCAAGGCAAAGGCCGGAGAAGTTTGACGGGCAGTTAGAGTTATTTTAAGATTTTTTATGGAATATAATATCTGAAAGTATCTTTATGTAAACTTCAAAAATATGCGCTTTAGATTCCTGTTTATACTGTGCTTATTTATTAGTACTATTTGCTTTGCACAACAAACACTGGTTCTTAATAATGTAAAAAAGATCGACCTGATTGACCGGGGCGGCGGCTTGGGCGGTGGTCACGAAGCTAAATATAGTATTTTTAACGAAGGCGGTAATTGGATATGTTACCGGGAATATTTTTCGTTAAGTTCAATGTGGCACGATAAACACGAGGACGACGCTAAAAAAGAAATGGCAATAAGCCATAAGTATATTAAAAAAGTGAGTCTGGATGTTTTGCAATCGTTATTGATGAGTGCGCAACATATTAAACCACGATTGAACTGGAAAGACTTTAATATATCTGCCCAAACACTTATAACGTATAACGATACTTCATTGCACGCGGGGTGGGTGCCAAAAAAATGGAAAGGGAGATTTGAAAAATATTATTCTGATAGCACAATTAAAGTTGCCATAGAGGCTTTACAGCATGATAGCTGGACTGACGACGGCCCTTTTTGCGGTATACACATCATTGGAAAAAACAATGATACTGTTAAAATAGAAAGTTACAGGCAAGTGTACTATATGCTGCCCTGGAAAGTAAATAAAGTTGAGAGCTACGACATGTCGATCACCAACTTTTTTGTTGAGGTTACCGACCCCGGTTTATATTATTCAAACCGACTGCGTATGAAGGGTACCTATTTTCCTCAACTGGTTACCAATTATATATATACAAAATTTGCCAAGAATATATTCGAATATGATAACTGGTTTCATGATCATCCGGTTAATTTAGCTTTTTTGAAAGCTAATTTTGGTGTTACCTTTTCCCAGCACAATGCCAATGGAGGCGATGAATGCTATTTATCGAGCACGTTGCTACCCCAAAATATGTTTTTAAAAGCGGTGGTTAATATTGAGGATGAGAAAAGCATAGAAAGGCTCATCCGTCACCGCGACTCCATCGCAATGTATGTTGGCAGGCATAATTTTGTTTTCGACCATTGTATCAACAAGGAAGGCGTTACTATTATTTTTCCGTGGCAATATTTTTTCAATACAACATCCTGGTTAGATGACAAATATGTTCACGATCACCTTCATCAATTGAAAGGGTACGATCTTACCCAGGCCATATATTTCGAGGTAGTACATCACAAACCCGGACTATTGTGCGAAAGCCATTGGTTGTTATTAACCGATAATAAGTTGGTATTACTTGCCCATAGCGGCGATGAAGCTGCAAATATTCCTGATGATATATTGAAAAAGCAGCGGGATGATATATTTAACGGCCAATACCTGCTTTTTAGCGAAAAAGGAAATCTATTGGAACAAGCCAAATAGATCAGCTTTTTTACAGAAAGTCTGAGTAGATTTGTCGCCATGTTCACCCGCGTTGCCTGCTTAATGTTAACATGCCTGTTTTTAGCAGGTAGCACGTTATTGCCCTTGGGCGATTTCTCGCTCGCGGCTGATCTGCCGGGTATGTACCAAACCTACACCAAAGTGGTGAAGGAAGACCCTGATGTTATTGATTTTATTGGCGATTACCTGCTGCACGGCAAAGAGCTGTTCGGGCATAATAAGCACGATGCTTCCCCGCATGACGAATCGGGTTTACAATTTCAACACCAGGCAACTTCGCTTACTATTGTGTTTTTTAGCCTTCATGCCATAGCGCTGCACCTTCCGGTTATCTTTAAAATTTTTCCGTTGCAGCGCGAAAACATCCACACCTCCGATTATCAAAACGAATTGTTCAGGCCTCCACTCAGTTAAGCACATCCTGAATTAATTAAATTTCGTTTTACACTTTAAATCATTTTAATGAAGAAGCTACTATTGCTGTTACCCGCATTGCTATATATTACTATGGCTTATGGCCAAAACACGTTCCGCGCCATCATCCGCGATGATAAAACCAAACAGCCATTAATTGGTGCCAGCGCTTACATAGCCGCACTAAAACTCGGCACTACAACCGATACAACAGGCCACCTCACACTGAGTGTACCTAACGGGAACTTCGAAATCGTTTTTTCATATATCGGGTATAGCAAAACCGATAAGGGAATTACATTCCCAATGAAAAACCCGGATAGCGTTACCGAAATATACCTTGAACCACAGGGTGGCGAACTGGCCGAAGTAACCATTCAAACTACACGTACCAACCAAAACCTTAGCGATATTGCCACACGCATAGAAGCCCTGCCTGCCGAAGAGCTTGATGAAAAAGGAACTATGCGCCCGGGAGATATCAAGATGCTGCTGCAGGAAAGTACGGGTATTGCCGTTCAGGCCACATCCGCGGTAAGCGGCTCGGCCAATGTGCGCATACAGGGTTTGGATAGCCGCTATACCCAACTATTAAAAGACGGTATGCCCATGTACCAGGGCTTTTCGGGTGGCTTGAGTTTGTTGCAGATCAGTCCGCTGGATCTGAAACAGGTGGAGTACATTAAAGGCTCGGCATCAACACTATACGGTGGCGGCGCTATAGCGGGCCTCGTAAACCTCATCAGCAAAACACCCGTTGCCAAACCTGAGCTTACTTTTTTATTGAATGGCACCAGTGCCAATGGTGCAGATGCCAGTGTATTTTACTCGCAAAAATGGAAGCATACGGGGGTAACGGTATTCGGTTCGTATAACTATAATGGTGCTTATGATCCTTCTGCAACGGGTTTTACGGCTATCCCGCAAACAAATCGATTCACGGTTAATCCAAAACTGTTTTTGTATTTGGATGACAATAACAAAGGCTGGATAGGTTTTAATACCACTTACGAGAACCGTTTTGGCGGCGATGTGCAGCTTATTAACGGCAATGCCGATAATACTCACCAATACTTTGAACGGAATGAAAGCTATCGCAGCAGCACACAACTATCCTTTACCCATACAATAGATGCTGCTGCCAGCATTAATTTAAAAAATACCATTGGTTATTTTGATCGCCGTTTGGCGGAACCCGGCTCTGTTTTTAAGGGTACGCAATGGTCGTCCTTTAGCGAGGTGAATTACGTAAGGAACGGTAAAAAAGCTAATTGGGTAACAGGTGTAAACCTGTTGACCGACATTTTTTCTGCACAGGCACCCCTCAATAATCTTAATTATAATTTAACTACTTTGGGTGTTTTCGGTCAAAATAATTTTAAGGCAAATAATGTTTTCTCATTAGAAAGTGGTTTGCGTGTGGACTATAATAGCCCGGCAGAAGGCAAAGGTATATTTGTTTTACCACGCGTTAATGCCTTGTTTAAGATAAATGAGCATTTTACCAGCCGAATAGGTGGGGGCCTTGGCTATAAAATGCCAGCCTTATTTAACGATGTAAGCGAGGCCGATGGCTATCAACATATCCAACCCATATCATTCACCCAAACCAAAGCCGAGCAATCATACGGTGCCAATGCTGATGTTACTTACCGTGGCCCTCTTGGCGATTGCTACCTTACTTTTAACCAGTTGTTTTTTTACACCTATGTAGATCATCCCATCCTTTTGGTAAACAATACGTTTATTAATGCTCCCGGTAATATTTACACCCGGGGTGGCGAAACCAATATCAAGCTTACTGCCGATGGGTTGGGTATTTATCTTGGCTATACCTATACGGATACCAAACTGCATTACAATGGCATCACATCCACACAGCCATTAACGCCAGAAAATCGTGTGAGTTTTGATTTGACCTACGAGGTTGAAGGCAGCTTTAGAGCAGGAGCGGAAGCTTTTTACACCGGGCAACAATTATTGAATGATGGTACTATCGGTAAGGACTATCTCACATTTGGCTTACTTATTCAAAAAATGTGGAAACACCTGGATATCTATGTGAATTGCGAAAACCTTACCGACCGCCGCCAAACGCGTTGGGACAACATTTATACCGGTAGTATAACGCGTCCGGTTTTCCGGGATATTTATGCGCCGCTGGATGGGGTAGTGGTTAACGCGGGTATCAGAATAAAAGTGTTATAAACGCTCCATTTGTTGATAACATGTAAGCTATTAATGTCACTATGTTGACTAATACCTATTGGCTTGCTGGTGTTAAAAATGTAGCTTTGTACCCATTATATCCGAATAGAATGTCTGAAGAAATTGAACATATTAAATGCCTTATTATAGGCTCCGGTCCGGCGGGATATACTGCTGCTATTTACGCTGCGCGCGCTGATATGAAACCTGTTGTTTATACAGGTTTGCTTGCCGGTGGCCAGCTTACCCAAACTACCGATGTAGATAATTTTCCGGGTTACCCCAACGGTATCATGGGCCCCGAAATGATGGAAGACCTGCGCAAGCAAGCCGAACGTTTTGGCACCGATATCCGGTATGGCTATGTTAGCTCGGTCGATTTTTCATCCTTACCACACAAGGTTGTAGTTGATGAGTCTAAAACCATTACTGCCGATACGGTGATCATCTCAACCGGCGCATCTGCTAAATGGTTAGGTTTGGATTCGGAGCAAAAATATAATGGATTTGGTGTTTCGGCATGTGCTGTTTGCGATGGTTTCTTTTTCCGCGGACAAGATGTGGCGATAGTAGGAGCAGGCGACACCGCCGCCGAAGAAGCTACCTATTTAGCCAAATTATGCCGTAAAGTATATATGCTGGTTAGGCGCGATGAGTTCCGTGCTTCAAAAGCGATGGTTCACCGTGTGCAGCACACCAAAAACATCGAGATCATTTACAACAGTGAAACCACCGAGATCATCGGCAATGATACCGGCGTAACAGGTGTACGTATCCTCAACAACAAAACACAGGAAGAAAAGGTATTGGATGTAACGGGCTTCTTTGTAGCCATTGGCCACAAACCTAACACTGATATTTTTAAAGGCTGGATTAAAATGGACGAAACCGGGTACATCATCACCCATCCCGATTCTACCCAAACCAATGTTGAAGGTGTATTTGCCTGCGGCGATGCGCAAGACCATATTTACCGCCAGGCCATTACAGCTGCCGGTACAGGTTGTATGGCAGCCCTGGAAGCCGAGCGTTACCTGGCTGCTAAAGAGCATGTGGTAACAGCCTAAGTAAGTCAATATAAAATTAGCAAGCCTTTCGATATTTTATCGAAAGGCTTTTTTGTTGCCGTGCCTTGCCACAACAGGCTTGCTTTTTATACCCGCTGCACCTCTGATGATCTTCCACGTCGAGACATCCGAATCGAATACAGCGTTCAGCCCTTGTTCTTCCTGTGGTGGGTCGCCCATGTAATCATCGCCTGGTTTCCAGAATAATTGGCCGGGTATAGGCCTTGCTATTCCGCCGAAGGCCCAAAAATTTAGTCCGTTTATTACATCATGATTGTTTTTACTTTGCAGCCATTGCATCAGCAAATAGGTATAATAGCCATCGCGCGAATTGGTGCTCGATTTAATATCGAATGAATGTTTATCCCTGGGCAGGCCAAACTCCTCTATCACTAAAGGCTTATTTAGTTTTCGGGCAACTGCTACGTGTTTATCAATATAGTTTTTTGTGTTGCTAATAATGGTTGGCATGCCGGCAATTATCGATGTATCCTTAAACCACTGCCAGTTTTTTGGCCAGATGTGGATGGTAAGGTAATCAATATTTTTATCGGCATGCACGGCCTGGTAAACATCCATGTTATTATCCGTAGCAATATCACCCTCACTGCCGGTGGTTACAAGGTGGTTTTTATCTATAGATTTAATGAGCGCCGCCGTGTGGCTTATCCATTGCACATATAAAGGCGTATTCGCCGTACCCATTGGTCGTGGCTCGTTGCAGAGCTCCCAGGCCATAATTGCAGGGTCGTCCGCATATTTAAAACCACTGAAGGTATTTTTGCGGGTAATAATATGTTTGATGTACCTATCCAGTGCGGCCTTGCAGTTATCGCAGTTAAAAAATTGGGTAATGTATGCTTTTGATTTATCCCAGCTATATTCGGGTGTTTTTGGCAGGGGCTGTGGGCCGTAGCCGTTCCATTGCAGGTATTGGCCAAAGCCGCCGCTCCATTCCCAGGTATTGGTTAAAAACAGTACGGCTTTCATTTTGCGTTTGCCCATTTCCTGCAGCAGGTAATCCAGGCCGATCATCAGCTTGTCGTCATAAACCCCTTGCTCAGGTTGGTTGGATTCCGGCACGCGGAAAGGGTATGTACTTAAACCTTCGGCGCCAACCATAACGCGTAGGTTGGTTACGCCATTGTTTTTCAGGAAGTCAAGCTCGGTTTGTATACGCCTCTTGCCCGATTCGCCTTTTACAACGCTTAGCAAACCACCGTACCAGTAGTTTGCACCAATATATTGGTAGATTTTGCTGCCAATTATAAAGTGGTGCTCCAGCGCACGCACATACACGTGTTGAGCAAAGGCTGTCATCCCCGAAAAGGTGAAAAAAACAAGAGCACAGGTAAACCTTTTAAGTTGATGGGTTTTGCAGGGTGAACGCATAGCTGTAATATTGTATTACAATTATAACGATAAAATGAAATACTATTTGCTGCCGGTGATATTGCTTTTTTCGACTCTTACTTTTGCACAAAAGCACGATGGACCTACACCCATAACCCCCGCTATAGAAAAGAAGATAAATGCTGAAATTGAAAAGGAAATACCCGTGTTTTTGGTAAAACTGGAAAAGGAAACGCAGGAGCGGACCGATAAGTTTGATGAATCGGTAAAGTTTTGTACGGATACCTTTAAGATAGAGCGTTTTTTGAATAAAGCGATGGATTACGATTATTCAACAACCGGCATGAATAAGATAGTTTATGATGCGGCCGCCAAATACGATGTACTGATGAACAAATATTACAAACTGTTATCGGCCAAATTAAAACCAAAAGACAAAGCTGTTTTATTGACAGCACAGCGCAGCTGGCTGGCTTATCGCGATAATGAGTTGAAACTTTACGGCATGCTTACCCAGGATGAGTACTCCGGTGGTGGTACAATTCAATCAAACTTTCGGTCATCGCATTATATGGAGCTAATAAAAGAAAGAGCACTTAAATTATGGAAGTATTACGCCGGGTTGTATAATTAAACCTGTAAGGTTATATTAGTGTAATGAATAAAGCTTTTTTATTGTTGTGTGTTGCACTGTTACCCGCATGCCACTCGGGTGACCGAGGCAAAGCCGGTGAACTGCAAACCAAGTTTAGTACGGCTCCGCTGCATACTAAAAAGGTGACCCATGTAACTCAAAGTTATAAAGCCACTACAGATGATAACGCGGAATCGGAAATACTGCCATATTATATTGTAATTGCCGATACCGGTTTAAATTATGATGTACTTCATCAAAAAATGATATCCATTAATAAACCCCTCAAAATTAAAATAGATACCCTCGGCCGGTTTTATAACCCCAAAAAAAACTTAATACAGCTACCAGATAATGACCCCGACGAAATTTATGCGGGTGATTACTTTTTACGGCGTGGTGAAGGTGAAAGCCTGAGCATTGAATATTTGAATGCATATAAGGGCTCGTCAAATGAAAAAATGATGGCTTTGTTATCAGGTATTTACGAAAAGAAAAGTAGTGCCGATAGCGCTTTAGTACTTCTTAAAAAAACATCTGCCAGCTCGTTTGTTCTTAAAGCGGATATTTATATGGGATGTATGCATTAGTATTGCATACCTAATCCCATAATTTTTCATCAATTTTATATTTTCCAATTGACCGCCTTTATGAACATCGATTTTAATAAGAACGAAGACATCAATAAACAGTTAGTTTATGACCTTAAAACCAAACTCAAAAAGGTATTTGTTGGTGGGGGCGAAAAGGCGGCCGCCAAACAAAAGGAAAAAGGCAAAATGCTGGCCCGTGAGCGTGTTGCTTATTTAATCGATAAAGATAAACCCTGGCTGGAAGTAGGCGCACTCGCTGCCGAAGGCATGTATGCCGAGTACGGCGGCTGCCCATCTGCAGGTGTGGTTTGTGGTATTGGTTATGTATCGGGCAGGCAATGTGTTATTGTGGCTAATGATGCCACGGTAAAGGCTGGTGCCTGGTTCCCGATGACGGCCAAGAAAAACCTGCGCGCGCAGGAGATAGCCATGGAAAACCGTTTGCCTATTATCTATCTTGTTGACTCGGCCGGTGTATTTTTGCCTTTGCAGGATGAGATATTTCCCGACAAGGAGCACTTTGGAAGGATATTTCGAAATAATGCCATCATGAGCAGCAGCGGTATCATCCAGATATCGGCCATTATGGGCTCATGCGTGGCGGGTGGCGCTTACCTGCCCATTATGAGTGATGAGGCCATGATCGTAGATGGTACGGGTTCAGTTTTCCTTGCGGGATCGTATCTCGTTAAGTCGGCCATAGGGGAAGATGTGGATAACGAAACCCTCGGCGGCGCTACTACCCACTGCGAAATATCCGGCGTTACCGATTATAAAATGCCCAATGATGCCGCTTGCTTAGATGCTATACGCAATATAATGGATAAGGTAGGCGATTACAACAAAGCGGGTTTCGATCGTGTTAAGCCTAAATTACCCGCACTGAAACAGGAAGATATTTACGGCATCATTCCTGAAAATCGCGAAAAGCCTTACGATATGATGGAGATCATCAAACGGTTAGTAGATGAGTCAGAATTTGAGGAATATAAAGATGGTTACGGTCAATCCATCATCTGTGGCCTGGGCCGTGTGGATGGCTGGGCGGTAGGTATTGTGGCCAACCAGCGCATTGTACTCAAAAGCAAAAAGGGGGAGATGCAGTTTGGCGGTGTGATCTATTCTGATTCGGCGGATAAAGCCACACGCTTTATCATGAACTGTAACCAAAAGAAAATACCACTGGTGTTTTTGCAGGATGTTACCGGCTTTATGGTAGGCAGCCGCTCAGAACAGGGGGGAATTATAAAAGACGGCGCCAAAATGGTGAACGCGGTGGCAAACTCCGTGGTGCCTAAATTCACCTTCATCATAGGCAACAGCTACGGCGCGGGCAATTATGCCATGTGTGGCAAAGCTTATGATCCACGATTGATATACGCCTGGCCATCGGCCAAACTGGCGGTAATGGGTGGTTCGCAAGCGGCTAAAACGCTGCTGCAGATGCGCACATCGGGCATGGTAGCAAAAGGGGAAGTGATTAGCAAAGAACAGGAAGACGAATTGCTCAAAGAAATTACCGACCGCTACAACACCCAAACCACACCATACTACGCCGCCGCACGCTTATGGGTTGATGGAATCATCGACCCGCTGGAAACCCGTAAAGTGATTTCGATGGGGATAGAGGCAGCTAATCACGCGCCGATTGAGAAGGCGTTTAATGTGGGGGTGATACAGACTTAGGATTTATGAGATTCAAGATAATATTTACACTCTTTTTATTAATGCCCTTTAAATATACTATGGCTCAATCAATCAGTTTGAGCGATACGGCATTCAGTGCTTTTCATAATGGGCATTACTCACAAGCCATAAATTTGTATCATCAATTAATTGCATCTGAAAAGAAGCTACGTTATCATTCATCTTATTCCGAATTAATGCTTTCAACATGTTATACCAGGTTAGATAGTTTGGAACAGGCAAAAAAAATCCTGACTCAAATCGTTTCTCCCGAAAAACCTGTTACAGGTTATGACTTGTCATTGCAAGAGAATGCGCGTGGTAACCTTGCGGAGATATATTTAAAAGAAAAAAATTTCAGGAAGGCATTGTATTACTATGCCATGCATGATGGTGCATGGTCGCACGCGCATTTTTCTGATATTAATCAATTTGAAGTTAATTACTACCGGGCTATTGCGCTATCAAAATGTTATGAAGGTTTAAAGCTTAAAGACAGCGCGGTTGTTGTTTTAACGCCTTATATTTTTAGTACTTACAGGCAATTAGGATATTTGTTTAAGTTTTTCCCTGAGCCGGTTAATCTAAAAGACTCGCTAAAGCATGATAGCGTTTGTATGCGGTATTTAACATTACTTAAGCATCAGTATAGTAACAAAAATATAAAGAAAGAGTTAAAGAAAGCCGAAGGATCCTATCAGTATATTGAAGACCTTAAACCAACGAAAAATGATTCGACTTATTTTGAAAAGAGCCTGACCTGCAAAATACAGTTTTATGGATCAACCATAACGGTGGCTAATGGTAGTGTTCTTTTGCGAAAGAATGAATTAGAATCAAAAAAGAATTTCTTTTTTACAAAAGAACAGATGTTGCAGCAATTTCGCCGATTGCCACTTTACCGTTTGATAACTGAATTGTAAGCGCCTAATCACGCGTCTGTTGAGGGAGCTTTTAATGTTGGGATAATGCAGACTTGATTTTTGATTTAACCATCACGTCTTTGCGAGGAACGAAGCAATCCTAAACTATTCATTAGCATCGTGCATGTCGCATACCTTTCTATCGAGGATTTCTTCGTGCCTCGCAATGACGATCTTTTTTAATTTTGTTGCACCGAAAACGCTACCTTAAACGGTTTCACATCCACGGTTTCCCAAACGCCGGCGGTTATGTATATTTCCTTCATTTTCCATGCTTCCAGTTCTTCTTCGGTTTCAAATTGCAGTACCATTACCGAGCCAATCATTTTGCCTTCGTCATCTAAAATAGCGCCGCCCATTACATAGTTGTTATTGGCTTTTAGTTCACGCGCCCCGTCAAGGTGGTGGGGGCGTACGTCTGCACGGCGTTTTTGAGCGCCTTCGTCGGTATGGTCGTACCCGGTGATGATGTATTGCTTCATGGTATTGTTGAATTGGTTTTAAGTATAATTCAATACTACGATTTTTGTTTTTGTAGTAAGTGTACTTTATACAATATTAATTTTTTTTAAGCATATTTGATGCTCATAATAAAACCTGTACTCATTATTAAAACTAATTGAAAATGAGTGAAATACAACCAAATGAAAGCACAACTACACGAGGATTTTAAAAAACGATACGGCAAAACAGCTACAAATACATTTTTTTCGCCGGGAAGGGTAAACCTGATAGGCGAGCATATTGATTATAACGGCGGCCTTGTAATGCCTTGCGCCATTACACCCGGTACTTATATGCTTATCGCGAAGAACGATGATAAAGTGTTCCGTTTTAAAAGTGTAAATTTTGATGATGCGTTGGAAATACCTTTGCAGGATACTTACACCAAGTCGGGAGAGGAATGGTATAACTACCCTTTGGGTGTAATCAATTATTTTATTGAAGGTGGTAAAGAATTGCAAGGTTTGGATATGCTGTATTATGGCGATATCCCGATAGGTTCCGGGCTTTCATCATCAGCATCTATTGAAGTAGTTACGGCTTTCGCATTGAACGAACTATTTAACTGCGGCCTTAGCAAGCTTGAATTGGTGCTGATTTCAAAACGAGTAGAGAACGAGTTTATCGGCGTGAATAGCGGTATTATGGATCAGTTTGCGGTGGCATTTGGTGAAAAGGATAAAGCATTGGTATTGAATTGTGATACTTTGGATTATGAGGCTGTTGACAGCAACCTGGGCGATTATCTATTGGCTATCATTAACACCAATAAACTGCGTAAACTGGCCGAATCTAAGTACAACGAGCGTGTTACCGAATGCCAAACGGCTTTGAAACAATTGCAACAGGAACTGGATATTGCCAACCTCTGCGACCTTGACAGCGCGACGTTTGAGTTACATAAACACTTAATTACCGACCCAATAGTATTGAACCGTGCCACTCACGTGGTGTACGAGAACGAGCGTGTTAAGCTTGCTGCGAAAGCATTGGCAAGCAACAACCTTGAAGAGTTTGGCCAACTGATGTACGCCAGTCATGATTCATTAAAGAACCTGTACGAAGTAAGCGGAAAAGAACTGGATACCATTGCCGAATATGGCAAGACCGACCCGAACGTAATTGGAGCCCGTATGACGGGTGCCGGCTTTGGTGGTTGCGGTATAGCGATAGTGAAAAAGGACAGCCTGGAAAGCTTTATTACCAAATTTACCTTGTATTACGAAGAGAAGATAGGTTATGCGCCGGCTGTATACAGCTCGCTGATAGGCACCGGCGTTTGCGAATTGGAGAACGGATGATCCGCAAGTTAAAACTGGATGAACTGAACCGGGCAACGGTTGATGAATTTAGGCAACAGGATAAACTACCTGTTGCCATAGTTGCCGATAATGTGCGCAGTTTGCATAATGTGGGCTCTATCTTTCGTACATCGGATGCGTTTGCCGTAGAGCAGGTTTGCCTTTGCGGGATAACCGGTACGCCGCCAAACCGCGAGATAGAGAAAACGGCATTGGGTGCAACACAATCTGTTACCTGGAATCATTTTGCTACTACTATGGATGCTGTGGTTCATCTCCGCGAAAGCGGCTATATCATTATAGCCATAGAGCAGGCAGAGAATAGCGTGATGCTGCACGAGTTCATTCCCGAAAAGGGTAAAAAATACGCCCTTATTTTTGGCAACGAAGTAAATGGTGTAGATGATGAAGTGATGCAGCATATTGATGCCTGTATTGAGATACCGCAGTTTGGCACCAAGCATTCTTTTAATATCTCTGTTTCGCAGGGTATTATTTTGTGGGACTTTTTTTATAAATTGAACCTTAAATCCTAAGGTTATGAATACCCTTGCCAAAAAACTCTTCATCAAGCCAAATACCAACTGGTTGTTTTACAATGTACCTCCGGAAAAGATGGAATTGCTATCTCCATTGGCCGAAGGCGTAACAGCTTCGTTTGAAGCACCGGGTAGTTTTGATGGGATATTGTTTTTCAGTAGCTGGCGCGATGAAATGGTGAAGCAACTGGTAGTTTTAGCACCGCTTATCAAAACAGATACCATAGCCTGGGTTTGTTATCCTAAGAAAAGTTCAAAAATACCTACCGACCTTGCCATGATGGAGTGGGATATGCTTGCACCGTTTGGTGTAGAAGTTGTTGCTGCCGTCGCTTTTGACGAACAATGGAGCTGCGTACGCATCCGCCGCGAAGGTTTGGCTAAAAAGAGCGGTGTATGCGTAGATGAGATACGAGACAACGCTTACGGCGAATACATTGATGTGGACAAAAAACTCATCAACCTGCCACCGGATGTGCAGCAAGTTTTGGAAGCTGAACCAACAGCTTTGATAAACTATAACAAATTAGCCTACTCGCACCGTAAAGAATACATCATGTGGATACTTACCGCCAAACAACAAAAAACCCGCGATGCAAGATTGGTGAAGATGGTGGAGATGCTGTTAGGAGGGAAGAGGAATCCGTCGGAGAAATAACTACCGAGTCATTGCGAGCGATAGCGAAGCAACCTCTACACATGCTAATCGATGATGCCAATCGGAGACCTGTCGCGCAGAGGTTGCTTCGTGCCTCGCAATGACGGCTTAAATAAAAAAGCCCAAAACCATAGGTTCTGAGCTTTTAAATATCATTCATCTAACTTCTGACCTCAGTCTTCGGAGTTACTCAAAATACTCCTTCATCCGCTCGAAAAAGCTTTTCTCGTTCTTTCCCGGGTTGGGTTTAAAGTTGGGTGAGTTTTGGAGTTTCTCCAGTAGCTCGCGCTCGTCTTTGCTTAGGGCTTTTGGTGTCCACACGTTAATGTGGATGAGCTGATCGCCGCGGTGGTACGAGTTTACTTCGGGTACACCTTTGCCTTTTAAGCGCAATATGCGGCCGCCTTGTGTTCCGGGGTCTATCTTAATTTTGGCTTTTCCGTCAATGGTTGGTATCTCAATGCTGGTACCTAAAGCGGCATCAATAAAGCTGATGTGCAGGTCGTATATTACATTGTTGCCATCGCGTTTAAGCGTTTCGTGAGGTATCTCTTCAATTAATATGATAAGGTCGCCGGGTACGCCGCCGCGCGGGGCAGCGTTACCTTTGCCGCTCATACTCAGCTGCATGCCTTCGCTAACACCTGCAGGGATGTTGATGCTGATAGTTTCTTCGCCGCGCACTACGCCATCGCCATGGCAGGTATTACATTTTGATGTGATCTGTGTGCCTTCGCCGTTACAGGTAGGGCAGGTGCTGGTAGTTTGCATCTGGCCCAAAATGGTATTGGTAACACGGCGCACGGCACCCTGGCCACCACATGTTTTACAGGTTTGGAAAGATGATTTATCTTTAGCGCCCGTACCATCGCAGGTGCCACAAAGCACTTGCTTATTTACCTTTATCTTCTTCTCGGCGCCGTTGGCAATTTCTTCCAGGCTTAAACGCACCTTAATACGCAGGTTAGTACCTTTAACAACACGCCTTCCGCCGCGCTGCTGACCCCCGCCGCCAAAGAAACCTTCAAACGGACTGCCGCCGCCAAAAATATCGCCAAACTGGCTGAATATGTCGTTCATATCCATGCCACCACCACCATAGCCGCCACCACTTGCCGATGAGGCATTAGCCGCATGGCCAAACTGATCGTACCGCTGGCGTTTTTCGGGGTTGCTCAACACTTCGTAAGCCTCGGCAGCTTCTTTAAAACTTTCCTCGGCAGCCTTATCATCCGGGTTTTTATCCGGGTGATATTTAATGGCCATTTTACGGTAGCCTTTTTTTATCTCATCTGCCGACGAACCCTTCGCTACACCAAGCACATCGTAGTAATCTCTTTTTGACATGTATCTTTTTAATGATTGATTTAGTGATTTATCGATTGATTGATTTTTTTAATGCTTTCACACTCAATAAATCAATCATTCAATAAATCGATCCATTTCTTATCCACCTACTACTACCTTCGCAAAGCGTAACACTTTGTCGTTCAAATAATAACCCTTTTCCAGCTCATCAACTACTTTACCTTTCATTTCATCGCCGGCGGGTATGTTAGTAATGGCTTCATGTATATCGGCATCAAAGGTTTGGCCTTTGGTTTCCATTTCTTTTACGCCTTTACCTGTTAAAATATGTTTTAGCTTGTTTTGTATCAAAGCAACGCCTTCCTTAACGGGGATAATATCCGTAGCGGTTTCCATGGCTTTAAGCGCACGCTCAAAATCATCGGCAACAGGTAATAAGGCTGCCAAAACATCTTTACCACCACTCAATAACAACTCCTGGCGCTCTTTAGCTGTACGGCGGCGGAAGTTATCAAACTCGGCATACAAGCGCAGGTATTTATCATTGGCCTGTACCAGTTGATCTTTTAGTTTCTCTTCGGCACTTAGTTCCGCTTCGGCTGCCGCCTGTGGTTGCGCTTCCTGCTCTTCGTTCTCATTATCAAGCTCCATGTTCTGGCGGGCTTCGTTTACATCTTGTATCTCGTCCATAAGTTCATTCAAATCTTCGGGAGCTGCTGCCGGCTCTTGTTTTTTCTTCTTTAACATGTCGTTAAACTTCATAAGTATATCGGGCAAAACAAGTATCCTGCCATTCGCTATATCGCGACAAGCTGACAGTAAAATTAAATTTTCTAAGATTTTTTGTCCGCATTAGCGGAAATCAAGACAGCAGTGGCAGTTTTTTTCAACTACTCACCGCTCACAATTCACCACTCACTAATCCTACGCTATCTGCACATCTTCCAAAACTTTCCCGTTATCGCACTTAATAATGCGCGAAGGGAAGGCGCGAATGATCTGGTAATCATGCGTGGCAACCAGTACCGCGGTGCCGTTCTGACTGATCTGTTTTAGCAACATGATCAGGTCTTCGGATGTTTCCGGGTCAAGGTTACCGGTTGGTTCATCTGCCAGTATAATTTCAGGGTCGTTAAGTAAAGCACGGGCAACTACCACGCGTTGCTGCTCGCCACCGGAAAGCTCATGTGGCATTTTGTTCATTTTAGAGCGCAGGCCAACTTTTTCCAGTACATCACGGGTGCGTTCGGCTATCAGGTTTTTTTCTTTCCAGCCGGTAGCTTTCATTACAAACTCCAGGTTTTGGGCAACGGTACGGTCGGTCAGTAACTGAAAATCCTGGAAAACAATGCCCAGTTTACGGCGCAAAAAAGGCACTTCCTTGGTCGATAGTGTTTTTAGGTCGTAGCCGCAGGCATGGCCCTGGCCGCTGTTAATATGCAGGTCGCCGTAAATAATTTTTAGCAAACTGCTCTTACCCGACCCCGTTTGGCCTATCAGCCAAACAAAATCGCCTTTATCTACATGCAGGTTTACATTGCTGAGTACCAGGTGTTTTTGTTGAAAAACATCAACGCCATCTAATTTTATTACCGAGTTACCTATCATAGTTCCAATTTTAAGATCTGCCCGAAAGGAAGGTCCTTTACCACATTCATTATATAGTCCGCTTTGTCGCCAAGGCCAATTTTGTCAAGCGATTTATCAGGCCTGTCAACCCTGAAATAAGCCAGCAGGGTGAATTTCTCATCGCGCAATTGTACGTAGTCGGGTATTTTGGCAACGCCTTTAACTTTGATCACATACATGGATGTAAAGGTAGTAAATTGATTTCGGATTTGTTTCTCCATCGCGTCATTGCGAGGCACGAAGCAATCCTAACCATGTTATTCATTCAGGATATCATCGCAAAAATCTTGTTGTCGTTTTGCAATGGCTACTGTAATAGTTTATTACCTTAACAGTTTAGGATTGCTTCGTGTCCCGCAAGGACGGTCTGGCATTGTCACCTTACAGTTTAGGATTGGCACATACTGCTCCAATATCTTTCCGTTCCCGTAATCATCACCCGTTCGGTGGATATGTGGTTGCAAAAATGGCAATAAATAGAAAGTTGGTTGGGTGTGAGAAAAAGTTGAAAATACCACCCTTTTCAATATGTTTTGCGAATACCTATATTTGATAACCTAACCGCAGCCGTTATGAAACCTTTGATCTTTAATTGTCTTGCTATTTTGTGCTTTGGCCATGTTTATGGCCAGCAAAACTTTACGGTTACCGGTAAAGTGCCGCAAAGCCTTAACGGACAAAAAGTTGAATTAGTTTTGTTTGATGTAAGTTCGGGTGTTAGTTTAGGATCGGACGCTAATGTTGCTATAGTTAGTAACGGAAGTTTTACTATTAAAGGTACAATGAGCAAGCCCTACACCGTTGCAGATATTTTGGCAACAGACAAAAAGGGTAACAGATGGAGTGTGAATGTTGTATTGGAAGCCAAAGAAAATCAATTTGTTGCTCAGGAAGTTTATCCGAACGAAAAGCATTTCAATAATAAGTTTTCGAAAGCGGGGATTGTTAACTCACGGCCTAATTATATACATCAACAACTTGATAGTGTAGAACTGGCCTTACAGGATCGAAATACAAAAGACAACAAACAACAACTGATACAAAAGGAACAACTGACATTATTGATGAACTATCCAAACGATGATTGCAGTGTATTTGAACTCGACCGGATTTCCCGACATATGGGTAATAAAGATTTAGCTTTAAAAGTGTTTAATTCATTTAGTCCGTCGGTAAAAAGCTCGTTTCTTGGTAAGCCATTCGCGGCTGCGATGGATAAATATAGTTCCACAAAAGTTGGCATGCCAGCGCCATTATTTAGTGTGGCGACAGACAAAGGGAAAACGTTTACTAACAGCAGTTTGAAAGGTAGTGCCTACGTTATCGTTTTTTCGGCAACATGGTGTGTTCCTTGTCAAATAGTTCAAAAGAAAATGCTTGTATTGTATCATAAATACAGACCACAGGGTTTAAAAGTAGTCTATTTTAATTTGGATGGTAATGCAGTTAAATGGAAAAAACATATCAGAGAAAATAAACTTGACTGGATAAATGTATCTGAAGGTGTAAATTGGCAGGATAGTAAAATAGCGAGCCAGTATGCGGTAAATGCGGTACCGGTATACCTCATTGTTGACAAACAGGGTAAGATAATTTACAATGGCCCCGAAATGAACGACGTTTATTATAATAATTTGGAAGAGTATATTAGCAAAGGGCTATGATCGCATATTTGGCAGAGGGCACCGGTAATTAAAGATAGCTACTTTATAATTCATTTAAAAACGCCAGGGTATCCACACCATCTGCATAATCCCAAAGTTTAGGCTTTTGGCTTTCTCCAAAACCCACTACCTGGTTGCTTTGGTTTAGCGGTATGTCACTCACAATGCATTGGATGTTATCGCTCAATTCAGCCAGGCGTATCTGTGCATCGTCAAGGTCATCATAATACTCAAAATACAAAACCGCAAGGGGCGAGGCCAGTCGCTCGTCTTCTTTCACCAGTAAAAAACCATTATCAAGGTGCTTATCGCCGTTTACCAGGTATATTGATTTGTTGTAATCGTAATTGTTGTTGTATTTGTGATGGTTGATGATAGGTTGGTGCGGCTCAATGGATTCAAAGAAAGGCACAAAATCATATCCTTTTGGTACCAATAGTTTGGATACATTGCGACATCCTAAACCAAAATAATCAAAAATATCATGGCCGAGTTTAAACAGATCTTCACGGCTTTCTTTACCGGTTAGCAAGGCAATGCTGTTGCGGTTTTTGCGGATGATATTTGGCACTTTACCAAAGTAATACTCAAAATAGCGCGAGGTATTGTTGCTGCCTGTGGCTATTACGGCATCAAAATCTGCAAGGCGGTCAACAAAACTGTAGCTGTTGGCATATTCGGGGGCTATCTCAATAAACAGGCCGAGGATATATTTGATGAGCCGGGCATCATTTGATGAGGCTTTGATCAATGCGTGATGCCCAGATGCGATAACACAAAGCACATCGTGAAAACCAACCAATGGGATATTACCCGCAAGGATTAAGCCAACTTTGAGTGAGTTGTGAGTCTTTTCTTTTGGCTCAACACTTTTTACTCCTGACTCCTGACTTAACCATTTAGTCAATTCAGCTTCATTCAACATCCTGCCAATAGCTTTAACGGCATTTGCCGTACTTTCGGGCGTGAACCAGGCATTGTAAAGATGCTCGCTTTCAATGATATCAAGTAAGGCGGCATCAGGGTTTAATAATTTAGTACCCAGTTCAGAAAGACGACCGATTAAGTATATATTTTTTGCTTTTGACATATTTATGGCACGGTGTGTAACTGCAAAGCGGATTTTTTGTTATCTTTGCAGGATAAAGCCGAAAGGCAAAGGTAATTTTTTAGGAAATATATTTTTATAAAACATGGCAATTATAATCACTGACGAATGCATCAATTGCGGCGCTTGTGAGCCGGAATGCCCGAACAACGCTATTTACGATGCAGGCGCTTCATGGCGTTTTTCAGATGGTACCGGTTTAAAAGGAGTTATCGACTTTGGTGACGGTGTTACCTTAAACGCAGAAGAAGCACAGGCTGCGATAAACGACGAAGTTTACTACATAGTTCCTGATAAATGTACCGAGTGTGTAGGTTTTCACGATGAGCCTCAATGTGCTGCCGTTTGCCCGGTTGATTGCTGTGTAGATGACGAAGACGTTCGCGAAACAAAAGAAGAACTGTTAGCCAAAAAAGATTGGCTGCACATGAACGAATAATATTTCGTTTTAAATATTTAAAAGGCTCCCGTGATATTCCGGGAGCCTTTTTTGTTGTTAGGGATTATCAACCGTAGCATCCTGTGCTAAGGTAGCATCATCGGGTTTTGTAGCCATATCTCTATCCAGGTTGTAAAGTGCAGTATCCTTGGCATTCTCACCGCCGGCTACCTTTATTTTTGATAGCAGGTCCATAGCCAGGGTTTCTTCTTCGGTTTGCTCTTTAACAAACCATTGCATAAAATTCCAGGTGGCCCAGTCTTTTTCGGCCATGCTCATGTTTACAATGTCGTATATCTTGGCCGTGTTCTCCACTTCCGATTTAAATACTTTTTCAAAGCAGTCGTTCACACTAACCGGATCGGGGCCGGGGGCAGGTATGGCTGTAACCACTACTTTTCCGCCTCGTTTAAGGATGTACTCCAAAAACTTCATCATATGGTTGCGCTCTTCGTTGGCGTGGCGAAACAGGAAGTTTGATATGCCATCGTAACCCTTATCAGCCGCCCATGAGGCGTACGCAAGGTATATCTGGGCATTGTGTGCCTCGTTGGTCATCTGATCGTTCAAGGCTTGTGCAAGTGTAGGTGATAATCTGTTGGTTTCCATAAAAGTGTAAACCCAAAATGTGCGGAATGGTTTGTAGGCGATATGTGTTTTTTGTGACCAGATATATGCCCGCCAAAACAAAAGTTTGTGATAAATTTGTGTTATGGAATATGGTATCTGTAATTTGGGTATGATCCCGCTAAGGGCCGAACCAAGGCATCAAAGTGAAATGGTATCGCAACTGCTATTTGGCGAAACCTTTGAGCTGCTGGAGCGCGTTGATAACTGGGTACGCGTAGTTACTACCTTTGATGGCTACCATGGCTGGATAAGCGACCTGCAATTTGCTGCTCTTGATGGCTATCAACTGGTTACCGGCAAACCATCGGTAATTACTAATGATATTATTACCGAAGCAGTTAAACTGTCCGACCAATCGAAGATCTACATTCCTTTTGGTAGCTCGCTGCCATTTTTTGAAGATGGTAAATGTACTATTGGCAACGAAGAATACCATATTGAGCTACAAAATCATCCGAATAACCTTGTCAATATTGCCCGGGCATTTTTAAATGCACCATATGTTTGGGGCGGCCGTACACATGCGGGTATTGATTGCTCGGGTTATGTACAGGCGCTTATGCGCACACAAGGCGTAAACCTGCAACGCGATGCCTGGCAGCAGGCAGGGCAGGGTAATGTTGTTGATTTTTTACAGGCTGCCCAAGCCGGCGACCTTGCCTTTTTTGATAATGCCGAAGGCCGTATTATCCATGTGGGTATGATGCTGGGCAACGATCGTATCATTCATGCATCGGGCAAAGTGAAGATAGATCGTATAGATAACCAGGGCATTTACTCGGATGAGCTAAAGAAATATACGCATACACTAAGAATTGTAAAGAGGTTTTTGTAAGGGTTATTATTAGCCTTTCTTCATATACTTCGCTATCTCCACTTCATTAGTATCATCACTCTTTTCAAAAGATTCAATAATGCTCTTTCGCTCAGTTTCGCTGCGGTTTTGGCTGAGTTTATTTTTAGCCTGCAGCGATGTTACTTTGATCTCGAAAGCTACAATGCCCTTAAACATCCTCGTCTTAAATTCGGCGGGAAGGTTATTCCATTGGTTAAGGTAAGCGGTATCATACTGGGTTATCATTTTCTCCATCATGGCCAATAGTTCATCCTCCGCTTCAATAATAGTTGCCTTGCCATAAGCGTGTACCGCTATGTAGTTCCAGGTAGGTACGCTTTGTTCTTTCTCGTAATGTTTGGGCGAGATATAAGCATGCGGTTCGGTAAATATCACTAATGCTTCACCGGCTGGTAACTGCTTTTCCTGCGGGTTAGCTTTCGCCAGATGTGATACCAGAATAAGTTCCCCATCGCGTTCCTCAACCAAAAAGGGCAGGTGGGTAGCCACGGGTATATTATCTTGCGATGTGATAAGAGTTCCAAAACTATACTTCCGGATAAATTCGAGTATCGAAGCATTATCAGTATTTTGAAAGTGTTTTGGGATATACATCGGGATATACTAAATCATATAAACTGCAATGCTACTGCAATCCTTCCAGCATCTGCTTCAATACCGCCTGCGCGGCCCACACACGGTTCCCCGCTTCGTGTGCCACCAATGAGTTCGGGCCGTCTAATACCTCGGCAGAGAGCTCTAAATTGCGCCGTACCGGGAGGCAGTGCATTACTTTGGCATCGTTAGTATTGGTTAGCTTATCGTTAGTGAGCATCCAGTCATCATGGCCGCTTATTACTTGTCCGTAAGGCTCATATGCCGACCAGTTCTTCACATAAATAAAATCAGCATCGGTTAAAGCTTCTTCCTGGTTATGGGTAATGGTTGCGCCTTTGGTAAAATCTTCGCAAAGCTCGTAACCTTTAGGGTGTGCTATTACAAAATCAACCTCGGCTTTGCACATCCATTCGGCAAAGGAGTTGGGTACAGCTTGCGGCAACGCTTTAACATGTGGTGCCCAAGTAAGCACTACTTTTGGCCATGGGCGGGTTTTTAATTCTTCAATGGTAACCAGATCGGCCAGGCTTTGCAACGGGTGGCGCGTTGCCGATTCAAGGCTAACCACCGGAATCTTGCTAAATTCAACAAACTTATTGAAAATCTCTTCGCTGTAATCCAATTCACGATCTTTTAAGCCCGGGAAGGAGCGGATACCTAAAATATCCAGGTACTGGCCCATTACACCGGCCGCTTCGCGTATGTGCTCAACGGTGGTGCCGTTCATTATCACATTATCATTAAACTCCAATGCCCAGCCTTCCTTATCAACGTTCATCACCATTACATTCATTCCCAAGTTGGCAGCCGCTTTTTGCGTGCTTAAGCGTGTGCGCAGGCTCGGGTTTAAAAACATAAGGCCAAGGGTGCGGTTCTCGCCCAAATGCTTGTGGGCATAAGGGTTTTGCTTTAAATGCAGCGCATCGGCAACTAATTGTTTAATGTCGGTAACGTCGTTTACGGATGAGAATAGTTTCATTCTTTTAGCATAAGACTTAAAGCATAAAGCTTAAAGCATTGTTATCTGGTATATGTTTATTAATGTGCTACAACCTCGCTTGATTTTAATACGCTGGTAAAAGCGTCTAAAAATCTATCGGCGTGAGTTTTGCTTAAGTTAAGTGCCGGTAATAACCTGATCACGTTTGGCTTGGCTTCACCGGTAAAGATGTGGTGTTTAAACAACAGGTCTTTTTTAGCATGGGCCAGTTCTTCGGGCAATTCAATACCTATCATCAAACCACGGCCACGCACTTCTTTCACTTGCGGGAATTTTTTAAGCTCTTCTATCAAGTAACCGCCAACGGTAGCAGCGTTTTGCATCAGCTTATCCTGCTCCATTACTTCCAGCACAGCCAAAGCCGCGGCGCAAGCCAGGTGGTTACCACCAAAAGTGGTACCCAGCATAAAGTAAGCCGGTTTTATTTTCGGCGCGATGGATATAGCGCCTATCGGGAAGCCGTTGCCCATACCCTTAGCCATGCTATAAATATCGGCATCAACACCCGCAAAATCCTGCGAGTAAAACTTGCCTGTACGGCCATAGCCGCATTGTACCGAGTCGGCAATAAATACCGCGTTATATTTGTCGCAAAGCGAACGTATCTTTTGCAGGAAGCTTTCGGTAGCCACCTGTATACCGCCAACGCCTTGTATACCTTCAATAATTACGGATGATATTTGATCGCCTTGTTCGGCGAAAGCCTGCTCTAAAGCAGCCTCATCGCACCATGGTAAAAATATCACATTGTCGGTCTCGTTTATCGGGGCTACTATCTTCGGGTTATCGGTAACCGCAACAGCCAGCGAAGTACGGCCATGGAAAGCCTTACGGAAAGCCACCACCTTTTTACGGCCATTATAAAACGAAGCCAGTTTCAGCGCGTTCTCATTAGCCTCGGCGCCCGAGTTAACCAAAAACAACTGATAGTCTTCCTTACCCGAAACATGGCCCAATTTGGTAGCCAGTTCAACCTGCAAAGGTATTTCTATCGAGTTTGAGTAAAAGCCGATCTGATGCAATTGATCTTCCAATCGCTTCACGTAGTGCGGGTGCGTGTGACCAATGGAAATAACGGCATGACCGCCATAAAGGTCAAGGTACTCCTGACCTTTGTCATCCCAAACTAAACTGCCTTGCCCTTTAACAATGTTAATGGGGTTGATAGGGTATACATCGAATAACTTCATATGTGTTGAGGTTAAGTATTAACTATTTCCATCTCGTCATTGCGAGGAACGAAGCAACCATAAACTTTGTATGTCGCAAACCGTTCTATCGAGGATTGCTTCGTGCCTCGCAATGACGCTTTATTATTTTAACTAAAAAGCTACCGCTTTCAGTTTTAATCCCGTTGTTTCTTCTAAGCCAAACACCAGATTCATATTCTGAACTGCCTGGCCCGATGCACCTTTCGTCAAATTATCTATTATCGAAAGGATGAACAGCTTATTGCCATGTTTCTTCACCTGTATAAAGCATTTATTGGTATTCACCACCTGCTTCAAATCAATATTCCTGCTCGTAACATGGGTGAACGGGTGCGAAGCGTAATAATCGCTATACAACTTCAATGCTTCTTCTTCGCTCAAATCACTTTCTGTGTACATCGAAGCAATAATACCACGGGTATAATCACCACGGTATGGCACAAAGTTTAGTTCGCCAACGCCATTGGGTTGCAGTTGTGCTAACGATTCGCCTATCTCATTTAAATGTTGATGATCGAACACTTTGTATACCGACAGGTTATCATTCCTCCAGGTAAAATGTGTTGTGTCTGTAGCTTTTTGCCCGGCACCTGTCGAGCCTGTTGTTGCGGTAATATGTACCTCGTTGGTCAATAAACCTTTCGCAGCAAGTGGTAACAGGCCCAATTGCAAACAGGTGGCAAAACAACCCGGGTTAGCAATGTTTTTAGCAGTTTTTATGCTTTCGCGATTCAGTTCCGGCAAACCATAAACAAACTCACGGAACGCAGGTTCCGGATCGGCAGTGATATGCGGATTTTTGAATTTTGAATTTTGAGTTAGCCTAAAGTCCTGGCTCAGATCGATGATCTTTACCTTGGCCGCTACCGGGTTGGCATCCAAAAACTTTTTGGCATCGCCATGGCCCACGCATAAAAACAACACGTCAATATCATCGTGCAGGTCGCTGCTGAATTTCAGGTCGGTATCGCCAAACAGGTCGGTGTGCACCTGGTAAATGTAATTACCGGCATTACTGCTGCTATTCACAAAAGCAATCTCTACGTTAGGGTGGTTGATCAAAATACGCAATAACTCGCCACCGGTATATCCCGCGCCGCCAATAATACCAACTTTAACCTGGCCGGCAGGGGGGGATAAAGTAAGACTTTCCTGTATGATCTGGTTACTGCTCATTGCTTATTAGTTTTTAGTGCAGGTTTATCCTGTCGTTTTTTGTTGATGGCTGCGAATAGAGAATAAACTCGAGGTCGGCGGCATTTTTATTGCTGATATAATGCTTTTGGCCGGCCTTTATCTCGATACCTTCGTTGGGCTTTAAAATATGTTCAACACCATCAATGGTAAAGTTGGCCCTGCCCGTTAGTATAAAAAAGAACTGGTTTGCCTTGTCGTGATAGTGTAATTGTTCGGTAGTATCGGGCGGCATCAGTTCCTGTTTAATGGATAACGCTTCGCTATCAACAAAATTCCATCCGTAGCAACCATCGCCCCAGGTATATTGGTTCAGGCAGTTCGATTTTGATACCGCGCCTAACAGGGGGGATATAGTAAGATTATTTTCGTTGCTCTGGTCGTTATCCATTTTATATATTTCCTTTTCGGGATTATGATTGCCCGTTAACTTTGTGGTATATCATTACCTGGTTACCGAATATTTTCGAGAAGCCTTTTACATCCTCGCCACTCCACGAGTTGTTCATCTCGCCATAAGTGCCAAACTTGTTCGACATCAAATCATGGTCCGATTCGATACCGATCACCTGGAAACGATATGCGTTCAGTTCAACAAAAACTTTACCGCTAACAGCTTTCTGTGTATCCGTAAGGAATGCCTCGATGTTGCGCATAATAGGGTCGTGAAACTGCCCTTCGTGCAACCAGTTGCCGTAGAAGGTAGATAGTTGGTCTTTCCACGATAATTGCCATTTGGTTAATACGTGTTTCTCTAAAGTATGGTGCGCTTTAATGATGATGATAGGCGCCGCGGCTTCAAAGCCTACACGGCCCTTAATACCAATAATGGTATCACCAACGTGAATGTCACGGCCAATGCCATAAGGTTGTGCAATAGCTTGTAAAGCTTGTATAGCCTGGGTAGGGTGTTTATAACGTTCGCCGTCAATAGCAACAAACTCGCCTTTTTCAAAAGTAAGGGTTAGTTGTTTTGGCGCTGTTTCAGTTACCTGAGTTGGCCAGGCATCTTCAGGCAGGCCTTGGTGCGATGTTAAAGTTTCTTTACCACCAACCGATGTACCCCAAATACCTTTGTTGATAGAGTATTTGTTTTTCTCAAAGTTCATCACCACACCATGGTCCTTTAGGTATTGTATCTCTTCTTCGCGGCTTAGTTTCAGGTCGCGTATGGGTGTCAATATTTTAACTTCCGGCACAAGGATATTAAATATCATATCAAACCTAACCTGGTCGTTACCGGCGCCGGTGCTGCCGTGGGCAACATATTCGGCACCAATTTCTTTTGCGTAGTTGGCAATAGCTGTAGCCTGGCTCACACGTTCGGCACTAACCGATAGGGGGTAAGTGTTATTTTTTAACACATTACCATATATCAGGTAGCGGATACAATCGTTATAAAAATCAACGGTTTCATCAACAACATGGTGACTGGTTACGCCCATTTTGTAAGCGCGTTCTTCAACACCTTTTAATTCTTCTTCGCTAAAACCGCCTGTGTTCACAATAACCGAGTGAACTTCCATACCAAGGTCTTGCGTTAAATAGATACAGCAAAATGAGGTATCTAAACCCCCGCTGTAAGCCAATACTACTTTTTTCTTCATTGTATATGTTATTAGCGGCCTATTGTTCGTGGCCTATTTTTTTTAGTGCGTTTTCAATACGCTCAAGCAGGGTGGCCTTATGCGTTATCTTTCTCATTTTGTCTTCGTACTCCTTTTGCTTTTCGGCCGGGTCAAATAGCATAGCGGTACACATACAGTTCTTCCTGTCTTTACTCATCAAAATATCGTAGTTCACGCAGCTTTTGCAACCTTTCCAAAAATCCTCATCCTGCGTAAGTTCAGAGTAGGTTACCGGCTCGTAACCCAGATCAGAGTTGATCTTCATTACTGCTAAACCGGTGGTTAATCCAAATATTTTTGAGGTAGGGAATTTTATGCGTGATAGCTCGAAAACTTTTTCTTTTATCGCTTTAGCCAGGCCAACCTTCCTAAACTCCGGATTAACGATCAGGCCCGAGTTAGCTACAAAATCGCCATGGCTCCAGGTTTCTATATAACAAAAACCTGCCCATGTGCCATCTTTATGTAAAGCTATTACAGCTTTACCTTCCAGCATTTTATCGGCAACATATTGGGGCGAGCGCTTAGCTATACCCGTTCCGCGAGCTTTTGCAGATTCGGCCATCTCATCACATATTTGCTGCGCATATTCAACATGCTGACCGCCTGCAACGCTTATATCAAAATCTTGTATGGTCATTTTAAAAACGAGTAATATTAACCTGGGATTACAGGCCTAAGCCTTAGTTAAAACAAATAGTTTGGGTAAAAGGAGATGCATCCTTTTCGGGTGGTTTTCAAGTGTGATCTTACAGATCAAAGTCTTGATATAAAAAGTCTTCGTCGGAGAAGAGATGGAGCAAAAACTGTTGACACCAAAGCGCAAGCCACCCGAGCAATTGTTGCTCTGGTTGTAGGCGTAAATATGCTTTGTTTGTTCATTTTATTTAAAGTTTTTTATCTCTAAAAATTTCCTGCAAAATAGGGCATAATTTTTTTAATATACAATAGTAATATACTTTATATGCTATTAAACTGACACAAAGCATGCCATAAACAAAAAAGGCCTCCGGGTATTACCAGGAGGCCTTTGCAATATATATAATGCTTTTATTGTTTAACCGGGGCGCCGCCACTATTACTAACCGGAGGTGCGGCCGGGGTCTTTTTAGGTGTTGGGGTTTTGCTGCCTTTTGCAGGTGCTGCCGAAACAGTTTCGCTGGTGGTATATTTCCAGAGATTATTTTTATAGTCGGCCAGTTTTTTCTCAATACGGGCCGATTCTTTATCCTGCTCAATAGGGTCAGTAATGTAATCTTTTATACGACGACCCAATGGGTTTGATTCTTCAATGATCTTGGCGTTGAATTGGCGCTGTAAAAACATATCGTCCATGCTCACGTCATATAAGTTTTTGTCAGGATCAGAAAGGTCCATCGTAGCAAATACCAAACGGCATTGTTTAAATTTTAACCAGCATATTGGCTGTGTACCTACGGTATCACCGCTGGTAAGGGTAATTCTTACTAATGGAGCAATACCAATTATCCTGGTTTCAACTCTTTCGCGGCGTTTATCCAAATAAACGTCTTCTTTAATGCGGTAACCAACAATTTTGTTGGCGTTAAAATCGTTCACCTTTCTTTCCGAACCAATTTTAGCACCTGTTGCAGGGTCAAACTTGTCAACTGTAGCAGTATCTCTTAACTTACCCATTAATTGAGCGTAAGTTAACGGAACTGTAAAACCATCGCCGGTTGGGTTAGCTGCATTGCCAGGGGTAGCATCATATGGAGTTATCCTGCCATCTTGCATACCTTGTAGTAAAGCATCTATCAAAGTAGAACCAGGGGTATTAAATTTTTGATTTTTAGGGTCCTTCAAATCAATATCTCTCCAATAACGGTGGTAAAATTTGATGTTGTTTTTGTCGGGCTCTAATATAGGGAACGGCCTTGCCTTCGTCATTACAACGCTTTTATAATAACCATCATCCGAATCAGGAACTATGGCAAGCTTTTTTGAAGTATCCGGAGGCATTACAGGGTTTTGAACCACTATAGGCGTAGTATCTTTAGGTGTTACTATTTTAGTAGTAGCAGGCTTTTTAGCAGGTGTTTTCTTTTTCTTTTTGGTTTGTGCCATAACGGTTGAGGTTGCCGTTAGTACTACCAATAAAGCAAATATGAGCGTCTTTTTCATGATATATATTGCTATCGTGTAATTGAGTTTAATGTATAATAGTTTAATTAGCAGATGCTGTCACTTTCGCAGCTTTTTTAGCTTTCTCTTTCTTAGGAGCAATCCTTGCTCTTGTTCTCACTTGATCTGTTAATATATCAGGGGCCGACATTGCGCACCTGAAGCCTATATACGAGTGTGCGGTGTTTTGAGTTTCATAGTTACGGGTAGCAGTATTTAACTCGCCTGCATTATCTTTCCATGATCCGCCACGTACAACTTTACGTTTCATTACATCAACATCATCATCCGGTGCATCATATAATAATACAGGGTCGTTATCTTCAACAAACTCACGTGCCGATGGGCTGTAAGCATCTAATGTCCACTCGGCAACATTACCTTGCATATTGTACAAGCCAAAAACGTTTGGCGCGTATGATTTTACAGGTAGGGTATAAGTAGCACCATCTTTTGTATAACTACCTTCGCCTTGTTTAAAGTTAGCTAAAGCCAAATTCTTTTTGCTCTTTTTGTTAATGTATGAAGGTACAACGTTAATGTCGGTTCTTGAAGCTACGTTTCCAACAATGCTTTCAGCATTGTTTTCGCCACCCGATGCTGCATATTCCCATTGTGCTTCGGTTGGTAAGTTAAATTTCAAACCGAAATCTTTAATGTTAGCATCCTGTGATCCTGATATGATACCCCTCCAGTTGGAGTAAGCACGGGCCTGTTTCCAGGTTACACCTACAACAGGGTAATTATCAAAAGCTTTATTTGTAAAGTAGTTATTTACGTAAATATCTGATTGTGAGTTCGGGAAATCCTGAGCCCAAACATTGTTATCAGGCATAACTTCAACAGTATCAACTACACTTTTTCCTTCGTTAGGGCCACCGGCCTGAACGTGGCGGTAAGTAAACCTAACCAGTTTGCTGGTAAGTTGTTTTTTGCCGGCAACATCTTTTACCAAAGATGCTAATTTAGGCAGGTACTCAGGGTTTTGCCAAAATGGTATTTTACCACCTAATTCAATTTTACTCCAGTTAATTTTTTTGATGGTAGTATCTTTACCGCCCTTACCTTTAGCTTTTATTTTTGTTTCGATAAACAATTTCGGGTCTTTAATATAATCAACAACAGCAACCGAATCGGCTACCCAATCAACAAATTTGCGGTATTGCCTGTTGCTTACTTCTGTAGCATCAATGAAGAATGCAGTTAAACTTACCCTTCTTGTTGATGCAGTATCAATATCAGTTGAATCGGTATGTGGGGCACGTTCAAATATCGTTCCTGCAGGTATGTAAACCATTCCCGGGGGCGCAGCAGGTGCTTTACCTTTGTAAGCACGCGTGTCCTGCGGTACTTCGTATACTTTTTTTGCGCTTTTACAAGCACCAAGAAGCGTACATGCTGCAATTAGAGCTATTTTTGTGTAGTTCGTACTCATATTTGTCGTTATCAATTGTATTTTTTGAATTAGGATTTATTTATCTGTTTAAGTTGTTAAAATTTGAATCGGAAATTCATAGATATTACCATATAACCGCCATTCCCACTGGTAGGGCTTGGCTGGTAACCATCAGTACCGGCATCTAAAAATAAACCATACTGGATATTAGGATTAAGCTCTACCACATCCGATCCCCAAACGCCGGGAAGTGCAATGTTAGTCCCTATACTAATGGGAACAACGCCAAAAGCATTGGTTTTTGTACTTTTATGTGTATTTGAAGTTTGGTCGAATGTAGCCACTTTTGCTCCTTGTACTACTGTGGTGTTTCCATCAGTTAAAGTTACCCTATCAAATATCTGGCCATAACCCAAACCAATATAACTTCTTTTAATAGCATCAGTGAAACCATTTTGTGATTGGAAGTCACTTAACAGGCCCAACGCGAAGCGCAGATTGCCGCTTATGCTTGTATACAATACAACTGTTTTACCATAATACCGTGTATTGGTAATGTCGGCACCACTCATACTGCCGTATTGCCCTTCTACAACAATACTAAAGTAATTACTCATGTCGTAACTAAGGCCGCCTAAAACTGTATAGCCTACAGGAGTTTGTGTCCATGTGGTTTGCAATGTATTAGCGCCCAGGCCTAAACTAAACCTCAGTCCTTTTTTGTTAAGGCCATAGCTATAGTCTATCTGGCTGAATGCAGGTTTAATTGCAAAAATAACAGAAGATAACACCAATAAGGTTGAAAATAAGTATTTTTTATGTTTAAAAAAACTCATTGCATTTATTTTCATACGTAGATTTTTTTCGCCTTGTAAAAATATAAAAAATTTAATTAATACAAACTATTTGCCTATTTAGTATTCAAAATAAAATTTTTAGCGTGTTTTAGTAATAATATCTTAATATAAAGTATATTTATATGCATTGCTCGTTTTACCACTACTCGGCTTTTTGCGCAAAGTTATCGGGTTAATTTTTTTAAGTTAAAATAAATTAATGCGTTACTTTATTTTAATACTGAAATCCTGACCAATCGGGGTATTGGTAATATTACTAATCTGGCACAGTTAGTTAATAATTGACATGTTAAATGCAAATTATTAATTCTTGTTATTACCGGGTGTGTATTTTAATATATTGTGTTAAATAATAGTATGTAATATTATTCCGGGGCGAATAATTGTTTACAAAATTTTATGTGTTGATAAAAACATGCGTGCAAATTAGTAAAAAAACATCAGGTTTAATGAAAAATTGTAATTTAATTGAAGCCTGATCAAAGAGGTCTTTTTTAATTAGTTGTCCTAAATTCAGTTTTTCTACAAAAAATCGCACCATCTTTATACTATAATGAAAATTTTAATAATTGAAGATGAGCAGGGCTTATGCGAAAGCATAGTAGGGTACTTTTCGGAAGATGGTAATATTTGCGAGTACGCCAATAGTTATTCAGCGGCTATGGCTAAAGTGTCCTTATATAATTACGATTGTATTTTGCTTGATATTTCGTTACCCGATGGTAATGGCCTTGATATTTTGAAATACCTTAAGCAACAGGATAACCAGGCAGGTATATTGATTATATCGGCAAAAAACTCATTGGATGATAAATTAACCGGTTTGGATATCGGCGCGGATGACTATTTGGTAAAACCGTTTCACCTGTCTGAGTTAAAAGCGAGGGTGATGGCTATTATCAGGCGTAAATCATTTAATGGCAGTAATATTATGGTGTTTAACGAAATTACTATTGATATGATGGCCAAAGAAGTTAAAGTAAATAACAACAGCCTTAAGTTTACCCGTAAAGAGTATATGTTGCTGATGTACTTTTTAGCCAACAAAGGCAAGGTAGTATCAAAAAATGCGATTGCCGAACATTTATGGGGCGACGGGATAGACATTGCCGATAACTTCGACTTTATATACTCTCACATTAAAAACGTTCGCAAAAAATTGGAAGAAGCCGGTTGTAAAGATTACATTAAGGCAACCTATGGCATGGGTTATAAGCTAACCGATCAATGAAATTATTAGCCCGTTATAACCGTATTAACTTAGTTGTTACTGTAATTATCTTATTTATTACAGGTGGCGTTTACTATGGTGCTATCAGCTATATTTTAAATAATCAGGTTGATAAAGAGATCAGCATTGAAGAGCAGGAGGTAATTAGTTATTTAAGCAAATATGGTAAGCTGCCGCCCGAGGTTGATTATAAAGATCAGAAAGTTAGTTACTACAATACCGCATATCCGCAAAAGCGAAGGTTTACTGATACCACTTTTTACAATAAAAAAGAAGGCGAGTATGAAGCGGGCCGCGCATTGGTTACTTCGGCCAATGTAAATGGAGTAAACCATAAGATAGTGATTGCCGAATCGAAAGTGGAGACCGAAGACCTGATCAGGCTCATTTTTTATATTACCATTGCGCTTATCCTGTTTTTGCTGTTGATCTTGTTTATTACAAACAGATTTATCCTCAATCGTATCTGGCAGCCATTTTATCATATACTGCAGCAATTAAAAACATTCAGGTTAACAGACCAGAACGAAATTACAGGATCGGTAACTAAAATTGATGAGTTTACCGAGTTGAATGATGCAGTAACAGCCATGGCATCGCGTGTTAAAAATGATTACCGGGACCTGAAAACCTTTACCGAAAATGCATCTCATGAGTTGTTAACCCCCATCGCGGTTATCAACTCGAAACTCGACTCGCTCATTCAGGCCGGCGATTATGATGAGCCGCAAAGTAAATTACTAACCGATGTTTACGATGCCGTATCGCGTTTAACGCGATTGAACCAATCGCTTTTATTGTTGGTTAAAATTGAGAACCGCCTGGTTACCGATGAGCAGGATGTTGATTTAAAACTGTTGATAGAAGAAAAGTTAGTGCAGTTTAAAGAGTTGTTTAACGATAAGGATATAAAAATAACTACAGCTTTGCAGGATAAACAAATAAATGTGAGTAAGTACCTCATTGATATTTTACTGAATAATTTATTAAGCAATGCCATCAGGCATAACCACACAGGTGGTGTAATTGATATTGTACTAACAAACCATCATCTTGCCATAAAAAATACAGGCGCAGATACCGCTTTGGTGCCCGCTGATATTTATAAGCGATTTAATAAGGCCAAAAACTCCGAAGGTACCGGCCTTGGGTTAACGCTGTCAAAACAAATTTGCGATAACTATAAATTTAGCCTGGAATATGGGTATACGCAATCCTATCATAGTTTTACCATCAGTTTTGTTAATTAGATTGTAAATCAACAGGTTCTTATTTAGAAAAACTATTGGTTGACATTTCGCTGACAATTATTTATTGATACCTTAGCGTTGTATAAGTTAAAAAATGCGCTGCTTTTAGATAGCAAATATTTGGCCGATACCCTAATTAGAACCGAATGGCATTTTTAGACTACGTATTGCAACCGCCAGCTTATGGCTGGAAACACGAGAACGGCGACCTGGTTAAACCTACCCCAAAGCAAATATTCGCAGAATTTTTTTCGAGACTGAATGTTTTTAAAAACCGTAAAAACTGGCTGGCTTTTTTTAGCTGGATGAAGGTTATCTGTCTTATCCCGTTCTTCTTTCTTTTTATTTTTAAGTTTTTTAGCCTGTGGATGCTCTTAGCGGCCTTTGTATACAGTATGATAGTTATGGGCACACACGGCACCATATGGTATCACAGGTATTGTACACATGGCGCTTATACTTTTAAAAATAACTTTTGGCGCTTCATTACGCACAACCTTACGCTGCAGATCATCCCTGAAGAAATATATGTGGTATCGCACCATGTACACCACGCAAAATCAGATCAGCCCGGCGATCCGTATAATGCCCAAGGTGGTTTTTTATATTGCTTTTTAGCCGATGTGAACCATCAACCCATGAACCAGAACCTGAGTGAGGCCGATTACGCCAAAGCAACGAACCTGATGAAACATACTGGGGTTAAAACCAACTCGTTTGCCGAATACCAAAAATGGGGTTCTATGGCAAGTCCGTTAGGGTCAGTATTATCATGGATAGTAAACTGGGGGATATGGTATGGTATATTTTACCTGCTTGGTGGCCATGCTTTGGCCTGTACTTTATTTGGCGCTGCCGGTTTTTGGGCGGTAGGCGTACGTACTTTTAATTATGATGGCCACGGCCAGGGTAAAGATAAGCGTAAAGAAGGTAACGATTACAACCGCGAAGATATGTCAATAAACCAGCTATGGCCGGGTTTTGTGGCAGGGGAGTGGCATAATAACCATCACCTGTATCCTAAAAGCGCGCGCTCGGGCTTTAAAGCATACCAGGTTGATTTTGCATGGTATTATATTAAGTTTTTAAGTATGATAGGCGCGGTTACCTCGTATCGCGACAGCAAAAAGGATTTTATGGAGCAATATCATAAACCTTATGTGGAAGGCAAAAAGACTGTTTGTAATTTGAAGGAAGAAGTTCTAATTTCGGAGTAGGAATAACCATCCTGCTTCAATGGCCATTAAATCTTTATTCAATAAAAGGCTGAACATCTTACTGTTCATCAGCCTTGTTTTTTCAATAAACTGCTTTGCACAGGATAAACCACGCAGGGTTGTAGCCGGCATCATCTCATCAAAAACCGTCGCCCTTGCTTATAAGGGCCAAATAGATACACTTGTCATACCTATTGCCTCCTCGGCATATCCTCAATTGCAAAAGGCGCTTTCTGAAGATGAGTTATTTGGCGAATCGGTTTCCGAACTCGTAAAAGAATATAGAAAGTGTGGCTGCGGTATTACAAGTTTAAATTATGACATTACGTTTCTAAACAAAGATATTCTGTCAATCACACTTAATTACGAAAGCATGGGTGCGCATCCGGATCAGTATACAAAGTATATTGTATTAAATATCCATACAGGGAAACCTTATTTACTTTCAGACCAGCTTACGCCCGGTGGTTTAACCTGGGCTTTAGGTAATTATAAAGCGTTAATGAAAAAAAGGATATTGGCAGACAAGAAAGACTTTGGTGCAGAAATGGATACCAGTACCGTTAATATGATGAATGAAAGGATAGACGAACTAACCGTCGAAGATTTTACCCGTCAGTACGCCTTTACAAAAGATGGCATCATGTTCACCATTGAGCAAATATTGCCGCATGTTATCCGAAACATGGAGCCGGATAGGGATTGGGAAGTTAAGTACGGCATATTTAAAGTGATAACTAAACCAACCGCACTGGTTAAAAATTAATATTATCTGAAAAAAGCCCCGCCCCCAATAAGGGGCAGGAGCCTTTTCAGTTTAAAACACTTATCAAATATTCAAACTAAAGTTCTTCGCCGTGCTGACTGATATCCAGACCGATCAATTCATCCTCGGTAGATACACGCAGCGGGCTTATCATATCTGTTATTTTTAACAATACAAAAGAGCCAAAGAACGCGAATGCTGATACCGCGGCTAAAGCGCAAAGGTGTACCAGAAACAAGTGGGTTTCGCCAAAGAATAAACCATTACCAGTAGTATTGGCACTGTTTACGTTTGTGTTGGCAAATACACCTGTTAACAGCATACCTACCATACCGCCAACACCGTGGCAAGGGAATACATCTAAAGTATCATCAATAGATGTACGTGAGCGCCACATAACTACCAGGTTACTTACCACAGCGGCAACTATACCAATAATTAAGGAGTGTGAAATGCTTACAAAGCCTGCAGCCGGTGTAATGGCAACCAAACCAACAACGGCGCCTATACAAGCGTTCATTACTGATGGTTTTTTACCTAACATGATATCGAAAAACAACCATGACATTGCCGCTGCGGCTGATGCTGTAGTAGTTGTGCCTAACGCGGTAGCAGCTAATGGACCCGCGCCTAATGCCGAACCTGCGTTGAAACCGAACCAGCCAAACCATAATAAGCCTGTACCTAATAATACATAGCTGATACGTGCCGGAGCGTGCGCTACTTCGTTACGTTTTTTAAGATATAAAGCTGATGCTAAAGCTGCCCAGCCTGCCGACATGTGTACTACGGTACCGCCTGCAAAATCAAGTACGCCAAATTTAAACATCAAACCATCCGGGTGCCAGGTAGAGTGGGCAAGCGGCGCGTATATAAAAATTAAGAATAAGCAAAGGAAAATAAGATAAGAGTTAAAACGGATACGCTCAGCAAATGCACCGGTAATAAGGGCCGGGGTAATTACCGCGAATTTTAACTGGAACATGGCAAACAATACTAAAGGTACCGTAGGGGCCAGTTTCCATGTGGCGTTGCCAAGCATGCCTTTCATCATAAAAAAGGTTGATGGGTTACCGATGATACCATTGATAGAATCGCCGAAAGCTAAGCTAAAGCCAAATACTACCCATATCACGGTAATTACGCCCATACATACAAAGCTTTGCATCATGGTGGAGAGTACGTTTTTTTTGCTCACCATACCGCCGTAAAAGAAAGCCAGGCCTGGTGTCATCAATAATACTAATGCTGTTGAGGTAAGCAGCCAGGCAGTATCACCTGTATCAATTTTATTTCCGGGAACATTTACGGCATCTACCGATGGGAAAACAAGTGCAAGTATTAATACGACAACGAGTGTCGCGAATGGTAGTATTTTTTTCATGATGATTGTTTGTTGAGTTAATAGTTAATAACAATGCCAGCCAAAGCCATATATAAGCTAATGGCTGAGTGGGTGATTGATTAAACAAATAAATTAAGACGTGAAATTATAACCGGTAAGTTATATATGGCTACGCTTAACTATTACCAAAACGCATGAAAGGGAAACAGTATCAGCTTTCTGAAAAGCGAATGTAATTCAATTCCGCTTCGGTATGAAAGGATGGAGTAATTGCTGCCGGGTGCACAGTTTTGCCCGGCAAATGGAGTATATTTAATATAATTTACAACCTTGTAAGTTTGGGTTGTTATTTGAGCTACGCCAACAATTTCGAAAAAGTTTTTAATGTTGTTGGTGGCATCTTGCTTGGGTACGTCAGTTAATGTGTGTTGCCGTGCCTCGTGTTTTACAAAAGCATGTTCAATAGTATTGCTGTTGGCGTTAAAGCCAAAAACCAGCAAAAAGATTAAACTTGATTTGAATATTTTATATAACACGCCTAAAAATAGGTATGTTTTGTAATAAATGCTAAGAAAATTTAAAATTTCTTAAAATAATTATCAATTTTTTGATAATTGTGTCAAAAACAAGCATTTTATTTGATTTTTTATACCTGTTTTGATATTGTTTTGTGAAAAAATGATTGATTTTGATTGATTTTATTGACGCTTAAGGTTGGTGTGTCGTCGTTTTTGTAATGAGTAGCGCCGGTTTTTGCGATAAATGTTTGTATTTGTAGTTATTTAATGATTGTAAATTCGCGTATGATCAGCTCTTAACAGGACATGATTTTTGCCGGATGTACCAGAATTAAGAAACTCCCTCTTTAATTAAATATGTGCAGATAGTTAAATAGTGTTAAAGCAACTCACCTTAACACTATTTAACTAAAGGCCTTGTTATATTTGTTTGTGATCAAATTTCGTTAAAGTAAAAAGTAATGCTTTTCAAAATGTAAATCCTATTCGGATACTTTGTTTTTTAGCATATCTTTGCTTTGATATAATGGCCTGTAAAGCCGGGCCAATTTGATGTTTAATTAAAAAAAATGTTATGTTAAGTTCAACATTGTTGTTTATAAGCGGGCAAGACACTATTGTTATTTTAGTTGTTGCTTTATTTTTATTTGGTGGCAAAAAACTGCCTGAATTGGCCCGTGGCCTTGGCCAGGGCATCCGCGAGTTTAAAGACGCATCCGAAGGGGTGAAAAGAGACATCCAGGATCAGATAAATAAAGAAGTAGAAAAGGCCGAAGTAAAAAGTTCGACACCGGCGCCATCAGAAACAACAACTTTAACGCCCGACCCATCGGCACCGGTGAATAACCACCCTGGAGCAATGCCGATACAAGATACTAATTTTCATGCAGACCCTGCCGCTCCGGAAACACATGCTACCGAGCCTGCAGCAAATACAGTAATAACACACACTGAAACACCCGAGGTACACCACCCACGCGAAACACCTTTATAACATCATATTCATAAACCTAAACATGATATTTCTAATTTCTTAACAAGCCATGCAATACAACAAGATCAACAATCTATTGGGATGGCTGTGCTTCTTAGTAGCGTCAGTTACCTACATTTTAACTTTAGAGCCATCGGTAAGTTTTTGGGATTGCGGCGAGTTTATCTCCTGCGCGTTCCGTTTACAAATTTCGCACCAGCCGGGTTACCCGCTGTTTGCCATGATAGGTAAGGCGTTCTCGCTGTTATCAATGGGCAATAACGCTAAAGTGCCGTTTTACACTAATATGGGCTCTGCCTTGGCAAGTGCAGCGGCAATTATGCTTTTGTTCTGGATCATTACCGCCATGGCTAAAAAGCTATTGGTAAAAAGGGGCGAAGAAGCTACATCAACCCAGTTGGTATTAATTATGGGATCGGGTTTGGTAGGTGCTACAGCATTTATCTTTACTGATACTTTCTGGTTTTCGGCTGTTGAAACTATCGTATTCGCGTGGTCGTCATTATGTACCGCGCTGGTAATATGGGGTATCATGAAATGGGATGCACATGCCGACGAGCAGGGTGCCGACCGCTGGATCATATTCATAGCTTACGTAATGGGCCTTTCTATAGGTATCCACTTACTAAACTTACTTACTATACCGGCTATCGCTTTGGTATACTACTTCCGCAGGTATAAAAACATTACCACCAAAAGCACCATTATCGCGGTATTATGTGGTATTGTGTTGTTAGGTTTGGTACAATATGGTATCATCCAATACACAGTAAAATTCGCAGGTTATTTCGAGTTGTTTTTTGTGAACACCTTAGGCCTGGGTTTTGGCAGCGGTGCAACATTCTTTTTAGTTATGCTGGTAGCGGGGCTTATTTATGGGGTAAGGTATTCCATCATAAAAAACAAACCTACCATGAACCTTGCGTTCCTGTGCATCGTGTTTATTTATGTAGGATATAGTTCATTCGCCATGATCATCATCAGGGCAAAGGCAGATCCGAACCTGAACAATAGCGATCCGAACAACGCTTTCGCCATGCAAAGCTACCTGAACCGTGAACAATATGGCGACAGGCCATTGCTGTACGGTCAGTATTTTGATTCGAAGCAAAAGGAAATGACGCCAGAAGAAGCCTCAGACCTGAAAGCGAATGGAAGCATCATTTACCGTAAAGGTAAAACCAAGTATGAAGAAGCAAGCCGTAAATACAGTATCCCTTACGATAAAAATACCTGGTTCCCGCGTGTTTTTGACCAGGAGGGAGATCACCCTACCTTTTACAGGCAATGGCTGCACTTAGCCGAAGGCGAGAGCCCTACGTTTATAGATAACCCTAAGTTTATGTTCAGTTGGCAAATAGGGCACATGTATTTCCGCTATTTCTTCTGGAACTTTGTGGGACGATACAATGACCTTGACGGCCAAAGCAACCAGGGTTTTGACGGACAGGCTACAACCGGCCTATTAAACAGTAACATCCCGCAAAATACTTTACAGGGTAAAACCTATACGCCTTTATATGCTTTGCCGCTTATTATTGGTTTAATAGGTGCCATCTATCATTTCCGTAAAAACAAGCAACACGCTACCATAGTTGCCTTGCTGTACTTTTTTATGGGACTGGGTATTGTGCTTTACCTTAACCAAACACCATTACAGCCACGCGAGCGTGATTACTCTTACGTAGGCTCGTTTTATGCCTTTGCCATATGGATAGGGCTGGGGGTATTGGGTATAGCCGATCTGTTAGGGCAGGGTATAAAAAAACTCAACCCTAAAACCGCAGGTATTATAGCTACCGTATTGTGTTTGTTAGCTGCGCCAGTATTAATGGCTTGTAAAGAATGGAAAGCTCATGACAGGTCGGAGAAGTTTACGCCGCACGATATGGCTTACAACTACCTCATATCCTGTGCACCTAATGCCATTTTATTTACCTATGGGGATAATGATACCTACTCACTATGGTATGATCAGGAAGTAGAAGGTATACGCCCCGATGTACGCATTGTAAACCTGAGCTTATTGGGCACAGATTGGTATATCCGTGGCATGAAGCATAAGATGAACGAATCTGAGCCATTACCTATATCAATGCCCGACGAAAAATTCCAGTTGGGGGTTAGGGATGTGATCTATTTTAACGATACCAAAATAGCGGGATCGGTTGAATTGAAAGATATTTTTGATTTCATCACATCGGACGATGTTCGTACCAAAGTACAATATGAGCAAGGTTCTTATGAAAACTACCTGCCAACCAAAAACTTTAAAATGACCGTTAACGCTGATGAGGTAATTAAAAACGGCGTTATACCGGCATCAAAAAGGGATAGCATAGCCCCGGTTATGGAGTGGAAATACACCTCAAACTATGTAACCAAGGATAATTTAGCGATGATAGATATCCTTGCACATAATAACTGGAAAAGGCCGGTTTATTTTGCCATTACCGTTGGTAACGATAACATGATGGGCTTGCAAAAGTACCTGTATAAAGAGGGCTTCGCGTACCACCTGATGCCATTTAAGGTAGATACATCGGCAGCAGCCAGAGATCAGGATAAATCAAACACCCTGGTGATGTACAATAACGTGATGACCAAGTTTAAATGGGGTAATATGAAAAAGGCCAGCTACCTTGATCATGAATCTACCACCATGTTTTACCCGCTTATCATCAGGTTATTTGGTAATTTATCTCAAAGCCTGATAATGGAAGGTCATCCTGACCTTGCTGCTAAGGCATTGGCTAAATATGACGAGGTAATGCCTGATATTTACCCTGAAATGGAAGAGGCGCTCATCAAAAACTATATTGCGCAACTGGCTTACCAGGTAAATAATATACAGTTAGGTAACAAGATACTGAGCAGTATTGACAATTTCCTTGTAGATCAGTTAAAATACAATGCTTATTTACTGCAGGATAAAAATGGTGACGGAATGAGCCAGCGTGATATCCAATACGGTTTATCAGTATTGAATGATATGGTTGACATTACTGCCAAATACCATCAGGATGCACTGCATAAAAAATTTGAAGCTCAGTTTAACGATTATAAAAATAAGTTTGCAGGCGTAATAGCCAGTCGTTAATCATATCAATAAAAACATACAATCCGGGCTTATTTAATATGGGCCCGGATTTTTTTTGTGATATGCTCTTGCCAAACTTTTGCCCGCTTTTTTGTATCCTTGCGCCAGAATGATCAAAAAAATAACCTGCCTGTTTTCGCTACTATTATTGTTAAGCACCGGCCTGTTTGCGCAGGGGAGCCTCGATATCCATTTCAACGGTTTGGGATTTATGGACAACCGGGAATATTCTGCCTTTGTACCACGATCGCGTACATATTCGGGAACACGTATAGCGCTCGATCTGGGTGTTAACCTCGACAGCTTAAACCATTTTATTTTTGGCGCAAACGGGATACATGAGTTTGGCGCGCATCCATACTTTTTAAAGGTTGACCCGATTGCATACTATCATTTTGAAAGTAAAAAATGGACATTCAACATTGGCGAGTTCCCGCGTGAAGGCCTGTTAACGCAATACCCGCGTGCCATGTTGAATGACACTTTACGTTATTACCGCCCGAATGTGGAAGGGATGCTGACCAGCGTTCGCTACAAGCATGGTTTCGAAACCATCTGGATTGACTGGGTAAGCCGCCAAACCCAAACCGACAGGGAGCAATTTCTTTTTGGAGCCCTGGGTACTTATCAGCCCGATCCTGCGAAAGCATTTTTTATCTCGCACTATTTTTACCTGATGCATGATGCAGGAGCAGAGATACTGCTACCAAATGATCATATTGCCGATAACGGCGTGGTACAGGTGCGGTTTGGCGTTGATTATAGTCACCGCCATACCGGGTTTGATAGCCTTAAGTTTGACGTTGGCGCTATGGTATCCTTAGAACGTGTACGTGGTGTTGATGGCTGGCAAACACCAGCAGGTGTTGTAGCAAGCGCTTATTTGAGCTATCATCGAATCGCTTTGTACGATGAGTTTTACGCCGGTAAAGGCAGCCATATTAACTACGGCGACTCATTTTATGAGAAGACGGTGTATAACAGGCTTGATGTTATTTATTCGCCTTTTGTATTTAAACGTTTAAAAGGACAGTTCATATTCAGCTTTCACCAGAGCCCGGGTTTTTATGGCGATAGCCAGCAGGCTTTTAGGGTGATATATGATTTGGGCCGTAAAAAGTTGGTTGGCTTTAAAAGCGATAACCTGTTTAACTAAACTATCGCACCCAAAGCCTGTCTATCAGAAAGAATACTGCGAATACTACGCTGGCAATTCCGTTAGTGGTCATAAAAGCGAAGTTTACACGGCTCAAGTCATTAGGCTTAACCAGTCTGTGCTGATATATGAGCATACTACAGAAGAATAGTATCCCAACATAGTAAGGCCAGCCTACATGTGTGTAGATGGTTGGTAATGCAATAAAAATAGCCGATAGTACATGTAGCGCTGTAGATAAACGGAGCGCGTTAACCTTGCCTAAATAAGCTGGTATAGAGTGCAGGTTTTCGGCACGGTCAAAGTCTTCATCCTGCAAAGCATAAATAATATCAAACCCGCTTACCCAGCATAGTACCGATAGCGAGAAAAAGATGGGTAATAGAGCAAACTCGCCTGTTACCACTAAATAAGCGCCAATAGGGGCAAGCGACAAGCCTAAACCTAAAACCAAATGGCAAAGCGCGGTAAAACGCTTGGTAAAGCTATAGCCCAGCACTACAAATAAAGCTACAGGTGATAAGTAAAAGCACAGCGTGTTGATGAACCATGTAGTGAGAATAAACAACGCGCAGTTAACCAAAGTAAATGTTAAAGCTGCCTTTGCCGTTAACCTGCCTGCAGGTATATCGCGTACTTTAGTGCGTGGGTTTTTGGCATCAATATCTTTATCCAAATAACGGTTAAATGCCATAGCCGAGTTACGGGCAAATACCATACACATCACCATCATTAAAAGCTTTTGCCATTCAAAAGCGTGGGTTGTGGTAGTTATTGCCAAAAAGAAGCCGATAAAAGCGAATGGCATGGCAAAAATAGTATGCGAAAAGGTAACTAATGAAAGGTATTTTTTCATATCGAATTTTAGTTCCCCTCTTGAGAGGGGTTAGGGGTGTGTTCTTCTGCGTGCTTTTCTATAAATGTTAAATAGTAATCCTCAAGCGTTCGTATAATATTTATCATATCCTGTCGCACTTCTTTTTCTGTAAAACGAATAACTGTTAATCCAAATGATTCTAATTCTTTATCACGTAAAATATCGGAGTTGTTTTTTTCTTCATGATTGTGATACATTCCATCTATCTCGATCACCAAATTCAACTCATAGCAATAAAAATCTACAATATAATTAAGTAATGGTTTTTGACGATGAAAATCCTGACTATAAAACTGTTTGTTGTTTAACTCTTTCCATAATAATATTTCGCCTAATGTGCTATCGTTTCTTAAGCTTCTTGCAAGTTGTTTTAATTTACTGTTGTATGGAATGATCTTGCGTTTCATTTTCCTATCCGTTGGCTTACACACCCCTGCCCCTCTCAAGAGGGGAGCCCATCGCTCAAGGCCTTACCTATGTGTTATTTTCTATCGAATTTTTATAATCCTCATAAACTGCGGCGGCAGCTTTTGGGTCGAATTGGGCATTTATCGAACCAATAAATCCCAACACTTCCTCGCGTCCTGTATGCTCTTCGGCAGATGTGATGAACACCTGCGGTACTTCTTCAAAAGTTTTTAACAGTTCTTTTTTAAAGGCCGCGATAGTTTGGTCGGTTTTAATGCTCGATTGTTTATCCGCTTTGGTAAATATCAGAACGAATGATAACCCTTTTTCGCCTAACCAATTACAAAACTGAATATCTATTTTTTGCGGCGGCACTCGGCTGTCTATCAACACCATTACACATTGCAGGCTCTCGCGTTTGTTAAGGTAGGTGCGAATGAATTTATCCCAGTCTTCTTTTTTACTTTTTGATATGCGGGCGTAACCATAACCGGGCAGATCGACCAGGTACCAGGTGTCGTTAATGTAAAAGTGATTGATGAGCTGTGTTTTACCGGGCGTTTGTGAAGTTTTGGCTAAGCCTTTCTTCGCGACAAGCATATTAATTAACGATGATTTGCCTACGTTAGACCGGCCAATAAAAGCATATTCAGGCTTTAGCGGGGGCGGCAGTTTTGATACCTGTGTGTTACTGCAAATAAACTCGGCCGATTTTATGATCATCCTGCAAAGGTAATGCTTATTTGGTTATTGCTTTATTAAACTTGAATTGCAGTGTTAACAGAAAATACCTTTTCAATATCTGCGATTCGATATCGGTAACGGTATTATCTACAACATAGCGGTTTGAGCCAATATTCTGGTTCAAAATATCATAGCAGGAGAGTTTGATGTTGCCCCTGTCCTTTTTCATCAGCGGCCTGTCAATACTCAGGCTGAACAGGTTAATGCTCTTTTGAAAACCCGGACTAACCACCGGGTTATAGTTATAGCTGAAATCGCCCTCGATGGTTAATTTTTTTGGCAGGAAGATATTGAAGCGGGTATCTACGTTATGTGTGGTATTGCTTTGATTGCCATAATCCACCCCGCTATAACTGGTAAATGTTTGGTTAAGGCTGTACGATGGTTCAATTTCCAGAATTTCTCTATAATTTATGGATAGGCGCGGGCTTAGCGTAGCGTGATAGTTATTTTGGTTACCATCACGATGATTGATCTCGAAAAAATTATAGCTCTTGCTTAAATTTATGCTGATGGTGCCGTTTAACCTTATATCGTTTTGTTTTTTAAACCGTTTGCTAATGTAACTGCCTACACTTATGGTATACCTGCCATCGCGGTTAATGGGCATGCTTGTTTCGGCGAGTTGAGCGTTTAATGTTTTTTGTCTGAATACACCACTCTTTTCAAATGAAGCGCTGGCGCTCAGATTAAAGCTTACCTGGCTTTGGCTGCTGTAGTTATTGTAGCCAATGGCAAAGTTGTTGTGCCGGGTGAGTTTTAAGTCGGGGTTGCCGGTAATGGAATAAGATGGGCTAAATGTAATGGAATAAGGTATCATATCGCCAATATTGGGCAATGTAGTACTGGCGCTGTAATTAAAGCTAAAGCTGCCGGCGTTTAACTGTACATTGGGCAAAAACGTAAAATAGTTTTGATTAATATCGCTAATGTTCCTGTAAAATTTATTGTTTACCTGCTGTAGTTGTGCCAGCATATCAATCTCTATTGAAACACTATTGCCAAAATTATAAGTTAAGCCCGGCCTGATATTATGTATCCATTTATTGCGTGTTAAGTTGGCGCTTTGTGCTGTTAAATAGGTATCGTATTCGCCGGTTATGGGGTCAAAATCATAAGTATAAACATTGTCTAACTGGTAATTATACTCGGTGCTCAAGCCTATGCTCAGGGCCAGATTTTTAATAACCGGGTAGCGGTAGCTTACCGCCAGGCTTGCGTTGGTATTATTATCTTCATTATTCGCATACCTTTTTAGCAGGTAAGATGGGAAAGCTGTGTACGACTGTAGCTCGTTATTGTTATATGATACACTTTTGGCCGGATTAAACATAAGGCTATGCTCAATACTTATCGATTCGCCTTTTCGGTTTAGCTGATGATTATAGCTGAACTGGTGCTGAAACTGGAAACTGCTACCATCTGTTGAATTGCTGTTTTCTGTTTGATTAATGAGCGGTGCAAAGTTACTAAAACTGCTGCCAAAGCTGTTTTGGTTTGATAGGTTATCATTATAACTAAATATCGGGGTGTATTTAATTTGAGTAACATCATCAGGTTGCCACCTGATAAGCCCGGTTATGTTATGTTTAATTGCGGTTGACGAATGATTATCTGCATTTTTAGTAGTTAATGTAGTATCGTTAAGGGTTGGTATAGTGTAAACATTAATAAACTGCTGGGTGTTGTTTACGCTGTTGTTACGGCTGCGGGTTTGGCTGTAATAATAGGCCAGGTTAATTTTGAGCTTTTTGCCATAGTCGTCATTAATATTAATACCGCCCGATGTAACGGTTTGTATACCTGCGCTGCCCCCAAACGCAGAAAGGCCTCCCCGGTAAAAGGCTTCGCCGCCGCGCCCAAGTCCGGCACCCTGGTAAATGTCGTTAAAGTCAAAACCTGTATTGTTAAGGTTATTGCTTAAAGCAAGCATACTTACCTGTAAAGTATCACGAAATATATTATACAGGCCGCCCACACTATAATGGCCCTCGGTGCCACCACCGGCATATATTTTACCAAACGCGCTTTTCTTTAAGGCTTTCTTAAATTTAAGATTGATGATCTTGTTCAGCTTAGCTGCAGGTACCAGGTGGTCGGGGTCGTCTTCGCGGTCATCATAAACCTGCACCTTTTCAACCATGTCCGCATCAAGGTTTTTTGAGGCGATGCGCGGATCGTTACTAAAAAACTCGCGGCCATCAACCAAAATTTTGCTCACACTTTTACCGTTTACCGTAATTATTCCCTCAATATCCACTTCAACGCCGGGTAGCTTTTTGAGCAGGTCTTCCACAACGGCGTTGGGCCTTGTTTTAAAAGCTTCGGCGTTAAACTCAATGGTGTCTTTTCTGATCACTATAGGCATCCTGTCTTTAACTGCTATTTCTTTCAGGTCTTTTTGATTGAGCAGCACCTCGCCAATATCAACAGCCTGATTTTTATTTAAAGTGATGATCTTACGGAACGGATAGCAGCCAACATAAGTGATGAGTATTTTTAACTGAACGCCCGAAGGTAAATTGTGCAGGGTAAACGCACCCGTTTTATCAGTTACGGTATATGATACCAATGATGACAGGCTATCCTGTACATTTACCACGGCAATAGTGGCAAGGGCCAAAGGCTGATAACTTACCGAATCAAGTACTCTGCCTTTAATTTCAGCATGGTTTTGCGCCAGCCCTGCAAATGCCATCAGCATCAGGAATAAAAAGGGAAGCTTACGCGGTATAATTGCAGTGGCTGTCAAGGGTAGTAAGTATGTACTAAAATGAAAAAATTAATTTGCTTTTTAAAGCCGTAATTTCATCATTAACGTAATTTTATAAATTAAATTTACAGTAGGCAAACAGATTATTTTTTACTTGTCCGTAAATTTGATGTTTAAACATATAAAAATGGAAGCATATAAAATACCTGCCGAAACCCGCATTGGCCACGTACATTTGAAGGTTAGCGATCTGCAACGCTCGCTCGATTTTTACTCGGGCTTGTTAGGTTTCGATCTGGTAATGAAATACGGTACCGAAGCTGCTTTTATATCGGCAGGGGGGTACCATCACCATATCGGTTTGAACACATGGCACAGCAAAGGCTCCGGCCCGGCTCCCGAAAGAGCACCAGGCTTATACCATACCGCCATTTTGTTCCCTGAGCGTAAAGACCTTGCCGAAATATTACAGCGATTAATTGATAACAAATATCCCATAACAGGCATGTCAGATCATGGCGTATCCGAAGCTATCTATCTTGACGACCCCGACCATAATGGCGTAGAACTTTACTGGGACAGACCTAAAGACCAATGGCCGGTAGATGAGAATGGCGATTTAACCATGTTCACTCAGCGGTTAGATGTACATGGGTTATTGGCAGAGTTAAAATGATGGAAGATGTAAAAGGTAAGATGGAAGATGTGACAAAATAAAAAGACATCTTCCGTCTTCCATCTTCCATCTTACATAAAACAACTATCTTTGCCCTTGCATGAGCAAAACAGTAACACCCTACCAAAACGAAGGGGCCACTAAAAAGGAGCAGGTGGCCGATATGTTCAACAACATATCCAAAACTTACGATTTTTTGAACCATTTTTTATCGCTGGGCATTGATATCATCTGGCGTAAAATAGCCATTAATGAGTTAAAGAAAGATCAGCCCCAGTATATTCTTGATGTTGCAACAGGTACAGGCGATTTCGCTTTCGAATCGTTAAAGATCCTGAAGCCTAAAAAGATCATAGGTGTTGATATATCACGCGGTATGCTGGATGTTGCTGAGCAAAAAATTGCCAAACGTGGTCTTAATGATCAATTTGAAGTGCGTATGGGCGATTCGGAAAAACTGTTGTTTGATGCCAACGAATTTGACGCGGTAACAGTAGCCTATGGTGTGCGTAATTTTGAGCACCTTGAAAAAGGCCTTGCCGATATACAGCGTGTGCTGCGCCCGGGTGGTAAAGCGGTAGTGCTCGAATTTTCAAAACCCCGTGTTTTCCCTGTAAAGCAGCTGTATAATTTTTATTTTAATTATGTAACACCGGCTATAGGTAAGCTTTTCTCTAAAGATTCAAGAGCATATACCTATCTTCCTGAGTCGGTAGCTGCTTTTCCCGATGGGGCAGATTTTGTTGCTTTAATGGATAAAGTAGGCTTTAAAAATACCAAACAGCGGCCTCTTGCGTTTGGTATCTGTTCGATATACACAGGTGTTAAATGATAAAAACCCGATATCTTATTTTCCTGGTTGTTTTTTTGTGCGGAAATAGCGCATGGGCACAAGTGGTACCCGCATGGGGTGGCGGTGCCGATCTGAAAGATATTAGTTTTGGTTTCGGCTTTCAGTACATCAGCTCTGATTTTAAGATATTTAAAACTGCCGATTGGCGCAGCCCTTTTTTTGATGTGGGTTCAAACAAAAACGTTACCGATTCTTTATACAGCATCAGCTCTACAGGTACACAGGGTTTTGGCGTTGGTTTTGTTGCCCGTTACCGGATAAGCGATAACCTCGAGATCCGTACAACACCAACACTTTCCTTTACGGATAGAACATTGGTTTACCGCTACCTTAACGCCGAAAACACAGTAAGTAAGCAGGTTAACGCATCGTTGGTAGAGTTCCCGCTGTCGTTAAAGATCAAATCAGATCGTATTGGCAATTTTAGGGCGTATATATTGGGGGGCTTAAAGTATTCTTATGGGATAAGCAAAGCCGCAGCGCAAGATCCCAACCTGTCGCCTTTGGATAGGGTAGTGGTTTCGCAACGTGGTTATGCATCGTACGAAGCAGGCATAGGTATAGATATTTATTTTGAATACTTTAAATTTTCGCCGGAATTTAAAATTTCCAACTCTATCGGTAACATCCTTTCTCCCAATAACGATCCCTATTCAAAACCACTCGATAAGCTGTTATTGCATAGCCTGGTTTTTACCATCTATTTCGAATAATAGAAACCAGTTAAGCAAAAAAACTTAACTTCGTAGCGTATTGTTAACACACCATGTCTAAAATTGTACTGATAACGGGTGCAACAGCCGGAATTGGCGAAGCCTGCGCCCACACATTTGCCCGCGAAAAGTATAACCTGGTATTAACCGGCCGCCGTGCCGACCGCCTTGAAAAACTGGCAGAAAAGCTAAAAGCTCAGTATGGTGTTGATGTGATGCAACTTGTTTTTGATGTTGAGGATAAGGAATTGGTAGTAAGTAAATTAGAGGGCTTACCTGAACATTGGAAAAAAATAGATATACTGATTAATAATGCCGGTCTTAGCAAAGGCCTGGACCCGATACAGGCAGGGCAATTTGATGATTGGGATACGATGATAGATACCAATATAAAAGGCCTGTTGTATGTTAGCAAAACAGTAGCAAACTGGATGATAGCCAACGGTCAGGGGCACATTATTAATATGGGGTCCATAGCCGGCAAAGAGATATATGCCAACGGTAACGTTTACTGTGCCACCAAAGCCGCTGTTGATTTTTTAAGCAAAGGCATGCGCGTTGATCTGTTGCCCCACGATATTAAAGTAACGGCTATACACCCGGGAGCGGTTGAAACAGAATTTTCGATGGTACGCTTTAACGGTGATGCCGAACGTGCAAAAAAAGTGTACGAAGGTTTGGTGCCCTTAACGGCCGAAGATATTGCCGAAACGATATGGTTCGCGGCATCGCGCCCGGCCCATGTTAATATTAACGAAATGATAATAACTCCAACCCGCCAGGCAAACGCCACAGTGTTTAACAGGAAGGTGTAGAGAAAACAAAAGTCCATGGTCTATGGTCCATAGACCATGGACAAAAAAATCTTAATACAAAACAACCATGTCACTAATAGAAACAATAGATCAGGATATTAAAAAAGCCATGCTGGCCAAGCAGGAGGCTCAATTGCGTTCGCTGCGTGCGGTTAAGGCTGCTTTGCTGGTTGCCAAAACGGAAAAAGGCGCAAGCGATGTAATGACCCAAGACGCTGAAATAAAAGTATTACAACGCCTGGTTAAACAACGCAAAGAGTCGGCCGAGATATACCAGGCCCAAAATCGGCCGGATCTGCAACAGATAGAAGAGGAAGAACTTGGCTTTATCGAAACCTATCTGCCTAAACAATTAGACAGGGCCGATGTTGAGCACATCATCAAAGGAATTATCACCTCGGTTGGTGCCACTTCGGTTAAAGATATGGGTAAGGTAATGGGGGCGGCCAACAAAGAGCTGGCAGGGAAAGCTGATGGCCGAACCATATCAGAAGTTGTGAAGCAACTGTTGAGTTAAATAATTGAACTTATTTATTGTAACTACGGTTCAATAAGCTATTTTTATAGCGGGCAATTTTATTTGTATGCTGATAATTACTACAGCATATAATTTTAGTTAAATAAAAAACATTAATAATATATATGGATTTCGTGCTTAAAGATGAACATGGTTTTAGTTATATCGAGAAAGGCGAGGGCGAAGTTCTGTTATTGCTGCATGGTTTAATGGGTGCTTTAAGTAACTGGGAAGACGTTATTGAAGAGTTTAGCAAAGAGTACCGCGTTATTATACCTATGCTGCCAATTTACGATCTGCCCCTGCTTACAACCGGTGTAAAAAGCCTTGCAAAGTACGTACACAAGTTTGTAATTTATAAAAAGCTCGATAACATTTGTTTACTCGGCAACTCGTTAGGCGGGCATGTGGCCTTAATTTATTGTTTATCGCACCAGGAGTATGTTAAATCGATGGTGTTAACAGGTAGCTCTGGTTTATACGAAAATTCTTTCGGTGGTACTTTCCCACGTCGCGAAAGCTATGATTTTGTAAAAGAAAAAGTAGAGTATACTTTTTACGACCCACAAACTGCAACAAAAGAACTGATTGACGAGGTTTTTGCCACCGTTAACGACAGGCATAAGGTAATACGCATATTAGCTATGGCAAAATCAGCCATCAGGCACAATATGTCTAAAGACCTGGATAAGATTCGCATCCCGGTTTCGTTAATATGGGGTAAGAACGATAAAATTACGCCTCCCGAGGTAGCTGAAGAGTTCCACAGGTTATTGCCTGATTCTGAGTTGCATTGGGTTGAAAATTGTGGCCACGCGCCAATGATGGAGCGCCCGCAGGTGTTTAACCAATTATTAAAAGGTTTTTTAGCAAAAACAAAAGCGTAAATGTTAGCCATTGAACTCATATCCGATGTTATACCCCCTGTTCGTACCTCCGCTACGATACAGCAGGTTATTGACCGGATGGCCGAGTTTAAAGTACGCCATTTACCTATAGTTAACGAAGATCAGTTTTTGGGCCTGGTATCAGAAGATGACCTGGTTGAACCTGCTGATTATACGATGCCGGTTGGTTCTGTTTTTCTGTCGCTGGTTAACCCCTACGTTTTAGAGAGCCAGCATATTTATGATGTGATACGTTTGTTTTATGAACAGCAGCTATCTGTTGTACCGGTGTTGGATATAAAGAAGAACTATCTTGGTTTGATATCGTTAAATACCATGAACGAGTATTTCGCCAAAATAACATCAGTTGCCGAGCCCGGAGGTATTATTGTTCTTGAAATAGGTAACCGCAATAACTCACTGTCTCATATGGCACAGATAGTAGAGTCTGACAATGCGCAGGTACTCAGCTCATATATCCGCTCGTTTCCCGATTCAACACGCCTGGAGGTAACCCTTAAGGTGAACAAGCAGGATATATCAGGTATAGTAGCCTCATTTTTAAGATATAATTACACAGTTAAGTCAACCTTTAACTTTACCCCGGTTGATGATGATTCAATGAATCGTTATGATTCATTTATGAATTACCTAAACATATAAAACACTAAATGAAAATTGCGATATACGGCAGGCAATTCAATGATACGGTGTTACCTTATGTGCAACAGGTGTTTAACCAGTTAGCACAGCACGATGTTGAAATATACCTTTTTAAAGATCTTGACAACTTCCTGTCAGGTAAAATAACTATCCAATCGGGCTATAAAACCTTTGTAAAAGAAGATCAGTTTAAAGGTGTTATTGACGTTTTTTTAACCCTTGGCGGCGATGGTACCTTGCTGGATATTGTTTCGTTTATTCGCGATTCGGGTATCCCGGTTATCGGTATCAATTTTGGCCGTTTAGGTTTTTTGGCAGGCGTTAATAAAAGCGATATAGCCGCAGCAATAAACGCAGTTGCTAACCGCAAATATACTTTGGATGAACGGGTGTTGTTAAAGATAGAATCGGATGCCGATATTTTTGGTGACGGCACGCTCGCACTTAACGATGTAACTTTCCATAAGCGTGATGATTCGGCTATGATAACCATACATGCTTACCTTAACGGTGAGCTACTCAACTCTTATTGGGGCGATGGTATCATTATATCAACACCTACAGGTTCTACAGCTTATTCTTTAAGCTGCGGCGGGCCAATTGTATTGCCACAATCCGGAAACATGATAGTAACACCGGTAGCGCCGCATAATTTAAATGTACGGCCCATTGTCCTGTCAGATGATAATGTTTTGAGTTTTGAGGTTGAGGGCCGCAGCGCAAGCTATCTGGTATCTATTGATTCGCGAACAATAATTGTTGATAGCCCTATAAAGATCAGTATCAGTAAAGCCGATTTTCAGTTCAACCTGGTCCGCCTGGATAATGAATCGTACTTATCTACGTTAAGGAATAAACTATTGTGGGGTATTGATGCCCGCAACTATTAAGCTTAACAACAAAACTTGACAAAAACAGCTATATATAAACAGCGCCCTGTTTTACAAATGCCAAAGTTCCTATTCGCTTTTATTTTATTTAGTGCGGCAGTGTGTACGGCTGATGCCCAAACCTGGGAGATTGGAGGTACCATAGGCGCGGCAGGTTATATCGGCGATTTTAATCCTTCTAACCCGGTTAAATTTAGCGGTATATCGGGCGGTGCTTTTGTAAAGCGTAATTTTAACGGTTACCTATCGGCAAAGCTGAGTTATATGTATGGCTTAATAAGTGGTGCCGACAGCCTCTCAACCAATCAGCAATATGTTAACCGTAACCTGAGCTTTAGCAGTTCCATCAGCGAAATTAGCTTAATAGGGGAGTTCAACTTCATAAAATACATCCCGGATATTGGCGAAAACAAATTTACGCCGTACATCTTCGCCGGTGTGGCCACAACCGCCTACAACCCCAAAGCCAGCTACAAAGGTTTAGATTACGAATTAAGACCATTGACTACCGAAGGCCAGCAAATACCCTATAAGGGTTCTACAATAGCTATACCTTATGGTGCCGGTATTAAAGTAAACGTTAGCGGCGCATGGAATTTAATTGCCGATATTGGTTACCGCAGCACGTTTACCCCTTATTTAGATGATGTAGCAGAAGCATATGCCGATAAAAGCAAACTAAGCGGCGTAGCGCGGACTTTGTCTGATCGGTCAGGTGAAAAAACAGGTGTGTATTTGGGTACTGCAGGTACGCAGCGTGGCAATTACAGGGGTAATGATACGTATATGTTTTTTGGCTTTACTGTATCGTATACTTTCATCACCCAAAAATGCCCCGCATTTTAAATAGTATCTTCTACAGGCGGAGCAGGTGCGTTATCGGCAATATACTTTGCCAGTTTTTTATCCAATTCAATTTTATCCAGGTAAAATAATACCGCGCATATCAATACAGTAACCAAATCGGCTATGCGGCGTATCAGCTTAACATTCTCAACATTTGGTGCAAGGTGAATAATGGTGAATGAGAATATGTAAAGTATAACTACGATAACAACCCCAAGCGGAAAAATAATCAGTTTTTTAGTTAACAGGTCGGTCCATATCTTTCTTTGCTCTGCGCCCTCTATATTGTTATCAATCAGGTTTTTATAAAACTGTTTAAAATAAACATAACAGGTTATCATAAAAACACTACTTACCGACGAGATCATAAATTAAAATTTTAAATAAAAGTATCTTTTTTTTGATAACTAATTGATAGCTGATACAAAATATACGTATTTTTTTTGAACCTACTAAAAATCCATGCCTTTTACAACAGTTTGTAATAAGCGGTTATTACAACCCGGTAATTAATACAAACGCCAATTACTTATAGTATGGTTTTTAAGCATTTTTATGTGCCATTTTTCTTTTTAGGCATATAATAAAAATAATACAATTAAGTTTTACCTTTGTCACCTGAAAATTTTTAGTATTTGTACCTTGGGCAAGGAGTTAATTGTGTGCCCGGATAACTAAATTTATTGATTATTTAACAGGAAATGATAGCGAATAACGTTAACACGGATTTGCATAGGTTTGTAAATCATAGTGTTATGTTTTCAGTAATTTTTAATAGCGTTACCGTATTTCATGCTTATAGCATTAACCAATAATGGGATTTAAAGAGGACATCGATACACATAAATTACCCCAACATGTAGCCATAATTATGGATGGTAACGGCAGATGGGCCAAGGGCAAAGGTAAATTGCGTGTGTTTGGCCACCATAACGGCGTACTATCAGTACGCGATGTTGTTGAGGGCGCCGGCGAATTAGGTATAAAATATCTTACGCTGTACACATTTTCATCAGAGAATTGGAACCGCCCTAAGTTTGAGGTTACCGCAATTATGGAGTTACTTATCTCTACCATTAACAAAGAGATAAAAAAGTTGATGGAAAACAATGTGCGCCTCAATACCATTGGCGATATTGAGATGCTGCCCAAAAAATGCCACGATGAATTATTACAGGCAATGGCTACAACAGCAGGCAATACCGGCCTTGTATTAACACTGGCACTAAGCTACAGCTCGCGCCGCGAAATTGTAAACGCAGCCAGGGCCATCGCAAAAAGGGTTGAGGCCGGTGTTTTAAAGGCTGACGATATTGACGAAGATATGTTTGCCCAACACCTGCATACAGCTGATATGCCCGACCCTGAACTGCTCATCAGAACAAGTGGCGAATACCGCATCAGTAATTATCTCCTTTGGCAGATCGCTTATGCCGAGTTATATTTTACCGATAAGTTATGGCCCGATTTCAGGCGCGAAGACCTGTACGAAGCCATATTGGATTACCAGAAACGCGAACGCCGTTTTGGTATGATAAGCGAGCAAATAAACTAAAATTTCGCATTTAACACTATTTAACAACTGTATAAATTATTTTAGCCCATCAAAATATTCGAATGAATAAATATCTTTTTTTAATTCTTTTCTCTGTGATTTGTTCGGGCGCATGGGCGCAGGTATCTAATCAGCCAAGGCCGCAGCTTTCTAAATCTATCCCGGCCGATAGCTTAAGCTATTTATCACCCAAAGATTATATCATTGGCGGTGTAACTGTTAGTGGTACAAAGTATCTTGAAAAAGATGTACTGATCACCATATCAAAACTAAACAAGGGCGATAAAATATCATTACCCGGCGAGGCTTCGGCAAACGTGATCAAAGCATTGTGGGAGCAGGGTTTGTTTGATGATGTTAAATTAAACATCACCAAAATAAGCATTGATACTATTTATTTAGATATAGCTATACAAGAGCGCCCGCGTTTATCAAGGCTGCACCTGTTGGGTATACGTAAAGGCGAAGCCGAGGACGTGCAGAAAAAACTAAATGATAAGTCGGGTAAAATTGTAAACGAAAACCTGTTAAATACAATTACCAACGTTATTAAAAAGCACTTTAATGAAAAAGGCTATTTAAATACAACTGTTGACATCCAGCAGCGCAAAGACCCATCTGACGCGAATAGCCTGATATTAGATGTGCATGTTGATAAAAAGCAGAAAGTTAAAATAAACAGCGTAGTATTTGAAGGCAATACTGTTTTTAGCCAGAAAAAACTGAGAGGGTTTATGAAAAACACCCGCGAAAAGAAATGGTACCATCTTTTCGGTTCTAAGAAATTCATGCGCGATAAGTATGAAGAAGATAAACAAGGCCTTGTTGAAAAACTGCAGGAAAAAGGCTATCGCGATGCTGAAATAATTGGCGACTCCGTTTGGAAACACGATGAAAAAACAGTTAATGTTAAAGTTAAATTATACGAAGGCCCTAAGTACTATTTCGGTAAGATTACCTTTTCGGGTAATTCAAAATACCCAACAAGCTTTTTAACCAACTTTTTAAGGATCAGAAAAGGCGAGGTATTCAGCGAAGAGAATTTAACCAAACGTTTGAGCGGCCCTACCGCCAATGGCGATGATATTTCATCATTATATTTAAATGATGGTTACTTAACTTACCAGGCAGATCCGGTTCAAACCAAAATATACAACGATACCATTGATATTGATATCAGGATGTACGAAGGCCCGCAATACACCATTAACCGTGTTATTGTAAAGGGTAACGATGTAACTAACGATAAGGTTGTACAACGTGTTATACGTACCCTTCCGGGACAAAAATTCTCGAAAGAAGCTATCGTTCGCAGTACACGTGATATTACTACCCTGGGCAACTTTGATGAATCGAAAACCGAGCCTAAGCCTACAAATATCCAACCGCAGGATGGTACAGTTGATATTGTTTATAACGTAGTTGAAAAACCATCAGACCAGGTTGAGCTTTCAGGTGGTTTTGGCGGTGGCCAGTTGGTGGGTACTTTAGGTTTAACGTTCAACAACTTCTCTATCAAAAACCTGTTTAATGGCAAAGCTTACAGGCCTTTGCCAAAAGGCGATGGTGAGAAGCTAAGCTTGCGTGGCCAGTCAAACGGGCAAAACTATCAAAACTTTTCGTTCACCTTCTCCGAGCCGTGGTTAGGTGGTAAAAAGCCAATTTACTTTTCTGTTAGCGCTTATACACAATTAAGCTCAAACGCTTCTGTGTACGAAAAAAGCGACCCTAACTATTACAACCTGCGTATAAACGGTGCCGGTATTACCTTAGGTGAGCAGTTAAAAGTACCTGATAACCTGTTCCAGTTAAACTACTCGTTAAACGTTGACCACTACAGCCTCAACAACTATCCGGGTTACCTGTTTAAAAATGGTAACTCATGGAATATAAAGCTAACCCAGGAGTTTAGCCGTAACTCTTTAGATCAGCCTATATTCCCAACATCGGGTTCAAATATTAAGTTTACCGTACAGGTAACACCGCCATACTCTTTGTTTAACGGTGTAAATTATGTTATTGCTACACCGCAGCAACGTTACCAGTTTGTTGAATACCACAAATGGAAATTTGAGGCGCAATGGTTCCAAAAAATAATTGGTAAGCTGGTATTAAAGGGCCAAACCCAATTTGGGTTTATGGGCTCTTACAACACAGCAGTAGGCCAGGCACCTTTCGAAAGATTTAAACTGGGTGGTGATGGTATGCAAAGCTACCAGTTTTTACAAGGCAGCGAGATCATTGGTTTACGTGGTTATAAAAACTTCTCTATCGTTCCGGAAGGCTCTGGTTACAATGCAGATAACAACCCTGGTAGCCCTATATTTAATAAATACATGTTAGAGCTGCGCCACCCGCTTATTGATGGCCAATCTGCTAAAATTGTGTTACTGGCATTTGCCGAGGGCGGTAATGTTTACAACAGGTTTGCCGATTTTACACCCTTTAACGTAAAACGTTCGGCAGGTTTTGGTGCTCGTATTTTCTTGCCTATATTTGGCTTGCTTGGTTTAGATTATGGTTATGGTTTCGATACCATACCGGGTGCAACAGATGCTAACAAAGGTCAGTTCCACTTCTCTATCTCCCAAAGCTTAAATGGTGGATTTAATTAATAAGAAATGAAAAAAGTACTTTTCACCCTGGCTTTTGCGTTACTGTTAGGGTTTAGCAGTTTCGCGCAACGTTTTGCCTATGTCGATTCGCAATACATACTAAACCACGTGCCTGATTATATTTCTTCGCAAAAAGAGATAAAGGCATTATCAGATCAGTGGCAAAAAGAGGTTGATGCCCGTTTTCAGGAACTTGACCGTATGTACAAAGCTTACCAGGCCGATCAGGTTTTAATGACACCTGATATGAAAAAGCGTCGCGAAAGTGATATCATTGAAAAAGAAAAAGCTGCTAAAGATTTTCAGCGTGCCAAATTTGGCCCCGATGGCGAATTGGCGCAACGCAGCAATACTTTAGTTAAGCCTATACAAGATAGGATAGCCAAAGCCATACAAGCTTTTGCCGAAAGCGACGGCGATGATATGATATTTGATAAAAACAGCGAGGTGATAATGCTTTATGCAAATCCCCGTTATGATAAAAGTGACGAAATTATAAAACGTTTGGGTTTAAAGCCCGGAGTGTTGGCTAAGTAAAATAAAATCTTTAAAATCGTACCAAAATAGAAATCAGAAAAATTAAAAATGAAAAAATTATTTAAAGTTGTATTAGTTGCCCTTTGTGTTGTATTTACTGCAAATCTTGCCAAGGCTCAATCTAAAATAGGCTACGTTTACTTTAACGCTGTTATTGATGTAATGCCTGAGAAAGCTAAGCTTGGAAAAGACCTGCAAGACTACCAAAAAACATTTGTTGACAGGCTACAGGCAATGCAAACTGAGCTTCAAACAAAGGTTAAAGCTTATGAAGCTGGTCGCGATAAAATGACCGACGCGGTACGTTTACAAACCGAAGGCGAATTGAACGACATGAACAAACGTACACAAGAGTATCAAAATACTGCACAGCAACAAGTAGAACAAAAAAATAATGAGCTTGCAAAACCATTGTTCGATAAAGTTAAAGCAGCAGTTGATGCAGTAGCTAAAGAAAAAGGTTATGGCTACATTATTGATGCAACACAACAAGTATTAGTTGTTATGCCTGCCGGCGATGATATTACCGATGCTGTTAAAGCCAAATTAGGTTTAGGTGCGCCTGCAGCTGTAAAAAAATAATTACCATTTTATAATATTGAAAACGGAGCCAATTTTTATTGACTCCGTTTTTTATTTATAATCCAACAAAAAAACAACAAATGAAATTATCAATTAAGGTTGCAGCTATAGTATTCTACCTTTTTATTATATCAAATGTCGCAAAGGCACAAACCAAAATAGGATATGTTTATTTTAGCGCGATATTAGACGTAATGCCTGAACGGGCAAAACTTGCTAAAGACCTGCAAGCTTATCAAAAAACTTTTGTAGACAGGTTGCAGGTTATGCAGGCTGAATACCAAAAAAAGGTTGATGTTTATCAAAAGACCCGTACCACAATGACGGATGCGGTACGCATACAATCGGAAAGTGAATTAACCGATATGCAAAAAAGGATACAGGATTATTCCACCCAGGCACAACAACAAAGTGATGCGAAACAGAATGAGTTAGCAAAGCCCTTGCTCGGAAAAATAAAGTTAGCTATTGATGCCGTAGCTAAATTAAAAGGCTATACTTACATTATTGATGCAACTACACAGGTATTGATAGTTATGCCTGCTGCCGACAATATCACAGCCGCGGTAAAATTGAAATTAGGTATAGTAGCACCAGGTACCGGCACTAAAAAATAGTCGCCATTATTAATAATACTAAAAGCGGAACCCGGTTTTTTTATTGGGTCCCGCTTTTTACATTTGTAGTAAATGGTAAATAAACAACCTATAGGCATTTTTGATTCGGGTATTGGTGGCTTAACGGTTTTCAGATCGATAGCTAACCTTTTACCTCAGTATGATTATGTTTATTTGGGAGATAACGCGCGTGCGCCTTATGGCAACCGTTCATTCAATACCATACACCAGTATACCTGGGAGTGTGTGCAGGAGTTATTTGCTATGGGATGCCCTTTGGTAGTACTGGCCTGCAATACCGCATCGGCAAAGGCGCTGCGTACCATACAACAGCAAGACCTGAAAACGGTTGATCCCACAAAGCGAGTATTAGGTGTTATCAGGCCAACTGCCGAAGTAATAGGCAATTATACACAAACAAAACACATTGGTGTATTAGGCACCAAAGGAACAGTACAATCGGGTTCTTATTTATTGGAGATCGCAAATTTCTTTCCGGATGTTACCGTTCACCAGCAAAGCTGTCCGCTTTGGGTGCCGCTGATAGAAAATGCAGAACACGATAAGCCGGGCTCTGATTACTTCGTGAAAAAATACCTCGATCAGTTATTGGAGCAATCTGCAGATATTGATACTATTTTACTGGCCTGTACACATTATCCCTTATTGCAAAAAAAGATAGAGGCTTACCTGCCCGCCCATATCAGGGTAGTAGCACAGGGCGATATTGTAGCCCAAAGCCTGGTCAATTACCTGCAGCGCCATCCCGAAATGGAAAGCAAACTAAGCAAAACAGGGGAGAAGCGATTTTTTACCACCAGCGATGATACGACAGATTTCGACAATTTAGCCACATCTTTTTTCACGGAACCGGTAAAATCTTCGTTTTTACACCTCAAATAGTAAAAGACTACCTATTATGTGGATATTAATTCAGCATTAATTTCTCACAATTAGCTAAGTTTGCAGCCAAAGCAAATTTGAGTTGAATTTTTACCTGATATATATAGCGGTTGCCCTTGGCCTTTTTGCATTCGCGGCGTTGTTTGCCTTGTTTGGGGTATATGCCGAGCGCAAGGTTTCTGCCTTTATACAAGACAGGCTTGGCCCCACCGAAACCGGTAAATTTGGCTCGCTGCAAACCTTTGCAGATATTTTAAAAATGCTGCAAAAGGAGCTGATAACTCCCGCCGCGGCCGATAAAGTACTTTTTGTATTAGCTCCGTTCATTATATTCATAGCCGTTTACCTCGGTTTTGCGGTAATGCCCTGGGGGCCGGGGCTGGTACCGGTTAGCTTAAATATAGGTTTGTTCTATGTTTTCGCTATCATATCGATAGAAACCCTGGGCATCATGATGGCAGGTTGGGGTTCAAATAATAAATACTCATTGCTTGGCGCGATGCGTTCTGTAGCGCAAGTAATATCTTACGAGATACCTGCCGGCTTTGCCATTATATCGGTAGTAATGATAGCCCAAACGCTCGATCTGCAGCAGATATCTCTTCAGCAAGGTACGTTATCCACAGTAACCATTAAATTTTTAGGCTTTGCCAATGTAACGCATATCGGTGGTATCCTTTCTTGGAATATTTTCCGTGCCCCGCATCTCATCATTGCTTTTATCATATACTTTATCGCATCACTTGCCGAGTGCAACCGTGCGCCATTTGATATCCCGGAAGCGGAGTCTGAACTGGTGGCGGGTTTCCATACCGAATATACCGGCTTGCGCTTCGCTTTTGTGTTTTTAGCGGAATATTCTATGATGTTTTTGGTATCTATGCTGGCCGTGGTGTTGTTTTTAGGTGCCTGGAATACCCCGCTACCTAATATGGGTACTGTACATTTAGCCGATTGGACTACAGGCTGGGGATGGGGTATTTTGTGGATATCGCTAAAATCACTGGCACTGGTTGGCGTACAGATGTGGATCCGCTGGACATTGCCGCGTTTCCGTATCGATCAGTTAATGAATTTATGCTGGAAGGTATTAACACCGCTGGCCTTTGTTTGCATGCTCATATCGGGTGTATGGCGTTTATTGTTAATGTAATTTGAAGGATGTTTAAGAATATCATATCCAATATAAAAACCATAAGCGGAGGGATGTCCCTTACGTGGCAGCACCTGTTTGCCTCTAAAAAACGGCGGGTAATGGATACGGTAAAATCAGCTAATTACTTTGCGCAGCAGGATAAGGGAACAAACACCATACAATATCCATCGCAGGAATTACCCGTTCCCGAAGTTGGCCGCTACCAGTTGGATGTGGAGATGGACGATTGCATTGTATGTGATCTGTGCGCCAAAGTTTGTCCGGTTGATTGTATTGCCATTGAAAGTATAAAAGGCACGGAGGCCCTCGGCCAAACATCCGATGGGACGGTAAAACGCCTCTATGCCGCACATTTTGATATTGATATGGCCAAATGCATGTACTGCGGCTTATGCACGGTAGTATGCCCTACAGAATGTATTGTAATGACTAACGAATATGATGTAAGCGTGCCCGAACTTGCCGACCTTACTTATGTATTTGCACATATGCCCGCTGAAGAAGCTGATGAAAAACGCAGATTATTTGACGAAGCGCAAGCAGCTAAACAAGCGGCAAAGCTTGCTGCCATGAAAAAGAAAGACGAAGGCGTATAAGTATGGAACAAATTGTATTTTTTGTATTAGGTTTTGTTGTGCTGGCATCGGCACTAACAGTTGCTGCAAGTAAAAACCTGGTGCGTTCTATATTTATGTTCTTTGTTACCTTATTTGCCCTGGCAGGACTATATGTGTTTGCTTTGGCTGATTTTGTGGCCATAACACAGGTAGTAATATATGTTGGCGGTGTTTTGGTTCTGATGCTCTTCGCGTTTATGCTCACCAATAAAGAGGTATTGAATAACCTTCAGCAAGGTAGCAAGCGGTTTATATCGCTGCAAAAGCTGCCTGCCTTATTGGTAGCTGTACTGTTTTTACTGATACTGGTTAACGCCATAATTAAAGCACAACCCGATAACCTTGCATGGATACAGGCATCCGCGCAAAGCGGTAACGTAATATCACCAACAGATAATATGGTACCCAATATTGGTATAAGTTTAATGACAAGGTATTTATTGCCTTTCGAGGCGGTATCGATATTTTTAATGATGGCACTAATAGGCGCAGCGCATTTGGCACGAAAGGAGGAACACAAGTTTTGAGTATGCTCACCTACCTTTTGCTGATAGGTGCAGGCTTGTTCTGCATCGGGATATTCATCGTACTATCCAAACGTAATGCTATACAGGTATTGATAGGTATCGAACTGATATTGAACGCAGCAATACTAAACTTAGTAGCCTTTGGTAAATACGATAAACTGAATAACGGTGGGCAAACTTTTGCACTGTTCGCGATAGTGCTTGCAGGAGCCGCCGCCGCGGTTGCCTTAGCCATTATACTGAACGTATACAAACAATACAAAACCATCGACCCTAACGCGGTTGATAAATTGAAAGACTAATAATTTGAACCCAACCTTACCACATACCGATACCCTCACCATTCAGCTGGCAATAGTCGCGGTTTTGCTGCCGCTTGCTGCCAGTTTACTGAATTTGGTTTTGGTAAAGAGCCAAAGTAAGGTATCGGGCTGGCTTTCTTCGTTTGCTATTTTGGGGAGTATGGTATTGTCGGTGTTGGTATTTGCTAAAGTATGGAACCAACCTGCCTTACACGCGCAGCAGCTTTGGTTTGTGGTGGGCACCATGCAGGTTGATGTTGGCATTTGGCTCAACAACTTGTCGGTATTAATGCTATTGCTGGTAACGGCAGTTGCTTTGCCGGTGCATGTGTATTCCATTGCATACTTAAAAGGCGATGATAAGTACACCCGTTATTTTGCTTACCTCAGCTTTTTCTGTTTTGCCATGCTTGCTTTGGTTATTGTAGATAACCTGGTATTGCTGTACGCGTTTTGGGAACTGGTGGGTTTTGCATCGTATCTGTTAATCGGCTTCTGGTTCATCCGCGAAAAGGCGGTGCTGGCCAATAAAAAAGCTTTTATTATGAACAGGATAGGCGATGTGGCGTTACTTACAGGCATCCTGCTGCTATATGCCGATTTTCATACATTCAACCTGGTTACACTATTTGATAACCATGCCACAGCGGCCTTTATTGGTACGGCAGATAATTACTGGATCACCTTACCGGGGGCATGCTTTTTAATAGGGGCCATTGCCAAATCGGCACAGTTTCCGCTCCATACCTGGCTGCCCGATGCTATGGAAGGGCCTACCTCTGTATCTGCTCTCATCCACGCGGCCACTATGGTTGCGGCCGGTATATTTTTACTGGCAAGGGTATATGTGTTGTTTAGCCCCAATGTGTTGATGGTGATGACCATCATCGGCTGCTTTACAGCATTTATGGCGGCCACCATCGCGCTTACGCAAAATGATCTGAAACGTATTTTGGCTTATTCCACCATATCGCAATTAGGCTTTATGATGATGGCGATGGGCGTAGGTGCTTACTCATCAGCTTTGCTGCATTTGGCGGCACATGCTTTCTTTAAATGTCTGTTGTTCTTGTCGGCAGGAGTTATTATTCACGAAATGCAGCACCTCAAAGAAAAGCATAACCTGGATATCGATCCGCAGGATATTAATAATATGGGTGGCCTTGGCAAGTATATGCCGGTTACATTTATTACCTGTATCATTGCTTCGCTGGCACTTATCGGTTTTCCACTCACGTCGGGCTGTTTATCAAAGGATGGTATTTTAGTACAGGCCTTTTTGTGGGCCGATAATAAAGGCGGCTTTTACATTATCATACCGGTAATGGGGGTATTAACCAGCTTGCTGACCATATTTTACATTAGCCGACTGTTATTCAAGGTGTTTTTAGGTAAATCGCGATTAAAAGCTGTAATGCCCGCCTGGCATATTGAAGCACACGATGGTAGCCCGCTTTTTAAAATACCAATGATATTTTTGGCGCTGTGCAGCTTGTTCCCGCTGTTTTCAACAAACCCGTTTGAGTATGAGCATAGCTGGATATATCGAGGTTTTGCAATTGCAGTGCATACCGTTAGTGCCTTAGATTATCATACCATTGTTTTGTTAAGCATTAATGTGCTGGTTATCCCGATAGCGTATTTTGCTTATAGTATATATGTAAAACAGAAGTTTAGTTTTAAAACAACAAGCCTCCTGTTTAAGATTTCCTTCAACGAATGGTATATCGACCGGTTCTATCATCGTATCATAGTTAAAGATATACTTCGCATTGGCGATCTGACCAAATGGCTGGATAAAAATGTATTGGATGGCACTATACATTTGTTTGCCAATACAGGTGTTGCCATTGGTAAGCTCACGGTCTGGACAGATAAATACATTATTGATGGTTTAATTACCATGCTTACTTTAATTATTAAACAAGCGGGTAACTTTGTGCGCGGCTTTCAAACCGGCAGGGTACAAAACTACCTGTTTACCATGTTGCTTGTTATTGTGGTTATTTACGTTTTAAAGACGTTTATTTAAAATGAATATATTATCGCTACTCATATTTCTGCCCGTACTGTTCGGTGCGCTTATTTTAGTGCTGCCGGAGGGCTTACGCTATATTTACCGCTACATTACCCTGTTGGCAACTTTGCTGCAATTAGGGCTGAGCGTATGGCTTTATATCGCTTTTAAAAACGGTGCGGGTTATGCCGGCGTTGCTAACGAGGGCCAGTACCAGTTTGTCGAAAAAGTGCATTGGATAGCCCTTAACCTGGGCAGTATGGGCAAAATGCAGATAGATTATTTTGTAGGTATTGATGGCATATCTATTATGCTGCTACTCATGTCATCAGTAGTAATGGTGATAGCGGCGCTGGCTTCGTGGGAAATTAACAAAAATCATAAAGGGTATTTCGCGCTGTTTTTGCTATTGGATATGGCCATAACGGGCGTATTCTGTTCATTGGATTTTTTCCTGTTCTATATATTTTACGAGTTAATGTTGTTGCCGCTTTATTTCCTTATCGGGATATGGGGCGCCGCAAGGCGAGAATATGCCGCTATCAAGTTCTTCCTGTTCACGCTGTTCGGTTCGGTATTTATGCTGCTGGTAATGGTAGGCTTGTACTTTTCGGTAAAAGACCCGGCCACCGGCGCGCATACCTTTAACATCATCCAGATGATGAACCCGGCCAATTACGATAAGGATTCGATATTCGGGTTCATCGGTCAGCATATGTTACTGGGCCTACCTGCGCGTACCGTGGGTTTTATGGTATTGTTTGTTGCTTTCGCGATAAAGATACCCGTAGTACCCCTGCACACCTGGCTGCCCGACGCACACGTGGAATCACCAACGCCAATCTCCATTATACTGGCAGGCGTGTTGCTTAAAGTAGGGGGCTATGGTATGCTACGTATTTGCTTTGGCATCTTTCCCGAAGTTGCTACTTCGTATGCATTCTGGATAGGTTTATTGGGGGTGATATCCATTTTATACGGGGCGTTCAATGCCCTTGCCCAGCGCGATTTGAAACGTTTGATCGCTTATTCATCCGTATCACATATGGGTTTTGTGTTGCTGGGCATCGCATCGCAAACTACCGAAGGTGTAAGTGGGGCCATGATGCAGATGGTGAGCCACGGCTTTTTATCATCGATGCTGTTCTTCCTGGTGGGTGTAATCTACTATCGTGTACACGACAGGGATATTTACAGCTTCCGCGGATTGGGCACCTTAATGCCTAAATACACGGTATTTATCATGATCGCTTTCTTCGCGTCATTAGGCTTACCTGGCTTTTCGGCGTTTATTGCCGAGGCTTTTAGTTTGATAGGCGCTTTTAACTCGCATAATTTTAACGGATTGTTGCCTGCCTGGATGGGTATGTGCGGTGCCCTGGGTATATTATTAAGTGCAGGATACTTCCTCTGGACCCTGCAACGCATGTTTTTTGGCGAAACAAAATTAAAAGGCGGCGAAGTATGGAAATTGGCCTTAGTTGACATCAGTAGCAGAGAAATGCTGGTATTGGTGCCATTGTCGCTTTTAACATTGACTTTAGGCATCATGCCATCATTAGTGTTTGTCAAGATCAACGATTCGGTTTTGGCATTTGTTCAATTTATTCACAAGTAAATTAAATTAATGATGAAAAAACTAATGTTAATGATGCTGTGCCTGCCCATGCTTTCGGCCACAGTAAAAGCTGCCGGCGACCAGAAAGTGGCATCGAAAGTTGAAAAGGTTATTGTGTTTTTAAACGGCGCACAAGTTACCCGGACGGCTACGGTGAATGTCACTACCGGTGAATCCACAATTACATTTGAGGGCTTATCGCCTGATATTGATGCCCAAAGTATACAGGTACATGCAGATGGTGCTTTTACCATCATGTCGGTAAAAAATGAATTGAACTTTTTAGGCAGACAGGTTAAGCAAAAAAAGGTAGAGGAACTGCAGGCAATGCAAAAAACTTTGCGAGATAAAATAGACCTGCACAACAGCGCGCTTGCAATTTACCGCACACAGGAAGATATGTTGAGCAAGAACCAGGTAGTAACCGGCCAAAACGCTAACCTCGACATCCTGAAACTAAAAGCAGCTTTAGATTTTCAGGCCCAAACCTTAACCGAGTTAAAAAAGAAAGAACAGCAGGTAGGTAATGATATTACTTTACTAAACGAAGAATTACAAAAATACGACAGGCAGATAGCAGATATTACCAAGGGGGATACTAAGATCACCAATGATGTCATCGTAACCATATCATCTAAAATAGTAGTGCAAACGAAGTTTTCGTTGAGTTATATTGTAAAAAATGCAGGCTGGTACCCAACCTATGATGTGCGGGCTAAGGATGTGAACAGCCCTATCAATATCGCTTATAAAGCCAATGTTTCGCAAAAGTGCGGTGAAGAATGGAAGAACGTTAAATTAACCCTATCAACAGCAAACCCAACTGTTAGCGGCAGTAAACCACAGCTAAATCCATATTATCTCAATTTTGGTATGATATACCAGGGCCAGTCTGAAAATGTTACCAAGGTTGTTGGACGTTTATATGATAATAAAGATGGATCGGCGTTAATAGGAGCAACCATAAAAGTTAAAGGCACTTCGATAGGCGCAACTACTGACGCAAACGGGCAATATTCAATACAAGTGCCCCAAGGCAGTCCAATTTTGCAATTCAATTATGTTGGCTATCAAACAATAGAGCGAAGAGTTAATTCGGGTAATATTAGCGTAGGTATGTCGCAATCTCAAAATCAACTAAATGAAGTTGTGATTGGATATGGATCGAATAATGCAGAAGGTATAATGGCAGGGGTAAATGTGGCTTATGACAAGGTAGAATACAAAGCATCAGCGTATCAGGTAAGAGGTAATGCTACGCTTCCCGTGATTGTTGAGCAAACAGAAAATCAAACAAATATTGAATTTAATATATCTAATCCTTACACCATCCCAGGCGATGGTAAACAATATTTGGTTGAGATAGGCAACTATGATCTGAATGCCACTTTTGAATATTACGTAGCTCCAAAACTCAATACAGATGTATTCCTTACCTCGCAAATTATAGACTGGAATAAATACAATTTCCTTTCGGGAGAGGCTAACTTATTTTTTGAGGGTACTTATATTGGTAAATCATTACTGGATACCCACGCTTCGAGCGATACGCTTAACCTGTCATTAGGTGTAGATAAAAATATTGTGGTTACCCGTACTTTGCAAAAAAATTTAACCCAACGCCAGATCATCGGATCGAACAAAAAGGAAACCAAAGACTGGGTCATCGAAGTGAAAAACCGTAAGAACCAACCCGTTAATTTGTTGGTTGAGGATCAGATCCCGGTATCGCAAAATACATCGATAGAGGTGGAGCGGCAGGAGGTTTCAGGCGGTAAGGTGAATGACACTGATGGCAAGGTTCAATGGACATTAAAGATGGCGCCATCTGAAGATAAAAAGGTTGAGTTGAAATACCAGGTAAAATATCCTAAAAATCAACAAGTTATAGTTCAATAATAACAAATGAATAATTTGATACACCATATTCCGGCACAGTTAGATGATATACTGAAAAGTATGCCCTGGTTTGTGCCGGAATTGGGTTTAAGTATACTTTTCCTGATTGTATTTCTGGCAGACCTGATAGCGGGTAAAAAAATGGCGGGTTTAGCACGAACCGTATCCATTATAGGTATGCTGGTAGTATTGTTTACCGCGCTGCAGCAATTGCCACTGGTTCCGGTTGGCGAATCGCATTTTGTGTTTAACGGAATGTTGTTGCTGCACCGTACATCGGTTTGCTTTAAGTTGGTTATTGATGCGCTGGCTATTTTGGTACTCATTTACATCCCATGGGATAAAGCTTTGCGCGCGCATTTTAAGGGCCTTGGCGATTTGTATTCCATCATTATAGCATCGGTATTGGGTTTGCATTTAATGCTGATGGCCGTAAACCTGTTAAGCATTTATCTGGCTGTCGAGATGGTGTCTATCGCATCATACCTCATGGTAGCTTACCGCTCAGATACACAAACAACAACCGAAGCCGGTATGAAATATGTGTTGTTTGGCGCCGTGGCATCAGCCATTATGCTGTATGGCATCTCGCTGCTGTATGGCTTTAGCGGCACGCTCGATATTTTTGCCGATAGCTTTATCCAGAATTTAATTCATGTTAGCCCGTTGAGTGTTTCGCTGGCATTGGTGTTGGTTATGGTGGGGATAGGGTTCAAGCTATCGTTTGTACCCATGCATTTTTGGGTGCCCGATGTTTACCAGGGAGCCGCTACACCGGTTACTGCCTACCTTTCTACTTTACCCAAAATTGCCGGGTTGGGTATGCTCATCAACTTTTTAACGCCTTTTGTATTCAGCACAAGTTGGGCAGCTTTTGATTTTAGGTTGCTGTTATCTGTTGTTGGTGTAATAACCCTTATTGTGGGCAACATTGCGGCTATCTGGCAAACCAATATAAAACGGCTGTTAGCCTATTCCAGTATAGGCCACACCGGTTTCGCGTTGATGGCTTTGGTTACCTTTTCGGAGCAGGGCATATCGGCATTATTGTTTTATCTGGCGGTTTATGCCATAGCCAATATTGGCGCGTTAATGCTATGCAGCTATTATGTAAATAAAATAGGCGCGCATACACTGGATAGCTATAAAGGCGTGGGCCTGCGTTACCCGCTGCCATCGGTTTGTTTTGTTATGATATTGATATCACTTGCGGGATTACCCGTTAGCGCGGGTTTTAATGGTAAACTCCTGGTGTTTTCGGCAGTGTATGATGTATATCAGCACAGCCCCAATGTATGGTTATTAGCTTTACTTATAACAGGTGCTGCCACCACGGTTATAGCTTTGTTTTACTACATCAAAATCCCACTATACCTGTTCCTGAAAAAGAATGACCACCATGCCGATGATCTTATTGTTAATCACAAATATTTGCTGATATTCATTTGTGTTATAAGTGCTTTCTTGTTATTGACCGGTGTTTTTCCCCAGATGTTGAACTTTTTGCAACTTTAATATGATTTTGGTCATATAATTCTATTTAATCTATAGAAAAAATTCCTTTTTTTATAATTTAGCGCCGTTTACACAACGGAGTTAAATGAAAAAATTAATACCTATTTCTTTCCTGCTTGTTATTGCAGCGCTTTGTCTTGTTTTTCCATCAATTGATGTTTCAAGCACCAATGCTCATATTGATGCTGCCGATACCGCCTGGATGCTTTCGGCAACCGGTTTAGTATTGATCATGACACCGGGGCTAGCCTTTTTTTACGGGGGCATGGTCAACAAAAAGAATGTGATATCTACCATGTTCCAAAGCTTTATCTGTATGGCTGTAATTACCGTTATATGGGTAGTATTTGGCTTTAGTCTGGCCTTTGGCGATACTGTTTATGGTATAATAGGTAATCCTTCAACCTTTTTTATGATGAAAGGCATGTTAGGTAATGCCACCTGGAAATTAGCACCAACCATACCAATATTGCTGTTTGCCATGTACCAGTTAAAGTTTGCCATTATTACACCGGCGCTAATAACAGGTGCTTTTGCAGAGCGTATCCGTTTTAATTCGTACCTGTTGTTTATCTGTTTATTCTTTGTGTTCATCTACGCGCCGCTTGCACACTCTACGTGGCACCCGGATGGCTTTTTAGCAAAATTAGGTGTGCTGGATTTTGCCGGCGGTACGGTTGTGCACATGTCGGCAGGTTGGGCTGCACTGGCATCGGCCCTGTACATGAAACGCCGTAACGAACAGAACCACGCCCCCGCACGCATTACTTATGTAATGATAGGCACAGGCTTATTGTGGTTTGGTTGGTTTGGCTTTAATGCCGGTTCGGCTTTTGCAGCAAATGGTCTGGCTGTTACCGCGCTTGCTACCAGTACTACAGCATCGGCCGCCGCGGCGGTAAGCTGGATATTTTTTGATATGGCGCGGGGGCGCAAACCAAGTGCCATGGGCGCCTGTATAGGTGCTGTAGTAGGTTTGGTTGCCATTACTCCGGCGTCTGGTTTTGTATCTATACCGCACTCGCTTATTATTGGTTTAGTGTCGGCCTCTATCAGTAACCTGGTAGTAGAGTGGCGCACACGTACTACAATTGATGATACTTTAGATGTTTTCCCTTGTCACGGTGTTGGCGGTATGGTGGGCATGGTACTAACCGGTGTTTTCGCGCATCAGAATATCAACAGCGCCAACATTACCGGCAACGGCTTGTTCTTCGGCGAAACACATTTGTTTTTGATACAATGTGAAGCTTTGGTAGGCGTATCTGTATTTGCATTCTTTGGCTCTTTACTTCTTTTAAAAATTACAGATATGTTATCGCCGCTGCGTGTTTCGCTTGAAGAGGAGGCTGTAGGTTTGGATATTAGCCAGCATGGCGAAAAGCTTTAAAAATTTACATTTTGCGGATAGATTTTTTTTGTCCTGCAGGGTGTGATTTTAGCAAAATTTGGATTTTTTTAACACCTGAAAGTTAATTCTGCTATTTAGTTGTTTAAACATGGATATTGTTGTTGAAACGTGCCAAAATGTTTGGAAATTGTTAAGCCAAGGTGTCAAAAATGTTTCGTAATTGATATAAAGTAGTAACTTTGCGGACTTATTACTCACCATGAGCGATCAGATAAAACACGAATGCGGCATCGCATTTATCCGTCTTTTAAAACCCTTATCATTTTATCAAAAAAAATACGGCACCGCACTCTACGGTTTAAATAAGCTGTACCTCCTGATGGAGAAGCAGCATAACCGCGGCCAGGATGGGGCAGGCGTAGCTACCATAAAGCTCGATATAGAGCCCGGTAAGCGCTACATTAGCCGACACCGATCGATGGCGCAAAATGCCGTAGCCGACATATTTGAGTATATTCAGAAGAAATTTGCCGATATACAAAAAGAGCAGCCGGAAAAACTGACAGATGCCGAATGGCTTAAAAACAATGTCAGTTTTACCGGCGAAGTTTTGTTAGGGCATTTACGTTATGGCACACACGGCAAAAATAGTGTCGAGAATTGTCACCCTTTCCTGCGCCAAAATAACTGGATGACCCGTAACCTGGTAATTGCCGGTAATTTTAACATGACCAACGTTGATGAGCTGTTACAGCAACTGTATGAGCTTGGTCAGCACCCCAAAGAGAAAGCCGATACCGTAACGGTACTGGAAAAAATAGGACACTTTTTAGATTCAGAAGTTCAGGGTTTGTTTGATCAGTATAAGCGTGAGGGATTGGATGATAACGCCGAGATCAGTAAGCTGATAGCTACCGACCTGGATGTGGCCAAGGTGTTAAAAAAATCAGCCAAGAACTGGGATGGTGGTTATACCATTGGCGGTATTTTTGGCCATGGCGATGCCTTTATCATGCGCGACCCGGCAGGCATACGCCCGGCGTTTTATTATTATAATGATGAAGTGGTAATTGCCGCTTCGGAGCGCCCAGCCATACAAACTGCATTCAATGTTCCTATCGAAGATATCAGGGAAGTAAAACCCGGCCACGCGCTTATCATCAAAAAGAATGGTAAAATAAGCGAAGAGATGTTCAGCGAGCCAAAGGAGAAGAAAGCATGCTCTTTTGAGCGGATCTATTTCTCGCGCGGAAGCGATGCCTCTATTTACCGCGAACGTAAGCAACTGGGCCGCCTGCTTTGCGAACAGATATTGCAAGCGGTAGATCAGGATGTTGAAAATACGGTATTCTCTTATATTCCTAACACAGCCGAAGTTGCCTATTATGGATTGGCTGAAGGGATACAAAAACACGTTAAACAGCGCCAGCGCGAAATACTGCTGAACCGTGCCGATAAAATTACCGACGAGGAGCTGACCCGCGTTTTAAAAATGGCTCCACGTTTTGAAAAAATAGCTATAAAGGATGTAAAACTGCGCACATTTATTACGCAGGATGCCGACCGTAGCGAAATGGTGGCACATGTTTATGATACAACATATGGCGTTGTAAAAGCAGGCACGGATAGCCTTGTGGCTTTAGATGATTCTATCGTTCGCGGCACTACGCTGAAGCAAAGTATTTTAAAAATACTGGACAGGCTGGGGCCGAAAAAGATAGTAGTGGTATCATCTGCGCCGCAGATACGTTACCCTGATTGTTATGGTATAGATATGTCGCGCATGGGCGAGTTTGTGGCATTTGAAGCTGCTATAGCCTTGCTGAAAGACAGCGGCCGCTACCAGATCATTGCTGATGTTTATCAGAAATGTAAGGAAAGCTCAAGCTTGCCAAAGGAAGAAGTAGAAAACTATGTAAAAGAGATTTACGCTCCTTTTACCGACCAGGAAATATCTGACCGTATTGCCCAGATCATCACACCAAAAGGGATAAAGGCTGAGATAAAAGTAATTTATCAAACCTTAGATAACCTGCACAAAGCTTGTCCCGACCATAAAGGCGATTGGTACTTTAGTGGTAATTACCCAACTGCAGGTGGTAATAAGGTGGTTAACCGCGCCTTTGTAAACTGGATGGAGGGGAAGAACCAAAGGGCTTATATGTAGGTTTTGGAGTTTAAAGTAGAATGTTAAAAGTATAAATAGCCGGAATTGAGCTTAGCTTGGTTCTGGTTTTTTTGTTGGGGAGGGATTACAAATTACTGGTCTTTGGGGTCGAGGATAGTAAATTCAGAACAACAGGGGCGCTTAATTACTGCCGATTGCCTACCTGTCAAGTTTACCACAAGGGAGGACCCTTGCGGTAGCGGGGATGGATTACTTTATTGTAACTTTCTTGCATTCTGGACATAATTTAAGCTTTTCCAAAAACTCCGACTTTGATAATTTAAGGACTGCAAAAGGCAGGGATGGTTTTTGGTTTAGTATTATATAATGAAAATCAGTATCCTTTTTCCAATTGATTGTTTTGAATAAGATATTCAAAGAATCATTATATACAGCTATTGCTTTGTTTTCTACTATCGGGTTGCTGAAATTTCCGTCTACTTCGCAAACCGAATAATAATTGGTAGAATCTCCTTCATTATGTATCAGGGCAAAGTTCCTTGTTAAATGAATTTCTTTGTGACTAACATCAAAGCACGATGTAAGACACATTAGGATAATAGGAATGATAAGGACGACTTTTTTCATATCCTAAGTTAGAAATAAACCTACCTCACCCCAAACACCACATGTGTAACCAATTTATCCACCAGTACTAACGCGGCAATAATAAGCGCGATACCGGCAACCTGGTTTAAGCGGTGGACTGATTTTTCGGAGATCCTATCGCGGAGTTTGTTGGCAAAAAACGCTTTGGTAGTATCGAGCGAGAACTGTACCGACAGTATGGTGATAAACATAATGCCTATCATTAAGCGCCTGTTGGGCGCATCGGCAGGGTAATAGGTACTTGCCGCCCCAATTACCGTTATCCAATGAAATAACAGGGTAGGATTGAAGATGCACATCAAAAAGCCTTTCAAAAAAAAACCCGCTCGGTTGGCCTTCACGGGGGTTTGGTTGTAGCTGATCTCGGCTTTCTTAAAAATATAGTACACGCCAATGGTAAACAGGATGGAACTGCCCACCATACCCACTATTTTGGTATCAACATTAATACTGATAAGCTGCGACCCGAACAGAATGGCGCCTATAAAAACCATATCGCTGGTAACTACGCCCAGGGCCATAGCCACGCCGGCGTGAAAACCTTTCTCGATACTGGTTTTAATTAATGCAAAAAAAACCGGCCCGGTTAAAACCGAAAGTACCAGCCCGAACCCGATGCCTGTTATAATGGCTTCTATCATTAATTATAGCCTTTGGTAATTCACAGAATGCGAATATGCAACTTTTAAATAAAATACAGTATTTTATTCAGTGCTTGTTTAAATTTATTGTGTAAGTTTAGCTTTGAACACATTGTAAACTTTAAAACTTTTTGATTGCTATGGCAGCCACGTTACCTATTAATAATGATACATCTTCAAAAACCAATAACTCCAACGCTATTGTAGTCATTGGCATATTGTTTTCAATATTTGGTTTTGTAACCTGGCTAAACGGAACGTTAATACCTTTTTTAAAACTTGCATGTAACTTAAAAACAGATGCCCAGGCCTTTTTTGTAACATTTGCATTTTATATGGCCTATTTTTTTCTGGCCATACCCTCATCGTGGATATTGAAAGCTACAGGTTTAAAAAATGGTATGGCGCTCGGTTTGCTGGTAATGGCAATAGGAGCCATAATATTTATCCCGGCGGCAAATAGCCGTAGCTTCGCTTTGTTCCTTACGGGATTATTTGTTCAAGGTGCGGGTCTTTCATTGCTTCAAACAGCGTCAAACCCTTACATCAGCATTGTAGGGCCAATTGAAAGTGCCGCGCAACGCATCAGTATAATGGGTATTTGTAATAAACTGGCCGGTATTTTAAGCCCTATAATTTTAAGTGCTATTCTGTTAAAGAACGCATCGGCATTAGAAACTCAAATAAATGCCGCTACAGATGCCGCAACCCGCAGTCACCTTTTGGATGAACTGGCAAGCCGTGTAATTGTTCCGTATGCGGTAATGGCCGTTGTATTGGTTCTGTTAGCCATTTGGGCGCGGCGCTCATCGTTACCTGATATTGATGTTACAGAAGCCAATGCCGAGGCGGTTGATGAACATGTAAGTAAAACCACCATCTTTCAGTTCCCACACCTGATTTTAGGTGTTATCTGCCTGTTTTTGTATGTAGGGGTTGAGGTTATGGCTGGTGATGCGATAGGTACCTACGGCAAAAGTTTTGGCTTGCCCTTAGATGAAACCAAGTATTTCACCTCCTTTACACTGGTTGCTATGCTGTTTGGTTATGTAGCCGGAATTATTGCTATACCTAAATTTATCTCGCAAGAAAAAAGCCTTAAAATATCAGCTTTGTTGGGAATTGTATTTGCCTTGGGTGCACTACTTACTACGGGTTACATATCTGTAGGTTTTGTGGCTGCTTTAGGTTTAGCCAATGCTTTAATGTGGCCCGCTATTTTCCCGATGGCAATACGGGGCCTTGGTAAGTTTACCGAAACCGGCTCGGCCATGCTTATTATGGGAATTGCCGGCGGTGCGCTTTTACCGCTCGCGTTTGGCTTTTTAAAAGAAAGATATAATTTTCAGTGGGTATTCTTTTTACTGATGGTGCCGTGCTATCTCTATATTTTATATTATTCAGTAGCCGGGCATAAAGCCGGTCTGAGCCAATTCCGTAAAAAGTAGATCCAGAATTTTTACGTATTTCAGATCACATGATTGCTAAACCAAGTTTCGATGATATTTTTATGAGCCTCGCGCTCGACCTGGCTAAGCGCTCCCACTGTGTAAAGGCACAGGTAGGTGCGGTTTTGGCTAAAGATACCCGCATTATATCTATTGGCTATAATGGCCCGCCATCAGGCACCCATAACTGCGATGAAGAATGGCCCGAAGAGGGCTGCGCGCGCGACTCAAAGGGCAGTTGCTCGCTCGCTTTGCATGCTGAAGAGAATGCCATATTGTTCGCCACTAAAAATGGTGCTAACCTTGCCGGATCAACGTTGTATACTACTTTATCACCATGCCTGCCTTGCGCGCGGCTGATCTTTTCGGCAGGTATAAAAAAAGTCTATTTTAAATACTCATATGCAGAGTATAAAAAGATACCATCTGATGAAGGTGTTGATTTTTTAAACAAATTTGGCGTAGAGGCACGTAAGTTTAGCCCGGATATTGAAGGGCAGGATTAAAACCTGCCTGAGCTTATTAGTTATCTGATCACGGTTACCGATCCGGCAAAGTTGATCTGCCCGTTTTTTGGCGATATGCTATAATAGTATGTACCAACAGGTACCGGCGTGCCATTATAAGTACCATCCCATGGTTTTCCGTATCCTAACGAATAGTATATCTGTGTGCCATAACGGTTAAATATCTGTATGGTTGCTTTTGGATAATCGGCAAGGTACTTTATAAACCATGTATCGTTTGTACCATCGGCATTAGGCGTAAAAGTATTGGGTATTATTGGCATTCTGAGTACCACTACGCGTACACTGCTGGTATCTTCACACGTTCCGTTTGATACCGTTAGGGTATACTTTGTAGTTTCAGTAGGTTTTGCCACAGGGTTCAGCACATCGCTCCGGCTCAGTGTTTCGGATGGATCCCAGCTAAACGTTAAATTATTGCCTGATACGGTTGGTTTCAAAACTACGCTTTTGCCTTCCAGTACATAAAGTGTTTCGCCTGCATCAGCTCTCGGGCTGGTGAGTACTGTAATTGGCTGCGTAAGCGAATCAACACAACCAAACGTGGAGGTAAATTTATAAGTGATAACATGAATACCCACCCCGGCAATAGCAGGGTTAAATAGCCCGCCCAACGATACCCCATCCCCTGAATATGTACCTGTTCCCTGTATGCCTGTTGTTTCTGATCCCTGGGTTAGCTGAACAGGAGTTGCTAAAAAACAGATCTTATCCAAAGCATCAAACTTTACTTTAGGCACCGGCAGTATGGTAACCGTGCGGGTTAACGAGTCAACACAAACTCCACCTGAATATGCTTTTAATTTAATGTCGTAATCTTTGCTATCGGGCAGCCTGTTGTATAGTGTATAAACATGACTGAAAATATTGCCTTCAAAGCGTCCCGGAGTATCTATAATCGTTTTAACAGTTGGTTGGTTTACATTATCATAGAATATTTCTATTTTGGTGATCACCCCGGGAGCAACGGTGGACTTATTCAATATCATTACAGGCTGCCCGCTACAAACCGGGCCTGTATTGATAATATCAAAATCGGCTTTAGGTGTGCCACCGTTAATTTCAAATGTTTTTTGAGTAACATCTGTACAGCCGGATGGAGCGGTTATGGTTAAAGTAACCGTGTATTTACCAATAGTATTATAATAATATTTAGGAAACTGTTGGGATGAGGTATCGGTATGTGCTGAGTTATTGATATCTCCAAAATCCCAGTGATATTTAAAGGTTACAGTCGAATTGTCAGACATTGCCGACTCATCAATAAATTGGGCATAACTATCTTTTGCGCAAACACCGGGTATATTAAATTTTGCTATCGGGCTGGCTGATATAACAACCTGCTTAGTGATGGTATCGCTTTGGCAGCCAGTATTGCTTACCAATACCAGTTTTACATTATAGTTTCCGCTTTTTAAATACTGATGTGATACCGTAGGGCCATTATTAACAATATCCGATGAGCCATCGCCAAAAAACCATTTGCGTGTAACAACGGTAAAATCAATAGTGGTGCTCTGATCGGTAAAGGTAACAGCCGAGTTTGAGCAGTTCAGGTTTGGTGTAGAAAAATCTAATGTTATATGTTGCAATATCCGTACCGTGTCTATTTTAAATGTTTGGCAGCCCGTTGTAGATGTTACCGTTTCTTTTACATAGTATAATCCGCTATCCGCGTAAGCATGTATAGGGTTAGCCAAAGTTGATGTATTGCTGCTTAGTTTATTATTCGGGTCGCCAAAATCCCATAAATACTGGTTAACACTACCAACCTGCGATGTGCTTTTATCTTTAAAATCAATAATGCTATGGCAGGCTTCGGGTGTATGGGTAAATGATACTACTGGCAGCGGAACCACAAAAAATGTCCCCGATATATCTTGCGAACCGGTTGCACAGCCGCCCTGTGTAGTAGGGTATTGTGCTGATATGTTATACTTATGGGATCCGGCGGTATTATATGCGGGTGTTTTGGGTAAGGTATATAAATACGAAATTATACCATTGGTAGTATCAGCTTTTGCTGTGGGGCTGGTTTGTACAACGGGGGCATCCGCGGGGTCCATGTTCCAGGTTATCTGGGGCGATTTAAAAGGGAGCGTAAGTTTAAAAAAGAAGTTTTCGTTAACGCATGCCGAGTCGATAACCGTATTATCTGAAGATTTTATGGTGCTTACCGTTTGTGATGATGCCAGGCTGGTACCCGCTGAATAGGAATATGATTCTACATTGCCGAAACCATATGCTATTGCGTTAAAACCATCATCGGCTGTTAAATTAAAGCTTTTTGTTCCGCCGGTATTTAGTTTGGTCAGATCTAACTGCATGTAAGAATATCCCGGCAAGGTTGGCATAGCGAAAAAACTACCCGTGGGTACCGCGTTATTGATACGAAAACTGGCTGCCGCCGAAGTTTTGATGAGTACATTGATATACTCTTCTTCGATTACCTGTTTGGTGGATGAGTAAACGGTTATGTTTTTAATGTTATAATTTATAGGATTAAGGATAACCATATCCGGGTCGCTATAACCAACGCCTCTTCCGGTAGTTGCGCAAGCTTGTGTTAAAGCATACTGCGCTACGCTAATTGGTTTTGACCCTGTTATATATGATGCTGATTGTAGTGGCGATGGTGTGGTGTAAAACTGACCTGAATTAAGTGTGGCTACCGCTGTACCATCAATTCTTACTACGGTATTATCATCTTTGGCCACTATGCGTGCGTATTGCCCCACGGTGCGTACCGGGAAAGTAAAGTTAGGGCTGTTAGTACTAAACGGTACAAAGCCATAGGCCATTCCCCAGCTTTCAATAGGGTAACATTGCTGAAAAAGTGGATCGAGCGATGCAGGGCTACAGGTGGCGGTGGATATATATGCACCCGAACTGCCGCTAAACATAGCGAAACTTTTGCATGCCGAATTAAGCGTATCAACAGAAACCGATACACCGGTAAGATCGGGTGTTACAAGGTATTCATATACATCATTAACATTGGTTAAGGTAACACCGCCCGGCACCAGTTCGGTAGTGCCTCTTTTTATATGTACTGTTGTATTGGCTTGTGTTGCCACTATAGCAATATAATTTTGCCCTTCCGGGCTTTGCTGATTGAGCTCCTGGTAGTTCATGCTAAAGTATTTTTGGCTCAATGCATCCTTAGGTAAAATTAACGATGCAGCCGAACGCTTCCCTGCAAAAATATGGCTGTACACTACTACTTTTGGTTTTCCGGCATCCACTACTATGTGTATAGCCCTGTTTTTCAATACCGTGTTGCCTTCCGTAGCATTAATATAAGATATGGCGCGGGGTATTGGTACTTCAACCACGGTATTAGGTGTTACACTAAAGGTGGTTGAGAATGTACCACAGGTTACCACTCCGGATGATGCCTGGCTACTGGTAATGAAAATGCTGTTGGTAGCTAATTCAGTAGAGCTGTTAGGCTGGTGCGTAGGGAAGACAGACCAAAACTCGGTACCTGCGTTGCTAATACTTTGCGCGCTGGTTCCATGTACACTTATCATCATAATAAGTATCCCGATAAACCAATAACAGCAATGTTTCAGCATACAGCTACAATCTTAAAGTAATTAATGATGAAATTATTAATGGTAAGCCCTCATTGGTAAAATTCGCTCTTGTGAGGGTTATTTTAATAAACACAGGTTGTTGTTTTACTGTAGCCGCAATAATAATAGCACCCGAAGGTACGCCCGAATTATTATCAAAAGTTAAAGCATACGCTTTAGCTTCGGTGAACAAAAAGTAGCATTCCAAGTCTGCTTGCCTGAAGTTTTTCTGTTTTGATATATCGCTGAGGGTGTTATTTACCAGTTTCTCCTGCTTTTTTTCGTTAACGTATTCCCAGGATATCGAATAATCAGGCCCGGTTAATTCATTTGGGGCGGTAAGCTTTGAGCCGGCGGGGATTTCGTATTTGCGGTGGCATATCTCTACGGAGTCGGCAAATTGGCTCGTTTTGCCAAATACACCGCTAAATATCGCGGCAAGTAATATCGTGGTAAACAAACGCTTCATAGGCAATTAAACTTCAACCTATTGAACGCTAAAAAGTTTAAAATCATATATTGAAGTTGTGGTGAAGATAATAATTTAAATCTTTACTGTCACATACGTTTAAACACGGTACTTGAGTTGTTTTGCAGAGAAGAATATTGCTTTAGTTTGATGATTGAGATTTATAATACCTGTTTCAATAGCCCGATATATCCGTCTATCCCATTCCTGATTTCATCTACATATACATATTCATCCGCCATGTGTGATCTTGCCGAATCACCGGGACCCATTTTTAATGATGGGATATCCAACAAGGCCTGGTCAGAAGTAGTAGGGGAGCCATAAGTACTTTTACCCATTGCAATACCCGCTTGTACAATAGGGTGGTTCTTATCTATTGATGATGGCTTTAACCGTGTTGAACGTGCCTTTACTTCGCAGTTTACGTGTTCTCTAATAATGGTTAAAACCTCGTCGTTGCGGTAGGCGTCTGTTACCCTTACATCAACTACAAAATTGCAGCTTTCGGGTACTACATTATGCTGCGTGCCTGCGTTAATAACGGTAACCGACATCTTTATCGGTCCGAATAATTCTGATTCCTTCGGGAATATGAACGTGCGGAACCATTCGATATCTTTTATTGCCTTATAAATTGCATTGTCGCCTTCTTCGCGGGCGGCATGGCCTGCTTTACCATGTGCGGTACAATCTAAAACCATCAGGCCACGTTCAGCAATGGCCAGGTTCATCAGTGTAGGCTCGCCAACAATGGCAAAGTCCAGCTCGCCAAGATCGGGCAGCACCAATTCTATACCGTTCTTACCCGAAATTTCTTCTTCGGCAGTAGCCGCAAGGCAAAGGTTATATTTCAGATCGGTACGCTCATAAAAATGCAGGAACGTCGCGATAAGCGAAACCAAACAGCCACCGGCATCATTGCTGCCCAGCCCGTAAAGCTTACCATCTTCAATATCAGCGGCATGCGGGTTGCGCGTGTAGCCGGGGTTAGCCTTCACAGTATCATGGTGCGAGTTAAGCAGGATGGTAGGTTTGGCATCATCAAAATGAGCGTTATATGCCCAAATATTATTTTCTTTACGATACGTTAGCACCTCACGCGAGGTCAGGAAGGTGTTAATAATCAATGCAGTATCTGCCTCCTGCCTACTAACAGATGGCGTTGCTATCAGTTGCTGCAATAAGCTAATGGCATTGTTGTATAAAGTATCGGTACTGGTCGTCATATATAAATTTAAACTCGTTATCTTATCGCTCGCGTAACTCACCCGTAAAATTATACAATTACCATCATTTCCCTTACTTTCTTTTATCTCAAAACAAATCATATAAATTAAAGTTCAGATTAGGCCAGGTGTTTAGTTTTTCTACAGATTTTACGACTATTTTTGTTTAACACATCTATAATATAAATGAGGCAAGGCTTAAGTACTACTTTCATCATATTCGCATTGTTTTTTGTAAGGAAGCCTGTTTTTGCGCAGCAGCAACCCACACTCAGTTACTTTATTGATCATGCCCTGCAAAGTGATCCCAACATCCGCAGTAATGTAAACCAGCAACAATTTTATAGCCTGCAGGCCCAACTGATAAATGCCCAGAATAAAGCACCGCAAGTCAATTTTACTTCCGATTACCTTTTCGCCCCGTTTTTTGGCAGCGATGGAAAGCCCATCGCCATTACCACAGCGCCATCCGAAAACGCTTTTGGCTATGATATTGGCCAAACCAATGGCGGCATGTACGCCACACAGATGCAGGTATCGCTTAACCTGCTCAATAAAAAAACTATTAAAGCCCTGCAAGATCAAAATACCAACCTTGGCGCCACTAACAGCTATGCCAAGGGGCAGTTGGAACACGACTTGCGTAAATCCATCACCGATCAATACATACAGGTTTACCAGATACAACAGCAGGAAGAATATTTAGCACTTATAATTAATGAAATAAAACAGCGCCATGCCGCGGTTGAAGCATTGGTAAAGCGTGGACTGCTGCAACAAAGCGATTACCTGTTATTGGCCATAGAACTCAACACCCGCGAAAATGAACTGAGTCAGGCTAAAATAACAGAGATAAATGCTTACGGAGCTTTGAAAAACCTTGCCATAATTACAGATAGCGGTATGGTTAAACTGCAGGAGCCTGATTTGACATTGATAACCAAGCCAACAGCTTTTTATTATAAAGAAAAATTTAAGTTAGATAGCTTGAACCTGGTATTGGCACAAAATGCATTTAACACCAAATACCTGCCTACATTAACCCTGGGCGGGAGCGGAGGTATGCTGGCATCTGATTTTACAAATATCCCGCACAATGTAGGGTTCGATGCTTCGCTACATTTAAATATCCCGATATATGACGGGCGCCAGCGTAAAATAGTGGAAAGCCAAAACAAGATTACGCAGCAAAACCTTACTTATGCACGCGATAACTTTACCGTTCAGCAGAAAAATTATTTGGAGAGTATCCACAAACAGATAGACTTGTTTAAACTCAGCAACGCTCAAATACAGGGCCTTATTGATAAGCAGGAACTATTGCTTAAGCTCGACAGGGAAAAACTGGCGGGCGGGCAACTATCTATTATTGAGTATGTAAAATCGCTGCAGGATTATGCAGCGGCAAAGCAGAGTTTAACGGCAGCCCGCACACAGGTTTTGCTGCTTATTAACCAATACAATTATTATAACTGGTAACATGCATAAAGATAGATTATACATATTGGGATTAGGAGTGTTGTTTATCCAGGCTGCCTGTACGAGCGCTCCCCCGGCCGAAGACGCCGCCGTAGAAAGTACTCCCGTAGTAACCGTTGGTAACCCGGCAAATCACAGCTTTAGTAACAGTGTTACTTTTACAGGAACTACGCAATACCAGCAAAAAGCCGTTATACGGGCAGGCATTGCAGGCTACGTACACCACCGTGGTTGGAAAATGGGCGATGTGGTAAGAGGTGGTTCTGTTTATTGTACCATTACCAGCAAAGAGCAGGAAGCATTAAAGAACATTGATAAAAGCGGTATCCTCGAAAAGTTTCGCAACCCTATACCGGTAGTAGCAGGTACAGGTGGCATCCTTACCGCTGTAAATTACCAAAACGGCGATTTTGTTGCCGAAGGGGATATACTTGCAACCTTGACACAACAATCATCGTTAGTATTATTGGTAAATGTACCTGTGGAATACCTAAGCAAAGTTCACGCGGGTACAGCCTGTACTGTTGTAATGCCAGATGGTACCAAGCTTAGCAAGAACCTGCAGGCAGGCCTACCCACTGCCGACCCGGCTTCGCAAACGCAATCATTTATCGTACCCATCGCTTCAACTAACCTGCCGGAAGGCGCTAACTTAAAGGTGGTTATCAATCTGTCTACTACCGAGCAGGGCCTGGCCGTTCCCGTTAAAGCTGTGCAAACCGATGAAACGCAGGAGCATTTCTGGATATTCAAGTTGGGTGCCGATGGCAAAGCTTACAAGATAGAAGTGCAAGCCGGCAAAATATCAACTGACTCATTACAAGAAATACAGGCCAAAGGCATCAGCACCAGCGACAAGATCATTTTAGATGGAGCTTATGGATTAGCTGATTCAAGTAAAGTGAAACTGGCTGGTAAGGGAGGCAAAGAAGACTAATATGGCCGAGCAATCAAATAAAGCCAATTCTTTGGCCGCCAAAAGGTTTTTGTCGGGCGGGCTCCACTCGCACTATAAAAAACCTTTGCTGGGTTTGCTGATACTCATCCTAATGGGAGGTGTGTATAGCTTTATGCAGCTCAAAACGGGCTTGTTCCCCGATATTACCTTCCCCAAAATAAAGGTGATCGCCGATGCAGGACAGCAGCCGGTGGATAAGATGATGACCACGGTAACCATCCCGTTGGAAAATGCCATCAAGCGTACCGAGGGATTGAACCTCATCCGCACCAACACCTCCCGCGGCAGCGTTGAGATCAATATTTTTATAAATTGGAATACCGATATTGATAAGGCCATGGCGCAGGTGCAGGCACTTACCGAGCAGGTAAAAGGAGACCTGCTGCCAAACACCCAGATCACGGTGCAGAAAATGAACCCATCCATTTTGCCGGTAATGGGTTTCTCGCTCGAAGGTAACCGCACACCCATCGAACTGAAAAAGATAGCCCAGTTTCAGGTAAGGCCATTTTTAGCCGCTGTACCTGGCGTGGCCGATATCGCCATAACCGGGGGCAAGACTAAAGAATACCAGGTAATTATGCAGCCAGCTAAGTTAACCGCTTTAAGCATTACGCCATCGCAAATATCAACGGCTATAACACAGGCAAATATCCTGACATCCAACGGTTATATAAACGACCATGGGCGTTTGTATTTGAACCTCACCAACAACGCCATCGATAATATAGACAAGCTACAAAACCTGGTGGTGCTCAACAGTCCGAAACGTACCATATTTTTAAAAGACGTTGCCGATATCAAGATCACCGAGCAAAAAGAATATGTACGCATCAACGCCAACGGTAAGGATGTGCCGCTGATCGCGGTGATCAAACAACCAGATGCCAACCTGATAGACGTGAACAAAGGCGTAAATGATAAGATTGCCGAGCTCACCAAAATACTGCCGAAAGACGTCCGTATCATACCATATTATAAACAAGCTGATTTTGTTAACGATAGCGTAAAAAGCATTGAAGATGTATTGTGGATAGGCCTGGTGCTGGCTATCATTGTAGTGGTGATCTTCCTGCGCTCGTTCCGCGCAAGTGTTATTGTGCTAATTACTATCCCCACAACTTTGGCGCTTTCACTTATCGCGCTGGTGGTGTTCAACTATACCATAAATATCATGACGCTTGGCGCAATAGCTGCGGCTATTGGTTTAATGATAGATGACGCGGTGATTGTGGTCGAGCAGATCTTCCGCAGCCATGAAGACCATCCGGGTGAAGGAATGCACCACGTGGTAAAAAGGGCAATGGCTTATTTGTTCTCATCTATGCTTGGTTCATCGCTCAGTACCATCGTAATTTTTATACCGTTTGTATTGATGAGCGGTGTTGCGGGCGCGTATTTTAAAGTGCTGGCCTTTACCATGATCATTACGCTGAGCATGTCGTTTTTGGTAACCTGGCTGCTATTGCCCATGCTCTTTATTTTTATCCCGCTAAAGCGGACGGAAGCCAAACCCCACCATGTTAAAGATGGCTGGATAAAGTTCTTTCTCAAAGTACCCGTTATCAGTATTGTGTTTATAATTGGTTGCATTGCCATCATGGTCATCGTTCCCGGCAGGTTAGATTCGGGTTTTCTGCCGTCGATGGACGAAGGCGCCATCGTGCTCGATTTTAAGAGCCCGCCCGGAACGACATTAGAAGAAACCGACCGCATGCTGCGCCAGGTAGATGATATTGTACAGCACACGCCCGAGGTAGCGTCATACTCGCGCCGTTTGGGCACACAAATGGGTTTCTTTATTACCGAACCTAATACGGGCGATTATTTGATCCAACTTAAAAAGAAACGCGGTAAGACCACCGATGAGGTTTCGGATGATATCCGTAAAGAAATAGAAGGTGTGTTGCCGCAGTTGCAGGTAGATTTTGGACAGGTGATAGGAGATATGCTTGGCGACCTGATGGCATCGGCCCAACCCATCGAAATAAAGGTATATGGTGATGACCAGGCCAAATTGCAAGACATCAGTACCCAGGCAGCAGAACTTGTTACCAAAGTAAAAGGCACCGCCGATGTTTTTAACGGCATTACCATCGCAGGCCCAGAGATCAACGTAAACCCCGACGTAACCAAATTGGCGCAGCTGGGCATGAACCCGGCCGACTTCCAGTTTCAGTTGCAATCGCAATTGGATGGTAACATCATCAGCACCATTGTGGATAAGGAGCAATCGGTAAATATCAGGCTCATTTATCCTAAGGCTTCTCAAACATCTGTGCAACAGTTTGAGGGTACGAGTGTTTTCTTACCGGGAGGGCAAGTAAAAACCTTATCATCATTAGCCAAAGTAACCATGCAGCCCGGCGTTGCTGAGATAGTGCGCGAGAACCAGAAAATGATGGGAGTAATTACCGCACGTTTAGATAACCGTGACCTGGGGAGCACCTTAAAAGAGATACAAAGCAAATTAGGTACTCTGAGTATGCCATCGGGCTACCACATTGAGTACGGTGGCGATTATGCGCAGCAGCAACAAGCATTTAAGGAATTGTTGATCATCCTGATCACAGCAAGCATTTTAGTGTTTATTGTATTACTGGTGCTCTTCCGCAATTTCCTGGCGGCAGCCATTATCATTTTTCTGGCGGTATTAGGTGCTGCGGGATGTTTCCTTGCCTTGCTTATTACTCACACACCGTTAAATGTGGGTAGCTATACCGGTATTATCATGATCATCGGTATCATAGCCGAGAACGCCATATTTACCTATCACCAATACGATACCGGCAGTTACGAGTGGACAAGCGAGCAAAGTATTGTACACGCAATAGCTGCCCGCTTACGGCCTAAGTTAATGACGGCCACAGGAGCTATCATCGCCTTGTTGCCCTTGGCCCTGGGTATAGGTACCGGTGCGCAACTTCATCAACCATTGGCCATAGCCGTAATAGGCGGACTAATATTCGCCTTGCCTTTATTGCTTATTGTTTTACCGGTACTGCTCAAAATGATAGGTAAGGATAAAGACCGCGAAGCCGAGAAGAAGTTAGCTTTGGATGCGGATGATATATAGATTAAGGAAGCGACCGAGCGTTAACTCGATAGTTATACTATCTATAAAGTATTTAATCTTTATAGATAGTATCTCTCTTCAATCGGAAGTTCTCTCTTTATTGTAGTAATATATTCCGAAGGCTATTCCTATCATTCCTACAATAATGTATTCAAATGTAGACCTGGAGGGGCGAAAAGCAGATCTTTGAGTATAAAACTTTCCATGATCCATATCATACATACCCTTAAGCAATAACAACAGGCCACCAGCAATATACCAAAACCATTTTTTAGCTAACATACACAGGTGTAATTGAATTAAAAACTTTGCCTGATACTATTACTCAAAGTTTTCGCGCTCCAGTAACCGCTGGCTATAATGCGGCGGATGGTAAATAAGGGGTCTTTCTGATCACGTTTTTCGGCTAAACAGAAGGCCGCTTTAAAGCCACGTTTTTTTAACTCAGGGAAAGCAGCAGGATTCCACAAACCAAAAGGGTAGGCAAAGTAATCAATCTTTTTACCGGTAATTTCTTCCAGTGTTTTTGTTGGCTTATCTATCTGGGTAACCCAGTCATCAACCTTGCGGATGGTAACTTTGCTGCCATGTGCCTTATCGCCAATAATTTTCAGCTCAGAGTTATGCGAGTATTTGGTTACCATGTGATGGTCCCAGGTGTGGCTGCCAATAATATTCCCTTCGTCTGATAGCTTTTTAACCTGTTCTTTGCTCATGTAACGCGGGCGGCCTAATGATACCGTCATTACAAAATAAACGGCCTTAAAATGGTATTTCTTTAACTCGGGGTTGGCAATGGTAAACTGGTCAAGGTCGGTATCATCAAACGTTAGCATAATGGGTTTGCTCGGTAACGCTGTGCCGGTAGTTAAATATGCAAAAAGCTGATCGGGCAGAATGGTGTGATAACCACTATCAGCCAGTAATTTCATGTGTGCCTTAAAGGTAGCTATAGGGCATATATAGTCTTTGCCAACTTTGCCGTCTTTAGCGGTCCAGTCGCGTATTTGGTGATAGCATAAAATGGGTACCTGTTTTCGGGCTAAAATAGAGGCCGCATCGCCGGGGCCGTTGGCAACAGCGGTTGGTCCATTAGTTATTGCCGATGCTGATAATGCACCGGATAGCAATATTGATAAAGCTAAAGGGAGAGATTTTATAAGTTTCAAAGCGTAATGTTTTTAGTTAATACGATAAATCAAATTAACAAAACATTGTTTATTGGAAGTTTAAATAGTTTTAAACATAATGTTTAGTGAGTGGAGAATTGTTGATTGGTGAATAGTTAAATGATTGTGTATTTATCAACTATTCACCAATCAACTACTCACTGTTATCCAAAAATGCCATTCAATATACCTGCTAAGCGTACGCCTCCTTTAAGCATTTGCTCTTCGGCAGTGTGGATATGCTGAAAAATGTAATTGTACGTGTTAAGCTTTTGATTAGGCTCTTTTATCTCATTATATAAGTCTTCTGCTATCTGGTGCGATTCGTATATCAAATGGATCAAATCTGTTTTTTGCCATTCAGCGCGTTGAGCGGCTGTAGTATGGTTTATATTGTTGGCATACTCAGTATAGCTGTATTGCTGGCTTTCTATCAGCTTAGTGTCCCAAATGCTATGTATATTGGTTTGCTCCGTTCCCCATAACAGTTGTATTTTATTGCCACCCTGGTCTTCGGTACGGCCGGCATGGAAAGGCTGGTGCAAATCTCCTATAACATGGATGATCATTCGTACATAAAGCAATTTTTTATCGGCAGATAAAGATTTATTGGTCTTTAACTCTTTGATCATAAAATTCAGCTTGTTGTAAGCGTTTGGTATCGTGTCAGCTTGTAAATATGCCGATGCGCTTTCAAAGCTCTCGCCCGGTTTCAGGTCAACATAATGCCAGGTATACAGGTATTTGTAATTTGGGTCCGATTTAATAAAATCAGCCCAGTTAGCCGCCATCGCCAGCGATTCGTTACCCAATATTTTTTGAATTTCGATACGTGCTTTCGGTGTTAAATAGCTATCAGCTATCTGTGCAACCACGCGGTGCCCTAATTGCCCCCAGGCCATGGTTTTAACCGGCAGGTAGGCAAGCACAGCTATTAAAAAGAGTTTTTGATAAATTTTCATAAAACGAATGTAAAATATTTTACAATGACAGGCAATGCGCCAATGTTAACTTAATGTGAAATGTAAAGACTTATTATCTGTGGCAGGTAAAATTTATATTACAGTTATTGCCATATCAAACTTCTGACTATTTTAGTTGTCTCTATATTTAAACTGTCCTTTTGTTAAAAAATTTTCAATAAACCTGTTATTCTATTTCTAAAATCAATGAGAAAACTATTTTTTGTATTGTTCATCATTACCTCGGTTGTAACTGTTAAATCAAGTTTTGCGCAAACTACGCCTCCACAATTATTAAGCGGTATAGGCGATGAGTCTGATTATTATAAATATGCCAGCCTGGTGCGTTCCGCTAATATGGACGCAACTTTAAAGGCCGTAGGTACCTACACTGTTTTCGCGCCGCACAATGCAATATTCAGGAATATGACCGGGGGTAAATTAGATAGCTTAACCAGCGACCCTGTAAAACTGGCTAATGTATTAAAGGCACATATTGTTAAAGGTAAATTTACCAAAGCAGATATTATTAAAAAATTGGGTTTAGGTAAAGGTAAGGCAACATTCACAAACCTTTTAGGCCAAACCATAAAACTAACCCGTACTAAAGATAACCAGTTAGAGCTGATAGATGCCAAAGGCAACCAGGCGTTCTTCCTGAAGTTTGATATTATGGATCCGCATGGCGTTATACATGGTATTGATAACGTACTGATTATAGGTAAGTAATTAACCATAATAATTTAGAGCCCGGGCTTAAAAAGTCCGGGCTTTTTATTGGATGATGGTTTTATTAAGGCTACTTACCTACATTTTTTCGACTGATACTCATTCATTTAATTGAATAAATGATTTTTTTTGCCAACAATTTCTAAAATTTGGCGTTTGTAATTTAACTATTAAGCAAAAAAATACAGATCGTATAGAACAAAAACGCTACGCATTCACCAATTTATTGATTCAAAAAACAATTTATGAAAAAGTCAATTTTGAGCGTAGCAGCATTGCTGATCATTTCCGTATCCACACAAAGCGTTTCTGCACAAACGCAAGACACCAGCCGTAAAACAACAACCGTTACTACCACAACTACGGTTAAAACAGATAGCATTGGCGATGTTGTAAGGACATTGTTAAGCAATCCTGATTATTCTACCGCAGCTGCAGCTGCAAAAGCAGGTAACCTGAGTGCCAGTGTTTCGGGCGCGGGGCCTTACACAATTTTTGCACCCAATAACGCGGCTTTTGCCAAATTACCTGCCGATGCTCAGGATAACCTGATGAAAGATACCACCAAGCTATCGGGTATATTGAAAACCCATGTAGTGGCCGGTAAATACGGCAAGGCCGAAATTATTAAAGCATTGAGCGCTGGCAAGGGAAAGGCAACACTGACCACCATTGACGGACAAATACTGAAACTATCCATCAGCCCTAAAAGTACATTGCAATTAACTGATGTTAATGGTAACGTGGCAGAGGTTATTCTATATGATCTGCAAGCCAGCAATGGCGTGGTAAACGGTATCAATAATATATTGATGCCTGCCAATAAGCAAAGCATGTAATAGTAAACTGATTCCGTAATTATCTAATGCTATTCCAATTTAACCTTTTGGCTATTTGGGATAGCATTTTTTTATGCCTTGGAAGTCATGGCGCTTAAACTTTCGCCCTCAATTTTCTTCTGCAATTCCAATATGCCGCCAATAAGCGCTTCGGGGCGCGGGGGGCAGCCCTGTACGTAAATGTCAACAGGTATTACCCTGTCAACACCTTTAACTACATGGTAGCCGTGCTGCCAGTAGGGGCCACCACAGTTGGAGCACGAGCCCATTGATATCACATACTTAGGCTCCGGCATTTGCTCGTACAAGCGTTTAATGCGTTCGGCCATTTTAAAAGTAACCGTACCTGCAATGATAATTACATCGGCCTGCCTTGCCGACGGCCTCGGGAATACGCCAAAGCGGTCCAGATCATAAGTAGATGCCATTGATCCCATCATTTCTATCGCACAGCAGGCAATACCAAAACTTAGCGGCCATAATGATGACAGGCGCGCCCAATTCATCAGGTCATCTAATTTGGTAACAATAACATCACCACCCTGGTTCATTGTCTCGTTATTCATCGGCAGCAGGTTTTTTAAAGGTTGGTTTAAACATGGGCTTCCTTACGGCAGGTGCTTCAGCAGCAGTTGTTGGAGCGGTTTCCAATTCAGGTTTCATGTTTATCGTAAATGCTTTTACTTTATAACTGCTTTGCTCAATGTTCAGCTTTTCATATAGCGATGCAGGTATTTTGGTATCAACAACGGGTTTAACAGGATTTCCTTTTACCCATTCCAGATCGCCTTTTACCCAAACGTAAACTAATCCTAATATTAATATCCCAACAAAAACAAACATTTCGGTTAAACTGAACCAGCCCCAACGCGTGTCGGCCGCTATCAATTCATGGCTGCCAAATACGGTTGCCCAGGGGAATATAAATACCATCTCCACATCAAAAAGCAGAAATATCAGCGCGATAACGTAAAACTTTGGATTAAACTGCATCCAGCTGTTACCCTCCGGTTCTTCACCGCATTCATATGATGTTAGTTTTTCGGGGTTAGGGTTATTAGGCGCGATGAGCTTGCTTACAAAGAAAGTTGAGCCCACCAGTATAAAACCGATAATTAAAAACAGGAGTATCTTTCCAAATTCTGATATTTGCGGTAAATCGCCCATGGCTACAAATCTAAAAAAACAAACTTATTTCGACGCAATAATTGTAGGCGGTGGCGCATGCGGTTTAATGTGTGCCGTTCAGGCCGGATACCTTGGCAAAAAAACACTTATCCTCGAAAAGAACGACAAGCCCGGCGCCAAAATACTCATCAGTGGGGGCGGGCGTTGTAACTACACTAACATGTACGCCACCGATCAGCAATTTATATCGGCAAACCCGCACTTCTGTAAATCGGCATTTTCGCAATGGACGGTAGAGGATACCATTATTTTTTTTGAAACTTATGGTATTGAAGGACAGGAGAAAACGCTTGGCCAGCTATTCCCGACGACAAATAATGCAAAAGACATTGTTAATGTGTTTACCACGCTATGTGATGATCTGGAGCAGCAGATATGGTGTGATACCGAAGTAAAACTCATAACCCAAACCGATGGTGGTTTTACCATAACTTATGAACGCAACGGGAGGGAAGAGCAACTCTTTGCTCCAAAAGTGGTAATGGCAGCAGGTGGCCTGCCTATCCCCAAAATGGGTGCTACTGATTTTGGGCTGCGCACCGCGCGTAACCTGGGTTTAAAACTCACCGAAACCGCACCAGCATTAGTGTCGCTCACTATTACCGGTAAAGACCAGGAATGGTACGAAGCATTATCGGGGAATACTATTTTTTGCCGTGTATCAAACGATGAGATCAGTTTTGAAGAGAATATCCTGTTTACACACTGGGGACTGAGCGGCCCGGCTATTCTACAAATATCATCATACTGGCGGCCCGGACAAAGTATCGAACTGGATATGCTTCCACACCAAAACATTACCGAACTGATAGCGCAAGAGCGCCAAACTAACGGCAAGCGCCCGCTGGCAGGTTTACTGGCTAATTTATATACCCGAAAATTTGCCGATGCGTTAAGTAAGTTTTTACCTGTTGACAAGAACCTGGCCTCGCTTACGCGACAAGATATGGAAGCCATAGATAACCTTATCCACAACTTTAAAGTAAAGCCTGCGGGCGATAAGGGCTATGATAAAGCCGAGGTAATGCGTGGCGGCATATCAACCGATGAACTTTCATCAAAAACGCTTGAATCTAAAAAAATACCCGGCCTTTATTTTGGCGGCGAGTGTGTGGATGTTACCGGTTGGCTTGGTGGCTATAACTTTCAGTGGGCCTGGGCAAGCGGTTTTGTTATAGCACAGGGTTTATAAATAAACCGCGTAACCTTTTTTAATTTTATAACGTTTAACTTGCTGTAAGTTAGGTATACTATAATTTTTATAAAAGGTTTAATCGCGAGGAAAATAAATTTCAAAAAAATTTGCATGCTGACGAAGTAGTCAGTATATTCGTAACGTCTTTGTTGCAAAAGGCCACCTAACCCTGATTTATTGAATATTAATTAACCACTAAAAAGGCTACAAAATGATTATTGCATTTGTTATTACTCGTATTGTATTTTACTTCAGGGCGCAAAAAGCTAAAAAGTTGGCTGTTGTTACAGTTCATCAATAATATCCCTTTTCCTACTAATTAAATTGAATTTATATCCCAAATTAAAGAGCTGCAATTTGCAGCTCTTTTTTATTGCTCCCCATCCTGGGTGGTAAACAGGTATGTTTCGATATTCTCTAAAGGTAAATTAGCAATATCGCCACGGTTTAGCTGCCACCAAAAACGCTGACGGGGTTTTTCATGGTTGCCTATTTCGTTCATCGATTCCGAATCGTACAGTCTGCCGTTCAGCATAACGTACTTTATTTTATCGCTGTTGCGGATATCTTCCAGTGGATTTTGGTTCAGTACGATCATGTCTGCCAGTTTACCAACTTCTAATGATCCTATCTCTTTATCCATACCCAGATAATTCGCCCCGTTCATGGTGGCGCAGCGTATGGCCTGCAACGGCGACATGCCACCCTGTGCCAGCATCCATAACTCCCAATGCGCGCCCAGGCCTTGTAATTGCCCGTGGGCACCCAGGTTTACCTTTGTGCCGCCATCGGCTATTGCTTTTACTGCTTTTGATATTTCGATATGGTTATAATCGCCGTACTCGGCTGTAGGGCGGCGGCGCGAGCGGGCATCAATAATACTGCGGGGGGTAAAGTTAAGCAGGTGCTGGTCTTTCCAAACCTCGGTACGGTCATACCAGTAATTTTCGCCAAACAAGCCACCGTAAGCTACAATAAGGGTGGGCGTATAACCGCTCCGGCTTTCATTCCAAAGGGTTTTAACATCCTTGTAAACAGGTAAAACCGGTATGTTGTGTTCAATGCCCGTATGCCCGTCAACAACCATATTCATGTTGGTAAAATAAGTAGAACCACCCTCGGGTACTACTTCCATTTTTAACTGGCGTGCGGCTTCAATAATTTGCTGGCGCTGCTCGCGGCGGGGCTGGTTATAGCTTTTAACAGAGAACGCGCCCACTTCTTTTAACCGGCGCAAGCTCGATACTGCATCGTCTAAACTATTTATCACAGCTTTAAAATCGCCATCGGCGCCATATAAAATTGTACCCGTTGAATACACTCTTGGGCCAACCATATTACCTGTTTTTAGCATTTCCGACTGGCTGAACACCATTTCGGTATTGCTCGACGGATCATGAGCGGTAGTTACACCGTATGAAAGGTTAGCAAAATAACTCCAATCCTGCTGTGGCGAAACACCATCGGGGCTGGTATGCAGGTGCGCGTGCACATCCACAATACCCGGCATAATGGTTTCGCCGTTCAGGTCGTACACTTTGGCATCAGCCGGGATGTTCACATCTGCAGCCTTACCAACCGCAGCTATCTTATTCTGGTCGATAACGATCGTTCCTTTTTCGATCACTTCATCCCCCTTCATGGTAATAATACGTACGTTTTTAAAGGCTATTTTACCGTCAGGTATATCCGTTTTTAACTTCAGCCCCATCTCTATACCCGCGGTGTCAATTGCCGGTGCTTTATCCGCCCCTCCGCTAACAAAAGGAAATGCCGAACGTACCTCTCTCGAAAAATATTTTGGCCCCAATGTCCACATCAGGCGCTGACTGTCTTTGGCCCAATGTATATAGGTGCCTGCATCGCGGGTTAGCTTATTTAATGGTAAAGCTTTATTGCTTGCAGAAAGATCTTGCGGGCTACCGGTGCTTACCATAGGGGTAAGGTAACAGTTAAACAGTTCGGTAAAAGCCATCCATTTACCATCCGGGCTTGGTGCAAATTGCGTGACGTAAGTAGAAGTATATAACGTTTTTTGATTAGCGCCGCTTACATCCATTACCTTGAAAGCTTTTTTATCACCTTCTGAGCTTTGGTAATATATCTTGCTGTCATCAGCCGAAAACTCAGGGCGTATGCCATTGTTAATCACCATTTGTGGTTTTCCGCCCGTTACCGGGATGATGTAAATGCCCGGGTCTTTACCATAAAAATATCCCAGCACTTCATTGCCCACACCCTTGCGGTAGATGATCCTATCGCCACGGTTGGAAAATTTTGGCGAGTAATAAAAACCTTTATCCACGGTAAGGCGGGTAATAATTTTGGTTGCCAGGTTAATGGTATTTATCGACGACTTTAACTCATCCGTCCAATCTACGTAAACCAAGGTTGAACCATCCGGGCTAAATTGTGGCTCATACTCAAAATCGGAGGTGGCGGTTATGCGCTGTGGCGCACCGTTTGGCAGGTCTTTTACATAAATATAACCTGCCGCGTTAAATGCTACACGTTTACCATCAGGCGATGTTGTTAGCTCCCTAATCATCTTAGCTGTAAACTCAGGCTGGTAAACCTTTTGCTGGAAGTGCAAGGCATCAGTTATGGTTTGTGTTGCCGTTACCTCAAAAGGTATCTGCGCGGCATTAAGCGTGTTGATATCAAGGTTCCATATTTTGCCTTTGGCGTAAAAAACAATGTTTTTACTATCGGGTGTCCAGGCAAAGTTGGGATATACGCCAAATACCGCCCAGGTTTCCTGCTGGTCTTTACTCAGGCCGTCATAAACGGGCCATTCTTCTTCGGTATCCAAATTTTTAAGGTACAGTACGCTTTTTAAACCCACCCGCCTTACAAAAGCCATCAGCTTACCATCAGGCGATAGTTGTGGCCTGCAGGCACCACCCGAACCACCGGCAACGATGTCGATCTTCCCTGTTTCGCGGTTGAGGCGTTTTATATCGTATATACCCGAGTATGGATCTTTATTATATTGAAAACCGGGCCCTTGGGTATCATCTTCGCTCCAGTAAATGTATTTGCCATCCGGCGATGCTACGGGTTCGCCGGCATCCTGCTGGTCGTTTTTGCGTTTGGTAAGTTGTACACCATCGCCGCCATTTTTGTTGTATAACCACATTTCGCCCGCGCCCAAACTGCGGGTAGCTGTAAAATGCTTGCGTGCCACCAGGTATTGCCCGTCTGGTGTCCAGCTGGCATTATTTAATAGCCTGAAATTCTCTTTGGTAATGGCGCGTTTGTTGCTGCCATCGGTATACATTGTCCATATGTTATCGCCGCCATCACGGTCGCTGGTATAGCTGATCAGGTGCCCATCGGGGCTAAACCTTGGCTGCACATCCCAACTACGTCCACCCGCTATAAGCGTAGCTTTACCACCTGTAATGGGCATGGTATAAATATCGCCCAGCATATCAAAAACAATAGTTTTACCATCCGGACTAACATCAAGGTCCATCCAGGTGCCTTCGTCGGTAGTGAAACTTATTTTTTTGGATTGCTCCGGTGCTTTATCAACGCTCCATTTTTGAGCTTGTGTATTGATGTATAGCAGCAGGAGCAGTGGCAGGGTCAGTTTTTTCATTTTGTTATAAGGGCAGTTTTATGAACGGCTAATTTAAGGTTTTGTAGCGCGGGTTTTAATCACGATCATAAATTTTACAATTATCGGAAAGCCAGTTAATCATTATGAAATTAGGCATCAAAAAAATAGCGGTGGATTTTAAACCCACCGCTATTTTTTGATATGCAAACGATGCGTTATTTAGCGTTCAACTTCAGGTCAAACGAACCGGTGATGGTGTAATTTGTAAATCCTAATCTTGAATAAGAGTTTAAGTATGTTCCAACGTTCAGAGTAAAGGTACCCAAAGCAGCTACGCCATTAGAATTATAGGTGTTCATGGTTACTGTGCCCGCGTTAGTGTTGGAATATGAATAGTAATAGTAGTTTAGATTTTGTGGCGGCGGCACGTAAAGCCTCGAAAGGCTTAAAGCAGAGTTTCCTGTTGTAGGTACCACCGGAGCATCTATCTCAAAACCACCACCTGTGCTGCCATAACAATACATACTCCATATTTCAGGATTTTTTTTATCTTTTCTATGGTAGAGCGTGATATTATCTTTCTCCCCGTTAAAAATGTAAGTGCCGTCCGGTGAAACAGCGGTAATGGTTCCGGCCTTAACGATGTATACCCCGGTATCGGGTACAAGCGAATAGTTGGTATTACTATCAACCGAGCTTTTGCTGCATGAACCCAAGCCAATAATAAAACCAATACATAAACAAAATAATAGCGGCTTCATATTTATACCCAATTACTGTTTCGGATTCAATTTCAGGTTAAATGTGCCCGAAACAGTGTAATTGTTGGCATTTACATATGTGTAGGTGTTATTATAAACCTTATTCAGGCTGGCTGTAAAGCTGCCCGATGCCGCCACTGCATTGGTGTTATAATTAGTTAAGCTGATTGTACCAAAAGTAGGGTTAATAGTGGATACGTTTATATAATAATAACCCAACCTGAGCGGTACGCCGGTAAGCTGCACCAATTCGAGCGCGGCTGGTGCAGACAGGGTTGGTTTTGCCGCGGCCTGAATGAATAGTAATTCGTTTTTAATGTTATTACACACAATGTAGTATTTTGTGGTATTACCGTAAATAGCTACGTAGTCTTTAGTCGCATCGTAAGAATAAGTACTATCCGGCGAGGTAACTGTAACGGTACCTGTTTTTATTTGATAGCCGCCGGTATCGGGTACGGTAGTAAAGTTAGCATTAGGATCGGCCGGATCGGCACTGTTCTTTTTACCGCATGATGCAAAAGCGATAGTGATAATAACGGCTAACAGAATGTATAACGATCTCATGATCTTTTATTTTTATTGTGATTTTAAAAATCACGGTTAAGGTACACAAAAAAGGCGATAAATTTAAAACTCATCGCCCTTTAAGCTAATTATTACGGGTGATTATATTACTTATTCAATCGCAGATCAAATGTCCCGGTGATCTTTGCAGTGGCGGTAGCGCCATTACCTGCAGTGGCAATAAAGGTTCCCTTAGCGGCTGTTTCGCCTAAATTAACCTCACCTAAGGTTATGGTGCCAATATTGGTTGTTGTAATATTGGTATAAACCTGCGCGGTATTTTTATACATCCCAAACAGGTGTACTTCATAAATATTTGTGATAGCATTGCTAACCGCTTTATCTGTAGAGGTAATGCTCAGGCTGGTTGTATTGTCGCGGTAACAATTAATGTTAAAATAGTTACCGTCGCCCGAAAAGATGATCTGATCGGCAGGAGCAGTAAATACATATGTAGTATCCGGCGTGGTAACAGCTACGGTACCTTTTTTTACCAGGTAATTGCCGGCTCCAAAAGTTGTACTGTTAACAGTTTCAAGCTCGGCTATTTTTTTACAAGATGTAAATGCCGCTGCTATTAAACAAACACAAATGATAAGTAATAATTTTTTCATTGTTAGAATATCTTAACTATAAAGTCATTGAGCCTTATTCCATAATCATACCAATACCATGTACCATGCATCAATTAAGGTTAAATATTACTCTGATACGTTATTTAATAATAAAATGATTTGTATCCCTTTATTAAAAGTTGATAAAGGGATATTTTATTGTGGAAGGGTTTATATGAAAAGGGGATTTAATTCCACAGGTTAATTAAACATAATACCAAAACATGAGGCTTTGCGCAATAAAAACAAACCCTTTCCCAAAAAATATCGTAAAATTGACTGAAATATCAATGTGGGGTATGTGAGGCATTGTTTTTGAATAGTACACCCCGATATAATATATACTATTTTCTATGAAATTATTTTGCGCCGCGGCTTTTATTTTTTGTTTGCAGTTTGTTCAACCCGCTTTTGCGCAATATGGTGGTTCGCCTGTAACTATCGGCAAATCCTTAAGTTTTGGTTTTGAAGGCAATGGTTCTTTTGCCAAACAATTTGACGGCACACAGCAATATGCACCATACCAAATAGGCCTTGGCTTTGTGAGCAGGTATGAGCATCCGTTTTATAATATGGAATCAAACCTCAACTTTACAGCAACAACAGGTGTAACGGCTTTTCTTTCAGATCAAACAGTACGTCATATTTTGGGCAGACCAAATACCTATACCGAAAGGGTGTACTATTTTATTCCTGTTAAGGCCGGTTTAAAATACTATTGGGGCGAAAACTTTTATGTTGAAGGTGAGGCCGGTGGTATAGTCAATGCTTCAAACAGTTTTAAAACCACGCTAACATACGCGCCGGGTATTGGAGTGGCTGTCCCGTTCGGGCAAGGTGCACTTGATCTTGGTTTGCGGTATGAAGCCTATAACCAGACCGATGTTTTTGGTGAATTGTTTTTGAAAAGTTTCCTGAGTCTCAGGCTGGTGTACAAGATCGATTTGGGCAACTAAGCTGCTGCCGCCTATTTTTCATATATTCGGGTCATTTTAGTACAAATGACCATACAGAAAATCCTTAAACATTATTGGAAACACGATCATTTTCGCCCTTTACAGAAAGAGATCATCCAGTCTGTGCTTTTAGGTCGCGATACCCTGGCGTTGCTCCCTACCGGCGGAGGTAAGTCTGTATGTTTCCAGGTGCCCGCTTTAGCTAAAGAGGGGATATGCATTGTCATATCGCCATTAATAGCCTTGATGAAAGACCAGGTAGAAAACCTGAAAGAAAAAGGCATTAATGCCATTTCTATAGTATCGGGCATGAGCAAGCGCGAGGTTGACCTGGCTTTGGATAAAGCTATTTACAACGATGTTAAATTTCTGTACCTCTCGCCCGAGCGTTTGTTATCCGAACTGGTGCAGGAGCGTATCCGTTACATGAAGGTTAACCTCATCGCGGTGGATGAGGCGCATTGTATATCACAATGGGGATATGATTTCCGCCCGCCATACCTGCACCTTGCCGATCTGCGCGAATTACACCCGGATGTACCTGTACTGGCCTTAACGGCCACTGCTACCGCTACCGTGCGTGATGATATCCAGCAAAAGCTGAATTTTAAAGAAAACAACGTTTTCCAAAAGAGTTTTGAGCGTAAAAACGTAGCCTATGTGGTACAGCAGCAGGAAAATAAGCAGCAAAAAATGCTGGATATTGTAAATGGTGTTAAAGGCACAGGTATCATATACGTTCGCAGCCGTAAAGAAACCGTTGATATTGCCCGGATATTAAACCAGGAAGGCTATTCTGCCGACTATTACCATGCGGGATTAGAGGCAACCCAACGTTCGCGCAGGCAAGAGGACTGGAAAACAGGCCGTACCCGTATCATAGTTGCCACAAACGCGTTCGGGATGGGTATTGATAAACCCGATGTGCGCTTTGTTATTCATAAAGACATTCCTGAAAGTCTTGAAGCCTATTACCAGGAGGCCGGCCGTGCGGGTCGCGATGAACAAAAGGCCTATGCCGTATTACTATATAACCAGGGCGACAGGCATAAGCTCGCTAAAAAGTTCGAATTGAGCTTCCCTACGGTTGATGAGATAAAAAAAGTTTACCATAACCTGTGCAACTATTACCAGTTGGCATACGGAGCAGGCGAGGGCATTAACTTTGACCTTGATATTGGCAATTTTTGCGCTAAGTTCCAATTCGATCCGATAAAGACGCTCAATGCGCTTAAGTTTTTAGAACGCAGTGAGTTAGTGGCTTTTACCGAAAGCGTTTTTTTACCGTCGCGTTTCAGGTTCAGGGTAATGAACGAGGACCTGTACAATTTCCAGATCCAAAACCGTGGCTGGGATAATTTTGTGAAAACCTTATTGCGCTCATACGCCGGGGCATTTGAAAACTATGTGAACATCCGCGAGTTTGACCTGGCAAAACGTATGGATACCAGCGTGCAGCAAATAATAGAGGGGTTAAATCAACTGCAACAAATGGAGCTGCTTTATTATTTGCCACAAACAGATAAGCCCCAGGTTACTTTTTTAAGCGAACGGCTTAATATAAAAGATGTACTGATAGATAAACGGTATCTGGAGCAGCGTAAAGAGGTGTTCAGGCAAAAAATGGAGGCTATGTTTAATTACGCCGAAACAAGCCAATGCCGCAGCCAGCTATTGCTGGCTTATTTTGATGAACATAATGCCCACAAATGCGGTATCTGCGATGTTTGCCTGGACGAGAAACGCCGCGAGAGCAGTTTTAATACTGCTGACCTGATCACGGATGAAATAGCGCGGGCGCTAAGCACCGACAGGATGAACCTTGATTCTCTGATACGATCGGTAACCGCAGGTAATGAGAAAGAGCGAATAACAGTCATCAGGACGCTGTTAGATGCCGGTAAGATTAAAACTGATGGCGAACATTACTATTTATAGCAAACTATTCTCGCTGTAAATGTTATACCTTTATAACACATAAAAAACCATGAAAAAAACTCAACTCTTTGCTTTTGCCTTATCGGTATTAGCTGTCGCAAACATATTTTCATCATGCCATTCGGGCTGTACAAAAGGCTCGGGTATTTCCGCTACCGAAACACGTGATGCAGGCGTATTTTCTAAAATTGACATTTCGGGGCCGTTTGTGGTAACTGTTAAACAAGACAGTGTTTCATCGGTGAAAATTACAGCTGATAATAACCTGATGAAGGAGATCAAAACCAATGTTAGCGGCGATAAGCTTGAGGTTAAAACCGAAAGCGGCATCTGCCCATCAGGGCAGATTGTTGTGAGTATCAGTACTAAAAATTTGTCGGCCATTAAAACCGCCGGAGAGGTGAAATTAACATCAGCAGGCAAAATAACGGCTAAAGACTTTGAGTTTGATCTTTCGGGCGTGGCAAAAATAAATATGGACCTTAATGCAGATAAGGTAAGCACTACTGGCAGTGGTTTAACCGACCTTAGCCTGACAGGGCAGGCCGTATCACATAAAATAAATTTAAGTGGCTCAGGGCAGGTTGATGCGTTGAACTTTGTAGTTAGTCAATACAAAATTGAAAGCAGCGGCGCTACCGACTTTAAGATCAATGTATTGAACGATCTGAGCATTAACAGCAGCGGTGCTTCCAATATTGAATACCGCGGTAATCCTAAAAACATCAGTAATAACAAATCTGGTGTAGGCTCATTAAAAGAGATAGAATAGCCCCTAAAGGGGAATAAAAAGTACTATAGATCTGTGAAATAGAAAACTCATGGAAGACGAAGAACCAATAGTTATCCTCCGTACGTATTATGATCCGATGCTGGCGCATATCATTCGCACCAGGCTGGAAGAAAGCGGGATACCCTGCACTGTTGATGATAACATGATGAGTGTTTATCCTATTTACAGTAACGCTGCCGGTGGTATAAAGCTAAGGGTGTTTAAGCGCGATGTGGAAAAGGCCGAAGCCATACTTGCAGAAGATGCTGAATTAACCGTAGAGCCCGTTACTGATGAAGACACCGCTGTTATTTGCCCTAATTGCGGCTCTAATAATGTGCGTAATAAGTTATCTACCCCCGATGATTCCAACTGGCTTACCAAAACCATGGATTCGTTATTTAAAAGTATCCCACTGGGCGATGACCCTGAGTGGCATTGCTTTAATTGCGGGAAAGATTTTGATATTTGACCCCAATTATGGCCAAGGAAGAACCTATTGTAACCTTTCGCACGTATTACGACCCCATGCTGGCGCACATTGAGCGTTCCCGGCTGGAAGATGCAGGTATTAACTGCTTTATACAAGACGAGAATATATCAACCCTCAATCCATTTTATAATATCGCCGCGGGCGGCATAAAACTCAAAGTATTTGAGCGTGATATAGCAGCTTGCGAAGCAATTTTGAGCGAAAGTGTTGCACCTGATAATGAAGGCCCGGTGATAATGCCTGATAAAAATCCGTACGGTATAACTTGTTCAAATTGTAGTTCAACTAATGTGCGCTATGGCTACACTATTGATAGGCAGTATAATTGGTGGTCGATGTTATTGGCTGTAATGGCTCTTTTTTCGGCAATCGCGCTTAAACCATTTGGTACGCGCAAAGCCTGGCACTGTTTTAATTGCGGTAAAGATTTTGAACAACAATAATCAATCATTCAATAAATCAATCATTCGATCATTGAAAAAATGCATCTTCAACTGGAGCGGTGGTAAGGATAGTTCATTAGCCCTATACCACTGCCTTCAAAACCCCGATATCGAAATAAAATACCTGGTTACATCAGTTAATGATGCCATGAACCGGGTATCTATGCATGGTGTACGCGAAGAATTGCTGTTGCTGCAGGCCGAGCGCATTGGTATACCCTTATACCAGATACGCCTGCCCGAAATGCCCGGAATGAAGGAGTATGATGATACCATGCGCCTGCACATGGCAAAATTTAGAGAAGAGGGTATAACGCACGCAATATTTGGCGATATCTTTTTGGAAGACCTTAAAAAGTACAGGGATGAGCGTTTGGCCGAAGCCGGTATGACGGGTATATACCCGTTATGGAAGCGCGATACTCATGAGCTGATAAACGAGTTTATTGACCTGGGCTTTGGCACTGTAATAGCCTGTACACAAGCCTGGCTCGGCGATTTTGTTGGGAAAGAGATAACCAGGGAGCTTATAAATAACCTGCCACCCGAAGTTGATGTTTGCGGCGAGAACGGCGAGTTCCATACCTTCGCGTTTAAAGGGCCGATATTTTCATCGCCAATTGCCTACAAAACAGGGGAGAAGGTGTTTAAAGAATACGAGGCGCCAAAAAATGCCGATGATACCTGTGGCTCATCTAATCCCTCAACAACCATATCGGGCTTTTGGTATTGCGATCTGTTAGCCATTTGATATTTAAAGGTTGCGGGTTCTATTTAATTTTTACTTTTGCATTTTAATTAACATGCGCTCATGGCTTCTCTCCGTTCAAAAAAGATATTCTTTATATTAAGTATCGTTGTTCCGTTTTTGCTGTATTGCTTTTACTATTACGGTATGATGATAAAAAACGCACCCTATAAATTTACTGAGTTCGATTCGATCGTGTTTAAATATGGAGATGGCGACAGCCTGAAAAATACCTACAATTCAAAAACGGGAGATTACCAGTTCGTCAATGCGCACGATTCGATCATTCATAAACATTTAAAATTGAATGATAACGATCTGGTGATATTGCACCGCAAAGCGGCCGACCTTGGTTTTTGGGATTTCCCGGCACATATTGATGCAGATAGCTTAACCCCCGGTTTTGATAAAGCGCCTAAATATTATATCCAGTTCAATTACAAGCGTAAAAGCAAAACCGTACTATACAATGCAGCTTATAATGATAATGCCAAGTTAAAAGAGGCTGCCGACCTGCTCATTAAACAAATACAAACCCGCCTGGAAGAAGCAGAGAAAAGATAGTTTTTTGATTTCGGATGTTCGATTTCGGATTTTATTTAACCACAATCCCGCGTTAGCGATAGCAGTGGAAAGCCCGGAATGAGGCTTCTATCAGCTGAATGAGGACTTGGAACGGATAGCGCGGGCCGCAGGCAACGCCCAAATTAGTTAATTGGTTTATTTGTTCATTAGTTGATTTGTGCATAATAGATGATAACCATTCACCCAATAAACATCTCACTTAATCAACTAATATTAAAATCCCTCTTGTTATTTGAAAACTAAAACCATATATTTGCACCTCATTTTAAATAAATATAAATAATTAACAATGTACGCAATAGTAAGTATAGCCGGACAGCAATTTAAAGTTGCTAAAGACCAGCAGATCTTTGTACACAGGTTACAAGGTGATGAGGGCGCTAGTATTGAATTTGACCAGGTATTGTTAGCAGAAAACGAAGGTGGAGTAAAATTGGGTTCCGATTTGAAAAGCGCTAAAGTTACAGCTACGATCGTGTCTCATTTAAAAGGTGATAAAGTAATCGTTTTCAAAAAGAAACGCAGAAAAGGTTACAAAAAGAAAAACGGTCACCGTCAACAATTCACCAAGATCGAGATCACAGGTATTTCGTTATAATTTAATTTAAAACAACGATCTGTCATTTGACGGATCATAAAAGAAAATAAAATGGCACACAAAAAAGGGGCCGGTAGTTCCAGAAACGGTCGCGAGTCACATAGCAAGCGTTTAGGTATTAAAATTTTTGGCGGTCAGCCAGCAATTGCCGGCAATATTATCGTTCGTCAGCGTGGTACCCCACATAACCCTGATAAAAACGTAGGTATAGGTAAAGATCATACATTATTTGCTTTGATTGATGGTACAGTAGTTTTCAAAAAGAAAGCAGATAACCGTTCATACGTATCTGTACTTCCTTTCGAGGCTGCACCAGTTGCAGAAGTAGCTGCACCTAAGCCTGCTGCAAAAAAAGCAGTGAAAGCTGCCCCGGTTGCAGAAGTTGTTGCTGAAGAAGCACCTGTGGCTAAAGCACCTAAAGCTAAAAAAGCAGCACCAGCTGCAGAAGCTCCGGCTACTGAAACTGCAGCTCCGTCTGAAGAAGCAGAAGCTTAATTAGCAATATAACATTACAAAAAAGGCGTCGCGATATTATCGTGACGCCTTTTTTGTTGTGATCAATTTAGTACGGGTTTTAGAACCCCGCTATGTTTGTTCAATCATTTCTTTTTCCCGACCAACGAATAGTTAATATTAAACGTATAACGTACCCTGATGGGGTTTCCATGCTGCATCCCTGGTTTCCATCGTGGCGATGCTTTCATTATTCGCAGGGTTTCTACGTCCATTGTTTCTGTAAGCCCTTTTAGTATCTTAATATCGGTAAGGCTGCCATCTTTTTCAATGGCCATACTTAAAGTTATTATGCCCTGTACCTGTTCGGGATCAACATCGGCAGGGAAGGTGATGCTTTTGGATATGTACTTATAAAATGCTTTAGTACCACCCGGAAATTCCGGCTCAACATCAATAGCCTTAATTGCAGGCGGTGGCCCTGTTTTAATTACATTTATGGTTTGCGCTTTTAAAGCGGATGAAAACAAGAATAATAATAAGAGTGGGAAATACCTGGTCATGTAGATAAAAGTAATTTAAGGCGGATATTGTTTTATTAATTATTTTGAAGCTTAAAATTGATCGGTATGGTGCGGGTGCCTTCAACAGGCTTGCCATTTTCGGTAGCCGGTTTCCATTTGGGCGATGCCTTAATCACTCTTACAGCCTCTTCGCTCAGATCGGCCGATGGTGAATTGATGATACGGGTTTGGCCTACTATTCCATCATTGTTTATCACAAAAGCGATAAGTACAATGCCCTCTACCTTAGCCTTTCTGGCATTTGCCGGATAAACAATATTTGCACCAAGGTACTTGCCAAAGGCATCATCGCCTCCGGGAAATTCGGGTATTGTAGAAACTGGTCTTATTTTGGGTTTTGGAGGTGCTTTAGGTGCCGGATTTTGCATGGTAACCGGGGTAATGCTGATCTGCTTTTTGGGTATTGCGGCCTGCAACGGACCCTGAGCCGAAATGGCAATGTTAAATACTACATAAACGCCTATGGGGCTGTTGTTTGCAATTGCAGGCTTCCATTTTGGCGATGTGTTTATAATGTGCAATATCTCTTTATCCACATCGGGCGATAGGGTTTTTAATAGTTTTGTATCTGATACCGAACCATTGCTTTCTATTTTTATAGCTACTACCGCATTGCCATAATTAACAGCTTTTGAGTAAGTACGTAGTAGAATATGGTCCGTAAGGTATTTTTCGAATGTTTGGCCGGGAAACTTTGGGTCGGCATCCACACGAACATAAGGCAGCTTATTGATCTTTTGCGCTACTGTATCTTTTTGCGCTTTTAAAGCTAAGGGTATGTAAAATAAAAGCAGCAGGGGCAAGTACCTTTTCACAATTACTAATGTATTAAAAATAAATGATGCTTGCGCAATTCACACTGTTCTTACCTGTATAATACAAACGACTTGCGGCACATTTATATTATAGTTAATACATCATAGTGATCAGATTTTTCAGTAATTTAAATTTTATTTAAATGCTGCGCAGGTTTTAGCAACGGCTATCGTCAAATAACATAAATAATACTCCGGGTTTGGTTGAACAGCTATTGGTTGAAGGGTTAAAAAGCAGGCAACAGGCTGCATTTTCAGCTTTGGTTGACAGTTTTCAGCACATGGTTTTTAGTACAGCCCTTGGTATCATTCACGTTCAGGAAGAAGCCGAAGATGTTGCCCAGGAGGTATTTATGCAGGTTTATGAGTCGATAGATCAGTTTAAAGGCGAGTCAAAACTATCAACATGGCTTTACCGTATTACCATAACCAAGGCGCTGGACTGGCAACGACGTAAACAACGTAAAAAGCGCTTTGCGGTGGTGACCAGCCTTTTCGGGATAAATAATGAAGTACTGACCGATCCGCCTGATTTTATACACCCGGGCGTGTTAATGGAAAATAAAGAACGATCAGCAATATTGTTCAGGGCTATTGATAAATTACCTGAAAATCAGAAAGTGGCATTTTTACTGATAAAAATAGAAGATCAAACCTACCAGGAGGTAGCCGAAATAATGGGAGCGAGCGTTGGGGCGGTAGAATCGTACATGCATCGCGCCAAGCAAAACCTGCGTAAACTATTAGAGGATTTTTACACTAATGAGCAATGAAATGAATGCAACAGATAGTAAATTAGAAAAAAACATTGAGGCTACTTTAAACAGCCTCAACAATATAAAAAGGGCCGAGGCCCCACCATACTTTTATACCCGCCTTATTAGCCGGATGGAAAAGGAGCAGAGCTCGGTAATTAGCCGTGGACTAAAATTTCTCAGTAAACCTGTAATTGGCATTAGTGTACTGGTGCTTTTTTTAGTGCTAAATGTTGTTGCCATTAAGGGTGTGATGTCGCCATCAAAAACGCAAAGCAACTCATCGGATGCGCAGAGCTTTGCTACAGAGTATAATTTGAACAGCACATCGGTATATGCAAATTAATAAAAGAGGGTAAGTATGAAAAGCAGGTATTTAGGTATTGTATTAGTTGTGCTGGTTGCGGCAAACATCATCACGCTCGGTGTATTTTGGTATTACAAAATACATAATATTAAACTATCAGAGGCTGGTAATACACAAGGAAATGGTAATGCTTCGTCCTTTATTATTAAACAGGTGGGCTTTACTGCAAGCCAGCAGGCCCGGTATCTGGAACTGGTGAGGCAACATCAACAGCGTGTGCGCGATATACGTGATCAGCTGCACATTGCCAAGGATAGCTTTTTTGATGAGTTAAGCGATACTACGGTTTCGGCAGCTACTATTGATGCTGCGTCCTCAACCATAGGCAAATTGGAGAAAGACCTGGATGTACAAACCTTTAACCACTTTAAACAAGTGAGGGCCATGTGTACGCCGGAGCAAAAGATAAAAATGGATAACTGTATAAAACAGGTAATGCGCATGATGGGACCGCCGCCACCGGGCGGAAGGCCACAGGGGCCGCCTGATGCTGAAGGAGGGCCGGGAGGAGGTATGCCGCCACCACAGGGCGACAGGCTACCGCCACCACCGCCACAACAATAATAAAACCGGCGCAGGTTTTGACGCGGGATGGCATCTTATATATAAAACCCAAACTAATTAATTATGAAAACAAAGATCAGGATGATGTTATCCGGCTTGATGCTTGCAGCTTGCGTAGCCAATGCGCAGCAACAACCGCCGCCGGCAGGAGAGGGCAGGCCACAGGGGCCGCCACGGTCGCCCGAAGAACATTCAAAAGAGGTTGCAGCTAAACTGGAAAAGGATCTGACGCTGAGTAAAGCCCAGGCCGCAAAGGTATCAACTGCTTACCAGGCATTTTTTTCGGAAATGCAGAAGATACGTGGAAAAATGAAATTGCCGCCACCGCCGCCGCCAATGCCGCCGGGTACAAAGAAAAAAGCAGATAGCCTTTCGGCGATACGCGATGCATCGATAAAGAAAGCCTTAACGCCGGCGCAGTTTACCAAATACAAGGAGATAGAAAAAACGATGCGCCCGCCGCATCCGCCCGGTCAGCAAGGGCCGCCACCACCAGCCCCTAATAAACCATAAACTATATCACAAAAAAAACGATGGACCTGAAAAGGTCCATCGTTTTTTTTAGCTAAGTAACTTGTTATTTCTTTTTTGAAGCCGGAACTTGTTTTTGCTGATCGCGCATGTATTGTTCCATACGGTCGGCAAAGCCCGATTTCTTTTTGGTTTTGTCTTCAGGCTTCTTTTTGTTTTCCTGAAGCTGGGCATGTATCTTACTATCATCAACCATCAGGCGGATGATGTATTGCTGTGCAAAGGTCATCATGTTGGCTAAAAAGTAATAGTAATTTAAGCCCGATGGATATTTGTTAAGCACAACGATAAAAATAACCGGCGTAATGTAGCCAATGTATTTCATTTGCCCGGTAACACCCGATATCTGGTTGTTAAAGTAAGTATAAATGAATGTTGAAATGGTCATCAGCAAGCACATTAAACTTAAGTGATCACCAAGGAAAGGTATGGTTGTGCCAAATTTGATCACATCATCATAAGTTGACAGATCTTTCATCCATAAAAAGCTTTCGCCGCGTAGCTCAAATAAAGCCGGGAAGAAACGCAGGAACGCGAATACGATAGGTAACTGCAATACCATTGGTAAACAACCCCCCAGCGGATTAACGCCAGCCTTTTTGTAAAGCTTCATAGTTTCCTGTTGCAACAGTGTAGGGTTATCTTCGCCAACTTTAGCTTTTATCTCGTCAATTTCAGGCTTCATTACACGCATCTTAGCCATTGACAGGTAAGATTTGTAGGTAAGCGGCGATAATACCAATTTAAGCGCCAGTGTAAGCAGCAAGATGATGATACCATAATTCCAACCGGATGATTTCAGGAAATCCCAAACATACAGTACCGCGTAACGGTTGATGAATTTAAGCGGCCCCCAGCCAAAATCTATTTGTTTAACCAGTTGGTAAGGTTGTGCTTTTAAAACATCAAATGAGTTTGGCCCAAAGTAAAACTCGAAGGGGTAAACGCCCGTGGTGTTAGCAGGTAACTGTACCGATGCCAGCATTTGTTTAACCTCGGTGGTCGATTTTTCATCAACGCTAACCTTTAGGTTTGAGCTTTTAAAGCCATCTTTATAGATCAGCACATTGGAGAAAAAGTGTTGTTTGAAGGAAATCCATTGCATGGATTTATCTTTCACTTCAATAGTATCGTCTTTACCGGTGCTTAGCTCATTTACTTCTTCCAATGTATTTTTAAAGTACACTGTAGAATATAAACGCTCCTGCGACATATCTTTTTCTGTCTTCAGTAAACTTGCCTGCCAGCTCAGGTTTAAGCCCGTATTAGGTACAACCTGCTCAAGGCCTGTAAGTTTAATGGATAAGCCAACGTTATACCCGCTTGCTTTTAATGAGTATATATAATCAATATACTGTGTAGGGCTATAGCTTAAACGAAAAGTAATGGTTGAATCGGCACCGTTAGCAACCAATGCGCCTGCGCTTGGCTTAAAGTAATAGTTATTGGTGTTAATTGGTTTACCGGCTGCCGCAAATTTTAAACCGAAGTGGTTTTGAGGACCGTTAAATTGTATCAGCGGTTTGCCATCAAATGTTTTAAAGTTTTTTAACTCTAATGATTTGATGCGGCCACCTAATGTTGACACGATCATGCGAACATCCTTGTTCTCAACAGTAACCAATTGCTCGGTACCTACCGTTGCTACACCAAATGGAGCTTTTAATAATGCCGAATCAACTACGACGCCCTTTTTTGTGGTATCGGCAGCAAATTTGGCCGAAAGCTTGATCTGTTTTAATGAGTCGGCTCTTCTTACCGAATCGGTTAGGTGTTGTTTTCTTTGTTTTGCTAATTCTTCTTTATTTCCGTTGTTCATCCAAAAAGAGAACCCTACCAGAATAAGCAATATCAGGAAAAATCCTGTGTACGTATTTCTATCCATTATCTTAAAATAACTATCTGCTACTAATTTTTACGGCTATAGGCCAGAGCAGCGGCCACAAAGTTAACAAAAAGTGGATGCGGATTAGCAACCGTTGATTTTAATTCGGGGTGAAATTGAGCGCCTACAAAAAACGGGTGGTTTTTTAGTTCAACAATCTCAACAAGGTCATTTTCAGGGTTTATACCCGATGGGATAAGACCTGCCGCTTCGTATTGTTTGCGGTACGTGTTGTTAAACTCATAACGGTGGCGGTGCCTTTCCGTGATCTGCGATTTGCCGTATATGGCGGCAGCCTTACTGCCTTTTTTCAGATCACAAGCGTACGAGCCAAGGCGCATGGTGCCGCCCATTTGTGTAATGTTCTTCTGGTCTTCCATCATGCCGATAACCGGGTATGGCGTTTCAGGGTCCATTTCGGTGCTGTGCGCGCCTTTCAGGCCCAGTACATTACGGCCGTACTCAACAACGGCACACTGCATACCCAGGCAAATGCCAAAGAAAGGTATGTTGTTTTCGCGAACGTATTTAATGGTTTCTATTTTACCTTCTATACCACGTATACCAAAGCCCGGTGCAACCAATACGCCATGCAGGCCTTTTAAGCGCTCAACTGCATTATCGGGCGTAAGCGAATCTGATTGGATACTTTCTACCTTAACCTTACACTCGTTTTTAGCACCCGCGTGGATGAACGATTCGATGATTGATTTATAAGCATCGGGTAGCTCTACATATTTACCTATCAAACCAATCCTGATCTCGGCAGTAGGGTTTTTAAGGCGACCCAAAAAGTCTTTCCAGTTATCCAGCACGGGCTCTTGCTTGGTTGGCAGCTTTAGCTTGCTTAATACTGTTTTATCTAATTGTTCCTTCAACATCAGCAACGGTACGTCGTATATGGTAGACGCGTCTATTGATTCGATTACCGCGTTGATATTTACGTTACAAAATAACGCGATCTTTTTACGGATGTCGGCATTAATGTGGTGTTCTGTACGGCAAACCAAAATATCGGGTTGTATACCGTACTCCAATAACATTTTTACCGAGTGCTGTGTTGGCTTGGTTTTCAGCTCGCCTGCGGCAGCAAGAAAGGGGATAAGGGTTAAGTGTATCACCAATGAATCATTCTGACCCAATTCCCAGCGGAACTGGCGCACAGCCTCAATGAATGGTAACGATTCGATATCGCCAACGGTACCGCCAATTTCGGTGATCACGATATCATAGTCGCCTGTTTCGCCCAGTATGCGTACGTTGCGTTTTATCTCATCGGTAATGTGGGGTACTACCTGTACGGTTTTACCTAAAAAGGCACCTTCGCGCTCACGGTTAATTACGTTCTGGTAAATACGGCCGGTAGTAATGTTGTTGGCTTTTGATGTCGGGGTGTTCAAAAAGCGCTCATAGTGGCCAAGGTCCAAGTCGGTTTCAGCGCCATCTTCGGTAACAAAGCATTCGCCGTGTTCGTAGGGATTTAACGTTCCCGGATCGATGTTGATATAAGGGTCGAACTTTTGGATGGTTACCCGGTAACCGCGGGCCTGGAGCAGCTTAGCTAAAGAGGCAGAAATAATACCTTTTCCTAACGACGAGGTAACGCCACCCGTAACAAAAATATATTTAGTCATATGTTTTTATGGATTTGGGCTTCAAAAACGAAGAAACCAAATGTTTGTGTACGGGATTCAAAGGTAAGAAAAATACTGAGTTTTGCCCAATTTGTTGAGAAAATTGATTTTGTTAGATGTTAATGATTGATTTACTGAGTGATTGAATGAATGATTTTTTAGTACCTGAAATCAACCATTTAATTGGCAGGCCGGAGTTATAAACTCTTTATCAGCTTTTCCAGATCTTCAGGTGTATCAATTGCCGATGTTTCTAGGTCGGTTTCGGCAACTTTAATGCGATAGCCATTTTCTATCCAGCGTAGCTGCTCCAGGCTTTCTGCTTTTTCGAGTGATGATACGGGTAGTTGGGTTACTTGCTGCAAAATATCGGCACGGTAGCCGTAAATACCAATGTGTTTGTAATAGGTGTTGTGATACAGCCAGCGCTGCGGCTCCTCGCCACGTACATGGGGGATGGCTGAGCGGGAAAAATATATAGCTTCTGATAGTTTATTAACGATCACCTTTGGCGAACTCAGGTTATACAGTTCTTCGGTAGTGTTGATCTTTTTGATAAGGGTAGCCAGTTGTGTGCCTGTCTCATCAAAACAACTGATCACTTTGGCTATCTGCTCCGGGTCAATAAAAGGCTCATCACCCTGTATATTGATAATGATGTTGTATTCAGGGTGCTTTTGGGCTACTTCGGCGCAGCGGTCGGTTCCGCTTTGGTGGGTATCGGAGGTGATTACCGCTTTGCCGCCAAATTGCTGCACATGGTTAAAAATGCGCTCATCATCCGTCGCGACAAAAACATCGCTTAACGCTGTGCATTTTTTAGCCTGTTCGTAAACGCGCTGTATCATGCTTTTACCACCGATATCAACCAATGGCTTTCCCGGGAAACGGGTAGAGGCATAGCGGGCGGGAATAATGCCAAGTACTTTCATCTGTTAAAACAAGCCATTTATCTCCACCTCGATCTTGTTGATGATATTACCCAGGTCTTCGGGGTTATTGGTAAAATCCAATACATCTTTATCCAATATCAATAGCTTACCCAGTTTATAACCATCAATCCATTTCTGGTATTTATCGTTTAGTTTGGATAAGTAATCTAACCTGATACCGCTTTCATATTCGCGGCCACGGCGTTGTATGTTATTTACCAGGGTAGGTACGGATGCCTTAAGATAGATCAACAGATCCGGTGGCTTGATGAAAGCTGTGATGTTATCAAATATGGCGCGATAGTTCTCATAATCGCGGGTAGTCATCAAACCCATATCGTGCAGGTTTTCAGCGAAAATGAAAGCGTCTTCGTAAATCGTCCTGTCTTGTATAATATTACGTGTGCCTTTTTGTATCTCAACTATTTGCTGAAATCGGTTATTTAAAAAGTAGATCTGGAGGTTAAAGCTCCAGCGTTTCATGTCGCTGTAAAAATCTTCGAGGTAGGGGTTATGGTCAACCGCTTCATATAAAGGCTCCCAGCCGTAATTTTTGGCTAATAATTCAGTTAGTGTGGTTTTACCCGCACCAATGTTTCCTACAATGGCTATGTGCATAATCTATTTATGAAGTTGTGGTTGATAGTCGTCATTAATCAGGCTGCAATATATAGCGAATCTTTTTAAAATGCGTGGCCAAAAAATAAATTTCGGAACAAGTACAACTTAATGGGTTTCTTTATCAACCTGGTAAAGTACAGCGTGTATCTTCTCGTCAAGTTCTTTTGCCGATTCTTCGAGCTTAGTTATCAGCTCTTTATCAAATTCATACTCGCTTATTTTTATCACGTTAACAAGTCCCATTATTGATGCGAGGGGTTTTCTTAACTCATGTGCCTGTATATGGGCAATGTTTTGGAGTGCCTTATGTTTTTTCTCGTTGCTTTGCGTAATGATGTGGTTGTTACGGCTAATTACACGATATTGTAAAAACAGAATAACCGAGAAGGCTATAAATAGCATACTGCAACCCAATACCGCTATTATTAAACGGTTTTTAACAGTATCGTTATGCCCGAGCAGTGATATGGCCTGGTCTTTTTTAGCCGATTCGTATTTTATCTGCAGCTCGCTTATTTGTTTTACGTTGATGCTGCCGCGTATAGAATCTTTTACATGCTCGGATTTTGCCTGCATATCAATAGCGGCCTTGTAATCGGCGGCCGAGTAATAGCAATCATACATGTGGCCATATATTTCCATTACACGGTAGGGCTCTTTAAGGTTTTTTGAAAGTATGAGCGACTTGTTAAGGTAATCCAACCCTTTTTGTTTATCGCCACTAAAATACCAGGCCTGGCCCAGCCAGCAATAGCTGTAGGTTAATGAGCGTTGCTGATTATACTTTAAGGCCATGGCAACACCCTTATCACCATAAAAAATAGCTTGTTTATAATCCTTATGGTCAAGATAATATTGCGCTATGTTATCATAAAATCGTGTACGCATCCTTTCGTACTTCTGGCCCGATTCGGCTATTTTCAAGGCCGCAAACTGTAAATTTATTGAGCTATCGGTTTGGGTTTTATCATGGTTGTACAACCAAAAGCTATGCGTAAACATGGCCTTTAATGCCAGCACCGCAATTATAGCCGATGTATCTTTATTAGCCTGCGCCCAGTTAAGGCCTTTATCGCTCGCCTCAAAAGCCATTTTATAGTTAGCGCTTTCTTTGTGCAGGTTACCCATGGTAATGTAAATATCAGGGTATATCTCTTTTACATCCCATTTTTCGGCATCGGCAAGGCATTTGAGTACCAACTCCATCGATTTTTCATGATCAGATGACAGCCAGTAATATTGGGATTTGAATAGTTCTGAATAGACAAGGGCGCTTTTGTCGCCACGTGCGGCTATGTTTGAAAGCTGCGCCGAAATGACCAGCAGGGAATCAATATGTTTGTTTTGTGATCTGCGCCCTTTAATTATTAAACTATCTATTGTGTGTTTATAAGATGATGTAGCCTCGGCCGGCGCAGGGGGCTGCCTGCAGGATACAACGAGCATAAGCATACAGAAACTGCACAACAGTCGGTTTAGGGTAGAACACATAGGTAGAAGGTAGAGGTTAATTTCAATGAAAAAAACTTATGCAATATAGTTACATTTTCTTGTATAAATTACAAACTGTGTAACATAGTGGCTACAAAACTCCTCCTTTTGGGGTAAGGCGGATTTTAAAACCGCCTGAAGCCAATGATTTCCCTTACCTCTTTTATTGTTTTGGCTGCGCTTTCACAGGCTTTATCGGCACCCAGGCGTGCAACTTTACGCAGGTAATCGCTATCGGCGGCAATGGCTTCTATCTTATCACGCATAGGGGCGGTGGTAATGATCATGTCTTCGGCCAACTGCTTTTTAAAGTCGCCGTAACGGATCTGCATTTTATTGTATAGCTCATCAAAATGTGACAGGGTATCCGGGGTGGATACCACTTTCATCAGGTCGAACAGGTTTTGTATATAGTCGGGTTTTTCCTGGTTTTCGGTTGTTGGCCCGCCGTCGGTTAATGCCTTCATTACTTTTTTACGGATAACCTCAGGGCTGTCTGATAAATAAACGGCATTAGCTTCACCCTCCGATTTTCCCATTTTGCCCTTACCGTCAAGCCCCGGTATTTTAACCAGGCTTTTACCTGCGCTAAAAGCGTATGGTTCGGGGAAGTATTCGTTATCATATAAACGGTTAAAGCGGTTGCCAAAAGTGCGCGCCATTTCAAGGTGCTGTTCCTGGTCTTTACCTACAGGTACTTTTGTGGCTTTGTGTATCAAAATATCGGCAGCCATTAATACCGGGTAAGTAAGCAGGCCGGCGTTTACATTATCAGGGTTGGCGCGTACCTTATCTTTAAATGAAGTGGCACGTTCCAGTTCGCCCATGTAGGCGTTCATGTTCAGGTAAAGGTATAGCTCGGTAATTTCCGGCACGTCTGATTGTACGTATATGGTTGCCTTTTCAGGATCAATGCCTGTTGCCAGGTACTCCACCAAAACTTGCTTAACGTTATCGTGCAAATCAGCAGGGGTAGGGTGTGTGGTTAGTGAGTGCCAGTCGGCAATAAAAAAATAACAGTTATACTCGTTCTGCATTTTTACGAAGTTTTGAATAGCTCCGTAGTAATTTCCTAAATGTAACTTTCCGGTTGACCGGATACCACTAACAACAGTTTCCATATTGGGCGAAAGTAAGTATTTTTTATATTTTTGATGCCGATGAAAATGTTTTTCAGAAAACTTCATGCCCGCTTTTACCGTTACAGCGTAGCTACATTTATCTATATATTTTACCCTGTACTTTGGTTTTTATCGCGTAAAGCAAGCCGTTACCCTGCTATGAACAAGGTGCGTAAACTATGCGGTTGGCTAAGCTCGAGTATTGCAGGCATACGCTATACCTATGAATTTGAAGAACCCATAGATTGGAGCCGCCCCTACATTATTTGCCCCAACCACAGCTCCAGCCTTGATATTACCGGTGTGACCCTAATGATGAAAAATAACTTTTGCTTTATTGGTAAAGAAGAGTTTGTGCGTAACCCTGCATTGGGTATTTTCTTCAAAACCATCGACATCCCGGTGAACCGCGAGAGTAAAATATCGTCATTCAGGGCGTTTAAAAAGGCGGGCGAACGTTTACAAAGTGGTATGAGTGTCATAATATTCCCCGAAGGCAAAATACCTAAAGATTACCCACCGGTATTGAACGAGTTTAAGAATGGGCCGTTCAGGCTGGCTATTGAATTGAAGATCCCCATTATCCCCATCACATCAAAAGACACCTGGAGGGTATTGTGGGATACCGGCCTCGTTATGGGCAGTACGCCAGGTTCGTGCAAACTGCATGTGCATAAGGTGGTAGAAACCGACCATCTCACCCTTGATGATGCCGACGACCTGCGCGACTGTGTATTTAACCTGATGAACGAGCGCCTGAGCAGCTAAAACTATAAACTGATGCATTTGCGTATATTAAGCAAACTAAACCCTGTTATTTAATGCTGCTTTATTTACGCCGGTTACACAATTACTATTACATTTTTACAGCGGTTATAGCCCTGGCGCTTTTCTCTCCATTTATTTATTATTTTTCGCGTAAGCCATCACGGTACAAAACGCTGAATAAGATACGCCGTATTTGCTGTCACATCAGCGCTACACTATCCGGTTTCTTTTTCAGGGTAAAGGAGGAAGAGCCGATAGATTGGAGTAAAACCTATATTATTTGCCCCAACCATACATCAAACCTCGATATCTTGTCGATGACCATCGCTGTTAAAGGCGATTATCACTTTATAAGCAAAGCCGAACTGCTGGATAACCCTTGTTTTGCCGTGTTTTTAAAAACGGTTGATATCCCGGTTGACCGGGATAGTAAAATGTCGTCATTCCGCGCATTTAAAAAGGCGGAGGAGAATTTAAAGCAGGGCCGTACGCTCATCATCTTCCCGGAAGGAAAAATAGGAGATGAGTACCCGCCCATACTGCATGAGTTTAAGAACGGGCCTTTCCGTTTGGCTATAGAATTGAAGATACCCATTATCCCCATAACATCGCTTAATACATGGCATGTGTTGTGGGACAGCGGTTTTAAGCTGGGCAGCCGACCAGGTGTGAGTGATATTTTTATCCATAAACCGATAGAAACCGCGCACCTGACCATTGCTGATGCCGATATGCTAAAAGATGAGGTTTATAACCTGATAAATACTAAATTTGCCTCTGCATGAAAATAGATAAAGACACCGTAGACAAAATAGCCCACCTGGCACGCCTTGAAGTTACCGATACCGAGCGCGAAGAGTTAATGGGCGATATGGGTAAAATACTCGATTTTATGGCAAAGCTGAACGAGGTGGATACCACCGGCGTTGAGCCATTGGTTTATATGACCGATACGGTGAATAACTTCCGTGAGGACGTGCTGAAACAGGAAATTACGCATGAAGAAGCATTATCTAATGCGCCTAAGCATGATGCTGATTATTTTAAGGTGGCGAAGGTGATAGGGTAAGCCCTCTAACTCCCTGACGGGGGACTGAAAAGGTTATTTCCTTTCCCGTGTAACATTCTGTATCTTTCGATAGTCAAACAAAGAAAAACGGATGGAGCCATTAATTACCATTAAAGATATAGGTCGTAAATATGTTATCGGTGCCGAGGTTATTCACGCGCTCAAGTCGGTATCGTTAACCATTAACAAAGGCGAGTTTGTAGCTTTAATGGGCCCTTCAGGCTCGGGTAAGTCCACTTTAATGAATATTCTGGGTTGTTTGGATACCCCAACCAAAGGCGATTACATCCTGAACGGTACCAACGTAAGCCAGATGACCGACAGCCAGCTGGCCGAAGTGCGTAACAAAGAGATCGGCTTCGTTTTTCAAACCTTTAACTTATTGCCCCGTAATACCGCTTTGGATAATGTTGGCTTACCGCTGATATACGCGGGCGTTAAAAAGCAGGTGCGCATTGAGCGTTCACGTAAAGCGCTTGAAAACGTTGGTTTAGGCAATAGGGTAGATCACAAGCCTAACGAACTTTCGGGCGGACAGCGCCAGCGTGTGGCCGTGGCAAGGGCATTAATTAATAACCCGTCCATCATCCTGGCCGATGAGCCTACCGGTAACCTGGATACCAAAACCTCCATCGAAATTATGGGCCTGATGGAAGATATCCACGCCAAAGGCAATACCATTATACTGGTTACCCACGAAGAAGATATCGCCTTACATGCCCACCGAATCGTGCGTATGCGCGATGGTTTGATTGAGAAAGATTACCTGAATATCGACATCCATACCAGCAAGGATATGGCCTTGTAAAAGGGTGAAAAATCATTGACTTTCTGTTGTCTTATTAATGGTTTTTGAGGTGTAATTACACGATGCTCAAAGGCTGATTTTGACCTGTAATTTAGTGTCGGTTAGGTAGGGGAGTTATGCCAGCTTTAGTTGGCCATTTCAAAAATAGGATTGGTGTTTTTCTTTAAGTACACTGTAGAGTAGGAGCGTGTTCCTGTATACAAAATCTCAAAAATGTAACGCTTGTTTACACCCCTTCAATGAGTGTATTTTCTTCAAAAAAACCTTTGATTTTTTCAGTTTAAAGATGCTACATTTAAAAACGGGTTTGATGGGTCAAAGCTTCAAATCCGGTAATTTTAAGGCTTTTTGCCTGGCAAAATATAATTTTGTTAACTTATATAAATTATTAATTTACAATTTATTATGAAATTTATATAAACTATAAGATTATCTCAATCAAAAATCACAACCAAAATCCTCAATTATCGCCAAATAAAATTCTGTTTGAATGATTTTAAGTATTTAACTAATTGATATTTAATTATTTGCGATGTTTTTTTAAATCAGTAATTGTATCTGAAGTAAGTGTCCTTCCAATCCTTACGCATTTCCAAAAAACGGGCAGCTACGGTCTTCAAAAATTCTTCATCAAGCAACTCGAATACGCTGTTCACACCATCGGTAAGATCCATCTCGGGGACTTTGAAAATTTGCTCCAGCGAGCCTTGCTCCAATTTGATAATGAACTTTTGGTTCATGCTCATAATGGTAATTTTGAAATCAGGATTGGGTAGTTCGGCTACTATTCTCATGGTATAAAAATGGTGATTATTTAAGGATGTTTTTAAGCGGGTTTTTACCGTTCAAAGTACCCCATGTTTCTAAAGGTTTAAAGCGGGCAAAAAGCTCTTCGCTATACCAGTTTTCCTGGCGCGTTTTTCGGATCACTTCGGCATGTTCGGGTGTGTTGTAGGCAAAGTTTTTTACTGCGTCGGCGCTCTCCCAAACCGAAAAGGTGGCCTGCCTGTAAACCGGCGCCTCGCCAATACCCACCGAAGTGATATACCCGGGCGCGGCGGCCATGATGTTTGCTACTTCGTCAACATTGCTCCAAAAGTTCTTCAGTTTGTTGAAGCGTATTGTGGCCCGCGTGAGTACAGCAACGGGACCAGTGTAAGTGCTGATGTTTGGTTTGCCAAAAGGCTCTTTGCCATTCCAGCGGCCGTGGCTTTGCAGGGGCTCTAATAGTATCGTCCATTGTTCGGTGGCGTAGGTTGCCCACCATTTGCTCACAAATGATTTGCTGTAAAACCTGTCGAAGTCTTCCCGCTCATCCCAAACGGCTAACAGGCCCCATTGCTGCCAGTCGGGCTGCAGGTCAAAAGTGCCGTTATGTCCGCAGCCCAACAATTTCCAAAAGGAGCAGCCTTGCCGCCACAGCATGGGCCATCGGTGTATGGCCATCGCCAATAAGGCAAAGGGTATCATTGCTTTGCGGTATCTGACTATAGTGAGGCTGACGATCATTAAAGCGAAATAAAAGATTAAATGTGATAATTGAGCAGAATCATCATTATTTGATACGATTTAGCATAGCATGTCCTTTATCCCTGCAAGGGGGTTAGCAGCAAAGCCAGCCTCTTTGAACGCAGTGATTTAGTAAGTACTGAACCAAAAAGAGAGAGTCGTTTTTATAAAACCAACAAAAAAATGGTCTGAAAATAAAAAACGGCAAAAATTTTGGCTCGAACTTTAGCTTACTCTTCCAAAACCCCTGACTTGGATTTCCCAAGATGAAACGTATAACAACGGTCATTTTATTTTGGCCTATCTTTCCTAACAGCTTTCGCTCTTGCAGGTCGCGAGTTGCACTCTACTTACGTAGGGACATTGGCATTGCTCGCACATATCTCGGATCGATAGTTGGTAAACTTTTAAAGTGCTGTTTTTTTTTCGGTATCATCCGCTATACTATTGCCTTTTCAACACTACAACAAAAGGCGAATTAGTCTTCCGACAACCAAATCTAAATACAAAATTAGCCACTCAGGTATAAATGTGGAAAAGTGCTATTATTGTTAGTAAGTATCGTTTAATAATACTTGGTAAATACTAAAAATATGAGTTATATTTTGTATCTTTAAAATAAAAAAATGAAAAATTTAAAGTCAGGTCAACCAGCACCGAAGTCTGGTCAGTATGAAGAGAAGGGCCCAAGGGGCGGATTTATCAAAGAGGTCACAGTACCTAAAGGTCATTTAATGCCGCCAACTGCGAAACCAAATTCAAGTTTTGTTTTAGTAGATGCAACTAAGAATAAAAGTGGCCGTTAGAAAACATCTTTTGATTGCTCAAGCCTGTTAAGATTTTTTAACAGGCTTTTGTGTTTTTTACTTTCGCATAACTAGCCCGCAACAATACATTTCATAACTTTGACTCATGGCAGAAGACTTAACCATCATCCGCTCTGCAAGTAAAGCAGAGCAATACACGTCACTTATCCCACAAATAACAGCACTGTTAGATGGCGAACCCGACCTGGTAGCCAATCTGGCCAACATTGCGGCAGCTTTAAAGGAGCAATTCGGCTGGTTTTGGGTAGGCTTTTACATGGTGAAACAGGATGAGTTGGTACTTGGCCCGTTCCAGGGGCCGGTGGCCTGTACACGTATTGCAAAGGGCAGGGGCGTATGCGGCTCATCATGGGCGCAGGCTACAACCTTGGTAGTGCCGGATGTAGAAGCCTTCCCGGGGCATATTGCCTGTAGCTCGCTTTCCCGGTCAGAAATTGTTGTTCCTTTGTTTCATAACCAGCAGGTAATGGGCGTGTTGGATGTAGATAGCGAAGCGTTGGATCAGTTTGATGATACCGATGCCAAATACCTCGAAGAGATTGTAAGGCTCATTAAATGGTAATCCCTAAAGTATTCCTTATTTCGGGCATGGGTGCCGATGAGCGCTTGTTCAGGCACCTCGATCTGTCGGGTTTTGAAGCCATTCCTGTGATTTGGATCGAGCCGCAACATGATGATACATTGGCTACTTATGCTACCAGGCTCATCCGGCAGTTCAGTATTAAAGCAGGCGATAGCGTTATCGGTGTTTCCCTTGGCGGGATGATGGCGACCGAAATTGCCAAACAGCTCGAATTGAAACACGTCATCCTCATCTCCAGTATCAAATCGCCCGCCGAGGCGCCGGCTTATTATAACTTTTTCAAATCAATACCCATGTACAAATTGTTAAGTGGTGAGTTTATGATTAAGGCAAGCTTTTTATTTAAACCCGTTATGGGCAAAATGGCCGGTATCCATGCCGACCTGTTTTACTCCATGCTCAAAAATACATCGCCAACATTTTTAAAATGGTCGATTGGTGCGAGCCTGAACTGGGACAATACCATTGTCCCACCCAACATAACGCACCTGATAGGTGATGCCGATAAAGTGTTCAATTACAAAAGGATAAAGTACGCTATCGTTATACGCGGTGGAGATCATATGATGGTGTTTAACCGGAGCAAGCAGATCAGCCCGATAGTAAGGGAGGTGCTCAGTAAATGAAGCTTCCTTTGGAATTTTACACACACGATGATGTGCTGAGCATTACCCGTAACCTGTTGGGTAAGTATTTATTTACCTGTATTGATGGTATAACTACTGGTGGTTATATTGTTGAAGCAGAGGCTTATAATGGTATTGTAGATAAGGCATCGCACGCTTATGGAAACCGCCAGACCAACCGCACCAAAACCATGTACATGCAAGGCGGCGTGGCCTACGTGTACCTGTGCTATGGCATTCATGAAATGTTCAATGTGGTGACTTCGGTTGAAGGCCAGCCCCACGCGGTGCTCATCCGAGGCATTGTACCAACTGAAGGAATTGATGTGATGATGGAGCGGCGCAATTTAAGCGTTTTTAAGCCTGTTATTACCAACGGGCCGGGCAGTGTAGCCAAAGCGCTCGGAATATCGCGCCTGATGAACGGTAATAGCCTTAGCGGCGATGTGATATGGATTGAGGATAGAGGACTTTCCTTTACCGATGAAGAAGTGTTAGCCGCACCCCGAATTGGTGTTGCTTACGCAAAAGAGGATGCCTTGTTGCCATATCGGTTTTATGTGAAGGGAAGCCCATTTGCAAAGAAGAAGTAAGTAAATGGCTTTTAATTCCCCTCTTGAGAGGGGGCGCGTTGGGTATTGTAGTGGCAGGGGGTGTGTTCGTCCGCAAGCAAGACACACCCCTACACCCCTCTCAAGAGGGGAATCGCACAATCCCAAGCTTTTATTAATTTTATAAGTAATGCTCAAAATCGCCTTCGACCCCATATACGCCCATCCTTTACCCGAGGGCCACCGGTTCCCGATGCTGAAGTATGAGTTGATACCACAGCAATTGCTGCACGAAGGCATTATTACCGAAGAAAACCTGTTCTCGCCCGAAATGGTAGATGAGTATATCATCCTGCTTACACACAATGATGCTTATTGGCATCACCTGCGTGATTTGACGCTGTCGCCACAGGAAATCCGGCGCATAGGTTTCCCCTTATCGGCGAGACTGGTACAGCGATCACGACGAATTTCTAAAGGTACAATAGACGGTGCTTTGTATGCTTTTAAAAACAAGATCGCCTTCAACGCCGCCGGGGGCACACACCATGCAGGCAGCAACTGGGGCGAGGGTTTTTGTTTACTGAACGATCAGGCTATAGCTGCTAACTATTTGTTATCAAATAAATTAGCCTGTTCTATCTTAATTGTGGATTTAGATGTGCACCAGGGCAACGGCACGGCCGAGATCTTTGAACATGAGGACAGGGTATTTACCTTCTCCATGCATGGCGAGCATAATTTCCCGGCAAGGAAAGAACGCTCAAGCCTGGATGTGCCCTTGCCGGATGGGATGGAAGATGAAGCCTATCTTTCTATTCTAAAAGATACCCTACCCAAACTCATCGCCAGCGAAAGACCTGATTTTATATTCTATTTAGCCGGGGTAGATGTTTTAGCTACCGATAAACTGGGTCGCCTTAAGCTGAGCAAAGAAGCCTGCAAGGCACGAGACACATTTGTTTTTGAACAATGTCTTGCGAACGATATCCCCGTTCAGGTTAGCATGGGCGGCGGGTACTCACCTCATGTTAAAGACATTGTAGACGCGCATGTGAATACGTTTAAGGCGGCAATGGATGTTTATTTTTAAAATTACGTCATTGCGAGGAACGAAGCAATCTTCGATAGGTATTTAGGCAACTTGCAAGCGCGAATAAATAGTTTAGGATTGCGTCGTTCCTCGCAATGACGCGTTTGTTAGATCAGCTGATTTCTTTTGCTCAACCCATTAAACCTCATAAACAAAAACACCGAAGCCACCATCAAACCCAACACCAGTCCATACCAAACCCCCACAGCGCCCAAGTTTTGCTTAATGCCGAAGTAATAACCTACCGGGATGCCAATTACCCAATAAGCCACAAAGGTGATGGCAGTAGGTATTTTAACATCGCCCATGCCACGCAGTATGCCCAAGCCAACTACCTGTGTACCGTCGAATAATTGGAAGAACGCCGCCAATATCAGCAACTGCGCCGCGAACACGATCACGTGCTCATCAGTGGTAAACATATACGGTAGCCAGTTATTAAAAAAAGTAAACATAAGCGCCGTAATGCACATCATTACCAATACGATATGATAACTTGATATGGCCGACTTACGCAGTTCGTCAAAATTGCTCACACCAAAATTATTACCCGATTTGATTGCCGCTGCCGCGGACACACCCATCGACAGCATATAGGTACATGATGCCAATGTTAAAGCGATCTGGTGCGCAGCTTCCTGCACCGGGCTGATGGAGCCGATAATAAACGCCGCTCCCGCGAAAGCGCTTACCTCGAAAGTATATTGCATGGCAACAGGCGCGCCCATTTTTAAAAGTTTCCAGCTGCGGGCGCGGTCGATGCTGTTGGTGCTGAAGTCGGTAAGGTATTTTTTGAATCGCTTTGATCGTAACACATAGACCGACATGACAACAGCCATGATACAGCGGTCTATCAGCGTGCTGTAGCCCACACCACGGATACCCAATGATGTTATTCCAAATAAACCCTTTACAAAGGTGATACCCAGGCAAATATTGATCACGTTACCCCAGATGGAGATCTTCATGGCTTGTTTGGTAAAACCCAGTCCTTCGGCAAATTGCTTGAAGGTGTTGAATATCATTAATGGGATAATGGATATGGACAGCAGGGGTAAAAATAGCTTGGCCTGCTCAACTACTGCCGGCGACTGGTGTAAATGATCCAGTATATACATCGAACCCAAATACACAAACAGGAACAACAATACCGCGGTAATGATATTAATAAGTAAGCTGTTGCTCAACAAACGGCCACATTCACTGTAGTTTTCCTGGCTGTTCTGTTGCGCGATAAGCGGAGTAATAGCATAGGAGATACCCAACCCGGTTACCAGTATAATGATGAACACCGCGTTGGCCAATGCAACAGCGGCCAGGGGGATAGTACCGGCCCAGTGCCCAACAATCACACTATCCGACAATTGTACCAGCATGTGGCCAATTTGCGATATCATAACCGGTATGGCCAGGTTTAAGTTATCGCGGTAGTGGGCTTTATATTTGGTGTAGATGCGTTTCATTTGGATATTAGGTGTACAAAGTTATTGATAATGTGCCTGCGGGCAATTACCTGTAGCTTACGGCTTTGTTAAGTTTATAGCGGCTTAGTCGCAAGGTAAATAAATACCTTACGTTAAAATTGTTAAATATTTGAGTGCTTTAGGCTTCTGCCGGTTGCTTTTTTTCCTTTTTGAAGTTTTTTACAGCAAATATGGCGCTCACCAGCATCAATAGCGCACCCATTAAAAACGGCGCACCCGGGAAATATATAGGTGCCGATTTGCCGCTGAAATAGGAGAAAAGATTAGTCATGATAAGCGGACCGAAAATAGAGGTCACACTGATCAGGCTGGTCAGGCCGCCCTGTAACTCACCCTGCTCGTTTGATGGTACCTCGCCTGTAATAATACCCTGTAACGCCGGCCCGGCTATCCCGCCAAGGCAATAAGGGATAGAAAAGGCAAACATCATCCAGGTTTGGCTGGCAAAGGTGTAGAGCAACAAACCTGCACTGTACAGCAGCAAACCCAAAACAACGCTTTTATTTTTACCTAATTTGGGAATGGTTACCCGAATGAGCAAGCCCTGAACAAGGCCCACCAAAGCACCTATCATTACCAGCGAATAGCCTATCATCTTTTTGCTCCAGTTAAATTTCTCAATGGTAACATAGGTCCAGGTGCTTTGCACAGAGTGAGATGCCAGGTAAATCAGGATCAATGAAATGATAAGACCGGCAACGGCAGGATATCTTTTTAAATTGGATACTGTTTTAAAAGGGTTAGCCCTCTTGATATCAAACTCACGTCGGTTTTCTTTACTCAGCGATTCGGGCAGTACAAAAAAGCCGTAAAGGGCGTTTAACAAAGCAAGCCCGGCCGCTACAAAAAACGGGAGTTTCAGCGAGATGTCGCCTAAAATACCACCTAAAAACGGGCCTATGATAAAGCCCATACCAAAGGCCATCCCAACGATACCGAAGTTTTGCGCCCGGTTTTCGTCGGTGCTCACATCGGCAATGTAAGCGGTGGCAGTAGTAAAACTGGCACCTGTAATACCGGCAATAATGCGGCCCAAAAACAGCCACCATATGCTTGGCGCAAAGGCCAGGAATAAATAATCGATACCAAAACCTAACAAGGAGGTTAACAATACTGGCCGGCGACCGTATTTATCACTCAGGTTACCAATTAACGGCGAAAAGAAGAACTGCATACTCGCGTAGGCAAACATCAGGTAACCACCATAGCGCCCTGCAACGCTTAAATCGCAATGCAGCAGCCCTTGTATTAACGACGGAAACACCGGTATAATAACACCGAAACCGATAATGTCTATCAGCAGCGTTACAAAAATAAATCCTAAAGCGGCAGGGCGTTTGGGTTTAGTGGTAGTTTCCATAATTACAAAATAAAAAGAAATAGATTGATATAGTGTTAATTGTTCATAAAAAAAGCCCCCTGTACACAGGAGGCTTCCATATAAGTACAACGTTTTAAAAATTCGGTTTCAGTACATATTTGTCGTAGAAACGGAAGATGTGTTCCACAGCTTCTTCGGCGGTATCTACCAAACGGTACAGGTTAAGGTCGTCGGCGCTGATGTTGTGTTCGCCATGCAGCATGGTTTCTTCTACCCATTTAAACAGGCCGCCCCAGTATTCTGTTCCCACAAAAACTATCGGGAAGCGGGCTATTTTACCGGTTTGTATCAGGGTGATCGCCTCGAAGGACTCATCCATGGTACCAAAACCACCCGGAAGGATGATAAAGCCCTGTGAATATTTCATGAACATTACTTTGCGAACGAAGAAGTAATCAAATTCCATCAGCTTATCGCGATCGATATACGGATTGTGAAACTGTTCAAAGGGCAACTCAATATTCAATCCTACCGATTTACCGCCGGCCTCGTAAGCGCCTTTGTTGGCAGCTTCCATAATTCCGGGGCCACCGCCTGATATTACACCGTAACCACGCTCGGTTAACAAACGGGCGCAATCTTCTGATGTTTTATAGTGTGGGTTATCTCGTTTTGTACGTGCCGAACCAAATATAGAAACGCAGGGGCCTATTTTGGCCATCTTTTCAAATCCGTCAACAAACTCGGCCATTATTTTAAATATCTGCCAGCTATCGGTAACCTTAATTTCCTGCCAGTTTTTATTCTCGAATGCCTGTCTTATTTTATCTTCACCAGTCATAAAATTTTATTAAAGGGAACAAATATATGTTTTTTGATGTAAGACGGAAGATGTTTTTAATGTGCGTAGTTTCCATCTTCCATCTTACCTTTTCCATCTTCCATTTTTTTGGATGATGTTAACCATAAGCCAATAAACGTAATTAAGCCGTTCACTATTATCAGTTCATTATCAAAAGCATATCCGCCTAATAATGTTTTAGAGTTTGCACTTAAATAGTAGCATACCGCCGGGGATATTAAACAGATAAATGGTACGGCCTTATCCAATACCTGCCGTTTGCTTACAAACAAGCCAAAGCAGTACAGGCCCAGCAAAGGCCCGTAGGTGTATGATGCTACTTTAAAAATAGCGGTAACAATGGCATCATTATTAATCTGGTTAAAAATAATGATCACCAAAAACATCAATCCCGAAAAGGCGATGTGTACGATATGCCGGGCACTCACCATTTTTTTGCTGTTGATGTCGGTGCTTTTGTTAAAGTTTAAAAAATCAACACAAAATGATGTGGTTAAGGCGGTTAAGGCCGAGTCGGTAGTTGCAAATGTGGCAGCGGTAAGGCCAAGCATAAAAACAATAGCAGGTATAAGCCCCAAATAATTTAAAGCGATGGTAGGGTACAGGTAATCTGTTTTGGCCACTACCACACCATTTTTTGCGGCGTATATGTAAAGCAGCGCGCCCACACTTAAAAAAAAGATGTTGATAAGCACAAACACAAAAGTAAAGCTGAACATGTTTTTTTGCGCTTCGCCTATGTTTTTGCAACTCAGGTTTTTCTGCATCAGGTCCTGATCCAATCCTACAACACAAATGGTAATGAACAGGCCGCCCAAAAACTGTTTACCGAGGTGGAACTTGCTGCTTACAAAATCATTAAAAAAGAATATTTTGGAATAGCTGCTGTTCTTTATCGCGTCGGCAGCCTCAAACACATTGTAATTTAAGCTGCGGCAGATAAAAAAAATGGACAGGAAAACCGATGATACTAAAAACAATGTTTGCAGGCTATCAGTAATGATAATGGTTTTTAAACCGCCTTTGTAGGTGTACGACCATATGAGCACCAAACAAATGAGCACAGTTACCGCGAAGGGAATATGGTAGCTATCAAAAATAAACCTCTGTAACACGATCACCACCAAATACAGCCTGAATGCCGAGCCAATGGTACGGCTAATCAAAAATATGCCTGCTGCTGTTTTATAGCTCCAGGTACCTAAAGCCTGTTCAATATAGCCGTATATAGATGTGAGTTTGAGGCGGTAATATAAAGGCAGTAAAACCAATGCTACCACAATAAAGCCCGCGGCATTCCCTAACACAAACTGGAAATAAGCGAACTGATCGCCGGTGGGAGCGCCAACCTTGCCGGGAACGGATATGAAAGTAACCCCGCTCAGCGCGGTACCTATCATACCAAAAGCTACCAAATACCATTTGGAGTTGCGGTTGGCTACAAAAAATGTATCGTTATCCGATGATTTCCTGCTGGTAAGGAATGATATGACGATCAGTACTAAAAAATACCCGATAATGAATGATAATAGTACTGCTGGCGACATTGCTTGGGGCTTACAACATAGTATGTTTATTACTTATCCTTGCCACCAAATACCGAGAAGTGCACATAACGTTTCGGGTTGGCTTTCAGGTCTTTCAATAACTCATTCAGGCTGTTTGTTGAGTTAGCCAGGTTATTATACACCTGTTTGTCATTCAGCAATAAACCTAATGAACCATCTTTGCTGTTCATTTTAGCAATAGTAGCCTGCAGGTCGGCCATGGCCTTACCTGCATTATCCAACGTTTGTTTAAGGTTTGATTTTGCGATATCATCGCTCACTTTATTAAAGTTTGATAGCGTGCCTGTCAGGTACTTATTAGTGGTTTTTAAGTTCGTGGTAATATCCTCAACATTAGCCATAATATGATCAATATGGACGCTTTGCTTGCCAACAAGGGCATCAACCTTTTGCGTAGTGCCTTCTAATGATTGCAATGAATTAGCTATGCTTGTAAAGCTGCGGTCAACATTTTTCTGGAACTTAGGGTTCATAATGTTGTTTACCGAAGTCAGTATCGAATCCATTTTAGCAATGATGGCTTCTGCTTTTTTCTGTACGGGCTGCAGGCTTTCGGCCAAACCACCCTGTACATAGGCCGATAAAGTATCTTTATTAGCGGCTTCCTGTTTGCTGTCGCCTAATTTAAATACAATGGCTTTACCACCAAGTAAGTCGGTGCTTGCCAGTTGGGCTATGGTGTTTTTAGGCACACTGTATTTTGATTGTACTTTAAACTCGGCCAGGGTGCGCCCATCGGCCAGTAAGGTCATGTTTGATACACGGCCAATAGGGAAGCCGTTAACCATAACCGGTTTTGATACAGAAAGCCCCTCTACCGAATTATAGACAGCGTAGTATTTATTATCTGATGAGAATACGTCGTTACCTTTTAAAAAGCTGTATCCTAAAATTAATATAGCTATGGTAATTACTGTTAATGCGCCTATTTTGGTTTCGTTAGATATTTTCAAGATTTCTTGTGTTTATATGGTGGTTTAGGTTTTTTAGTCAGTCAAATGGGCTCAATTTCCTTCTTGTAGCTTTTTATGGCACGCACGATTGATGCCACAATTTCATTTTGCCCATCTTCCGAGTTTAAATACTCTTCGTCTTTAGGGTTATTTATAAATCCTGTTTCAACCAAAACGGCAGGCATAGCGGTATGGCATAATACTAAAACGCCCTGTTCTTTAACGCCATCACTTGACCGGCCGTCTGTTTGTACAAACTCATCATTAACAAGGTTTGCAAACAGTATACTGTTTTTCCTGAATTTTTGTTTGAAGGCATTTAAAATAATCATCTGGCCGGGGTCATGCGGGTCAAATCCTAAACCATTGCCGCCCTTGGCACTGGTTTCCTCAAATAAGTTCTCACGTAAAGCCGCAACCTCTTCTTTATCGCGGTGTAAACCGTAAACCAATAACAATACGCCACGGCCCGATTGATCTGGTGAGCGTACCTTTCTGCCATTTACAATCCGTGTCCTGTCTGGCAATGAGTTACAGTGTATGGATATAAACAGATCTCCTTTTGCATCGTTTGCAATATCCGATCGTTTTTGCAGGCCTACACCATCGGGTGTGGTGCGGGTCATTACCACTTTTACATCTTTTAAGTCTTTTTGTATGGCCTTTTGTAATTTAAGTGCCAATGCAAGCGTTACTTGTTCTTCGGTAGAGTAAGAGCCCGATGCGCCCGTATGGCCACCGTGTCCTGCATCTACCACAATAGTTTTTACCCTGAATGCAGATGTGTCTGTTTTTGCGGCAGCAGTAAAGCTGTAGGATTTGACAGCCGACAAACAAAGTATTAGGGGTAAACAATAAATGTATCTTTTCAATGCCTTATTTTTCATTATTTTTGAGCCGCAAGTAAAACTATTTTTGCAAAAATACTATTCATAATCAATTTTGAAATTTAAACGCCTTTTTTTTCTCTTATTTCTTCTTTTCAACATCAATGGGCTGGCGGCTTCTTATAACTACGCAAAAACAGGTGGTTATAGTATGCGCGATACTATTATTAAGCTGAATCCTGTTAAAGATAGTAAACTAACCAGACAAAGAGGAAAGAAAGGTACAGATACTTCAAAAGTTAAAGCGGCAAAAGATACGACTAAGAAAAAGGGCAATAGTTTCGATTCGGAAATAAAAGCCCAGGCCGGCGATACTACTATTGCCATACATATACCATCTGATTTTTTGATCTTGCTGCATAACGCACGTATTTCTTTCGAAGACGCGTCGTTAGATGCCGATTATATCCGTGTTGATAAAAAGAATCACCTGGTATTTGCCCGCGGTGGCCGCGATCCGTTAACCGGCGCATATATTGGCCGGCCAATTTTTAAACAAAAAGATCAGGACCCGCTAATTTGCGATTCGCTGGTGTTTAATTACGTCACCAAAAAGGGTTTCATTCATAATGCCGCCTCAAAACAGGATGGTAATTTTATATCGGGTGGCGAAGCCAAGCGATTGAATGAAGAGGAGATAGCCTATCGCAATGTTTTGTACAGCACCTGCGATAAGCCATACCCCGAAACGGATTTTGGTATTGTAATTACAAAAGGTATTGCAGAGAAGCACATGATCATTTCGGGCCCTGCCTACCTTGAGATTGAAGGCGTTCCTATTCCAATTGTACTTCCTTTTGGCTTTTTCCCGAAGCCAGACCAACGCTCATCGGGCGCTATATTGCCAACTTTTGGCGAAGACCAGCAACTGGGTTTCTTTTTAAAAGGTTTTGGTATTTATTTAGGCCTCAGTGATTATATCGATTTGACCAATACAGCCACATACTATTCAAAAGGATCGTTTGATGTTAACTCGCTGGCACATTATCTTAAAAAATATAAATACCAGGGTACCTTATCGCTAAGCTTTGGCTACCATAAATATGGCCTTGAAACAGATCCTGCCGCTAAGGATTTTAATATACAATGGTCGCACAGCCAGGATGCGGCAGCGCACCCGGGTACTACATTTTCAGCATCGGTTAACGCGGGTACATCAAGCTTTTACCGTAACTCGCCGGCGCAAACCAACTATAATTTGATCGCGCTTACGCAAAATAACCTGCGGTCGAGCATAGCGTATGGTAAAGTATTTACAGGTACACCTTTTAACCTGTCTGTTAACCTGTCGCATAGCCAGGACCTGACAGCAAAAACAGTAACCTTAGAGCTTCCAACCTTTAGCTTGAACATGACCAGCTTAAGCCCCTTTGACAAGAAAGACAGGGTAGGAGAACAAAAATGGTATCAGCGTATCACGGTAGGTTATAGCTTGCAGGGTACCAACAAGATTAATAATGTAGCCGAAGATCAGTTATTTACTTCGCAAACTTTTTCAAAAAGGTTACAAAATGGTTTCACGCAATCTATACCGGTTAGCTTGAGCCTTAACATTTTAAACTATTTCCAGTTTAACTCAAGCATAAACTATACCGAACGCGATTATTTCCAAACTATACGCAAGCGTTTTGCCAGGGGTAGCGTTTCGGGCCTCGATTCGATGGTGGTTGATACCGTTTCAGGTTTCAGAAGGGCCGGAGATTATTCCATATCAACAGGTTTATCTACCAAAGTATATAATACCATGTTTTTTAAAGGTACGCTACAAGCCATAAGGCATGTAATGACACCGTCTATAAGCTTTCAATACCGCCCTGATTTTTCTGATCCGGGTTATGGGTATTATAAAACCATAGTTAGTAGTGCCACCATTCCGTATCCCTACACTTCACAAAAGTACTCTATATTTGAGCAGGGGGTTTACGGTGGCCCATCAGGGGGTAAGTCTGCAGGTTTAGCTTTTAGCTTAGATAATACCATCGAAGCAAAATTACGTGCCCGCAAATCCGATACATCGCAAACACCACGTAAAATACAGTTGCTGCAAGGGCTTTCCTTCTCTACCTTTTACAACTTTATAGCCGATTCGTTAAAGCTTTCGCCCATTAGTTTCTCGGGCCGCACATCTTTATTCAACAATAAACTCGGTATAAACTTTGGCGGTACGCTTAACCCGTATGTTAACCAGGTGCGCGACTCTGTATCCAATGGCCAGCTAATTAGGTATGCAAGGGTAATAGACAGGTACACTTTCCAGGATGGTAAATTCCCCACACTCACAAACTTTAACATGTCCATGAGTATCAGCCTTAACTCCGAAAGTTTACACCAGCCCAATAACCCTAATAACCAGATACAGCCCGGTTCTAATTTGCAGAATATGAACAAGCAACAGGCCGAAAAGCTTGCCCTGATCAACTCAAACCCCAATGCCTATGTCGATTTTAATATCCCCTGGAATATTAGTGTGAGCTATAGCTTTGCATACAACAATACCGGGGTATCTACATTTATCAGCAATTCTCTTAACTTTAATGGCGATCTGAACATTACACCCAAATGGAAAATTCAGTACTCATCGGGTTTTGATGTGAAGGCAGGGCAATTTACCCCTACATCAATATCCATTTACCGCGACCTACATTGCTGGGACCTGTCGGCACAGTGGATACCGTTTGGCTTTTACAAATTTTATAATGTAACCTTAAAGGTCAAGGCTTCTGTTTTGCAGGACCTCAAACTAAGCAAAAGGAAAGATTATTACAATAACGATTAATATGCTTGCAGAAATTATTACCATTGGCGATGAAATACTAATAGGCCAGATAATTGACAGTAATTCGGCCTGGATTGCGCAGCAGCTTAATGCTATTGGTATCCGCGTAAAGCAGATCAGCTCGGTATCTGATGACAGGCAGCATATTTTAACTGCCCTTGCCGAGGCGAAAAACCGTGCCGATATTATTCTGATAACCGGCGGCCTGGGCCCAACTAAAGACGACATAACAAAAACTACCATAGCCGAATACTTTGGCGTTGGGATGGTACAAAACGCCGAAGCGTTAGAAAACGTGAGTCGCATTTTTGCGAAATATAACCGCCCTTTATTAGAGGTTAACATCAGGCAGGCCGATATACCTGAAAACTGTGAGGTGATTATCAATAACAACGGTACAGCCCCGGGTATGTGGTTTAACCATGAGGGTAAAATATATGTATCGATGCCGGGTGTGCCGCACGAAATGATGTATATGATGGAGGAAACAGTGATACCAAAGCTGAAAGCTACTTTTGACCTGCCCGCCATTGTACACAAAACCATATTGACAGTAGGTGAGGGTGAATCTTTTTTGGCTGAAAAGATAGCTGATATTGAAAGTTCTTTACCTGCACATATCAAACTGGCATACCTGCCAAAACTGGGTTCGGTACGTTTACGTTTAAGCGCTTTTGGTAATGATGAAGCCGCATTGCACAACGAAGCTGATATGTATGCCGCGCAACTGATAAAACGTATTGGGCGTAGTGTGGTTACTGATGTTGACGTACCTATAGAGAAAGCCATATTGGACGAAATGGGCGCGCAAAACTTAACCCTTACAGTTGCCGAAAGCTGCACCGGCGGTTTTATATCGCATTTGTTTACACAGCATCCCGGTTCATCAAAGGTGTTTTTAGGGGGGGCGGTATCTTATGCTTATGAATTAAAGGAAAGCATACTTGGTGTTACCAACGAAACGCTTTGGGGCCACGGCGCCGTAAGTAAAGAAACTGTTATTGAAATGGTGGAGGGTGCGCTGCGCAACTTTAAATCAGACTATGCTATTGCCGTAACAGGCGTAGCCGGCCCCGATGGCGGTACTGATGATAAACCGGTAGGTACAGTGTGGATAGCCGTAGCTAACAGTCAAAAAACTTTTGCACATAAGTTTGTTTTTGGTAAAAAACGCATGCAAAACATTGAGCGAACGGCCATTACAGCAATGGGTATGTTGATAAAATTATTGCGCGGAAACGTGTCTGTTGACTGATTTTGTCTTAATTTTCGGGTTGTAAATTCAAGCGATAATTAATGGCCAAATATAAGTTGTTATTGCCCAAAATGGGGGAAAGTGTTGCCGAGGCTACCATTATTAAATGGAACAAAAATGTTGGCGACCTTGTTGAGATTGATGATACAGTAATTGATATTGCCACCGATAAAGTAGACTCCGAAGTGCCATCGCCTGTAAAGGGGCGACTGGTTTTGCAGCTTTGCAAAGAGAACGAGGTAATACAAGTGGGCGGAGTGTTGGGTATTATTGAAACCGATGAACCTGAAGCCCCATTAACCGCTGAGCAGGATACTGCTATTAAAAACTTTAAACTGCCCGATACCGATAATAATAATGCGCCAAAAGCTGAAGTTGTATCAGAAACACCTGCAGCCAGCCACGAAGAAGAATTTTTTCCTGAATTAACAGAAGATAAGCACGACGAAGAGATATTGCCCGAAGAAAGCACTGAAGCTGTACCGGGGATTAGCCAGTTAGATACTACAGCCAAAGCGGTAGTACCATCATCGGGTGCCAGGTTCTACTCGCCATTAGTGAAAAATATAGCTGTACAGGAAGGCATTACTCCGCAAGAGATGGATGCGATACCAGGTACCGGTTCCGAAGGGCGATTAACTAAAGACGATATTTTACTATACGTGCGCAAGCGAGGCACAGGTGCTGTGGCATCACCGCTTAGCACTCCTGCGCCTGCACCACAACAAACCTTACGCCCATCAGAAATGCTGGAGCAGCCTAAGTTTATAAAAACCGAGGCACCTGTTATACCAACCGTAATACCGCAGGCCGAAGCGCCAAAAGTAGAAACCCCGGTTGTGGAACAAACAAGGCCACAAGCTGTGCCCGAAAAATCTGCTACTGCTGCTGTAGCCCAATCCGTACCGCAAAAATCTGTTGCTGCAAGTGCTATTCAATCAGCGCCATCCAGGTCAACAAGTGGTGCTGATGAGATCATCGAGATGGACCGCATGCGTAAGCTTATTGCCGACCATATGGTAGCCAGTGTGCATACATCGCCACATGTAACCTCATTTGTTGAGGCCGATGTAACCAACATGGTGCTGTGGCGTGATAAAGTAAAGGCAGGTTTTGAAAAACGCGAAGGCACTAAAATAACCTTCACGCCAATATTTATTGAGGCTGTAGCCAAGGCGATTAAAGATTTTCCGATGATAAACGTATCTGTTAATGGTACGCAGATCATCAAAAAGAAAAATATCAATATTGGTATGGCGGCAGCCTTGCCAAGCGGTAACCTCATTGTTCCGGTTATCCGCAATGCCGATGAGCTGAACCTGGTAGGCCTTAGCAAAGCCGTAAACGACCTTGCCAACCGCTCCCGCACCAGCAAGCTTCAGCCCGATGAGATAAAGGAGGGAACTTTCACCATCACCAATATTGGTTCGTTTGGCAATGCTATGGGTACGCCCATTATTAACCAACCGCAGGTGGCTATATTAGCAGTAGGTGTTATCAAAAAGAAACCTGCCGTTATAGAAACCCCTACAGGCGACGTAATTGCCATCCGCCACATGATGTTCCTGTCGCTTTCTTATGACCATAGGGTAGTAGATGGCGCCTTAGGTGGCTCATTCATCCGTCGTGTGGCTGATTATTTGGAGAACTGGGATCTGGATAGGGAAGTGTAGGTTTGGTAACCATCACGTCATTGCGAGGCACGAAGCAATACTAAACTATTAAGGTTATCAACGGGCATTCCAGATTAGCATTATCTAAGATTGCTTCGCTATCACTCGCAATGACGGTATTCGTATTATTTACTCGCCGTAACCTCCTCCACAAATCTATCCGTCCGCCCAAAGGCATAACCTTGTTTTAATCCCCAGCGGATAAACTCGTCTATTCGTTCTACAAAAGCATCTCCTGTAACTTTAGTAACATATCCCGGGAAACCGAATTTTTCCGGCTGATTAATATCGGTAAACTCCCATGGATGAAAGTACAGGTTAAGGTAACCGTCTTTTTTATGGGTTTTTTTGCACAGCCATTTCAGTAATCCTAATGGCAGGTTATGAAAGCTTAGCCAAAACAAAGGGAAGCGCAGCAATGGCGATACCGATGTTGGCATTTGAAATACACCATCCTGGTAAAAATACGTACGTGGTTTATTAAAATTATTGTACCGGCCCGGCAGGTAGGTAGGGTTAATGGATGAATTATATACGTAACCGGCCTTAAATATCTCTTGCTCATCCACAGGTTGCATGCGTGGCATACGGTAGCCTTTTATGGTTTCGCCGGATAATTGCTCCAGCCTGTCTTTCGATAGCTTTAAATGTTCAGGCTTAAAATCCGAATGGTAATAACTATGCGAAGCTATTTCGTGACCGCTGTTAACTATCTGTTGTATAATTTCAGGTTTGTGATCAGCGTAATTGGCCGTGCAGTAAAATGTTGCTTTCACATCATGCTTTTGCAGTATGTCGAGTATCTTAAGTGTACCTTCGGTTGATATACGGAGTTGTTCGTCAAAAGCTATCTGTTTGCCATATTCAAACGGCATATCAAACTCCTCAATATCAAAGCTTAGCAGTATCATCTTTCAGGTTGGTTGAGCGTATAATATAATTAGGGCGTTGTTTGGCCTGCATAAACAATTTGCCAAGGTAAGTACCAATAATACCAAGTACCATCAATTGCATACCGCCAAAAAACACAACGGTGGCTAAAAGTGATGCCCAGCCGGCAGCTTCAAACTGGGGCCTGAAAAAATAGCTGTACAAAATATAGGGGATGTAAAGCAATGATGCCAGAGAAAAGAATATACCCACACCGGTAGCCATATAAAGCGGCCTCACACTAAATGCCGTGATACCCTCCACCGCGAATTTGAACATCCGCCGCAGCGTATATTTGCTCTTGCCCGAAAAACGCGCCTCGGCCTGGTAATGTATGGCATATTGCTTAAAGCCCAGCCATTTTATCAAACCGCGCATAAACAAGCCGTTCTCGTTTAGCTGTACCAGCACGTTGGCAACCTTACGGTCTATCAGGCGGAAATCGGCAGTGCCTTTTTCAAGTTTGGTATCCGATAACGAGTTGATCATGCTGTAAAACAGGTCGCTGGTTTTGGTTTTGAATATGGTAGTATCATCCTGATACTCACGGGTGCTGTATACCACATCATAACCCTCTTCCCATTTCTCAATAAACTGGGGTATTAGTTCGGGCGGGTGTTGCATATCCCCATCCATACTAATAATGGCATCGCCGGTAGCAAAATCATAACCCGCTTTCAAAGCGTTCTGGTGGCCAAAATTCCGCGAAAGCTCTAAATAGAACAGGTTATTGTCCAGTTTACCAAGCCCCTTCAGTTTATCTAAAGTACCGTCAGAGCTGCCGTCGTCAATAAAAATAACCTCATAATCATAAGAAGGCACACCCTTCAGTACCGCGAGCAACCTCGCGGCCAAGGCTTCAATATTGCCTTCCTCATTAAAAGATGGTATTACTACCGAAAGTTTCTTTTTTATCATGCTATTGCCGGTACCGGCGGTTCTTCTTTAAAATCCCGCGTCCAGGTTTCGTAAACTATTTTAAGCCATACTATAAATACAGGCAGGGCTTTTAATCCATATTTTTTGGTCAGGTGTTCGCTTAAATACCGCGGAAACAAGTCTGACGGTGAAAAGCTGGTGATCACGATTGCAAAAATGATTAAAAATATTTCAAATCGGGTAACCGGCCTGTCCAAATTCATATACCATATAGCCACGCCCATAAAAGCGATGATATACGTTGGCGATTCGGAGCTGCTGCTATAAATAATAGGGAATATCAGTGTTGAGCATAATATCAGTAACTGGAACTGCAGGTTTTTATAACTTTTAAACCTGAGGTATGATGTGAAGAACAAGATAGTTGCCGGGATAAGCACCTGTATGTCCGATAGGTAAATATCAAATATTCTCCTTATCATACCCTTAACACCAATATCCTGCATGCGCGATGCATTGTTCTCTACATCTTTCGCGGCAAGGCTATGGTACCAGTCCTGGTAGGATTGTATAACAAAAGCCGGCGATGATACCAGCATGTTCAACCCCATAAGCACCACGGCCCAGAATATCAGACCCCAGATAAATTTGATCTTATTTTCTGAAAAGAAAAAGAATGCCAGCCCAACAATGCCATACAACTTAATATAAGTGCCGATAATGATCATGAGCGCCGCCCAAAAATCTTTTTCCCTGCGGATGAAGATAAAGGTGAACAACATTAGCGAGGTAATAAACGGGTTTACCTGTACACTGAATGACGATGTCATCAACTCATGCGCGCATATCAGCAATATCATCAGTTGCTTGTTCTTATCAAAGGGGAGCATGGTTACCGCCTTGTATAATATCCAGGTATTGAACAGGCTCCATAGCATAACGCCCAGCCAATCGGGTAATATGGCAAAGGGCGCTATTATTAAGCCAAAAAACGGCCCGTAATGGTGGCAATCTTCAAACAACTGGGGGTAACGCAGGTAAATATTTTTTTGCTGGATGAGGTGAAACCACGACCATTTATATAACTGATAGTTATTAATGCTGTGCATAATTACCTGCTTTAAAGCGGCAATTGTACTCAAGCCAAACCAAAGCGTAAGGATGAAGTATTTATTGGTAAAAAGAGCTTTTATTTTTTGCATCAAATAGCCGAAAAGCAAATGTAACGCATCAAAGATAACATTAGTGCCCGATTTTATTATATTCGTTCAACCAAACCTGAATGCTTTATGACTTTAAGTGCAAAGCGCCTTGCCTTTTGTGTTTTGATTGTACTACGCGCCCTAAACATCAGCGCCCAGCAAACTGTTCCCTTATTTTATGAGAAGGTATACCTGCATACCGACAGGGATACCTACATGCAGGGCGAAGACATTTGGTTTAAAGCCTATCTGGTTAACGCGCAAAACAATAAGCCCATTAATAACAGCCATAATTTATATGCAGAGTTAATAAGCCCCGGGTTAAAGATCGTTCAGCGCCACGCCATCAGGTTAGAGAATGGTTTAGGCAACGGCGATTTTAAGCTACCCGATACCATTTCGGCAGGCACGTACCGCATCAGGGCGTATACTAACTGGATGCGTAATTTTGGCGATAGTTTTGTTTTCGAAAAGAACATCACGATTATTAACCTTTCGGGAAAGAAAGCTACAGTTGCAAACCTTAACCGTTCCATAAAAAAAATAAAGCAGAAGGAATTGCTTGGGTTAAAATCCGATACCCTGGTTTCCCGTCCTGTTATCCGGTTTTTCCCGGAAGGCGGCTCTATGGTGAACAACGTGAGTTCGGTTATTGCCGTAAAGGCTGAAGATGAGCAAGGGCGGGGCATTGCAGTATCGGGGCAAATATTCGCTTCATCAAACAGGTTAGTTGCAAAATTTAGCTGCGATAGTTTAGGTATGGGTAAATTTACGCTCCAGCCGGATGAAACCCAGCAATATCGCGCCGAAGCGACAATAAAAGGCAAGCCATATACATTTAAGTTAAAAGATGCCCGGATAAAAGGTTTTACCCTTGGCGCAAGTAATGTTGACCCCTTCATCATTGCCGAAATTAATTGCAATGTTTACTCTTTAAGCGAGTCGGGTGGGTCAAATCTGGTTATTATGGGCGCGCATGCGGGTAAAACGCTTTTTAAACAGCAGATAAGGCTGCAGGAGCGGAGCATTGTTGTGCAGATACCAAATGCAAACTTCCCTGAAGGTGTATCGCTCATTACTTTATATGATGAACGTGCTTTGCCTTTAGGCGAGCGTTTAGTGTATGTACATCATAATAATAGCACCAGATTAAATGTTAGCACCGATAACAGATCATACCAGCCCAAAGAAAAAGTTACTGTTAAAATTAAGCTGTGCGATAGTACCCGGACAAACCTGTCGCTGGCGGCTGTTGATATTGGAATGGTTCCTGTACAGCCAGAAAACATAGTATCGTACCTGGAGTTACGTTCGGAGTTAAAGGGTAATATAGAACACCCCGAAAGGTATTTTGATACCACTAATACCGAACGTTATAAACAGCTTGACCTGTTGCTGCTTACCCAGGGCTGGCGCGATTTTGTTTGGAAAGATATTGCCGAAACAAAATTTAAACAGCAATATGATGTTGAGCAGGCATTAACGCTTACGGGCCGGGTGCGAAAGGTTTGGAGTGATAAACCCTTAGCCAATATGAATATCACCATGTTTGCGCCCAAGGCAACCGGAGATAAGCTGTTTTATACACAGTCGGACTCATCGGGCAAATTCCGGATAGACGGGCCAATATTATATGGCTATAACTACATTAATTTTAACTCACGCCGGAGTGATGGGTTAGAACCAGATGGAAAAAGCAAGGGAAAAACAGGAGGCTGGATAAAAATAGATTCGCTGTTTCAGGATAAGATGGAAGTTAAGCCAGACAATGCTTTTACTGCAGATACGATACCCATTAGCCCCGACCCGCTGATAGCCCGTGAAAAAATTAAACAGCAGTTTACTTTTGAGGGTATCAATAGCCTCAAAACAGTGCAGATAAAAGGTTATAGTAACGCTTTGCCAACAGACGTTATTCCTGTAACTATGGCCGAGCAAAAAGAGTATGGCAGTGTTGGCCAATATGTTGTAAACCGCATACCATACGCTCATTGGGAAATGAATGATGGCGAACAGCCAATGATATTTACAGGTTGGAAACCCCCGTATAAGCATAAGGTGAGCGTTCGCGGACTATACTCGGATAATTCAAGAATAACTATGCCCGGAGAACGATATCCCGGTGACGATGAATTTTGGGGCCAGCCAATGGATAGGGTGCTTAAGGTAACCATCCGCGGCTACCAAACTGTAGACGGGAAGGTTTATAGCGTAGAACTTTTAATGCGCCCCGGATCTATGAAAGTGAAGGATATTTTTGATAACACCATGGCCGATGTTGTTGGCTATACCCAGGCCCGGGTATTTTACGCGCCAAAGTATCCATCAACAGATATCAAACCCGATTACCGTACTACTATACATTGGGAGCCTAATATTACCACCGATGACAAAGGCGAAGCGACCATTACTTATTATAACGCCGAACCCAAAAGCCAAATAAAGCTGATTGTGCAGGGCGTAACAGATAAAGGAATCCCTGTAGCAGCTGTGGCACAATATGATGTTAAATAAATACGGATGAGTTATTATACCAGGATACTGCTTTTTATAGTTTTAATACTACGCTGCGCAATTACAGTTAATGCGCAGCAAACCATTCCGCTGTTTTTTGAGAAGGTGTACTTGCATACCGACAGGGATGTTTATACCCAGGGCGAAAATATTTGGTTTAAGGCTTACCTGGTTGACGCACAAAATAACAAACCTATCAATTACAGTCATAACCTGTATGTAGAATTGATATCGCCGGGTTTAAAAATAAAGCAACACCACCTCATCAGGCTGGAAAACGGTTTAGGTACCGGCGATTTTAAATTGCCAGATACCATATCTGCAGGTAAGTACCGCATCAGGGCGTATACCAACTGGATGCGTAATTTTGGCGATAATTTTGTGTTCGAAAAAAACATTACAGTGGTTAACGCTTCGGATACCAAAACAAGTGCTGCAGCGCAAATAAAGCCGGTACGTAGGTTAAAAAAGAAACAGCCGGTCATTTCTAAACAAGATACTTTGCCCAGCGGCCCACTCGTTAGGTTTTTGCCTGAAGGCGGTACATTAGTTAATGATGTTACATCCGTTGTAGCGGTAAAGGCCGAAGATGAGCACGGTAAAGGGATCCCGGTTAACGGAACTGTATTGGCATCATCGGGCAGGGTAGTTGCTAAGTTTACCTGTGATAGCCTGGGCTTTGGCTCGTTCAATTTAACACCCGATGAAACGCAACGTTATCACGCCAACGTGATGATAAAGAACCAGCCTTATGATTTTAAATTAAGGAATAGCACAAAAAAAGGTTTTGTAATGGGGGTGAGTGTGGTAAGCCCCTCCATAGCTGTTGATATCAGTTGTAGTGAGCGTATGCTTCGTGAATCGGGCGGGGCAAATCTGGTCATTATCGCCAGGCATGGCGGCAAAATAATTTATAACGACCAGTTGCGTGTACAATCAAAAGAAGTATTTGTTAATATACCCGATGCCAATTTCCCGGAAGGTATTGCTGCTATTACTTTGTATGATGACCACTCGGTGCCTTTGTGCGAGCGTTTGGTATATGTACGCAAGCCGGGTAATTATGCCCTTAAAGTAAATACAGATAAGGCATTGTATAAGTCTAAAGAAAAGGTAACTGTAAAAATAAAGCTCGATAAAACGCAACATGCCAACTTATCATTATCGGCTATTGACGAAAATGTATCGGCGGTTAAGCCTGAAAATATCTTAACCTATCTTGAACTTACTTCAGAACTTAAGGGTGTGATAGAGCATCCCGAAAGGTATTTTGATACTACTAATACTAACAGGTATAAGCAACTGGATCTGCTGCTGCTCACCCAGGGCTGGCGCGATTTTGTATGGAAGCGTATTGCCGATACCACGCTCAAAATATCATATGAGGTAGAGCAGGCCATTAGCATTACCGGCCGGGTGCGCAAGGTTTGGGCCGATAAACCCATGCCTAATATCAATGTTACCATGTTTGCGCCAAAGGCAACAGGCGATAAATTGTTTACCGCGGTAACTGATTCATCGGGCAGGTTTAATATTGATGGCGCGGTATTTTATGGCTACCAATACCTAAATTTCACCTCACGTAGCAGCAATGGCATAAAGGCCGATGGGAGGAGCAAAGGTAAAACCGGGGGATACATCCGTGTTGATTCCCTTTTCAGGGATAGCCTGCCTGTTCATGCGGCTGTACTTGCTCCGGAAGATACCATACCTTTAACATCCGACGCGTTAATTGCGCGTGATAAAATAAGGCAAAAGTTTAGTTTTGAGGGTGTTAATAATTTAAGTGCCGTGCAAATTAAAGGCTACACCAATATGCTACCCGAAGAAGTGCACCCTATAACTTTAGCCGAGCAAAAAGATTATGGCAGTTTGTTACAATACCTGTTGTATATGATAGGTGGTACTCATAGTGAGTTGGGTAATGGGTGCCATGTGCAAGTTGAGGATCCATCACCGGGTATTATTTTGCAATATGGCTATTTTCCGGCTCATACCGTTTCAATCAGAGGGGTGTACTCAGATAACTCTAAAATAGATTACCGTTTTGTTTGTGATGATGACTACCTGGGCCAGCCTATGGACCATATCCTGAAAGTAACTATAAACCGCCGCGAAACAGTTTATGGTATAATGCATTCGGTATTTGTAGTGATGAGGCCCGGTGTTTTAGAAAAAGATGTTTTTGACCATACTATGGCCAATATTGAAGGCTATGCCAAAGAACGTACTTTTTTTGCGCCACGGTATGAGGCCCCTGATACTAAGCCCGATTACCGTACCACCATACATTGGGAGCCAAACATTACTACCAATGCTAACGGAGAAGCTACAATAAGCTTTTATAATGCCGATCCGAAAAGTAAGATAAGGCTGGTGGTTCAGGGTATTACAGATAAAGGCATACCGGTAGTGGCATCATCAGTATATGAGGTAAAATAAGGTCCTGCGATAATGTTATTTGCATCCTGATGCATAAATCAATACATTTAGGCTTCAGCAAGCGATTAATGAAAGATTACTTTGACCTAAAGAAAAACAACACCACAACCTTAACCGAAATACTTGCCGGTACATCATCCTTTTTAGCTACTGCCTACATTATAGTAGTTAACCCTGCTATATTGAGCAAAGCGGGTTTGCCCTTTGCGGGAGTATTAACCGCTACCATAATCGTATCGTTTTTTAGCAGCTTAATGATGGGACTGTATGCCAAAAATCCCATCATCGTTGCTCCGGGTATGGGTTTGAATGCATTTTTTACCTTTTCGGTGGTTTTAGGTATGAAGGTGCCCTGGCCTGTAGCTCTTGGTGCTGTATTTTGGGCTGGTGTTATATTTTTGCTGCTCTCTGTTTTTAATATCCGTACCTATATTGTTAAAGCCATACCCAAAACATTACGCTATGCTACATCTGTTGGTATTGGTTTATTTATCGCGCTGATAGGTTTTGTAAATGCTAAGTTTTTGGTAGCCAATCCGGCTACAATAATAGGTTTTGGTAAATTAGATGCTGCCTTGCTCACTTTTATCGCAGGTATACTGTTAACATCGGTACTTGTTATTTACCGGGTAAAGGGCGCTATTTTGATAGGGATAGTAGCTACAACTTTAGCCGCGTTACCTATCGGTCGTTTTTGGGGAGGGGGGCAGCCATTGATCAACCTTGGCGGCGATATATTTTCCGCGCCTGATTTTAGCCTCATCTTTAAACTCGACCTGGTTCATTCTTTAACATGGGCAATGGTGCCGGTCATCTTCGCTTTTGTATTTACCGATATGTTCGACAGCCTTTCAACATTCATCGGTTTATCCGAGGCATCAAATTTATTAGATGAGAGCGGCGAGCCGCAACATGTAAAACAAGCCTTGCTTACCGATGCCGTGGCTACAACAATAGCGGGTATAGCAGGCTCAAGTCCGGGTACGGCGTATATTGAATCGGCTGTAGGTATTGAGGCAGGTGGCCGTACAGGTTTAACAGCAATTGTTGGCGGCTTATGGTTTTTGCCCTTCCTTTTTTTGGCGCCATTGCTTTCGGTGGTGCCTGCCATAGCTACGGCGCCCGCGCTGGTATTGGTAGGCGTATTTATGATGCGCCCGGTTACAAAAATAAACTGGACCGAACTTGATGATGCCATACCGGCCTTTTTAGCCATGGTACTGATACCTTTTACTTACTCCATAACGCAAGGCATCACATGGGGCTTTTTAAGCTATTCGTTACTCAAATTATTCAGCGACAAGGCAAAAGAAGTAAGCATTACCCTTTGGATAATTGATGCCTTTTGCATTTTAGGCTTAATACTCGCGTAAATAACACCTTTATATGAAAAAACTGATACCCTTTGTTTTATTAATGCTTAGCGTGCAATACCTGTTTGCACAAGTATCGTTGCCAACAGTTCAGGGCAATTATAGCGGGCGGGCTGCTAATCAAAATATAACAGCGGTTTTAGGAGCTTTTCCGGCAGAAGTTGCTTTGATACATAGCCTCATCAAAGAACCCAAAGAGCTGGTATTTCAAGGCATCCATTTCACCGAGGGTATGTTAAATGGCAGGCACATTGTTTTGGCACAAACAGGTATAGGCAAGGTAAATGCTGCTATAACTACTACTTTATTATTAGATCATTTTAACCCGCGCGAAGTATTGTTTTCGGGTATAGCAGGAGGGGTAAACCCTAAATTATTGCCCGGCGACCTGGTTATAGGGACAAGCGTGGCTTATCATGATTATGGCGCTATTACACCCGATAGTATGCTGCGGGGGCCAACAAAAGACCCGATAACATTACAGGATAATCCCTTATATTTTCCGTGTTCCAGGCCCTTGATAGAACTGGCGGAAAATGTGAGTAAAACTGTAAGTTTTCACATCATAGGTAAACGCACGCCAAAGGTTATTGAAGGCGTGATAGTTACCGGCGATGTTTTTGTATCATCGGCAACAGCCACAAAACAACTTTATCAAAAAATGAAGGCCGAAGCTACCGAAATGGAGGGTGCATCAGTAGGGCAAACCTGCTGGCAGCAGCATGTTCCGTTTTTGGTGATACGTAGCCTGAGCGATAATGCCAGCGAAACGGCGCATGAAGATGTTGCCACCTTTTACAAAATTGCTGCCGAAAACTCGGCTAATTTGGTGATTGCTATTGTAGGAAAACTATAATTAAAGTAACTTAGGCGCACAGATTTTATTATAATTTGCACGTTTGATATAGTATTTTAATAAGATTTGCTTTTATTTACTATTAATAAAATAATTATTACATGCTAACACCACCACCAAACAACAGCCAAAACGGCTCGCTTGATGAGCTTGATTTTTCAATTTTAATGCTGCTGCAGCAGGATGGCCGTATGTCGTTCACGGTAATGGCCGAGAAATTAGGGGTGTCTATCAGCAATATACGTATGCGTGTAGGTAAACTGATAGAAGATAAAACCATCCAGATAGTAGGTAGGGTTAACCCCGAAAAAGTAGGTTTTCATGCGTATGCGCACATAAAAGTATCGGTAAGACCGGCAAACCTTATCCAAAATGTAACAGATAGATTGATGCATTTGCCCGAGATCAGTTTCCTGGCAACCACTTCAGGCGATTTTGATATCGAAGTAGATGTAATGTGCCGCGATAACACCCATTTGGTTGAACTGATAAACGAACACATTAGTTGTATTGAAGGTGTGTATCAAACCAAAACAGATATGTACTTTAAGGTATTAAAATTAGCGCAGCCTGATCTGGGTTCGTTAAGATAATGACTGATATTTTTGCTCATCCTGCGCCCCCTTTGCAGGATGATTTTTTAAACCTGAAAACATTTTTTGCAAAAAATGTTTAATTAATTGCATTTTTTACTTTTTTCTGTTTACTTTTAATTTAATTTACTGAATTAAGGAGTGAAGGAAATCCAAACTTACCTGATTTGAATCGTATTGCTGAGTCTGAACTAATTGTAAATTCACGTGGTGCTATTTACCATTTAGATGTTAAACCCGATGAAATATCCACCAACATTATAACCGTTGGCGATCCTGACAGGGTGGGAGAAGTAAGTAAACACTTCGATAAAGTTGAAGTTAAGCGTGCTCACCGGGAGTTTGTAACGCATACGGGTTATATTGGTAAAAAGCGGGTTTCGGTAGTTTCAACAGGTATTGGTACTGATAATATAGATATTGTATTTAACGAACTGGACGCATTGGTGAATATTGATTTTGCAACACGTACAGTAAACCAGGAGTTAAAGCAATTGAGCATTATCCGTATTGGTACATCTGGTTCTTTACAGAGGGATTTCCCGGTAGATAGCTTTTTGGCATCAACACACGGTTTGGGTATTGATAACCTGATGAACTTTTATGATGTGCAGGCTAATGATACAGGCAACCTGATATTAAACGAGTTTATTACACAAACGGGCTTATCGGGAAAGGTATCGGCACCTTACATTAACGCGTGTGATGAAGGCTTGTTAAAGCAGTTTGATAGGGGTTTCCATAAAGGCATCACAGTAACCTGTCCGGGTTTTTATGGCCCGCAAGGTAGGGTACTGAGGTTGGGTTTAAGCAATCCGGGTTTTATTGATAAGCTGAGCGATTTTAAATACAAAGATCTCATTATCAGTAATTTTGAAATGGAGACGGCAGGTATTTATGGTTTGGGTGCCGCCTTGGGGCACAAAACCATCAGTCTGAACGCGTTGATAGCCAACCGTATAACAGGGGCGTTTTCAAAAGATCCGGGTGCAACGGTAAATGCATTAATAGAAAAAACGCTTGGAATAATTGCAAGCAATTAAAACAGAATAGTATAATACAAACAGAATGAAATATAGTCCGGTTCAGAATTTTATAAGTGGCCAGTTTACAAATGCCAGCACTGCAAAAAATATGCAGGTAGTATCGCCTGTTGATGGCACATTATTGTCTACAGTACCCATGTCAACCGCCGCCGATTTGGATGTGGCAGTTACTTCGGCTAAAGCCGCCTTTAAAAAATGGTCGGCCACGCCAATAAAAGAACGCGTGCAGGTTTTCTTTAAATACAAAACCTTGTTAGAGAGAGATTTGGTTGAATTATCAAAATTGGTGCAGGAAGAGAACGGCAAAACCTACGGTGAAGCAGTTGCCGAAATTGAAAAATCTATCGAACTCACAGAATTTGCCTGCTCCTTACCACAACTGGTAACAGGCGAGTTATTGGAAGTAAGCCGTGGTATAGAGTGCCGTACGGAATATGTGCCTTTGGGTGTGGTTGCGTCTATCGTGCCTTTCAACTTCCCAAGCATGGTACCTAACTGGACCTTGCCGAACGCTATCGCTTTAGGTAATTGTTTAATTATTAAACCATCCGAAAAGGTGCCATTAAGCGTTGGTAAAATTGCTGAATTGTTAAAAGAAGCAGGTTTACCCGATGGTGTATTAAGCATTGTTCATGGCGATAGCGAAATTGTAAATGCTATTTGCGATCATCCGGGGATTGAGGCGGTATCCTTTGTAGGATCTACCAAAGTAGCCAAGATCGTTTATCAACGTGCCACATCAAACCTGAAACGCTGCCTTGCTTTAGGTGGTGCTAAGAACCACTTATTGGTGTTACCTGATGCGATACCGGGAATGACGGCGCAAAATATCACCGCATCAATGAGCGGTTGCGCTGGCCAGCGTTGTATGGCGGCCTCGGCTATGGTAGGTGTGGGCGATGTTGATCATATCATAGACCAATTGGTTGCCGAGGCAAAAAAAGTGATCCCCGGCGACAACCTGGGCGCGGTGATCAGCAAAGAATCAAGAGACAGGATAGAAGCATACATTACCAGTGCCGAAAAACAAGGTGCTAAAATATTATTGGATGGCCGCAAGCCAAATGTTCCCGGCAAGGAGAACGGCTATTATGTTGGCCCGACGGTTATAGATTATGTAACTCCCGAAATGGATGTAGCTAAAGAAGAAATATTCGGCCCGGTGATTAGTATTATGCGCACCAAAACGCTGGATGAAGCTTTAGCTATAGAGAATGCGAACGCATACGGTAATGCCGCTTCGGTATTTACCCAAAACGGCGGCGCGGCGCGCTATGTTATTAATAATGCAAGCGCAGGCATGGTGGGTGTGAATGTGGGTGTACCTGTTCCACGCGAGCCATTCTCGTTTGGTGGCTGGAACGAAAGTAAATTCGGCGTGGGCGATATCACCGGCAAAAGCTCGATAGAGTTTTGGACGAAACTGAAAAAATCAACCACCAAATGGAACCCGGAAGCGGGAGTGAATTGGATGAGTTGAGTTAGTTTATTGGTTCATTTGTTGATTAGTGTTTTGTCGCTAAAATATTGAACTACACCATCAATGAACCAATGACAATTGAACTAATGAACAAAATATTAAATTGCTAAGACCAATAAACAAATGAACGAAGCAACTAATGAACTAATGACAGAAACGGAAGAGATACTTCAAAATAGTTTCGACTATACGCTGTTTTCCTGGAGCAAGCAAAAAGGTATTGCGCCCATTGCGATAAAACATGCCGAGGGCATTTACCTGTACGATTACGAAGGCAAACGCTACATGGATTTTTCATCGGGACTGATGAACGTGAACATTGGCCACGGTAACCAACGTGTTACCCAAGCTGTTATGGAGCAAATGCAGCAGGTAAGTTATGTTACGCCAAGCTGCGTAACTAAGGCCCGTGGCGAACTGGGTAAAAAACTGGCGGAGATATCGCCCGGTAATTTGACTAAGACATTATTTACCGTTTGCGGTGCTACGGCGATAGAGAACGCTATAAAACTCGCGCGGATATATACCGGCAGGCATAAAATAATAACCCGTTACCGGGCTTTTCATGGTGCTTCTTATGGCGCAATGACCGCAGGCGGAGACCCTCGTAAACTGGCATCCGATTCACAACAGGCACCAAATTTTGTGCATGTTGAGGACCCATATTGCTATCGTTGCCCCTGGGGTAAAGAGATGAGCAGTTGTAACCGCGAGTGTGTGAGCCATATTGAGCGTGTGCTCGAATTTGAAGGCCCCGAAAACGTAGCCGCCATTTTAATGGAGGGCGAAAGTGGTACTTCAGGCTGTATCAAATACCCGCCTGATTATTTACAAAAACTACGCGCACTATGCGATAAGCACGGTATTTTGCTAATAGCTGATGAAGTAATGAGCGGCTTTGGCCGTACAGGCCATTGGTTTGGTGTGGATAATAATGGTGGTGTGGTGCCTGATATGATCGCGACAGCTAAAGGTATTACCGCGGGTTATTTGCCGTTGGGTGCTTTGATCGTAACCGATAAAATTGCCGCGGCTTTTGATGATAAGCCATTGATGCTGGGATTAACCTATTCTGCTCACCCGGTAAGCTGCGCGGCAGGGGTAGAAGTATTGAAAATTTACGAAGACGAAAACCTGATAGAAAATGCCGCCAACATGGGCGCGTATATTGATGCCAAAGCGAACGAGATGAAGAAAATTCATCCAAGCATTGGCGATTTCAGAAATACAGGTTTGCTTGGTTGTTTTGAGTTGGTGAAGAACCGTAATACAAAAGAACCAATGGCACCATACAACGCCAAAGCGGATGAAATGGTGATAATGAACAAGGTTGCCGGTAAAATTAAAGAACTGGGCATGTACGCCTTTGTTCGCTGGAACTACATTTTCATAGCGCCGCCGTTGAGTATTACCAAAGAGCAGGTTGATGAAGGTATGGCTATCATATCGCAAGCCATTGCCATTGCCGATGAATATGTTTATTGATTAGTTTTTCACTAAATTTATCCATGTCAAAAACCGAATCAGCAGCCGCACAAATAGAAGACCTGCAATATTACAGCGAGGACCTCGCGCCCATACCCGCCGATAAGCGCACGTGGGGCACCTGGAACTACGCCGCGCTGTGGATAAGCATGAGCCTCTGCATCCCTACCTATATGCTCGCCAGCTCGTTAATTGAAGGCGGCATGAACTGGTGGCAAGCCATTGTAACTATTTTAGTTGGCAACAGTATTGTGCTCATTCCCATGATATTAAACGGCAGGGCTGGAGCTAAATATGGCATCCCGTTCCCGGTAATGGCAAGGGCGAGCTTTGGTTTAAAAGGTGCAAATATCCCTGCTATGTTAAGAGCGGTTATCGCTTGCGGCTGGTTCGGTATACAAACATGGATAGGCGGTTTCGCGCTGTATCAAATGGCACACTTGTGGATACCTTCAATAGCCACGCTTCCGCAGATATTCCCTGCATCATGGGGTTTGCAAACCGGCCCGGCTTTGATGTTCTTTTTGTTTTGGCTATTGAATATGTACGTGGTTTATTTGGGTGTTGATAGCATTAAGAAACTCTTGGTTTTTAAAGCCTTCTTTTTACCTGTAGCTGCTTTGGCATTGTTGTATTGGGCCATCAACGCAAGCCATGGTTTAGGACCGGTTTTGGCACAGCCATCAAAGTTTAAAACTACTGCCGAGTTCTGGAAAGCGTTTTTTCCTTCCCTTACGGGGATGATTGGCTTTTGGGCCACGCTTTCGCTGAATATTCCTGATTTTACACGTTATGCTAAAAGTCAGAAGGCACAGCAATGGGGGCAGGCTATCGGTCTACCGCCATCTATGACAATATTTTCGTTCATCGGCGTGGTGGTAACATCGGCAACGTTCATCATTTACGGCACTACCATTTGGGATCCGGTTGTATTGGCGGGTAAATTTGATAGCAAGCTATTGGTGAGTATCGCCATGATAGCTGTAGCGCTGTCAACATTGGCAACAAACATTGCAGCAAACATTGTTAGCCCCGCTAATGATTTTGCTAACCTCTCACCAAAGAAAATTGATTTTAAATTAGGCGGTTATATCACCGGCGTTATCGGTATCTGCATTTTCCCATGGAAATTAATCGCTGATCCATCGGGCTATATTTTTACCTGGCTGGTTGGGTATTCGGGTTTACTGGGTCCTATCGGTGGCATCATGATCGCTGACTATTACTTCGTGCGTAAGCAAAATTTACATGTGAAGGAGTTGTATCGCGAAAGCGGTCGTTATACTTTCGGTAACGGTTTTAACGGACTGGCCATCATATCTTTAATATTAGGTATCGCGCCAAATATACCGGGCTTTTTAGCCATTATTCATGTGCTGCCCGCAGGTTCGGTTTGGCCATGGCTGGTTGATGTTTACAGTTATGCGTGGTTCGCGGGGTTCTTTATTTCGGGTTTGGTTTACCTGCTGCTGATGCGCAACCAAACCGAAACCGTTACCGCGAACGAATTACAGGAAGGAGAATTGAATGTCAGTATTAATTAAAAACGGCAGGGTTATCACGGTTGATAACGACACCATAGCCGATATATTCATTGAGGGCGAAACGGTATCCGCCATCGGCAAAAACTTGAATGTGAAGGCCGACAAAGAGATAGATGCCAAAGGCATGTTGGTATTTCCTGGTGGGATAGACCCACACGTGCATTTATCAATGCCGTTTATGGGGACGTTTTCCAGCGATACCTATGAAACCGGTACACGTGCCGCGCTTTTTGGCGGGACGACAACGGTTATCGATTTTGTGTTGCAAACACAGGGGCACAGCCTGAAGGATGCGTTAACCGACTGGCAATCTCGGGCAACCGGTACCGCTGTAGGCGATTACAGCTTCCACATGGCGGTTACTGATTTTAACGATAATACAAAGGCCGAGATACAACAAATGGTGGAGGATGAGGGCATAACCTCATTCAAAACATTTATGGCCTATAAAGGAGCTCTGATGGTTGATGACCGTCAGATGGTTGGTTTGATGAGTGAAGTGAAAAAGCAGGGTGGGATGGTTACGGCACATGCTACCAACGGGGATTTGATTGATTACCTTGTGGCAAAACATCGGGCCGAAGGAAAGCTATCCCCCCTGTATCACTTCTTATCGCAACCCGAAGTTACCGAGGCCGAAGCCTCCAACCGTTTTGCACAACTGGCAGGTTATACAGGCTGCCCGGCATACATCGTACACCTAACCTGCGAGGGCGCGTTAAACGCTGTGCGCGATGCCAGCAAACGCAACCACAACGTAATGGCCGAAACCTGTATCCAGTATTTGATTTTGGATGCTTCGCTCTACGAAAATGATTTTGAAGGCGCTAAATGGGTGATGAGTCCGCCGTTGCGGCTGAAAAAAGACCAGGATTCACTTTGGAACGGTATTAACCAGGGCCATTTACAAGTAGTTGCTACCGACCATTGCCCTTTTATGTGGGAGCAAAAGCTGATGGGTAAAGACGATTTCAGCAAGATACCCAACGGGCACCCGGCGATCGAGAACCGTTTTGAATTGCTCTACTCCGAAGGGGTAGCCAAAGGCAAAATTAGCATTAACAAGTTTGTGGAAGTTGCAAGCACCAATGCCGCCAAAATATTCGGCATGTTTCCCCGTAAGGGAACCATATCTGTGGGCAGCGATGCCGATATTGTGATTTTCGACCCGAATGCCAAACACAAGATCTCTGCCGAAACTCACCACATGAACGTGGATTACAGCGGTTACGAAGGCTGGGAGGTAGAAGGTAAGGTGAAAACCGTATTGCTACGTGGCACGGTTGCCATCGATGGTGAAGAATGTAAGGTGGTGAAAGGCAACGGCCAGTTCATCAAGCGTAAAAAAGTTACCGGATTTATATAAAGAACATTAACTGACCTTATTATAAAAAATTTACATGCCAAGAATTATTAAATCGGGCTTAATACAAATGAGCCTGCCGAAAACGGAAGGCGAGGGCACCATACCCGAGATTGTGGATGCCATGGTGCAAAAGCATATCCCTTACATCGAAAAAGCGGGAGAGGCAGGCGTGCAGATACTTTGCCTGCAGGAGATTTTTAACACCCCTTACTTTTGCCCGGGACAAGATGCCAAATGGTATGCCTCGGCAGAAAGCGTGCCCGGCCCGACAACCGACCTGATGGCGACCTACGCCAAAAAGTATAACATGGTGATCATCGTTCCTATTTACGAAAAGGAACAGGCGGGTGTGTTGTATAACACTGCGGCAGTTATTGATGCTGATGGTACTTACCTCGGAAAATACCGCAAGAACCATATCCCGCAAACCAATGGCTTTTGGGAAAAGTTTTTCTTTAAACCGGGCAATTTAGGTTACCCCGTTTTTCAAACTAAATATGCTAAAGTGGGTGTTTATATCTGCTACGACAGGCATTTCCCTGATGGCGCACGTTGTTTGGGATTGAATGGCGCAGAGATCGTATACAATCCATCGGCTACTGTTGCAGGTTTGTCGCAATATCTATGGAAACTGGAACAACCTGCTCACGCAGCGGCAAACGGCTATTTTATGGGCTGCATTAACCGTGTTGGCGAAGAAAAGCCATGGAACCTGGGCCGCTTTTACGGTTCATCGTACCACGTTGACCCGCGCGGACAAATACTGGCCACTGCATCAGAATATGATGATGAACTACTAATAACCGAGTTCGATCTGGATATGATAGACGAAGTACGCAGCACCTGGCAGTTCTTCCGCGACAGGAGACCGGAGACTTACGGGCCGATAACGGAGTTGTAAGTTGCAAGAATCCCGCCTTCGCTAAAGCTACGGCGGGCGAAGCAAGAGAGAAAAAAATAAATTCGAAATTGAACATTCGATATTCGAAATAGGAGTAAATCCGAAATCGAACATCCGAAATCCGAAATAAAAATATGTCAATAACAAATTTCAGGCTTACCGCCGATGAGTACGAGGCGAATTTCGCTGATATTCATCCGCCATTCGAAAACCTGACCGCGGCGCTGGTGGAGGCCAACCGCTGTATTTACTGCTATGATGCGCCCTGCATGAAATCGTGCCCGACGAGTATCGACGTGCCGAAATTCATTAAGCAAATAGCTAACGAGAACATTAAAGGTTCGGCACACACCATTTTTTCATCCAATATTATGGGTGGGGGCTGCTCCAAGGTTTGTCCGGTTGAAAAGCTGTGCGAAGGCGCCTGCGTGTACAACCTGATGGATGAAGAGCCGATACAGATAGCGCGTTTGCAGCGTTACTCAACCGAAAAAGCCATCGCCAATAAATGGCCGCTGTTTATCCGCAAACCGTCCAACGGTAAAAGGGTAGCGGTTATTGGTGCAGGTCCGGCAGGATTATCCTGCGCTCACGTTTTATCCCGCGAAGGAATTGACGTGACCGTTTACGAGAAAGAAGCAAAAGGCGGTGGTTTAATGACATATGGTATTGCTGCCTACAAAGTAACGCCGCAATTCTGCGAAGATGAGGTAGAATACATCCTGTCAATCGGCGGTATCGAAATAAAATACAACCAGGAGTTGGGCAGAGATATTTCGCTGACCGATCTGCAAAGCCAGTATGATGCCGTTTATGTAGGTATTGGCGTTGGCCTGGCGCGACAACTGTCAATCCCCGGCGAACATTTGGATGGTGTTGTTGATGCGATCAGCTTTATTTACGATATCCGCAGCAAAGGTTTCGACCAGGTGAAGGTAGGCGAGAAGGTTGCCGTTATCGGGATGGGCATGACGGCTATTGATGCCGCTACGCAAGCCAAACGCTTAGGGGCCAAAGAAGTAACGATGCTTTACCGCCGTACACAAGAAGAAATGCCTTGTACCGAAGTTGAACTGAATATTGCCAAGCTTGACGGCTGCCGTATTGTGTGGTTAGCCGCGCCAAAACATGTTGTTGGCGATGAGCATGGCAAAGTAAAGCAAATAGTTTGCAGCACCATGGTTTTGGGTGAACCCGATACCAGCGGCCGCCGCTCGCCTGTTGATACGGGTGAAACTATGACGCTTGATGTAGACATGATCATCAAAGCGGCAGGGCAAATGCCTTTCGAAAACCTGATTGCCGAAACCAACCTTGCCAACCAATACGGTAAAATTACCATCGCCGAAAACGGCGTAACCAGTATTGATGGCATCTTCGCCGGTGGCGATTGCGTTAACGGTGGTAAAGAAGTGGTAGATGCCGTGCAAGCGGGTAAAGATGGAGCACAGGGGATTTTGAATTATTTAATGGTGGGATAAGTTATTAGGTGATTGGGTTATTGGGTTATTAAGTTGATAGATAACTAACCAAATAATCCTCCTAATAACTCAACAACTAATAGCACAATAACTAAACAACAAACATGGCCGATATATCATCAGATTTTTTAGGAATTAAATCGCCGAACCCGTTTTGGCTGGCCAGCGCGCCGCCAACGGATAAAAAGATAAACGTAATGCGCGCCTTTGAGGCAGGCTGGGGTGGCGTGGTATGGAAAACCCTTGGCAGCCAGGTGAAGAACGTATCCTCACGCTACTCGGCGGTCGATTACCATGGCAGCCGCGTAATGGGTTTCAATAACATCGAACTCATCAGCGACAGGCCGCTGGATATCAACCTGAAAGAGATCCGCGAAGTATTAAAAGAGTTCCCCGACAGGGCGATGGTGATTTCGCTCATGGCGGATAATACCAAAGAAAGCTGGCACGAACTCATTAAAAAAGTAGAAGATACCGGCGCACACGGTTTAGAACTCAACTTCGGCTGCCCGCACGGCATGACGGAGCGCGGCATGGGTGCCGCCGTGGGCCAGGATCCTGAAATTGCCCGTATGGTGGTGGAATGGGTAATGGAAATAGCTACTATTCCGGTAATAACCAAACTGACCCCAAATGTACACTCTGTTGTGCCTACAGGCCTGGCTTCGGTACTTGGGGGTACAGATGCGTTATCGCTTATCAATACCATACAATCGGTAACCGGGGTTGATCTGGATAGCTTTGTGCCTAACCCTAATGTAGCCGGTAAATCAACCTTCGGCGGCTATTGCGGCCCGGCGGTTAAGCCTATCGCGTTAAAAATGCTGACCACCATCGCGCAGAATGAAACCACACGTAAGGTGCCAATTTCGGGCATAGGAGGTGTAAGCACATGGCGCGATGCTGTTGAGTTTATGTTATTGGGCGCATCCAACGTACAGGTATGTACAGCCGCGATGAAACATGGCTTCCGTATTGTTGAGGATATGATAGAAGGCCTCAATTACTGGATGGACGAAAAAGGCTTTAAAAAGCTGGATGACTTTATCGGTAAATCGGTGCCAACGATGACGCATTGGGAAGACCTTGATATCAATTATCACATTGTGGCTAACATTAATCAGGATAAATGTGTGCATTGCGGTTTGTGCTATATTGCCTGCGAGGATACATCACATCAATCTATCAACCTGGATTATGGCAAGCCTTATAACAAGTATACCATTAAAGAAGAAGAGTGTGTTGGATGCAACTTATGCCAACTGGTTTGCCCCGTTGATGATTGTATTACTATGGTTGAACAACGTAAAGCCCCTGAGTATTTAAACTGGAAAGACTATCAGCGCTTAGGATTGCCCCTAAACGACCATTAAAGTACTATAAAATTAGCTTTTATAGCCCTTTAACTTGCTTAAAGGGCTATTTTGGTTTCTGAATATTACTAAAATGTTAATTTGGTATTAAATTATTGTAAATAAATTCGTAAAAACTATTGTTTTTGATAAAAACTATCGTTAAATTAGATTTTTAGTGCAAAAATTGCAGTCTATTGCATTAAAACACTAAAAATCGCCACGGGTTTGTGAGGTGGATGTACACGTTTTTTTATCAAATTAATCAATAGTGTTATGTATCCTGAAATTGAAGTAGCTATACAGCAAAGTTTTGAAGGCGCTCCCCAGCCCAACGATCTGGCAAAGGTTAACGCGCAAAAATTAATCAAATACATTACCCATAAGGGCCTGCATGAATCAAACATGGTTAGTACCACCTGGACAGGTGGCCTGAGTATGTTCCTGACGCTGAAAGAATGGCAATTTCATATGCAGGCCAATAACGAAGGCCGGATAGTTTACATCGTATTCAAAGGTTCAAACCAATTAGATTGCGGTAGTTTGCATTGTGACGAATATATACCCGTGCTGATATACTATTTAAATACTATAAAGCTGAGTGCTGCATAGTACCGTTCGGTACCGAATTAACCAATGTTTGTAAATAATTCCAATCGCCTGCGTGTTTTATAAAAATTGTTGTTATATTAGTATTATAATGCAAAAAATGCATTTATAAATTATTATAAGATAATTTCGATTTTTTATCGTAATTATTTAACAATGTGTTAATGGAGAAGACAGATAAAATACGTAAGGCGTTCGAGAATAAAACCTGGCAGGAAATTAAGGTAAGCGACTCATGGCACATTTTTAAGATAATGGCCGAGTTTGTTGATGGATTTGAGAAATTGGCCAGGATAGGCCCGTGTGTGTCGATATTTGGCTCAGCACGTACCAAGCAAGACCATAAATATTACCAGCTAACTGAAGAGATAGCCGCACTGTTAACCAAACAAGGTTATGGTGTGATATCGGGCGGAGGACCTGGTATTATGGAAGCCGCAAATAAAGGGGCATTTGAAGCGGGTGGTAAATCCGTTGGCCTGGGTATCGAACTTCCTTTCGAGTTGTTTGAAAATAAGTTTATCGATCGGGATAAACTATTGGAATTTAAGTACTTTTTTGTGCGGAAGGTGATGTTTATGAAGTACTCACAAGGCTTTGTGGTAATGCCGGGCGGTATGGGTACGCTTGATGAACTTTTTGAAGCGATAACCCTGATACAAACCGGAAAAATAGCCCGGTTTCCGATTGTTTTGGTAGGAAGCGCTTATTGGAACGGCTTGTTAAATTGGGTAACCGAAAAAATGCTGGCCGCCGGAAACATCAAAGAAGAAGACCTTCAATTGTACAAGGTGGTTGATACGGCCGAAGATGCTGCTAACCACATTATTGAGTTTTATGAGACATACGTCATCAAGCCAAATTTTTAATGGCATAACATGGAAGAAGACAAGAAGATACATGAAATACAGAGCCCGGTAAAGTCGGGGCTAAAAACAAAATCGGCTATTGTTGATAACTGGTTGCCCAGGTATTCGGGCAGGCCATTGGAAGATTTTACAGAATACATCATCCTGACCAATTTTTCTAAATACCTGGAAATGTTTTCGGAGTGGCACGGCAACGCGCCAATAATTGGTATTGATAAACCCATGCAAAGCGTATCTGCAGATGGTATCACCATCATGAACTTTGGTATGGGGAGCGCCCTGGCCGCTACGGTAATGGACTTGCTTACAGCGATAAAGCCTAAAGCCGTTGTGTTTTTAGGGAAATGCGGTGGTTTAAAAAGTAAAAATAAGGTTGGCGACCTGATATTGCCCATAGCCGCCATACGCGGCGAAGGTACATCTAACGATTATATGCCTGCCGAGGTACCGGCCTTACCGGCATTCGCGCTGCAAAAAGCGATATCAACCACCATACGCGACCTTGAGCGGGATTACTGGACAGGCACTTGCTATACTACCAACCGCCGGGTTTGGGAGCATGATAAAAAGTTTAAAAAGTACTTGCGCAGCTTGCGTGCAATGGCTATCGATATGGAAACCGCTACCATATTTACCACTGGCTTCGCTAACAAAATACCAACAGGCGCCGTGTTGTTGGTATCAGATCAGCCAATGATACCTGAAGGGGTAAAGACTGCCGAGAGCGATACAAGCGTTACCGCTAACTATGTGGAAACACACCTGAAGGTAGGTATAGAATCACTTAAGCAACTCATAAATAACAAGCTTACAGTTAAGCATTTAAGATTTTGATTTAAACAGAAAAGGCTCGTTATTAACGAGCCTTTTCTGTTTAATGTTATATATTATTTCAGTCGGCGTTAGCCCTGAACATCAATGCGCCAACGGTAAGGTTAGTACGGCTGTCTATCAGTATCGCGCCGCCATTGGCTTTATTCTCCTGGTAAAGATCGAAAGCAAGTGGGTCGGCAGTTTTGATCACTACACGGCCTATATCATTCAAATTAAAGCTCTCTGCAGATACTTTATCCAACGTGTTAATATTTACCTTATGTAACACATCGCTTATCTTACAACGTGTGGTTTTGCTGTTGTGCTGTATCAGGTAGGTAAGGCTGGCATCCATTGGTTTGGTATCCATCCAGCAAAGGTCAGCCTCAATTAGTTGAGATACCGTAGGTAAATACTTGGCATTCACCAATGTATCGCCTCGGCTGATGTCAATTTCATCAGCCAGGTGCACGGTTACCGACATGCCTGCCGATGCTTCCGCAGGCTCCTGATCAAAAAACTCTATTTTGCTGATGGTGGAGCTAAAGCCCGATGGTAAAACAGTTATCGCATCATTTACTTTAAACGAACCACTCGCAACACGACCGGCATAACCACGGTAATCATGCAATTCTTCTGTTTGCGGGCGGATGATCCATTGTATCGGCATACGTGCATGATCTGTACTATCATCAATAGCCACCGGTACGGTTTCTAAATGATCTAACAGGCTTTTGCCTTGGTACCATATCATGTTAACAGATTCGTGTACAATGTTATCGCCTTTTAATGCGCTAACCGGTATATAACTTACCTCGTTCAGGTTAAGTTTTGCGGCCATGGCCTGGTAATCCTTAACAATGTTGTTGAATACCTCTTCGCTGTAATCAACCATGTCCATCTTATTCACGGCAACTACCACATGCTGTAAAGCCAAAAGCGATACCAGGTATGAGTGGCGTATAGTTTGCTCTATCACACCTTTACGCGCATCTATCAATATAATAGCCAGGTCAGCGTTAGATGCACCGGTAACCATATTACGGGTGTATTGAATATGCCCCGGGGTATCGGCAATAATGAATTTACGCTTCTCAGTCTGGAAGTACTTGTAAGCCACATCAATAGTGATGCCCTGCTCTCGCTCTGCTTTCAAGCCATCTGTTAAAATAGCGAGGTCAATTGTACCATCGTCATTTTTACGGTTTGATGCCTGCAACGCTTCTAACTGATCCTGTAATATTGATTCACTATCGTACAGCAAACGGCCAATAAGGGTACTTTTACCATCATCAACACTGCCTGCTGTTAAAAATTTTAATATGTCCATTTGTGTTTATGTAAGATGGAAGAGGTAAGACGGAAGATGTGTTTGTACATTTTCCGTCTTACATCTTCCGTTTTCCATCAAAAATAACCGCCTTTTTTCCTGTCTTCCATTGCCGCTTCCGATACTTTATCATCCATGCGGGCACCGCGTTCGCTAATTTTCGATTCACTGATCTCGTTAATGATATCATCGATCTCGAACGCGTCCGATTCTACTGCAGCGGTACAGGTCATGTCGCCAACAGTACGGAAACGTACGTTACGGCGTTCAATCACATCCTCGCTATCCATGTTTAAGGCCTTGGCTGCAGCCATTAACTGGCCGTTGCGGGTAATTACATCACGCTGGTGTGCAAAGTAGATAGATGGCAAAGCAATATTTTCTCTGCGGATATAATTCCAAACGTCAAGCTCGGTCCAGTTACTTATCGGGAATACCCTTACGTTCTCGCCTTTGTGTATTTTACCATTGTACAGGTTCCATAGCTCGGGGCGTTGGCGTTTTGGGTCCCATTGGCCAAACTCATCGCGTACCGAAAATATGCGTTCTTTAGCGCGGGCTTTCTCTTCATCACGGCGTGCGCCGCCTATACAAGCGTCAAACTTGTGTTTTTCAATGGTGTTTAGTAGCGTAACTGTTTGTAATGAGTTACGGCTGGCGTTCTTACCTTTTTGCTCAATAACGCGGCCGGCATCAATATCATCCTGTACATAACCTACGATCAGCTTTTCGCCAATGCGGTCTACCATCTCATCACGATACGAAATGGTTTCAGGAAAGTTATGACCGGTATCAATGTGTACCAGCGGGAACGGGAATTTACCCGGACGGAAAGCCTTTTCGGCCAGGCGTACCAGGGTAATAGAATCTTTACCGCCCGAAAACAGCAGTGCAGGTTTTTCAAACTGCCCGGCTACCTCGCGCAAAATGTAAATTGCTTCGGCTTCCAGGTCGTCTAAATAATTTAGTTTGTTTTTACTCATTTTTGTTCAGTACTTACTTCATGCAGTCCACACTCTTTTTTCGATTGATCTTCCCACCACCAGCGGCCGGCGCGAAAATCTTCACCTTCCCGTACCGCACGTGTGCATGGTGCACAGCCAATACTTGGGAAACCTTTATCATGAAGCGGATTATAGGGTATATTATATTCTTTAATGTATGCTTTAACTTCGTCAAGGCTCCAGCTGTAAATAGGATGGAACTTGATCAGCTGGTGTACCTCATCCGGTTCAAGGTTATCCATATGCTGCCTGTTGGCACTTTGTTCTGCACGGATACCGGTTATCCATACATCATTGCCGGCAAGGGCACGGTTTAACGGCTCAACCTTGCGGATACCGCAACACTCTTTACGGTTCTCAACCGATTCGTAAAAGCTGCTTGGGCCTTTGCTGCTTACCAGCCGTTCTACAGCTTCTGTATTAGGATAGTAGGCATGTATATTTTCGCCATAACGCTCTAAGGTGCGGCCCCAAACATAATAAGTTTCCGGGAACAGGCGGCCTGTTTCTAAGGTGAAAACCTTTATGGGTAGCTTGTTGGCAAATATCATGTGACTGATTACCTGGTCTTCCCAGCCAAAACTGGTCGAAAAAATGACCTTGCCCGGGAATAGTTCGGCAAGCAAGGTTAATGCCTCAACAGGGCCGAGGTTAGTTAGCTGCGCTCTTATTTTCTCTATCGAACCTACCATCACTACAATACTTTAACAACAAACTTTTGAATGCTGTATAAACTGATCAAAATTACAATAACGCCTACAGATACCATAATAGCTTTTGTAGATATTTTATTGGATATCCTTGCCGCGATAGGAGATGCCAACGCACTACCAACTATCAAGCCTAAAACAGCTTCCCATTTTGAATTGGAGTTAGCCAGCATCAGGATGAATGTGACAGAGCTTATCAGGGCGATAAAAAAACGCGATAGCTTAACTGTACCTAAAGAGAACCTTGGATTGCGGCCACCAGCTATTAATGATGATAATACAATAGAACCCCAACCGCCGCCACCAACAGCATCAATAAAACCGCCTCCAAAACCCAATAAGCTAATACGTTTAATTTTGCCTGAGGCTCTTTTATATTTTGGTTTAAAGGCTTTTGACAAGATAACACCGCCCAGTATCAGGGTATATAATGATACTACAGGCTTTGTATAGGTGCTGTAATGCTCTAATGATGATATTAAAAAAGCGCCTAAACCGGCACCTATAGCACCAGGGATAAGCAATAGCCAAAACAAACGCCAGTTTACGTTACCCATACGGTAATGCATCCAGCCGGCTATGCCATTACTTAATATTTCGGACAGGTGAACACCCATACTGGCAACAGCAGGAGGGATACCCATAGTTAACGAAAAGGTAGTTGATGTAACACCGTATGACATCCCAATGGCGCCATCTATCATAGAAAAGATAAAGCCGGCAATAAAAAAGTAGTAAAATATAGGTTGTATATTACCTACAAAGCTTTGAAAAGCAGGGTCTTTTAACCAGAAAGCATAAATGGTGATACCAAGTGATGCCACAATAGTGCACCAAATTATCCATTTAAAGTTTTTTTCGGCAGATGTATTGGCTACAATTTCCTGCTCCTCGGTGGGCTCAACCAGTATTGATGTTACTTCGTTCAGCTTTTTTACTTTCGATGCAAAATCGCCTGTAAGCGTTTCTCTCAGGGCGCTCATTTGTTGAAGGGTGGTATCTAACTCTTCGGGTATACTTTCGTTCAGCACTTCTTTTAGTCTTTTGGCTACCGTTGGCGATTTTCCGTTGGTAGATATTGCTACCTTAAGATCTCCTTTTTGTACAATGGAACCCAGGTAAAAATCACACAATGATGGCTTATCAGCCACATTTATTAATAAATTATGTTGTTTGGCTAAGGTTCTGATGTAGTTATTCAACTCTTCGTTTCCTGTAGCAACTACCACAATGTTCACATCCTTCAAATCATCTTCGGCAAATGATTTTTTTAAAATATTCACTTTTGGGAAACGTTCAGCCAGTTGGTAAACCTCACCCGAAACCTGCTCGGCAATAATGGTTACTTTAGCTTCGGTGCTGTTATTCAGTATAGCGCCTAATTTCTCAAAGCCTACATTACCCGCGCCAACTAACAGGGTATGCAACTCGTTCAGCTTTAAAAAAACCGGGAACAGTTGGTTACCATCCGGTGTTATTTCCGGAGTTAATGTTGGTGCATTATTTTTTGGTGACGAGCTCATAGGTAAATATTATGCCTGTATTAATGCTTCTCGTTTATCTTTTACACTTTGCAAAAAAACTTTAGCTTGTTGTAAGTACTGTGTAGCAAAGGCTTCTGATGGCTCGTTTTTGTTGATCTGTAAAATAAGATCGTTAAAGGTGCCGTTTACTTCAACCTCGCCGGTAGCTACATAATGGTTATCAAACTCGCGTATAATACCTGCGTGGGTTGAGCTGTTTACACCTTTATCCAGCAATAAGGCTTTAGCCGCGCTGATAAATACGCTGTAAGCATGGTAGATCGAATCCGCGAAAGCGCCCTTATCATATGCACCCTGTGCCCAGTCAAACTTTTCGTCTGCTTCAAACAGTAGGGTCGCGATAAGGTCTATCACCACACCGGCACACTCACCAACACCAATAGCGGTCTCAAAGGTTTCTTCGTGGCCCCAGTCAACAAATTCTTCGTCTTTCAGGTTGGTCAGGTCGGCCAGTGGTTTTAACATCTGGTAAAAATAATCCTTACCTTGTTTATCGTAATAGGATAAGAAGGTCTCACCTTCAACCGTATTGGCTTTGTAATCGTTTAAAACCATCCTCATTACATCGGTAGCACGTTTGGCAGGTACTTTAATTACTTTATCGCCTGCACGGCCAACGCCATCACCAACAGTACCGCCACCAAGCAATACCTGCATTGATGGTAATACTTTACCTTGTGCCTTTAATGAGCTGCCGTGGAAACCAATATGCGCCAAACCATGCTGGCCGCAGCTGTTCATACAGCCACTTATTTTGATCTTGATCTCGCGGTTATAAATAAGGTCTTCATATTCGCTGTATATCAGGTCTTCCAACACACGTGCAAAGGTCATGCTGTTTGATATGCCTAAGTTACAGGTATCTGTTCCGGGGCAGGTAGTTACATCGGCAACGCTGTCAAAACCCGGTTTAGCTAAACCTAATTCTGATAAGACATTGAACAAATGAGGCAGCGCCTCTTTTGTAGCATATTTTAATAATAAACCCTGGTTAGGGGTAATGCGTATCTCGTCAGCAACATAAGGGCGAATGGCATCAACCAGTTTACGGGCCTGTTCGGTAGGGATATCGCCAACTTCAACCTTAATATATACACCATAAAAACCTTTTTGCTTTTGCTCAAAAACGTTTGTAGCTAACCAATGTTTATAATGCGTTGGCTTGCTTATTTCAATTTCGAGGTGTTTATTTGAAGGTATTGCAGGCTGCGGTACAGTATCGCGGTTAACAATGTAACTTTTGTTTTTAATAGCTATATGTTCTTCATCAATAAGGCGTAAAACTTCATCAAGGCCTAATTTTGCGATAAGGAATTTTAAACGTGCCTTATTGCGGTTGCTGCGTTCGCCATAACGGTCAAACACGCGGATAACGGTTTCAGTATATGGTATTAGCTGGTCTTCGGGCAAAAACTCATGTACAATGTGTGCTAATGCAGGTTGCGCGCCTAAGCCACCACCCAGCATTACCTTAAAGCCACGTTTTTCTTCGCCGTTCTCAACTTTTACTTTCGGGATAAAACCCAGATCGTGAATAAATGAGAAAGCGGTATCGGCTTCGCTTGATGAGAATGATATTTTGAATTTGCGACCCATTTCCTGGCATATCGGGTTACGCAAAAAGTATTCGAAAGTAGCATGAGCGTATGGCGATACATCAAACAGCTCTAACGGATCAATGCCAGCGTTAGGGGAGGCCGTTACATTACGTACAGTGTTACCACAGGCTTCGCGCAGGGTAACATCATCTTGCTCTAATTTTGCCCATAATTCGGGTGTGCGCTCTAAACTTACGTAGTGTATTTGTATGTCCTGGCGTGTGGTTAAGTGCAGGTTACGGCTCGCGTACTCATCAGATATATCGGCTATTTTTAGCAATTGCTTAAAAGTAACCTTGCCAAAAGGTAGTTTGATACGCACCATTTGTACACCTTGCTGGCGCTGCCCATACACACCACGGGCTAAACGCAGGCTCCTGAATTTCTCGTCGTGTATCTTTCCTTCGCGAAACTGGCGTATCTTGTGTTCAAGGTCAATAATATCCTTTTCAACAACCGGATTTTCTAATTCGGTCCTAAAACTTTGCATATGCTATTAATGCTTTTATCTAAAAAAAAATCCTCTCCGGCTAAAACTGAAGAGGGTTAGTTAATTTTTTTTCTGCTCCAACTCCTGCATCACAACAGAAATGCGCCTTTTAATGATGCCGGGCTATATTCCTGTTTTTATGCTACAAATATATATATAATGTATATAGAAATGATAGACTATTTTATAAATTATTAAAATTCTGACTTTTTGCTGATCCTTAAATCTCACCTATGAGGTCTACTTCGCGGTTAATAATATCGGAAATACTGGTTTCGCTTAAAATTTTCAAAGTCGCATCGCGCACGTCAACAAATACGCTGCGGATTCCGCATGTACCTTCGGCTTTACACTCTTCGCATTTATGATAAAAATTTAAGCTTGCACAAGGTACCATAGCAATAGGGCCATCGGTTATGCGCATAATTTGCACCAAATAAATGTCTTTGGGGTCTTTATTTAGGCTGTAACCGCCACCTGCGCCTTTTTTACTATATAAATAACCGGCATTTCGCAGGTCTAATAGTATTTGTTCGAGGAATTTTTTTGGGATTTTCTCTTGTTCTGCAATTTTCGAGATCTGAACAGGTGGGTTGCCTGCCATTTTTCCCAAGCTAACTAAAGCTTTAATTGCATATTTTGTCTTTTTTGAAAGCATATAGCGAAAAAACTGTTGAAATATTATATAAAGAAAATCATTTTATTGCTTACTGCAAAATTAAAAATAATTACAGGATATACTATATGGAGTTAGTAGTTAAAAAAAGCAGGAAAAAATCATTTTCGCAGCCATTTTTACAATAAAAAGCAAAAAAAGCGTCGATATTTATATAAAAAGGTAAAAATATTTTTTTTCTGGGCTTTTTTGAGCCTTAAATGGTTGGTTTTTTACAAAGAAGCCCTTAAAGTGAGATAAAATGGTGTTTCTATGTGTTCTGTTGAACTATTTAGTATCAAATGTGCAGTTTTTTCGCCCATCGCCTGGAAATCTGAAGAAATAGTGGTAAGTCCGTTCAGGATGATCTTTTTAAGTGGCGTTTCATTATACGATATCACACCAACATCTGTACCTACTTTAAGGTCGGTAGATATGATGCGTTCTATCAGGGTTACCAGGTCGCTTTCCATCAAGTTAATAAAAGCTTCGCCTTTACCTATTTGTTCGGTTTCTATATGGTGCACAACTTTGCAGTTAAAGGCGTATTGGTGGCAAAAATTATAGTATCCTTTTAATATTTCATCAGGGAAGTATGAGTTCTCCGGGAAAATGATCTTTACCGTATGGTATTTGCTTAACTGCTCCAGCGCAAGCTCGAGCGCGTGATAAATATCGTGTTCAAAGTTTTCGTAAACTGCGGCAAAATCGCCATCAACACCGGGTATAAGCTTATCCAGTAATATCAGCTTTTCTTTCGGTATGGTGTTGATGATCTCGTGCGCTTTTTCACCGCCCTCTAAAAAGTGGGGGATAATTACATAGTGGGTATAATCATCGCTTTTGTTTTGGAGCAGCTTTTTAAACAGCGAAAAATCATTGTTGTATATATATAGGTCAACCGCGGCCATTTCGCCTAACGATTCGACTATGGAGTCATAAACCAGTTTTTTGTGGTAGCTTAATTTGTTGAATAGTAAAAAAACTTTCAGTTTGTGGCTCCTGTCGGTGCTTTTAACATAATATCCCTTGCCAGGAACAGAGCCCAATAATCCTATTTTTTTAAGGTATTTATATGCCTTCTCTGCCGTATCGCGTGATATCTCGAAATTATAGCTTAACTCATTAATTGATGGCAGTATATCGTTCTTACTGATCTTACCATCGCTTATGCAGTTGATGATGGAATTTGCCAGCTGCAGGTATTTAGGCGTTGATGAGTAATAATCAATGTAGATACATTCAAAAATAGGGGGTTGCTTCATTAAATACAGGTGTATTGGTATAAATTAAACGATAGGCTATCCGGTTAAGTATCAATAAATATTGGCCGTAAAATCAAAAATAATTTGGTTCGGACTACAAGATTACATAGTTTTCGCAAGAAATAGTATACCGGTATTAATTATTTTACAATTAAAACCCCGTCCTTGTTAATTAAAACTCGTTTTTTTGCTCATGCAATTTTAACAAATCTGCAATAATAAACGAAACTATGTTATCCCCCGGTACATTTTTTCGATATTTTGGTTAGTAAAATTAATCAATAATTAAAAATGCTTTAAAACATGACAGACCATGACGGCTGTTTAAACCTACTTTTCTACTTTTAAATCCTCTTTGTAACCAATATAAATAAATCTATAAATGCAAGTAATTTTTGGTGTTATTTTTCACTTCATAGGCGGTTTTGCCTCGGGTAGCTTTTATATCCCATACAAAAAAGTAAAAGGTTGGGCCTGGGAAAGTTTCTGGATAGTGGGAGGGATATTCTCCTGGCTTATCGTTCCGCCGGTAGCAGCTTATTTAACTGTTCCTGGCTTTATGGATATTATAAAAGCCACAAACGGCTCTATTTTAACTTACACTTATATTTTTGGGTTACTTTGGGGTATTGGCGGTTTAACTTATGGTTTAGGTGTACGTTATTTAGGTGTATCATTAGGCAGTACCATTATATTAGGTTTATGCTCGGTATTTGGCGCGCTTGTTCCGGCTGTGTATTACCAGTTTGTACCTAAAGACGGGAAAGACAGCATCGGTATTTTAGCTACTACCCACTGGGGCCAGTTAGTTTTAGTAGGTATACTGGTTTGCGTTTTGGGTATCATTATATGTGGAAGAGCTGGTACATTAAAAGAACGCGACCTGAAAAAAGAAGGAGCCGTTGCTAACGAGAACAAAGATTACCGTTTTGGTATGGGTATTGCCGTTGCTATCGTATCAGGTGTATTGAGCGCTTGTTTCGCATTTGGTATTGATGCCGGCGCAGATATGGCCAAACATGCTGATGATGCATGGAGAGCAGCAAATCACGTTGTTGACGCAAACACACACTTCCTTTACAAAAACAACGTTACTTATATTGTTATACTATGGGGCGGTTTAACCACTAACTTTGTATGGTGCATGATATTGAATGCCCGTAACAAAACATTTGGCGACTATACTAATAAAGAAACACCACTATTAAAGAATTACATTTTTTCGGCTTTGGCCGGAACAACCTGGTTCTTACAATTCTTCTTCTACGGCATGGGCGAAAGCAAGTTAGGTAACGGCGCAAGCTCATGGATTTTACACATGGCTTTCATCATCCTGATAGCGAATATGTGGGGCCTTATATTAAAGGAGTGGAAAGGTGTAAGCACAAAAGCATTTTCAACCGTGTGGATAGGTATCATTACCATTATTCTTTCGGTAGTAATTGTAGGATACGGTAACTCGGTTAAGCCTGCTGATGCGCCAAAAACAGCACAAATTCAATCAAGCAAATAATCACAAACAAAAAATCATCACACATAATTTAACAACACACAATGTCTACAACAACACAATTTAAGCACGTGAGCTATTTATGGGACGAAGCGGAAGCAGCTAAATTGGCTGGCGACGAAGTTGCCCTTTTAATATATCGCTCAAACCTTTTAGGTGCCGATCTTCGCCTGACTAATTATGGTGGCGGAAACACATCATGCAAAGCACAGGCTAAAGACCCGTTAACCGGCCAGGAAACTGAGGTAATGTGGGTAAAAGGTTCTGGTGGCGATTTAGGCACGTTAAAAGCAAGCGGATTGGCCGCACTTTACGTTGACCGTTTACGCAGCCTTAAAAATATCTATCGTGGCGTTGAGCACGAAGATGAAATGGTAGAACTGTTCAATCACTGCATTTTTGACCTATCATCAAAAGCGCCTTCAATTGATACACCGTTACACGGTTTCTTACCTTTCGCTCATATCGACCACTTGCACCCGGATGCGGCTATCGCAATCGCGGCAGCAAAAGATGGTAAAAAGATTACACAAGAATTATTCGATGGCCAGATAGGTTGGGTTGAATGGAAAAAACCAGGATTTGAATTAGGCCTGCAATTAAAAGCCTGTTTAGATGAGAACCCGGGCATCCGTGGTATTATGTTAGGCTCGCACGGTTTATTTACCTGGGGCGATACCGCTTACGAAAGCTATATCAACACCTTAGAAGTAATTGAAAAATGCGCTGAATACCTTGAAGCAAACTACGGCAAAAAAGGTCCTGTTTTTGGTGGCCAGAAAGTTACCAGCTTACCGGAAGCTGATCGTAAAAAACAAGCGGCAGCTATTGCGCCTATACTGCGTGGTTTCACTTCGAGCCAGCGTAACATGATTGGCCACTTTACTGATGATCCTCGTGTATTAGAGTTCATCAACTCTAACGATCTTGACCGTTTGGCACCGTTAGGTACCAGCTGCCCGGATCACTTTTTACGTACCAAGATCAGCCCGTTAGTTTTAGATCTGAAACCAAACGAAGACTTAAGCGATGTACAAGCGATAAAAGACCGTTTAGCCCCGGCTTTCGAAGCTTACCGCAAAATGTACACCGAGTACTACGAGACTTGCAAACATCCAAACAGCCCTGCTATCCGCGATACTAACCCGGTTATTATATTATATCCTGGTGTGGGTTTGTTCTCTTTCTCTAAAGATAAACAAACTACCCGCGTTGCGGCAGAGTTTTACACCAACGCCATTAACGTAATGAAAGGTGCGGAAGCAATTTCTGAATACACCTCATTACCGCGCCAGGAAGCTTTTAACATTGAGTATTGGTTGTTAGAAGAAGCGAAGCTTTCACGTATGCCTAAGCCTAAAGCATTATCGGGCCGTATTGCCTTAATTACGGGCAGCGCGGGCGGTATTGGCAAAGCTATCGCTAAGAAATTTGTTGCCGAAGGTGCCGTAGTTATCCTTAACGATATGAACGCCGAGCGTTTAGAAACCGCAGGCGAAGAATTTAAGAAAGAATTTGGTAAAGATTCGTACGCTACAGCCGTAATGGATGTAACTAACGAAGGCCAGATCTTAGCTGCAATGGATACCGCTGCCTTAGCATTTGGCGGTGTTGATATCATTGTAAACAATGCAGGTTTATCAATATCAAAAACCATAGGCGACCATGCTGAAAAAGACTGGGACCTGTTATATGATGTATTGGTAAAAGGCCAGTTCTTTGTTACCCAGGCTGCCGTTGCTGTAATGAAAAAACAAGCCATTGGTGGCGATGTGATCAACATTGTAAGTAAGAACGCTTTGGTAAGCGGCCCTAATAACGCAGGTTACGGATCGGCGAAAGCTGCTCAATTACACCTGAGCAGGTTGAACGCTGCGGAGCTTGGCGCTGATAAGATCCGTGTGAACGTAGTAAACCCTGATGCCGTTATCAGCGATAGTAATATCTGGGCTGGTGGCTGGGCAGAAGGCCGTGCAAAAGCATACGGAATTACCGTTGCCGAATTGCCTGCCTACTACGCGAAACGTACTTTACTGAACGAAATTATATTACCTGATGACATCGCTAACGCATGTTTCGCATTTACAGGTGGTTTGTTGAGCAAATCAACCGGTAACATGCTGAACGTTGACGGCGGTGTTGCTATGGCGTTTGCACGATAATTCAGTCTTTAGTTCTGAGTCTTAAGTCAGGAGTCATTTGACTTTTAACTTAAGATTCAAGACTTAGGACTCAAGACTATAGACTATGAACCGAGTAGCCTTTAAAATGAAATTATTCCCCGGCTTAAAGGAGGAATATAAAAAACGGCACGATGAAATATGGCCGGAGTTGGTAGCGTTATTGAAAGATACCGGTATCAGTGAGTACTCCATATTTTTGGATGAGGAAACCAACTCGTTGTTCGGGGTATTAAAGGCGGAAGATGCCAAGGAATTGGATAACTTGCCAAGCCATGCCGTAATGCAAAAATGGTGGGCCTACATGGGTGATATTATGGAGAGCAATCCTGATAATTCGCCGGTAAGCGTGCCTTTGCAAGAGGTGTTTTATATGCCGTAAAACAGAAGCAAGAAGTTAGAATCAAGAACCAAGAGAAAAACCAATAACACACACGGGAACAGAATAAAGAAATAATAGTTAATAGTCGTCTCGGCTCTTGATTCTTAACTCTTGATTCTCTTCTCAAAAATCTAAATACAATGCAAGTAGAGAAGTATAAAGTAAGCGAGCTTAATAATGCCGCTTTAGCCGACCACAAACGCAGGCTTGAATTTGTTAAAGCCGATGTAAAAAATGTTGAAGACGTTTTAACAAAACTGCAAGCTTTCCAGGTAGCAATACCAAGCTGGGCTTTGGGTACCGGTGGTACACGTTTCGGCCGTTTTTCGGGTGGTGGCGAGCCACGTAGCCTGGAGGAAAAAATTGAAGATGTTGGTGTTATCCACGCTTTAAACCAATCAAGCGGTGCCATATCATTGCATATTCCCTGGGATATCCCACAAAACGCACAGGCTATCAAAACTTTAGCCGCCCAACACGGTTTAGTGTTTGATGCCATGAACTCTAACACTTTCCAGGATCAGGCTGATGCCCCTGAAAGTTATAAATTCGGTTCGTTACAGCACGTTGATAAAGCTGTTCGCGACCAAGCTATCGCACACAACATCGAAGTAATTAAACAAGGTGTTGCCTTGGGTTCAAAATCACTGACCGTTTGGTTGGCTGATGGTTCAAGCTTCCCGGGCCAGTTAAACTTCCGCGGCGCTTTTGAGCGTACTTTGGATAGCTTAAAACAAATTTACGCTGCCCTTCCGGATGATTGGAAATTGTACCTGGAGTACAAATGTTACGAGCCAAACTTTTACTCAACTACCGTTGCCGATTGGGGGCAGTCGTTATTATATGTAACCAAATTAGGTCCTAAAGCTTATACTTTGGTTGATTTAGGTCACCACTTGCCAAATGCCAACATTGAGCAAATTGTGTCGTTATTATTAATGGAAGGCCGTTTAGCAGGTTTCCACTTTAACGATTCGAAATATGGTGATGATGACTTAACTGTAGGTTGTATCAACCCTTACCAATTGTTCCTGATCTTTAACGAACTGGTTGAAGGTATGGATGCCCGCGGCATGAACCATGCTACAGACTTGGGTTGGATGATCGATGCATCGCATAATCTGAAAGATCCTATCGAAGATTTACTGCAATCTGTACAGGCTATTCAATTGGCTTACGCGCAGGCATTAATAGTTGATAAGGCTGCTTTGCAAGCTGCACAAGCTGCTAACGATGTAGCTAAAGCACAAGAGATATTACAGGCCGCTTACCGTACCGATGTTCGTGCTTTGGTATCTGAAGCAAGCCTGCGTGCAGGTGGCGCTATCGATCCGATAGGCGCTTATCGTGAGTTAAAAGTGAGAGAAAATCTGATCAAAGAACGCGGTGCTAAAACCGTTGCTACGGGGTTATAAATGAATACTGTTCCGGTTATAGCTATATTCGATATCGGGAAGACCAATAAAAAGTTCTTCCTGATAGACGAGTATTATAAAATTGTACAAGAAAATACCGTCAACTTTGCCGAGACAATGGACGATGACGGCGACCCCTGCGAAGATGTGAACCTGCTGACCAACTGGGTTAAAAAATCGCTCGCCGAAATATTGAAATCAAAACGATTTGAAGTTAAGGCCATCAATTTTTCTACCTATGGGGCCAGTTTTGTACACATTGGGCATGATGATACAGTTGTGGCGCCTTTATGCAATTATCTGAAGGATTATCCTGAAGATTTAAAAGCTGAGTTTTACGCTAAATACAATGGCGAGTCGGTTATCTCACGCGAGACTGCCTCTCCGGTATTGGGTAACTTAAACTCAGGCATGCAATTGTACCGCATCAAGCAACGTAAGCCTGAATTGTTCAAGCAGATCAAGTACTCATTGCATTTGCCGCAGTACCTTAACCATTTGGTTACAGGCGAATTTTACTCAGATATTACCAGTATTGGCTGCCATACCCAGCTGTGGGATTTTGTGAAGAACGATTATCACGATTGGGTGTATAAAGAAGGTATTGATAAGATACTGGCACCAATATCCCCATCGGATACTGCCATGCCGGTTGTTATTAAAGGGCATGAGTATCAGGTAGGCTCAGGTCTTCATGATAGCTCATCGGCTTTGATACCTTACCTGGCAAGTTTTTCCGAGCCGTTTATCCTGATCTCTACAGGTACCTGGTGTATCAGCTTAAATCCGTTCAATAACAACCCGCTCACAGTTGATGAGTTGCATAAAGATTGTTTGTGCTACATGGAATACCATGGCCGCCCGGTAAAAGCATCGCGCCTGTTTGCCGGTAACGAGCACGAGATACAAACCAAACGTTTGGCAAAGTTCTTCGGCAAACCTTTAGATCATTTTAAAAATGTGAAGTATGATGCCGCTTTGGTAAGCTCAAGCACCAATGTGCGCGCTAAGGTTGGCGATGCCGATATGCTGATGCAGGAATCGCAATTTGGTACCCGCGACCTGACCGATTTTACATCGTACGAAGAAGCTTACCATTGCTTATTGATGGATATCATGAGCCAGCAGGAAGCGTCAACAAACCTGATCATACAGGATACTGGCGTTAAACGTATATTTGTTGATGGTGGTTTTGGTAAGAACGTGGTTTACATGAACTTACTGGCAGCAGCGTTCCCGCATTTCGAAGTATATGCAGCTTCGGTTGCGCAAGCTACGGCTATTGGCGCGGCATTGTCTATCCATAAACAATGGAACACCAAAACAATACCGGGCGATATGATCGAATTAAAATACTTTGCTTTACCTATTATGGAAGCATAACATTCATTATATGAATAAATTGAGTACTAAGAGGGCCGTATTATTGATATGCGCCCTTTTTTTGTTTTCGGACGCTATTGTAAACGCGCAGGATAATTCGGGAGCACCCAAATTATGGCATAATAAAGAACGTGTCCTTAATTATCATCCCGATGGGCAGGATATCTTTATTGTGAACGGTAAACACCGTTTCAACCGCGCTATTTACGGTACAAATACAGCTTTTAGGGTAGAAACAGGAGATTTGCCTGAGTTTGCGCTTTACCTTCCGGGGATGGGCGGTAATTTGCATTTTGGACTGGGTTCAGGTTCAAGCTCAAAGTGGCTCATAGAAGCGAAGAATATTGAGGCAAGGTACCGTGCGGGATCAATGATCTATACCATTCATGACGAACTGCTGGGTAAAGGCACATTGACCGTCACTGTGTTGGCAGGCGCCGAAACCGAAAGTGTTATTATTAAAACAGAACTGAACAACGTAATCGCACCAGTAACCCTGTATTGGGCATTTGGCGGCGTTACAGGAAAGAAATTTAGCAGGGACGGCGATCTTGGGGCCGACCCGGAATCATCATTCTATTTAAAACCCGAGTATTGCGCGGGTAATGCGATACAGATCAATAATAACAGTTTTTACCTCAACTATACCGGCAAAGCTATCAGCGAGGCTGATCGTTACGAAATTAAGCAACCGGGAACTGCTACCAATACCGTTGATATTACCGATAAAAAGGTATTGAACGGAACTTTCCCGACAGGGAGCGAACTGCGGGTTGGCGATGCAACACAATTGAATACACCTTTAACAGCTTTTGATTCGAAATCGGCATCATCGCCTATGGTTACCGGTAAGATCGCTGTTGCCAATTTAAAACCACAGTATTTTCTTATCCAGAGTCCGGAACAAAAAAGTATTGTGCCTTATGCCGAATTGCCAAGGCTTTTCGCTGCTGCGGAAGTGGCAAGGCAAAAAATAGCCAACCGCATAGTTGTCAATACCCCCGATCCATACATCAACACCTTGGGTGGTACCTTATCCATTGCCGCAGACGCGATATGGGAGTCGCCATCGTATATGCATGGCGCTATTGCCTGGCGCATGCGTCTGAATGCCTGGAGAGGCCCGTATGTAGCCGATGTGCTGGGTTGGCACGACAGGGCACGCTCGCACTTTGATGCCTACGCAGCTTCGCAAACCACGTTGCCACCGGGCCGTGTTGTAGCTGATACCGCATTGCATTTGGCACGGTCGCAGGAGAAAATGGGTAATGCCATGTTCAGCGATGGGTATATCAGCCGCAATCCCAACAACAATAAAATAGCGCATCATTATGATATGAACCTGGTGACGATTGATGAGTTGCTGAACCATTTTAACTGGACAGGCGATTTGGACTATGTGAAAAAAATGTGGCCCGTTATTACCCGTTCACTTGCTTGGGAAAAACGTAACTTTGATGCCGATGGCGACGGGCTTTACGATGCCTATTGCGCCATTTGGGCCAGCGACGCGCTGCAATATAGCGGTGGCGGTGTAACACATTCATCGGCCTATAATTACCGCGCCAACAAGGATGCGGCCCGCTTAGCCAAACTGATAGGCGAGGATCCGACACCATATCAAAAAGAAGCAGAGCATATTCTTACGGCTATCAACAAAACCCTGTGGATGCCGCAAACCGGCCAATACGCCGAATATCAGGACTTGTTAGGTAACCGCTTGTTACATCCAAGTGCAGCTTTATGGACGGTGTACCATGCGATTGACGAAGGCATCGCTGATAATTTCCAGGCGTACCAGGAACTACGCTATGTGGATACGCAGATACCGCATATCCCCATTATAGCCAAAGGCGTTGAACCGGGCTTGTACACCCTGAGCACCACCAACTGGATGCCATATGACTGGAGCCTGAATAACGTAGCCCTTGCCGAAGAATTGCATACCGCTTTAGCATACTGGCAGGGCGGCAGGGCAGAAGAGGCTTTCAAGCTTTGGAAAGGTTCGTTGTTAAATTCCCAATACCTGGAAAGCAGTCCCGGTAATTTTGACCAGTTATCTTTCTATGACTCCACCCGTGGTGAATTGTACCGTGATTTTGCCGACCCGATAGGTATGGCCGGCCGCTCGCTGGTGGAGGGTTTATTCGGTATACATCCCGATGCTTTGGCAAGAACGCTGACCATTAAACCAGGATTGCCGGGGAAGTGGGATCATGCATCGTTGCATACGCCTGATGTGCAATTTGATTTTAAGAGAATATCGAAAATGACCGGGCTTCCCAAAGACCAAACAATAACTGAGAGCTACATCATAGTCCCTGCCTTTTCAAAACCAATGAATTTGGTTTTTGAAGTAACAGCAATGGCTCCTCATGTAAAAGAAGTCACCGTAAATGGTCAAAAAGTACAATGGAAAAATGTTGAAAATGCCATTGACGGCCCTGTTTTACAGATCAAAGCCGACATTAGGCCTCGTTATGAGATACTAATTACTTACGAGGATTTTGAAACAGCGGGAACTTTTGATCAGCCGGGTAGAGCTATTGGCGACAAAGGAATAATTTATATGACTGAATATTCCAAACTCGTGGATAAATACGACCCGCAAGGAGTTGAAAAGAGTAACTTAGGAAATGGTGTCCACACAACATTCTTAAAGTTAAAGCAGGGTGAATTTATTTGGTGGGCACCAATGACAACCAGTATTGACCCTGATGATATTGTCGCCGCAACGAATAAACAGTTATCAAATAAGTTAGTATTTAAAGTTGGTTGCTATCAATGTAAAGTGATTGTAAATAGCGGAATAAATCGATACAACGTTGGCGTTGATTTTAAGAAAGATAGTTTATCAAGAAATATCAGTGTTCCCCTTTCTAATATTATAAAAGGAAGTAATACTGTACGCATAGAATATGACAATGAATCTTACCAAACCACTATCACCAACTGGAACATCCAAAAAGCACCTCAAAATCAAGAAACTATCAATCTTACCCCATACTTTAACGACCAGGTAACCAATATCTTCAAAAACAAATACCTGTCGCCAAGGCCGCAATCGCCAACACTGCAACTGCCATGGCAGGGGATAGGTAACTGGTGTTATCCGTTGGTGGATGCCAATATTGATGATTCGGGGCTGCGCAAAGCCGCGGGTGATAAAAACGAGTTTGTAACACCGCAGGGCTTGAAGTTCGCTACGCCGGGTAAAATGGGAGAGAAGAACATCCTGTTTACATCAAACTGGGATAATTATCCTAAACAGGTGGAGGTACCTTTGTCGGGGAAGGCGTCGCATGCGTACTTCATGATGGCAGGTTCTACCAACCCGATGCAAAGTCGCATTACCAATGGTGAGGTGGTGGTGAACTATACTGATGGTACCAGCGATGTGCTGGAACTAAAGAACCCGCAAACCTGGTGGCCGATAGAGCAGGATTATGAGGAGGATGGCTACGCCTTCCAACTGAATGCTGCGAGGCCGATACGGGTGTACCTGAAGAGCGGCATCGCTGCCCTGGAATGGAATAACTTTAAAGGTATAAAAGGCTTTGCTACACGCGGTATTGATGGCGGTGCTGGTACGATACTCGATCTGCCATTGAATCCCGCCAAGGAGCTTAAAAACCTGCAGGTAAAAGCTGTTGCCAATGATGTGGTGATCGGTTTAATGGGAGTGACGTTGGTACGAGAATAATTTAATAATGCTATAATGATGGATTTAACCCATTGTTATGGTTAATACAGAATACTATGAAAAAGATCAGCCTTGTATTTGCAGGCGTATTCCTTTTGGGGTATGTCGCATCGGCACAAACCAAGAAAAAAACAGTTACTACCAAAAAACGTCCTAATATCATTCTCATTCTGGCTGATGATATGGGGTACTCGGATATTGGTTGCTTTGGCTCAGAAACTTTAACACCTAATTTGGATGAGCTGGCTAAAACGGGTACCAAGCTTACGCAATTTTACAATGCATCGCGCTGCTGCCCAACACGGGCTTCGCTGATGACGGGCTTGTACCAGCATCAGGCAGGCGTTGGCGATATGGTGAATACCCGCACACAGCCTGCTTACCAGGGCTATCTGAACCAAAACTGCGTAACTATTGCCGAGGCTTTGAAACAAGGTGGCTACAATACTTATATGGCGGGTAAATGGCATATTGGCCAGGCACCCGAGCATTGGCCTACCAAGCGTGGGTTCGACCATTATTTTGGTTTGATAGACGGTGCAAGTAGCTATTTTACACCGACCATGCCTTATCGCCCAAATCAAAAACTGACCATAGCATTGGATGATAAAGAGTATACACCGGGCCCAAACTGGTACTCTACCAATGCCTATGCTGATTACGCGGTGAAGTTTATTGATGGCAACAAAACCAGCAATAAGCCTTTCTTTTTGTACATGGCCTTTACCAGTCCGCACTGGCCGGTGCAGGCTTTGCCCGAAGATATTGCCAAATACAAGGGAAAGTATATGAAAGGCTGGGACATATTACGTGCCGAACGCTTTGCCCGTCAAAAAGCTGCCGGCATTTTACCGCAGGATGCGCAACTATCGCCAAGGGATAAAAATGTGCCGGAATGGGATAGCCTGACCGCCGAAGAAAAAGATCGCTGGGATACCAAAATGGCCGTTTATGCTGCCATGATAGACAGGATGGATCAGAACATTGGCCGCATACGTGCAGAGTTGAAAAAGCAGCACCAGGATAAAAATACGGTGATCATGTTCTTATCAGACAATGGAGCCAGCAATGAGAGTATAAAAGGCCCCGGTTTTACACCTGAAGTACTGGCCGCCAACAACAAACCAGCCAGCGACCCGACATCATTTACCGCGTATGAGTACTGGGGCGCTAATGTGAGCAATACGCCTTTCCGCTTATTTAAGCATTGGGAGTATGAGGGCGGCACAGCTACGCCATTTATCGCTAATTATCCGGGTGTGGTAAAAGCAGGAAGCATATCTAAGCAACCTGCACATATTATTGATTTGATGGCCACCTGTTTGGATTTTGCACGTGTGCCATATCCCAAAACTTATAATGGCAATACCATTTTACCAACTGAAGGGATGAGCATAGCTCCATTGTTGGAAGGCCATAAATGGACAGGCCATAACGCCTTGTTTTTTGAACACGAGGGTAACAGGGCTGTTAGGCAGGGCGATTGGAAATTGGTATCGCAAAGGCCTGAAAATAAATGGGAACTGTACAACATCAGCACCGATCGCGCAGAATTAACCGACCTGAGTGCAAAATATCCCGAAAAGGTAAAGGCACTGACAGATATGTACAACGCCTGGGCAGAACATGCGGGTGTAATACCTTTCGAAAAATTAGAAAAACGAAAGGGAGAAGAATTTTAATGTTGTAAGTATTAATTTATTAGTATATTACGATAATTGTAAATTAACCTGTGTTTACCGGTATTATTTTAATGAAATAGCAAAAGGTAACAGTGTTGTACCTATATTAGTATAACCTGTTAACCTAAAACTATGAATAGAATAACCCCGCTATTTCTATTACTTTTTGTTTTTGTTGCATGCAATAAACCGAATGATGAGAAAGCTCATGAATTGGTGGAGGCCTATTGCAATAATAACTTTTTCTCGCCCGATGAATATAAACCCTTAACTTATGAAAGTTTAAAGCCTCATTATCATCCTTATGAGCAAACTAACGGTTATAAAACTTTGGATGATAAACGGCAAAAGCTTGAAAAAACAAGGGACAGCTTATCAGCTTTGATGTATGGTGGCAGTAAAAAGGCGATTTATCAAAAAAGCAAAACAGACTCAATAGTAAAGGTATTGGAAGCAGTTAATAACCAGGTAACGGCCGACAGGGACACATATAAAGGTGTACAGGATGGTTGGACCATTGCGCATACTTATAATAAAAAAGAAGCGGGGCGGATAGTTCAGGGTAGGTCTGTTTTTACGTTAGATAAGGGCCTCACCAGGGTGCTCCAGGCTACGGATCAATAGTAAAAACATTCCGTTAAAAATTGTTATTATTGCATTTATTTTGCCTGAAAGCAAATACAACCTGTTTTACATGTCAGACGCTCAACTCATAAAACGCTTACGAATTATAATTAAGGCCTGCGGCGGACAGGTTAAGTTTGCCAAAGCCTGCGGCATATCACAATCTTTAGTGAGTTTGATGCTATCGGGTGATAGGGAGGTTAACTTTACCGTGATAACAGGTGTTTGTCATCAATTGGGTTACTCGCCCGAATGGGTGATCCTGGGTACAGGTGAAAAAAAGTTTGACGGTACAGACAGCCCTAAGCTGGTAACCGAAATACAACTGCTCCGTACTGAAGTTGAGTTACTGCATGCCCGCATGAAGCATTACGAAAAGGAATTTGAAGTGATAATGAATCGCTTAAAGGCAGAGCCCCCTAACCCCCTGAAGTGGGAATAGTAGGGCTTCTTTATATTTCGTTCCCCCTTCAGGGGGTTAGGGGGCTTAAAATTTCAGGTGTTTTACTGTCAAGCCATTGTTTATCAATTGCTTTAGCGAGTCTATTCCTACACGCAAGTGTGTTTCTACATATTGCTCAGTAACCTTCGAATCACTTTCGGCAGTTTTTACACCTTCCGGGATCATTGGCTGATCTGACACTAAAAGGATTGCACCCGTAGGGATCTTGTTAGCGAAGCCGGTAGTGAATATGGTTGCCGTTTCCATATCAATGGCCATAGCGCGTAAGGTTTTAAGGTATTTTTTAAACTCCTTATCATGCTCCCAAACACGGCGGTTGGTGGTATAGCAGGTACCTGTCCAGTAATCACGGCCATGATCACGTATAGTTGTTGATATCGCCTTTTGCAATGCGAATGATGGCAGGGCGGGTACCTCGGCAGGCATGTAATCGTTAGATGTACCTTCGCCACGTATTGCGGCAATAGGTAGTATCAGGTCACCCACGTTGTTCTTCTTTTTCAAACCACCACATTTGCCTAAAAATATAGCTGCTTTTGGGTGTATCGCGGTAAGCAGATCCATTACTGTTGCCGCAAGGGCACTACCCATGCCGAAGTTGATAATGGTAATACCATCTGCAGATACGCTTTGCATAGGCTTATCCAAACCCATTATAGGCGCATTATCATGCCACTCCGAAAACATGGACAGGTATTTGGAGAAATTGGTAAGTATAATATAATCACCAAAATCTTCCAATGGCCTGCCGGTATAACGTGGCAACCAGTTGGCTACAATTGCTTCTTTGGTTTTTAATCCCGATTTAACGGGTGTATGTACTTCTTTAACACTCTTGGCTGGGTTGGCGGCGGCGGCTTTCTTAACGTCTTTTTCTTCGTTCATTGTATTGTATTTAGGTTTGCTGGCTTAGGAGAATACCTGCCAACGAATATTATATGTTACAAAAAAGCCCCGACATACACCGGAGCTCTTTTTTGTATCTATGTTGCTTTCAGCTTCATGCTTTCGGCTTTTAGCTGTTAAGCTACTTTTAATTTTTTCAGATCAGATTTATCAAACTTCTCCAAAGCGTAATCCAAAGTTACTGTAAGGCTCTTTACATCTTTTTTAGATGGGAACTCAAACATGGCATCTATCATAATGGCTTCGCATATCGAGCGGAGGCCACGTGCACCTAATTTAAATTCCATTGCTTTATCTACAATAAACTCTAAAGTATCGGGCTCAAAGTTTAATTTAATGCCTTCATATTCAAACAATTTGGTGTACTGCTTTAACAGCGAGTTTTTAGGCTCGGTTAGTATGTTGCGCAACGCCTCTCTGTCTAAAGGATTTAAATACGTAAGCACCGGTAATCGGCCTATCAACTCAGGTATTAAACCAAATGATTTCAGATCCTGTGGAGTAATATATTTATATATATTCTTCACATCAATATCATGATCTTCACTTTTAAATTTGTAACCCACAGTTTGAGTGCGTAAACGATTAGCTATCTTTTTTTCGATGCCATCAAAAGCGCCACCGCAAATAAACAAGATGTTGCTGGTATTTACCGTGATCATTTTCTGGTCGGGATGTTTACGGCCACCTTGTGGTGGTACGTTAACCATAGTGCCTTCCAAAATCTTTAACAAGGCCTGTTGCACACCTTCGCCAGATACATCGCGGGTGATTGACGGGTTATCGCTTTTACGGGCAATTTTATCTACCTCATCAATATATACAATACCGCGCTCGGCTGTACTTACATCATAATCAGCAGCTTGCAGCAGTCGGGTTAATATACTTTCAACATCCTCGCCAACATAACCGGCTTCGGTTAATACGGTAGCATCGCAAATACAGAACGGAACGTTCAATACTTTAGCAATAGTTTTAGCCAATAAGGTTTTACCTGTACCGGTTTCGCCCACCATAATGATGTTCGATTTTTCTATCTCTACTTCGTCCTTATCAACTTTTTGATTTAAGCGTTTGTAGTGATTGTATACGGCTACGGCTAATACTTTTTTGGCATCATCCTGGCCGATAACATACTGGTCAAGGTGTGTTTTTAGTTCTTGTGGTTTTAAAATTGCGGCAGCCTGGCCGGGGTTTTTAACCTTACGAACTTTAAGTTCTTCGGCTAATATTTCGTTGGCCTGGTTTACACATTTATCACAAATATGCGCATCTAAACCGGCAATCAGCATTAAGGAATCTTGCTTTCCGGCTCCGCAAAACGAGCATTTTATGTCTTTACTGTTTTTATTCATCACAGTTAATTTGTATCAAAAATACGATTTTTTTATTAAAGATGCTTTTTATTATGAATAGGTTACACCCGTACTACATTTAACTGTATGATAATGTTTAACTTAATGTAAAACATATAACAAAAATGGAAGATACAGATCATCCGCATCTTCCATTTTAAAAATACAAGTTAAATTATTTTTTGGTTGAGCCGCGCAAAACTTCGTCAACCATACCAAATTCTTTAGCCTCTTCAGATGTCATCCAGTAATCACGGTCTGATGCATCCCAAACTTTTTCATAGGGTGCACCGCTGTGTTCAGCAATGATCTCGTATAGTTCTTTTTTTAGTTTGGTGATCTCCCGGTAAGATATCTCGATATCTGAAGCCTGACCTTGAGCACCGCCCGATGGCTGGTGGATCATCACACGTGAGTGTGGTAAAGCAGCACGTTTGCCTGCAGTACCTGCGCAAAGCAATACGGCGCCCATTGAAGCAGCCATACCGGTACAAATAGTAGCAACATCATTGCTGATAAACTGCATGGTATCGTATATACCTAAACCGGCATAAACCGAACCACCCGGCGAGTTGATATAGATCTGGATATCACGTTTGCTATCTGCAGATTGCAGGAATAGTAATTGTGCCTGGATGATATTGGCGTTAACGTCATAAATAGCATCACCTAAAAAGATGATACGGTCCATCATCAAACGCGAGAATACGTCGATCACGCTACCGTTTAATTGGCGTTCTTCAATAACATTTGGCGTAGTATATCCTGTTGGTATGCGGCTGTTATCAATACGAGAGATAAAACCATCTACAGCTAAGCTGTTTATTCTATGATGCTTTACAGCATATTTGCGAAATTCGTTTTTGTCAATATTCATGTTATTTATTGGATTAGGCCAGCTGCTAATATATAGTACTTGGCGGTAAATTATTATAGCAAATTAAAATTTTTTAATTTATTTAATTGTGGGTATAGGGTCAATTTTCAATACCATCATGTCATTGCGGGCAAAGCGTAGCAATCACTGAGAAAAGTGATCATCATGCATTGTCCGCGAAACTTTCTCAGTGATCGCTTCGTGCCTCGCAATGACATAGTTTGAGAAGGGGGGATAAAGTAAGAAACAGTTCAACCCTTATTTCAATCTTTAGCATCCAATGACTTAATGACACAATGCCCCAATGACCAGGACAGAAACAAAAAATGCCGGACTAAACAGCCCGGCATTTTCAATCATATTATTGATGGTTACCTTATGCCGGTAACTTGCTGAACTCGTCGTGGTTTATCGCTTTTTTGTCAAGTGTAACAACGGTTTTTAAAAAGTCTAAAGTTTTAATGGCTTTAACCTCTTCAAAAATTTTGTTGCCGTTCTCTTTGTTTTGCAGGTATTGTACAGTGTACTGGGCCAATTGCTCTTCTGCTAATGGCTGCGGGCTGTACATCCTGAACTGGGCATCTAAACGTTGTTTGGCTAATTCAAAAACCTCCTCGTATTTAATTTCGAGTTTGTTGTCTTTAATTACTTTGTTCTCAATTAAAGTCCATTTCAGGTTTTTTGCAAACGCATCGTAATCTTTATCCAATTCTTCGTCTGTCAGTTTTTCGTTGGTGGCTTTTAACCAACGTTTTAAAAACTCATCAGGCAACTCAAACTGAATTTTATCTAAAGCGTAATTGTAAAGGTCGTTTTGCAATTTGCGTTCGCTGTCTTGCGTGCTCATTCCTTCAACTTCCTCTTTAATTTTAGCTGTAAATTCTTCTTCGGTGGTTACGGCACCTGCTCCAAATAATTTGTCAAAGAACTCCTGGTTCAAATCGCTTTCTTCCAGGCGGTTTACGTTTTTAACTGTTAACTGAAATTTCGATTTCAAATCGGCAGCTTCATCTTCTTCAATATTTAATAAACCGGCAACTTTAGCAGCATCGTTATTAAACGCTTTCTGAATATCAAAAACGATAACATCTTCTTTTTTCAACCCGATCAACGATTTTTTTATTTTCTCGTCTTTTACCTGGTCTAAACGAACTGATGTTGTATTGCTTATTCCATCCTCAAAAACAGAACCATCCGGCGAAAGTTGTTTCAATTCGCTGTAAAGTACATCGTCATCTGCCGATACGTCAGGGTTTGTCATTTTACCATAGCTGCGGCGGATGTTTTTGATACGCGCGGCTAACGTTTCGTCATCAACTTTAATTTCGTATTGGGTTAACTTATCGGCAGCCGAAAAGTTAACTTCAAACTCCGGTGCCAAACCAACTTCGTAGTTAAACTCAAAGTTTTCGGTAAAATCCCAGTTAAAGTTTGTTGTTTCATCAATTTTAGGAAGGGGCTGGCCCAAAACCTCAATTTTATTTTCGCTGATGTAGTTATTTAATGTATCGCTCAGCAGGGTATTGATGGTATCAACCAAAATGCTTTTACCATACATTTTTTTGATATGAGCCGGAGGTACCATGCCCGGGCGGAAACCCGCTATCTTAGCTTTTTTGGCATTCTCTTTTATGGCTTTTTCAACCTGTGGGGTATAATCTTCAGGCTGAATTTTAATGTTAATAGTTGAATTTAGTTTATCAATTTTTTCCTGTGTGATATTCATTATGTTGTACTAAATGGTGTTATACAAATTAAAGGGTGCAAAGGTATAAATTTTTTTTAAATGCCTAATCTTAATTGAAGTAACAGTTTAGGCATTGTTCAATTTTTTTGAAACAACTAAACCATTCCGCAAGTACAAAGTCTTAACTATGTAACAGGTTTGTTATATTGAATTTCATATAAAATTCATGTTACCAAACTTAGTTTGTTAAGTAATACCCTAATTAACTTATCATATTTCAATATGCGTATTTGCACATCGCTGCTTTGTATGTTTTTATTGCACCACTGTGCATTTGCTCAGCAAACTCCTCCCGATTCTACTCAGCGCGATGTGATCGATGTACTACACGGCATATTTGATAAAGTAAAAGATCCCAACGAACGCGTAAAACCCCATAAAGTATACGTTTCTATTATCCCAACATTGGGCTATACGCTTTCTACAGGTTTTGCAGCCGGCTTAAGCAGCGTAACTACTTTTTACACCCAGCCCGATCATAGCCTCAATACATCTGTAATTAATGCGCAGGCTTTTTTTGATTCAAACAATCAGAAAACGCTTTTCGCACAGGCCAATATCTGGGCCGACCATGATAACTACAAATTCGTATCCGATTTCCGTATCACAAAATATCCCGATGTAACTTATGGTTTAGGTAATGAAGCTAAGTTGGCCGAAGATATCACGTATAATTACCTCAGGCTTTATCAAACTTTTTTGAGGCGTATTGATGGCAACTTTTACGTGGGCATTGGCTACAACTTTGATTATCACTACGAAATAACTAATTACCGTACAAAACCTAAAGTGCGCACCAATTACGAAAAATATGCCGGAGCAGTAGTACCGTCAACATCTACCTCGTCAGGCTATAACTTTGATTTTTTATATGACAGCCGCCATAACCCGGTAAATGCCCTTGGCGGGATGTATGTTAACCTCATATTCAGAAATAACTACAAGTTTTTGCGTAGCGATGTGGATTATACATCGGCCGTGTTTGATATCCGTAAATACTTTAAGCTCTCCAAAAACTCAAACAATGTTCTGGCTATATGGAGTTATGATTGGATGGTGCTAAGCGGCAAACCCCCATACCTTGATCTGCCAAGTACCGGCGCCGATATGTACAACAATACCGGCCGTGGCTATACCATAGATAGGTTTAGAGGGAATAACATGATATACCTGGAAGCCGAGTACCGCTTTGGCATTACCCGCAACGGTTTGCTTGGCGCCGTAATATTTGGCAACGCGGCCAACTACTCAAAAAACATTACCGACGACCTGCAGAATATATTGCCCGCGGGTGGGGGCGGCCTGCGTATTAAAATTAACAAACACTCCAACACCAACTTATGTATTGATTATGGCTTTGGTACTCAAGGTTCTCGCGGTTTCTTTGTAAATTTGGGCGAAGTATTTTAGCCCGGCTACATGAACGGATATTCGAAACACGAAATTATTGGTTGCGATCGTTGCGGTACAACTTTCGAGTGTAAGGCTAATTCATTTACGCGCTGCCAGTGCTCCACAGTTCCGCTCAATCTCAACGAAACGCAATACATCAGCGAGCAATTTGACGGCTGCCTGTGCGCAAAATGTTTACTACAACTGCAGCAGGAGTTTGCAGAGCAGATAAAGTAATCGTGACATTATATTCATAATTCGGAAACGAATAATGCTCATCTTTGCGGCCTTGCGGGTATTGCCCCGTTTTATAGATAATGAATAGCCGCGAACGTTTTTTCCGTATACTAATATTGGGTTTTTTAACAGCCCTGAGCCCCTTTTCAATAGATATGTACCTGCCGGGTTTTAAGCTCATCGCTAAAGACCTGCACACCACCACCAACGAAGTTGGCCTCTCGCTAAGCAGCTATTTTATAGGCCTGGCAGTAGGGCAATTGTTATATGGGCCTTTATTAGACCGCTTTGGCCGTAAAAAGCCTTTATATATTGGTTTAGTGATTTATATTGCGGCATCTGTAGGCTGTATGTCGGTAACGGGTATTAATCCGCTTATTGCCCTGCGTTTTGTACAGGCTGTTGGTGGCTGCGCCGCAGCCGTTGCCGCCGTAGCCATGGTACGGGATCTTTTTCCGGTAAACGAAAATGCCAAGATATTCTCTTTGCTGATGCTGGTTGTCGGGCTTTCGCCGATGCTTGCGCCCTGGGCCGGTACGGTAGTAACAAGCTATTTTGGATGGCAATCAGTATTTTTAACACTGGGGTTAATAGCAGTGCTGATATTGCTCGCTGTAATTTTTAAACTCCCCGATGGATACAAGCCCAATACTTCATTGTCATTAAAACCGGGGCCTATCATCAGTAATTTTTTACTGGTATTTAAAGAGCCACAGTTTTATACCTACGCTATAGGCGGCGCTTTTGCCTTTTCGGGGATATTTACCTACGTTGCCGGTGCACCAGGTATTTTTATGCAGGTGTTTGATATGGATAAACAAACCTTCAGTTATGTATTTGCAGGTTTGTCAGTAGCTTTTATTGGCTCAAGCCAGGTGAATACCCTTGCTTTGCGCAAATACACAAGTCCGCAATTGGTTAAGGCTGCTATAACGGTGCAAGTACTTGCAGGCGTTGTATTTTTAATATTAAGCCTGATGGGCTTATTGGACCTTATTGGTGTTATCGCGTTCATTTTTATTTTTTTACTAACCATGGGCTTTATCAGTTCAAATGCTTCGGCATTATCCCTGGCTCCCTTTGCAGAGCATGCAGGCAGTGCTTCAGCCTTAATGGGGGCTATGCAGTTGGGCATAGGGGCATTAACATCAGGTGTTTTAGGGATGATAGTAACCATATCCATTGTACCAATGGCCGCTGTAATGGCAGGCGCATCATTAATGGCTTTTTTGGTAATATTTATTGGCCAGCGTAATATCAAACAAAGTATATCAGCACAAGCCGGTGCCGCGGTTATGCACTAATATGTAACAGCATTTTGATGTTTAAAATTTGCGGAATGGGGCTTAAATATTTAGCTTGCAGCACCAATTTTAACATCGAAATGAAAAGGACCATTGTATTGCTATCTATTATGGCAGCAGCATTTACCACGCAGGCGCAAACTATTATACCGCTATACCCCGGAAAAATACCCAACTCTATAACAGTGCCCGATCCTGAGGTACGCACCGTTGATAAATCCGGCAATGTGCGGTATTCCAAAACATCAGTGCCTACGCTCGAAATAATGCTTCCCGAAAAAGATATCGCTAACGGAACCGCGGTAATTATTTGCCCCGGTGGTGGTTATACCCTTACATCGTACACACATGAAGGTATTAAGATAGCCGCGGCCTTTAACAAAATGGGTGTGGCTGCGTTCATATTAAAATACAGGATTCCGAGTGATGCCTATATGGTTGACAAAAACATTGGCCCCCTGCAGGATGCGCAAACTGCCATTAAAATAGTACGCACACGTGCGAAAGAATGGGGGGTAGATACCGGTAAAGTGGGTATTATTGGCTTTTCGGCAGGAGGGCACCTGGCCTCGACCGCGGGCACGCATTTTAATATGCCTGTTATCGAAAACAAAGAAAAAACTAATTTGCGGCCAAGCTTTATGATATTGGGTTACCCCGTGCTTGATCTAAGCGACAGCCTGATGCACAAAGGATCGCGGGTTAATTTATTGGGCGAAAACCCTACGCCTGAAAAGATTCGCCTGTATTCGGCAAATTACCAGGTTACCAGCCAAACACCACCCACATTTATTGTACATGCCGGCGATGATAAAACCGTTAAGGTGCAAAATAGCATTGTAATGTACCTTGCTTTACTAAAAAATGGTGTACCTGCCGAAATGCATATTTACCCTAAAGGCGGCCACGGATTTGGCATTAACGATACCAATACCGGCCATTGGATTGACCGCTGCCAGGATTGGATGCGGGCTAATGGATGGGTGAAGTAGAGTTATTTCTGAGTTATTGAGTTGTTAGGTTACTGGGTTGTTAAGTTATCTTTAGTTTATTAAGTTATTTATCGTATTGGGTTGCATTTACTTAATGCTTTGTAGCACAGAAACTAACACCGAATAACCAATAAACTAAATATGTATCAGGATGGAATAAAAGGCTTCGTAAAGCTCTTTTAAACGTACGGGGTCTGTAATGCCTTCTTCAATAAATAGCTCAAGGTAGGGCACTTTAAGGCTGCTGTTATCAATGCTTTTGCTTACGATACCAAAGTGGAAGTTTTCCAGTTTTTCGAAAACCGCACGTGCTTTTGGGTTACTGAACAGGTATTTCATTTTATCCGCATCATTGGTTTTGATGATGAGGTGTTTATCCAGCTCGGTGTAACCGATAACAATATCTTCTATACCAAAAAACTTACCTATCTCATCAATAAAATGCTCTTCGTGTACGGCAAATTTAAAGTCGAGCTCGTTTAGCTGTGCCGAAAATATGGTAGTAGAGTAGCCGCTTTCAAAACCGCCGCCCATATCCACTTCAATATCCAAACTCACCTTGTGGTGGTTTTTATCGATAATAATGTCATACTCAAACAGGTTCTGATCCTTTGTCAGGTCGTCGCCAATTTGCTGCCAGGCTTTATCATCAGCATTGCCGGTAATAACGTGTTGTTTTTTCATAGCGGTTATAGTGTATCCAAATATAATAACCTTTTGGATACTGTTTATGTTTTAATAACCACCTGTAAATACTACGCTATCAATTAAGCGGTATAGCCCAGTATCTTCAATACTTGTTTACTGTTTTGCTCTTCGCCAAATACCTCAAAGTTAAACGTCTCATCGCGGTTGCGGCGGATAATAACATGTTTAGGCGATGGCAATAAACAGTGGTGTATACCACCGTAGCCGCTCAATACTTCCTGGTATGCCCCCGTGTGGAAGAAAGCCAGGTATTGCACCTTACGTGTTTTTGGCATAAATACACTGTTCATGTGGGCTTCCTGGTTGTAGTAGTCCTGTCCGTCGCAGGTTATCCCGCCAAGGTTAACACGCTCATATTCAGCATCCCAGTTGTTGATGGGAAGTAGTACATATTTTTGGTTCAAGGCCCAAACATCAGGCAGGTTGGTAATGAACGAGCCATCCAGCATCAGCCAACGCTCGCGGTCGTTTTGTTGTTTACGGCCCAATACTTTATAAATAATACCCGAGGCTTCAGCAACGGTGTATTTACCAAATTCGGTAATAATATCCGGTTCTATCACATCATGCTCCGCGCAGATCTCTTTAATACGGCTCACAATTTCGTTCACCATGTATTCGTAATCAAAATCGAATACAAGCGAATCCTTAAAAGGCATACCGCCGCCAATATCTAAAGTATCCAAATCGGGGTTTATCTTTTTAAGCTTGCAGTACAGGGTAACGTATTTTTCAAGCTCGTTCCAGTAATAAGGCGTGTCTGATATGCCCGAGTTAATAAAAAAGTGCAGCAGCTTTAATTTAAAGTTGGGGTTCTTCTCTATCTTGTTGTAGTAAAAATCTACAATATCTTCCATACGGATACCCAAACGCGAGGTGTAGAATTGCGAGTCGGGCTGTTCTTCTGCCGCTATTCGGATGCCGAGGTTGCATGGTGTATCCATTTCCACCTCGTCATCGTAAATGTTAAACTCTTCTTTATTATCCAATACCGGGATGATGTTTTTAAAACCATCATGCAACATATCAATAATATAGGTTTTGTATTGGAAGGTTTTAAAGCCGTTGCAAATAACGGTCATGTCCTTATTCAATAAGCCTTTTTTCTCCAAAGCATCAATCATAGGCATATCAAATGCCGACGATGTTTCCAGGTGAATATCGTTCTTCAAGGCTTCTTCAACAATATGCTTAAAGTGCGAACTTTTGGTACAGTAGCAATATTTATAGCTTCCGCGATAGTCATTTTTTATAATGGCCTGCTGGAACAGTATTTTAGCCTGCTGGATCTTTTTAGATATGATAGGCAGATACGTAAAGCGTAGGGGCGTACCGTACGTTTCTATCATTTCCATTAAGTTAAGGTCATGAAAATATAGTTCATCATCATACACCTCAAAACCCTCTTGGGGGAAGCCAACGCTCAGGTCAATAAATTCCTCGTAACTCTGCATTTATTATAAAATAAAATTTGCGCAAAAATGTAATTTTTAAATGGAAATAATCCTAATAATTACGAGAATTTTAGTGGGCTGAATGTAATTTAATTGATGGGAGGGAGATTAAACATTCTCTTTCTACTTTTCTCGTACCTTTAAGTAATAGTTGGAATTTGTTTATTAAAGTCTATGGATATCAAAGAGGCATTATTATTTATTGACGGATTAAATTTTAGCGAAATTGTTAAACGTGAAACAAAGGAACATATTGACATTTTAAATTATATGTCTGTATCTGATTCAAAATTATTTCGTAAGCGAGTAACGGATGGCATAAAGCTTTTTTATAACAATGAAGATAAAATGATTTATTTAATTGAAGCTTTGAATTTTTTTAATGAACAAATCATAGAGTTAGAAACGAAGATTAATAATTATCAAGAAGAACCAAATGAATCACTATATGATGTTTATTCTTATCACGAAAAACAAGACCATAGAGATAGAATTAGACGAAAAGTACTTTATGAATCGCAAATCTTCTACATCGTGAGAGACCTTGAAAAGTTAGGGGTTAAAAATCTTGAAAAAAATGCATTCTCACCACAGCAAGCAAAAGACTTAACAAGAAAAATTGATGCCATTTTAATTAAAATTGATGAGTTAACTGTGGGACAAGAAGTTTTATATGATTTCATAGACGAACTAAAAGGTGACTTTGACGAATTGAAGCAAGAATTTCCTTTAGGTAAAAAGCGGTGGTATCAACGTGCTACCGGAATTGTTTTCGAATTTGCAGCTAATAAAGGCGCGGATGTCATTTTTGAGGAAACACTTAAACCGTTAATCAAAGATTTATTACAAAATCAACATATCATTGATCGATTATTGAAATAGTAATATTCAAGGCTATTTTAGGGGCAAATACACTTCCGCCATCATACACCTTGCACTGCCACCGCCATTGTTTTCAATAACAGTAAGGTCAGAATATATCAAGGTGCAATATTGCTCAAGCGTTTCAATTTGCAATAGTGTTAGCGAGTGATAAGCCCTTGCCGACATGACCAGTAAATGTTCGCCTTTATCATTCACCAACTCCAGCATATTCCCTGCAAAGGCATTCATTTGGTGTAACGAAATCTCAATAACTTCTTTTCCGGTTTGCCTGAACATCTCTATCAAAGCCTCTTTTTCTTGCTCATCTCGAATAGTATCCAAGCAAATTACTACGAACTTTTCCCCAATGCACATCAAAACATTGGTATGGTAAATGGCCATTCCATTGCTGTCTACCGCGTGGAAGTAAACAGGGGAGTAGCCGCTCTTTTTGCAAAAAGCATTCATCACCTCGATATCCGTACGTGGCGAGAGGCATGCGTATGCGATTTTATTCGGCCTGTCAAGTACCATACTGCCGGTGCCTTCTAAAAATTTATTGTGCTGTTCAAAATTGCTCAGGTCGTCAACTTCGGTAATGTTGAAGTTGTTTTTTAACCGCTCGATGATTTCAGGCCTACGCTCCAAGCGGCGATTGTCAGCCTGCATAGGGTACAAAAACACCTTGCCATCCTCGTGAAACGACACCCAGTTATTCGGGAAAATAGAATCAGGGGTATGTGGTTGTGGGGTATCGTCAATAACGATCACATCAATACCATTCGCGCGAAGCTTATCTACAAAAGTATCAAACTCAGCAAGAGCCTTTTGCTGAACGTGCAATTGCTCCGAACTTCTAACCTGAAATGCATTACTGCCAGCCGTTTGCTCATTAAACCCGAAACTAACCGGCCGTATCATTAAAATGGTTGATTTCATATCCTGCAAATACCAATAAACAAATGAACTAATAAACCAATGAACTGCGCAGCACAGGCATACTCATACAATGAAAGCCACCCCGTGCGCGCGATAATTCGGATGATGGCATTAGTATCAGCGTGTCTTTTATGTCCTGCGGTTGTAGTTCATTGTTTTCAAATTTCCTGAGCAGTTCTGTTACCTTAATGGTATTAAAACCGTTTTGAATAAACGATTCTGCGGTTTTATCATTCCTGTCATATCCTAACACAACGCCTTCTTTTAATGCCAGCAAATTGCACGAGTCTGTCCATTGCTCACGTGCATCGTAAGGAAATTTGTTATTGCCGGAGTAAATAAACCTGGTTGGTTCGGTGCTGTGCAGGTCGTTCCGGCTGATGTCGTCCAGTAAAAGTTCAAGTGTGGCAAACGTTTTTGGGTGATCGGTTTTGCCTTTTTCAAACTGTACAATTTCGGGTTTGTCTTTGGTTTTACGGTCGGCAAACCAGGCTATCGGGTCGCTGTCTTTTATAGGCCTTTCGGCGATGGAGAGCGAGCCGAGTAATACCCAAACATTGCGCTTAACCTGCGTAAAAATAGTGTCAATATGCATAAAATCGCGCTTATGCGGAATTTTAACTACCGTAACCTTATCTACCACATTGTTAGCAAAAAGCAGTTTAATAGCCGCGTTGGCACCAATGGTTGATGTGCGTTCGCTGCAGCCTATCAATACATGGTTGGGGCTTACCACCATCACATCGCCGCCTTCAAGCGTGGTTTTTTCGCCGCTGTCTTCGCCGGGGCGTAAAAAGTGCTGTACGCTTTCGGGTATCTCAATAATATTATTGCGGTATGCCGCGAATATGGGGTGGTTAAACAAAATATAACGCATCAGTAAAGTTTCGCGGGCACGGGCCTGTTTGGCAGGTTTGTTTATCAGGATATGTTTATTGATGGTAATACCAATATCGCGCGAGAAGATAAAGTTGGGTATCGGCGCGAATATCATTGTCGAATTATCAACAGAACCCGATATTAGTGTTTTTGCCAGTTCAACAGGTGAGGTATCTATCAGGCTTTGCTGCAAGCTGTAGGTGCAATTCTCTATAGCGCAAACCGATGCCACAAGTTTTTCGCGAATGCCGCTATCTTCCAATACATCCGATAATAAAGCCTGTATCTCGATAACTTTGGTTGAGGCGTGAAAATCCGGGTGATCAGGTTTAAAAAAGTGACGGTTATGCTCATCTGAATCAATTTCATTGAGCCGGCCTTTTATCTTATCCGGATCTAAAAAGTACATCAGCACTTTTACATAGTGGTCGTATTCGTTTTTACGGACGGTATCTAAGTGTACAATATCTTCAAAAAGCCAATCCTGCGCTTTTGAGGGAACTACTTTACCCAAGCCGCTATCGGGGCTGTGGATAAGCAGGCAGCGCAGATCGCCAATTTCGGAGCCGACATCAATTTTAAAATCTTCTCGTGCAAGTGCCATAGGTATAAATGCTATAACAAAGCTACCACAATTAAACAATATTAAAATATGGCAGGTTAAGCCATTTTGATTAATTTTGCCCGATGAATTTTATTGTTGAAGCCGCTGTTAAAGCCGTTAAAGAACTATACCATACCGATATTACTGCCGCCGATGTTAACCTGCAGCAAACCCGTAAAGAGTTTGAGGGGCAGGTAACTATTGTAACTTTTCCATTTGTGAAGTTTTCGCGCAAGGGCCCCGAGCAAACAGGGCAGGAGATAGGCGCGTTCATCCAAAACGAAGTGGATGTGGTTTCGGGCTTTAACGTGATAAAAGGCTTCCTCAATATTGTTATTACCGATGCGTTTTGGATAGGGCAACTTTATAACGAGATAGCCTCAACTGATTTTGGCGTGTTCGCGCCAAATGGCCAAAAGGTAATGGTAGAGTATTCATCGCCAAATACCAACAAGCCGTTGCACCTGGGCCATATCCGTAACAATCTGTTAGGTTACTCGGTTGCCGAGATATTGAAAGCCAACGGTTACGATGTGATAAAAGCCAATTTGGTTAATGACAGGGGTATCCATATCTGTAAATCAATGCTGGCCTGGCAACTGTTTGGCAATGGCGAAACGCCGGAATCGAGTGGTTTAAAGGGTGATCACCTTGTCGGGAAATACTACGTTGTTTTTGATAAGGAATATAAAAAGCAGATAGAAGAGCTGAAAACTGCCGGCCAAACCGAAGACGAAGCCAAAAAGAATGCGCCATTAATCATCGAAGCCCAGCAAATGCTCGAAAAGTGGGAGGCAGGCGATGCGGAAGTTATCAGCTTATGGGAAACCATGAATAGTTGGGTTTATGCGGGTTTCGACCAAACCTACAAGCAATTAGGTGTCGATTTTGACCAGTATTACTACGAATCGAAAACTTACCTGTTGGGTAAAGATATTATTGACGAAGGTTTACAAAAAGGGGTATTTTATAAAAAAGAGGATGGCTCTGTTTGGATTGACCTGACTGCCGATGGACTGGATGAAAAATTGGTGCTCCGCGCAAACGGTACATCAGTATATATCACCCAGGATGTGGGCACCGCGCAATTAAAATACGACCAGTATAATGCCGATAAATCCATCTACGTTGTTGGTAACGAGCAGGACTATCACTTTAAGGTATTGTTCCTCATCCTGCAAAAGTTAGGCAAAAGCTGGGCGAATGGTTTATATCATTTATCGTACGGTATGGTTGATTTACCCTCCGGTAAAATGAAAAGCCGTGAAGGTACTGTTGTTGATGCCGACGACCTGATGGCCGAAATGGAGCAGACCGCTAAAACTCAAACCGAAGAATTAGGCAAAACCGCCGATTTTAGCGAAGAGGAAAAAAACAAGCTATACCATACTATAGGTATGGGCGCGTTAAAATACTTCCTGTTAAAGGTTGAGCCGAAGAAACGCTTGTTGTTCGACCCAGGCGAATCGATAGATTTTCAGGGGCATACAGGGCCGTTCATTCAATACACTCACGCGCGTATCAAATCGATATTAAAACGTGCCGGTTTTGAGTTAGGTAAGCCTGCTACCGTTACCGAACTGGATACTATGGAGCGTGATCTGATATTAGCTTTAAACCAGTTCCCCGAAACCATTAACCAGGCCGCCCGCGATTATAGCCCTGCGGTAGTAGCTAATTACGTTTACGAACTGGCAAAAACATACAATAAATTTTACCAGGAAAAACCCATCCTTAAAGATGAAGTGCCCGAAGATGTAAAGCAATTCAGGTTAACGCTTTCGGCAACATCAGCAAAGGTGATTAGCAAGAGTATGAAACTGTTGGGGATAGATGTGCCGGAGCGAATGTAGGTAAGTCTTGAGTACTTAGTCAGAAATCTTGAGTCAAATAAAAAAGAGCCTGTTACAGATTACCAGGCTCTTTTACTTTGAACTCCTGACTATAGACCCGTGTTATCTCCAATGGCCCCTTTCCCATGCATATCCACGTGGGGTATTATTCCAATGGCCGGCAACCCAAACCCGGTTATGGCGGGCGTGGGTATAATAGCCACGCACATATACGTAGTTGCCGCCACGGTAAACCCATTCGCCGGGAATCCATACCGCATCAGCATAAGGTGCAGTGGGTTGGACATAATAGGGCTCAACAGGTCTTTCGCGTACCACATAGCCCGATTGGACTTCACATCCTGAAAATATGGTGCCTGCCACTAAAAATGCCAGGCTTAATTTTGCTATCGTTTTCATAAGTCAATTCATTTTATAGATAATGTATTGACACGGTACTTTCGCGAAAGTTTAATTTATTTCGAAAATTTAGCAGCTACTTTAAGTTCTTTGCTTCCTGCAACGTATTCATAAAAACCCGAACCCGATTTTACGCCCTTGCTTCCCGCTGTTACCATATTTACCAAAAGCGGGCAGGGGGCATACTTTTGGTTACCAAAACCGGTATATAATACATTTAATATAGCAAGGCAAACATCCAGGCCAATAAAATCGGCCAGTTGCAACGGGCCCATGGGATGTGCCATACCTAATTTCATTACGGTATCAATCTCTTCAACGCCTGCCACGCCTTCGTATAAGGTATATATGGCCTCGTTTATCATGGGCATTAAAATACGGTTAGCCACAAAGCCAGGGTAATCGTTTACCTCGACCGGCACTTTTTCCAGTTTTCGCGATAGTTCCATGATCGTATCGGTCACTTCATCACTGGTGGCGTACCCACGTATTACCTCCACCAGTTTCATCACCGGCACAGGGTTCATAAAATGCATACCAATTACCTTATCGGGACGGTTAGTTACTGATGCTATTTTGGTGATAGATATAGAAGAGGTGTTTGAAGCAAGAATAGTCGCGGCGGGGGAATACTCGTCCAGTTCCTTAAATATTTTAAGCTTCAGGTCTATATTTTCGGTAGCCGCTTCAACCACCAGGTCGGCATTGCCAACTGCGTCTTTAATGCTGTTAAATATATGTATGTTATTTATCGTATCAGATTTGTCGGCTTCAGTGATCAGGTCTTTGGATAATTGCCTGTCGAGGTTTTTAGTAATGGTAGCCATGGCACGCTGTAAAGCCTGCTCATCAATATCAACCATATTCACTTTAAATCCATGCTGGGCAAACGTATGTACAATACCATTACCCATTGTTCCCGAGCCAATAACTGTGATATTTTTCATTTATTGTAAGTTGATTTTTAACAAATATAGAACAGTTTAATCTATCGTATAGATAACATACTCATGGAGCTATTGCCATTTAATACCGTTGGCAATATTTAATATGTTTTCTTTGTTTATCAGGTCTAAATCGGGTATATGTAAAATAGTATCCGCTTTAGATCTTTTTATTATCACATCCTCCGAGTATTCATCAGTGGGGCCATTAAAAACAAGTGCCTTTATTTTTATCCTTTTATTCTGTAATGCCTCAACTGATAACAGTGTATGATTAATGCTTCCCAAATAGTTTCTCGAAACGAGTACAACATCTGCACTTAGCCTTTCGATCAGATCGATCATTAAAAAATTACTGTTTAAAGGCACCATCAACCCGCCGGCACCCTCAATTATTAGCTGGTTGCTGGTTTTAGGCATGATGATCTTATCCAGGTTAATATCTATCCCATCCAAATCAGCCGCTTTATGCGGCGAATAGGGTTGTGTTAACCGGTATGCTTCAGGATGAAAATAACTAAAGGAATTACTAACCAGGTTTTTTACACTGATGGTATCGCTTTGTTCAAGGTCGCCGGCTTGCACGGGTTTCCAATAATCGGCTTGTAGTTTTTCTACCAATATTGCCGATACTATTGTTTTGCCAATGCCGGTACCAATGCCGGTAACAAATATGGGGCGCTTATCCATTAGTGTGTGTGTTTATCAGGCCGGTTAGCCCGGTTATTTGTTCAGTAGTGTTAAACGAGTGCAGGCAAATGCGGAGCCTCTCAGTTCCGGCTGCCACGGTAGGGCTTAATATGGGCCTTACATCGAAGCCTGCATTTTGTATTGTTTTAGCAAGATGAGATGTTTGCCCGTTGCCGGATATAATAACGCATTGGATAGCGCTGGTACTATTAATCAAGCTCTTATTATCGCTTAATTGACTTTTAAATAAGTATATATTATCAGTGAGCGCTTTTTGTTCCGATCGGGAGTCGGTCAGTAACTCATAAGCCATTTTTACCGAAGCCAATTGATGAAAGGGAGCCGCTGTGGTATAAACAAATGAGCGGGCGAAATTAATGAGGTATCCGCGTAATAACTTGCTGCCCAAAATGATAGCGCCATGTGTACCCAATGCTTTGCCGAATGTTACCAGGCGTGCAAATACATAGTTATGTAAACCAAGCTCATTTACCAGGCCCTTATTAAAAACACCTACAGCATGTGCCTCATCAACAATTACGCGGGCGTTATAAGGGGCTGCTAATGCAATTATTTCTTTTAATGGTGCAATGTCGCCATCCATCGAATAAATGCTCTCTACGGCTATGTAAATATTGCCTTTTGCTTGCTTTAGCTTGTCTTCAAGGCTATTTAAATCATTGTGCTTAAATGTATAACGGTTGGCATAGCTAAGGCGTGCCCCGTCAATAATACTGGCATGTATCAGTTCATCTGTAATAATAGTGTCTCCGCGCTGCGCAAGCGATGAGAACAGGCCAATGTTGGCATCATATCCTGAGTTGAATATCAGGCCCGCTTCTGCATCATGGAAAAGTGCTATTTCAGTTTCGAGTTCTTCGCAAAAGTTAGTATTGCCACTCAGTAAACGCGAACCTGTGGCCCCGTTTAAATACGACTGATGTTGTTTTAAAAAGAGATCGGTTTTGCTTTTTAATACTATGGAGCGGGCAAAACCAAGGTAATCGTTAGAGCAAAAATCGATCAGATCATTATCTGCCTTTAGTGTTCTTAATGTTCCGGCGGTTTCCCGTTCATTTAGTTTGGATGCTATAAAATCTTCAACTGTATTCAAAGCGCGGGTGAATAAATATAGCGCTAAAATAAGAAAAGCGGCTCAAGGCCGCTTTCTGTGTTAGCAATTATTTTTGTGGGGGAGGAGGAGTGCCACCGCCCTGGCCGCCACCGCCACCTTGACCGCCACGGCCACGAGGGTGATCTTTTTGGTATTGAGCATATACCGCTTTCTGCTCGTCAGTTAGTATAGCAGTAATTTTTGCAGTTGTTGCTTGTTGCATAGGACCCATTTTATCTCTCATTGAGGCAAAATCGCCGTTTGCCGCTTTCATTAAGCTGTCTCTGGTAGCTGTTTGAGCTTTGAAAACAACCAGAGCTTTTGCGCTTTGATCCGCAGTTAATGTAGGAACGGCAGTTTGAAGTTGTTTAACCTGATCTTCGGGAGTTCTTCCCATACGACCGCCACCTTGGCCGCCACCACCCTGAGCCTTGCTCAAAGATACAATACCTGCTACGAAGCAGATTACCATCAATAATTTTTTCATTTTTTTAAGTTTAATTATAAGATAAAGATAACGGCAAATAGTTTAATTGCAAATCTGTAACTTAATTGTTGCCTTGCATTTTTGATATGGAACGCTGCATTTGCGTCATCATATTGGTAAGGCTTTCCATCGTTGGTTCGGGTGTGGGTTGCGGCAATTGGGTTGATATAAATGCCTTTGCTTTCCATAGTTCCAATATATCTTCGCCGCTCACTTCGTAGGGTTCGTACACCGGGTTATCCGATACCAGCTTCAGCGTTTTCTGATCTTTAAACTTATTGCCTATACGCTTATATACTACGCCATCGCTCTTACTTACCACAACATAGGTTTCGGCAGGTTTAACATCGCCCCAGTTTTCTACATACTCACCTATAATAATAGAGCCTGATGGGAGGGGGAGCATCGAATCGCCTTTAATCTCAAAGGCGCGAAATGTTCCGCCGGTAAACATGGGCAGGTTGAACTTTGGTAAAGCGGCCACATATTCAGGATCGGCATAGCCATTCATGTAGCCGGCACTGGCTTTCATGGGCACCAGTTCAATGTTCTCATTGTCATCCTTATCAACCGATATACTGAGCACCCTTAAATTTGCAGGATTGCCTTTGGGTTTTGGCGCCCATTTCTCATCGATGGTCTCATTTATGAAGTCATCAACTGTAATATCGAAAAAAACAGCTAATTTTTTTAGTAAATCATACTTCGGTTCAGCCCTTTCTTCTTCATACGCACCTACTAAGCTCCGTTTTATATTTACCTGATCTGCAAACTGTTGCTGTGTTAAACCTTTCTTTTTGCGAAGGAATTTAATATTTGATGAAATATTTGACATAAAATTTGGATTTACTAAAATTGTTAGTATTTTTATGCCAATAAAATTAGTAATTAATTCTGATATAACAAATAAAAATTATGAACAGCTTTATCTACATCATCACTGACCGTAACAGAAACTGCTTACACACAGGCATGTGTGCCGATCTGCTAAAGACATTAGATTTTTATACACAGATGCCAAACCTGTTTTTTGACAGTGCACAACAACTAAACAGATTAGTATATTTTGAAGAGATACATAATGAAGAACTGGCTATGGAACGCTTTAAAGTAGTGAGCCGCTTTACCAGGAGCCAGAAAGAAAAAATGATCAGATCTGTTAATCCCGACTGGGTAGACCTGACCATTGGTTTAAGGTATGAAACGGCCTCGAATCAGCGTGACCTGTTCAGGCCAACATTAATGCCGAGGGCAAGGGTTAAGGCTGCTTAATAAATTTTAATGCGCCCGAGTTCATGCAATAGCGTTTGCCGCCACGGTCGGCAGGGCCATCATCAAACACATGGCCAAGGTGCAGGCCGGTTTTGCGTTCTATTACTTCAGCGCGCTGTCCGTCGGCATCGGTAACTATCATAATAGCATTCGGGTTGATGGGTTTAACAAAACTTGGCCAGCCCGTTCCCGATTCAAATTTATCCGTTGAGCTAAATAAAGGTTCGCCGGTAGCAGCACTTACATATGTACCCTTTTGGTGATTATCAAAATAGGCATTTTTAAAAGGAGGCTCAGTTCCTTTTTCAACCATAATATAAAACTGGTTATCGGTAAGCAGTTTTTTCCACTCCGCATTGCTTTTAGCATTGGGGAATTTTGCACTTTTAGTTTGCGCATTACTAACATGGTATAAGCCCGATACCATAAGCAAAGCAAGGGCAATTAATTTTATCGTGTTTTTCATATTTAATATACGCCTTTAGCTATTAGTTAGTTTTACCAGCCCGGTGTAAAGTTTAAACCAAATACAGGTTTTTTAACATCGTCGCGCTGAAAAGGTATGGCATAGTATGGTTCCAATATAAAGGCGCCAAATACATTTACCCTTAATGATATGCCTAAGCTTGTTGCCGGGATATGGCTGTAAACTGCTGTTGGCAAACCGGTATTTGGATTTACGATGGTTTTAACATACTCCGGCTTACTACCAAAGGTAACTTTATCATCATTGCTCCAGGCTAAACCCGCATCAAAAAACAAGTTAAGATCTGAAAAGAAGAACTTTGATTTTATTTGCGCTAACTTTTCAGGGCCGGTAAAAGGCAATCTAACCTCTAAGTTAATAAATGCGATATGGTTACCTGATAATTGATCGATAGTGAAGTTGTTACTGCTGCTGTTTGCCCCGTTACCGCTGTAAAAGCTATTGGCTTCATATCCCCTGATATAAAATGGATACCCTAAATAAAGAGGGTATAGGTTGCTGATAGCATCGGTATTACCCAATCTTGCATATCCGTAGGCCCTGGCAGCAAAAGTAACAGGCTTAACGCGCACGTATTTGCGAAGATCAATAGTAGGGGCAAAAAACTGGTAGGTGCCAAAATTAAACTCGCCACCTATGCGATACCTGTACCCATCTAAAGGCCCGGTTATACCGTTATAAGAGTTATCGCCAACTAATGCGGTATTTAAATTGAAAATAGCATACGAATTTAAGTTTATACCGGTATTGGCGGTTTCATCTGCATTGGATACCCTATCATGCCTGCTGGCGCCATTAATGTAATAACCATTGGCATCATAATAATTAGTGTACCTATCAACCCTGAAATAGTTATAAGATGCACCCGTTCCAAACTCAACGCGTGTAACTTTTGAAAAAGGGTAAGATGTAAACAACTGTACTGCATCCTGGAAATTACGGATGATATCGTTATTTTCTTGTATAACATTAATGGTTTGATTGTTGCCAACCGGTAGTGTACTTGGGTACGAATTATATAAACCAAACTGGTACGGGATATGCGAGAAACCTACACCAAAATTCCAGCGGTGGCTTTGGTTTATAAAAGCAAACTGAGCACCCGAATCATAGATCTCACCATTTACCGATGCCCCTACAAACATTTGGTTACGGCCCAGTATATCACTAAAAACACCTTGAATGCCACTTGCAAGGCCCGCGCCATATTGCGAGTTTACACCAATACCAACACCGCTGCTGGCCAGGTAATCTAATTTAAATTGCGGGCGGTATTTTGTTTCCTGTATCGAATCGACAGGGATTTTTTGGTAGGCAAGGAAGTTGTTGAGGTTAGAGTTGATAAGATCAACACCAACAGCTTTAAAAGGGGGCAGCAATGCCGCTTCAAAATTCAAATCGTTGGCATCAACTGTTTTAGGTTTAAAATCAGTATCCTTACCATTATAAATGGCATATTTTTGAGCCCTGTAATATGAATATACAATATCATTATTGTTGGATATGCTTAAAGCGGGAGAGTATTCTGTTATACCACTGATACCGGTAAACAGATCGGTCATTTGTTCTATTTTGGCATCAGCCAGTTGATAGCGGTACAGGTTTCTGAAACCATCACGGTTTGACAGGAAGTAAACATACTTATCATCCGATGAAAACTGAGGGTTCAGGTTATTTGCCCCGTTAAATATGTTAATATCCGTTATTTTACGGGTAGCCACATCCATCACCGCAAGGTTAAAGGTAATGGTTTGCCCGTTAGATTTGTCGTAGGTTGTCCTGTCGCTGGCGAATACCAGTTTGGTGCCATCGTGCGAGAAACTTGGCTGATAATCAGAATAAATATCGTCTGTTAACTGTGTAAGTTCTTTACTTTCAAGGTTGTACATGTACAGGTCGCTCTGACCTTCAGACATGCCCGAGAAAACAATATCGTGCCCGTTTGGCGACCACGTAACATAACTAAACTGCTCCGCTTTCTCCATCGATATTTCGTGAAGCACTTTACCGTTCGACACATCAACAATTACTAACTTATTGCGCCCACCACTAAATACACTGAACGCGAACTGCCTGCTATCCGGCGACCAGGCGCCTGCCGATTCGATAAAGTTAAACTCATCAATATGTGTATTGGATATTTTACTGGTAAGCTTGCGTATGGTTTTACCCGTTTTTGCATCTGCCAGATAAAGATCGATAGAGAATAGATCCTTCTCCGAAAGGAAGGCAATATAATTACCATCGGGGCTGATGGCAGGCGCTACGTTCATTTCGCCCGAGTTTTTGTAGTCTATCAGTTTCTCACCCGGAGGATCTTGTGTGGTGTCTTTTAAAAGCGGTTTATAAGCGTTCTGGATAGATGTTTTCCATAAGCTTGATAAAGTCTTCTCATCATAACCAAAAGTGCGCCTGATGCCATAATCGAGGCCATAACGGGCGGTGTTTTTAAAAAAAGGAACAATAATGGTATCGCCATAGGTTGACCCAATGAACGACCAGAAAGCCTCACCATAACGGTAAGGGAAATACTTATTACTTTCGGTAAGGTCTTTTATAGTTGGGATATCCTTGTTTAAAAAGGCATCGCGCATCCACATCGCGGTATAGGCATCTTTTTTACCCAGCGATAAATATTCGGCCATACCTTCAATCATCCAAAGGGGGAGGTTGCCTATTTCAGAAAACTGGGTCTGATCGCCATCCAACAGGGAATGGTATTGAAAGGCGTGAACCATTTCGTGTCCGATAACGTGGCGCGTGGTTTGGTTGGTTTCCATAAAAGGCATTACAATGCGGTTTTTTAAACCTTCGGTAACACCACCTGTACCTACACCAATTTCGCCATCAATGGCTGTGGTTTGTTGAAAATCGGGATGATCAGCATAAATAATGATCGGGTTAGCTTTCTTGAATGTATCGCGGAATACCTGTTGGTGCAGGGTATACCATAATTCGCTTTCCTGGGCAAAACGTTTTACTAATTTCTCATTATCAATATAGTAATAGATCTCAAAATGAGGGGTACGGAAAACCTTAAAATCGAGGTTTTTATAGCGTACCTTGTTTTGGCCAAACTGCTGTGCATTAGCCTTGTTAGGGGTAATTATGCTAAATATAAATAATAATACAATGAGCGCAGAAGTAGCTATATGCGATAGCTTGTAACGTTTATTCATATATAAATTAAATTTTAACTTATTAGTAGATAGTGCTTTTGAATAACAAACGTAAAAGTTATAAAAATATTTGTTATAACCTTGTTTTTAGTTCTGATTATTTGGCTCAATAGGCGTTGGCAGCGGTGTTGCCAATGTTGTATCAATATTTAAGCTATCAGTTCCCAAAGTATCAACCGACATATGCGGCGAAGGGCAATCATAGCTTTTGCTGATCTTGCTCCATGGTTTAGGGAATGGGCCGGGGCCGTAGCCTGAGTTCGGGTCGGCGTAAACCTTTTCCATAAAACGGCCAAATATGGGCAGGGCCGTATGTGACCCTTCACCTGTTTCGGACGAGGTAAAGTGTACGCTGCGGTCATCGGCGCCAACCCAAACACCGGTAATGAGGTCTTTTGTGATACCCATATACCAACCATCCACATAGCCTGATGATGTACCTGTTTTACCACCTATTTGGTTACTGTTCTTTTTCCAAAGGCCATTATATTCCCATAAAGCCTGTGATGTGCCGCCCGGTTCTTCCATACCGCCACGGAACATATAAAGCATTAACCAGGCTGTTTCTTCGCTTAAAACTTTTTCTGTTTTAAGGGTAAACTCCTGTAATATATTACCGTCCTGATCGGTGATTTTGGTTACCAATAATGGGTCTATTTTATTGCCGCGATTTAAAAATGTACTGTAAGCACGCACCATTTCATAAACCGATACATCATTTGTACCTAATGATACCGACGGCACTGATTTTAAAGGGCTTTCAATACCGCATTTGTGCGCGTACTCAACTACCTTATCCCAGCCTACCTTTTCGGTAACCTGCGCAGTAATGGAGTTAACCGATTTACCCATGGCCCAACGTAATGACATTTCGCGACCCGAGAAATTGAAATCGGCATTGTTAGGTTCCCAAACCTCATCCTTGCCATTATCCTTAAACTTGATAGAAACACGCTGATCTGTAAACTTATCACATGGTGAAAAACCGTTATCCAAAGCAGTTACATAGGCAAAGGGCTTAAAGGTTGAACCTGCCTGGCGTTTTGATTGGTTAACGTGGTCGTAATTAAAATACTTATGATCAATACCGCCTACCCATACTTTAATTTTGCCTGTGGTTGGTTCAATGGTCATCATACCGGTATTTAGTATCCTTGCGTAATAGGCTATTGAATCGAGGCTGGAGAATGTGGTATCCCTGTCGCCATGCCAGCTAAATACGGTCATTTCCTTTTTACGGCTAAAAAAACTGCGGATAGAATCGGCATTGCCATGATACTTTTTCTCCAGCAATTTATAAATAGGCAGCTTTTGCGACATTTTGAAGGCATAATCAGGTATTTCGTTACCATCAGGGTCATGCCATGGGTTTTTCTTTCCCCACAGGTTATCAAAACGCCTTTGCAGCATCTTCATTTTTTCGGCAACGGCCTCTTCGGCATATTGCTGCAGTTTAGAGTCGATGGTGGTATATATTTTCAGGCCATCCTCATACAGGTTAACCTCGTGCTCTGCGCACCAGGGCGCAAGCCATTTTTCAACTGCGCGGCGAATGTATGAATCGCCCTGCGAATCATCTTCAACATAACTCAGATCGAGATTTAGGTCTTTACTGATATATGACTGAAGATCAGTTTGTTTAATGCAGCCATACTTGGCCATTTGCTTCAGTACGGTATTGCGGCGCTCTACTGTTTTATCGGGATGATTTATCGGGTTGTAGGTTGATGTAGCTTTCAACATACCGATCAGCGTTGCTGCTTCATCAGTGTTTACCGCGTTAGGGTTTTTATTAAAAAACTTTTTTGAGGCTGTTTTTATCCCGTAAGAATTATTGCCGAACGGAACCGTATTAAGGTATAAGGTTAAAATTTCCTGCTTGCTATAAACATGCTCAATTTTATAAGCGGTTATCCACTCTTTACACTTAAAAACCAATGTGCGGAAAATAGGGATGCGCCTGACCAAACCCTGCGAGTTTTTTTTGCGGGTTTCGAACAGGTTTTTTGCTAACTGCTGCGTAATTGTACTACCGCCGCGCCTGTCGCCTTTAGCGGTTGAGAGTATGCTCGAAAAGAATGAATAAAAATCGACACCATTGTGTTTATAAAAACGCGCGTCTTCGGTAGCTACAAGGGCGTTAACCAGGTTGGGCGATATGTCTTTGTATTCAACGGGCGAGCGGTTCTCTTTAAAATAACGGCCCAGCAGCTTACCATCAGCCGAGTAAACCTCGGATGAAAGCGACATGCTCGGATTCTTAATATCCTGCATGGTAGGCGAATAGCCAAAGAGCCACAAAAAGTTAAGCTCAATAGCGCAGAAAAAAATAATAACGAAATAGAAAAATATAAGAGTGTAACGTAGGTACTTGTTTTTTATACGTTTAAACATGCGGTGTATATGTAAAAATTATGGTCTAATTTATAGGAGAATAACAAATATCAACATTGTTGGTTTGATATACTAATGGCATTTAAAACGCCACAAAGCTATTTTTACTATGGACAATATTATCAAAAAATTTAAAATAACTTCGGGTAGCAAATTTAAAATTAAAAATCATCCTACCGATGATAGCGGCGATTATATAAAAGACGAAGCTGAATTGGTATTAGAGCGCCTGAAAACCCGCATTAACAAACTGCAGGACGCGCTTTATGCGGAACACCGCCACACCTTACTCATTATTTTCCAGGCTATGGACGCCGCGGGTAAGGACAGTGCTATTGAACATACCATGAGCGGCCTTAACCCGCAGGGCTGCCAGGTATACAGTTTTAAGCAGCCGAGCAAAGAAGAGCTTGATCATGATTTTTTATGGCGGCATTACCGCGCCCTACCCGAAACCGGCCGGATAGGAATACATAACCGCTCACATTATGAGGATGTACTGGTTTGTAAAGTACACCCTGAAACAGTATTAGCGCAGCATCTGCCTGGTATAGAAGAGGTGAAGGATATTGATGATGTTTTTTGGAAAAGACGGTACAACAGCATTCGTTGCTTTGAAGAGCATTTGAGTGATAACGGAACTGTTATTATCAAATTCTTTTTAAATGTATCAAAGGAAGAACAGAAAGAGCGTTTTTTGGCAAGAATTGATGACCCGGAAAAGAATTGGAAATTTTCGGAAAGCGATATTGCCGAGCGCGACCGCTGGAAAGATTATATGCATGCTTACGAAGATGCTATAAACGCCACCGCTACGGATAAAGCGCCATGGTACGTTATCCCTGCGGATAAAAAGTGGTTTACCCGGATAGCCATATCAACCATTATGCTACAGGTACTTGAAGATATGAACCTGAAATATCCTGTTTTACCTGATGAGGAAATGGCTAAGTTGGCGAAAGTGAAAAATGGGTTACTTAAGAAGTAGTAGATTTTAAATATCGGGTACTTGGTCAGGAAAACTAAGTACCCGTATCATCACATCCGCGATAATTTACCCTCAACTACAAAGCTTTTAACACCGTTCTTAATGGCGATGCATTTAACTGTGGTAGTAGCTGTTATGGCAACGGGTTTGCTGTACATAGTTGAACCTGCCGTAGGCTCAGAACCATCAAGCGTGTAATATATTTTGGCCCCCGCATCGGCACATCCAAAAGAAAGCGTGGTTTGATCTTTAAATGTATCGGCCGGGTAAACCATGTAGGGGTTAGGTACAATCAAATCATCGCTTATTTTGGAAACAGGTTTTTCCAGGTCCTGCATAAAAAGCTTGTTGGGCAAACGGCCCGTTAGTACTTCAAAATCACCGCCATTGGCAATGTCATTATAGGTGAGGTATACCTTGCCGTAAGCGTTTTTATTCAGACTCATTCCCTGAAGGTAATAGCTGGAAGCCGAAGAACCTGAGCTGGTTATGGTGAATTTTTTATCATTTTCCAGATTGATGACCGCTTTATCAAAAGCAGGCAGGCCAATCAGGAAATCGGGCTGACCCGGTTGTATGGTATAAAAGCCCAAAGCGCTCATTACATACCATGCCGACATTTGTCCGCAATCGTCATTACCGGCCAGGCCATCGGGTGTGGCTTTGTACTCATCGCGCATAATGCGGTTAACGTACAACTGGGTTTTATAAGGGTTATCCGTAAAATCGAACAGATAGGCAATGTGATGGCTCGGCTCGTTGCCATGCGCGTATTGGCCCATAAGGCCGGTCAGGTCTGGTAACTCATGGCCGGTTGGCTTATCGGTAGTAGTAAACAATTCTTCCAGTTTGGTTTCAAATTTATCTTTTCCACCCATGTAGTCAATCAGCGTATTTACATCCTGCGGTACAAGGAAAGCGTATTGCCATGCATTCCCTTCAGTATAATTTTTATTGACATCGGTTGCTGAAAAAGGCGCAACCCAGCCGCCATTGCTGCGGGCACGCATAAAGCCGGTTTGGTTATCGTATTGGTTTTTCCAATATTGGGCACGTTTAATGTATTCGCTGTAATCCTGTGGTTTGTTCATCATTTTAGCCATTTGGGCGATGCAGTAATCATCAATGGCATATTCTAATGTTTTAGATACTGATTCATTTTCTTTATCGGCCAGCACAAGCCCATTTTTACGGTAAGAATCCAACCCGAACTGATTACGGTTTACCGTGGCTTTCATAGCTGCTAAGGCTTTCTCTGCATCAAAATCCCTAACCCCCTTGGCATAGGCATCAACAATAACGGGTATGGCGTGGTTACCCACCATACAAAAGGTTTCGTTTGATGCAAGCGGCCATACGGGCAGCACGCCACCCTGATCGTACATGGCTAAAAAGCTTTTGATAAAATCGATAGTGCGCTTTTTATCAATGATGGTGAGCAGCGGATTTTCGGCGCGATAGGTGTCCCATAAAGAAAACACCGTGTAATAATCAAAGCCATCAGCTTTGTGTATCTTGTTATCAATACCACGGTATTGGCCATCAGCATCACTGTAAATGTTTGGCGCTAACATACTGTGGTATAGTGCAGTATAAAATATGGTTTGTTTAATTCGGGCGTAATCAATAACAGGTGCCTGCCTTGGCCTGGGGTTCCCCATACCATAAGCGCCGCCGTTTTGGTTATTATTAGATGGTGGGGGCTGTACCGAAGTTGGCGCCCCGCCCTCTACATCAATTTTTCCCAATTCTTTCATCCACATTGCTTTGGCCGTGCGTTGTACTTTTTTGAAATCAAAATCGGGCACTTCGGTATCCATGTTATTTAGCGCCCCATCGGTACTTACTGATGAGATACCTACTTTGGATATTACCTCGCCCGGGTTATCAAACTGCAGGTACAATTTAATGTTTGTGCCTTCGGCTTTGTTTTGCCCGTCCTGCACAACGTCATTCACCGCTATGCCATAAGTTTTAAAGGGTTTTGAAAATTTGGCGTAGAAATATACATACTGGTTTTTTGCCCATGATTGGGAGCGGCGGAAGCCCTGTATCTCATGGTCATTTATTACTTCAACGGATGATTCCAACACCTTGTCACGGTGCTGCAGGTCAACAATAATATTGGCCTGCTTGCTACCGCCCGGGAAAGCGTATTTGTGAACGCCTACGCGTGTGGTAGCTGTTAACTCCACATCGATGTTATATTTATCCAGGTGGGTTTTGTAGTATCCCGGCGTTGCAAACTCATTCTTCTTTTTGAACGGGGAGCTGTAGTCGGTGTTTTTAAATTCAGGTTCACCTGTGGTAGGCATAAACAGAATATCACAGTAGTCTGGGATGCCGGTGCCACTTAAATGTGTATGTGAAAAGCCGTACACTACCGAATCTGTATAATGATAACCTGAACTGCCATCCCAACCTGTTAAACGTGTATCCGGACTTAACTGCACCATCCCGAAAGGGACAACGGCACCCGGATAAGTATGGCCATGACCGCCGGTACCAATAAAGGGATCAACAAGTGAGGTGTAATCTTTCTTTTTTTGTGCCGATGCTGATAAGCTTAAACACAGGAATAGTATAAGGAGGATATTAAAATTGAACTTATATATCATGGTGTTAATAACGAAGATTTTGCCCTGTGAATATGGTTCTTATAAATTAATTTACATAGCATACCTTATACTATTCTGATGCTTTAACCAATCTATAAAACTCTTGTTCATACTTTTGTATTTTATCCTTATCCTTTTCTGAATTTAAAAATGGCTTTCGTCGGCCTACTACCATAATGTCGTTATCGGAAATTTTTTGATTTAGTTTTATATATGGCTGGAAAAGATTACAGGTGGTGTTTTTTAATTTGACCGACAGCCAAGCATATTCTTCCGTATTGAATTGATTTGAAACCGATAGCTTTTCAAGATTTTGCAGATTTCCTATAGGCCTCAGCGAGCCATCTTCAATTTTTAAATTGGCAAGTCTCAGATATTTGAGATTTGTAAGATTTGCCAATGAAGAAATGGATTTAATTTTCAAGGGCTTCCACATACCGCCTTCTAGTACTAAATATTCTAAATTTTCTACTTTGCCAATCGGGTCAATATTATTAAGTTTTGAAAAACCCTTGATAGTAAGTGAGCTAAGGTTTGTATTTGCATTGAGGTTCCAAAGTTCAGCGATTTTTGAGTTCCATATTAACACGATAGTTTTTGTTGTCGTAAGACTTTCAAGAATGGTAAGGTCTTGTGCTAAAACTTGATAAATACTGATAAATTCAGGTTTACAATATTTTAATATTTTATCTAGTTCCTTTTCATTCGCTCCTAATAACCATAGTTTTTGGATATTAAGGTCTTTTAACCTGTCAATATTTTTTGCGTTACCTACCATTCCGATAGCACTCTCAGAATCTTCAAATTCTTTTAAATCAGTTAAGTACTTTGAAGCTTGATAATATTCTGTTCTAACCATATTGAACCATCTTATTGTTGAATGGTAAAATCATCCGCATCCCTTAAAAACGGCATGGCACGGCGCACAAAGGCCAACTCGTCGGCGTTGATGGAGAAAGTGTACAGATCCTCTTCATCACGTTTGTAGTAAATCACTTTACCGTTCGGGTCAATACAGTTCGAGTCGCCGGAATGGTAAACCTCGTTACCATCATGCCCTACACGGTTAACGGCAATTACATAACATTGGTTCTCGATAGCGCGGGCGGGAATGAGCGTGCGCCAGTGCAGGGCGCGTTTTTCGGGCCAGTTGGCTACCACCAGCAATATATCGTATGCGGCATCAACATTACGCAGCCATACGGGGAAACGCAGATCATAACAGATAACGGGGCATATTTTCCAGCCGTTCAGTTCTACTATCAGGCGCTTGGTTCCTGCGGTGTAAGTATGGTCTTCTTTGCCCATGGCAAACAGGTGGCGCTTATCATAGTGCTCATAAGTACCGTCGGGGCGCATCCAGATCAAACGGTTATAGAATTTGCCGCTTTCGCTGATGATAAGGCTGCCTGTAACTACACACTCGTATTTTTTAGCCACACCGGTCATCCATTGCATAGTTTTGCCATTCATAGGTTCGGCTAAAGCATCAACATTCATGCTAAAGCCGGTATTAAACATTTCTGGTAGGATGATCAAATCTGTTTTTTCGCGTATGCCCGAAAGGCGCAACGTGATGTTTTGCAGGTTTTTATCAATGTTTTCCCAGAAGAGGTAGCCCTGGAAAACGGTTACTTTTAAATTATCCATTCCAAATAGGTTTATGCGAATCGGCTTAGTACTGTTATACCTTCATCAGTTTATCAACGGCTTTATCGAGCGTTTCTTGTTTTTTTGCAAAACAAAACCGTAATACATGGTGGTCTGTACCTCTCGAATAAAAGGCCGAGGTAGGTATAGATGCAACACCAAACTCTTTGGTTATACGTAATGCAATATCGGTATCTTTTTCGTCACTTATGTTATGATATTTAACTGATTGGAAATAAGAGCCCGCGCAAGGCAATAGTTCAAACCGGGTTTGTGCCATTCCTTGTCTGAAATGATCGCGCTTTTGCTGGAAAAAAGCAGCTAAGCCATTGTAGGTGTTTTCATCCTTTAAATATTCGGCAATGGCGTATTGCATGGGCGAGTTAACACTGAACACCAAAAACTGGTGTACTTTTCTAAACTCGGCCATTAAATGTGCGGGAGCCATGCAATAACCCATTTTCCAACCTGTAGTATGAAAAAGTTTACCGAATGATACGGCTATAAAGCTACGCTTGCGCAACTCTTCGTACCGCGCCATGCTGTGGTGGGTTTGCCCGTCGTATATCAAATGTTCGTAAACCTCATCGCTCAGTATCAGTATATCCTGGTTTTTTACTATCGCGCAAAGCTCATCAATATCGTTTTGCTGTAAAATGGTAGCCGTAGGGTTATGCGGGGTGTTCAGTATAATAAGTCTTGTTTTGTTGGTAATGAGCCTGCGTACCATATCCCATGGGATGGCATAATTATCATCGGGCGAAAGCTCCAGCGATTTTACCACACCGCCCATCACCTTAATGGCAGGGGCATAGCTGTCATAAGCGGGCTCAAATACGATTACTTCATCATTAGGTTGTATGGCACAGCAAATGGCCGTAAAAATAGCCTGAGTGCCCCCGGCGGTAACCGTTATTTCGGTATCGGGATTATAGTAGCCTCCGTATAGTTTTTCTGTTTTAATGCTGATCTCTTCGCGCAGGGGCATTAAGCCTGCCATTGGCGTATATTGGTTATGCCCGTCGCGCATTGCCTTTTCAACCAGCCTGATCAGTTCGGGCGGGCAATCATAATCGGGGAAACCCTGCGAAAGATTAATTGCGCCAACCTGAGTGGCCAATGCCGACATCACAGTGAATATAGTTGTACCCGTTTGTGGTAGCTTTGAAGTAATATGTATCATTGTGGGCTAAAATAGGGCTTTGATTTCGAATTTTTCGCCTTGTTTGTTTTTAGGTGCTCAAGAGGGCTGCGCCGTTTCGGATTTTCAATTTCGGATTTAGTTGATTTAAGTGTTCAAATCATCAATAATTTGAAAATATATATAAATTAGTGGCATGAAGCTTATTAAGTTAACCGGCTTATTTTTAGTCGTATTATTTTTGACTGCCTGCCAGGAGAAAAAGAGTGCAGTGCCCGTAATTGGTTTTATAGATGCCTTTGAAGATGCAACTATTGCCCAGGCCCGCACAGGTTTTACCGATGCACTGAAAAAGAACGGCTTTAGCGAAGAGCAGCACACCGTAAAAATTGATTACCGCAATGCCCAGGGGGATATACCTACGCTTACCCAAATAGTGAATTACTTTATCAGCGCAAAGGTTGATTTGCTGGCTACCTGTACAACACTCTCAACCATTACAGCGGCGCAAAAAACTACCACTATCCCCATTTTTAAAATGGTAGCGCCTACAGCCAAACTGATGAAGCTTGAAGATGCCAAAGGCAATGCACCTGCCAATGTTTTTGGTACGGAAGAAGACCTGAACTATATTGATACTTCATTCTCCATCATCCCCAAACTGGTGAAGCCTAAAGGCACTAAGCTGGTTATCGGGATGATCTATAATCAATCGGAACCTCAATCGGTAGATGCCATGAGCCGGATAAAAGCTTTGGCCGGTCAATTGAACATCGAGCTGGTAGCAACACCGCTTAATTCATCCGCGGAAGCGCAACTGGTTACTAAATCGTTATTGAATAAAAATATTGACGCGTTTTTTGCCAACCCGGATAACAGCGTATTCGCATCGTTCGAGACCATTCTGAAAAGCTGCAACGAAAAGGATGTACCTATATTTACCAGCGAGGCTGGTTTGGTACAGCGTGGCGCGGTTGCTGCTTATGGCGCCGATATTTACCAATGGGGGTACCAGGCCGGTGAGCAGGCTGCCCAATATTTAAAAACACATAAAACCGAAGGTTTAAAACCGGAGATGGTTAAAATACGTAAACGGGTATACAACGCCGCATCGGCTAAAAAATATAACATTACTGTACCCTCAAATTTTGAAGCCGTTAAATAAATGGATTTTTTACTGACCGCCATATTACAAGGCTTATGCTTTGCCGGGATAGCCCTTGGTATCTACATCTCGATGAAGATATTTAACATTCCCGATATTACTACCGATGGAAGTTATATGCTTGGTGCTGCCATTACAGCGACATTATTTACACATGGCATGAAGTTTTACTTTATTCTGCCGTTAGTAATATGCGCGGGAGCATTAGCCGGAGTTTTAACGGGATGGATACATACCAAACTTAAAGTGAATGCACTTTTAGCGGGAATATTAGTTATGAATGGATTGTATTCAATAAATCTCACAACGATGGGCCGCTCAAATCTTCCGCTAAGAGATTATACCACTATTTTTACAAGACTGAAGATACTACCCGATGTAAATCAAAACACACTGGTATTCGCCATTTTGGCTGTAGCTATAATGATTACTTTGATAGGTTATTTATTAAAAACAGATTTCGGTATAGCGATGCGTGCTACAGGTAACAGTGAAACCATGATACGTTCGTTAGGAGTTAACACAGACCGAATGAAGATCATTGGTCTGGCGATAGCAAATGCACTGACCGCAACCAGCGGATATCTGATGACACAACTACAAAGCTTTGCCGATATTAATATGGGAATAGGCGTTGTTATATTGGGCCTTGGTGCCGTAATCATCGGTGAAACTATGATCAATTGGTTTAATATTACTTCGGTTTGGAAAACTTTGCTGATAGTGATATTCGGAGCTATATTATTTCAACTTGTATTAGCGCTTACGTTAAGTTTAGGTATTAATCCTAACATGTTAAAAATTGTTACATCTTGCTTTGTATTGCTTTTTGTTGGCATCCCACGTTTAACAATCAAAACAGCATGATAGAATTAGCAGGCATCAGTAAAACGTTTAACCACGGTAAGCCTACCGAAGTTAATGCCCTTAATGGTATAGACTTATATGTAGAGATAGGTGAGTTTTTGGTTGTAGTAGGATCAAATGGTTCAGGAAAGTCAACACTGCTGAATATTATTGCAGGCAGTATAAGCCCAACCCAAGGTACTGTTGCTTTGGATGGGAGGGATGTTACCGATCTTGCCGATTATCAGCGTAGCCGTTATATTTCGCGGGTTTTTCAGAACCCTTTGAGCGGCACAGCGCCCGACTTGAGTATTTTGGATAATTTCAGGCTGGCTGCATTACGCACGCATCCTAAAAGCCTTAAAATAGGTATTGATGAAGGCTTTAAATACAAGGTGATGGAAAAACTATCATTATTGGGTATGGGCCTCGAAACCAAAATAAACCAGCCTATGGGTACACTTTCGGGCGGGCAGCGGCAGGCTTTAACCTTGCTGATGAGTGTAATGGCCAACTGTAAAATATTGCTGTTGGATGAGCCCACAGCCGCTTTAGACCCACGATCGGCAGATATTGTGATGCGGACGGCTGATAAGCTTACACACGATTTTAACCTCACTACCGTATTAATAACCCATAACCTTAAAGACGCCTTTACCTACGGGCAGCGCATTATACAAATGACAGAGGGCCGCATCATTCACGACCTGAAAGAGGACGAAAAAGCGAAGCTGGAACAAGCCGATATTTTTAAGTGGTTTAGCTAATGGCAAAGTTATTGTGTAGGTTCTGACAGCTGGTCAGTTTCAGCGATCAATCAAAACAATAACAACATGAAAGCTAATAACTATATCACAATAAATGATGCCTACCAACTGGTAGAAGGTGCTAAAATACGCGCTAAAAAATATCCCGAAGAGCTGTTTGTATTAAGCAGTTATGATGCTGATAAAAGGGGGTACCTTTTATACCCCTTTGACGAGGGCCGTAAGTTTAATGATTTTGGTATACTGATTACCGAAAGCGAACTGATGTACGATTACGAGATAGAAAAGCTGAACGTTAACGAGCCGGTAATTATTGAGGAAGCTAAAGCCGCTTAATTAGCATCTCAGGTCATGCTGAATTTGTTTCTGGATCTCACATGCAAGGCAAGCAGGCGATCATTCTGATGGGGGGCCGATCCCAACGAATGTCGGGACGGCATAACTGAATGATTAATTCGAGATGATCTTAAACTCCGTCCTGCGGTTTTGGCGGCGGCCATCCTCGGTAGTATTTGGAGCAATCGGTTGCGATTTACCATAACCTTTATACGTTAACCTGTTTTGCGGTACACCCTGCGATAGCAGGTATTGATAAACCTCTTTAGCACGGTTTTGCGATAGGGTTTGGTTCAGCACGTCATTGCCTGCATTATCCGTATGACCCGAAATTTCGATATTTACTTTTGGGTTTTCGGCTAAAAAAATGATCAGCTTTTGCATCTCTATTTTCGATTCGGCTTTGATATCAAATTTATTAGTATCAAAGAAGATGTTTTTGAGTACTACCTTATTTCCGGCCTCTATTACCTGTAAGGGTACGTCTATCAGAAATTGCTTTTTGCTGGTATCTCCCGCAAGGGAAAAGTTTTCGGAATAAAACATGTAGCCCTGTTTGGATATATTGAGCATATAGTTTTTTCCTGATGTTAGCGTGGCCATAAAATGGCCTTGTTCGTTCAGTGTATTTTGGTATACCATGCGGCTGTTAGCCAGGTCGATGATCTCAACAGTGGCTGCAATGGGTGTCTGGCTTTTGGCGTCTTTTACAGTTCCCTTTACATAAGTTACCAGTTTTGGCCGTAAAGATACCGGCATTTCAAAGGTGTAAATATCAAAGCCACCATAGCCCTTCAGATTATTCGATGCAAAAAACGCGAAATTGCCATTGGCATTTAAGCTAAGCCCGCTATCATCTGCACTGGTATTAATAGGGTAGCCCAGGTTAAGCGGTTTTTGCCATGCGCCATCCGTACCGCGCCTGCTGATAAACAGGTCCATATTACCAAAGCCCGGCCATCCGTCCGATGAAAAATACAAGGTATTATCATCCGGGTGGATAAAAGGCGATTGCTCATCAAAAGGCGTATTTACATTCGGGCCAAGATTTTCGGGTGTACCCCAGCCTTTATCGGTCAGCGTTGATTTCCAGATATCATAACCACCATAACCACCTTTGCGGTTGCTGGAAAAATAAAGCGTTTGTCCATCCGCGCTGATAGATGGTTGCGATTCCCACGCGTTTGAATTTACAGGCGTATTTAAGTTAAATGGCGTATCCCAGCTATCGCCGTTTTTTTTGGCTACGTAAATATCACAGCTGCCTAAGCCGCTTGGTCTGTCGCAACAGGTAAAAAATATATACTCGCCATCTTGCGTAATGGCCTGGGCGCCCTCGTTGTACTGTGGTGAATTAATGTATTCGCTCAGATAGGTGGCGCCGGCCCATTTGCCTTTTACTTTAGCACTATGGTAAAAATCTTCATTGTTCTTTATTTTACGGGTAAATATCAGTTCGCCCTCATCGGCAGTTACCACCGGGAAATACTCATCGTAACTGCTGTTCACCTCGGGGCCTAAGTTGATGGGTTTAAAGGGCATGGGGTGCTTAATGGCTTCTATGCTGAATTTGCAATCAGCTATCAAATGCTCAGTATATTGCCTTTTTTCAGGTGTTATAGCAGGATAGCTGAGGTAGGTTTGCAGGTGCGTTAAAGCGTTTGTGTAATCGGCAATATTAACCTCTTCATCACCAAGGTTATAATAAACAGCCCGGTTAAATTGCGGGTTTATGGCAATGATTTTCAGGTAATGCTCAATTGATGCTTTGTACTGTTTTTTTAGGCGGAGCAGATCAGCAATGGAGTTATGCGCTTCTAAAAAGTTTGGCTCCATTTCTAAGGCTAACTTTAGCTGGGTAATCGCTTCATCATATTGCTGCGCATCAATGCTTTGCCTTGCCCTGGTATATTGCTTTATGGCGGTTTTATTGGCTGTAGAATATGATCTTTCCTGGGCCTGCATCAACATGGGTACACAAAGCAGCAGGATGGCAAACAGGCGTTTCATATTCTATATACGTGCAAATGCGCTACGTATTGCAAGTTTACGGAATATTAAGGTATTTGTGCGTTTGTAAGGATATTTCCCATTTAGGGTTATTCATCACATAATCAACAATAAGCGGGATCATTTCTTTTGATTTTGACCACTCGGGCTGCAGGTACAATTTACACCCCGGCGATACCAGTTGGGCGTATTGCTCGGCCCATTCAAAATCTGATTTGTTAAAAACGATCACCTTTAACTCGTGTGCCAAAGGCGCGACCATTGAGCTTGGCGCTTTGAATTTCTTCGGCGATAAGCAGATCCAATCCCATGAGCCCGACATAGGGTAGGCACCTGATGTTTCGATAAAGGTTTTGATGCCCTGTTGCTGTAATTGCGTGGTAAGGTAATCCAGGTTATAGATCAACGGTTCGCCACCGGTAACTACAACGGCTTTACCGGGAAACTTTGAAGCGTTTTCAACTATGGTATCAGCAGTGGTTAGCGGGTGGATGGATGCATCCCAGCTTTCTTTTACATCGCACCAATGGCAGCCCACATCGCAACCGCCCAGGCGTATAAAATAAGCGGCTTTGCCGGTATTAAAACCTTCGCCCTGTATTGTATAAAACTCTTCCATTAATGGAAGCAATGTGCCGTCTTCCGGTATCTGATTCACCATAATTAAGCTGCAAATTTACACAAAAAATTTAGCTGTGCCCGATAAGCAGCTTTTATAGCAATAATATGACGTCACAGAACGATGTGCATCACATCAGAAAAACCACTAACTTCGGGTTGGCACAATCTTTTGTACGTATTTAAATGAATTGGCATAAAGTATTAGATAACAGTGATTTAAAATATCCGTTTATTAGCAAAGTAAAGGCTGGCAGTAAAATTATTTGCCTTGTTGGCGTTGATAATGAAGTGTATGCCTTAGCTGCCAAATGTCCCCATGCCGGCGCCGATATCAGCCAGGGTTGGTGTACTGATGGTAAGCTGACATGTCCGTTTCACCGTTACGGTTATGATATTAAAACAGGAAGGGGTAATCCGGGGCAGGGTGATTATTTGCAGACCTATCCCGTTGCGGTTAGGGAGGATGGGGTGTATGTTGGGGTGAAATCTATCTGGGATATTTTCGGCTAACAACTATTACGTCATTGCGAGGTACGAAGCAATCTTCGATAGAAAGGTCGGCAATAGGCAGGTGTGAATGCATAGTTTAGGATTGCTTCGTACCTCGCAATGACGCGCTAAAAAAATCTAACTATAAACCTCTCCATTCGCCGAAGCCAGAGTATTCTTCAACAACCCAATAATGGTCATCAAACCCACACCACCCGGTACAGGCGTTATCCACGATGATTTTGGTGCTACGCCTTCAAAATCAACATCGCCATACAGTTTATAGCCCGATTTGGTTAGGGTAGAGGTTTCGCGGTTCATGCCTACGTCTATTACAACAACGCCATCTTTTACCATGTCTGCCGTAATAAAATTCTTTTTGCCGATAGCAACGATCAGGATATCAGCATCGAGCGTAAACTTTTTAATATCGGGTGTACGGCTATGGCAAATGGTTACCGTGCAGTTACCTGGGGTAGTATTCCTCGCCATCAGAATACTCATTGGCGAGCCTACAATGTTACTGCGGCCAACTACAACGCAATGTTTGCCCGCGGTTTCAATGCCGTATTCTTTCAGCATCAATGTAATACCATAAGGCGTTGCCGGGATGAATGATGGCAGGTTACGCTGCATACGGCCCAAATTAACAGGGTGGAAGCCATCCACATCCTTACGGTGATCAATGCGCTCGGTTACCTTTTCGGGATCTATATGTTTTGGGAGGGGGAGCTGAACAATGATACCGTCAATATCCGCATCAGCGTTAAGCTCTTCTACCTTTTTCAGCAATTCTTCTTCGGTCACATCGCTTTCATAACGTACAAGGCTCGATTTAAAACCAACCTTTTCGCAGTTTTTCATCTTGCTGGCCACATAGGTCTCGCTACCACCATCATGGCCAACCAAAACCGCCACCAAATGTGGTTTACGGTCTGTTTTGGCTAATAGCTTAGCCGCTTCTTCGGCTATTTCAACCTTAAGTTTTTCTGATACGTATTTTCCGTCGAGTAATTGCATACAGCTTTATATATTTTTGAGCCAAGAATCAGGTAATGGTTGTAGGTCTAACTCTACGTATTCTTCCTTTTTAGTAAGTCGAATAAGTGGCATTTTGGCCAAATGAAGGTTAGCTTCCTGTTTGATACTTATTTTAGATATTACAGTTTCAATACTTTCAATTCCCTTGTTGATCAGGGAGTTTATGGTCATGTCCGATTCGTTTTCAGTGTACAGGTTAACATGGTACTTAGGGACATTGTTATCATAAACTATCCATTCTGCATACGAAAAATCACCCAAATTAATAATCGTCTTTATTCCCATCAATGTATAAAAACTCACTTGCAAGTATTTAGCCATCAGGTTATCTCTGGTTTCGATCAATCTAACTTCAAAACCGCCATAAACGCGCTTTGCGGTATCTCTACGTTACCAACCTGGCGCATGCGTTTCTTGCCTTTTTTCTGTTTCTCTAACAGCTTACGCTTACGCGAGATATCACCACCGTAACATTTGGCTGTAACGTCTTTACGCATGGCTTTCACCGTTTCGCGGGCGATGATCTTGGCACCGATAGAGGCCTGTATAATGATCTCGAATTGCTGGCGAGGGATCAGTTCCTTCAGCTTTTCGCAGATCTTCTTACCAAAATCGTAACTGTTGCTGCGGTGTATCAATGAAGATAAGGCATCAACAGGCTCGGCGTTCAGTCGTATATCTAAACGCACTAGGTCCGACTGGCGGTAACCTATCTGTACATAATCGAACGAAGCGTAGCCTTTAGATATGGTTTTCAACCTGTCGTAAAAGTCGAATACGATCTCGCCCATAGGCATCTCAAATACCAACTCAACACGGTCAGAGGTCAAATATGATTGGTTAACAATAAAACCACGTTTATTGATACACAACGACATGATAGGCCCTACAAACTCCGATTTGGTTATGATGTTGGCCTTGATGAAAGGTTCTTCAACATACTGTAACTTGCTCGGGTCGGGCAGGTCGGATGGGTTATGTACTTCCAGTTCTTCGCCTTTGGTGGTGAAGGCAAGGTACGATACGTTGGGCACGGTAGTAATTACCGTCATATCAAACTCGCGCTCCAAACGCTCCTGGATAATTTCCATGTGCAGCATCCCAAGGAAACCGCATCGGAAACCAAAACCTAAAGCAGCCGATGATTCCGGCTCAAACACTAACGAAGCATCGTTCAGTTGCAGTTTAGCCATAGCCTCGCGCAATTCTTCGTATTCATCGGTATCAACCGGGTAAATACCGGCAAATACCATGGGCTTAACTTCTTCAAAACCTTGTATACCGGCTTCGCATGGGCGGGCTATGGTGGTAATGGTATCGCCAACCTTAACCTCGCGGGCCTCTTTGATACCCGATATAATATAACCCACGTCGCCGGTCTTAATAACGTCTTTAGGTAATTGATTTAGTTTCAACGTACCTACCTCATCAGCAATGTATTGCTTTTCGGTAGCGAAAAATTTCACCCTGTCGCCTTTGCGTATCTCGCCGTTAACTACTTTAAAGTAAGCAATGATACCACGGAACGAGTTAAACACCGAGTCGAATATCAAAGCCTGCAAAGGTGCTCCCGGATCACCAACAGGAGCGGGGACACGCGCTACAATAGCTTCCAGTATTTCGTGTACGCCCATACCGGTTTTGCCCGAAGCAGCTAATATCTCTTCGCGCTTGCAGCCTATCAGGTCTACTATCTGGTCTTTCACCTCCTCGGGCATAGCACCGGGCAGGTCCATTTTATTCAGTACCGGGATAATTTCCAGGTCGTTTTCTAATGCTAAGTACAGGTTAGATATGGTTTGCGCCTGTATACCCTGCGATGCATCAACGATCAACAACGCGCCCTCGCAGGCTGCTATAGACCGGGAAACCTCGTACGAAAAATCTACGTGGCCCGGGGTATCTATCAGGTTCAATACATATTTCTGCCCGTTAAGGGTATAATCCATCTGTATGGCGTGGCTCTTGATGGTGATGCCGCGCTCACGCTCAAGGTCCATATCGTCAAGTAGTTGCGCCTGACTTTCGCGCTGGGTAATGGTGTTGGTATATTCTAATAACCTGTCGGCAAGGGTACTCTTACCGTGGTCAATGTGTGCGATAATGCAAAAATTACGGATGTGCTTCATTCAGGCGCAAAAATAGGTTTTTTAGGGGATAAATTCACATGGTATTTTCATGCTATATTTCGGGTTGCACACACTCGTTTTCAAATTCAAAAAGCAGGTAAAAACAGGTGTTTTTCACTGGCCATCGCTTTAAAGGAAGAGTAAAAAAACATTCAAATAAAGCCGACCTTCCATACAATATAGTATTTTTTAGCCCAACGACCAATTACCTGAGCCTCCATATTTCAGAAATGCAGACTGTCAGGTTAAAAAAGAAGTGTATACATACGCCATACCATAAAGTGTTTTCTTTTACACGGATATAACCCTGCAGCAAAGCAAATGGAATAAGCCAAAAAAGTGAAAGAAATGACAAGTGTAAAATTGCAAATAAAAACGAGGTGATAAAAATTGCCTGTTTCTTATCAGATACACCAAGCAAATTTTGAAGCATGTACCCACGAAAACCTAACTCCTCAAAAATAGCGGGCATAAATGCTATGGACAATACCATCAATTCATTCGCGTATTTATGCCCCCGGTATAAACCCGAGTAATAAAGTTCTTCAGAAAACAGGGTATGATTGATCCATCTTACGCTAAAGCCAACTAATAGGGATGCTAGTATAGCGCCCAGACAATACCCGGCGAGCTTCACAATTGAAAAGTTTGGCCAGCGGAGCAGCATTTTGTTTTCGGCCCAGTTGCTGCAAAAAAATACCACCGCAACTATGGCAAGCAGCCCGTCAAAAATAAATGATATAGCCAGGGTTTGAAGGCTATCGATAAATTTGAACAAGCAGCAAAGGCCGATATTTAATAGATAAAACAGACCGGCGTATTGAATGCTGTTCCACTTTTGCTCGCTTGTTATGTCATCCTGGGCTTTTTGCACAACGCCGCAATGTCTGCAAAACCTGCTTTCAAAAGCTATTTCGCCATCGCAGTGCGTGCAATTTTTAAAAACTGCAACTTCGGTTTGCGTCAAAGTATTATTCAATATTGAGCTCCTTTTTTAATTTATCAGCTTCAATAGCCGCTTTTATACCCTTAATAAAAGCACCGATAATGATAACCTTCCATATGATCCCGCTAATGATAGACAATGGATTTTCTATCGCGCCAAGGATTAGGACGATGCCATACAATGCGGCGCCCGATATCAAAGCCGCCAATGGTTTCTTTCTACTCCAGGCGCCTAAGGCCACAAATATGAGCGATATAATAAGGCAGCCGATCAGGGTGTTTGTTTTTTCCTCGGCGTTGTTACCGGTAGCGTATAAAGCAAACCCGCTTATCGCGAATATCCCTGCAACCCAAAATAGCTTATTGCCTGCGTTCTTTATTTTGGCATTATAATCTTCAAGGTCAATTTCCTTTACCATTTTGTTATCAACAAAAGCTTGTTGTTGTTCCAATGTACCTTTTACAGGATAACCGCAGCTATCACAAAAAGCGTCGGCATCGTTTATGGTATGGTAACATGCTCCGCAAAGAGCGGCTTCATTAGTCTGGATGGAAAGATCATCGTTCATAGTCAGGGAGTGGTTTAGCTTATTCTGTAATATTAAATATTATGAATCAATTTTAAAAGAGCTGAATAAAATTAATACCTCGGCTGCGCCGCGTAATCCAAACTGGTTAAATCCTTCACCGAACCAAAGCCTATTACATCTTTTATCACTTTGCCGTCGGTCATTTCGACGGCGCGTACTAACTTATCCTGGCCAAATTTATCTTTTATCTGGTGCATGGTTTTGCGTGCGGTATCAGCTCTGCTAATATCCTCAAACAAACTGTACAGCACATTACTGTTATCCACAAAGTTGGTAACCGATACCCGCATGCTGCTGATGTTATTGTTCATAATAGGGGCCGAGCCGGTTTGCTCCTCAAATTTGGCTATGCGCTTGCGTATCATCCGCATCAGGCTAATGGCATCCTGCACGGCGGTGTTCACTTTAAAGGCATCGTCCCAACGGGTGCCGTCAACATAACTGGCGGTAAAGCCAATGGCCTTGCTGTAAAAGTTATGGCGTACCATCCGTTTTTCGAGGGTGAGGCACAGCGTCATAAACAGTTGCTCAATGTAGCCGGGAGTTTTGCGCTTTTCAGCAGATATCTGCCGCATTGCCTGCATGCCCCGGTAATCATGCGATGCGATATTGGTTTCAATAAAGTTGAGGCGGTAATGCCAGTAAATACCTTCAATACTTTTAAAAATGGCTTTGAGACGGTCGGGTGGGGTATGGCGCATATCATAAGGTGTATTTACACCACAGCGCTCCAATCTGTAAGCCATGTTGGCGCCAATGCCCGGCAAGTCGCCAAGGCGCAGGGTTTTTAGTACCTCGTCAATGTTTTGCGGGTTGATCAGGAACGTCCCGCCACGCTTTTTACCCATTACCGAACCCAGTTTTGCCAAAAAAGCATTTGGTGCTACACCAATAGAGCATTCTAAAAAATCACCCACCCTTTCCAGTATATCGCGCTTTATCTTTTTGGCTATCAGCATTGGGTCGGGGTAAAGCAGTTTATAGTTGTTGAGGTTGATGATGGCCTCGTCAATGCTTTTAGGTACAACATCATCACAGTATTCTTTCAGTATATTAATTATTTTAACGTGGTATTCCCGGTAACGGGTAGGGTTGCTTTCTATCGGGACAAAATCAGGGCAGGCTGCCATCACGGCATCCAAACGCATCCCTGCTTTAAGGCCGCGCTCTTTAGCTTCGGTTGATAGCGATATCACGCAGCCATACTTGCCCGTGTATACACAAACCCCGCAGGGCCTGCCGCGCAGCCAAAAGTTAACCTGCTGCTCGCAACGGGCAAAAAAGCTGTTCATATCTACAAACAGCACCCGGGCTTCGGTACGTACGGCTAACGAGTTCTGATTCATAATTCAAAATTGCTAAAATTATTAGTAAAATCAAATTTAAATCGATTTTGTTTTTGTGCCTGTTCATAAATATGTCATTGCGAGGAACGAAGCAATCTCTGCGGACAGGTAAGCCGTTAAACATCGCTTTTAGATCTATCTTTGAGATTGCTTCGTCGTCCCGATAGAGGGA
>NZ_JAHXPQ010000002.1 GCF_019391655.1 Mucilaginibacter rivuli | reverse complement strand
GGCGAGGTACGAAGCAATCCTAAACTATCCATTTAAGCTGTGCATATTGCAAACCTGTCTATCGGGGATTGCTTCGTGCCTCGCAATGACGCGATTTTTATTAACGTGTATAATTCGGCGCTTCCTTAGTTATCGTAATATCATGCGGGTGCGATTCGCGGATACCTGATGCAGTGATACGTACAAACTGCGCTTTCTGTAATGCTTCGATATTTGCAGCACCACAGTAACCCATACTGGCACGCAGACCGCCAACATATTGATACATTACCTCGGCTAAAGTACCTTTAAACGGCACACGACCAACAATACCTTCGGGAACCAGTTTTTTAATATCGTCTTCCACATCCTGGAAATAACGGTCTTTCGATCCCTGCTCCATTGCCTCTATCGACCCCATACCACGGTATGATTTAAACTTACGGCCCTCGTATATGATGGTTTCGCCCGGCGATTCTTCAACCCCTGCAAATAACGATCCTGCCATTATTGAGCTTGCACCCGCGCCTATCGCTTTCGCAATATCGCCTGTGTGTTTGATGCCGCCATCTGCAATAACAGGCACACCTGTGCCTTCCAAAGCTTTAGCACACTCATAAACAGCATATAGTTGCGGTACGCCTACACCTGCAATAATACGTGTGGTACAAATAGAACCCGGGCCAATGCCCACCTTAACAGCATCAGCACCGGCATCAGCCAATGCCTTTGCGCCTGCGCCTGTAGCAACATTACCAACTATTACCTGTAACTGAGGGTATTTAGCTTTTACTTCTTTTAACTTATCTATAACCCCTTTTGAGTGGCCATGGGCGGTATCTATCGCAATAACATCTACACCAGCCTTTACCAGCGCTTCTACACGCTCTAAAGTATCAGCAGTAACACCAACGGCCGCGCCAACACGGAGGCGACCATGCCCGTCTTTACAAGCCTCAGGGTAGTTCTTAAATTTCTGAATGTCTTTAAAAGTGATCAAACCGCTCAGGCGACCATCTTTATCTACAACGGGTAGTTTTTCAATTTTATAATCCTGCAATATGGCTTCGGCTTGGGTAAGGGTTGTTCCCTCGGGAGCAATAACCAGGTTTTCTTTGGTCATTACTTCGCTCACCGGCTTGCTCATTTGCTTTTGAAAGCGCAAATCGCGATTGGTTAATATCCCCTTCAACTTCCTGTCTGCATCAATAACCGGTATCCCTCCTATTTTGTATTCCTTCATTATTTTAAAGGCATCGGCTAAAAGCGCGGTTTCCAATAAAGTAACGGGGTCTTGTATCATACCACTTTCAGAGCGTTTTACTTTACGCACCTCGTCGGCCTGGCGCTGTATGCTCATGTTTTTATGCAACATGCCAATACCACCTGCCTGGGCAATGGCAATAGCCAGTTGCGCTTCGGTAACAGTATCCATAGCGGCAGCAACAATAGGTACATTTAACCTGATGTTACGGGTTAAATAACTACTGGTATTTACATCGCGGGGTAACACTTCAGAGTATGCCGGTAACAGCAGCACATCATCATACGTTAAACCTTCGTTAACAAATTTGGAGGGGGTTGATTGCATGGCAAATAATGTTTTTGGGGTTATTATTTGCCGGGCAAAGATAGACTTTTTATTTCGGATTTTTCGTGGTTTGTTATTCTTTTTTAAAAGGAACTCAAGAAGGCTATGCCGTTTCGAATTTTTGATTTCGGATTTAACGATTAAAAACAAAAATAAAGTACTATTTCAGAAATCTTTTTCAAAATAAATCCGAAATCGAACATCCGAAATTCGAAATCCTTCACAATCCCTTAGTTATTAACATTCTATATTCTTAACATTAACTTAACATCAACCACCTAGTTGGCACCGTATAATTGAAAAAAAAAACATTCAAACTATGAAATTAAAAAAACTATTAGTTTACTCTTTGTCGGCAGCTATGTTGGCATCGTGTACAAAACAAGTTGCAGACCAGGTATCTCCCGACCAGGCAACATCAACAAAATTCAGCATCAGCAACATTTCAAACAGCTTTGCCGTTACACAAACATTTGATGAAGGTTTTGAAAGCGGCACTAAAACTGCCTATGCTGTAGGTAATGTAACTTTCGGCAGCGGTAGCTGGTCGTTAGATGATGCCCTTGTTGGCACAAGTACTTCCGATGCAAAAGTTGGCTCCCAATCAGTACGTATTCGCAACACGGGTATCGTAAAAATGAATTTTGATGTAACTACAGGCTCATCAACCGTTACTGTAAAACATGCCCTTTATGGCTCTGATGCTTCATCAACCTGGAATTTATTGGTATCTGCCAATGGTGGCAGCACCTATACGCAAGTAGGCTCTACCGTTACTACATCCAGCACCACCATAGCAACAGCAACTTTCACAGTAAACTTAGCGGGTAACCTGCGCTTTGAAATTGTTAAAGCATCGGGCGGCACCAACCGCATTAACATTGATGAATTTACTGTAAATAGCTATGACAGTGGTTCGGGCGGTGGCGGCGGTGGTGGTACAACCGGCGACAACAGCAATATGCTGTTAGGTAACCCAAGCGGCGCAACTACCAGTGTTACAACAAGCTACAACAACTATCTGTACGACCACACGTATTATATTGATAGCTACAACCGCGATAAAGGCGAACCAAACTGGACAAGCTGGTACGTTGGTCCAACATCATTAGGCTCGGCAGCGCGCCAGGATGATTTCCGTGCGGATACCGCATTGCCTACCGGTTGGTATGAAGTTGGTTCGACAAGCTACTCAGGTTCAGGTTTTGACAGGGGCCATAACTGCCCTTCGGCCGACAGGACCTCTACCGTTGCTGCTAACTCTGCTACTTTCCTGATGGATAACATGATACCGCAGGCACCTAACAACAATCAGCAAACATGGGCAAATTTTGAAAACTATACACGCTCATTGGTTACCGCTGGTAACGAGGTTTACGTTATTATGGGCAGCTATGGATCAGGCGGCACAGGCTCGGCAGGCACAGCAACAACCATCAACAGTGGCCATGTAGCCGTACCTGCGCGCATATGGAAAGTTGTTGTAGTAATACCAAACGGCAACAGCGATTTAAGCCGTATTACCAGCACTACCCGCGTAATATCGATAGATACACCAAACATCAATACCATTAACAGCGACTGGACCCAATACATCACCACAGTAAAAGCGATCGAAACCGCGACCGGTTATACTTTACTTGGTGCTGTACCATCCGCTATCCGCACTGTTTTAGAGAACGAAAAAGACTCAGGAACAGGAACACTTTAATATTTCATCTACCTATGAAATATCAACGCCGGGCAGAATTGTCCGGCGTTTTTTTTGTTATGAAGATGATTTAACTTATATTTGATATATGAACGAAGTGTTTTTTTTAGTTGAGGAGGCGTTAGAGGGTGGCTATACAGCTAAAGCTATTGGTGAATCAATTTTTACCGAAGGTGATACTATTGAAGAATTGCGTGTAAATATTAAGGACGCAGTGCATTGCCATTTTGATGATGATAAATTACCGAAAATTATTCGCTTACATCTTGTTAAAGAAGAAGTTTTAGCCGTTTAACACTTGTGGATAGCTTTTTCTATATTTGTTTTAGTATTAATATCTCATCGCACAACGGGACTGTGCATAATCCAATCGAATTAGTTATTAATCACAACTAATCGGTTAATCATAATCACACAGTCATGATACTGCCAAAAAATTTATCTGCAAAAGAATTAATTAAAGTACTTTCTAAATATGGTTACCACGTTTCTCGACAAAAGGGTAGTCATATCCGATTAACAAAAACATCAGCTAAAGGCGAACATCATGTAACTGTTCCGAATCATGACCCGCTAAGATTAGGTACACTTAATTCTATAATTAGCGATGTTGCTGAACATTTAGAAATATCCAAAGAAGATTTCTTTAAATAAAAAGCGCCTCCGCTCTTTTACAAGCCATGGCGCAAGGGTACTATAATTGGTCAGTTAATAGTATTGTTATTGTGCTAAAGGCAAAGTATCCAAATGTTTAGTCAACGGCACAACAGTAGCGCCTTTAGTGTCCTTAATTTCCTCTTCCACTTTATGTATGGCATGTACCGTTTTAAAGAACGAATCCGGGGTAACCGAAATACTGCCTATGCCCTGCTCCACTAAAAACTGTGCAAAGTCCGGGAAATCCGATGGGCCCTGGCCGCAGATACCCACCTTCACACCTTCTCGTTTGGCGGTGTTGAGCAACATGGTTATCATTCCTTTTACGGCTTCGTTACGCTCATCATAAATATGCGCCACTAATGATGAATCCCTGTCCAAACCTAAAACCAATTGGGTAAGATCATTAGAGCCAATCGAGAAACCATCAATGTGTTTAGCAAATTGCTCAGCCATAATAACATTAGAAGGCAATTCTGCCATCAGGAATACCTGTAAGCCATCTTCGCCACGTTTCAGGCCGTATTCGTTCATTACTTCGTAAACTTGAAGCAACTCTTTTACGGTACGGCAGAAAGGTATCATCACGGTAACGTTCTTCAATCCCAGTTTTCCGCGAACCAGTTTAATGGCTTTGCACTCCATCCCAAAAGCCTCTTTATATTCCGGAGAGTAATAGCGCGATGCACCCCTCCATCCTATCATCGGGTTCTCTTCGGTCGGCTCAAAATATTTGCCGCCCGGCATATTAAAATACTCGTTGCTTTTAAAATCACTAAAGCGCACTATTACCTGGTTAGGGTAAAACGCGGCCGCAATTTTTGATACCCCGCAGGCTAATTTTTCTACAAAAAAATCTTCTTCATCTTTAAAGCCGCGTGTCAGGTGGTTAATGTATGTGGTTAGTTCAGTATCGCCCAATTCTTTGTGTTTTAACAAAGCCATCGGGTGAACTTTAATATAGTTATTGATGATAAATTCCTCGCGGGCCAAGCCCACACCTGCCTGCGGGAAGTGCGAAAAATTAAAAGCCATAGCCGGCGATGCCACGTTCAGCATCAATGGTGTATCAGTAGCAGGCAGTTCATCCAGTTTATATACGGTTTGTTTAAAGGCTATTTCACCTTCATAAATCAAACCTGCATCACCTTCAGCGCAGCTTGCGGTAATTAACCGGCCCTGTTTTAGCATTTCAGTAGCATTACCGCAGCCAACTATCGCGGGCACACCCAACTCGCGGGCAACAATAGCGGCGTGACAAGTACGGCCGCCTTTATTGGTAATAATTGCCGATGCCTGTTTCATTATCGGCTCCCAATCCGGGTCGGTCATGTCGGTAACCAGCACATCGCCTTTCTTAAAATCAATATGGCTGATATCGTCTTTGCCTTGTGCCACCAATATATTCACCTTGCCTGTAGCTATTTTATCGCCAACAGCAATACCTTTCAGTATCAGTTTATCGTGGCGTTTAGCATCGTTAATACTGTATTCAACCACAGTATTGTATTCCTTACGGGAATGGATGGTCTCGGGGCGTGCCTGAACGATAAATAATTCGCCGGTTGCGCCGTCAACGGCCCATTCTACATCCATTGGGCACCAGTAGCCTTTTATGCCGGTGTAATAGCTCTCAATCATCACCACCCAGCGGGCCAATTGCAGCACCTGCTCATCGCTAATACAAAAACTATCCAGTTGCTTTTTATCGGTATCAACAATTTTTACCCTTTCGGTGATGGTGCTGCCGTAAACCATCATTTTATCTTTAACACCAAGCTTACGCTCGATGATCGAATCGAAACCTTTTTTCAAAGTAGGTTTAAATACAATAAACTCATCCGGCGACACCGAACCCTGAACGATCAGTTCACCCAGGCCGTAAGAGCCGTTAATGATCACCGCGTCTTTAAAACCGCTTTCGGTACATAGTGAGAATGCAACACCTGAGGCAGCAAGATCTGAACGCACCATTTTTTGCACACAAACCGACAATCCAATATCAAAGTGATCATATTTAAAGCTTTCGCGATAGCTGATGGCGCGGTCGGTAAAAAGCGAAGCAAAGCAATTACGAACGGCTTCCAATAAAGCGTCAACGCCACTAATGTTCAAATAAGTTTCCTGCTGACCGGCGAAAGATGCATCGGGCAGGTCTTCGGCTGTAGCCGATGAACGTACGGCAACGTCTACATTATCTTGCTTATAGGATAGAGACAGTTCTGTATATGCTTTCGCGATATCTTCAGTAATGTTCTTCGGAAAAACACCCGCAGCTACCATGCGGCGTACTTTTTGACCACATAAGCGTAAAGCATCCAGGTTATTCAGATCAGTTGACTGAATAATGGATTTGATCTGCTCCTCGAGCATATTATAATTGATGAACGCTTTATAAGCCGCAACGGTAATTACATAACCACCCGGAATGCGGATGCCAAGGTTTGTCAAATTCTGCAGCATTTCGCCTAATGAAGCGTTTTTGCCACCAACTATTTCAATATCATTAATGCCAACCTGGTTTAGATTCAATATAAATTTATCTGCTTTCATAAAATAAGTTTTACAGGTGTTTGGTTTATGGCAGTAAAGGTGCGGGCATTATTTGATACGAATTGAAATACAATTAACTAATTTTGATACTATCTTAACCTAATAATTTAATTTATGTATAAATAATAGTTATCTTAGTATGATAAATGACACCAGAGTTACTCCAACTGCCCGTAAATAGTGAATACTCTTTCAGTATCAGTCATGAGGTTGTGCCTTATTTTTACAATCAATTACACTACCATCCCGAAATTGAGCTAACATTGATCATTCGCGGTACAGGCGCAAGGTTTATTGGTGATAATGTAGATACTTTTAAAAAAGACGACCTTATCCTGATCGGATCAAACCTGCCCCATCTGTTTAAAAATGATGAAAAGTATTATAAGAACAACTCCACACTGCAGGCAGAATCGCTCACCATTCATTTCCAGCCGGCAATATTTGGCGCAGCATTTTTAAACATCCCCGAAAACAAGGCTATTAGTATCTTATTGGAAAATAGTGCCTATGGTATAAGTATCCATAGCGAAACCAAAGAGAAAGCTAAAAAACTAATGAACGATATTGCCGTTGCCGGAAAAAGCGAACGCATCATCCTGCTGATGCAATTGCTTAACGTAATTGCCGTCGGAAGTGATAACACGCCCATAGCCAAATTTAAAACCAAAAGCATAAATAAATCCGACGAGATGAGGCTGAACAAGGTGTATCAGTATACGCTCAATAATTTCACCCGGGAGATCACGCTGAAAGAAATTGCAGCCATTATTTATATGGTACCCCACTCCTTTTGCCGGTATTTTCGCCAACGCACTAAAAAGAGGTATTCGGAATTTTTATTAGAAGTACGGGTTAACCAGGCATGCAAACTATTGTTAGAAACCGACTATAGCATTGCCGTGGTGTGTTGGGAAAGCGGTTTTAAAAACTTCTCCAACTTTAACCGCCATTTTAAGGCTATTGTAGGGCAATCGCCGTTGGAGTACCGTAAAAATCATCATACCTTAAACTGATGCAATTGCATTGCTCATTTAATGTTTGTAATATTGTAAAGCCAATTATAAGTGTCAAAATGAAAATTAAAAATACACTATTGCTTAGCGCAACTTGTGCTGTTATAGTTGCCTTGTCGGGATTTATAAAACCAGGCAAACCACAAACAGATAAACCATCGATAACCGACACGACCATACATGCGGATGGCAACCCCATCATCCGCCATGAATACACAGCCGACCCTGCTGCAATGGTTTATAAAGACAAGGTTTACTTATACACCGGCCATGATGTGGCGCCAAAAGGTCGTCAAGGTTACGTTATGCACGATTGGCTATGCTTTTCATCATCGGATATGGTGACGTGGACAGAGCACCCCAGCCCGCTGGATGTAAAAGCCTTTGCCTGGGCTAAGGATGATGCCTGGGCCGGGCAGGTGATAGAACGAAATGGTAAATTTTACTGGTATGTAGCCATAAGTCACGGTACCATACATGGTAAATCCATTGGTGTGGCAGTTTCTGACAGTCCTACCGGGCCATTCAAAGACGCGCGTGGTTCGGCCATTATCACTAACGATATGACCATGGATTCGAAGATAAGCTGGGATGATATTGACCCTACCATTTTTATTGATGACGATGGACAGGCCTACTTATATTGGGGAAACACCAACTGTTATTACATCAAACTAAAGCCCAATATGATAGAGGCCGACGGGCCGATAGTGAAAGTTGAAGGCTTGCCACATTATACCGAAGCGCCCTGGCTGCACAAACACAAGGGCTGGTATTATTTGAGCTACGCTTATGAGTTCCCCGAAAAAATAGCTTACGCGATGAGCAAAAGCCCCAAAGGCCCATGGGTTTATAAAGGTATTTTAAATGAGATAGCGGGTAACTCCAACACTAACCACCAGGCCATTATTGATTTTAAAGGGAAAACCTATTTTATATATCACAATGGCGCGTTAGTACCCGATGCAGGAAGCTTTCACCGCTCCGTGTGTATTGATTATTTGTATTACAATCCTGATGGGACGATGAAACGGGTGGTAATGACCAGCGAAGGTGTGGCGGCGGTTAAGTAGACTCACCCCGCCAATGCTTCGCTGGGCGACCCTCTCTCCCGCAAGCGGGAAAGAGGGTAAAAAAATGAGGTTCACCCTCTTTGCGACTTGTCGCAGAGCGGGTCGGCGGCGAAGCTACGCCGGGGTGAGTCAAACGCCCGCAATATAACCAACAAAAAAGGCAGCCGATCTCTCGCCTGCCTTGCTAACATAGGTAGATGTTAGGTAAAATACTAAGCTCTCATTACACCGATGTGTTCACCCTTCCAATCCGGGAAGAGAACCCTATCATTGCTTATTTTTAAATGCTTGTCTGCCACTTCGCTGAATACGGAGCGGAAATCTGTAGTTACAGCCAAATCACGGCCATCTTCCAAATTTTCAACTGATAATTGCGCTACATTACCGTGTACAATACCGCCATTCACATCGTTACCGATGATGAAGTTACACGAGCCGCGGCCATGGTCAGTTCCGCCTGTTCCATTTTGTTTTACGGTACGGCCAAATTCGGTCATGGTCATCAGCGTTACATCATCCTGGTACTGGCCAAGGTCGGTCCAGAAGGCAACCATGCTCTTGCTCAGGTCATCTACGTTACGGGCAAAGATACCTGTATCCGATCCCTGGTTAAAGTGTGTATCCCAACCGCCCGATTCGGTAAAGGCGATCTCCAAGCCAACATCCATTTTAATGAGCTGGGCTATTTGTTTCAATGAGTTAGCTACCGAACTGTTAGGGTATACCGCGCCATTGGCAGGTTTATAATTCTTTGTATCAACCTTTTGCAGCATCTTAACTGCATCAAAGCTTTCTTTACCTGTTGTTTTCAGTAAACCTGATGATGTTTGATCGTACAGGTCTTCAAAGCTTTTAGCTGCCATGTTGGCCCCAGCCTGGTTACCACGCATCTGGATGGCAAAATCCTGCAGGTTACTGATGGCTACCGAAGGATTATCGCCATAGAAAGAGCGCGGCATAGCCGATGTTAAACTCACCGCCTGGAAAGGTGTAGTGCCGGCATCATGCCCCAACAGGCCTGTAGCACGATTTAACCAACCACTTGCGGTACCTTTATTAAACGGCGTGCCCGACTCCATATAATCCTGCGCATCAAAGTGTGAGCGGGTGTTATTTGGTGAGCCTATGCCATGTACAATACTTAGTTGTTTGCTTTTAAATAAAGGCTCAAAGGCACTCATTGCCGGGTGCAAACCAAAACGACCATCCAGGTCTATCAGCGGAGTACGGTTACCGTTGCCCCCTTTTGCAGCGGTTAAAAACAAGGTAGGCCTTGCTGCCTGCAGGTAAGTATCCGTGAACGGGGTAACTGCCATCAGGCCATCCATCGCACCGCGCTGGAATATACAGACCATTATCTTTTTCTTTTTATACGGCCCTATGTTTTTATTACTTGCCGCTGCTTCGGCAATAAATGCCGGGATACCGCCCATTAAGCTTATGCCGAACAGGGCTAATCCTCCTGATTTTAAAAATCCTCTCCTGGTTGTCATGGTTTATCGTTTTATCGGTTGATGTATCTCTTAAATTATCTTCTTTGGTATTCAGGCGAGCCGATCAAAATACCAACCACCTGCGATAGCATGGAGTTATTGCCTTGTCCTGATTGCATCGCGTAAGCTAATCTTTCTTCTTTGACACCGCCTTTATTTGTTTTTGCTTTGAGTGCCTTACCTTCCTGCTTGCTGGTCATCATATCATCACTGCTCATGTCCATTTGCGTTGGGGCGGCGGTTTTATTCGCAGCATCATCCACCTTTTTCAACAAGTCCGGATCGTTAAGCATAGGTTTAAGGCGTGTAATGGTTTGGTCGAGGTTACGCTCCGGCATCATAATTTTACCATAAATTGCCAGTGCCGCGTCTGAACTTTCAGGCTCGTGGTGATTATTTAAAGCAGCCAGGTCAAATTTAATACCCGGTATTCGCTGCGATGCCAGTGCCAAACCAAAATTCATACGATTTAACAAAGCACCGGTGTTTATCCAATATTGGCCCTTATCTGGATAGCCTGTAGGGGCCTGGTAATAGTACATTTTTTCGCCCATTTTAGTTACCCAAAGATTTAAGGCAAAGGGCTGGTTCACGCTCGCGTTTAAACCACGAACCGAACTGATAGCCAACTCAAAGGGCGATTTAGTTTTTTCGCGCAAAGCTGTCTTGCTCCAAAACTCAGGAGAGTTAACCATTGTTATCAGTACCTGTTTAATATCGCCATCATGCTCAGTATATGATTTTGACATTTTATCCAACAAGGTTTGAGGCGGTACATCGCTCACAAAACGAACCGCTATTTTTTTAGTGATAAATTTAGCAGTAGCCGGGTTATGCGCCAGCATTTCCAACAGGTCTACACCCTCCTGGTAACCGCCGTTGGCAGCAAACTGGTGCCCTAATACTATTTTTTCGCCTTTATCATGCCTGTTGATATTAAACAGGAAATCGCCCTGGTGCACAAAACCATTTCTGGCCATATTGTTTTCGCCAACCGTTTCTACCAGCTTTTTGCCTGCGCCGCCCCCATAACCGCCTTCCATAGGGTATACACCCCAGCCGGTTAATACACGGGCAGCTTGCGTAACATCACTTTGTGTATAGCCACCATCAACACCAAGGGTATGCAGTTCCATTACCTCGCGGGCATAATTCTCATTTAATCCCTGGTTTTTGCGTGCCTGCTGTACCTGGTTAAGCAGTTTAGCCTGGGGCGAGTTAGGATCGGCCATCATTTGTGTATTTTGCACAAAACGGGCATTATACTTATTGTTAGGTTTGGCATTAGGTGCCGAACTTTGAAAGTTATCCAAATAAAATAACATAGCAGGCGATTTGGCCGTGGCTAATAACAACTGGTCAAACTTTCCCAATACATTGGGCCTGATCACATCGCGCTCATAAGCCGGGATAAAACCCGCACAATCGCCTTTGGTAAGAGATACATTAAAGTGATTTAACCAAAAACTGGTCAATACTTCCTGTAACTGGTTATTGGTATATGTTGCTCTTAATATTTTTTGATTGATGAACTGTCGGTACAACTCCTGCTGTGGCTTAAGGCCCTTAGTTTGCATATAGGCTTTTAGTTCGCCATTCTTTTTGGCCGCTTTAGCTGCCGAATCTTTTTTTACAACGCCATCTTTTATAGCCATTTTTAATATGGCGCCACCATTGGGGTACTGCATGGCAACCTGTTCATTGGTCAGATTTATCGCATCGTACTGGCTCAACATATTTTTTAACGAGTCGTCGGGATTGTTGGCTGCCAATTGCTGGTTAAACCAGTTTTCAAGCCCCATTTTAACTACCTCGTCTATTTGCCCGGGTTTTGCACCGTAGGTAAAACGGTTGAGTAAATGCGCGGCTGCCTGGCGCTCGGTTAAACCCGCTTGCTTATAGGGAAAAGCTAATTGTTTTGTAGCTAAACGCGGCCCGGCAAGAAAAGAAGATAGCATAATTCCGGATACAAAAACGGCCAATGCCGTAACGGGGAATTTAAAAGGTGCTTTCATAATATGACGCTTTAGGTTATAAAACTATTTATCAGACTGCAAAAATTCTGTTAAGTTTAATTAGCGATATAAATTTAGTGACAAAATGCGAAATGCTATCCTTCAGGTATTTACGTAGCCTCAATACAGATAACAACATTTAACCAATGTGTTCTTTTGATCATTCGCTCAGCATACGCTGATGATCTTCTACCGCATATTTGATCATGGCTTGTAAAATGTGCGCGTTCCACACATTTAAAAAATTGAAGATGCGGTTTAGGCTCACATCCTGGCGGTGATGAACTACAAAGTAAGATTGATAATTACTTAACGCAACCTCGTTCCACTGAATAATATTTTGTTTATCCCAGCAAATGCCGTTATAATAAAAATCAACCCCTCCAATGGTAAAGCTTTGTTTTAGGTGAAACAACTCCATATATAGGTTAAGCTGGCTGGAAAAATAGCAAGTATATAAATGCCTTATCATATCTGCCCATGCATCTTCGTAATTTTGAACCCTAAGGTTACAAATGCTGTTCAGTTTTATTTTTATGATACTTTCATCGTACAGCTTAATTTCGATAACATATTGTTTGCCATTAATAAAACGAAGCAGCCGTGGGCGCTTTATGCCCATCCTCACCGAAGCAAAATCTTCAGCAGCGATGTAGGCTATCGCGTCAAAACCAAAAGGTTTTTCAATCGTCATCCCCTCAGTATCAAAAACAAGCCTGCGGCTTATTTGATTACTGAACAGACTTGGAATTTCTACGATATGGTTTTGTGTACTCAAAGCAATTAAAAATACTAAAAGTATTGATTGTTAGACAGTAATAAAGCAAAAAGGTTTTAATAGATGCCATAAAAATAAATTTGTACATTTAAAGTATAAATGATAAAACAACTACTAAAAAATCTTCTGCTCACTTTCGTATTATCATCGGCTATTACACTTATTGCACTATTTGTCAATCATTACTTTAATGATGTTGTCGATTTTGATTCCGACTTTAAAGGATTGCTGGAATTTGCAGTCGAATCTTATCTCTTTTTATCAATATTATCATTACCGATGATGTTTTTAGCTAAACACAGTATCTTCAAAAAAACAACATTGAGATTTACCTTATATTATACAGGGTCGATACTCGTATTAATAGTGGTTACGTTGCCTACATTGCGAGAGTACAAATATGCCGAAGACTGGCTTTGCACAATGATCGTAGCTATCTTTATTATCATTCACACCATTTTCTATGTAAAGCTGGTTAAAAAAGGCTTTATCCTTTAAAAGAAATGCGGTAAACTTGCAGTTCAAAATGAAAGCATTTTACGGAGACCTTCGATTAGGCATATTAGGCGGCGGACAGCTGGGCCGCATGCTGATACAACAAGCCATTAATTACAATGTAAACATTAAGGTGCTCGATCCTGACCGCGAGGCACCCTGCCGCAAATTGTGCAATGAGTTTGTTATAGGCTCATTAGGCGATTATGAAACTGTTTACAACTTTGGTAAAACGGTGGATATGCTCACCATTGAGATTGAAAAGGTAAACGTAGACGCGCTCGACCAGTTGGAAAGCGAAGGTGTACTGGTTTACCCGCAACCCCGCGTTATCCGTCTGATACAGGATAAAGGCCTGCAAAAGCAGTTTTTTAAAGAAAACGATATCCCGACAGCGCCATTCAAGACAATATCTTCGGTAACAGAATTAAGGGATAGTGGTTTTAAATATCCCTACATCCAAAAACTTCGCCGTGACGGGTACGATGGCAAAGGTGTGTACAAAGTTGCTGATGAAAGCTACCTGGCCAATGCCTTTACCGCCCCAAGCATTATTGAAGAACTGATAGATTTTGAAAAGGAAATAGCCGTAATTGTTGCGCGAAATGACAAAGGCGATATGAGCACCTTTCCCGTGGTAGAAATGGAGTTCAACCCTAAGGCCAACCTGGTGGAGTTTTTAATATCACCATCTACCCTATCTGAAGCCATACAAAACAAGGCCGAAGAGATAGCTAAAAAAATAGCAGAAAGCTTAAAAATAGTTGGCCTGTTAGCTGTGGAGATGTTTTTAGATAAACAAGGCAATATTTTAGTGAATGAAGTTGCCCCCCGCCCACATAACAGCGGGCACCAAACTATTGAAGGCAATACCGTATCGCAATTTGAGCAGCACCTGCGCGCAATATTTAACCAGCCTTTGGGCGATACCAAAAACCTGAACCACGCTATCATGATCAACCTGTTGGGCGAAGATGGTTACGAGGGCCCGGCAAAATACCAGGGCTTGGAAGAAGTGTTAAAGCACCCGGGTGTATATGTTCACCTTTACGGGAAGTTGCTCACTAAACCTTTCAGAAAGATGGGGCATGTGACGATTGTAAATTCGGATCGAGAAAAAGCTATTTCGACAGCGAAATATGTACAGGAGACGCTTAAGGTTATAAGTTAATAACAAAAAAACGTCATTGCGAGGGCACGAAGCAATCCTCGATAACATTTCACAAATATGAATAGTTTAGGATTGCTTCGTACCTCGCAATGACGTAATGGAAAATCAATCAATCAATCAATCAATCAATCAATGATAAAAGTAGGTATCATCATGGGCAGCAAATCAGACCTGCCGGTTATGCAGGACGCTGCTGACGTATTAAAGGAACTTGGTGTTGAGTACGAGATCACCGTCGTATCGGCACACCGTACACCAGACCGTATGTTTACCTACGCCCGCGAAGCTTCAGGCCGTGGCCTTAAAGTAATTATAGCCGGGGCAGGCGGTGCGGCGCATTTACCGGGAATGGTGGCATCCTTAACGCACTTGCCAGTTATTGGCGTGCCTATCAAATCGAGCAATTCTATTGACGGCTGGGATTCGGTACTTTCTATCCTGCAAATGCCTAATGGTATACCCGTGGCAACGGTTGCTCTAAACGCCGCAAAGAACGCGGGGATATTGGCCGCGCAAATATTATCCACAGCTGATGAGGCGATAGTGAAGAATCTGATCACTTTTAAGGAAGAGCTAAAGCGGAAAGTTGAGGAATCGGCTAAAGACATGTGAAATAAGTATAGTGTAAATCAATCTATATAATTCCCATTAAAAGCACTTATTGTTCCTGAAATTAACTTCTGATTCTTTCAAACAAAGAAGCGGATAGGTAACCACACCTATCCGCTCGAACCAACTATTTACTTAAAAAAACAATTCAAGATATGTGAGGCTATTCTTTTCATAAATAGCCTCACAATCATATTATAATACGTAGCGCAATGTTATGCCAACAGTACGCTGATCGCCAAGTACACCTGCGTATTGACCTGCATTACCACCGGCAGGTAATAACTGCTCAAAATAATTCTGATCGAATATATTACGGCCCCAAACATAAGCAGATACGCCACGTGTTGCCCTAAAACCTAACCTGGCATTAACCAAAGTGTAACCTGCAATATTTAAATATGCTGACGGGGTTGGGCTTGATGAAAAACGTGAACGGAAATAATTATCCGCGCCGATGAAGAACTTTGAGTTGTCGCTGATAAATTTCGCATCGTTTGTAAATTCTGCACCCGCAGATGTTGTCCACTTTGATACGCCCGGAAGTTGTGAGCCTGAAATATCTTTAGAAAATACAGTTGTACTTATACCTGTTTCTTCCAATGGTAGTGGAGCATTGGTAAACGTAACATATTTGGCATCGGTATAAGCACCCGAAGCAAAGAAAGAAAAGTGCTTACCTGCGGTATAGCTTGCATCAAATTCAAAGCCTTTAACGTTCACTTTTTCGGCACTGGCTAAGTAACCACGGTTTACACCAGGATCAGGCGATTGAACGTTGGTTTGATAATCATCAATATCCGAATTATGGAAGGTGATGTTAAATGTAAGGTTTTGGATCAGGTTGGTTTTAGCACCAATTTCAATATGTTTTGTTTTTTCGGGAGCAATTACTGCCAGGTTAAGCGCCGGGGCACCGCTAATGGCCGGTAAACCTGCTACGTTAACACCCGATGGTTTGTAACTGGTTGAGTAAGTAGCATACAGGTTGATTTTTTTACCCGGCCTGTATGAGCCCGTAACCTGGTAGGTAAAGTTTTTCTCATCAAAGTTAGTAGTATAAAACTGGCTGCTGTATAAAGCTGTACGGTAGCTCAATAACGTAGGGTCTGTTATGGTAATACCACCATCGGCTGTTCTGTTATAATAAACATCTTTTTTATCGTAGTTGACACGAACGCCAGGAATAATGTGGAATGCGCTGCCAAGGGTCCAATCTACGTTGGCAAATATTGCGGCCGATTGTGTTTTGATTGACGAATTGGTTGTTATACCATATCCTTCAAACAAACCGGGGGTTTGCCATTGTGATGTATTGGTATTGCTTTGTGCAAAACGCCATTGTGCCGAACCGGCTTCTTCCCTGCCATTAACTGTTATTTCCTGATCTAAGTAATACAAACCTACTACACCGCTTAATTTGTCGGAAATATTACCGGCATAACGAATTTCTTCGGATACCTGGTGGTGTTTTGAGTTATTTTGTGATTTGGTTAACACCGGTAATCCTGTAAAGTCACGGTCGCTGTTCGGTTTCCAATCCCAGTAGCGCCACGCGGTAGTACTTGTAAGTGTACCCGGGCCAATTTTAAAATCAGCATTTAATGTAACACCTCCTATTTGGTTACCAGATCTCCAGGGCGCATCCTGGTCAACAATCCTGTCAAAGGCATTGGTTGATGGAAGCGAATAATTTAAACTGGAAATAATGTTATTAAACTGGCGGTATGCAGCACGGTATGTAGGCGCTACACCTGCAACTACTTGCGCATAGCCGTTAGGGTTTTGGTTTGATACATCGCCTGATAAAGTGATGGTTACTTTATCCGATGGCTGGAATAATAACTGTGCACGGCCGCCAATGTTATTGATTGTATTGAGCGGTACCCCGGTACGTGTATTTTGGATCAATCCATCGCGCTGGGTACCAGAGAAAGATGCGCGCGCTGCAAAGTATTTACCTAAAGGGCCGGTAACGGATGCTTTGGTTTGTATATAACCATAGTTACCAAAACTGCTTTCCAGCGATATACCCGGTGTAAAGCTGGCTTTGCGTGTGGTAATGTTAATTGCACCTGCAGCGGTGTTTTTACCAAATAAAGTACCCTGAGGGCCGCGCAGTACTTCAATATTCTCAATATCAATAAAATCAAGTGTTGCAGCTGCTGGGCGGGCATAGTATACGCCATCTACATAAAAACCCACACCCGGGTCCAAACCATCATTAGTTAAACCAAATGGTGAACCTATGCCGCGGATATTGATACCTGTGTTACGTGGATTTGATGTATACAACTGTACAGACGGGATCAGTTCTTTAATACGGTTAACGTTAAAGGCACCGGTTTGGTCAACCTGTTGGCCACCTATTACCGTAATTGGGATAGGTACATCCTGAACTACCTCTTTACGCCTCCTTGAAACCACTACGATCTCCTGTAATTGGTCATCATCAACAAGTACATACTCTGATGGTGCACTTTGAAAGTTTAAAACCTGAAAATCCTGGGGCTTAAAACCAACAGAACTAATCCGTATGTAAAAAGGTGGCTGTACATTAGTGGTAAGCGAGAAGTTACCATCTTTATCAGCACTTACGCCTTTCTTTGTACCTCGTATTAATACGGTTGCACCTGGAAGAGCCTGACCTTTGCTATCCTTAATTGTACCCGTAATGGTGTTCTGGGCAAAAGCAAATCCAGTCACCAGTATAAATGACAAGAGCATGAGTAATTTTTTTTTCATTATTTTAAGATTTATAGTTGAATGATCCATGTTCCCTGTACTAATTTGACTATACACATTATTATCAGGTGCCTGCGCAAGTGTTATAGAGTGCACCATTTTTAATGCCTTAGTAAGTTTCATGAAATTTGTTTGTTATAAATTAAATTGTTGACTGATGCTTGTGATACCCTATTGGTATCGATAGTGTTAGTGCTTTAACAATAGCAACAACATGCAGCGGAGTAGTGCATTCGGGTACTTGAAGTTTGGTTTGCTTTATAATTATACATAAACTCTATAGAATTAGTAGGCAAATATATTACGAAAACCAATCACTCCAAATTTTATTTAAAAATAAATTATAATATATTATAAATGAGCAATATAACTATCCGGCTTTAGCCATACTTTCTGCTTCCAAAAGTTGAAGTAATACTTTTTCAGCAAAATTAAGTCCAACTTCTTTGCTATTCTCACTCTCTTCAACCCTATCCATGTGCTTGAGTATGGTGCCATCTTCATAACTTTTAATAACTGCGGGGTGCACATAGTATTTTTTACACACCGTGCGGGTATTACCTAAATTACCGGCCACCTCATCAAGCGCGCCAACTATCTTTTTCTTACACTCAGTAAGCGTTTCAAAGCCACCGGCTGTTTTAAAGGCATGCAACGCGCTAACACTACCGGCCCAGGTACGGAAGTCTTTAGCGGTAAAGTCCTCCCCTGTTATTTCCTTAAGGTAATTGTTTACATCGCCCGAACCAATGGTACAGCGCTTGCCCTCGCTATCATAATATTGAAATAATTCTTTACCGGGGATATCACGGCATTGCTTGATCAGGTTAGCCAGGCGTTTGCTTTTAAGCGATACTTTTTGATAAACGCCTTTTTTACCACGAAACTCGAACCTTAATTCGGCACCATCAATTTTAACGTGCCTGTCTTGCAGGGTGGTTAAACCGAAAGAATTGTATAATTTCTTATAGGCCTCGTTCCCTACCCTTATGCTGGTTAGCTCCATAACTTTTACTACAAGTGCCAGCACCTTTTGGTACCCTAAACCGTGGCGCAGCATATCTTTAGCTACCTGCCGGCGTATAGCCGGCAGATGATTGGCAAATAATTGCATACGATGAAATTTAGAGTGGTTGCGTATCTGGTTCCATTCGGCATGGTAACGGTATTGCTTACGCCCGGCGGCATCTTTGCCGGTAAACAGCAGATGGCCATTCTCGTATGGCGATATCCACACATTAGTATAAGCAGGCGGGATAACCAGTTTGGTGAATCGCCGTATCAGCTCTTTGCTTTTAACGATCCTTCCATCCGGATCATAAAAATTAAAACCATTTTTAGCAGGCTTGCGTGTGTAGCCCGGCGCTGAATCGCTTATATAACGCAGCCCTACGGCTTTGGCGGTTATTTTAGGGTCGCGACCTATCTTCTCTAATTTATTTTGCAGTCGGTTCATAGGATGACCAACAAGGCTAAATAAAGAATGTTTTAGAACGATAAAATATTAACTACCTTATCTGCCCATCACCCCTCACATACCATTTCTCAGTCACCAACTTCTCCAAAGCGAATGGCCCACGGGCATGCAGTTTTTGGGTAGATATCCCAATTTCGGCACCTAAACCAAACTGGCCGCCATCTGTAAAACGGGTAGAAGCGTTAATATAAACCGCTGCCGCATCCACTTCATTTAAAAAGCGTTCGCATAACTCAGGGTTGGTTGAAATGATCGCTTCAGAATGTTTGGATGAATATTCAGCAATATGCTTAACGGCTTCGTCATATCCGTCAACAACCTTCACCGAGCACTTAAAGTCTAAAAACTCGCGACCAAAATCATCTTCCGAAGCTTTTTGCAGGTGTGGGTAATTAAGTTCTTTCAGAATATCATAACTTACCTCATCGGCAAATATCTCTACGTTGTATTCCAGCAAGCCGGGGGCAACAAGGTTAAGTAATTGTTTAGCGACAGGCCTGTCAACCAAAATGGTATCCAGTGCATTACAAACCGATGGGCGCGATACCTTGGCATTTATCACAATAGGTCCCGCTTTACTGATATCGGCAGTTTGCTCAACATAAGTATGGCAAACGCCTGCGCCGGTTTCAATAGTTGGCACCTTCGAATTTTCGCGTACGTAATCTATCAACTGCTGTGAGCCGCGTGGAATAATAATATCAATATATTTTACCGCAGTAAGCATCTCGATGATGAACTTACGGTCGGTAGGTAAAAGTTGTACAATGGCCGTATCTAAGCCAAACTCTTTTAAAACAGCATGAATAATGCCTACCAAAACAATATTGGTGTACAAAGCATCGCTGCCACCACGCAATACACATACGTTACCCGAGCGGATACAAAGTGCGGCAACATCAATAGTTACATTAGGGCGCGACTCATATATCACCCCTACTACACCCAAAGCCACCGTCTTTTTTTGGATGTGTAAACCATTTGCTGTAGTGCTCTCCAATATCAACTGGCCTGTTGGGTCGGGTAAGGCAGCAACCTCATTAATACTTGATGCAAGGTCTTTTATGCGGGCTGCGTTTAACAGCAACCTGTCTTTTTTAGGATCGGCATCGTCCATTCTATCCAGGTCTTTTTTATTCTCTGATATGATATCAGCAGCGCGCTCACTTATAGCCACAGCCATACGGTGCAATAGCTGTTGCTTCTTCGCATCCGTTAATAGCTTGATGGAACGTGTGGCCTGCTGAGCCTCTTGCAATAAAGGTTGAATAGTTTCCATAAGCTTATATCAATACAATATCATCGGCATTAGCGACGGTTAATTTAGTGGTTTTCAGGTTAATTGCTATCTCATCTGATGATACTTTGGAGCGCCCTACTGCAACACTTAAGCTATTCTCATCCAGTATCTCAAACACCTCGCCCGATTCAAATTTATTAATGATGCCCTTTACACCTACCGCAAGCAGGCTATGGCCATTTTGCAGGGCCTTGTATGCGCCGGCATCAACCTGCAGGCTGCCTGTAACCAAACTGCCACTGGCCAGCCATTTTTTACGGGCAGGCATTGAGCATTCCTGTGGCGGGCATAGGGTGCCGGTTTGCTCTTTAATGGCATTTAAAATACCATCATCGGTACGGATACCGAATATGACCACTTTAATGCCCATACGGGTAGCCAAACGGGCAAAAGTTAGTTTTGATATCATACCGCCTAAGCCCAGGGCCGATTTTTCCTTATTGGCCAAAGCAAGCGCACCGCTATCTATTACCGGTATTTCGGGTATCACATTACCCTCTTTATCCAAAACCCCCGGCACCGAAGTACTGAATAACAATACCGAAGCGCCAAAGCCAACTGCTATAAGTGTAGCCAACTCATCGTTATCAGAAAACTTGAGCTCAAGGTTACTTACCACATCATTTTCATTAGCTATCGGGATGATATCATTAGCCCAAAGGTCTTCATAAGTTTTTTTAAGCTGTAAAAACTGGTTACGGTTGCTAAAATGCTGGCGCTCGCAAAGGCTTTGCGCTATGTTTATCCCGTAAGGTGCAAAAAAGCTCGCGTATTTATTTAACAGCAGGGGGTTACCAATAGCAGCCGCTGCTTTGCGTTCGCTAATGGTACCTGTATAGTTTTTTAGTAATTTTTTACCTGCGGCAACCGCTCCCGATGATACCATTACAATATGATAATCATTATGTATGGCAGCAACCTGGCGGGCAATATCCTGCATCACTACTTCATCAAGCTCACCTGTTTTGGTGGTGATGGATGCAGTACCGAATTTAATAACGAGTATGGGCTTTATCAATGTAGTATATAAAATTGCCCAAATTTACTAAAAGACGACAAAATATATAGGCTTTTTGGGGCTTTATTCAGAAAACTACTTTGCGTACATATACTTCACGTAATTTATCAAAGTACCGCCCTGATAAGTAACCTCGGTACCTAATAAGCCCTTATCATCATAATACTTTGTTACCGCGTTAGGATTAGCATTAGCGATATTGCTGTAATCAACATAATTAAACTCTTCGAACCGGATACGGTCTTTATTAATGTTGTAGGTAAAGGCCTGATAGAGTTTCCGTTTGTTATTTTTTATTACCGATACCATTTGCTTTTTGGCAGGGTAATCATAACTGAAATAATATTCGTTTATGGTATTACCGGCTGCATCAAGGTATGCTAATATGGACAGGTCCCCGTTCTCATTATAAGTAAGGTTTTGCGATGTGAAAAAATCGGCTTCATTAACCTTAATTAAAACACTGATAAGCTGATTTTTAGAATTGTATATCTGATGCGTGATCTGCAAATCGGAAGTATCCTTTGTAAACCTGCCTATAAATTGCTGATTACCAAAAGCATCGTAGTCAAAATCGAACAGAACAGAGTCGGCCTTTGTTTTTGATCTTTCTGTAACCTGTACCTGCTTTACCAGGTAATTGTTTTGATTGTATTGGTACTTTGTATACGTGTTTTTCTTACCACTCTCGCGGATTTCCATCCTTACCAGTTGTCCAAGCTCATTGTATTTATAATGCTTTGTCCACAATAGCACGGAGTCTTTTATGCCTTTATTACCAAAACGATACGTATAAGCGCTTTGCGTACTGATATGGTTTGCGGCAAGCCTGCGGTTTGGCATTTCAACCCCATTGCTATAAGGCACATAGGTATATTGGCCATATACGCTGGCAGTAAATAAAAAACTAATAAACAGCAAATAAGCCGGTTTCATTTTAATTTCTATTTATCATCATCATCCTTACCGGGATAAAGCTTTTTCCCTTTAGCTGCATACCATAACATGCGGTTCATCAGATCATCACTACCGCCATCAATATGCTTAAACTCCGGCCTCAGTGCAACTGTGGCATAGTATAACTCTTTACCCTTTAAAGCCGACAGCTTTTTATTCATCTCATTTAAAGGTACAATATTTGGCAGATGTGTATAGGTGTATGCATCAGGTACTTTGGTAAAGCAATCATACATAGGCAAGGCGGTAGCATCTATCACATTCATCGGCGGAATACCTAATATTTGCTCAATGGTGCGAACCATACAGGTTTGATTATAATTGGTATGTACCTTGCGTTGCAGGCGTGAGTATTTACTGATAACAAAACCCATCGTTCGGTATGCTGATACATGGTCCCAGCCATCCTGCGAGTCATCTTCGGTTACAAAAATCACTGTCGAATCATAAAAACGGCTATGCGTAATGGCTTCAACAATACGGCCAAGTGCCAGATCATTATCAGCTATCATTGCGCGCGGGGTAGGCAGTTTAGGGTTTAAACCACCTGTATGGTCGGCGGGTAATGCCAGTTCCATAAACTCGGGCCAGGTATCACCAGGCTTACCTTCGTATTCCTTCAGTTCTTTTATAAACGCGTCAGCGCGTATCTGATCATTTATAACATGGCTATCATAACCCGGATAAGTTGGGCTCAAAACAGGCCTTACCCTCGAAATGGTTGTGTAGTTTGAAAACTTAAACGGTTTACCATCACTATACAAGCGATAAATATCCGTCCAGCTTAATTTCTCATCAAAATTTGGCGTTGCGGTTTCGCCATATATCCTTACCGTTTTACCATGATCCATGGCATTATTCCAGATAAAGCCCTGTTTTCCATACACCATGGCATCGGTTTGTGTGTGCGGATAACTGCGGAACCAGGCACGCACGTTTTTCTCAACATAATCATTCGCCATGGCCTGGTCTGTCCACTGGTGGCCTTCTGCTGATGATTTTCCGGAGGCATAATAATTATCGAGGAGCAGGTAATCTTTTGCCAGTTTATGTTGGTTAGGTGTTACACTATCTCCATAAATACACAAATCTTTGCTGCCGTTACCTTCTTTCATATCGCCTAAAACCTGGTCGTAGGTGCGGTTCTCTTTTACGATATATATCACGTGTTTAAATACAGAAGGTTCCCCTATCCTCGCGGGAACAGGTTGCGGGGCAATATCTTTACGGGGCATCCTGCGGGCGATATCGCTCCTGAAAATCAGGTTCAGATCTTTTACCCGTTTAGTGTACGCCGCCATACCATCACCGCCCCGGGTTTCCAGTGGTACGATAGTTACCGTAGCATCCTGGTGATGTGAGTTGAACGCCTCATCAGGCACCCCCTTTGAGCGGGTTGTACTATTGGGATCATCAACAATACGGTTACTTTTAACACGTGCACCCTCGCCCTCCAAATTGGTTACGTATAAATTATTCTCATCGGCTTCTATGCCACCGGGATATGCTTCTGTCGGAATAAAGCCTTGTATAATACTCTCATCCTTACCATTGGTGGCCACATTAGCGCCCAATTTAATAACCGCTACAGCATTATCAAGCCCGTTGGTTACATACAATATGGTGCCACGCGGGCTGGTAGCCAAAGCATTAGGCGAATCACCAATGAAGCCCTTATCACCAACATCCAACTTCACACTGATAGAATCAACAACACCTAATTTCCCAGCATCAATAACTGATATATTATCACTGTTACCATTTGCAACATATACAAAATGCTTATCGGGACTGGCTATTATCGCATTAGGATGCAGGCCAACACTAATTTCTTTAATTAAACTACCGGTACGTGTATCAAACACCGAAACTGAGCCATGGCTTGTAGCACCGGTGGCATGGTTTATATAAGCGTGACCATAAGGAACACCCGCGGTTTCGTGCTTAACAGTGTCATCCGGTGTGCTGCCACCCCAGTTGGTTACAAATGCTTTACCGCCAAACATAGTTAAGCCATAGGGCGCTACGCCGGTTGCCGACTTCCATATTACCTTTTCTGTATTCAGATCAAGTTTTACCAATTGGTTATTACCATTTAAAACCACGTACAGGTACTCAACACCATTTTCTTCGCTCACAAAAACTTCGTTGGGCAAAGCCAACGGCGAATCGCCTTCGGGTTTTAGCGAGATCATTTTTTTAAAGAACAGATGCTCACCATCCCAATTTACCATCATTACAACAGACTGGTGCGTGTTTGCATTTGCCGCGCTCCAGAATATATTGGTTTTTCCATAACGCTGCACTACCTGTATGCCCGAGTAAGTACTCATTAGCCCTTTAAATCGTTTCTCTTCATTAAAAGACAGGTGTGTTATCTCTTCCTTTGTTTTGGTGTTAATCATGGTAACACCATACCTGTCTTCAACGGCTAAAACATCCTGTCCGGGTACTAACTTACAATCGAGGCTATGGTTCTCATATTTAGCATCGCCAAAGGTTATTGTTGTACCAACCGGGTTAATAATGCGGTTATACGGCATAATGTATGGGGCAGCACTATTGTACAGTGTGCTATCATCATAACCTATCCGCTCGGATGTGTTGTTAGTATTTACTGATGTTGTTGAAGGTTTGGTTTGGCATGCAAACAAAAAAACAGCGGCAGCTAAAGGTATCGTGTAATTTTTAAAGGTCATTCAGTTTTAATTAAATTCATCATCGGTATCAATGCCAAACAATTTACCTTTTTTCCATAAAGTACGTTCCTGGGCCATCCCTTGCGCATTGCGCAGTGTCAGTTCTTTCTTATCTATTTTGCTCAGGTCGGGCTTTCCGGCATTTACCCAGGCAGTATACCAAAAACTCGCAGTGGTTGCAATTGATGCACGGAGTTTCCTTTCTATCATGCCGTGTAAACCCGCCTGGTATAGTTTGCAATACTGGTAGGTATGCACAGGCTCATTATATTGGTTCAGTTTAATTTTACCGGCGGCATCCAGTTCATAAATTTTATTATCGGGCAGGTTTTTATATAAGTCCCTGTCTACCTGTAACAATGTATCGGCAGCCTTTAAGCTTTCCGACATAATTCGCCATGTTTCCTTCTCTATATCAGCAATATATACAGCTCCTTTGGTATGAAAATTATAAGCTTCGCCAAATTGCTCGGGTATCTGCGATTCGAACATGGCATGGATTCCTTTTCTGTTTGTTAATAAACCATCATGATTTGAGCTTACATGTAAGGGCATATAAGCATCGCCAATATAATGCCCCAGATCGGCCGATAAGAACAGGATATCTACCGCGTGCTTTTGCTTAAAAGCAAGGGTAAGTTTATCCATCATAAATTGTATGTTCCATGGCAATATACCTTGCTTTATGAAAAACCTTTTATTATACCTGGCCATGGCTGCCGCATATGATTTTGGAACGGTATCCAGGTTACCTAAATCTTCCATGTGTATAAAATGGCGTGGAAACTCCGCTGTATCGCGGTAGGTGTATTTACGCACATCGGGCACATTGGCCTCCTGGGTAATGTAATCAATATGATTAAAATAGTATGCCTGCATAGCGGGCGGCAAGGCCATTACTGCCGCGCGGTTAATATGCGCATGCCCAAATTTACCCCATGATATCAGGGTGCCGGCGATAAAGAGAATGAGTGCTGCCCCTGAGAAATATACTGTTGCCTTACTGAGTTTCATTTTGTGTTTATGCTACCCGTAAAAATATATAAAAGCCACCATCATTACCTAATAAAACGGCAACAATGTTAATACAGCAATACGATAAAGAATGGGCCAGTATTTAGTTGAAATGTTTTTTGATAGTAGCTAATAGCTCGGCGGTTATTTTACCATTGGTAGCTACAACTTCGCGCGTGTTAAACAAATCGGTGCCGCCCGAAAAATTGGTTACATCGCCACCGGCTTGCCTTACGATAACAATTCCAGCCGCCATATCATACGAGTTAAGATTATACTCGTAATAACCGCCAAACCTGCCACACGCAGTATAAGCCAGGTCAACCGCGGCCGAACCTAAACGGCGCAGGCCATGGCAGCTGCGCATCAGTTCAGTAAATAAACCAATATAAGCCTCTTGCTGATCAAAATTATAATATGGAAAACCTGTGGCTAATAACGTATCCGCAATTTTAGGCGCTTTACTTACTTTTATTTCTTTCCCGTTAAGGTAAGCAGGTGCACCCTTCCAGGCGTAAAAACATTCATCCTGGTTAATTTCATATACTACGCCTAATACCAATTCATCATACTCCTGCAAAGCAATACTTACCGAAAACACAGGCAAGCCGTGTATAAAATTGGTGGTGCCATCCAATGGGTCAATGATCCAGGTATAGCGCTCTCCGGTTTTATTAATGGTTTTTTCCTCGGTAATAAAACCCGCTTCAGGCAATATGCGCTGTAATTCGGCTACTATTTGTATTTCGGCTTGCTTATCCACGTATGATACCATATCATTAACGCCTTTGTACTCTACATCATCGGTATTAAATTTTTCCCGCTCCTGGCGGATAAAATCACCTACGTGTTTTGACAGATCGATTACTTTAGTCGCTATTTCCTGGAGTTGCATGGTGCCTTAATGATAAACTGAAAGAGAATAATTTATGAACAAAAAAACTGGCAAAGAAAAGACTTAATGCTGCCAACGGGCGTGCTACCGGCGGATACATATTGAAATAATGGATCATTAATTTCAATATGCCCAGGTTAGCGAAGAAACCTATAATGGCTACGGCAATAAACCTTAAAAATTGCTTTGCAGATGATGATTTTGAATGCGAAAACACTAAGAATTTAGTGATCAGAAAATTCACCATTACCCCTAAAAAGAATGATATCGCTAATGACAAGATATCATCGGTTAAGCGCATGCCTAAAACATGGTACACACGCTGATCAAAAACATTATGATAAAAAACGTAATATGCTGCTATATCAACAATAAAACCAACCCCGGCCGAAAGGATAAACTTTCCTACTTCACCATAAATTGATTTAGGTTTTATAATACTCGCCACTGCTTCACTCATGCTTCAACCCTTACGTGTTTAGCTGGGTGGCGTTTGGCGTAAGCACATAATACGATACCGCTTATAATGAGTATAATAGAGATCAGCTCGGCCTGGGTAAATGATATTCCGGCAACGTGGTATTTGGTATTCACCCTGATCAGTTCGATAAAAAATCGCTCAACGCCTGTCAGTATCAGGTATACACCAAACATTAAACCCGGTGAACTAAATTTTTTACGGATGCTCCAAAGAAATATGAATAACAAACCACACACTATAGTTTCATAAAACGGTGTAGGGTAAACAGGTACACGTAACTGGTAACAATACTTGCCTATTTTCCCTAACTGGTCAACGCAACCGGGTATAGGGTTATTCCCATCGGAGCCGTTTACATTATGAGGATATTTAAAAGCCCACATCCAATCAGGTGCCCAGCTAAACCAACCGGGTTTTGGCGCGGTATTATTTATCCCCCAATCGCCATCGCCACTCATCTGGCAACCAATGCGGCCAAGCGCATAAGAAAGCATCATGCCGGGGCCACCAATATCCAACATCGTTAATGGCTTAATGCCATGTTTGTTTGCGATATATAATACAGCAACGCCGCCACATATTAATCCGCCATAAAAAGTTAAACCACGGAAACCGATAAGCATCCCAACCGGGTCTTTCATCATTTCATCCCAGTTTTCAAGGCCGTTAAAAAGCTTTGCACCGGCAAAACCCCAAATTGCTGCCCAAAGTAAAATGCTCCCCATTAATTCGTAAGGGTGAACGGTAATTGTTTTTTGCACTGCTTTAGGATATTCTTCCTGTATCTTTTTCTTTTCAACATAGGCCCAATAAGCAAAACCTGCCGCACCTATTACCCCTCCTATCCAGTTACCTGTGCCTGATAACAGAAAGGTTTGAGGGTCATCAACAAGGGCATGATAATCCATAACAATGGCAACACCCTTAAAGCCGATCAGGAAACCAAAGATGCCGTTCAATATCAACTCGACAGCCGAAATTGGGCCGCCTACGGTTACTTCCTTTTTAAAAGAATGGATATAGCCTAAAGCTTCTTTACGTTTAAACTCCTGCTCAAAAGCCCAGTAAGCACCCATAAAAGCGATGGCAACAAAAAAGCCGAATGTTTGTATGGGCAGTGGTATGTATTTACCGGTAAAATATTGAATAAGCTCGGATATGGTAGGAAACATTGGTTGATGATTATGGAGCGAATATAAAAATTAATGTACCAATGTCTCTTGTAATTCTGTTATTTCAACGTCACCATCAAATGAAATTGCTGTTAAGTGTGCGGCTTTTATCTCGCGTACCAAAACAGGATCGTACTTTGTTTTTACTTTAACGTAGTTTCGGGTAAAACCGTGCATGTAACCATCTTTTATATCTGTCTCAAAAAGTATTTCAGCATCCTTACCTAACTGCGTTTCATAAAAAGCACGGCGTTTCTTGTCAGATAGGATGTGCAGCATTTTGCTCCTGTCCGCACGGGTTGAACCCGGAACTGCACCCGGTAATTCGGCAGCTATGGTATTTTCGCGCTCTGAGTAGGTAAATACGTGCAGGTACGATACATCCAGGTCATTCAAAAAGTTATAGGTATCTATAAAATCTTCCCTGGTTTCGCCGGGAAAGCCAACTATTATATCCACACCTATGCAGCAATCGGGCATGAGTTGCTTTATTTTGCTTACGCGATCAGCATACAGGTCGCGGCGGTAGCGGCGGCGCATTAAGCCTAATATTTTATCAGAACCTGATTGTAACGGGATATGGAAATGGGGTACAAATACTTTGCTTTGCGCGACAAATTCAATGATCTCATCGGTCAGTAAATTTGGTTCACATGATGAGATACGGATACGATCAATACCTTCAACTTTATCCAAAGCCTTAACCAAATCAAAAAACTTATCATGGCGCTCGCCATCACGGATACCAAAATCGCCCAGATTAACGCCTGTTAATACAATTTCTTTAACGCCTGATGCCGCTACCTCTTCGGCTTGTTTAATTACCGCGTCAATGGTGTCGCTCCTGCTGCCCCCGCGTGCCAATGGTATGGTACAAAAGGTGCACGAATAATCGCAACCATCCTGTACTTTTAGAAAAGTGCGGGTACGGTCGCCAACGGAGTACGATGCCACAAACTCGTTAACCTCGCTTACCGGACTGTTTAATACAACAGCTTTAGGTTTTTTGGTTAGGTCGGTAATATGTTCAACAATATTAAACTTCTCCGCGGCGCCTAAAACCATATCAACACCTTCAATTTCGGATATTTCTTTTGGCTTTAACTGCGCGTAACAGCCTACTATGGTAACGTAGGCGTTGGGTGATATTTTTAGTGCTTCTTTAACAACGCGCCTGCACTTTTTATCTGCATTATCTGTAACCGAGCAGGTGTTAATAACATATACATCGGGTGTATCGGTAAATTCAACTGTATCAAAACCAGCCTTGTTAAAAAGGCGGCCAATAGTTGATGTTTCCGAATAATTGAGTTTACAACCCAGTGTATAAAATGCTACTTTCTTGTTCATTGTAATCAGCCGCAAAGATAACAAATTTTGCTTTCAGTTTAATCTGTTAACTCCAAACACATACAGGCACACTATTTGCATTAATATTAACACAAGCACCATATTATCAGTAACTTTACTTTATCACAATGAAAAAGGCAACCTTTACCTTACTCGCAACAATTGCTGCAATATCAGCTGCATTTGCCCAAAACGTTGATTCGCTGCAAAAGAAGCAGGATTCGATTCAGCATATTTGCGCGAAGGCCGACCTATATATCAATACCGCCGATTCGTTAATACAATTCAATCAAGATAAAACAAGATTGATTAGTATTGCTGATGCCGCTAAAGCAGGTGAACTTGTACTAAAAGCCATACAAATAAATAAAGCATTTAATGATACCGTTGCCGTACGTAATAATTTTGACCGCTTAGGGCAGGCTTATGTAATGCAAAACAAATTTACCCAGGCCAAATGGTATATACTGCAATCAAACCGCATCTCGCGCGACAGGCATGATATTGCTCACATCATATCGGGCCTTATGCAACTGGCTGCTGTTAAAATATCCATTAAAGATTATAGCCTTGCTGAAAAAGACCTGCTGGAAGCGGTTGTTTTAACAAAATATAGCTATAACATTATTGCCCAAATTGAAGCAGAACGTAAGTTGGCAGCTTTATATGATAAATCGGGTAAGATAAAAGAAGCTAAGAGTATGTTAGCGCACTATACCTTATTAGCTGATAATTACAAGAAAGCACATACCCCACAGATCATCGCGATGCAAAAAGCCATCGCTAAAGTTAAAACCCGCCCTGCCACAGCACAGCCTAAACAGGATGCAAACACTCAGGCAGAAATGGTTGAGAGCCATTTAAATATCGAAAACGGTATTTGGGGTATCAAAAATTAACTGTTGGCTACTCTTCACTCCATCGGTAACTTTCGTTTTCCAGGCCCATTAAATCAACAATACGGTTTACCACCGTCATAGCTACCTCTTCAACACTTTTAGGTTTGCTGTAGTATGATGGTACTGCCGGGCATATAATTCCGCCCGCCTGGGTAATCGTTTCCATATTGCGGATGTGAATAAGGTTAAAAGGCATATCGCGGGCTACCAATATCAGTTTACGGCGCTCCTTAAGTATTACATCCGCGGCACGGGTGGTCAGGTCATTTGATATACCACCTGCTATCCTGCCTAAGGTGCCCATTGAGCAAGGCACAATTACCATGGTATCATACTTTGCCGATCCTGATGCAAATGGCGCCATAAAATCATTCTTATCATAAAAAGTAAAAGGGTAATTGTTATAATCTTCATTATCCAGCTCCAGTTTCCAAACCTGGCGGGCATTATCGCTCATCACCACCCCCACTTCTGCAATTTGATCACTCAATTTTTGCAGGATATCTAATAACAACTTAGCGTATATGGCTCCACTGGCACCGGTAACTGCAACAACTATCTTTCTTTTCATACAAAGCAAAGCTAAACCAAAACAGGTAGAAAATAAAAAAGGGCCGAATACACGTATTCGACCCTACATCTACCTATGAAAAACATGCCTCTTTGAGGGAGGCATAACAAATATATGTGAAGATTATCAATTAAGAAAGATATTATTAATAAATAATTTTGCCTTAATTTAACCTAAAATTTACATAAATCAATCTTTGGTTAAATTTTTATCGATCAGTGTTTGAATGATGCCATCTACCAAACCAACCTTAGGTACATAGATACTTTTTATCGTCGCCCATTTCATCAAAGTAAGGTAAATTTCGCACGCAGGGATAATTACATCGGCGCGGTCATGGTTTAATCCCAAAACATTGATACGATCTTTTAGTGAAAACGAATTAAGGTAGTTATATAACGTTTTAAGCTTTCCGAAAGTTAAAGGAGTACCTTCTTTTTCTTCGGATAACCTGAAAAGCTTATTGATGTTACCACCAGTACCAATTCCCATTACCGATTTAAAGCCACGGGTATTATCTCTCACAAAATCGTGCATATCGTTCCAACTCTCTTCTTTGTCCTGGTTATCCAGTATACGGATGGTACCTATGTTGAATGATGATGAAGCAACCATCCTCCCTTCTGAAAATACAGAAAGCTCGGTACTGCCACCGCCAACGTCTATATACAGGTAATTCTTATTTTTTTCGAGCGTTTCTTCAATATGGCTGGCGTAAATAATGTTGGCTTCTTTTTTACCGTGAACAATTTCGAGGTTAACCTCTGCTTCCTTGCGGATGCGGTCTACAATTTCGGCGCCATTCTTTGCCTCGCGCATGGCCGATGTTGCACAGGCCATATAATCGGAAACCTTATAAACGTCCATCAGGTTTTTAAATGCCTGCATCGTTTTTAACAAATCGGCGGCTTTCTTTTCAGATATATGCTGATCTAAAAAAGCATCATCGCCCAAACGTAACGGAACGCGGATAAGTGTATTCTTTTTAAATGATATGGTATTATCATTCTCAACAATCTCGGCTATGAGCAGCCGTACAGCATTCGAACCTATATCAATCGCAGCGTATCTCAATGTGTTTAGTATTTATATTTTAAATAGTTGTAGATGTCAATTTGTGCCCTGTAAGGTATTTTTTGTTTCGTTTTAACGTACTTGTTATTATTCAGGCTGTTTATTTCGCGGGCTTTGGTATTATCCTGTAATTGTATGTTTACCATATCGCGCACTTCCTTGTGTATAGCCTCATCATATATCGGGAAACCCACTTCTACCCTATGGTCAAGGTTACGTGTCAGCAAATCGGCCGATGTAAGGTATAGCAGCTCTTTTCCGCCGTTGCAAAATATACTGATACGTGCATGCTCTAAGTATTTATCAACTATACTTATCACTTCAATATTCTCACTGTAACCTTTCATGCCGCCTACAAGGCAGCACATGCCACGTATAATCAGTTGTATTTTAACACCTGCGTTACTGGCCTGGTACAACCGGGCTATAATTTGCTCATCAGCAAGGCTATTCATTTTCAGGATAATGTATGCGGGCTTTTTGGCTTTGGCATTTTTTATCTCATTATCAATCATCCTGAAATATGCAGGGCGCGAATCAATTGGCGATACGACAAGATTTTTCAGGCCTTTGGGTACTGTATTTTTTGTTACCGCTTTAAATATATCAACCAAATCATCGGTTATGCGCTTATCTGCGGTAAGCAGGCTATGGTCGGCATAAAGCGAAGCCGTTTTCTCATTAAAATTACCGGTTGATAAACATGCGTAGTTTACTATTTTGCGTTTTTCTAACCTCGAAACCAATATAATTTTTGAGTGTACCTTATAACCCGATACACCGTATATTACATTCACACCTTCTTCGGCTAAACGGCGGCTCCAGGTTATATTGGCCTGCTCATCAAAACGTGCTTTAAGCTCAACCAGGCAATTTACTTTTTTACCGTTTTTAGCCGCATTGATGAGCGCGTGTACTACGCGCGAGTTTTTAGCAAGACGGTATAACGTTACACTGATCTCTTTTACTTTAGGATCAATAGCGGCCTCGCGCAAAAAGTGGATAATATAATCGAAAGACTGATATGGCGTACTGATCAAAAAATCCTTTTTCTCTATCTGCGCCATTAAGCTTTTAGCGAAAGAAAGGCCCTCAACCGGTAAAAAATCATATTTAGGATATTCCAGATCGGCGCTGCCTACGTTTGGAAAAGCAATAAAATCTTTAAAATTATGATATCGGTTACCCGGGATCAGGCTTTCTGAGTTAACGCCCATTTTGGTAACCAGGTAAGCCAGCATATCCATAGACATTTCGCTGTCATACAATAAACGCATGGGCCTGCCCTTTTTACGTTTCAGCAGGCTCCGCGAAAGCGATTCGATAAATTTATCGCTTACTTCTTTATCCAGGTCAAGTTCAGCATCGCGGGTAAGCTGGATTGAGTATGCTTCAATGTTATCGTGATCAAAAATGAAGAAAATATCATCTAAACAATAACGTATAATATCATCAACAAGGATAATGAATTTAAGGTCGTTGGTTTGCGGCAGTACAATAAAGCGCGATACATTATCGGGTATCTCTATAAGCGCGAGCTTTATCTTTTTGTTCTTTGTCAGCTTTACAAAAAAATAAATCCCTCTGTCGCGCAATTCGGGTAAAGGCTCATTATCGTTCAGCATTACCGGCACCAGCGTTGCCAGTATATTTTCGCGAAAGTAATTTTTAACAAAAGCCCCGCGCGTAACATTGAGCTGCTTGTCGTTCAGTATAAATATTTTTTCTTCGGCTAATTGTTTAATAATAATGTTCTCGTACAGGTTGTTGAACTTCCGCTCCTGTTTTACAACGATGTTGCGTATCTGGCTCAATACCTTTTTAGGATTGTAGCCAAAAACCTGCTTGGCTTTTTCATTCAGGTTGGTAAGCCTGCTCAGCGTTGCTACCCGTACCCGGTAAAACTCATCAAGGTTTGATGAGAATATAGATAAGAACCTGATCCTGTCAATCAGTGGCACAGTTGGGTCGGCTGCCTCCTGTAAAACCCTATCGTTAAAATAAAGCCAGCTTATTTCCCTGTTAATTAGCGGTATACGTTTAATATCCATATAATGAAAAAGTCCCGGACGGTTTCGCCCGAGACAACAAATCTGCTTATTTTAATGTTAAGATTATATTAAGCCTTAAGTAAATAATTAACCATTTTATTACTTTTTAACAACTTTTGCTTTTGGCGCGGTTGTTTTAGCTGCAGCAGCAACGTTGTTAACGGCTGTTTTTGCTTTTGGAGCAGGCGTTTTAGCTTTAGCTACCGGGGCGGCTTTAGCCTCAATCACTTTCTCGGCAGCTTTGGCAACAGGTTTTTCAACCGCTTTGGCAACTTTTTTGGTTGCAACCTTTGTAGCTTTCGCGATAACTTTTTTAACCTGGACCGCTTTTTTGGCTATATCCTTTTTGGGTGTCGCTGATGATTTCTCAGCCTTTTTCACTGCCTGTTTTACCGGCTCCGAATCCAGCTTGGCAACAGTGACTTTCTTAACATCTTTTAATTTACGCTCTATTTTTTTCACCAAAAACTTGCTTGCTTTCTTCACTTCCCGTTTCAGTTTTTCGGCATCATGCCCAAGCTCCGCTAAGGCATGTATAAACTTGTCCGAAATACTGGTTTCCAACTGCTTACGTGTCGCTTTTTTATCGCTGTTTTTCATACTAAAGTTTTAAAAGGTTGAATATCCATATAAAGATACATATTCCATTTATCAGAATATGCGTTATTAACATAAAAACTACTATAATGCGTTCTGTTATTGTACACATTTAAAATAAATGGGTAAGTTTGCTACCTCATAAAAACCTGATATGCCATCATTTGATATTGTAAGCAAAATTGACGCGCAAACTTTAGATAATGCCATCAATAATGCCAAAAAAGAAATACTTAACCGTTATGATTTTAATGGTTCAAAAAGCACTGTTGAACTTGATAAAAAAACAAACACCGTTACCGTTGTTACCGAAGATGATATGCGCCTGAAAGCTATTCAAGACGCTATCATCAGCCGCATGGTTAAACAATCACTCGACCCAAAAGCGCTTGATTTTGGTGACGAACAATATGCATCGGGCAATATGATCCGTAAAGAGATCAAAATAAAAGAGGGAATTGATAAAGAAGCGGCAAAAAAGATAGTCAAAAAAATAAAAGACAGCGGCCTTAAAGTTCAGGCATCAATAATGGATGACCAGGTTAGGGTAACCGCAAAAAAAATTGACGACCTGCAAGCAGTTATCAGTCTTTGCCGCAGCGATGATTTTGGCCAGCCCCTGCAATACATAAACATGCGCAACTAATTAATGAAGTTAAAGTTACTGCTGCTCCTTTTATCCGTCTGTTCCTTACAAATCACTATAGCTCAAAACAGGATTTACAGAAACGAAGCGGGCTATAAAACTGATAATGACGGCCTGTTATTCCGTGGTTCCGACAGGTACTATACCGCAGGCAATTTTTTTTATTATCGGCGCGCTCTAAAAGTTAAGGATAGCGTAAACATCAGCAACAAGATATTGGGCTTTGAGTTAGGGCAAAAAATATACACCCCACAATCGGCGGCATTGCCAGGCCCGCAATATATTGACAGGCCTTTTGCCGGTTACCTCTATATTGCGCCATCATTAAACCTGCTTTATAATAACGAAAGTAATTTGAAACTTGAGGCTCAACTTGGCATAGTTGGCCCACATGCTATTGGCGAACAAGTACAAGATCTTATACATAACACCTTTCACTTTTACGCACCAAAAGGTTGGGAATATCAGATCAATAATGACCCGGAAATAAACCTCTCGGCAAAATATAACCGGCTGCTTATACGCCGCCGTGGTGTTGATGTTTTACTCAATACCCATGCCGACCTTGGCACAGGCATAATTGGTGCAGGAGCCGGCTTTACGGCAAGGTTTGGTAAATTCAACCCGCTGTACCATTCTGTAACCACACAAAGTACATTATCTGCAACTAAAACAACTAATAATAACAACCGGGAGCTGTTTTTCTATGCTAAACCCCTTATTAGTTTTGTAGGATATGATGCCACTATACAAGGCAGTATTTTTAAGAAATATGCCGCGATAGATGAAATAGAAAACGATAAAACACCGGTAGTGTTAGCCGAGCAATTGGGTGCAAACCTTGTTAGCGGGCATTGGATATTGGATGTTTCGGCAACCTATCAAACACGTACCACTAAACAAATGGTACATAAACCGGGGCATCAATGGGGTTCGTTAAGTGTACTTTATCGTTTCTGATCAGTCCCTGTCACTAAACCTGCGGTTTAACTTTTTCAGCGATGCCCGCCGTTTATCATCCAGCCTGGCAGCTACCGACGCCTTTGATGGCTTGCTGGCCTTGCGCTTTTTAGGCTGATGCAATGCTTTTGAAAGAATAGCCTGCAACTTTCCAATAGCTTTCTCCTTATTCATATACTGGCTCCGCTCCTCTTCGCAAACTATTTGTAATAAGCCATCTTTATTCAGGCGCGATTGAAGTTTTGACAAAATAAGCGCTTTTTCATGCTCGGTAAACAGCACCGAATCCGCTATCGAAAACAGCAACTCCACCTTACTCGAAACCTTATTGACGTTTTGCCCGCCCTTTCCCCCGCTTCTCGATGTTTTATATTGAACGTCTCTTTGCAGTTCCTCTTTTGTAAAATTCATTTCATTCGTATCTTAGTTGCCCTATGGATAAAAATATTGTCGTGGCCATTGATGGCTACTCTTCGTGCGGTAAAAGTACACTGGCCAAAGCTTTAGCTAAAAAGCTCCACTTTATCTATATTGATAGTGGCGCCATGTACAGGGCCGTTACTTTATATTTTTTGCGCAATAATATCGATTTAACAAACCATGACCAAATAGCCCAGGCGCTTAAAAACATCCATCTTAATTTTCACTCCCGCGATTACCAGACACATATTTTATTGAACGATGAAGAAGTATCCGACGAGATACGCCTGATGCCCGTAACCGAAAACGTAAGCAGTATTGCCGCCCTGCACGAAGTACGTGTTGAGATGGTAAAGCAGCAGCAGCGCATGGGCCGTTCAAAAAACATTATTATGGATGGCCGCGATATTGGCACCGTAGTATTCCCTAACGCGCAGGTAAAACTATTTATGACCGCCGACCCTAAGATCCGCGCTGAGCGCCGTTACAAAGAAGTGGTCATTAAAGAACCCCATATTTCGCTCGAAGAAGTATTTGAAAGCCTGGCCCACCGCGACTACCAGGATACCACCCGTGCCGAAAGCCCCCTAACCCGTGCTGAAGACGCCATCATTCTTGATAATACCGACCTTACTCCCGACGAACAATTAGCTTTCGCGATAAGCAAGGTAGAGCCGTTTTTAAAGTAAAGGGTTCAAGCAAAAAAATAAAAAATGATTGTTTTAGCTTATGTTCGGTGTTATCACCACGGGTGTTCGGAAGATTAATAGAACTATAAAAACTCCTTCCTCGGGGAAGGGTGCGGCTGAATTGTGTAGTGGCGGGTAGGGGTAATTGCACAATACAATGTCGCATAAACCCCTCCCTACACCCTCCCGTTGGGAGGGAATCGCACAAGGCCAACACTTTTTTTAAATCTTCCGAACACCTTTGGTGTTATCATTGTACCACTACCTCGACAATATGCTGAGGTGAAAACACCGATCATAAATCCATGTTAATAGTATTCAATATTGCGCAAATAAACCGTTTTATAAGGTGGGTAATTAACTGTTTTTGTGATCCAGTTATGATAACGGTCATAAGTGTATGTACTCGTTGATGTTACAAAATCACCTTCATTTACACTGCTTTTTTCTTCTGTTTTGTTACCCCACTGATCGTTTTTATAAAAAGTATGTATATAAATTTCCCCCTTCTCGTTTATACAGATCATCTCTGTTAAAAAATTATTTTCATCGTATTTTAAAACAGTCTTATTTCCTTCTTCCAACATGCCTATAATATTCCCATTCTTATCGTACGTGTTTTTAGTGATATCAAACGGCTTAGGCGGAAATTGGGATCTGCGTTCTATTACCTTTCCTTGCTTATTATAAATTTTCATGTACGTTGCATACGGACTCAGATAACCTGTGAGGTAATAATCATAACGCAAAGTGTTTAATGTTATATTTACTTTACAAATATTTCGGGGCTTTGCTGCATCATTGGTAAAATGCTTATACATAAGCAATTGCCCTTCGGTGTTATATTCAAAAACATCGCGATTTATTAATGAACCGTCTGCTCTGCAAGCTGATTTTTCTTTATAGTTCCCTTTACTGTTAAATATCGCATTTATTACCAATGCAACACCTTTTTTATAGGAGTTATATTTACTTTCTGTTATTGAGTCAATTTCTGTAATCTTTTTAACCGGCCCAAAAACACATAGCGCTTTAACATCATTTTCATAACGGCTATCAAATACTCCTTCCTGCAGTATTGACGATTGAGCGTTAGCCTGATTATAATGAAAAAAAAATATGATGATGATGATGATGCAAAAGGTGATACCTTTCATTCTGTGATTGTTTTCGTAAATAAAACCCATCGCCCCCGCAAGCGTCCTCGCTTATGGTTATTGAGCTATTTACCAGCTTCTTCTCGGGCAGGTAACATTGTACCTGTTATTCAAAAACAGGCCCAGCACAATTTCGTGGGTACCTGTACTTACCGTATTCAGGTTGGACGTAGTATAATCATACGAATATCCCAAACTGATGAAAGAGCCTAAATTAAAGCCTATCATCCCGGCAACGGCATCGTTCTGGCGGTATGAGCCGCCTATCCAGAAATGATCACGGAAAGCCATTTTCATATTGATATCGTAAGAGAAAGGCACAGGTTCAACCAGCTTTACCAATACCGAGGGAAGCAGGGTCACATCGTCAGACAGGAAAAGTTTTACGCCACCCGATAAAAAATAGTGCGGTACAGCCTTGCCTTGGTTATATGCTGAATTGGTTGAAAAGGTAATGGTTTGCGGCAATATTTGCTGCACCGAAGCGCCAAAAAAGTAAGTGGACGAATACGCCCAGATACCAGCGCCAACATCGGGCTTTATCTGGTTATTGTTGCCGCCGTTAATTGCCGGATCGTTCTGCACATCTGTAGTTACTTCGGCAGTGTTCAATGTGATGTTATAAATACCAGCCGATACCCCTACTGCCAGGTTTAATGTTGGCGAAATACCGATGTGGTAAGCATAGGTAGCATCAACATTGGTTTGCCTGATGGGGCCCGCTTTATCGCTCACTACGGTTAAGCCAATACCATGGTGCGGTGCGGCGGCACGGTAGGTTGATGTAAAACTACGACCAAGCGGATTTTCCATTGATGTAGGGCTGGCTGCGGCATCGCCCTCTATAAAATCGCGGCCCAAAGGCGCGTTAATGGTAAAATATGAGGTAACAGGCGCGCCTTGCAGGCCCGTCCACTGGCTGCGGTAGCCTGCTTTTACATCGGTATAGTTTTCAATACCGGTTACCGCAGGGTTGATCAATATGGGCGAAAAGATATATTGAGTGTATTGTGGCTTTTGCTGGGCATTCGCCTGCAATGCCAAAATAACAACACAAAATAGTAAGTAAACTCTCTTCATTTAGCTTTTATTAACGGCATCAAATCCTCTTCACGGTCTGCAATAGTGTTTTGTATAGTTTAGCTATAACGTATTTTTTCCACTTTTTATATGCGACGATACGAATATAGTTTTTTTCCTTTTTAAACAAACATACCCCGGGCCTATACTTTAAAATTTATCTCACAATGGCAATATATCCCGACAAGGTAGCCCTGCCATGCTTAGGATTGATCACATAATAATACGTGCCGACAGGCAATGCAACGCCTTTGTAACGCCCGTCCCAGGGCACACTATACCCTACTGATGAATATACCAGCTGCCCTGTTCTGTTATAAACCTCTACGGTACAATTGCTGTAATCGCTCAGGTTGGCAATTTGCCAGGTATCATTTATGGCATCGCCGTTAGGCGTAAACGTATTAGGGATAACCGGCGGCAATAATACTTTAACTTTAATGCTTGCAGTTTGGCTACACAAGCCCCTGCCCGTTACCGTAAGTGTATAGGTTGTGCTTTGCGCGGGGCTGGCAACAGGATTCAGTGTCGTGTCCGAGCTTAAACCCGCAGCAGGTGTCCACTTATAACTCAAACTATCGCCAACGGCGGTAGCTACAAGCTTTATTTTACCACCCAGTAAAACAGATGTATCGGGCCCTACTTTAACTACAGGTATGGGGTTCACTTTAATGGTTTGACTTACCGTATCGGCACAGGCATTGTTAGCTGTAAAAATGTACCTGATGGTATGTGTGCCCACTCCTGCTATTGCCGGGCTGAATATTGTACCGCTCACCCCGTTCCCGGAGAATACCCCTGCCGGCCCTGTTGCGCCTGTTTGTGTGATGTAAGGTGTAAGGTCGGCAGGCGCGGCATTTACACAAAACTGCCCCGGCGGTGCAAAGGTTACCTGCGGTACAGGCAAAAGGGTGATCGTCACATCAAACGGCTGCGATACGCATGCCGCCCCACCCGAGTACGCAATCATACGGACAGTATAACTTTTTGTACCCGTGTAAAATACCGGGTATGTATGCCTGAAAACTTGCCCTGCTGCAGGCCGGTTATAGGTAACAATACTTGTAGGATCGTTAAGATCATACTGCATTACAATTTTAGTAACCGAACCAAAACCCACAGTTGCGTTATTCACAAAAAACACATCATGGCTGCTGCACAATTGATTAGGGTTTTGTACTGTAAAAGCCGCCGTAGGGTTTGCGCCGTTCACGGTAAAAACAGTATCAAGTTTGCTGCTGCAACCATCTTTAGAAGTAACCGTAAGCGATAAATTATAATTTGCAGGGTTTGCATTTGTAAACGCGTGTGTTGGATTTTTAGCTGTAGATGTATTGGGATTAGCAGGCGTTGAATTAGCATCACCAAAATTCCACAGGTACGTAAATTGCGCCTCGCTTTTATCCGCAATGGTACTTTGATCGCTAAACTGCGCAACCACATCGGATATGCAAACATCAGGCAATACAACTTTGATAACCGGCAGCGGATGCACATTAACAGTATCTGTAAAGGTTTTTCCCGGGCAGCCCTTATCGGTAATGTTATAAAGTTTCACGGCAAATTTACCGGCCCCGGTAAAAATATGGTTAACCGGCGCGTTGGTAGTTTGAGTTTGCAGGGCGCTGCCATCGCCAAAATCATAAACCCATTGTGTTATGGGCCGTTCTGCCGTTGTAGACTGGTCTGTAAATGTAACCAACCGGGTATCGCAATCAGGTGTTGAATAGGTAAATTTTGCCACCGGCATCGGGTAAACGTGGATCTTTTTCTGAAACACGTTCGATACGCACCCTGTAGCTCCTTTTGCGGTAAGGCTTACCGTGTAATTGCCCGGATTTAAAAACGAATAAACAGGATTCCGCAGGTTTGAGGTATCACCTGTGTTAAAATCATAATGCCATTTAATAACAGGGTTTGCAATACTATCGGTTTTATCATGAAACATTATCGTATCAGCGGTACAAAGCGTATCGCGTGAAGTAAATTTGGCAACCGGCGGATCAATGATACTAAAATTCAGATCGATGGTAGCAGTTGCCCCGCAAACATCGGCGTTGGGGTTAAAAGCCATTACGTTAATGTCATAAATGCCTGCCACCGGATAACTCACCGGATTAGGGTAATTATATTGATATAAGGTTTGGGTTCCCTTTTGTGTGGTTTTAACAACCTGCGGGTTATTATCCGTGTATGTTGCAGACCCATTTTTAAGATCCCATGTTAACTTAGTGGTTTGGTACGGCAACGTTACGTTAGCCGTAAAACTTTGCGCCGTACAGCCGCTGGTAACCGCCGCATTGGTTACAGGGTCATTTATCTGAACATATTGGTTGAGGTCTTTCAGATTAGCCCCGGCAGCATACACATATGATTCTGCATTACCAAAGCCATAAGCAATGGCGTTAAAACCATCGCCCGCACTGATATTATGCGTCCCCGAACTCACCGAAAACTGCCCGGCAGAATAGGTTGGGTCGAGCCCAAACGTAGAAAATCCGGTCTGTACCACACCATCAATACTAAAAGTGGAGGCTGCTGCGGTTTTGATGATCACATTAATAAACTGCCTTGTAATATTCTCTTTAGGTGTTGAATAAAGCGTGGCCTGCGTTATGGTTTGCTCTACCGGCGTTAAAAATACCATGTCCGGATCGCCAACATCAGATGGGTCGTTTATACAATTTATAGTTTTACCCTGGGTAACGGCGTACTGTACCACCTGTATGGGTTTATCAGCTGTAATGATATTGGGGGTACTACTGTTAAATTCATAATAAAGCCCATTGGTAAAGCTATTTTGATTTAAAGCAGTTCCGTTCAAGGTTACATTGGTGTTCGGGTCGCTCAATACGATACGAAAGATATCATAATTACGGCCTTTTAACGGTACCGTATAATAATTTTTGCCCCAGGTTGCAGTTGGATACACCTGCTGAAATAAATTATCAGACGAGATGACCCCAGAGTTACAGCCAATAAAAACCTTGCTGCTGCCCGAAAAAACAGCTATCTTTTTACAGGTACTGCTCCCAACACTAACAGATTGTATGCGGGTACCGGTAAGGTCCGTTCCTGATAGTCCCTGGTATAACTCTCCTTTTTTTAAATTGATTGTAAATGGCACCCCTGCCGGTTTATTATCTGTCAAAGTCGCTTTGGGGGTGATGGTCACTACCGTGCTGTCTTCGGTAGCAACAACAACAAAGGCCGAATAAGCTATTGCTTCATTTGATTGCTGCTTATAATTGATGGAGTAATAATCTTTACCAAGCGTAGTAACCGGTAAAACCAATGTAGCACCGGATACCGCGTTAGCATGTATATGCGCGAATACGACTATTGGCTTGGCCGATGTAATGTGTATCCCTTTTAAGAATTGCCCCGCAGCATCTAAAAATAATGATTGTGGTATGGTCAGATCCACCACCTGATTGGCTGTAACAGTAAAATTTTGTGGAGCACTGCCATCAGCAAAGGTGATACTACCTGTAGTATTTACATCGCTGGTAATATATACCTCCATACCTACAGGCCCGTTGGTATTGTTAATACCCCGGATATTCTGCATGTATGCCAGCCAAAAATCGGTACCCTTATTTGTTGTGTTTACTTGCGGGTATACGTTAAAAAACACCAGGCAAAGCAGGGTGGTAAATACAATTTTTAAATATTTCACACAGGTGTAGCTTTCTACTCAAATGATAATGTTATTTCCGATAAAATTATGTAAATTATTTATGTTACCTTATAATAGCAACATAACCACTTATTTTACTACGCCCGTTTTTAGGGTCGATAATATAATAATAGGTACCTACGGGTAAATCTACACCGTTATAACGGCCATCCCATGGGGTTGAGTATCCAATCGACGAAAATACTTTTTCGCCACTTCTGCTAAACACATTTACGGTAGCTCCCGGGTAGGTATCCAGGTTTTGAATTACCCAGGCATCATTTAAACCATCACCATTGGGTGTAAAGCCTGTTGGGATGCCCGGTGCCTGCAGCACGGTAACCGTCATTGATGATGTTACCGCGCAGGGTACATTTTGAGTAGTTGATGTAACGGTAAGGGTATATTTGGTATTGCCTGATGGTGCCGCAACCGGGTTCAAAATATCAGCATGATCTAAGCCCGTAGCAGGCGACCAGAGGTAAGTGAGATTTGAGCCCGTGGCTGTAGCTTTTAATGTAGTGCGCCCCCCGGCTAAAATAAGCAGATCGGGCCCTGCAGATATAGTAGCCACGGGCTCCACGGTTACTGTTTGCGATAAGGTATCAGCGCAACTGTTGGCCGATGTATAAATACATTGAATAGTAAACGTACCTACGCCTGCAACAGCCGGGCTAAACAATCCGGTTGAAGATACCCCCGTACCTGTAAATACAGCACCGGGTGTACCCACAGGCCCCGTTTGTGTTATCTGTAACTGGAATGGCGGGGCATTAACACAAACCGGGCTGATAGCCGGAAATGTAAGCGTAGGTACTCCCAGCACCGTTATACTTTGTGTAGAACGATTAACGCATGAAGCACCTGAGTAAGCATCCATTACCACAGTATAAGTATGCGCTAAAGCATCTTTTGGATACGTATGCCTAAACAATTGCCCATATGTTGGGTGCGCATAATGTGTTTTCACTGTCGGGTTATTGGCATAATCGTAATACATATCCACACTGGTAACACTGCCATTGCCAAAGCCCGGCACAGATGCGCTATCCACAAAGAAAACCTCACGGTTGCTGCACAGGGCAGCACTGTTAAGCACCACAAATTTTGATTGCGGCGATGAGCCATTAACCGTGAATTGCTTTACCGTATCAACCACACAGCCTTTTGCTGAAGTAATGGTAAGATGAACATTATAATTACCCGTTGCAGTGTATTTATGACTTACCGTTAACCCGGTGGCTGTATTTGGGTTGTTTAGGGTACTTAGCAACGCATCACCAAAATTCCAGGTGTAAGTTGATGTACTATTATCAGCGATGGAAGATAATGCCGAAAACTGAGCATAGGTATCATTCAGGCAAACATCGGGTATGGTAAAATCTTTTGTTGGCAATGGGTTTACTATTACCGCTTTAGTAACGGTTAAACTTAAACATCCCAAACTGCTTGTGGTGTATAGTTTAACATTGTAAGTGCCTGCTTTGGCAAAGATATGTGTAAATGCCGCGTTGCTGTTACGGGTATCAATTGCACTGCCGTCGCCATAATCCCATACCCATTTAACATTAGTACCCTCTGTACTGGTTGATTTATCGGTAAAGGTTATTGCCTGTGTTTCGCAATCAATTGCCGACCAGGTAAACCCGGCTACAGGCTTGGTATAAATATGTACTGACGAACTGTAATTAGTTACCGAGCAGCCGTTATGCCCCGTTACCGTAAGGCTAACCGTATAGTTTCCCGGGTTTTTAAACGCGTATTTGGTGTTTTGTATGTTAGATGTATCACCTGTAGAGCCAAACACCCAATGCCATGCCGATGATGCCGGTGTGGCGCCGTTTGTTTTATCGGTAAACTGTATGCTATCCGCAGGGCATGAGTTTGCTGCCGATGTAAAACTGGCCTGCCCGCTTATCACAAATGTTTTAGTAGCGGTGGCAGTACAGGTATCTTTTGATGTAACAGTAAGTGATATGGTGTACGTACCCCCTTTTGTATACTGGTGCGTAGGATTTTTCACAATGCTGGTATTGGGGTTTGCAATCGTAGCGCTGGCATCCCCAAAGTTCCAGAGGTATTTAAATTGCGCCTGGGTATTATCGCTAATGGTACTTTTATCAATAAATGTTGCTACAGCATTGGCCAGGCAAACATCTGGCAAACCAAAATCAACCACCGGCTTAGGGTGTACCAATACCGCTTTACTTGTTGTAAAGCTACTACAACCATTATTTGTAATGGTATATAGTTTTACTACATAAGTACCCGCGGTTGCAAACACATGGGTAAATGCCGTGCTAACTGAGCGGGTATCAATTACGCTGCCATCACCATAATCCCATACCCATTTAACATTGGTACCTTCGGCACTGGTCGATTTGTCGGTAAATGTAATTTGCCCGCTTTCGCAATCCAAACTTGAAAACACAAAATCAGCTACGGGCCTTTTGTAAATATGTACCGGCGCGCTGTATGCTGTTGTTGAGCAGCCATTATGCCCGGTTACCGTTAGCTTAACGGTATAATCGCCCGGAATTTTAAACAGGTACCTGGGGTTCTGTACATTTGAGGTATCGCCCGTGCCAAAATCCCAGTGCCAGGCCGATGATGCCGCCGTAGCGCCATTAGTTTTATCGGTAAACTGTACGCTATCGGTAGCACACGATAGTGATACCGAACTAAAATTAGCCACCCCGCTTACAGTAAATGTTTTCGTCAGGGTGGTAGTACACGTATCTTTTGATGTTACCGACAAACTAATGGTATAAGTGCCGCCCCCGATAAATTTATGGGAAGGGTTTTTAGCCGTGCTGATATTAGGATTAGCTATGGTGGCGTTAGTATCGCCAAAATTCCACAGGTATTTAAACTGTGCCTGGCTGTTATCGCTTATCGTGCTCTTATCGGTAAATGAGGCTGTGGCGTTGGCCAAACACACATCGGGTAAACCAAAATCAACAACGGGGCGCGGATGTATAGTGATGCTTTTGTTTACCGATGTGCTTGTACAATTTTTATCGGTTAACAGTTGTAATTTAACTGTATACGTACCTGCTGCAGCATAAATATGCGTAAACGGAAGATTATTAATACGCGTCTCTACAGTGCTGCCATCTCCGTAATCCCATATCCAGTGAATGATCTGCCCTTCGGCTGTGGATGACCTGTCTGAAAGTGTAACGGCCTGTGTTTCGCAATCGGGTGTCGAGAAAGTAAAATCGGCTACCGGCGCGGGGCGTACATGGATATTTTTGGTATAAAGCGATGAAGGGCATGCCGTACCCGAACTCACGGATAAGCCGACAGTATAATTGCCCGGACTTAAAAATCTATAGACCGGGTTTTGCACGTTTGATGTATCGCCATTGCCAAAACTCCAATGCCATCCGTTAATACCTGCTGTTCCGGTACTCAGGTCTTTAAAACCAATGGTATCTGCCAAACAAAGCGTATCGCGTGATGAAAATTTAGCTGACGGAGGGTCAACAACGGTATAGTTTAAACTTACCGTTTCATCTGAACCGCAAGCTGTGGTTATTGGGTCAACAACGGTAACATTTACAGCGTAAGTTCCTGCTGTTGGGTACGTTATGGTTTGCCCGTAATCATACACATATAAAGTTTGATTACCTTTTGTTATGGTACTTTGGAATGTTGGATTTGTTTGAACAACAGGTGTTGTACCTTTACCAAAATCCCAGGTAATACTTGTCGTAGTATATGGCAATACCACCTCCGGCGAAAAACTTACTCCGGTACACCCTGTTGTTGCAACAGTATTGGTACCCGGTGTTTTAAATTGCGTGTACTCATTCAGGTTTTTAACATTGGTGCCCGCCGCATAACCGTATGACTCTGCCGAACCAAAACCATAAGCAATAGCGTTGAAACCCTGACCCGCGGCAATATTATGCGTTGCCCCGGTTGTTGCTGTGAGTTGCGCATATGAGTAGGCCGTATTACCCGGAACAGGTGCAAAATTTGCTGCCTGTGATACGCCATCCAATAAAAAAGTTGATACCGCGCTTGTGGGTATCACCACGTTAATAAAGCCGTTTAAAATAAGATATTTATTTGTTGAGTATAGTGTAACATGGTCTATATTTTGCTCAAGCGGGTTTAAGTAGATCATTTCAGGGTCGCCAATATCTCCTGTTAAAGCTTTTAATCCCGTTATACCGTTATTTTGAGTAACAGCATATTGTATAACCTGTATAGGTTTATCAGCCGATATTACATTGGGTGCCTGGCTGTTAAATTGATAGTACAGATTATTGGTAAACGAAGCAAGCGGCACAACCGAGCCATTTAACGTAACCGTAGTTGACGGATCACTCAGTACAATACGGAAAACATCGTAATTACGGGTTTTTAACGGAACTGTGATGTAATTTTTCCCCCATGACGCTGTTGGATAAACCTGCTGAAAAAGATTATCGGACGACGTTACCGGCGAACCAATATAAATTTTATTGCTTCCCGAAAAAACAGCTATCTTTTTGCAACCCGAGCCCCCATTACTAACCGAAACAATGTGCGTTCCGGTAAGATCAGTATTAGACAAGCCCTGGTAAACCTGTCCTTTGTTTAAAGTTATGGTGAATTTAACATTTGCTGCTGCCCCGTTAATTAAGGCTGCCGATGGGGTGATATCCACTGTAGTGTTATCTTCTGTAGCAATAACCATAAAAGTTGAATATGATGGCGTTGCATTTGATAACTGGGTATAATTTAGCGAGTAATAATCATTGGCCATTGTATTTACAGGGAGCAATAGCGTTGCTCCTGATACCGAGCTGGCATAAATATGGGCATAAACCGCTATGGGATTTTTGCTGGTGATATGCAAGCCCTTTGTTTGCGTGCCATTGGTGTTACCCAGGTAAGCCGCACTTGGTATTGCAACCAATGTAGCAACATTAGGTGCAACGGTAAAATTTATAGCGGTAAAACTATTATCGGTAATACTTACCGTGCCGGTGGTGGCTACGTCAGAAGCAATATAGAGTATCATTTGGGACGCGCTGCCACCGGTTGCACCGTTAATGTGCGTCATGTAGGCGGTCCAAAACTCCGTACCTATATTGGAGTTACCCGATTGAGCACGGGAACCTACGGCCAATAATAAGCACGTAGCAAATAATAAAATTTGCTTTAAAATTTTTAGCACGTTTAATTAATAGTTATTAGGTTAAACCGGTGTGGCAGGCAATAAGCAGCAACACCAATTTAAGCGATAAAACTACAAAAAAACTTTGAAGTAAAATAGATGTTACAATCCCGAAGCTTTTAAGGCATTTAATTGCTCATTAGCTTTTTCGAGCTTTTGGGCAAGGTCTTTATTTTCCCTGCGGAGGTGGTATATTTCCATCGCGTTTTGAATATACATTTTCAGCTCTTCATCGGCCCAGGGCTTAACCAGGTATTTATATACCTGCCCACGGTTGATCGCATCCATAACAGCATTAACATCAGAAAAACCAGTTAACAAAATACGTATCGTATCGGGGTATATGGGGATGATGGATTCTAAAAATTCTATCCCCGTCATACCGGGCATGCGTTGGTCGGTAACTATTACAGCAATTTCATTCTGGTCGAGTATGCGGCGGCCTTCGCGGGCAGACTGTGCTGTGAAAATATTAAAATCGCGACGGAATGCTGCTTTAAAGCTATTTAAATTATGTATCTCGTCATCTACGTACAGTACTCCAAATTGCATCATCGCCATAATTTATTATTGGATCGGGTTAGTAATTTTCAAATTTATTATATTGTAAATATACTTTAACTAAAAAGTGCAGTTAAAGTTTAATTTTGCATATCTATTACATTTGCAGCAATCTAATTTAACTCCTTTGTTACTAAAAAAACACATGCTGTTACTTATCCTATCCTTACTAAGCTTAAGGATATTGGCATCAACAGATACACTTACCCTGCATGGTAATGAAACAAAGCTGATCAACAAAAATTACTTTACCGCTTTAGAAGACCCTACCCGCAATTTAACTATTAATGATATACTAAAAAATGCAGGGTTTAAAACCTGGAGCAGTTCATTACCAAGTTTAAAGGTATCAAACCCGGTGATATGGCTCAAATTAGTTTTGCGTAATAAAACAAACCAGCCATATATCCCTATCAGTATTAATGCAAGTGTTATTGAGTGCTTCGATTTATATATCCCCGGAAAATCAGGTGAGCACCCCGTACACTTAAGTGTTAACAATAACAATAAACAAACACTGCTACCAAAGGCAAATATGATAAATTGTACCCTCATGCCCGATTCGGCACGTACAATTTACCTCCGTATTGAAAGCAATGTACCCAACTCTATACCTATTGAATTTAGCAGCGCTGAAAGGTATTTTGAGCGGTATAGCTCAAAAACCATAACCTTCGGCATTTTTATGGGCATCGTTATTATTATGATGTTTTATAACCTTTTGCTTTTTTTTGTTGTTAAAGAAAATAGTTACCTGTATTATGTAGCTTATATCATATTTTTAGGTGTATCGCAGGCCTTAACCCGTAATTATGGTTATAGCCTTGTTAACCCATCGCTGTATAATAATTACCTCGTTCCGTTTAGCCGTATTTTTTTCTGGCTATCTATCCTGCTTTTTGTTACCGAGTTTTTACAGTTAAGAAACCAAAACAAAAACATTTTTAAGTTTACCATGGGTTTGGCTTTCCTTTTTGCAACACCTATTTTATTTATCGCTACCAATAACTTCAACTTTGCGTATGGCCTTATTACCGTTTTAGTTAGCCTGGGTTGTATATCGCTCTTGGCTATTGGCATTTACATGTATAAAAAAGGTTATAAACCTGCAAAGTTTTTTATGCTTGGCTGGTGCCTTTTCCTGATATCTGTTTTGGTTTCGGTAGGCCGGAGCAAGGGCTATGTACCGTACAATGATTTTACTGCCGATATTGTACTCATCACATCAACCATTGAGTTGGTCATATTTTCGATAGCTTTAGCTGATAAGATAAACTTTTACCGCTCTCAAAACATCGATTCGCAATCATTAGCGTTAAGGATTGCGCGTGAGAATGAACGGTTGATAACCGAGCAAAATATTATGCTCGAATCCAAAGTGGTTGAGCGCACCCGCGAATTATTGGAGAGTAACCGTAGCTTAACCCGGCTTATTGAGAATCTGAAGGAAGCGCAATTCCAACTGGTTGAAACAGAAAAGATGGCATCTCTTGGCCAGCTTACAGCTGGTATAGCCCACGAAATTAATAACCCCATCAACTTTGTAAAATCGAACATAAAACCACTAAAGCTTGATATGGATGAGGTATTTACCTTGTTAGATATGTATAGTTCGCTTGAGCAGGCGCCCATTGAAAAGGCAAAATATGACGATATAATAAAATACAAGGAGAACATTGATCTTAATTACATTAAAACTGAAATAACCGAATTGCTTAATGGCATTGAAGATGGTGCGGCCCGAACGGCCGAGATCATTCAAAGCCTCAGGGCATTTAGCCGTACCGATGAGGTTGAGCTGAAACTGACCGATATTAACAAAACCATACTGAGCACCCTGGTAATATTACGCAGCTCCATCCCATACTATATTGAGATAACACCTGTTTTAGATAAACTGCCCATGCTTAATTGCTACCCGGGTAAAATAAGCCAGGTTTTTATGAATATTATCCAAAATGGGATACAGGCAATCATCGAAAAAGAAGAGCATCAAAAAGAAAGCATATTAATTGTAACCAAAGATTATCCTGAAAACATCACCATTGAAATTACCGACACCGGTGTGGGCATGACCGAGAAAGTAAAACAAAAAATTTACGATCCCTTTTTTACCACCAAGGATGTTGGCGAAGGTACCGGCCTGGGCCTTTCCATCGTTTTCGGGATCATTGAAAAACACCAGGGCCACATTGAGGTAACATCAGAACCAGGCAAAGGCGCCAGCTTTTTAATTATGCTGCCGAAGACATTGGAATAACAAATAGCAGTGTTGAGTTGCAGTTGCAGCATATTTAGAAAAGAAAGACTACTACTGCCAGTGCTACTGCAACTAATCAGTTCTCTTCCTTAAAATAAACCTTATAATAGTTCATCGTTTTTTCGTCATCAAAGCCTTTTTCTATCAGGTCTTTATTGCCATGGATATAGATGTGGAAGTTCTTGTCTAACTTAAGCACACTTTTATAAACGCGGCTCTGTTTTTTTACCGCCGCTCCCGAAATATCGAAGGTATCCCCTATTTCGGTCTCGTGGTCGGTTTCATATTGCTGCTTGTAGGTTTTAAACGATTCGATGGCTTGCGGGTTGCCTAACACTTCATCGCCAAACTCATCCAGATCAAAAGTTTCATTCTCCTTAAAATATTTGATCGATTTGTTGAGCAGGTCTATCTTATCTGCCTTTGTCAGTTCAAACTGGTCATCCAGCTTTTCTGATACAAAGTTTTTATAAATACTCAGCGTATTACTGGTTTGGTTAAAGCTGTCGTTACGTATTTTTAGTTTTAAAAAGTCATCTTTCCAATAAACAGCTTCGTTATTACGGTTGGTTTGATCAACTACGAGTACTTTATAACCATCTTCTTTTTCCGTATTAAAAATAAGGCAGCCTTTATCTAATTTATTAATATTGATACCATCCGGCTCATACTCCAGATTAAAACCGCCCGTATCCGGGTATACCTTGAGGTAGGTTTCTTTGTTTTCCGATTTGAATATCCCTATCGCATCCAGCAGGTCGCCTTCAATCTGTACATCTTTAAACAAAGCGATATATAGTTCGCCCGCCTTTATTTTAGGGTGATTGGTTTGATCGAACAGGTATTTGGTGATCTGCTCGCTTACTTCGTGAAAACGGTTGGGGTTATCAAATACTTCGGTACAAAAATGAAAAAGCTCGTTCAGCGTTAACTCGCTCGAATGCATAAAACGGTACACTTCATTCACCTTTTCAAATGGCGATAAAAAATACTGCATCAGTAATTTGCCTAATAACTCGTCTTTTATAGCGATTGGATTATCCGACAGGACATAAAATTCGTCAAGTAACTTATTACCAACCCGATGTATAGAAAGCGCCGAAAGCGCGGCTTCGAATGATGAGATCATATTATTTTTTTGTGATACAAAGAAAGCAAATTGCTATTGGTTACAAATTATTTAATAAATCTGCCCGAAAAATGTAAATAAATTGAGCAATTCAAAAAAAATTACAGTATTTTTGAAATAAGCAAGCTATAAGTATGAATATTTTTATTGGCAACCTTCCTTATAAGATTGAAGAATCAGAATTGATGGAACTGTTTGCAGACTATGGTGAAGTTACTTCGCTTAAAATTATTATCGACCGCGAGACCGGCCGAAGCAAAGGCTTTGGTTTTGCCGAAATGTCCGACAAAGAATCGGCGCTAAAGGCTATTGAAGACCTTAATGCTGCCGAAATTTATGGCCGTAACATTGTGGTCAAAGAGGCCGAACCTAAAGCCGAAGGTGCACGCAAACCATTTAGAAGTGGAGGCGGCAGCGGTGGTTATAAGGGTGGCGGCGGCTATAATAAGAGCAGCTACGGCGACAAGGACCGTTAGACTTTACATGATCCCTCAATTGCATCATGATCAAGGTCGTGATGTTTTTCTGCATTCTATACTTCAGTAAAATTTCCCGGCTATTCATTGTTGCAAAAAGAGGCAAAACCTTTTTTTCTCTTTAACCTGCAACATAATGTCAACCGATCAAAAACACGCATCTTCCCTCATGGTAATTATTGCTTTCGCGATAGTTTACATTGTTTGGGGTTCAACATATTTTTCTATCAGGATAGCTTTAGGCGGCGGCTTCCCACCTATGGTTTTGGGTATGCTACGCTTTCTGCTGGCAGGCGTATTACTACTGGCCTGGTGCATTATTAAAGGCGAAAAAGCCTTCGTACTTAAAAGCATACTCAACGCGGCGGTAAGTGGTATTCTGTTGCTATTTATAAGCATTGGTATAGTGATGTGGGTTGAGCAAACACTGCCGAGCGCTATGGTAGCCATACTGGTATCGGCCGCGCCAATATGGTTTGTATTGCTCGATGTGCCTAAATGGGGCGAAAGCTTTAAAAACAAATGGACAATATTGGGCCTCATTATTGGTTTTGGCGGGGTTATACTCCTTTTTGCCGAACAGGTTATCCATGCCTTAACTGATAAAGGCATTGGCTCAAACCTTTGGGAAATGCTGTTGCTGATAGGCGGCTCCATCGCCTGGACGGCAGGCTCTATCTACTCAAAGTACAAGGGCTCCGGTGCCTCAGGGCCGGTTAACTCAGCATGGCAAATGCTTGTGGCCGGTATTTTATTTATACCGGCAAGTTTTATAAGTGGCGAGGTACAGCATGTAAACTGGGCAGCAATTACAACTAACGCATGGATGGGTTTAGGATATTTAGTACTTTTTGGTTCGATAGCCGCTTTTAGCGCCTATGTATGGCTGCTGCAGGTTCGCCCTACGGCGCAGGTAAGTACCTATGCTTATGTTAACCCCGTAGTAGCGGTACTGCTGGGCATATTTTTCGCCCACGAAAACATTACCCTGATGCAAATAGCTGGCTTAGGCGTTATTTTAGGCAGTGTGTTATTGATCAATCTTGCAAAATACCGTACTACTAAGCTAAAAGCGTAAAGCTTTTGGCTTTATGCTTCAAAAAGCTTTGCACTTTATTTATTCAATTCTTCCTCAATACGTAATTGCAATTCTTTTTTAAAACTATCATTCAATTTATAAGTCCCCTTTTCCGAGTCTTTATATAATTGTTGTACCATATCGTTTATCATTGCGCTTTGCTTGCCGTACAAACGGCAAACAGAGCAACCGGCAAGGTGTATCCTCAACTCAATGGTTTCGTAAAAACTGAGTGGTTTAAAGGCCTTTTTCTCCAATAAAAAAGTTGCCTGCCTGCAATTGTATTGTATCTTTTTCAACATTCCCATTTCGTAATACTTTTAAACCCAGTTTTTTTGAAGGCAAGCCCTCAAATTCAACTTGGCACGGTGAATAATAACCCAAAAATTCTGGGCCGATACTTTAAGTTCGGTACATATTCTTTCAGACGTTTCATCATCAATATGTTTCATGGTAAAAACCGATAGCCATAATGCAGGTAGTTTTTCCATGCATTTTTTTAGCGCCTGGCCAAGTTCTTTATTTTCCAGGTATTGCTCTTCCACTCCCATTTCCCTGGGATAGTGTTGTTGTGTCCAATGCCCGTCGGTGTCAAAAAAATCCTGTTGCACACGCTCTGCATCTGCAATATCTGATGATACTATTACTGATGACCTTTTTCGGTAAACATCAACTATCTTATTTTTCAAAATAGCCGTTAGCCATGTCCGTTCGCTGCTTTTGCCTTCAAAGGTGCGTACTTTTTGTAACGCCGCTAAAAATGTATCCTGTACCAGGTCTTTAGCTATTTCTTCATCGGCAATACGTTTTATGGCAAAAGCATATAAATAGTCGGCATGTGCATTAACCCAGGTATTCGGGTCAATGGCGGCTTGTGTTACGGGCATACATCAAATTATTTGTTAGTTAGTCGCAATTTAGCCAATATCCTTACAACCTTATCACATAAATTTTGCAAACAACACTACCGGTAATAGTTACGTTATCATTATTACCGACCATGACAGTTTAATAACAGTAGCTATCACTAAAAGCGTTATTTTTATTGCCACCAATATAACCTGATGCAGAAATTTAACTTACTGCTTTTGCTGTTCTTACTATTACCTTGCGCTTTTGCCTTCGGGCAGATATTATCGCCTGTTTGGGTAAATGATATTGGTGGTACAGGATCGGCAAGCGTAGTCAAAATAGTGACTGACAGCCAGGATAATATTTATGTAACAGGTTCATTCCAAGGCACTATTGACCTATCACCCGCTGCTACAGTAACACACCAATTAACATCAAAGGGCAACCTTGATATTTTTATTGCAAAATATACCGGTAGCGGCACTTTAGTATGGTGCAAACAATTGGGCGATACAGGTTCAGACTATCCTGTATCCATCTGCCTTGATGACAACAATAATGTGTTTGTTACCGGCCAGTTTCTTTCTCCGTATATGGATATTGACCCGGGAACAAATGTTACTTCCTTACTTAACGAAGGGCAAAAAGACATTTTTGTAGTTAAGCTAAACAATGCAGGTAACTTTTTATGGGGATCACAGATAAGCGGTACCGGCAATCAAATTGTTACATCAATAAAAGCCGACCACAATAATAATGTTTATATCTGTGGATCTATCGATTCTAAAACAAGATTTGGGATAACATCTTTACTCACTCCAAGCGCACCTGTTGATGGTTTTATCGCTAAATATAATGGGAATAGCGTAAACAACCAGTCGCCCATCTGGGTGAGCCATTTTGGTGGCACAGGTACTCAAAACATAGCTTTTGGATTGGCCATTGATCCTAATAACGAGATTCTTATAACCGGCCGCTCAAACGATATTGGGGTTACTGCTGATTTTATTGCCAAATACGCTACTGATGGCAGCATAGTTTGGATAAATCGTATCCAAAGTAACGGAACAGGTACTTCGGCAATAACCACCGACCTGCAGGGTAATGTTATCCTATCGGGATATTTTTCAAACCAGGTAGTTTTTGATGTAAGCTCGCCTAAAGGAACTGTTAAGGCAAGTAATAATACCGCTACAGATAGTTTTGTGGCCCAATACAGCGGCAGCGGCAAATTTGGCTGGGCCATTGGCTTTGGGCAGGCGGGTACCAATACCTACGCGCTTGATGTAATAACCGATAACAAAAGTAATGTTTATGTTGGCGGCTGGTTTAATGGAAACCCTAATTTTAACCCGGCAACAGGCAAACCTGTACTAATACAACCATATGGTGGTTACAATGCATTTGCGGTTAAATATTCCCGTACCGGGCAATATGTTTGTGCCGCCAATATCGGCACAGCGCAAACAGCAAATATTGGCTTTGCAGGCAATGGCATTGCTTTAACAACAAGTAATGAAATACTACTTGCCGGAGCGTTTAACAATACAACCGATTTTAACCCGGGCGCATGCACCAATAATGTAACGGCACAAGGTATTTCCGACGGGTTTATTGTAAAATATTCCGCATCGCCAACACCGGCTATTACAGGCCTGAATTTACCACAGCAAAAAACAATGGCTGTTATTGATACGGTAAACCGGACGGTTAATATTGAGGTATTTAGCGGAACAGATCTCACCAAGCTATCGCCAATAGTCACTATCAACAACGGCACTTTAACACCTTCATCCGGCACAGCACACGATTTTTCATCGCCCTTTATTTACCACGTTACCGATGGCTGCACTACTTATGATTATGTAGTTACGGTGAGCATGATCCAAATACTCGAAAAAGCCAATGCAGGCACCGATCAGAGCAATTGTAACAATCCAGTAGCTACCTTACATGCCAATACCCCACCGGCCGGGGGTATAGGTACGTGGTCGGTAGTTGTTCCTGCGGGTTACTCCCCTTTCGATCAATCCAACATCAACGATCCTTCGGCACAAATAAAAAACATCCCTGCTGATACCAAAGTTGTACTGGCATGGACTGTCAACTACAAGGCTGTTCAGCAAACATCTGCTGATAGTGTTACGATATGGAACTATAGCCTGCCCGAAATTGGTACACCAAAAGAATATATCATCAGTAATCCCGGGAGTAGTGTAAGTCTTTCTCCCGCCATTAAAAGTACCGGGACATTAACCTACGCATGGCATCCCGGTACAGGGCTTAGTGATTCAACCATTGTTAACCCTTCGGCCTCTCCTATCCAAACAACCAGCTATAAATTAATAGTAACCAATGCCAATGGCTGCAGCACATCAGCTACATTTAAAGTTATTGTTGCTTACAGCCTTGTTATTCCCAGTGTTTTTACCCCAAACCAGGATGGTATAAATGATACCTGGACCATTAAAAATATTGAAGCCTATCAAAATTGCGAGGTTGATATATACGACCGCTCCGGTCAGTTGATATTTAACTCAAAAGGCTACGCAACGCCCTGGGCCGGAACGTATAAAGGCAAAAAACTACCAACCGGCTCTTATTATTACGTTATCAGGATGAACGATAAGAACAAACAAACCTTATCTGGCACGGTAACGGTAATGTATTAATTTGTTTTTGCTTGTGCGCTGCATAAACATTCCTGTTATATTTGCCACTCAGCAAATACAAACAAACCCTAAACGGTAAAATGAACTACTCTGAAGGCTTAGACCGATATCGCGAAAAAATTGCAAGCGTTGCCGCCGATGAGATGGTTTTAAACATGGGCCCGCAGCACCCCTCTACACACGGGGTATTGCGCCTGGAGCTCATTACCGATGGCGAGATCGTTCGCGAGGTTATCCCACACATGGGTTACCTGCACCGCTGTTTTGAAAAACATGCCGAATCGCTTACCTACCAGCAAACCATTCCTTTTACCGACAGGATGGATTACCTGGCATCAATGAACAACAGCCATGCCTGGGTAATGGGAGTTGAACGTATGATGGGTATTGAAAATGATATCCCCAAACGGGTAGAATATATCCGTGTTTTGGTTTGCGAAATGAACCGCATCGCATCGCACCTGATAGCTATTGGCACTTATGGTATTGATATTGGTGCTTTCACGCCATTTTTATGGTGCTTTCGCGATAGGGAACATATTATGGGCATGCTTGAGTGGGCCTCTGGTTCGCGCATGTTGTACAACTACATTTGGGTAGGTGGTTTATTTTACGATCTGCCGGTTGGTTTTGAAGAACGTTGCCTGGAGTTTATTGCCTACTTTAAACCCAAAATGGTGGAGCTGAACCAGCTTTTAACAGATAACCAGGTATTTATTAACCGTACCGCAAACGTTGGCATACTGCCCCTTGATGTAGCCATAAACTGCGGGTGCTCAGGCCCTATGTTGCGCGGCTCGGGCCTAAAGTACGATCTGCGCCGTATTGATGGTTACTCCGCGTATCCCGAACTGGAATTTGATGTACCGATAGGCACTGGATTAATGGGCTCCGTAGGCGATTGCTGGGACCGCTATAAGGTGCGTGTTGATGAGATAGAGCAATCGCTCATTATTATGGAGCAATGCCTTGAGCGGCTTACCAAAGAGCTGAAACGCACACCTGAGTTTGACCCGCGCGCTAAACTACCCCGCAAAATAACCCCCAAGGCGCAGGATTTTTATATTCGTGCAGAAAACCCCAAAGGCGAACTTGGCTTTTATTTTATTGCCGATGGAAAAAGCGAAGTGCCATTCCGTGTAAAATCGCGCGGGCCAAGTTTCTGTAACTTATCCGCCATGCAGGAAATAACAAAGGGTGTTATGATAGCCGACCTGATAGCGATTGCCGGATCGATCGATTTTGTATTGGGTGAAGTAGATAGATAAATTAAAGTCAAGACACAAGAATCGGGAATTAAGACTTTCATCAAAAGGAAAAAGGCATCCATGTTTATTGCACAGATGCCTTTTGTCTATATTCTTGGCTCTTGATTCTTGACTATCTCTTAACGGTTGTAAACCTTAACCATAAACACATAGTTCTGCAGTTTTTCTATCTGCTGGGTACGGCTCAGGTTAGCTATTTTACTTTTTGAACTTAAGCTGAGGCTGTTAACCGAAGTATCAGCTTGTATAGATTTGATCAGGTATTTTGATTTGATAGCGTAAGCGGAACCACCAGAACCCGCTGGTTTACTGCTAACTACACCAACAATATTACCTCTACTATCCAATACAGGGCCACCGCTGTTACCAAAATTAACATCCATAGCTATCTGGTAATTTACCGTGTCTCCCTTGTACCCATTGCCCGAGCTTAAATACCCTTTGCTCAATACCTGATCGTCTTTAGAATAACCTAAAGTGAACAGGTCTTCACCTAAGTCTAATTTACCTCTTTTAAAACCGTAAGGCAAAGCGCCTAATGATTTAAACGATGGATCAGTTATCTTTAAAACAGCAAGGTCATTTACCGCGTCGGTTGTAACAATCTTTGCATGGAAAGCATCACCATCCGCGTTTTGTACGTACACAGAATCGGCACCGTTTACAACATGGAAATTGGTAACTATATATCCATTTGATGATATCGCGAAACCTGTACCTATGCCACCATAATTATCCGGGGCTATTTTTTTTGCAGCGTGAATGTTCGATATCTGATAGGTTTGTTTTCGCTTAATTATATCAACGTCGTGCTTCAAATTAATAACGGCAGCTTCCTGGCTTTGTGATTTCATATACCCTGTTAAAAACAAAGTACCCAACACCGCGAAGATGGTAATTGACGCCGCTACAGATATTTTTGAATGATGGTTTCTCCACAAACGCACAATAGCCGACGGATGATGTACCAGTTCATCTTTCAATGCCTGCACATCTATCTCATCATGTATCTCGTTTAGCATGCTTTCAAACTGCAAACGCTCGCCGTATTGTTTAATACGATCGGTAAACTCCTGGTGCTCTTTTACGCGGGCATCAACAGCTTCATTGTCATGCCTTAATAATTCAAAGCGGGCACGCTCAGCGGCATTCATTTCGCCGTTAAGGTACCTTTCAATTACCGCCATTAATTCAATATCACTCATATCCTTACTCCTTTTACTTTTGCTGAAAAAACAATTTTTTCAGCCTTTGCAGGCATTTATATTTTTGTGTTTTGGCATTATCCGCATTGGTATAGCCAAATTTCTCGCAAATCTCCTGCATCGATCTGCCGTGTATATAATAATCTTCAATAATGGTTTTACAGGGTTCGCCTAATTCGCCCAGGGCCCCTTCCATTTTAGTGAACTGAATATCGCGCTCCTCGTGCGTAACCAGGTCTTCCTCAACCGGCATATATTCCTGAAAATCATGAATATCACCGCCGTACTTACTCATCTGGCTCAGCCTTTTTAACCAAAGCCGTCTGCAAACAGAATAAATATAAGTTTGAAGCTTACTGCTCAACTCAAAATTTCCCGATTTCACTTTATTATAAAGAACGATAATAGCTTCCTGGTAAACATCTTTTGCATCGTCATCATTACCGCTATTATTTAACACCAATTTCAACACCATCGGAAAATAGGCCACATATATACGCTTAAGCATACTTTCCGAATTATTCAGTATGCCTAAAATAGCCTCGTTATCTGTTGGTGATGAACTGTTTATATGCTTATTCACTACTTAATACGTTTATTTTAAAATGGTAACCCAACAGCTTTATAAATATTTTTCGAAAAGGTAACCTATCCGGCAAAAGTAATCCGAATAATAGTAATAACGAAAAAGCAAATATCCAGTCTGTTTAACCTATATGCATTTAATTAAAGATAAATTATTTTATTTTTTATTTAAACATGGGTTACCTTTCTTAAATTATTGTATTAATAAGAAAATTACTTAAATTTAAAACCAACGAAAATGAAAAACGCATTTAAATTAGGCTTTGTAGCTTTAGCAGTAACTGTTTCTTTTGCAGCTTGTGAAGGTAAAAAATCAGAAAGCACTTCTGATACTACTACTACCGGTAACACTACTACTGTTGTAGATACCACTAAGAAAGACACAACCGTAACTGAGCCTGTTAAAAAAGACACTGTAGTTACTACTGAAACTAAAAAGACAGAAACTAAAAAAATGTAATTTTAGTACTGAACTAAAAAATGAGGTTAAAACTGATCTCATTTTTTAGTCTGTTAAAAAAATTTAAAAAAAACGGGTTACCTTTTTTAGTTACATGTATTAACTGTCAAATATTAATATTTAACAAAAAATCAAACATGAAAAATTCAATTAAATTAGGTGCTTTAGCTTTGGCTCTTACAGTTTCTTTTGCTGCTTGTTCAGGTAACAAAACTACTACTACTACTGATTCAACTACAGTTAAAACTGATACTACAGTTAAAGTTGATACAGTTAAAGCTGACACAACTAAAAAAGATACTACTAAAAAAATGTAATTCTTTTTCTCAGTTAGTTTTTTTAAAGGGTAACCTTAACTTTTTTTTTAAAAGTTTGGGTTACCTTTTTTTATTTATGGTATTAAGGCTAAACTATTTAATCACTTAAAAAAACTAACAATGAAAAATTCAATCAAATTAGGTGCTTTAGCACTTGCGTTAACTGTTTCTTTTGCTGCTTGCTCAGGTACTAAAAAAACTGATGCTGCTGATTCAACTAAAATTGCTGATTCTATCAAAGCTGCTGATTCAGCTAAAATGGCTAAAGACACTACTAAAATGGACACTACTAAAAAAGACACTACTAAAAAAATGTAATTCTTTTTTTAGCAAACAAAAAGCCGCCATACAAGCAATTGTATAGCGGTTTTTTGTTTTAACGGCTTCTGTTATTTATAAAAGTTTAAACTTTTATAAATAACTATGGTTATACAATGCAATTAAAGCTGATGTTAAACCTTATATGAAAAGCCGGCCCATTTTTAAACTATTGTTGGTTATTGTTATTGGAATAGTAATGCCTTCCACTTCTAAAGCATTTTCTGTGCTCACCCACGAAGCTTTAGTTGATGCCAGCTGGGATAAATACCTTAAGCCCTTATTAAAAGAAAAATTCCCGGCCAGTACCGATGAGCAGTTAAAGCAGGCCCACTCTTACGCTTACGGCGGGTGCCTGATTGCCGACATGGGCTATTTCCCTTTTGGCAGTACATACTATACCAATCTGGCACATTATGTACGCAGTGGCGATTTTGTAAACAACCTTATTGCCGAGGCACAAAATATAAATGAGTACGCCTTTGCCCTTGGAGCTTTAAGCCATTACATGGCTGATAAATACGGCCACTCCATGGCTACAAATGTGGTTGTTCCGTTATTATATCCTAAAATCAAGAAGAAATTTGGTGATGTAGTTACCTATGAAGATGATCACATATCGCATAGCCGTACCGAATTATCATTTGATGTGCTGCAAACCGCCAAGGGCAATTACGCAACACAGGCTTATCATGATTTTATTGGCTTTAATGTTGCAAAATCTGTTTTAGAACGCGCCTTTTTAAAAACTTACGGCGAAAACATGAACGAGGTGTTTAAAGATCTTGATCTTACCATATCAACATACCGGTGGGCAGTTAAAAGTTTGCTGCCAGGTTTAACACATGCCGCCTGGGCAATTAAAAAAAATGAGATAAAAAGGAACGATTCAACAGCTACGGGTAGTAAATTTCATTACCGGATGAACCGTAGAAAATATTATGAAGAGTTTGGTACCAAAAGAGAAAAGCTAAGCTTTAAAGCACGGGTATTTGCTTTCATTATAAAAGTACTCCCCAAAGTAGGTCCTCTTAAAGTTTTCAAGTTTAAGGACGCCGGGCCCGAAGGCGAAAAGATATTTATTAAGGCATTTGATACCATGCTGGTTCATTATGCTACAGCCATCACTACGCTTCGCACACAAAAAACACCGGGCTTAATTGATATTGATTTTGATACAGGCCAATATACCCGCATGGGAGAATATGAGCTTGCTGATGAAACCTACAGTGACCTGGTTTTAAAATTAGAAGACAATAAATACATCTATCTTACTAAACCGTTACAGCAAAACATATTAGACTTTTTTAACAACGATCACCGATCTGCTTTTATGCAAAAAGAACCTGATAAATGGAAAAAAACGATCCTGGCCGTTGATATGATAAAAACTATTAAACCAATACCGATGGATAGTTTAAGAATTAATGCGCCGGCAACTGCGGTTACTCAAAAATAGTTCTGCGTTAATATATCGGGCTTTACCGATATTAATCCGTACTTTTAAAAAAATCTCAAATAATTCTTCCCTACTTAGGTATTGCCAATTTTTCTGCCCGGTAATTTTTAGGCTTTAGTTTTATCTGTAATAAGCATTAAAACCAATATCATGACAACAGAAACAATCGAATATCAGGCCAAAGTTTATATTTATGACCTGAATAACTGCGCACGCGAAAACGGCTTTAAGCCCGAAGAAAACTGGCAGTTAAGCCTTGCAACAAGTCAGGAAAAAAAAGATATCGAAAAAAAGTACCACCCTACTGTATCAACTAAAGTTTTACCTGAAACTTTAGGCGAGTTATTTGGACAGGTAAACGAAAAACTGATACAGGCTAAACCTGAAATAGCGAAAAAGTTTGATGGTGATACCCTATACAACAAAACTAATGAGCATCAATATCTTGTTGCTTTTAATCCAAAAAGAGAACGCAGGCACTAATAATATTTCATCGAAATGAAACGGATTAAAAAAGCCTTCGTTTAAACTGAATTGTTTAAATGAAGGCTTTTAATTTATTTTTGGTTAGTGATTACATCGCGGCAATAATTTCTGCCACTGTTGCTCTTTTTTTATAGTCTTTATCAAAATGAGCGAAGGTAATTTTACCTGCTTTATTGATAAGATAAGTAGCCGGAACAGGTAACATGTGGTCGGTATTGCCATTATTAGCTTCAAGGTCAACACCATAAGTTTTGTATTTGGTTACCATGCCTGCGTCCATTGTATAATTCACATCATATGCTTTCATTATCCTGTAACCCTTATCGGATATAAGCGAAAAAGTGGCGTGTGTTTTAGTTACAGTTTTGCCTATGTTCTCTTCCGTTTCAGGGCTTACGCCAACTACATAAACTCCTCTTTGCGTTAATAAGGTTAGGGAGTCTTGCAGGTGTTGCATCTGTTTATTGCAATACGGGCACCATTGCCCGCGGTAAAAGAATAGCAATACAGCCTTGTGCGTTTTAAGCACCGCTTTCAGGTCAACCGTTTTACCGGTATTATCAACAGCAGTAAACACCGGTGCATCGCTGCCCTTTTTTATCCCATTTTGCGCTATAATATTTAAACTAAACAGTGTAGCAAGGGTTAATAGCATTAGTTTTTTCATTTCTTTCTACTTAATTATAACTGCTTACATTTTACTTACTGAATCTTTCTTCATCATTTTCTTTTTCTCCATTTTCTTCACCACCTTCATCTTGTCATCCATCTTTTTGTTCACCTTAATTTTATCATCCATTTTCTTTTTAGCCATTTTGGTGGTATCGGCTTTCAAAGTAACAGCAGCAATAGGTGCAGCGTTTACGTTTACAATAAAGCAGGCAGAAACAATGGCGCAAATAAGGCCTTTTGTTACGTTTTTAGTTTTCATGTTTGTGGTTGTTTTTAGTTTTATATTTTCAGCTTAGTCGCAACCGGGTAACATACCTTACACAAATTTTTAAATGCATTTTTTATATATTTAATATCAAACCCAAAACATATCACCATGTCAACAAAAACAAGCTTTAATGCAGCAAGCGTACCACGTTTAAACAATGTTATACCGCAAGCGGTTATAGCGGGCGGTTTTATTTTTCTTTCGGGAACAGCGGGAATGGATCCGGCCACAGGTAAACTTATTGAAGGTGGCTTTGAAGAGCAGGCCTACCAATCGTTCCGCAACATCCGTACAATTTTAGAAGAGGCAGGCAGCAGCATGGATAAAGTGGTTAAAACCACCCTATTTATGGTAGCCGGTGCCGACCCTGCTTTTGAGGTAATTAATAAAGTTTACACCGAGTTTTTCCCCGATAACCCACCTGCACGCAGCGCTCCGCAGTTAATGCCTTTTCCGGGGCCAATATTAATATCGGTTGAGTGTATCGCTTTAGTGTAAATACTACTGCTCGTGCTGCATCTGTAATATTAAATTGTATTGTGTTGGCGTAATGCGTAATTCGCCTGTAAAGGGGTGGTCTATTATAACGATCAGATAGATCACTATTCCGATAAATGCGCCCAGCGAAGCATTTATAGCAATGTGCAAACCCAGGCTTTCAACCTTAACCAATATAGCGATGATGAGGATGATCAAACCACCAAGCAGCAAGGGTATCCATATCTCCACCGGGATATCCGATTCGCCGTCCAACTGCCTCAGGCCCCTGTATGTAGCCAACTCATTTAAATGCCTGAACATTTGTTCAACACGTGGGTCGCTGGCATCAAGCCGTTCTATTTCCCTAAAAACGTTATTAAAAAATTTACGATCGTTAGATGTTAAAGGCTGTAGCTTTTGCATGGTTGGATATTCTATCTCCACTACGGCATGTACATACTCCATATAGTATTTCATCAGCGGCTTCATCTTAACCGAATCAGGGTAATACTTAATATCGCGGTACAGGCCCCTTGCTAAACTCCCTTCCTGGTTAGCATGCGTTTGCGACTGGTTTAAAGTATCCCACACAAAAAACACCACAAAACCCAACAATAAGCCATAAAAACCACCCAAAATAGCGAAGATATACCCTACTACTTCATTATGTCCTTCCTTATACTTTATTTTAATGTACTTCCTGAAAAAATAGGTTCCCAGCGCGCCTATTGATCCAAAAAACACAACAATAACACTTAATAAAACAAAGGGCCGCAACTGCAGCAAATGATAAGAAACATCCATGATACTTTAATAAGATTTAGTGCTGTTAAGGTAATAAAATTAGATTTATGAAAAAGTAGTATATAAAAAAAGCACCCAATAATATTGGGTGCTTTTGATACATGACTATTGTTTTTATTAAGGTTTTTTCTTCCCTGTCATTTCAATTTCCCTGTCCATTTCTATAATGCTTACAGGCTGCGAGTAATCGCCCAGCAAATGCTGTACAAAGTAATCGGCCTTTTTCCAGAAAAAGTACTCCGTCATATCGCCGTAAGCGTGGCGCTGGCCGGGCAGCAATACAAAATCAAAACGTTTATCCGCTTTTATCAGCGCATTTATCAGCCTGATGGTATTTGCCGGGTGTACATTGTTATCAATATCGCCTGTAGAGAGCATGAGGCTGCCTTTAAGGTTTTTAGCTAACTCCGGGTTTTTATCAATTGTATATTGAAATGTGGTATCCCCTTTGGCAGTAACGATCTCTTTAACACCATTGTGTTTCTCGCTCCACCAACGATTGTAAACGCTGTTATCATGATTGCCCGACTCTGATACCGCCACTTTAAAAAAATCGGGGTAAACCAGCATGGCAGCGGTGCTCATAAAACCACCGCCCGAGTGGCCGGTAATGCCTACCCTATCAACATCTATAAACGGATAGCGCTCTGCCAATTGTTCAACGGTAGCTTTTTTATCGGCCAAACCGTAATCGCGCAGGTTACCATAGCCATAATTGTGATACCATTTTGAACGCTCAGGGCTACCGCCACGATTGCCAACACTTACTACAATAAAACCCAGTTGTGCCAAACGATCAACATAATCCATGCGTATGCTGAACGCCGCGTTAACTGATTCGGTTTGCGGGCCGGGGTACACATATTCAATAACCGGATACTTTTTGGCCGGGTCAAAATCAAAAGGTTTGTACATTACGCCGTACAGATCGGTACGTCCATCATCCGCTTTTACTTTAAACGGTTCAGGATATTTATAGCCTGCGGCCACCATACGCGAAATATCTGTTGTTTCCAGGTCCATCACTTTATTACCCAAACCATCATACAGAACAGATTTAGGTGCGGCGTTAACACGCGAAAAAGTATTTACAAAATAGCTGCAATTATCATTCAGGCTGCTGGTATGTGTAAAGTTACCCGCATCTAATAACTTTAAAGCGCTGCCATCTAAATTGATGGAATATAAGTGGGCGTAATACGGGTTTTCATCCGTCTCGCGCCCCGATGCTGTAAAGTATAATATGCGTTTTTTCTCATCAATATTCACAATATCATTGCAATGGAATGAACCAGCGGTGATTTGATTTTTTAAGTGCCCGGCATTATCATACAGATAAAAATGCCCCCAGCCATCGCGTTCGCTCCATTCTACCAATTCGGCACCATTGTTTATTAAACCGGGGCGGTTTATCTCTACATAAGTATTCATCCGCTCTTCAACCTGCACGGTTACCTTGCCTGTATGGGTATCTACACTACAAACATCAATTTTTTTGAGATCGCGCCCTGTACGGTAAAAGTAAAAATGATCGTTATCGCCCAGCCAAACTGATGGTGTAAACTCGTTATCCCTGTTCTTTTGTAATACCGGAGCTTGCCATGTACTTAAAGTTTGATCTTTAAACAAAGATGTATTTAGTTTTTGCGCTGTTTTTGTAGCAAAGTTGAACAACAGCATTTCTACTTTAGGTTGCTCGGCCTCGCCTGGCAATGCATACTTATAGGTTTCGATGGTTGGACGGGGGTCGGCAATGCTGTTGATCACCCAGAGGTCTTTTACTTTACGCTCATCTTCGCGGATAATTACAAAACTCTTCGAATCTGGCGACCACAATACCCTCGATGGTTTTCTTTTCTTTTTATCCTTTATCAGCTCAATATTGGTTTGGTTATTTTCATTACCGCCATACTGGTAAAATTCTATTCCATCTTTTGTTAACTGGTGCTCAACTATAGTGCTATCATCTTCATTTTTCAGGGCTTTTTTATAATTGTCCTTGTCCATCCAATACAGGTTGTACAATTTAGAAAATATAATGGCCGAACTATCTGGCGCTATAGACGCCCAAACCGGTTTAGGTTTTACCTTATCATAATTCTTCAGTTCGGTTAGTTTATTGGTTTGCAGGTTATAGGTAAAGTAAAAAGTTTTCTTCTCTAACGAGTCCGCTGCTTTTTTATCCTTCCTGTCCTTTTTAACCTGGTCAATGGTGCTTTTTAGCTCAAACTGTATGCTTTGCTCATCTTTGGTAAATTTCAGATTCTCGATAGGCAAATGCTGCGCATCAAACGGGTCCTTAACAATCAGGGTTATCTCGGCGGCAAGTTTGGCATTATCAAATATGGCGCTCTTGCTTTTCTTTACAGGATCAACAATAAACCAGCGTTTAATATCCGCTGTTTCATAAACATACCAAAAGCGGTTGGAGTACTTTAACCAATGCGCATCAACAGTAGTGGTAAATACCATTTTGGAAATTTTTGTTGGCGAAAACTTTGAAGCCAGCTGGTAATTGCCTTTTGGCTGTGCAGGCACTGTAACGGTTTGCGCTTTAGCGCCAACAGCAAATAAAACAAATAAAAAGGGAGCGTAAAATTTAATCATAATGCGTAATGAGGCGGTTATTTAATGCTAATGTGTAAGCCTTGAATTTACATAATTTTTGAAATCCATCATCAATTGTAACTATTTTGATACAATTGTGCAAAAAAGGCACTTTGTGCATCTTATGGTTGTACACGATAAAACTATGTTAACGAAAGTTAAATATTCTTAAATAGTTAGTTATAATTTTCAAACTATAAAAATAGTTTATATCTTGTACCAACCTAAATTATATATGAAGATAAACCTAACCCTCCTCTTTGCATGCTGTTTAAGTTCGTTGTCAGTATTGGCGCAAAACAAGTATTCTGTAAAGGGTACCGTAACCGATTCTGTAGTCAATGTTAAACTGGTAAATACAACAGTTTGCATACTGAACGCCAAAGACTCAACCCTGTTTAAATATACCCGCGTAAACGCGAATGGTGAATTTGAAATGAGCAACCTTAAAAAAGGCAGGTTTATACTCATGATATCTTATCCGGAATATGCAGATTATATTGAGCGCTTCCAGCTCGATTCGGTAAAATCCAGTGTCGATTTTGGTAAGATCAGCCTCATCCTAAAATCGCGCCTGTTGCATGAGGTAATGATAAAAGGCACCAAAACAGCCATCAAAATAAAGGGTGACACTACAGAGTTTAATGCATCAAGCTTCGTAGTACACCCCAATGCAAAAGTTGAAGACCTTTTAAAGCAACTCCCCGGTATTGAGGTGGATAAGGATGGTAAAATTACTGCCCAGGGCCAAACCGTGAGTAAGGTATTGGTTGATGGCGAAGAGTTTTTTGGTGACGACCCTACCCTTGTTACAAAAAATATCCGTGCCGATATGGTGGATAAAGTACAGTTATATGATAAGAAAAGCGACCAGGCTACCTTTACCGGTATTGATGATGGTGTAAAAAATAAAACCATTAACATTAAGCTAAAAGAAGACAAAAAGAACGGTTTCTTTGGTAAAGTTGCAGGCGGTTACGGTACAGATAAGTTTTATGAAGGTACCGGCGCTTTTAATGCCTTTAAAGGCAAAAGGCGCTTTTCGGCATATGGTACTGTGGGTAACGATGGTACAACCGGTTTAAGTTGGGAAGATGCCAACAAATATACCGGCGCAAATGATAACATGAGCTTTACCGATGATGGCGGCATTTATTTTAACTATGGTGGCGATGATCTGTACTATAACGGCCAGGGTATCCCGGTATCGCGCACTGGCGGCTTGCATTTTGATGATAAGTGGAACAGCGATAAATCATCCATCAACAGCAACTATAAAACCGGCTATTTAAACGTTACAGGTAACAACACTACACTATCACAAAACAACCTGCCAACAAGTATATTAAGCAACAACTCTACGCAGGATTTCGATAACTCATCTTTCAAACAAAAAATGGATGCTACTTATAACCTGAAGATAGATTCGTTAGCCAATTTAAAAGTGAGTATTGATGGCTCGTTAAAAAATGTTAAAAACCACAGTACATATATAACCAATGCTTTTGATGGGGCTAACAACCTGCTCAACCATGGCACCCGCGAAACAAGCAGCAACAGCGACCAAAAACAACTGAACGCTACCATATTTTACAACAAAAAATTTATGCGCCCGGGTCGTTCATTCTCTGTAAACGTGAGCGAAACTTATAACGAAAGCCGTACAACTGCCTACTTAAAATCGCACACCACGTTTTACTATTATAACCCTGCCAGCACAATAGATACGAGCGTTAACCAGTTTAAACCAAGTACGGGCTTAAGCAATAACTTAACCAGTAACATTACTTACAGTGAACCCTTTACCAAAAAGTTTGCAGTTACCTTAAATTATGGTTTGGGCTTTAACAACAGTTCATCCGATAAAGAATCTTTCGACCAAAGCACACCCAATGGCGATTACGACCAGATAAACAAACAATACAGCAACAATTATAAATTCAACCAGTTATCTAATCAGCTTGGCGCTATATTCAACTACCGCGGAGCTAAAACCATCATAACCTTTGGCACCAAAGCTACCGATGTATCATACGAACAAACCAATGTAGTTAATGGTCAAATTTTTAAACGGAGTTTTTTAAACTGGGGGCCGCAGGCTAACTACCAATACAAGTTTTCGCAGCAAAAATCACTATCGTTGTACTACAATGGTTCCATGTCACAACCATCTATTAACCAAATACAACCCATAGTTGATAATAACGATAACCTGAATCTTACCATCGGTAACCCTGATCTTAAACCTTCATTCCGTAATAATTTAAGTTTAAACTATAATTCGTATAAGGTATTAAGTGGCTTATCGTTGTATGTAAGTGGTAATTATTCGTTCACTTCAAACCCTATTGTAAATAATACCACCTTTAGTACAACTACGGGTAAAAGTGTTACACAATACGCCAACCTTACCAGCCGTACGCCATTTAACTGGAGCCTGTATTTTAACGCTGGACAAAAAGTTAAGCCGCTGGGCAATATCAATATTAACTTAGGCGGTAATATTTCAAGCAGCACATCATATAATTACTCAAACAATCAGCTAAACGAAACCCACTCCACTAACTACAACGGCCGCGTAGGTTTATCAAAAAGCATTGATAAAAAGCTCGATATTTATGGCAGTATAGGCCCAACATACACGGTAAGCGGCTCATCATTGCAGCCGGATAAAAACAATAACGGAATGAACTGGAATGGCTACCTGAGCGGCAACTTTTACCTGCCCGGCAAATCAGAAATTGGGTTTGATGGCAACTACTCATTCAAAGGCAAAACGCAATCTTTTAATGAGAATTTAGAGAAAACAATAATTAATGCCCACATTGCCAAAAAGTTTTTTGCTGAACAAAATCTTAAAATATCATTAGCCTGTAACGACATTTTGAACCAAAACATTGGCTTTAACCGCAACGCCTACGGCACAACATTTTCACAGAACAGCTATACCACTATTAAACGCTATTTTATGTTTTCCATCAGTTATGATTTTAGCCGTATGGGAGGATCGGCAGCACCAAAAAATTAATACATATGAAACGAATATTAACCCTATTAGCTTGCGCGCTACTGCTTAGCGGCCAATTTGCGAAGGCACAGTACACACACTTTACCACCGTTGGAACCATTGAGTACGACAGAACAGTAAACATGTACGCGGTAATAAAACGCATGATAAACAAAGAGAACGAAACCTGGTACGGCCCAATGTATGAGGCCTTTAAAAAAAGCCAGCCACAGTTTAAAACACTTAAAAGTACGCTCACATTTTCAAAAGACCGTACCATGTTTACCCCTATTGAGCCCGAAGTGATGTTGCCTAACAATTTTGGCAGCCCCATGGCCGAGCAGAACAATACCATTTATACAGATTTAGCCAACAAGCTCATCACCAGCAATAAAAATGTGTTTGAAGATAAATACCTGTTAAAAGATAGTGTGCGAAAGATCAACTGGAAAATAACCAGCGAAACACGCGATATCGCAGGCTTTCATTGTCGCAGGGCTAATGCCTTGGTATTAGATTCTGTTTACGTGGTAGCTTTTTATACCGACCAGATCCCGGTTTCGGGCGGGCCAGAATCTTTCGCCGGTTTGCCCGGAATGATATTGGGTGTTGCCATCCCACACGAAAATATCACATGGTTTGCTACCAAGGTTACCGATGTAGCTGTTACTGATAAAGCTTTAACACCTCCCGCAAAAGGGAAACCTACAACGGTAAAGCAACTATCTGCCACCATACACGACGGTTTGAAAAGCCGGGGGTGGTACAGCGATGCCGAGATACAAGCTATTTTAAAAGCATTTTTATTATAGCTGCTTTAAATAAAGATGTAACTGATGCCCCGGTAAAATTACCGGGGCATTTTTTTGCCAACACCATTACAACAGGGCAAACCGATGTTTTATATTTGCCAAAAGCAACAAACATGGATCTCCTCTCCTACGATAATCACACTTTTGAGAATGAAGTTTTTAGCGGCCAAACCATAAAAGGTCGCGAGTTTCAGGATTGCACTTTTATAAAATGCGATTTTTCGAACAGCAGCTCACCGCACAATAAATTTTTGGATTGCACCTTTGATGGCTGTAACCTATCCATGCTAAAGTTAAATGGCTCAACCCTTAGCAATGCCCAATTTAAAAATTGCAAAATGTTAGGCATCATTTTTAGCGATTGCCAGGATATGATGTTCAGTGTAGCTTTTGATGGCTGTATGCTGGATTACTCTTCTTTTATGGGCAAAAAAATGCTAAAGACCAACTTTAGCAGATCCTCATTAAAGGAAGTAAACTTCAGCCGAGCGATACTATCCGAATCGGTTTTTAATGACAGCGATCTGTCAGGCGCTGTATTTAATCAAACAAACCTCTCGGGAGCAAACTTTATCAGCGCGCGCAATTATTCGATAGAACCGGAATTGAATATCATCAAAAAAGCTTCCTTTTCTATCAACGGTATCTACGGCCTATTGGAGAAGTACCAGATAAAAATAGTTTAAAATGACAGCCACCCTACAGCAACTTTACGGAAATATCGATATTTACCTTTTCGACCAATTGCTAAAAGGCACTTATGCCAATTGCAAAACCGTACTTGATGCAGGCTGCGGCGGCGGCCGAAACCTGGTGTACTTTCTGCAAAACGGATACGATGTTTATGGTATTGACCCCAATAAGGATGCTATTGATGCTGTGCGGCAGCTATCGCAAACATTAGCGCCTGATATACCTACCGCAAACTTTCAGGCAGTTAAAGCCGAAAATATGTCTTTTAGCGATCACTCTTTCGATCTTGTTATCAGCAGTGCGGTATTGCACTTTGCAGCTAACGAAATCCATTTTGAACGCATGCTGCTATCCATGTGGAGAGTACTAAAACCCGGCGGGTACCTATTTGCCAGGCTGGCATCGGATATTGGTATTGAAACCCTGGTACACAACCTTGGCAATGGCAGGTACCTATTGCCTGACGGGTCTGAACGCTTTTTAGTAAACCTGGAACAACTGCTAAATTATACCCAAAAACTTAACGCGCACCTGCATGAGCCTGTTAAAACCACCAACGTGCAAAATTTAAGATGCATGACTACGTGGTGTTTACAAAAACGATAGCATTTATTTCAATGAAATAAATGCCGTAAAGTAATTGATTGTCTATATTTAAACTTTGATGCTATTGTTAAAAGCAGTCGCCCGGGCGAACTGATTTTAGCCGCAACTCTATTTTATTTATAAACAATGATTTACCAAGCTCGTTTCCCCCGATCTGTCAGGTATATTTGGCTCTTATTGCTTTTTATTACACCCTGTTATGCCCAGCAATCAAAAACTGATTCGCTTAAGCAAAAATTGCAACAAGCCACGCATGATACCGTTCGGCTAAAAATACTTCAAAAACTAAGCGCCTCGCCGGATCCTTCACTAAAGTTTTATTATGCCCGGATAGCTAAAACCCTTGCCGAAAAGCTGCATAATGATAAAGCGTTAGTTGATGCCGAGATCAGTATGGGTACATCAAGCGCCATCAGGGGGAAACTTGATAGTGCCCTTTATTATTTTTCGGTAGCTTATAATGATGCCAGGCAAGCAAACTATGAGTTGGGCATGGCAAAAAGTTTATCCAATACGGGCTTTACCTATGATCAGCTTGATGATAAAAAAGAAGCTATCAACTACTATTTCCAGGCATACACTATTTTAAAAAAGCTCAACAATAAAAAATACCTCAACCAGGCAATCATCAATATTGGCTCACTTTATTTTGATCTGCACCAATATAAAACAGCCGAAACTTATTATGCCCAATGCCTTAAAAACGCTACAGAAGATAAAGATGAAGCAGGAATTGGTTATGCATTGTACACGTTGGGCGGCTGTTATTATGCAACTAACCAAAACGATAAAGCCCTGGATTACCTGGGCAGAAGCTTGGAAATACGTGAAAAATTAGGCGATATAAATGGAAGCGCATTGGTAAAACGGGCAATTGGCATAGCCTATCGTAATAAAAAACAATATGATATGGCACTTAAAAATTTACTGCCCGCACTCGACTCGATGCGTACACTAAAAAACAAGTACGAAGAGAGTGCTGTGTTAACTACCCTGGCCGGGGTATATACGGATATGCATGAATATGATAAGGCGATATCTGCCGGGCTGGCCTCATTAAAATTAGGATACAGCATTAAATCAAAACTTGCTGCAATTGATGCTTTGGATAAGTTGGTACCGGCTTATAAAGGTAACCATCAAATTGATAAAGCATTCGAATATCAAACGCTTTATATAAAAACTCAGGATAGCCTTCTTACCGAAAAAGCGTTAAAAGATGTTAACCAAACTGAGTTTATCCGTATTCGTTCAGAAAATGCCACCTTATCAAAAGATAATAAGATCATCGCATCTAAAAATACAGATTACCTTACCCGCCTTAACCAGTATAGTAATGCAATTATAATCACGCTGATCATACTGGGTACTGTAACCTTATTATTAGTTGTTTTCTATCGCCGCAATGCGCAAAAACAAGCCACCAATAAATTGCTCGAACAGCAAAAAGAAGAGATAGCTACCATCAATGAAGAGTTGCGTACCCAAATGGAGCTCACAACCAACCAAAATACTGAACTTGAGAAGCTTAACGAAGTAAAAAACAAGTTCTTTTCCATCATCTCTCATGATATACGTGGCCCTTTATCTACATTGCAATCTTTGTTTATGATCTATCGCGAAGGCGCAATAGGCAAAGATGAATTGGGTATGCTACTTACACAATTGGAAGATACCATATTAACTACAGGCGCTTTTTTAGACAACCTGCTCGAATGGTCAAAAAACCAGCTTGATGGTATGATTATCCAACCCCAAAATTTTAGCATCAGTGAGTGTATAGCAGAAAATATACACTTATTTTCGAGCAAGATCAGTTTGAAAAAATTGAATATTATTAACCTTTCTATTCGCCCGGTATTGGTTTATGCAGATGAGAATATGATTAACCTGGTTATCAGGAACCTGCTTTCAAACAGTATAAAATTCTGTAAGCCTGGCGACAGAATAACCCTCAGTACCGAAATAATTGGCAAAACAGTAATTATTGGGGTAAAAGACACCGGGCCTGGTATTAGTGACACCGACCGTGAAAAACTTTTTAAACTTGAACATACGGTTTCATCCGGCAGTAACGGAGAAAAAGGAAATCATTTAGGTTTAATACTGTGTAAGGATATGATAGATCAAAATAATGGTAAAATTTGGTTTGAAACAAAAGAAGGCGCCGGTACAACATTTTGGATTGAACTGCCTTTAGGGACAACATAACATACTTAAAAGCATTACAAACTGCCTTTAAGTATGTTATGGAAACTATTATTTTATCGTATTAAGCTTCAGCCAATATTTGTGGTAAAGTTGCTTTGCTTTTATAACCGAATTGCCTTGTGCTATCGCCGGGTAATCTTTTCGGGTGTTAACCCAATTCCACTCCCAGGTTTTAATTTGGCTTTCAAAGGCTTGCTTATCCAGTGGCTTTTTACCAGTAATATCTGAAGTAATCTGAGCAAAATACTGTTGCCACCGTGGCTTGTAAAAGTCGCCCAACAGCCCGCTCCATTGCTTGCAGGCATACTCGTTCAAGGGGCAATCCTTATCACCCCATAGCGTGATCAGGTCTTTCGCGTTCATTTCGTAAATAGCTTTTTCATTATCGGTAATGCCACAACGCCGTGCGTCGGCAATCCAGGTACCCAGTAAAAAATCTTTACGGGTGGCAAGCAGGCCATCCATATCATCAATAAGTTCAATAAACTCATCACTATATTTTTTAAAATCCGCTATGTTTTTTTGGCGGTACGCCAGTACAAATTTTCGTTGCAGCGGCAGCGCGTAATTAGCTAATACCTGCCGTGTAAGGTCAACCAGGTCAAAGCGATAACCATCGCTTTGTTGCAGGGCACCAGCTGCTTTGATCATATATTGCCATGCAGGCAATAAATCCGCGGCATTATAATTCATACTTGTACGTGCCCAGTGTGCCGTACTATCCGTAGTTGGCCGGGCTTGTATAATAGATTCGACCCCATCGCGCACATACATCTCCTTCGGAACAGCGTAAACGGTTTTTCGTAAAATATCCCAGGCCTTTAGGGCATCGCCATTTGTTTTTCCGTAGCGGTTTAGTACATAATTTGCCAGCCAGCTTTTAACATCAATAGGCTGGTTACGCCAGGTATTATCGGTAAGTAGTTCATATAATACCGGGTTTTGTTCAATTCCCTCCATAGTTAAACCAATACCTTTCATTTTTCCGCTGGCCGCATCGTTGTAGGCTTGTGCAGGCGCCTGGGCAACTACATCCATGCGGCCAAACAGGTTGGTATTAGCGCCAAAGTTGTTCAGCATGTTCCATATCCATGGTTTACCGTAAAATGCGCTGGTCCGTTTCCATACCGGCTCAATTTCGGTAGCCAGGTCTAAAATGATCATCTTATCATCGGGTACTGCTTTTAACAAGGCTTCTGTTTGTGGTTCTTTCCAAAATTTGCGGTCGCTGTAAAACAGCCATCCCTGCATTATCCACACCGCAGCGGTATCTGCCTGGTGCATACCCTCGTACACCCTTGCACTAAGTTTGCTTAGGTACTCGGGCGCATCGGATGGCGGCTCATTTTCATTGAACGTATCGGCAGAGTAAAGATGATCGGTACCTAACAGTTCGGTTTGTTTCTGTAAAAACAGTTTACCTATCCGGGCAAACATCGGGTCTTCCGAATCGAGTATATAGGTATCGGCAAAACCATTTTTCCAATTGGTAGCTTTAAGTTTGGCATTGGGGAACTTGGTTTTAAATGCAGCAGGTACATGCCCGGTAAAAGCGGGTAAAACCGGTTTCATACCCAGGGCACGCTCGCGGCTAATGATCTTTTTTTGTAAGTCGAAATGCGATTGCATCCAATGCATTGGCAAAGGTCCGCCCCAGCTATCCATGTTACCCATCCAAAACCACGAAAAATAAGCCGGCCCGGTAAAAAAGCTTCTCAGCTCATCATCGGTAAAGCCCATTTCTTTGTACACCTGTAGCCAGGTATACTCTTCGCCGGTTATGGCAAGCGGCATATTAATGCCATGCAGCGCCATCCAGTCGATCTCTTTTTCCCAACGCGACCAATCCCACCAACTCATACTGTAGTTAAATGTACAGTAGTTTAAATAATAGCGGTACTCATAAGGTGTCTGTTTTCGTATTTTACCAACTACCACGGGCAATACCGCAGGCAGTTTAAGGTTAGTACCGTTCCAGGTAACCTGGCAGTGGCAATACTCGGTTAAATAATAATAGAACGCCGATGCAACCGCTACACCGTTATTACCACGCAAAATTACTTTACCGTTTTTATTTTGTATCTCAAATTGGTCATGCCCTGTACCAGGCGCAAGTAACTCAACCCTAAAACTATTTGCCCTTGCGGGGATGAGCCGTTTGATCAACCCGTATGAGTCGGCCACGGTATTTTGCGCCGAGGCAAAAAACGAAAAAAAAGTAATTAACGCACATAAAAAAACAAATCTCAATATGCTCATCTTTAATAAAAATCGTTGTTCATGATTAAAAATCAATGTTATTTTATCAATATATCCCCGTTTGTTTTACCCGCTACTTTGATATTATTAATAGCCATAGTTGTTGAGTTACGGATAACAATAGTTGGGCTTATTTGCGTTTTAGCTATATTAAGCCCGTCTATATTCAATTTTTTAACATCATCAAAAACGCAGGCTACCCGCAAGTCGTTTTTTTGATAGCTTAAATTAACATTTTTAAAGGTAATACCTTCTGCGTGGCGCACAAAAAACCCCCATGCGGGCAACTCGCCAAACATCGAAAACTCGGGGTAATTACTCACTACTTCCGGTATGCTATCAAGCTTGCTCATATCAAAGTTGTCGTAGTTGGCCGCTTCCGCGGTACCCCCATAGGCGATATCAATATTCTCCAAAGTAACATCCTGCACGCTATATCCTTTAATGCCATCTATTCCCGATGGGAAAACATGGTGCTTAAACTTTAACTCAGGTCCGGCCATAGGGTAACCGGCATCGGGCTTACCTGCCGGTACCTCTGCTTTTACATTACCAATATACACCCTGCGCAATATACCCGGATCGGCATTTTTATTACGCTGGCCCAAACGGATAAATATGGCATTACCGGTATTTTTGGCATTCACATTCCTGATATCAATATCCTCTATCAAACCGCCATCCACTGTTTCAATAGCAATGGCTGAGCGGAAGGTATCATACACTTCAATATCATGTACCTTGATATTTCTGAAACCACCCCATGATGCTGTACCCATTTTAAATGCGCTTGCGCTTGAGCGGATGCGGCAATTATATATTTCTATGTTATCGCAATAACTGTTAGGGTTTGATGATTTTAAACACACGCCATCATCAGCCACGTTAAAAATACTGTTGCTTACCTTTACATTTTTACAATCAACAAGATCAATACCATCATTATTCCAAAAAGTATTGCTGTGCACCTTAATGCTGTCAAACATCATATCGCTGCAATTACGATATTCCTGTATCCAACAAAGGCCGTCTTTGATGGTCACATTTTTAACGACTACGCCCTTACAGTCAGTAAAATCTATCAGGTGCGGGCGGTTACTTTCGGCGGGGCGCATTTGGTGCCATGGGTTATAAGTTTGCCATTCCTCATCTTTTAAAATGCCGGCCTTAAGCATGCGGTAAATATCCTTCAGCAAAGCATCGCCACGGCCATCAATAGTTCCGGCTCCGGTAATACTTACATGTTGCGCATTATTGGCCACAATTAATGCCGATGCTTTTTGCGGGCCATAGTCTATCCGGTTAATCGAAGCCAGCAAAGTGCCGCCATTTTCAAAATGCAGATCAATGTTTGATTTGAGATAGATAACACCTGTTACAAATTTACCTGTTGGTACCAAAACGGTTCCGCCGCCGCTCCCGGCAGCAATATCAATAGCTTTTTGAATGGCTTTTGTGTTATCGGTCTTGCCATCAGCAACTGCGCCGTATTGGCTAATGTTGTAGGTTACAGGCTGCGCTTTAGCTGTAATTACATTTATAAAAAGCAGTAGTAACAACATAGCCAGGCAACTTTTATATAAAACCGTACTGTTATTTATAACGTTCATGGATTTCATAGCAGCATTCATTACCAAAAAATAGTGTACAAGGCGGTAAGTATACCGCAAATAATTACCGAACCCACGGCAAAACTCCTGCTGATGCGGAACATGGATGTGTCCACTTCAACAGTATGTGCTTCATCTGGTTTCCTGGTACTCAGGCTAATGATGATCATCACGATAACGATCACCACGAAATCTATGGTCATCCTGTCTAAGAAGGGATAGTCCGGAAATGCCCCATTCGTCCACACCGGTAAAAACTTCAGTACGGTTGATAGTGGTATAGTTAGGATGGCACCTGTTAAAGCGGCTTTTGCAGTTGTGCGTTTCCAGAAGAAACCTAATAAAAATATAGCCAGTACTCCCGGCGAAATAAACCCGACATATTCCTGAATGAATTGGTAAGCCTGATCTAACGATTTTAAGGCGGGCGTAACAATTGCTGCTATAACCATAGCAACTACCACCGCCGAACGACCTACAAGTACCATCTTTTTTTCGTCTGCATTTTTATTGAGGTATTTTTTATAAATATCGAGCGAAAAAATAGTACAAATGCTATTGGCTTTGCCTGCCAGCGATGCTACAATGGCCGCGGTAAGCGCAGCAAAGGCAACACCCTTTAAACCGGCAGGCAGCAGGTTAATGAGGGTTGGATAAGCGTGATCGGGCTTAACAACGCCATGATCGCTCATTTCGGCGGTAAACATGCCTTTGCTGTGCAACAGGTACATAATAATACCCGGCAATACAGCAATTACAGGAACCAACAGCTTTAAAAAAGCCGCGAATAATATTCCCTTGCGGGCAGTTGGCAAATCGGCGCCCAGGGCACGCTGTACAATGTACTGGTTGCAGCCCCAATACGCCAGGTTATTAATAAGCATACCACCTATCAATACCGAAATACCCGGCAGTTCTTTGTAATTCTTGTTTGACGAATCGAATATCATGTGGAAATGCTCGGGTGCCTCCTTGCGTAATACCGACAACGCTTTAATAATATTATCGCCATAACCGTAGTGTTGGGCTAACAGATCTAAAGCTAAGTAAGTGGTAATTAAACCGCCAATGATCAATACGACCACCTGTATCACATCGGTATAACCTATCACCTTCATCCCGCCGAGGGTAACGATCATGGAGAAGAAACACAAGCCAAAAATACTCCAGCCAAAACTGATGGTGGATATCGATGAGATAGCCAGCGCACCGAGATAAATAATGGAGGTAAGATTTACAAAAACGTACACCAATAGCCAAAAAACAGCCATAATAGTACTTACATGATCATTATACCTCATGGAGAGGAATTGCGGCATGGTGAATATCTTGTTTTTAAGATATACCGGGATGATAAAAACAGCCACCAGGATAAGTGTAGCCGCAGCCATCCACTCATATGATGATATGGCAAGCCCCAGAGCAAAACCGGAGCCCGACATGCCGATAAAGTGCTCGGCAGATATGTTTGATGCAATAAGCGATGCCCCTATAGCCCACCAGGTGAGCGAGCCTTCGGCAAGGAAATACTCCTTGGCATTCATGCTTTGTGATCGCTTTTTATGATATACATAGTAGCCGTAACTGGCTACGATAATAAAGTAGATAAAAAAAACGACGTAGTCGAGGTTATGTAACTGGTTCATTAATTGGTTTATATTAGGTAATAACGGTTAGTAATGCTACGTAATATTCTATTTATAATTTCAGGAAAATCTTTTTTTGATAAAGAAACCGCAATAACAACAGCTGTATCATCAATACACCTATCCATAATAAGGGATGCTGCCATGGCACTGGCACTTTGTTAATGATACCACCAAACAGAAACTGCGATGTAGATTCAAAATTGATCAGCCCATGTGCTGCTATGTAGATCAATATGGAGTTGGTACCTATCCATACAAAAGGCCGGCACCATGTTTTTAACCCTGCAACGTCAATAATTCCGTAGAACGCTGCGAATATGAGCAAACTCCAACCACCTGCATAAATAGTGAACGAACTTGTCCACATGTTCTTATTGATCGGGAAAACCATATTCCAAAGCAGCCCACCTGCTATGAGTAATATGCCCGCTGCAAACATGAGCAACATCTTTTTAAAAGGCGACAGCTTCTCCCCTGCTTCCCATCGCAAAAACCTACCGGTAAATATGCCCATCATAGCTGTAGCAATAGCCGGAATGGTTGATAATAAGCCCTCGGGATCATAAACCTTCCGGTGTAATTTACCGGGCAAAAAAAGCTGATCGATATAAGCCGACAGGTTTCCGCCGGGTGTTAGTATACCAGCACCATGCCCAGGCACCGGCACTAAGACCATTAACAACCAATAACCTATCAAAATGGAAGCAAACCATACAATTTGCCATTTTAACGAGCTGTTCAAATAAATAATGGCGGCAAAAAAACAGGCAAGCGCTATGCGGCCCAATACACTGGCAAAACGGGTGTGTTCGTAGCCGACAAAATGCAAAGCTCCGTTTACTACCATACCTAAAAGTATCAGCAAAACGGTGCGTTTAAATAACCTTACAAAGTGCTGTTTGTTCGATCGTGTATCAGGCGCGGCAACTTGCCTGTTGTAAGAAAATGGCATTGAAATGCCGGCAATAAATATAAATAAGGGGAAAATGAGATCATAAAATGTAAAACCATTCCAGGGCGAGTGGTGTAACTCGTTACTGATACCTACTGCTACCCGCTCTAAAAAAGATAAACGGCCATAAGTAGCTATTTGCCAGTCTGTAGTATTTTGTATCAAGCCATACTTGCTTTTTACTACCCCGGCAAAACCATGAAATATTTCTTCGCCACTAATTATCCAAAACATATCAAAACCACGTAAAGCATCAAGCGATACAAGCCGGTTTGTTTTTACAATTTGATTTTGAGCAGCGGGGTATACCGGTATCATATTGGTTTTGCTACGTATAACGTTAAAAGTTTGGGCAACAGTGTGTGCGTAGTAGTGAAGAATTGGTATTTAATAAAAACCGCCGGCGCGTGTGCTCGCCGGAGGTTTTATCGGTATGAAAACCTTAGAAATAGCCAGGATTTTGAACTAATTTCGAATTGGTACTCAATGCGATAGTTGGGATAGGGAATATACGGTGATTTGGATCAGCATCTGTTTTACCCAAGCCATACGTATTCTCAAACTGACCGAACCTGATCATATCATTACGGTGCCAGGTTTCCCAGGCAAACTCTTTGCAGCGTTCGCTGTAAATACCCGCAAGGGTAATGCTGGTTAACGCAGCTGAAGTAGTACGTACCGCTTTAATTTGATTAACCAATGATAATGCTGTTGCACCTAAAGTTGCGGTACCCCCGCGTAAAATAGCTTCAGCTTTCATCAGGATAATATCTGAATAACGGAATATCGGCACGTCGTTATTCTGGTTTCTACTGCTGGTATTGGTGTAGTCAGGCAAAAATTTAATGTTACGGTAACCAATGTTCCATCCAACCTCATCATCACCTAAATCGAACGATGAATTGGTACCTGTACGAACCGAACTTGAAGTAAGCGGGCTGAGCACTAAAGGATATACATATGCTCCTGTTGGATTGCTGCCAGGGCTAAACCTGTTATACCCAGAGTTAGTAGTACTCACCATAATAGGGGTACCATCTGGCCAGTATTGCTGTCCGGTTAACCATTGTTTGTTACGTACATCGTTAGGGTCGTCAAAATAAGCGTAATACTCAGAAGTAGTCATACGCGGACCACTTGGTTTTATGTTAACCAGGCCGCTGCCACTACTCTGGTTCATAACCGGGTCTGTAATGCCACCAGCTGTTGCCCCTGAATAACTATAACGGATACCCAGGTTACGGTTCAGGTCATAACGGGCATGAAACATATTACCGCTTGTTGTTGCAGCATCATACGGTATAGCAAAAATAAACTCCCTGGTTGTTGCCGGTGCGTTTATTGGCGAAAACTGTTGGAGATAACTGGCCATGGGTTCTAATGAATAAGCTCCTGAACTAATGATCTGGTCGCAAGCCGCAATACAGTCATTAGAACGATCTGTGCCTGTATACACCTGTGCGTTCAAATACATTTTAGCCAGTATAGCGTAAGCCAGATATTTAGTTGGAAAGCCATAAGTAGCTGAGCTTGGGCTTTTAAGATACGGGATGGCCGCTTTCAGTTCGCTTTCAACAAAGTTAAACACCTGTGTACGGGTTGAATTAGGATTTGGTGTAGTAATACCGGTAAGCGTATCCAACGGAACGTTGCCATAAGAATCCATCATATAAAAGAAAGCCAACGCACGCATAGTTTTTAATTCCGCTAAAGTTGTATTCTTTGTAGCACCCGCCTGAGCTGTAGTTCTGATAACCGATATGGTTTGGTTTGCCGTGCCGATAATATTGGCAAGGTATGACCATGATGAATTTACCCAGGCATTATCCTTTGTCCAGGTGTGGCGGTGCAATTCTGCATATTTATTACCATCAAGCCAGTTAGATCCAAAGGTAGGCAGAACGGCCTCATCGCTCGAACAGCTTTGCATAAACCAGTATGATACCGAGTAATCATTACGAAGAGCAACAAAAATGGGGCCCTCCGCCGATGCGAATTGGGCATCAGTTTTTGGGTAAGAATCTGGCGTTAGCTCTGAGGTAACAGCCACATCAATTTTTTGGCAGGACGACATCATGCCAACGATGGCAGTAATGCTTAATATCCCTAAAATTATCTTTTTCATGTCTTTTTTAAGTATTTATTTTAAAACGATATGTTAAAACCGAGTAACAAAGTGCGTGTTTTGGGATAGAAGTTATTATAATCAACACCCGGAGATGCACCTCCCTGGTTTATTTCAGGATCAATACCTTTATAACCAGTAATAGTAAACACATTATTAGCCGTAAAATACATCCTGATATTGCTTACGTTAGTAAAAGGATTCTTTATAGTATAACCAAGTGTAGCATTATCCAGTCGTACGTACGAGCCATTCTCTAAATATCTATCTGAGTAAAAATTGTTGCTACCATCTGACATTTTATCGCCCGAAGCGCTGTTAAGAATATTATTGTTGTTAGCATTTGCAACGTAAGACAGATCGGCACGGGTGGCGTTCATTATTTTGCCGCCAAAAGATCCCCTCAAAAAGAAACTCAAATCAAATTGCTTGTAGTTAAAGTTATTGCTCCAACCCATTAATACTGATGGCTGCGGGCTGCCTAAGAAAAAGTAATCCGCTTTGATAGCCGGTTGAGTAGTAGTTGTACCATCCGCCTTATAGAAAAGTGATTTGCCTGTTGAAGGATCTTTACCTGCATACTTAAAGCTATAAAACTGGCCGAGGGGCATACCTTCTTTCAATACTTGTACGGTAGCATTGGTTAAGCCCGGTCCTTCCGGATCAGAGTACAAGGTCATATCACTATTACCATAGGTACCTTGTAAACTGTTTATCACATTCTTATTATAAGCTAAATTAAGTGATGATGACCAGTTGAAATCCTTTTTACTTATTGCGTTGGCAGTCAGGCTAAACTCGATCCCTTTGTTGTTAATGCTACCGCTGTTTGCCCATATATGACCGCCGGGAACCAGCGTAGGTGATACCGAATAGTAAAACAGCATACCGTCAGTAGTTTTATTATACACATCAACAGAGCCCGAAACTTTGCCCTTAAGTATCGCGAAATCAACACCAATGTTCGAAGTCGCAGTTGTTTCCCATTTTAGATCAGGGTTTGCGCCTTGCCCTGGCGCATATGCGCCAACCTGTAGTCCATTATTATAATATGTGCCTGCACTAACATAAACCAACTTAGCGGTGTATGCATCAATACCTGCCGAATTACCTGTTTTACCATAGCTGGCACGTAATTTCAAATCAGAAAACAGCGACTGATTTTTCATAAAGTCTTCCTCTCCTATCCTCCAGGCAACACCAATTGATGGAAAATATCCCCAGTGATTGTTATCGCCAAATACAGAGCTGCCATCTTTCCTGATTGAGCCCTGGAACAGGTATTTGTCTTTATAGTTATAGTTTAACCTAAAGAAATCAGAAATCAGTAAGGTTTCGCCATAAGTACGGTCGGCACCAACGTTTATTCTGTAACTCGCAAGGGCGTATGGGCTACCTAATGATAAATTTTGAAAACCGATGTTATCATTAGGGAAGTTGGCGCTTGATGATGTTAAACCATCTCCATAAATATTATCCAGGTATGAATAACCCAATACTGCAGTTAACGAATGGTCGCCAAATGATTTATTCCATGACAAAAAAGTCTCTAACGTTTTGGCGGTATTTTCATATTCGCTGCGTATAGCCGAACCATTTTGGGGAAAAGTTACTAAGGAGTGTGATATACCTATACCCGGGTCAGGATTGTTGTAAAACCCTGTGGAGAGGGGGAAAAAGTAACTGCCGTAATACTCACCGTGCAGGGCCGATGTTTTTTGATATGATAGGTTTACATTGTAAGTTAAACTCAATGGCAATTTTATCTGTGTATTAAAGGCAGCCATTGTTACAGTGTATTTGGTTTGATCCTGAGCATTGGCAACCAGGGCAAGTGGGTTATAATAACCTGTGCTTAAACGACCTGTGTTTTCAAAATAGCTACCATCAGCATTGGTGATAGGCGAAATAGGCAAACGTTTAGCCGCCTGCAACAACACCACATTTTGTAATGGTTCGTTATTTGCGGTACTGCTTGAGTTAGCCAAGCTTAAGCTAAATTTAATTTTATCATTTAAGGCATATTGATCAAGGTTTAAGCGGCCTATAACACGCTCTAATGAACTTGCTGCTAAAATACCTTGCTTACTCAGGTAATTAAGGCTGGCACTATAAGTGCTATGCTCACCGCCACCGGTTAACGAAAGGTTATGATTGTGCGAAAAGCCTGTTGAACGCTCAATAGCAGCCATCCAATCGGTGTTGATTTTGCCCGGGTTAATATCATCAACCGATGAGAATGAGCTACCATTTGAGGTAACGTAAGAGCGCAATTGGTCGGCATTCATCAGGTCAAGTTTGTTACTTACTTTTTCCATTGCAACATAACCGCTGTATGCTACCTGCGATTGCCCTTTTTTACCACGTTTAGTAGTTACCATAATAACACCACTGCTGGCACGGTTACCGTAGATCGCTGTCGCGGCGGCATCTTTCAATACATCGATAGATGCAATATCGGCAGGTGCAACAGCGGTAATATCAGCACCTGGAATACCATCTATTACATAAAATGGAGCACCGGGGCTGTTAATGGTTGATGCACCACGCATAATAACAGCAGCCGGCTTATTAGGGTCGCCGCTGGCGGTAATGTTTAAGCCCGCTACCTTACCTTGCAGCAATTGGCCAATGTCGGCAATCGCACCTTTGTTCAGGTCTTCGGGTTTAACGGTAGTAATTGAGCTGGATAGTGTTTTACGGGTACTGGTGCCGTAACCTACTACAACCAATTCTTTTAATGATGTATTGGCATCGGTTAGCTCTACTTTGTACTTACTTTGGGTAGTAACAACTACCTCTTTAGCTGTAAAGCCCACCGAACTAAACACCAGTACATCACCTGCTTTTGCAGCGATGCTGAAAGCGCCTTTAACATCGGTTGACGCTGCCTCGGTTTTACCTTTTACCTTTACGGTAACACCCGGAATAGTTTCGCCTTTATTGTCAACCACAACGCCTGTAATATTGCCCGATTGTGCAAAGGAGTTTGTTGAAAGCTGAAAAACGAATAGAAGAAAAAGGAGTAAACTCGTCCACTGCCTTTTTTTGAGTTGAAGATTTAATCTCATGATTTAAGTAAAATTGGGTTCATTTATTTGGTTTATTAATTGTGTGCATCAGAATTTTAGCGTAGCAGGCAAATACTTAGCCACCAGGTCCTCATAATATGGCTTTAGCTCTTCCCAGCTTTTTTGATTCGGATTTTTTGAGTACAGATCGTACGGATTAAACAGGGATACCCATTTAAACATTTCATGATCATGCTCGCTCATTAAATGATTATAAGCCTGTTCGCGGTGTTGTGAGTAAAACGAGTGGTAACGCAACATATACAAACCAGGTTCGGGTATATGATCCTTCATCATGTGGTAAACATATTCATCGTGGCCCCATGACATGGTAACATTATCTAAGCCGCAATGGCGGCTATATATGCCTAACTCAGTATTAAATCGCTTGTCGTTAATATCCGGGTTGTGCTTAAAAAAGTCGCTGTAAACTACCTTATCCGAAAACGCGCACCCTACCGGGAAGGTATCGCCAACCACAGCCCATTGTGGTTCGCCAAAAAGGCATAAGGTTTTACCCATATCGTGTATCAAACCTACCAATACCATCCAATCAGGGTGTTTATCGTTACGTATCGCTTCGGATGTTTGCAGTAAATGCTGCATCTGGTCAAGATCCGTATCCGGATCCGAGTCATCCACCAGTTGATTTAAAAAGGCGAAAGCATCCCATATTGGCATCTCCTTTTTATCAAACTTTAAAAACTCGTCTCTTTTTTGCGTTACAAAATCGTATGTCTGGAATTTGTGGTTAATCCGATAAAATTCCTTAACACCATCCTTTTCTGTTTCCTCGTAGTTTCTAAACTCTTCTACCTTTTTGTCCTCATTAATGCTTGCAGGATCAGGGTAACGCCTAAGTACGTCATCCTCCCATTCGTCCAGATTAGAAAGCGGTGTTGCATTCTCGCTCACGGCAGTACCTTTAGTATTATTCATATCAAGAAATGTTTTGTTTTAACTAAAACAATAAATTATTAGTAGTAATTGGTTTGGGTAATAATTGGCTTACCGAGAATAAAGTTGAGTAAATAAGCTGTTACATTTTTGTTTTGGCCCGAGAATATTTACTTAATCGTTTAAGTAAAAAGTGATATATTGCACTATTAAACCTGATCGTTATCACGCTATTTAATGAGCACAGTCACAATTAAATTATTGGCCGAAAAATTACAGTTATCAACTGCTACGATATCTAAAGCACTGTGTGACAGTCATGAAATAAGCGACAGCACCAAGAAGAGGGTACTTGCTTTGGCCGAGGAGTTAAACTACGTTCCTAATGCCTACGCGGGAAGCTTACGGCGTAATAAAAGCAAAACCATTGCGGTAGTGATACCCGAAGTAGCCGATAGCTTTTTTTCGCTGGCGCTGAATGGTATTGAAGAAGCTGTGTTGGAAAAAGGCTATCATGCGCTTATCTATTTAACCCACGAGAAACTTGACCGCGAAAAAGCTATTTTAAAGGAGTTGACCAATGGAAGGGTTGATGGGGCTATCATGTCGGTAACGGTTGAAACCAGTGATGCCGACCATATCCGGGAATTTAATAAGAAACTCCCTGTTGTTTTTTTCGACAGGGTTTGCAATGACCTGGATACAGCCAAAGTAACCACCAACGATTTTGAGTGCGGGTATAACGCCACAAAACATTTAATTGAGGCGGGTTGCAGCAAAATTATCCTGCTGTCTATCTCAAACAACTTATCAATAATTTCTGAACGGGCCCGGGGTTTTACAAAAGCCATAGCCGACCATAACCTTAACGAAGCCGACTGCAGAATTATTGAGTGTACTGAAGATGCTTCGTGTAATTACGAGTTAATAAAAGAAATGATGTTGCCTGATAACCGCCCTGATGGCATAATAGCTACGGTTGAGAAATTGACCACCGATATTTACCTTGCTTGCCAACAGCTTGATATTAACATACCGCAGCAGGTAAAGGTGGTTTGTTTTTCTAATCAGGCAACGGCTATTATTTTGAGCCCCAGCTTAACTACCATTACCCAACCCGCGTTTGAAATGGGAAAAAGCGCTGCAACTATCCTACTTAAATCGTTAAGAAATAATGGTTTGATAATGAAAGAAGAAAGTATTGTAATACCATCTTCGCTTATCATAAGAAACTCAACGATCAATAATTAGCCGGCTTTGAAGGGGGCAAAACACGGCTTCCCCACCCGGTTTCAACGGGGCCCATTTGCAGCACCAGTTCGCCACCATTCAATAGCTCCTGGTGCTCTATCCATGATTGATCAAACGTTTTGCCATTTAGCCAGGCTGCCTGTATATACTTATTAACCTCCGAGTGGTTTTTAGCTGTTATTTTAAAATCCTTTCCACCAGCCTGGTGCAGTACAGTTTGCACCAATAAAGGCGTATTGATCAAATAATACGATTGCCCTGCATTTGGATACAAGCCCATCATGTGGAAAGCCAACCATGATGACATGGCACCCGAATCATCATTACCCGGTAAACCGCTCCTGGTTTCGTTATAGTTAGTTTTAATGATCTGGCTGATGCGCTCACTGCTCAAGCCCGGCTTACCTATCCAATGGTAATAATCGGGTGTTAAAAACGATGGTTCGTTGCCTACATTATAATACCCATTATTAAAAAATGTATCTAAGCGGGTTTTAAATGCCTGTGTTCCGCCGCAACTTTTAATTAAAGTAGCTACATCATGCGGTACATAAAAAGAGTACTCCCACGAACTGGCTTCGTAAAAAAAGCCGCACCACCAGCAAACACATGTGGGCCAGTCCTGCGCCAGCGGTGTGTAAGGAATGGCCGTTACCCGCCCGTTGCTCTCCACACAGGTAATGCTGTCTACCCAATGCCCGGCGGGGTCTTTAGGCATAATAAAGCCCGTAGCGCCATGGTCAGTTACCGGGCGCCAAAGGTTCTGCCAGTTATCTGCCTGTTTCATAAACCGGCGGTATTCGCCGTTACGGTTAAGGCCTTTGGCAACAACAGCCAGGCAATAATCGTTATAGGCATATTCAACTGTGCGGTTGCCGGCACGTACAAAGCGGTTTGATACATAACCTAAACTATTGTAATCCGTTAAACCGCCACGGCCTTCCTTCTCTTCATTTCCTCCGGGCGGTATGGTCGCATCTTTCACCATAGCCTCTAAGGCCAGGCTATAGTTAATGCCCTTTAGTTTTTTCACATACGCGTCGGCTATCATTACCTCGGCATTTGAGCCGCCCTGGGTACGCCCGTTACTGTTGCCGCTGCGGGCATCGGGCATATAACCATCGCGCTGATAAATATTAAGCAGCGAATTTACAATATCCGTTTCGCGCTGCGGATCAACCAGCGTTATCAATGGGCCCGATGATCTGAAAGTATCCCAAATAGCATAAAAATCATCATAATACGGCAATGCCGATTGCCACCCGGGGTTTTCGCCAGTCCGGTTTACGGGCATCAGCATGGTATGGTACAGGGCCGTATAAAACATCTTTTTTTGTGCGGCCGGTGTTTGTTCGGTAATCTCTACACGTTTTAACAAGCTTTCCCAACTGTCGCGGCACTGATTTAACACCTTTTCAAAACTCCAATGCGGTACCTCCTCATCAATATTTTGCCGTGCCTTTAAGGTGCTGATAAAAGATATCCCTACTTTAACCTGTATCTGCTGTTCGGTAGCGTCGTCAAAATAAAGCAGTACGCCTGTTTTGGTACCATTATCTATCTGCACCTTAACGTTAGGGTATAGCTTGCCATCTTTATAACTGCTAAAGGATTTAAAAGGCTTATCCGTAATGGCACAAAAATAAACAGTATAGGCACTGCCATTGTTCCAACCGCCACGAATACGGGTGTAGCCCCTTATCTCGGTATTCGATATCACCTCAACCTCCGATCCTACAAACTGTTGTGCCTCGCGGTAATCGGGTACCGGCTTTTCGCCTAAAAAATCACCGGCATCAATTTTCAGCGCTTTGCGGCTTCCGGGCTGATAGCCAAACTTGTAAAAGGCAACCTTGTGCGTGCAGGTTATTTCGGTTTTTATATGGTATTGTTTCAATAAAACGCTGTAGTAACCTGCAGATGCTTGTTCGTCGGCACGTAACGATTCCTGCTTTATCTGATCGTAGTTACCGGCAAAAGGCATTAATCCAATGTTGCCGTATTTGGGGCCGCCGCCCGTACCGCTAACATGTACCTGGCTAAAGCCATATAAAGGAATATCCAGATCGGGAGAATAGCCGCTGTTAGAGGCCCTGTTTACATCAGGGCCGGGTTTTATCATACCATATGGGCATGATGGCCCTACAAAAACATTCCCCTGCCCTTCCGATCCAATAAAAGGATCAATATAGCCGCTATAATTATTTGCTTGCGCGATGCCCGCAGAAGGGGCTAAAAGCAGGGCTATAATGATAACCCAACGGTATGAAAAATATTTGCTCACGTTAATGGTTTATGATGGCCTCTATACGCTCCGGAAAAGCCGAAGTGCCATTCAGGTTGATTGTTTTTAAATTAATTACGCCATGCCCCTCAAGCACATGCTTGTAATATTCAGGGCGGTTATCGCCCCAGTTTACCGAACTGTTGCGAATGGTGATATTGGCTGCATTATCCAGGTAAAAGCCCGAAGTTCCGGCAGAAAGCAGCCCATCTACCTTAGCGGGACGGCGATCATAAATACCGCCGGGTATACTTGTAGTTTTATTGATAAAAATATCAACCTGGTCAAACACTATATCGGATACTTTATCGGCCGACTCGGCGCCCACGTAAATACCGTTTTCGCTTACACCTTTAACATTGCTAAAATAAATACGACTAACCTTTCCTACACTCCCTTCAGTTTTTCCTTTGGGGAAACGCCAGTTGGCATCTTTGTTATTGCCGTTGGCCCGCCTGTAAGCTGTTACATAAATAGGCTCCGCCTTGCCCCACCAAACATCGGAGAAGAGGTGCGAATCGATAACGATATTAGAAAATGTCACATCGCTCACGGTGCCTTCGTCCCGATTTTGTATACCTATGCCGCGGTTGCTGTTTTTAATGATACAATTACTGATGACCACATGGCTGATACGGTCCATGTTTTCTGAACCTATCTTGATAGCGCATGAGCGTGATGTCATGGTGCAGTTATTTACTGTAATGTTTTCGCAAGGGCCAAATTCTTCAAACTCCCGGCGGTTTTTCAGGCAAATGCAATCATCGCCCGACTCGATATAGCAGTTACTGATACGTACATTTTTACTGTGATCAAGATCGATACCATCACTGTTCCTAACTTTTAAGGCGTTTAGTAAAGTGATATTATCTATCGCTACATCATTACAGCCAACCAAATGCACTGTCCAATACGCTGAGTTACGAATAGTGAGATCGCGGATACGAATATTTTTACCGCCTATAATGGTAAGCAGGTGCGGCCGTGGATCTATCACGTTAAAAGGCTTTAACACATACGAATCTTCCAGTTCGGCACCCATAAAAGAAATGCCATTGCCATCAAGGCAACCTGCCCCGCTTAGGGTAACATCGCTTAAGTTTTCGCCGCCTATCCAGATGGTACCTTCGCCTGCATTATTCCTGAAAGCGCTTTTTTTGTACACATGTTCATCGGGGTTTGCAATAACTACCGCGTTTACCTCCACTACAAATTCAATATTCGATCTTAGGTCAAAAGGTCCGCTCATAAACCGTTTTCCGGCCGGTACAATTACCCTGCCCCCTCCTGCTTTGTTACAGGCATCAATAGCTTTTTGAATAGCCACGGCATTATCTTTTTTAGCATCTGCTACCGCGCCAAAGGTGGTGATATAAAAATCGCGTGGTGGTGTTGCCTTTGTTTGGGCCTGTAACGCCATACTGCTTAAAGCAAGCAGTATCAGTAAGTATTGTTTTAATTTTGCTAAGTGCATGTTGTTTTAATGGGTTAATGAGGCCGGCTGATCGCCGGGGTTTGTTGCCCGGGTTTTATTGGGCTTATCAGTTAAAAATAACTCAAGCGTACCGCCATTAACAATCATGCTATGGGTAAGGTAACCTTTGGTATAAGGCTTTTGGTTGTACTTTGCGTTTGAGATGTAGATAGACGATGCCGACTGCCGGTGAGCGATCATTTTAAAATTCTTTCCGCCAGGTAAAGCAACATTGTACTGATCAAATAACGAGCTTGTGAGTATATACTGATCCGACACGGGATCTAAAGGGTAAAAACCAAGGGAAGCGAAAACATACCAGGCAGACATTTGGCCGGCATCGTCATTACCGCCCAAACCACCGGGGCCGTCGCTATATTCATCGTCAAGTATTTGTTTTACCCTTTGCTGTGTTTTCCATGGCGATGGCGTATAACTGTACATAAACGGTATCTGGTGCCCCGGCTCATTGCCATGCCAGTATTCGCCTGTCTCAAAAAGATCATCAAGGGCTGTCTCAAGTCTGCCTGGCCCGCCCATCAGCTTTGCAAGGCCCTTCACATCGTGCGGAACATAAAAAGTATATTGCTGGGGCGTACCTTCGGTAATGTAAAATTCCCTGCCCGACGGCCTGAATGGCTGATACCAGGTTTTATTAATATAACGGCCACGCACCATATTAACCGCTGTATCAAATACATTACGGTAGTTTAAACTACGGGCCAGCAATATGTTTTTGTCAGTTGTTTTATTTAAACCGTTGGCCACTTGCGACAGGGCATAATCATCATAAGCATATTCAATAGTGCGGCTAACCTGTTCTTTTTTATGATGTGCCTGCTGTACCGAGTCTTCTAAGGGGATATAGCCATATTTAAGGTACGATGTAAGCGCCCTGCGGCCTTTTCCATCGTTATAGTCTTGTTCGTCAGGCTGGTCAAAAGCATTTTGCCGCATTAAGCGGTAAGCTTCGCCAATATCATAATCGCGAATACCTTTGATATATGCCGATGCGATAAAAGCGGTTACATGGTCGCCTATCATGGCAGCGGTATAACTGTTCCAGCACGGAAAAATAGGCAACCATTTACCCTGCCTGCCTTTCAATATCATCGATCGTACAGCACTGTTTATCAGTTCAGGTTTAAGTATTTCAAAAAGCGGCAATTGCGCCCGGTAAATATCCCACATCGAAAAATCATCAAAATACTCGCCTTTGGCTATGCGCGCAGCCTGATAATTAAGAGAAAACTGCGGATAAGTGCCATCAGCATCATTATACAGGCGGGGCTGCTGCATACTATGATATAGCGCGGTGTAAAATATCTGCTTGTAATGTATGTTAGTGCTTTGTACACTTACCTGGTTTAAAGCCTTTTGCCAAACCCGTTTGCTTTGCGCAACAAGCGTATTAAAATCCTGATTTTTTATCTCGGTTTTTAAATTATTGAAAGCCCCTGCCAGGCTGCTGAAAGATGTACCGGCGTATACATTCAGCTTTTCGCCTGCCAGCAACTTAAAGCCTACATATGCGCCAATATCATTACCGCTGTGTATGCTGTCGGTTTTAAATACCTGCCCGCCTTTGTAAACACCATGGCTGGTTAAGCTTTTTTTAAATTGTATTACAAAATAACCGCTAAACCCTGCAGGCTTACCCCAACCCTGGTAAATACGGTGTGCGGGATTATAGCCCCATACTAATCCCCGCTTAGAATCTATCTTAATATAGCCCTCACCCCTGTCGCTGTTAGGTGTAATAAGCAGGTAAAGGCTATCGGTAGTTTGCGCCGTAAATTGTAGTGAACCGCAACGGCGGGTAGCTGTCATTTCGGCTAAAAGGTGATACGCGGGTAAAGTTACACGGTAATAGTTAGGGGCGGTTACTTCATCACGATGCGAAAATGCTGTACGGTAATTAGCCACAAGTGTTTTAAGGTGCCCCGTGATGGGCATAATGGTAAAACTTCCATAGTCTTGCGTGCACGAGCCGCTAAGCCAGTGTGTGGCCCTAAAACCGGTAAGCATATTATCGGCATAAACATATGGTGGCTGGCATTTGGTTTCGGTTTGCCGGGTTTCGGCGGTCCACTGTGTCATGGCAAATGGTACAGTTACGGCCGGTATGGTGTTGGCATTAAGCTCGGTACCGGCGCCGTGTTTTTTTGCCGCCGCGGTAGTAGCGGGCGCTGTTCCGGCCAATGGCTGAACATACGAAACCACATTCTGGGCAAATACGCTGCTTACAGCCAGCATGTTTATACAATAAATGATAAAAACAGATCTGAAATTCACCTTACTTATTTAAAATTAAATTTTATCATAATTTTCAGAAACAGGGCATCGGGATAATATACAGGTAAAGGCCGGCATAACATATGCTAACTTATATACCCACCATCATCATTTACTATACAGCGCTTTTGCCCGTTTATAATTGTTGTACGAAAATATCAACTAAGCCGGCTATTGTTTATACATCGCTCCAATTTAATTACGAAATCGTTTAAGCAGAAAAACGGTGAGCAACAGTTATGGATTAAGAAAACGAACATTAAGTATTGATATGTTTGTACTTGTTCTGATCATAAACCATCATTTATTATTAACATACCGGGGCATATGCCAAAAATAAGATCCTTATCAATATTACTGGTAGCATTATGCGCCGTATCTGCTGCTTTTTGCGGTATACAACAACCCGATACCACACGTAAAGCAACTGTACCGGCCGAAATTGAAAACCCGGAATGCCTGGGGATCAATAAGCAACCGGCACACGCCACCCTGATGCCGTATAGCAACCTAAAAGAGGCGCTAACCGGTAACCGCCGTTCATCGTCGTTATCACGCAGTTTAAATGGTAATTGGAAATTTAACTGGGTTGCATGGCCGCAAGACCGCCCGGTAGATTTTTTTAAGCCCGACTATGATGTAACCCGCTGGAAGGAGATTGCCGTGCCTTCGAATTGGGAAATAAAAGGCTATGGTACACCTTTTTACCGCAATATAGGTTATACGTTCAAAATTGATTTTCCGCATGTGATGAGCGTACCTCCCGAAAATTACACCGCTTTTAAAGAGCGTAATCCCGTTGGCAGTTACCGCCGCGATTTTGATGTACCTGCCAACTGGACCGGTGGACGCATATTTATCACCTTTGATGGTGTCGACTCGGGCTTTTTTTTGTGGATAAACGGTAAAAAAGTTGGCTATAGTGTTAATAGTCGCAATGCGGCCGAGTTTGATATTACAAATTATGTAAAGCCGGGAAAAAATGTAGTTGCAGCCGAAGTATATCAGTACACATCGGGCAGTTACCTGGAAGATCAGGATATGTGGCGCCTGCACGGAATATTTAGAAATGTGACCCTATGGAAAGCGCCAAACGCACATATCCGCGATTTTTTTGTACAGACAGATCTGGATGAGCATTACCGAGATACTACCGAAAATGTAATAGTTAAGGTTAAAAATTATGGTACAAAAGCAACGTTGCCCCAAAAGGCGGTTGTAAATGTATATGATGGAGAAAAGGTAATTGCCGGTGGAACAACGAATATTCTGGCTTTACAGGCGGGGCAGGAAATTACTGCTAATTTAAAGATCAATATCATAAACCCTTTAAAATGGACGGCCGAAACGCCTCATTTGTATACAACGGTTATCCGACTAAAAAGAGGTAAGGTAATAACAGAAACCATCTCATCAAAAACAGGTTTCCGCAAAATAGAGATCAAAGGGCGGGTGTTTATGGTAAATGGTGTACCCATTAAATTAAAAGGCGTTAACCGTCATGAAAACTGGCCCGATGTTGGCCATGCCGTTACCGAAGCCCAAATGCGCCGCGATCTTGAAGTTATTAAGCAGGGTAATTGCAACCATGTACGCACCTGCCATTATAGTGACGACCCACGCTGGTACGAATTATGCGATGAGTATGGTATTTACCTTGTAGCCGAAGCTAATGTAGAGTGCCACGGTGCAAGAGAAAGGCTTACAGACGAGCCACGCATTAAAGCCGCCGTTATTGATAGGAATGTAGCCAATGTGGAAAGTTTTAAAAATCACCCGTCGGTTATCATATGGTCCTTGGGTAACGAGGCTGGTATTGGCGGTAAGAATTTTGCAGCGGCAATTACAGCCATAAAGCGCATAGATACATCGCGCCCTACGCATTATGAAGGTTTTGGCGTTGGCGATAAAAACCCTGCGGACATAGATAGCAAAATGTATGCACCTATATTGCCTTATGCCGATTCGGATAATGTAAAGAAGAAAGCCCTATCATCAGTAGAGCGGGCGGCTGTAGATAAAAGCCTCACCAAACCTTTTTATTTATGCGAGTTTACGCACGCTATGTTCAACTCGATGGGGTCGTTAAAAGAATATGGCGACCTGTTCGATAAGTATCCATCATTATTAGGCGGCGCGATATGGGAATTTCAGGATCAGGGTATATGGAACCGTCGTGACCCTAAACACCCCATACTCGCATTTGGTGGTGGTTTTGGCGAGTTCCCGAACGACCATTATTTTATTCATAAAGGCGTAGTAGCATCCGACAGATCGCCAAAACCACATTATCCGGAAATGCAACGCGTATTTCAATGGATCAGCGTAAGCGCAAAAGACCTGGAAAAAGGTATTTTTAACATCCGCAACAAATACCAGTTTATTGATCTGTCGGATTTTAAAGGTACCTGGGTTATTACAAAAAATGGTATTGCCCAATCAAACGGTGTAATTAACCTTAGTGGTATTAATCCTTTAAGCGATAAACAAATAATTGTTCCCTATCGCGATAAGCAATTTGAACCGGGTGCTACGTATTATATCCGCTTTTCGTTCAAGTTGATAAAAAATCAATTATGGGCAAAAGCCGGCCACGAAATTGCCGCCGAACAAATAGAACTGCCGTTTAAATCTGCTGCCAAAGCTATCAGCAATAGTCAAATGGCTGCAATTCAATTCAGCGAAAGAAAAAGCGATATTGTTGTTAAGGGCAATAGTTTCAGTTTGAGATTTGATAAGGTAACAGGTACCTTATCTTCTGTTAAAAATAATGGCAGCGAGTTATTGCTTGCGCAAGGCGGGCCAATGCTGCATTTATGGCGTGCGCCGCACCGCAATGATGATATGTATGCCGATAAAGATTGGGATGATTATGGGCTAAAGGAATTAAAATGGAGTACCAAAAGCATGGTAGCGAGGCAAGTAACACCATCTGAAATAACGCTTACTGTTGAACTTGGCGCAACGGGTAAAAAAGGTTTTAGTTTAAACCACCATGTAGTTTATACCGTTACCGGGGATGGCACCGTAAGGGTTGATAATGATGTGCAAACCAACGAGCCGAAGCTTGTGATAGCGCGGATGGGTATCAGGATGTTTTTGGATAAAGCTTATGACAGGTTTAGTTATTTTGGCCGTGGCCCGATGGAAAACTACTCGGACAGAAAAACGGGATCAGATGTTGGCATTTATACCAGCACGGTTTTACAACAATTAACACCTTACGAAAAGCCGATGGAGTGCGGCAATCATGAGGATGTACGCTGGGCCAAACTAATTAATCAAAATGGCACTGGTGTAGGCATTTATGCCGATAATACCGTTTTGCAAATAGCAGCCTTACCCTACAGTGATGAACAACTGGCACCTGTTGAATATAAAATTGACCTGCCGGTAAGAAATGCCACCGTATTATGTATTGGCTACAAAACATTGGGTGTTGGCTCAAATAGTTGTGGCCCCACCCCTATGCCTCAATACACGGTTTATGCCGAGCCTGCTAAATTTACCTATGTGTTAAAACTGCTGTAACAAAACTAAAGAGTACAACCCCCATTCATCAGCCCGATAACAAAAAAGCCTGTAAATCATAAATTTACAGGCTTTTCACTTACCATTCAGCGGTGAGGGAGGGATTAATTTTATTGATCCCTTTTGGGTGGGGGCTTAAATCAATAAGTGCCTGTTTGCTATTGCTCACTGGTCATTTTTATTTTATCTCTTATGCACAAGCTTCGCTTGGCAACGCTATAAAATAAAAATGCCCGGCTAAAGCCAGGCACTTATTGATTTGCGGTGAGGGAGGGATTCGAACCCTCGGTACAGTTTCCCGTACGTCAGTTTAGCAAACTGATCCTTTCGGCCTCTCAGGCACCTCACCAATTTAATTGTGCAACGCACATACCCCGTTTTTGGGATTGCAAATATAGCAATTCAACTTTCCCGTCAAAAAAAAATTTAGTTATTCTGATAATCTATTCGCACATGGTAAATACTCATCAGCATTCGCTTAAATATCGCCTTAATGGTTTCCAGATCTTTCAGCGTAATATTACTATCGTTAAGTTGCTCCTGGTCAAGCTTGTACTCTATTATACGTTCAACCAAAGCATCAATAGTTGCCGCATTTGGCTCGTGTAATGAGCGCGATGCCGCCTCAACAGAATCTGCTAACATTAATACACCTGTTTCCTTAGAAAACGGTATAGGGCCGGGATAACGGAAGGTATTTTCATCCACGATCTTCTCCGGGAAGTTTTTTAAGTGCGATTGATAAAAATAATCAACCCGGGTATTGCCATGATGCGTACGTATAAAATCGATCACAATTTCGGGCAGGTTTTCTTTACGGGCCATATCAATACCCTTACTTACGTGGCGGATGATGATCTGCGCGCTTTCTTCATAAGTTACTTTATCATGCGGATTAAAACCACTGCTTTGGTTCTCGATAAAATACAGCGGGTTTTCTATCTTACCAATATCATGATACAAGGCCCCTGCCCTAACCAATAAAGCATTGCCCCCAATAGCGTATATGGCGCTCTCTGCCAGGTTTGCAACTTGTAACGAGTGTTGGAACGTGCCCGGCGCGCTAAAGGCCAGCTTACGCAGCAAAGTGGCGTTAGTGTTGGTTAATTCTATCAGTGTGATATCTGATGTTAATCCAAATACCTTTTCGAAGACATAAATAAGCGGATAAGCCAATAAAGTAGAACCTACGCTGAACAGGAATGGTAAAAAGTCTGTCCAGTCTATACTCGTCAGGCTGCCTTCGCGAATCAATGATATCCCGACAAAGGCAAAAAAGTAATTCGCCAAAATAATGCCTGCCGAAATGAGGAACTGCTCACGGCGCACCAGGTTTTTAATACTGTAAATAGATACCATACCCGCCGTGATCTCGAAAAAGCCAAACTCAAAGCTGTTAGGCACAAAAAATCCGGCTATCAATACTACCAATAAGTGAATGTTAAGCGCCAAACGGGTATCGAACAGGATACGGATGATGATAGGAACAATACAGTATGGAATATAATAAAAATTAGGCAGCTGTACCCTTATGGCTAATGATAGCGTAGCCAGCATGGCCGTTATAACCAATAATATGAGGCTTACCAGACGGTTATCATAGTAAATATCCTTACGGAAAAGGTATAGGAACACCATAAGCAAGCTGATAACGATAGTAACCAGTAAAAACTGGCCCAACAATACCAGTTTGGGGTTACCGTTAACACGTACGTTATCGTCAAATGCGGATTTAAACGATTCCAGCTTTTGATAAATATCCTGGTTAATAACCGAGCCGCGTGCCACAATAAGATCACCTTTTTGCACCATGCCACGCGTGGCAGATAAGCCATCTACTGCCTCGTTCTCAAGGCGCGTGGTCAGCTTATCATCGTAACTGAGGTTATATTGCAACCTGTCTTGTATTATTCCTATTAAAAAGGTTTTATCAAGGTTTTTATTAGCTGACAGTGCCTGATCGACATAACTCAAAGCTCCTTCGTGGGTAAATACCTGCGATGTATTGATCTCTGTAGCTATGTTATTATGCAGAATAGTAATGCGGTAATTTTCTCCACTGGTTTGATATTTTTTATTAAGCGCTAATACGCCTTTTGCGTATACTTCTTTCAGCAGGTTATAGCCCAATGTAAAATATCGCTGTTTCTGTCCATCGTTTATGCCACTGGTTTTCCATTTTATCTCAAAACCATTTTTATAACCTTCAAGGCTTTGCTGCTCTACCTCGGCATCCAGTTGGTATATGGGCGTAATACTCCTGATAGCGGCTTCACGGTCTTCTTTACGCTCCTGCTCAGTTTTTAATATAGCGAAAATGTATGGCGATATAAGATCCTTTTGGTTCCACACCTTACCTTTTTCATATTCGTACCTAAACTTGGCCTGTTTAGGCAGTACCAAAACAATAAAGCAAATACTAACCAGCATCATCAATATTTTGACGTTACCTGAGTATTTGCGTAGCAGCGCTTTTTGGCGCGAAGAGCTGAGTGTTGCCATTCGTTTGTTAAACCCATCAAAATTATAATAAGTTTTGATGAATTACGCTATTTTAAGCAGAAAGCTTAGCTGATTGAACGAGTAGCAGATGCCGTGATGGCTACGATATATCAAAAACAATTCAAACTAAAAAAATAGTTGCAATATCAAATCTAAACTATTAATTTAGTTGAAATAGATATTATATGAAAAAATTCTTTTTCCTATTCCTCATCATCACCTTGTTTTCTGGTACAATAACCAAAGCGCAACAGTATAATATTAATGACGCTCTACTGATAGACCTATATCAAAACCAGCATTATGCAGATGCGGCAGAATATTTAAAAAAGGTTTGCCCGGAGCCTATTACCAATGTAAAAATATTGAACCGCCTTGCCTACACCTGCCAAATGGCAGGCAAACCGCTCGAAGCAGAAAAATATTATGAACGCATTTACCGGCAGGATACCACCAACATACCTGTTTTGCTTAATCTGGCGCTCATCAATTCTAACCGCGAAAATAAGCCGAAAGCTATTTTTTATTACGAAAAAGCCGGGAGTATCGATAATCGAAATTTCCAGGTATACAAACAATTGGGGCGCTTGTATATGGAAAAAACGGATACGGCAAACTCATACAAAAACCTGTCAAAAGCAAATATTATTAACCCTGAAGACCCTGACGTAGCTTGTGATTTAAGCTTCATACTGATAAACACTAAGAAACCAAAACAAGCCGAAATGGTTTTGGTGCGTGCCCTTGCAGCCGATTCAACAAATCTGTTTTTACTTAGGGCAGTAGTAAACCTGATGTATACCAGCAGCCGTTTTAAAGAAACGATAATTACATGCAATAAACTTGTAGAACTTGGCGACCAATCGATACAGGTGCTCAACAAGTTAGGCTCGTCTTATTATATGCTCAAAAACTATGAATGTTGTATCGAATCATTCGGCATGATGCCCGATATTTATCAAACCGAACGTACTTATTACCTTACGGCGATGAGTTACAAAGGATTAAAAAGATATAAAGAATCGCTCGATTATTTGGAAAGAACGTTAACACAGGCCATATCGCCATACATGGATGTATATTATAACGAAATTGCCGAGAACTACGATATTAAAAAGCAATATAAAGCTGCAGCTGCAAATTATCAGAAAAGCCTGTATTTTAAGGAGCACGATGTAATATACTACACCCTTGCTAACTTGTACGATAAGGACCTGAAAGATAAAAATAACGCCATTAAATATTATAAAAAATACCTGGCATCAAAACCGCCCTTAAAGCAAAAGGAGTATATTGTGTATGTGCAAAGCCGCTTAAACGAGCTAAAAAAATAGCCCCGGGTTTGGGGCTATTTAACATATTGCACCTCAATTAATTTTTAGTTACCGTAGTGGTTGTTTTAACTGTAGTGGCAGGAGTGGGTTGCTTTTTAACTACTACCGTACGGTGAGCAGGTGTAGTACGCGTTACATGCGTAGCCGTTTTAGTAGCTACTGTTTTTGATGTATGCATGGTGCTGCTGGTTGTAACCGGTGCCGCCGCAACTTTAGTTTCTGTGGTGGTAGTTGTTGTGGTTGGGGCAGTATGCGGTTGTGTATTGGTAACCACTGTTGCAGGTGGCGCTGGCGTAACAATAACTGTTGTTGGTGTAGCCGGAGCAGTGTGGTTTCCGGTAGCTGCATTTATAGCTGCTGCCCCCTCCCCTTTAATTTTGGTTTTAGCTTTATTTGCTTTAACCTTACTTTTAACTTTTACGTGGCTGGTATCGTTATCCTGTGCGTTAACGTTTTGAAACGACAGTCCCACAAAAATTGCCAATGCTATTAAACTGATCTTTTTCATAATTATGTTAGTTTGTTAAATACTAATTACTGTAACATAATTATGACAATTGTGTTTTAACTAAAAATTAAAATCTTCTCCTTTTTATTTCTTTTACGATCAAACCTAATTCGCGGCTCATTTGGCCTGCAATGGCTGTGTTTTCTTGCGCCCTCCTAAAAAGGTATGGCAACACTGCTTCAACAGGTCCGTAAGGTACATATTTGGCTACATTATAATCCGCATGGGCCAGGTTAAAGCTCAGGTTATCGCTCATACCGAGTAATTGCGAAAAATATACATGGGGGTGGTTGTGTATAATATCATACTTATCCAATAAATTGGCAAGCAGTTTACAACTATCCTCGTTGTGTGTGCCGGCTATAAAGGCAATATGTTTAATATTTTCGATGCAAAACTCCAGCGCCTTGTTATAGTCATCATCGGTAGCTTGTTTGGTTGCTTGTATAGGCGATGTGTACCCCATCTCGATAGCCCGTTGCCGTTCTTTTTCCATATAGGCACCGCGTACCAGCTTTGCTCCTAAATAAAAACCTTCAGGTATGGCTACGGCACAATCATGTTTTATTGATTCGAGCTTATCATGCCTGTATAACTGGTAGGTATTATAAACAATAGGCTTAATTTTGTTAAAGGCACGCATCATATCAATGGCCAGTGTATCTATCGTTTTTTGTATCCAGCTTTCTTCGGCATCAATCATTACCGGGATATCCAGGTCAAAGGCTGTTTTACAAATATCGTGTACGCGGCTTTGTACTTTTTTCCATTCCAGTTGTTCGGTATCGGTTAAAGTAATTCCGGCATCAAGTTTCTCCAATAACTCAAAACGCCCTACCCCGGTAACTTTAAATACCGTTAGCGGGATAGCCTTATCGCCTTTAGCACGTTTTATTGTCCTGATAATCTCATCGCGTGTTTCATCAAAAACAGCCTCTTCATCTTCCCCTTCAACCGAGTAATCCAATATTGTTCCAACTTTACCCTCGTAAAGATTTTTAATGGTCGCATCACATTGGGCAATGGTTTCGCCACCACAAAAATGTTTAAATATGGTAGTGCGGATAAGTCCTTTAATGGGCAGGTGTATTTTTAAGGCGAAGTTGGTTATTGGCGGCCCCAGCTTAACCAATAAGTTGATATTGATGAGCCGGAATAGCCAATACGCGCGCTTTAGGGCTACATTTGTAGTTTGTTTAAACGCGATTTCGGTGTTCTCGAACGAAAACACGTTCTCCGGGGTGGGTTTATCATTGTTAGTGGGCAGCATTCGGCAAAATTACAAATTGTAACTTATTTACTCTTTATTCGCCGAATAGTTTATTTTTGCCTTCCTCATGATCGAGTTTACATTAACTGAAGAATACATTCCGATGATACAGTTGTTAAAGGCTACAAACCTGGTGCAAACCGGCGGTGAAGCCCAGATAGTTGTATCTGAAGGCGAAGTTAAATACAATGGCACCATCGACTATCGCAAACGCCTCAAAGTAAGGCAAGGCGATATAGTTGAATTTAGGGGCACAAAAATTTTGATTAAATAAATAATGAACACCTTACAAAGCATAAGCTACCCAATACATTTTAACAACATAGCTGCCGAACTCAACAAATTTATTAAGCAGGGTAACTATTCGCACTTTTTTATTTTAACCGACGAGCATACCGTAAAACATTGCCTCCCCCTGATACAGGAAGGGCTGGATCAAAAAGATAATTTTGACATTATTGAGATAAACGCCGGCGAAGAAAGCAAAAGCATTGATTTTTGTGTAGGTATCTGGAAAATGCTGATAGATTTTGGTGCCGACCGCAACAGCCTGCTTATTAACCTTGGCGGCGGTGTAATTACCGATCTGGGTGGCTTTGCAGCATCAACATATAAACGCGGTATCGATTTTGTACATATCCCTACTACCCTGCTATCGCAAGTAGATGCTTCGGTTGGCGGTAAAAACGGCATTGATATTTTTAACCTTAAAAACATCATCGGTACATTTACACAGCCAAAAGCTGTTTTTATTGAACACCGCTTTTTACAAACTTTACCTGAGCGGCAGGTAAAATCGGGCTTAGCAGAAATGTTAAAACATGGCCTGATTGCCGATGCTGCCTACTGGGAAAAACTAAAACACAGCAATCCGGAGAACCTTGATGCCGAATTGATATACGACTCCATAGCGATAAAGAATAAGGTTGTTATTGCCGACCCTACCGAACGCGGCTTGCGCAAAATATTAAACTTTGGGCATACCATTGGCCATGCCATTGAAAGCTACTCGCTTAATAACGATGAAAACCCGCTAACACATGGCGAAGCAGTTGTTGCCGGTATGATATGCGAAACGTATTTATCACATAAAAAAGCAGGATTATCGCTTACAGCGATGGAAGAGATCATCAATACCTTATTAGGCATTTATGGCAAATACCCACTTAAAGAAAGCACCTTTACACAATTGAATGATATTATGCGCAAGGATAAAAAGAACCTGGGTGGTAATATCAACTGTTCGCTCCTGTCAAACATCGGCGAAAGCAAAATAGATAATATTTGTACAGATGCAGAACTGGTGGAAAGCCTGAAGTTTTATGCGTCGCTGGAATACGCGCAAGCTTAAAGCAGTATACATTTGGAGCATTTGAGCTTTAGCTCAAATGCTCTTTTACCATACTGATCAGGTGATCAATATCAAATGGTTTTGTTATAAATCCATCGGCATTCGCTTTTTTGGCAAGCTCTGGTAAATTAATTACCGATGATATCAGTAAAACAGGGATATGAGCCGTAACCGGGTTTTGTTTTAAAGTAGCGCACAACCTGTGGCCATAACTATCCGGTAACCAATCATCCAACAAAATCAGGTCAGGTTTTGATGTTTCGATATCTTTAAGAGGTTCGGAGTTTAAGGATGGTAACACCTCATAGCCTTCATCTTCGAGAATATAGGATATCATATCAAGGATATCGTGATTGTCTTCAATGACAATGATTTTTTTGGCCATCTAAATTAACAGGTAAACATTATGTATACAAAGATATACATTTATTTTAATTAATAAATTAATTAATTATCATATTTTGAAATGTTTTACTTAAACCCTCCTGAACATACTATCCGCCTGATTAATCATTTCTTTATATTAAACACAAAACGGCGGTTATATATAACCGCCGCCATGCACTCATTAAGCCGGAAAACATACGCCTACTATTTTTTAGGCGGCAAAGGCACGCCTAACTGTGTTAAATAGGCAATTTCTGATTGTATTGACCTGTGTGATGTGATCTTGCCTTCTTTGTTAAAAGTAAAAATATCGGCATCGGGTAATTTATATGTTTTTTTAGTGGGTGGTATTTTCATAAACTCTTTAGTAAAAGTGCCGCTCCAGGTACCGGTTATTACAACGGTGTTGCTATCGGCAAAAGCTTTCATGTTTTCTACCTTCATATCAGGGAAGGCATCTAAAAACTGTTTCATATTTATTTTTAGCGAGTCTATTTTCGTCATTGGTTTATACTCTTCGCTACCGTAATCCACAAAGTCAGCACTGCAATCCTTGTATATCCCATCAATATCTTTTTTCAGGATGGCCATTTCAGAGTTGATAGCCGTTTGCTTGTTTTTTGCTATCATAGCCGCTGTACTGTCTGCAGCAACACCATTGGTAGAAACACTCATCTTGCCGTTACAGGCTGCAAAAATTACCGATACTACGGCTAAGCCAATCAATAGTTTTTTCATAATTGTTTTAATTTAGTTTATTAAAGCTATATATAAACTTTTAAATATCAATACATTAAAGTGCGGATACTTATCTAAAATACTTATTTCATTTTTTTTAGTTTTATTGTAAGGTATTCCCGTATATACCGACAAACGTACAAACCACTCATTATAACGATTATGAAAGCCTATAAATTAATAGCATTAACGGGGCTACTGCTTGCCGCTACCCTATCCATATTTGCCTTTAAAATAAATAACCAACAAGTGATTAAAAGCAAGGCATCTGCTGAAAATGGATTTGCCGTGGTAGAACTCTTTACATCAGAAGGCTGCTCAAGCTGCCCCCCTGCCGATGAGTTAATAGCCCGCATATTAAAAGAGGATAAAGAGCAGCACATTTATATTTTAGCCTACCATGTTGATTACTGGAATCATTTAGGTTGGAAAGATCAGTTTAGCAGTGCTGAATATAGTAACAGGCAACGCAGGTACGCACAGCAATTACACCTGGAATCGGTTTATACGCCCCAGATCGTAGTAAACGGACGTACTGAGTTTGTTGGCTCAAATGAAGTTAGCTTACGGAATGCGATAAAATCGAACCTGTCAAAAACCGTTAATGACCAATTGATGTTAGGTGCTACCGGCATTGAATTGCACCAATTAAAAATACAATATCAAATTAAAGGTAATATAGCTAATAAGGCGTTAGTAATTGCTTTGGTACAAAAAGCGGCACAAAGCAGTGTAAAAAGTGGCGAAAACGGAGGCCATATTTTGAGGCACGTTAATATTGTGCGCGAATTGAACACGATAGACCTAAACCAGCAAAACGGAACGGCTACAGTAAAACTCCCGCAGGGCTATAACCAGCAAACCTGGGAGGTGATCTGCTTTTTACAGAATAGCGCTACAAGCGAGATACTATCAGCACAAAAAACTGTACCTTCAAACATCTGATTATTACCATCGTAAAAAATGAAAACTATCAAAGAAAAACACTCCATTGCCATGCGGTGGTTTCACTGGATAAATTTCCCGGTGTTATTCCTGATGATATGGAGTGGCATGCTGATTTATTGGGGAAACGATGTATATAAGGTATCAATAGGTAATACCGAGATATTCAAGTTTTTCCCTGAGGGGTTCAATAAATTTTTCCATATCCCAAAAAGGCTGGCAGAAGGTATGGCGCTTCACTTCCTGTTCATGTGGTTCTTTTTTGCTAATGGGTTTATGTATGTGCTATACACCATAATATCGGGCGAGTGGCGCGAGTTGGTACCACAAAAAAAATCGTTTAAAGAGGCCTGGCTGGTTCTTTTGCACGATCTGCATATCCGCAAAACAGCACCTCCTCAAAACAAATACAACGCCGCGCAACGCATAGCCTATACCTCAATCATTGTTATGGGCTTTGGCTCTATTGTAACGGGCTTAGCCATATATAAGCCTGTACAGTTTAATTGGATATGCTTTTTATGTGGCGGGTACCATTTGGCCCGTATTATACATTTTGTACTTACACTGGGTTATGTGTTCTTCTTTTTTATACACATTATCCAGGTTATCCTTGCGGGATGGAAAAATTTCCAATCGGTAATAACCGGCTTTGAAGTAGTTAAAGAAACACCAGTAACCGAATTAGCAAAAGAAGATGGAAAAGGAAAATAAGCCGGAAGCAGTACCAGATGCGGCGGAATTATCTGAACAGGAAATTGCCGAGAACAAAAAGATAGCAGATCTAAAACAAGAAGCCCTGCTTGATAAGCAAATTGCACGCCGCCGCTTTATTGCTTTTGGCAGTTTTATCGTTCTGCAGGCCGCCGCTTTTGGTGGCTGGAAATGGTTAGCCAACAGCCCTGTCGAAGCTAAAACAGTAACCGCAGGTGCCAAAGCGCCCCTAAGGCGTGCACTGAACCAGACAGAATTGTTTTGCAGGAGATTGTTCAGCAATAACCACCTGGTTAAAACCTATCCGAAAGAAATGGTGCCCAAAAAGCTGCGCAGTAACAGCTATGAAGGTATGCCCGATAAATTCAACCCGGCAGATTGGAAAATGCAGGTAATTAAAAGCCCTACAGAGACCTTAACCCTCACGATAGAAGATATTAAAGCCCTGCCTAAAACCGAGCTGATATACGACTTTAAATGCGTTGAGGGCTGGGACGAGATACAGCATTGGGCCGGTGTAAAATTCACCGATTTTGTGGCCCATTATAAACTGGAGACCCAGGCTGCAATGGAATACGTTGGCTTTGCTACCGAAGACAAGCAATATTATGTGGGTATTGATATGCCGAGCGCCATGCACCCGCAAACCCTGCTTGCTTACGAAGTTAACGACGGGCCTATCCCTATATTAAACGGGGCACCGCTACGGCTGATCATCCCGGTAAAATATGGCATCAAGAATCTGAAAAGAATAGCTACGATATCCTTCAGCAACCAACGGCCGCCTGATTACTGGGCCGAGCGGGGGTATGATTACTATTCGGGCCTGTGATTTTCAAGTTGTTGGGTTGTTAGGTTACTAAGTTTTTATTTTATTGAGGAATTGTAACTTTAATGGTCAAAAAAACTCAATAACTAAATAACTTACATCGCAGGGATGGCTGCTATAATATCATCCATAGCGGCACGTTTGCGATAATCAACATCAAAATGAGCAAATACGATCTTCTCTTTTTTGTTGATAACGTAGGTTGCCGGTATAGGTAAAACATGATCGGCATTACCATTATTGGCATCTATATCTATATGATATTTCCGCATCAGGGCAAGATCGGTAGCGCTTACTACATAATCAACTTTGTAAGCTTTCATTATTTTGTAGCCCTTATCATTCATAATGGGGAAACCCGCGCCTGTTTTTGACGCAGTAGTATTTATAGCCAGGTCAACTTCGGGGGTAACCGCAACAACGGCGGCGCCTTTGGCGGTAAGCTTGGCCAGGTTATCCTGCATTAGTTTAAGGTATTTATTACAATACTGGCACCATTGCCCGCGATAAAAAAATATAACTACCGCGCTATGCCCTTTTAATAATGATTTAAGGTTATGCTTTTTACCCTGGTAGTCAACACCATTAAAATCGGGAGCTTTTGAGCCCATTACTAATGATGCAGGTTGCGAAGTTACCGGCTGTTGAGCAAATACATGTACAGATAACAGCGATACTAATATTACAAGGAGATACCTTTTCATAATGGCTAATTTATAAAAACAAAACGGGACAGCAAATGCCGTCCCGCTATGGTATTAAGGTTTGGTTTGGTGAGCAAATTAAAACACCTGTTCAAACAGGTTAACTACATCTTTACTTTCGAGGGCAGAGTGGCCCATCAAAAACTCATCTACCTTGCGGGCGCATTCGCGGCCCTCTGATATAGCCCATACAACTAAAGACTGGCCACGGCGCATATCGCCTGCTGCAAATACTTTACCTACGTTGGTACGGTAAACACCCTCACGGGCCTTTACGTTTTTACGTTCATCAAGCTCAACGCCTAATTGCTCCAACATACCGGTATGCTGCGGGTGTAAAAAGCCCATGGCTAAAAATACAGCCTGGCAAGGTATTTCGCGTTCAGAACCTTCTACCTCTGCAAATTTTACAGGGCGGTTCATCACATCAAGTTCCCAGCTTACATCGGCAACTTTAAGCGCGCGCAGGTTGCCATTAGCATCGCCTAAAAATTCTTTTGTGTTAACACCCCAATGGCGTACAACACCTTCCTCGTGCGAACTGGTTACTTTAAGTACCATAGGGTAGCTTGGCCAAGGCATGTGGGCGGTACGTTGCTCAGGTGGCTTGCTCATTACTTCAAACTGAGTAACAGATTTAGCACCCTGGCGGTTTGAAGTACCTACACAGTCAGACCCTGTATCACCGCCACCTATTACCACTACATCTTTACCTGTAGCTAAAATATCTTCGGCAGTAACTTTTATATCGCTTACACGTTTATTTTGTTGTTTCAGGAAATCCATAGCAAAATGGATACCTTTCAAATCGCGGCCTGGTATTGGCAGGTTACGCGGGATGGTTGAACCACCTGCAATTACAACAGCATCATTGTTACGGGTAAGTTCTTCGGGCATAATATCTTTGCCTACTTCGGTATTGCATTTAAACACAACACCATCTTCTTCCATAACTTTGATACGGCGCTCTACTACTCCTTTTTCCAGTTTGAAATCGGGGATGCCGTAACGTAATAAACCACCCGGGTTATCATCACGCTCATAAACAGTAACACTATGGCCTGCTTTAACCAACTGAGCTGCAGCAGCTAAACCCGCCGGACCTGAACCTACAACAGCAACCTTTTTGCCTGTTTTAATAAGCGGTGCTGTTGGCCTAACCATACCTTTCTCGTAAGCTATCTCGATGATGTGTTTCTCTATCTCTTCGATAGCTACAGGTGGCTTGTTTATACCCAGTACACATGCAGACTCGCAAGGCGCAGGGCAAATACGGCCTGTAAACTCGGGGAAGTTATTTGTTGATGATAAAATGGTGTATGCTTCTTCCCAATCTTTACGATAAACAGCATCGTTAAACTCAGGGATGATATTACCCAGCGGGCAACCGTTATGGCAAAACGGAACACCACAGTTCATACAACGGGCCGATTGCTCATTCAGTTTCTCGTCTGAATATAAATTTACAAATTCCTTATAGTTAGCTATACGTTCTTGAGGAGCTATTTTTGATGGCAGCTCCCTTCCAAACTCTTTAAATCCGGTTGGTTTTCCCATTATAATAATTAGCTGATGGTTTGATATTGTGCTTGTTGTAAAACCTTTTTGTACTCTTTAGGGAATACTTTAACAAATCGCAGAAGTGCTTCTTCCCAGTTTTCCAACAGGTTTTTAGCAACGGTACTTCCTGTAATTTGTACGTGTTTGCGCAGCAAGGTTACTATCTGTTCTTTATCTTTTGCCGATAGCGGATCAAGATCCACCATCTCGGTATTACAGTTTTCGGTGAATGAGTTATCCGGATCGTAAACCCAGGCTAAACCACCGCTCATACCGGCGGCAAAGTTACGGCCTGTTTTACCCAGGATAAGCGCGCGGCCACCTGTCATGTATTCGCAACCATGGTCGCCAACACCTTCAACAACCGCCGTAGCACCCGAGTTACGTACCGCGAAACGCTCGCCGGCCATACCGCGGATAAATACCTCGCCCGATGTTGCGCCATACAGGGCAACGTTACCGATCAGAATATTATCTTCAGGAACAAAGGTTGCTTCTTTTGATGGATAGATGGCTAATTGCGCACCTGATAAGCCTTTACCTACATAGTCATTTGCCTCGCCTTCCAGCTCAAAAGATAAACCTTTGGCCGAGAATGCGCCGAAGCTTTGCCCCGCCGAACCTGTAAATTTGTAGTTGATGGTATTTTCAGGCAAGCCCTCAGAACCATATCGCTTAGATATCTCGTTAGATAACAGTGTACCAATGGTACGGTCTGTATTTTTCACATTGAACGACGCGAATACAGGGCTTTGGTCTTCAAGAGCAGGTTTTGCATACTCCAACAATTTCCAATCCAATATATCTGCCATACCGTGGTCTTGCGCCTCACTATTGTAAAGGGTTGCGCCTTTAGCATTATATACGGGGTGCAACATGCCCGACAGGTCAATTTTATTTAGTTTCCAGTGTTTCAATCCTTCCTTAACTTTAAGGAACTGAACACGGCCAACCATTTCGTTAATGGTACGGAAACCTAATTCAGCCATTATCTCACGCATCTCTTCGGCAAGGAAACGGAACAGATTAACAATATGCTCCGGCTGACCGGTGAACAGTTTACGTAATTCAGGGTCTTGTGTGGCAACACCTACAGGGCAGGTATTCAAGTGGCATTTACGCATCATGATACAGCCACCGGCAACTAATGCCGCAGTAGCTACGCCCCACTCCTCTGCTCCCATTAAGGCAGCAATAGCAAGATCGCGACCGGTTTTCATTTGACCATCGGCCTGTAATACAACACGGCTGCGCAGTTTATTACGTACCAGCGTTTGATGGGCCTCGGCTAAACCAAGTTCCCAAGGTAAACCGGCATGTTTGATAGAGCTTATTGGCGATGCACCTGTACCACCATCATATCCGGCAATCAGTATCACATCGGCATGTGCCTTAGCAACACCTGCTGCAATAGTACCAACACCTGCTTTTGATACCAGCTTAACGTTAATACGTGCGGCACGGTTAGCGTTTTTCAGATCGAATATCAGCTGTGCCAAATCTTCGATAGAATAAATATCATGGTGCGGCGGCGGAGAGATCAAACCTACGCCCGGTGTAGCGTGGCGGGTTTTAGCGATCCAGTCATCCACCTTATGGCCCGGTAACTGTCCACCTTCGCCCGGTTTTGCACCTTGCGCCATTTTTATCTGTAGCTCATCAGCATTGGTAAGGTAGTTACTGGTAACACCAAACCTTGCCGAAGCAATCTGTTTAATAGCCGAACGCATCGAATCGCCGTTTTCCATCGGGATGTAACGCATTTCGTCTTCACCACCTTCGCCGGTATTGCTCTTGGCACCAATACGGTTCATGGCGATAGCCAGCGTGCTGTGCGCTTCGTGCGAGATAGAGCCGAACGACATGGCGCCTGTAGCAAAACGCTTCATGATGCTTTCTGCCGGTTCTACATCTTCAAGAGCGATAGCTTCGCGGTGATGTGCAAAATCCAACAGGCCACGGATGGTATAGTGTTTCTCTGTTTGATCGTTGATCAGTTTAGCATACCTTTTGTAAACGCTGTAATCGTTTGTTTTGGTAGCATGTTGTAATAAGTGGATGGTATCCGGGTTAAACAAGTGCGCTTCGCCCCTGCGTTTCCATTGGTATATACCACCCTCGGGTAGTAAGTGAACTTCGTTCTTCGCTTCGCCGAAACCTATTTTGTGTTTGCACAGCGCTTCGCGGGCAATATCATCACTATTTAAGCCACCAATGCGTGTAACCGCGCCAACAAAGTAACGGTCAACTACATCTTTGTTAAGGCCCAGTATTTCAAACACTTGTGAGCCGTGATATGATTGCAAGGTTGAGATACCCATTTTGGAGAATATCTTCAGCAAACCATCGCTTACCGCTTTGATATAGTTTTTAGATAAGGCTTTGATATCAAGGTTGGTATCAAGCTTACCATCATTTTTATGCGTTTCAATACTTGCCAAAGCTAAGTACGGGTTAATGGCACTTGCACCAAATGCTAATAAACATGCAAAATGGTGAACTTCCCAAACATCGCCGGCCTCAACAACCAAACCTACCGAACCACGGCTACCTTTTTTTATCAGGTGGTGATGCACTGCCGAAACAGCCATCAGTGATGGTATAGGGGCATGTTCCGAATCGATAGCACGATCGGAAAGTATCAATACTTCAAAACCATCTTCTACCGCATCTTCTGCATAACGGCAAAGCCTTGCTATCGCTTTTTCAAGCGAGCCAGGTTGCCCGTCGGCTTTAAAGTATGTTTGCAGTGTTTTAGCGTGGAATAAGCCGGTATCAATACTACGCAGTTTTTCCAACTCATAGTTATTTAATATAGGATGTTTAAGCGTTACGCAATGGCAATGCATTTTATCCTCATCCAGCAAATTACCATTGTTACCAATAAAGGTAGCAAGGCTCATTACCAAACGCTCACGGATAGGATCTATCGGCGGGTTGGTAACCTGTGCGAAAAACTGCTTAAAGTAGCTTGATAAATGTTGCGGCCTGTCTGACAAGATAGCCAAAGGCACATCCGTCCCCATCGAACCTATAGGCTCTTTACCATCAACAGCCATGGGCATAATAATGGTTTCTATATCCTCTCGCGAGTAGCCAAATACCTGTTGGTATTTAAATACCGAGTCTGACGCCAGGCTTGAGAAAGTTAAGCGTGGCTCAGGCAGTTCTTCTAAACGTATCTTATAGTTTTCTAACCAGCGGCCATAAGGCTGCGCGCCGGCAATTCTTTTCTTTATTTCGTCATCGGTAACTATCTTACCTTGTGTGGTATCAACCAATAACATTTTACCCGGTTGTAAACGGCCTTTACGAATCACTTTTGATTCATCTAAAGCCAATACACCAGCCTCTGATGCTACAATGATGCGGTTATCGCTGGTTACAGCGTAACGTAAAGGGCGCAACCCATTACGATCTAACAAGGCGCCTATTTGTTTACCATCGGTAAACGTTAATGCTGCCGGCCCATCCCATGGCTCCATCAAAGTTGCATGGTATTCGTAAAATGCCTTTTTAATCGGATCCATCTGCTCGTTACCATCCCATGCTTCAGGTACCAGCATCATCATAACGTGTGGTAATGAACGGCCCGAGTGCAGCAGTATCTCAACAATGTTATCCAAACAAGCCGAATCGGATTGGTTGGTATCAATAACAGGCAATAACATCTCCATTTCGTCTTGTGTAAAATAAGGCGACATGTATGATTTAAGGCCTGAGTAAAACCAGTTCAGGTTACCGGTAAGGGTATTGATCTCACCATTATGCGCTATCATGCGGAAAGGCTGTGCCAAACGCCATGCAGGGAAGGTATTGGTTGAGAAACGCGAATGTATCATACCAAAGCCTGATGCCATACGCGGATCAGAAAGATCGGTATAATATTGGCGAACCTGGTAAGTGGTTAACTGCCCTTTATAAACTATGGTTTTACACGATAACGAAGTAAAGTAAAACAGGTCGTGAGCATCTTTTATGGTCTCGCTAACTGTTTTGGTAATGAAACGGCGCAGCACATAAAGCTTGCGCTCAAAATCATCAGGATTGATAATGTGGTGCGGGCGGGCAATAAATAACTGCTCAACATCCGGTTCTGCAGCGCGGGCGGTCTCGCCTATGCCCGACGAATTTACAGGCACCTTACGGTATCCTAAAATATGCAGACCGAGTTTTTCAACCGCGTTCTTAATAATGGTACGGCAAGCTTTTTTTGCTGTCGGCTCTTTCGGAAAGAATATCATACCTACACCATACTCACCCGGTTCAGGTAAGCTGATCTCGAGGCTGGTACACTCTTCCATTAAAAATTCGTGTGGTATTTGTATCAAAAGTCCCGCGCCATCGCCGCTCAGCGGATCGCATCCGCAAGCGCCGCGGTGTTCCATATTTTCTAATATGGTAAGCGCATCAACAATAATTTCGTTTGATTTATGGCCATTTAAATTGGCTAAAAACCCCGTTCCGCACGAATCGTGTTCAAATTCTGGCCTGTAAAGACCTTGTTGGTTAGAATCAGTTTGCTCCATTTTTATTAAAAAGGTGTAATAACGAAGTTAAGCAATATGATGAAAATTATAAAATGTTTGCCTTTTTTTTCGCATTATTCAATAAAGACATGCTATTTATTATAAAAATTTAAAAATTCATAATGATATAATTAAATTATTACCAATTTAAAAAAAAACAAACACATACACTTGTGTGTTAATTAAAGGTAAATTCTATAAAATCAATAGAATTTGTTTGAAAGTTGACCTGTTTTAACTTTTCACCATTAAAAAATGCTGTTTTATGAAGATCGGGATCATAGGCGCCGGCAAGATCGGAGCCACTATAGCAAACCTTTTTATCAAAGCCGGGCACGCCGTGGCATTGAGTAATTCGCGCGGACCTGAGTCATTGAAAGAACTGATCACATCACTGGGTGATAACGCCATCGCGCTAAGCGTGAACGAGGCCGCCGCCTTTGGCGATATCGTTTTTTTAGCCACCCCCTGGCGCGAGACCGCTGCCCTGCCGGATGCAATCACCGTGCAGGACAAAATAGTGATTGATGCCATGAACCCCTACCTCGCAAACGGTAAACTTGCCGACTTGGGTAATTCAACATCAAGCGAAGAAACTGCCAAACGTTTGCCCGGTGCCACAATAGTTAAAGCATTCAATACCATACATTACCAGCACCTGAATAACAGCAGCGAGCAAAAACTACCTTTACAGGAACGGCGCGCTATTTTTATGGCGAGCGATAGTATTGAGGCCAAAGCAAAGGTTTCGCGCCTGATAGAAGAAATCGGCTTTGCAGCTATTGATACCGGCAACCTGCGCGATGGCGGGCAAATGCAGCAACCCGGATCTGAACTTTATAACAAAGAGATTACCTGTGCCGACGCACATGATATATTAAAAAAAGACGAAGCCTAAAATCAGCTATATTTGCGGCACTAACCTATGTGCTATGATCATAAAAAAGTGTGCCGCCATTATTTTAGCTATTTTGCTGATACAGCAATGTTTTGCGCAGAATATTAAAGTAGCCGTAGCTGCTAACCTCCAATCTGTGATCAAAGTACTGGGTGCCGATTTCACAAAAAGGAGCGGGATTGTTATCGAACCCATTATCGGCTCATCGGGCAACCTGGCTACCCAAATAAAAAATGGCGCCCCGTTTGATGTATTCCTCTCCGCCGATATGGCTTTCCCGCAAGGTTTGTATACCGATGGCTTTGCAGTGGATAAGCCCCTTGTTTATGCATCGGGCAGCCTGATTGTTTGCAGCACTCAAAATATTGATATTAAGCATTGGCAAAGCATTATTTTAAATAATGATATCAGCAAAATAGCCATTGCAAACCCTGCAATTGCGCCTTATGGCAAAGCCGCAACTGAAGCACTGACCAAACTAAACATCATTGATAAAATAAAAGCCAAAACCGTAACCGGCGAAAGCATTGCCCAGGTGAATACCTATATTATTACCGGCGTGGTAAATTTTGGCTTTACCAGCCAATCATTGCTGATGGATGATAACCAAACTATTAAACTATACTGGGCGCCAGTAGATAAAAAGCTATACACACCTATCCAGCAAGGCATGGTTATATTAAAACACGCTACCGATAATAATTTGCCGCAGGTTCAAAAATTCTGCAAATACCTGTTATCTTCATCGGCAAAAGCCATATTAAAAAAATACGGCTACCTTGTACAATAATTGATTAACAAAACATCCCTTTATTAATGGATTGGTCGCCCATTTGGTTAACGCTCAAGCTTGCTGCAACAACTACCTCAATACTGCTGCTTATCGGGCTGCCGCTTGCCTGGTGGTTATCCCGGGGCAAATCGGTTTTAAAAACCATAATAGATGCGTTTATCACTATGCCATTGGTTTTACCACCATCTGTACTGGGGTTCTATCTATTACTGGCACTGAGCCCGCAGCATGGTTTAGGATATTGGCTGTCACATAAATTTAATATACAGTTTGTTTTCTCCTTTCCGGGATTAGTGTTGGCATCGGTTATTTATAGTATGCCATTTATGATAGGCCCTATCAAATCGGCCCTACAGCAATTACCTTTATCATTGTCCCATGCATCATACACGTTGGGTAAATCAGAAACCGAGACTTTCCGAAAGGTATTGCTCCCTAACATACGCCCATCCTTATTAACAGCTATTGTACTCACATTCGCCCATACACTTGGCGAGTTTGGCGTGGTGCTGATGATTGGTGGAAATATACCCGGTGTTACCCGAGTGGCCTCTATCGCTATTTATGACGCGGTTGAGAATATGGATTATGCCGCCGCCAATAACTACTCGCTCATCCTGTTCGCGCTTACCTTTATTATTGTGATAGCGGTATTCATTTTCAATAAACACTCAGCAAAAAGCCCATTGGAATGATCGTTATCAACATAGAAAAAAAGATGCGCACCTATGCGGGGCACCAGGTGTTAAAAGTTGATAACTGGATAGAAACCGGCACCATTACCAAAATAACGGGGCCGTCGGGATCTGGTAAAACTACGCTGCTCAAAATTATCGCCGGGCTTGTTCAGCCTGAAAAAGGCAAAATCTCTTTCAACGGGCAGGTATGGCTGGATACCGTACAAAAGCATAACCTAAAGCCCCAAAAGCGTAATGTGGGTTTTGTATTTCAAAACTACGCCCTTTTTCCAAACATGACGGTGTTGCAGCACCTGCAATACGCTACAGCTGATGCGGCATGGATAGAGCGTTTGCTACATTTCGGTAAATTAGAAACCTTGACCAAACACAAGCCCGAGTTCCTTTCGGGTGGGCAACAGCAACGTTTAGCCATTTTACGTGCACTTGCCATTAAACCGCAACTATTGTTAATGGACGAGCCATTTTCGGCATTGGATTATGATATGCGATCAGAACTTATTAACGACCTGGGTAAACTGATCAAAGAACTCAACGCGACCTGCCTAATTGTAAGCCATAACCCTAACGAGGTGGAGCATATTGCAACAAACATGATTAAAATTGCATAACTACTGTATTCAAATTGTTGCATTGGGTTTATCATATTAGTTCTATAATAGTAGGATAATATCGGGCTAACCAAATCCGCTAAACCAATCAATAAACCAACAATACAATGAAAACATCATCACTGTTTTTAGCCTCTTTATGCGCATCCGCGCTGTTATCATTTAATGTCAACGCCCAGATAGGCAGGCGTTTCCCATCCGAAAAGAAAATAGTAAAAGACCCGGTTACGGGCACCATGCTCACTTTTTTAACGAGCACGCCCAATGGCGATTCAAAAATATACCAGACCCACCCGCAGTGGACGTCGGACAGCCAATGGCTCATCTTCCGTTCGGGCAGGGCAAAAAATGAGGCTTTTGCCGTAAATGAGCAGTCGGGCGATATTGTGCAGGTTACCGAGGGCGGTTATACCGGTATGCTTTGCGTCGCCCGCAAATCGATGAAATTGTATTATATGCACAATGTTAATCCCGATGCGGAGTCAACACCATTGGGTACGCCGGGGCAAGCACCCGCCGCTCCCGGCAGTACACCGCCACCACGCCGCCAGCCTACCGCTGTACAAATTATGGTGGTTGACCTTGCGGCGGTATTTGCCGACAGCAAAGCCGGTAAAATGAAACCCGCGACAGCTTACCAGCACCTTTGCGGCACCATCCCTGCCGAAATGAACCCCGGCAATGATATGGCCCTGGATGCCGATGAACAGGTAGTTTATGGCCGTGTGGGTAAAACCGAAGCTGCCAAACACATTGCCGCCAATGCAAAAATAGAGCCTGCCTTTGGCCCGCGTAATATGGGTGCAGGCCCATCCGGATTGATCAGCATGGATGTGAATACGGGCGCTATTAAATACATTACATCGGTCCCTTTCCAGATAGGGCACATACAGGTGAACCCATGGGTTCATGGCGAAATTATATTTTGCTGGGAAACAGGCGGTAAATCGCCACAGCGTACCTGGACGGTAATGGCCGATGGTACGGGCCTGCGCCCGCTGTACCCCGAGGCCAGTTACGAATGGGTAACACATGAAGCCGTAATTACCAAGGATGAGGTTGCCATTGCGCTAATGGGCCACCGCCCGGTTACCAAAACCGTGTATACACCTGCAACAACAGGCACCGAGTTTAAAGATGTGAGCAACCCGGTTAACCCGGGCCAGGAAACCGGTTGGGGTAACTCGGGCACGCGCGAGAAACCTACCGGGCTGGGCATAGTTAACCTGCGCACACAGGAAATGACCATTATTGGCCAAACCCCAAGCGGCAGCGGCCTGTGGCACGTAAACGGTTCGGCAGACGGGCGTTGGGCCGTAGGCGATGATTTTTCGCGTACGGTATACCTGATAGACCGCCACACCCGCGAGATGATACCGCTATCTACCGGGCATAAAGCTACCGCGGCAGATCACCCCCATCCTACTTTTAGCGCGGATGGTACACGTATCGAGATACAATCGGCTATGCTGTCGGAGGATAATAAATCGATGAACATTTGTATCATCCCTGTACCGGAGAGTTGGTTGAAGAGGACGTATTAAGTTAAAAGTCAAAAGTTAAAAGTCAAAAATATGGAAGGCGATCACGAGAAGTGGTTGCCTTTTTTGTTTTTTACCTGTAAGGATGTTTCAACTGCACCGACAAAGCCCGAAACAAACAATGAATCATATGAAAAAAATCACTACAACTTATTGGATCGTTACGGGGTTGGTGTCGGCATTTATATTTTTAGGCGCATTGATCGATGTATCGCAAGCGCCCGATGCGGTGGCATTGATAAAACATCTGGGTTATCCTGCCTATTTTGTCCCCTTTATTGGTGTAATGAAAATACTGGGAGTTATAGCAGTGCTGGTACCCCGTTTCCCAAAACTAAAAGAATGGGCCTACGCGGGTTTGGCGTTTGATACCTTCGGGGCCTTTTTCTCGCACTTATGCAGTGGCGATGGCCCTGATAAATGGGCGCCCGCTTTAGTTGCTTTGGTACTGGTATTGGTATCGTACCTTTTGTACAATATGATGAACAACCTGAAAGAGAAAAAGCAATTGGAAATGTCGTTGTAATGCTTCCTGGATAATATTTATTAAGCTGGTTTAGCTTGTCGCTAAACCAAACTTAATTTCAACTTTACTTAGCCAATCTTTAATAACGGGCGTTAGCCAAATCTCGGCTAACCTTTTGTTAATCCAGTTAACTAAAATGCCAAAATAATTCACCCGCATCCCCACAGGTTTTACCTACCTTTAAAAACCAATTAATCCTAACAACACACCATCATGACCAAACGCGCACTGCTCATTGCTTTATGCTGCATCTTATTTTTTAATAGCACTTTTGCCCAGGCCCCGGCCGAAACCGAGGAGCATCGCAAAGCACGTATGCAATGGTGGACTGAAGCCCGCTTCGGTATGTTCATCCACTGGGGTATATATTCAGTTCCTGCGGGAATATATGAGGGTAAAGAGATACCTGGCATTGGCGAGTGGATAATGAACAAGGGTAAAATACCGATGGCGGTTTATCAAAAATATGCCGCACAATTTAACCCGGTTAAATTTAATGCTAATAAAGTAGTGGCGCTTGCCAAAGCAGCGGGCATGAAATATATTGTGATCACAAGCAAGCACCATGATGGTTTCGCGATGTTTAAATCGGATGCCAGCAACTTTAATATTGTTGATGCCACACCGTTTAAACGGGATGTGATACTGGAGATGGCAGCGGCATGCAAAAAGCAGGGCATTAAATTCGGTCTATACTATTCGCAGGCGCAGGATTGGAACCATCCCGGTGGCGCTGCCAACGGCGGGCAGTGGGACCCGGCACAGAAAGGCAGTATGGATGAGTATATTGACAAAGTAGCCGTACCGCAGATGAAAGAGATATTGACCAAATACGGCCCTATCTCCGTTTTATGGTTTGATACCCCTACCGATATGACGCCCGAACGTGCCGCGCGCGTACACGAAACATTGAAACTGCAACCCAATATTATAATTAACAACCGCTTGGGCGGCGGTTTTGGCGGAGATCTGGAAACGCCTGAGCAATTTATCCCGGCAACGGGATACCCCGGTCGCAATTGGGAAAGCTGCATGACCATAAACGATACCTGGGGCTATAAAATAAACGACAAAAACTTTAAGAGCACCAAAGTACTGGTACAAAACCTCATCGACATCGCATCAAAAGGTGGCAACTACCTGCTTAACGTTGGCCCAACAGCCGAGGGTTTGATTCCTGAAGAAGAAGTTACCCGATTGAAAGAAGTGGGCTCGTGGATGAATAAAAATGGCGAGTCGATATATGGCACTACACATAGTCCGTTTAGCTACCTGGGCTGGGGCCGCGCTACGCAAAAAGGCCAAACTATTTACCTGCATGTATTTAACTGGCCAAAGGATGGTGTGTTAAAAGTACCTTTGAAGAGTGATGTACTGGATGCCTATCCTATTTCATCACGTAAAACATCACTGCCTGTTAAACGTATTGCTGATGGTGTGTTGGTTAATATATCATCTATCCCACATGATAGCATCGCTACTGTAATTGGTTTAAACATCAAGGGGGAGGCTATTGCCGAACCTGCGCCATCGGTAGGCAAACCCATAACTGCATCATCACAATTAAATACCGATAATAGCGCTGCCAAAGCAGTGGATGGCTCGGCGCTTACCAAATGGTCCGCAGCCAAAGCCGATACCACTGCTACCCTGACCATCGATTTAGGCAAAGCCACCAATATTGCTGCCGTAGCCATACAGGAAGGCAGCAACAAAGAAGTGAACATTAAAGAATACCGCGTAGAGTACCAGCAGGGCGGCGAATGGAAACTATTGTTTGATGGCAAAAAGATAGGTCGTGGCTTTTTAAAAACCGTAACGCCGGTAACAGCACAGGTTTTCAGGCTCAACATTGTCAAAGCATTGCCTGGTATACAGATACAGGAGTTTACGTTATTTAAAGAGTAAGGGCAAACAATTAGCGCCCATTAAATAAATTTAAAAATGTGTAAGTTCGCTAACCTTACACATTTTTTATGTTAAAAAAATCGCTGAATACCTTTTTAGGATTACTGTTATCGGCCACGTGTTTTTCACAAAGCAATCCGGTATCTGTACCCAAAAACATCAAACTACCGGCAGATTCAGTTCGGCTGATCAAATCGCTAAACAGTTTTTTATCCCAAATGGAAAAACCCGGTAAGGATAATGCCTTTGTACTAAAGGAAAACCTTATTGAAACCGCTGCCTTAATTGATGAGATGAAGGGCGTAGAGAACGCAGGCGCAGCTAAACCAAACTTTTACAAATGTTATTTAACCAATGTTGTACCGGTTGATAGCAATACATACCTTATTCAGCTATCGTATTTAGCTGTAGATAATGCCACACCTATTTTAAAAGCAAGTTTTAAACTGATAGCCGAAAAGAAAAGCGAACAATACTTTTTTAATTCTCCTTTAAAACGTAACACGCTAACGTGGCAGGTTAAAAAGACAGGAAGCTTTACCGTTTATAGGAACACAACTGTTAAAATACCGAAGCTGGATAAATTTATAAAAAAAGCAATAGAGTATGATAAACGGGTTAAAGCCCCCAACTACCCTACCTCCATTTATTATTGCGATAATTTTGAAAACATGCTAGAGCTAATGGGCGTAGCCTACCGCGCCGATTACAATAGTATAAACCATGCAAACCTGTCAACCTTCGAAGATCAACATAGTTTGTACCTGATTGGCGCACCTGCCGATGACATTACAGCTTTTGACCTTCACGATCTGTGGCATTCACGGTTACATCATGTGGTTTCAACTACGGTTATCTACCGGCCATTAGATGAGGCCTGCGCCTACCTCTATGGCGGTAGCTGGGGTATAATGGACTGGCACGACATTTTTAAAAAATTCAAAACACTGATGGGTAATGATCATGATTGGCTCAAGGCACTTAATGCCCATACCAAATTTGGCGATGTAGTACACGCACCGCTTTATACTGATTATGTTATTGAAGCACTGATCGTTCAAAAACTGGAAAAGGAAAAAGGTTTCCCGGCGGTAATTTCATTATTGAGTTGTGGTAAAGCACAACCTGATAACGAAAACCTGTTTAAAGCACTCAATAGTATTGCAGGCATTAATAAAACAAACTTTAATGTGGTAGTGGATAAACTGGTAGCCGACGAATGGAATAAATATTAATATCTATTATCGGGAAAGGCAGCACTTTTTACAACATGTCCTAATTTATAAAAAAACAGCTCGCCGTTTGGCATAATTATATACTTTTGCAGCAATGTTAAAGCGACTTACAGGATGGTTATTAATGCTGGCGATACTTAGCGCCAACTATAGCTACCTGTTTGTTTACGCTGGTTTTAAACTTAACCAGAAATACATTGCCGCCGCCCTTTGCGAAAACCGGGATAAGCCCTGGATGCATTGTAACGGGCATTGCTACCTCTCCAAAAAAATAAAACAAGCCGAAGAAAAAGAACAGGCCCAGGAACGCCAAACGCAAAAGAACGGCATACAGGAAACTTTTTGCGAAACTTCAAATGCAGTTAAGTTCCACACGGTATTACTACAAACCATCAGTACACCTTATTGTGCGCCTGTGCCATCATCTCTCAACAGGTCATTGTTCCGCCCTCCGCAGCTGGGTTAGTATCCTTCTTTTTCTGTAAAACATAATGCTGTTTCCCCTTGGCGGGATATGGTATTGCTGTACCGTTTACAACCATCTAACATTATATTATACAATGCCTGCTGTGTTAAACATATGCACGCCTACAGTTATTTGCCATTCACAATGGCACCAACATTGATATGAAAAAAATCACTATTGTTGTTTTCACGTTATTAATAAGCACATATATATTTGCTCAAAAAACACCCATAATTCAGGGTAAGGTTTTCGATGCGATCACTAAAGAACCGATACAGGGCGCCACCATTACTGATAACAAAACTACCACAACAACAGATGCCGCCGGTAAATTCAAAATAGCTGCCAACGCTACAACATTGCAGGTTACTTTTATTGGGTACGTAACCCGCAGTATTGAAGTTAAAGGCCTGTCGCAAGCCATTGCGCTGCAACCTTCAAGTACCGAACTGCAACGTGTAGTGATCAGTGCTAACCGTACTGCCGAAAAACGCAGCGAGGCCCCCATCGCGATAGCGAGCATCTCCAAACAAACTATAGAAGATACAAAGGCCCAACGGCTGGATATGTTGCTCAACAAAGTAAGCGGTGTAAATATGGTAAACCTGGGTAATGAGCAGCACGAAATGAGCATACGCCAGCCCATGAATACCAATAACCTGTTTCTGTACCTTGAAGATGGCATCCCTATCCGCACCTCAGCGGTATTTAACCATAATGCGCTGCTGGAAATGAATATGGCTGCCATTAAGAATATTGAAGTGATTAAAGGCCCTTCTTCCGCGCTGTATGGCGCCGAGGCTATTGGCGGCGTGGTTAACCTGATCACGCAGGCGCCACCGGCTTACACTTCGGGCTATATCAGTACCCAGGCCAACAACCAGGGCTATAAACGTGTTGACGGGCAGATAGGCTCTTCATCCGGAAAATTGGGTTTGATTGTTAGCGGTTATTATGCCGATCAAACCAACGGACCTATTGAGTACAGCGATTTTCACAAAACAGCCGTTAGCGTAAGACTTGATTATAAGATAGATAAAAATACGCTATGGACAAACAGCCTGTCGTACATCAATTACTTTAGCGATATGTACGGCAGTTTGGATAGTGCCCATTTCGACCGCAAAAACTACACGGCACAGGCCTTTTTCACTTATCGTAAAGTAAAAGCATTGCGCGCACGGTCAACCATCAGCCATAACTGGACCGACAGCAGCACAACTACCGCTATTATAATGTACCGTGATAATGCTGTTATTCAAAACCCGTCATACTCCATTGCCAGTTATCGCACGGCCGGTAAAACAAGTAACCCCATTTCGCCGGATACGGCCACAGGTAACATTAATAACAACTCCTTTAAATCGTATGGGATGTATTTGCAGCATGTACAAAAGTTTAAATTTTTACAGGGCAAGCTCATTGTGGGTGCAAGTGCCGAGCTGGACCCGCAATCTTTTTACCAGCAGTTTATCTGGATAAAAAAGCAAAACCAAAATGGTGTGGTAAATTATGTGAGTTATACCAATGCTACCCCCGATGTAATAATGGCCAATTACAATACGGCCATCAGTAATTTTGGTTCTTATGTTGATTACGACTTTACCATAGCCCCGGGCCTGCGCATTTCGGCAGCTGTACGTTATGATGCATTCCAGTATGCTTTTGTTAATTACCTGCCGGGTTCAAATGTTACGGGTGGGCCATCGGCCATAACCAATTATGATAAAGTAGCGCCTAAAATCGGCTTTACCTATAATTACAAAAATATTGGTTTTTACGGAACGTACAGCGAAGGTTATGTGCCGCCGCAAATTACGCAGGTATTTGGTAAAACAAGTAACAGCGCTTACCTGCTGCCGCAAACATTTGCAAACTATGAGTTAGGCGGCTGGTTATCATTACTTGATAATAAACTATATATTGACTACAGCGCTTACCTGATGAACGGCACAAACGAGATCATTTCGGTAAAACTTCCCGATAATACCAGTCAACCACAAAACGCAGGTGCAACCAGGCATATTGGTTTAGAATACGGCATCAGTTACCATGCTAATGAGTTTTATTTCCGCATAAGCGCTACAAATGCCAAACATACGTTCATCAACTACATTGCAAATGGTGTAAACTATAATGGTAAAGAAATGGCAAGCGCGCCCAACTTTTCGGGTAATGCCGAAGTTGTTTATAAACCCCGCTATATAAAAGGTTTAAGGCTGGGTGTTGAAGAGCAGCAGGTAGGGCAATACTTTATGGATAACCTTAGCAAATACACATATGAAGGATTTAAGGTGACTAACATACGCGCAGGCTATCAAACAGGTCACGCCGAAATTTGGCTGAACGCGCTGAATATATTTAATACTTATTACGCAACACTGGCAACGGCCACAGCCACAACAAATGGTGCGGCATCTTACAGTTATAACCTTGGCGACCCGAGGGCCTTTACACTCGGCATATCTTACAAATTTGGTAAATAAAATAAATATCATGTTCCGGAAAAACATATATAAATGGCACCGTACCTGCTCGCTCATTATAGCAGTACCGGTATTGCTTTGGGCGATAAGCGGGTTTATGCACCCCATAATGACAAACTTTCGCCCGGCTGTCAAAACACAAAGCATCCCGACAGAAACGCCGGGTGCGGGCAGCATACAGCTATCCTTACAGCAGGTTTTAAAACAAAACAAAATAGACAGTATTTATAGTGTGCGCTTGGTACATATTGATACCAACTGGTTTTACCAGGTTAAAACCGGCCGCAATTACGGCCTGGAATATATAAGCACTAAAAACGGCAATATCTTAACCAAAGGTGATTGGCTGTATGCTCAATACATTGCCCGCATTTTTTTAGAGGGCCCTCCAAAAAAGGAAAAGAAAATGGCCCAAATGGAAATGCCTGCAGATACGCCTATGCCCACAATAGACTGCTGCGGCGAAGCGGCCAATACAGTACTCAATACCAAAACGGGCACACCAATAGAAAATGCTTCGCTCATTACTCATTTTAATGATGAGTATAAAAGCATTTATTGCCTGCTACCCGTTTACGAGGTTTCGTTTAAACGGGATGACCATATCCGTTTATATGTAGAAACCGGGCTGGACAGATTCGCGGTAGCTGTGGATAAGAACCGTGCTGCATTCACCACTTTTTTCGACCTGGTGCATACCTGGGGATGGATCAACTTTTTAGGCAGGGGCCGGCTGTTTATTGAGATATTTTTCACCTCATTGGCATTCATTACCAGCCTGATGGGGATATACATCTTTTTCACCACTAAAAGCAAACGGATTGAGGGCAATAAGCTGGTAAGCTCAAGGCGTAACCACAGATATACAGCTATTGTTGCTTCTGTATTTACTTTAATGTTCACATTTAGTGGATGTTACCATGCATTTTCTAAACTAAATATTCAGCCAAAAGAGATGCAGTGTGTAACCAACTCCTTCGCCGTTTCGGATATCAGTTTTGACCTTAATAAATTACAAAGCATCGTAAAAAAGCCGGTCAGCAATATCGGTCTTACCCGATTAAACGGAATAACGTACTGGCAGGTATACCTAAAAAGCGATAAAAATCAGTCAAATAGTAAAGACCTGATGAAGGACATGGGCGCCGCTGCTGCTGCAGTAGTCTATGTAAATGCCGATAATTCTTCAGTACTTAATAATGGTGATCAATTGTATGCGCAACACCTGGCTGCGCAACTGAGCGGTTATGGTAAACAGGATATCCAATCCACCCAACTCATCACCCGTTTTACCGATGAATATAACTTTACAGATAAGCGCCTGCCTGTATGGAAGGTTACATATCCGTTTAATCATAAACAACGCCTGTATATAGAAACATCAACCGGGGTATTAGCCAAAACCACCAACGACAGCGAATTGTATGAAGGTTATAGTTTCGCTTTATTCCATAAACACCATTATATGGATTTTGCAGGTAAAACCACAAGGGACGTAAGCACAATGGTTGGAGCGGCGCTGCAAGTATTGATGGTGCTGATAGGATCAATACTTTATTTCAGGTGGCGAAGGAGAAAGCTAAAGCAGGCTGATCAATAACTTTGAGCAAAGATAGCCGTATTGTACTTTTGTAACATTTATGCCAACAAGCTCCCAATTTGCCCGATAAATGCTAAATTGCAGGATACATAACTGACACTTATTACCCTCATGAAAAAAACCTTTACCCTACTCCTTTTTCTTAGCGCGACGGTAGCATCCGCGCAAAAGCTTGAAACCCTTACTGTAGAAAAGATCATGCGCGACCCGCAATGGATAGGCACTTCGCCATCTAACATTAGCTGGAGCGATGATAGTAAAAAGATCTATTTCACCTGGAATGCCGAAAATAAAGGTCGTGATGCGATGTACCAGATTACACCTGATAACCTGAAGCCCGAAAAAGTAACCCCTGAAGAAAAGAGGAGTATACTTCCGTCAAACGGCACATGGAATAAAAAGCACACTACAAAGTTATACGAAAAGAACGGCGATATTTATTTTTATGATGTTAAAACAGGCGTATCAACACAATTAACTAACACGCTAGAGCGCGAAAGCAGCGCTGCTTTTAGTGGCGATGAAACGAAAGTTTTATTTATCCGCGCTGAAAACCTTTACGCCATTAAACTTAACGGCGGCGAAATTACACAGCTTACCAACTTTACCCGTGCAACCGCTGCACCGGCAGCAGCTACATTGCCTGCAGGCTTGGGCGCCGGGGCCGGTGGCAGACGCGGTGGTGGTGGCGCGACAGGTGCTCCTGTTGCGGGCGGCCGTAGCGCGGCAGGTGCAGCAGCAAATGCTAACCCGCAGGAAGCTTACCTTAAAGCTGAGCAACTTGAATTATTCGACATTATTAAAAAGAAGGCTAATGATGCCAAATTAGATGCCGAAGAACGTAAACTGAGCCCACAGCCAAAAACTTTAAGGGCTATCCCTGTTGAAGATAAACAGATAGGTAACATACAACTAAGTCCGGATGGCCGCTACATTACTTACCGCCTTATTACACAACCGCCCGTGCCGGGCCGTATTGGTAACGTACCCGATTATGTTACAGCATCCGGCTTTACCGAAGATATCCCCAATCGTACCAAGGTTGGCGCGGCGCTGGCTACTTCAGAAAATTACATTTTTGATACCCAGCGCGATAGCGTTTACGCCATATCGAAGAAAATACCGGGCATAAAAGATATACCCGATTATGTAAAAGATTACCCCGATATGCTGGCCGACCGTACTGCCAAGAACCAGGACCGTAAATTAAACATCAACGCGCTTAACTGGAGCTTGGATGGCAAAAATGCCGTAGTAATACTTACCGCCCAGGATTGCAAAGACCGCTGGATAATGAAGGTGGATATGGAAACAGGTATTTTGCTGTTATTAGACCGCCAGCATGATGATGCCTGGATAGGTGGCCCCGGTATTAACGGCTTTGGCGGCGGCAATGCAGGCTGGGTAGATAATACACATTTTTATTACCAGAGCGAAGCAAGTGGCTATTCGCATATTTACGTGGTGGATGTTATTTCGGGCGATAAAAAGCAACTCACAAGTGGTAAGTTCGAGGTATCTACCTTAAAACTATCAAACGATAAAAAAGACTTTTACTTTACTGCCAATATGGAGCACCCGGGTATAACGCATTACTACCGTATCCCCGTAACGGGTGGTACTCCTGTAAAACTCACCGGTATGAAAGGCGGCAACGAAGTTGAGCTTTCGCCTGATGAAAAATGGCTGGCTATACACTACTCCTATTCAAACAAACCATGGGAACTGTACATACAACCCAACAAGCCGGGTGCAAAAGCAATACAGGTAACTAACTCCACCACACCCGAGTTTAACAGCTACCCTTGGCGCGAACCGGAAATGATCACTTTTAAAAATCGTTACGGAACCGATATTTATGCCCGCGTATACCCCGCAAAAAAACCTGACCCTAATAAACCTGCCGTGGTATTTGTACATGGTGCGGGCTACCTGCAAAATGTGCATTACTGGTGGAGCACTTATTTCCGCGAATATATGTTTAATAACCTGTTAGCCGACAATGGCTACACCGTAATGGATATTGATTATACCGGAAGCTCGGGCTATGGCCGCGATATACGTACCGGCATCTATCGCCACATGGGTGGTAAAGACCTTACAGACCAGGTTGATGGTGTGAAATACCTTACCGACCATTACGGCGTAAACCCTGCCCACGTAGGGCTATATGGTGGCTCATACGGCGGTTTCATCACACTCATGGCTATGTTTACCACGCCCGATGTTTTTGCCGCAGGCGCGGGCTTACGCAGCGTTACAGACTGGGCTAATTACAACCACGGCTATACTGCAAACATACTAAACGAGCCTTTTAACGACCCTAACGCATACAAATTAAGTTCGCCTATTTACTTTGCCAATGGCCTAAAGGGCCGCCTGCTGATGTGCCACGGTATGGTTGATGATAACGTAAACTTCCAGGATATTGTGAAGCTTTCGCAAAAGTTGATAGAACTGCATAAGCATAACTGGGAACTGGCCGTATTCCCTGTTGAAAGCCATGGCTTCGTTGAACCAAGCAGCTGGACGGATGAGTACAGCCGGATATTGAAACTGTTTGATGAGACGTTAAAGAAATGATTTCGAATGTTCGTCCCAATAACTATCGGAATCGGACATAAAAAATAAAAAAAGCCACTTAGCAATTTGTTACGTGGCTTTTTATTGCCTGAACTTTCTGAAAGCGTAAATGAACTGTTGAAAATAGCTGTATACAGGATATTTCTCAATCCCCTTAAAACCGTATATGGGTAGTTCATTAGGTGGCATATAGGTAGTTTTCCAAATAGTATCCCAGATAGAAAACTTGGTAGAGAAATTACAGCCGCTACCTGGCACATTTTGGTGGTGATGCCAGCGGTGCAGTTGCGGACCATTAAATACATAAAGTAATTTACCTTGTTTAACATTAATATTTGAATGGTTGTACGTACCCCATACAGCATCTATAGTGCCTTTTATAATAGCAACTTCGGGGCTGGCGCCTAACAGTATAATGGGGGCAAACTCAATGGTTTGCGCTATCAGTATTTCCAGCGCGTGCGAGCGTGAACCGGCAAGCCAATCCACAACAGGTGTAGCATGGGCAGCTTCATGAATGCGCCAAAAAAAGCGATTGGTATGTTGCAGGCGATGAAACCAATATTGCCACAGATCATGACTCACCAAAAACAACAGCACCTGCCATACCAACGGCCAATTGCTGATGATATGCAAGCCTGATACTGACCCATTGTTATTTAAACAGCGGATAATAAACGCGATACCAATACCCAAAAAATAGTTTTGCACCAGGGCATACCAAAAAAAGTCTATCCAATACCCTTTCCTGAATATTTTATAACCCTTTTGGTATGGAAATATGCGCTCCATAATGGTGAGTGCAATGGCCCAGGATACAATAATTGCAAATGATATATACTCTAAACGCATAGCTTTAGTTTTATACTTTCAAATATAAAACCTTATCAAATATTATAATACCGTATTTATACGGTATTATAAAAACCTAACCGAGCAGTGAATCTATTGCTATCCGGGATTTTATAATCATAGCCTAATAACCTGATTTTGTAAACTATGGCTGTGATCACTCTGCAATTAAAATATACTTTCAATAATTTCTGAAAGTTCATTTTAATCATCATCTTTGTGTAAACTTTTATGCAATGGAAACACTTCAACAATTCATCAGGGTGGCAGGCCTAGCACAAATAGTACTTGCAGGCGGCAGCATTGCCATACCGGGTGTGCTTAAATGGAGGGAACAGTTAAGCCATGTAAGGCCGCTGATCCGACAAATGTTTTGGACCTATGCCGCTTATATTTTTGTTATTAACCTATGCTTCGGGCTGGTATCATTATTTGCTTATCGCGATATTACTAATACCTCTACCCTATCAACATTGGTTACGGGGTTTATAGCCTTGTACTGGATCTCCAGGGTTTTAGTCCAATTCCTATATTTTGACCGGTCTGATTTTCCAAAAGGCAAATTAAACCAACTTGCCGAGGTGGCTTTGGTATTACTATTTATTACTCTCAGTGTAATTTACAGTTGGGCATTTTATATCAATCTTAAACAACTAAACTAATGGAACACCTATTAATAAATATCATTTACCTGATCAGCATTAACTTAATACTGATCATCCCTGGGTATTTTATTATACAGCGTAAACTGATATTGGTAAGCTGGCTTATGCTTGTTGTATCAGTGCTGGCTATTCATTTTATTTTCTTAAACGCACATCCCATATTACGTATGCTGACTATTATTGCCACAACTTTTACCGGCATGAAAGTAGTTGCCGCTACACAAAGCAATAAAAAAACACCATTACCAATTTCTTTTAAGCAATGGTTAGTTTATGCCGCGGGCTGGGCAGGTATGCGGGTGCAACCGTTTCAAACATTGGGATCGGCACCACTCCCCCATGCATGGGCGATGATCCGGTTTGGTATCAGCAGAATTATCGCGGGTTTCGTTATCATTTGGCTGGCGCATCAAATCATGCGGTTCAATTTACCACATGGTTTAGCCTATACATTGCTAAGCGTACTGCTGTTAATCGGATTTAGTTTGATATTGCATTTTGGTTTGCTCAGTATCAGCGCAGGCGCCTGGCGCTTACATGGGGTTAATACCTACCTTCTTTTTAAACAGCCCGCGCAAGCTTTAAGCCTAACCGAGTTTTGGAGCAAACGCTGGAATATTGCCTTTAGCGAGATGACCTCGATAGCTATATTTCGCCCGGTGAAAAACAAGTCGGGTAGCCCTATCGCGCTTATGCTTGCGTTCGCGTTCTCAGGCTTACTGCACGAAATGGCGCTGACCGTCCCGGTTAGCAGCGGTTATGGCTTACCATTACTTTACTTCATATTGCAGGGCGCATTGGTGCTGTCCGAAAAACTGATGAGCAATCATCACATCACTTTCCTGCAAAACAAAGTTATTGCACGTACATGGTTATTCTTTTGGCTGGTGGTGCCTGCACCTTTGCTTTTTCATACCCAATTTATAAAACAAATACTTTTCCCTTTGGCAGGGATAAAAATTTAATATACTATACTTTGATTTTTAAGTGTCAAAAAAACATTTTATATTTACTCACCTTTTATAACCTATCTGTTCCAGCTAATACACAACACCAATGAAATACATTTTGTATGTACTTTTATTTGCCTGCTTATCTGCCAATGCGCAAACTGCTTTAAAAGCATTCTCCTTGCAACAAGTAAAACTACTGCCCGGCATATTTAAAGATGCTGAAAGTACCGATCTTAACTATATTATGGAGCTTAAGCCCGACAGGCTATTGGCCCCCTATCTGCGCGAAGCAGGACTGAAACCTAAGGCCGAAAGCTATACCAATTGGGAAAACACAGGCCTTGACGGGCATATCGGCGGGCATTACCTATCGGCCCTGGCCATGATGTATGCATCAACACAAGATCAGAAAGTGCTTGCCCGATTAAATTATATGATAGCCGAACTTAAACTTTGCCAGGATAAAAATGGCGATGGTTACATAGGCGGTGTACCCGGGAGTAAAGAACTTTGGGCACAGGTTAAAAACGGCGACCTATCAGACTTTAAAAAGAAATGGGTGCCGTTTTATAACATTCATAAAACTTTTGCTGGTGTTCGCGACGTGTATCTTTATACTGATAATCAAACAGCAAAAAACATGCTGCTAAAATTTGCCGATTGGTTTGTGGATATCGCCAATAGTATTACCCCACAAAAAATGCAGGAAATACTACGAACCGAGCAAGGCGGCGTTAATGAAGTATTGGCAGATGTTTATGCCCTTACCGGGGATAAAAAATACCTGAAGGCCGCCTACAGTTTCTCACACCAGGCTATTTTACTGCCTTTGGAAAATGGGCAGGACAAATTAGACAACTTGCATGCCAATACACAGATACCCAAGATCATCGGCTTTAAACGCATTGCCGATGTAAATGCGGATACCGGCTATAATAAAGCCGCAAGTTTTTTTTGGGAAACTGTTATTACACACCGCACGGTAGCCATTGGTGGCAACAGTGTGCGTGAGCACTTTAACCCCGCTGCCGATTTTTCGTCGATGATAAGCAGTGAGCAGGGGCCCGAAACCTGCAATACGTACAATATGCTCAAACTTACCAAATCGCTGTTCCTATCCGACCCGAAAGTAAGTTATATGGATTATTATGAACGTGCGTTGTACAACCATATCCTTTCAACACAACATCCAGGCAAGGGCGGTTTTGTTTACTTTACCCCTATGCGCCCCGGCCATTACCGTGTGTATTCGCAGGCCGAAACCAGCATGTGGTGTTGCGTAGGCTCAGGTATGGAAAACCATGCCAAATATAGCGAGCTTATTTACGCTTATAATGATATTAACCTGTTTGTTAACCTGTTTATCCCATCACAATTAACATGGAAACAAAAAGGCCTTATCCTCACCCAGCAAACCAATTTCCCTGAAAGCGAAAAAACAACGCTTACCATTAACGATGTTAAGGCAGGTGCATTTGGCATCAATATCCGTTACCCATCATGGGTAAGCGGCGGACTGATACAAGTACTCATCAACGGCAAGCCATTTAATGTTATTAATAAGCCATCAAGCTATATCAGTATCAGCAGGGTTTGGAAAAAAGGCGACATAATACAGGTTACGCTCCCTATGCATAATACCTTAGAAAAATTGCCCGACGGCTCAAAATATGAAGCGGTAGTACACGGGCCAATTGTAATGGCTGCCGTGCTGGATAGCACCAACATGACCGGTCTTTTTGCTAACGACAGCCGCATGGGGCATGTTGCACAAGGCAAACTATATCCATTACAACAAATGCCCATGTTTGTAAGTAATACTACAAATGATGCCGACCAGATCAAAACCAAACCGGGGGCGCCATTAACCTTTAGCGCAGCTAATTTGATATATCCTGCAAAGTATAGCAACCTTACATTGGTGCCTTTTTATAAAATACATGATGACCGCTACATTATTTACTGGCAACGCGAAACGCCGGAAAGCCTGGTTAGTATTCAGAAAAAGATGGCTGATGAAGAGGCCGAAGCAGCAAAATTAGCTGCCCTGGTTATTGATATGGTTAACCCTGGGGAGCAACAGCCCGAGTCGGATCATTTTATCGAAAGCCAAAACTCCAATACGGGCGTTAACCGCGATAAGCACTGGCGCGATACACGTTCGTTCTTTAGCTATAAATTTACCGATAAGGCCAAACAGGCGGCAACCCTGCGTGTAACTTATTTTGGCAGAGATAAAGACCGCGATTTCTCAATTTTGGTAAACAACCAAACCATTGCTACCATAAAACAGGATGGCAGCCGCGGTAATACTTTTTATACTGAAGACTACCCTATCCCAGCTGCACTGGTCAATACCTCAACCGGAACCTTAACCGTAAAATTTGCGGCAGCTACAGGTTCGATGACGGGTGGGGTTTATGAGCTGAGGTTACTAAAGAAATAGCAAAACCGATTAACATATTTAATATTTTACGGCACATAACTACCTGCATTAAATATTATATTTGTTTGAATATTAACCTAATACCCTATGTCAGCTACCGGAAAAATACCTTTTGCAACAATAAGGAAACATGTAAGCGATTATGTAAACCAACATAAGATTACAAGAGAACAAGGGCACCTGGACAGGTTAGCTTATACAATAGCAGACTACATCGGGGCTTTACATCCCGGCGAAACTATTTCTGTGCAGGATGTAAGCAAGGCAATATCTATTGTAGTTAGATAGTATTGTATCACCATTGCTTGTTTTACCGCCATAAATTATAGAAGGAAGTATCCTATCTTTTACTTTATCAGCAAGGGCTTCCTGATAGAAACCCTTGCTGATGAGAGCTACTTCTTTGCAGCCGTCAGTACTTCCGTATTCAAACGGATATACTCATCACTTTTATCTTTTTTAGCAGCATCAATACCTTCCTGCGCGGTAATGGCAGCACCTTTTTTATCGCCTAAGCGTAATTGCACACGTGCTTTCCACAAACGGGGCACCATGGGCGAAAAGCCCTTGTCTTTTTGCAATTCCTCTGCCCATGCAAGGGCTTTGGTCATGTCTTTATTGTTATTATAGTAATAGATAACTGCGGCATAATATGGTTTTTTAGCCGTTTGCATTGCCGAGTCTATTTTAGCCATTACTTTAGCATCAATATCCACGGTCATGTGGATGCTCAGGCTGGTATGCTCCCAGGTTAAATGCAGATCAGCCGCAGTAGGGAATACATTTTCGAACTGCATGGTAAAGGTTTCAACATTCTCTTTCAATTTAACCGGTTTAATGGTAAATCGCAGGTAATCATCAGCAGCATTGTAAGTATATGCGCCCCATTGTTTGCTGGTTTTACTCAGGATGATCGTCCAATCGCCTTTCTCACTTGGTATGCTGAACAAGCCATAAGTACCTGCCGCCACGGGATGTCCTTCCAGCATTACTTCATCCGTAAATCTGATGGTAGTAGCTGAGTTTGCCCCCGTGCGCCACACCGCGTTATAAGGCTCGGTATAGCCAAATATTTTGCGGCCCTTAACATTTGGGCGCGAGTAGGTTAACGTTATTTTACCCAGGCCAAAATCTTGTGTGATAGTTTGAGTTGAGCTGGGTTGTGGGGTAAGCTGCGCGCGGCTGCTTGTGCCAGCGAATACACACGCGGCTAATAGGAACAGGTACTTTTTCATCTTATTGTTGGTTAGTTAATGTTTGGCTTTTATTTCCCGCTGTAGCGGATGGTTAAAGATAAGTATTACCAGGGTATATAAAAAATTGACAACACAAGGCTTAAAGGCCGATTGAAACAGCAGCCATTTTAAACAGCATATCAAGCTTTATATTGGGTAAAGAATTATACCCGCCGAACCAAAAAACAATTTCCTACCACCCAAAACACCGATGATCACAACGATAATAACCAGAGGATAATAAGGATAAAACGCCTGCGATAAAAAAGCCTTAGTTGTTGCTTAATTATTACGGTTTACTATTTTGTGTTCGCGGCATCAAGTTTTGATCTTAATAATTTTGAGTGTGTTTTGTCGCCCGCAAAATCAATATCCAAACCAACAGAATCAGCTTCGGCATAATACTTTCCTGATGTTTTGATGGCATGGCCACTTACATCAACACCAAATGTAAAGGTCTTTCCGTCAACCTTACCATCTTTTATAGCTAACTCTCCTTCAGGGGTTTCAATGTTACCGGTAAGTTTGTCGCCATCTATTTTAAAAACGTATGTTAACGGAATTTCGTTACCGCCGGGTATCATAACCGTACCCTCCCATTTGCCCGACATATCGGCAAATGCAGCCATTCCTGTTAAAAAGCCCGAAATCAATATCGCTGAGGTTAATATTTTAGCTTTCATTTTTACTTAGTTTGATTTTGCAAAAATATCGCCTCAATGCAAAGAAGCCGTTAAGCCTTAAACAAGTAGTTGTTAAGTATCATGGCATTTTATTAACAACTATGCTTTAGCTGGCATGATATTAACAACACGCCCTGTTGTAAAATTGTTGTAACATACCTTGTTTTACGGCTTTACAGAGATAGTACATAGTTGCAGGAAGTATCAAAATACTATCTTTATACAGCCAAACCTAAATACCATTTTCATGACAAAACTGCACCTGCTATTGCCCCTGCTGTTACTATCGGCTATACCTGTTATTGCCCAGCAAAACGATATAAAAGCCGAGTTTAAAAACCCACCCGAAGCAGCATGGCCCCGCGCATGGTGGCACTGGACAAACGGTAATATCACAAAAGATGGGATCACCAAAGATTTGGAATGGATGAAACGTGTAGGTATACAGGGTATGCAACTGGCCGATGTGGCCAGCGGTGGTGGGCAAACTGTACCCAATAAATTGGTTTTTGGCTCGCCGGAGTGGCTGGATGCTGTGAAATTTGCAGCTACAGAGGCCGAGAGACTAAAGCTGGAGATGACTGTTTTTACTTCTGCAGGCTGGAGCTTAACCGGCGGCCCATGGGTAAAACCCGAGCAAGCCATGAAAAAACTGGTTTGGAGTGAAACACAGGTTGAAGGAGCCAAAACCATACACCAACAACTACCCGAGCCGCCAAGTGCCGAAGGTGCAGGCCCCTTATTACCTAACGGTAACCGTAAAGGTTTTTATCACGACCAGGCTGTTATTGCCTTCCGCACACCTGCCGATGATCTTGCACAAAGCAATAATAAACCTGCTGCTACAACTATAAAAGGCACTGTGAATGCCACTACTTTATTCGATGATAATTTAACTACGGGTATTTCTATCCCTGCTGATGCACAATCTAAAAAAGCATGGTTGCAGTTAACATATAATACACCTTTTACTGCTAAAGCCATTACTGTTGCCGGCAGGCGCGGCATCCCTTACGGCAGCGTTAAAGCCAGCACCGATGGCATTACTTATCATTCACTTACCAATATCCCGGGCCGTTCGGGTTATCGTGGTGGTAATATCCGCACTTACTCTTTCCCGGAAACAACTGCTAAATATTTCCGGATTGAGCTAACCAATGCACCGGTAAGGCCGGGAGAAGTTATTTCGGAAGTAACCACCCTGCCCGATACTGCATACCAGATCACTGAAATAAAACTGGTACCGGGTGCACGTGTTAACCGTTGGGAAGATAAAGCGGGTTTCAATTTTTTGTTTGAATATGATGGCACAGAAACACCGGCTTCATTATCCGGCGCTGTGATCAAAAAATCCGACATTGTTGATCTTACCTCAAAACTTACTGCCGATGGAACACTAAACTGGGATGCACCTGCAGGAAACTGGACAATAATGCGCTTTGGCTACGCCTTAACTGGCTCAAAAAACAGGCCTGCAGTACCCTCAGGCTTGGGTTACGAGGTTGATAAAATGAGTAAAAAGCATGTTACCGCATACATGGAAGCTTATACCGCCCCTTTACAAAAGGCATTAGGCCCATTATACGGAAAGGTTTTACAATACATGGTAATGGATAGCTGGGAGGCCGGCATTCAAAACTGGACAGATGAAATGCCTGCCGATTTTATGCAATTACGTGGCTACAGCATATTACCTTATTTACCTGTACTGGCAGGCCACGTAGTTGATAATGCCGAAACCAGCGATCGTTTTTTATGGGATTTTCGCCGCACCCTGGTCGATCTTATTGCTCAAAACCATTATGGTACCGTTACTGATTATTTGAACAAACAGGGCCTGAAAACTTACAGCGAGGCAGGTGGCGTATCGCTTGAATCGATAGAAGACGCCTTGTTGAACAAAAAATATGTAGATATACCAATGGGCGAGTTTTGGGTAAAAGACCTTCACCCATCATCCATGTATTATGAAGATATGCGTGGCGCAGCATCGGCATCGCATATTTACGGGAAAGGTTTGGTTGCTGCTGAGGCTTATACCGGCGGTGGTTATGAATCGCCTAACACCCTGCGTCGCATTGCCGATTACTGGTTTACACAAGGTGTAAACAGGTTAGTTTTTCATACATCGGCACACCAGCCGCTGGATACCAAGCCAGGCAATACCATGGTAGGCACACATATTAACCGCAATATTACCTGGGCCGAGTTGGGGCGACCATTTATGACCTACCTTGCCCGCAACTCGTACATGATGCAGCGCGGCCTGTATAGTGCCGATATTGTTTACCTGCTTAACGAAGGTGCACCATCAACTATGCCCTTTTGGGGAGCAGGTGTACAACCGGCCACACCCGAAGGTTATTCATTTGATTATATCAATGCCGATGCATTACTTACGCGCATGAATACCGATGCCGGTGGTAAACTGGTATTGCCCGACGGGATGAATTACGCTATCCTGGTGCTCCCGCCTACCCGGCAAATGACATTGCCCGTGCTCCGGAAAATAAATGCCCTTGTACTGGCTGGTGCCACTGTTGTGGGACCAAAACCAACTAAAGCACCCGGGCTTACCTCATATCCCGAATCGGATACCGAGCTATCTGATATAGCCAATGATATGTGGGGCGATCTTGACGGGCAAAGTTTAACTACACGCACTTACGGAAAGGGCAAAATAATTTGGGGACAACCTTTACAGAAAGTATTAAAAAACAATGGAATAATGCCCGATGTAATTACCAACCGCCCGCTCGAAGAAGTATCGTGGATACACAGGCACGAGGCTGATAAAGAAATATACCTGTTGGTTAACCGCACTGATACACTGCAGAATTTAGATGTAAAATTCCGTGTTATTGGCAAAGAGCCCGAGTTTTACTATGCTGATAGCGGCAATGCTGAACCAGCTCCATATAACATATCGGCAACAAACACATCGGTACCGATATCCCTCGGCGCACGCGAGGCTATTTACGTGCTGTTCGAAAAAAATACCACTATTGTATCACGGGCTAAACCAAATGGTACCGAACACAAACTGGCATCCATTACCGGCCCGTGGCAATTACAATTTCCGGCAGGTTGGGGTGCACCCGAAAAACCGTTTCAATTACCTCAATTAACCTCATGGACAATGAGCGCCGATAGCGCCGTTAAGTACTTTTCAGGAACAGCTACCTATACTAAAACCATTGCTATTAAACCTGAATGGCTTAAAAACAACAATTTGTACCTTGACCTGGGCCGCGTTGGCGATATTGCAGTAGTTACAGTAAATGGCAGCAAACCTGATACCTTATGGAAACCCCCTTACCGCTTAAAGCTAAACACGATAAAGGCAGGTAATAATACAGTAATAGTAAAAGTAACCAATGAATGGAGCAACCGAATAGCCGGCGATAAATTATTACCCGAAAATAAAAAATATCTTAGTCCAGGTCCGCCGGCCTTTGGCTCAGCGGGTTTAAAAACTGTTTTAAATCCATCAGGATTATTGGGCCCGGTTAGTATTATGGTTAAATAAACCCTGTGGTTTAAAAATGAGAAGGTTTATAAACCGGTATCAACCATACCATCGGGTTTTTTAAACAGACGTTTACGCGCTCGTATTTGTAACACTTGGTAAATTACACCGGTTATATACAGAATAGTTAATATAAGGAGCAGTATTTGTACAATAAATGATGTTGGCCCTGTAGCCAAAGGAGCATCCGGCGGAAGCCTTGTCAGGGTTTCGATAATTGCAGGTATTAACGATAAGTATAACGTTGTTGACATGAGTACCGTTTGTACATAATCGGCATTCCTTCGAAATAACCGCATAGACCGGGCATATATAGCCAGCGGCAATAAAGCCAGTATAATAAGCGCCAAAACATGCGGCGGACCAGGATGCCCTGTTTTCATGATAGGTAATGAAGTTAAGCAGGCAACAACGGTAAATGTGGAATATAACCTGCCTGCATCAAAAGCAGGATTAATGCGTCCTTTTTGTGCCAAAGCATAAAAAGCTATCAATATAGCAAGTACGCTTATTACCGTATGAAAAATCCCCAATAAGGACAACTCGTTAGGCATATTTTTACGTTTTAGGCAGATAAAACAATACTTAAAGATATGTAAAAAACCTTTACAATATATCAATTATTGTATTTTTATAATCATCTCAAAAAATACCACCTTAACTATCAGAAAATTACCAAATTTTTAAATATTGCATCTAAACAAAAAAGTATTTTAATATATCCGGCACAAACCGGCTTAATAAAATAAAAGGATCAATAGCCAAAGGCAACATTACCCGTATGAGTATTACCGATAACTACAAAAAATAAGAGGCTACCAGAACAGGTAGCCTCTTATTTTTAAACATAACACCCCGGAACCATTTAAACAGGGCTTACTTGCTAAAACTTATGGCGCAACGGGGCCTGATACAATCGGGCTTTTATTGATACCTACTTCAAAGCAGCCCAGATCAGGACTAGCGCCAGTGTAGGTGAAGCCAAGGTTTACACCTTTGTCTATCAGGTCGCTGCCGGTAGCCAAACGTAAAAATGTATTGGTTGGGAGTGTAAAATCCGAATGACGTCCCTGCGTAAGCATGCTCTTATCCACACTGCTAAAATCAGCATCAGATATGGTTAAGCCGCTCAGATCAAAATAGTTGTTATTATGCGTACAAAGCGACAGGTTAATATTGCTCACCTCCGAATTGCCTGAATAACCCAGGTTATTCTTCAGGGTATGGCCGTATCCCGGTACATCGGCAGTATAATCCGCTTTCCTGTTCAACATATTATAATTGGCAGCGTTATCGTATGCTGTGTTATTATACCAGTCATTCCCGCCAAGGTGATGATTGGCATAAAACCCGCTGGCTTTATTTTGTACCGATAAACAAAACCTGATGGTATGGCGTGGTATAGTAGCCGGTACACTCGGTGTGGTACTTGTACCAAAACCACCAATTTTAAACCCGTTACCATTACCCAGGCTTTGGAAAGATTGTGAGTAGCCATTATAAAAAGCCCAGCAATTCTCAAATGTAATGGCTTCGAAAGCGTTAATACAATCATAACCGTCGTCGCTGTTAAACCAAGCCCTGCAACCCCTAAACACGTTACCTGTATAGCCTACCCCTTGTTTGTAAGGATGGCAGCCAAAGCCATCCACATTACCGCCAAGCCCATCTTCGGATACGCTATCCCAGTTGTTGTAGGCATCACAATTTAAAATAAGGTTATTACCACCACGGGTAAGGTAAAAACCATTGGCCATACCATCGTGCATTTTACAGGCTTCATAAACGTTATTACTACCCTCGTTACGGAAACACTCGCTTTGTGTATGTGTAGTAATAGTAACCTGTACACCAATAATTTCGATGCCTTTTATTTGGATCCATGATCCTGTTACTAAAAAGGCGGTAACACGCCTACCGGCGGGTTTAACATTTTTATAATCAAAAACAGGTACTTCGCCCGGGTAAGCACGGTATTCTATAGGTGCGCTGGCAGTACCACTTTTATTAAGATAAGTAACGCAGCTATACAAGCCATCATCAAAAGCTATTTGCGTTGCCGGAATAGTATAAGTACCTCCGCGCAGATAAACAAGATCGCCTGCTACGGCAACGCTTTGTCCTTTTTGCACAGTTAAAAACGGCGAAGCCATGGTACCTGAATTTGAATCGCTGCCTGTTGGCGCAACGTAGTAAGTATGCAAAGGTGCCGCATAGCTGCTCTGTACATTTTTGCCTGAGAGATCGGGTTGGTTTTGCACTTGCAGGGTGTCTGATTTATTACAACTGCTCGCTGTAATAAAAAACAGGGCAATAGCCGCAGTTTTGAGGAGCAACCTCCCCAAATAATTGTTTGTTTTCATTAAAATAGATCAATAATTGGTTTTGCCTACTCTTAAAGATTTTCGGCTTCCTCTAAATGGTTCTAAGTAAAACTATTTAAGTAACACCATCTTATCATCCTGCCCCGTCCTGCTTTGTCATGAAAATGTTACCAAAATCACATTAATACGTTTAAAAAGCAGTTTTTATTTTTTGATGGGATTCATCTTAATTTTTATAAAAACTTATTTTAAAAGATGATGTTATTAACTCAAACAAAAATAAATTAATCCTATGAAAAAAGTTATGTATGTTATGATGATCGCCACTGCCGCTTTTGCTTTCCAGGCGTGTAACGGCAACAAAGACGCTAAAGAAACTGCCGATAGTTTAAACAAAACCAAAGACACCACAACTAATGCAATGAATACAGGCGGCATTGCTGTAACAAACGATGATGCTAAATTTGCTACAGCAGCAGCCAATGGCGGAATGGCAGAAGTAGCTTTAGGTAAACTGGCCCTTACAAAAACTTCAAACGCTGCCGTTAAAGATTTTGCCAATATGATGGTGACGGACCATGGTAAAGCAAATGAAGAACTAATGGCTATTGCCAAAGCAAAAAATATCACATTACCTGCTACGGTTGATGAAGACCATCAGAAAAAAATGGATGACCTGAGCAAACTTAACGGTACAGAGTTTGATAAAGCTTACGTTGACGCGATGGTTGACGGTCACAAAAAAACACTCGACCTGCTGAATGATGAAGCTAAAGATGGTAAAGATACTGAGTTAAAAGCTTTTGCCGCCAAAACAGCACCAACTGTTAAAACACACCTCGATGCTATCAATAAGATACATGACGGTTTAAAATAACGAGTCCCCGAAATAAAAGGGTAGCCAATCGGTTACCCTTTTTTATTAAGCAGCTTTCTTAATTTTGGCTATTTGCTTATCTTGTAATTTCCCTAACAATAAAACCATACATACCGCTCCTATTGTGGCTGATAACATATCAGATTGTGTATCCCAGATATCGCCTTGTGTACCCAGAAATGAATCGCCGGAGCTACCTGAAGTAACCGATACAAACCATTCTATAAATTCGTAAAACATACTGATGGTACAGCACACACATACCGTTAAAAACGGGATCCATCCTTTTTTATTAAACACATCCGACCGGATAAACAGCTCCCTCGTTATCATAGCAGGCACAAAACCCTGAAAAAAGTGCCCTACCTTATCATAGTTATTGCGCGATTGATGCAGTACCTCCCGTATCCAATCAAATAATGGCACTTTGGCATAAGTGTAATGCCCGCCAATAAATAAGATATAGCAATGCACCAAAATAAAAACATAGGTTAAATAGGTGAATGTAAAGCGCTTGAAAGTAAGCAACAATATCAAAAAACCAATTATTCCCGGTACTACTTCTAATATCCAGGTAAAGTAATCATGGCAGTTAACTGCCGAAACAATGAGGCCCGCAAAGAACAAGATAACCAAGGCCAGGTATTTTTTCATATCCGAATATATAAAATTAAAACCTTTATTATTTTTACGGTTATGCAGCCGAATATCTTATCAAAAATTAAGCAGTTCATTATCATGTTATTATTGCCTTTAGTACTGTACTAAAGCCTAACGCCCCTGCTAACACGGGTATTGATATTCCTAAAATAGTGCAACCTGTCTCTAATATCGAGATACCGGTTTCGGCGGAGTTAAAAAGCTATTTTGTGCAGGCGGAGAACTCGGTACCAGTTAAATTTTCAGATAACCAGCAGCCATGCCAGGGCCTGCGTTATGAATATACATTTACCCGCAGTCCGTTTAATATTACAGGCAGCAATAACGTTGTGAACCTGAAATTTATGGGTAACTATGGCTTCATCGCATCATACTGCGCTAAATGCGGAACTTTATTTGGTTCAGGTGCGCAATGCCTTGTGCCTGTTGTTTCGGCACAATGCGGTATGGGCAATGAACTACCACGTAAGATGGAAATATCGTATCAATCAACCATAAACGTGTTGCCCGATTTTCGTTTACAATCTAAAACGATATTGTATCCGGCACCAAAACCTATTAATCGTTGTAATGTACTTTTTGGCAATATTGATGTTACCGACAGGCTGATAAGCTATATAAGCACACCACTAAATGATCTGGGGAAACAGGTTGATACCAAAATTGCGGCTTACAACATAAGGCCAACCATTGAGCAATTATGGAAAAACCTTACCACCGAATTTAAAATGGGTGATATTGGTTTTCTTAACATTAACCCGCAGGCAGTAAGGCTAAGCAGTTTTAACCTAAGCGGATCAGTACTCAATTTTTCGGTTGGCCTATCGGCAAAACCGGTAGTTACTACCATAAGCAGCCCTCAGCCGGTAAAACCATTGCCTAATTTAAGCACTTATATCCCGGCAAACGGCTTTAACATCTATTTGGACCTGGTTGAGAATTATGATCACCTCAGCAACATGATAAAGCAACAGGTGGTTGGCCAAACTACAGATATTGCGGGTAAAACCTTTATTGTTGATGATATTAAAGTAACCGGAATAGGCAAACAAATTGCCCTGCAGGTTGATTTTAAAGGCTCCAACACGGGTACCGTTTACCTTGTGGGCACACCTACTTACAATAATGTTACGCATGAACTATCTTTCCCCGATCTAACCTTCGATCTGCAAAGTAAGGCCTGGATATTAAAAGCTGCCAAATGGATGTTCAGCGGTAAAATAACTGATGCCATCCGGAAAAAAGCGACCTATAATTTCACCAAATTCCTAACCGAAAACAAAGGCAAACTACAAAGCCAGCTTACGCGCGATATGGGTAACAACATTCGCTCAGAAGTATCCATTAAAGAACTTGATATACAAACCATTTATCCAACGAGCGAAAAACTCATCATCCGCACCTTATCTACAGGGAGTATTAAGGTACGGATGGTAATGTAAATACTATTTAACAATCCAGAATATTGTTAAAAAGCCAAGTAATTTGGGTTTAACCAAGTCTACCTTTACAGTTAGCGGCAGCCAGGTATCATCAGTTAACCTAAGCCGCAGCGTAAGGTTTGCTTTATAACCGTCAACATCTTCCTTTTCATATTTTGACTGAAACACCCTTGTATATTCAAAATATGGCTTTAGTTCAAGTGTCGATTTTTGTTTCTCATCCTGTCTCAAAACAAAATTCATCCCCCCGGTTCCTGTAGCGCTTACGTGGCTTAAGTTAGCTGTAGTGTTAAGCGTATCGCGTTCGGTTTTGAGTGTTCCTGAAAATTCAACCATACATGGTTTTTTTTCAATACTGTTCACTATTCCAAATTGCCAATCAGCTTTATAAGTAATTGCTTCGGCCATGCCTTTTTGCAGGTTATATTTAATGTTCGGCGTAAATGTCACCAACGATCCGTTGCTTACCTCTCTCATCAGCTTTTTAACCCGCTCATCGGCTGTTAAAGCGTAATTTTTCACGCTTCCGCCACCTATCAGTATTTGCAGTTCTTTTGAAAAATCAGCATCAAGGTCGTTCGCATCCTTACTCTCAAAAAATTTAGCTATCGAGGCATTTATTTTTATCAGCTTTTCAATTTGCTTATCACTACCCGGTACAAATTGCGCTATTGCTTTGCTGGTTGCAATATTTCGTTTAGCTGCAAAATCGGCAAACACATCACCTATAGCAAAATAATTTGCGAGTGTTTTATCACTTTTATTAATCAGTCCAATGGTTAGCCCCAGGCTTCCCTGTTTAAACTGGGTAAGCGAGTTTTCGACAGGAGTTAAAGCAGTATTTAATTCAATGTTGCGCAATGTTTTATATTTAATATAGTTCTTGTCACTTTTCCAGCTCTTATCAAATATCGAAGCGATACCGAACGGAGTAGCCTTAAAGCTTATCTCGCCGTCGGATTGACTCGAAGAACTTGTTAGTGCAACAAACAAATTCGATAATACTTCGCTCCTGCTTGCTGTTTTGGCATTATTCATATCGCTTATCCGCACGCTATCTTTTACAACCTGTGCGCATGCTATTTTGCATATGGCTGTTAATACCATAATTGAAAGTATCTTTTTCATAAATTCAAATTACATGTATTGTATACCCCCTGTTAAAAACACTGCCGCTCCCGTCAATATCATCAGGCACCGGTGGCGAGCAAAAGTTGATATTCCCTTGTATATTAAACCTGAGGGAGCCCGCGCAACTACCTTGCAACACAACATTATACAAACCCGGCGGAAGCGTTATAGGGCTATTAAAACTTCCGTTTTCAACATGATGAGCGTGGTAACCATTATTTATTCCGGCAACATCCCAGGCAACAGCACCGGTACCTCCGGTAAAATCGCCATGTAATACAATCTGTGACATATCTGTTTGGTTTTAAGGTTAATACTTACATTTACATATCAAAGATATTTTAAGCATAACCTATAAAACCGGGTAATAATACCTGAATTTACAAGGTGTTTTTACGGTATATTTAATTATATACCTGTTTAATATCAACTATCACCAACTTTCCTGTTAGTTAATAAAATAATTTATTTCGGTAAACAATTCACCACAATTGCTTGTTGTAGTTATAACCATTACAATTAATTGGGCAATTAATTAGGTTACCCCTGTTAGTTAAGCTAATATTTTAACAAACTAATTACTACACATGAATTTAACGTATGTATCAACATACCCACCACGTGAGTGTGGGCTCGCTACTTTTAATAAAAACCTGATGGCTGCAGTAGCATCCAACTTTTCGGGTGATAACAATGAGAATAAAACTACCGTTATTGCTTTAAACGAGGGAGAGTTAGATGAATATGCATACCCGCCCGAAGTTGAATTCATCATAAGAAAACAAACTTTGGGTGATTATACCAAAGCTGCCGATCATATTAACGCATCGGATACTGACGCCTGTATATTACAGCATGAGTTTGGCATTTATGGCGGCGATAGCGGCATATACGTATTACCGCTTATTTACCAGATAGAAAAACCTTTAATAACCGTATTACATACGGTGTTAAAAAACCCATCATACCAGCAAAAAACCATTATCCAGAATATTGCGAAAAAGTCGCATAAGGTGGTGGTAATGGGTAAAATAGCCATAAAATTTTTAACCGAGATATATGATATTGCCCGCGATAAGATCTGTTATATTGAGCACGGCGTACCGGATATTGAATCACCTGTGGTAAATCCGGTAAAAGCTAACCCTTTATTTACAAATCGTAAAATACTGTTAACCTTTGGCCTGATAAGCCGTAACAAAGGTTTAGAAACGGTAGTTAAAGCCTTACCTCAAATAGCGGAGCAAAACCCGGATGTTTTATATATGATACTGGGAAACACACACCCGGGCATTATAAAAAACTCGGGCGAAGAATACCGTGAGCACCTGGTAGAACTCGCTGAACAATTGGGGGTTAAAAATAACCTGGCATTTGTAAATCGGTACGTTACCGAAGAAGAACTGATCGATTATATCAGCGCTGCCGATGTATATGTAACACCTTATTTAAATGAGGCGCAAATAACCAGCGGAACATTATCGTATGCGGTTGGCGCGGGTTCGGCCGTGGTATCAACGCCATACTGGCATGCTACCGAGTTATTGGCCCAAGGCCGTGGCTGCTTATTTGATTTTAAAGATGAGACCGGGCTGGCAGAAACAGTTAACGATCTGCTTGGCAATGATGAAAAAAGACTGGAGATTAAAGAGAGGGCTTACCAATATGGCCTGAAACTGAGATGGCCAGTTATTGGCGGCCATTACATTGATATTCTTGACGATGCCATTACCAAACCGGATATGAGCGAAAAACTGCTCCGCCAGATAATGGGTGTTGAAATGATGCCTGAATTAAGTTTGGATTATGTTAAATGCCTTACCGATAGTACCGGCATTATACAGCACGCTAAATACGGTATACCAAACTGGAAAGAAGGCTATTGTATTGATGATAATGCAAGGGCGCTTATTATGGCGTTAATGGCACAGGAAGAATTGAAAGAGGATGCGACAAAGCTACTGCCTACCTACTTAAGCTTTATCCATTACATGCAAAATGATGATGGCAGTTTCCGTAACTTTTTAAGTTACAGCAGGCAATACCTGGATGAAATTGGATCTGAAGATGCATTTGGCCGTACCATATGGTCATTAGGTTGCCTTATAGCTAATTCGCCAAATAACTCTTATGCTGAGCTTGGGGTAGAAATGTTCCGCAAAGCAGCGCCGCACTTTGATAAGCTGAAGTATATAAGAGGAATGAGCAATACATTAATAGGTATAAGTTACTACCTCAAAGTATACCCTACAGATCACGGTATGCAAAATGCATTACATAGCTTAACCAATAAAATGGTAATAGCCTACAATGCGGCTAATGATGAGAACTGGAATTGGTACGAGGATAATCTGACGTATGATAATGCTATACTTCCGTTATCACTATTGCACTCTGCCGAAATTACGGGTGATAAAAATGTAATGAACATAGCTTTCGAGTCGATCAGATTTTTAGAGGGGCATACCTTAACTAAAAAATACCTTAACCCGATTGGTAATGATGGCTGGTTTTACAAAAACGGAGAAACGCCACTATACGACCAACAAGCAATAGAAACTATGGGGATGGCATTACTTTATGCTAAAGCTCACGAAATTACCAACGATGCCAAATATTTAAAACGCGCGTTCTCGGTATATTTGTGGTTTCTGGGCGAAAATTCTCTTTGGTCGGCGCTTTATGATGAAGAAACCAAGGGATGCAGCGATGGCCTGCAATTGATGGGCATTAACCGTAACCAGGGAGCAGAGAGTACTTTAGCCTACCTGATATCGCACCTGGCTGTGGTAAAAGCATCTAAAGCTAAAGATGAAGCAACCACAAATTCAATTGTACCTCAAATAAATATATCTGCGGCTTAATAGCATGCCGGGTACAAAATAAAAAGGGTTACCCGTTTTGGGTAACCCTTTTTATTTTACAAGCATTAGAATTTTATTGGGAGTCTGTGATCACTTTATCGAGTAACTCTTTAAGATCGATAACGGCAAAAGAGGATGAGTAGTCAGAAAGGCCGTAAGGTAATATTAGTTTACCCTTATTAATTATTCCACCGCATGAGTATACCACGTTGGGCACATACCCTTCACGTTCATCCTGGTTAGGCGCAAGTAAGGGTTCTTTTAATCTGCCTATCTCAACCGACGGGTCGTCAATTTTAAGCAAAGTTGCGCCAAGGCAATATCTACGCATTGGCCCTACCCCATGGGTAATTACCAACCAGCCATGTTCCGTTTCAATAGGCGAACCGCAGTTACCTATCTGTGTAAACTCCCATGGATGTAATGGTTCCTGTAGTTTCATCGGGTTTTCCCATAAATTAATGTTCCTTGAATACATGATGTAATTATTACAACCATCTATCCGCGAAAGCATCACATAATTACCATTAATACGGCGCGGGAACAAAGCCAGGTTTTTGTTTAATGCACCCGAACCATGGAGTGGCCTTATCTTAAAAGTACAAAAATCCGATGTTTGGAGCAATTTAGGGATAATGAGCGCACCATCGAATGCGGTGTAAGTTGCGTAGTAAATAACCGTACCGTCGTTATCAACAAACTTAACAAAACGGGCATCCTCAATACCTTTCCGTTCAAGTTCTGATACCGGGAATATTACCCTGTCTGAAATATCGGTATCTAAAGAGAAAGTCAGTTCGTTATACGATTCTGAAAGCCACAGTATTTTCTCATATTCTGTTCTTTTAAAATCATCTGTTTGCTTGCGCTGCATTTCAAGTATAATACTTCTCAATGTAGTATAATCAAACTTATCGGTCATTTTTTCTTCAAGCTCTTTTACCACGTCATTATCAATGCGCGCGGTAACTATCTTTTCAAAAAAAAGTCTCTTTTCATAAGTAGTACTTCGTACAACAGAAGCCTCATCAACATAATTGCCTACGGGTAAAACCTGTATACGATTACCCTGATCAATAACCGCGCGGCGAAAAACTATTGACGAAATGTGCCCCTCGCCCACCGCTCGAAAGCTGATGATTACCCTTTTTTGCCCCGCATCCAATTCTGTCTGATCGGGATCTTCTACTATGGATGGATTAAAGAAGGCTGCTGATTCGATTGAATACTCGTGAGTAAAGTAAGCACCGATCAAAAGTTTTCTGAATGGTTTAACTTCCTCAAAATCAATGCCCATACTTTCAGCTATCTGCTGAACACGATTACAGTGTTTATATAATATCCTTGTTATATTGCGATGGCGCTTGGAAAATTCCTGTAGCAAGGGAGATACCAGGGCAAACACCTGATCTTCGTCCAAACTCATTACTCGGCCTATAACTTCTTTGGCCCTTTGTTCACCACTAAAAAAGAACCGGGCAATTACACGTTTGGCATCTGGCGAAACCCTTATCGGCTGTCTTTCTACTGTAATACGCATAAATTAGTTAAATTATTAGGTAAGAGATAGCTATTGAAAGATCAAATCAGGCAATTATTATTCATCAAACTCGTGATCACTCACTGTGATATAATGAACATTGCCGATATAGATTCCATTTTCAACGGCAAGCTTCTGGCGTGTTTCTTCAAGTATTTTTTCAGGATCTGGTTCATCCTCAGGGATGGTAAGGAAAAAAATGATATTATCAGTTTCGTTGTTGATAAACTTGTATTGTTTTTGATCCTTTTTCTTCATGACTCGAAAAATTTTTGTAAGTATACTTGCCACGCATTAGTAGTACATATAATTACAATTTAAATCTGCATTTGTTCTGTTCGCATAGCATTTTTTTAAGGTTTACATCAGATACTAAAATGTATTCTCTCAAAACCCTTCCTTCTGAATACTGTTGAACAGATATGAAAGATATTGCCCGCCGTTTCCCGCAAAACCCTTTATTGTTACCTAAAGATATAACCCCCAGTCGCGAAGAGTTCCAGGTGGTATGCTTATTGAATCCGGGCGTATTTAAATTTGAAGGGAAGACCTGGTTATTGGTAAGGGTAGCAGAAACCATTGCTCAAAAGGAAGGTTTCATTAACTTTCCAGCACTAAACGCTACTGGTAATACTGAAATTATAGAAGTGCCGCTAAATCATCCGGAGTTGATCGCGACAGATTCACGGATCCTCAATTATAAGGGTTTAGATTACCTCACTACCATCTCTCATTTGAGATTATTGTGTTCTGATGATGGTATCTATTTTAAAGAACCTGAAAGCAACGCATCGCTTTTCGGCATTGGTTACCTCGAGCGTTTTGGTATAGAAGATTGCCGGGTAAGCCAGATTGGCGAAACATATTACCTCACTTATACAGCAGTATCTGATAGTGGCGTTGGTGTTGGCCTTCGTACTACAAAAGACTGGAAGATTTTTGAAAACGCCGGAATGATATTCCCACCACACAATAAAGACTGTGCAATTTTTGAAGAAAAAATAAACGGTAAATATTACGCCCTGCACCGTCCCAGTAGCAAAGAAATAGGTGGAAATTATATCTGGCTTGCCGAATCTGAAGACGGAAAACTATGGGGTAACCATCAATGCATTATAAAAAGCAGGCCCGGACATTGGGATAGCGCGCGTGTTGGAGCCGGTGCCGCTCCCATTAAAACAGAACAGGGCTGGCTGGAAATATACCATGGGGCTAATAAAGAACACCAGTATTGCCTCGGCGCTTTTTTGATGGACCTAAATGATCCATCAAAAGTTATTGCCCGCACAATTGACCCAATTATGGTACCGACGGAGAATTACGAACTGAGTGGCTTTTTCGGCTTTGTGGTTTTCACAAATGGTCATATCATAAACGGCGATGAACTCACCATTTATTACGGCGCTGCCGATGAATTTGTGTGCGGGGCACGCTTTTCTATAAAGGAAATACTATCCCTGTTACATTAAGCTATTCCTTTGGCAATAATAATGTATCGCTAATGCCATGCTCCAGTTTCCATTGCTCCATAATAGGCTGCTCTAAAGGTATCTGGCGATAATCATCAGGTGCCATAATGGGAACACCGTATACAATAGGGTATTTACGCTTGCAGGTAGTGCAGCTTAAGATACCTTCAATTACATTTTGCTCTGTATCTTTTACTAAAACCTGTAATTCAAGGTCACTTTTATCAAACGGACAGCACAGCTTTTCAATAGTTTTTAATCTCATCTATGTATAATTTATTGCCCTAAGGCATCATGGTATAATTTTACTTTTTCATCGGGATACTCGGCACTCAGCACACCCGAAATCACTGCTACACCGTTAAACGGGATTTCACTTTTAAGCTGTTTGGTATTTTCCGGAGTAATGCCTCCCGAAATAAAAATGGGAATATCGGTTAATTTACGTGCCTGGCGCACGGTTTCGGGCATCACAATATCGCAACTACCGGCAGATGGCGATGGAAACATGGAGCAAAAAGAAATATAATCCAACCGGTTATGATGCGCCCATTCAACTTTAGCTAAACTATCCGAACAGGTAATGCCCATAATAAACGGCCGCCCTACCTCAGCCTTAATCTGTTCAATATTCGCAGGGATATTATCAAAATGAACACCGTTTAAATCGAGTTTATGTTTGAGTAATGTCCAGTCCTCATTAATTAATAATGGTATTTTAAATTGCTTACAAAGCCTACTTATGTCGGATATTAAGGATAATTTATCTGCTTGTTCGGGCCAATTGTTCCATATCTGTATTACCTGCAAACCTCCCTGCAATGCGGCTTTTAGCTTATCCAGCAAAATAGGCCGATCCATACCTGGGTCTAAAACCAGATAAACACCTCCTGTTATCGCTTTTTTATCATTTATCATTTCCATCCTTTTTTATAAGCTTCAAAAAAAGCACTCCAATAAGCATCTTCCGGGTAATATGGTAAATCTGCTTCCTTGCCATTCTCTACCAGTTTGTAACCTTGTTGTTTACCGGTAAACTCGCCAATGATGGTAGCATTAATATGGTTATCCTTAAGCCTTTTCACTACAGCACCTGCATGTTGTTTTTTAGCGGCTATAACCATACTGCCCGCACCTATGCAATAACGTGGGTCAATACCAAACAAATCACATATTTGACGGCCGGTTTCAGTAACGGGGATAGCTTCATTATCAATACGCAGCCCATTACCCGAGGCAATTGCCATTTCATAAACAGCGCCAAGTACACCGCCTTCAGTAACATCGTGCATAGCGGTTATTTGATAATGTTTTTCTTTGGCCCCGGCAGCAATCAAGGCATCGTATAATGATGATGTTTGATAAAACAGTTCACATCCTTTCTCATACACTTCTTTACCCAATTTATTACTCACAGTTTCCGGGAAACTCATTGCCAATATAGCAGATGATGACACCGCACATTCCTTGGTAACTATAATTACATCACCTTCGTTAGCATTTTTACTCAGCAGGATATCTTTTGCGGGAGCGGTCAATATCATGGTTCCCCCTCCTGCAATAGTTGAATTTTGCCCCTCAATACTGCCGGTATGCCCACCTGTAATAGCTACACCTATTTTATCACAATATTGATGCACAAAACCCCAATAGGTATTAAAATCTGCTTGTGCTAACGATGTTGGCAAGTTAAGCACCATTTGCGCGTACATGGGTGCAAACCCCGTTGTAGCCATATCATTAGCCATTAAGTGCACCGATAACCAGGCTGATTCCTGCAAGCCTAAGGATGGGATAAGCGACAATGGATCGCTGGTTAAAGCCATAGCCAAGCCACCGGGCAGATTCACTACCGATACATCTACCCCAAATTCCGGGCCGCAATGTACCTCGCTCCTTTGCCTTCCGCAGCGTTGCAAAATAACATCCTCAAAATCATCGTGACTAAACTTACCCGAACTCATCGTATTATAACTTAGTCGAGCAGTTTTACATATAAACCAAAAAAATCTCCTACAGGCACGCTCCATTGTTGTACCGGGAACCATTCAGGCAAACCTGTGCAAGTCCACTCAATGCTATATTGCCTGCCTTTTAAAGCTTCGTCAATTTTAGCTATTAAAAGTTGCGGGGTATAAAAGGTAGCCGTTACATAAAATGGATTTTTACCAAACATTTGTTGCACGCGCCTGCGCAACACCTTGGGCGAATTACGGTTCATCATGCCAAAAGCGATGCCGTGCTTACCTACACGGGCCGCCTCGCGTATAACCTGTACCGGGTCGCGGTAATATTCAAAAGTTGTGATAAAGGCCACCGCATCAAAAGCGCCATCTTTAAAGGGCATATAATGCGAGTCTGCATTTACCAGATCTCCTTTAAACAGGTGCACGGCCTGCCCCAACATAAATGGCGACAGATCACCTCCTGTGGCCTCAATACCAATCTCATGCCACCAACGGGTAAAACGGGTAGTACCGCAGCCAAACTCCAGTAATTCTTTGATGCGTGGATCTTTACCCAGTAATTGGCCCATTACTTTTTTTTGCCATACTTCGGCGCGCTTATAACGGCCTTCGTACCATTGCTCATACGTATCAGTGTGTTCGCGGTTAAAAAACCACTCTTCGCGGCCCTGCCAGTTGGTCAGGGTATTGGTCATCAAACTGAAACTCTTTTTTTCTAACTCCATTTGTATAAATTTAAAAAGCCTTGTTCTCCTACCGGTATCGGGTAAGAAAACAAGGCTCAATATTTAAACAGCCGCAGCCGAAATAATTTAGCGCCAGTGCATCCCTACGCCGGTATTATCCGTGTCAGGTTCGCGGGTATTCATCTCAGCCTTTAATTTATATTAAAAGCACCCCGTGCAACAATTAAACAAATGTACTGATTTTGTTATCATCAGCAAACGAATTGTGGGTTACTACTTTGTTATAGCATCCTTCCACCCTTTGTACCATGTTAAAACATCATTCCTTTGGGCTGCGGGCGAAAAGATAACAGGATTACCTGTAAGGCTTTTTAAGTGCGCGAGATCTTTAAATATACCATACTTTAATCCCGCAAGGTAACCCGCGCCTAAAGCGGATACATCGGCTATGCCCCGGTTAACCAGTTGCCTGTCGAGCAGATCGGCCATAAACTGCAGTACAAATTTGTTGGAGGTAATCCCACCATTCACCATGAGTTGATTAAGCCTTACACCGGTATCTTCCTGCATGGCGTTAATTACATCGGCCACCTGGTATGGTATCGATTCGAGCGCGGCCCTAACCACATGGTTTTTATTCGCGTTGAAGGTTAATCCTTTTATTTCAGCCTTGCGGCTCATGACCCAATATGGCGCGCCTAAGCCGCTAAAGGCAGGTACTAAGTAAACCCCGTTATTATCGGCAACGGCATTTGCCATGGCTTCGGTTTGCTTGCTTTCGCTGATGATGCCCAGCTCATTTTTCAACCATTCTATGGTTGCACCGCACGATACGATAACACCCTCCAAAGCATAGTCTACACGATTTTCGGTACTCCAGCAAACAGTGGTTATCATGCCGTTACCCGATGCCTTTGCGGTATCGCCTATATTCATCAGGATAGAACAGCCTGTACCCAAGGTTGCTTTTGCGGTACCCTGGTCAAAACAGCCCTCACCAAATGCCGCGGCATGCGAATCGCCTATCATGGCATTAATGGTAACTGGTGCAGGGAACAACCCACCAAAATCAGATACTCCAAAATCACCGGATGACGGCCTTAACAGTGGCAGGTTAATGTTTGCCAGCCCAAACTTTTGCAGCAATTCTTTATCCCACTCCAGTGTATGCAGGTTAAAAAACAAAGTGCGCGATGCATTGGTATAATCAGTTAAATATTGTTTACCGTTAGTAAGTTTATAAAGCAGCCAGGTATCTACCGTACCGAAATACGCCTTACCTGCATCCACAGCGGCTTTAACACGCACATCATTCTCATAAAGCCATATCAGTTTCGTTCCCGAAAAATACGGGTCGATGATAAGCCCTGTTTTGGTATTAATCTCCTGCCCTAACCCTCTTTCGGTCAATCTTTCGCAAACCTCGATAGAACGCTTACATTGCCAAACCACCGCGTTGTATAAAGGCTTTCCGGCCTCATCCCACACCACAAAAGTTTCCCGCTGGTTGGATATGCCGCAGGTTTTAATATCAGTTATATTTCTACCACCCTGTTCAAATTCAGCGATACAGTTTTTTACCGATGTAAGTACATTGGTTAGTATTTCTTCTGGCTCCTGCTCTACAAAGCCGCCATCCATATAAAAGGTATTGAGCGGCTCGGTAGCTTTGGCTATAATGTTTGCCCCGTTATCAAAAACTATGGTTTTGGTACTGCTGGTACCCTGATCTATGGCTAATATGTACTGCATGGTTTAGTCGTTCTTTGCATTAGCCCTATCAATAATAACCGCCAGCAGTATAACACCGCCTTTTACCACCTGCTGCCAGAATGGGGATACGTTAAGCAACACCAAACCGTTATTCAGCACGCCGATAATGATAGCGCCAAGCACCGTACCCATAATGGTACCGCGCCCACCCGAAAGCGATGTACCGCCAATAACTACTGCGGCTATGGCATCCAGTTCATAGCTCATGCCCGCGTTGGGCTGGGCCGAATCAAGCCGCGACGTAACCATAATACCGCCTACTGCAGATAATACGCCTGCAATGGAATATACGATCATTTTAATTTTACTGATATTAATACCCGAAAGCTTTGAGGCCGATTCGTTACCACCAATAGCATAAATATACCTGCCTAATGCTGTTTTTTGTGTGATGATAACCGCGATAACAATAACAACAGCCGATACCCAAACCGGTACCGGGATACCTAAAAACCAGCCTGTACCTATGTAAGCAAAGCTATCGCCGAGGTTAGATATGGGGAAACCTTTGGTATATAACATGGTTAAACCACGTGCAATGGTGAGCATAGCAAGCGTGGCCACAAAAGGAGGAACTTTAAATTTAGTGACCGTCCACCCGTTAAACAAACCAAGCAGCGAACCGGCTATTAATCCCGCAAGGATAGCCCCTAACAATGTAAAGCCAACGAAAAGATTATTGGATGGCACCTCGATACCAAACTTTAACAAACCTGCTGTAATGGCCCCGCATAACGCTAAAACGGAGCCAACAGACAGGTCGATACCCGAGGTTAAAACCACCAGCGTCATCCCTACGGATATGCAAATATTAACGGATATCTGGCGCATTACATTCCAGCCATTATCCACGGTCATAAACTTGTCAGACATTAAGCTGATGCCAATGCAAAGCAGCACCAACGCGATAAGCGGTTGAAATTTAACCAAATGTGAGCGGTATTTTGATAATATCGTATCCATGTTTTTTATATGCTTTGCGGAATAGCCGCTTTCAAAATGTTATCTTCTGTAGCATCGGCTACTTCAAATCCGGCGGTGATTGTACCATCGGCCATTACGAGTATCCTGTCAGATATAGCCAAAATTTCGGGCAACTCCGATGATACCATGATGATACCCAAACCCGATGCCGCTAACTCGCTAATGAGTTTGTATATCTCATTTTTGGCATTAATATCAATGCCTCGTGTTGGCTCATCCAGCATTAAAACTTTTGGTTTTGTGGCCAGGCATTTGGCAAGCACCACCTTTTGCTGGTTGCCCCCGCTCAAATTTTTAACGGTTTGCTTTTCAGATGTGGTTTTAATTTTTAGCGCCTTTATGTATTTACCTGCCTTTTCCAATTCGGCTTTGTGATCTATCAGGCCGCTGCCCTTGTATTGATCGATGGAGCTTAAGCTGATATTGGTTTTGATATCCAACCCTAATACAAGGCCGTCTTTTTTACGATCTTCGGGCACGAGCGCCATACCGGCTTTAATGGCTTGGGTAGCCGATGAGAATTTTACCGAAGTATCGTCCAATACAATTGTCGCTTTGGTTAAACCGGGATGTAAACCGAGTAAGGTTTCCATCAATTCTGTTCTGCCTGCTCCCATCAATCCAAAAATGCCGAGTATCTCGCCACGGTGCAGTTCGAAACAGATATTTTGGAGGATGTTCTTACCCTTGCTTCCGGCTTTAGCCAAACACAAACCGTCAACTTTCAGTAAAACCTTTTTCTCTTTTTTAGTATCGCTGCTGCGAATGATATCGATATCGCGGCCCACCATTTTATGGATGAGGGCATCGTGGGTCATCCCTTTCATCGCGCCGCTTTCGATGGTTTTACCATCGCGGAGGACAACGTACAGGTCGGCTATTTTAAAGAGTTCGTTCAGCTTATGCGATATGTAAACTATGGCCTTATTTTCTTTACGCAGGTCTCCAATTATGCCGTACAATACCTCCACCTCGCTTTCGCTGATAGCGGATGTGGGCTCATCCATAATGATCACTTCGGCATCATATAATAATGCTTTGGCAATTTCTACTACCTGTTGCTGGCCAACTTTCAAGTCGGCAATAATAGTATCGGCGGGTACAGTTAGTTTTAATTTTTTGAGCAGTGCTTCAGTTTTCAAGCGCATGGCTTTTTTATCCAAAAAGCCTAAAGCATTTTTTAATTCGCGACCTAAAAACAGGTTTTCGGCAATATTGAGATATGGCACTAAATTCAACTCCTGGTGAATGATGGCGATTCCCGCGTTTTGTGCTTCGCGCGGATTTTTGAAGCGTACCTTTTCTCCTTTGTAAAGCACATCACCCTCATACTCATCATACACACCCGAAAGTATCTTCATCAGGGTTGATTTACCCGCGCCGTTCTCGCCAATAATAGCGGTCACCTTCCCGGCCGGTAACTCCAGGTTAATGTCATCAAGCGCGGTTACGCCCGAAAACTTTTTGCCAATATGTTGTGCCGCTAACATCTTACTTGTCAATTTTTAACAGAACAGGTATCACCTCAATGCTGGCGAGGTTAATGTGCTCCTGATTTAATTCAAATGCACCTGCAAAACTAATGTTATCACCTTTTTTTACCTGGCTGCGAAACGGTGGTAACACCTCATCGCGTACTATTTTATCAACAGCGGCGGCAATGTTATTCAGGTCCATGGTATTGGCAAAATCGTTAATATCGATAATACCCGGCGCATCGCGCAAAGCATTGCCAAATACGTATTCGATGGCGATTTTAATCGTTTGTTTATTGGCGGTTAGCACATACACATCGTTCTCATCCACATTGGTTACCTGGCCCTTGCCCTGCACCATAAAATAGCGAATGTTGCCTATGGCCAAACCACGTGCGTAGGTTTTAAACGCCTTACCGGGATTACTGCTTAGCATGGGTATAAGCTGGTCTGCATCGGGAGAGGTTTTTGAGGCAGGCAATAGCTGTGTTTTTAAATAGTTGCGGGCATAGGCCGGGGCGTTGAATACCTTGTTTGCCGCTGCTTTTACATCGCTAAGCTTTTTAAAGTATACCGACTGTGAAAGCACGAACAATACCAAAACTATAGCTATGCAATATTTTATTCCTTGTTTTAACATGGCGTTATTTTTTACCGTAGGCTATATAATCGTTAATATTATCGTAGGTAACCAGTTCAACGGCTACAGGTATCTTTTTAGGAAAATCGCGTTTACCTTTAAAATAAGCGTCGGCGTAAATGGCCGCGGTTTGGGCCATCACTTTAGGAAACTGCATGGCTGTGGCCGATATTTTTTTATCCTTAATGGCTTGTATCGCATCCTCGGCACCATCAAAACCAAAAACTTTAACGTGGTTGGCTTTGCCTGCAGCTACAAGCGCTTGGAAAGCACCCATGGCCATGGCATCGTTACCCGCAAAAACGGCATCGATATCGGGATGGGCCTGCAGGATGGATTCCATCACTTCGAGGCCTTTGTTCCTATCGAAATCGGCGCTTTGCTGAGCCACCATTTTGAGGCCGGGGTAGTAATCCACCAAGCTATGAAAGCCTTTTGAACGCGCCCAAGTGTTATTATCCGAAACTATACCCAACAACTCCACGTAATTGCCCTTTTTGTGCATGGTTTGCACAAAGTATTTAGCGAGCGATACGCAGCCCGAATAACTATCCGAAAGTATCTGCGAAGTAGCCTCGGGCGAGTTTACTTCCCTATCCATACAAAAAACAGGTACCCCGGCTTTCTTAGCCTTTACCACGTTTACCACCGAGCCATTGGCATCGGTAGGATTAAACAAAATGGCGCTGTAGCCGGATGCGATGGCATTTTCAAAATGGTCGGTCTCTAAAGCGGTATTGTTTTGCGAGTCGAAGATCTTGGATTCATAACCCAGCGATTTGGCCTGAGCGGCAGCGGTTTGTGCCAAAAACACAAACCAGGGGTTATTTAACGTGGATACTATGATGGCCATTTTCTTTTGCTTTGCCGTATCCGTACTATGGCACGAGGCTAAAACAAACACCAGCAACAGTAATATTTGGAGGTACTTCTTCATCAGGTTTATCATTGGTTTTAGGTGCTGTTAGTTCATCAGCCTTTCAGTAATTTTAGTACGGCCTGCGCGATCCCATCCGCGGATAAGCCGTAGTGATTCATTATTTCAACTTGCGAGCCGGTAACCGTATACTCATCGGGTATGCCCATTATTTTAAATGGTTTGTTGTATCTATTCTGCAACAGCAACGATGCGCAGGCTTCGCCGAGTCCGCCGTTTACCATGTGTTCCTCAACGGTCAGTATGGCACCTGTTTCTTTGGCTAATTGCAATACCAGTTCGGCATCCAGCGGTTTAATGGTGTGCATGCTTACCACCGTAGCGTTAATGCCTTGCTCTGCCAGCTTTTCTGCGGCCTGTACTGCCGGGTAAACGGTTTCGCCGTTGGCAATAATGGCAACATCACTACCCTTTTTAATTACTCTGCCTTTGCCAAATTCAAAGCCTACAGAAGTATCTTCTGTCAGCAAAGGCATTGGTTTTTTACCGAAACGCAGGTACAGCGGCTTGTTATGCTTAACCGCGAATTTAACAGCTTCGGCAGTTTCAAAGTTATCTGCAGGAGCTACAATTGTAATGTTATTAATGGCACGCAGCACCGCGTAATCATGCAAACTGTGGTGGGTAGTGCCTAAAGCGCCGTAGCTTACACCTGCGCTGATACCGATTAGCCTTACCGGATTATCCGAATAAGCCACATCATTTTTTATCTGCTCCAAAGCCCTCGCCGTTAAAAAACAAGCCGGCGATACAGCAAAGGTTTTTTTACCTGCCGAAGCTAAGCCGGCCGCAACGCCAACTAAATTTTGTTCGGCTATACCTATTTCCACTATCTGCTCCGGTAATTTTTGCCCATAGCCTACTAATTTACCCGAACCACGCGAATCACTGGTCACAACCACAATGTCCCTGTCTGCCTCAGCCAAACTTAACAGTGTAGCCGAAAACACATCCTGGTTAGGCTTATAATTAATGCCGGTATTTTCTACAACTGCTCCCAAAATCTTGTCTTATTAAATATTAGCCATTTCCATATCCAGTTCGGCTATGGCGTTGTTGTATTGTTCCGCATCAGGCACGCCGTGGTGCCATTTTACACTATTTTCCATAAAGCTTACGCCCTTGCCTTTTAGCGTATGCGCAATAATGAGGCTTGGTTTTCCTGCTTCAAAAGGCATCGCCGCAAAGGCATCTTTCAGCGCCTGCACATTGTTACCATCCACCTGCCTTACCGCCCAGCCGAAAGTTTCAAATTTGCCGTCTATCGGATCGGTATTACATACTTCGGCGTTGGTGCCGGTTATCTGTAATTTATTGTTATCTATAATGGCGCAAAGGTTATCAAGCTTGTAATGCGCCGCGGTTAACGCGGCCTCCCAGTTAGAGCCTTCGGGCAATTCGCCATCGCCTAACATGGTAAATACGCGGTAATCCTTCTTATCCATTTTAGCAGCGAGGGCAGCACCCACGCTTATGGGTAAACCATGGCCTAAAGCCCCGGTATTTTGTTCAACACCATGTACTTTTTTGGTGGGGTGCCCTATATAATGCGACTTATACTTACACAAGGTTTCCAGGTCCGTTTCCGGGAAAAAACCCTTATCGGCCAATACCACAAAAAGCGCTTCCACACAATGGCCCTTGCTTTGGATGTACCTGTCCCTATCGGGCGATGTAAAGTTTTCGGGCGATACATTCAATACTTCGTTATACAGCACATTTAAAATATCGATACATGATAAGCTACCGCCGGTATGCCCCGCTTTAGCCCCAACAATGTATTTCAATATCTTTTTGCGGTACGTTACCGATTTGGCTTTGAGTTCCTTTTCAGTCATAATTAAGCATGATGATGAATTTCCCAACCCATATAATTACCCAAGGCCTCTTTTAAAATTCCCGCAGTTTTTGATGCGTTCATTACCACATGGTGCTCAAAACCATTGCGGCAAACATATTGCATTAAGCCTTGCAGATCGGGTATTTCGGCAACGGCGCGGTTACCAAAGGTGTTCAACGCGTCATCAGTTAACTTCCCTTCGCCAAAATAGGCCTTGATAACGCCTTTGGGATCATCTGTACTTATTCTTCCATAAGTTAACGGTGATGCCGGGGTGCGTCCCGATAAAGCTCCATAGGTATTCTCTACACCAACGGTTGTCCCCAATATTGGCGCTGTACTGATCTCGATATCCGGAAGGAATGATTTCGCCCAGTTACCGCAATGAAACAGTACGCATTTGTTCTCATCATCCGCATAATTATTGTTCCAATCAACCAGTGCGCTTGGCGAGCCCGATGCCAACTGCATGGCGTACATGGTCAATGTTCCCGTAACGTCAACCTCGCAGGCGCTTGGCAGCATGTTTTCGCTCATGATGCTCATGCTGGTACAAACGTTACAGCCGTAGTTTTTTTGCAGCGATGTCCAGCATTGTATGGCCGTGGCGTCCAGCGCATTCTCTTCCATAAAATGATTAAGCACCACATCAAGCTTGGCTATCTGCACCATAGCTTCATCGGGCGTGAGGCCTTTTGACGCGTAGGCATTTATTTTTTCAAGATGCGCTTTTACTTCGGCATCATCCTTTGTCAGTTTATTGGCATTACCTAATATTTCGGAAAGATCCACCGTGGTTACAGATATACCGTTACGCTGTAATATCTTTTCGCTGTAACGAACGGTATTAAAAGCACCCGGCCTTGCGCCTACTGCGCCGATACGTACCTTTTTCAAACCCTTTACCACGCGGCATACAGCTACAAAGTCCATTAACTCGGCAGCAAATTGCGGCTCTGAAGGATGAATGACGTGACTGTTGGTCAGCGTATATTTTATACCATACTGATACAGGTTATTGCAAACCGATATTTTACCGCACCATGAATCGCGGCGACGGGCAACATCTAATTTGTTCAGATCATCTGGGTAAGCCTGTATTAACACAGGCACATCAAGGCCAGATAGCTTAATGGTATCGGCCACACCTTTTTCATCGCCAAAGTTTGGCAACAGCACTAATATTCCGCTTATTTCGTCCTGGTGTTTGCGAAACAGATCGGCACATTTTTGCGCGTCCTTAAAAGTTTCAACACCGCCAAGTTTTGAATCAGCCTCATCAAGCATGATAGCTGTAATGTTCAATTTATCGAAAAGGGCGACGATATCCACACGCGATTCTGAAACCAAACGGTCGGGGAAAAAATCGCGGTTACCTATGATAACGCCTAATGTAGCTTTAGTATTCATTGTTTATAGTTCAAAATGGTTTACAGGATTAATATCCTATAGTATCCTTCGCGCGAATTTGTTAACTGCGCAGATATCAAATCAAAACTATTACAAGAACATGGTAAATTGTGATGAAAGGTTATCAGGATATTATGAAATATTAGCATTACTGTAGTAATTGGTAAATATCGATGGCGTAAAAGCAAAAATTAGATATAAAAAACAAAATAAAATCGAAACAAATAAAAATAAAACAAAAGTATTCGAAATATTTTTCTTGTTTTTATCAGAAAAAGTTAAGTTTGGACCTTATATACTTCGAACAAAAACAAATGCTCCCCAATCAGCGCAGAGAAAAGATACTGGATCTGTTAAAAGAAGACGGCTCGGCTAAGGTTATCACCCTTGCCAGGATCTTTAAGGTTACCGAAGTGACCATAAGGCAAGACCTGGAAAAACTGGAGAAAGATGACCTTATCATTAAAGAACATGGTGGCGCCTATCTAAAAAACATTAAAGACCAGGTAAGCTCTTTTTCCCTCACCCACCAGGAGAACCTTGAAAAAAAGGAACGTATAGCTGAAAAATGCCTTGAATATATTGAGAACGGGGATACGATCATTCTCGATTCAGGCTCAACAACTACCGAGATAGCTAAAAAATTGCGCGGGCACCGTAACCTTACCGTTATAACCAACGCACTTAACATTGCCTTAATACTTGGTGCCGAGACAGGCATAGAAGTAATTATGACCGGCGGCGAGTTTAAACCGCCAACCCTATCGCTTACAGGGCAAAAAGCCGCAGATTTTTTTAAAGGCATCAACGTGCAAAAGCTATTTTTGGCTACGGCGGGTTTGTCATTAAAATCGGGGCTTACTTACCCCAGTATAAGTGACATTGTGGTAAAGAAAGCAATGATAGACGCCGCGGAAACAACATACCTGGTAGCCGATTCATCAAAATTCTCAAAAAACGCTTTCGCAAGCCTGGGCGCGCTTTCGCTGATAGATTATATAGTTACCGACAGTGATATTGACGATAGCCACAGGGAATTGTTTAAGGTACATGAAATAGAACTGATATTAGCCTGAACTGAACCTAAAATATAAACCCGGGGTAACCAGATTTATAACCATGATGAAAAAATCCATATTATTCTGCCTGGCAGGCTTAATGCCTGTGCTTTTATTTTCGCAAAAACATGTACCTGTTAAACCAAGGATATTGATAAGTACCGACATTGGCGGTACCGACCCGGATGACAACCAATCGATGGCGCATTTTCTGATGTATAGCAATATGTTTGAAACAGAAGGATTGGTATCATCGCCTTCGTACGGGTATGGCAGCAAGCAAAACATACTAACCATGATAGACCTGTATGAAAAGGACCTGCCCAAACTGAAAGCGCATATTAAAGATTATCCCTCGCCAAATGCTTTACGGGCGGTATGTAAGCAGGGAAAATTAGGTGCGGCACCTTACAAAGGCTATACTACAGCCACCGAAGGATCAAACTGGATAATAAAATGCGCTAAAAAGAAAAGTACCCAACCCTTATGGATATTGGTTTGGGGCGGACTTGACGACCTGGCCCAAGCATTGCATGACGATGCATCAATAGCGCGCAATATTAAGGTGTATTGGATAGGCGGCCCTAATAAAAAGTGGAGCGCAAACAGCTATGCTTACATCGTTAAAAATTTCCCTAACCTGTGGTGTATCGAGGCCAATGGCTCTTATAATGGTTTCTTTTCGGATAACGGTGTTCCGGATAGCCTGAGATCGAAAAATTATTATGACAATTATATACGTGGCGCAGGCAACCTGGGTAAAGATTATAAGAGCTATTACAAAGGCGTGGTAAAAATGGGCGATACCCCATCGTTACTGTACATGATGGATGGTAATCCCAATAATCCATATCGCGAAAGCTGGGGCGGCAGTTTTGTAAAATTTGATCACAGTCCGCGTAGTGTTTATAACGGTAATACCACTATTGCCGATACCGCTACAGTGTATTCGATAATGGAATTTCATTTTAAGGGGCCAATGATAAATATCCCGGCTGATTCAGCCTGTATCACAATGGCGGTTAAAGCTAAAATTGGCGAGCAAAAATGGCCGGGCTATTACCTTGGCAATGGCGATTATGTGGTAAGGTACTGCCCTAAACAAACTGAAACAGTTACTTACAAAGTTACATCGCCAATAGCGGGCTTTGCCGAGCAAAACGGTCAATTTGTTGTTGACAATGTTTGGCCAGGTAAAACACGCTCTACCGACCATAAATTGGGCAGCAACTGGTTTACTGACAGGCCTAACCCGGAATTATTCGATGGCATACAACAAGGTGCAAAAACTGTTTTAAAATGGCGCAGCGCTGTAATGCTTGACTGGGGTAAACGCTGGGCATGGTTACAGCAGGAATAAATGTTTTAGGCATATTTACTTGTAACGGTAACAATAGGTATTTTTCACGCCCGGCTTTCCGTCAAATTATTTAGCATGATATTTTATAGTATTGTACTTTTGCGCCTTTAATAAAGATAGCTATATGAGAGACCAATTAATTACACTGCTTGAGAATTTAAAAAACAATTCAGCTTCTTTTAAGGAAGTTATCGAATTTATAGAAACCTACTACCAACACCAGCCTTCGGCATTTAAAAATGGCGATGCTTACAATGAAGCAACTCAAAACCAGGGCAGTGCTAAAGTTTTTGCATTCGCGCAAATAAACAGCCTTGATGCAGCAGATACCCTGTACCTATTTGCAGAACACTACCGTGCAGTATTAAATACCCCCGATGCAACAGACCATCAAAACATCAGGCAGTTTATGGTACATGGCTGGGGAGGCATAGTTTTTGAAGGACAGGCTTTGCTTGCTAAATAGTATTCGATAAAATTAATCTGCTTAGGTAGTAAGTGCTCTGAAAAAATGCCTTTTCCTACCCTTTTTATCAACTCCGTTTTTTAAATATAAGATTCCATATCGGCATTTTTTTTCAAGCAATACCTTAGCAACCTGATTCATAAAAACATCTAATATATTTATTATATAGAATTAATTATTTCGTTTATCCGTAAAATATTTTGACTGGGCCAAAAGAACCTGTGTTGTTGATTTTGCAACGATTGAGAACAGGGAACCACAAACTATGAAGGATTATCGTAAAAGCAAAGTTCAGGAAGTAGATACGCCTGGCTTTGGGATGCAGTAAAGCCTTGTAAAAAGCCTCTAAAACAACAAACTTCGATTCCAGCTTGGAATCGAAGTTTGTTGTTTTCTGTGGAGCCGGAGGGATTCGAACCCTCGTCCAAACATGGTATAAGGTAGGCTTTCTACATGCTTATCTGCTGTTAGGTTTTCGAAGAGCAGAAGGTCAGCCGATCACCTGTACTACTCCCTTAGGTACTGTTTCTCGTTCGCTTATCGTACCTGTAGCAAACCAGTTTCATTTTTCGGTGCCCCTATTGCCGGTTCAATGAAACAGAACACCGGCGGGACAAAAGCTAGTTAATTCTAAATTAAGCAGCTAAGGCAAATTGATTTTCGCCATTTGAAAGTTTGAGCGTTCAGATTAAAGCGCTAATTCACCCAACGCGCTGCATGCTTACATACTTATCTCCATCCTGTCAATTCCGGTCGACCCCATTTTTTAAGAGCTGAAAGTTTAAAGGATAAAGCTAAAAGCAAGGCCACAAATATAATAAACTTCGCGCTAAAGCGAGCAAAACCTTTATGCTTTCTGCTTTGCGCTTTCTACCTCTTCTAATAAAACACGTCCGGGATAAGCTTCCAAAGCTTTTTCTAAACAAGTCATTGCGTTAGTTAACGCTTCGGCATTCAATACATAGGCCAGCCGTATCTGGTTAAAACCTGCACCGGGGGTACTATAAAAGCCGGTTGCTGGTGCCATCATCACAGTAGAGTTATTGTACTCAAAATGCTCTAATATCCACTGGCAAAATTTATCCGCATTATCAATAGGAAATTGTGCTACCACATAAAATGCACCGCCCGGGTTAGGGCAAATTACCCCGTCCATTTTATTTAACGAGGCAACCAGTAAATCGCGGCGATGGGTGTACTCTTTATTTACAGCGGTAAAATATTCATCCGGCGTATCAACAGCGGCTTCGCCGGCTATTTGCTCAACCATACCCGGGCTTAAACGCGCCTGCGCAAATTTTAAAGTAGCCTGGTATACTTCTTTATTTTTAGTAATAATGCATCCCAGCCTCGCGCCGCAGGCACTGTAGCGCTTGCTTACTGTATCAATAACAATTACGTTTTCTTCTAAACCATCCAAATGCATGGGCGATGTAAACTTTTGCCCGTCATAACAAAACTCGCGATAAGCTTCATCAGCAAACAGGTATAGGTCATGTTTTAAAATGAGCTCTTTCAAAGCCAGCATCTCAGCTTCCGAGTACAAATAACCTGTAGGGTTATTCGGGCTGCATATCATGATGGCTTTGGTTTTATCGGTGATCAGTTTTTCAAAATCGCTAATCGCCGGTAAGGCAAAACCATTTTCAATGTATGATAATATGGGTTTTACCACCACACCACACTGGCAGGCAAAACTGTTATAATTGGCGTAGAACGGCTCTGGGATGATCACTTCATCACCAGGATCAAGACATGATATCATGCTCAGAATGAGTGCTTCAGACCCGCCAGCTGTTACCAGTATGTTATCCGGTGTAATGTTATACCCTATTTTATTGTAGTAAGTGCATAGCTTGGCACGATACGATGCTGTACCTTCCGAAGCGGTATATGCCCAAACCTTAAAATCAATATTTTTTATCGCATCAATCATTCCTGCCGGTGTTTCAATATCCGGCTGACCTATATTTAAATGATATACTTTTTTTCCCTCGCGCTTAGCTTGCTCAGCAAATGGAGCTAACTTCCTGATGGGCGATGCAGGTACTTCAATACCCTTCTGTGAAATTTTCGGCATCTGCAAAAATAACAAAATGCCCAACAAAATTTTGTCTTCTTTACGTTAAATAAAATGTTAACTACTAAAAACAGACCATTTAGTATGGGCTTTTGTATTTAATAGCAAATACATAAATTTGATTTTTGTAATAAACTTAAATACACCCGATGAACCCGGTAACCACCAAGTCAACCGTTCCAAGCCTCATCCGCAATACTGTAGCAAATATCCACCCCGATACCGATACTTTTTTGATACATAAAGTAGGGAACGAGTGGGCCGAGATCAGCTATCGCGAAGCGTTAACAAAAATAGATGCCATATCGGCCTATATGCTTGATATTGGCATAAAAAAAGGCGACCGCCTTGCCCTGATCATCGAAAACGGACCTGATTATGTGTATTATGACCAGGCACTGCAGCAAATTGGCGCGGTAAATACCTCCATCTATCCTACCCTTTCTGAAACTGATATTGAATATATATTAAATGACTCGGGCGCACGTACCATTTTAGTGGGAAACCCTTTTTTACTGCGTAAGATAATCAAGATAGCCAATAACTGCCCTGAACTTATACGCATTATCCCCGCTTTTGATGATTTTGGCAAACATACCGAAAAAGTAAGCCTTAACGCCGGTGTGGTAGGTTTTAACCAACTGATTGACGAGGGCAGCAAATGTGTTGAAAAATACGCGCAACAAATAGCCGCTTGTCGCGAAGGGGTATTACCGTCAGATCTGTCGTGCCTTATTTATACATCGGGCACCACGGGTACGCCTAAAGGGGTAATGCTTACGCATTCTAATTTAGTAGAAAACGTACGTGTTTGTTTAGACCAGATACCGGTGATAGATGAGCATGAAACATTCCTTTCTTTTTTACCATTATCGCATGTATTTGAGCGCACGGCAACTTACCACGTATGCCTGGCCAAAGGCTGTAAAATAGCATTTGCCCAAAGCCTTGACCTGTTGGCTAAAAACATGGGTGAAGTACGCCCCACCGTAATGAATTGTGTGCCACGTTTATTAGAGCGCATTCATGATAAGGCGATGAAGAATGGTACATCGGCAGGTGGCGCGAAGGCAAAAATATTCCTTTGGGCTTTAGGCATTGGCCGTAAATACCGTTTGGTGCATGAGGATGGCAAAAAAGCCGGATTTATATTGCAACAGCAATACAACCTGGCCGAAAAACTGGTTTTCAGTAAGATAAAAGAACGCACCGGCGGCCGGTTAAAATTCATGATATCGGGCGGCGGCGCATTGCCTAAAAATATTGGCGAGTTTTTTGGCGATCTGGGCATCAAAATATTAGAAGGATTTGGTTTAACAGAAACATCGCCGGTAATGGCGGTTACCGAGTATCACCGCCAGGTATATGGTACCGTTGGCCGGACCATTCCGGGTATTGAGGTTGCTATTCAAAATGTAGAGACGGCGCAGATATATACCATACAAACCTACGAATCCTTCAAAGAAGATTTCCAGTCGGAAGAAGGTGAGATCATCGTTCGCGGCCATTGCGTAATGAAAGGCTACTGGAATAAGCCTCAGGAAACCGCGGTAGCGATAGATAAAGATGGCTGGTTCCATACAGGAGATATTGGCCGTTACTTTAAAGGCAACCTGCAAATTACCGACCGCTTAAAAAATATGCTGGTTAATGCTTACGGTAAAAACGTGTATCCAACCCCGATTGAGAACACCTATTTAAAAAGCCCTAAAATTGAGGGTATGTTTTTAGTTGGTGATAAGCGTGAATACATTACCGCCATTGTTATCCCCGCAAGGGAAACCCTGCAGGAAACCTTTAACCTGAGCAACGAGTACTTTGAAAAACCCGACCTGTTTATTGACGATGCAGAGATTATTGAATGGATAGGCCAGGATATACGTAAGTTTTCGAACGAACTGGCCAAGTTTGAGCGCATTAAAAATTTCAAAGTAAAACGCAACCCTTTCAGTATGGATGAAGGCGAAATAACCCCGACTATGAAAGCTAAACGTAAGGTAATTGAAAAAAAATATGCCGATGCGATAGAAGAAATGTACCTGCAGGAAGCAGAAGTGGATTAAATTGCGAATTATAGACATCTTACAAGCCCGGATTAAATATTTTAATCCGGGCTTGCTTTTTTAAAAAGTATAGGTACCTTTGTACTGTAACAATAAAAATTACAGTAATGAATAACAGTCGCTTTGCTATATCAGTACATATACTCACACTGCTTGCCGGTGCTAATGGCGAATTACTATCATCCGAGTATATAGCAGGTAGTATTAATATTAACCCTGTTCTTGTGCGTAAAGAACTGATAAACCTCAAAAAACATGGGTTTGTGGCCAGTAAAGAAGGTAAAAATGGTGGCGTGTACCTAAATAAATCAGCGGCAAATATTCGTTTTTCTGATGTATATAACGCGGTTAAGCAATCATCCTTATTAGGCGAAGCGAAAAATGAACCAAACCCCTTATGCCCTATTGGCAGGCAAATAAAAACACATTTAAACAATTTATATACCGATGCAGAAAACGCGATGGTAGGACAATTAAGCACTACTACACTGCAAAACTTTTTAAATCAATTCGATTAATTTTTTTTACCAAAAACTGTAACAATATATATTACAATTAAATTAACAAATAAAAATAAACAACAACATGAAAGTAGCATTAATTGGAGCTAACGGAAAAATAGGCTCGCGCATTGCAGAAGAAATATTGAACCGCGGTCACAACGTAACCGGCATAGCCCGTAACCCGCAAACATTATCCACAACAAACGGCAATCTTACTTTGGTAAAAGCGGATGCATTAAATGTAGATGAATTAGCCGAAGCCATAAAAGGCAATGATGCAGTGATAAGCGCTTTTGGTGTAGATTGGACAAAGCCCCATACCTTCCACCTGTTTAGTGATATTGCCACAGCTGTTATTGCCGCCGCAAAAAAAGCCGGGGTTAAGCGTTTACTGAATGTAGGAGGTGCCGGAAGTTTAGAAGTTGCCCCGGGAGTACAACTGGTAGACACACCTGAATTTCCGGAAATGTGGAAAGCGGGGGCATTGGCCCAACGCGATTCGCTTGAAGTTTTCAGAAAGGAAACAGAACTGGATTGGACATTTTTTAGCCCGGCAATAATCATTGAGCCAGGTGAGCGTACAGGAAAGTTCCGCATCGCTAAAGACAACCCGATCTTTGATGCTGATGGTAATAGCCGCATTACGTATGATGACTACGCCGTAGCTTTAGTTGACGAATTAGAGAACCCGCAATTTATTAAACAGCGTTTTACAGTAGGTTACTAATTAAACCAAAACGCCATTACTATAAAACAAGTAATGGCGTTTTATTTTATCAGCTTATCGCAACAATCTCCCGGCCGTTTATTTTTACTTCAATAAGTTGGCTACAAAAACATCCAGGAAACGGAAAAAAACATCCCATTCATTTGTAACATTAAGGCTATAAAATCATAATTGCTAAACGAGCCTGTTATATTTACTTTCTGTTAAAAACAGAACTTTAAACACATTAACTGACATGAAGAAAAATTTACTTGCTGTATTTTTTACGGTTACACTATGCTCCGGTGCTGCAATAGCGCAACGGGGAGGAGGTGGTACTGCTGATACCGCCAACAGACGTACAGGCGGTTTTGCAGGCGCCGCGACACCCCGAGCTGCTCCAAGGCCTTACAAATCCGTTATCACCGACAAAGCCATTACCCGGAATGGCTTATTCAAAACTCACAAAATTGACGACAAATACTATTTTGAGATACCTGATAGCTTATTAGGTCGCGAGATATTGGTTGTAAGCCGTATATCAAAAGCCGGCGCCGAGATGCGTGTTGCCGATGGTTACGCAGGCGACCAAATAGGCAGCACTGTAATAAGCTTTGAAAAAGGTCCGTTAAGCCGCATATTTATGCGCAAAATATCTTATGCAACATATAGTCCTGATAGTACCAAATCAATGTACCAGGCAGTAAAACGTTCAAACATACAAGCCATTGCAGCGGCGTTTAATATTGCTGCTTACTCTCCCGATTCAAAAGGCAGTGTGGTTGATATGACTGATTATATAAATGGAGATAATGACATCTTATTTTTTAGCTCAGCACAAGGTAAATCACGTGTGCGTTTAGGTGCCTACCTCACAGACCGTAGTTATATCGAATCTGTTAAAACTTTCCCAACTAATATTGAGATAAAAACCATTAAAACATATAACCTATCGGCTGCTACCACAGGCTTTGGCGCCCGTGGTGGAGGCGGAACTCCGGCCCCTACCGGCACAGGACAGCCCAACCCGAATTTACCTTCGGAAACCGTTGAATTAAATACTTCATTAGTTATACTGCCCAAAGTACCTATGCAAGCCCGCTTTTACGATGAACGCATTGGTTATTTCACTACCGGCTATACCGATTTTGATGCCAACCCTCAAGGTGTAAAAGCAATTGAATTAATTGCCCGCTGGAGACTTGAGCCCAAAGCCGAGGACATGGCTAAATATAAACGCGGTGAACTTGTAATACCTAAAAAACAGATCATTTATTATATTGACCCGGCTACTCCTAAAAAATGGGTACCATATCTTATAGCCGGAGTTAATGATTGGCAAAAAGCTTTTGAGAAAGCGGGCTTTAAAGAAGCTATAGTAGCTAAAATGGCCCCTACACCTGCCCAGGATTCAACCTGGAGCCTTGATGATGCCGCCCACTCGGCCATTGTTTACAAACCATCAGAAACTGAGAATGCAAGCGGCCCGCACATATCAGATCCGCGCAGTGGCGAGATCCTGGAAACGCATATCAACTGGTTCCATAACGTGATGAAACTGGTGCACGATTGGTATATGATACAAACCGCCGCGGTTGACCCGCGTGCACGCACTATGCACTTTAGCGATGAGCTAATGGGCGACCTGATCCGCTTTGTGTCTTCGCACGAAGTAGGCCATACTTTAGGGCTACGCCACAATTGGGGTTCAAGTTCAACTACTCCTGTTGAAAATCTGCGTAATAAAGCATGGGTTGAAGCTAATGGCCACACACCATCAATTATGGATTATGCACGTTTTAACTATGTTGCACAACCAGAAGACAATATTAGCAAAGCCGGTTTATACCCGCGTATTGGCGATTATGATAAATGGGCCATTGAATGGGGATACAAAGTATTGCCAAATTCTCCATCGCCGGAGGCAGAGAAAGCTATCCTGAATAAAATATCAGTTGAGCGCTTAAAAGACCGCCACCTGTGGTTTGGTACCGAAAGTAACCCTGATGATCCGCACTCACAAAATGAGGACCTTAGTGATAACGCCATGAAGGCAAGTACTTATGGCATTAAAAACCTAAAAGTGATATTGGCAAAACTGCCTGAATGGACAAAAGAGCCTAATGATGGTTATGATGACCTGGAAGGTATGTATGGGCAGCTAACCACTCAATTTGGCCGCTATATGGGCCACGTAACCAAAAACATAGCAGGGGTATATGAAAACCCTAAAACTGTTGAGCAAGTTGGTAAAGTATACGAAAACGTACCTGCCGCTACTCAAAAAGAGGCTATGGCATTTTTGGATACCCAATTGTTTACTACCCCAACATGGTTATTAAATGATTATATATTAAGCAATACACAAGGTAACGGGCTGTTAATCGTATCCGGATTACAAAATACAACCTTAACCCGTTTACTTAGCAACCACACATTATACAAACTAATATCGGCCGAAGCTGAAGATGGCGCAAGAGCGTACAAGATCAGTGATTTTTTTACCGATATAAACAACTCTATTTTTAGAGAAGTAAAAGCAAACCAGGCAGTTGATGTATATCGCCGCAACCTGCAAAAACTATATGTTGAAAAGCTAATCACATTGGTTAAACCTACCCCTCCGGTTGACCCTGCTGTAGCAGCGCTGGCTGCAGGCAGAAGAGGTGGCGGCGCCCCGCGTGATGCTGATAAAGAATCAACTGATGTGGTATCGGTAGCTAAAGCCCAGCTTAAAGCAATTAACGCGATGATAAAAAACTCGTCAATAACCGACAGCATGACCACTTATCACCTGCAGGACTTATCGGATAGGATAAACGATGCCCTAAACCCTAAGGGATAATATTAATACCTATACTGTTTTAAACTAAAAGGCTCCCTTAAATTGAGGGAGCTTTTTTTGTTTATATGTTATTGTATCTTCATTTTTTCCGAATCGTACTTACGGATAATAAGCCGCGATCCACTGCTGTTACTAAAATAGCTGCCGGCCCAGTTAATAAGTACAATAAGCCTGTTACGTGCACTCACTAATGACATCAGGTGAACAAAACCCCATATTAGCCAGGCAAAAAATCCTTGAAAATGCAGCTTACCTAAATCGGCAACAGCCAAGTTTTTTCCTATTGTTGCCAATGAACCTTTATCAAAGTATTTATACGGCTCCATGGGCTCATTATTTAATAAGCGGGTAAGGTTTTTAGCCAGGTGCTTACCTTGTTGTATAGCGGCCGGCGCAACACCCGGATGCCCTTCGGGAGTATCGGGTGTAATTACCGCTGCTACATCGCCAATTGCAAAAATATTTCCATAGCCTTTTACACGGTTAAACTCATCGGTCTGTATACGGTTTCCACGTACCAGTATTTCTTTCGGGATACCTTTTATCACTTCTCCTTTAACCCCTGCAGCCCAAAGTACATTGCGTGTTTGTATGCGCTTGCCGTTATCTATAACCAGTTCATCGCCGGTATAGCTTTGTACGTGTACATCATTATGAACTTCGACTCCCAATTCTGTTAAAAAATCCTTAGCCTTTTTAGACGCGTTGGGCGACATAACAGCCAGTAATTCCTCTTTACCCTCAACAAGATAAACTTTCATATCTTCCTTGCGTAGTTCGGGATAATCGTAAGTGAGCACGTAGTTACGCATCTCGGCCAAAGCCCCTGATAATTCTACCCCCGTTGGCCCACCTCCTACCACAACAAAATTTAGTAATGCTTCCTTCTCTTCCTGGCTTTCTGTAATAATAGCTTTCTCAATATTTTGCAGAATAAGGCTGCGCAGATTAAGCGCTTCAGGAATACTTTTCATGGGCATGGTACGACTGGCCAGCTCGCTATTACCAAAAAAGTTAGTGGTTGAGCCGGTTGCCATCACTACATAATCATAAGCTATATCACCAATATCAGTAGTAATGGTATTGGTTTCAGGATTAATGAATTGAACATTAGCCATCCTGAAAGAAAAATTACGCTGATCACCAAATATCTTCCTTATCGGGAAAGCGATCGAATCAGCTTCGATATCTCCCATGGCAACCTGGTATAAAAGCGGCTGGAATGTATGGTAATTGTTTTTATCGACCATTAAAACCTCAACCGGCTTATCCTTTAGTTTTTTAGCCAGTTCAATGCCGCCAAAGCCGCCGCCAATAATAACAATACGTGGATGATTAGTGATCTCGTTTAAATGCATATTGCAGTAAAGCTAAGCCTTATGTTTAATAAAGTCAAAATTGGGTTTTATGTTTTCCAATAAGTAACTATTGATACATTTCAAGATAATTTAATAACAAAATACCTTTTTTTTCGTGAAAAAATCCAATTACAAGGTCAGTTTTAATAAAAACAACCAACTCATTTAAATCAAACCTTATATTTGTAGCACAAATGGCCTAAAACTATTGATTTTACATACAAAATGAAGCTACACGTCATAAAAATAGGCGGAAACGTTATTGATAATTCCGAAAACCTGCATCGCTTTTTAAAAGACTTTGCATCACTTGACGGCTATAAGGTATTGGTACATGGGGGCGGCAAGGTAGCTACGCAACTTTCGGCTACATTAGGCATTGAAGCTAAATTAGTTGACGGTCGCCGGATAACTGATATTGAAACCTTACGCGTAGTTACTATGGTTTATGCGGGCCTGATTAATAAAAACATTGTGGCATCGTTACAGGCAATTAATTGTAACGCGATTGGCCTGACCGGCGCCGATGGCAATTTCATTAAAGCTAAAAAACGACCTGTTAAAACTATCGACTATGGTTTTGTTGGCGATATTGACGAACAATCAATAAACCCCAATAACATTAATAAATTAATGGAGGCCGGGTTTATACCTGTGTTCTCGGCATTAACACATGATGGCGCAGGGCAGTTATTGAATACCAATGCCGATACTATTGCATCGGCATTAGCCGTGGCTTTGTCCAATTTATATGAAACTACGCTAATTTATTGCTTTGAGAAAAAGGGTGTTTTGCAGGATATTGACGATGAAGGTTCGTTAATACGCGATATTAACCCTGTGCGCTACGAAGAGTTAAAAAAACAACAAATTATTGCCGGCGGTATGTTACCAAAACTGGATAACGCCTTCAACGCCATAGCATGCGGTGTAAAAGCCGTAATTATAGGCCATGCCGATGAGCTTGGCAACATTAAAAACAATAAAACATTTGGAACCCGTTTAAGCACAGGGATATGATCACATCACAAAAGAACATCGCAATTTTAGGGAGTGGAAACATTGGGCTTGCATTGGCAAAAGGCCTGGTTAAGGCCGGCATATACCAGGCATCACAAATAACATTAACCCGCCGCAATATAGCCGCCTTGGATGACCTGGCGGCAGAAGGCTATAAAGTAACCAACGACAATGCTAAAGCAGCGGCAAAGGCCCATATTGTTGTGTTGGCGGTACTACCCCAGCAGCTTAACAAATTGCTTGATGAGATAAAAGAGAGCATTAAGCCAAAAAAACACTTGCTTATTTCTGTAATATCAGGGGTTCAGTGCGCAGATATACGCCATTACCTTGATATTGATGTACCTGTAGTACGGGCTATGCCAAATACCGCAATTGCCATAGGCCAAAGCATGACCTGTATTGGTAGTGATAATGCCGATAAACACAGCATCGCCATCGCAAAAGAATTATTTGATACCGTAGGGGTTACCATCCCGATAAATGAAGAACTCATGACATCGGCTACTGCTTTGTGCGCTTGCGGTATCGCTTTCTTTTTACGATCTATCCGCGCGGCATCACAAGGTGGTACAGAGATAGGTTTCCATGCACATGATGCTTTGAAAATGGCAGCTCAAACAGCCAAAGGCGCAGCCGACCTGTTACTGCAATTAGCCAGCCACCCTGAAAGTGAGATTGATAAGGTAACATCGCCAAAAGGATGTACCATTGCCGGTTTGAACGAGATGGAACACAATGGCTTTAGCTCGGCCATGATAAAAGGTATAAAAATGTCGGCTGATATTGCCGGCATACTGTATAAAAAGGAATAGGGAAAATCAATTTTATTATTACAGCCCGCTAAGTATTGATATTTAGCGGGTTTTTTATTTTTTCGTCTATATACGTAGCAATTAATGTTAGCGACATATTTTTTCGACAAAAATGTTTTTGTTTTAAATAATATCCTACTTTCGCAACTATTATTTTAAACTTCCGTAAAAGTGTTACTCCCCTTAACACTGAGTTTTATTTTAGCCATTCATGTACCTTTTTCTTAAACAACCAATTAGCTATATCAGCTTTATCGTATTGTTTTTTTGTTGCAGTTTCCAAATAAATGACCTATCGCCATATAACAGGCTTAAGAGTGGCAACATTTTAAATTGTGCCTTTTATAGCGCCGAATCAAATTCTATGATAAAATTTAAAGACGGTTATATTACCTATAGCCGCTGGAATGGAGCAAGCGACGATGGAAAACGTTATTTAGCTGAAAGATTTGATACACCCTATACATTTAACCTGTTAAGTATGAGTGGAAATATAAACGGGATTCCTTTTTTGATATTAAACAAAACCCTGTTTAATATGCCAACTTTTTATCTGAAATATAATGGGCTAACCTACATTCTGAGTGAGTTTTATAGCAATTAGTTCAGGCGCTGCCCTTTTCTAAAAAAATCAACAGCAGTTTATTCTTTCAAATTACATACAGGCTTTCATTTAAAATAAAACACGTATTTTAAGCAGGTAATTTGTTGTGGGTAGGTACGTTGTTTATTTAAGATGAAGAAAGCACCGGTTTTATTATTCTTTTTAGTGCTATACCTATCGGGCTATGGGCAAAAAGTGGGGCTGGTATTTAGTGGCGGCGGCGCTAAGGGCTTAGCGCATATAGGTGTATTAAAAGCCCTTGAAGAAAACAATATCCCGATAGATTACATTGTGGGTACATCAATGGGTGGTGTAATAGGCGGCTTATATGCTTCAGGATACTCCCCCAAACAGATAGAGCACATGGCGCTAAGCAGTAATTTCCAGGATTGGGTAAATGGGAAATTCAGTAGCGATTACCAATACTTCTTCCGGAAAAAGCCTGACAACCCCTCTTTTCTATCCTTAAAACTGGAAATAGACACAGGTTTTCAGGCCCGTTTCCGCTCAACACTGGTAAATGATATCCCCTTGAATTTTGGCTTTATTGAACTGTATACTCAGGCGTCTGCTAATGCCAAAAACGATTTCAACAAGCTCTTTGTACCATTCAGGTGCATTGTTGCCGATGTTTTTTCGCAAAAGGTAATTGATGTTGACCATGGTAACCTTGCAGAAGCATTACGTGGCACTGTTACAGTACCAATGATCTATCGCCCGGTTAAAATTGATGGCCGATATGTATTTGACGGTGGTTTGTATAACAACTTCCCTGTTGATATTATGAAGCAGGACTTTAAGCCTGATTACATCATAGGCTCCAACGTATCATCAAAAACATTTACAGATTATCCAAAAGATAACGATGATAAGCTGATGGGCAGATTGTTGTTATATATGCTTCTTTCAAAATCAGACAGTACCAGCATCGGTAAAAACGGCATTTATATACAACCAAAAATGACCGGCTACAGCACTACTAATTTTGGACCCATTGCCGGGATGATAAAAGCCGGATATGATGCTACAATTGCAGATATGCCACGTATAAAGGCCGCTTTAAGCCGCCGAAGCGATACCGCAGTATTGCATAAGCGCAGGCAAGATTTTTTAAAGACAGAGCAGCCCGTTGTTTTTAAAAATATCATTGTTAATGGTGTTGGCTTTCAGCAAAAGCGGTATATCGAGCGCATGTTCAGAAAATTTGATAACAAACCCATTACCTTAACAGATATAAAAGACAGCTACTATCGCCTGGTTACTAATGATAATTTTGAAACTGTTTATCCGCGTATTATTTACCACCCTGCAGATAACACTTACGATTTTGAAATGGACGTAAAATCGAGCAAGAACTTTAAAGCAGATATTGGCGGCATCTTATCAAGCAGGCCTATCAGTTCGGCTTTTTTAGGATTGCAATATGATTATGTAAACCGGAATGCATTTACGCTGGGCGCTAATTTTTATTCGGGCAGGTTTTACGAATCTGTACAAGGAACCTTACGGACTGATTTCCCCAACAGGGTGCCTTTTTATTTAGAGACCGAGTTTACCTATAACAACTGGGATTATTTTGATAGTAATCCCTTATCGGTAGAGAAAACCAGCCCTGTTTATGTGGAGCAATCCGATCGTAAAATAGCGCTCAAAGCAGGCGTACCCATAGGCAACGGAAAAATTGAACTGCAGGGCGGATATATTAATACCGCCGATACTTACAGCCCCAACGATACTTATAAAAATAGCGACACACTTGACGTTAGCCGGTTTAATGGTTTTAAAACCGCTGTCATTTTTGAGAAGAACCTATTAAACCGCAAACAATATCCCAACAAAGGGAACAGCTTTTACATTGGCCTGCAATATTTTAACGGCACCGAAAATTACATACAGGGCAATATACTACACAGCGGCGTGCTGCCCGAAATAGATATAAAGCGCCAATGGGTAACTGCTAAAATAAGTAACGAAAACTACTTTTTTACCGGTAGTAAACTAAGCCTCGGTTATCAACTGGAAGGTGTTATCAGTAACAAGCCTTTGTTTATCAGCTATAAAGAATCAATACTAACTGCTGCCGTTTTTAACCCCTTAAATGATTCAAAAACTTTAATATTGAGTAATTTCAGAGCGCAAAGCTATGGCGCAGGTGGTTTAAAAAGTGTAGTTGCCATTAAAAAAAACCTGGAGTGGCGCAGCGAAGGTTATCTTTTTGTGCCTGTACAAGGTATTGTGCATAGCGGCTTGCAGGATGCAAGTTATACGCATATTTTAGCATCCAATAAATTTGCAGCAAGTACCGGCTTGGTTTACCATAGCTTTGTAGGGCCATTGAGCCTCAGCTTTAATTATTATGACGATGAACAGAAACGCTACGGCGTGATGTTCCATGCCGGTTTTCTGATATTTAATAAACGTGCCTTAGAATAAACATATGAAGAAATGGTTTCTCCTGCTATCGGCAATATTGCTAACCAATATTACTGCCATTGCCGACCCGGTGCTGATAAGAAATTTCACACTAAAGGAAAATCCCTTTGGTAAAGATGAATTAGCAGTAGTTGCTACCGATACGGCAGGAGTTATCCAGGAAAACGTGAACGGAACGTTTAAATTCAGCATCAATGGATTTGATGAAGACATGGATTTTGAGCACGGCACAGCTTTTTACCGCCGCAAATTAGATAAATCAAGCTTTATCTATATCAAGCATAACAATGATGCCGGCTCTGTAAGTACATTATACTATGTTTATAAACAAGAAAATAAACTCACCCCCATACACATTAGTTGGGTAGTATTAATAGCCATACCCTGTATACTGGTACTGCTGGGCTACATGTTCAGGAAGCTGATCATTTGGGCGGTTATCCTGTTTTGTATATTCATATATTTTAACCACCATAGCGGGTTAAGTTTACCTACCTTTTTTGAAACAGTAACAGATGGTATAAAGCACCTGTTTTAGATGGAATATGGATAAAGTAAGATGGAAGGTGTAAAGAATACCCGGAGATACATCTTCCATTTTACATCTCACATCTTACATTAAAAAGGCAGTCCGATGCCAAAGTTCAACTGCATAAAATTGTAGTTCTCGCCATTGGCCTTATAATAGTTCTGTTTAAAGGCTCCGCCACGCAATAATTCGTCAATGTGTTTAACCAGTACCCATTGCTCAGATCCATTAAACTGCGGATCTTTAAACTTAAAGGCAGCATCTAACCTGAATACAAAAAACGTAAGATCGAAGCGGAAACCTGTGCCAATACCTATCGCTGTAGAATCGAATATCTTATTAAAATTAAATGTACCGTTAGGGCTATCAGTTTCTGGTTTTAATCGCCATACGTTACCAAAATCTGTATAAATAGCGCCATTTAGTTTCGAGCCAAAAAAGTCATTCAATATGCCGTACCGGTACTCAAGGTTACCAACAATTTTTAACTCGCCAAACTGATCAAGGTATTTAAATCTTGTCCGGGTATCATTATCAGCATAAGCTGTTGCCCTGTTAAATTGTCCCGGTCCAAGCGTTCGCGGTAACCAGGCCCTGATATCATTAGCGCCACCTACATAAAAATTCTTTTCGAATATAAGCTGATTGCTATTGGAGTAAGGAACACCTATGCCCGGATTTATACGGAACACCAATGCACGTTCGCCACCAAAGGCTCTATAAAACCTCAGATCAATTTCTGTTTTGGCATATTGAGCAAATGTTTGGCCAAATATAGAATGTGAGCCAAGGCTGTCTTTAGGCGTATTAAATAACTTACTAACCAGACCAAGTGTATTACCCCCTATATCTACCGCTCCCCTGAAATAGGTAAACGTTGCCGGGGTAAACAATTTGTTGGCATTTAATTGGTAAGAATACTGGCTACCAGAGGTGAAAATAGTACGATTGATCAACAGGATATAAGAATACCTGTTTTGTGCCTGCAATTGTGCTAACGCAGCCGGATCGATAATTCCCTTTGAAAACTCCACATCAATTGGGGTTAATGAGTGTAACCTGTTCGGCGCTTCGGCCCAATCATATGTAATGGAGTTAATAAGGCTTTTACGCGATACTAAACCTTCCTGAAAAAACAGCTGGTAATTTGAAGATATAGTAGTATGCGGAACACCATATTTTGTAGGTACCGGCAAATTAAATGGCGATATGATACGCGGGTAGATGAGGTTTAACCCTGCCTTAAAATCCTGGTTTTGAATGCTGCCATTACTGCTAAACAGCACGCTCCAGCTCAATTTAAGCTGCAAAATCTCGGCACCTTTAAACAAGTTTCGATTTGTAAAGGTATTGGCAATGTTAAACCCTTGCTGCGGATTGTTAAAACCACTGAATATGTATTCGCCCTCTATCCTGTCACTGTAGTGTTTTAACGGTATAATATCTATCTTACTGTTTAACCTATTGGTGCTATCCGCGGTTTTGGTATAATTAGGGTTAGGCACATTACGGAATACATTTAATTCCGACAGGCGCGAAGTGGTTAATGTTTGTTTATCAATATTATACGGATCGCCTTTTTTTAGAAAAATATAATCGGTAACGGGCTTCGGTTTAAACTTGTGCGAGTAATCAACAAAAGTATGTTGCGAATCGACGCGCAACGTATCAGCCTTGCCCACGGTACGCCCGTTACTGTTAAAAATGGTTATCAGGGTATTGTTTATAGTAAATACCGGGTGTTGCTTTTTACCATCGGGATTAGTAATAAACATTTTTACGTTTGCCGCATTTTTAGTTGTATCAAACTCAAAATAAACATACTGCCTGTAAAACTCATAGTAACCATTACGTTTCATTAACTGGTACACCTGGTCGCGGTCATAAGCTAAGCTATCGGTATCATACGGGCTACCTACTGTAATATGGCTAAAGCTCTTCTTACTTTTCTGATATAATTGCTTTACAACAGGGTCGGTTATGCTATCCTTAAATGTAGCAATATGGTATAGCGTACCTTCATTTGCAGTAAATATAAGTTCAGCCTTTTTGTTTTTTATTTTGATAGCGCTCTCTACTTTGGCATTCAGGTAACCTTTATTTACCAAAAAGTGCTCCAATTGTAATCGCGAAAAATCAACCAGGTTACTATCCAGAATCCGCGGGGCCTCGCCTATTTCGTGTTTGCCGTTTTTGTTAAGCAGGTAGTATACCTGCAACTGCAGCCAGTTGTTGGGTTGTTGCTGTTTATCAATATAATTAGCCGCCGCAAGGCTATATTGTTTATCAATACCCTTAAAAGTTATTTTACGAACCAGTACCTGGTGTTCTTTTAAACCACGGGTTAAACTACAGCCGGTAGCTGTAATGATAATAATAATACTTAAAATTGTAAGGCGATAAATATCAAACCGGGTGTATGCTTTCAAAATCTCAAATCAGTTTATTAAAATCCTTACAACAAAAAAAAAACAGGAAAACCCATGGCCTCTTTTTAGTTGAGGGTATCAAATCGGTAAGGGAGTTTGTAAACTCAGCTTACCAGGTTGATACCATTTACCATACGCCTGCATTTTCATCAAAAATGCTGAATTTATCACAAAAAATAAACTTTCATGAAACATCGGCAAGTAGCCTTGAAAAATTCAGCAGCTTAACCACTCCACAGGAAGTTATCGCCTTGGTAAAAATACCGCAATGGCCCCTTTTATCAACGCAAAAATTAGAAAATAGTTTTTCGCTTGTGCTTGATGGCATACAAGATCCCGGTAATTTAGGCACAATAATACGCACAGCCGATTGGTTTGGCATTAATACCATCATCTGCTCGGAAGATACTGTTGACGCTTATAATCCAAAAGTTGTACAAGCTACCATGGGTTCGCTTTCGCGGATAAATGTACATTACACTAATATTGCAGACCTGCTTAAAACCAGCAAAATACCTGTATTTGGCGCTTTATTGAACGGAAACAGCATTTACCAAACTAACTTTGGCACACAAGGCCTAATTGTAATGGGTAATGAAGGCAATGGCATAAGCCCCGAAATTGAGGCGCTGGTACAACAGCGTGTAACCATACCACAGGTAGGAAAAGCGGAATCGCTCAACGTGGCGATAGCTACTGCCATCTTCTGTTCTGAAGTGTGTAAAAAAACCTTGAAATAAAAATTGTAAGGCATTAAATAATTACTATTTTTGCAATCCCAAATAAGGTCGGGTGGCCGAGTGGCTAGGCAGAGGTCTGCAAAACCTCGTACAGCGGTTCGAATCCGCTCTCGACCTCAAGGAAATAAAAACATTAAAAAATAAAGACATGGGTGTTACACGTTTAAAAAGAAAAGATAGAAAAAATAAAACAACCTCACGTTTAGAGGTTCAGTTTTTAAAGAATGCTACAAACTTAGAGTTTGGCAGCCGTTCAGCAGAATCTGCAAAAAGCCAGGTTTCTTTGAACAATGCAGTTTTAGCACAGCTTGAAGCTGGCAAATAATTCTGTTAAGAGTTTATCCTGAAAAGATCCTGTTGGTTATACCGACAGGATCTTTTTATTTATACGGCTGATCAGTTCCGGCCCCTCATATATGAAGCCAGTGTATAATTGTATGAGCGAAGCGCCTGCAGCCAGTTTTTCCATCGCGTCTTCGGGCGAATGTATACCGCCCACTCCTATTATCGGGAATGACTTATTCGATTTTTCTGAAAGGTAACGGATAACTTCTGTAGCGCGATGCGTTAAGGGTTTACCGCTCAATCCTCCCATTTCTGATTTTATTGATTCTTCTGTTTTCAACCCCTCGCGACTAATGGTTGTATTGGTTGCAATAACGCCCGCTATTTTTGTTTCCTGAACTATCTCAACAATATCATCTAACTGGCTATCGGTCAAATCCGGCGCTATCTTTAATAAAATGGGCCGCGGCCTGGCTTGCTGAACATTTAGTTGTTGCAAGGTATTCAGGATATGCTTTAATGGTTCCTTCTCCTGTAAAGCACGCAGATTGGGTGTATTAGGCGAACTTACATTAACTACAAAGTAATCAACTACATCAACAAGCGCGTTAAAGCATTTGATATAATCGTTAACGGCATCCTCATTTGGTGTTACCTTATTTTTGCCGATGTTACCGCCAATAATTAGCCCACTATTATTTTGCTTTGAGCTACGGTACGCTTTAATACGTTGCGCGGCGGCCTCAACACCTCCGTTATTAAAGCCCATCCGGTTAATTAATGCCTCATCCTGCGGTAAACGGAACATGCGTGGCTTATCATTACCCGGCTGAGGCAAAGGCGTTACTGTACCTATCTCAACAAAGCCAAAACCAAGGTTAGCCATTTCGTTTATAACCTCGGCATTTTTATCAAAGCCTGCGGCCAGGCCCACGGGGTTCTTAAACTTGAGTCCGAATACTTCGCGCTCCAAACGTTTATCTTCTGTAGACCATGCCGCCCGGCTTAGCGCAGCGCCACCTGGAAAGCGATTGAATCGTTTTAAATTCCGCACTACAAAATAATGCACATTTTCGGGATCAAATTTAAAAAGGATGGGTTTAAGCAAGGAATACATGCGGCTAAGTTAGCAGTTTTTGTTGAATGAGTTTTTGTACATATCTTAGTTTCTCAAAATAAAACCAATGTTAAACCTCTTCAATAACTCGCGCCGCGGTTTCATCAAAACCGCAGCTGTAGGTACCATCGCCTCGCTTAGTATTCCACAAATTGTTGCTGCTGCAAGTACAGCATCCAAAGGCAAAAAGATCAGGCTGGAAAAAGATGATATCATCCTTTTCCAGGGAGATTCGATAACTGATGCCGGCCGTGATAAAACCAACCTTACGGCTAACAATAACAAGGCATTAGGAACAGGCTATTCTTTTTTAACAACGTGCGAGCTATTAAATAAACACCCTGATAAAAACTTCACTATTTATAACCGTGGCATCAGCGGCAATAAGGTTTATCAGCTTGCCGACCGCTGGGATAATGATTGTCTTAATTTAAAGCCTGCTGTAATGAGCATTATGATAGGTGTGAACGATTTTTGGCACACCCTAACCAATGGATATACCGGCACCGTTGAAGTTTATAAAAACGATTATATTAAACTATTAGACCGCACCAAAACTGCTTTGCCCAACCTTAAACTCATTATATTGGAGCCCTACTTTGTAAACGGCATAAGGCCCGAAGAGGCCAAATGGCATCCGGCATTTGATGACTACCAGCAGGTTGCCCGCGAAATTGCCGAAAAGTATGAGGCTACATTTATACCCCTGCAAAGTATATTTAATGAAGCTGTTAAACAAGCTCCGCCTAAATACTGGACGCCTGATGGTGTACACCCAAGCATGGCAGGCGCAAGCCTGATATCGCACGCGTGGCTGGATGTAGTTAAAGGTTAATCTATCTCTTTTATGGAATACAGAAATTTTAAAGATGTTAAGATAGCCGAAGTAGGCTTAGGCACCTGGCAATTAGGCAGCGCCGATTGGGGCAATGTAAATGAAGAAGATGCCATGCGCATACTTCAGGCTTATATTGATGAAGGCGGCAACTTTATTGATACCGCTGATGTTTACGGCATGGGAATCAGCGAAAGCATCATAGGCAAGTTTTTAAAGACCACTGATAAAAAAATCTATGTGGCCACTAAACTGGGCCGCCGCAGTGATGGTGGTACATGGCCGCCAAAATACACTTACGACCTGCTAAAACGCCATGCCGAGGACTCTTTAAAACACCTTGATATATCACAGCTATTTCTTGAGCAACTGCACTGCATCCCTACAGAAGATATGCGCAAAGGCGAAGTATTTGGTCACCTGCGCAAATTGCAGCAAGAGGGCCTGATCAAACATTTTGGCGCCAGCGTTGAAACATCCGAAGAAGCGTTGATATGCCTTGAGCAGGAAGGTTTGGCATCGCTGCAGATCATATTTAACCTGTTCCGCCAGCATGTGGCCGATGAGGTGTTTGAAAAGGCCGCCGCCAAAGGCGTTGGTATTATCGTTCGTGTACCGTTGGCAAGTGGCTTACTTACAGGCAAATTCAGCGAAGACACGCATTTCGCGCCAAGCGATCATCGTAACTTTAATGCAGATGGCCAATCATTCAACGCGGGCGAAACCTTTTCGGGAGTTGAGTTTAAAGAAGGTATACGCTTAGCCAATAAAATTAAGGGTATGTTGCCCGATAGCCGCATGCCGCAATGGGCCATCCGCTGGATATTGGATCATCCACAGGTAACTACAGTTATCCCCGGCGCATCTAAAGTGCCACAGGTTTATGGTAATATCGAAGCATCTGATCTGAAACCATTATCCCCTGAAGTACATCAAAATTTAAGGAAACTATATAATGATGAGATCAAAGCTAAAATAAGGGGGCATTATTGATTTGAATGGTTTGTGCGAAAAGCTACTTCAACATATTTTCGTACAGACCCAAATTCTCATCATCAAAGCAAACAAATGTTATTTCGCTTAGTGAACTATCTTCGGCAAGAAAGCTATTAACCGCTTCCAGCGCAATCTTCGCTGCATCATTTTTGGGAAAGCGATAAACACCTGTACTGATGTTTGGAAAGGCTATTGTCTTAACTTGTTTATCGACAGCAAGCTTCAAACTGTTTAGATAACAATTTGCCAGCAACTCTGATTCCTTACTCTTTCCGCTATTCCAAATCGGTCCTACGGTGTGTATTACATATTTGGCCGGCAAATTACCCGCTGTGGTTATCACAGCTTGTCCGGTTTTACATTTACCCTGACGATAAACTATCTTCATACAGTCTTCCAAAATGGCTTTGCCGCCCGCGCGATGTATGGCACCATCAACACCGCCGCCACCCATTAAACTACTGTTTGCAGCATTTACAATTGCATCAACCTGTTGCTTTGTAATATCACCTTTTATAACCCTAATTCGCTCGTCCATAAATTGTATTACTTTGCTGCCGGCCCAAAAAATAAAGCTTTCAACTCTGTAGCATCATCAGCTTTCATTCTGCCTGCCAATACAAGGCGTAATTGCCTGCGGCGTAAAGCACCGTCGTACAAAGCAACATCTTCGGTAGTTACAGGGGTTAATTCGGGTACAGGTACAGTATGTCCGTCCGCATCCAAAGCAACAAAAGTGTAGTAAGCTTCATTGCTCTTTAACCTCCGGCCGGAAGGTATATTTTCGGCCCAAACGTCAAGCCTTACTTCAACCGAAGTATTAAACGCCCTGGTCACTTTCGATTCGATACTCACCACATTCCCCAGTTTAATCGGGTGCTGAAAGGACACGTTATCTACCGAAGCCGTTACCACATTGCGGTTGCAATGTTTTTGCGCCGCTATCGCTGCCGAAATATCCATCCAATGCAGCAAACGCCCACCCATCAGGTTGTTCATGGTATTGGTATCATTTGGCAATACCAGTTCATTCATTATGGTATGCGACTCTTTTGGGGTTTTGGATTTCATGGATGTAAAGATAAGTTTTTTTGTCCATGGACGATGGACCATAGACCATGGACAAAGTTTATCTCTTAGTCGTATTTATTTGCCTGAAACCTACAAGTTCTTCCCAGCGCGCGCCGGGGCGGCGATAATAAACCAATAGTTGGTAATCATTTTCGGTTTCGTAGTAAGAGCCTTCAAAAGCAACATCATCGGGTATTTTGGTTTGCTTATCTACCCAAACATATTCATAATCATAAACACCTTGCTTTAAAAACAGGTCTGTATAAAAACGCCCTTTGCTGGCATCATAGCGCATTTTATTTTGGTCCGTAAGCTGATAATCATTAAACTGACCAACTATATAAACCGAACCCTCATTATCCGAGCGGTTTCCCGCAAGGCTAAAATATACATGAGCGTAATCGGCATCATAGCGCGGGTTATTCCCATCCTGGTTCATGATAAAAAAGGCGCCGTTATTATCGTATTGAAATACATAATTGGCTTGATTACGGCTCGGGTCGCCAAGTAACACAACGGTATTAGCTGTATCGCGGTAGATATGCCCCACCCTTTCCGAGTTTTGCCTGAGCGAACGAAGATCAAAATGCCTGAACTCATTGCCTCCCATAAACTGATTGGTAGTAAGATCGTTATACTGCAACTGGCTGCCACGAATAAACTGTGGCTTAGTGTTCCACTGCTGCTTATCAGGCCTGCCATTCTGCATTACCAGCACCCTGATATCTGTAAATGGGTTTTGCACCTGGAAATTACCAGTACTAAGCTGAAAGTTAATTTTCTGGGCCGATTGCCTTAACAAATTATCGCTCGAAGCTGTAATATCTGTTTGTACACTTACCTTATTATCAACTACATAAAACTTACGGGTTAGCACCATTTTGTTCCGGTCGCCATCTTCGTAAACCTTTAATATGTAATTGCCGGATAGTTTGGGTATGATATTGTAGTTAGGCAGCGTTAGCTGATAATGCGTGTACTTTTGGATGGTATTTGTTGAGTAGCGGTAATCCGACAATCTATCTTCGGTAAAGCTTTGCAGGTATTCTGTTGGTGATATGCGCGACGGGTTCCATTCCGCATCGCAATGCTCAATGGTGTACATATAATTGCGGCTTCCGGCTTTCAGATCATCAAAACCAAGCGTTAAGGTTTCTGATGAGCCTAACGTAATTGCAGGGAACGAGCCTTCTTTTACACTATTATAAAGCTGTACGGTTTTGATGTTTGATTGATAAACATGGTTATCATACTGCTGCCCGTAAGTAATTGTAAAACAAAACACAAGAAATAATATGATACAGTTTCTCATCATTTTACTATACTTAATCCGCCTGAGGCAGATGGGTAAATATGTATATTAAACAGCCTCGCTATGTCATTGCGAGGAGGAACGACGTGGCAATCTCAGCGATAGGTGACCAATGTTCAAAATCCGCCACCTTTCTCAGTGATTGCTTCGTCCCTCGCAATGACAAATTTGATATTGATTAAAGGGGGATAAAGTAAGATTTTTACGCCCACTTTCATCTTGCCTCTTGATTCTGGCTTCTTGATTCTTTCCTATGCTTCCATCTCCAATATCTGCCCGGCAAGCTCTTCCCACTCATCCTGCACTTTTACTAACTCAGCTTTCTTAGCACTGTAAGTCGCGTTTACCTCTTTCGATTTTGCCTGGTCATTATAAACGCCCGGCTCGGCTAACTTATTTTCCAGTTCCTTTATCTCCTTTTCCAATTGCGAAATCCGGTCTTCCATACGGGTAAGGTCACTGTTCAGCTTTTTCAACTGTTTGGCTTTATCTTCCGACGGTGCCGCTTTAACAACAGGCTTAGGCTCTTCCTTTTTAGGCTGAGGCGCTGGTATAACCGCTTTAGGTTCCAGCTTACGTTTTGCCTGCCATATTTCGTACTCGGCGTAAGTGCCGGGGTAGATCTTGATCTTCTGATCTTCAATAAACCAGATCTTATTGGCAATATTATCTAAAAAGAACCTATCGTGCGATACGGCAATGAAAGTACCTTCGTACTGTTGCAGGGCTTGTATCAATATATTTACCGATTGAATATCCAAGTGATTGGTAGGCTCATCCAGTATCAAAAAGTTGGCATCCGCGGTTAGCGCCTTGGCCAGTGCCACGCGTGATTTTTCGCCACCCGACAATACCTTTATCTTTTTAAACACATCATCGCCCGTAAACAGGAATGAGCCCAATATTGAGCGTAGCTCTGTATCGGTATGCTTTGGTGCGAAAGATTGAAGTTCGGCCAATATCTCATTCTCCAAATGCAGCGATTCCAACTGGTGCTGCGCGAAGAAGGTTTCGCTCACATTATGACCGGTCACCATCTTACCCTTAAAGTCATGGTCAGCTTCCGCGATGATGCGCAGCAAAGTCGATTTACCCTTACCATTGGCACCAATCAGGGCTATCTTATCCCCTTTTTCTATCACCGCTTCGGCATCATCCAAAATATCAATAGCCGGGTATTTTTTGGTGATATGCTCTAACGTGATCACGTGCCTGCCTGATTGCTTGCTAAACCTGAAATTGAAGTTTACCGATGGATTCTCATCATCAACATCTTCAACACGCTCTAACTTGTCCAGCATTTTGATACGCGATTGCGCCATCTTGGCTTTTGATGCCTTGGCACGGAAACGTTCTATCAAACGCTCCTCCTGTTTTATTTTGGCTTGCTGATTTTTAAACTCGCCTTTTTGTATTTCTCCACGTAAAGCCTTCTCTTCCAGATAGAAAGAATAGTTACCTGCATAAACAGTTAACTTACCTTTACGGGTTTCAACGGTACGGTTAATTACCTTATCTAAAAACCACCTGTCGTGCGATACGATAACGATGGCGCCGTCAAAAACTTTCAAATAATCTTCAAGCCACTGTATCGATGGTAAGTCCAAGTGGTTGGTAGGCTCATCCAACAATAAAATATCAGGCGCCTGCAAAAGTATCTTGGCCAGCATCACGCGCATGCGCCAGCCTCCCGAAAAGGTACTTAGCTTGCGCTTACAATCCTCTTCGCTAAAGCCAAGGCCTGCTAAAATCTCGTGTGCTTTGTATTCAATATTATAACCATCAAGCGCTTCAAACTCATGTTGCCTGTCGCTTAGTTTTTCCAGAATCTCTTCCGAGTAATCGGTTTCAAGTTTCTTTAACAGCTCTTCTATCTCGTGGTGCAGTATATTCTGGCGCTCAAAGGCTTCCATAGCCACCTCCACAATACTCTTATCTGATGAGTATGATAACAGATCCTGGTTAAGGTAACCCATCTTCAGGTCCTTAGCCATAGATATGGTGCCCGATGTAGGTTTATAATCTCCAACAATAATTTTAAGGAGGGTGGTTTTACCGGTACCATTAGCACCTATCAAACCAATTTTTTCTCCGGGTTTTATATGCCAGTTGGCTTCATCATAAAGGGCCCTTGCACCTATCTCGAACGTAAGATCGTTAATCGCTATCATTTGCCGCAAAGGTACGGTTTTTGAGGCAAGAAGTTGAAAGTTAAACGTTAAAAGTATAAGGCAATGAGACTATAAATGTCAGATATCCACTTACTAACTTTCCACTTTAGCTCTTAATGGCTACTCATTTCAAGTATCTTATCAAACTCTTCCTTTTTAAGCGAAGTAACTGATAGCCTACCCTGCTTCAATATCTGTATTTCGGACAAGCTTGGTTCGGCTTTTATCTGTGCAAGGGTAACTGGTTTTTTAAGTGCTTCAACGGGAGCGATTTCAACAACCAGCCAGGCCGTATCATCTGTTGTGGGGTCCTGGTAGCTTTCTTTTACTACTTTGGCAATACCCACTACTTCTTTACCTTCATTACTGTGGTAAAACATTACCAGGTCGCCCAGGCGCATATCGCGCATGTTATTGCGGGCAGTGTAGTTACGCACGCCATCCCAATGGGTTCGGCCATCTTTATTAAATTTTTCCCAGCTATATTTATGAGGTTCTGATTTTACGAGCCAATAGTTCATGTGGTGTTGATATTTTTAGTTTGTAAAAATATGGATTTTGATGGGGATAGAAAAAAAGATGATTAAACGTCTAATTTAATATTATAATATTTATTTTTACCTTAGAATAACTAATTCAAAAATATGATTTCAGAAGAAATAAATACCGATATAACCATATGGTTAAACCGTGTGGCAAAATTTGGAATTACCAAATTAACACCATATAGCAGCAAGGAAACCAGAGATAAAGGGAACACTCTTATTATATTATCTTGTTTATCCATATTAATATCTTTTAAAATTTTAAATATCAAGGAAGAGTCGATATTGGGTTTAAGGTTTGATGAAACAGATGGAAAATATGTCATACTAATTTTAGTTATAGTTTGTCTATATCTTTTGTCTTTGTATTTATTTGATATCTATCAGGAAAAAACAATCTCACAACTTAAAAGTCTAATTTCTGAAAATGATGAATTTTATCCCGAAGCAGAACTTGACACCATAAATAAAGGTATCACAGTTAATGCAGATTTATTGCGGGATGAACATCAAAAAAAACTTGATGAAAAAAAAGTTGAATTGGGTTTACATGTCCAAGTAACTATACCAGATACCAATGGTCAAACATGGAAAGAAAAAATGGCTGCTTTTCACAAAAACGACAAAATATTTTCAGACCATCACAAACGGGAGCAGCAGTATGATACTTTCTGTAATAAGGCAAAAGATGAATTAGATCAAAAACTGATGCTGTTAGATAAAGAAAGAAAAAAATTAGACTCTATACTTAAAATGTATAATAAAATAATTGAAATACATTGCCCAAGTACAAAACAAGAAAACTAATTGAAATTTCATTTCCAATTACTCTAACTATTATTTCAATCTTAAGTGGGTTATTTTACCTCATTACATATTCTCCAATGAAACACCCATAGTAGGTAACAAGAAGTAAATAACAAGATAATTATTTCTTCAACTCCCTCAACTTTTCAAATATCTCCTTCTCATCATCAGCTAAGTTCTTGGGCACTTGCAACACCATGCGCACATACGCATCACCACGCATATCGGCCTTCCCAAAAACAGGCATGCCCATACCTTTTAAACGAAAGGTTTTATGGCTATCCGTTCCGGCTGGAATGGGCATCATTACCGCTTTATCAATACTTTGTACTGATATCTTTCCACCTAATATAGCTGTGTATATATCCAGGGGTTGGTCAAAGTACAGGTCATTGCCTTTAACTTCATAGCGTGGGTTTGGCGCAAGCTGAATTGTAATGAGCAGGTCGCCCGCCTCGCCGCCCGTATAGCTTGGGCTGCCTTTGCCTTTCAAACGCAATATCTGCCCGTTGGTAGTACCGGGTTTAAATTTAAGGTTCAGTTTTTCGCCGTTAATGGTAAGTGTTTTTGCAACACCGTGGAAAGATTCATCCAGCGTAAGGGTAATGGTGCCTTCCTGGTCTTGCCCCTTTTGCTGGCGCGGCGCGCGCTGTCTTGCCCCGCCAAAACCGGCCCCGCTCCCAAATATCGATTCAAAGAAGCTTGAAAACTGCCCGCCATCACCATAAAAGCTGCTGGTATCAAAACCACCACCACCGCGGCCGCCGCCATAACCACCCTGCTGCTCATATTGTTTCCAATTAGCGCCAAGCTCATCGTACTTTTTGCGTTTTTCGGCATCGCCTAATACCTCGTTAGCCTCGTTGGCCTCTTTAAATTTATCTTCGGCTACTTTATCGCCGGGATTTTTATCCGGATGGTATTTTACGGCAAGCTTGCGGTATGCCTTTTTTATCTCATCGGCAGTAGCATCCTTTTTAACACCTAATATTTTATAATAATCTTTATAGTCCACGGTAGTTCAAAATTATATCACATCAAATTTACACTATTTAGCACACTTGCGTACAGTAGGTAACAATTTGACGATAAAAAGGTGTGTGCATAATTTTTAGGACAAAAGCTTAAACAAAAATTATATTTCGTGGTTATTTCTCTAATTCTTATTTTTCGGTTATCGTAATAAGAGAATAACTATTGTTTAAATGTATGAGTAAAGAATCAAAAAAAGTTTTAGCCAATCACGTTTTACTTCCTAAAACGCCTACAGGCATTACCGGACTCGATCAGATTACCGGCGGTGGCATCCCCAAGGGGCGCCCCACCCTGATTTGTGGCGATGCAGGCTGCGGTAAAACCTTAATTTCGCTCGAATTTATTGTCCGTGGCGCTATGGAGTTTAACGAGCCCGGCGTTTTTATGGCATTTGAAGAAAAAGCCGAAGAGCTGGAAATGAACGTAGCTTCGTTAGGCTTTGATTTGAAAAAACTACAGGACGAAAAAAAGATCCGCCTTGACCATGTGCATATCGAGCGCAGCGAAATAGAAGAAACCGGCGAATATGATCTTGACGGCCTGTTTATCCGTTTGGGATACGCTATTGACAGCATTGGCGCAAAACGTGTTGTATTGGATACCATAGAAAACCTTTTTTCGGGATTAGCTAATCAAACTATATTACGTGCCGAATTACGCAGGCTTTTCCATTGGTTAAAAGAAAAAGGTGTTACCGCCATTATTACCGGTGAGCGTGGTGACGGCAAATTAACCCGCCAGGGCCTGGAAGAGTATGTATCTGATTGTGTGATACTGCTTGACCATCGCATCATCAACCAAATATCAACCCGCCGCCTGCGTGTTGTAAAATATCGCGGAAGCATTCATGGAACAAACGAATATCCTTTCCTTATAGATCAGGAAGGCATTTCGGTATTGCCGGTAACCAGTTTATTTCTGGATAAAGAAGTATCAGAAAAGCGCATACCATCGGGTATTACAGCACTCGATCAAATGATGGGTGGCAAAGGCTTTTATCGTGGCAGCAGCGTGTTGGTGTCGGGTACGGCGGGTACAGGTAAAACCAGTATAGCTGCCTATTTTGCCAGCGAAGCTTGCAGTCGCGGTGAGCGCTGTTTATACTTCGCTTTCGAGGAATCGCCAAGGCAGATCATCAGGAACATGACATCTATAAACCTGGACCTGCAACCTTATGTTGATAAAGGCTTATTAGAGTTTCATGCCGCAAGGCCCACTATGTATGGTTTGGAAATGCATTTGGTGAACATTTATAAATCTATCAAAAAATTCAAACCATCTGTAGTAATTCTCGACCCTATTACCAACCTTGTTACTGTTGGCTCAGTTAGCGAAGTAAAAGGAATGCTGATACGCCTGATAGATTTTTTACAGGAAGAGCAGATCACGGTAATGTTTACCGCCTTAACATTAAATACAGCCGTTACCGAGCAAACCGACGAAGGTGTATCATCTTTAGTTGATGCCTGGCTGCTGGTGCGCGATATTGAATATAACGGCGAGCGCAACCGCGGCATGTATATCATGAAATCGCGAGGGATGAAGCACTCAAACCAGGTGCGTGAGTTTGTGATCACCGATAACGGGCTTGACCTTGTAGATGTGTACTTAGGCCCTGATGGTGTATTAACCGGTTCTGCACGCGAGGCGGAGATATTGAAGGAACAAACCAGTAAGGTAATAAAAACCAATGCGGTATCACGCAAAGACAGGGAAATAAGCCGTAAACGCAAAGTGTTGGAAGCTAAAATTGCAAGCCTGCAAACCGAATTTGAATCTGTTGAAGAAGAATTGAACAAGGTGTATATTGAGGAACAACTGAAAGACGAAATTATGGCTAAAACACTGTCGGAAATAACTAATATCCGGCGTAGCAAAGCAGAGGAACAGGAAACTCAAATAAGGAAGAAAAAATAATGGGTGAAGAAAAAGAACCAAAGACCTGGGAGCTGCGGTTATACGTTGCCGGGAAAACACAAAAATCTGTTGATGCCTTAAACAACCTGAAAAAGTATTGTGAAGAGCATTTACAGGGCCAGTACAGGATTGAAGTGATAGACCTGTTGGTAAACCCGCAATTAGCCGAGGGCGACCAGATACTGGCCATCCCTACGCTGGTGCGCAAGTTTCCGGAACCTATACGTAAAATAATAGGCGACCTATCAAACGAAGAAAAAGTATTAGTAGGCCTTAACATCAGACCTGCATAAACGAATTAAATGAGCGAGCAATATATAGTTCCTGGTGATAATGATGATTACATCGATAAAAACAAAGCGATGTATTCCCTTCGGCTTTTTGTTACAGGGGCATCCCCAAATTCGATACGCGCTATTGCCAACACAAAAAAGATGTGCGAAGATCATCTGAATGGCCGCTATGAGCTCGAGATAATTGACATATACCAGCAGCCGGAAATGGCGGAACTGGAGCAGTTACTGGCCGTACCCATGCTGATGCGGAGATTGCCCTTACCCGAGCGCAGGCTAATAGGCGACATGTCGGATTTAAATAAAGTGTTAACAGGTTTAGAAATAAAGGCGTAGTTTAAATATGGACGCACAAAAACCATACGAGCAATTGTTAGCCGAGAACAGGGAACTGCAATACCAACTTGCCGAGGCTAAAGATACCATTGATGCTATACGCAATGGCCAGGTTGACGCGCTTGTTGTAAAGGGAAAAAAAGGGCACCAGTTGTTCACCTTAAAAAACGCCGACCAAACCTATCGCGTATTTATCGAAAAAATGGCCGAAGGTGCTGTTACAATTAACCGCGAGGGTATTATCCTATACAGTAACTCCCGTTTTGCTAAATTAATAGGTATACCCCTCGAAAAAGTGATAGGCGAAAGTTTTGCACTGTTTGTTGATGATAGTAATAGCAAAGAATACGAAAAACTGGTGCGTAACGGATGGAAAGAGGATTGCAAAGGCGAGATCATGTTTTCAGATACCGTAACCAACAAGCCAATACCCTGCCTCCTGTCCTGTAATATCCTCGAACTTGATGAAGGGTTGGCATTGAGCATCATCATTACCGACCTGACAAGTCAGCGTGAAATCCAAAGCCAGCTTAAATTAAAAAACGAGCAGTTAGAAGAAGCCCGCTCCATTACCGAAAAGCTGAATGATGAATTAGAAGTATCGGTTAAAGAGCGTACACTTGAACTTTTTGATAGCCGCGAGCACTTTAAAAGCCTGGCCGACAACGTTCCGCAGATGATATGGACAAGCCTGCCTGATGGTACCGTTAATTTTAGGAGCCGGCAATGGTATGAATTTACCGGGCTTGATGTGAGCGAACCACTCGAGAATATAAGAGGGCTTATTTCTCATCCTGAGGATATAGAAGAAAACAACAGAAGATTTACCGCTGCGCTCAAAACCAAACAACCCTTTATGATGGAAAGCAGGGTGAAAAGAAAAGATGGTACGTACCGCTGGCATTTAAACAGGGCAGTGCCTATGCGGAATGAGACTGGTGAGATAACCCTTTGGATAGGCACATCTACCGATATTGACGATCAAAAACGCGAGATGGAAAAGAAGGATGAGTTTATTGGCATTGCAAGCCATGAGTTAAAAACGCCATTAACAAGCCTTAAAGGATACTTACAACTCATTTCGGGTTACAAAAAAGAACCTCTGCCCGCCCCTGTTAAAATGTTTGTAAATAAAGCTAACGAGGCCTTAGGTAAACTGCAATACCTGGTTAACGATTTGCTTGATGTAAGTAAGATAAACGCAGGTAAGCTGCAATACCAAATGCTGGTGATCGATCTGGCGGAACTGGTAGAAAGCTGTATAAATAACGCCCGCCATATTTATCCTAAATATGACATTAAAAACGAGGGAGGTGCAAAAATGCTCGTAATGGGTAATATGGAACGGCTTGAGCAGGTAATGATGAACCTGGTCAGCAATTCTGTTAAATACTCAAAAGAAAACAAACAGATCATCATCAGTACAACAACATCAGGTAATATGGCAAAGGTTGTAGTTACCGATTTTGGCATAGGCCTCTCAGAAAGCCAGCAAAACAAAATATTTGAAAGGTTTTATCGTGTTGAAGATAAAAAATTTATGAGCAGCGGCCTTGGCATGGGCCTTTATATTTGTGCAGAAATAATTAAAGACCATAACGGCATTATTGGTGTTAACAGTGAGCTTGGTAAAGGTGCATCTTTTTATTTCGAATTGCCTTTGGTTTAGATAAAAGTTTTTACCTTTAGGTTATAATTGTCAAACCTACAATTTTTATGAGAACCAAATTCACGCCTGCACTTATCGTGCTTTCATTATTCAATTTTGCTGTAATAGCGCAAAACAATCCGCCCATTGTATTAAAAATAGACGCTGCTAAAGCTAAGGCCAAAGTAAGCCCCACGCTGTACGGTATTATGACAGAAGAGATCAACCACTCTTACGATGGCGGCATTTATGCCGAATTGATACAAAACCGCATATTTAAAGATGATAATAAAGCACCGGCACATTGGAGTTTAATAGGTACAGCAGATTTAGGGTCTATATCGCTGGAAAACAACCAGCGCATTAATGATTCGTTAACCGTATGCCTTAAACTCAGCGCGGCCAATGCATCAAAAGGCAATCGCGTTGGTTTTGCAAACGATGGCTATTGGGGAATACCCATACGCCCAAAAACAACATACCATGCATCATTTTATGCAAAAGGCGATGCTTTGCCTTTTACCGTTAGTTTGGAAAGCAATGATGGTAAAGTACTGGCTACTGCTACCATTAAGCCACTCATCGATAAATGGAAACAATATAGCGTTACCTTAACTACCGGTGCAGATGTTGCACCATCGGCAAACAATAAATTAGTTATTGCCACACAGCAGCCGGGGGTGGCCTACTTTAATTTGGTTTCACTATTCCCTCCTACTTATAAAGATCGTAAAAATGGCAACCGTATTGATATTATGCAAAAGCTTGCCGATCTGCACCCTACATTTTTGCGTTGCCCCGGCGGTAATTATGTAGAGGGCAATACCATGGCTACCTATTATGACTGGAAGAAAACCATACACGATCTTTCGCTCCGCCCCGGGCACCCGGGTACCTGGAAATACCGCTCTACAGATGGTATGGGTATTTTAGAATACATGACATGGTGCGAAGACCTCAAGATACAACCTGTGCTGGCGGTATTTGCAGGGTATACCTTAAACAAAGAGTATGTTGACCCTGCAGGGCCACAGATGAAAAAATTTGTACAAGACGCGCTTGATGAAATAGAATACATCACCGGCGATGCTACTACAAAATGGGGTGCAGAGCGTGTACTCGACGGTCATCCCGCTCCATTTGCTTTAACTTATGTTGAAATTGGGAATGAGGATTTTTTTGATAAATCTGGCAGTTATGATGGCCGCTACGCACAAATGCACGATGCCATAAAAGCTAAATATCCAAAACTACAGTTAATAGCAACAACAAAAGTAACAAGCCGTGTGCCCGACCTGGTAGATGATCACTTTTATAAACTACCGCAAGAGTTTGAAAAAGATATACACCATTATGATAATGCGCCGCGCAACGGGCCAAAAATATTTGTAGGTGAATGGGCTGCGCGTATACCAAACCCCGTACCTACACCTAACATGGCCTGCGCACTTGGCGATGCTGCCTGGATGACAGGAATGGAGCGTAATACCGATCTGATATTGATGGCATCATACGCGCCGTTATTTGTAAACGTAAACCCCGGCGCTATGCAATGGCGCATTAACATGATAGGTTATGATGCCATGACAAGCTATGGCTCGCCATCGTACTATGCGCAGCAAATGTTCTATCAGAATATCGGGGATGTTGTACTTACTACCGAGATGAGCGGCATACCTGATGTGCCGTATATACCCGCGCCACCAAGGCGTGCCCCTGGCGATACCACAAAACCAAAACCTGTTGTACCGCAAACCATGCAATCGTTAAGTTACGTGGTAACCAAAGACACAAAAAAAGGTATTGTTTATTTAAAGGTGGTAAATATTATGGGTAGCCCACAAGCGGTACAAATTAACATTGATGGCGTTAGCGGTATTAATGCAAATGGTACGGCAATAACACTGGCGGGCAAACCCGAAGACACCAATACCATAACCGATCCCGAAAAAATAATACCCGTTAATACTACAATAAACGGCCTAAACAAAAATTTTAGTTATACATTTGCCGCTAATTCGGTCACTGTTTTACAGTTACATGTAAAAAACTAAAAAAATATATTTACCTGTTGCACGTATACGCGCAACAGGTAAATATGTAATTGATAAATGAAAAAAACATACTTCATTTTTTCTTTAATTATTTTGGCTGTATTTTTTTGTTTTACCTATTTAAAAAACAGAAAAAACGAAATACGCATATACCCCCTCAGTCCGTACACCGATAGCATTAAGTTTTTAAAAGATGAGGATGTAAGCCACGAACGGCGGAACGGTATACAGATACGCTTTTATGTTTTTGAGAACGCTGATTATACCCAAAAGTCAAAAGATAAAATGGATGCCTACATTGCAAAATACCTGCGTAAAGAGATAAAAGATCATCCTGCCATATACTTTACATTTTACAAGGAAACACCGTTTTTGGATAAAGATTCGCACCTTACTTTGTTTAGCCTCAACAAAGATCACCTGAAGGATAAGTTTGCCGAGTACGAATACATTAACGCGAAGTTATTTAACTTTGATTTTTATAAGGACGGCGAGTACTACATTCCACCACCCGAGGAAGACGATACCAATAATTAGTTTGGGGGTTGCAGCATAAAACTATAGTTTTGGATATTCATGAATACGGCTATCCTATCTATACAAAATATTACGGTGCGCAACCTTGATCAGGTTCTGTTTAAAAACTTAAACTTCCGGGTACAAAAAGGCAGGCACTGGGCTTTGGTTGGCGAAAGCGGCTCGGGTAAAAGCGCTTTACTGCAAACCATATCCGGCAAATTTAATGTTACCGGTGGTACAATATCACACCATTATTTTGATGAGCTCATTACTCAATACACTGTTGATGATGCAACCTTAACTTATCATAAACTGGTAGCGCTCGTATCACCAAAACATGGCTTCCGTAACCTGTCTAACACTACCGATTTTTACTACCAGCAGCGTTTTAACTCGATGGATTCGGAAGACGCCCCTACAGTAGCCGAATACCTCTCTTCCATAGTTCCGGCCATTAGCCATAATAAAGTTTGGGACAGAGAAACAACCATACAAAAACTCCGGCTTGAGTCTTTACTGCAAAAACAGCTCATCAAGTTATCAAACGGCGAAACAAAACGATTGCTAATTGCGGCGGCTTTATTAAAGCATCCGGCACTGTTACTGTTAGATAACCCACTGACGGGTCTTGATGTGCAAAGCAGAATTTGGTTTAACGATCTGCTGAAAGAGATAATCGATTCTGGCATTGCCCTTATCATTGCCACATCGCCAAATGAAGTACCCGATATCATTACCGATGTTGCCATATTGCACCAGGGCGAAATTACAGGAACTATTGACAGACAGAATTTTGAACCTGCAATGGTTAATATCCCCCAGGTAAAGCAAATTGATATGGCCGAACTTGAAAAACTGCTATCTGTAAAACCGTTTGATATTTACAATGATATTGTGAGCATGAGCGATGTAAACATCAGGTATGGCGATAACCAGGTATTGAGCCATGTTAACTGGCAGATAAAACAAGGAGAACATTGGGCATTGCTTGGCGCTAACGGTGCCGGAAAATCAACTTTACTGAGTTTAATAAACGGAGATAATCCGCAGGCCTATGCCAACAATATTATCCTTTTCGACCGTAAGCGCGGTACTGGCGAAAGCATTTGGGATATAAAAAGCAAAACCGGTTTTGTATCGCCCGAATTGCATCAATACTTCCCGACAGATAATTGTTGCTTACAGGTAATTGAATCGGGTTTTTATGATACGCTGGGCCTATTTAGGCAAACCGATACGCAAAAAGCAGCTATTGCCTTACGGTGGATGAAATTATTGGAACTTGATAAATATGCCAATAAGCCGCTAAAAAGCCTCTCAGCAAGTGCGCAACGTTTGTGCCTGCTGGCGAGGGCCTTGGTTAAAAACCCACCCCTATTAATTTTTGATGAGCCTTGCCAGGGATTGGACGCGCATCAGCAATTACACTTTAAACATGTGGTTGATGCCATTTGCAGCCTTGGTAAAACCACCCTGATTTACGTAACCCACTACCAGCACGAAATACCAGGCAGCGTTAACCTGGTGCTTAAATTGGATAAAGGGAAAGTAATTAATTAATTTTGATCGTATTTGAAAAGGTGTGCACGGTAGCCTACTTCGGGCTTGTAAAAGTCTTTAAAGCGCTTTTCAAATTTATCAAAACCGCCAAAAACCCGGCCAAAGGCATCCATAGTACTAACGCCTTGTTGCATTAATACCAGTGTACGCTGCAGGTAGTCTATATCAAAGTTTACAAGGAAATAAACAATATCATATGATACCGCATAAACATAAGGACGCTTGGTAACATCCATAAAATCACGGGGGTTATAATTAAAAAAGCTTTTCAAATTAAAAGTCCCATCATATATCATATCCTTCACCAAATTTATATTCCCAAGGTTTTTAGTATAATATACATCTCCGTTTTGAAGTACCAGGTTACTAAACAAGGTAGCAACGCCCTCATTTAACCACTGTGGTGAGTTATGGTAATTATTTTCTAATATACAATGACTGGTTTCGTGTATCAATACACTCATATATCTATCCGATTTATAAGTATATACTTTATTATAGAAAGGCGAATAAAAGCCATCTATAAAAGTTGAATTGCTAACCCGGCTTGGTAGGGAGTTGTATTCTTTTAGTTTGCCGTAAAACTCTACAGTTACTAAGCAGCTATCATTTTTTGTTGTGCCGAAAACAGTATTAAAAAATTTAGCTTCAAAGGCGGCCATCTTACCATAATAAGCGCGATCGTCTTTAGATAAGGAACTATTAATGGTATTGATTTTTAATACCTGGGCATTACTGTAAAAAGTTGCTATAAAAAAGCACAATACAATAAAGCCTGGCAACTTTAACCGCCTACTTATATTATCAATAGCGCCAGGCTTGGTCAAGGTTAAAATTTATATCTTAATGTAAGCGAAGTAGCAGAATAACTACCTTTCAAGTTACTTGAGGGCTTACTTCTATAGCCATCCAGGTAAAGCGTATTGGTCATATTAAATTGAAAGTTTGGGCACAGTTCTAATTTATCGGTTCCCCACACGCCCGGAAGGTCTATATATGTTCCCAAATTAAACGCATAAAAAGAGAATGTCCCTTTAAATTGCTTTCCGTTCTGGTTATCAGGATCATCATACACTGTAGTTGGCGATACGTCATTATTTATTGTGATTTTATTATCCGTTTTAATCTGGCCATAGCCCAATCCGATATATAATCTTTTAAGTGCATCCATAAAGCCATTTTTTGAGTTGAAATCAGTAATTAACCCCAGGCCAAATTTCATGTTCAAACTACCGGCCATATAGCTATCAGTAGCTGTTTGATAATAAAATTTACCGGTATTATCTTGCCCTATCAACTTTCCGGATTGCCCATTAATTCCAATACTGAAATACGGATTAAAAGCATAATCAACATCGCCAACAATAGTTAAACCAAACGGAAAACTGCTGTAATGTGTAAATAAGGTGGTAACACCCGGCCCTAAACCTACACGCAGGCCTTTTGTATTTTTACCATAGTAAAAATCAAGTTGTGCAAATGCCGATGACAAAAAAAGTAGTTGTGTACACGCAAAAATGCATAGCGCGGTAATAAATATTTTATACTTTGAATATTTGGCAGAGCTTATTTTCATAGACAACTAAACTTTAAAAACGTAATAATAGCAAAAAATTGTTACAACAAGTATATTTCTTTGCGCATTAAGTTTCAAAAAGTTCAAATAATTGCAATATTAATAACAATTTTACAAATTATTAACATATTGGCAATTTCAACAAAGGTATTTTACACATATAACACAATTGCCATACCTGTAAAACACCCTCATATATAAAGAATATTCCTATTGTTTAACTGGAGGCGCTTGCTGCCCTTGCCCGCCTGGCTGGCCAAATCCTCCCTGGGGTGGGCCAAATCCATTGGGTTTTGCCGCTGCACTATTGGGGTGTGCAGAACCGTGGTGGCAGGTCATACAATTAACGGCGGCCATCATATCGTCTTTATGCTCTTTGTCTTCCTTTTCAGGTTTAAAGTATTTTTTATTGATCTGCTCTGTCATCTTCATCATTTCGCGGGCCATTTCCTTTTCAGGCTTGGCATCGCTGGCCATATCCATTTTATTGGTTTCGGCATTGCGCGCATGGCAAAAATTACAACGTACACCTAAAGCATCGTTCCAGCTATGCATTACTTTTTCAAGGTCATCTTTGCTGATGTCTTTAGGTAATACTTTAAGGTTTTTAAATTTTTCATCCTGCTGTTCTTGCTGAGATGATTTCATTGCTGTAGCGGTAATAAAAACAACAACAGAGCTTAAGGATAAAGTAATAAGGAGTTTTTTATGTGATAGCATAGTTATATTTTCAGTTTGTAATGCTAAAGTAAAAAAACATTTCAAATATCGCAGAAGTGCCTTGTAACAAAAGCGAGATAAACAATTAACGCATTATTAAACCTCGCTTTTAAGTTGAGATATAAAAGCATTATAATTAACTAAATTAATTAGCAATTGATTTTATATATTTGTACAAAGCGTTTTACCGATGTATGCTATTGTTGATATAGAAACCACAGGGAGCCATGCCAGCGCGCATGGCATTACCGAAATTGCCATTGTTTTGCACGATGGCGAAAAGGTGACCGAACGCTTTGAAACGTTGCTTAATCCCTGTACCGATATACCCGTGTATATACAGGCTTTAACCGGAATCACTAACGATATGGTGTGCAATGCACCCCTGTTCGGTAATATAGCAGAGCATATTTATGATTTGCTAAAGGGCCGCATATTTATAGCACACAATGTAAATTTTGATTATTCCTTTATAAAGCACCATTTAATGGCTGCCGGATTTGATTTGCAATGCCCTAAATTATGCACCGTGCGCCTGGGCCGTAAAATATTCCCGGGCCTGCCCTCTTACAGCCTGGGTAAATTTTGCAGGCAAATGGGTATTGATAATAACGCCCGCCACCGTGCCATGGGCGATGCTTATGCCACAGCGCAATTGTTTAGCCTGATGCTCCAAAACGATAAGGATGGGCATATCCGGGAATCGCTTAAGCTTAAGGCAAAAGAAAACTCGCTGCCATCCAACCTGCCCAAACAAAATATTGATGCCCTGCCCGATGCACCGGGTGTATACTATTTTCATGATAACAAAGACAAGATCATTTACGTAGGTAAGGCAAAAAGCATTAAAAAGCGGGTAAACAGCCATTTTAAAAATAACCGTGCCGACCTGCAAAAGCAGGAGTTTTTAAAAAATATCCACAAAATAACACATCAATCCTGCGGTACCGAACTGTATGCCTTTATATTGGAAGCCGTTGAGATAAAGCGACTGTGGCCTAAATACAACCGTGCACAAAAGCACCATGAATACACGTACGGCCTTTACCAGTTTGAAGATCAGCGTGGTTACCTCAGGCTGGCTATTGATAAATGGCAAAAATACTCGCGCCCGCTGTACACCTGCAACTCTTTGCCCGAGGGTTATAACCTGCTCAATACATTGGTACAGGCGTTTGATCTGTGCCCTAAACTGTGCTTTATTTTACAGCACCATCAGGATTGCCCCCGTAATACCACCAAGCCCTGCGCCTGCCAGAATACAGAAACCATTAAACGATATAACGCCCGGGTAAATAAAGCTATTACGCATTTAAAAGAAGCCTTATCTACCTTTGCTATACGCGATAAAGGGCGTAGTGATGATGAAAACAGCTATATCCTTATTGAGAATGGCGAATTTTATGGTATGGGCTATATTAAACAGCATTTAGTTACCGATGGTATCGCATCCTTAAAACCACACCTTACCCCTTATCCCGGCAATGGTTATATTAAAAGCATGGTGGCCAACTATGCCGTAAATAACCCGGAGTGTAAAATAGACCTGGCATCGTGAACCGTGAATGGTTGATTGGGTTTATTAAGTGAGAGGTTTTTAGTTTATTGTGAATAGTTGTTGTTATAGTCTAATCTGATTAACTACTCAACCCAATCAACCATTTAACCTAATCAACTGCTTAACTTAATCAACTATCCTCCCTAATACTTTTTTTACAATCAATAATCACAAATTATTGCCAAATCTGTTAACTTCACAGAATTGCTTAATTTGTTATAATGCTGAAATATTTTTTTGTTTTCATTTTCGCTACCGGGGTTTCAGTAGCTACCGCTCAGGATACAAACCCCAATCTGAATATCATTCCTGCCCCTGTGTCTGTAAAAAAATCGCAAGGTACTTTTACCTTAAGCCGCGAAACTGTTTTACAGGCAGATACGCCTGCGAATAAGGCTGTAACATTTTTTGCCGATGCCATACAAAACGCATGGGGGCTGCATTACCAGGCAACAAAAACAGATACTGCGGTAAATAATAACGTGATCAGGCTAACATCTGCCGGGGCCGAATTATTACCTGCCGAGGGTTACCACATTAGCATTACACCGCAAAAAATAACAGTTAGCGGCAAAGGAGCCGGCTTGTTTTATGGCTTGCAAACTTTAATGCAGCTATTACCTGCCGAAAAAGCCGCCACTGCTAAACTGCCCTGTGTTGAAATTGACGATTACCCTCGCTTTGGCTACCGGGGCCTGCACCTTGACGTTGCGCGCCATTTTTTCGGGGTAGCTTTTGTTAAAAAGTATATCGACCTGATGGCTACTTACAAACTCAACACATTTCACTGGCACTTAACCGACGACCAGGGCTGGCGCATTGAAATAAAAAAATATCCGCTCTTAACACAAGTAGGCAGCAAACGCGCCCAAACCATGATAGGCAACTTCCACGATTTCGACCCGCCGCAATATGATAATACCCCCGTTGGCGGATACTATACCCAGGAAGAAATTAAAGATGTAATTAAATACGCCAACCAACGCTACATTACCATAATACCCGAAATTGAAATGCCGGGGCATAGTGTTGCAGCAATTACCGCTTACCCTGAATTGAGCTGCAATCCTAAAAAAACATATAAAGTGGCAGAATCATGGGGTGGCTTTGATGATGTATATTGCCCCACAGAATACACCTTTGGCTTTATGGAAGATGTGCTGACCGAGGTAATGGAGCTCTTCCCGAGTAAATATATCCATATTGGTGGTGATGAAGTATCAAAAGCGGCATGGAGGCAATCAGAATTTTGCCAAAAACTCATCAAAAAACTCAAGTTAAAAGACGAAGAAGGTCTGCAAAGCTATTTTATACAACGCATTGAAAAGTTTGTAAACAGTAAAGGGCGCAGCATTATTGGCTGGGATGAGATATTGCAAGGCGGCCTTGCCCCCAATGCAACCGTAATGAGCTGGCGTGGCGAAGCCGGTGGCATTGCAGCAGCAAGGCAACGCCATAATGTTATAATGACACCGGCCAGCGGCGCGCTGTATTTTGATCACGCTCAGGCTAAAGGTAACAATGAGCCATTAGGCATAGGGGGCTTTGCCCCGCTATCGAAAGTATATAACTATAACCCTGTGCCGGCATCGTTAACAGCCGACCAGCAAAAGTATATTTTAGGTGTACAGGCCAATATCTGGGCAGAATACATCAGCACCGAAGATAAAGTGGAGTATATGCTCCTGCCACGCCTGCTGGCATTATCAGAAATAGCGTGGACACCTATAGCTAATAAAAACTTAAATGATTTTAGCGAGGTTAGGTTACCCGTACATTTAAGTAAGATAGATGCCCTGGGCTATAACTATCGCGTGGCAACGCCATTTGGCATTACTGATACCATTATGACGGGTAATAAATTCAGCTTTAGCCTTAAAAGCCCCGTAACGAATGCCAAAATATACTATACTATTGATGGTTACCGCCCCCGCGAAACAGACCTGGAATACAAGGAGCCTATTATTATTACGGTGCCCGATAACGCCAGCCGCGAGTTGCAAACCATTGTTATTAGCCCATCGGGCAAACACAGCGCGGTTACACGTACCTACATGTATAACAAAGCCCCGCTGCCTGCCGTTCCATATACCGGTACAGCCGAAGGTTTGAAATATGTGGTGCACAGTGGCCTGTTTAATAATACCGAGCAGATTGATAACGGCCCTGTTATTGATACAGGGGCAATAAAGCATTTCGGAACGGCAGCTTTCAGAAGCAAAAGCCGCAACTTTGGTGTAATATATAACGGCTTTATACGTATTGATACTGATGGAAAGTACAGCTTTACAACACAATCGGCAGATGGTTCTGTTGTGTTGATAGACGATCAGCTTGTTGTTAACAACGAAGGTAAGCATAGCCTGTTTGAACAAGGTGGTGATATCGATCTGTTAAAAGGCTTTCATAAAATAACTGTGAAATACTTTTTTATAGGTGCGGCAAACTCGCTAAGGGTATATATAACGCCACCGGGCAAGCCTAAAACAGAATTACCATCTGATGTTATGTTTAATTAACGTGATTTTATAATTTTATAGCATGTCGCCAAAATCAATTGCCTTTAATTTACTAATAACCTGCTGTTTAGCTACATTATGGGCATGTAACCATACCGATCAGCAAACAAGTAGTGTTGCTGCACCACCAACCGCTACAGTTGCAAAGCCTACGGTTATGGAACCTTTCAGGTATCATAAATTAATTGAGAGCTCGCCGGGAAAATATTTTGATGTATTAACATGGGGCCGCGGTAAAGATTCGATAGGTGGATACCTTATTCTTCACTCCGACTCTACAGGCAAAAAATACACCACCATTACCGGCGACCTGGAAGGCGCCATTACCGATGTTTTTAACACAGATATGAATATGGATGGTAACCCGGAAATACTCCTGCTATCAAAAGCAAAGGACACTACAGTTCACTTCAATATTTATGCTTACGAGTACCGTAACGGGAAAGGCAATAAGATCGATTTCCCTAAACTTGGGGGTAAATCAAAAACTATGTATCACGGTGGTGATGACTTCCATATAGAACAGGGCAACCTGGTGCGTGAGTTTCCGGCTTATGATGGGGAAGGAAAAAATGCAAAGCCTACAGGTAAAAAACGCATCCTTCAATATGGCATTCGCGATAACGAGTTTACAGTAAAAGATATTACTCCGATTGACAGTGCAGCTTTAAAACCTGCAGTAAAAGACACAGTAAAGAAAACATTGAGCGAATACACTAAAAAGGAGCCCAAAACTAAGCCGACAGAAACAAAATCAAAATCGCATAAAAAAGAAAAGCATACGGTAAAAAAGAAACACAAAAAACACCGTTCGTAACAGCTTACCCTATCCTATCCTGTATGTATTTCTTAATATCCCGGATCAGCGTTTTATTAATGGCGTTGATATCTTCGTCACTTAGCCTTTCGCTGTAAGCTTTTGTAATTTCCAATTCGTTATTATAATTTGATAACGAGTATTCGTAATCATCAAACTTGATGAACAAGGTACTGCGTACATCAAACTTGCGTTCTTCGGTTTTGAATTTCCTGAAGTGGATGTTAAACTCCATCCTCATCATTTTATTCTCGGGCCTTAAAACAGGCTTGATCATTTTTTCCGCCATCAGGTTGGTAAAATGAATATCCTTTATCTCAACATCATAAGGCTTCCTGGCAGTTTTAAGATATACCATATTTACCTTTTTATCGGTAGAATCAAAAAAATCCTCTATCAAAGCCGTTTTAGTAAGTACATGCTCCATTAAAGGTATTATAACCTGCACAACGGTATTACTTATCTCAAAACCGGTAGCTTTGAGCTTAGTGAGTGATTTACTTCGCAGGTCGCGCACAAACAAGGCAAGCTCTTTATCAACATCATCAATCTCTGTTTCAGCAGGATTATCCAGGTACAAATTCAAAGAGTTGATCATTGCTTCTGCAACATAATCAACAAATTTCTTATCCTGTTCTTCTCCCACATTAGTGGTGAGTGCATAATACGTTTGCCTGTCTTCCATTTTAATGATAACAGGCGGGTAATTATGGTGCATCAAAATAAAATTCATTATCATCCGCGCCATTTTTCCGGAGGTTTCGTCAAAAGCATTAATAGCAATTAATTTTTGATGGAACAACGATGCGATAACGAGTGGGTGAAGGCTATGGTGCTCACTGGTTTGGTAGTACCAATCCATAAGGCCCTGCATTTTAAGAGAGCTATCATTATTGTTTGAATAATGAAAACTATCGCCAGCCAATGCTTCGGCTACAGTTTGATCAAGGTCGGTAAGCAATACCCGGTTTAGTGCGAATAATTCGTTTTGTTTTACCAAACGGGTATTGCCCGATTCGGCAAGCACCATTTTATGCAGCACGTTAATATCTATTTCGGAAATAGGTTCGCCGCTTTTAACCAAAGTAATGAGGTAGTGCAAAGCATCATCATGCCCGCGCAGGTCTAAGTGATCCTGAAAAGGCTTTCCTTTGACAGTTACACCGGTGTTTAAAAACGTAAGGGTTTCATTGTAATTGAGGCGATTACCTTCAATCGCGTTAGAGTGATAGTTCCAGTCTAAACACAATTTATCAAGTATCCGTTTCTCTACATCGGGGGACAGAGGGCGGATATCATCGATCTGATTTCTTAAAATGTTAACTTCCTTGATTACGGGGTTTCGCGAAAGTTCTTCCTCAAAGTTTAAATTCATTAAATCTAAATTATATAAAATAAACTATAATTATAAACATACACCAGATATAGTTTTTAACAAAACAAAAAGCCTGTTGCTTTCTTATTAATCATGTTTTTTGCTTACAACATCTACACAGCGATAAATAATTTAGGATGCTGTGTTGTTAAAAAATTTCCATGTATTTTTCCGGTAAGTAAAAAGCATATTTTTTGTAATAAAACAACAAATGCAAATAAAGGAAGCCGATAGCAAAATTGCGGAACGCATAGCCGTTATGGACTTGGGCACCAATACGTTCCACTTATTGATAGCCGAAGTTAAGGATGGCAATATAACCGAAATTGTAAAGGACCATGAAGCCGTAAAATTAGGCGAAGGCGGTATTAGCAAAGGTTTTATACAACCCATACCCTACCAGCGCGGCATAAAAACCATGGAAAAATTTGGCCGGGAAATTACAGCGCATAATGTAGGTAAAGTTAAGGCCATAGCCACATCCATGTTGCGCAATGCCGCTAACGGGCGGGCTTTTATTGATGAAGTAAAAGCAACATCGGGCATACAGATCGAATTGATAGACGGCCAGCAGGAAGCGGCTTATATTTACCAGGGTGTTAAAGCATCGGGCTGCCTTTCGGTGGATACATCGCTGATAGTTGATATTGGCGGAGGTAGTGTAGAGTTTATTTTGTGCACCCAAAGCCAAATACTGTGGAAACAAAGTTTTGAAATAGGTGCAGTTAGGTTAATGGACCGCTTTCACCAAACCGACCCGATACCCCACCATGCTATTGAAGATCTGCACCAGTATTTGAACGATGTATTACAACCTTTATTTATCGCAACACAAAACATCACGATAGGTAAACTCATCGGTTCAGCCGGGGCATTTGAAACCTTTGCTGAAATAATAGAACTGCATAAAAGTACTGTTTTTGATGTAAAGCGGATTAAAAGTTACGATTTTGAATTGCGCGATTTTATAGATGCTACCAATACCATTATCAGATCGCACCATACAGAGCGTGCGGCCATGAAAGGCATTATTTCGCTCCGTGTTGATATGATCGTGGTGGCATCTCTTCTCACCCGCTTTGTGATGGAAAAATTAGAGATCCATACTGTGGGTATGTCAACCTATTCGTTAAAAGAGGGTGTGTTGGCCGGCTTGGTTGCTGACCAATAATCAGTCGTTATTTCATATTGGCTACAGTTTTAGCCTTCTTTCTAAAAAGCTTTCTTACAGGGCGGGTAACATTATAATAAACACGTTTTGCAAATGATGGCCGTATAATTGCCACTTCGCCTAGTAACGCGGCGTTCATTTTTAAGTTTAAATTATATTGCTGCGAGGGTTTGCTTACCTCAATACTGGTTTCAAGCCGCTGATAACCAATATAACTTACTAGCAAAGTGCAATTTGCAGACGCGGGTACATTTAAACTGTATTTGCCTTCGGCATTAGTTATGGTATTTATTTGTGTCCCCTTCACAGTAATTATAGCACCGGGAATACCTGTTGTATCGCTGCCCCCGGTTACCTTCCCGAATATCCTTTTATAAGCTGCAGATGTATCGGTGGCAGCGTAGGTTTCTTTTGCAGCAACTGGCATTTGCTCCAGCTTTGGTTTTGTTATTACTGGTTTAGCTTCGGCCTTTAACAGGGATATAAAGCCTATGATGGTTGCAGCTATGCTAAATTTACGCCATGAAAACGAAGACCAGTTTTTTGCCTGTCTGTTAAAATCATCAAGCTGTGCCTGTGTAATGTGGGCACAAATTTTTGTTGATGAAGCCATGAGGTCGAGTATCTGGGCATTGGTCAGCAGGCTAAAATCAACAACAGTTTTTTGGCAGCTGTTGCAGAATTTACCTTGTTTATTGGCCTGCATATTATGCCAGTTTTGGCTGCAAGGCTGCGGGATAGATAGGGTTGGTTTTGTTTTCATATGCTGTAGACGCAAACAGCATAGCAATTCCATAAAAAGCGATGAAATAATTTTTCGAAATTCTATCCTAACTTAATCAAAGCCTGGTATAATTTCTCTGTAGGCAAGCCCACCACATTGGTGTACGAACCATCAATACGCACTATTCCGGTAAGGCCTATCCACTCCTGGATACCGTATGAGCCGGCTTTATCCATGGGTTGGTATTTTTCAACGTAAAACCGTATCTCATCATCACTCAGCGTGCGGAACAGCACATCCGATACATCGTAAAATAAATTGTATTGGCCTTTATATAAGATGCAAACCCCGGTTATTACCTGGTGCTTTTGGCCGGATAGGGTTTGCAGCATAGCTACGGCATGCTCCGGGCTTTCGGGTTTACCGAGTATCTGGTTGCCTATGCTAACAATGGTATCAGCAGTAATTACAGCCTCATTATCTACCATCTCATCAAAGGCATAGCATTTCTTTTCGGCAATATGCAGGGCTATTTCGGTAGGTGTTAAACCTTCGGGATACGATTCATCAACATCCTTTAATACTACCCTGAAATTGATATTCATCAGCTTCATCAACTCCTGCCTGCGCGGGGATTTTGATGCGAGGATTATTGAAGGGATGTTCATTAGTTCATTAGCCATTGGTTCATTGGTACTTTAGCTTGCTGATCTGTCACCGGCCTATTAAATTGATATAACAAATCAACTAATGAACCAGTGAACAAATGAACCGCTACTGGTTATCTCTCCACTCGTACACCCACGCCGATTGTATTTGCTCCAGGTGGCCTTCGCTGCTTTCTTCGCGGGTGCCGGCAAAGTTAGGCAGACTTAGTATCCACTCCAGCAGGTCGGTAAAGCGGATGCGGTATATTTTCGATTCATCAAAATCATCGCCAAATTTTTCGTAAAGACCCATGGCTATGTCTTCATGGTCGGCCCAATGTATAGGGAGTTCAAATATTTTGCTTGTCATTTTTGCTTGTTATAATAGGTTAGTGTCCCATAAAGTGCGACTGGTCGGGGATAGTTACTTCAATATCGCCATCAATAATTACACACTGGCAACCCAGGCGCGAGTTTATTTTAGGGCTGATGGCACGATCAATAAAGTCTTCCTCTTTATCCGATATTTCCTGTATGTTGTCCATGCCTTTGGTTACATAAACCTGGCAGGTACTGCAACCACATACGCCACCGCAATTATGTTGCAGGTCTATTCCGTTTTCGAGGCAAACATCCAAAACCGATTCGCCCTCGGCAATTTGCAGCTCCAGCGATTCATGATCGGCTTCCTCAAAATTTATTTTAATACTAAAAACGTTCATTGGGTGCAAAAGTAACAAAATTACCTATCGGCGTTATAGACTTTGTCCAATTTGATAATACTTTGACTAAGCTCCGTGTAAACCTGCTTTAAAGCATCATCATTTAGCAAAGCCAAATGTGCCTGCATTGTTTTTTCGTCGCCCCTAACCGCCGGGCCGGTTTGCACTTCGGCAGGGAAATTATGCTGTACCTTTTGCGCTGTTTCCAGGATGAGCGGGCGCAGCAGGTTAAAATCAAGCTGGTGCTTTGCCAATAAACCCTGTGCAACGGCATATAGGTTATTTGGAAAATTACAAGCAAAAACCGCTGCCAGGTGCAATATTTTACGTTGTGCGGTATCTACATCGTATACGTTTAAGCTTAACATGTGCGCCAATACTTTAAGGCTGGCAATAGTTACTTCATCAGTTCCTTCAACGCATAAGGGCACCTTTCTAAAATCAACCTCGCGCTGTTTGCTGAAGGTTTGCAGTGGATAAATAACACCCGATCGCTTATTATATTGACTGATGGCCTGCAAAGATGTAGCGCCCGATGTATGAACGATCAGTTTTTGATGTACGGCCAATTGCTTGGCTATCTGCTCAATAACGTCATCTTTAACCGATATGATGAATAGGTCTGTTTCGGTATCAATATTATCAAGATCGCTGATTGCCGATGCACCTAAATGATAAGCCAGCAGATCGGCGTTGTGTTGGGTAGGGCTATATACCTGTACAATATGGTGGCCTGCATTTTTTAATGCCGCCCCAAAGTGTGTTGCTACATTGCCCGATCCGATAAGCGTGGTACGCATGTTTCTAGAAAATAGGTATGCGAAGTTATTAAAATGACCGTTATTGCGAGCAGTAGAATAAGAACTATTTTAATTTGTTAATGAGATAGTTAAAAAAGCAGGTATTCCTCCACCATGTCATGGCGAGCGACAGCGTGGCCATCACTGAGAAAGGCCTCGAACTATTACGGCTACGATTAGGCTTTATCTGGTCGCTCATAGCCGCGACGGGCTTAGTTACTTTTGGCCGAAGTTTTTTTTCTGACGGGGAAGAAGAATATTTCCACCACGTCTTTGCGAGGCACGAAGCAATCCTAAACTATGCTTCGCGAACTATTACGGCTCCGACAAGCTTCATCTGGTCGCTCATAGCCGCGACGGGCCTAGTTACTTTTGGCTTGACCCAAAAGTAACCAAAAGGTCAAGTCAGCAAAGAGGCTTCCTTGCCGCACATGCCCTGCCGCACAAAGCGGAGAAAACCTGGGCTGCAACCTTTTGCCCTGCTCCGCTCGCTCATGGCCTGCCCTGCTGCAAAAATTGCTATGCCCTGCTGCCGCTCTTGGCCACCATTGTTTTCTCCGCTTTTGGCCGAAGCTTTTTTGCTGACGGGGAAAAGAATAAATCCTCCTATCCTCCAACTGGCACTTTACTGGTCGAAGTTTCCAACTTCGTCCTACATTACAGCAAGCATTCTGCTTGCGAGATACAAATAGGTATCGCACCCTTAAGCTGATAGCTTAACACATTTTAGGACGAAGTTGAAAACTTCGACCAGTATCGGATTTCCCTCAGCCAATCATTCTCACATTGCATACTAAAATCATCACCACCTAAACGAATACACTTTCTCCTCACCCTTCAACCAATCATTAAAAACATCCAGTTCGATTTCCTTTCCGGTGATGTCGAACTCGAAAGTTGTTTGGTGGTCTTGCCGGGTTTCTTTGAAGTAGTGGGTTTTTAGTTTCAGGGTGGCTATGTGGGCCTTAAAGTTTGTTGCATCGCAATCGCCTTTGTAGGTTACGGTATAATCGCGGTGCTGGAATTTGGTATCGATGAGGTTTTGTATGAATTGCAAAGCATACAGGATGAAGAGCGAGATGCCCAATCCCAGTAAAGCCAGCATATACTCGCCTATCCCGATAAGCATACCCAGCGCTGCCGCTATCCAGATGGTTGCTGCCGTGGTAATACCCGATACCGATGCGCCGTTACGAAAGATGACGCCTGCGCCTAAAAAACCTACACCGGTAATGATGTTGGCGGCTATACGGTCGCGGTTATCAGTAAGACCCAACTTGTAGGAGCAAATGGTAAATATAGTAGCGCCAACGCATATCAGTGCAAGTGTGCGGAAGCCGGCCGGCTTGCGCCGAATTTCACGCTCAAGGCCAACCAGGCAGCCAATTATTGCAGATAGTGCTATTTTAAGTATCTCGTCGGTATACATTACTTATATCATATTCACAATTATAGTTAAAAGTAAGGATGTAATTGTATTAGGCTGCAATCCTCAACTAAATACTTTGAATTAAAATATTAAATTTGGCTAACGTAAACTGATTTTTAATGAAACAACCCAACCTTAAACTCCTTTATTTAGGTGTAACGGCGCTTGCTGTGTTCAGCACATCGGCCGTGTTGGCGCAAAGCCACCCTAAAAACGACCCGATCTATCAAAATCTTGATAAATCTGTAAAACCCGGTACCGATTTTTTTATGTATGCCAATGGCACCTGGTTAAAAAATAACCCTATCCCTCCTGCCTACTCAAGCTGGGGTATTGGTAATGTGGTGGGCGAAGATATTCGCGACAGGTTGAAAAAGATCAACGAAAGTGCCATAAAAGCTAATGCGCCAAAAGGTAGCAGCACACAAAAAATAGGCGATTTTTATTACTCAGGTTTAGATAGCGTAACCATTGAAAAACTGGGCATTAACGCCCTGAGCGAACCTATGGGGCGTATTGATAAGATAAGCACGGTGCAGGATATACTGGATGTTACCGCCTACTTTAACACCATTGGGGTACGCACCTTTGCCGGGGCACGTGCCGGGCAGGATGATAAGAACAGCGCTAAAATGATACTGCAAACCGGGCAAGGCGGCCTGGGCCTGCCTAACCGCGAGTATTACTTTAAAACCGATGCGCGCACGGTTAAAATACGTACCGATTATACCACTAAATACGTGCCTGCCATGCTCAAACTTTCCGGCCTGAGCGATGCCCAGGCTGATGCAGCGGCCAAAAGTGTTTTCGCGATAGAGAAAGCATTAGCCGATAGCAGTCGTAAATTAGAAGAACTGCGCGATCCGTATCGCAATTACAACAAAATGTCGGTAGCACAGTTTAACAAACTAACGCCTGCTATTAATTGGAATACCTTTTTTGGTAAGATGGGCATCATTGGCGCCGATAGTATTATTATTGGCCAGCCTGAGTTTTTCAGAGGGGTTAATAAATACCTTACTGCATTTTCGGTTGCTGACTGGAAGGCTTACCTGCGCTGGAAACTTATCTCATCATACGCCCCTTATTTGAATGATGCCATTGTTACCGAGAACTTCCGATTTACAGGTACCGTTTTGCAGGGCCGCAAAACCCAACTACCACGCTGGAAAAGCGTTTTAGATACCGAGAACGGTATTATGGGCGAGTTGTTGGGTCAGCTATTTGTTAAAGAATATTTTCCGCTAAAAGCTAAAATGCGATATGCCCACCTGGTTGAAGCCATCAGGCAATCATATCGTGAGCATATTGCCAAACTGACCTGGATGAGCCCCGAAACAAAGAAAAAGGCCCTGGTAAAATTAAATGCCATACACCCTAAAGTTGGTTACCCTGATAAATGGAAAGATTTTTCGACCCTGCAGGTTAGTCGCGAATCATACGCGGCAAACGTAATGCAGGCACGCAAATGGGCATACCAAAATAACATTAACAAATTGGGTAAGCCTATTGATCATACAGAGTGGAACATGACGCCGCAAACCTATAATGCTAACTACTCGCCGTCAAACAACGAGATCACATTACCCGCGGCACAGTTTATTATTCCGGGTATTATGGATGCCGATATTGATGATGCCGTTGTTTACGGTTATTCTGCAGCATCAACCATCGGGCACGAAATTACCCACGGCTTTGATGATGAAGGCCGCCAATATGATGCTAAAGGCAACCTGAAAAGCTGGTGGACAAAAGCCGACTCGGTAAACTTTACCAAACGCGCGCAAATGCTAGCCGACCAGTTTAGCAGCTACGTAGTTTTAGATAGCCTGCATGTTAACGGCCAGGCTACCCTGGGCGAAAACATTGCCGACCTTGGCGGGATAGTGTTAGGTTTAGATGCCTTTAAAAAGACAAAACAATACAAAGAAGGCAAAACCATAAATGGCTTAAAACCGATACAACGTTTCTTTTTAGGTTATGCAATTGGTTGGTTAGGGCAACGCCGCGATGAAGCTTTAGCGCAACAGATAAATACAGATGTACACGCTCCCGGCTTTTTACGTGTAAACGGACCATTTAGCGACGTGCCTGAGTTTTATGCCGCTTTCGGCGTTAAAAAAGGAGACCCGATGTGGTTAGCACCCGAAAAGCGGGTGAAGATATGGTAGCTTTTTTTAATGTGCAGATGTGAGAATTTGCAGATGTGTAAATGATTAAATAAAAATGCCCTGACTTTCGTCAGGGCATTTTTTGTTGTGTATTAAATGCTTATTTATACAATGCGCTCAAAGCCGCTTTTAGATCTGTTACCGATGCTGATGTTGTTTTTGATGAGATGAATATCTCTTTAGCTGAATTATCATTATCGTAAAAAGCTTTGTTAGCTTTCTCATCAACACTTAGTGAAGCGCCGTTTAAGCTGATGCCTGCAAACAGGCCACGACTGCGCGAGTATGAGTAAACTTCGGCCTCCAATTTATAATCGGTATTGGCAGTTGAGCTGCGCCCTACCGGGCCTGCCGCTACTGATATATCGCCGCCAAGGGTAAAGCTGCCTTTGCCAATGTTATTAAGTGTTGCCCGTTTTTTGAATATCAGCACAAGATCAACAGATTGTACACCTGCCTGTAAACCAAAGCTGCCGCCGGTAAGGGTTACAAAAGCCGGATTACTCCATTTACCATCGGCATCTTTTACCATGGCTACGCCTTTACCGCGCTTACCGCCAACCACCAGGCCGGCGTTTATCATTTTAGGGATGATGATTATACCTTGCGTAACCTCCAATAATTGTTGTGGGATACTTTCCTGCATTTTGCCAAAGTCGCGCACTACGGCCGTTGCATCCTGTACTTTATCGGTTTGTTTATCTTGCACGGTTGCCGAGCTGAACAGCATTACCGCCGCGGTTAGTACAGCCGTAACAGGCTTGAATAATTTTATAGTTTCCATATCAGTAGATCTTTTTGTAAACAATATATTGATCTGCTAACAGGCGAATAGCGGTTTTGTGTTTGTTACCGGGAAAACAAATATTTAAAGGCCATCAAAAAAATCAATTATCGAACCAAAGTAAGCGGTATCCCAACCTTCGGCAATATCGTTAAAATCGCCATCGGGTATATTGGTATGCCTTAACTCGGCCGATGTGCCGTGCTTATCGGGGTGCAGTATGATGGTAACGATAGATTCTTCAACCTGGTCGCCAAAATACCATTGTTGAACAACTTTTTTATCCTCAACAAACTCAATGTTCTTCCCTACAATGCTGCCATCCCAAAGTGAAAACTCAGAGCCGGGCTCGGTACTCATCTGTACGTCTTCGCCTGTCCATATTTGTATGCTTATGGGGTTAACTATGGCCTGGTAAACTTCGGCCGGCGTTGCCGGAATTATGTAATATTTTTTGAGGCTTTGCATATATTTACTTCAACAATTTAAAAACCAAATGTAAGGCTATTAGCGTAATTATGCCCGGAGCTGATAAAAAACTTTAACTAAAAATATTAATAATACGCGAAATTATTTGTTTTTTTACTTAAAATTAGATGGAGTGGCATTGCATTAAAACAATGTTGCCATTTGATAATCAAATATCTACCTGATATAATTTAAATGAAAAAGCTTAGCCCCTTATACATAGCTGCTATATATATCATAGTAAGTTTGCTGTGGATATTAATTAGCGACCGCTTTGTATTCATTTTTGAACACAAGGTTGATAAACATACCTTTTTCCTCATTAATAGCATTAAGGGCGTTGTATTCGTTATTGTATCGGGTATCTTGATTTATATCCTCACGCTGTACAGTAACCGACAAATCATCAAAAATGGTTTTGAATACCGTACCATGTACGAGAGCAACCCCAACCCCATGTGGATATATGAACTGGATAGCCTTAAATTTATATCGGTAAATAACGCGGCCATAGAGTTTTATGGTTATAGCCGCGATGAATTTTTAAAAATGACCATCAGGGATATACGCCCAACCGAAGATGTTGCAAAAGTAGAAAGCGCGGCTAAAAACGTTAACATGTTCAATAAATCGGGTATATGGCGGCACTTGAAAAAAGATGGCTCGTTAATTTATGTCGATATATCATCAAACAAAATAAGAATTTGGGGCGAATATGCCGTTATGGTACTTTCGCGCGATTGTACAGATGCTATAGAACATGAGACACAACTATCTCAAATAAACCAAAGCCTTGAACAAGAGAAAAGGCGTTTGAGCGACATACAGCAGCTAAGCAAAATTGCCGGTTGGGAACTTTATATGGAAGATAACACCCTAAAGCTTTCTGACGAGATGTATGCTATTTTTAATGCTGACCCAAAAGCGGTTGTTGCCGATTATGAGTTATTGTTAAAGATCATCCACACTGCCGACCTTGACCGGTTTTTGAATGCGATAAAAACAACCATTAAAGACGGCACCGATTTTGACATTATACACCGCCTGTACCTGCGCAGCGAAGTAAAATATGTGCGCCAGTTAGGCAAACTGGAATACCAGGATGGCAAGCCTTTTAAGATACGCGGCACCATGCAGGATATTACCGAACTGAAACAGATAGAAACGGAGCGTAACAAAATAAGCGACGAGAACAAGCGCCTCGGCACCATAGTTACCCGGATAAACAATATGGTGGTGATATTGAATACCGAAAGCCGTATTACCTGGGTAAACAAAGCGTTTGAGAATTTTACAGGTTATACGCTGAACGAAGTTGCCGGAAAAAAACCATCGCAGTTTATGTGGGGGCCCGATACCAACCCTAATGATATTGACTTTGTTGATAATGCCGAGCGTAACCGCGAAGTGTTTTCGGTTGACCTGATCAACTATACCAAAACCGGCCAAAAGTACTGGGTAAATATTGAGTTTACGCCATTGTTTGATGACGACAATACCTTTATAGGCTACATTGCCATACAGAACGACATTACCATCCGAAAAGAAAAAGAAGACGAGATACTGAAACAAAATACTATTCTGCGCGATGTTGCCTGGCTAAGCTCGCATGAGTTGAGGCGGCCCGTAGCGTCTATTCTTGGCTTAATGCAACTGATAAAAGATGCTGAAAATGAGGGTGAAAAAGAACAGTATGTTGATTTTCTGGACCAATGCACCGTTCAGTTGGATGATATTATCCACAACATTAACCGCACCATTGAAACCGAGACCAGTATCCGGAATAACTAATCGGTCTTTTTATCCGAATGGCCCAGGCTTTTATCCGGAGCTACCACATCGCGCACCAATTGCTTTAATTCTTTGATCTCGGGAAAACGCCCTTCCCTCTTCCGGTCAAACAAGTCCACATTATCTATCCTGATGGTATACCTGCCGCTTACTTCGCTGGGCTGCAATAGCACGCCATGCACATCATCGCTAAAAGTACTCAGCAGCTCCTGCGCCATGTACGCCGCACGCAGCATCCAGTTACATTTGGGGCAGTATTCTATGGTGATCGTGGGTTTGCCCCCTGATCCCCTAAAGGGCGAATTTGAATTAATATTTTGAGGTTTGTCTTCCATACTTTTTGCTCCCCCTTTAGGGGGCTGGGGGGCTAACAATGGCAATTACTGCCCCACTTCTTCGTACCGTCGCTAAAGTACTCGCATTTCCAGATGGGGGCCTCGTGCTTGATACGGTCGATAATGTATTGATTAGCCGCGTAAGCCTCGCCACGGTGTGCCGATGCGGTTATTACGATGACAGCGGTTTCGCCAACGGTAACCTTACCTGTGCGGTGTTGCGCTACAGCAATATTTAGCGGCCATTTTTGGTTGGCATCGGCAATAATGGCCTTTATCATTTTGGTAGCCATGCTTTCGTGCGCCTCGTACTCGAGGTAATCAACAGCCATACCTTCGTTGTGATTACGCACTTCGCCGCTAAACAGCACTACCGCCCCTGCCTTAGGGTGATGCGCCGCGGCAAGTAAGCCCACCACATCAAGTGGCCCTGCCGATATTTCGCTTAGCTCAGCCACCGCTGCTTGGTGGGAATATGCAGATCGTATCATTCTTTGTTATTGTAAAATCATGGTCAACAAACTCATCGTGCACAGCAAAGCGGCATAATTGTAATATACCCTGCGCCGATGCGTTTAAACACGACAGGTGGCTTTGCAGCGATGCGATATCTGTAATATCATCGCCCAGCTCAAACTCCTTATCAAAGTATTCCTTTAAAACCGCGAACACCTGTATCTTCATTTTGGTTATTAGTTGTTAGTTATAAAGTTATTGCTATCCGGCAATTAACTCTCTTCATTCTATTTCTTGTCTAAGAGATATTTTATACGTCCGTACATCTTCCCGCTAAGGTTAGCCATTCTCCAAACTGTATATTGCATAAGGCGATAAAGCATCCAACGATCGCCACGTTTTATTTTATAATCAGATTTTAATCCCCAATTCATTTCAATCTTGATTCTTGCATCTTAACTCTTGATTCTCTTCCTATCCTCCAATATGCAACATGCTCATTTCGCTGCCTGTAAACTGCATATCTTGTTTTTGTGCCATGGCCATTTGCAGCTTTTGCTGTAGTTGGGCATCAGTTTCATCGCCGCTTAACGCGATGGCTTTATTGGTGCTCAGGCAGCCATAAATATTACCTTCGGCATCCAGCCTGAGGCGGTTACAATCCATACAAAACGGCTCGGTATCATTGGCTATAATGCCAAATACATGCCCTTCGTCAGTTTGCCAGTAATTGGCTGTTGATGATGTTTTGCGCTCCAAACGGTTAAAGCTGTAACGGGTAGCAATAATATCCAGTATCTCATCCTGAGATAGTTTATAATCATTGGCATGGCCAAATAAATGCCCCATTGCCATTACTTCCAGAAAACGGATCCTGATGTTATGCTTAAAAGCATATTCCAGCAAAGGCAAAACCTGGTCATCATTTTTACCCTTCATCATTACAGCGTTCAGTTTAATATCCAGACCACAAGCTAAAGCGGTTTCAATCCCTTTCAGGGTGCGCTGTAACTGTTTACGGCGCGTCATCGCGAAAAACGAATCGCTGTCCATGGCATCGAGCGAAACGTTGATATACTGCAAGCCTGCATCCTTTAAAGCCGGCGCAAGCCTATCCAGCAGAAAAGCGTTCGAGGTCATTTTAATGTCTTCGATACCCATTGCCCTTACTCCCGCTATTACCTCGGGCAGCTCACGGTATAAGAGCGGCTCGCCGCCTGTAAAACGGATGGTTTTCAGATCAAGCTGCTCATGCAGTTTGCGGATGTGGCGCAGGAATACTGCGGCAGGCGTTTGAGGTTTACGATCTGTCGTGATCTCTTCCTCGGTACCCATTGTGCAATACACGCAGCCCAAATTACAGGTACTCAATAAGCTTACCCGTAAAGTTTTAAAATCGCGACCGTATTTATCCTGCAGATCCATCATCAAACATCAAATATACAATGTAATTTTTTAATGTACTGATGAGCAAATGTGCAAATATGCAAATGACTACACATAAACATGATTTGTTACAATGAGATGAACATTACCTTATTCCCGGCAATCAGGTCGCCTGCATCTGCGGGATGCACCGCCAAGGCATCGGCAACTAAGGCCGATTTAATATCGCCCGAACTATTGAACGCTATGGACAATAAGCCATCATTAGATACCCTGGCGGGAAAAAACTCATCTAAGTTCACTTTTTTGGCTTTCGCCGATAATAATGGCAATTGCGATAGCGCGGGTTTGGGCAGGCCAAAGCAAGCTATTAAATAGGTTTCGATAAAGAGCTTAAAGGTAACATGGCAACTGAAGGGGTTTCCCGGCAAGGCAAACACCAAACCACCGTTGGGCATTTGCCCGCACCAAATGGGTTTTCCGGGCCGTATAGCTACTTTATGGAATAGTTTTTTAACACCAATGCTTTCCAGCACTTCGGGCAAATAATCCGCGTCCCCTGCTGATACGCCGCCGCAGGTGATGATCATATCGCAGTTTAAGGCTTTGGTTAAATGTTGTTTTAATTGTTCCTGATCGTCAGCAATATGTTGATAAACGGCGGGCTTTATCAGCCACTTCCTGAGCAGGCTTTTCAGCAGATATTGATTGCTGTTACGTATCTGGCTGACCAACACAGGCATACCCGGCTCTACCACTTCGTCTCCTGTAGTAAACAGGGCCACTTTGGGCAGGCTTTTTACCATCAGTTTTACTTTACCTAATGATGCCAGCAGGCTGATTACCGAAGGGTTACAAACCATGCCCTTTTGCAGGATCACATCACCCTCATGCATGTCTTCCCCCTTTCGGGCGATATTTTGGAAAGGTTTAACGGTTTCGATATTGAATGTTACGGTATCATCTGTTTGCACCGCGTCCTCGCGCCGGATAACAACATCGGCCGATAAAGGCACAGGGGCGCCCGTCATAATTTTATAACAGGTACCGGCTGTTAACTCAGCAGCGGCAACCTGACCCGCATATACCACCTGCTGTATTTTAAAGCCCCGTACGCCACTTTCCCAATCCCGCAAGGCAATCGCATAGCCATCCATCGTAGCGCGGTTAAACGGCGGATAATCACGATCTGCAGGCACGCCTTCGGCCAGCACCCTGCCGTCTGCATCCTCCAAAGCAATTTCTTCTTGTCCGAAAGAACGGGCAAGCGATGTAATGATGTTTTGAGCTTCTGTGTATTTTAACATGAACCATTATTATAAAAATCACGTCATTGCGAGCGAGAGCGAAGCAATCCTAAACTTTGCATTCCGTCATACATGTCGCCGACCTATCAATCGAGGATTGCTTCGTACCTCGCAATGACGTATTGTTGAATATTTCTAAATCCGAAATATCAATTTGTTACCCTTCTCAGTGATGGCCACGCTATCGCTCGCCATGACATATTTATAAATTGGCGGACAAGAAAGGTAAATCCGAAATCGAAAATCCGAAATCCGAAATCAAATCAATGCCCTCCGCCCAGCATCATCGCCCTTGCATGGAAAACGGCCGGCAATATCGCTTCTAACGATTCCCTTGCGCCATTGCTGCTTCCCGGCAAGGTAACGATCATGGTATTGTTTATTGTTCCGGCTATACCCCTGCTCATCATGGCTACAGGTGTGCGTTGCTGCCCGTAAACCCGCATGGCCTCGCTAATGCCGTCGGCTTTGCGTTCCAATATTTGCTCAATGGCTTCCACGGTATTATCACGCGGACCAAAGCCAGTGCCCCCCGTAGTGAATATAAACTGAACATCCGCTTCAACCCAGGCACGTACCTGCATTTGTATCTGCGTAATATCATCGGGCAATACTTCATAATGCACAACATCGCCGTTTACGGCTTTCAGCATTTCGGTAATGATCTTTCCGCTTTTATCCTCGCGTGTGCCTGCAGCTGTTGAATCAGAGCAAACCAACACCGCGCATATTGGTGGCACTTCAAAAAAGCGTTCCCTGTCGCTTTTGCCTCCGCGCTTTTGCAGCAGTTTAATTCCGCTTATCTCCAGTTGCTTGTCAACGGGTTTCAGCATGTCGTATATCTCCAAAGCCGCAACGGATACCGCCGTTAGTATCTCCATTTCAATACCTGTACGACCTATTGATTTTGCTTCACCCGTAATTACAATTCCACTTTTGATAAACGCCGTATCATCAAAATAGTCAGCGTGTTGTGCCTTATCTAAAAACTCAAATGTAATATCCATGCCATCAATTTGTACGGGGTGGCAATGGGGCAGCAACTGGGGCGTTAGCTTTGCGCCGATAAAGCCTGCCGCACGTGCCACGTCAAACAAATTACCTTTGGGCAGTTCGTTGTTTTTGATCATATCAATGGTCGCCGCCGAGCAGTAAATAACACCGATAGCTTTGGCAGTACGCAGGGTAATTTGTTTATGGGTAATATCGCGCATGGCTAATGTATAAGGGCTTCTTTTAGTGCTACAATGGTTATTTTATCGCCAACACTAATACTGCCTTCGCCTGTATGCAACAGGTTTTGGCCAAAGTATATTTTGTTGTTCAGCGCACGGTAACGGGCTAAGGTGCGGGTTGGCTCTTTGCTTTGGTGGGTTGTATCCTGATCAATGGTGATCACGTTACAACGCGCGCAAAGTTTTACACCATAAAAATCAATATCGCCAATTTTAATGTGCGCCATGGTATCTTCGTCATGCGGCTGGCCGCCGCTAAATATTATATTAGCTCTGAAGCGGTTAACCGGCACCGCCGTATCCAATTGTTCATTCAGGTGCCCGAGCGTTGCCTCGCCTAATAACAGGAATGGGTAAGCATCAGACAGTGATGTGATGTTGGTAGCTGAAGGTTCTTGTCGCCCAGTTTCCCTCATGGTTTCATCAGGCATATACACCAAACGGCATATGGTGCCAAGCATATCGCTAAACCACACATCGGCCTCATGGCTTACGTATCTACCCCTAACGGTATCATCCCAAACGGTAAACTCGCCCGCCTCGTCAATTTGAGGTATAAAGGGAATAACAATGCCTTCCTCGGGATAATTTATATGGCGTACGGCAATGCCTTCGGTGGTGATGGCGGTTCTGAGCAAGGCCATCTGGCTAAACTCGCGCTGCGACAAAAAACGGTTGTTGCTATCTACCAGCATCCAGCGGCGGTCGTGCTCAAGGCCACGGTCGGTTACTCTGGCCGATCTCAGCCCGATCCCCCCTAAGGATTTGATAGGATACACAAACAACTCGCTTACCTGCAACATGCGCTAAAGGTACAAGCTATTTGGGTGTTATCATAAAGGGATGTGAAAATTGATCAGGGAACAAGTTTTTGATAGGCTACTATACCACCCTGCAAACTCACCGCATTAATAAACCCTTTTTTTCGCAAATACTGCACCGCAGCAGCACTGCGGCTACCCTGCTCACAATAAACCACAATTTTACCTGTTTGGGATAAGTCCAATAATTTAAAACTATTTATCGCTGCCAGGGGCAGGTGTAAACCGCCAATGTTGTATTCCTCACGCTCCCAATCCTCACGCACATCCAGCAATTGATATGTATCCTCATCCAAGTTCAAAAACTCTTCAATGCTCATATCAGCAGGCTGTTCTTTCTGCTCAAACCTTGCCATGCTTACTTCGCGGCTCTCCGGCTTTGCGCGATAAGAGATGGTTCGCGTCCCGGGGGCAATTGCATCGTAGGTCAGTAATTTATTGGAAAGTACATCGTCGTTTCCCGTCACTATTTTTACCACTTCATTGGCCATCATCACCCCGATGATCTGGGTTACCACATTATAAGCGCCCACCTCAGCACATGATGGCACATAGGTTTCGGCATCAGGTTCGGGGAACAGGCAGCGTAAAGTAGCTGAGTTATGATAGTTAAAAACTGTTACATGTCCCTCGGTCTGGTATATCGCACCGTATACCAAAGGCTTACCTAAATACACACAAGCATCGTTAACAAGGTAGCGGGTGGCAAAGTTATCGGTACCATCAACTACCATATCATATTGACTAATGATATCTAACACATTACTTTCGTTAATCATCATATCAATTTGATTAACATTTATATATGTATTGTATTGTACAATTTTATCATGGGCAATTTTGGCTTTTAACTGCCCAACATCGCCCATGGTGTACAAGGTTTGCCGGTGCAGGTTACTTACCGATACCGTATCAAAATCGGCAATGCCAATGTTACCGATCCCTGCTGTTGCAAGTGTTAACAGGCAGGGGCAGCCCAGGCCACCGGCACCTATTACCAATACTTTTGCAGCGCTAAGTTTGGCCTGGCCTTGCTGGCCTATCAGTTGCAGCTTGCTATGGCTTTGGTAATATTTATCCTGTTCGGTATTCATCGCAGATACAAACCTATATAAAACACAGCATTTTATAGGATTAGTGTGAATTAAGTTTTTGGATTGTCCATTTTTTATGAACTTTATCACAATTATGGATACGACTACCATTATCCCCCAGCTATATGTCATCGGCGCCGGTCCGGGCGACCCTGAACTGATCACTGTAAAAGGACAAAGAATTTTACAACAGGCCAAAGTTATCCTGTACGATAACCTGGCGAATAAGGAATTGTTAGACCTCGCAGCTGACGATTGCGAAAAACTATACGTAGGCAAACGCCCTTACGGCGATTATACATCGCAGGAACGCATACTGGAACTCATTAAAGAAAAGGCCTTCGAAAAAGGTTTGGTAGTACGCCTTAAAGGTGGCGACCCGTTCATATTTGGCCGTGGCTACGAAGAGATGCTCTTTGCCCGCGAGCATGGTATTCAAAGCTTTTACATACCGGGCATTACCAGCATGCAGGCCAGCGGCTTTGAGGATATACCGCTTACACACCGTGCTGTAAGCGAGAGTGTTTGGATGGTTACCGGAACCAAAAAAGATGGCCGACTCTCTGCCGACCTCAAACTTGCCATGCAAAGCAATGCCACCGTTGTGATCTACATGGGTATGAAAAAACTGGACGAAATAGTACAAACCTACACCGAAGCGGGCAATGCAGATATGCCTGCCGCTATCATTCAGCACGCATCGCTGCCGCAGCAAAAATCTGTTCGTGGTATGGTGAAGGATCTGCCCGCATTGGTTGAACAGCACCACCTCACCCACCCTGCCATCATCATTATTGGTAAAGTTGCAGATGTGAACTTAAAATACTGACCATGCCTTTAACGTTCAATAAAAACAAGGAATACATTTTAGAAGACGAACGTGTACTGCTCCGCCCTTTACAGGAAAGCGATATTGACAACCTGCTCCCCTTCGCCAAAAATGAGCCTGATCTGTGGCAGTTTTCACTCCGCAGCGCCGCAACCAAAGCAGGCATGGAAAAGTACATCAATGACGCGCTCATCGCTAAAGCTGCCGGAACAGAATACCCTTTCATTGTGTTTGACAAGCAAACCAACCAATACGCAGGCTGCACCCGTTTTTATGATATCCAGATCGCCAACTCAATGCTACAATTGGGTTATACATGGTATGGCAAAGCCTTTTGGGGTACGGGTCTCAACAAACATTGCAAGTATTTACTGCTACAGTTTGCTTTTGAGCAATTAGCAGCCGAACGTGTAGAGTTTCGTGCAGACAATAACAATACACGCAGCAAAGCAGCCATGCAAAGCATAGGCTGTAAAGTGGAAGGCGTTTTGCGCAGCCATGCCGTTACCGCTACAGGTGCCCGCCGCGATTCTATCATACTCAGCATCCTGAAAAATGAATGGGAAAGCGATGTAAAACAGAACCTCGAAAGCAAATTATAGGCCTGTATTGTCATATCCTTACCATTTCTTCAAAACTTAACATTAGGGTAAACAAAAGCCGGTAATTTAGGGTTCCCCTAAACAAAATCAATTTTATGAAATACAATTTTTTTGGCTCCACAGGTGTTGTGGTTTCCGAACTGTGCTTTGGCACCATGACCTTTGGTGGCAGTGGTGGCGGCATTTGGGCCAACATAGGCAAAACACAGCAAGATGAAGTTAACCAACTGATGAGAACCGTTGTGGACTCTGGCATCAACTTTATCGATACTGCCAATGTTTATTCTTTCGGCGAATCGGAAAGGCTGCTTGGCCAGTCCATTATAGACCTTGGCTTGAACCGCCATGATTTAGTAATTGCCAGCAAAGTGCGCGGCCGTATGGGCGAAGGCAAAAACAATGTAGGCCTGTCGCGATACCATATCTTCCAATCGGTTGATGAGAGCCTGCAACGCCTGCAAATGGACCACCTGGATATTTTGTATGTACACGGTGTTGACCCTAAAACCCCGGTTGAAGAAACCATGCGCGCCTTAAACGACATTGTGCTCACCGGCAAAGTACGCTACATAGCCGTTTGTAACTGGCCCGCCTGGATGGTAATGAAAGCGCAGGGCATTGCCGCAAAACACAACTGGAACAAATTTGAAGGCCTGCAATATTACTATTCCCTTGCGGGACGCGATGTAGAGCGCGAAATACTGCCCATGGCTGCCGATCAAAACCTGGCCGTAATGCCCTGGAGCCCGTTGGCAGGTGGTTTCCTTTCGGGAAAGTTTACACGCAACGCCGAAAAATCGGGCAATAACCGCCGTGATATTTTTGATTTCCCCCCGGTTAATAAAGATAAGGCTTATGATATTATTGATGTGATACTGCAAATAGGCAAAGCGCATAACGTATCTGCAGCACAAATTGCATTGGCATGGATACGCCACCAAAGTACAGTGACCAGTACCATCATAGGCGCTAAAAACGCAGATCAGCTGGCCGATAACATTAAATCGACCCAAGTAACGCTTAGCGCTGATGAATTGAAACAAATTGATGAAGTAAGCGCCCTGCCAAAAGAGTACCCCGGCTGGATGGTTGAAAGGCAATCGGCGGATAGAGAGATAAAGTAATTAGTCGGGAGTTTAAAGTCAGGAGTCAAAATAAAAAAAGACTCTTGACTTTAGGCTAAAGACTTAAGATTCTCTACAACATACTCCACCATCTCCGGGCTAATATCCAAATGCAACACAAAACGAATGCGGTTGGCACCCGTAGGTACTGCGCGGATGCCTTTATCTTCTAATTTCTTAGCCACAGTAGCTGCAGGCTCAACAGTATCAAATAAAACAATATTGGTTTCGGCAGGCAATACGCCGCTCACCCAGGGCAATTTTGCCAACTCAGCAGCCAATAAAGCTGCATGGGCATGATCAATTTTTAAACGCGCTACATGATGATCTAACGCGTAAATACAGGCCGCGGCTAAAAAACCGGCCTGGCGCATGCCCCCACCTAATACTTTGCGTATCCGGCGGGCATATTTAATAGCAGCCTTATCAGCCAGCAATACAGAGCCCACAGGCGCTCCTAAACCTTTGGACAGGCAAACTGATATCCCATCAAAATACTTGCCGTAATCGGCCGCTTTATCGCCTGTATGGGCCAACGCGTTAAATATACGTGCGCCATCCAAATGCAACTTTAAACCCTTGCTTCTGCAAAGCTCTGCTATCGGGGCAATGTCATTTAAGGTGTAGCAGCTGCCACCGCCTTTATTCACCGTATTTTCCAACACCACCAAACTGGTATGCGGGAAATGGATATTCTCCTCGTTAATTTCCGGAGCTATCATATCAGCGGTCAGTATGCCACGCTCGCCATGCAATAAACGTGTTGATACACCTGAGTTAAAAGCAATGCCCCCACCCTCGTAACGGTACACGTGCGCAGTTTGGTCGGCTATCAGTTCATCCAAAGGTTGGGTAAAGCATTTTATGGCTATCTGGTTACTCATCGTACCCGAAGGGCAAAACATCCCTGCTTCCATGCCAAACATCGCGGCAAGCTTATTTTCTAATTCGTTAACAGTAGGGTCTTCTCCAAACACATCATCGCCAACTTTGGCGCTCATCATGGCTTGCAGCATGCCGGGCGTTGGTTTGGTAACAGTGTCACTTCGCAGGTCAACAATCATGGTATTGTGTAATAATTTTTATCTTTAAATCGTAAAGTTAATATAGCCTAAACCAAATCAAACAATTTATGCCTGCTGTAAAAGAAATAATACGTATTGGCCAGTTAGAACTCCGTTTCCTGCTGGATGGCGATGATACCCGCAACCGATTGGTAATGTTCGAGATGATCATCCCGGCAGGAGCCAAAGTACCTGTACCACATTACCATATTGATGTTGACGAAGCGGTTTACGGACTGGAAGGCACCTTATCATCCATCGTTAATGGCGAGCATATCAGCATTGGCCCCGGCGATCATTGCTTTATCCCCCGAGGCGTAGTGCATTACCACGATAACCTGAGCGATAAGGAAGCTAAAACATTATGCGTACTTACGCCGGCATCAATAGGTCCGGCCTATTTCCGCGAGATACGCGACGCTATTAAACCCGGCGTGCCACCCGACCCAAAAGTATTGGGCGAAATAATGAACCGGCATGGTTTAATACCAGCCGTTAGTAAACCAGCACAATAAATCGCCGTTTTTTTTGTTCTATTTGCATCTATTCAATACAGATCATGAAGTTTCTATTTTTATCCGCATTTATACTCTTTTTCGCATGCAGCAGCAATGCACAGGGCTTAACCAGCAAGTTTCAGCAAGGTTATTATTATGATATTAACGGCCAAAAGGTTGAAGGCCTTATCCGTACCGGTACAGGCAAAAAACTGGTAGAGAACGAGGGTTACATTACTTTTAAAGAAGATGACAAAGCCAACAAACAAAACCTGAGCGCCAGCATGATACATGGTTTTGTTATTGGGAGGGATAGTTTTATTGTGGCCCGCGCACCACGTGTTGGTACCTGGAGCAAAAACGAATTGGATTTTATGCAGGTGATGGTTAACTCCCCGCTCAAATTATACGCCATTAATGCTTCTGGCGGTGGTGGTGGCGGTGGTGGCATACAGCCAAGCTTTGGCCTGGGTATGGGTGGAGGCTCAGTTGGCGGCATTGGTACCGGCATTGGCCTGTCATTAGGCAGCGGTATGTTTGGTGGCGGTAACCGTGCTGTATACTATTTTGGCTCGGATACCGGCAGTATGACAGAAATGAAAAAGCAAAACTTTGTTGATGTGATAAGCGAAGTAATGGCCGATGAGCCCGAAATTGTAGAGAAGGTAAAAGCAAAAAAGTATTCTTTCGGCGATATGGAAAAGCTGATTAAAGCTTATAACGAAAAACACGAAACGAAAAACTGATTTTTTGAATGTGCAGATGTGCGTATTTGCAGATGTGCAAATGATTGAGTTATTGTAATTCATACATTTGCACATATTCACATTTGCACATAAGCACATTAATGTTAAATACCGCTAAATACTCGCAACAGATAAAAGCCTGGGCTAAAGAGCTCGGCTTTCAGTCATGCGGTATTGCCCGGGCAGGTTTTTTAGAGAGTGAAGCTCCACGTTTAGAGAACTGGCTAAAAAATGGACACCATGGCGAAATGAGCTACATGGAAAACTATTTTGATAAACGCCTGGACCCACGTCTGCTGGTTGATGGCGCCAGATCGGTGATCAGCCTTAGCCTTAACTATTATACCGGAGAGCAGCAATTGGATGCCTCTGCCCCCAAAATATCAAAATACGCTTACGGTAATGATTATCACCATGTTATTAAAGATAAGCTTAAACAACTGCAGCAACTCATTACCGATAATATTGGCGAAGTAAACGGACGCGCCTTTGTTGACTCGGCACCGGTATTGGATAAAGCCTGGGCCAAAAAAGCCGGCTTGGGTTGGATAGGCAAAAACAGCAACCTCATCAGCAAAAGCACAGGCTCTTTTTTCTTTTTAGCTGAATTGATAGTTGACCTTGAGTTAGAATATGATATTGCCCCCACAGCCGACCATTGCGGCACATGCACCAAATGTATTGATGCCTGCCCTACCCAAGCTATTGTAGGCCCTTACGTTGTTGATGGCAGCAAATGTATATCCTACCTTACCATCGAGCTAAAAAATGAAATACCGGCATCATTTAAAGATAAAATGGACGACTGGATGTTTGGCTGTGATATTTGCCAGGATGTTTGCCCCTGGAACCGATTTTCGGTTACACATACTGAGCCTGCTTTTAATCCACACCCCGACCTCCTCGGCATGACCAAACAAGACTGGCATGAAATTACCGAAGATGTATTTAAAAAGGTATTTAAAGGCTCAGCCGTAAAACGGGCAAAGTTTGAAGGGTTGAAGAGGAATATACATTACCCCAAAATATAGAAAACGCGTCATTGCGAGGGACGAAGCAACCCTAAACTATTCATTCACACCACGCATGTAGCCGACATACCTATCGAAGATTGCTTCGTACCTCGCAATGACGCGATGTTAAATCAGATCTCCTTACTTACCAAACTTCTGTTTTAAAGCGGCCAGCATATCCTCATCAATGGGTTTAGCAGGCTCGGCCTTTTTCAATTCGGGGCGTGGTACAAAAGGTTTCCTTTCGGGATTATTTGTTTTTGGATTGTATGCCGGTTTTTGTGCTTGTGGTAATTGTGGTGTAACAGGTTTAGCTGCTGTTTGTACAGGGGCTTCAGCCTTCGCAGCCTGCTTTTGCTCAGGTTTAGGCTGTTCTTTTTTCTGCGTAAAGCGTTTATATATCTGCTCCAGCTTACGCTTGGTATATAACGGAAAATCACCCTGCATCATCCAGGCATAATAGCTTGGCTCTGCCTTAAATACATCTTCTACCCGTTTGCCTTTGTGTTTGCCAAAATTAAAGCATTCTTCGCCGGCATCGTTAAACACCATACGGCCTGCAAAATCAACAGGCTTGGTTAGGTTGGTAAATTTATGCAGTTCATCAACATTACCCGTTACCGGGATGCTCTTAACGCCTTTCTTATCTTCAAACTCGGCGTTGGCGTAGCGCTCCACCTGTGCAAGCAATACTTCCATGGTGGCACGGGTATCAGCTTCGGCGCTGTGCGCGTTAACAATATCCTTACCGCAATAAAACTGGTAAGCGGCCTTTAGCGTGCGTTGCTCCATCTGGTGGAATATGTTTTGCACATCAACAAAATAACGCTCATCAAGCTCAAAACCATGCCCCACACGTAAAAACTCCTCCATCAGCATGGGGATGTCAAAACGGTTGGAGTTGTATCCCGCAAGGTCGCTATCGGCAATAAATACAGCTACATCATCGGCCACAGCCTTAAAAACAGGTGCATGTAAAACATCTTCATCATATATGCCGTGTACCAGCGATGACTCTAACGGGATAGGCATTTCGGGGTTAACCTTCCAGGTTTTAACAGCTTCGCTGCCATCAGGGTTCATTTTTATTACCGATATTTCAACAATACGGTCAACGCCAATATTAGTTCCGGTAGTTTCCAGATCAAAAAAAGCAAGGGGGCGTTTAAGGTTTAATTTCATTTATAACAGTACAAAGTATTCGGGTACTAAAATCAGCAAATAATTTTATAATCACTAAAAAAGTATTGGCAACCGGTACATTAATTATAACCTTAACAATAAAAAAATATCTATTTTAACCACAAATTGCAACTATACCAGTATGATAAGGGCTTTTATATTATTTTTATTGATATCCGTTTCATTACCAGCACTATCGCAAGATTTTGAATTTGGCAAACCCGGCGCCGATGAGTTTGAAATGAAAAAATATTTAAAAGACACCAATGCCCACGCCCTGGTTTTAAAAGAATTTGGTAAAGCACGCATTACATCAGATGATGGCGTACCACTTATTTTTAACTACCATGCACGCATAAAAATTTTCGACAGTAAGGGTTTTACACAAGGAAATGTAACCATACCTTTATACATTGGCGATAAAAACAGTTTCGAAAAAGTTAGCCATATTAAAGCCGAAGTATTTTATAAAGATGAAAAAGGCACCATACAAAAAAGTGAATTAGACCCCGAAAAAATTTACCGCGAGCAAATAAACGGGCATCATGCTGTAGCAAAATTTGCATTACCAAACCTGCGCCCGGGCTGCATCATTGAATATAGCTACCAAACCGAGTCTCCTTTCCATCAAACTTTTCACACCTGGGAATTTCAATCGGATATTCCAAAAGTATCATCGGAGTACGTTGCTGTTATTCCGGCCATTTACATATATAATATCGCCCTACGGGGGTATCTCAGGCTCGAAAAGAAAACCTCTGTTATTAAACCGGATTGCTTTAATTATGGTCTGACGGCCGATTGTACTGAAATAACTTATGGAATGAGCAATATACCGGCTTTTGTTGCAGAGGATTACATGACCGCACCATCCAACTTTATATCGGCTTTGTATTTTGATATGGTTTCGTACACCAACCGCGACAACTTTAAAATTAAGCTGACAAAAGAATGGAAAGACGTGGATTATACCCTTAAGCACGATGATGATTTTGGCAAGCAGATAGACCGGGGCGATTTTATAAAAGACAAACTACCACGCCAGTTATTAAGCAATACCGATTCGCTTGAAAAAGCACACATGGCTTATGCTTATATACAAAAATGGTATAAATGGGATAATTCAAGGGGTATCTTTTGTATAAATGGAATACGGAAAGCGTATGACGGTCACCTTGGCAGTGTTGCCGATATCAACCTTTCGTTAGTAGCACTCTTAAGATCATTAAAAATACCGGTTGAACCTGTTATACTTTCAACGCGTAACAATGGCCATATCAATAAGCTTTACCCCGTTATAAATGATTTTGATTACATAATTGCTAAAGTTGTTCTTGCCAATAAAACCTACCTGCTCGATGCCACCGACCCGATGCTGCCCTTTGGGATGTTACCCTTAAAATGTATTAACGACCAGGGGCGGGTAATGTGTACAGATAAGCCATCCTACTGGATGGATATTACCCAACCCGAAAAACGAAGTACCGCAGCCATCCTTAACCTTAACTTACAGGCCGATGGTAAAATAAAAGGGACAATAACAAGGTACTCATTGGGTTATGCCGCTTATGAGAAACGCAAAGCCATAAAAAAGTTTAATACCACCGAAGAGTATGTTGAAGACGTGGCCGCAAAACTAAATAAGGTAAAAGTATTAAAGTGGGAAGTAGCCGGAGCCGATAGTTTAGATATACCTGTTTCTGAAATGTATGAAGTTGAGATAGATGTACGCAAAAATCAAAATAACGATAACATCATTATCGACCCTGTGATGCTTGATAAACTAACCATAAACCCCTTTACTTTGGATGAACGCAATTACCCTGTTGATATTGGTTCGGCATTAAAATCAACCCTTTCGGTAGTGTTTACCTATCCGGGCGGATACAACGTTATTGCGCAACCCGTACCGTTGGGTATCACTATCCCCAATAATGGTGGCAGCTTTGTTACTACCATAAGTGTGGAGCCGGGCATATTAAAATACAGCCAGGTTGAACAGCTTAACAAAGCCATATACCTGCCCTCAGAATATCCCTACCTAAAGGAATTTTACAATAAAATAATCCAAAATCAAAAAGCGACTGTGGTGTTCAAAAAATAACCGGTAGCAGCTGCAATTGTCTGCTAATAACTAACTATTTTAACACCCTGATAATACCACTCCCAAACATGAAGAAAATTTTTACTTTACTTTTTACCATATCAGTTTCATTTACAGCCTTATGCCAGGATTTCGACTTTGGTAAAATAGATGCTGCCGATATGAACCTGAAAAAATACGATAAAGATACCAGTGCGCATGCCGTTGTGTTAAGGGAGTTTGGCAAATCATTTATAAGTGATGCCAGTCAAATGCCATTGATACATGAATATCACGTACGCATAAAGATATTTGATAGCAAAGGCTTTAACCAGGGCGATGTAGCCATTTACTTATACACCGGCGATAACAACACCTTCGAAACGGTTAGAGATATAAAAGGTATAACTTTTTATACCGATGAGAACGGCCTTGTACGCAAAACAGAATTGGAATCGTCAAAAATATTCCACGAGAAAAGAGATAAGCACCGCGAAATAGTAAAATTTGCAATGCCTAACTTAAGAGATGGCTGTATTATTGAATATACATACACTACCGAATCGCCATATCATTTTAATTTCCATCCATGGATATTTCAATCGGAAATACCTAAAATGTACTCGGAGTATGAAGCACACATACCAGCCATTTACGAGTTCAATACCGTATTACGTGGCTATTTAAAGCTTTCTAAAAACACTGCCGATTTGGAGCAGGGCTGTTTTAGCTATTATGGCATCAAGGCTGATTGTTCGAAGATAATGTACGCCATAAAAGATATTCCGGCCTTTATTGAAGAAGATTACATGACTGCGGCATCCAATTATATATCGGCTATTTATTATGAGCTATCAGCCATGACCAATCAGTATGGAAAAAAAGAACCGAAAACACAAGAATGGAAAGATGTTGATTATAACCTTAAGCACAACGAGTCTTTTGGCGACCAGATGAAACGCACCGGCATATTAAAAGACCATTTACCTCCAAACCTGCTGGCCATTACCGATACACTGCAAAAAGCCAAAGCCATTTATACCTACCTGCAAAAATGGTTCAAGTTTAATAACGACTATACTAAATATAGCAATGACGGTATAAAAAAAGCCATCGAAACACATACAGGTAGCGTAGGCGATATTAATTTAACACTTATATCTGCTTTAAATACTGCAGGCATAAATGCCGATGCGGTGATCTTATCGACACGAAAAAATGGCATTATCAATAAATTATATCCGGTTATAAGCGAGTTCAATTATGTAGTAGCCCGGATAGAAATTAACAACCACCCCTATTTATTGGATGCTACTGACCCAATGCTTCCATTTGGCTTATTGCCGCTGCATTGTATTAACGATCAGGGCCGGGTAATGAGCTTAACCAAACCATCATACTGGATAGATATGGTACAGCCACAAAAGCGCAATACCACAACAAATATCAATCTTGCTTTGCAGGCTAACGGTAAGATAAAAGGTACGATAACTAATTTTTCAATAGGCTATGCTGCATACGAGAAGCGTAAAGCCATAAAAAAATTTAACTCGATGGATGAGTATGCTGAAAGTGTTGCCGAAAAGTTAAGCAAAGCAAAAATCACAAAATGGGATATTTCGGGTGTTGACACGCTCGACCAGCCTATTGTTGAAAAATACGACATAGAGTTTAGCATTGCCACGGCCAATCAGGATATCATCAACTTTAATCCGTCTTTTTATGATAAAGAAACGCAGAATCCTTTTAAATTGGACAAACGCACTTACCCTGTTGATCTTGGTTCTGCCATTAGCCAATCTACTACCCTCACACTATCGTTTCCCGAAAACTATACCATTGCAGAGCAGCCTGCACCGGTTGCTATGGGCCTGCCAAATAATGGCGGCAAATTTTTAACCAGCATTAGCGCAGAAGGCAATTTGATTACATACGCTCAGATAGAGCAACTAAGCAAAGCCATTTATTTCCCCGAAGAATATCCGTACCTGAGGGAGCTTTTTAATAAGATCATCCAACATCAAAAAGCCAACATTGTATTTAAAAAGAAACCATGAGATATTGTTCCCTGTTAATTTTATTGTTCATTGGTTCATCGGTTTACAGTCAACAGAACTATGATGTAAGTTTGATCCCAAAAGAGCTGCTATCACGTGCGGAAGCCATTATTCGTGAAAACGAGAATATAATAGAAGTTAAAAGCCTTGATGCCGTAACCAGGCATGTTAAATATGCAGTAACAGTACTCAACAAAAATGGCGACAGTGAAGCTTCCTTATACTTGTACTATAATAAATCTGGCGGCATAAAATCAGTTAAGGGAACAGTGTATGATGAGTTTGGAAAACCGATTAAAAAAATAGCCGAGCGCGATTTTGATGATCATAGCTCGGCAGATGGCTTCTCTCTTTTTTTGGATGCCCGCTTTAAGTATTTTAAACCTGCAATTACAACTTACCCCTATACTGTTGAGTATGATTACGAAATGTACGCCAAACAAACACTCTTTTTACCAGATTGGGATCCAAATGGGCGTCAATCAACGGGAGTATCCGTTGAGCATAGCTCATATAAACTCATTTGTAAACCCGATTTTAATATCCGCTACAAAGCGCTTAACAAACCCGGTGATGTTACTATTGGCGCTACGCAAAATGGCTTAAAAACATATGGGTGGGAGATTAAAAATATAAAAGCTTTACGCGATGAACCTTACAGCCCTATTGATGATAAGATATTCCCATCGGTAAAAATAGCTCCCGAAAAGTTTAGTTACGCAGGTGTATCGGGCTCATTTACTAATTGGGATGAGTATGGCAAATTTATTTATGATAAACTGCTAAAAAACCGGAGCGCCCTCCCCGATGAAACCATCAATCATATCAAAACCTTAACAGCAGGCATTAGCGATGCTAAACTAAAAGCTAAAAAAATATACGAGTACATGCAGCAAAAAACACGGTACGTGAGCGTTCAAATTGGCATTGGGGGTTACCAGCCATTTACCGCTACCGAGGTTGACCAGCAAAGCTACGGCGATTGTAAGGCCTTAGTAAACTATACACAAAGCCTGCTGGCCGTGGCAGGTATCGAATCGTACTATGTGTTAAATATGGCAGGCTCAACCAAACAAAGCGCAATACCCGATTTTGCAAGCATGAACCAGTTTAACCACGTTATTTTATGCCTGCCCTTTAAAAATGACACCACCTGGATAGATTGTACCAGCAAAGAAAACCCATTTGGTTATTTAGGTAGCTTTACCGATGACAGACTTGTTGTTGCCTGTACCCCGGGTGGTGGCAAACTTATGCGTACCCCCGCCTTTACGCCAGAAACCAATAAGCAAATACGTACAGCAAACTTTACTATTACGCCAAATGGACAATTAAGCGGCGAAATGATAACAGCATTTAAAGGAACGCAATACGATAACAGAGACGAATTAGTAAATGAAACATTTACCGAGCAGGTAAAAAAAATAAAAAACATTTACCCTATAGAAAACTTTGATGTAAAAGCATTATCAGTAACACAAAGTAAAAACACCGATCCCACTACTACCGAAATAATAACGTTTAACGCCCGCGATTACATGGCCCAAAATGGCGAACGATATTTTTTTACACCTAACATAGCCAGCCGCTACATTAAACCACTTAAAAACATAATGAACCGGGTTACTGATGTTTATATCAACCGGGGATATACTGATATTGACGAGATAAGTTTCAATTTACCCGAAGGCTTCAAAATAAAAAACAGGCTCCCATCAACCAGTTTGACTAAACCCTTTGGTAAATACAGCATAAGTATGCGGGTTGAAAATAACAAGCTCATCTACAAACGCAGCCTGCAAATCATTAACGGTACATTTAGTAAAGATACTTATACAGAATTGGTAGATTTTTACCAGGATATTTACGATGCCGATAACTACGTTGTTACCATCGAAAAAAATTAACCCGCTATACGCCCCTAATCTTTAAAAATACTGAATGCGATAAGGCTAAGCACTATACCTAAAATCATGATGCCATACAGCAGCAGCTCGCTTGTAGCGTGCTTTTTGTATTTGGTCCAAAAAGAGTAGTTTTCTTTTCCGTCGCTCATTTGCGACAAATTTACAGAATTTTCCATTGTTAAAAAGTGTGTGGGTTTAGTTTAAATCAGTAGCTCTAATATTATTGCACCGAAGCCAGTACCGAACCGCATCGGGAAAAATAACGGTAGGTTGACGGGTCGTGCAGTTTTACTATAATAACACCTTTGCGTGTGCTGGCATGCACAACGTAATCATTTTGCAGGTAAACACCTACGTGGCTAAACCGCTTGCCATCGTAATCCCAAAAAACAAGGTCGCCCTCTTGTAATTGGCCCTCATATTTACGTTTTATTACATTTACCTGGTCGCCTGTACTACGCGGAAGCGTAATGCCATAAACCTGTTGCTGTAACTGAAAAACAAAGCCCGAGCAATCGGTGCCATTCTTATTCATACCACCATATTGATAGGGTGTACCATACCAATCGTTAATAAAAGCATACAACCTGCCGTTTTGGATATCGCCTTTTTTAACATTCATCATATCGGCATACTTTTGTGCCAGCGATGATGAGGGTTTGAAATTTGTTGTTGATGAATATTTTAGCGCTGCCTTACGGGAATGGCAGGCCGTTAAAATTACTGCTGCAAAAACGAATAAAACTAAGCGTACGTTATGGCGCATATCATCAATAGGGGTTAGTGTTATCCACAATATTTATTAACAATCTATTTCTTCCGAGCGCGATTATTACATAAAACATTGCAAAATAAGCCCTAATCAATAAATTTTACACCCAATGTTATTAACATAGTGTTAGTAACGCACTGAATAAAAATTTAAATCACCATTTGAAATATGAAAAAACAACGCTATATTTGCGCTCTTGTTTTTAAAACAACGTATATAAGAATATAATCATGAAAAGAACGTTTCAGCCTTCGCAAAGAAAAAGAAGAAACAAACACGGTTTCCGCGAACGTATGTCAACTGCGAATGGCCGCAGAATATTAGCTTCAAGAAGAGCTAAAGGAAGAAAAAGATTGTCAGTATCTGACGAACGTCGTCACAAAGCATAATTTGATTGCTCTTTTCCCTTGCGGGGAACTGATGCCGGCTGGTAATTCTTTATTTTCGGTACAGTAGCGATCAATATGTATACATTTAAAAAAGAAGAACGGTTATGTAATAAAAGGCTTATTGACAGCCTTTTTCATAGCGGTTCTTCTTTTTTATGTTATCCCTTTAAAGTTTCCTGGCTTGCCGCGCCCGATAGCCAAACGGTTACCGCGCAGGTATTATTTGCTGTAGCCAAAAAACGCTACAAGCACGCCGTGGACCGCAACCTCATTAAGCGGCGCATGCGCGAGGCTTATCGCCTGGCTAAGCAGGAACACCTGTACAACCATCTTATCGCTATAAATAAACCCATCATTTTATCCCTTGCTTATATTGGTAAAGAGATTGAAGATTATGCCCTGATGGAAAAAAAGATGCAGAAAACCCTCATCCAGATCTGCAGCCAGATAGCATGACGCTCATCCTGAACATATTGAAAACCATGCTGGGCAGTCTTTTTGTAGTGCTTATTAAGCTGTATCAGTATTTATTATCACCAATACTGGGCGCGCAATGCCGCTACACCCCTACCTGCTCACAATATGGAATAGAAGCCATAAAAAAACATGGCAGCTTTAAAGGCGGATGGTTAACTTTGAAACGTATTGCCCGCTGCAACCCCTGGGGTGGCCACGGGCATGATCCTGTACCCTGAGAACACATGAGTTTAATATTACTGATAGAAACCGCTACCACATCATGCTCCGTTGCTTTGGCAATGGATAATCAAATTATTGCTTTGCGCGAGATAAACCAGCGCAATATACATGCCGAGGTGATTACAGTTTACATACACGAACTTTTTATTGAAAGCGGCAAAAAGATCGAAGAATTAGATGCTATCGCGATAAGTAGCGGGCCGGGCTCCTATACCGGTTTACGCATCGGTGTATCTACAGCCAAAGGTTTGTGTTTTGCTTTAGATAAACCTTTGATAGCGGTAGATACCTTATCGGCCATGGCGCAGGGCTATAAGACCCGTGGGGACATTCAAATAAGTAACGACACCTTGTTGTGCCCTATGATAGATGCCCGGCGTATGGAGGTTTATACAGCTATTTTAGACCAATCGGGAACTGTTATTAAACCAACCGCGGCCGAAATTATTGACGAGAACAGCTTTGCCGGTCAACTGAAAGAAAACAAGGTCATCTTTTTAGGCGATGGTGCCGAAAAATGCCGGACAATACTGGAGTACAACCCTAACGCTCAATTTGACGGAACATTTGTGAACTCGGCGCAGGATATGGCGGTAATTGCGACAAAAAAATTTAACGAGGGTATTTTTGCAGACATTGCTTATTTTGAACCTTATTACCTGAAAGATTTTATAGCAGGCGTTAAGAAAGCTGTATAATTCAACTGATATGGAAGAAATAGAAGACCCTACCGAATCACTCCACGAACATATTCACGAAAGCGCGCATCACGCTGCCGAAGAAGGTAAACATAAATGGATAGTGTATGTGGCTTTAACAACCGCGGTTATAGCGGTACTGTCGGCCATTGCTGGTCTATATGCTTCGCATTATGCCGACGAGTCTATGCTCAGCCAAATACGCGCCAGCGACCAGTGGGCCTACTACCAGGCAAAAGGCATAAAAACGGAGGTGCTGATAAGCCAAAATAAATTACTCGCCGCTATAGGCAAACCCGTAGATGAAGCCAGTACCGAAAAAATAGCCGAGAACAAAAAGCAGCAGGAAGAAACATCCGAAAAGACAAAAGACTTCGAGAAAGAATCGCATGAGTTTGTGGCCAAACACGAAAAGCTGGCCCGCTCGGTTACCTTATTCCAAATAGCTATTGCCATTGGCGCCATATCTATCTTGGTGAAGAAAAGACTGTACTGGTTTATAAGCTTAGGTTTCGCGGGGTTTGCGGCGATATTTGTTTTTTTGGAGTTGCTGGGTTAAATACCCAATTTGCTTCTCAACGCGTCATTGCGAGGTACGAAGCAATCCTAAACCATTTATTCGCGTTTAGCATGTCGCAAACCTATCTATCGAAGGTTGCTTCGTGCCTCGCAATGACGATCTTATGCTTTACGGCATTACCTTCTCCGGTGCGGCAACAAACTTCAATCCCACTATCCCTACCAATATCATCATAATAAAGCCAAATTCGGCAATGGATATTTTTTGTTTAAAGTAGAATATCTCGATACACTTCAACACCACGATGGTCATGGCAGTCCAAACGGAATAGGCAGTAGCGTTGGTTAACGATTTCAGTGAAAGCGAAAAAAAGAAAATATTACCAATACCAAACAGGATATATCCGATCAAAGGTGCCAGCATCGGCAATCCGCCATCCATTTTGTAGAAGTTATCCCACCGTACGGTTTTTACATTGCTAAAATTAAAATATTTAACAGAGTAGGTCCAGAGGGCCTCAAACAACGATGCGATAAATAAGTAAAACCAGCGCAAATTAATGTGTATTAGTGAATGATTAGGTTAAAACCTGCAAGATATAAAATTGTTTTAAACTTCCTGCAATTCGGGTTCGGGGGTTTCAACAGATGGTTGATCAAGTGGATGCTTTGATAACGGTAATTCTCTCGGCACCTGCATCAGCGGCATACCGAACAGCTTCCTGAAAAAGTTCATAAAGTTGGGCCGCAGGTCATAGTACCAGGCAAACCATTTGTACCTCAATAGCTTTTGCTCATCAAAACGCTTTACCGAAAAGGCATGCTGCAAAAAGTAATCGCGCGGATAATCATAATGCAAACCCCAATTTTCAGGTTCGTTACCGGGTTTAAATCCGGGGTCATAAGCCGTTCCGAAAAGGTGATCCCAGATGGCAAACTTAGTACTGAAATTAGCATGAAAAACTTCCACATAGTTAGCATGGTGCCATAGGTGCAGTTCGGGCGTATTAATGAGGTATTTCAATTTCCCCAACTTCACATCAATATTAGCGTGGATAAACATGCCCTGCACAGCATCCAAACAAGCCTTAATAGGCACTACTACCGGGTCTGCGCCAAATAGTATGATAGGCGCGAACTCAATGGTCTGGTTAATAACGATCTCGAGCGCGTGCGAGCGTGAGCCTGCCATAAAATCAACATGCTTGCCCGAGTGGTGTGCCTCATGTGTTCTCCAGAAAAATTTGCTATGGTGCTGAAAACGGTGAAACAGGTAGATATACAGATCGTGGGTTACCAAAAAGAACATCACCTGCCAAAACAAAGGCCAGTTTTTAACAAACTGTATGCTGCTCTCAAAAGGTAAAGCATGCTGTACCGGGGCTATCACATAATCGAATATTAGTATCTTCAATAAAAAGCTCTGTATAATGGTATACCAAACCAGGTCAACCCAAAAGCCATCACGAAAAAAAGGCAGCCCTTTGCGATATGGTGAGATACGCTCCCACGCTATCATCAAAACTATCCAGCAGCCTAAAATTACTGAGCAAATAAACGTTACGTGTTCTAAATCGTACTTCATACGGTTATGTTAGTGCGTTTTAAGTAAAACGTCCAAAATTAACATTAGTATAGCCTATAAAAAATGACTTAGCCACATCTTTATTAAAAATGTGGCTAAGTTTACACTGCATTTACTTATGCAGCCTGTAATTGGCCGCATAAAAATGATGGTTTATTTTACAGGCTCGTTAATGTTTACGCGTAAACGTTTCATCGGGCCTATTTCACTTTCGTATACTTTTTTCACACCATCGCCCATAGCAATCTCGATATCGCGGATATCTTTTACTAAACGCTGGAAACCTCCCGGCTCAACCGAAGCCGCGTGGTCAGACCCCCACATGGCGCGGTCTAATGTAAAGTGGCGTTCAACAAAGTGCGCGCCAATTGCTGCAGCAGCAACAGTGGTAGCTAAGCCAGTCTCGTGCCCAGAGTAACCTATTGGTGTTGTTGGGTATTTAGCAGCCAGGGTTGGGATCATCTTCAAATTCAACTCTTCCGGTTTGCATGGGTAAGCAGATGTTGAATGAGCCATCATTACCGGGTAATCCGGGTTAAATTTAAATACCAGGTTCATGGCATCTTCAATTTCCTGGTTGGTTGACATACCGCTCGATAACATTAAGGGGCGGCCGGTAGCTAATATCTTCTCGATTAACGGGAAATCTGTTAACGAAGCTGATGCCAGTTTGTAAACAGGGGTATCAAAAGCTTCCATAAAATCAACCGAATCTACATCCCAAACAGAAACGAACCAATCTATACCTAAGCTTTTGCAATAGTCGGCTATCGCGCCGTATTCTTCAACGCCAAACTCGGTTTTACGTTTGTAATCGATGTAGCTCATGCGGCCCCATGGGGTATCACGCATAATTTCCCACTGATCTTTGGGTACACAAATTTCGGGTGTACGTTTTTGAAATTTAACGGCATCAACCTTAGCGGCTGCAGCTTCGTCAATTAATTTTTTTGCGATCTCTAATGAGCCGTTGTGGTTGATACCGATCTCGGCAATAATGTAGCAAGGTGCTCCTGCGCCAATGCTGCGTCCGGTATTCAATTTAATCGTTTTAGACATATTTTTACTTTTTTGTTTTGGCCGCAATTATGAGCTCGGCAAACTCTCTGAAACATCCTTCGCCACCTTTTGCATGGCAAATATAATCTACTTTATCTTTAACAAACGAAATCCCGTCAGCCGGGCTGGCGGTTAAGCCAACCAACTTCATAATTTCCAGGTCGTTCACATCATCGCCTATGTAGGCAATCTCTTCAGGTTTTAGCTCGGTTAACTCGGCCAATATTTTAGCCAGCACCGCAGGTTTATCCTTAGCGCCCAAATGCAATTGGGTTATCTTCAACTTTTCGGCACGTTTAGCTACCGATGGCGACATTTCTCCGGTAATAATACCCGTTTCCACATTGCAGATGTTACGCATACGCTCTACAGCCATACCATCCTTAATGTTAAACTTCTTCATCACCTCGCCGTTCTCACCATAATATACGCCGCCGTCAGTTAAAACGCCGTCGCAATCGGTGATCAGTATCTTAACTTTTTCAGCTTTCTGTTGTATCACATCTTCCATCTTACCTCTTCCGTCTTCCATCAGATCGCCGTCCACCCTCCGTCAACCACCAAGTTAGCTCCCGTCATATAAGCCGAAGCCTCACTTGCTAAATAGATCAGCGCGCCCTGGTAATCTGTAGGCTGCGCCATACGGCCCAACAGCGTTTTAGCAGAATAATTGCTTACAAAAAACTCGTTCTGGCTATTCTCTACCCCACCCGGCGAAAGTGTATTTACCCTCACACCTTTTTCGCCCCAGTAAGCAGCTAAAAAACGGGTGAAGTTAATTACCGCTCCCTTGGTTACCGGGTAAGCAGCCGATTTATAGAACGTTTGTTCGCCGCATTCATTGCGGTAGATGCTTTGATCGGGGCCAACCATACCGTAAGTTGAGGCCACATTGATAATGCTGCCAAACCCTTGCTCGGCCATTACGGTACCCAATATTTGCGAACACAGGAATACACCTGTGATATTTACATCGATTGATTTTTGGAAAGCATCCAACGGGTAGTTCTCAAACGCCGACAAGTCCTTAGCCATCGCCGGGTTCTCAAACATATCATTGATAGCCGCATTGTTCACCAAAATATCTATCGAACCGTATTTTGCGATAACCAAATCACGGGCTGCTTTTAGCGAATCCTGACTGGTAACATCAACCCCAATACCGGTGTGATTACCACCCAAAGTAGCTGCAAATTCCTGCGATTTAGCTTCGTTAACATCGGCTACTACTACGTTTGCTCCTGCCAAAGCCAAAGCTTCGCAATGCTTTTTGCCGATGAGGCCCAAAGCGCCGGTAACAATGGCAGTTTTATTTTTTAAAGAAAACAGATCCATCAGCTTAAACCGTTTTTGGTTTGATGTTATAATCGCTCACCTTACGGAAAACAGCCTCTAACACTTCGCCTTTTAAGTACGATTTTACGTTCTTGCTTTCGATGGCTTCCTTCAGCAATGGCATTACATCGCGGTAAGCTGATAAGGTATATTCAATATCCTGATCGCTGTGGCTGTAGCACATGTTATGGAAACCTGCCCAAAGCACACCGCGTTTGATCATTTCCTGTTGCATAAAGGCCTTTACCTCTAAACCGTTACCGGCTTCCGGGGTAAAAGTTACCATGCTGCGGCAGTTATAGCCAATGCAGCGGGTGTATTGGTCAACACCAAACTCAATGGCTATCTGGTTATAACCATCTTTTAATAAAGCACCTTTCTCGTCAAGGTATTTAGGCACTTGCTTGTCGCGAAGTTCGTTTATAGTCGCGATAGATGCCGCTAACGATAATGTTTCGCCACCAAAAGTAGTGTAGCTGAATACCTCAGAGTTAAACAATTCCATCACATCGGCACGACCTGTTAATATTGCTATCGGCATACCGTTAGCACAAGCTTTTGAGAACACAGCTAAGTCAGCCTTAACATCAAAATACTCCTGCGCGCCACCTAATGCAATGCGGAAACCTGTCCACATCTCATCAAATATCAGCAGTGTTCCGTTTGCGGTACAAACTTCGGCCAGCTCTTTCAAAAAGCCAGGCTTTGGTGCCTCAAAAATAAATGGTTCTAATATTAAAGCGGCAACAGTTTCATCCAATGCTGCTTTGATGCTTTCGATATTGTTGTAATCGAAAGTATAAGTCATGTTCTGGATAGCCTCAGGGATACCCGCGTTACGGCTGGTGATACCAATGTACCAATCGTGCCATCCGTGGTAACCACAGCAAAATATCTTCTCGCGGCCGGTAAAGGCGCGTGCCACACGGATAGCGGCAGAGCAAACATCGGCACCTGTTTTTGATATCTTAACCGCTTCCGCGTTAGGAATAACTTCCTTGATCAGTTCAGAATATTCAACTTCCAAAGGGTGCATCAGCGAGAAGGTGATACCTTCTTCCAGTTGTTTTTTTATCGCTTCGTCAACTGCAGGGTAGCAGTAACCTAATGATACCGGACCAATAGCCGCGTTATAATCAATATATTCATTGCCATCCACATCCCAAACGTGCGAACCTTTTCCTTTTTGGATATATTTTGGCGCTACACCTTTAGTCCACTGGCCGGGGCCTTTGGCTAAAGTTTGGGTAACGGGTTTTTGCACTTTTACAGCGCGCTCATACAGTTCGTTCGATTTTTCGATAACCGGATAATCGGCATTGAATTTTATGGTATTTGGCATGTTTTTAATGTTGTAATGTTAAACGTTGTAATGTTTAAATGTTATTATTCAGCAAATTCAGGTGTCGCTATTTCGGGTTGGATAGCGTTGGTTGAGTAGCCCAATATTTTTTCGGCAATTTGTTTACCGGTAAAACCTTCGTAAGCCAGTACATCGGGCAACAAAGCAGGTTTAAACCATTTATCCAATCCGTAAGGCATTACTTTGGCCGCAGTTTGGTGTTTCAATAAAGTTTCGGCAACAATGCTGTATAAGCCGCCTGTATTAAAATGGTCTTCAAGCGTTACCAATAGTTTTGATGTTTTGGCAACTTTAATAATGGCTGCTTCATCCACAGGTTTTAAGCTGCGCATGTTTAGCAAGCCAACTGATAAGCCTTGCTCTTTTAAAATATCTACAGCTATTAAAGCCTGCTCAAACAATAAACCGTAAGTCAGTATAGTTACATCTGTTCCTTCGGCTATTACTTCGGCTTTACCTATTTTAAACGGTGTATGCTGGTAATCTGTTTTGCGGGTGTTGATACGCAGGTAAGCCGGGTTTGGAGAGTTCCAGATGGTTTCTATCATGCCTACTAAATCCTGCTCATCAGCGGCAGCAAATACGGTTACATTTGGTATGCCGCGCATAATAGCAACGTCCTCAATAGCCTGGTGGGTTGCGCCATTACCGTCCGATAAAAAACCCGGGATAAACGCGCTTAACTTTACAGGAAGATTCGGGATACCTGCATCTGTACGCACAAACTCGAAAGCGCGCATGCTCAAAAACGAAGCTAAGGCATGCAGCACCGGGATGCGTCCGCGTAAAGCTAAACCTGCAGCCGCGCCAACCATGGTTTGCTCGGTTATACCGGTATCAACAAAACGTTTGCCCAATTTGGCAGGCAAATTACGTATCAAAGCTCTGTTCTCTGCTGTCATTACAATGAATCGCTCATCGTTTACAGCTAATTCGGTCAATAATTCTTCGTACGACATCTTATCTTACTACTAATGTTTCTGATGTTAAATTTGTTGTCTCGTCACCTGCCAGCTCTTTTAAAAGCGACTCTACCTCTTCGTGGGTAAAGTTGCAGAACCAGCGGTCGGCACGGGCCTGTATGCTTGGCAAACCTTTACCTCGAACGGTATCGGCAATTACCACATTCAGTTTACCTGTCTCGAACGGATAAGCCGAAAATGCCTCGTGCAAAGCATCAAAGCTATGCCCGTCAATACGCTTTACAGCCGCTCCAAAGGCAGTAAACTTATCGTGTAATGGCTCGAGTGGTATCAGGTCTTCTGTTGCCATATTGGCCTGAAATTGATTCCTGTCCACAACAAATATCAGGTTATCCAGTTTATGTGCATTGGCTACCAAAGCGGCTTCCCAACAGGTACCTTCGTTCAACTCTCCATCGCCCAAAATACAAACCACACGGTTTTTACCGCCGCGCATTTTAATATCCAAAGCAACACCTAAAGCTACCGACGGCAAATGACCTAATGAGCCCGAGTGAAACTCGATGCCCGGTATTTTGGTATTTGGGTGCCAGTAAATGTTATCATCAACCGAAAGGTGGTTTTTCAGTCTTTCAACATCCATCAAACCGATCTCGGCAAAGGTGCCATAAAGGGCAGGTACGTCGTGGCCTTTTGAAAGGAAAAGGTAATCACGATCCGGATCGTCAAGGTTGTCTTTATTGATGTTTAAAAAACTGGTGTACAGGTAAACGATCAAATCGGCAGCTGATAATGAAGCGCCCACAAAACAGCCACCATCGGTTGACATGCGGATGATATGCTGGCGAACCTTAAAAGCTATATCGGGTAAATTATTCATACAGAGTATTTTATAAAAAACGCCTGCAAAAAGCGACGTTTGGCAAATATAGTAATAATGTTAAACTTGCTTATTGGATAAAGTTTTTGTCTGCCCGGCACCTACCGTCTTCAACTCGTCAAGGTGGTTACGGTACCAGTTAACACCTGCATAGCCCGAGTTTATCTCGTAAATTTCAGGCTTGCTTTCCAGCAGGCTCAGGATATCATCACATGAAAAATCAGCCTTGGCGGGATATAATTCTTCATACACCAGCTTAATGAAATCATAATCTTCCGGATAATCGATAGTGAACCTGTGCGACATGGAGTAATCCTTCCCTGCCGACCATTCAATATTCGCAATCCTGAATTTACCGGGGTTTTCCCAGATGTATGGCGTAGTGTGCTCCAGTTCTAATTTACGGCTGGCTTCTTTCCAGGCTTTCTCAATGCAGGCCATGGTCATTATCTCCACATCATTACCATCAGGCCAGGTGGCGGGGTGCAGGTTGTTTACAAAATCGTATTCCCCTTTGTGGGCAAAATAGAAATCTAATACATCATCAATAATGCGGGGGTCTATCAGCGGGCAATCCGAAGGTATTTTAATTACCACATCGGCGCCATATTTTAAACCTGCCTGGTAGTGGCGATCAAGGCAGTTATCTAAACTTCCGCGGAAGCAGGGCACGCCTATTTTATCAGCCTCCGTTTGCAAAATGTCATCCTGCTCACTATCCGAAGTAGCGATCACTATCGTAGCCTCATGTTTGATCATTTGCAAACGCTCTATCATGCGTTTCAACAGGGTTTCGCCTAAAATGGGCAATAGTACTTTACCCGGCAATCGGGTTGACGACATGCGGGCCTGTACAACAATAACAACTTTAGTCATATATATCTTAAGCAGAAACCGCTTTTAACACCCGATCATTATCGGCGTATTTAAACAGAACCGGTCTGTATTTGTATTTTTTTACAAAATCTTCTTTAGGGCCTTCAAACTCTAAAAAGGCACGGCAAATATTGGCTATATTTTTTGCCGATGTGCCGCCATTCTGTATAGGGTTTAACCTTTTTAATTCTTTGAGGTCGAAGTATGAATGTACCTTTTTACCCAATGCTATACCGGTATAAACAACGGTAGAGAACTGCGTGATCAGCTCTTCGCAATTGGCTATCATCTCGTTGGTATTACCTGCCTGGAATATCAGCGTATCTGCCGGGGCATATTTCCTGATCTCGGCCTCGGCCCTGTCATATTTTTCGTTGGGATGTAATTTGAACAACAACCGGCGGCCTTTGGCTATTCTAACCGCTTTTTTAATAAATGCAGGCCTGTTCTCAAAACGAAAGGTTTCGCGCATATCCGATGTAGCTACCATTACATAATTATGGTAAGGAAAATCGTTATTGGCAAAGCGTGTCAGGTCATCATAATTAGGCATGCCTGTAACAAACATTTTTGTGTTATCAGAGCCTCGTTTGGTAAAATAGCTTTTATACCCTTCTGATGCTATGCAATACACATCGCATATATTCGATGAGCCGTTTAACGAGGTATTAAAAGACCACCAACGCGGTAAATTTAAAGCCTTTACAATTTTACTGGCCATGGTCATCCTATCAACCATCCCTTCTTGTATCCAGATGGTTTTAGCTGATTGCATCCTTTTCGGGATCAGCAAATCGGAGCAATAAACAATAAGATCGTAATCGTTTATTTGAGCACGGTAATCTATTTGAGCGCCATGAGCTTTAAGGTATTTTTCGGCATTTAACCTGAACTCGTTACCCATAATGGTGCCGTCTATCCAGTTAGTGTGTTTTATGGCGGCATTAATAGACCATGAGTCGGAAAACAAGTGACTAAACCAACAATCGTATTCAGAAAGCTCTGATGCTATTTCGTGCACCTGAATGGTTTGGTTCATAGAACCGGTAGTAAATAATATCTTCTTTCTTCCCATTTCTACACTGTAGATACTTCTCAATAGAGATACAAAATTATAAAAAATCCTACCCTATCTTACAAAATTATTAATTATTAACCCAAAATTGACAATAATTTAATATTAGGTTAAAAAAATGACAGCTTTTGTACTTTCCAATAACCCTTTATAAGACGAAAAAAAACTATAAATGTTACCTTTAAAAGTGGTTTATGTTATCTAAACAACATAACTATTTGTTTTACTGCTATATGTAAACCAGTATAAACATATAAAGCCCAACGCGGTTAGTACACATATGCTACCAACCATCCACCAAAAAGCAACAAAGCCAACATAGCCAATGGCAAGGCCACCCAGGTAAGGCCCAAGCACCTGCGCTGCAGACCATGACATGGTATACAGCGCTGCATATTGCCCCCTGTTATAATCAGTTGTGCGCAATATCCAGAACGAACTCATAAACGGCATGGCAATCATCTCACCCACGGTAAGCAACACGGCTACCAGCATGGCCACAACCGCACCTGCCGGTAATATATTTACTATACTAAACGCAAAACCAATTACCACCGCTCCTATTGCCGCGTATTGCAACTGGTGCCTTTTACCTTCCAGTTTATTCACGATGAGCATCTCGGTAAAGGTTATGATGAGACCGCTCACCGTCATGGTTAAGCCAATGTATGCTTCGGTTAAATGCCATTGCGTTTTATAAAACACAGGTTGCATGGCAAATATCTGGAAGAAGCACATTCCAAAAAGCACGCTTAAGCCAATAAACATAAGGTAAACATGATCGCGATATGCCGATGATGCCTTTTTCTCTGCCTTGCCGATAGCCTTAGGTGATACAAATTTTGTTCGGGGTATGAGTTTCAATAACATAATAGCAGCAAGGATATTGGTACAGCCGTCTACCCAGAATAATAAATGGTAATTAACAGCTGCTATCAGGCCACCAAACCCACTGCCAAAGGCCCAGCCCAGGTTAACAGCTAAACGGTTAAGCGAAAACGAGCGTGTACGAGTTTCTTCGGTACTGTATTCAGCAACAGCCGCGCTGTTTGCCGGCCTGAACGACTCGTTACACATGCTCAATATAAATGTGTTAATCGCAATAGCCAGAAACGTGGTTTGAAACCCCAGCAGCATAAACAATAGGCCGCCGCTTAGTAAAGCAAATACCTGCAGATCATAAAAGCCAAATTTGTCAGTCACCCTGCCACCAATAAATGCACCTAAAACTGCGCCCAAACCATAAATAGCCATTATGCTACCGGCCTGTGCAATATTAAAGTGTAGTTTTTGAGTACAATAAATCGTCATGAAGGGTAACACCATTGTGCCGCACCTGTTAACAAACATTACCGCACACAGGTACCAACTGTCGCGTGACAGTCCGCTGTAGGCTTGTTTGTAGAGGTTGATAAGCATTTTTTAAATGTGCAAATGAGTTAATGTGCAGGTTGCAAATTAATGAATGTGTAAATAAGATGCTAAACTTGTTGAAAAACAAAATAGCGATGAGTTTTAAAACCCATCGCTATTGCAAATAAAACCGAACGATTGTTTTACCACAAAAACAGTGGCACAAACCATATTGGCGATACGTACCACGGATCGTAATAAGGCTCATAGTACTCAACCGTTTCATAAACTACGGTTTCGCCGCCATTATTATTATTGGCATTGTCTTGCTCGCGTTGCTTTATCTCCTCCTGTAAAAGGCCTATCATTAACTCCGAGCCTTGCTTTATCATATCAACCATGGCGTCTTCGCCCACTTCTTCGGGCTTGATAGCTGTAGCGCATATCTCTTCTATCTCTTTCCAGGTATCGTTCGATGCCAAATCCATCTGCCATCCGGCTGATGTGGTATCAAAACGATTTTCGTTGATGAAGGACATAAATACGATCTCGGCCGGATCTACCTTTTTAAACAATGCAACGGCTATGCGCAGGTCGTCAAAACGCTGGTCGTTCTTAAAATTATCCCATTGCGCATCGGTATCAAAATCAAAGTAACGCGCAAAAGCGAACTCACCTTTCTCCAGATCAACAAATGAGAATACATCATACACCTTTAAATACTCGCTGTAGCGCTGCATAAAGTTATCATATGCCTCTTGCCCCTTAGCGGTAATTACATAATACATGCCCGATGTTTGCACGTAACCTTTTGCCATCAGTTCGATAAAAAGCGGTTCGAGCACTTTATCATCGCCATTCCCAATGGTTTGAAATTTATGGTCACCATTAACCAGTTCATTTAATAAAATGATAGCCTGGTAGGTTTTTTTATTGTTATCGTTAATATACATGATTTTAAATAAATTACGTCATTGCGAGGCACGAAGCAATCCTCGACAGATATGTCTGCGATGTGCAAAGCGCGAATAGACTGTTTAGGATTGCTTCGTACCTCGCAATGACGAGTATGTTTTTCTTCCCCCTTCAGGGGGTTAGGGGCCTTAATTTAACAACTTAGTCCTTTTAGCCTTTATCGCATCCAATGCTGAGTTTGATGAACCTTCGCCAAGCGCTTTATTGATTTCCTGCTCGGTTGATAAAGTTGAATCCTCAATCTGAGCGTAAGCTGCCGCACGGAACTCCTGTGCAGATGCACGCTGATCCATCCGGTTCAAAGTAGCCATCAAACCATCGGTATCAACGTTTGATAAGGTTTTGTTTATCTTTTCAGATACCTCGGCTGTTTTAGCCCGGCTTTGTATCATTTTGGCACGGCTTTCAGTTTCGGCTATCTGGTCTTTTATCTGTTTAATTTTCAGGTCCATTACAGCCACAGCGCTTTCTTCTTTTTCGGCCATGCCTTTGTACTGATCAGCTTCTTTAGCCGCGTCGGCATGTGCCTGGGCTGCTTTGGCAGCAAGGTCATTGCCTTGTACTTCGTCCAGTTCTTTCGCTTCTATCTTATCTAACAGTCCATTGGTTTTGTTTTCCCACTCGATGGCTTTGTTGCGTGCCTGTAATTCGTTAGCGCGGTGCTGCAGGGCAAGGGCCTTAATTTCAGCTTCGCCTTGTATGGCTTGTTGATAGTTTTCCCTCAACTCGCGCAGTATCTGGTCTGCCATTTTTGAAGGATCCTCTAATTTGTCAACTGCGGCATTAGCTTCTGCTTTACCTATACGGAATAATCTGTCGAATATGCTCATGATATTTTAATGATTGAATTATTGAATGAATGATTTATTGAATAAATTTATTATTTTTTTGATTATTATCTCCTCCTGCCAAAGCTTGAACGGCCTCCGCCAAAGCTACGGCGAGATGATGAACTACTGCTGCCAAAGCTTGATGACCTGCGTGATGAGCTACCAAAGCTTGACGAACCACGTGATGACCCAAAGCCACCGCTACGTACTTTTTGCGAGTTATCGCGGGTGCCGAATGAACGTTGCGAGCGTGATGAATTGCCTATACTGCTCCGGCTGTATGACCTGTTCACACTTGATGATGGTGTGCTTGTGCGATAATTGGTAACCACCCTGCTGCGCGAATAATATGATGGATAATAACCGTAATGGTACATCGGCATATAATAAGGGTGCGGGCGCATCAGGTAGCTTAACAGTAAAAAATCGCCAAGGCCAAAATGCGAGTGGTACATATAGTTATCACCAACATAAGTTGGGTTACCCTGTATGTTCAGGTCGGCCTGCTGATTATCGCTTGTAGGGTCAACCTTAATACTGGCTACCGTTACCGAGTTATCTTTGCTGATATCGTCAACCACGTTCAGTTGGTTTTTACCGGGTTCGGTTACTTTCAGGTAATCAATATTACCGTCTTTATCCAGGTCCAGGTTATTTATCTGGTTATTGGGGTCGTTTATGGCTTTTTCCAATACCTGCGGGTCGGTGCTCTTTTTAACCATATCGGCTAAACGGTTCACATCAAAATCTGCAGTGGTATTGTTCTCAATAGTAACATTGTTTTGCTCAGGGCGGTTATTACCACAACCGGCAAGGGCAATTACAAAACCGACACTTATTAATATTCTTTTCATTTTAATTTATTGTTGATATTTTTAGGATTGTTGCACTATAAACTTATTGAAGTTGGCAGAAGATGTCTCTTCCCAAATGAGACTGCCGGGTGGTTCGGGTGTTACAAAAAGTATAGCAAAAGCTTTCATTTTTTAATATCATGGTTGATATATACACCAAAGTAACGGCAACATAATTACAGCTACAATACCGCGTAGGTAAACCAAATCTAATTGTCGGTGAACAGATGCTTTGAAGCGGTGAACTATACTTTAGTGGTTTTGTATAAATGAGGGCTGGCTCCTTTCGGGAATAGGCAGCCCGGCCGGGTAGTTGGGGATGATCTTGGTGATGTTTTCTTTTTGCAATGGTGCGGTATCAACAAAAACCCAGTTTTTACCATTATCGGCAGATATAGCTATCAGGGCCGATCGGGCAATGATAGTTCCGCCATTGCCATTCATCGATAAAACATCCGGAACAATAGCGAATATCTCGCTCCCCGATTTTTTAGCCTGCGTTATATTACCAATAGTTAATGATTTAAAAGAAAACCCCTGCGCTTTCATCTGCTCCATACCTTTTTTCATGGTCGCGTTCATTTTAGCTTCCCCGCCCGACATTTGTATGATTGCAGGGTATGTATATTTGGCAAGTACTTTAAAATTACCTGTTATGATAGCATTGGCTGTTGTTTCGGCTTGTTTTTTAACAGCAGCATGCTGAGCAGCACTCAATTGATACATACCCGATTGTGCATCAGCATATCCCGAAAAAAACAAAACGAACACTACTAACAGTTTAAATGATCTCATTTGGGGATGCATAGTTTATTGGGCCGCAGGAGTTGGAACAAGTAATTTATATGCTTGCCTGCCTACCAGTTTCCAGTTACCATGTTCTTTAACAAACACCAGCATAATGCCCAGGTTAACATTGCCCGGCTTGCCGCCATCGTTTGTTTGGGCGGTTAATATGTGGCGCACAATGGCTGTATTATCAACAATCTTAATGGTTTGATTACTGAGTTCGATGGTAACAAAAACAGATTGTTTGCTTGCAATGGTTTCAACAAACTCATCGGCATTTTGAATTTTACCGCTGGAGTGGCCGTAGCTCAGTTTTTCGCAGGCTACTTTTTCCAGATCGGCTTTATTACCGCTTATCATAGCTTTACGCATAAACTCTACAGCGTCTGCCACTTCTTTTTCAGATTTACTTTGCGCGTAAGTAGCTGTAGCGAATACACAAATTACCGACAACAATAAAAACATCTTTTTCATAATTGGTTTTGTTTTTGATGTTTTCAAATATACACGGATAATTTATATCCGGATAAATTTTCTGCATTTGTTTACTCATCGCTAACAGCAAAACACCACAGCTATTAACACCATGTTATATCAATATTAAAATTGATAATATTATTATTTTAGTTTGCTTTACAATAATATTTAGTTAGTTTAGTTCAACCAAAACCAACCCTTAACCTTACCAACAACAATGAAAACCCAGGCAGACAAAAAAGACCTTTTTGACCGCGACCCGTCCCTTTTTGAAACCGACAAGGCGGCGGTAGAAGCCATCGTTCAGGCGGCTGTAAATGTCGAACTATTTACTATTCCGCTGTATATGACATCGCTGTACTCCATACAAGGCGTACACACAATAACCGGCAAAAAAAGCGACCTGTACCAGGGCCGTTTGTGGCCGGGCATGGCGCCTATGTTCAGGCCGGATATACCACAACCCGGAGGTAATATCCCCGAGAATGCAAAAGCTTTTAATACCATATTCAGTGTATTTATTGAAGAGATGCTGCACCTGCAACTGGCATCAAACGTGGCCACCGCATTGGGCATTACCCCCAAATTTACAGAGCTGTCTCCCAAATCGGGCAATTACGCATGGACATGCTATAGCCCAACCAGCACCGTAATACCCGGTATTATTGATTTCCAGGATTGCAAGCCGGTATCCAACGGGGTAAACTATGCTGATATGAAGGTAAAGATAGACGAACTTAACCTGAGCCAGAACGACCTGTTTTTGGCGATAGAAGCACCCGAAGAAGAGGCCAAAGCACGTGTTAAAGAAAGCGAGCTATATAAATACTTCCCGATAGCGCCATTTAAAGGCTGGAAAAAAGGCGATGCCCTACCTATGTTTGGTAGCATTGGCCAAATGTACCAATGCCTTTGGGACTACCTTGATATTACCTATAAAGATGCAGAAGGTGTTGAAACTACCTTATGGGAAAAGATGTATCAACCGGCATCGCTGCAGCAAGACATATTTAATACCGTATCATCCGGCCACCCTTACAAAGAGTTCCAGCAATTGGATACAACTGTATCAGGCTGGCTTCCCGAAAAGGCAAAGGAGCTTGTATTTAGATTGATATGCGCCATTACCGACCAGGGCGAAGGTGCCGGTATTAAAAAGAACCTGCGTGCATCTACAGGCCTGCAAGCTGTGAGCCCTGTTAACCAGGCATCTGATACCGCTTTAAAAGCTGATTACCCATCTTATACCGATGCCGGTAATCCTGCTCCATCATCGCATGCCTTTGCACGTTATGATAACGGCGCGCAAGATCATTATGAACGCTTTGAAGAGATTCGCGATGACCTGAAATCGGGTAAGATAGTAACCTGGCCAACATGGCATAAAACTGTAAGACCCGGCCCTAACAAATGGACAGCGCAGGATCTGATGGGCCCCGATTATGATAAAAACAAGTATAACCTGCCATCAGCCGAGGATGTTTCGGGCGCACTAAACAGGCTAAACAACCCATTGTTGTCCGATGGATCTGTTGACACCGCCAAACGCGATGCCAGCTACAAGCAATTCTGCGAAATTGCTACAGGCGCTATTGCCGGCATCACTACCGTACTCGATCAATACTGGGCAAACAGCGCGGTAGGTTTTCCCTACCCTTCAATGGGTGGCTCGGGCGACAGGCTGATGATGTGCTGGGCTGTTTTCGGTCAGCTCCCCGATCTTTCGGTAGGTGTACAACCGCGTAAGGCAAATACATTGTACCATGCTTGCCAGGGTATGAATTTGAACGAAAATGCACCTGTTGACAATGTTTGTGCCTCTGCCGAGGTATACCATAACTGCCGCGGCTCAAACTCCTGTAAGGCTGAGGGTGGTTGCGGCTTTGTGCAACTGGTTGGCCAGTCAAAAACGTGCAGCTCAAGCGTAAAGGCGGTACAGGGCGGCACCACTGTTCAGGGTGGTTGTGGCTTACCGAAACCTCCGTACAGTGCACCTGCCGATAATATGTGTGGCAGCTTTGGTGGTTGCGCTGTGCCAATTTCGGCATCGCAGATATACCCGCCGTTTACCGATCAGCAAGGCAAGCCCGCAACAGTTGGCGCTATGGAGCTGAACGATTTTACGGGCCCTAAACATAATGTGACCAATATACCCGGCCAGGTAATATTTAAATACGGCGATTTTGTTTACGATATTGCATGGGAAGCTTACACTAAAGTATTGCAAAACCGCGATGCAGAAGCCCCGGTGCCTGTTAAACCACCGGTAAGCGATATCAGGCTGGCATTTCCGCCATCTACCTGATCTGGTTTAAATTAACGACATGAATACACCTGATAGTAAACGCCTGGGCCTGCCAAATTTGGGCCTGGGCGTTGGTTTACGCAGCAAACACTTCGTTCACCTGATGCAGAATGATCCGGTTGTGGATTGGTTCGAGATCATCAGTGAGAACTATATGAACAACTTTGGCTATGCCCGGCATGTGTTAGCGCATGTGGCAGGCTTGCGCCCGATAGTGATGCATGGCGTATCCATGTCAATAGGCAGCACCGACTCGCTGAACCTGGATTACCTGCGCCAGTTAAAAGAACTGGCCGACGAGGTAAAACCCGTTTGGATATCCGACCATTTATGCTGGACAGGCGTAGCTCATTTAAACACCCACGACCTGTTACCCTTGCCCCTTACCCTCGAAAGCCTGCACCATGTAGCCGAACGGGTTAACCGCGTTCAGGACATCTTACAGCGCCCCCTGATCCTCGAAAACCCATCCACTTATATGGAATTTGAGGCATCCAGCCTGCACGAATGGGAGTTTATGACGGAGTTGGTGGCTAAAACCGGCTGCGGACTATTGCTTGATGTGAACAACGTTTTTGTATCGGGCCATAACCATAACTTCGACCCTGAGTTTTATATCCGCAATATCCCGCATAAAGCGGTTGTACAAATACACATTGCCGGTCCAACCGATTGCGACCAATATTACCTGGATACCCACGACCAGCCTGTACCCACACCCGTTTGGCACTTATACCGCTTAGCGCAGGAGTTGACAGGTGGAGTATCCACATTATTAGAATGGGACGCCAATATTCCCGAATATCCCGACCTGGTTGCCGAAGTGAATAAGGCCCGCGAGGTTTTATTGGGTAACTTCCCCGATGTCCCGGTTTACCGCACACGTTTGGCCGACCAGGTTTCAAACCCGGTGGACCATCAAATGCAAACCACGCATGAGTGAGTTAGCCAACATACAAAAGTGGCTCACATCCATTATTGTTAAGCCGGGCAGTATTAACGACAAGATAATAATGGCCGACCAGCACTACGGCCTCAGGCATACCGAGGTGATCAAACCCGCTCCAAACTTTTCATCCGGGGAAAAAATAGGCATATATGCACGTGGCTATGTATTACGGCTGATGGAATGTATGAGTGCCGAATATCCAGCCTTGCAGCACCTGTTAGGTAAAGAGTTGTTTGAAACCTTTGTAAAAGCTTACCTGGTGCATTCCCCCCCATCATCACCAGATCTGTATAATCTCGGTGCAAACTTCGCGGCTTTCTTAAAGGCTTCGCAACCCAAAAACGCGGATAGCAATATGTTCGACCTACCTGTTGAAGTGACCTTGCTTGAGCGTGCCATAGCCGAGGTTTCAAGATGCAAAGGATTAGAAGGCACATCGCAGGAAACTGAAACAGACGACACCGTGCTTTATTTATTTAACACGTCTACTATCAGATCATCCCCTTGCTTAATGCTGTTAAAACTTCAGTTTCCCTTGGCGGGATTTGTCAGATCTGTTCAGCGTGGCGAAGAGGCAACAACACCCCTAACGGGCGAATCCTTTACCGCCATAAGCAGGAAAGATTATATCATTCATATGCACGATATGGAAACATGGCAATGGCAGTTTTTAAAAGCGCTGCAAGATACAAATGACTACATGAGCGCCATAAATAGTACGGCTGATGTTTGTGGAATGGCTAACAGCACCGTTATGGCCGATTTGATGCTCTGGATACCGGTAGCATTAAAGTTTGGTTATATCTATCGGGATGATAATCAGGTTAACTAAAAACACTTTATTCCCCCTTCAGGGGGTTAGGGGGCTTATTCCCGCAAACGTTCATCCGTATAAGTGATCTCCGTTTTCCCATGCGGTATAGGTACTCCGTTATCATCCAGACTTACAAAAACGATCTTATCAATGGTCAGAATAGTTTTCTGATTGATCTTATTCCGTACCTCGCAGGTCAAAGTAATAGATGTACGTCCAAAATGGGTAGCTTTAATTCCCAACTCAATAATATCACCCTGCTTGGCCGAACTCACAAAGTTGATCTCCGACATATACTTCGTCACACAATCGTTGGTACCCAATTGGATAATGGAATAGATAGCAGCCTCCTCATCTATCCAACTCAGCAAGCTACCGCCAAACAGCGTACCGTGGGCGTTCAAATCTTCGGGTTTTACCCATTTGCGTGTGTAGAAATTCATTTTATCGAGTTGTTAATTAACCATCTCGTCGTTGTATTATTGCGGCAAAATCGTATTCCTGTTTCTCAACCAATGATCCGCTATTACCAATGCGGCCATGGCCTCAACAATCGGCACAGCGCGAGGTACTACGCATGGATCGTGGCGGCCTTTGCCGCTTATTTCGGCTTCGTTGCCTTGTGCGTCAACTGTACGTTGGATGTGCATTATGGTGGCTACGGGTTTAAAGGCAACCTTAAAGTCGATAGGCATACCATTGCTGATACCGCCCTGTATACCGCCCGAAAAATTGGTAATAGTCTTAACGCTGCCCAAATGATTCTTTACAAAGATGTCGTTATGCTCCGAGCCGCGCATTTCGCTACCCGAAAAGCCCGATCCAAACTCAAAGCCGTGAACAGCATTGATACTCAGCATGGCTTTGCCCAATTCGGCGTGCAGCTTATCAAAAACAGGTTCCCCTAACCCTACCGGACAATTTTTGATATGGCAGCTTACCTTACCGCCTACCGTATCACCATCCTTACGTACCGAATCGATAAATTCGATCATTTCTTCGGCTGTAGCCGGATCTGCACATCTTACAATATTGCTTTCGCGAACAGCCAAAAACTCTTCGGCAGTTTTGATCTCGATATTCGGGGCATCAATCTTACCTACGCTGCTTACATGCGCCAGTATCTCGATGCCTTGTGTTTTCAATAACAGTTTTGCAATGGCACCTGCTGCCACACGTGCCGCGGTCTCCCGGGCTGATGAACGGCCGCCACCACGATGATCGCGGATACCGTATTTAGTTTGATAGGTATAATCAGCATGCGACGGGCGGAATACATCGGTATTATGGCTGTAATCCTTTGAGCGCTGATCCTCATTCGGTATCAGCATCATAATGGGCGTGCCGGTAGTTTTACCCTCAAACACTCCCGATAAGATACGCACTGTATCGCTCTCTTTACGTTGTGTTGTAATTTTACTCTGACCGGGCTTGCGTTTATCCAACTCGCCCTGTATGTAATCCATATCCACCACTAACTGCGACGGGCAGCCGTCAATGATCACACCAATTGCCTCGCCATGCGATTCGCCAAATGTAGTTATCCTGAATAATTGCCCGAATGAATTGCCTGCCATGGTTTAGTATTTTAGTACGGAGTATTTAGTAGTTAGACTGACTCTTTATTTTATAACGTCATTGCGAGGTACGAAGCAACCTCTGCGCGAAAGGTCTCCGACAAGCATCATCGACATGCATGTTTAGAGGTTGCTTCGCTATCGCTCGCAATGACGCGATAGATATTTTTGACTTTTAACTTTTGACTTTAATCTCGTATCCCATACTTTCCAGATCGCTCCAGAATGCAGGGTATGATTTTTCGACCACCATCGGGTCTTCAATTTCCACCTGTGGGATAACCAATGCCAGGGGTGCGAAAGCCATTGCCATGCGGTGATCTTCGTAAGTGTGTATCGTTACCTTTTCGGGTATGTGTTTGCCGCTGCAATCCAGTTTGTACACCTGGCCTTTTTCGGTAAGCGTTACCCCTATTTTAGCCAGCTCATTTTGTAAGGCGGCTATACGGTCTGTTTCCTTGATCTTTAAGGTTTCCAATCCTGTAAAGGTAGCATCATGGCCCAATGCCGCGCACACTACCACTACGGTTTGTGCCAGGTCAGGGCATTCCTTCATATCGAACACCTTACGCGCGATAGGCTTAACTTCCTTTTGCAGGTACACGCCGCCATCCTTAAACTGCGATGTGATACCAAAGTTAGCCATGATCTCGGTGATTACGCTGTCGCCCTGCAGGCTGTATGGTTTTAATCCCGGTAAAAACAACTCGGCTTCATCGCTTAAAGCGGCAATAGCGTACCAATATGATGCAGCACTCCAATCCGGCTCAACATAAATTTCGGTCGGTTTAAAGGGCTGGTTAGCAATATGAATGCTGTTACCTTCCCAGTTATATTGTATGCCGCATTGCTGCAACATGGCCAGCGTCATCTCCACATAAGGTTTTGATGTGAGTTCGCCTTCAATATTTAGCTTTAGGCCTTTCGGCAGACTTGAGGCAATCAACAGCAAAGCCGTGATATACTGACTGCTGATATCACCCTTTACACTGATCTCGTCCGTAGTCTGCTCAAAACCCGCGTGAATCCGTATCGGCGGGTAGCCGTCATTCACCTCGTAATCTATCTTCGCGCCAAGCTTACGCATAGCATCAACCAATATCCCGATAGGGCGCTGTTGCATACGTTTTGTTCCCGTAAGTATAACCTCTTCATCCTGCAAAGGCAGGTAAGCCGTTAAAAAACGCATAGCAGTTCCGGCAGGACCAATGTCTACGAGTCTTAAGTCTTGAGTCGCAAGTTCTGAGTCATTTTCTGACTTCTGACTCAAGACTTCAGACTCCCGACTTAGAACTCTCTTTAATGTCACCGCATCAGCTGCATCAGATACATTAGATACCTTGACAACGCCTTTACTTAAGGCTTCAATAATGAGTGCACGGTTGCACTCGCTTTTTGAGCCGGTAAGTTGAACAGTGCCTTTTACGGTTTTGCCCGGTTTAGATATGATGATGTTTGGTTCCATCAAAGCTAATTAGGCGTGTGTTAAATGTTCTTGTTGCGATCCGCTCACACCGTCTTTGTTCATGATCTCGGTTTGTTTGCGGATAGACTCGCTGTGCAACAATTCCAAAAACTTCTCGGTAAACTCCTTGCTCAGGTTAAATGCAGATGCATAAGGGATGCGTTTGTTCAATATCTCTTCCCAACGGTTAACCTGTAAAATGGTGATACCGTTATCTTTTTTGTAGTTACCTATCTTCTCAACTATCTTCATACGCTCGCCAACTTTTTGGATCAGCAGGTCGTCAATCTTGTCGATATTATCGCGCAAAACTGCTAAAGCGTCTTTAACTTCTTCGGTACCTGCACCTGGTTTACGTACTTCCAATTTATCCATTATCGCATCTAAAGCGGCAGGAGTTAACTGTTGTTTAGCGTCTGTCCATGCTACAGATGGGTCAATATGTGATTCGATGATCAAACCTTGCATATCTAAGTCTAATGCTTTTTGAGCAATGTAAGGGATCAGTTCGCGGTTACCGCAGATGTGGCTTGGGTCGCAAATGATAGGCAATTCCGGCGCATGCGTTTTCAGGTTGATAGCCAGGTCCCACATCGGTTCGTTACGGAAAGCTGATTTTTCGTGTGATGAAAAGCCACGGTGAATAGCCGCCAGCTTAGTGATGCCCGCATTGTTGATGCGCTCTAAAGCGCCAATCCATAAACTCAGGTCTGGATTAACCGGGTTTTTAACAATTACAGGTACATCGTGTCCTTTTAAAGCATCGGCAATTTCCTGTACAGTAAAAGGGTTAGCGGTTGAGCGTGCTCCTATCCATAAAATATCAACACCTGCAGCCAAAGCTTCTTCAACGTGCTTGGCGGTAGCTACTTCAACAGCGGTTGGCAAACCGGTTTCGGCTTTGGCGCGTTTTAACCACTCCAAACCTATCGAGCCAATACCTTCAAACTCTCCCGGACGGGTACGTGGTTTCCAGATACCTGCACGTAAAACCGATACGCGGCCGGTAGCTTTTAATAAATGCGCTGTAGCAACCAACTGCTCTTCAGTTTCTGCACTGCATGGGCCGGCAATTAAAAATGGTTCTTTAGTTACCGTTGCCCATGTGTTGAAGGGCTGAATGTTAAAATTTAGTTTCATCGTTGTTGTTTTTGTCCATGGACCATGGTCGATAGTCAATGGTTGATTTTATGATTGATTTTTTTATTTACTCTTTTTTTGTCTATGGACTATTGACCATCGACTATGGACTTCTCTCTACACCGTATCATTCTTCTGGTACTCGCCCAGTATGTTAAAGTTCTGGGTATATTTTAATACCTGCGTAATGGCTTTATCGTATTGCTCGCGCTTGTCCCACTCCACATCTACATAAAAATTGTATTCGTTACGTTTACCAAGCACAGGCATCGATTGTATCTTGCTCATGTTCAGTTCGGCTTCGGCAAAAATATTCAAAACCTTAGCCAATGCACCTACCTGGTTACTCACCTGGAAACATAATGATGCTTTGTTAGCCTTTATCTTTTCGGCACGCTCATGATCGGTTAGTATCAAAAAGCGGGTATAATTCTTTTTGTTCGATTCGATGCGGCGCTCCAGTACATCTAACCCGTACAGTTTCGCGGCAAGCGTATTGGCTACTGCAACAGTATCTTTCAACTGCTCATCACGTACACGTTTGGCGCAGGCCGCTGTATCTGTACCCTCTATTAGTTGTATATGCGGGTAATCTTCAAAAAAATCCAGGCACTGGCGCAATGCTATCGGGTGTGATATTACCACCTTAACATCCTCAAACTTAACGCCGGGGTAAGCCAGCAAATGCAGTTGGATAGGCAAATACACCTCGCCCACTACCGGGAAGTTGTAATTCATCAGCAGGTTGTAGTTAGGCAATATGCTTCCCGCGATGCTGTTCTCAATAGCCATGATCACATAGTCGGCCTCTTTAGCCTGTAACTTATCAAACGTTTGTTTGAAACTCTTACATTCTACCGTTTCGATATCATCACCAAAAAACTTAAACGCCGCTTCTTCGTGAAACGATGCTTTTATTCCCTGGATGGCTACTCTTGGTTTTTGCTTTCCCATATTCGTATTAAAGCAAAAAGTCCCGGCTGTTGGGCCGGGACTTTTTGCTTTTGCTATATCATGTTATGACATATTAGTCCCGGCTTGTACTTGTAAAGTAAAAGTAATAACCGAACCAGTATGCGTTTGTAAATTTCATTTTTCTGTTTATGCCGTAAAAGTACAGTTAAATTTCAACTTGTCAATACCTTATTTCTATTTTTTTCATTATTCCGAATTTTGTTGGGAAAGCGAAGTTTTTTTAACATCCAAACACAATGTTCTATGGCATAAAGTAAACCCCTGTTAACACTACCTCAATTGATAAGTATTTGTTATTGTACAGTTATTATCAATATTATAATTTTGATGCTTTATTTTTCAATAACGGCAATTATATAAAAATTGCATTTGCATGAATTTACTTTTAAACCAAATTAGTCAATTTGTTTGCTAAAACAACAACTGCATTACCAAATGTCCAACTCTACTCCCAATCACAATAAATCTACTAATAAAATAACCGACCAAAACGCGGTAAAATACACCTTATTACTTATTGGGCTTACTTTTCTAGCCCGTTTGTTTATTGCAGCCAATACAGGCCTTGGCATTGGCGAATCGTACTATTTCCGTGGTGTGCTTAACCTGAGCTGGAGCTACCTCGACCAGCCCCCTTTGTTTTTTTGGTTAAGCTGGTTAAGTACAAAAGTAGTTGGGCTAACAAACCTGGGCCTGCGTTTCCCTGCGGTTTTACTTTTTGCAGGTACCAGCTGGCTCATATTTGCCATTACCCGCAGGTTGTTTAACGCGCGTTCGGGCTTTTGGGCCGTGCTGATGATGAACCTTAGCGCCGTATTTACCATTCCGGTTGCAACATGGTTTCAACCCGATGCACCACTGATGTTCTTTTGGCTGGCTGCCACTTACTTCCTCGTTAATATCATGCTGCCAGCCCCTGCAGAACAACCTAAAAGAACTGCTCAAATATATAGCCTGTGGCTTATGGTTGGCGTTATGATGGGCTTTGCCACTCTAAGTAAATACCATGTACTATTCCTTTTTGTAGGTATCTTTTTGTTTTTGCTGACCAATAAAAGCCAGCGCAAATGGATCACACACCCGGGTCCTTATTTAGCCATTCTTATTACAATCATTATGGCTTTCCCGGTAATCTGGTGGAATGCCCATAACAACTGGGTATCCTTCGCTTTCCAGGGCTCGCGTGTGGGTACCGAAGGTCAGCATTTTCAAATCCATATCGACTGGTTCCTGCGGAGCTTTTTAGGTCAGGCCTGCTGGTTATTACCCTGGATATGGGTTCCGGTTATAGGCCAGCTCATCAAAACCTTTAAACTAAAGGGCACTTCGCAGCCCTATAGTTTCCTGTTCTGGACGGCTGTTCTGCCCATCGTATTCTTTACCATCATTACCCTTTGGGCAGATCTGCAATACCACTTTCATTGGCAGGCCCCTGGTTATATGATGCTCTTTATGCCATTAGGATACGCTATAGATCAGAACCTGAGTAATCCTGACCGCGCCCCGCGCACCCGCCGCTGGTTACGCTTTTCGGCCTCGTTCACGCTAATCACAATTACCTTTTTAAGCGCGCACATGATTACCGGCTTTTGGCAATGGTATGGCCCAAAATACATTGTAACACATACCCATTTGGGCATTGACGACCCTACCCTTGAAGGTACCGACTATCTTGATATCAAAGCCCGGTTTGAAAAAGAAGGCTGGCTAAACAATCCCAATGTATTTACCGGCTGTCCGCATTGGTGGCTAACCGGCAAGGTTGATTGGTCGCTGGAAGGCAAAAAGCCTATTGTATGCTTTAGCGCCGACCCTCGTAACCTGGCCTTCCTGGTAAACCCTAACGACCTGAAAGGTAAAGATGCCGTTATCATTAGCCAAAACGATACCACAAGCGTACACCAGGATGCAGAACCATTTTTTGATAGCTTTAAACGTGTTGACGATATTATCGTTACACGCAATGGACGCCCTGAGCTGCACCTGGCTACCTACTACGGTAAAAACTTCCACCTACCCAAACAAAAGCGCCCCGACCTGCCGGTGTATTGGCAATTAATGGGATTGCCGCCGTTTGGGCATTAGCGTAATGATTGAATTTTAATGGCTAAACACCTGCAGCGATGCATGATGAGGCGGGGAAATAGTACATTTATTTTAACCGCCTTATTTCTTCATCATCCAAAAACTGTTGCACTATCAGTACTTAACCTTTTTGAGGACATACGCTGATATTCAAGATACAAAATAGCACACAGCACAATATTGCTCGCTATTGATATATAAAGCCCTACGGTTTGCAAATTAAAGTTTGGACTTAGGTTCATACATGCCTCCGCAATAATTGCTACGCCTGTAATAAAAAATAAATCCTTCAAGCTATCACTCCTCCGCGAGCCTTCTATCAATATCCCCGCGCCAAAAATACTCATGTTGATGCAAAGCATTAAAAAAACAAAGTACATCAATGCATCAACCAATGGACTGTACGACAGGTAAATAATATTGATCAACGGCAATAAAACAATAGAAATAACAGACGATACAGCCAGTACCTGGTTTTTAAGATAATGCCCCAACTTGTAAAATCCATAAAAAAACAATACTCCGCTTAAAATATGTACCGTGTAAGTGGTTAACCGAAGTGGCTGTTTAAAATGATGCGATGTAAGATCAATTACAACTAATATGGCATTTACCGAATAAACGAGACCAGCTATAAATGTCATTTTTAAGGACTTTAGCGATATCGTGTTTGTTTCGATTTGTACAGCCCCGGTTACAGTAAAGCTATAATCCAAAGCTTTAGATAGTAGTTTCATAGTATACTTGCGGGGCAGTACATCGCCTGCTTCTATACGTTGTATAGTTCTGATGTCAATTTTGCACAAGCCGGCCAGTTCTTTTTGAGTAATACCTTTAGCATCACGCAACTCGGCAATCTTAGTTCCAATTTCGGGTTGATCCATTGTTAAAAGATTTTTAAATAACGGCTAAATTATGTGTTAAAAAACATTCGGGTTAAAAAAAGGCCCGGGTTTTTATACGGCATTTACACGGCATTATCAAAACGACACCTGGTAAACCGGCTGTACCTTTATCTTTCTCAATTCAGCATGGGTCGTCTTTGCGAAATCCAGGTCTGTACCCGGTTCAAAATGGATTTTACGGTTTTCCATCAATGGCGTTATCTGCAATACAAAAGGCTGCTTACCTAACAGGTCTTCGTGGCGTTTAAGGCTGTAAGGCATGGTAGTACCGGCATAATAATCGTCGGCAATAATGGTACCGCCAGCATAAAGGCCCGCGGTATTACCACGGTAATCAAACTGCAATAATACATCGTGTACAAACTCGGGCATTTTAGCGGGCAGGGTTAGGCTGTACGCTTTATATGGCAGTGTGGCATTATAATGGATAGCGTATGTTGGCCCAACCGGCGTAATACCCTTTAACGAATCGCAATAAGCCTTAAACTTAGCCTCGTCTGATACCTGTTTAAACGGCACCTCAACAGCATCCCACTCGGGAAGCGCAACCCTGTAATGGGTAAATATACCCGCTTTACCGGCAGGCCTAACGGCAACACTCTTGGTACCGCATGCCGGGTAACTGTCAAAACTAAATGCAGCCGAATCAATTGACCTCATGGTGATCACATCGCGCTTATCATCATAAAAAGCCATTTTTGGTGTTAGCACTAAGGTTTGAGTACCTTTAATATCAAACACGTAACTATACCTGGCCTCATCCCTGCTCAGCAACAATATTTTGAATGAATGCCCGTCATTCGTCGCGATATCAAGTGTACAATTTTTGCCCGGTTTAAGGTTACTTACAAAAGTATACTTCCCGACCTGTATAACAGTCGCGGTTGTTTTAAGGGTTTTAATGTTCTTTTTCTCAAACTTAAACTCAGGTTTAATACCATCCATGGCATAGTAGCAATACACCTTATCTTTATTATTTAAAATAGTGGTGGGCTGCGCGGTGGCGTATTTTAGCAGTACACCATCCATATTATAATTAAAAGGCATCACCCCATACACTTTATTGCTGATGTTTATGCCTCCCTTTTCGGGGATGCGGATCGTCTCGGTTTCTGTTTTGATGTTAATGGCTGTATTAGGATGATTAGCCATATCATAATGCCTCACATAATCATTAATAAACAAATATCCCGCTCCGCCCCTGCTCCGTACCGAATACCGCAGATCGGTCAGGTTATCTGCCTTTTCGGGATTATCTGCCGGTATCTGTGCGCTCATCGGTGCCAGATTGCTGCCGTAGCTGTTGATGAACTGGTGCAGCAATTTAAAATCGTGATAATAATCGCGGATAAAGCCCCACTCCGTCAGCGGCGACTCAAAATCATACGATATTAGCGGGTAATCATTAGGGTACGGGTATATGGTCGATTTTGATTCTTGTGTTGAGTAAGTTCCATCCCAACTCAATGGGTGCTGCGTACCGTGGAAAACATAATAACCCAGCATATTGGCGCCCACGCCCAAACGGGTATAATCCAAAGCCAGCAGATCGCCGCCCAGCAAAGTTGGCCTGCGGTGATAAGTTACCTGCATGCCCCCACCCAACTCTACCGTTAAATACGGGTGGCGGTATACCGGCATTTTAACCTCGCCGGGTTGATAGGTAAGCACATCGTTACCGATATTCTTATCCCTCCTGTCGGCTTTAAAGGTATACACATTATCCGGCGGAAGGTCTTTGGTATTCTGTGTCCATGGAGCATCAGGGTAACCGCCCCATAATGGCAACACATCATCTTCGGGCACCTGCGGACCGGGCCAGCCGGTAACTACATATAAAGGTACATCAATACCATCGGCAACAGCCATTTGCTTTAAGGCAGCCATGTACTTATAGCCATCGCTGTTAGGGCCGTTACTGCGCATTTCGTTATCAACCTGTATACCTATCAACGGGCCGCCATCTTTGTAATATAAGCCTGCAAATTGCTTTGCAATAGCTTTGTACCAGTTGCCAACTTCGGGCTCAACGCTGCCATTTTTGGTAACACGGTCAAACCCGCCCTTCATCTTTTTCTTCACAAACCAATCGGGCATGCCACCATTGCGTGCCTCGCCGTGCGCCCATGGGCCAATGCGGCCAATGCATTTTAAACCATGCTTGGCGCACAGTTCAATAAAGTAACGCACATCTAAATTGTCATCAAACCTGAATTTTCCTTCTTCCTGCTCATGGTGAATCCAAAAATCATAAAAAGCGATAACGTTTATACCAGCAGCCTTCATCTGCAGCAGCGCCTCCTCCCATTCGGCCTTTGGGTAACGCGAATAATGGATCTCGCCCATTACCGGCAAAACGGGTTTTCCGCCCAAACGGAGATAGTAGTTGTTCAGATCAAGCTCAACACCCTTTGGGTCTTTATTGCTCCCTTGCTTAAAATGCTGACCTTCTATGTAGGTCACATCTTTACCTAAAACAACGGTATGCTCTTCGATTTGGGCATTTGAGGCCATTACACAGCCCGACAGAAATATTAAGCTAATAGCTTTTTTAATAAAGGAATTATACATTGGTATGATGCAGGTTTAACAACTACAAATTAAAGCGATAAAAATAACATACTGTCCTGTACTGTTCTGTTGTTTCAATGTACAATTAGGAAAGCGACACGGGTATTTAACTTGTACTCCCGCAAGTCTGTGCCTTTAGCGGCAAGCCGAAGTTAAGAAACTTCGGCTATGGTAACCACAAGTCACAGACTTGCGTGAGCAAGTGGACATGCTTATTTATATAGTATCTATTGGACAGTTTGCACCCCATAGCCCTCGGCATTTAAGTGTTCAGGGATTTCTGATGAAGGCATTACATAAATCGAGCCCTTTTTGGCGACTCTTTTCAATAAAAACGTAGCTACACCAGCTTCACATTTCTTTACACTATCACTAATAATGCTCATATCGCCTTTTGATGTAAGCTTAATTTCATTAGTTGCGTCTGGTATAACTGTTCCATTTTTATCTACTACGCTCGCATAAGCTAATATAACATCTCCAACCTCACCAATATTTTTTCCGTTATTATCAATTGTTAAAATTACATGATCAGCTTTCTCCGGCGTCATCCTTACCATTCCCGCCACCTTCACCCCTGCAACGTACCCCACAGCCTCCAATTTCCCTTTTTCAAATTGGCTAATAGCAAACGTAAACGGCGGGTGCGGCAAATTATTCGAATACGCATCCTTATCGGGATGTTGTTTTCCAAGCGATTTACCATTCAAAAACAACTCCACTTCATCACAATTGCTATATACCTTTACACTCTTTGTTGCCGGATCATTCCAATAATTGGCAATAAACACCATCGGTTTCCCAAAACCCTTATCATCCGGCTTTGGCCCATACTGGCTCTGGTAAAAGTAAAACGCGAACTTGGGCAATCGGTAAATATCCATTATGCCCGATGATTCAATATCGCTTGCATAACCCCGTTTATAATCAAACATCACCCAGTTGGCATCGCCAAAATTGGGGCCATTCAGATCGTCATTGTGTGACTCCTGGAAATTATAAGCCTGTTGCAGCATCCTGCCCTCGCCATCGGTACGTAACTGGCGCGAGTTTCGTTCTTCTTTTTTCAGTCCCTCGTATGCTTTTTGGTTAAAGCCCGCGTTTTGAGCATAGTACTCCCAATCGCCATACTCGGCTAACAGCAATGGTTTTTGCTTGCCATATTTTTTCCAGTACTCGGGCGCTTTGGCATGTTGCCTTGCGGGATTAGATACATCATAAGCATAATCTATCCAACCTGTCGAAAACACATCCTTAAACGGCAGTTCGGCATGTACGATCTTGTGAGCCTTATCCATATATGGCTTACTCATCCGCGATTCATTTAAACTCGCTTCCCAAAGTACTATTGAGGCATGATTACGGTCGCGATGTATCATATCGCGAATATCCTGATAACTATTCTCCTGAAAAACTTCATCGCCAAAAAACTGCCAGCCCGGTATGGCATCCATCACCAAAATACCCAACTCATCGCAGGCATCCAAAAATGCGGGCGAAGGCGGGTAATGCGAACAGCGCACAAAGTTGAACCCGGCTTCTTTAATTTTCCATGCATCGCGGTATTGGGAGTTATCACTCAAGGCGTAACCAATATAGGGATATTCCTGGTGGCGGTTGGTACCTACAATATTCAGCTTTTCGCCGTTCAGGTAAAACGCGCCTGGCTCAAAGCGGAAGGTTTTAATACCGATTTTTTGCTCCTGCTCATCTACCACTTTGCCGTTAACAACCACCTGTACTTTTAAGATATACAAATTTGGATGCATTGGAGACCACAGCGCTGGTTTATCAACCAACATACTTTGTTCAAAACTGGTCAAACCATTTTCAGAAAGACGTCGCAAATCCGACTTTGAACTTGAAACAATCTTTCCATCTTTTCCAATAAGGTTTAAATTAACAAGATAATTACTACGTGACTTCTCATTCAGCACTTCCGTTTTAACCACAACCTTAGCGGAAGCGGTGGTCACATCCTCATAATGCACCATCACCCCCCCACCTGCTTCATGATTTGCAGCAACCGCGTTACTAATGTGTGTCCAGTTTTTGATGATTAACCATGCATTACGGTATATGCCGCCATAAAAATTGAAGTCAAGGTCTTTAATTGGTTTACCTGGTGGGATATGAGCGTTATCTACGTTTACCAATTTTACTAACAATACATTTTCCTGCCCATATTTTAAGCCGTTATACAGATCTATATAAAATGGAAGATACCCACCTATGTGTTTAGCAAGATGTACACCATTTAAATAGACATCCGCGTCGTTCATTGCACCTTCAAACTGTATGGCAATGTATTTACCCTTATCCGTTACAGGCACAGTAAAATACTTGCGGTAATAGCACGTTCCCTGCCATTGCTCTTTAACTTTAATAACCGATTCAATTTGCGGTGTATGCGGCAGCGAAACCTTCTCCCACTTTACAGCAGTAGCTTTATGCGATGCTAGAGTTTCCTTAGAGATAGCTGTATCAATATCCTTAACAAACTCCCAATCCCTGTTAAACAATGTACCGGGGTTACTTTGCGCCTCAACCTTAAAAACCGAACCGGCCAATAACAGGCCTAAAAGTATTTTCTTCATGTATTATATTATATTTCATTTTAAATAAAGGTGCTGCTGCAAGTTTTCAAACTTGTGGCAACAATTGCCGAAGTTTGCAACTTCGGCAAACCTATTTAACCCCGTATTTCTGTTTTATCACCGGGTACATATCTAAATATGCATTCGGGTGGCCTGTTTTATCAAATACCGCTTCCTGGTAACTTAATGGCTCCCAAATAAAAGTACCCGTGATTTTTTTACCCGGAATGGTGAACGCTGCATCATTTACCTCCATTTTTAATTTGGTATATTCTACTACAATAATATCCTGCTTGTAGCGGGCTGCCAGGTCGTTCAGGTTATTTTTCAGGTCGGTAATGGTACCGTGCCATTCGGGGTAATAGCTTTCGCCGATGATATCAAATTTCACATTGCGGGCAATCATATTATCCAAAAAGTACCGCGATTCTTTATTTTGGCCACCGCAGGCAATGTGGAGCATAATTTTCGCTTTCTTATTCTCGTCTTTCACGCCGGCTATACCTGCCTTTAAAACACCTGCCAGTGTATCCAGGTGTTTGATATTGGCTATAGGCCACATCATACCATGGTTAATTTCGTTGCCCACCTGCACCATATCGGGCGGCGTACCCTGGTCTTTTAGCTCTTTCAGTACTTTTTTGGTAAATGCGCGTACCGAGTCCTGCAACAAAGCATAGCTCAGTTTTTTCCATGCCGAAGGGATATACTGCTTACCCGGATCGGCCCAGGTATCGCTGTAATGGAAGTCCAATAAAAAGCCCATCCCTGCAGCTTTTATGCGCAGCGCCATTTTCTTTGTCCCCTCAAGGTCGCAGTATCCTTTTTTAGAGTAGCCACTATCTGCCCTCGGGTTATTAAAAATGCGCAGGCGGATATAGTTAAAGCCCTTATCCTTCAATATCTGAATAGCATCGGTAGCTTGATCATTTTCATAATACTTTTTGCCCTGCTCTTCAAACTGCGGCAACCACGAAATATCAGCACCAATGATCTTATCAGGAGATTTTTGAGCCATACAAAAGCTACAGTATAACATAAGCAGGCAGCATACAACGCTGATCTTATACCTTGGCGGGAATGAATCTGTAATCATATAAAAAAGGTTTATTGGCGCTGCAAGTTATATTAAAAAAAAATCAAATAATAAAAGGACCATCCTGTGCCATCTGTTGCAGATCCCATCCAACAAAAAAGGAGCCTTGCGGCTCCTTATATTATTTAACTCAATGCAATATATCCGGATCTGGTTTATAATGCTCGTGCATTTCGGTAAGTTTCTTTTTACCGTAACTGAATTTTGTAATGAGCACAAATAATACCGGTACAATAAATATGGCCAGCAAGGTTGCCGATAACATACCACCAAATACCGTATAACCAATGGTCTTCCTCGCCTCGGCACCGGCGCCCGATGCAAACAGCAAAGGGCCTACACCTAAAATGAACGCCATCGACGTCATGATGATCGGCCTTAGTCTTAGTTTTACAGCTTCAAGAGTAGCTGCAACAACCTCCATCCCGGTATCCACACGTTCTTTGGCAAACTCAACGATCAGGATGGCATTTTTGGCTGCCAAACCAATGAGCGTTATCAAACCTATCTGCGCGTAAACGTTATCGGTTAAGCCCGGCATAAAGGTAAGCGTTAAAATTGCGCCAAAGGCCCCGATAGGTACTGCCAGCAGTACTGAGAATGGCACTGACCAGCTCTCATACAATGCCGCCAGGAACAGGAACACAAAAGTGATAGACAGCAGGAAGATATAAGTGCTTTTGGACCCTGCCTTCTTTTCCTCACGACTCAGACCCGAAAACTCATAACCGTAACCTTGCGGTAAAGTTTTTGCAACTTCTTCCAGCGCGTTCAGAGCATCGCCGCTGCTGTATCCCGGTGCAGGGTTACCATCAATTTCGGTTGCCCGGAAAAGGTTAAAGTGAGATATCAGCGGTGCGCTTTCGGTTACCTTATAGCTTGTTAATGTGCTTAAAGGCACCATAGCGCCAACCGAGTTGCGTACAAAAAACTGGTTCAGGTTTTTAATATCCGACCGGTAAGCAGTATCAGCCTGCTCAACAACACGGAAGTTACGCCCGTAAATGGTAAAATCGTTCACGTAAGAGCTACCTAAATAGGTTTGCAGGGCGTTACCTACATCAGATATGCTTACCCCCAGTTTTTTACACTTTTCGCGATCAATGGTGAGTTGATAGCCCGGTGTTCTCGCTGTAAAGAAAGAAAATGCCTTGCCTATCTCCTTGCGTTTACCCAGCGTATCTAAAAACTGCCGCATTACACCTTCAAAGCTTTTAATATCGGCACCGGCCTCACGCTGCTCCAAATTGAATGCGAAACCTGCCGTTGTACCCAAACCGGGTATTGGCGGTGGCGGTATCACCACAATGTTGGCCTCTCTCACGGCGCCGGATAGTTTCTTTTGCAAACTTGCTACCAACCCCTTCTCACCCAGTAACTGCTCTTGTTTGGTTTTTCGTTCATCCCAGGGTTTCAACTGGCAAAATATGGTACCACTGTTTGATTTCGTAGCGAAGGATACCACATTCAAACCACCTAAGGCTGCGTAATGCCCAATACCTGGTGTAGTATCCAATATACTCATAATGCGATGTATTACAGCTACTGTACGCGTTGTTGATGATGCTTCAGGCAGATCGAATGTAATATACACACGGCCATCATCTTCCACAGGTATAAAACCGGTAGGTTTTGTTTTGAACAGGAATACCGCACCTACGATGATACACACCAACAATACCACCACCAATACCGGTTTTTTTATCCACCCGGCTACACCGTTACGGTACTTACCCGATAACTTTGTAAACCAGGTATTAAAATTATAGAAGAACTTATTTAAGCCTGTTGATGATTCGCTCAGTTTCATTGGCCTTAATATCAACGTACACAAGGCTGGGGTTAATGATAAAGCCACAAAAGCCGATATCAATACCGATATGGCAATAGTAATGGCAAACTGCTGGTACAAACGCCCAACTATACCGGGTATAAAACCAACCGGCACAAACACTGCCGCCAAAATAAGGGCGATAGCGATAACCGGAGCCGATATATCGCGCATGGCATGTAATGTCGCTTCGCGGGGTGCCATGCCTTTTTCATCCATATAGTGCTGCACAGCCTCAACCACCACAATGGCATCATCAACCACAATACCAATAGCAAGTACAAAGCCAAATAAGGTTAAAGTGTTAATGGTAAACCCTAAGGGGATAAAGAAAATAAACGTACCGATAATAGATACCGGGATAGCCAGTATTGGGATAAGCGTTGCCCTCCAGCTTTGTAAGAACAGAAATACTACCACAATAACCAATGCCAAAGCGATAAGCAAAGTATCAACTACCTCGCCCACCGATACCTTTACCACTGTTACCGATTCGAAGGGAACGGTATAGTCAATATCTTTGGGGAAAGCTTTTTTCAATTCGTTCATCGTAGCATATACCCCTTCGGCAGTTTCTATAGCATTACTGCCCGGTGCCTGGTAAACCAACAGGTACGATGCCCTTTTACCATCCACATAGGAGTTACCGGCATAGTTAAACTTGCCTAACTGTATGCGTGCCACATCTTTTAAGTAAACTACCGCGCCTGTAGCGGGGTTTGTTTTTACAACGATGTTGCCAAACTCTTCAGGTTCAACTAAGCGGCCTTTTACATATACACTGTACTCGAAGGTTTGCGCGTTTTGTTGTGGCGGCGCGCCTACAGTACCCGCGGCTATTTGCGCGTTTTGCTCCTGCAATGCCTGCGTAACCTGCGCGGCGGTAATACCTAATGCTGCCAGTTTATCGGGCTTAAGCCACACGCGCATACTAAAATCATCAGCACGGCTCACAACGTCGCCCACGCCTTTTGTTCTGAGGATGGCATCACGGATAAATATATTAGCGTAGTTATCTACAAAAGTTACATCATGCGATCCCTTTGGCGAATATAAGGCTACCAGCATCAAAATACTTGGGTTACGTTTTTTGGTGGTTAAGCCTAAACGTTGCACCTCTTGCGGTAAGCTTGGCTGTGCTACGCTTACACGGTTTTGTACATCAAGCGTAGCGGCATTAATATCGGTACCTACTTCAAAGTTTACCGTCATGCTCATGGCACCGTTACTGGTGCTGTTGCTGGTGAGGTATGTCATGCCGGGGGTGCCATTCACCTGTACTTCTACCGGGGTGGCAACCGTTTGCTCCACCGTTTGCGCGTCCGCGCCTATGTAGTTACCTGTTATCTGTACGGTAGGCGGTGTAATTTCGGGATATTGCCCTATCGGTAAACTGGTCATCGCCAATACCCCTACAATAATAATAACGACGGAGATAACGATGGCCGTTACGGGCCGTTTTATAAAAGTTTCTGCGATCATTGCTTAGCTGATTCTAAATTATTTTGCAGGGACTGCCCCTGTTCCTTGTTTTTTTGGCATTCCAACCATGATCTTGCCACCATCGCGCAAGCGGCCCAAACCTTCGGTAATGATCTTATCACCTTCGTTCACGCCATCCAGTATTACTATCTTATCGTTAACCCTTGGACCAACTTTTACACGCTGTTGTTTAGCAATCGTATCCTGCGATATAAATACAAAGAACTCGCCCATTTGCTCAACAATTGATTTGTAAGGAACTACCACATTATTACCCGATTCTTTATTAAGCACCTTAAGTGTACAACTCATGCCCGATATCAATTCCTTTTTAGGATTGGGAAACTGTACGCGAACCTTTATCGTTCCCGATTGGTTATCAACACCGCGGTCAACCACTATTATTTTACCGTTGTGTGTATATGGTGTTTTGCCGACAAATAACAATTGAAAAGTGGAGTCGGCAACGGTTTTCCCTATCATACCGCTAAAGCGTGGTATACTGTTTTCGTCAACAACAAAATCAACAGCTATAGGGTCTTCGCTGGATATGGTATTCAGCAACGTGGTACCCGCCGTTACCTGCGAACCCAGCCTTACCTGCGATATTCCTATCCTCCCTGTAAAGGGCGCGCGTATCACCGAAAAATCAAGATCTGTTTTTGCGGATGCTACTCCTGCTTTCGCGGATGCTACCTGGCTCTGGCTGGTGGCTAAAGTAGCTTCGGCATTATCAACTAACTGGCGGGCTACCGCATCCTGTTTTAAAAGCTGGTTATACCTGTCGGCATCTTTTTGTGAGCGTACAAGCCCGGCCTGTGCATTTTGCAGGGCAGCCTGTGCCTGTTGGTAAGCTGCCTCGTACTTGCGGCGGTCAATTTCGTACAGTACTTTTCCTTGCTGAACAATATCGCCCTCTTTAAAAGTGATGCCTGTTATAAAACCTGTAACCTGCGAACGCAACTCTACATTATTTAAAGGCACTACGATACCGGGGAACTGATCATAGTATACCGCGTTCATTTTTTCGGCGGTATCAATATTTACCGGTGTTGGCGGCAGCGCGGCATTGGTTTTTACAGGCTGTTTACATGCTGTCCATGCCAATAATGCCAACGTGCCCGATATTAAAAGGTATTTTCTATTCATCACTGTGTATTTTAGTATTGTACGGGTAAAGTGCCTAAAGCTTTCTGAAGGTCTATCTTTCCCGATAGCACATTAAACAAGGCATTAAAATAATTCAGCTCAGCTGTATGCAGGTCCGATTGTGCATTAATAACATTCAAATATGTTTTTATCCCCTCGCGGTATTGCAGGCTTACTACATTATATACATCCCGCGCAAGCGCAACGTTTTGCTTTAAGGTAGTATAATCATTATAACTGCTTTTATATACCGCTAAAGCCTGCACATATTGCGTATTGATAAGGTTGCGGGTATTTACAATATCCAGATCGGCCCTGTCAACCTGTAAACGTGCTTTGCTTAAATTTTGCAGGCGTTTTGTACCGGTAAATACCGGGATACTAACAGTAAGCCCAACCAACGAGTTGGCATAAGAGTGGCTGTACAGATCAGGCAGCTTACTGTTAAAAAACGCCAGATTATAAGTACCAAACGCTGATAATGAGGGCAGGTAGCTTGTGCGGTAGTAATCGGCATTTAAACCTTGTAAAGTACGCTGGGTTTGTAATAAGTTATATTCCACACGTTTTGTTATATCCAGCGCCTGCGTGGTATCAATAAGGGTTTCTTGCTCCAACCGTACCGAATCATAAGATAACTGAACCGGTTTTTCGGTAGCATAACCCATCATCTGTTTTAAAAAAGCCAATTTACTTTTTATAGCTTCCTGCGATTGCTTACGTTGCGCCAACGAGTTATTTAAAGCAATGGTAGCTTGCTTATAATCTATTTTATCAACAATGCCGGCGTTGTACCTATCAAACGCGTCTTTTACACTTTGCTTTAGCCTAACTATCTCGGCATCGGTTATAGAAAGTTGCTTTTGCGATAACAGTACATCGTAAAAAGCTTTACTCACTTCGGCAACTACATTAATTTGCGATGTTTGAGTATTCTGTTTAAAATACTGCCTGCTAAACTTTGAAGTACGTGCCGCCAGTGCTACCGTTGGGTTATAAATAGTTTGCGTACCCTGTAACGATAAGGTAGAAGTATTTGGCAACCCATTTGCGGCGAAGCTACCCGGGCTGCCGGGGTTAGCAAAATTAGGAATATACGTTGTAGGCACCTCAAAATAGTGCTGCGCATTTCCTGTAGCATTTACCTGTGGCAACCAATCGGCAAGGGCAATGCTTATATTCTTTTCATTTATCTCTTCGTCAATACCGGCTTGCTTTACTGCGGGTTGGTTACGCAAGGCAAAACTGATACATTGTTGTAACGTAACTAAAGGGCCAATGGTAGTATCGGGCCTGGTTTGTGCAAGCACATGTTGGGGCTGTAAAATATATCCGGCAAATGCTATTAATATAGCATATCTGCATTTTTTCATAAGTGCTGATTCGAGTTTTCAACACAAAGTAAAATCATTAATTTGGCTTTTTTTGGCGACGGATTCCAATAATTACGTATACGTCATGGTAAAGGAGGTAAAGGATACGTGTTGTGACATCAATGTTACAAAACTGGCTTCAAACCAAACTTCTCAAAAATATTCTTGGTTATATTTAAGTCAAAAAGAGAAATTGATTTCATTTCTTTTAAATAAAAATCGGTAATTTGCTTCCTCGATTGCATCTGCGATTAAGGGATTGTTAAAAAATTATAAAGTTACCATACTTAAGTTTTACTATTTTCGTGGTACTTTTACAAAAAAATTCAGCTAAGGCTAACATAGATGGGTAAAAAATTACATGAAAAGGTCGCGCAATTTCAGGAAGCGATCCAAATACAAGAGAAAGGGATATATCCTTATTTCAGGCCTATAGAATCAGGTCAGGATACTGAGGTGATAATTAATGGCAAACGTGTTTTAATGTTCGGTTCAAACTCATACTTAGGCCTGACTAATCATCCCCGAATAAAAGAAGCATCAAAAAAAGCGATAGACAAATATGGCACCGGCTGTGCTGGTTCACGTTTTTTGAATGGCACACTGGATATTCACGTGGAGTTGGAGAACCGCCTTGCCCGCTACGTTAATAAAGAAGCCGCTGTAATTTTCAGCACCGGTTTCCAGGTTAACCTTGGCGTATTATCGTGCATTACAGGCCGTAATGATTATTTGATATTAGACGAATATGATCATGCTTCTATAATTGATGGCAGCCGCCTTTCATTTTCGCGAGTAATTAAATACGCCCATAATGATATGGACGATCTGCGTAAAAAATTAGACAACCTGCCCGAAGATGCCGTAAAACTGATAGCGGTTGATGGTATTTTCAGTATGGAGGGCGATATTGTTAAATTACCTGAATTAAGTGAAATAGCTAACGAGTTTGGCGCTAACATTATGGTTGATGATGCACACAGTTTAGGCGTTATCGGCGTTAATGGCGCAGGTACAGCATCCCATTTTGGTATGGATAACGATGTTGACCTCATCATGGGTACTTTTAGTAAATCATTCGCGTCATTAGGTGGTTTTATCGCTGCCGATAATGATACCATTGAATACATTAAACATAAAGCCCGTTCACTAATATTCAGCGCGAGCATGACACCGTCATCTGTTGCGAGTGTATTAGAGGCTTTGAATATTATCGAATCAGAACCACACCACATAGAAAACCTTTGGAAAAACACCCGCTATGCTACCGCATTGCTACGTGAAGAAGGTTTTGATATTGGCTGCACCGAAAGCCCGATATTACCTATCTATGTTCGCGATAACGACAAAACATTCCTGGCAACAAATATGCTGCAGGAAGATGGTGTATTTGTTAATCCGGTAGTATCGCCTGCCGTTCCTTCCGACTCTTCACTTTTACGTTGCTCTTTAATGGCAACGCATACCTTCAGCCAGATTGATGAAGCTGTTGAAAAAATGGCTAAAACATTCAAAAAACTGGGTGTGCTTTCTGTAAAAGAAAAAATATAAAAAACAATCCGTATGCATTTTTTATAATTGCATGCGGATTATTTAAACCTCCCAACCTTACTGTATGAAGAAAGTTGTTCCGGTTCGGTCAAAAAAAGGGCTTGGTGCCTTTATTGATTTTCCTCACGACCTGTATGCCAATGATGTTAACTACGTACCCGAGCTTTTCATAGCTCAGCGCGATCTGTTAACCAAGCATCCTTTCCTCAAACACAATACGCTGCAATGTTTTTTGGTTTATGATGGCGATAAGATTACCGGCCGTATAGCCGCCATACAAAACAACGCCCACAACGAGTTCAATAAAAAAACAGATGGCTTTTTCGGCTTTTTCGATTGCATAAACGACCAGGAAACTGCCAACCTTTTATTCGATACGGCCAAAGAATGGCTAAAAGAGCGTAAACTCAATACCATAATAGGCCCGGTAAATTTTTCGACCAACGAGCCATGTGGTTTGCTCATCAAAGGTTTTGATAGCCCGCCAACGCTGATGATGACCTATAACGCGGAATATTATGTTAAACTCATCGATAACTATGGTTTCAGTAAAAACATTGACCTGATAGCATGGCATTGGGACGGGCAGAATTATGATGATAAGTCGGTACGTTTACTTGACAGCTTACAGGAGCGCCTGAAACGCAGCAACGTTACCATCCGTAAAGTAAACCTGAAAGACTTTAAGAACGAAGCCGCCAAGCTGCGCGAAGTATATAACAAAGCATGGGACCAAAACAGTGGCTTTGTGCCGATGAACGATGATGAGTTTGATTACGTGGCCAAAGACCTTAAACTCATCCTCGACCCTGATTTTGCCTTAGTTGCCGAACATGAAGGGCAAATAGTGGCATTTGGACTGGCTTTACCAAACTATAACGAGATCTTTAAAACCATAAAACGCGGCCGTTTATTACCAACCGGTATTTTTAAATTGCTGCTGAACAAACGCAAGATCTCATCCATCCGTATTTATGCTTTAGGCGTTATTGATGGTTACCGTAAAATGGGTATCGAAGCGGTTTTATATGGTACAATTATCCGTGAATATAAACGCAAAGGCTTTTTGCATGCCGAAGCAGGCTGGACGTTGGAGAACAACGACATGGTAAACCGCGCCATCGAAGCCATAAAAGGCGACCCGTACAAAACTTACCGCATTTACGAGAAGGCTATATAATGGAGCGGGTTTTAATAACCGGCGCCAGCGGCTTTGTAGGCTTCCACCTGGTAAACGAAGCTTTAAAAAATAACCTTGAGGTATATGCCGCCGTGCGTAAAAGCAGTGATATAAGGCACCTTCGCGAATTGGGTATACAATTCACCTATCTCAACTTTAATAACCTTGAATCGCTTGTAAAAGAGCTTGAAGACAAGCAATACAGCTATATTGTACACGCCGCCGGAGCAACCGCTGCCAAAACCCAGGCCGACTATAATCATGTAAATGCAGACTATACTTACAACCTGGCCTTAGCAGCAACTAAAGCCAATATTAAATTAAAGAAGTTTGTTTTTTTGAGCAGCCTTGCCGCATTAGGCCCGTTGCAGGATACCGGCAGCATCATTCACGATGATACAACTCCTAACCCTGTAACAGCTTACGGCAAAAGTAAATTATTAGCCGAAGAACAGCTAAATCAACTCCCTTCGCTCCCGCTCATTATACTGAGGCCAACCGCAGTATATGGCCCAAGAGATAAAGACATTTTCATCATCCTGAAAAAATTCAGCCAGGGCTTGGAGCCATATATTGGCAACATACCTCAAAAGCTAAGCTTTGTATATGTGAAAGATTTGGCTAAGGTTACGGTTAGCTCCTTGTTTTCTGCTATCGCTAACAAAACTTATAATATTAGTGATGGCCGCGCTTACGATAGGTATGCGCTGGCCAATTACAGCAAACAGATATTAAACAAAAAAACGCTTAAAATACATTTACCCTTATCAATAGTACGTGCCTTGGCGGGATTTTTAGAGAAAGTTTACGCCAACAGCAAGTTTACCCCCGCGCTAAATATTGAAAAGTTGAATGAACTCACCGCTCCCAACTGGGTATGCGACATTGAACATGCAAGGCAAGACCTTGGCTACCAACCTGGGCACGATCTGCTTACAGGCCTTACCGAATCATTCCAATGGTATAGAGCTAATCATTGGATTTGAATTTGTATTATTGCGTTAGCATGTCGGCCAATAACCTAACCCCGCAATCTAGCAAGATCAGCCTTGCTGATATAGAAACACGTAATAAACATAAGGGTGCTATAATATGGTTTACAGGACTAAGCGGCTCCGGAAAATCAACCATCGCGACGGAAACCGAATTAAAGCTATTTGAAAAGGGCATCAACGTTTATGTTTTAGATGGTGATAACCTGCGCATGGGTTTAAACAAAGGCTTAACCTTTTCGGATGATGACAGAAAAGAGAACATACGCCGCGCCGCCGAAGTAGCCAAGTTATTTTACCAGGCGGGTTTTGTTGTGATATGTGGCTTCATCTCCCCTTTCAATGCTGATCGCGAGGAAGCAAAAGCTTTGGTACCCGCTGATCGGTTTTTTGAGGTATTCATTAAATGCAGCATTGAAGAGTGTATTAAGCGCGACCCGAAAAACCTGTACAAAAAAGCCATAGGTAACCGCATACCCAATTTCACCGGTATTTCGTCGCCTTATGAAGTTCCGGTCAATCCCGAGCTGATTATCAATACCGAAACAACGCCTGTTATAGATGCAGTAAAATTAATAACAGATATGCTTTATCTAAAAGGCATCATTAACGATACCCCAATTACAGGAAAAACATGATTCGCAGCGGATTCTTCATCAACATAACTGCTATATGAAACGCTTTTTATCCTTTATCATTTTTTTATTGACCGTTTCATCAGGTTTTGCGCAAAATAAACAAATCACTTATAGCGACCAGGCATGGTTAGGTTATTACCCGCAGATCAGGCTGGCAAAACACTGGGGCATATGGACCGATTATGAATTACAACAAAAGTTTCCGGTAGTTGATAATTCGCAGCTCACTTTCCGCATTGGCGGCACCTATTATATAAATAATGATACGAAGCTTACAGCCGGTTATACTTACATTGATGTTGCCCCTGCAGCAGGCCATCAACACATTTACCAACCCGAAAACGCAGGCTGGCAACAACTGCAGTGGTACACTTATTACAAAAAGAAAAAACTAATGCAATGGATTCGTTTAGAGGAGCGATTTAAACGTAACATACTGGATGATTATACTTTAGCCAATAATTCGACTTTTACCTGGCGGGCACGTTACGATATTTTTTATCAGTTACCTTTAAGCAAAAAAGGCATTGTACCCGGCCAATTTTCGGCAGCCATTGGCGATGAATTATACATCAATTTTGGTGAAAATATCGTCAATAATTATTTCGATCAAAACCGGATTTTCCTGGGTTTGAGTTACCAGGTAAATAAACATGATAATCTGGTATTTGGCTACATGAATGAGTTTCAACAGCAACCATCGGGCAACCAATATAAAGAGTTGAATGTGTGGCGGGTGTCTTATTTCCAAACCGTATACCTCTGGAAAGAGAAAAAGGTTGTAACACCTGAGTAAGATGGAAGATGTATTGAAAAACTCACATTTTCCATTTACATCATCCATCTTACATTAAATTATACCTTCTTTGGCGGCAGATCAAAAGCTATAGCTTCGTGCTCAAAATGACCTCGGTGCGAACCATCGCAAAATGGTTTGTTTGCCGATAAACCGCAACGACAGATAGAAACCACAGTACGGCCCTGTAAGCCATAAGCATTACCCTGCATATCAACGATCTCAAAATCGTCGCCATCTATTTTAACTGATCCGTTATTATTAATTGTAAGTTTAGTTGCCATGTGTATTTATTTTGCACTAATATATCCAACACACAGCAATGACTCGGCATTTTTGTGCTGTTTATACTCGTTCTGAATACAGGAGCAAACTTATTTCTTTATACCTTTTAACGCCCCTAAGGCATTATCAGAATGCGCCACACCATGCATCATCGAATCGTAAGTGTAAATGATCTTCCCCTGCAGGTCAACCACGTAAGTTGTGCGGCCTGTCATCCCCAAAAAACCTTTAACACCAAACATATTAAGTACCTTGTTATCAGGGTCGCTCAGTAAAACAAATGGTAATTTGTAATGCTTAGCAAAATCTTTATGGCTTTTAACAGTACCACCGTTAATGCCTATCACTAACGCGCCTTCTTTTTTGTACGAATCAAACGCATCGCGAAAAGCACATGCTTCTTTTGTACAAACCATACTCTCATCTTTCGGATAAAAATAGATCACCAAAGCATGTTTACCTATCTCATCAGCAACATTAAAAGCTTTACCATCCTGGTCGGTTAAGGTAAACTTAGGCACTGCATCACCAACAGCTAAAGGCTTTTTGCTTTGCGAGAACAGGCTGATAGAAAATAATATGGAAAGGGTGGTAACAGACAGTAGCTTTTTCATTTTTAATGGTTTATTACTATGTACGCCGTTATACAAGGTTTCGATTTATTAATCGAAATTAAAAACTTGTCCGGCCACCAAAATCCTGTACCCAGAAGTATTTGTACTCATAAATACCAACCTCTTTAAATTGCGGACTCATCAGGTTTTTGCAATGGCCTTCGCTTTCTATCCAACCGTCCATTACCTCATCAATGCTGTGCTGACCCATGGCTATATTTTCGCCAACGGCCCATTTTTGTATGCCTTTATAATCATACCCAACAGCTAAAACTCTTTGGCGTAAGGTGCGGCCATTTTTACTTTCGTGGCTAAAATAGTGGCGCTTTGCCATATCCATAGCATGCCCCTGGGCTGCATTTGTTAGTACATCGCTCCAACGCAAAGCAGGCACCGGCGGCATAAAGCTACCACCGCAATTGCAACCCCGTTGCCGCAGATCATTTATCCTATCTAAAAATTGCCTTTTAAACTTACTATCGCTCATACGCAATGATGATTGCGCTATTGATGCAGGTACTATAAATATAATGGCAAAAAGCCACAGGTACATTTTCTTCATGCAGGCATAACGTATTATACCTACAATTAGTTTGAAGTTGAAGTACGATTACTTATCAGCGAAACGCGAGCGGAATACCTTATCCCAAAAATCGGAAGTTACACCGTAGCCATGGTCAGGGTCCTGGTAATGATGCAGCATATGGTGCTGTTTTATTTTTTTCCAGATACCAAATTTGAAATTAAAATGGTGAATGGCATAGTGTATCATATCATAAGCCAAATAACCCAGTATAAAAGCCGGGTAAAAGCCATAAACATATTTTACAGGCAGTAATGCATTAAATAAAAAGAAAAAGCCGGTAGCGAGCGGTATGCTTGCCGATGGTGGCAGTACCAGCCTTTTTAAATCGTTAGGATAATCATGGTGTACCCCATGGAATATAAAGTGCAGGCGAAGCGCCCATTTAGCTTTGGGTACAAAATGGAATACAAAACGGTGTAATACGTATTCAACAAAAGTCCACACAAATAAGCCTGCTGCAAAAAGCCAGGCGAAGGTTCCGATGGTAAGGTTGGCTACAAAGAATGCTTTGTAGATCATGTAGATAATTACCGGGATATAAATAATAAGGGGGATAAAAAAATGAACCTTAGAAAGGGCTTCAAACAAGTCGCTTTTAAACATCCTTATCGACTCGGGAGAGTTGGAAACATAATTCTTCTTCATAATAACTCTTATGGCTTAAACCGCTCGGTTAACTCTTTTCCGGTTGCCGGGTCGGTACCTTTTACCTCAATATAAACTACATTCGGAAACCAGAACGAACCTCCCTCTATCCGGAGAAATATCCTGCTAACCATGGCTTCCTTTTTTTCAATATTTGCGAAAATATGGAACTTATTATCGCTGTCGCCCTTTCTTAAAACAAGAGGGTATTTTTTATAAGCTACTATCCTTACATCAAACTTATCGTTACCAATAGGCTTTGTAGATATTCCGTAGGCAAATTTACGTTGAATAAAATTAAGTTCCTCCTTTTGGCCGCGCTCATTGTATTTCACCCAGTAAACATGTACCGGCTCATCCTTATCAATGTTACCGGCCTTATCAGTATTCAGATCATAAATAATGGTATTGCTATTCGGATCACGTTGAATATAAAACAGCCTCGGAACAGTTGGCGTTGGGAAAACAATTTTAGGTTTTACCTTTCGCAAAATTGTATCCGTATTGCTACCTAACGTATTAACCGTGCTTTTATTGGCAATGCTATTGCCGGGCAAAAACAGCAAAAGCTGCATTAATATAGAAAAAGCGAGTGTCATTGTTTTGTGCTTGTACTGTAATTAAAAATCAAACGTAGCTCTTGATCTTATTCCAAACTTCACTGTGTTTTGGTGGTCAAGATAATTGAAACGTTCTACCAGATCGACCCTGAAAAACTTCAGGATGTTACCAATACCTACGCTGCCTTCGGTATATGGCGCACCATTTAAAGCAAAAGTAAGCGGGCCTGCCGTGTTAACCGGGTATTGCAGCAGTGAGTTATTTAACGCCGGGTTGTTCTCATCTCGCACGCCGCCAAAAATCCCTTTGAACGATATGCACTCGCGCCATTTCAGTTTCTTTATCAATGGTATCTTATTAAAAAAGAACCCATTAAAAGAGTGATCTATATTTACGCTCACATAATGATCGGTAACAAACTCCAAAAAGTTCATTAAGTTGTATGATTCTGTTTGATATGAGTACGTTTGATTAGCATGGTGAATGTTTAATAACGGAAAAGGTACCTGGCCAAATATATAACCCGCGTTTACCGATACATCTGTATAACCAAATTGCGATAAAAGGAAACGCTTTTCAACCCGGCCCGCTATCTTTTGGTAGTTGTACTGCCCCCCCATTATTCCCTTTAAGGCTGTGGTATAGGTTACATCAAATATCGGGTTAGGGCTTGGGATAACGTAACGGTAAACCTTGCCTTGCAACAATTTTTCGTTTGGCGCCCAGCGTAATTTCAACGACGCTTCTGATGTGGTGAGGTTACCTACATCTACAAGGTTAGGCCCCTCTTGCTTCACAAAATACAATGAGCCTGCAGGCGATTGCTTCCAGTTTTTAAACCCTAATTCGTACGAAAAATGATTTGGGAACTCGTGGATATAATCTAACCTGTAAAAATCATTGTACAGGTATTTATCATTAACACCACGCTTAAAGGATAGCAATACGTTATCTTCCTGTATAAATTCCAGATCGGCCCCGGGTATTTTGGTATCGCGTTGTATGCTTGCGCGGATATAATTCTGAGGGTATTTATAAATACTTTTATTATTGAGCGAGAACGTACTGCTTAAATAGTATTTCCACCGCTGGTCTCTAAAGCCATAAGCGCCGTAGCCTTCAAAATAGTAACGCTTACTCAACTCAGGCGTCGTTCGGCCGCCCAAACGCAAGCGAAAGCCTTCAATGGGGTTAAAACTGTAAAAAGTATTGGCAGGCCCAACCTCAACCGGCCCGAATGATTTATACCCCGCTATCAATAATGTAAAAAGGTCAACCGTTCGCCTGAAAGATGGTATGGTTTGCAGTGTATCAATATTGTGGTATACTTTTGCTTCGGCTTTGGTTAGGGTATCTGTACCGCGGTGCAATTGCCAAAAATCGTTATTATGCTCCATTGCATCGTCGGCCGTTTCGTTGGCCATGCCACGGTATGTACTATCGGGTCTGGGCTTGTTCAGTACATAATTGCGGTATGAGAATATACGCTCGCCAAATACACCCGTCTTCCCTTTTTTAGTTACCCCAAAATCAGCTTTCGTATCCGATTTCATCAGCATATACCTGCCTTGCGCATTTCTTTCAAAATCCTGGTTTACGTACATCTCGCGTACCCAGTTCAGGTTAATGTTTTTATTGATAGATAGTTTAGCCTTTTGCACCGCATAATTACTATCCAGCGTAATGTATATTTCCCCCTGAAAAAGCATATCCCCCGAATAGCGTGGTATAAAACTCAATTCAACCAGCTTTACATTGTTATCGGTAATGGTATCAGTAATAAAAAACTTGTAAAAGTTTGGGGCTACATCGGCAATAGGGCTTAAAAATTCGTTGGTCATCAGGTAAATATTGTTTTTGTAAATATTTACCTCGCTGTACATCCTGTTCAACAACTCGTTGGTACCATCGCTGTCAAACAGTTCGCCAAAATCAACCCGTTTTTCTGCCTTGAGAATAGTTTTGGTAGCCTCCGGATTTTTACGGTAATACGTTTGCGATAATTTTTCGTCCAGGTAAACGGGCAATAACGATTTCCCCGGCAAGGTAGTACTATCGCGGTTATCTAACAAAAACTTATAGTTCTTCAATATTTTCTTTTCGGATATCTTGCTCGAAAAATTGCTTAACGAAAACTGCAATTTCTCATATTTTTCGTACTCGGCATAGTCATAGCTTTGCACCTGGTTTTCATCCCTATGCTCAATCACCTTGCGTATCAGATCAACAGCCGGGTTATTTTTATTACGGTATTTTACCTTTTTGCCCGATTTAATGGTTACTTCACTCAGCGATCGCTCTTCTTCTTCCAAAGCAAAATTTATCTCTTGTGTTTTGCCGGCCAAAACCTCGCGTATAACCTGCTTGTATCCAATAAAAGTTATTTTAAGTTGTAAAAACTCCCTTGTGGTGCGTAATGTGTATTTACCATCGGCATCGGTAATGGTGCCGGTTGTGCTACCGTTAAATGAAACGCTTACAAATTGAATTGGGTGTTTTGTACGGGCATCTGTTACCCTACCTTTAACGATAGTTTGCCCAAAAGCAACAATATTTATAAACAGGAATAAGGATAAAACAAAATACTTCATTACAATAGTTATACGGGCTTATCTGGCCTGACCTGTTTTTTACCGTCAACTCCAAATAATCCGCAAATTTAAGCACAACATGTTAGACGTTTGTGGTCAAAAAGTCAAATCTTTTTCTATTATCTTTAACCAACTAACAGACGCAAAAATGCAATAAAAGTTACACTATTTTGGATATTATTATTTGTTATCTTGCATCACCATGAATAAGAAATATACCATCATTGGCGCAGTAGTTCTGGCGTTAATTTGCTGCTCTTTGTTCTTTGTTAAAACCCGCATCTTGTACAAACCCGAAAACGGGGAAGTGATCAGTTTTCTTAACGCGTTCAACTCAACATTAGCCCTCGGAACCACTGAACTTCAGCTCAGTTATTTTGATAACGATAAGGACATAAAGCAAATAAAAAGACTACTTGGTGTACTTTCAAATAAAACAAACATTAACGGCAAAGACAACCCGCTTTTTAAAGTGGCATTATTAACTGATGAAAGTGAGGTTACTGTGGTGAACACCGAACTAACCCAAGCAACAGTACCAATAGTATTTGAGGGCCCCGACCATTATTTTCAGCGCTCGTCATTCATTTTCCAGATCCGTAAAAACGAGGCGGGTAAATTAAAGATAGTACGCTTAGATGCGAACAAATTTATTGATAATTACCTGGCTTTTGAAAATGGGATAAAGAACAGAAACAAACCCGATTCAACACTTTTTAGTGCGGCAACATTACAAGGGTTTGCCATGTCGGCTAAATTAAAAAGCAGGTACGATAGTGTTGTTTGGTTTGCGCATCTTGATAACAAAAATTTTTATTATGTAGTTAAAGGTAAGTGGGACGAATCGGTATTTTACCATTACAAACGCCCGGGTACAGAGAAAGGCAATTATGAAATGGGCTTGGTTGGCCCTGACCTGCAGGATATCATCCCCGCAGAGTTTGATTTGATACATACTATTAACGCAACGTTTAACGGCCTGGTAGAAGTTGAAAAAAATAATAAAAAGGGATTCTATAATCTTAACGGCAAAAAAGTTATACCGGTAGATTATGACCAGGTATTCCCGATAACAGATGAAGCTAATTTAGCCGTATTACGAAAAGAGAATGATTATTTCTACCTGAGAAAGGATACTACCATATCGGATAAAGTTGATTTGAAAGTAAGCGATTTCTTTCCGAAGATCAAAAATATTGTTTCGGGCTTTACACTTGATCCCGGTTTTGCACAGGTGATAACCGAATACAATTCGCGTAATGAAGATGAAGCTATTTACATTGCTCCATCTTATATGGTCAATCTTAATTTAGCAGACAAGGTGCATGGATTTAAAAACCCCTTAAGAAAAGTTGAATACGAAGAGCGCAACGAAAATTATAATATAGCCCTTACCGGGAAGCAGGTTTCAAAATCAGATAATTGGGTGGAGGCATTCTTTTACTCAGTTAAAAATTACTTTGTAGGCGGGCGCGAAGGCTTTTATGATAAAAAGAACGTTATAATAATTGATAAAAAGCACGACCGCATACTGGCCGATAATATAAATAATACTGTCGGGTACGAAGAGTTTCCTCCACTGAAAGGCATTTGCGATGTGAATAGCATCAAAATATTGGGTGATTCGCTACTGGAAATAAAAGTGGGTGCTAATATGTACATTGACCTTTACAATGCTCCATTTAATGTTACAGGAGGCACATCCTACCATTACTTTGGAATTAAGGATAATAAATTAAAGCAATTGCCAAACGACCGGGCATTTGCTTTTACCAGGTATGTAAAAATGGACGATTCTTATTTACAGGGATGCTACATGATTGCCGACACTGCCGATCGCGACCATAAAACCGAACGAAGTATTGACCATATTACACCTGAAATGCTGCGCTATATGAAAAATGAAATATATGCCAGTTATGATTATAAGTTTACGGATGCAAAATGGAGCAGTATATTTTATGAGCAAGGGGAAGGAGGATCAGATCATACCTCCAAAAATGCAAACGTAACCGATTCATTAACCACTATTGATAAATTCAACCTTAGCTTTATCGATCAGAAAATAAAAAAAGCAAAGTCTGCAAAAACAGGTACGCTGGCTGCATTGAAATAAAATGAAGTTTGCAGGTAAGTTATTACGATATTTTGCTTTACTGTGGATATTAACCCTAAGCCTTGCCACCTTATGGGATTATTTGAGGTTACACCCCAATACCGGCTATCTGCACATTAAACAGTTTGCCGTTAACACCGGTTATTACCTGCCATTCTTTTATGCGCATGTTATAGGCAGCAGTGTTATATTGCTTGTCGGTTTTTTCCAGTTCTCTAAAATAGTTTATTCCAAACGGAAACTGCACCGCGCATTGGGCAAAATATACATTCTTGGCGTATTGCTCTTTGCAGCACCGGGCGCTTATTTGATGACTTTTTTTATTCAACGCGGTGCTGGCGTATTCGCGTCATTTTTCATCCAAAACAGCTTATGGGTAGTAAGTACTTTTATAGCATGGCGTTATGCAACGCAGGGCAAAATACCGCAACATGTGTGCATGATGCGCCGCAGCTACGGCCTGGCCTTTGCTGCCGTAACCTTGCGCTTTTATATCTGGCTTTTTACCGTTTTAGGTAACGGCGTTAGCTTTGAGCACAATTACCTTATCATAGCTTTTTTAAGCTGGGTACCTAATTTAATACTTGTTGAACTGATAAACAGGTATGATAAAGGAAATATCTACAAACCCACTACTTCCCAATAAAAACTTTTTTCTCAAACTCAGGCATTTTAAACAGTTTATTGTTCGCAGCTTCTAATGTAGGCCAGCCATCCGCATCAATATACATGGGTTTAATATTCAGCAATGACGCCCCGCCTTGCGACCGTGTATAAGCATGGTAAACAATATAAGTAGTATCCTTTTCGGCAAAAAAGCCATTATGCCCGCGGCCAGGCTCGGCATAATCGCCGGCAAGAAAAACAGAATACTTGTTATCTTTCCAACTCTCGCCGTTCTTGTTCAGGTACGGCCCCGTAACTGTTTTTGAGCGGCCAATAACAATTTGGTAGGTGCTTTCTACCCCCGAACAGCATTTGCCCCGCGAAGCAAAAATGTAGTAATAATCAGGGCCTTTAATAACATAGCTACCTTCGCCTAAACTGGTTGTGATGGTATAAAGCTCAGGGGTAGCGCTAAATGGTTTGCCTGTTTTAGGATCAAGCTCAACCATGCGCAATCCGGCCTTGTATGAGCCGTAAATCATCCATTCTTTACCATCCTTATCCCTAAAAATATTCGGATCGATACAGTTTACACCTTCACCTCCGTTTTTGTAACCAATTACCTGCCCGTGGTCTTCCCATTTATATTCGGGCTTGCTTTTATCCAGCGTGGTGTTGGTAGCATATCCAATGCTCGAGTTAAAGTTCATCCATGCTGATACTGAATAATACAAGTGATATTTACCATCGGCATAATGGATATCCGGCGCCCAGATACTCACCTTATCTTTAATATCATCGTTCCACCATGATAGTGGGGCCGCGCCACGCTGGTATACACTACCCGCGTTTGTCCAGTTTATCATATCCTTGGATGCTTTAAACCCCATACCCGTTGCAAAAACGTAATAGGTATCGCCCGCTTTTATCATTACCGGGTCGTGCACGCCCAGATTACCTTTCAGGCCGTTATTAGTAATATTCTGCTCTTGCCTTGGGCCCCGTTGCTGCGTGACAGTTACTGTGGTTTGTGCAGGTGGTGGCGTAGTTTGTGCCGATGCCGACAATCCAACCACGGCGATAACTGATAACAGGCTGATATATTTTCTCATTTCCGTAAAATTTAGACTTTAAACTAAACTATTAATTTGTTATTTACTCACAGGTATATCAACGGCAAATGGTTGATTTTTAGAAACAACAACCTTCCCGTCGGCAGCAAATTCAATCCGCACCAGCCCGGGCTTCTCGCGCCACGGCGATTGCGTATCGTTACCAAAAAATGAGCTCCACCAGTTGCCTTGTTTATCTTTAAAAAAATTTGTTCCGCCGCCGCAAGGCACAATTTCGTGCCTGTCATGATACGGGCCGTAAATATTATCCGATATGCCAACACAGCTTGAGTACCTGCCCTGATAGTCATCCGCAGCGCCAAGGTAATATTTACCGTTAGCCTTAAATAAAATAGCGCCTTCGGTACCAAAGTCATTCATTCCGCGTCCCTCGCAACGCGCTACGTGGTGTGTTGGGTCATGATCGGGGTTTGATAGTTTTACATCATGCAGAGGGCCATCAAAGCCGCTCATATCATTTTTCATAAGGCCAATGTGGTTTGCGCCCGCCCATGTAAAGTATACCTTTCCGTCATCATCCTGCAACAGCGTAGGGTCAATACCTTTAACAAACGGTTGAGATGGGTCAGCCGCGGTATTTACATACGGCCCCTCGGGTTTACCTGTAGTACTTTTTAATATGGATATGCCTGTTGGCGGCATACTCAGGCAGATGTAATAATTACCCTTAATATAATGCAGCTCGGGCGCCCATAAAGCGCGCGCGGGTTTGCCATGCAGGTCGGCCCATTTTTTTTCCCAGGTGCCATCTTTCTCGATAGTCCACACCAGGCCCATGTAATTCCAGTTCTTCAGGTCTTTTGATCGCCAAAGTTCAACTCCATCAGCATGAGCCCAGATATTATCTCCTGTTGATCCCGTGAGGTAATAGTTACAATCACCACCCAAAATAACCACAGCATCGCGAATGTGCGCATCTAAAATTGGCTTTATTGATGGTAGCAGGCCATTTGCCACAACCGAACCTGTAGCTCTTTTTGAGGGCCCTCCTTTGCCGGCACCATCGCGCCAATCGCCCCAGCCTGCGCCTTCAATGGGTTTGCCCGGGCCACTAATGCCCGATCCATTATTAGCGATGGCCGCTATTTCATCGGGTGTAAATACTTTTTGGGCAAAAGCAAAATTTTGCATCGCAATGGCAAGTAATAAAACTATAATGGTTTTTTTCATTTGATGTAAATATCAGGCATACCTATCTGGCCACTATCCTGTTGTATCCTGCTATCAATAGCCGGTAACTAAAAAAGCCCTTTACAGGGCTTTTTTAGTTACGTTTACGAGGCGTTATTTTACAACGTTAGCGCTCTTTACCGGATCAGCATTTTTCACATATTTTTCCATCCAGGTATATTGCTCCCATAGTTTGTGTAACAGGTTCTCGCGGCCACGGTAGCCGTGCGCTTCAAATGGCAGGTACACAAACCTAACGGTACCACCCAAACCTTTAATAGCGGCAAATAAACGCTCGCTATTGATAGGGAAAGTGCCTGAGTTATCATCCATTTCGCCATGTGTCATCAGCAAGGGCGTTTTTATCTTATCCGCAAAGCTGAACGGGCTCATATCATAATACAATTTAGGATTTTGCCAATAGGTACGGTCTTCATTCTGGAAACCAAAAGGTGTTAACGTGCGGTTGTAAGCGCCACTCTCTGCCAAACCTGCTTTAAAAAGCGTGGTGTGCGCTAATAAGTTAACCGTCATGAAAGCTCCATAGCTGTGTCCACCAACTGCAATGCGGTTACGATCGCCTACACCCATATCCGATAATTTATTGATAGCAGCCTCTGCGTTTAATTGCAATTGCTCAACAAAGCTATCGTTTGGTTTTTGCCCTTCTTTGGCAACAATAGGCATTTCCGCATTATCTAAAACCGCATAGCCCTGGGTTACAAAAAACACCGGACTACCACCGCCAATTAGCGTGAACCGGTATTGTGAGCCACGCGTTTGCGCAGCATCAGCAGCATTATCATATTCGCGCGGATAAGCCCATATCAAAACTGGCAGCGGGCCATCTTTTGCTTTGTCGTACCCTTTAGGCAGGTACAAATCGCCGGTAAGGTCAACACCATCGGCACGTTTGTAGTGTATTTTTTCTTTACTAACACCAACCAATTGCGGGTAAGGGTTGGTAAAGGCGGTAATTGCTTTAGTGGTATTAGCAGTAATGTTCCTGATATAATAATTAGGTACATCGGTTTGCGTTTCACGGCGGGTCAGCACGATCAGCTTATCAGCGTCTATTACATCTGATATACTTTCATATTCACCTTCTTTACAACGCCAGATGATCTCGTTCTTTTTGGTAGCCAGATCAAATTTAGCCAGAAACGGCATATCACCTTTGGCAGATGCGCCTGTAATGTTATTCATTAATAATTTTGTACCGTTATCAATGGTAATAATTACATCGCGACCGTATTTATTTCGCTCACGCACAGGAATACCCGGGTTGTTGTATGAGTCTGTTTGGCTGCGGTCATATAAAACTTCCAGCTTACCTGTTGATGGATCGAAACGTTCAACCCTGTTCAATTGTTTAGATCGCATACCTTCGCTAACCATGGCAAAAGTGCTGTTACCCCAGGTTACGTTACGGTAACGGTACTGGGTTTTAAATAACTCTTTAGCCTCGCCGGTAAAAGGGGCGCTTAACGAGTAAACCGCGTCATGAAAATCAACTTTCTTTTTTATCAGGCCACTATCTAAGGGGTGTGCCCAGGTAATGGTTGCTGCTTCATCATCTCTCCAACCAAAATCGCGGGATACATCCTGGGTATTATCATTACCGGATGGCGTACCTTCGGTTGATGGCAGCTCAGCCAATATCTTGATCGTTTTTCCACTCAGGTCGGTGATACTTACTTCTGATGGGAAACCACGATCGGTTACTAAATAAGAGAATGGTTTTTTAACCTTACGCACCATCATATACTTTTTATCCGGCGATAAAATAGTGCTGTTATATATTGCCGGTTTACCTATCGGTGTTTCTATCCCGTTCTTATTTTGAACCAATTGCGATGTTCCGAAAAACTCAAATAACTGCTCATCATAAGGCGTTTTGATCAAATCTTCAAATGTGGCGCTTGGCGCGGCCTTACCTAAGTTTTGCTGAACGGTGGGCCCTTTGGGTGTTAATGGTTTTTGAGGAACCATACTTACCGGTTTACTTGCTACACGGTAAAACAGGGTACTGTTATCGGCCCATAAAATACCATTACCTAATACGGTATTCAAGGGTGTTTTATTCACCTTCATAGCTTTTTGGGTAAGTACATTGATCACATACAGATCAACCGTTTTTTGATTTACCTGGGTAAAAGCTATTTTATGCTCATCCGGACTCCAGCTAATACTCATGCTATTTGCAAATAAAGGCGATGGTAAACCGAGTATAGGAAAAACCTTACCTGTTTTGATGTTCTTTAAAGTAAAGTTATTGACAAATATCTGGCGGCTAAGCGAATAATTAAGCGGATCGATACGTAAGCCGGCGATTCGAACTTCGGGTGCTGCCAGTTCGGCTACTGACGGGTAAGCGTTGCGAGCGCTAAGCAGCATCCATTCTGCTTTAGAGTCAACACTAACAGATGGTGTTGGCTTGGCCAGCAACAGATCGGCCATAGCTTTTGGTGGTGTTTGGTAACCAACGGCATCCTGTGCCTGGGCATTAAAAATTGCACCCAGCAATAATACAGGGAGTAGAAATTTTTTCATAACGAGAATCAGTTTAGTTAAGTGTTGAGAAAGTTACGAATTGTATATAATTAAATAACCAACCAATTGTATTATTCCCATTACAAATGCGCGACATTGAATTATGGCTTCCGTAACATCCCTAACAGATCATCACGCGTAAGCGATTTAAAAATGGAGGTGTCTGTATGTATGAGCGTATTAGCCAGCTCTTTTTTGTTTTGCTGCAGGTGCACCATTTTATCTTCAATGGTATCGGGGCATATCAGCCTTACGGCTACCACATGTTTTTCCTGGCCTATGCGATAGCACCTATCTATTGCCTGGTTTTCAATCGCCGGGTTCCACCAGGGGTCAACCAGGTAAACATAATCTGCCGCGGTTAGATTAAGCCCTGTTCCACCCGCTTTCAAACTGATAAGAAATACCCTTACATCAGCATCGTTCTGAAATTTATTAACTTCAGCCTCACGGTTACGGGTTGCACCTGTAAGGTAGGAGTATTGTATTCCACGCGTATTCAACTCCTCTTTTATAAGGCTCAGCATTGTCACAAATTGGGAGAAAACCAGTATTTTATGCTGTGGCGATTTACTTTCTATCTGCTCAATAAGTGTTTCAATTTTTGATGACATGCTGCCCGGCAGCTTCTCTCCTTCCAGCAGCAAAGGGGAGTCGCATATCTGGCGCAGCCTGGTTATGCCTTTTAGCACATGCATTGAACTTTTAGGCAGTTCATCCTGCGATGTTGCCGCAATAAACTCACGGAACTCTTTTTCGTAAGCATCGTAAATACCGCGCTGCTCGGTACCCATTTCGCAATACAATACCATTTCTGTTTTCTCTGGCAACTCGGTAGCTACCTGGTCTTTAGCGCGGCGCAATATAAATGGTTTTATTTTTTGCTGTAATTCACGCGATCGTTTACTTACCTTGAATTTATCGATCGGTGTTGAGTATATATCTTTAAAATATTGCCTGCTGCCCAGCAAACCCGGACAAGCGAAAGAAAGCTGCCCGTAAATATCAAAGGTATTGTTCTCTATGGGTGTACCCGTAATAACTATCCTGTTGCGCGATTTAAGCAGCATTACCGATTTATACCGTTGCGAGCCGGGGTTCTTTATATTCTGCGATTCATCTAAAAAGATGTAGTTAAACTCGTAATGCCGCAAAAAGTTCACATCCGATAGCAGCGTGCCGTACGAGGTGAGGATCACCTCAAACTTCCCAAACTCGTCGGTGTTCTTTATCCTGTCGGCACCATAAATGGTATGTATTTTTATGCCTGGCGCAAATTTTTTGATCTCGGCCTGCCAGTTAAATATCAGTGAAGTAGGTACCACCAACAGATTGGTATTATGGCTCACTTTACCCCGTTGCGACAAGATGAACGCGATGATCTGTACCGTTTTACCTAAACCCATATCATCAGCCAGGCAGCCGCCAAAGTTAAACTCATCTAAAAAATTAAGCCAGTTAAGGCCTTGTTGTTGGTAATGCCGCAATGTTCCGTTAAAGCCGGCCGGTACATCAATATTTTGTATGGTATCAAAGCTATGCAGCTTTTTTTTGTATCCTCTTATTTGTTGCAGTACTTCTTCATCAAGCATTTGCCGCTCATACATTTCGCTTACCGATTCAAAATTCATTTTCGATATGCGCAGCGTTTCATCATCAAACACATCACCGGCAGTAAAGTATTTGGTGAATTTTTCTATCCACTCTTCAGGTAAAACACCCAGTGTACCATCGTCCAATTGTACAAACTTGGTTTTGTTACGTATAGCCTTGTGTAAGTGCTTTAACGAAGCTTTGCGCTTGCCAAAACGTGCTTTTACAGTAGCATTGAACCAGTTGATGCCACTCAGCACCTGTACGCTTACATTGATCTTTTCAGCATTGAGTTTATTGCCACTCAATTCATTAAAACCTAAAATGGTGATACCCTCATTTCGCCAGGCCTCAAAGGCATCCAAAAACCAGTTCTCATCCAGAAAGCGTTTGCGGTGCAGGTAAAAATACTGCAGGTGATCGTCAATTTGCTCTTCAAAGTATGTATGCTGTTTAATAATTTGGGTCATAAACCTGGTCTCGGCGGCGTCATCGCGTTTTACCAAAAACTCCTTACCCTTTTCATCAAGCGCAAATATTTGCTTTGTGGTGCGTATGGGTATTTCAGCCTCGCCAATACGCATTACAGGCAGTATCATAATATACGGTCCAAAATCCGACAAGTAAATTATCTTTTCCGGCTCACCGCTAAAACCGCTTTTTTTAAGTTGCGCAAGCGTAGCTATCTTAATATATGGATAATTTACGGTGTTGCTTTCTTCCAGCTTATTCAATACCAGTGCCTTAAACTCATTAAACTTTGTTTTGTGGATCAGCAGGTTATCGCCCCTTCGTTTAAAAAAAGCGATACCGCCAAGCATAGCAACATCTTTAACAAGGTATAGCGCGTTATTCAATTGAACAAAATAGGTGTACCCTACCTCTATGTTTTTGAGTTCGAGTACTGCGTCACCAATTTTTAGTTTACCTGATACCTCGTAAAAATCGCCTTGTTTATTTACCGTTATCTCAATACTTTGAGTAACCCTGCCTAGCTTCACTTTTTGCAAAGCGCTTGCTGTTATCTTTTCCGATACTTCGCTATCGTGCATGTAACAATCCATATCTAATGGATTTCGAACAATTGCTTTTAAGCTGGTGATGGCTTGTTCTGATACCTTATCATTAATAGTTTGCTGAAAACGCGACACTGCTGTAAAAAACTTCAGTTCAAAAGGGTCGTTGCTATCCCAAACCAATTCTAAAGGTGGCACCGGGGTTAAGGGGTTCTTTATCCCACCATCAACGGTTGTTGGCGCATCGCAAAGTTCAACCTGCAGGTGCTTGTAGTATTTATGCTGTTTAATGACGATAACGCGCCGAATTTGTATCCCTTCAGTTTTATGTACTATTTCCTTATCGGGAATTAATAGTTGTACAGCACTGCTCAGGCTATCTTTGCTTACCGGGAAAAGCCCAGCCTGCACCGGCACAATTAATGATCTTCCATCATGATACCTGTGGATAAAGTACGCGCCTATATCATCTGCATCTTCCAGGCCATAATCAACGGCAAACTTCCGCAGTTTTTGGTCGCGTAGTTTCTCATCAAAAAATACCCTGAGCTCATCTTTCTTTATGATCTGTAAAAGTACCTCAGCCTGGTGCGTGCATAACCTGTTTGCGGCTTGTTCACAATTACAGGCCAGTATGATCTTGTTATGTTGTTGTATTACCGATGTAAGCTGCCCTGCCCGGTTTTCAAAAACGCCATTATCTATGCTTAACGCTACGGGAGAAAAATGGTCATAACCACCACCGTCAAATCCTGCAGGGGCATATTGCCCTATCATGCTTTCTGTAAGGTCGGCAATCGTCTTATCCTGAATAATATAAACTTCTTTATCACCCTGCTCTTCCACTCGCTTTTGTATTTAAATTCCGGTTATACTTCTACAACAGTTGCAGGCAATTTTTTAGCTTTCCTTTCGGCGACGAACAGCACAATAAGCAAGATCAATCCTATCGCGAAAAAGCAATCCAATGCCAGGGCCGAGTCGCGCATTTGATTTCTTATCGATTCAACAAATCCAAAACAGAAAAGGCCTACTACGATGGCCAGTTTTTCGGTTACATCATAAAAACTAAAAAACGATGCCGTATCTGTAATATTTGGCGGCAGGTATTTTGAATACGTTGACCGCGATATGGATTGCACCCCTCCCATTACAGCCCCCACCACTACAGCAGCAGCAAAAAACTGGCCTACTGTAGCTACATAGTACACGCACAAACAAAGCACCGTCCAAATAGATACTAAACCAACCAGCGTAGTGACATTGCCATATTTACCCGAAACTTTCGATGTAATATAAGCGCCTATTACGCCAACTACCTGTATTACTAAAATTATGGGTATCAGGGTATCATCTGTCATGTGCAGCACCTTGGCAGCAAAGTTAGCGGCCACAAGCATAATGGTTTGCACACCAACGGAGTAGAAAAAGAAAGATGCCAAAAACCGTTTAAGCAAGGGTAACTCTTTTATTTTACCCATTACTTTACCAAGTTCCTTAAAACCACCTGTTAACAGGTTCTGTTTGGTTTTAGCTGCTCGCGGCTCGCCCTTAGGCAATAATTTAAATGGTATGATAGAAAAGCCCATCCACCAGATAAACACCATCAGGAAAGATATACGTGCCGGCAAATAATCATCCGTTATATGAAACCACATAGGTTTCTCAATAACAAGCAAGCAGAGTAACTGCATTACCAGGCTACCTACATAACCGTACATAAAGCCTTTGGCACTTACGTTATCCAGTTCATCGGTAGTGGCTATTTGAGGCAGGTATGAGTTATAAAATACAAAGCCGCCACAGTACCCAATGCAGGCCATGGCATAAAATATTAAAGGCAGCTCCAAACTGCTATCGGGTTTAAAAAAATATAATCCGGCACAAGCCAAAGCACCAAACCATGTAAAAAATTTAAGGTAATTCTTTTTGTTCCCTTTGTAATCGGCTATTGATGTCAATATGGGTAACAGCAACACTATAATAAGATACGATAAGCCAAGCACATAGTTTTGAATAACGGTATTGATATAGTTATGCCCAAAAACGGTCACAATATCTTTTCGGGGATTATGCTCGGTAGTTACAGCTACATAATACGCCGGAAATATGGTTGACGTAATTACCATATTGTAAGATTGATTCGCCCAGTCGAACATACACCATGCCCATATCGTTTTCTTGTTATTCTTCTCTGCCATTGCGTGCTAAAATATAGAAAATTAAGAGGTATTGAAACAGCGTGCCTCAAGCATTTGCAACATGTGTGATACACAATCGTTCCCGGTAAAATTAAAACAGCAAGTGATGTATTAAATGCTTAATATCGTATACAAATCAACAACCTGGATTACCGCCAGAAACCAAGCCTGGCGGTTATAACATATCTTATAACATGAATAAACGCCGTGTATTTTTAAAACAGGCCGGATTGGGTTTGCTTGCCATTCCTGCAACTTCTTTAGCTTTTGGCGCGACAACCGTGCAGGGAACAACAGCACCTGTAACGCCTCAACCCCCGCCTACCCGCATTAAACTTAACATCCGTAGTTTTGGTGCTGTTGGCGATGGTAAAACAAAAGATACTGTAGCCATCCAGCAAACTATTGACCGCTGCAACGTACTTGGCGGCGGCGAAGTATTTATCCCGGAAGGAAATTATTTTACAGGCGCTATTCAATTACGATCGAACGTAGCGCTCCGTTTAGGGCAAGGCTCAGTTTTGCTTGGCACGCCGGATTTTGCGGATTATCCCGTAACCCAGGTACGATGGGAAGGCAAATGGATACAAGGCCATACCGCGTTAATATATGGAAATGATGCACATAACATCAGCATAACGGGTCCCGGTAAAATTGTGGGTAATGATGCTCTTGGCGGGAGGCCATCTGCCGATAAGCCATTACGGCATCCGGCACTGATAGAACCCATTAACTGTTCAAATATTACTTTTGAGGATTTTTCTACATCGTACCACCTGATGTGGTCTATCCATTTAACCTGTTGTGATAATATCTCCATTAAAAACCTGAACATACGTAGTACAGGTGGTAACGGCGATGGCATTGATGTGGATTCGTGCAAGCATGTGTTGATAGATGGTTGTGATATAGCGACAGGGGATGATTGTATATCGCTTAAATCGGGCCGCGGAATGGAAGGGTATGCCATGCTGCGTACTACCGAAGATGTGCGCATTACCAATTGTACTTTTGCCGATTCTATTTTCGCCTGCATCGGCATCGGCAGTGAAACCTCAGGCGGCATACGTAATGTATTGATAGAAAACTGCAAATTTACCTACGCTAAAAGTTTTGCCTTATATATTAAAAGCCGTGTTGGCCGGGGCGCTTTTATTGAAGATATTACGGTTAACAATATTGACGTATCGGGCACCGAAGGTGGCCTTTTACGCTTTAACCTGAGCGGCAGTGGTTTGCAGGACCAAATTCCTGTTCCCGGCATTGAGGGCGTACCTACAACCAAAAACTTTAAATTCACCAATATCAAAGTTACCGATGTACCTGTATTGGTTGATGGCACGGGCGTTCATTCCAGTAAACCTTTGGATGGCTTTGTTTTTAGTAATATAACAGGCACGTGTAAAAAAGGCATATCACTGGCTAATATAAAAAACGCCAAACTGAGTAAAATTAATGTAACCGGTTATTCAGGGCCACTACTTGGCATCAGTAACGTAACCGGTAGCGGCCTTGACGGCGCTGCTGATATACCTGCGCCAAAATTTATCGAACTTATTCCTGCTAACGATCCACCATATCAATTACACTGATCATGAAAAGTAAACCATTAATATTTGGCAGTATAACATTGTTGGTTACGCTTTCGGGCGCATATATAAAAACATTCGCCCAGGCTGCGCCTGCAAAACCACCAACAGCTGTAGTGGCCGGCATACCTGTAAATTACGATGAAAGCAAAGTTGGCACTTATACCTTGCCCGATGTACTTACACTGCAGAACGGCAAAAAGATTAGCGATAAGCAAACCTGGTTAAAAGAGCGCCGGCCCGAAATTGTAAAGTTGTTTGAAAGCTACCAGTTTGGCAAAGTGCCCGCCAAACCTGCTGATATGAGTTTCAATGTTTTTGATAAAGGCACACCGGTATTTGAGGGGCGCGTTATCCGTAAGCAGATCACGGTTTATTTTACCAAAGATACATCCGATCATAAAATGGATATACTGGTGTACCTTCCCGCCAAGGCAACCAAGCCGGTACCTCTATTGCTCATGATCTCTTTCTCGCCAAATTCAAGCATGTCAACCAAAGACACCGGTGTTAAGCGAGGTTATATGTGGGACCGCAGTGGCAAAAAAGTGCCTGCTCCCACAATGGGCTTAGGCAAGCTTGATGTTGAAAAATTTACTTCCGAAGGCTTTGGTATCGCAACCATTTATTATGGCGATATAGAACCCGATTTTAAAACCGGCTATAAGTATGGCATACGCGGTTATTACATGAAACCTGGCCAGGCCTACCCTGCCGATGATGAGTGGGGCGCTATATCGGCATGGTCATGGGGTTTAAGCCGCGCTATGGATTATTTTGAAACCGATAAACAGGTTGATGCAAAACGTATCGCGTTGAACGGCGTATCCCGCCTGGGCAAAACCGTATTGTGGACAGGCGCCCGCGATACCCGCTTTAAAATGGTACTGGAAAGCTGTGCGGGCGAAGGCGGCGGAGCTATTAGCCGACGCAACTATGGTGAGAACATTAAGCACATGACGGATACCAGCCGTTATTTTTACCAATTTGCAGCAAACTGGCACAAATACTCCGATGATTTTAACGCTTCGCCTGTTGATGCCCACATGTTGGTTTCGCTGATGGCACCGCGCTACCTGTTGATGCAAACCGGTGATACGGATTACTGGTCGGACCCAAAAGGCGAGTTCCTTGCCGCACAATCAGCCGAACCTGTTTACCAGTTATTTGGCATGAACGGGCCAGGCAAAAGTCAATGGCCTGCAGCAGCTGACACATCGTTAACCTATCGTCCGCTGGGCTATTATATGCATTCGGGAGGGCACGGAACTGTTCCATCTGATTATGATATTTACCTTAATTATATGAAGCAGTTTTTGTAGGAATAGTGCTCAGTTGAGTCTAATCAGAGCTTGTGGCATAGTGTTGTTACTTGACAAGCCATAAATTTGCAGTATCTTGGCTTTTAACAAATAACAAGACTTTTATTAATTACCAGCTATGAATAAGCTTTTACTTACCGTTGTATCTGCAGCGTCAACCATTAGCGCCTACGCTCAAACAACTGCACTTACCGCAAAAGATTATGAGCGTGCCGAAAACACACTTACCTACAATACCGCCCCACTTATTGACCAATATACTGTAGTACCTAATTGGATGCCGGGCGACAGTTTCTGGTACCGCCGTACCGATGCGAGCGGTACAGAATTTATATTGATCAACGCAAAAAAAGGGACCCGTGCCGCTGCATTTGATCATTCAAAACTGGCAGCAGCCTTATCCACCATTACGGGTAAAACTTACGATGAAAAGCACCTGCCCTTTCAATCTATCTGGTTTACGGCAGATGTAAAGTTTGTGATGTTCCAGGTTGAAGGCAAACAGTATAAATCAGATCTATCTACATACACAATCACAGATGACAACTCTACTCCGCCCGAAACCAATGCTGGCGGTTTTGGCGGCAGAAGGCGCGGTGGTGGCAACCAGGTAATTTCGCCTGATGGTAACAACGCGGCATATATTAAAGATTATAATCTTTGGGTTAGGGATGTTAAAACGGGGAAAGAAACCCAACTAACTACCGATGGTATTAAAAACTTTGGCTATGCTACCGATAATGCCGGATGGAAATCAAGCGATGGCGCTATTTTAAAATGGTCGCCGGATTCAAAAAAAATAGCCACCTTTAAACAGGACCAGCGCGAAGTAAGCGATATGTATTTGGTTACTACCAATGTGGGTAAACCAACCTTATTGCAATGGAAATACCCTTTACCCGGCGATAAAGTAATACCTACCATTCAGCGTGTTATTATTGAGGTTGACGCCCCAAAAGTAATTAACCTGCAGATACCTGCCGACCCTCACCGCGCTACCTTAAGTGATGATATTTCGAGCAGCGGCACATTTGATGATGTAGAATGGAGCGACGATGCCACACAACTGGCATTTGTATCTACATCCCGCGATCATAAACAAGAAAAAGTACGTATAGCCGATGCTGCCACAGGTGCAGTTCGCGAGGTTTTTGATGAAACAGTACCTACACAGTTTGAATCGGGCTGGGGAAGTATTAACTGGCATTATTTATCAAAAACGAACGAGATCATTTGGTTTTCTGAGCGTAGTAACCAAGGGCAACTCTATTTATATGATGCCCTTACCGGGAAAGTAAAAAACCAGATCACCAATGGTAACTGGGTGGTTACCCGTGTAGTTAAGGTGGATGAAAAAGAAAGGATGATCTACTTTTATATTGATGGCAACGAGCCTGAAAATCCGTATTTCAGCCAGTTTTGCAAAATAGGGTTTGATGGTAAGCACTTTATGGTGCTCACACCGGAAAGTGGTAACCATACTGCAACATTATCTCCGTCCGGCGAATTTCTTATCGACACTTACTCCAAACCCGATGTGCCACCTGTTACCGTATTCAGAAACACGGAAGGGCGACTGATTGGTAGTTTGGAAAAAGTTGATATTTCGAGATTGGTAGCTTCGGGCTGGAAACCGGTAACGCCCTTTTCGGTAAAAGCAAAAGACGGTAAAACCGATATTTACGGGCTTATGTTTACCCCTGCAAATCTGGATCCTAATAAAAAATATCCGATCATTGATTATATCTATCCGGGCCCCCAGGGTGGTAGCGTGGGTAGCTGGTCGTTCGCGGCATCAAGGGGAGATAACCAGGCACTTGCCGAGTTAGGCTTTATTGTAGTAATGATAGAAGGCACAAGTAACCCGTTACGCTCTAAAACTTTCCATGACCTGAGCTATGGAAATATGGCCGAAAACACCCTGCCCGACCAAATTACCGGCATACGGCAGCTTGCCCAAAAGTACACTTATATTGATACCGGTAAAGTAGGTATATGGGGGCACTCGGGCGGTGGTTTTGCTACGGCATGCGCCATGTTCCGCTTCCCTGATTTCTTTAAGGTTGGCATATCAGAATCCGGCAACCATGATAACCGCAATTATGAGGATGATTGGGGCGAAAGATATAATGGACTAACATCTAACTCAGATTATGCAGCACAGGCAAATCAACTTTATGCAAAAAACCTAAAAGGCAAATTGATGCTTGCCCACGGCTTAATGGATAATAATGTACCACCACAAAATACACTGCTTGTTGTTGAGGCCTTAGAAAAAGCCAATAAAGATTATGACCTTGTTATTTTTCCAAACAGTGCACATGGCTATGGCCAATATGGCCCATATATGATGCGCCGCCGCTGGGATTACTTTGTTAAATACCTTTTAGGCGTCGAGCCACCTAAACAATACCTGCTAAAATCGCCGCGAATGGGTGGGCAATAAAACTGTAAAACTCAGGTTTAAAACAACAAAAAGCTCCCCAAACTTTGGGGAGCTTTTTTATAACCCAGCTTTTTAATTACTGTTAATTAGTATAACCCGGGTTCTGATAGTTTTGTTTATCAGTAGGGCTCAATGGCTGTCCATTTTTGGTGGTCAGGTTAATTTGTTGTACCGGTATCGGCCTAAGTTTACTGTACGTTTTAAGGCTGGTAGCATCCTTGTTAAACAGCAATGTACGGTCATACAATGTTTCTGTTCGTACCAGGTCTTCCCAACGGTATAATTCGCCACAAAGTTCCCTTGTACGCTCGTTTAGCATAAAAGCTATAAAGCGAGTCGCGTCAGTATTAGCACTTGCCGGGTAGTTTTCGCTTGGCGCGTTGGTGGTAAACAATGTTGGAGTAGCTATCATGTTAATGTAAGTATCTGTTACATCCCCTTTTGTACCACCATCAAACATCCATGTTTGCGGATTTTTAAATTCGCCTGCATGAAAAGCGGCACGTTGCCTTAGTTTATTTACATAGATCAATGCATTGGTGTAATCACCCTTACGGCCATAGGCTTCTGCTGCAATTAAGTAGGTTTCCCCCAAACGGGCAAGGATACCGTTTTTAACTCCGCGCTCTTCATTAAAGTTTGTAGTAACACGAACAGGATCTAAAAACTTACGTAATGTAAGGTATTTATTGTTGTTAAAGCCCGATGTTAGCGTAGCGCCGTTAAGGTAATACCTTGCAAACACAGTATACCTGTAGTTTGCAATTTGGGCAGCTGTAAGTGTGGTATTCTTGTTATTCACAATAAACAAAGCAGCAGTATCGCCAATACCATATTTAAGCTGGCCTGCCAATGCAGGGTTGGCCGGGTATGGCGTAGGAAATTTAGGAACGCTTGTATTTACATTTGAATAATAAGCGGTTACAAAGCTTTTATAAAAGCGTGAGTCGTTCTTCCTGTCAAAAATATCTATCGTATAGTCCGATGGGCCCAAACGGCGAAATGGCCTGCCATTAAAGTTATCCTGGTTTCGTATCAATCCCGGTATGCCCAAATCATATTGACAAATATAATACTCATGCGTACGGTTACCGGTTGTACCATCAGCGGTTACGTTATTGATAAACTGTGCCGCAAAAATCACTTCCTTGCTATTATTTGATGCCTGAATTTTTGAATAATCACCTGCCGGCGCTGTTCCGTTAACTCCAACCGCAGGTGTTTGTACATTTGGATAACCCGCCGGGTAAGTACCGTTCCATAAATTCATATAGTCGGACTCAAGCGCGTACGTACCACTATTAATAACCGCCGTTGAGTAAAATATAGCGCTATCAATATCAGTAGGCTGCTGGCCACGCTGCTCGGTTACGGCGCTGCCCCGTGTTAAATACGCTTTTGCCAAAAAGTGTTGCGCAGCGCCTTTTGTAGCTCTGCCCAATTCTGTATTGGTTGCTGTAAGGTTGTTTTTGGCAAATTGCAGATCGGATATAATAACATTATAAACTTCGGCAATACTGGCACGTTGAAAATCAGTTTGAACATTTGTGCTTGATTTTAATACGATAGGTACACCGCCAAACTGCTGTACCATATAAAAATAATAGTAAGCACGCAAAAAACGCAGTTCGGCCAGGCGTTGTGTTTTCTGAGCGTTTGTACCCAGGGTTTTTGAAGAACCATTATTATATAACGGAATACGCTCAATACCAATATTACAACGGTTTATACCATCATAATTGTTTGTCCAGAGCGCGTTTAATAATCCTTCGCCCGAGTTTAAGCTTGGATCGTAAGTGTTATAATAAACAAAGTTAAACTGATCGCCTAAAATAAACTCATCTGTACCAAAGTTGTGCAAGGCGTATGCCTGCTCACCCTCAAACTTCCACCTCACAGGTGTATAAGCTGAACGTACAAGATCTTCAAGCCCTTGATCTGTATTATAGTAATCTTGCGTAAGCGTACTTACCAGGTCCTCTTTCAGGAATTTTTTGCAAGATGTAGTGCCGAAAACCATTAATATGGTTAATACCGGTATGATATATTTTTTCATCTTCTTAGTTTTAATTAATTAACGATTTACAATCCAACCTTTAAGCCGAACACGATACTCCTATAGCTGTAAGAAGTAGGTGCCGGGTTGGCAGTACTGCTTGACGGATAAGTTGATGTGTAAGGAACAGTTTCCGGATCGTACCTGTCATATTTACTAAACAAGAACGGGTTAACGGCATTAACAGACAAGCTCAGGTTACTGATGCTAAACCTCTTTAATAAAGCAGCCGGAACGTGGTATGTTAACTGTATGCTTTTTACTTTTACAAACGATCCGTCCCTAAAGCTTATAGCCTGCCAGTAAAGCGGTATATCGCTTAAAGTATTGGGCTGCTGGTAATCATTAGATGGGTTGGTTGGTGTCCAGTAATTTACTTTTACAGATTCATAACGGCCAACCAATCCTGGTCTGATATCGCGCAACAACGAACCCTGGCTGATATATATGAATGTAGATAGATCAAACCCTTTGTAAGATATTGTATTACTGATACCCGCGGTCCATTTAGGATTTGGAGAGCCCAGGTTAACCTTATCGGCCGATGTAATAACCGTATCACCATTTATATCATCAACACGGATACGTCCGGGCTGAAAATTAGGGTCGGTTTTATTACTGGTTTTTTTCCAAAAGTAATCATACAATATACCACCCGGTTGGGTATCGCTATATTGAAAAATACCATGGCCCTGGTAATCATTATAGTTTTTAACCGGCTGACCTAAAAACCATTGGTTACCAATATCATCAACACCATTGGCGGTTAAATAAGTGATCTGTTCTTTATTTGCAGAAAAGGTAATACTGGTAGTCCATTTAAAACCCTTAGGCTTGGTTATGTTAACCGTGTTAACAGATATTTCGATACCCTTATTTTGTACTTCGCCAAGGTTAACGTAGTAACTGCTGTAGCCTGATGCCGAAGGAATGGCTGCTTTTTGGATCTCGTTTGAGTTGGATTGATAAACATCAATTGAACCTGCAATCCTCCCTTTTAAAAAGCTATAATCCAAAGCTATATTTTTTGTGGTTGTTTTTTCCCAGCTTAAATCAGGCAATGGTAAGTTTTGGGGTGCATAACCCGGTGCAGGATTGGCACCAAAATTATACTGAGTTGGGGTTGAGTTTAACGGACCGCGTGTTAAATATGGTGGAATGCCGGATTGGCCTACCGAACCTATGCCACCACGCAGTTTCAATTCATCAATAAAACTCAGGTTTTTCATAAATGGTTCCTGGTCTATTTTCCATGCTACAGAAACGGAAGGGAACGCCTGGCCTGCCTTATCTTCGGCAAAAACCGACGATTGATCCAAACGGTAACCTAACGTTACAACGTACCTGCTATCATAAGAATAGCTTAACCTGCCTAAATATCCAACTAACTGGCGTTGTGAAAATGGAAGTACACCTGTTGGTAATGCCAAAGAGTTGATAGTACCTAGGGTATTGTTTGCTAAAGAATACCATTTTTGGCTTTCATAAGATAAATTGTTGGCACCAACTTTAGCTACCTCTACCCTATCCTTTTGCAATTCCTGAACTGCTGTAGCACTAATGGTATGCTTTTTTATAGTTTTTGTGTAGCTTAATTGATTTTGCAATGTCCAAACAAAGCCGTAAGTTGTTTGATAAGTAGCACTTGCCGGATTTCCCGAACTCGCACTTGAAATAGCGCCATTAAAGGTTCCCTGCCGCGTGTCGTTCATATCCGCGCCAAAGGCGATCCTGTAATTCAAGCCTTTTAAAACATTAACTTGTGCATATATGTTAGCTAATAAACGATTCGTTTTTATTTCATTCAATACAGCATTCCGATCGTTAAGAGGATTAACAACATTGCCATCATTACCCGGGAATAATATAAAGTTTCCGTTTGCATCGTACGGCTGCGATAACGGGAACTGTCCGCTTGCTCCTGCGTATTCGTCAGGGCCAACATTTTGCACGGCGTTATTGTAGTTAATGTTTGCACCAATATCAATAATTTCATTTGGCTTAAAGTTATTATTTGTGCTGAACGAATAACGGGTATAATCCTGCCCGTACTCAATACCCTTTTGATTAAAAAACCCGGCAGACAATGTACTCCTGAATTTTTCTGAACCACCTGATAACGACAGGTTATGGCTTTGTGTAACACCTGTACGTAAAGCCTGGCTTTGCCAATCGTAGGTAGGTATTTTTGAAGGGTCGTATATAGCAACATTTGTTAAAACAGGGTATCCCAGTTTTGCCATAACAGCTTGCTCCTCGGGGGTTGTGGGCCTGGTTTGTGCTACAAATATTTTGTTGGCCGGATCATATTGTGTAAAGGTATAACCCTGTAAAACCGATTGCCAAAGGCTTGGGTCGCCATTAAAAAGTAAATAATCAGCCAGCGGATCGGGGTAGTAAAATTTATTTGCAGCTACACCGTTGTTGTACACACCCGAACCGATAAATGCATCGCGCCTGAACTGGGCAAACTCGGCACCATTATATATACTGAGTTTTCTAAGTATATTATCAAATGAAGTGCTTCCGCTGTAATCAATACTCAACTTACCTGATTTTCCTCTTTTAGTAGTGATCTGGATAACACCATTAGCACCACGCGAGCCATATACGGCTGTGGCTGATGCATCTTTCAATACGTCGATAGACTCAATATCTAATGGGTTAATATCATCAATACTGTAAGTGATAGGAATACCATCAACTACATATAAGGGGTTGTTATCGGCTGTTAATGACCGGTTACCCCTGATACGAACCGCAGCACCAGAACCTGGCCTGAATGAGCTTGGCGTTGCTACCAAACCTGCAACCTGGCCTTGTAAAGCGTTGGTTAAATTGGTAGCCGGTACTTCTTTAAGCTTCTCCATGTTAACCGAAGCTATAGCACCCGATACATCTCCTCTCCTTTGTGTACCATACCCAACAACAACTACTTCGTTAAGCGATTTTGAGTTTGGCAACAGGGTAACGTTTACTACAGCTTTGCCATTTACGGCAACTTCCTGTGGTGCAAAACCCAGGTATGTAAAAACAAGGGTTACGTTGGCATCGGGTAAATTTAGTGTGTAGTTACCATAAACATCGGTAGACGTTCCGGTTTGTGCACCTTTCACTTTTACTATAACACCCGGTAAAGGCTCGCCTTTATCGTCAATAACCTTACCTTTAATTTCGGTGTTTTTAATATCGGTGCCAATCGGGGCAATAATAACAAGCCCGTTTTCTAAAACCCTGTATGTTAAGTTGGTATTTAACAGAAAGTTTTGAAGTACATTTAAATAGGGCGTGTTAGTTACCTTCAGTGTGATCTGCTTATCGGTAGGCAACACTTCTTCGCTGTATAGAATGCGGATATCGCTCTTCCTTTCAAGTACAGAAAGCGCTTTCTTAAGATCAACGTTTTTGATATCCATACTCACATTTTGTGAATATGTATTTGCCGACACTCTAAGGCAAAACAAAAAAGTCAAAATAAAAACACATTTGAGCATTAGAAAATATTTTTTGTAGGGGTAAAATAGAGAGCCATTACTATGAAGTTGATTTTTTTTCATAGATTTAAAGGTTTAATTAATTAAACAATCTGTTAATAAGAGGGTATTATACCCGAGCCAAAAGATTACAGATTTCGGCGGGGGGTGTTCGAGCACCTTCCGCTTACTTAATCTTATTTTTAGGATTAGTTGATTTTCACGTCATATTTATCTATTTTAAATGTAAATGGTCTGATTATTTGCATGTATGTTAAAGCCTGTACAAGGGTTTCGTTTTGAAACACACCTGTAAAGTGGTACTTTTTAACCCGGTCATTATTGATCTCGATCTTTACATTATACCAGCGCTCCAGTTCGGGGATAAGCTCTTCCATCGATTCATTTTTAAAAACCAATTTATTATCGACCCAAGATGTTTCTTCAATATATTGCTTGCTGGCAATCTCAACTGGCTTAATATCTTCAATAACCAATTTTCGATGTTGTGCTACAGGTAATATCTCGGCATCGGCAGCAGTAGTAATTTGCGGCTTAGAATATGCCATGGCAAATTTTTCGTTGGGCCTCAAAATAAATTTCTCCTGTAAACTGTCGTTTATAGTGAGTTCTATCATGCCCCGTATTAATGTCGCTTCGGTTTTTTTATCGCCAGGGTATGCTTTTACGTTAAAGGCGGTGCCCAAAACCCTAATCGAAAACTTATCGGTGTGAATAATAAATGGCCTACGCTTGTTTTTAGTAACATCAAAATAGGCCTCCCCAATTAATTTCACCAGCCTGGTTGGGCTGGTATTCATATTGTTATCAAAAGTGATCTTGCTATTTCCGTTTAGCCAAACTTGTGTACCATCGGGCAGGCTGAATTTCTTGCGGATACCTTTGGTAGTTGTAATTTCGGTAAAGAGTGATCCTTGTTGTGATAGGTTTTGTGACTGATAAAAATAAAAAGCTGCAGCTGCTATTAAAAGTATTGTTGCAGCAACTAACATCCTTTGAATAGTGAAAAACCGCAACTTTTGCGATGACCGAACTGTCAGTTCAAAATCCGAACTATACTGATCTTTATGCCTGTTAAAAGCCTCATCAACATCAATACTATCCGCGGGCTTTTGATCCCACAATTGCTTTAAAATTTCCTCATAGTACAGATTGTCCGGATACTGCTCTAATAAAGAGTTTAGCTCTTTTAGCTCATCCCCAGATGCTTCACCGGCCATTTTACGGGCCAGTAATTGCAAAATTCTGTCTTCGTACATAATAAAATAGAGAGATTATTGGCTTATAATTATGTGTAGGACAATGCTGCCGGGGAAATTCCCTATACGAAATGAAAATATTTATTTTAGCGGGGAATATATCAGATGAGGTTATACTCCGCCCTTACGATCAGACAAATCTTCCTTGTGGCTGTAACCATTTGAGCATCAACAGTTTTTATCGATATATTCAATATCTCTGCCACTTCTTTGTAGCTTAAACCATCTTCTTTTATCAGCTTAAAAACGCTTTTACATTTTGGTGGTAATGATTGCACAGCACCTTCTATTTTCTTTTTCAGCTCGCCGTTTATTAATATCTGCTCGGGGGTAAGGTTGTCAAAACTAACATCAAACTCAATATCATCAATAGATATTAACTTTGCCTGGTTATTTTGCTTTAACATATTGAGTGATTTGTTTTTTGCAACAACAAATGCATACACTGTTATATTTTGGATACTTAACAGGTTACCACGGTTACGCCAAATAGTTATCATTACATCGCTGGCAACTTCTTCGGCAAGTTCATTACATTTAAGTATTGAATAGGCAAATCGATTTAACCGCGCAAATAATAATGTAAACAAGCGTTTATATGCCTGTTCACTATTATTTACGGCAATCTCGTTAACAAGATAGTCGATTTCGTGGTTTGCTTGCGCCATAACCGGTTTATAATTGGTGATGCAATGTAACAATATTATTATACAACGTTACCAAATTGTTAACAATTGTTTTATTGACATGTGCTACTTTTTAAACAAAAGCTATTGTAAATAGCTGTATAACAGACTTGTATTTATGCAATTTAATTGCATAAATATTATTTAAAACTCATAGCAACACGTTTACGTGCAACTAAAAACCTGTAGTTAAAAATGTGGGGGTATATACTTTTTCACAGGGTTTACTACTATCCACGATTGGCCTTCGGGGGTTAAACAGGCAGTAAATAAGGCGGTAATTTCACCTTTCTCATTAGGGTAAACAAATGGGCGTTCGCGGCGGCTAAAAGTTTGGGTACTTCCATCATCGTAAGTTACAGTTTTGGTGTACACTGCATCTTTTGATACCGGTTTATAAGTTAGCCCGTCTTTAGAGTAATATTGCGCACCACTTTTTGAGTTGCCGGTTAACTTACCCTTAAAATCACTCAATAAAACATTGTATTGGTTTGATGCCCACCAAATTGTAGGATCTTCAAGCTCATTGTTATCGGGCAATATGTTCAAACCATCGCCCTGCAATGTGTACTTTGCATTAAAGGCAGGTGCTGTATAAACCAAAGCAGCCCTAACATCATTAATAACCTTGCGGCCAAAAACATATATACTACCATCGCTTTTTACCAGCGGTGCAGGGTTTGAACAAGGTATTGCCTCGATATCCATACGGTTCCAGGGGCCTGTTATGGCATTTGCCCAGGCGTAACCTGTTTTATTAGCCGTCGAAATATAATAGAGCACATACTTATCTCCGGCCTCTACTATTTTAGGATTGTGGCAGCGTTCCTTATCCCACATGCCTTCGCGTTTTTGCAGCACCACTTCCCGGAAAGTGTATGGACCATATAAGTTGTCGGACGTAGCGCGCACTACTTCAGAGTAGGTAGTCCAACCGGCCAAACCATATTTTTCGGGCCATCGTGATGCAAACATATGGTACGTATTACCTACTTTAATTACCGATGGGCACCAAAGTATATACCCTTCCATTTTAAATCCTGCATTTTTTACTGCAGGCTGTAGGGCATCTTTTAATAACTGTGCACTTAATGAGCAATTAAAAAATAATGGTAATAAAACACAAAGCAACAACCTGTTTAGTTTACACATGGCATAGTTTAGTTATTGTGTAAAATTACTTGCCTAAGCCTTGTATTATTATTCAATATTTACATCCTATGCATTGTTATTACCATGCAAACAACAGGATAAAATATCCGGTAACATTTTTGATAGGGTTATTTTAGTTGAACAACACGCCAATATGATATAATGATTTAAGCAGTATTATCCATCAATTTAGTGCACCAATAGCATATAAACATGAGGCACAAATTTTTCATTACAACATTTATCCTTGCAGCAATATCTTTAACAGTAGTATCTTTTAAGGCTTATAAAGGTGAGTGGCAATCCAAATTAGTTACTTTAAATACCGATGGTTCCCTCACCTATCACCCCGATGAGCAGGGCAACACCTTGCCCGATTTTAGTCGCGTAGGGTATCGCGAAGGTGATAAAGCAATTCCTGATGTCCCGATAGTTAAAACGGTTAATGCCCCGGCAGATGGCAACGGGCAACAACTTATACAGGATGCTATTAACGAAGTAGCTAAACTTACACCTGATGCGAATGGTTATCGTGGCGCCATCTTACTAAAAAAAGGGGTTTATAAAGTAGCTGACAGCCTGCGCATAAGCACAAGCGGCATAGTATTACGCGGCGAAGGCCAGGAGGCTAAAACAGGCACCACTCTTATTGCCTCGGGAACAGGGCAGCGCACGTTATTAAACATTGGCGGCAAAGGTACCGTTAAAGAAACTGCAGGAACACGGGTAAAAATTACAGATGGTTTTGTGCCTGTTGGCACCAAATCGTTCAATGTAGCGTCGGCAGCAGGTTATGCTGTTGGTGACCGTATTATTGTTTACAGGCCCAGTCCTGAGAATTGGATACACGACCTTAAAATGGATCAGATAGTGGCTCGGCCAGGCACCAAACAATGGCAATCGGGCGAATATGACATGCACTATGAACGCGTGATCACAAAAATTGAAGGCAACAAAATTTACATTGATAACCCCATAGTTATGCAGATGGAAACCAAATACGGTGGCGGTGCTATTTACAAGTACACATTTGCCGGCCGTATAAGCGAAGTTGGTATTGAGAATATCAGATTCGAATCTGACTATGCCAATGACACCGATGAAAACCATGGTTGGATAGCTATTGGAATAAAGAATACCGAGAACGGATGGGTACGCAACGTAGCATCGCGATATTTTGGTTACGCGTGTGTAAGCACCGATGGCGGATCAAGGAACATTACCGTTACAGATTGTAAATGCACGGATGCAAAATCGGTAATTACGGGGGGCAGGCGCTACTCTTTTAATAATACCGGCCAGTTAAACCTGTTTTTAAATTGCCAGGCCGAAGATGGCAGGCACGATTACGTAACCGGCGCAAAGGTTTGCGGGCCAAATGTTTTTTATAACAGTACCGCCAAAAACACCCATGCAGATGCCGGGCCGCATCACCGCTGGGCAACAGGCACATTATATGACAATATTGTTAGCGATGGAGACATTGATATACAAGACCGCGGTAACATGGGTAGCGGCCATGGGTGGAGCGGCGTAACTCAAATATTATGGAACTGCACCGCCGCAAAAGCCGTAGTACAAAAGCCATGGGTAAGTGGCGAAAACTACTGCATTGGCTTACACGGCGGCCGCGATGCGGGACATTTTAAAGATCGTGAGGATGGCTATTGGGAGGGACAGAACAAAAACGGGCTGGTGCTAACATCGCTATATATGGCACAGTTTAAAGCAAGGCATTTATCGCCACAGTAAACTTTATCAAAAAAGCAGCTATAAGATGATCATTTGAATTAAAACAAAGCCCGGTAGAATAACTACCGGGCTTTTTGTATGTGTATTGAGTAGCTTATAATTAAGCCGACTGCCGCATAAACTCACGCTGGTAACAAAGCGGGCTTTTACCGGTTATCTGTTTAAAAAATTTATGGAAGCTGGCAAAATTATTAAACCCGCTTTCATAACACAACTGTTTTATGATCACTTTATTTTCGATGAGGAGTTTGCAGGCATGCCCTACCTTAAGTTCTATCAAAAATTGGGAGTAAGTTTTTTGTGTATGCGATTTAAAGTACCTGCAAAACGAGTTTGGGCTAACGTAAGCTATCGCGGCAATTTCTTCCAGGTGTATCTTGTTCCTGAAGTTAGCTATTGAGTATTCGTAAATAGCGTTAATGCGATCATTATCTGCAGATGTACTTGCATTATGACTAAAGCCAATGGATGATAAAAGCGTTACTTTATTGCAGTTAGCAATTACATTTAAAGCCTCCATTAATAAAATTATTCTTTCAACACCTTCGGCTTGCAACATTCGCTCCATAATGCCGGCAACAACAGCTTTTGTTTTACCGTTTACCATAATACCGCGCTTTGCTTTGTCAAGCACGCTTTTCAACATCTTATTTTCGGGAAGCTGCAAAAATTGATCCCCCCAAAAGTTTTCGCTAAAGTGGGTTACTCTAACATCGGCACTATGTTTAGGATCTTCTTTAAAATACGACTCATCAAAACGCCAGTAGTGCGGCAATTGCGTACCTATAAGTATGATATCGCCGTGTTTAAATTGTTTAATACTGTCGCCTATAAATTGCGTCCCTTCGCCTTTCTTAAAATGTATTAATTCTACCTCGGCATGATAGTGCCATTTGTTGTTAAAATGAGGAACCAAATCCTGGCGCATGCTAAAAGATTGCGCAGGTCCTTTTGAGACTTTGAGTAGTTGTGGTTTCATAATGGTTACGCCCTTGGGGCAATTGGTTTATTAAAAAGATATATAGGATATCTTAAACCAAAGATAGCGCGCAACCTGCCCTGCAAAACCATGTGGTTTACGTAATAATTACCCGATAAATGTGTTTTTTAAATGCCTAAAAGTTGAGATAAATGTGTTTATAATAACGCAAAAAATTGATAATCAGTATTTAAACAATACTTTTATACTTCGTTGGTTTTTGATACCGGATGCTCCTTAGGCGTATATTTAAATTGCTCTTTAAAGCACTTTCTAAAATAATCTACATCCATAAAACCCACCATATAGGCAACCTCGTTTATGGTTAACTGCCCTTGCGCTAATAATTGTGCTGCTCTTTTTATACGAACACTGCGTATAAACTCAACACCGGTTTGGTTAGTAAGCGATTTTATTTTTTTATAGAATGAGCTTTTGCTCATGGCTACCTGCTGGCTTAGTTGCTCTACGCTCAAGTCCGGATCGGTTACATGTTGCTCAATGTATGAAAGTACCTTCGTTAAAAACGCCTCATCCAAATTACTGATCGCAATGTTTTGCGGCTCCAGCTTAATTTCTTTTTGATAGCGTTCCCGTAGCTTTTGCCTGTTTTCTATCAGGTTCCAAACGCGGGCGTCAATCATATTAAAATTAAATGGCTTGGTAATGTAGTCATCCGCGCCGGTTTCAAGGCCCTCCATTTTAAATATTAGCTGCGTGCGGGCAGTAAGCAGTATTACAGGGATATGGCTGGTATCAATATCCGATTTTAATTTGCTGCACAATTCTATCCCGTTAAGGCCCGGCATCATCACATCGCTAATAATAATATCCGGGCTGATCTCTTTTGCAAGCACCCAGCCATCCGAACCGTTAACAGCGCTATAAACCTCAAATTCATCAGCAAAACCTTCTTTTATAAAATTGAGCACATCTTCATTATCTTCCACAATAAGCATGGAAAAACTATCACGACGTTCTTTTTTTAAGATATCAGCCTTTTTTTGTTGCAACTGCGCTTTTACCGAGTGCTCTGTTTGATAGCTTAAAATATCTTCGCTGTCTTTAAAATCACCGGCTATTTCACCTCCTTTTAAGTGCTCTTTACCCAGCGGCAATTTTATAGTAAAGCATGTGTACCCTGCTTTTGATGGTGTTTCTGTACGGCTTTCAACGCTTAATTCGCCATGATGCAGGTCTACCAGCTCTTTCGAGAAAGCAAGCCCAAGGCCGGTACCTTCTATTTTAATATGGTTATCATAGTGATAAAACTGGGTAAATATCTTATCGATATTTTGGGCCGGTACACCGCATCCATTATCTTCAACAGTTATTATTACCTGTTTATCGGCTATCGCTACAGATAAAATTATCTTACCGTAATCGGGAGTAAATTTTATCGCGTTTGATACCAGGTTATACAACACTTTTTCAAGCTTATCCCTATCAAACCACATATTAACCGGTTGTTGTTTGGCAGTAAACCTAAGGCTGATATTTTTAAGTTTAGCAAGGCCATCAAAAGCCAGCGCAATTTCTTTAACAAAGCCAACTATATCGCCTTCGGCAGCCTGCAGTTGCATGTGGCCCGTTTCTAATTTCTTCTTATCCAGCAATTGGTTGATCAATCTGATGAGCCGTTCGCCATTCCGTTGCATCAGCATCAATTGGTTAAGTACCTTGTTATTGCCAACATTCATGGCTATCATCCGCTCAAGCGGTGCCATTATCATGGTTAAAGGTGTTTTAATTTCGTGCGATATATTCACAAAAAAGCTTAACTGCTTTTGGGCAAGTTCCTGGTCTTTACTATGGCTAAGCGATTCGTACTTCAGTTCGTTTTTTAAGCGCTCCGTTTTTATTGAATATACATTGAACAGGTAAAGTAAAAAGATGATGATTGCCAGGTAGCCCGCAAAAGCATACCAGGTTTTGTACCATGGCGGCAGTACAGTTATTTTTAACACACGGGCGTTAGGGTTCCATACACCATCGTTATTGGCAGCTTTTATCTTAAAATAATAAGTACCCGGATCCAGGTTAGTATATGTGGCTATCCGTTGGTTACCTACATAATGCCACTCGTTATCCGAAAAGCCATCGAGTTTAAATGCGAACTGGTTCTTTTCGGGGTTAATATAGTTTAAGGCTGCAAATTTAATACTGAAAAAAGCCTGGCTGTAGCTAAGGGTAATTTCTTCAGTTTCGTCAATTGGTTTTTGCAACGGTGAGCCTTGCTCATCAAAAGGCACAGATCTGTTGAATATCGAAAAATCGGTAAAAACCACATCAGGTTTAACGCTGTTTATTTTAATTTTAACAGGGTTAAACGCTGTTATCCCATTAATGCCGGCAAAAGCCATGTTACCATTACTACCCTCGGTTACGGCGCCGCGTACAAACTGATTGCCTTGTAAGCCATCGGCAATGGTATAATTTTCAATTGCCAGGTCGGCTTTATTAAATGGCGGTTTAAACTTTTTAAAAGCTATGGATGATAATCCTTTATTGGTGCTTACCCATAAACGGCCAAGCTTATCCTCGAGTACACCATGTGTGGTATTGCTGCCTATACCAAAGCCCTCGTTAATAGCATAAAACTTATTTGCCTTAGTATCAAAATACGCTAAACCGCCACCATCAGTACACACCCATAACCGGCCTTTGTGGTCTTTATAAATGTAGTTAACAGTGTTATGATGTAAGCTATAAAGGTTTTGAGGGTTATGTTGGTAACTGCTAACCTGCTGGTTTGAAATGGTTAGCCTTACTACTCCTTTATTTGTTAAGCCCACCCATAAATAATCACCATCTCTCAACAAGGTATTGATGTTGCTGCTTATTGCATTTATATGCTGAAGCGAACCGTTAAACGGCAGATAGTATAAACCGTTAAAGTTTGTACCTATCCAAAGTCCGTTGCCGTCATTTAACAGTGCATAGTTTTGAATAAAACCGGCTTCGGAAGGCTTTTTTAAGATGTTGGTGTTGGTAAATGTACCTGTGCTTTTATTAAATATGCTTAGGCCACCGCTGCCCGTGGCTATCCAAAGCTTATTGGTATCGGGATGTGCTGCTATGGCTTTTATACTGTTACCCAATAACTCACGACTGGGACCATTATATTGATAGTAGATATGGTTATGTTGCAAATTACTATCCACATGGTTAAGGCCGCCATCATCTGTTCCAATCCAAAAGCCTCCACGGGTATCCTTTTCAACAGCATTAACAACGCTGTATGACAGGCTATTGCTTTTACCCGACTTTAAGCCCAGCGAATGAAAATTATCATACTGGCTGTATACGCAATTAAGGCCGCCGTTAAATGTGCCTATCCACACATTACTCCCATGATCTTTAAATATACAGCGGATGGAGTTTTGACTAATAGAATTAGGATCGAAGGTATCATTAACAAACTGGCTTATCTGCCTGGTTTTGGTGTTGATAATATTGAGCCCCTTTTTTGTACCTGTCCAAATTTCGTTGTTTTGACACTCATAAACAGCTCTTACCGTATTACTCAATAAGCCGGTAGCCTGCGTGTAATTATAACAGGTATTGTTGGCTTTGCAATAATAAAACAAGCCTTCTGTTTCGGTACCTATCCAATAATTTTTATGACCATCCTGAATAATGCTCCTAACAATGCTACTATAAACGTTTTTATACGCCTGCATAGGTACCGGTAGCGGCACCAGTGCTTTTTTATTAAGATCGTAAATTTTTAGTGCCTGCCCAGCCCCCATCCACATGTTTTGCTTATCATCAATATACAGGCAGGTAATTTTATCCAGGGGATATATGTTTGATTTTACAACGGCGTAGTCATTCGTTCCACTTTTCTTTTTCAGATAGTATAATCCATTATTGGTTCCAACCCAAAGCACATTATTCTTATCCTGGGCCATACTCAAAATACCATTGCTGCTGCCATTGGCAGAAAGGCTGAAGTGCCTGAATGTTTCTGTATCCGAATCAAAAAGGTTTAAACAATCGGTAGCCCCAACCCATAAATTGCCTGCATTGTCCAGAAATAATTTACTTATCTTGTTACTGCTAATGCTTTTATTATTGTTAACCTGGTTTTTAAACACTTTAAACTCCAGACCGTTAAACCTGCTGAGGCCATCAAAAGTACTCACCCATAAATAGCCCCTTTTATCCTGTAAAACAGAAAGCACCGTGTTTTGTGGCAAGCCATTATCTACATTTATGCTTTTAAAAACCAGGCTGCTTTGGGCATGCAGATGTAACACCTGCAAAAGAAACAGGTGTACAGCAAACCATATAATTAATGCTTTTTTCAAAAAAATTCAGCGTCTTGGTTTATTTAGCGGCAATTGCCCGATACTAAATTACTTCAATTTAATAAAATAACGTAACTATTAACAGCCCGCTTTTATCAGTTAGCATAAATAAAAAAGCACCGCGAATAACCGCAGTGCTACTATGTTAAATGCTATTGCTTTATTTTGCTTTGCGCAGACTTATTAATACTACGCCATGCTGGTTAACATCGGCTTTAAAATTACCCTCAAAAGTGCCCAGGTCTTTTTGGCGCCACAGATCGCGCACTATATATTTACCTTGTATTTTCAGATCGGCCCAGTTTAGTACCACCTCTTGTTTACCGGTATCGCCGGGATTAAACAAACCCACTGCTATCGAACCATCTTCGAGCCCTTTGGCCATCACACCGGCTTCGCCTTGCCTTGATATTACTGTTGCCTGTTTACCCAGCGGATCCTGGTTAAGGGCTAAAACCTCATCATTGCTTAGCAGACTAATGGTAAACTCATCAAGCTTGGTCAAATCATTACCCAGCAACAACGGCACCGACATTAAGCACCATGCGCTAACGTGGGTATATTGCTCATCGGCAGTTAATAAACTTGGATGATAATTTTTACCCCAGCCAACTACGCCTACCACCATCATATCCGGGTCGTTCCAATGGCCCGGTTTTGCATAGGGCTCCCATTTATCCTGCGAAAAAAGCCGGGGTTTTAAACTCTTCCAATTGTCCCTGATATCGCCGCCTGTGCGCCATGCATTAGAAACGGCAGACAATTCGGCAATAGATGCGAACGGCGTACTGTTTGACAGACTTAGAATAATGTCCCTGCCACTGTTATGCAATGCATCAAACATCTTTTTGGTTTCGGGCAATTCATTGGGGCTCCAATCATATTTTAAATAATCTATGTTCCAGGCCAGCCATTGTTTTACATCCTGGTCGGTAAAATCGTACTTACCGATAGCATAGGGCATCATTTTTTTATTGCGGGGAACGTTTTCTTTAACTGCTTCAAACGTACCTTCGGGGTTGTTTGCTGATCCACCTACGTGGTGCCCGTATGATTCGACCCATGGCGTTGAATAAATACCTATCTTCAAACCCATAGCATGTATCTCATCACTGGCTTTTTTAATATCTGGAAATGTTACTGTGTTAGGCTGTATGGCATGCAGAGGGCCGCCACGATCGCCCTGCCAAACATCATCAATGTTCATATAGCTCCAGCCGTGATCTTTTAAACCCGAACTAACCATTGCCCTCGCATTGGCCAATAACAAGTCTTGGGTTACTTTGGTAGCATAAATATTCCAACTGTTCCAGCCCATAGGTGGTGTCAGGGAAACCTCTTCGCCAACCACCAATTTAAAATTTCGCTTATCGGTGCCAGCCTGGTTTTTAGCGTGCATAACAATAGTGTATGTACCCGCTTTGCTGATAGAACCGGATAAAATCCCGGTGTTTTCATCCAGCTTAACGCCTTTTGGCAAGTTATCCGCCGAAAACTTTACAGGTTTTATACCTGTTGCCACAACTGTATATACTATTGGGCGCCCCGGACGCACACCAAATACTTTAGCGCCATTAATATGCGGCTGGGGGCCTGCTTTGGGGGTTAAAATAAACGATGTATTATCAATTGGTGCAGGTGTAGCAACATCTTGTGCTTTTAGTGTAAGTACACTCAGTAATAAAACACACGGAATTAAATTAAAGGTTTTAAAATTCATGGTTATGTTAGTCTATTGATCCTGATTTCATTTTTCCCTCGGCGGTGGTATTGGCATTTGCCACTTCGCCTTTAACTTCTAATTTAATAACCGAAGCAACAGCATCAGGAGCATTTGCCGGGAGGTTAACCACCAGGCCGTCCTTGCCTTCTTCAGTTTTCAACATTGTACCGTTTACTAATAAACTTGAAGTTAGTACTTTATTTTTCAATCCAGGCACTACTAATTTGCCATCAGCAGGCCAGTTAAATACCGAAAGGTAGAGGGTTGTTTTACCATCGGCAACCCTTTTTGTGCAGCGGCCCCATGCCAACGCAGGCAGCGGGCTGGCCGTAGTAGCATATATAGCTTCGCTGTTTACCTTCATCCACACGCCAATAGCTTTCAAATCGTCAATGCTTCCTTGCGGGAACTGGCCCAGAGCATCCGGACCAACATTTAATAAATAATTCCCTCCTTTTGATGCGATATCAACCAAATTGTGAATCAGTGTTTCCGGAGTTTTCCATTTGTTATCATAACTTTTATAGCCCCAGGTGCCATTCATGGTCATACAGGTTTCCCAATCTTTACCATCCAACTCGCTCAGGCCTGGTATTTTTTGCTCTGGTGTTTTGGTGTCACCGGGATAATTGGGCCGTTTTAAACGATCATTTGTAATGATATTTGGCTGCAAGGCTAAAACAGCGTTCAATTTTTCAGCATATTCATCGGTCATGCCGGTTGGTGTGTCCCACCATAATACTGCAACATCGCCATAGTTGGTTAATAACTCTTTAACCTGCGGTACGGCAACACGGTCAATGTATTCGCCCATAGTTGCCGTGGTTTGATACGGATCCCAATGGCCTGAATGTTCTTTTGTATAAGCATCAATTTTAGCCGAATCGGGATTTGCCCATCCCTCGCTTGCAACTTTACGCGCTACTGCGCCACCGGGATTGTTCCAATCCTGTGCGTGCGAATAGTAAAACCCTAATTTGATCCCATATTTTTTACATGCTACAGCCAATGGTTTTAATACATCCTTGCCGTAAGGAGTAGCATCGGCAATGTTCCATTTACTGGCATTTGATTTAAACATGGCAAAGCCATCATGGTGTTTGGCGGTGATAACAATATACTTCATACCTGCATCTTTAGCCATGCGCACCCATGCGTCCGGATCGTACTTAACAGGGTTGAATGTTTTAGCCGCTGCCTGGTATTCGGCTACGGGTATTTTGCCGCGGTTCATTATCCACTCGCCGCCATGCCCCACCTGGTGCCCTTTGTACATGCCTGCCCACTGCGCATAATCCCCCCAGTGAATAAACATACCAAAGCGGGCTTCGCGCCACCATTTCATCCGCTCATCGCGGGTAAGCTTTTTTTGTGCCGATGCCGCACCTGCAAATAATAGAACAGCAATAAAAACTGATGTTATCTTTCTCATTTAGTTTTGTAATTGATAGTGCAATAACGCCATTATAAACAGCTGTTTTTTATCAGGTATTTACTTTTGATTAAGCATTATTAGCATTGAATCAATTTACGGGTATCAGTTGTACTTCCAGAACTTTCATCAGGTTTGCCCTGGTGATCTCTATTGGCAATAGCTGCATGGTATGTGTGCCCGGCTGTAGTGTTATCTCGCCCAGATCAATGGTTTTTACTTCTTCTTTTGCCGTGGGCATAGCTTCGCCGCTCTTTACCGTATTGTCTGTTTTTAATTCAAAAGTTCCGGCATCAACGTTATCAGCTACATATTTTAACACTATACGATACCTGGCCGGCTCCATTAAGCGGAAACCCCATTTCATCAACTGGTCTTTCTTGCTCCAGCCATCTACGTAATATTTATTTGTTTTACCATCGCCAAAGCCAAAACCTTTGCCTGTTAACGCTGCATCAAAAGCAAGCAGGCGGTTTGTAATGGTGCTTGCTAACAAACGGGTAGCATCGGTAGCTATGTCACCATTAGTTTCTAATACAATAACGGCATCTGCCGCATCAGTTGATTGTGATGGTATGGCAATGTTAACGTCCAACGGATCGATCCGTTTAACCGATAAAGCTTTTTTAGTTGCGTCGGCCAAAAAATAAGCTTTGGTAATATTGCTTTTTAAGCCGGCAACTACCAGGTTTCCGTTTTGCGGCCAGTTAAATACATGCAGGTACAGCAGGTTACCTTTGCGGGTAGATACACCCCAATTTTGAATGGGCAGCGGGGTTTTATTTGTTTGATAGATGCTTGACGCATTCTTATCCATCCAGCCACTTATACCTTTCAAAATGCCCTCATCTTCGGGGGCAAACTCACCATTGCCCATAGGGCCAATGTTCATCAATAAATTACCTCCGCGCGAAGCCGACTTTGCCAGCAGCTGTATAAAAAAACTAACCGGCTTATGGCTTTTATCATACTTAGAGTACCCGTATGATTCGTTGGTAGTTGGGATGGCCTCCCAATCACCCTCTACCGGGAAAAACTCCGCGGGGCGGTCGGCTGTATTTTTATAATCGCCTAAGTTGAGGTTGTTGGCACCACGGGCCAGCCTGCCGTTTACCACTACATTGGGGTCAGTTTCCCTAATGGCCTTCAGTATCCTGATGTTCTCGGATAAAGGCAATTTCTGCGGCGTATCAAACCATAAAATATCGGGGTGGTACATGGTGAGTAATTCTCTTATCTGCGGTATTGCTTTCTCATTAACATATTTTACGGCTTTGGGTAAAAGCTCGGGATGCAGATCGTACCAATCGCGGCCACCAAACAGGTTCAGGTCGCCGCCCGGATTTTTGTAATCCCAATCATTCCCCGGTGCATCGGGGTGCTCCCAGTCAAATGCATGTGAGTAATAGAACCCGAACTTTAGCCCGTATTTTTTACAAGCGGCCGAAAGATCGGCCATTGGATCGTGTTTCCAGGCGGTTTGTTTTACGATGTTATAATCAGTTACCTGCGAATTGTACATGGCAAACCCATCATGATGCTTGGCGGTGATGATGAGGTAACGCATGCCTGCCTTTTTAGCGGTTTTTACCCAAGTATCCGCATCAAACATTACCGGATTAAACCGGTGGGCAAGCTCCAGGTATTCGGCGCGAGGTATCTTTTCTTTACGCATCAGGTGTTCGGCGTAACCCTCTACTTTTTTGCCTTTCCATTCGCCACCCGGTAACGAATAAATACCCCAGTGGATAAACATGCCGAAGCGGGCATCGCGCCACCAGGCTATGCGGGCCTCATGCGTCTTCATACTTGCTTTCCACCAGCCATTTACCGCATCATCAATCGCAATTTTATCTCGGTTTTTTACCTGGTTGGCCATTGTTTTATCTTCGTCGCCTTTATCCTGTGCAAAAACCGGTTTAGTACCTAATATCCCCGCAAGGATGAAAAAACTTACTATTATATTTCTTTTCATCATACAAAAATCGATCTATCCAATGAGCGGCTGTTTTTTGGGTAATTCCTGACCATCAAGTATCCTTCTATCTTCGTATTATTCCGTCATCATTTTAAAGGTTACCTTACCAATGGTATTTGGTTTACCGGCTACAGCATCGCTTATGCTGCCTTTAATACTGCCGTTTAATCGTTGCACTTTGATATCGCGAAAGCTGTACTGGCCTTTTTCGTAATTAAAGGTTTCGCCGTCATCATCGTATAAACGATAAGTGCCGGATTTTTCGCCGTAATAACGTACTTCAATAGCTACCTTATCGCCCGCTTTAGGCGCATGCAGCATGGCAGGCATCATGGGTATAATACCACCATCTTTTACATAAACAGGAATCTTATCCAATCCGGGAGTAACGGTAATTACCTGCCCATCGCCTGCCAGTTTGCCGGTATAAAAGTCGTACCATTTTCCCTTAGGCAGTATAACCGTCCGGGTTGTTTGCCCGGTGAACATGGGCGCTACCAAAATATTTTCGCCTGCCATGTATTGATCTTTAACTTCTTTTGCGGTTATATCCTCATACGGATTCTCTTCCAGATCCACCTTTTTTTTGCCGGGCTCTTTAGCCACTTCAACACCCTGAAAACCGGGTTCTAAATTCATGGCTCTAAATGGGGGGATGCCTTGATAATGATATTTGGCAAACTCGCTGTACCAGTAAGGCATCATTTGCATACGCAGGTTGGCGAGCTGCTTTACCTGATCAGCTACTTCGGGAAACGTCCATGGTTTGGTGCCGCTTGACCAGGCATTTATCATCGCCATGGGCGAAAATATGTTTGATTGAAATCTTCGGACCCACTCCTCGGCGGTTTTTGATGCACGCACCTCGGGTGTCCATAAAACGCCGGAAAAGCCACTGTTTATTAATGCGGTTATAAAATCCTGGTGGTTATAGTAATCGTTATAAATAACATAAGGCAAAGCCGAGCCACCACCGTTTGATGCCCGTACCAAACCATAGGTACGCTGGTTACGGTTGTGATAAAGCTCCGTAATATAGCGCTGCATCATTAAACCATAAGTTTGCCTTAATTGTTCAGCACTATGGCCGGAAGGGAAGATCGCAACATCGGGCCACAGATAAGTATCGCCTCCGTCTACCTCATCCATTTTATAGCCGCTTATACCAATATCGACCTTGTTTTTCTCTAACTCGCCAAAAAATATTTTACGTGCTGCCGGTAAACTGAGATCTACAACAGCGCCGTTCCAAACTGTGTGAGAGCTTGTATACGATTTTATTAAAGGATAAACAGGTGCCTGTGGAGATACATAGGGATTTGTCCATAAGTTAATACGAATACCTTTATGCAACATATTTTGCACCAGTCCTTTCGGGTCGGGAAAGCGGGTTTTATCCCACTCAAAGGTGCAGGGATACGATTTGCTTTGCCAGCCGGGTTCTAAACCGATAAAGTCGAGCGGATAGCCTTTATCTTCAAACGCTTTTGCTTCTTCGGCAACACCGTTGGCATCGGTTAAGCGTTGCATGCGCTGCGTAAAGCCCAGGCCCCAACGCGGTGGCAAACACCCGCCCCCGTTTAGCAGGTTATAGCGGCGCACAGCATCCATAGTAGTGGGGCCACCAAAAATATATATCTCGGCACCATCGGCAGGTATAAGCATATCTACCGCATCGGAATATGGGTGCGAGGTCCAGTTTTTATCCAGATTACGGTCCTGTATTAACGGAGCTGCTTTACTATCAACACGAACGGAGGTACCGGCATACACTTTTATGTAGCGGGCCGAGTTAATAAAAACCCCATACCCTTTTGATGATACGTAAAACGGCGTGGGACAATGGGTATGCCCGTCATCTTTACCGGCATAATTATCTACATGCAGGGTTAATATTTTACCACGCTGATGCACCGTTTGAAAATTAAGGCCAAAGCCATAAAGCTGTTCATTTTTTTCTAAAGGGAAACGCAGGTAAGTTTTTCCGTCAACAATAGCCGCGCTGATATCTGCCTTTGCAACCGGAAAAACAACATCGCCCATCTCAAGCAGACCAGCATGGTATGGCACAGCACCTGCAGTTTTTAACAAGTCGAAAGCGTCGGGTTTGCCGGCTACAGCTTTCCAAATACCGGGTTCAACCAGGGTCCAGTTGAGTTGCTGCGCATATGTTATTGCTGATGAGCTGAGTAACGAAACAAAAAAACAAACTTTAAAAAACACTTTCATAGGGTTCATAAATAGTGGTTACAGGGGCATTATAGTGTAACTCTTTCCGCGTATTGTTGCAAACTCAATAGTGTATTGTTTGCTTACAGAAAGGTCCGTTAACTGTACTCCGTCCTTTTTTATATAAATCGGTTTAGGTTCGGCCTTCGCTAAATTATTATTAGCAGAGCCCTTTGCAGGTTTCGAAGTTACTTCTAAAACTTTAATTGGCACAATACTGCCAACACGACAAATACCACCGTTATTTGAGCTTATGATTGCTTTTGTTAGTTTGCTGTTATGCCAGTTAATGGCTACTGTAAAATTACCACGGGCTTTTATACCGCTGATGTTGCCCGAGGGCCAGGCATCGGGTAAAGCAGGTAATAATTCTAAAGAACCTGCATGGCTTTGTAACAGCATCTCGGTCATCCCGGCCGAGCCCCCAAAGTTGCCGTCTATCTGGAATGGCGGGTGCGCATCAAACAAATTAGGATAAGTACCTCCCCCACTCATTTGTGCCTTATCTTTTGAGGGATCGATAAAAGTAAATGCCGATGCTAATATTTTATAAGCATGGTTACCATCGTGCAGGCGTGCCCACCAGTTTACCTTCCATGCCATGGACCAGCCGGTACTTACATCACCCCGAAACAGCATGGATTGCTTGGCCGCCGCCGCAAGATCAGGCGTTTGGTTAACACTGATAAACTTACCGGGATACAAACCGAATAGATGTGAGATATGCCTGTGCGTATCCTTCGGGTCGTCCCAATCCTGGAACCATTCCTGCAACTGCCCGTATTGGCCAATGTGTAAAGGATACAGATTACTCTCGGCATCTTGCAGTTTAGCTGCAAAACCTTTATCAATCCCTAAAACCTGTGCCGATGAAATACAGTTATTAAACAGCTCGCGAATGATAGACACATCCATCGTGCTGGCCATGCTTATTTCATATTCTTTACCGTTTATTTTAACAGAGTTTTCAGGCGATACTCCGGGATTGGTAATAAGATAGCCCGTTTTAGGATCTTTTATCATCCATTTGAGCATAAATTGGGCAGCCCCCTTCATTAAGGGATAACCGGTTTGGCGCAAAAATGCTTTATCGCCGGTAAACAAGTAATGCTCAAATAAATGTGTGCTAAGCCAAGCCCCGCCCATGGGCCAAGCCGAATAGCGGGTACTGGCTTTAGGGTCAGCATCATAATTACCTACGGTAGAGGTTTTGGCCCATATGTCCGAATTATGATGCTCCACCCAACCCTCATTTATATTATAGTTTACTTTGGCAGTTTTTGCACCATTAACTGATAGCTGTTTTATAAAATCAAACAGCGGCTGGTGGCACTCGGGTAAGTTGGTATTTTCTGCCAGCCAGTAGTTCATTTGAGTGTTAATGTTTGTGGTATAATTGCTGCCCCATGGTGGTTGTACAGCATCGTTCCAAATGCCCTGCAAGTTTGCGGGGGGCGTACCAGGCCTTGAGCTTGCAATAAGTAAATACCGCCCGTACTGGTAATATAATACCTGTAATTGCTTATCGGGATTACTGATACCAAAATTCCGCAAGCGCTCATCAGTTGGCTGTTTTAACATCGCGGCATCTGCACCTAAATTAAAAGTAACCCGTTTAAATAGTTTTTGATAATCGGTTACATGGCCAAGCTTAAGTTTATCATACCCTAAATTTATCGCGTTTTTTAAATTGGCATCTGCTTCAATTGATGGATTTTTACCCTGCAGGCCGGGCGACCTGTTAAAACCATTAAAGCTTGTCGCTTCAGTTAAATATAAGGTTACCTGGCTGGCACCGGTTACCTGCAGGCTGTTTTTATCGGCAGTTACCGCACCTCCAACATTGTCAATGTTCAGGTCGATCTGGAAATTCATGCCTTCGCCATCAGGCTCGTCATACACTATCTGTTGCGGCTCATACTCGCGGTTAGCTACATACTTTGGCGCTTTACCTTTAAGCACCAGCCCGTTATTACCCCCGGTAGTTACTTTGAACCGCAGTTTACTGGAAAGTGTAGCATTAAAGCTAATAGCGTTTGGGCGGTCAGCGCTTATTTTCACTACCATTACATGGCCGGGGTTACTTATAAAACTTTCGCGGGTATAATTAACCCCATCTGCTTTATATTTTACTGTTGTGATAGCATTATTCAGATCAAGATCCCGATAATAGCCTGCCGCTATTGTATCTTTTAATTTAAAATCCAGATACAGATCGCCTAAAGGTAAATACCTTGCCGAATAGGTACCCTGTAAGCCTTTTTTCCATAGTGCGGCACCTTTTGTGTAATCACCGTCAAATATAGCCTGCCTTACCTGCGGCAAATACTCAGGCCCTTTAGGATTGTTACCATCAACCGGGTAACCCGACCATAAGGTATGGTCGTTTAACTGGAATCGCTCTTTAACAACGCCGCCAAAAACCATGGCACCGGTTGTACCATTGCCTAAGGGTAAGGCTTCCTGCCAGGCAACGGCAGGTTTGTTGTACCAAAGTTTCAGGTTAGGGTCATAGTTTCTGTTTTGTCCAAAAGCGGCTACGCTTATCAATGAAAAAGCTAATACTAAATATTTATTCGTGCTCATTAACCCGATCTTTTGCTTCTGTTAAACTAAAAAAGCTAACAAGGAAGCATATGCTTACCCTGTTAGCTTTATGTGTGAATACTATAAATTGAGACTTGGAGATATAAACGTAGTTACTACATCAACAACACCATTGGTTGCTAACAGATCACTTGTGTTTACGTTATACGCCTGGTTTAACTGGATCGGATAATCGGACGTGTTACTTGGCGATGCATTGAGCACCTTAATGTACATTATTGATTGCGGGTTTGATATGAATAACGGGGTTCTAATATTAAAATTAACCGGGTTGGCGCTATAAGCCCCCGGCGCTAACAATGTTTTGGCAGTCACATCATTAACTGGTAAATTATAGTGCGAATAAACGCCATCCAGAATCAGGTACTGAAGATAATTCTTCACGTCGGCAGCCGGATAATCTTTCCAGCTTTTCGCAATCTTGCCCGCCGAAGTAAATACTGCACCCCAAACGCAGCTTGTAGCCGCTACTTTGGTAGTTTTATCCAGCGTATAAACGGCACCGTTGTTTAAAAATATAAACGTGCGGTTAGGTTTAATGTATTCGTTGGTATCAATACCCGAGTAAATTATAGCATCGTACATTCTGCGAAAAAGGGTATCGTTAGGGGTATGATTGTTATAAGCCCTCGATTTTAAATAGGCCCAGGCCGTCATATTCAAATTCGCATCTAATGTATCTGTTGTATTCCTTTTAAAGTTTTGTTGCATTTTTAAACAACCGGGGGCTATAATGGCAACTGTCATGATTATAACTGTAGCCGCTAAAATATTTTTTATTTTTTTCATGTCGCTATTCTTTATTAATATCACGGATTTTGTACTAACAATGGATTGGAATTAAGCGCATCCTGACTTAATGGCCACAATACTTTGTTAAGGTCCTGAAAGCCGGTTTGAGCAGTACCGAAAGCTTTTTGACGCCTTGCAACTACAGGATCCATCACATTTTTAACATTACCCGTTCTAACCAGATCAAACCAGCGTTTACCTTCGGCGTATAGTTCATATTGGCGTTCCTGCAATATGGCGTTCTCCATGGCAACAGTGGTAGTATATTGGGTTGCCGGTATAGCAGGGGTACCGGTTATACGTGCCCGGAGATAAATAAAATTAAGGTATTTTAACGCGTTCGTCAGATCGCCGGTTTGGGCATACGCCTCAGCTAACGACAGATAAACATCGCCCAAACGGTACATCACCAGGTAAACATTTAAGCTTAACGCCGTGCTACCTGTTGGCAAAATACCGTTAGCGTTATTATTTGTGTTAAAATATTTCAGCACTTTATCCATGTGTGCCAACTGAGTTGATGCGGTGGTTGTAGCTGTACTATCAATAGTTTTAGCAAACCTGGTATCAACTTTGTTATTTTTTTTCCAGGTGAAATATACCACCGAATCTGCCTTAACGGGGTTATTGCTTAATTGTGTAGTAATGGGTATACATGCACATCCGTTAACCGTATTATCCCAGTGGATACTCCAGATAGGCTCGATAGAAGTTGTAGGAGCTATAAAAAGGTTTTTCCAATTGGTCTGAGTTTCCAGATTTGCAGCAGTGGTACCGCCATAAGCTACGCCTGTAGGTCCTTTGGCTAAAAACAATCTTTGTATCCAGGTTATCGCATTTTGATAATCGGTTTGACCACCACCGGGCTGGCCCGCCCTCCACATGTATACATCGGCCATCATAGCACAAATAGCACCCTCATTAATGTTCCAAACAATAGGTGTTTGGTTTTTTTGGATAAGCGAATATGCATTTGCAAGGTCGGGAATGATCACCGAATCGATAATCTTAGCCTTTGCTACCCGCGGCCTTGCCGATGGTTGAGTAACATCAGTATAAGGCTCTGTCCAAACCGGCGCATCGCCCCAAAGCCGAACAATGTAAAAGTAACATTCGGCGCGCATAGCATAACATTGAGCCAATGCATTGTTAAGTACAATAGGTGTAACCAATGGGTCTGATTTGGCTATTGGCGGAAAATATTTAATATTCAAATTAGCGCGGTAAATAGTACGATATAAACCTCCCCAGTCTGTAGCAGGGTTGTTAATGGTTAAATTGTTAAAAGCCAGTTCGGTCATAGTTGAATTTACGTATTGGCTCCTGTCAAAGTTATCAGACCTGCCCTCGCCCCAATAATGGTACCTGCCGCCATAAGCTTCGGTACCATCAGATGCATCTTTGCCTGTACCTACACCTGTCATTTCTTCCTGAAATGAGGTGTACATCCCCGCAATGGCCGCGGTCATATCTTTTGAGCTTTTATAATAATTATTTAAATCGCCCGCGCTTAACGGTAATTCTGTTATATCTTTTTTACAACTACTCACTATGGCAATAATTAATGCTACAGCGGTAATTCCTATTAATTTTTTCATGTTATTATTATTAATGATCAAATTCATTATTAAAAGGTTAAATTGAGGCCAAGTCCCACCTCGCGGCGTTTAGGGTATTTACCATTGTCGTATCCCGGAGTAAGTGCGTTTGAGCTACTAAACTCAGGATCGAACCAGCTGTAATTGGTCCAGGTAACCAAATTGTCGCCATATAAGTAAAACGATAAACTTTTGGCTTTGAATTTTGAAAGGAATTTCTGGTCGATATTATATGTCAGCTTTACGTTGGCAAGCCTTATAAAAGACCCATCTTGTAAATAAAAGCTGTTTACACCACTGCTAACATCACCATAGGTATCTTTATTGGTAAACAGTGGATATCTGACATCATCACCCTGGCGCAGCCACGAGTTATAGATCGCATCTACCGTTGGCGGCGAATAAGTTGAGCTGTTGGCGTTTTGCGAATTTGCTGTAGCATTATAAACCTTATTGCCAAACGACGCATTAAAGGTTACATTAAGCGTAAAATGCTTGTATGTAAAATAGTTAGTTAAACCATAAAAATTGGTTGGTATACCGTTACCCATAATCTGCTTATCATTGGCATCAATAACACCGTCATTATTTACATCTTGCCAAATTACGCTGCCGCCTTTTAAAGTGAGGCCGTTACGCGAAAGCTGGTGTATAGCTCCTGTATATGGTTGACCGTTATCTAAAAAGCTTGTCGCGGTTTTTCCATCAGCAGATACACCAACGGGAGTTAACCTGTTGCCGTTTGCAGCATATGAGTTTGACACGTCATACTGATAGATACCAAGGTTGTTGTACAGGTAAAAATCGCCTACTCTGCCCCCCTCTTGTATAATGTATGATGACACCAGGTAAGGTGTATGATTTGCCAGCGCAACAATTAAACCCGCTTTTTGGAACGATGCGTTTGCACTGATGTTCCAGCTGAAGTTTTTAGTTGCTACCGGTGTACCCTGTAACGTAAGTTCTAAACCCTGGTTTTTGATATCGCCCAGGTTTACGGTTACATTATTAGAACCGGTTTCTTCGGGTAACGCGGTTGAATACAATAATCCGCTGGTTTTTTTGATATAATACTCAGGAGTGAATGTTAAACGGCCCTTAAGGAAGTTAAAATCAATGCCGAAGTTATGTGTTGTAATGGTTTCCCATTTAATAAGCGGGTTACCCAATGTGGTTGATGGCGCCGACGTACTGTTGCCTGCATACGAACCATTTACATTGGAGTTTCCAAAATTGATAAGCGTTGAATAAAGGTAGTTGCTTGACAGCTGATCGTTCCCTAACTGGCCAAAACTATACCGTAATTTACCATCTTCAAGTACTTTCTTTGTCCACGCCATAAAGGGTTCATCGGTAAAACGCCATGCAAAACCGGCGGAATAAAAATCACCCCATTTATTTGTGTCACCAAAACGTGATGAGCCATCACGACGTATTGTACTCGTAAAAATGTACCTGGATTTGTAATCGTAACCAATACGGCCAAAAACAGATTCAGTACCAAAGGCGGTGGCGGTTGTCCCTGTCTTTGTAAGGTCAATTACACCTACGTTAGAGGTAAATACACTTTCGCTTAAGTAATTATTATCGCCTATGGTATAACCATCACTCCTGAAATGCTCACGGCTAAAGCCTAAACTGGCTGTAACACGATTAAATTTCCCAAATAAATGGGCATAATTAAGAAACGACTGTAATTGATAAGAAAACTGCCTGGTATCTGTACTGCCCCCTACACTTGCCCCAGTACCGCCACTGGTTAATATTGATGGAGTAAAGGTTTGTGTAGTTGGGTTATTAAGCTTAACATTAAAACTGGTTGTAAATTTAAGCTCCTTTGTAAAAGAATACGTTGCTGCAGTATTGTATTGGGCCAGGTAGCTTGTTGCTGTGTTGGTTTGCAATAATGCATAAGCAACGGGGTTTCTTTTTGACTCTACATAGCTTGCCAAGGTACCATCCGGGCGGTAGATTGCCGTCCATGGATTACGCTCAAAAATTTGCTGTATAGAAGTACCTACAGGTATATCATTGCCGGTTTGATAAGCAAAAGCCAGGTTGTTGGTTATTCTAAATTTATCGGATGATGTAAAATCGATGTTTATAGTAGCTTGTATACGTTTAATATAGCTATTTAGAACGATAGACTGATCATCAATATAACCAAGGCCGGTGTAGTAGCTTAATCCTTTTTGGCCACCGCTTATGCCAACATTGTAAGTATTTTTATTGGCTGTTCTGAACAATAGTTCCTGGTAATCATTATCAGCATTCAGGTAATGGTTTACCGAATCCTGGTTAATTCCGCTATTACCATCCCCACGATTTTTCCGGTAGTAACGCAGATCATTAGCCGATACAGTTGGCAAACTGTGTGCTAAACGGCCAAACAAATGTCCGTAACTCAGGGTAACCTTGGATTTGCCTTCCTGCCCACGTTTAGTAGTAATTAAAATAACGCCATTACCACCGCGCGAGCCATATATTGCCGCCGAAGCCGCATCTTTTAATATTTCGATAGAAGCGATATCCTGCGGATTAAGAAAATTAGCATCCGTGTTGATCACGCCGTCTATTACATACAGCGGCCCGGCACCCGAGTTTAAAGTACCTGTACCACGAATAGTTATGGTACCTTGCCCTGATGGATCACCATTATCATTAGCTACCAATACACCCGCGGCTTGCCCTTGTAAAGCATCAAAAAGTGTTACCGGCTGGCGCTCATCTATTTGTTTAGCACCAACAGTGGAAATAGAGCCGGTTAAGTCGCGCTTTTGAACAGACTGACCATAGCCGATGTTAACAATGTTTACCTCATTTAACACGCTTGAGTTTTCGGCCAGGGAAACATTCACTACTTTTCGGTTACCCACTACCTCATCAAGTGATTTATAACCTACATAAGTAAATACCAATATAGCCTTTTCATTGGGTACACTTAAAGTGTATTTACCGTTAGCATCTGTAGCTACCCCATTGGGTGAGCCTTTTACCTTAACACTTACACCTATCAATTGCTCACCTTTTAAATCAGTAACGGTACCCGTTATTTTGACACCGGTACCTTGTGCAAACACAGATGATATGCTGAACAGCAATAACAAACTAAGCATGGGCAGCCGTAAAAACAAGCTCCCTGCCTTGGGAATTTTTTGAGTAAATAGTTTTACCATAACGCTAATTAAGATTAGGATTTAGTTAATTATAATGGGATTAATTTAAAGGGACTTATTAATGAAAGTCAATAACGGAGTAGCCTCACAACGGTTGTTCATCATCATTTTAGTTTTGGTTTTTTAGGAATAATTGGTTAATGCAAGTACCTTATTTTTGATTTGCCTATTATGAATACTATTGGCTAATTATTCAGCTATTTTGACACCGGGAATTGTAATTACAGCTATAAAAATTGACAATACAGCATAATAAGGTGCCAGCAATTCCCCGGCAACGCTAAAAAACATCAACTAAAATTCAGGTATTAATTATTGAAGGGATATCATGAAAATGTACTCTTTTTGCGTGAAACCTAATAGATCCCTCCAATTATATAAGATTGCACCAACCTTTTTAATTCAGGGCAGTATATCCCACATTCTCCGGTTTTAAAACCGGGGTTGCTTCGGTACCGGCTGTTACCTGCCCCTTACTATCAGCTTTTACAAACGGATAATACCATTTTTCTTTCGCCACGCCGGGAGCAAAATAACCATTCTTACCTTTTGTTAGTTTTGGGTCGGCCATGGTATAACCTTCGGTTGGTATTTGCCCGGCATCTTTTACATTAAATAAAATGTTGCCTTGCCATTTCGCGCCGGGATAAGGGCCTGTTATGGCAGCCGCCAAACCACCGCCCTGTATAATGTTATTTGTAAATGTCACATCTGTAGCGCCCATTCCGTTGGTACGTTGTGTCATCACGTAGTTTTGCTGGTTGTTAACTAAGGTGTTGTTCGCTATCAATATCCTGTCGGGCCTGTCATGTGCGGTTAGTTGTGCACCATCGGCTACTTCGCCGTCGCCGTTACCTATCGTAATTGCAGGCTTGCAGTTTTCAAAGTAGTTGCCCACAATGATGTGATCATCGCCAAATATGCGTAAGCCGGGTGTATTGATAAAGTAGTTGCCGTAAACCGCGCATTTATTACCATGCCTTAAAGTAAACTGCGCCAGGCAATCGCGAACGGTATTATATCGTAACGTAACGCCCGATGCTTTTACCGATATTAACTCATTCTCGCCTGCGCACTGCTCAAATAAATTATATTCAACCACGCTGTTACTGGTAGATAGGCTAAACCCGCTCAAACCAAACTGCAGTGTCTCGGCGCCGTTTTTACCACCCTGGTCGGTATAGTTCTTAAAATAATTATGATGGATGCTTAAGCGCTCGGCTATTTGTTTCCCGGTTCCCCGGATAGCCAGCATACGCCCCATCGCATTTTTATTCTGGAAGGTATTGTGGTCTATCTCATGGTCGCTCCCCGCAATGGTCAGATCCTCGCCATCGCCGCTGTTCTCAAAAATATTCTGCGTCCATCGGCAAAAATGGCTGCCGCCTTCAGTCTTGTCTTTTTTTGCTTTGTTGGTAAATTTAAACCCCTTTATAGTCACATAAGCAGCCCCGCTCACCAGGTCGAACCCGCCGTTACCGCTTATTTCGGCATTGCCGTTGCTTTCGGCGCAAATAACAATGGGTTGCTTCGGTGTACCTTTCCTGTCAACAGTAATATCCTGTATTGCGGTATATTTACCATTCGCCAAAACAATTACATCACCGGGTTTGGCGTTATTGATAGCTCGCTGCAAAGCATCTATCGAGTTTACTTTAATATCGCCTGCAAAAGCAGTTTTACATAAGCCTAAAATCAACAATAAAATAATGCTTTGCCTCTTGGCTGATACGGGGAATATGATCTTCATGTTGTTTATTTTTTTATTCAACTATAGCGAACTGTTTTTTTATCCTGATATCTTCTGATGAGCTACCTATCCTCACCTCGAATGTGCCGGGCTCTACCGTCCAGTTCATATTCTTGTCCAACAAAGCAAGATCGTCCGGGTGTAGGGTAAACTTAACCGTTTTGGTTTGGCCAGGCTCCAGCGTAATCCGTTCAAAACCCCGCAGTTGGGTATCATAAGTTACTACGCTGCTTTGCATATCCTTTAAATAAAGCTGCACCACTTCATCGCCTTTAACTTTGCCTGTGTTTTTTATATCCACGCTCACCTGCACATCACCTTGCCGGTGCTGGCTATCGGGTGTAACCAGCAAATTACTGTACAAAAATGCAGTATAGCTCAACCCGAACCCAAAAGGGTATAAGGCACCGTTAACGCTGGTTTTGCCATAACCGTTTGGACCGGCGGCCGGCTGGTTGGCTTGCGACGATGGTTTGAACGGAAAGTTAAATTCGATCTGCCCCGTTGTTTTCGGGAAGGTAATGGATAGCTTGCCGCCAGGGTTGTAATCTCCAAAAATTGTTTCGGCAATGGCTTGCGCACCCGCGTTATTCGGGAACCAGGCCTCTATAATACCATCAACATACCGGTTGGCCCAGTTAACGGTTAAAGGCTGGCCGTTTATCATCACTAATAACACCGGTTTCCCGGTAGCTTTTAAGGCTTCCAGCAGTTGTTCCTGCCTTCCGGGAAGGTCAAGTCCCGTACGCGATTTGGCCTCGCCTACCTGGTCTTCATCTTCACCCAAAACCGCTATAACTACATCCGATTTTTTGGCCTGCTCCACCGCCTCGTTTATCGATGCCTGCTCCTCTGCCGTTAGCGGTGTATTAATAATTTCGCTTTCGGGCCAGGTGGCGTCAACCGTGTTGCAGCCTTTGGCATAAGTTACTTCGGCTTTAGTACCCACATATGTTTTAATTCCATCCAAAACAGTTGGCATGGCTATGTTCGAGGGACCGTAGCGGCTTATCAAATACCTGTTTGCCGTTGCCAGCGGACCAGCCACTAAAATCTTAGCGGTCTTTTTAATATCCAGGGGCAAAAAGTTATGGTCGTTCTTTAACAGCACTATCGACTGGCGCGCCATGTTCAACACAAAATCTTTCGTGTTTTTTGGGTTAACTATTTCGTCGGCCTTTTTAGGGTCGGCAACATAGGGCTGGTCAAACAATCCCAACTTAAACTTAACGCGCAGCACATCTGCTACACGGCTGTCAAGCGTTTTCATCGAAACCTTACCTTCTTTTACCAATTCGCGCAGCGGGTTAATAAAGGTACCCGGCATGGTAAAGTTTGTACGCACATTTAACCCCGCCTCAAACGCCTGGCGCACTGCATCTTTCGGGTCAGTAGCTACATGATACTTAGAGTAAATAAACTCTACCGCCTCACTATCCGACACCACATATCCCATAAAGCCAAACTTTTGCCTTAGCAGTTCTGTCAAAAAATAATAACTGCCTGTTACGGGAATGCCGTCCCAATCATTATAACTACTCATTATACCCAGCGGGTGTGCTTCTTCTATCACCCGCCTGAAGGGGTACAGGTATATCTGCTGCATTTCGCGCGGCGCTACGTGCGGGTCGGTGCGGGCGCTGCCATCGCGGCCTCCTTTGGGTACGCTATAAACCGCAAAGTGTTTCAACGTTGCAGCAACGCCTTGGTCTTGTATACCAATGGTCATTTGCTTACCCAGTTCGGCTATCAGAAAAGGATCCTCGCCGTAGGTTTCAACTACACGCCCCCAGCGCTGATCGCGGGCGGGGTCCAATATCGGCGCGTAAATATTGGTATAGCCCAAAGCTTTTGCCTCGCGACCAACGATCATGCCGCCTTCGTAAACTAAACTCTTGTTCCAGGTGCTGCCAATGGCAATGGGTGCAGGTAATGGCGTGGCCCTGTCGTGGTTTAGGCCGTGCACGCCCTCATTCGTAAAATCAACAGGTATGCCCAGCCGCGTTTCTTCCACAAACCATTTTTGTATGGTATTAATGGCTTCGGCGTGCCTGCTGTAAGGGTACGAGTATTTGGTATCCGATGAGTGGTGATAAGCCAGTCCGTTCAACTCCTCGTCAATATTGGCAATGCCGTCCTTCCATATCTCGTTCTTCCATCCCGGGGTAGGCATCTCGTCCTTCAATACGCGGCCATACCCATAAAGCGTGGCCGTCTGGCAGGTTTTCTCGTCCACCGTCATCTGCGACAGCAAGTCGGCAACACGGGTATCAATGGGTTGCGACGGATCTTCAAAAACATCCATCTTCCCGTTCTTATTAAAATCTATCCAGCCTTTATGGTAAATGTTTTTTTGCTGGGCATCTACCCTGCTCATCATCATAAAAATCAAAAACACAGTAAATCCGCTGTGTTTGGCATCCCATCTATAAAAATTCATATTTAGTAATAAAATGGTTTTGGACAAGCTATTTACAACCGCCCGGTTTTTCAAAGTTAGGTTTAAAAGCACGGAAACATTATGGTTTATCAGCTATTAACTCATCCGTTTTTACACGTTAAGTATACCTGGCAACGGTTCCCTGAAACATCCAGCGTCATTGTTTGTTCTTTTTATATCTCCTATCCTTTTCCCACAATAAACGGGCGGTTATCGGCATCGATACGGCAACTTTATTGGTGCTGATCTCGGCATTGGCCATATTCGCAAACATATCGGGCCTAAACTCGGCAAGGTACAGGTATTCATCGCGCACAAAATTATCGCCACCTGCATGCCCTGTTCCGGTAGAGCCATCAACCCTGCCAGCAAATTTCCCATCGGTTACCGTGCCCATCACTACATCGCAATAGGTATTGGCAAACGGCACGAGGTCGTTAAAAGTAAGTTTATACCGGCCGCTGTTATAGGCAATCCACAAACCTTCGCTATCGTAAGCGGCATGGTTGGTATCTTCCATCCCCCGCGGCAAGGCATAGGCCCAGGTATAAACCAATGTACCCTTGGCCGACCGGCCCGGCCTTAAACTACTGATAAACCAGTTGATATTTGGCTGTATAATGGCATCATAAGCTGCCACTCTCTTGTTATCATCCTTAAGCAGTACATGGCACTCCACCAGCCGAACCAGGGCGTTGGTCAGCATCCATGCCTGGTTCCAGGGTGCAGGCTCGTTCGCTTTGTAAGTGTTCGGTTCGCCCGGAAAGTAGTAGTGATTGTTTTCGCTGCGGCGGATAAAATGCGGCAGTATCCAGTTATCAACCACATAGTCACCCTCGATGATGTATTTCAGCGCCCTTGCCTTATATGTATAGCCAAAATGATATGGGTCACCTATGTCAACTTTAACATCCCACAAGTCCGGGTTTTGCAATATCAGCTTTGCGCAGTAGCACATGTGTGCTATCTCATCGCCTTGCTCCACTCCTGCACCGGCAGGCTTTACATCCGGATTCGATGATGGCCACACCGGTTCAACCTTTCCGGTCCACACAATTCGCTGTCCACCCTTTTCTGCAGGCCACAGATCGTTGCGGCGCGACAGCATCTCATCGCAATAATAGATCATCTGGTTCAGGATAGCCCTATCGTGCGATACCTCATACATTAAACCGCAGGCCTCGATACTTTTGCCTCCATTGCCAAACACCCAAACATTACCGTTGCCGGGCGGGGCGTCTGCCGTTTCAATATGCGCCTTAAACGCGTTTATCTCATTTTGGGTAACCGGCCCCTCCAGGCTTTCCACTATCATTTTTTGAGCCACCGCACAAAAAGTGATCAGCATTAAAAAAGCCGCCAGTGTAATTTTTACAGGGGCGGCTATTTTCTTATTTTGCATTCTTTTCTGCTTTTATCAGTTCGGTACCTGCCATCAGTAAAGCGCCTAAACCATGCGTATCGTTCAGTTCTTTAGGCCGGTTATAATAAAAGCTCAGGTTCTCTTCCATATTGGTACCTATGCATACATCCTGCAGTTCGCCATCGGGAGTGATTTTAGTGGACAGGCCTTTCCAGGCTTCTTTGGCAATGGCTAAATAGCGCGGGTTTATCCAGCCTTCGTTTACCGCGTGGGCAACCGAGTAGGCATACATGGCCGTTACCGATGTTTCTAAATACGAGTCGGGTTTATCCAACACCTGGTGCCATAAACCGGTTTGATCCTGGTAGCGCGAAAACCCAACGATCTGCCTTAACAGTAATCGGATCAGTTCCGCTCGTTTAGGATGATTAGCCGGCAGGTTGCTGATGAGCTGGCACTGCGCCACAGCCAACCATCCATTTGCACGGCCCCAGTGGCCTACACCGTTCATTTCGACATCGGTAAAATAGTTATGGAAAAATAAACCCGTACGGTCATCATACAGGTATTTGTTAAAATTTTCTACCTGTTTTATGGCATCGTCAAAATAACGGGTATCGCCGGTTAATTTCCCCATACGGGCTAAAAGCGGCACACTCATAAACAGGTCATCCGCCCAAAGCGTCATATAGCGCGGCTGCGGCCTCGATAGTGTTCCGTCCGGGAAACGTAATTGTTTATGCGAAATATAATCGGCAGCCCTATCCAGGTAAGCACGGTATTCCTTTTTATGAGCAAGTAAGTCAACATCAAACAGTCCTGCACCCATAGCTCCGCAGGCATCCAGGTTGCTCATACTAAAATAAGGTCCGTATTCTGTTTTTACCTTTTGTTTATACAGCTCCTCAAAATAAGCCAGGTTGTTAAAAATAAACTCAAAATTATGCTGCGAGTAGTCCGAGTATTTGGTATCATTTAATACGGTCGCGGTTTGCATCATGCCGATAGTGAGTACCCCATTCACATACATCCATTTGTTGTAGGTACTTTCGGCCTTTACATCACCCGATGAGGCCAAACCTTTAGTCGATTCGTACTTTTCGTGTGTTTTGGTATTCACAAATTTAAAGGTGGTATTTTTTATGATGTGATCGGCAACACGGCGAACCACTTCCTCGGTATTCGATGTTTGCCCATATGTAACAGCAGGACAAATTATTGCAATAAGGAGTAACACTTTTTTCATAAACTGACTATTGGTTTTAGCTGGTTAACAAATCAAAAGTACAATTATCCGATAAGTACAATTATTGCTTATTGGCATATTATTAGGAGTTATTGACAAGGAACTAATGCGATCATTATATTGATCAATTTTTTGCTATTGTTGTGGTATTTTTAAAATCATGCTCCTGCTACTGGCATTTTTGGTCGCAATGTGTGCAGGCAAACTCCCCCATAAGTCCTGAAAATAAATAAAATTATCAATGCGGATATCAGAGGCATTTTTAAGTGCAATTGATGCATTATTATCATTGGGCCTCACAACCTTAACGTTACTTAATTCTGCATTTTTAACATCATCAAAAAACAGCGCATACCTGCTATCGCGTTTTTCATAATTAAAGTTACTTTTTTTGATCGTTAAACCATCAACATGTCTCGCCCATAAGCCGTATGCAGGTTGTACTTTTAAATCGCCAATATTATACTGACCAACGCCCATTTCCGGTGGTACTGCAGCGGTATCAGCGGCCCCGTTGCCGCCTTTAACCAAAATACTGATACCATTTAATGTTATATTTTTAACGTAGCCTGTGTGTTTATCATTGGGCAATCTAAAATCAAGCCCGTCTGTAATATCTCCCGCATCGGGCAGTTTATAACCGGCAATAATAGCGCTGGCTTTTTTTTGCGAGCCATTATAAGGCTGCCACCGTTTGCCATTGTATGAACTCCCGCCGTATGTTTCATAAACATCCAACCCGTTTAAACTGACATTTTCAACCCCGCCTATATTTACATTTTTCACTAACAATTCACCGTGCTTTTTCTCATTGCCGCTAAAAATATACCTGGCGGCATCGGCGCCAATTACACGGCCCCTGTTTGATATGGATATAAAAAACGGGGTTGTACACCTGTACATTTTTGAACGCGTGTGTATGGATCCTGTGTATCCGCTGTTCAGCTTTACGTTATTGATGTGGCCGCCATCGTTCACTGAAATGGAAAATCCGGCTTTGTTGCTGCCCAGAACATAAATATTATCCACATACACATCGGTAATATCATCGGCTGTTTCCGAACCCAACTGTACCAGGTTACAATTGGTATCGCCCACTATATTGCGAACCCGGTAATTACGTGCAGGCCGGGTGAAACCCAGCGAACAATCAGACCCCAATTTGATAATATCATCTGATGTGTTAGTCACATAAATATTCGTTGCGTTAACATTATTACAGCCCATAAAATCATAAATATCGCGGGTGTTGGAAACAGACTGCCTGCCCATATAAGTATCATGCACGCTAATGCTATCGCTGCCGGTTGCCAATAATACAAAATGGCCCGAGCGGTCTATATTCAGCATATTGTCTACATTCAACTTAGCCCCGTTTTTGCCTATATAATAAGGCTCATCTTTATCCGCATCATACCACATATCTTCTTTGCGGTAAAGCCCGCCAATCTCAATATTGGTACATAGTTTTAACGCGAATATTTTATCAGCCCTGTTATCAGGGGCGTTATTCATTACTTTATCGCCATTAACCAGGTTACCATCGCCGGTAATCCGCCCATTGCCAATAATTTTAATATTATCCACTCTTTCACCAAAAAACATGGCATTATGAAAATATTGGTGCCCAACATCCTGTTTTGTCATGTAGTTCTCCGGGTCGGCATAAGGCCCCATATCTGTTGGCGAAAGACCTGACCGGTATTTCCTATCGCAGAACCAGGTAGTTTCTGGCGCATCATTTCCTTTAAGCGCCTGTAGCGTGGCCCCCTTATCAATATACAGGTAAACATTACTTTTAAGATGTATTGTACGCACCATGTATATACCATTACCAAAATATAATGTACCGCCACCAATACTGTTCAAATAACTAATGGCCTGGTTTATATTGTCCGTGTTGTCTTCGGCTGCGATTGCACTTTTAACCCACTTACTGATATTGACTTTGCCCGAGTAAAAATGCACAATGTTTGATGCGCCTTTATGCGGCCCCCCGGCAAGCAACAACCTGAAAGCATAGTGCTGATCGGGCAAGAGCCCTGAAACAGTAACGTTGCCCTGCCCAGGCTTAATAACAGCTAATGCAGGTTTCCAGTGTATGCCGCCATCGGCGGATTGCATCATTTTTATAGCAGTACCAGGCACTGCGCCCCAATTAAAAGTTGCGCTGCTATATGTTTGTGGTGTTTCCATATACAACACAGGCTTGGGGGCCACCCGTACAAAATCAGTTATTGTATTTGTAACTGCTAAAACGGCAACCTCGGTACCTGTGCCCGGGCTTGTTAATTGCTCAGGTTGTGATGTAGTGTATTTGCTTTTGAATACGTATTTCCCTGTGCGCTTTAATCGAATATTGTTGATGGTAATTTTAAGATCGGTACCATTGTCGGGCCTCAAATCAAGGTGTGTAAAAGTTATTGTTTGCCCTACAGTAACATTGCCTGTTATGGTAACATCACCAACCTTGTTGTATGAATAATGCGTACCTGTTCGCCCTATGGATTGTGTGCTAAGATTTTTTAACATTACATCGCCACGGCCTATCACATTTACGGTTGTGTTATCCATGCTGGCATAAACGCCTTTTGGCAAACAAATAGTTACGCTGGCATCCGGGCTTCGTTGGCCGGCTTTGAAATTTAACGTGAGGTTAGTGCTGGCATTTATGGTAATAGCGCTTTGCGCCAGCGTAAGTTGCCCGCCCAGGGCCATTGCCTTTGTTGATATACAATAGGTTTTAATAACCTCTCCTCCTGTGGAAGTAATCATTAATCGATCACCCGCTACGATCAAGCCATCGGTTTTCAAAACACCTGTTTTATCCTTAACAACATATTTTTGAGCGGTACCGTTTGAAGTAAGCAATTCGGCAAGGAACTCGCCGGTAGTCAGGTTAGTTAACACCAGGCCTTTATCCTCTGGCGTATCAACATTGTATCTATATGTGCTCCCGGTTATTATGGTTATGGTATCTTTTCCAATTGCTGCGATATGACCGGAATTTACTGTGATGATTGCAGTTGTGCTTGCACCGTGTTGCGCCATAGTTTTTAAATAGCAAAGTATAAGGCAAGCTGCCGCGGCTTTTTTAATTACCTTTTTAATTTGCATAATAGTTTTGATTAAGGTTTAGTTAACTATAGTAACGTTTGGGACACCTTGAACCAGGCTATTTTCAACTAACTTTACAGGTACCCCACTACTCCCCTCCACACGCACAAATGACGCCGCATCAGAGCTCTTTGCATCTACATGCATAATAACAGCAGCGGTAACATGCTCCAACCTGATGATGGCTTCTGTTTTTGTAGTTTTAGGCACTGTCCAGCCATTCAACTCAATATCCTTTCCGTCTTCGCAAACAAATACAGGCCGCATATCATTACCTCCGATAGTAAAACTTATGTTATAAAGCTTTAAGCCTTCAACATGCCTTGCCCATATGCCATAAGCCGGAATGACGGGTCCAAAAGTTTTTACTTCAGGATATTGATCAATAGCCTCTGGTACAACCTGCCTTGAGTTTTCTATGTTTCCGCCACCAGCCAATTGGATAGCAATATTTTCAAGTTTTAGGTTTTTAATGTTGTGCCCGGGTATGCCTGTGATTAATATACCCGATGGCGGCATCAGCTGTGCGTTATCTGCCGCTTTGGCCTTTACGTTACGGATGGTTACATCCTCCAGTGTACCGGTTTGCTGCCTGATATCCTCTCCTTTACGAAAAATGCTAAGCCTTGAACCCAGGCGGATAAGGATCGGTGTTCTAACCTCAACCATTGTTATATCCGAAATACCGATATCATGCAAATGTGCGCCATCCACACTTAACAATTTTATACCACCGTTTTTGGTATCGTAAATATAGCAGTTAGCTATCTTAATGTGTTCAAAAGCGGCCATCGATTCGGTACCCATCTTAATTGCACCCTGGTTGCTCTTTAAACGCATACCACTAATAAGAACATTGCTGCAAGGCATTTTGCTTGAAGTTGTTTTAAAGCACAGTGCATCATCGCCGCTTTCAATGTCACTGTTTTTAATATCAACATCCTGGCAACCGTCAATATCAATGCCATCATTATGTGCAACACCTACACTTAAAAGTTTAATATTGCTGATACTGATGTTCCGCGACTGAAAGTAATGTGATGTCCATGCGGCGGAGTAAAGCAGGCTAACTCCGCTAATTTTAACACCATTACAACGCACAACGCGCAGTAAAAATGGTCTGCGCCCCCACCGCTGCCCTTCGGGCCTGTTATCGGTTAATATCTGTTTTGCTTTAACAGCAGCGCCCTGCCCGTCAATCATGCCTTCGCCTTCAATACCAACGTTCATCACATCAACGGCGGCAATTAACGCCCAGCCAACCGGAGTGCCCAGGCCTTCTACAAATGGGTCCAGGTTTTGATAATCGTTCAGGTCTGTACTTGCTAATAAAACAGCATCTTTTCGCAGTAACAGCGTCACGTTGCTTTTTAGTACGATGGTGCCGGATAAAAAGCGCCCTTCAGGAAATATAACCTTTCCGCCATTATTTTTTGCGCAATCGTCAATCGCACGCTGTATGGCTGCGGTATTGAGTGTAACACCGTTACCTATAGCACCGTAGCTTGTTATATTAACCTCAGCAGCGTGTACGCGGGTAGTAAATACAAGGCTCAGTATAACAAATAAATATCTTGTTTTTTTGTTGCAGCTCATTTGAAAAGCAGTTTGCGATTTCTAATCTCTGACATCGCAACTCAGCCTGCTAATTTCCTGATATAAAAAAAGAATTGTTAAGCTATTTTGGCTATCCGTTGTTCTATTTACACTACTGAAATAAATCTGCAACGTTAACAAGGGCGGGGCCACCGGACAATAATTACTTACCGCACCAATAGTGTGCATCAGCTTGAGGAGTGAAAGGGATCACTAAAAAATAAAATCCTCTCTAAATCAGCGACTTAGAGAGGATTTATAGCGGCGGATTTGCCGTTTTGTGCGCCCACCTGGGCTCGAACCAGGGACCAAAAGATTATGAGGCTTTTGATCATGGTTCCGAATGAATCAAAATGGGCTTATATGGCAGAATTAGGGCATTTTATTGTCATTTGAATTTGTTTCATACCATGCAAAACCGTATATTGTCGTACCTATTTCGTACCAATATGTCGGTTATAAAAGTTGTTCTAAGAAAAAAACCTAAAGCAGATGGCACTTGTCCATTAGCATTGCGAATTTATAAAAATGGCAAGGAAAGCTACATTTATCTTGGCTATTACATTTCACCCGATAATTGGGATGTAAGTGCACAGCGTGTAAAAAAATCTCATCCAAATTCTGTACGGTTCAATAACCTGATAGCTACTAAAGTTGCGGAAGCTATGGGAAAAACGCTTGAACTGGAAGCGAGTACAGAACACGTTTCGAGTGCAGCCATGAAACAAAAAGTAAAACCAAGGGGTGGTGCATCGTTTTTCGGCCAAGCAAAAATGTATATAGACACGTTAAAGGAAGCGGGTAAATATAATCGATATACTGCCGACAAATCCAAAATTGAGCACTTTAGAGAGTTTTGCGGCTCATCCGAAATTGCATTTACTGATATTACCGTTGCGTTTTTGGAGCGTTTTAAACAGCATTGTATTACAAAACTTGGCCTTGGTGAGAGAACGGCAATTAATCATTGGGTAGTTATTCGATCTGTATTCAGTCAGGCTATTAAAAATCAAATTACCGATCCTAAAAACTATCCATTTGGTCGCGGTAAAATCGTAATTAAATTTCCAGACACAAAGAAGATTGGCTTTGCTGCGGGTGATGTACAAAAACTCGAAAATGTTGAATTGGTTTATGCATTGCAAAATCACTCTCGCAATGTCTGGCTGTTTTCATTCTATTTTGGCGGGATGCGTGGCTCCGATGTATTACGTTTGCGTTGGTCAGATTTCAGAGATGGTCGATTGTACTACACTATGGGTAAAAATTTAAAACCTGTATCGCTCAAAGTACCAGACAAGGCTCAAAGGATTTTAGAATTTTATATTGACCAAAAGAAAAAACCTGACGATCTTGTTTTTCCTGAACTTAAAATGCTTCCTGATTTAGAGAATAGATTTGAAGTGGAAAAGCAAATTGCCAATAGTATTTGTCGGATTGACAAACTATTAACTAAAAAGGTTGCTCCCAAAGCAGGGATTACCACTAATATTACAATGCACATTGCAAGACATAGTTTTGGTAAAATTGCAGGTGACACGATTGCTTTAACAACCGCCCAAAAACTTTTCAGGCATTCTGATATTGCTACAACTATGGGGTATATGAATAATTTCGTACATAAGGATGAAGACGAAGCGTTAGACGCTGTTATTAATTTTAAAGCATCGAACGATAACAAAAAGCCTAAACAGGCAAAAGAAAACAAAGTTGGCTAACCGTTATGTTTACGATGCACATTTGCCCGGCATACGTTTATTGACCTGGCCGGTGAAAGAATCTCGCTCGTGATGCTTCAAAAAATATTCAGGCATAACAGTATCATTACAACAATGAACTATATGGTCGCCTTTATTAATAAAGCTTCTAACGATGTTTTGAAAACGGTAATTGGCAGAGTAAATAAAATAAAGAGCCAATTAGGTTCAGAAATCGAATAGGTCTATTCTTTTCAAAAAGACACAGGGAAATAATAAATATTGATATTAAAATACATATCTTTAAATCAAGTATCTAAACCTTGATTTATGAATTATCAATTACATTCAAAAATTCTTTGGCGCTTTTCAATCATTTTCCTAAATATATTAGCCGTAAACAATGCTTTTGGACAGCTAATATTAAATCAGGCGAATACAACGGGGACATATACGGCCCCTCATACAATAGAACTTTCAAATGGTTTCTCATCAGATAACTTTTCAGGAAGTATAACACCTAACTGTGTCCCGTTAGGCATATCACTTACCAACAATCAAAATTACATTGTAACTTATACGCCAAGAGTTGCGGGAATAACAAATCCTGCCGATCCTAATAATACAACATGTGATGTTATGGCTACCGTCCAATATATTGATGGATTGGGTCGTCCGATGCAAATAATTCAAGTTAAAGGCAGCCCCACGCTAAGAGATATTGTAACCCCAATAGCCTACGACCAATTTGGGCGTGAAAATACAACCTACGATCCCTTTTCAGCATTGCCAATAAATAGCAATGGTAGTTTCAAAGTTAATGGATTCTCCGATCAAATGTCATTTTACAGTAACCCATCAAATATTTCAGGATGGAATGCACCTGGTGTAAAGAAAAATAATTTCCCTTTTGCAGAAACAGCTTTTGAGGCATCCCCGCTAAATCGCCCAATTGAGCAAGGTGCACCCGGTGACAATTGGCAACTTACAGGTAAGACCGGTACAAGCTCTCCTGGTCACACGGTAAAAATGGATTATACTACAAATGATGCTTCATCATCATCTGGAAATGGTCGCTGGGCAAAAATGTATCGGGTTAGTTACGACAGTAATGATAAACCCTACTTAGTAGATGGCGGAAGTTACGGTGGTAGCCAACTACTTATAAATATCTTCAAAGACGAAAATTGGCAAAACTCCGATGGGAATGCAGGTACAACAGAAGAATATAAAGATAAGCAAGGGAACACTGTTTTAAACAGGTCTTATAATACAGGAGGCGTGGCTCACTCAACTTATTACGTCTTCGATGATTTTGGAAACTTAGCATTTGTTTTACCCGCTTCTGCTGATCCTGACAATGGCGCAATAACCCAGGCAACTCTTGATAAATTTTGTTACCAATACCGTTATGACGAGAGACAGAGGTTAATAGAGAAAAAAATCCCCGGTAAAGGCCGTGAATATATAATCTATAATAAAATAGACCAAGTTGTTGCTACACAAGATTCTTTAAAGAGAATTAATAATCAATGGGCATTTGTTAAATATGATGCCTTCGGAAAACCTGTAGTTACCGGAATCTGGAATAATGGTGGTGTAAACATAAGCAGAATAGACTTACAAACTTTAGTTAATTCTCAAACTTCTTTATGGGAACGCAGAGATAATACGAATACAGGTAGCTATTACTATACTTCTACAACTTTCCCAACAAATAATATTTCGAAAATACTAACGGTAAATTACTATGACGATTATAGTGTTCCAAATTTGCCAAGCGCATACGATAAACATGCGCAGTATAGCCAAATGACCAATGGATTGCTTACTGTATCTCTAACAAGTATCTTAGATAACTCCGATCTGCTTTGGTCGGCACATTACTATGATAACAAGGCTAATATTGTCAAAACTATTGCGCAGCACTATGTGGGTGGTACAACGAATTACAATACCAACAACTTTGATGAAATTAAAAATAGTTATGATTTCACAAATACTATGATTACATCGATTAAAGACCATCATAACGGAAGTAATCCCCTATTAACCATCATTGATAGCCTTGCGTATGACCATACAGGACGAAAAATCGAAGAATGGAAAAAAATCAATGGTGGCACTAATATTTTAGTAGCAAAATTTGACTATAACGAAATAGGGCAACTCAAAACCAAATCGCTGCATAGTGCTGACGGAGGGGCAAGTTTTTTACAAAACTTGAATTATACTTATAATGAGCGTGGCTGGATGGTAAAGGACAGTGCTGCATTATTTGTTTTTCAACTTAAATACAATGATGGCACGGTTCCGCAATTTAATGGTAACATAGCCGATCAATATTGGGGAACAGGCAGTAATTTAACAAAGAATTACTCCTATTCGTACGATAAAATGAACCGCCTTTTAAGCGGTATTTCTAATGAGAATTTTACCGAAAGTAATATTTCCTATGACAAAACAGGTAATTTACAAACATTGACAAGGGTTGACCCTCGCGTCCCAGCCACTTATAATTACACCTACGGCTATGATGGCAATCATCTATTAAATGTCACTGGATTAACCGCAAATAATTACCAATATGATGGTAACGGCAATGCATCCTATGATGCACATAACAACGCTTATATTAGTTATAATATTCTTAATCTACCAAGCGCAATTTCTGGGTCTAAGACCATTAGTTACACTTATGATGCAGATGGTAATAAGCTCAGGCGAACAAGTGCAAACACAACCTTCGGCACAGTCGACTACGATAATGGGATACATTACTTTAATGGCGTAATAGACTACTTAGAAACCGGAGAAGGAATTGCCAGGCGGAAGACCGATGGCAGTTTTAGCTATGAATATACTCTTACTGATAATTTAGGAAATAGTAGAGTAAGTTTCAACGATAGCAGTCACGTTGCAAGGATAATTCAAAAAGATGACTATTACCCTTATGGCTTGAACTATAATCGCTATGCTTTTGGGACAAAAAATGACATCCTTTACAACAAAAAAGAATTGCAAGAGGAAATGGGTCAATACGATTATGGCGCGCGGTTCTATGATCCTACAATAGGAAGATTTTTGGTCATTGATAAATATGCGGAGAAATTTCAGGGAATCAGCACATACCAGTACGCTGCTCTTAATCCTATTAAGAATATAGATATGAATGGAGACTCTGTCTGGACAACATCAACCAGAGTACAGCATGGAAAAGATGTTACAGAGACCCGCACAATTCACATCACTGGCAAGGTTTTAGACGCCGCAGGCGTAAGTTCTGTTAGAGCTGGCGAACTTGCGGCATCCTTAAATGATAGATATAATGCTCAAACAGCTACGGATTCGTATAAAAACAATGACGGCGGGACAACACATATAACTTATAATGTAGATGCAAAATTTGAAGCAGCATCTTCAATAAATGATGTTAAGAACAGTGATCACTTAGTTGCCATTGTGGATCAGGTTACTGGTAAAGCCGATCCTAAATTAGGGGGAGGTGATGCAGTTGGAGTCGCTCGATTAAACGGAAAAATTTCTTATGTTGAAGCGACTGGTAGTTTAAAAGGCATGACAGATATCGCCTTTCATGAAGTTGGACATAATATGGGATTTGACCATCCAAACGCCAACAGTACATCTGATCCGATGTCTTACACAGGTCAGGGGGCCAATTTTTCTAATAAACAAGTGATAGATATTTATTATAATGCTTCAAGTGGCATGCTTAATCAAGGAGCTAATAGAGCCATTATAACTAACAAACAAAACCGTGATTCGGATGGAAATCAAGTTTCAAGATCTTACTCAACGCAAAGTCATCCATATGTTGGTAACAGAAGATACGGTATGCTTGTTCCATTACCTATTGCTGACCCATCACATAAATAAAATGAAAATTCTAATTATAGTCACGTTGATGCTAATTTTAGCGTCATGTAAATCGAAAGATAATTTAAAATCAGTATCGGTTTTTATTGATCCTTCTCAAGGTTATGATGTGCCCGTTAAGCATGTTCGCGTATTTCTTGATGACGTTCAAATTGCTGATAAATCGGTACTTAAAGGCGATGTATCAACAAGTTTATTGATAAAATGTGTTAGCATTGATTCCACAAAAAACCATGCGATTGTGGTCAAGATTAACGATAAGTCTATTTCAATTAATCCCGCCAATTACCACTCGAAGTGCATTGCGATATTTACAGGATACGATACGAATATTAAAATCCGAGAAAGTTTCCGATTATTCGAAAAAAGATCAATATTAAAGACGGGTGTAATCCCTAACTATAATAAATTTATTGATAGCATTAAACTAACAAACACCAAAAGCAAATATGACTCTATTACATACGGAGTACAGTTAAATAAATGCTGGTGTGATTCAGCAGGACATGGCTACGGTTATTAGATATATTGTGTCTAATCAAATTTTTTGTTTAGCATTTGAAGCTGCTCTTGGATTGCTAATGGTAAAGCAGACATTATTGCCTTTTGATAATACTCTATAACTGTTCCGGCTCCTGACAAATAAACTTTGCAATAACTCTTTAGGTAACGATCAAAATAATAACCATGAACATTAGTACTTTGAGCGTTGACTAATAACGCCCTCACTTCCTGTAATGTCAAGTTAAAATACTCGGTAATTATATGAGATAACGTATCTCTACTCATAACATAGTGTACGCAGTAATTTGCACCCTTATTAAATTTTTCAATCATTACATTTTCCTTTAGCATCATAATTTCGCTAATTCGTCCATCGACGTAATTAGTTTTTGCGCTCGTCTTGGTCAGCCAATCGCGAGCATTGTAATGGGTTTGAACTTCTTTAGCTACAATGTTTTGTACCTCTGATGAGGTCTGACCAATATAAATTTGTAAATGTTCAATTGATTGCCCCAAACAGGTAATTTGAGTAATAAGGAATATTATAATTAAGAATTGAAACTTTTTACTCACGGCTTATTTGATGATTAAAAATCAATCATACAAAATAGTGATTTTTTCTTTCGTTGGCGTATGTGATGGGTAGAAAGATGGAAAAGAAAAAACAGTGAAGATTTAGTCTTTCATTTTAAATAACTCTGCCGGGCTTATTTCTAATGCTCTTGCTAAGGCGTAGATCGTAGAAAGTTTTGGATTAGTCTTCCCTAACTCAATTCGGTTAATTTGTACCAACTCTAATTCGGCAATATTTGCAAGTTTCTCTGTTGAAAGCTTTTTGCTCGTCCTGATATTCCGCAAATTCTCGCCGAATATTTTTAAATCGTTTTCTGAGCGTTCCGCCATGCTCAAAAATCGAACACCGTGTAAGATAAAATTTAGTACTATAGTACTAAATTTAGAAAACTTTGTTTATTTTTGAGTTACTAATAAATCTCAACGCTTTATGAAACATATTTTACTTACTGGCATACTATGCCTTGTTGCTATCGGGGTGATGGCACAGAAAAAAACCGAATACAAAGCATCTAACGGTATCACGTACCACGTTGGTGATACGGTAAAATTAGGGCGAGGTTCAAGCACATCAGGAAACTTTATGTATGTGCAAATGGGCGGTTGGGCTAAATCCCTTACTTACCAATCCGGCAAAGGCGCAGAGCAATACGATCTTGACAGAAATTTTGCGGGGCGAGGTGCGATTATAAAAAAGATACGCTCCGAAAAGTCAAATGGTGCTGAACGTATCGTGTTTACAGTGGGCATGGGTAATATCAGTAATTACGATATGTACATTGAAGATGCCATTGGCACATGCGAGATAGCTGATTGCAAAAAGAACATCCCTAATAGCACCGCAGCAGCAGTTGCGCCAAGTGCTGCCGATGAACTTGCTAAATACAAAAAACTGCTTGATGCGGGTGCAATTACAAAGGCCGAATACGAAGCCAAGAAAAAGAAATTATTAGACCTGTAAACCTTAAAACCTATAACTATGAACTTAATTTTAATACTGCTTGTCCTGATACTCATTGTAGTAACGGGTTGGAAAGTGTACCGCTTTTTTACCGATGGCAGGATTGTGGATACAGACGAGTTTTTTAAACAACGTACCGTTACGATTTTTTATAAAACCGGAAAAATACAGATTGGCAATAAAAGCTATGAAGTTAATCAGGTAACAGGCATTGCCACAAACACCGTTACTGACAGGAATGGTCGTAACGCTTACCATGTAACAATAGAATTGGACGATATAAGAAACCCCGTCCATAAAATCGGCGTACATGGCGGCCTGAAAACCGCCGAACAATTCAGCCAGCGAATTTGTGTAGCTTTACGCAAGGCGGGTGGCCCAAGTTTTAAATAAACCCCATTTTCCCCTTAATAAAAAGAAAGCCCAAGCAAATTGCCTGGGCTTTCTTTTTATAGTTTTATCTGAATTTTTTTCATGGCCTCTAATTTATCTTCTAAGGTGGCCCCACTGCCATAAGTGGGACGCTCGAACTTATGACCCATTAAATCAGCTTGCACTCTATCGAGAGTTTTAGCTGCCAGTAATCTATCTTGGAAGCTATGCCTTAATGAATAAACAGAATGCTTCTCTGATGGTAGTAAATTGTTCTCCCGAAGAAATTTACCCGTAGCGGAAGTCAGGTTATCCGAACGATCTTGATATTCACTGAATCCGTTAGGGTGTTTCAAAAATACATCGTAGGCGTAGCCCGTAAGAGGAATAATACGTTTTCTATACTTAGTTTTTAATTTCCTTTTCACTTGCGGCTCAATAACTATATGCGGGATTGCATGATTCAAAATTATATTCTCAGGTAGAATGCTCGTTTGTTCAGAAAACAACACCCCCGTTTCCGCAAAAACATGAAGCAAAGATTTATTTATTTCATTCATACCCGCTAAGTTTTTCTCATTGAGTAAAGTGTCCCTGATATATTCTGTTGAAAATGGCGGCCTCGGCTGGTAGTCATCGTCAAATGCCAATCGTGCGAAAAGATGAGTTGCATCAATTTTTATTTTAAAATGTTCGCACACTCGTCTAATCATTGTTTTTATATAAATAAGATGCTTGTTTGCGGTGCCTGGCCCAACTTCTTCATTTAAAATTCTCTGTATCCACCAATCTTTATATTTCAGAAAATCGTCCCGATCTAAATTCGCCAATGGCTTATCGCCGATACAAACAATAAAGTGATGCATGGCAAGTATTCGAGGGTTCTTCCACTTTCTTATTTGATTTTCGCTTTTGGTAAGAACGATATCATTGCTCAACTCCCAAAAGTGGGGCAATACGTCCGTAAGCATAATAATTGGTTGTTCAACTCCACCTAAAACCGCCTCGGCAGTTTTGGGTGTGAAGTTTTCGCCAACATGTAAAAGCCTATTTACAACCTCGTTTAAAGGCAACTCAGCTATGTTTTTACTTTTTTGGTAGTAAAAACCATAAAGACCAGCACGTTCTATGACAGCTTTGTAATTCTCGTGCGAGTGCTTTAAGCCTGTTTTTAATAGCGCATCCCAATAGATTTCGAGTTTTGCATTTTCAATAGCTGCTAACTTTATTGCCAGTTTTTCACTATCGGTTTTGAGTGAAAACCTAATCAATTTTTTGGCTATGTATTCCCGAAGATTAAACGGAACACGTTTGTTGAAGTAGTACGAATTGGCTTGGTAAATAAGATGTTTCATGGCTGGTGTATCCCTAAATGTGTAATCGAATGTGTCCAAATTCGAGAAACCATCTACCAGCGTCCGAGCCAATTATTGTAAAAACTTAATGTTATTAAAGAGTAATTATCACTCAAACATCGTTTTACAAATAAAAACTGGCGGAGACAGGGAGACCGTTTCCCACAAACTCAAATTTGTAATCATTTGAATTTGTATAAAAAATTTCCCTCGTTTGCCATTGGGTATACCAATTTGTGTACAATGAGGTGTAATGTTTTATATCTCCATTCTACAAGAACCCACCATAAAAGCAACTACTTTTTTAATCGCTCTCTTTGCCTAATTTAATCGCTAAATCCCAAAGGTGATTGTTTGCTTCAAAGGATTTCATTTCTTCATGCATACGCTTGAAAATTGGCAAGTACACATCGCCATAATCTGAAACAACTTTGGCAGCTATTTGGTAGGCTTTTTTTAAATCTCTAATTGTCACATGTGAATAGTTAGCTTTAGTAGCAATTTGGTTTTTATTCATTTATTCTTCCTTCCTAAAAATGCGAAATCATCTTTGCACTAATTAGAAATGAAATAATCTCAAAGCGGTTTTATTAATCAGCGATGATAAATACACAGAACTATACAGAACAATCGCGCACACCATTGTATGCTCATAATGTATTTTTATAATCTGTTATTAACAGAACTATTTTATTCTGTATATCAAAAAAAAATCATTTAGTAATCCACCCCTCTTTAATAAACAGAAATATAAATCAGCATACTACGGAGTTTCATAAAATGATAAATTTGAATAATGAATTATTTGATCGTAAAACAGCAGCCCGGCTAATTAAATTTTCGCCGGGAGGCTTAGCGAACATGGATAGCCAAAACCTTCATGATCTAAACCCAATTAAAATTGGTGGAACTGTCAGATACAGCAGAGCACATTTTATTAAAAGATTTGGGCTTTGTCCGAACACACCCGATGATGAATTGTTCACCCGCAAAGAAGCTGCCGATTATATTAATTCCACTTATGGCACAATGGCAGTATGGGACAGTGTTAAAATGTACGATCTTAACCCGGTAAAAATTGGCCGTAGTGTACGATACGTGCGCTCAAAATTGGATAAACATTTGATTTCCCGCCTTAGTCGATAATTTTCAACCAAAACATCGTTTAACATAAATTATTTGGAGAAGCCCAATGAATATTGAGCAAGCTAAAACTGTGCCTATAACTGACTTTTTGCATAATCTAAAGTTTAAGCCCACTAAAGAAACCACCACAGATGCTATTTACCTTTCGCCGATCAGAGAAGAGAAAACACCAAGCTTTCATGTCGATAAGATTGATAATGTATGGTACGACCACGGCCTAAAAAAAGGTGGCAAAATCATTGCCCTGGCTATCGAGATTTTAAAATATAAAGGCTACGAACACGCAGCATCTGATGCATTGCGTTATATCAATAATATGATTTTCGACCCATATAAGTTTGTACCAGCACAAGAAGTCAAACCTAAAAAATCCAAGTGGAAAATCATTAGAACGGAGGCGTTAGAAGATTTAGCTCTTATCCGTTACCTAAAACAACGTGGTATTCCTTTCAACGTTGCCAAAAAGCATCTTTTGGAAGTTTATATAACCCACACGGAAACCCGCAAGGGACTTTATGCTCTGGGTTTCAAAAACGAAGATGGCGGCTATGAATTACGCAACCCGTTTTTCAAAAGCAGCATTAAACCTAAATCAATTACTTTTATCCGAGGTAAAAAATCTAAACCGGATGGCGTACATCTATTTGAAGGTTTTATGGACTATTTGACATTTTTAGTGACCAGAAACGGGCAGGGTCATGATGATGATGTAATCGTTCTCAATTCCGTTACGAATGTCCCAAATGCAATATCGTACATCAGAAACTATGGATACAAAATCGCTTACACATGGATGGATAATGATGTTGCTGGAGAACGGGCAACACTGTCATTGGCTGAGTTCTTTAAAACGGAACAAGATTTAACACATAAAAAAATGAATGATGTATATCGGCCATATAAGGATGTTAACGCCTGGCACATGTACAATCTCAATTTAACCGTATAGGTGATGCCATGTTAAAGACTATTTATATTTGGCATTCATATCTGCACCGCAAGTTCGGATGGCTGTTAGAATGGTTATCCAACTTTTTTTCCTGATTTAAACACGGTTAATGGTTTTACAACAGATTAACCGAAGCCTCTCCCGACACCAACTAAAATTTCCCCCGCCCTAATAGGGCTTCCTCGCGCACCAAAATTTCAGCCGGTTTGCTCGCTTAAACTTCGGTTGATCATCTCTTGTAACCATTAACTCTAAAGCAGGAAAGGTTTAGCAATGGAAAACACAGTTACAACACAACCCCAAAAAGCCGGGACAATTAATATCTACTCTCTCGTCACAAATACAATCATTCAACAATTGGAGAATGGAGTTATCCCGTGGCAAAAGCCCTGGAAAGGGGGCGTTGCCAAAGCTTTTAAAATTCCAGCAAACCTTGTAACGGGTGATAGATACAGGGGAATAAATATACTCCTCCTCTGGTCATCGGCGATCAAAAACAACTTTGATACAGATGAGTGGGCCACTTTCAGGCAATGGCAAGGCAAAAATGAAAGTGTACGATTAAATGAGAAAGGAAGCATCATTGTTAAATACGATACGATTGATAAGGAAATTGACGGTGAACAGCAAAAGATACCATTCATTAAGAAATACTACGTTTTCAATCGTTGCCAACTCGTCAGCTATACCCCACCCAAAGAAGACGACTGTTTGGATATTTACAGCATGGTTGAAAAGATTGACAAGGTTGATGAATTTATTGCCAATACGGGTGCGTTAATAGAAACACATGGGGAGGGTGCAGTTTACAATCGAGTTGAAGATAAAATTCTAATCCCATACCCCGAAAAATTTCAATCAACTGCTACCTGTACAGCAACCGAGGGGTTTTATTCAACTTTGATGCATGAGTTAACCCACTGGACAGGTGCGGAACATCGCATTAACCGTGAAAAGGGTAAAAAATTCGGAGATCAAAACTACGCAAATGAAGAACTGGTCGCCGAATTTGGAGCGGCTTTCCTTTGTGCCGGATTTGGGTTAGCGACTGTAGAAAAGGGCGACCATGCAGCCTATATCAGTTCATGGCTCCAAGCCCTTAAAGAAGATGAGCGGTGTATTTTTAAAGCCGCAAGTGCAGCTACTAAAGCCGTTGATTTTCTGTATCGTCTGAGTATTTAAGCAATAAATAATACGTAGAATGGTTATTAAGCACATAACTATTCTACGTATTGTATTTTCTAATAATTATATTTACATTGCTAAAGTATTACATATAATATATTGTTAGTTAAGTCTTTATTTTAATCGACTAAACCTTAAATCATGAAAATTAAATTAAAAAACAGACCAGGGAAAAGCCCTCTTGAATTAGGAGTTACTGATTCAAGTCCTTCATGTCCTGATATTTGGGAAGCAGAAAACGGTGATTTCGTAATAATAGGAAAAGACATTACTGATACTGTAGACCTTGATTATACAGATGCTATTATTAGCCAAGGTGAAAGGGTGGTTATCATCCCACGTATTACGATGCTTTCGGCTATTGAAAAATTATCAACCGTCGCTGAGCTGGAGAAATAACATGGAATTTCTCTCAAACGATGATTTTTTTGCAAAATATTATGAAGTTTATCCTACTCTAAAAAAACAATTTTTTAAGTTGGAAACATCACAAAGTTATGTTGAGTATAATATAACAAACTGGAATGAAATACCGAGTAGCCAAATGCCAGGCATCATAAAAAATGCCCAAGCTAATGTCTTTAAACAAAAAGAAAGTTATAGCGATGTAATAGAACGAGGCGTTCAGCTCAAAAGGGTAAGGTATATAACGTTTCCATTGAGTAAATACGTTCTTAGGCAATTTAGCTCATATCTGATTGCCGAAGAAATTGGTGAACGAATTTTTATTTTAGAGGAAAGCAATAAATTGGATGACCTAATCAATAGGGAGATATTTAGCGACTTTTTGCTTTTTGATGATGAAAAAATATTAGTTCACAATTATGTTGATGGCAAATTAGAAGGTGCGTATTATTCCGAAGACCCATCTGAAATTCAACCGTATTTGAACCTCAAGCAAATAAGCGAAGAACTTTCAATAAGCTTTGGAGAGTTCACTGCCAACTTTAATTTGGTATTTAATAAATTGATTTGATGTTTTCTTTAAATGATTGGTTCAATGAACTATGCACGCAGCATCATATTGACCCAATTAAAGATATATTAGTTCCTAATATAACCGTAGATAAGATTGTTGCTCTTATTGCTATTCTTTTTGCAATAAGAACTTTTATCTCAAACAATAAAATTGCCAAGCTCAATTTCGAATGCCAATTAGCGGCTTCTCACAGAGATATTTGGAGTCGTATTTTTCAAAATGAAAGCTTACACAACATTTCTGATCCATTAGCTAACCCGACAGAAATCACCAAAGAACAGAGAAGGTATATAATTTTCATCATTATCAATACGAGATTAGCTTATCTGGCGGGTAAATCAAAAATTCAGGAGTTCAGTAAACAAGCGCAAAAAGATACCGGTGCGTTTTTTAATCTACCACTTCCAAATCATGTTTGGCAGAATGTAAAAGAATTTTACGAAGAGGATTTTAATCAATTTATTCACAAAGCCAAAGATAGAGCGGCGGGTGTAACATCACCAAAACGAAACATCGCAACTGTAACAAAGCTTTTATTTGACAAAGTAATAAAGTTACCAATGAGATTGATCGATATTATAAAAGTGAAATCAATCAGATATCAAATAAATAGTGACCTTTTATCGCAACTCCAACAGATAGATGGTGATTTACATGAGCATTTAAATCATGCAGTGCAAGATTATATCTCAAAAAAAAATCGAAAAAAACATTAACGTACAAGCATTACCTAAGTGGCATTATTGTGATACATTTTTTAAAATCTCAATGCTGGTAATAACGACCTCTGAATCATCCGTTTGCGCATAGCGTGGATTGATGCAAATAATGCGTTTCGGAATATGGTTTAACAATTCCTCGAATAAGGTTGCCAACCCTGAACCAACTATACTTATTGTGTCGGAAGTAAACACAATGAGAATTTGGCTTTGATCGGGATAGAACTCACATGTAACTAAGTAGGCATAGTTTAAAAACTTCATATTTCCATTAGGCCACTCAAAGCATAGGTTACGTATGGAAGTTAGCGTATCAGAATTTTGCACATTATCACCATGCGGAGTTGTAGTAGAAGCGTTATTTGACGGCGCATCGCTAAACTTCAATTTAAAGTTCTGGCTCATAATCTCTATTTTTAAACTGTTTAGTTTCGTTGGTAATTGCTTTTTGTTTGGCCAATTGTGATGCTCTTTCATTCATTTCAACATGCTCAATATGTGCATTGTGATTGCCGACCAACTCTAATGCGGATTGCCTGTCACCCACCTCGGAAGCGTATTCAAGGAGCGCTATACGATCATCTGTATAAATACTTGCGTTATCCCGGCCACGAGATACAGAAACATAAAATTGCTTGGCATCTGTAGCTGTAAAGGTTGATGACGGTTGCGATATAAAAACCTCATCAACGGTTTTACCCTGTGCGGAATGCGATGTTGTGCAGTAATCATGTGTGATATGCCCGAAATCTTTGTCGAGTATAAACCTTGATTTACTTTGACCATTGATTAACACAACTTTGCCCGATTTATTAACTTTAGAAACTTCAAACGATTGACCGTTATTCAGTCGTTTGTTTTGTAGATCGAAACTATTACGCGTAATTTTTACCTTGTCACCCTTTACTAAGCCTATTTCTGATGGCTTAAAAACATCATACGCCGTAGGCTTATCTAAGGGTAATATTTGATGTTCTTTATTTGGGTTTTCAATTTTTATTACTGTTTCAGTTATATCTTTTACTGCCCAAATTGTACCACGTTTGATTTGTGGCACATTCTGGTTAAACTGTATGATTTGCCCATCTTCGAAATTGCGCCAGTCTGTCTTTTGTGCTTCCGTCATATTCGTATTGATAAATTTTGCGGCCTTGAGCTCTTTTTTACCTAAAACCCCGGCAGCTTTTAATTTACTACGTATAATATCTGTAACGGCATCGCCTTGTTGGTGCGTTGGTGATACGATTAAAGCACTTTTACCTTTTTTAACTGTGTTGATATAATCGCTAACCAATTCTTCGTTAGGGTTTAATGGGTCAACGTTTTTAATAGCCCCGATACTATCTAATTTATCAAAGCCGCCTTTAATATTGCCCTTAGCAAGATCTTCCACAATTGCCCGATAATTTGAGTTGCGCTGGCGATATATTTTACTTACCTCAGCGGTTTTAATCTCTCCAACTGTGTTTAATATTCGCAGGGCATCGCCACGCACAACACTTGCATGTTGCCTGGTATCACCCCCTAAAATTAAACGGGCCTTTTGCTCCACAGCCAACCCGATCAAAGCTTTCATGTCCTTTGTACCAAGTAAACCTGCTTCATCCACCCATAGCACCTGATTATATAATTCGGATTGAAGCTTTTTATCTATTAGAAGCTTTGCCACCGTTTCGGCATTTGCGAAATTCTCTTTTATTAGCACTTCGCGTGCTTGGGTTGTAGGAGCAACAACAAATAGTTTTTTATCTGCTTTATTTATGAGGTTACTGGCTTCTGTCATAACTTTAGTTTTGCCAGAGCCAGCAGCACCACGAATAATTGATACTTGGTGCGGGGTTGTTAGAATATGTGCGATGGCTTCGGCTTGTTGGCCCTCAAGTTGCATCACAGGTACATCATTAAATAACGGCTTCATTTTGCCTTGACCCTGCCGGGCAAGATCAACCATTTGCTTTTCTTCGATTAAAACCTCATGCGTTGTGCAATAGGTACGATACTTATCTTTTATAAAAATGATGTTGGTTTCATTTAAAAATTCATTTGTAATGTCGTCCAATGCTATTGAACGATTCCCAATACTTTGTTTATATGCCGTTTCTAAAAGCCGCCTGTCGGGCATTACAGAAGCCCGCTCAAAAGCATGGTTAACGGCATAGTCGATGCAATCAACAGCTTTGGCTTTAATAGCCTCTTTTTTCGGAGCGAAGCGAATTGCCTTATCCGCTTCTTGTGGCTCATAAATAACCTCTTCGTTTATTTGTTTTACCCATTCGGTTTTCAATTCGGCCATCGTTAGCCCTTTTTGCTTCTTTGAACGGGTGCGCGCGCCCAATTCGCTCATTGCTTTGGCATCAGTAATGCCGTGCTCTTTAGCAAATTGACCGATCTCGTTGGTACGCTTGCTAAATAATCCAACCACGCCTTTAGGTACACCCTCAATCTCAAACGATTTGTTGGTGCGCTTAATTTGATAACCAAGGTCAATTAATTTATCGGAGAGTATTTTATGAAATCGAGCCTGGTAATAAGGCATATCTCTTTTGATATCCCTGAACTGCCCGGCCTTAATTTCTTTTTCTTGCGCATCCCATGTAGCATTGAATACAAAGCAATGGCTGTGTAAGTGAGGGTCGGGCACAGAGCCGTCCACAGGCCGAGCCGTTTGATGGGTAAACTCTGCCCAGGCCAGCTCGCCTGTTTTACGATCTTCATAGGCCCCATTTTTGCGTACACGGGTCATGCTATCGGCTTCGATATCTTTCATGGTTTCATAAACGCTTGCTTGAAATGCCGCTATAATATGATTATCGCCGGATAGCGCATTTATGACTGATACCGATTTCGGGCAATGAAAATTAATATCATATCCAACCGTTCTATCATCCCTATTACGTAGTGTTAACTGCTCACCGCTGGCGGGGTTTATATTTTCACACAAAGCAAAAAAGACATCCTTTGTTGCCTCTTTTTTTATACCCATGCGTTCGGCCAAACGACCAAAAAACTGCCCTTGCAGTTCTTGGTCGTTTAAATAATAGTCTGTTTTTTGGAGTGCATCAGAGAAGTATGCTTTGGCATGTGCTGATGAACTACTTTGAACCATGCGTATCATGCGTGGAAGTTTTACAGTATTTGGATACTGTTAATGTTATAACTTTAACTTTATTAAACACGAATTAGGTAAGCACTGCTTAGGCACTGTTAACAAAACAATTAAGACCCGATTATAAAATAGCATCAGACATCTTCCCTAAGCAGTGCTTATGCCTTAATAAACCTCTACAGGTTCATCGTCCGCTAACATGTTGTCAGCTACTTTTCGTCTGAAATCAGGGTTGTTCGGCGGAGTACCTTTTACTTCAAAACCGTTAGTTTTTTCGGGCGGGGCTTGGTTTACAAACGACTTTACAAGGTTCTCGTTTGCTATCATTTCATCCATCATATCCATAACAAAATGATCGCCACTCAAATACTCACCATAATAGCTAACTCCATAACAGATGCTACTGTAGATGATTAACACTCCAATTTTTTGAAGGCAAGCCGTAAGTACTAAGCCAACAATAAAGCAGAAGAGCGGCTCATACGTTGTTGAAATTGTGCGGCGATCAATAACCCAATTGCCAATTTTTAAATTGTGGAAGCGTGGGTTAATGTCGCCGTTGTAAAGGCTAAACTTTTTTTCAAACCAGCTTCTTTCTCGTTTAATTTCCTTTTGCCTTTTAAATGCAAAATACACGAACGCCGCCAAGTAAACATACCATGTGGCGTTGTGACCAATAACACTTGTTACCGAACCACCGCCAAACGGTAAGCGTGCTCTATCGATGCCTATCGGCAACCAAAATAAAACACAGGTTAAGGATATGGCCGTAAACAATGAGAAGTAACGCTCCCCAAAGTTTTTACGGATAAAAACTTCAAGCAATAAACGCGGCCATGATAACGTCCATGCGCCTAATGACATCAACGCGTCTTTAATAACATTCTTCCTTTGGTACATTCCTTTGTAATACAAGTTCCTTTTCATTTTCTTAGTTTTTAATATTTGTGATTATTCTGTTAATTATACTTTTGATTAAACTTTACCTTTTTAAAGTTTCCGCCCTCAAATAACTGATCGCCTTGAACCTGGATATAGGCTTCAACTCGGTAGTTGTTTCTTTCGCCACCCGTTTTTAAGCATATGAACTCTTCCGGCCTAATTCTCCTATCCAATTTAAGGCCTACGCTGTCGCTACGAGAGAACTTTTCGGCGGTTGTTACAGAGCGGGAAGGGTCATAAAAAAAAGCATCCCCTATTAATTCCGAAGCGTATTTATTTGTTTCTATATCGCCATTGGCGTGAAATATCTTGGTGCCGAGCGTACCTAAGAAGCCCTTTACCCGGTCGTCCGTTTTTGAGCCACCCATCGCCATATGGTAGTTAGGTAGGTTTTGTGTAATGTAAACTGTTGCCACAAGGCTACTTCTCGCAGTTGCTTGAAATATAGGGTCATGTTCCGTGAAGAAGTTTTGCGCTTCATCTGCCCATAGAAACACAGGGCGATCATTGGTTAGTGCATTGCGCTTCTCCATCTCGACCTGCCAGATGTATTTGAAGAGTGTTTGGCAATCTTTGCCTACCTTATTGTAAAGTTTTACAGGCAGGTTAATAAGGATGATTTTACCTTCTAAGCTATCTTCCGGCCTCACATTCTTTTTGGTTTTACAAAACATAGAATAGATAGGCTCTCTTAAAAGTTGAAACAAAAAACCATTAAAACTGAACTCAATTATCGAGCGGGTTTTATCGCTCAGGTTTTTAAAGGTTTCAAAAAAGAAAGTATCTAAAAACTTAAGTAGCCTCGCTTGCGGAATTGCATCCATAACGGCCTCTTCAAACTCTTCCTCTTCGCCTAATGCATCCTTTTGAAACTGTGAAAGGGTTTTATACCATTTTTCAATTTCAACTTCGACAATCGCCTTAGCCTTTTTAAAGGCACTTTCAAATGCGGTAGCTTTGTTATCTTCTTTTGGCGCGGTGGTAAGTTTAGGCAAGGTTTGCACTATATCGTACATGGTTTGTACGCTTGTATTACCGTAAGCGATTGAGCATAGGTCGATAACATGGAATAACAGCATGTCCAACGACTTTTCCCAAAATGGGTCGTCCGATCTGCCACTACTTTTTTCCTCGGATGCCCGAATAACAGTTTTCAGCGTTTCTAAGATGTTAGCTGTTATCGGTGTTTCGGAATTCTTTTGGCTTGATAAATATTGTAAAAAATCAAACCCATATTCACCACCTGGTTCAATTATAACCAAATCGGAAGAGCGCCCTGTAACCTCGCAATAATACTTCCACATATCCTTTTCATCCGGTTTTACGGTTAAAACCAAACCACCAAAACCCGCAGTTAAATATTTGATTGCCAAAGTTCTACCAGAGCCGGAAGTTTTGCCTGAACCTATACCACCGAATATTTGTACTCCCTCAACTGCATTGCGGATGGCCCAGGCATGTTTGCCTGTGCTATCTTCAAACTGGATAAGGGGGGTATCTAAATCAAACTTTTTCATTGCTGTAATTGCTTAGTTGTTATTAAAAAGCCATCCATCGCAGTGGCAATGGATGGCTTAAGAAAGCTATCATTTCACTTTCTTACCGAAAGTGGTATTCGAAATACCGCTTCCGTTTGTGGTATGGCGATCTGTATTGAAGATCGTTGTACCACCTCTGTTAGTAACAGTGTGGCCACTGCCATTGATCCATTTGTTGGAATCATTGGTTGATGCTTTGTAGCCACCTGCATTTAACATGTTCTGTTGATCTTTTGTAAAACTCATGATCTTAAGAATTTGGTGTCTGTGCCTACTATTACTGCGTTTCGGCAATTCGCAACCTGAATGTTAGGGATTTCGGTGTTATTCCCATTTCTTGATTTCGTCCTTTATTTGGCATATGTCGAATTTGATTGACAGAATCAACCATTTGGCTTACCATCCGCTTTTTAACCAGGAGGGCACTATGGATTTTTTTGAGGGCTATATCGATTTCCCAAGGAGTATTGCTATTGGTCAGCAAGGGAAATTGATTGAAGAATCCGACTTTGAGCGGTACGAAGCTAAATTTGGTCGCGAGCGGGCGCTTGGATATCTCCAGGCTCTTAACGATTTTACAGCATATAGCGAAACGATTTTAGGCGGAGGATACTGTCGTAACGGTGTTCCGGAATCAATTCACATGGTTAATAAAAATTTCAAAGAACTTGTAGATCACAACCAAAAGTTTTTAGATAAACTGGCTAAAAATTCAACTCTCAATTTTAACAGATAGCCATATCAAAACATATTGTATCATATCACACCACAATGATCGGAAGGATATTTAACCACAATCTTACATTATGAATTTTGTGAGATTGTAAGATTTTGTGCGTAGTACACTCGTATATTTACCGTCAGTAAATCACAGTAGTTTGCAATGAGGGTTCACAAAAAGGTATTCGAGAAGTTCTATTATAAGTTCGCTGATTATTTTGTGAAAAATATCCTTAAAGATGATGAAGGGAAAACAAGTACCGGCCGATATTACGCTCACAAATCGGAATCTATTTGGAAAGCCAAAAGAATTGAAAAAGGCGAATTTCTTTTCGTCATCTCAAAGGTAATTGGCGAGCATGGTGATTGGAGAATTTATTATCGTACACTAACAAACTATGATAATTCGGCCGTACAAGGTGTACGAGTATTTGGCGATTATCAGCAAATTGATAGTTATTTATTTGCGAACGCCTTTTTTGCAATGGGAGAAACATTACCCCCTGATGTAGGAAATGAGATTAAGTTAAGCGCTTATTCCGATGATTACAGTACAAGAGATAATATTTGTGGTGAGTTATTTTTACATTCGTTTATAACAAAACATCATCCTGAATTAGACATTTACTTAGTAAACGATTTTTATGATCCGATATCAAAAGAAGAAAAGTTGCGTCATGAATTGCCGGGAATTTCAAATAATAAAAAAATTGAATTCGATAAAATCAAAGCGATCGCTGAAACGCAGGTAGAAGAATTTATTGTTGATTATCTTGCCTATGTTGAATGTACATTTATGACCGAGATAGGTTTCACCTATTGGCATCCAAATGTTAGAAGAACGAAATGGCAAAACAGCCTGGATAATTTTTCCGAAACCTATATTGATTATTGGAAGATTAATCAGGTGCACGTTTGGGATTTCAAATTTGATTTATTAGATAGATGCTCAGCATCCAGCCAAGTTAAATTGTTTTTTATAGCCGATATGTTTATCGATAGCCGACACAATATAAGAGCAGCTTTCGACATAGATAATCCCCCAATTGTTGTTAATGAGGAAGACTTAGACAATTTGTATACTTCACTTGAGCAAGTGGGGACGTTAGAAACAAAATGGATAAAATATGCTAAGCATTATACCAAGCCAGTAAATTATTTACTTGATGTGCATTTGCTATACTGTGATGACAGATGGTATTTAAAGGAAATAAATCCTTTGAAGGTAAATAAATGATTACTCATTAATATATAATTCTAAACAATTAACAGCGACCCCGCTATAAAAATCATTTTATTGCCATTTGCAAATTTAGCGTTAGTTGCAATTTAGTAAGATGGAGCATGGAAGACAATTTTCATGAAAACAGATGTGTATTTCAAGAGATAGCATTAGCCAGTAGCGAATATCAAAGCCATTGCATTTGCAATTTGTAAGCCTGACGCTAATAATCGTTTACGATATAATAATATCGTGATAGCTTGCTTGTCATATTCAGTAATTTCATTGCCGAGGTATACCGTGTCGGTGGCCATAACTTTCCTCAAAAATATTTCTGCTTCTACAGAGTAATTTGTATCGGGCATGAAACCAAGGAATTTCGCTATTCGCTGTTGTACTGCATTAGTCAAATGCGGTAAAAAAGTATGGTACTTCTCATACATTTGTTGATCGTACACTAATGTCGTATTCCGCCTTATATCTTCGTTACGAGCAAGTTTAATATATTCGTCTGCAATCTTTATCATTTTATCAAATGATATAACACCCGCTTTGTAATTCGAGAGTAGTGTACGTAAATGGGGTTCAATTGGTAAAGTAATATTTGATGGGGGCAAGTAACCCAAACGTTCTTTAATTAGAAGTAATCCGGTTTGCTCATACGCAGGAAGTGTATTCGCCGCGACTTCCAGGTCACCCCATTTAATTGCTTCATTTCTACCATCCATAGATGTAAACACGGCTTGTTGGGCAGCAGGTAACTGATCTGTCAAACTATCCTCAACTTTTTCTATGCAACAATTATCTAATAAATGTATCTTAGTATAGATTTCCGAATAATTCAATAAAAACATGGGGACAGAGAATTTATTTGAACCGCTATACCCGCCGCAGTTTTCCCAATTCGAGCAGCCTACACGTGAGGCGCAGTTTGAATTGTTTAATATAGAAGTAGAACTGGATAATTTACCGGCAGATCGTGGACCACGATTTGAGTTAAGGCCTCCCGGCTATAATAACGATAATAACAATGTTTACCAACGCAGGCGCGAAGAGTTAAAGCAACGCAAGGCAGATGTACAAAATGATTTAAGAGGTAAAATTGAACAAGGTTTAAAAGGCGTTGCTGAAAAAACCGCAAAGCAAATTCGCTCAACCTTAGAAATACATATAGGAGAAGGTGAATACAAGAACCTAAGCAGATTTCAAATTAAGGAACGGCGGGGTGAGAAAAAAGACATGGATACATCATCGGACTATATGGATAAAAAGCTATCCGATGAACGTGCCGACCAGGGGTATAGAGAACGTATAGCGAAATTGACTAATCCCAATAACGGTAATGTTGAACCCGATATTGAGCCGATTTAATCGATTACTTTTCGGGTTCAATGTTTTTGCCTGATTGCAACTCTTTATCGGCATCGTTGTTGCTAAACCGATCGTTTTTTAGAAAAGATGGTTTTGGGGTAGCCTGTGCTTTTTCCTTATCTATTGAGAGTTTAACGCCATCTTGTACAGCTTTTAATTGAGAGCCTTTAAAATTAAGCCCAAGTATAAAATCGCCTATCTCTGGTGAATATTTGCTCAATATATTGCCTAAATTGAACGCATCTACATATTCTTGCTCTTCGGATATTTGGTTGCTTTCCATTTAAAATGTTTTTAGGGTTTTACTTTTGAGATATACGGAAATTGATTGTGCATTGTACATCATTGTCGGAGTATCCTTTGTAAAACTTATACTCCCGTTATCCCTGAGTTTTTGTAGGGTGGTTTTACTGGTAATACCAAGTTTTCTCATAGCTTCTTCACCAGTAATATACTCATCTTCTTGAATATTATTTTCAAGTTTTAGCCGTTTAACAACATCTTCCAATAGTTTGTAAAAAGCAGGTTCTTCAAGGCAGATGACTTCGATATCCAGTTTCATATATCATTATTACGGTGTCTACTAAACGTATTTGCCTAAATTAATGAATTGTTTGAGAGAGCTGATGAAAAAATAAAAAAATGATGCAAGGCGAAAAATTTAGGGCAAACACGTATTCAGTTTATGAATATTGATAACTTTAGATTATCATTACCTTGGTTATGATATTCCAAATATAAAGCATGAGTATATTGAGATTTAAAGTTGACAGTGCCTTACTAAGAGAGCTGGGCGAAAAACTGGTTGAAACGGTTCATATCGCTTTAGTTGAGTTAGTGAAAAACTGTTATGATGCTGATGCAACTGAAGTTGAAATTGTTTTTAAAAGCGACAGTGATGGCAAATCAGAAATTCATGTTATTGACAATGGAAAGGGCATGAATTTTAACGCAATACAGAGTTATTGGATGCGAATTGCTACTACAAATAAGGCCGCAAATGACGTTTCAGCGGTTTTTGGACGTCCGTTAACAGGGGCGAAAGGTATTGGAAGGTTTTCATGTAGAAGGTTAGGCGGCAAACTTCGGCTCATCTCTATAAGTACATCGGAAGGTAATTTGGTCGGTTTGCAACCAAATGTAGAAAAGACGGAAGTCTTGTTTCCCTGGACTGATTTTAAACCTGGAACTGAAGTTACCGATATCGATTGCCCCGGTGAACAAATAACAGGTACGAATTACGTTACTGGAACAACTTTAGTGATTACAGATATAACCGAGGAATGGAATTTACGGGGGTGGAATTGGCTGAAAAGGCAATTAGCCGTTTTATCTGCAAATAGCGGCACGCAACGAAAAGGGTTTCAGGATGACCCTGGTTTCACTGTTAAAATTGTCGCTCCAGATTTCGAAGGAGGGGTCCGAGATATTCGAGAAGATTTCATAAACTCAGGGTGGGGAACATTAACCGCAAAAATAAATGAAAAGCACCAAGCCGTATGTGAACTCGATGCCTTAGGAATAGGAAAGAAGACGATAACGTCTACACAGACTTTCCCCCATCTAAATGATATATCCCTTAGGGTTGGGATAATGGTTGGTGAACGCGCCCAAATGCGTGATACATCTTTGAACTCCCTAAGTAACATGGAAAAAATATTGCCGGAATGGGGCGGAGTTCAAGTTAAATATAAAAATTTCCGCGTGTTCCCTTATGGTGATGATGATTGGTTAGAAATTGACAAAGATCGAGGTATCCGAAAGGCTTCGCCCAAAAATGAACTGTTAGCATTTGCTCAAACGTTGAAAGGTGTAGATCCATCACGTACATTGCTCACTATGCTGTCTATGCGAAGTTATTTGGGAAATGTTAATATAGGTGAAACTTCAAAAGGATTTGAGATGAAACTCAATCGTGAGGGGTTTATTTCCTCCACAGCTGTTGATGAGCTGAAACAATTTGTAAGGTATTCTATTGATTGGTCGACTATTTATCGCGATTTTTTTATTCGTCAACAAGCGCAGGAAGAATCACTTAAAGCAGCAAGAGATTTTGAAGGCCTTTTAAATGAGACAATTGAGCCAGTAAAATATATTGATGCGGCGATTGGCTATTTAGAGCGTGAGGTTACAAATATTGTTAATACCCTACCTGATTATCAACGCCAAAACGCGCAAGTTTCTTTCTTAAAGGCAACGGAAGTAATAAAAAAACAGAATGCCAGCAATAAAGCTGAATTACTGCATTTGCGTTTAGTCGCTTCAACATCAACGTTACTGTTGATATTTTCACATGAAGTAAAATCGTTGCTTGGCCTTTTAGAACAAAGCAAAAATTCTTTAACCCATTTAGCGGTTAAGCTTGGAATTAAAGAAAGAAATGAGGTGCTAAAAATTACTTCAACTTTTTCAGAGTTAAAAGACCGACTTGACGACTTGTTAAAAATGACTTCACTAATTAGTGTTGATCAAAAACAGTCAAAGCCCGGACAAGTGGCTTTGAAAGATAAGATTATTAAAGTTGAAAAGGTATTTACTCTAATTACACACAAGTATGAAATTGATATAGATTACAGTGGAGTGGCCAACAACATAGTAATTAAAAATATTTTAGAGGCTGAGGTATATTCTGTTTTGCTGAATGTATTATCTAACTCTATCAAGTCGGTTATAGCGGCTGGTAAAAATAGAAGAATACAAATAACTGCCCAGCGTAGCGATGGCTTTAACGTCATCAGCGTTCGCGATACAGGGTTAGGTTTAGATGAATCTAAATTTAATGAGGTGTTTATTCCGTTTATTTCTGATCCTGAAGGGGAGCTATACAAAAACTTAGAAAAGAGATTAAATCCCGAAGATAAAATGATAGTCGGCAGTGGAAGTGGATTAGGTTTGGGTATAGTTCAAGAAATCGTAAACGCTCATAGTGGCAAGGTAAGGTTTATAAAACCGCCTACAGGTTGGAGCGCAAATTTAGAAATCAAATTACCGTGAGTAAAAAGCTAAAATTTATTTGGATTGACGACAACCCGCAAAGGCTGGATGGCTCAAAAACAATGTCTAATCAATTAAACGTATCCATCGACTTCAAAGACGTAAAAAACAAAAATTTAAATGATGTATTAGCATCAATACTAAATGGGAATGAGCCGAACTTGCTTATAATTGACCATAATTTGGAGGACGCAAGTTCAGGTGTGTTTAAAAAAGGATCAACGGCTGCTGCATACATACGGGAGCAATGGCCTGAATGTCCCATAATTTGCATATCGGGGGTTGATCCCGGCGTCGTTGATAGTCAACAGAAAGCGTTGTACGAAGAAATTCTGCCGATTGAAAATATTTCAAATCATTATACTGAAATTTTAGCTATCGCTAAATCATTTGCCTTGATAAGAAATAACAAGCCTCATGATTTGGAGGGACTTATAAATCTGTTTCAGCCGCCTTCTCAAGATCGCGAAAATTTAAAATCGATCATACCTACCGCCCTGAAAGAAAACTTAAACGACAGAGGTTTAGCAGTTGAGATTTCACGATGGGCTCGAGGGGTGCTTTTGGCCAGACCAGGCTTTGTATATAATCAACTTTGGGCTTCAACATTGGCAGGGATAACGCCAAATGCTTTTAATGGACTGGAAAAAAAGTTTAAAAAGGCAAGATACAAGGGAGTATTCGCAAACTCAGCAGGAGAAAGATGGTGGAAAAGCGAGTTGCTGGATTGCATATCGTTGAATAGTAAGGTTCGCGGTTTACCTTGGGAAAAAGGCCGTGGAATTAAAGGGCTGGATGAAAATGATTTTGCCAAGTGCTATGCTTCAGGCGAAAGTTTTCCTGAAACGGTTGCATTTATCGATGAGACCAAGGGAGCCAAGGAAGAACCCATGCGGCTAAAATATACTTCACTTCATCCCGATTACGAGAGTTTATTGTTTTTTGAAGATATCAGATTAATGAATCCTGCCGAATGAAGATTAATGATAAGCAACCTACAATTATCGAATTTAAAAAAAATGAAGTAAAAACTCTCGAGCATATAAGCACGAGAGCAACAATGTTTAAAGAGTTGCCTTCGTTATTTGATAAAATTCAACAAGCTTATTACGATAACAAAGCATTACTTACCAAAACAACTGGTGACTTTATTCTTCACATCGATTTTGAGATGGAAGTGCAAGACGCACCTCACACAGTACTTTTAGGTGCAAATGTGACGGGGAATTATTCTCTATGTAGTTACTTTTTAGCAATTACTGGTAAAAACGATTTAAAAAAGGAATTAATAAGAAAGTTTCATTTTGATTATGCTTTGCCGCCTGCGCCTGGCGCCAATATAAAGCAACCTTCGCCTATATATCATTTGCAATATGGTGGTAAGCCAACGCCGGAGATGGGAAATTTAGAAATAACTGATAATTTAATGGAGCATTGGCTATCACTCCCAAGACTGAATTTCTCGCCAGTAAATATTGCCCTCTTGTTGGATACGTTGTTGTGTGAACTCAGGACAGACAAAACGAAAAAAATAATCGAAAATCCAGAGTGGCGTTCGTTAGTTTACAAAAATGAAATGTTTCTATCTAACCACTATTTTGAAAATATACGGAGTCACATAAATTCTGGTAACTATAATAATAAATGCTTAGTTCGTGACTATTGTTACGGGAACTAAGCGTTTAGCTCGCTATCGCAGAATCTAAGACTGGCAAAAATATCAACTTAGTCAAATAAGAGTTCCCAACATCTTTAGCCTCCTGGTATTTATTTATTTCTATCAACGTAATTATTTGCTCAAACACGGATTGTAACTCGTTGATGAATACAGCATCCACCGATGAAGGTATTAATATTGGTATCTTTTGTGCATCACTTGGTTCAAACTTTTTTATTTTATTGCCATACTGCCTCGCTAAATCGGTAACTGCTTTTCTCAAAAATTCACAAAATAACTGGACGCTTACCAGTTGCATTACCCACGGTTGATTCCTAAACTTATCTTTTAAGTATAATCTATGAACTGAATTAGTACAGTTTAGTTCTTTGTCTATATTTATTATTAATTTAGGAAGGCCTTGAGAAAAATAGGTTAAAAAAGCGTCTGGATGATTATAATCATCATATCCAAACAGCTTCTTTCGGTTCCTAAATGTCTGGTTAATCAGGATTTCCTGAGGAAAAGTGTCGATGAACTCTTTAAATCTTATCGGCTCTTTTTCCTCAAGTTTAATGGCGTCAAATAAATATATTGGAAGTTCTTCATTTTTTAATATCGCTTTCCTATTGATTACAAGATTACTTAACTGCTTTCCTTTCGTTATAACTGGATAAAAATATTCGGGGTAATAAGCTGAATTAAACGCTTGTTTCTTTTTATAAGCCAACAGCTTTGTAGCACCAATTACGATACCAATGCGGGTAGTAAAAATATCCCCTAATTTCACGAGTGAAAACCCGCTTGGTTGTACCGCCTTTTGTTCGGCTTTTGGAGCGGTTATCTTCTTCTTTTTAGAGCGAATTGCCTTCAGCACTTCATTTAGTGTGTCATATTCGAACACCTTTACCTTTGTAGTTCCATTTTGATAATTTTCACAAAGTAATAGCGCTGTTTTTTCGTGCGTACCAACATCATAAAAATACCTTTCATCTGTCCGTATCAATTCTACACTGGTGAAAACTTTCGCAAGTTCATTCAAAAGATGTTTCCCGTAGTCTGTAAACGAAATGCTGTCAGGTACAACCCATGCCATCTTCCCCCCGCGCATTAGGTATTGAAAGGAATGCACTATGAAGTACACCCATAAACTTGACCTACGAGGTATTTTTATCGCGCTACGTTTGAATTTCGAATAAAGATTCTCTTTGTATTTGGTGTTTAATTTATGAATTGGTAAGTATGGTGGGTTGCCAATTATTACATCCACTTGAATTTGATTTACTTGCGTGTCGGAATAAAGAAAATCTTCGTAAATAAAATTAGCACTTTCAATGCCTTTGGTTTTAAGTAACTCAAAAGCAGAGGTATCTATATCGAAGCCGTAGATATTTTGTTCTGGGTTCGCGTTGCCAAGAGATGTCAAAATCACCAAACTGGATGTTAAAAAATTACATCCACCAAAACTTGGTTCAAGTATAATATCTGTTGGCCTTTTTATTGCCCAGGAACACAAAGCATCTGTTACTGGTTCGGGAGTATAATAAGCACCTAATAATTTTTTTTGTTCCGATGTCATAGTAGATGCATGAAAATACAAAGATTCACTCAGATTTCTTGAAGAAAACTGTATTTTCTAATTTAAAAAGATACATCAATTTTTGTTAAACAATTAAAAAACCTTCCACTTTCAAAATAACGAAACGATAAAGGATAAATAAAGCTATCTAAAATCCGTACCTATTTCGTACCAAAAACAAAAAGGCAGTTACAAATTATTTGTAACTGCCTGAAAATCAGCAGATTTTACGTGCGCCCACCTGGGCTCGAACCAGGGACCAAAAGATTATGAGTCTTCTACTCTAACCAACTGAGCTATAGGCGCGCTTGAAATAGGTGTTTTTATTTCGGCTGCAATTTTACGCAAAATAGGGCGAATTGCAAAAACTCATTTCAATTTATTTGTAAAGCCTTGTATTACAAATACAATATCTTAAAAAGAGAACACACTCGCCGATGACATATGCAACTCATGATCGGCATCATACAACTGTGCTATCCTGCCTGTTATTGGTTTTAGCGTATAAATGGTTGTATACCCCTGCAATACCTTAGGATACCCGCCTGCCGGATAATATATCGCCTGTATTTCTGCTGAACGGTCGCGTATCTCATAATTACCTACCCTGATAGGTTTTAGGAAATTCAACACTATCCGCGATCCGTCATGAAAAATAAACGCCAATCTGCTTCCGGCTAATGAATTATGTATTGAAGACATACGTTGCTGTTTACCCTCATGTATATGGTTAATAACAATATCAAGCGGCTTTTCGGTGCTTTGTAACCGGGATACATATTTGGCGTTTTCAGCAACAAGGGCTGACTTAGATCCGGATAAAAGCAGGATCGCGCAAACAAACAAAAGTGCGGTGTTTATGATGGCCTTTTTCATATCATAAACTTAAGGGTTAATTTAGTAAAAAGCAACCCCGTTTATAAGAGTTATAAACGGGGTTGTAGTTATGCTTTACTTACCTACTTCAATCACATGGAAGCTACCCGGCACTTGCTTTGGCCTTCCGCCTGCAGTGTTGGGCTCTGTTTTGGCTGCCGGTAAAAACAGGTGATGTGTAGTTTGATCAAGGCCTATGGTACGTGCACTTGGTTGTGATGTAATATTCTCAACAAACTCAAATTTATCGGCGCTTAACTCTCTTACTACGCTGATAGTCCCTTCATTATTTGAGGCATAGGCTAATTTTAAACTTTGATCGAACACCAACCCATCAGAATCCCCGATAGGGAACTTGGCTATCGTTTTGCCATTGGCCGCATCCATTATCACCATTGTTTTGCTATCGCTGCATGCAATAAACAAACGGTTGGTTTTACGGTCTATGTCCAGTCCTGTAGGTGCTTCGCCACCATCTATTTTATATTTAGTTAGCACTTTGTATGTGCTTGCATCAAATACTATGATGTTGCTTGTAGTTTCGCCATTCACAAATATTTTTCCTTTACCATCGCTTACTGCGGTTTCGGGCTTATCGCCAAGCGCAACGGTTGCTACAACTTTATTTGTTGCCGGATCAAAAACCGTAGCATCTTTGCTCCTGCCATTACAGGTGATAACCTTTTTCGAAAACTCATCATAAAAAATAGCGTCAGGATTTTGGCCCACAGGGTATTCACCTAAAACTTTTAAAGTTTTCAGATCAAACTCCGTTACGGTATTTGCACGACCATTACTGGTGTAACCTTTACCCATTGATGGGATGAGCGCTATGCCATGTACACCTTGAGTATTGGGGATAACGCCTACCGAATCGCCGGCTGTGTTTAAAACAATAACCTGCGTGCCATGCGATACATATAAACGTTTTGAGATGGCATCAACAGTAATATAATCCCAACCGCCGGAGCTGCCAATTTTATGGTTAGCTAATATTTTAAAGCCGGTTTTTTGCTGAGATAGCGCTACAAACGGTGTGGTAATAATAGCACTGCATAATAACGTTGCTGCTATAGTGTTTTTTATGAATTTCATTTTTGAGATATTTTAATGCTATTTTACCATTAAATTCTGTAGTAAAACTGTATAACATAATAATGATACAATTATTCATTCAGTATCAATTTTGCTATGCCTAACTAATATATTTGCTGCTTATACATATCCATATGAATAACATCAAAAACATCATTTTCGATTACGGCAACGTAATTTACAATATAGATTTTTCGCTTGCACAACAGGCCTGGGCTAAACTCGGCATTACAAACGTTGAATCATTTTTTGGGCATAAACAACAGAGCTCGCTATTTGACGCTTTTGATAAAGGCGAGATCACCGCCGCGCAATTCCGCGACCAGATACGTTTGGCAGCAAATAATGATAATTTAACCGACGAACAAATTGATACTGCATGGAACAGCATGCTGTTAGGTATACAACCTGGCACACATGATTTGTTGTTACAGCTAAAGGGTAAATACCGCACTTTTTTACTCAGCAACATCAACGCTATACATTACGATCATATTATGGGATACCTGAAACGTGAGTTTGACTTTGATGGCAATGCCCACCTGTTCGAAAAGGTATATTATTCGCATTTTATGGGCATGCGTAAGCCCAATGCCAATATTTTCGAGTTTGTATTGCAGGATAGTAATCTTAACCCGGCCGAGACCTTATTTATTGATGATAGCCCGCAACACCTGGCCACCGCGCAAAAATTGGATATACAAACCTTTTTAATGACAGCCCCGGATACAATAAAAGCTTTGGTTGAACGGGAGAAATTATTGTAGGAATAATATGAGTTGAGTTTTGATGATATTTGGGTAAATAAACATTTTGAAACCGATGAACATTGACGCCGACCTGTTTAAAAAACTAAGCTTTTTTACAGAACCCGAATTTAAAGAGGAGTTGTTGAAACATGGCCAACTGGCTTCTTTTAACAAAGGCGATGTTATTGTGCGCGATGGGCAATACGTAAAATTTTTACCTATTGTATTAAAAGGCGCTATCAGGGTGTACCAGCAAAAGGAAGACCGGGAAATACTGCTGTATTATGTTCGTGCTGAAGAAACCTGCACCATGAGTTTAGCGGCGGCTTACTTCAACAATCAGAGCAGTTCGCACGGCATTGTTACCGAACCTGCCGAAGTACTTATTTTCCCGGCCAGCCTCATCGATCAATGGCAGTTAAAATACCCGTCGTGGAACCGCTATGTAATGAACATGTTTCGTCGCCGATACGATGAACTGATCAACTCTTTTGAAGGTATTGTATTCGATCCCATCAGCGTTAGGGTATTGGAATACCTGCAGAACAAAGCCGCAAAAGAAAACAGCTCCACCATCGAAATATCGCACCAGCAACTGGCATCCGAATTAGGCACTACACGCGTTGTAATATCCCGTATTTTAAAGGATCATGAAAAGCAGCAAAAAATAAAGCTATACCGTAGCCGGATAGAACTCCTGTAAATTTATTTTTGCTTGTGTATCTTTTGATACCGTTTTGATTTTTAAGCTCTTATACTTTTGTGGTGTAAACAATTAAAAAATCAAGATCAGATCATGAAAACATTAAATTGCTCAGATGCAGGCTTCGATTGCAAAGCCGTAGTAACCGCCGCTACCGAAGAAGAAATTTTAGCTATGGCTGCCGAACATGCTCAAACCGTACATGGCACCACCGTAACTGCTGAAATGGCCGACCAGATAAAAACCCTGATAAGGGAAGTATAAAACAATTAGTGATTTTTTTGGCCCCTGTGTAACAGGGTTTTTTTGGTTTTGGGATAAGATGAACTATTACTTTAATCCTACCTTCTTTTTTATCTTCACCCAGATATTTTTCAGCTTTTTAACATACCTGTCCATTTCGCCGATAGGTTTGGCATTACGCCATTCGGTTAGTTTGAGGTATTTGTAAAAAAGCTCTTTGTATTTAGAATTGTACGCGTACGAAGTATAAAATGGCTTACGCGATATAAAGTGTACAAGGTAAGGTTTCTCTTCATCGCCCGATGCAAAGTAGTTCCATTTTGTATCCAGTTCTAACCATTTGTTGGCCATCACAATGTTAAACCCATATTGATCGGGATAATTGGCATATTTGATATTATCGTTTATACCATCAATTATCTTTTGGGCATAATTACCCGCCACCCATTTTTCCATATCAAATATGATAAGGCCGGTATTAAGGTATTTAGTCTTGGCATCAAAACCTAATTCTTTATAATTGAATATGCCCCCCCAATCGTTATCAAAAGTAAGCAGGCGTGGGTCTTGCACAGCGGCAATAACATTATCGCCAAGATTGTGGTTATAAAGTTTGCTCACATCTTCCAGCACAATCATATCCACATCCAGGAAGAGGGCTTTTTTTGTATCCTTCGGAACTATATTGGCGATAAACAAACGCAAATATATGGTTACAGGGTATGATGTACGGTCTAATGGCAGGGTAACTCCCGGCGGGATGGTATCCTCCATTTTTATCCAGCTAATGCTGAACATATCCGCACTAACCGATGCCTCGATCTTTTTTTGGCTCTTCGGCTTAACCCCATCCGCTATCACATAAACCGCAATATGCTCGCCCGAATGATGATTCAGTTCCACCGACTTGAGTAACGCAGCCAAATGGATCACATAGTGCTCATCTGTTACAATAACTAAAGGAATAGTTGCCTGGGCTGGTTTAGTGGTCATATTCTGATGTGCGAATGTGTATATGTGCAAATATGCAAATTATTTCCCCTCACCAAAACTCATAACTTGCCTCGCCAAATTCTCTTGACTCTTGACTCTTGACTCTTGACTCTTGACTCTTGACTCTTGACTCTTGACTCTTGACTCTTGACTCTTGACTCTTGACTCTTGACTTATCTTACCAAATTAACCAAGCCGCTTCTTTTTGGCTGGTTATTGCCATAACTCATACCTTTCCATTCCTGTCCGTTGGTAAATGTTGCGGTGGCTTCCCAAACGTAAACACCTACCTGTGCCTGCTGGCCTTTTACGGTACCATCCCAGCCTTCGGTTGGTTCACCTTTAGTCGATAACTTATCGGTTTCCCAAATCAGTTGACCAAAGTTATTGAAGATACGCATGCGCCATTCTTTAATACCCGAGCCTATGGCTTTAAAAGTAGTAAGATTACTGTGCAGGCTGTTTGGCATAAAAGCATTTGGCATATACAGTTGCCCCGGGGTGCCTTTAATACGGGCTTTCCTTGTAATGGTATCAGCACAACCTTGTATGTTGTAAACTACGAGTGTTACTTTATAGCTGCCGGTATCCGCATAAGCGTGAACAGGGTTTTGTTGACTCGATGTACTGCCATCGCCAAAGCTCCACCTCCAGGCAACAGCATTTTGGCTGCGGTTAGTAAATGTGAAGTTCTTATCAGGATAATTCAATACCGAATCAGGCCCGATGGTAAAATCAGATTTTGGTGGAGCTGTAACGGTGATGTACGCCTTTTTAACTATAGTGCCCGGGCAACCCAGATCGGCTTGCGCGCTTAGGGTTACAGTGTATGGCGATTTGGTATAATCAAACACGTGTGTAGGGTTAGCTTCGGTTGATGTTGTACCATCACCAAAATCCCAGATGTAATTATTGGCCAGCTGAGTTTGGTTGGTAAAGCTTACTTTAACACGGGTACAGCCGGTGGTAACATTGGCTGTAAAAGCAGGCACCGGTTGCGGGTAAACTGTTATTACCTGTGTTGATATAATAACGGAACAACCGTTTGTAGCAGTCATTTTAACAGTATATACACCGCCTTTCGCAAAGGTGTGGTTCACCAGTTCAGGGTAAATGTTGGTATTTTTGATGGGGGTACCATCGCCAAAATCATAAGTAAAAGTATTGGCGCCTGTGGTATTGTTATGGAAAGTTACATTCCATGGGGCGCAGCCGGCCAGTTGCGGCGCGTCAACCAAAAACGCGGGCGAAATAGTGTTTGGCGATACCGTAACCACATAAGTTTGTGTAGCGCCTATACCGCATTCGCTTTGCGATGTTACCTGTATGGTATAACTTTTAGTTTTTGGTGTATTATAAGTGTGCTTAACAGTTTGTGTATCGGCAACTGTTACAGGGCCTTGTCCATCACCAAAATCATAAGTGTAAGTACCTCCACCTGTTGAGTGGTTGATCATGTTCACGGTAAACGGCGAGCAGCCTACCACAGCATCAGGTGTTACAATGGTGCGTGGTGCGCTTTTAATGGTTACTGTTGATGTGGTAGTTTTAATACCGCAGCCTGTTGTAACGGTAAGCGTAACGGTATAAATCGCATCTTTACCAATAGGGTCGGCTTTAAACGTAATGCCGTTAGGTGTTTGAGCTGTTGATGTTGAGCCATTGCCAAAATCCCAAAAATAAGTAGCGTTGTTTAACGCGGTTGATTTGTTGGTGAAACGAACAACGGTTGTTCCGCAATTCTTTGTAATGTCTTGTGTAAAGGCTGCGGTTACTTTTTGCGCCGCGCCAAAGGTATGGGCAAATACATCATTAACACAACCAAATTTGCTGGTAGTAGCTAACCTGATGTTCACGGTATCGCCATCATTTTTTAAGGTATAGCCCGGGAAGTTTAAACCTGTACCTATTTGCACGCCATTGGCATACCAGGTGTAGGTTGAATTTCTGTCGGCATAATCAACCGCGTTGATATTTTGATTATCGATAACAAATGGCGCGCATGACCTGTCGGTTGCAAAAGTATATTCCGCTTTAGCGTTAGGGTTTACTGTTACGGTAACCGCGGCGCTGCTGTTTTGGAAAGGGCCGCTACAAATTACAGTACTTACATTTCTGCGGAATTGTGTAGTTACCTGTAATACGGTTGGCTGATAGCTGCCCAATGTTGCACCGCTGATATCGGTCCAGCTTTTGCCGTTGTCTTCGCTTTTTTGCCATTGATAGCTGTAACCCGCACCACCACCCTGTGGTACATTACCGTTTATAATAGTTGGTGCAGTACCTGCGCAAATGGTTTGAGCACCGCTGATGTTGTTTGGCGATATCTGCGGAGTAGCTTTTACCAGCACACCATTACTTTGCTCACTAAACGTGCCTGATGTTACGGTACGGCGGTAATAAGTATCGGCAATAAGCACCGTTGTCAGGTCATGGCCGGTTTGGCCGCTCATTTCCTGCCAGTTAGCACCATCTGTACTATTTTGCCATTTATAGGCATAAACGTTATCGCCACCTGTTGGGTCGCTGCCCGCTATAGAGATGGTTGTACCCTGGCAAACCTGCACCTGACCAAAGCTGATGGTATTGGTAACCGTAGCCAGGTTGGTAATAACCACATCGCTTGTTGTTGGCGCGCAGCCTGCAGCGCCGGTAATTGTCCACCTGAAGGTATATTGTTTGCCGCTTTGCAGGCCGCTCACTTTGGTATCGGCTTGCGTAGCATCGGCAAATGTTACCGGGCCGTTTGCAGATACCAACGTCCATTTCCCTGTTGATGGTGCGGCAGCATTTCCTTTTAATGTGTACGATGCCGCGTTATAAATATTTTCGTTAGGCCCGGCTATCGCTTGTACCGGTGGCGCCAATACACTTACGGTAACAACAACCGGTGTGCCTGTGCAGCCGTTGGTGTTAACAGGTGTGATTGTATAAGTTACAGTCTGTGTTGTAGTTGTGGTATTGATCAGGATATCATCAATTTTAGCAGCCGCTGTAGCGGTAGCCTGGTTGGTATTTCCCTTTACACCTGCACCTGATGTTGTGCTGCTCCAGGTAAAGGTTGTATTTTCAAGGTTCGAAGCTAAAGTGATACCAGCGCCTGTGCTGCTACATACAGCGGCGTTAGCTAAAGTTGCGTTAACAACAGGGTTTGGTGTAACTGTTACTTTAAATGTAAACGCAATACCATTACAGCCATTAATTACCGGGGTAACAATGTACGTTACAATGGCATTGTTAGTAGTGCTGGTATTTGTTATGATATCGTTTATAGCACCGCTGCCTACAAGTTTGTAACCACTTGCGTTTAAGGTGCCGGTTGCTACCCAAACAAAGGTGCTGTTAGCTGCAACTGCTGCCGGCTGGTAGTTAACTGCTGTACCTGTACAAATAGTTTTGGCGGCGTCGGAAGTAATGCTGTTTATAGGATTGATGGTGATATTTACATCACTTGTTACCACATCGCAGGGTTGCGGGTTTGGTGTGATGGCTTTTAAAGTAAGTGTAACTTTACCTGTTGTGCCTTCTGCTGCTGATGGTGTGTATACCGCGTTCAGTGTATTCCTGTTTGGCGCGAATGTACCTGTACCCCCTACCCATTCAAAGCTCTGTGGCTGCGTACCGGTGATTGTCCCGGCAAGGGTAATCGCCGTATTCGGACAAACACCTAATTGGTCAGGACCGGCATATACTGTTGGCGATTGTTTAAAGTTGATGTTTTGTGATGCCGAAGTTGTACCGCAATTATTTTTGTGCGTTACAGTTACAGTATACTGCCCAAAATCAGCAAAAAAAATTTGCGGGTATTTGCTGTTTGCGGTTGTGCCATTCTGAAAAGTATAGCTTCCGCCTGTTACTGTCCAGGTGTAAGTATCGGCTACTTCGTAAGCCGTTCCCGAAAAGGTAGTAGTGCTTTGTGTGGTTTTATCATCAAAGGTGATCAAATGCCCCTTACCGCATGATTCAAAATCGGGCGATAATTTAATAACCGGGTTAGTATTGATCAGGATAGTTTTTGTTTCTGTGCTTATCGCACCACATGGGGCATCAATGCTCAGCATTACTTTATATTTCCCGGCAAGGGCAAATACAAACTGTGGTTGTTTGCTGTGCTCGTTGGTACCGTTAACATACGCTACTGCCTGCGGGCCGGTAACTGTCCAGGTATATTGGTGATTGTTACCCGAGCAGCTGTTATCTACTACCGACAGATCAGTTGGTGATACAGTTGATGCACTGCAGTAAACAGAATCGGTTAAAGTAAATTTAGGTTTTGGTGCGGCCTCAACGCAAATGGTACGGCTTACATCAGCAGCATCGCAAACATCACCGCTTTGTTGCAGGTGCAGCATAATGGTGTGTGTTCCGGTTGTGGTAAAGGTGTAGGCAAATACATCTGATAATTGTTTGTTGGTTGCTTTAAGCGCGCCATCAATATACCAGCTATAACGCGCACCTTCATTTACGCAATTAGCGCTGGCGATGGTCGGGTCATCTCCGGGAAAAGAAGTATTGTTAAAGCTAACAGGTGCATTTACACAAGCATAGTTACTTGCTGTAAATACGTTATTTGGCGGGTTAAGCACTTTTGCATAGCTGGTAACCTGTGTACCTACAGTACCGCAATACGGACTGCTCACCATAATATTTACCGGGAACATGTTGGCATGTCCCTGTGTTCGCAGACCGCATGATGATGTGGTATAGTCATGACTGATCTGGCCGCCAACAGCGTTAATTTCGCAAAAAGTGTATTTGTTGCTGCTACCATCTCCCCAGTCAACATTATAAACGTTGCCCGGATAGTTTTTTTGCAAGCCATTAGCCGATGCAACATCCATATTATAAATGAGTGTTCCTTTACCGTTTATTAAGCAGACGGTGTTGCTGCCGGTTGCGCCAAAGCTGGTGTTTACTAAGTTGTTAACTAAAGCATAAGCTTTGGTAGCTACAATGCCATTATTAACCGCCTTAACTAAAATGGTATAATGTGCCGTTTTAGCCGGGAAAGACAAACTTGGGTTTAAGGTTAAAACCCCTTCGTTAACGTGGCTCAGCTCATTATAAAAACTGGCTGTTACCGTACTGCCTGATGTGGACTGATCTAAAAAATCAAAGTTACCAGCCCTGCCATTGCAATTCCCAAAAACATCCTGGTTTGAGCTGCTGATACTTTGCGATGTGATTTTTGCAGTTACTGCGCTGCCCGCTATCACGTTTATTGTAGCTTTTGCGCTAACAATTTGCGGACTGCCGGCCCTTACCTCCAGGTTATAAGAACCCGGTGCTATTGTAGCTGGTAAAACGCCGTTCACAAAGCTGGTGTAAAAACCTGAATAAGTTCCTATTTGAGTATCTGGTGTACCATTTGGTACCGAAGAGATATATAATGTAAATGTATTGTTTTGAGCGATGCAGGCATTGCCTGAAATAGTAACCGGTACGCCGATGCTTGATCCCGGAGTGTAAGGCCCGGCATCAACATTGCCTATTGCAATGGTTTGCGCGTTAGCAATGTTTACATAGTTCATTATTATAATGAACCAGCATAGGGTGCGTTTAATTAATCGGGGGCTTAACATCTTCACTAATCTTCTAATTGTTAACTCCCTCTCTTGTACGCATCAATCATCAGAGTAGTTGCAATAATTAATTATTAATTGAATATTTTTTATTTTCAATTTTCTAAACAGTATCCGTTTTCTGTTGTTCAACTATAACAATGAAATAAATATTCACTATTTAAATATTAGTTATGAAAACTCAAACAAAGGTTATAGCAGGCGTATTGGTAGGCGCGGCAGTAGTTGCGGCAGTAGGTGTATTGATCAGTTCGGAAAGAGGCTCAGCAGTAAGAGGAGAAGTAGCTGATTATTTTGCCGATCTTATTGATTCGATTAAAAGCAAAGCACAAGCTACAGCAAACAACGTATCCAGCCTGAAAGACGACGCGGTAAACAACGCACGTAACATCGTAAAAAGGAAAGTTGATACAGCTGCAGATGCGGCCATTTCAGCGAACTAAGTTTTAGTTAATTTATTATTAAAGGCTCCGGAAAACCGGAGCCTTTTCTGTTTCCGGCCTGCATTACAACTTATAGTACCTTATTCAAACATTATCTTAATATCGGTGTTCATCAACATAATAAACTATGCAATTAAACTATGGGACCGGGCATTTTTGGTATATTAGCTATATTGGTATTAATTGTAGGCATTATATATAAAGTTAGAGGCAAATGACTGTAAAACAATACCCATTCTATCTTAAAACCACGGTAATATTATTCGGCCTCGTTTTGCTGACGTATATTCTATATACCTTACAAAGCATCATTGTACCGCTCGCGTTTTCGTTCATTATTGCAATATTGCTAAACCCGTTATATAGTTTGTTCCTGCGGATAAAGATCCCGGCTATACCGGCAATTTTATTGACCATACTAATCGCATATGCCATTGTTGGGAGTATCCTGTTCTTCCTCTCGATGCAAATGATACATTTTAGCGAGAGTTTCCCGGCACTGCAGGGAAAGTTTTCACACATGTTCATCCAGTTCCAGCAATGGGTGCAACAAACTTTTAAATTTAGCATCCCCAAACAAGATCAATTGCTGAACGAGGCTTTAAACAGCAGTAAGGCACTTATAGGCTCAACCGTTGGCACCGCGCTTACTACATTAAGTGTATTGGTACTGATACCGGTTTATGTTTTCATGATCCTGTTCTATAAAACACTGCTCATCAATTTCTTGTACGAAATATTCTCCGAAAAAAACTCACCTTCGGTACGTATCATATTAAATCAGGCCAAACACGCTGTTCAAAGTTATATGGTTGGTTTATTGATCGAGGCCTTTATTGTAGCAATATTAAACTCGGCAGGCCTGTTAATACTGGGTTTAAACTATGCCATATTAATAGGTGTAATGGGCGCCATATTGAATATGCTGCCCTATATTGGTGGCATTATCGCCATAGCTATCCCGTTGCTTATAGCTACAGTTACTAAAGACGGTTACTCAACCCATCTGGGTATCATCATCTCCTTTATGGTGGTTCAGTTTATTGACAACCACATTTTGATACCGCGTGTTGTATCTTCCAAAGTACAGATCAACGCCCTGGTGTCTGTTGTTGTGGTATTATTGGGTGGCGCACTTTGGGGTGTTTCGGGTATGTTTTTATCCATTCCGCTTGTTGCAATATTAAAAATAGTTTTCGATAGGGTTGACGACTTGAGGCCATGGGCCAAACTATTGGGCGACATTGTACCTACGCGGCATAAGGGAGAGGTGTGGAGTATCCGCAGAAAAAACACTTTAGCAGAGAAAATTACCGACTAATTAATCAGGCTTCTGCAACCTTTGTCAACTATTTGTCATCTAATAAAAAACGAAAAGCTATTTGTTTAAATAATTATCGTGCTTATATTGCGGTACTAACATTTTTCTAATAAAAATTGACCTTTACTTAAATTTTGATAATAATAACGAAACTAGACATTGCTGAATTTCATTATTGTTAATCAAACAGTATATTTGTAAAAGGTTTGTTGCAAAGCTGACCCACACCCTATTAATTAACTATGGACCCAACTCCTGATGGTGAACTATGCTTCATTCTCAGCACTTATATCCATATTTGATCCGGCTATTAAACATTGCGCATCGCGGTAGCTTTAGAAGGTGTTTTTATGAATTAGGCTATATACATTTTTTTGCTGAGCATTGAGATTGAGTACTAAAATTCCTTATTTAAAAAGTCCCTTAACTACTACAGGTTGTATTTTACTGGGCTTATTTTTTCTGTTTATATCTTCATTGGCCAATAAGGCCTGTGCACAACAGTCGCGCACCATTACCGGCAAAATCAACGATGCACAAACCGGCGAGCCTATTCCATATGTAACGGTATCGGTAAAACTAATTGGCGGCACTCGCAAAGCAGCCTCAAGCGATTTTGATGGCAACTATCATTTAATTGTTCCGCGCCAATTAGCATCCGACTCTATTTACGCAAGTTATGTAGGCTATTTAACAGGCAGTAAAACCATACCACAATCTGGCAATATTGAGATAAATTTTAAATTAACAGTCAACGCCAAATCGCTCAAAACGGTAAATATCACACCAAAAGCATACGAGAACCCGGCTTGGGAAATTATGCGTAATGTTGTTAAACATAAGCCCGATAACGACCTGCAAAAACTGCAAAGCTACCAGTACAAAAGCTATAACCGTATTACCCTATCGGCAAGTAACCTGAGTGAAAAAATGAAATCACGGAGGGTAATGCGAGATATTCTTCCGTTGATGGACAGTTTAAAAAAACTGAACAATGATGAGGGTTCTCCAGTTCTTCCAATTTTCATGTCCGAAACGATATCCAACTATTACTATCAAACCAATCCCGATCGTAAGTCGGAACATGTGGAACGTTCAAAATCAGTTGGTGTGGGTATTGAGGATGAGTCTTTAATATCGCAGCTTGTTGGTACTACTTTCCTGCAATACAATTTTTACAAAAACTACCTCAGGCTGGCCAATAAAGATTTTATTTCCCCACTTACCGATAGCTGGAGAACTTTCTATAATTATGAGCTTATCGATGACAACGATAAAATAAACGGAAAAGCATATTATAAAATTGAGTTTAAACCTAAACGCGCTCACGACTTGTCGTTTAGCGGAACGATGTGGATTACAAAAGATGATTATGCCCTATACCGTATTAATACTGATATATCGCCCGACGCAAACCTCAACTTTTTAAATGGTATACGTATCCAGCAGGAAATGCACCAGCCACAAGGCACTACTGCATGGCTGCCTACACGTACCCGGATAGTTCTACATATTTCGAGTGTAAAAAAAGACTGGACAGGCTTTATTGCAACCTTCTATTTATCTAACGGCGATTTTGAGGTAAATAAAAACTATCCTGATGACATTTTCAAAGAGCCTGTTATTTTAGCCGATGATGTAAACAAAAAAGACGAAAGCTATTGGGATAAAAACAGGCGCGATACCCTAACTGCGGCAGATAAAAACGTATATAAAATGATTGACACGGTCAAAAAAATGCCGATCATTAAAACGTACACAAGCATTGCAGGTACCTTAATTAACGGGTATTACAAACTTGGTAAAATAAGCCTGGGCCCCTACCCTTATACCTATAGCCACAATGACCTGCAGGGAAGTGTGATACGCTTGGGCGGCATTACAAACAGTGCTTTTAGTAACAAGATCATTTTAGGGGCATGGGCATCTTTCGGCTTTAGCGATCATAGGTTATCTGGCAACGCCTCAGTGGATTATATATTTTCGCGTAAGCCATGGGTGCAAGGCGGCTTATCTTACACGCATGATATTGCACAAACAGGGTATCAGTATGAAAATTACGCATTCCTAACCAACAACGTTTTTACGGCAGCTTTGTTAAATGGCACCATCAGCAAACGCGGCCCTTTTATAGAGAATGTTAGCCAGGCTTACATACAATCGGATATTACAAGCAACCTTTTAGGCAGGGTCTTTTTTAAATACAGCACGTTCGACCCTCTCTTTAATTTTGATTACAGGGATATTACCGATAGCGAGAATTTAAAAGACTATCAAACTGCCGAAGTTCGCACTGAGTTGCAATGGACTCCCGGCCGCAGGCAATTGCAGTCATCAAAAATTAACAAAAGAATAAGCATTAACGGTGGTACCGATGCCCCTATACTTACCTTTAGGTATACACACGGTATTAAACAATTTGGTGGCGATTTTACTTACAATAAATTAGGGTTCAACCTTCAGCAAAAGGTACACATGGGTATCTTTGGCCGTGGCGATTATTCTTTTATAGCAGGCTACATACCAAGTACATTGCCTTATCCATTATTAGAAAATCACCGTTTCAACTTTAATACCATGCGTTTTTTAGAGTATACCAGCGATAGGTATTTTTCGTTAACGTACACGCAGCACATGGAAGGGTTAATCACTAACAGTATTCCATTACTTAAAGCGCTTAATCTACGTACTGTAGCTGTGGTAAACATATTGGATGGCAGCCTTACTGCAGCTAATAACGAAGGCTTTGCCCGGGGTCGCAGAAGGGTTAATTTAAGTCTTAACAGCGAACCCTATGTTGAATTAGGCTATGGACTTGAAAACATCCTGAAAATTATCCGTATTGATTTTATGTACAGGATGACCCATACCGACCATATTGATAATATGGGTAACCTGCCGGATAGGTTTGCGCCAAGATTAACCCTGCAATTCAGGCTCTGATTATTTAAAACTTATGGTTTCAAATAATGTTAGTACATTATTATGAAAACCTACAAAACAAATATTTCGCCATCGCAGGATGAATTATACCGGTTATTCAGCACATCTCTAAACGCGGGTCTTACTGATAAAATCAAGTCGGATATTCATCTTGTCATCACTCAAACCACTGATGGGATAGAAATTGGCCAGCCAGATTTTTACGAGACTTATTTGTATAAGATAACCATAAACGGCAACGATGTTCTGGTGGGAAAATCAGAGCATTATATTGATGATGTAAACAGCCTGGCATTAGAAGACCTGATAGATAATATAATTACCGGCTACCTTGGCATCAACAGCATCGAAACTATACTACAGCCTTAAGTTGAATTACCGCGCGTTTGATTGATTATTGGCCTTTTTACCCATAGCATATTCAATACCGCCTAATATGTGTTTAAGAAACAGTGGCTCAGCATACGATTCTTCGGTATGGCCCATGGCCGTATAAAAAGCACGTCCCCCATCAAAACTATGGTACCAGCTTATAGGGTGTTCGCCCCCGTTACGCCCCCCGGCATAACTACCTTCTTCTATCACCACCAAAAACTTAATATCATCATTATACCAGCCGAAATTGTACCATTCATCAGTACGTTTCCATACCAGCGGTAAACCTTGGGTTGACAATTGGTTGGGATCAACAATTTTAAGTGTTGCAGCCTGAACATCCGGATGATTTTTATAATAAGCACCTACCAAACGGCCATACCAGTTCCACTCAAACTCGGTATCAGTTGCCGAGTGTATGCCAACAAAGCCGCCACCGTGATTAATATAGCCTTTAAATATTTCCTGCTGATCATCTTCCAACACATCGCCTTCGGTATTTAAAAAAATAACTGCCGAGTATTGCTTCAGGTTTTCTTCGGTAAAGTTTTCTGCATTGGTGGTAGTATCTACATCAAAAGCGTTTTGCTCACCCAATTTTATGATCGCGTTAATAGCGGTTGGGGTAACCGTATGGTGGTACTCTCCTACCTCTTTAAAAAATATAAGCACTTTAGGGTTTGCTTTGGCATAAAGCCTGGCGTTTACCGCCATAACACACAGGCATACTATAAAAACAAATTTAATTTTAGTATAAGATTGGTTGAGTTGCATATCAATTAACTACTTTATATTTTTTTTAAATATAGCTTTTTAATGCAATCAACGTATCATTACCAAACATTATTGTAACATAACGCTAAACAAAAAAAGAGTTCCATTATTGAAACCCTTTTTGTTTTAAACAGGCAAATTTATTTATATATGATTGATCAGGCAACTAAGCGGCTTCCATTAGTGCCACGTTTGCTGTCGCTGGAGTTGCGTAAGGTATTTGTATGTGATGCTCTGTAAGCCTGAAGATCGGTATCTAAAATTTCTTTCAATTCAGCATCATAACGTTTAATTAATAATGCAGTACGGTTAAGCATTAGTTTTTCGAGTATTGCGTTCATGTTTTCCATGGCTAAGTTGATTTAAGTTTTTATTTCGTTGTTGTTTAAGCTATACCCAATATAATGCCAATAATCACACAGTAACAAAACAGTACATAGTTTAGCATTTTAGGCAATTTATCGTTCCTGAACGTTTCAATATTCATAATTACTGTATATTATTTTGGTCATTGTAATGTAAACCGTTCAAAAAATCAACCCTGATAGTAACCGGTTTAAACTTGTGCTGGCGATGCAGTTTGTTAATAGTGTATTTGGCAAATACACAACTTAAAATTATCAGTAGTATCAATATTTTTGCGATCATGGCTGCTGTTGTTTTATATAACAAAGATGCCGCAATAGCTTAAACTACACCAGATGAATTAGGTAAACACCTCTATTTTGTCGGTGAAATAGTAATGTTTGCCGATAAGAAATAAAAGCAAGTGCTCTTAAAACTTTTACCGACCATTATTTACTGTAACAAACAATGGTTACATTTAATCTAAAAACTAAAATAAACTTAAAGCAATGGACAGATCATTAATTACAACCAGTATTAGTTTAGAAGGTTATAAAGTAACCAAACAATTAGGTGTAGTGCGTGGTATCACAGTGCGTAGCCGCAGCCTGGTAGGAAACTTTGCAGGTGGCATACAATCGTTATTTGGCGGCAGGCTCTCCATATATGTTGAACTTTGCGAAAATGCGCGTGAAGAAGCTTTTCAATTATTAATGCAGCATGCCCAATCGTTGGGTGCAAACGCGGTGATCAATATGCGATACGATGCTAACGAGGTAATGAACGGAATTACCGAGGTATTGGCTTATGGCACCGCCGTAGTTGTAGAAAAGGTATAATATCTAAATACTACCCAAAAACAAAAGAAGCTACCTTTTCGGATAGCTTCTTTTATAGCGGTAAACAATACAATATTTATAAATTCCGCTTTACCTGTTGTATATCTCAACAGCTTTCATCATTTGGGTATTATACATATAACTGCTAAGTGTGGCACCCGTTACAGACGCTCCGAGTACAATAAACGGGCCTGTAAAATTTACCGGTTTAATACTACCACTCGCAGTCGTTTCTGTGGTAAACAAATTTTTAAATGCATAAACCGTACCTGCCACAATCCCAGCCCATGACGCCAAATAGCCTCTTTTCCAATTCCTTGCCCCTATAGCCACTTGGGATGCCTCTTCATTATCTGATACATAATCCAACACTATACCAGGACTCATTTTATCAATAATTGTCGAGCCGTTTTTTTGGATATAGTATTTTTTTGATGTGTTATGCCCGGTTACCATATTATGATAACCAAACGACCCGGGAGCTGCATTTGGAGTGGATGAGCCATATGTGGGTGTACTCACGAGTTGGTACAATACGTTTATTTTACCATAAACTTCGCCTAAAAGTATCTTCTTATCATGCACACCAAAATACATTTGTTTTGTTTTGATGTATGCTATGCCGTCTAACGGATAAGGCTTACCATCCACAGTAACCTTATTAGGATTAACTTCAATAGTTGAAGCGTTAACACGTGTTCCTTCCGGGGTTACCAAATAAGTCGAGTCGGTGGCCGCAATTCCAGCGGTTTTAAAATCATAGTTTTTTAGGGTACTGCATGACGTTAAAAATGCCACGCACATACTCATAATAATTAAATTGGTAAATAATTTAGTCATAAATTGCGATTTAGTTTGTTAAAGTAAGATTAGGTTAATGTTATGAATATCTATATATCATTGCGCAATAAAAAAGAGGCTCCCTCAAAAGGGCAGCCTCTTTTTTATGTAATTTATATTATTACCCAATATTTAGCATGAATGCGGCAGGTTCATCTAAAAACCAATCCACATCTTTCCTGATCAACTGAGCAGGATATTCCGGGATATTAACCGGATCTTTTAGTATATGATGTACAGCCTCTGCCTTACCTGCACCATAAACCAAAAAAGCGATATGCGTTGCCTGGTTAATTAAAGGCGCTGTAAAACTGATGCGGTATACCTGCTGATCTTCAAGCCAAACAGGCTTTACACTCGCTGATTTATCATTCAATATCGGCGTATGCGGAAATAGTGATGCGGTATGCGAATTATCTCCTAACCCTAATAACACAAGGTCGAACTTCACGACATCATTATTAAAAAAGTGATTGATAGTATCTGTATAATCATCTGCAGCTTCGGCTGGGGGTAACGATGTATCCACCTTAAACACTTGCCCCGAAGCTATTTTTAATGGCTCAAACAATGCCTTTTGTGCCATTAAGGCATTACTGTCTTTATCGGTATCGGGTACATTACGCTCATCACCAAAAAAGAAATAAACCTTTTTCCAATCAACCTGATCTTTGTAGGTTTCTGATGCCAATAGCTCATACAAGCTTTTAGGTGAGCTTCCTCCCGAAAGAGAAACCACAAATTGCCCGTTAGCGGCAATAGCCTTATTGGCTGCTTGTATAAAAAAAGCAGCCAGGCCATGTAATACTTCGTCTGTTGTATTAAAAATGTGCAGCATTATTATTTCTTCTTTTTACCGTTATTTAAAGGCAGGGTAAACCAATGGAAACCATCGCGGGCAATTAACGCCTCTGCATTTTCAGGGCCCCATGAGTCGGCCGAATAATTAGGAAAGTTGATACTCTTGCGCGATTCCCATGTTTTTAATATTGGCATGATCAATTCCCAGGCTTCTTCTATCTGGTCTCCGCGCATAAATAGCGTTTGGTCGCCAAGCATGGTATCCAGTAACAAGGTTTCGTAAGCTTCGGGCGCATCACTGGTATAGGTTCCGCTATAATCAAACACCATATCAACAGTATTTAATATCATATCCAATCCCGGGCGTTTTGCCTGCACTTGCAAACGGATACTCATTTCAGGCTGAATGCTGATAATGAGCCTGTTTTGCTGCCAGCTTTCTGTAGCCTCCGGCGGGAAAACGCGGTGCGGCACATCCTTAAACTGGATGCTGATAACCGACGACGATTGGTGCAACCTTTTACCTGTACGCAGGTAAAACGGCACGCCTTGCCAGCGCCAGTTGTCAACAAAAAATTTAATGGCTGCAAAAGTTTCGGTGTTTGATTCGGGTTTTACTTTTGATTCTTCGCGGTAGCCCGGTACTTCTTTACCTTCTATCCAGCCACGGCCATACTGACCGCGAACGGTGCTCATACGCACATCTTCTGCCGAAAAACGGCGCATAGCACGCAATACTTCTACCTTACGGTTACGCAACTCCTCAGAGCTAAAGTTTATAGGTGGTTCCATCGCCACAAGGCAAAGCAACTGCAAAATATGATTCTGTACCATATCGCGCAAAGCACCTGCGCCATCATAATAATCGCCGCGCTCACCCATACCCAATTGCTCGGTTACAGATATTTGCACGTGTTCAATATTATCGCGGTTCCATATTGGCTCCAGTATAGAGTTGGCAAAACGGAAGGCCATAATATTCTGCACCGTTTCTTTACCCAAATAGTGGTCAATACAATATATCTGTTTTTCGTTGTATATACTGGTTAACAGTGTATTTAACTCTTTGGCAGTTTCCAGATCATGCCCGAAAGGTTTTTCTATAACAATACGGGTTCTTTCCGGGTTATCTGCCAAATGCGCTTTCGAGATATTGGAAGCGATGATAGGGAAGAAATTAGGCGACACGGCAAGGTAATAGATCACATACGGATCTTGCCCCCACTCTGCTTTGTATTCTTCAATACGTTTTCCAAATTCTTTATAGGTTTCCGAGTCGTTAACATCAGATACCTGGTAAGCCAGGTGTTTTGAAAAAGAATCCCACTTATCTTTTTTTGCTTTACCGGTGCGCGAAAACTGGTTAATACCATCAAGCACACGCTCGCTAAAATCACCATTACTAAGCTTGGTTCGGCCTGTACCTATAATGGCATATTGTTGCGGCATCCAGCCATCTAAAAACAAGTTATAAAGCGCCGGGCCAATTTTGCGCTGGCTCAAGTCGCCGGTACCACCAAAAATAACAAAGATGGTGGGTTGTGATTTTATGATCGATTTCATCTGTGATAGGTTTAATTAAGATTTAGGCATCCATTGTGTATGGAAAAACCCTTCTTTGCCATTTAATGCATAAGTATGGGCGCCAAAGTAATCGCGCTGCGCTTGTGTAAGATTAGATGGCATATTAGCCGTTTTAAAGTTATCAAAATAACTTAAAGCAGCCGAGTAGCATGGCAAAGCAATACCGGCACTAACAGCAGATGATACCACTGTACGCATACCTTGTGTAGCGCCTTGCACTAAAGCAACTACATCTGCATCCAGTAATAAATGCTCAAGCGCTTTATTTTTACCGTATGCTCCGTATATATTCTCCAGGAATTTGGAGCGGATGATACAGCCGCCTCTCCATATTTTCGCTATCTCGTCTAATTGCAGATCATATTTATATTCGGCCGATGCCCTCGACAACATAAACATGCCCTGGGCATAGCTCATAATCATACTGAAAAAGAACGCTTCTTCCAATGATTTTAAGAATGCTTCTTTATCTACATTTAAAGCAACGCTTTGAGTATATAGATCTGCAGCTTTAACGCGGATAGCTTTGTATTTAGACAGATCGCGCATGGATACCGAAGCATCGATAACAGTGATAGGCGATTCCAGATCATAAGCTATTTGCGATGTCCATTTACCGGTACCTTTGGCACGTGCTTCATCTTTAATATCATCAACCAATAAATGGTCGGCACCCGGTTCTTTGTACGTAAATATATCGCGGGTGATCTCGATCAGGAATGACGACAAGCGGCCTTCGTTCCATTTCGCGAACACATCGTGTATCTCTTCATTGCTTAGTTGCAGGCCATTACGCAATACTTCGTAAGTTTCGGCAATAAGCTGCATTAAACCATACTCTATACCGTTATGCACCATCTTTACAAAGTGGCCTGATGCTCCCGGGCCAATGTAAGTTACACAAGGCACACCGTCTATTTTAGCGGCAATGGCTTCTAATATTGGTTTCATTACATTGTAAGCGGCTTTATCACCACCGGGCATCATGCTCGGACCACGGCGCGCGCCTTCTTCGCCACCTGATACACCCATACCGAAGAAATGGAAACCTTTTGCTTCCAAATAATCTACACGGCGGTTAGTATCGGTAAAATGCGAATTACCGCCATCTATCAAAATATCACCTTTATCTAAAAAAGGCAATAGTTCTTCTATAACTTCGTCAACAATTTTACCGGCGGGTACCAGCATCATAATAGCTTTAGGGCTGTTCAGGCTGGCCACAAAAGGCTCTACATCACTAAAACCTTTTACATTTCCTTTGGCTCCTGCTCCATCAGTTTCAAGTTGCGCACCCTTAGCGGCATCTTTATCAAAGCCGGCACCGTTTACACCATGATCAGCCATGTTTAATAACAGGCTGCGGCCCATGGTACCCAGGCCTATCATTCCAAAATCGTATTTGCTCATTTTGTTTGAGTTGTTATGTTGTTGGTTATTGAGTTATTGGTTATCTGATCTTAGGCCGATTTTATTCTTAGTAACCTAACAAGTCAATAACCTAATAACAATAAACTAACTATTTTCTTCCTTCAATTGCTCCAGTATTGCCTTCGTTTCCTCAAAACTCACATGCTGATACGCATTGATTCCCAGGTTTTTTGCTGTATTCACAAACATTACCCTGTCATCAAAATATACACACTGCTTTTCGGATACCTGCGCAATACCCATGGCGAGTTTAAATATGCCGGGGTCGGGTTTACGCATTTTCACCTCGCACGATGATATAAATGCATCAAAGCATTCATCAAGTTTAAACTTTTGCACACGGTAATCATTCAGTTCTTTACCTTCGTTATTGATGGATATGATGCGGAAACCACAATCTTTTTTCCAGGCTTTAAGCCATTTCAACATTCCGGGTAGCTCTACCGATTGATCGTACATAAAGGCTTTAAAATCTTCGCGGGTAAAATCGCGCGGACAGGTAAATATTACAAAGTCGAGGTAATCATCTAAAGTAATACTGCCAATTTCATAAACGTTGAATATGAAATTGTGCAAAGCATTTACCTCGTCATAATCAAAACCAAACTTTTTTGCAGCCTTTACCCGCGACTCATGCCCCCAGCCATTGCTAAGCAGCACTCCACCTACATCAAAAAATAAAACCTTTACCGGCGTAGCTTTCATGTATGCTTAAACTTTAGCTTTTTGATCTTCTATCGCTTGCAATAGTTTTTCGAAAGGTTTATTGAATTTTTCGATACCCTCATCCTCTAATTGTTGAGTGATGGCATCAATATCAATACCTAAGGTTTTTATTTTTTCTAATATCGCTGTCGCGTTATCTAAACCCAACTCCAATGTATCTGCAGCAATACCATGATCGCGGAAAGCTTCAATGGTTTCTAAAGGCACAGTATCAACAGTATCGGGGCCAATTAAAGCCTCAACATATTTAGTGTCTTTAAAAGCCGGGTTTTTGCTACCTGTACTTGCCCATAACAAACGTTGTGGTTTAGCGCCTTTGGCTGCTAATTTTTCCCAACGCTCGCCGCTGAACACTTGTTTGTAAATTTCGTATGCTTTTTTAGCTGATGCGATAGCAACTTCGCCGGTTAATTCTTTCTCGGCTTTTGCTTCAAGAATAGGGTCAACAACAACATCAATACGGCTCAAAAAGAAACTTGCTACTGATGATATGTTATCTATAGCTTTACCTGCTGCCAGGCGGTCTTCTAAACCGGCTATGTAAGCTTCGGCAACTGCCGCGTAACGTGGCAAACCAAATAATAAAGTAACGTTAATATTTAAGCCTTCGCTGATAGCCGTGCGGATGGCCGGTAAACCCGGTTGTGTTCCCGGAATTTTGATCATCACGTTATCACGGCCAACAGCTTTCCAAAGTTCTAAAGCTTGTTTGGTTGTACCTTCGGTATCTAAAGCTAAAAACGGCGACACCTCTAAACTTACATAACCATCAGAGCCTTTTGGCGCTTCGTTGTATAAGCCTGCAAACAGGTCGCAAGCATTTTGAATATCTTTTATAGCTAATTTAAAAAACAACTCTTCGTTTGTTTTAGAGCTGGCGGCAGCAGCCTTAATATCAGCATTATAATCAGAACTGCTGGTAATTGCTTTTTCAAAAATTGCAGGGTTTGATGTTACACCCCTTACACCATCAACATCTATCAGGCTTTGTAATTTACCCGATGCCATAATTTCACGATCTATAAAATCCAGCCAGATGCTCTGTCCAAAGCTGTGTATTTGTTTTACGTTGTTTTCCATTGTACTGTTTGTGTGTCTTTACTTATCTAATTCTTTAACTTTTGCTATCCTGCGGTTATGCCGCTCAAGCCCTGTAAATTCCGCCTTTAAAAATACTGTTATCAACTCCTGTGCTACCGCGTAACCTGTTATTCTCCCGCCAAGGCACATGATGTTCATGTTATCATCCTCTACACCCTGGTGAGCAGAAAAATGATCGCCAATCAGGGCAGCCCTTGCACCGTGCACTTTGTTAGCCGCAATGCAGGCCCCTACCCCGCTTCCGCAAATAGCAATGCCTCGATCAACCGTACCTGCTGCAACGGCTTTAGCCATCGGTATCACATAGTCCGGATAGTCATCACTGTTATCAAGGTGATCAGGACCAAAGTCAACCACCTCATAACCTAAACCGGTTAAGAAAGGATGAATGATCTCTTTTAGTTCAAACCCACCATGATCTGACGCGATACCTATCTTCATTTTTAGTTTATTGGTTCATTAGGTTATTGGTTCATTAGTCCTGTCAAGTGTATTAAACTTTGCACCAACAAACTAATGAACCATTGAACTAATGAACTATTTTCCAAGAACTGCTTTCGCTTTGTTAACTACATTTTCAACTGTAAAGCCAAAATGTTTGTTCAGCTCTTCTGCCGGGGCAGATTCGCCAAAGCCTGGCATGGTTACGGTATCACCTTCGTCGGTAATGTATTTATGCCAGCCCAATTCTGAACCTGCTTCAATAGCTAAACGTTTTTTCAATGCTTTAGGCAACACGCTTTCTTTATAAGCGGCATCTTGTTTTTCAAACAATTCCCACGATGGCATACTTACCACACGCGCGGCAATACCTTCTTCTTTTAGTTTGGCTTGTGCCGATATAGCCAAAGCTACTTCAGAACCTGTACCGATCAAGATCAATTCAGGTTTTGTTTCCGGTTCTGATAATACATAAGCACCTTTAACCAGGCCTGTTGCTTTACCATATTTGTCCTGGTCAAGGATAGGTAATCCCTGGCGGGTGAACACCAATACAGTTGGGCCACCTTTGTGCTCTATAGCAAATTTCCATGCGATAGCCGTTTCATTAGCATCAGCAGGACGCAATACAATGTTATTAGGAATAGAACGTAATGATATTAATTGCTCAACCGGTTGGTGAGTAGTTCCATCTTCGCCCAAACCAATACTATCATGTGTGTACACAAATATCGGGTTGATCTTCATAATTGCCGCCAAACGGATAGGCGGGCGCATGTATTCAGAGAACATCAGGAAAGTAGCACCGAAAGGTAAAATACCTTTGGTTAAGGCCATACCATTCATTGCCGAACCCATGGCATGCTCACGGATACCAAAGTGGAAGTTACGGCCTGCACGGTTTTCGCTGGTGAAAGAATCTGATTCTTTTAAGTTAGTTTCTGTTGATGGCGATAAATCTGCCGCGCCACCAATAAGGTGCGGTAATTTTGCCGCGATAGCATTTAATACCTTACCCGATGCCTGGCGTGTTGCCATTTTACCGGCATCAGCTTTAAACGTTGGCAAGCTATCAGCCCAGCCTGCAGGCAATTCGCCTTTAAACGCGGCTTCAAACTGAGCAGCTAATTCAGGGAATTTAGCTTTGTAATCGGCAAATAGTTTTTTCCATGCTTCTTCTTTGGCAGTACCTTTTGCACCTGCCTCAGCATAATATTTTTCAACCTCGGCCGGTACGTTAAATGATTTTTCAGGATCGAAACCAAAAAACTCTTTTACTAATTTGATCTCATCAGCGCCAAGCGGGCTACCGTGCGAACCTGCAGTACCTGCCTTGTTAGGGCTGCCATAAGCGATGAGTGAACGTACGCGTATCAACGATGGTTTTTGCTTTTCGGCTTTCGCGTTACGCAGTGCCAAAGCTAAGGCGTGAATATCGTTGACATCTTCAACATGCTGTACATGCCACCCGTATGCTTCAAAACGTTTATCTACATCTTCGTTAAAGGCAATATCAGTGCTGCCTTCTATCGATATTTTGTTATCATCATATAGATAGATAATGTTACCCAATTCCAAATGGCCGGCTAACGATGCAGCTTCTGATGCTACACCTTCCATCATATCACCATCACTGCAGATAGCGTAAACATGGTAATCAAAAATATCAAAGCCTGGTTTGTTGTAATATGCGGCAAGGTGTTTCTGCCCTATGGCAAAACCTACGCCATTTGCAAAACCTGCACCTAAGGGGCCGGTAGTTACATCAATACCCGGGCACAAGCCATACTCAGGGTGACCAGCAGTTTTACTGTTCATCTGGCGGAAATTTTTCAGGTCATCTAACGAAAGATCATATCCCGTAAGGTGCAAAATGCTGTACTGTAACATACACGCATGCCCTGCCGAAAGGATAAACCTATCGCGGTTTGCCCAATCAGGGTTTTTAGGGTTATAATTTAAAAACTGTGTCCATAACACGTGTGCCATTGGCGCAAGCGCGATTGGCGTTCCCGGGTGGCCCGAATTTGCTTTCTGTACCGCATCCGCAGATAAAAGGCGGATGGTATCGATACCTAACTTTTCAATTTCCTGATTTTTAGAATCCATTTGTATTTATTGTGTTGTGATAGTTCTTTTATTTACTTTTTGCCGCTATTACCTGCTCGTGCGTTTCCTGCATCCGCCATAACCTTGCGCCACCTTTAATACCATCGCGGTTTGATACGATGGTGATGTTACTATCGAGTTTAAAATTAAGTTTTGAAGCATTGCCCCCGCCTATGTATAACCTATCGTAATTGAATACTGTTTTAAATGTTTCAATTACATACTTAACGCGTTCGTTCCATTTTTCTATGCCTTCTTTTTCCAATGCTTTTTCGCCTATGTATTTATCATAGGTTTTGCTTTTGGTTACCGGCAGGTGAGCCAATTCAAGGTGCGGCAGTAATACGCCATTCATTAATAAGGCCGTACCAAAACCTGTACCCAGCGTAACAACCAGCTCAAAGCCTTTACCATCAACTACACCTAAACCCTGCATATCGGCATCGTTAACTACCTGCGTTGGCTTGCCCAATGTTTTTTCGAGAGCGTTAGCCAACTCAAAACCTACCCAGGCTTTAGTACCCAGATTTGGCGCTGTAAATACGGTACCATTTTTTACATACCCCGGAAAACCTACTGATACATTATTGTATGTTGGAAAATCCTTTAGCAATTCCTGAATAGTAGTGATCAGTTTTTTGGGAGTAGGGTTTGGCGGAGTAGCGATCTTTTTATACTCCATCTGCATCTCGCCCTCCTGATTCAGGATAACAGCTTTTACATGCGAGCCCCCAATGTCAATAGAAAGTATCCGCTCCCCTGCCGAAGTATTTTTCATTTAGTTATAATGGTATTATTAAATGTGGCGAATACAGCCCCACAATTAATCTTTTTATTGTATTATTTTTAAGTTTTGGATGAATAACTGCAAAAAATCATGCATTTTATTCATTTTTCAATCAATTAATAGCAATTGTTAGCGCAGAATCAGTTAAAAATTATCAAAAATATGATATATATCATGTTTTGACGTTCAAATTTATATTAAATTATTAAAAAACATGCAATTCTCAACGTATTTATCGTCGAAAATCTAAATTTTTACAATAATCGCAAAAATTCAGTCTATATCAAGCTCTCCTTAAAATCCCGCTTCAACAGCGAATATATAAAAGTATCAACTTTTAGTTTTAACACACCAAAACTACCAAAATAAATTATTTATAGCATCTTTGTAGCATGACCAAATTATGGCAAAAAACCATCAGCGTGAACGAACTGGTGGAAAGTTTTACTGTTGGGCGCGACCGTGAGTTTGATGAACAAATGGCCGCTTTTGATGTACTGGGATCACTTGCGCATACCCGTATGCTGGCAAGTGTTGGCTTGCTCGATGCTGCCGACCTTACTACTGTACAGGCAGAACTGAAAAAGATATACACCGAAATACAAACCGGTAATTTTAAAATTGAACCCGAAGTTGAAGACATACACTCGCAGGTGGAGCTTTTGCTTACGCGACGCATTGGCGAAGCAGGCAAAAAGATACACAGCGGCCGCTCACGTAATGACCAGGTTTTAGTTGACCTGAAACTCTTCTTCCGCCACGAATTACAGGAGGTTGTAGAATCTGTACAAGCCTTGTTTGACCTGCTGATCAGCCTCAGCGAGAAACATAAAGCAGTGCTCCTACCCGGTTATACGCATTTGCAGATAGCCATGCCATCATCATTTGGCCTGTGGTTTGGCGCTTACGCGGAAAGCTTGATTGACGATTTGGAAATGGTTTTAGCCGCTTACCACATCACCAATAAAAACCCATTGGGTTCGGCAGCAGGATATGGCTCTTCATTCCCCCTTAACCGCACCATGACTACCGAGTTATTAGGTTTTGAAAGCTTGAACTATAATGTGGTGTACGCGCAAATGGGCCGTGGCAAAACTGAGCGTATCATCGCGCAGGCATTATCATCCATCGCGGCAACGCTGGGTAAAATGGCTATGGACCAGTGCATGTACCTGAGCCAAAACTTCGCCTTTGTAAGCTACCCCGAAAACCTGACAACCGGCTCAAGCATTATGCCGCATAAAAAGAACCCTGATGTTTGGGAAATTATGCGCGGCCGCTGCAATCGCCTTCAGGCATTACCAACAGATGTTGCCATGATGACCACGAACCTGCCATCGGGTTACCACCGCGAACTTCAATTACTAAAAGAGCTGTTATTCCCCGCTTTCGCGGATATTAAAAACTGCCTGCACATGGCTAAGTTTATGCTGGAGCATATCGAAGTAAAGAACAATATCCTTGATGATGCAAAATACGCATACCTGTTTAGCGTGGAAGAAGTGAACCGACTGGTATTAAGTGGCACGCCTTTCCGCGATGCATACAAACAGGTTGGCTTAGCCATTGAGAACGGTGAATTTAACCCGGATAAAACAGTTAACCATACCCACGAGGGGAGTATTGGTAATTTAGGTAATGAGCATATTACGGCAGCTATGCAAACGATAGTTGGGCAGTTTAACTTTGATAAAGTAGAACAGGCTGTTAAAGAATTGATCGCATAACATTATGAATGGACAAAACCGCAGCGATATTTACCCCGGCCTCGAAGTTGATATCATACTGAAAAAGGACCAGCGCAGCGGTAACCGTACCCGCGGTTTTGTAAAAGACCTGTTAACCAGTTCATCACATCACTCTCGCGGAATAAAAGTACGTTTGGAAGACGGTCAGGTTGGCCGTGTTATAGAAATCATCGGGGAAGACTGATATGCCAAAGAACATACTCTTGCGCTTAGACGCCCACCACCGCTTAATGATAGCGCTCATAGTAACAGCGGTAACCATCTGTTTAGAGTGGGGTCACATGTCGGCACCGGCAATGATCATGGTATCATGGAGCGCTTGCGCGCTTACCATCATTATTTTAGCATGGACAGTGATATTGGGCGCGCATCCACGCGAGATAAGGCAAATTGCCCGGTTGAAGGATTCCAACCGCACTATCGTATTACTTTTTGTTATCATGGCATCCTGCGTGAGCTTGTTCTCTATTATCTTTCTGCTCAAGGCGGCAAAAGGCCATAGCGAAGGTGCTACACACACAATTTTAATGTGCATCAGTTCAGTAGTAATTTCATGGTGGATGTTGCATACCGTTTTTACAATGAGCTACGCGCACATGTACTACACCAGTACGCCCGATAAAAAAGATCCTGAAGATGCTGTAATAGGCGGCTTGCAATTCCCCGATGAAAAAGAACCGGACTACCTCGACTTTGTCTACTTCTCCTTTGTTATCGGCATGACCTTCCAGGTATCCGATGTGGAAATAGCATCGCGCCCAATACGCCGTATTGCATTACTGCATGCGCTCATATCATTTGCTTTTAATACGGCTATTGTTGCTCTGAGTATTAATGTGATATCGGGCCTGGTGAGTTAATTACCCAAACAAGCCCTCATCCTTTTTTATAAACTTCGGTCGCATCAAATCAAGGCTTAATTCCTTGTTCAGTTGTTCGGTAACATAATCGGCCAGCACGGGTGAGTACCGCTCATCATGTTGGTGCATAAAAAACCATAACGACTGCAAACCCTGGTCGCGCCATTGCTTAATGCGCTGCACCCACTCATCAATACGTTTATAATCAGTATCGTGCAAACCATTGCCGACAAAGCGAATAAAGGCATGCGGAGTAGGCAACTCCATGTGCACACAATCTCGGCGCCCGGTAGCATCCGTTATTACCGCGCCAATGTTTAATGCTTTAAGCATTCCAAAAAATTCATCGCGTATTTCGGGTACGGCAAACCAGTCTTTGTGTCGCACCTCAACATATACAGGCACGTCACGTGGCAGATCTTCCAGGTAGGCTTTTAACTCGGGTAAACTTTTGGGTGTGTAATTATCGCCCAATTGCAAAAACAGCGGGCCGAGCAGGTCGCCAAAGGCCATAATGCCTTCATAAAATTGCGTAGTCACCTCGGCTGCATTTTTAAGCCTTTTAATATGGCTTATGCTCTGCGAAAATTTAGGGCAAAACTTAAAACCCGGCTGCGAAACAGCTTTAGCTTTCCATTTTTCGATCGTCGATGCAGGATACACATTATAAAACGTCGCGTTAAGCTCAATGCAATCAAAGTGCTTTACATATTCATCTAAAAAATTGGCCTCCTTTGTCTTTTCAGGATATATCTGGCCAATCCACTCTTTCCTCCCCCATTTAGCACAGCCTACGTGTACTTCCAGTTGTTTCTTATTGCCGGCAACCTTTAGTGTATCAATCGTTAATTGCGGGTCGGGCGGTAAAGTAAAATCCACCAGGGGCAATTGTTCATCAGTAACTCTTCCAAATTCCATAATTCAAATATCAGTTCGTTTCAATTTTTGAATGCTTGCGTGTATCATTCATTACAATATATACCACAAGCGATACCACAATACACGCCGTAACGTACCAGTAAAACCAATCGGCATGGCCATGGTCTTTAAACTGCAGGGCCACCCATTCGGCGCTTCCACCGAAAACGGATACCGCTATAGCGTATGGAAATCCTACACCCAAAGCCCTGATATTTACCAGGAACAGTTCCGCTTTCACGACCGCGTTTATTGAGGTATATAACGTATTAATAGCTAAAGCCAGCATAATTAAGCCAAAAGCCATCCACATATCGTGCGTGTGGCCAAGGGTCGTCATGATCGGATAAGTACTTATCGTTCCCAAAATACCGAAAGCGATGAGTAGTGGTTTGCGGCCCACCTTGTCGGACAATAAACCAAATACCGGCTGCAACAGCATAAACACAAACAACGTTAACGCCGAAATCAAGGTTGCGTCATTCTTACTAAAGCCCGATGTATTCACTAAAAACTTCTGCATATAGGTGCTGAAGGTATAAAATGCCACAGTACCACCAGCCGTTAAACCAATAACCGACAGCACCGCCTTTGGATGCTTTAATAAAGCCTGCATGGTACCACGATTAACAGATGGCTCTTTCTCTTTGCTGAATGACTCGGTTTCTACAAGGCTTCTCCGCAAGTACATGGCAGATACCGCCAGCACTGCACCTATCCCGAAAGGGATACGCCATCCCCAGCTATGTAATTGTTGTTGTGTTAAAAAGCAACGTTGTAAAAGCACCAGTACAGCCAATGCTAACAGTTGCCCCATTATCAATGTTACATATTGAAAGCTGGAGTAAAAGCCCCGGCGTTCCTTCGTTGCCATTTCGCTCAGGTAGGTGGCGCTTGTACCGTACTCTCCTCCTACGCTTACACCTTGCAGCATTCGCGCAAGCACTAAAATTATTGGGGCAGCAATACCTATATGCTCGTATCCGGGCACTATCGCGATAAGCAATGAACCGGCACTCATTAGCAATACAGAAAAAGTTAATGCCGCCTTACGGCCTTTTTTATCAGCATATGTACCCATTAGCCAACCGCCTATGGGCCGCATTAAAAAGCCAAGGGCAAATACACCTGCGGCGTTCAATAGTTTCGCGGTTTCGTTTCCTTCCGGGAAGAATGCACCCGCGAAATACAGCGAAAACGCCGAATACACATACCAATCGTACCACTCTACTAAATTGCCAACAGAGCCCCCTATAATAGATTTAAGGCGGTGTGCAATAGCTTCGGATTTGTCAACCATATTTGGAATAGGCGATTTTTTTGCCAACCGAAAATAAGGTTATTATCCGATAAACAACAAGGGCAAACAATGAAATGAACTAATGTATTGCTTAGTATTGCAAGTTATACTGCGCGAATGATTTTAACAAATTTATGGCCGGGTGCTGATGGTTATATGCATCTAAAAAATCGTGTTTTAAAGGGTCAACAAAACCGGTTACATGTGTAACCATGTCGGTACATGATGCTTTGAAACCCACCGACCAATCCGAAAAAGTACGACTGACTGAACTGCCCGTTTTTAGTTTGATAATACTTTTTTGAGAATCATCATGACGGATACCTTCAAAGAGTTGGTCCAATTCTTCGGCTTCGCCTTCAAGCGCCTGGAATATTGTTCCGTTGCTGTACAGCATCATACCTGTTATCCCCCTGTTATTGAAGTTTTTTCTGCCTTCTAAAAGTATTTGGCCCAGGTCGTCTGTATTTAACAACCTCGAAGATGTGCTCACATAAATAAGATAATTCATAACCCGGAGTTTAACTATTAATCAGATACGTGATCAGTTATACGCCGGATTTTAAATTTTTGTTTTATGTTTTGCAGATTTTGCACCGAATAAATTGAGTGCTATTTTTTTATACCCGGTTTTATATTCTGTATGGTATTTTGGGCAAGCGGCGAAAGTACCAATTCGCCGTTTATCGCTGCACGTTCAGCTAAAAGCTCGTCCCAGTTTTCGGTGCCTTCCCACAATGTTTTTTTGTGAACAGCAAGCGCCTGGGGGTTCCATTCGGCAATTTTCATGGCCAATACTTCGATGGCTTTATCCATATCCTTGCGGCGCTCATATACTTCGGCATACAAGCCCTTATCTTTTGCCCACAAGGCAGAGTAATAATCTGTAGCGTTTAATGATAACCTGGAGAAAGCATTTAAGCCTATCTTACGGATAATAGCCGGGCCTACCACCAACGGGCCTATGCCTATGCTAAGTTCACTTTGTTTGATCTCGGCATTTTGTGTAGCCAGGCAATAATCGCAAGCCGCGGCTATACCAACACCGCCGCCAATAGCTTTACCATAAACACGGCCTATAATTATCCTTGGCGATTTACGGCAGGCATTTATTACATTGGCAAAACCCATAAAAAAGTTTTTACCTTCTTCTTTGGTTTTTATTTGGAGCAATTCATCAAAGCTCGCACCTGCGCAAAAAGCATGGTCGCCATCGCTTTTTAAAACAATAACTTTCGTATCCGGATTGATACCCGCGGCTTCTATCGCCTCAGCCAGTTGGTGCAATAAATTTGCCGGTAACGAGTTTTGGGCCGGGTGATAAAACGCGATGGTAGTAACACCGAAATGATCGGTATCGCTGTTTACATAAGCCTCGTTCTTTTTCAGTAATCCTTCAAACATCTTATCCCAATAAAAAGATGGTCATGCTGCGCGGACCGTGTGCACCAAGCACCAATGATTGTTCAATATCCGCGGTTTTTGAAGGGCCCGCTATAAATGTACCGAACCCGTAAGCACCCGTACCTATTTTTTGATAGGCCTCATGCATGGTTGGTACAATGGTTTTGGCATCAACCACTACCGCCAGGTGCTGACAAATAAATGGCAGCACACGTTGGCCCATTAATTCTTCGGTTACCCATACGGCGCCATTTTCGGCAACGGCAAGGTGCGCTTTGATGATGGTGAGCTCAATATCTTCTAAGGTATGCGGATCCATAGCTTCGCCCTGGTTCAACTCTGCAATATCTGCCAGTTCGGTCAAGGTACTTACTACACGCTTTTCAGCATCAAAATGCTGCGGGATGAGCGCTTTTATCTCGTCAAAACCAGTAACATTTAAAACCTTGCCACCAATAGTGGTTAAGGTAGTGGTAAAATTTGCGATAGCGTCTGTAGCATCGCCCATTAAAAAACTGATATCAGGTAACGGCATGGAACCCGGCTGATTTGCCGCTACTGCTGCCAATATACTTTCTCTACTCATTAAAATCAGGACATTAAAACTTGAAAAGCTAAAATTGCGAATAATTATTTAATAAATGTGCAAATGCGTGTATGTGCAGATAAAAACAGGTGTTTCTCCACCATGTCATGGCGAGCAAAGCGTGGCCATCACTGAGAAAGATCCGAACCATGCATATTGCCTACCTGCCTCAGTGATGGCCACGTCGTACCTCCTCGCCATGACATAGTAAAAAAACAGGTGTATTCATCTCAACACCTCATACAATATAAGCAAGATAGCCGACATTCTAAGACATCAGACTTCCGACCTCCGAAATCATTTCAACGCTTCAAATTCTTTGGCAGTGATCTTGAATATAGTACCGTGGCGAATGCCCGATGGTAATTTGATCTGGTCAGAAATATCGGTCCAGTTCTTCAGGTCAGTTGATGTTATCGCGCCGTATTTATGCTGGGTATATTTATCAAAGTAAACTATCCATTTATCGCCTATTTTAACTGTAGTTGGCCCTTCGGCCCAGTATTCGCCGGTAATTTTTGGCGTAGGGTCGCCATAGGGTCCGGTCAGGTTTTTGCTGTACGCGATATGCAGGTTCTTTTGTGCCGGTAACTTGGTTTCGTCTTTAAAGAACATGATGAAATGCTTACCATCCTTCACAATAGTAGCATCAATGGTACTGAAACCGGGATCGTACAATACTTTGGTATCACTAAAGGTTTTAAAATCTTTTGTGGTTTGATAGTAAATGCGGTGATTCAGTTTTTTCCCTTCGGCAGATGTATCCCTTTGCGGGAAGCGCCCCGGAATGGTAGTCGCCCAATAGATCATGTAAGTTTTGGTGGCATCATCATAAGTGATCTCCGGTGCCCAGCAGTTTTGCGCTGTCGGTTCCTTTTCCATCACCATCAGTTGCACCTGGTCGCTCCAATGTACCAGGTCTTTCGAGCTGGCATAACCAATACCCCTGTCCGTCCAGCTATCTGTCCAAACCATGTGGAACAAACCATCAGTGCCACGAATAATACAGGGGTCGCGCATGATCTTATCCTTGCTCACCATCGGCTTTAAAAATGAACTGTCGCCTTTCAGCGCTTTCCATTGGTAGCCATCTTCGCTGTAAGCCAGGTGCAAGCCATCCTGCCCGTTATTCTTAAAATAACTGAACATATAAATTTCCTTTTGCTGCGCGAAGGTGCTTATCGCGATGAGGAGGACAATGGTGGAGAGAAGTGTTTTTTTCATATGTTAAAATTTATGTCATTGCGAGGAGGAACGACGTGGCAATCTCTGCGACAGATAAACGCCCTGTATGGTTCGCGACCTTTCTCAGTGATTGCTTCGTGCCTCGCAATGACATATCATTAGTTTACTTTATAATGACATTAATATTTTCGCTGTTACTCAACCCGGTTTTAATAGTCAAAATACCTTTATCCAGGTTCCAGTCTTTTACTTCTTTACCGTTCACTGCAACTGTACTTACTTTCCTTCCACTCCAGTGGATGTTCAAAGCATAAGTATGGCTTGTTGGTACAAACTTACCAAGCGGTTTATCAATGCTCACCTGGTAACCATCTTTGCCTTGTAAAGCAGTTACCTTTGTTAAAGCGTAATTGCCATCTTTATATTTCAAACTCAAACCATCATCCTCATACAAATCGAATGATGAATTTCTCGCAGGCCATATATCCAATGTAACCACATCCACAGGCTTTTCATCCATATACTTCATTTCGGGCTGCATCGGGATGATCGCTCCTGCTTTAACGTATACCGGCAATTTATCAAGTGGCGTTAACACGTGCACATATTGCTTGCCCGTATATTTCTCGCCCGTCCAGTAATCATACCATGTTCCTTCCGGGAAGTAAATTGTGCGTGTTTCGGCTCCTTTAACCGTAACCGGGCAAACCATCATTTCGCTGCCGAACATGTATTGATCAGCTATATCATAAGTATTCGGATCGTTTTGGTTATTCAATACCAAAGCACGCATTATAGGGGTTCCGGTTTGGTAAGCTGTAAAGGCGTTGCTGTAGATATACGGTATCAAACGGTAACGCAGCAGATCATACTTCTTAAAGTTCTTTAAAGCTTCCTCACCATAGCTCCATGGTTCTTTGTACCCGGGATGGTCAAAACCAAACACCAAAGCAACCGGACTAAAAAAACCAAACTGTGTCCAGCGGATATATAATTCCGGGTCTGCAGGGTGCTCAAAACCACCCATGCAATGCGCCCAATCACTCACGCCCGAAAGGCCGATATTGATACCTGCCTTAATAACAGGGGCAAAATATTGCCACTCGCTTGGCCAGTCACCCGCAAAAATGTATGGATAACGTTGTATACCCGCATAGCCCTCACGGGTTTGGTTCATGCCTCTAAAACCATTCAGCTCCTGGAAATGCAGGTACGGCGCTTTAGCATAAGCTATCGGGAAAACATTGTGTAAACCTTCAACCTCTTTACCCTGCGGACCAACTTTGTCGCTCTCATTAGCCAATGCTCCAAAAGCGCTGCCTTCGTCAGTTTTCAAAAATTTAGCGCCCATTGATGCTACTTTCATCACACCATTGTTCCACCACCAATCAACCGCTTTTTGGTCGAAGAAATTCACAAACTCTCCCTTACTGTTTGGCTCAGGATAAGTAAAACCCTGGTTCTGCGCATCGGTTAACAGGGTTAGTTTATTTGCATTATCAAAGCGTGGACGAATATGCAAGCCCACCATTTTAATATGATTGGCGTACAGGCTGTCAAACATCCCTTTCGGATTTTTAAAGGTTTCGCGCCACTCAAATGTTGTCGCGCCTTTGCCCCCCACCGTACCGAATAAGCGCCAGGTAGAATCCAGCCATAAAATATCTACAGGGATACCCAGCTCACGCATTTTCTTTAACAAGGCTACAGGGTATTTATCCGAAGTTGATTCCTCATGTCCCCAAACACCCCCGGAATAAGTACCCTGCTGCAAACCAAAACCAAAGCGGTTCAATAGCGGCGAGCGGCCGGTTATCGATGTATAACTTTTCAATATTGATGGAAAATCGGGGCCATACATAAAGTAATAATCCAACTCGCCGCCCTTAGCTTTAAACGAATAGCTGTTTGCTGAGCTATTACCCATATCCCACTCTGTAGCGTGCGAGTTATGTAAGAATATCCCATAACCCTTAGTACTCATAAAAAAGGGCACCGGGCAGTAATTGGCTTCCAATACATTGTAAGCACCTATCAGGTTATCACGACTTTTACCACGGCCTACATTTAAATTGATCAGTTTATGCGTCTGGTCAATATTATCCATCCGCTCACCAAAGCCAAAGAAGCGCTCGTTGGCACCCAATTGCCTGGTACAGCTCACAGTATCTACAAGCCTGGCAACACCGGCTTCTGCCGAAAGCAGTTTACCATCGGCACTGTAAACGTCTATACCAAATGGCGCTTTATTAACTTTAACAGTGAGCTTCCCGGTTGTTATTGTAAACCCTTTTGTAGTTGGGGCAACTTTAAAATCAAACGCAGGCCATGCATAATTTTCCTGCATTAAATGCTCATCAGCCTCAAAACTACGTGTCCAACTTGCGCGTACCCTAAACATAACAGGCGAGCAAAACTCCAGTTTAACATCGCCGTTAGTGTTATGGAATGTTAGTATGTTACCTTCCTTTTTGTAGGATGTGTTACTGCCAAGACCTGTCTGCGCTTTCGCGGAAAAGGTGAGTAATATTATAGCTAAAAATATGTATTTGTACTTCATGTATCCCCTTTATGTCATTGCGAGGCACGAAGCAATCACTAAGAACGGTAGGCGTACGCCCTATCGCTGAGATTGCTTCGTGCCTCGCAATGACAAATTTGCTTATTTTTCCTATTCCAGACAATGACCTAATGACCAATGCCCCAATGACAAAATCTACTTAGCCAACTTACTCAACTCAGCACCTGCCAGTAAAAAGCAACCTAAACCATAATCCTCAAAATCAGGGATATTGGTATAGCTTACCGGTTGGCTATCCTTAGGCTCTTTACCTGTACCCTGTACATAGCCCAAAAATCCTTCAGGGTGCAACGAGTCTTTTATCATCACATTCCATGCTTTGGTGATAACAGGCAGGTAAGTTTTTTTATCCAACCAGCCTTGTTTAATACCCCATGCCATACCGTAAACAAACAGGGATGTACCGGTTAATTCCTTGCCACCAAAGTGCGTAGGGTCCATTAAACTTACGTTCCAGTAACCATCTTCGCGCTGCAGCGGAACTAAGGCTTTGCTCATCTCCAAAAAGGTCTGTTTGTACTCATCGTAATGCGCGGTTCCTTTCGGGATGGTTGCCATTACACGCACCAATGCGGCATACACCCATCCGTTACCACGGCTCCAGTAACAATTAGCACCATTAGGCTCCTTGTATGGCGGCACAAAATCTTTGTCCCTCCACCATAAATGCTCTTTGGTATTGTATAAGCCACCACCCTGTATGGTTTTAGTGTGGTTATACATGGTATACATTTTATCAAAGTATTTCGGGTCGTTTTTATAGATCACACCTAATTTAGCATACAAAGGCATCGCCATTTGGATGGCATCAACCCAAGTCCATGCGCCGTCGTTTTTTTCATCGGCAATGCTCAGGTCAATACATTTTTTGATGGTTTCAATACGCTCCGGCTTAGGGTCAAGGTTGTACAGGTCAACATAGGTTTGGCCGCAGCATTGGTTATCCGCATTAGGCGTATTCACCGCGCCGCGCGGACTCCATTTGTGTTTTTCACCCCACTCTACAGCGTAGTTCACTAATTTTTTATCCGGACAAACCTCGTTAAAAGCCATCACACCTTCATAATATACGGCGCGTGTCCATAGCTCGCTGGTGCGGGTAACCATTTTACCTTCCGGGTTTTTGGTAGTTACCGGAGCGCCTGCATCGGGCCATTTAGCCATAAAGTAATTATTAGCTATTGCCATGCTCGCAAATATTTTCTTCTTGGTTGGCAGCTTATCCTGTGCCTGTGATGCGGCCGAAGCAAACAATGCTAAAACTATCAGCGTAGCACTTTTCAGGTTAAAATACGTTTTATTCATTGTGGTTTATTTTTTGGCTTATGCCGGAAAGCAATTATGCCCCGATATTAAGCCTATTTTGATAATTAACTATCCTACACCATCCTGACGGATCAGGGCATTTTTTTCAAACCCTCCCATTTCACTTTCCATGTGCCGTCCTTTGGTATACCCGGATTTTTCACCTTACAGCCATCCCATCCTGCACACATCATCGCTACAGCGGTTAATATTCCACCATTGCCCGGCATGTAAATGGTCAGCCTGTCATCCTGGTAGTTATGGCCGTTGTTTAAATAGGTGTTGGTGGTAACAGGCATAAACAACGCATCAATAGCTTTATTCGGCATATTTAAACGCGCGGCTGTCATAGCTGCCATCGGGAAATCCCAGCCCCAGGTATGGCTCCATGTCCAGTCTGTCCATATCAAATCAAACGTTTTACGCATCACTGTAGTATCCATCATTTTGCTGTACGGCATCATACCATAAGCAGCCAATTGACTTGGATGGTCTGTTTTGTTTTTAGGATTGGTGTACGAATCAGGCGCGCTCTCGGCAGCCAGGTAAACACCATCCTGTTGTGGCAATGGCGCTAATTTATTCATTACCTCATCCCAGCTTTTATCTCGGGGTAAACCTAAACGCTCTCTCCATTTTTGCGCTACGCCCAATGCCCAGTGCCAATAAGTTAACTCGTAAGGCGGGTTAATAGTGGTAGCCTGGTTATGCACTTCCTGCGATGGTATCAGGCCGGGGCCCAACGTGTAATGTTTTTTAACCTTGTCAAAATAAGCGTATGACGCCATAAAATCGGCATCGGCAAAAACAAGGTTTTTGTACTTCTGTAATGTTTCGTTATTCGGATGATTACGGTAATCAAGCTCGGCCATATAAATATAATGTGGCTGCTGCCAGATCAAAAACGCCCCTACCGATGACGGGCTTTCCTCTCCCGCGTTATCAGTCATTTTAGGCCAGCGTACGCCTTTAAAGCCCTGGCGCTCGGCAATGGCTTTGGCCTTGCCTTTAATATCCTGGTACCAACCCATGCTCCGCTCCTGCAGGTCTTCCCTACCCCAAAGCGGGTAATGCACATCATGCCACCAATGCATTTCGAGGTGTGGTTTGCCATACCAACTATTGTAGGTCAAGCCTGTTTCCTGCGGAGGGTATTGGCCTGCCTCCTGTGCTTTAAGCAGGTATTGCGACAGGATAACCCTGCGCTCTAATTCAAACGCACGCTTGTCGGTACTTCCCGAAAAATCAACCGCGCCGCCACGCAGCCAGTATTTTTTCCATTCGTTTATGCTGCTGGTTTTTGTCTCTTCGAAATTAACCGGCGATAGTACCTTTTTTGCAAGAGGATAAAATTTTATCGATACAGCCAGTACATCGCTCACCTTATCAGGCGATATCAAAAACTCGTGGGTTTTAGCTTTGGTTAACGATGCCTTGCCACTCCATTCCAGGTCCATCCAATAACGCATGGCATCCAGTTGGTGCCAGATGTTCGCTTTATTACCATATACCACACCAATACCCGAGGTATGCTTTTCAGGATTTTTATAATTCACACCCATATCCGTAAACTGGTTGGTTGGGTATGGCAGTTTCAGTGTTACCTTTAAACGCCCCTCTTTAACCAGGGTTGAAGTGATCTGCGCGGCAACCGCGTCTGCAACCTGGTGCCCGTAAGTTATTACATCAACCGATTCACCTTCTACAGTAAAATGGCTTTTTATTTCGCCGTTCCAGGGGTTTAACACCTGGTGAATATCTTTAATATCATCAATAGTAGCTTCGCTGCCATTCTTTTTCAGGATGAGCAAACCAAAGTTACCCAACTGCAAGCGGTGCGGGTTTTCCCTGAACCAGTTACCGGCATCATTACTACGTTTAGGGTCTTTCACCTGCACACCATAGCTGATATCACGGCCATTGATATGGTAGTTTTTTAAAGATTCTTCAAACTTGTAACCCGCGGTATCTTTAAAGCTATCCCATCCCCATTCTGATTGTGTACCCAGCGGTACGCCTTTCTCATAAGTTTCGGGGAAAGTTTGCAAACCCGTAACATCAACTGTAAAGGCAAAACGCCCGTTACCTACTGTTAACGATGATAAAGGATCAACTTTTGTATTCATAACCTTGTGCCGCTCAACAAGTGCTTTACGATCTATCTTAGTGATAGTTTTTTGCGCATAACCATTAAGCCCGGCAAACAGGCATAGTGCAATAACAGATAAATAACAGGTTTTTCTCATAAACGGTATATTGTTCTCAACGGAGAACCAAAGCTAACAGCTATTATTTATTCAGCAAATAATCATTCAGTTTTAAATCAGGAATTGCTTTAATGCCTTTCATTACACATTCCGAACTTGCCTTTGCACCGGCCTCAATGGTGTGGGTAGCATCGGCTGCGTAATAGGTAGCCTTTACATGAGCCTCGCCTTCCTCTTCATACCTGTCGCAAATAATTTTATTGATATCGATATAATATGCGCCCGATTGCGCCGCAGCTTGCGATGCCCAAAGGCCCCAGCTATCGGCATTGCGGTTTACTTTGCCATTTTTCCAACTGTTTTTTGGTACCGGCGGGCAAACCATTACGGTAGCGCCTTTGGCTTTAGCCTGATCAACAAACTGGCGTATATACCAGCCATAGCTGTGTACCGTTTCTGGTTGGTGGGTAAGCATGTTGGTAATTTGAACGGTGCTGTCGCTATTGTTCCGCATCGTACCGCGGGCACGGGTGCTGTCGTTTATCGGACTGGCATCATTGGTACCAAACTGTATGATCAGGAAATCGCCTTTTTTAATTTTGGGGATCACCTTTGCCCACAGTTTAGGGTTGTTATAAAATGTACGGCTGCTTGTCCCGCCAAGGGCATCATTCTCTATGTTGATCTTTGTCGAATCAAAATACTCATGAATAAAATGTCCCCAGCCCCATTGGCCTTGAGCACCTTTATGTTGACCGTCATCCTGACCGTTCTTTACTGTCGAATCGCCAATCAAATAAAAAGTAGGTTTATCCTGTAAAATAACAAAAGAGCAAAAAAGGCAAAAACCGGCAAGTAATGCCGCTATAGATATTCTGAATTTCATATTACTTTTTTAAATAATTATTTAAGGCAACCTTTGGCTGCAGTTTTAAACCATCAACAAACGATTGCGCATTAATAACCGCGCCCGCTTTATTGGTATGGGTATGGTCTGTGCCAAACAACGCAAAAACCTGGTCGTGCGTTAACTGGTCATATTTTGCAGCGGTGATACCGTTAAGGTCAACAAATGTAACTCCTTCCTGCTCGGCAACTTGTTTTGCCCACAGGCCATAGTCTTTATCTGCTAAAATGATCTTACCGCTAACCTTATCCCATTCCCTTCTCGGGATCATGGATACTACAATTGGCGTTGCACCTTTTGCCTTAGCATCACGGATAAACTTGCGTAAATACCAGCCATAAGCATGTACGGTTTCCGCACCTGCAGCCCAGTTCAGTACAACGGAATCTTCACCGATACCTTTGAACACACCACGGTAACCGGCCTTGGTCGTATCGGGTTTTGAGCCTTCATTATGGCCAAAACCCATGATAACGAAATCGCCGGGTTTAATAGTTGCCATCACCTTTGCCCAGCGGCCCTCTTTTACAAAGGTGCGCGTACTGCGGCCTGCTTGAGCCGCATTAACCACTTTGATTCTTGAGGTATCCAACAGATCAACAATAGTGCTCCCCCAACCCCAAAGTTCTTTATCGTTATTGTGCATGGTGGAGTCGCCTATCATATAAAGCGTTGGCTTATCCTGGTTTTTAAAAGCGGCAATAGCTATTGCCAATACAAATAATGTTGATACTACGTATTTTTTCATCCTGGTATTACTTTACATCTATTGTTATTGTACCCTCACCTAAACCCGGTGATGTTACTTTGACTATAATTTTGCCCGAAGGTGCATTCGCTTTTATAATTCCTATCGCTTTACCACGATAGCTGTGCCTTACCGGTGATGCAAATACATCCTGGTTGCCTACATCAGCATTATCGGTAGCGCTGATTACGCCTGCACCTTTCGCGCTAAAAGTTAATATTTTATCTGCCATAGGGCATGGTATGCCATTGGCATCAACTACTGTTGCGGTAACATAGCTTACATCTTCCCAGCTATTGGCAATGCTATTCTTATCCGCAGATAGCAATATTTTTGCAGGCTCACCCGCTGTTTTCAATTCTTCAGAAACAACTTCTTTCCCATTATTCTTTCCCACAACTTTAATTGTTCCCTTAGCGAAGGTCACAGCAAAATCAACAGGCGAGTCGTTCTTGTTCTTTGGCTTGGTACCTAATGATTTACCGTTAAGGAACAATTCCACCTCATCACAATTGGTATATATCTGCACACGGGCATCATCGTAAGTATCAAAATCGGCAGGTGTCCAGTCGGCAACTACCGGGCCTACACCCGCGTTTTCCTGCTTGCGCACAATATGCACTACAGGTTTTTCGCTCCACCAGCTTTCGCGCTGCAGGCTTAATGGCCTGGTGCCCATGGTATGGTCAAAAACACCTTGCCCGTTAATTACGTTCGGCCAATCAGCCTCTCCTAAATAATCAACACCAACCCATAAAAACTGGCCTGCCATGTAAGGGTTATCGCGTAAAGCCAGCCATGCCTGTTGGGTATGGCCATTTTCGGTACCAATTACTTTAAGGTTTGGATGTGCTTCGTGCTCGGCAGTAAGCTCATTCTCGCGATAGTTCTGTCCAACCACATCCATCTTCTCAACAAAACCATTGCTGTACACCTTTGATACATTCGGGCGGAACAAGGCCATCGTTACCTCGCGTGTCGGATCGTATTGGTGACATACATTTTGCAGGTCGCGATATTTTTTAAATCCGGCCGAATCATTCAACGCATCGTGTATCTCGTTACCCACACTGTATATTACCACCGAGGGGTGATTGCGGTCGCGCATTACCTGGTCGCGGGCATCTATCATGCCCCACTCTTTAAAAAACTTATCATAACCGCCATTACCCCGTACTTTGTTAGCTTCCCAGGTATCAAAGTTTTCGTCCATTACCAAAAAGCCCATTTTATCGCACAGGTCTAAAAACTCAGGCGAAGTTGGGTTATGCGAAGTACGGATGCCGTTAACACCAATATTTTTCAATATTTCTAAACGGCGTTCCCATACGCGTAAAGGTACTGCGGCACCAACCGCGCCGGCATCATGGTGTAAGCAAACACCTTTTATCATTACCTTTTTACCATTTAGCAAAAAGCCTTGGTTAGCTGTAAATTTAATATCGCGAATACCAAATGCTGTTTTTTGCTCATCAACTACCTTATCGGTACTGACTTTAGTCACAGCGCTATACATGGCCGGATTATGCGTATCCCATAATGTAGGATTAGCCACAGCTATATCCTGCTCAACGATGGCGCTTTTGCCCGACTCAACAATCTGTTGTTTGCTAACAGCACCTGCTCCGGCTTTACCATCAGGCGATACCAGGTTTGTAGATACTGTGAATTTTTTGCTGCTTTGGGCGGAGTTAAATACGGTAGTTTTAATGTGTACAGTAGCTTTTGCTGCTGTTGCCTGTGGTGTGGTTACAAATATGCCCCAGTTATCAATATGTACCGGGTCGGTTATTTTTAAATACACGTGGCGATAAATACCAGAACCGGTATAATAACGTGATGCCGGCTGTGCTGCATTATCGGCACGTACCGATATTACGTTTGTTTTGCCTGCGCCAAAATTAAGGTGGCCGGTCAGTTCATACTCGAAACTGATATAACCATAAGGACGTTTGCCTAAATGATAGCCGTTTATCCATACATCGCTGTTGGCCATTACACCATCAAAATCAATAAATACACGCTTTTGTGCATCGGCATCGCTCAATGTAAAATGCTTACGATACCAGCCTATGCCTGCTACCACGTAACCACCGCCACGGCCGGTAAGGTTATTCTGACTGGTAGGGCTGCTAATGCTCCAATCGTGTGGTACGTCAAGCACTTTCCATTTCGAATCATCGAAACTCACCTTATCGGCACCGGTGGCATCACTTTGTTCAAAGGCCCATGTTTTATCGAACGATATGGTTTGACGGGTTTGCGCGTTTGCCGCGAATGTACTTAACGCGAGCACACCCACGCTGATCTTTTTAATATAATTTATCATTGATGGTTTATAATGGTATTCAAATTTAATTTTTTAAAACTAAATCGCTTATTAAGTTTTCGTTGTTATTGGGCATTCAGCTTCGGTTTTGGTTTCAATTCGTCAGGACTATCTTTGGTATAGGTAGTAAACTTTTCTTTAGAGCCAGTCTCAAAAATATCTTTCACTACGGCCAGATCAACGCTGTATGCCGGATTGAACTTATCCGAAACCATGTATTGCTGCAAACTGGAATACAATTGTTTTGACGCCGGATGGTTATCGTCCATATCTGCAGCCAGGTTAGCGCTCGAAACGATCAGCTTACCTTTGCCAACCTTAGCTTCAAATACCAATGCCAAGCGGCGGTTTAAAAACCAGGTATCTATGGGTTGCACAATTGGTTTAAAGCCTTGCGGGAAATCTTCCAGTTGCATTACCTGTGCCTTGTTTACAATATCAAACCATTGCACATCGCTGTGGTAACTGGTTGGAAAAGATGCAAATGCCGGGTTTGCAGGGTTGCACAAGATGCCCAATGTATGTGGCGGGCGCATTTTAAACCATGATGTATTCCAGAAAACCGGGGTAAAGGTTTCTACCACATCTTTACCCTTTACTACTTTACCTGCAGCATTTAAAAATACTTTGCCCCCGTTGTTCAATACCTCTTCGGCTTGTTTATCCAGGCTCGTGGTGTAATACACCGCATCTTTTTTAACCTCGGGTTTTACAGCGGGGTATACCCAGAAGTTCCAGTCGTTAATGTAATTGGTGTTATCAATAGCAACTTCAAGGTTGAGCATAGCCGGCACTTTAACCGAAGCTAATGGCCATGAAATATTCCCTAAAGGGATACAACTGCCAATATCATAAGTTCTGGCAGCAAAATCACCTTTTGCCAATATATTGCCCTTTTCATCTTTAATGCGCCATACGGCTTTAGCACTATTCAATTTACCGGCACTATAGTTATACAGCTCGGCATTGGCAGTAAAAGTTTCGTTATTGGTATAAACAAACTTGGGGATACGCGTTAAAGGCACCACCGAATTACAAAAACGCGAGAATTGTGTCGCGGTGATATATCCTTTGCTACCCCAAAAGGCATTCAATACGCCTACCAAGGCTGTACCCTGGCCGGGATAATCATTTAACGACAGCATTTGGAAACCGGATATATCCGATGAGCGCAGTTCTTTCTCTATCTCCATTTTGTAACAAAGCGCCTGTAGCTTGCCCGTTGCCATTAAAAATTGTTCGCCTTGGTCGCCCATGCCCCTGTCGGCAAGATCTTCCTGAAACAACTCAAAGTTTTTGGCTTTATAAACTCCTGTATATTTTTTTATCTCTTTAAAATCCGGGTAAGCGCACCATTGCCCCATCTCGTGTACCACAAAAGGCACTTTAAAAGCGCTCACACCTTTATTAAAATCTTCCATTGAGTTGGGCAGATCCCGCCCCCAGCTAAGCCCGCGTACAGCACCCGCACGCGACATGTATTCATTCTCTGGTATTACAGGCCAGCTGCCACCAACGGCTGCACCTGTGTATAAACGACGACTATCTTTAGCTTTCCAATAGTTTACAAATTTACCCAGGTACTCTTCCTGTTTACCGCTTGGCTCATTGCCGTAAGCCATCATACAAAATGATGCGTAATTACCATAAACCTTAGCCATACGGTTTGTTTCATCGTAAATAAACTGATCTATAGGCAGGTTCCGGCCTAAGGATGTACCGTGGTTTGCCCAGCTTGGCCCTTCAACATGCAGGTAAAAACCTATTTTATCTGCAGCTATAAAAGCAGCTTCGGGCGGGCACCAGCTGTGGAAACGCATGTGGTTTAAACCATGCTCTTTAGATATGTTAAAGATCCGCTCCCATGCAGGTACATCCATATTGGCATAACCCGTAAGCGGGAACTCGCAATTATTAACCGTACCACGCAAAAACACCGGGCGTCCGTTTATTTCAAAGTGCCTTCCCACAGCTTTAAAATCGCGCATACCGAACTCGATTTGCTTTTCATCTGTACCGGCAATTGTGGTTAGTTTAGCTGTGAGCATGTACAAAGCCGGGCTAAATTCATCCCAGGTTAAAACCTTGCTGCCCATTGGCAAATCTGCATTCAGTTCGGTATCACCATTTTTAAGGCTTACGCTTTTTGTAACCGGCACTACCTTTACAACTTGCATGGTGTTAAAACTTTTTGCCGATAGGGTAATTTTGCCTGCTGCATCCTTATTGCCTTTTATTACCATTTTAATATGGGCAACTTTATTTTTCAGGTCGGGGTATACCTGCACATCATCAAAATAAATATTAGCGCCTTGGGTTAAAGTGATCTTACCAACTACACCGTTCCAATTACCTTGGGTATGATCGGTTAAGCTGTGCGAATCCGCGCCTACATTGATATCTTTTATCCTGTTATCAATACGTAGTGTGATCGTATGTTTTCCGGGACTTAGCTTCAATCCCAAATCAAAATTTTGTGCCACCACCATGGTATTTTGCATGCCTATCTCGGCATCGTCCACCCAAACACGCGTTTCGGTATGCGAACGCTCCAGTTCGAGCACAATACGCTGGCCTTTCCAATTGGCTGGGATAACTACTTCTTTTTGATACCAGGCCGCGCCGGTATAGTGCTTTGGCGGCGTTAGCCAGAAAGGTATTTTTATATTACCCGGCTGGCGGTATTTGGCCATGCGTGGGTTATAGTAGAATGAGCTATCGTAAATACTGCCTGTCCACTTAGTTTTGAGTGTGATGTCGTTCCCTTTCAGGTTCTCGGTCATTGAGCCGGGCAGTTTGATCACATCTTTCAATTTTTTGCTGAACCATTTATCAGTTACGCCTTTATCAAGCGAGTCGATCTGAAATTTCCATTGGCCCGCCAGCGATATCTGATGAACAGGTGGCGCAACGAATGACGATAACAACATTGTTACCCCAAAGGCTAATAAAATAAGAGGTGAAAATTTCAAAAAGTACGATCTCATATCTGCGGAAGGTTATTTAGCTGGTGATATTATACGGAAATAGTTAAATGATTGATGCTTTAAAAAAGCGCTTCACAGTTAATAAAAGGCATAAAAACTCCAGTAAATATATTATTAAGGGCATTTTGGTTAAAACTGGTTTTTACATTCAGGCATTAAGCCTGTAAATAATCATCTATTTTACCTCAAATACCGCAATAGGGCAACCTGTGGTGTCCTGCTTCAACAAAAATGCCACTCCGTAAAAGCGGAGTGGCATAAATTATAAGATTTATGTTTTTATTAATTAGTTACAGAGCCATCTCTCCTGTAATATCTCGGACTTTCCTGATCCTGGTCAAAAGGTATAAATTGGATCAAATCCCAGGTTGCTGCCGCATCGCCACCGCCTATAGCTACCGCTCTAAGAATATGACGATCTGTTGTGGTTACGTTTGCAACACCTAAGTAAAAACCGAATGTATTGCTATACACATTATTACCCGTTGTTGATGGCGGCGCTTCGGTGTAGCGTTTAATACCTTTTGATTCTAATACCGGACCAGAGTCTGTTCCGTTGCTAAAAATGGTTTGGAAATTAGGCACAATATTTTGAAGCGGTTGATTATCAAAGTAAAACTGACCTCCTGCTGTAGCACTGCTACGTTGGTAACATATCCATACTTTGTATTTTCCTTTAACAATAACAGGAGTAGTGAAACTGATATCATTTATCCTACCCGAACCTGTTCTAAAAAAGCTCAATGTAAGAACATCGTTCCACCAAAAATATGTTCCATTATTAGCCGCCTGACAAACGTACCCAATTGTACCGCCTGCTGTAAAGGTAATATTGGTCATCGGGCTTGGCAAGCTTACTGCTGTTTTACCGGCAATACGGAAAATTGATGATTGTTTGCGGAACTCGGGCTGATCTGCCAAATCCCAATCAACTCGCGTTGGCGGGAATATTTTAATAAAAATATCACCGGCTACCGAGTGCAATACACCATTTGTTGCAGGAATATTGCTATGTGCCCTATCTACCGATGCGCCCGGATATTGTACACCGTTGATTAAATCATAGTTTAACTGAATAGTTTGATTTTGAAGCACATCTGATATTACATCTTTACCCGGGGTTATCGATAAGTGTGAGCTTTTACTTAAAATATCCGTCAGGTAGCTGTTCTCAGGCAAAATATGATAACCTACATAATTATAAAAACCATCATTAGGGTTACGTAAAGGGCTACTACCTACTGCAGAATATTTAGCTTGCAATGCATCAACAGTAGGGATACCTATACTTAGGTACACCGAATCAGTTTGGGCAAATACAGTAAATAGTTGCCCAGGCCTGTTCTGATTATCCTTAGGAGCAACATTCAGGGTATCATAATATCCGGTTCGTACTAATGCCTGGTAAAATATACTGTATTTGGGGTTGTTTTTTATGAGTTGAGCTATGTTTTGTGTTGCCGGTTGTAATACATGATCGATAACATGCAAAATGCCATTACCGCAACCTATATTGGATTTTAAAATGAGTGCCTGGCCATTTATAACATAGCTTGATGTACCATTAAGATTGATCACACCAGAGGTTAAGTATTGACCAAACATTGTTTGTGTACGTAATTTACCATCAATAAAGAAATTGGTACTGATGGTATCATTCTGGATAATATGATAATTAACCAATTGTGTTAACGAATCTATAGGAAAATCATTAACCGAAGTCTTTCCTTTACTCTTCATGTAAAGTTTAACCGCATCATCATTGGGCGCAAATACAGTATAAGCGCCATAAGCCTGTAAAAAACCTTCGGCTTTAGTACGCACCATCATTTGGTAAAATAGGGAATACTGGCTTGGGTCGGACTCCAGATAGCCGCTGATGTTGAGCTGGTTATTTACCAATATTGGGTAAATACTCTTTTTACAACTTGTTAAATATAAACTTGTAAAAAAAACTACAAATATTACTATTAACCTAAGATTGGGAGATATTCGCATTATATTTAAATTAAATTGGTTTATAGGTTAGCAACAAAAAAGTGCGTCAACAATACTCCATGTGTTATTAACAATAATCGCAACGCGTTAAAAATTATTAAAATCGGTTTTATAATTGGCTAATTATAACTTAAAGCTACACAGTATTTTACCCTCAACTGTCCTGCACTATCCTGCACAAATCAAATATTCATTGAAATAAAAATATTTCGCCGCTAAGCAAGAAATACAATTCTTTTCCCAAATGGCATTTCTGAAATTTATTGTTCAAAAAACAGCTGATGTTGATTGTTATAACGCAGTAAATTAACGCGGAGAAATAATACATTAAGGTAATATTATTTTTTTGATATACACAATAAATATTCAAATAATCAATAACTATTGTTGATTTATTTTTATGGCAATCCTTTTTTCATAATTAAAAGGATTACCATAAAAAAGCCCCTTAAGCTAATTGCTTAAGGGGCTCAAATTTAAATTGATGTTTTAAATTAAAGTTTACCAGTTAAACGGTAAATAAAAATCGCCGGCTTGTAATTTGGCTTGTGCAATAGCTGCACCACCATATCCGTCCTTAGCTAATTTATCGCCAACTTTATCCGACAATACCCTATAATTACCGGTAGTTTGGAACCTGCGTATAGCAATACGTAACAGATCTTCCCAACGATGGCCTTCATAAGCTACTTCTAAACCACCTTCCATTAACAGTTCATCCTCTTGTTTTATCATATCAAACATATCTGCACGTGGATACGCTGTTAAAGATGCGCGCCCGCGTATACCGGGGCTTTTATACCATCCATTTCTATAGCGGGGAGTTTCACCTTGCCTTGCATCAATATAGTAAGGATCAGGGTAAAAAGTTTGCTCAATATTTGTATAATCGCCATTGGGTGGCGTTGGCACACTGTTAACTGTTGTACCCGGTAATAAAGGAGTTGGTCCGTTACCGTTTTGTACCGGGCTTGTTAAGCTAAAATTGTATGGATTAAAATTATAGTTTATACCATTATTCAGAATAGCATACGCCAGCATTCCATAATTATACGGACCTGTTTGATCACGATTGGCACATTCTGCATAACGCAGGTTAAGTGTGGCATCCCGGTATAAAAACCAGCGTCCGTATTTATTTGCCTGCGATACTGTCGCGTCTTCGTAAATGTACAGGTTCTTCATAATCACGTTTTGATTATTGAATTTATTATAATTACCTGTTGGATCGTTAAAAGTTAAACGCATACGGCCATCAGAGTAAAAAGTGGTTGAAAAATTAGCATTACCACCTTGCACCTGTGCATTCCAGTTATCAATAGCAGGTTGCGATGGTTGAACAAGGTACCTTCCACCTTTTGGAGAAAACAGATCAACAAACGGATCAACCGGCGCTGTTGATTGAGGGAAATAAATTTGCCATATCCAAACCGAATTAAGCTTGGTATCTAACGTTGGGTAAACCGGGCGAGAGAACATAGAACGCCAGCCTTGTGTGCTGGTACTAACCAATTGGTTAATATCCTGCTCACGGTACCTGGTATAATCAACACAAAAATCGTTAAATACGTTATTACCAACATCATTAAATGACATTCTATAGGTATTATCGCCGGCACCATCCTGTACATACTCCAATACTTTTTTGTATTCGGTAGCGGCTAGTTTATAATTTTCAGGATGGTTGTAGGCTGCTTGCCATAAATACAGATCGCCCAATACCAGGTGCTTATCAATAAAGTTTTTGGTAATAGGAAAACCGTTTACGGTAGCAGGCGTAGCCGGGTTTGTAGCAGTAGAGCCGTTAATAAGGGTAATAATGTTCGGGTACGGTTCAAGCCATGGCAATCCCTTGGTAAAAGTGATCAGCTTATCCAATAATTGGTCGAAAGGTATCCTGGGATATTTAGCTGCATCCTTCAATCCATTAACAGCATTAACATCAGCCAGCCTGTCTGTAATGTATGGTATAGTCCCAAAATGGATACCTAATTGCAAATACAACCATGTGCGCATTGCACCTATATCAGAGTAACGATAATTGTAATCGGCAACGCTGATCTTGTTATCGGCAAGCATAATATTCAGGTTATACAACACATCATTACAATTTAAAATAATCTCGTAGAATGGCCTTGGATCTGCCCATGGGTTACCTACAGTAACGTGGTGCTGGCTAATCTCCTGCAGGTACTTATCCGCGTTAGGTGTAACATCCATTAAATCGGCACGTAGCTCGTTCAATACAATATATTGCTCGGCTATTCCCATAAATTTACCATATATACCTAAAACGGCAGCATTGGCATCTGTTACGTTACGGTAGTTTTGCGTATAATCAACCTGCGACAACGGCTTTATATCCAAAGCTTTTTTGCACGAGAACAACATCAGGAATGATGTCATCATCATTGTTAAAGCTAGCTTGCCCTGTAAATTACTTTTCATATCCTTATACTATTTAATTATCCTTATCAATTATAAACCTAAACGTACACCTAACTGAACAGATTTGTACTGGGGCTCTAAGCCTGTATCAATTCCCTGCGTTAAAATATTATCAGAAGCGCTGAACTCCGGATCATAACCTAAGTATTTTGTTAACGTTAACAGGTTATTACCCATAGCATATACTTTTATCGATTTTATTCCCTTTTTACCGTTAATAGGCACATTATAAGTTAATGTAGTTGTACGTAAGCGGAAATACGAAGCGTCTTCTATCCAACGGTCAGAAAAACGTGCATTAGCAATCGGATCGCCGTATGTTGCCTTAGGTACATTAGTAACCTGACCCGGTATCCGCCACCTGCTTAATACAGCTTCTGTTTGATTTAAGAAGCCCGATTGCGCTTCCAATTGCTGCCTAACATAGTTAAATGCCTGGTTACCCTTGCTAAATGTAAACAATGTGCTTAACGACCATCTTTTGTATACCAGGTTTGATGATATGCCACCGGTAAAATCAGGGTTAGGGTTACCAATAACCTGCCTGTCATTAGCGTCAACTACATGATCACCATTTACATCGGCAAAACGAACATCGCCACCATGAGGCTGTAATAATGTACCATTAGCCAAAGCATATTTAACACCGCTTGCCAATGCTTCAGCATCTGATGTATAAACACCGTTGCTTTGGTAACCGAAGAACAGGTTTGCAGGTAAGCCTACCTGGGTTAACACGGTAGCGCCGGCATATTGAGTTGTCATGCTGTTACCTGGCAATTGGGTAACCTTGTTACGGTATTTTGCAAGATTTAAACCTAAATCCCATTTCCATTTAGTACCGTTAATAGCCCTGCCATTAACCGAAATTTCTAAGCCTTGTGTACGCATGCCACCGTCATTAGCTACAGCATAAGTAAGCCCTGCTGCAGCCGGTTGAATTTCGTTAATTAACATTTTTGATGTTGTATTTTGGTACACATCAACACTAAATGCCAAACGCTCATTTAATAACGAAACATCTAAGCCTATATTAGCTTTTTTGTTAACCTCCCACTGCAGGTTAGGGTTTCCATAGTTGCCACGTACAAGGCCCTGCGCATTTAAAAAGTTTTGTGCTACATAAAACTGGCGGGCATTATAGTTACCAATATCATCGTTACCGGTTAAACCAAAGCTGGCCCTCAATTTTAAAAGCTCTACAAAATTCACTTTCGACATGAATTTTTCTGAAGATATTAACCATGCTGCCGAAATTGATGGCAAAACGGCATAACTCACACCACCTAAAGAAAGCGCACCAGGTATTTGTGTACCAAAACGTGATGAAGCATCAATACCCATATTATATGATACAAAATATTTATTGAGTAATTGATAGTCAACCCCTAAGTAATTGTTTATCCAAAGCCAGTTACCTAAATCACCACCGGTACTTACACCTGTTAAACCTTTATCAACACTTAAAAACTGATCGGTTGGCGAGTTATAACTTTTTGCAAAGTCGTCCTGGCTTTCACCGCTCAGTATCCGTACGCCTACGTTTGCTTTAATATGATGGATACGGCCAAATGTCCTGTCGAAAGTTAGGTGCGTATCTTCATTTATACTATATAGCCTTTGTACCTGGCTGCCCAAACGGCTGTAAACAATTGAATTTGTTGTTCCACTTATGTAAGGATTTTTAAGAGTATCTGGTTGTACACCAGAGCGCGGTATAAAATAGCTTTCTCTTACCTTATCATAAGTTACACCTACTAAAGTTTGCAACGATAAATATTTATTGAACTGATATTTAAAGTTTAGCGCGCCAAAAAAACGATAGCTTTTGGCAACTTCTTGTGCGGTATCCAATACGGTAACAGGGTTACCAACATTAAATGCATCAAGGTTGGTATAGTTAGGCGATTCTGAGCCTTGTGAGTTTACCTGGTGTAATCTAAAAAATGGCGATTTTACCAGCGCAAGAAACTGTGGACTGGTTTTTTGCGAGGTTCCCTGATCAAATAATGTTTGTTCGTTGTATATGAACGACAAGTTAGCCTGAATAGTAAATTTTTTGCTCAGGTTTAAGTCTGCATTAAAACGGGTGCTATATTTAGTTAAACCCGCATTCTTTATGATCGAACCATCGTCACCATAACCCATAGATAGTGTATATTTAGCAATATTATCACCACCCGATACCCTTAAATAATAGTTTTGGTTAAAGCTGTTCTTAAAAACTTCTTTCTGCCAATTTGTGGTATTGTGGTTTTCATAATAAGTACCATTATTTACATCATCACTCATGTAGGGTTTGGCTTGAATCTGCGCATCAGTTAAACCACTCGATTTAAGCATTTCAGAAATATAAACCCTATAATCAGACGCATTTAATACCGGCAGGTTTTTAGGTTTAAAATTAAACCCGGAATACACGCCGAAATCAATTTTTGTTGCTAAATCGTTGGTGTGGCCTGTTGTTATTAAAACAACCCCGTTAGCACCTTTTGTACCATACATTGATACACCGTCTTTTACAACAGTAATATTATCAATATCGTTAATGTTGATATTAGCTAATGGGTTATTAAAATGGCCACCAATTAATGAGCTTCCATAATGATCATTATCATAAATTAAACCATCAACAACTATTAAAGGATTATTGGTAGCATTAATTGATGAATAACCACGCAGCAGCAGATCAGCGCCGATATTTAATGTACCTGAACGCCTGATGGCATTTAAACCGGTAACCCTGCCCTGTAAATACGAGTCGGTTGTTTCCAGGTTGGTATCCCAGGCGCCTTGTACGTTTACACTTGTTACCGAATTAGGTAATGTATTTAATGTTGACTTGCCAAAAGGCAATTGCGCTACATTATAAAAAGAAGTAAATGAATCTTCATACAATGATGTTTCAACAGAGCTTCGTCCTTTTAAAGGGAGTTCTTTAGTTTCAAAACCCGGGCCTGAAACCAATAAGACCGCCGAATACGAAGGTACCCTTACTGAGAAATTACCTTTATCATCGGTAATAGCAGCCGAAAACTCAAAAACGCTAATGTTTACACCAGAAAGCGGTTTCCCGGTAACGGCATCTTTGATTGTGCCGGTTGCACGCAGCCCGATATTACGTTTTTTAGCGGCGGCTATAGAATCGGCCGTTTTAACTGCTGTACTATCAGTGTTTTGCGCCCAAACCGCCATCGAAGCAAGCACAAAAACAGTAACAAGCGATAATGCTTTTAATAATTTAGTAAATATATGCATGGTTAGGTTCTATATCGTTTATTGTATAACAGGAACAAGTTTAATATAATCGAATGTGATGCTGATTGTACCGGTAGTATTGGCAACAACAAACATGGAGTTGTAGCCATATTTTGTATTGGTATAATTACCTACATACACTTCTGAAAAGTTATTTTGCGATACCTGAAAATATGGTATATTAAGCAGTGTAGGAATATTTCCTGTTAGCGGAGTACAAAAACTTATTCCTTCGCTAAACACGTTCTTAGAATCATTTATTGCCCTGATGTAAACTTTATATGTAGCCGTGTTAACATTTTTCAGCGGGTACCCTGCCCAGTATTGCGCCGGTAAGTTTACACCGTTGGATGTATTATTCTCAATGTAAATATCTTTCCACTGAACGCCATTAGGGTCATTTTTTACCCGATAGTAAATATTACTTGCACGGCTGCCATTATCTGTTCTGAACCATGCGCCTGGCGTGCCATACACTGGGTTGCTTTCGCCTTGTATAACAATTGCTGGTATTTTATCCTGTACCCTGAAAAATACATCTTTCATTACATACACTTTACCATTACTGGCGTTGTATGACCTGATGGTGTCATTCATGTTTACAGGTATTTTTACACCAAATGGCGAAACAATGGTATCGGGCATGGCAATGCTCCCCGGTTCATTTTTAGTTGAATATACTCCTGGTACTACCAGATCTTTAATAATATTAAAGGTAGATACCTGGGTTGTACTATCAACGGTTGAGGTTGTAAAATACTTGCTTACTTTGCTTAATTGATTATTCAAACCTGCATCGGCCATAACAAAAAATGTATATTGTTTGGTTTCGTCTGATAAGTTTACGGTTTGATCTTTATAACGGTTTTTGTTAACAATACCTGTTCCCGGCTTCGGAATAGGCTTACCTGTTAATGGATCATAACCGGTAATTTCGGCAAGGCTGGTATCCTGGTAAGAGTAATTTTGCGATCTAAGGTATGCCTGCTCCTGTAAAGCATCGGTAGTTAAACCTGCGCCCTGGGTATTCCCTGTTGCAGCACCTGTATTGGTTGCATAGTCCCAAATATTTAATTTAGGCCTAAGCACCCTGTTAATAATGTGCAGCACACCATTTGATGCATATCGATTGGCCGAAACAATAGTTGCCGCTTCAATACTTGTTTTAGTAAAGGTTTCGCTTTTGCCGCTTACCATTTGTACCCTAACTGTTGGTTGTGGTACATCAGTAGTGTATAATTGATATGAAATATGGTTCCCAACAAATTGATTTAACCGGGCTGTATCTGCTAAGATACCAGGATCTACATTTGCCATAGCGGCATTGTTAGGAGCCCAAACGGTAAAAGATTTTGAGGATGCCAATACCGAACTGTATTTGCTTTTTGCAATATATTGATTAAACAAACTTATGCTTGCATTACCGTTGATCTGATCTTGCAGATTAACGCTTAATGATGGGTCTGTAATCATATTATGCTCGTCCCATTGGTTTTTGCACGATGCAAAAACCGATGCTATTAACATCAATAAAATCAAACATTTATTACGTTGGTTACTCATTACCATATTTATTTTATAATTCAACCTATTAAATTTACTTATCATCCGGATGATCTGAACCTTATTGTCAATTAGTTTGTAACTGTACCATCTCTCCTGTAATACCTTGGGCTTTGCTGATCCTGATCAAAAGGAATAAACTGCACCATATCCCAGGTTGTATTTGCTGTATTACCACCTATCGCTACAGCTCTCAGTATATGTCGGTCGGTTGTAGTTATATTGGCAACGCCTAAATACAAACCAAATGTGTTGTTATATACAGCATTACTGGTTGTTGATACCGGCGCTTCGGTGTAGCGTTTAATACCTTTTGATTCTAATACCGGACCAGAGTCTGTTCCGTTGCTATAAATACCATTAAGTGCAGGAATAATGTTTTGCAACGGCTGATCATCAACATAAAATTGTGCTGCTGCAGTTTCGCTACTACGTTGATAACATATCCAAACCTTGTATTTACCCTTAATGATAACCGGTGTTGTAAAACTGATATCATTAATCAAATTAGAGCCTGTTCTGAAGTTATTAAGTGTAATGATATCATTCCACCAGAAATAAGAATTATTATTAGCTGCCTGACAAGTATAACCTACTGTACCACCTGTGCTCCAGGTAATGTTAATCATCGGGCTTGGCAAGCTTACTGCTGTTTTACCGGCTATACGGAAAATTGATGATTGTTTGCGGAACTCGGGTTGATCTGCAAGGTCCCAGTCAACTCGGGTTGGCGGGAATATCTTAATAAAAATATCGCCGGCTACCGAGTGCAATACACCATTTGTTGCAGGAATATTACTTTTTTGTCTATCTACCGATGCTCCGGGATATTGTACACCGTTTATCAAATCATAATTTAACTGAATAGTTTGATTTTGAAGCACATCTGATATTACATCTTTACCAGGAGTTATCGATAAGTGTGAGCTTTTACTTAAAATATCTGTCAGGTAGCTGTTCTCAGGCAAAATATGATAGCCTACATAATTATAAAAACCATCATTAGGATTACGTAAAGGGCTACTACCTACTGTAGAATATTTAGCTTGCAATGCATCAACTGTAGGGATACCTATACTTAGGTACACCGAATCAGTTTGGGCAAATACAGTGAATAGTTGCCCGGGCCTGTTTGGGTTATTAGCCGGGGCTACATTCAGGGTATCATAATATCCGGTTCGTACCAATGCCTGGTAAAATATACTGTATTTGGGGTTGTTTTTTATGAGTTGAGCTATATTTTGTGATGCCGGTTGTAATACATGGTCGATAACATGTAATATGCCATTACCACAAGCTACATTTGATTTTAAAATGAGCGCCTGGCCATTAATAATATAACTTGATGTACCGCTAACGTTTACCACACCAGAGGTTAAGTATTGACCAAACATAGTTGGTGTACGTAATTTACCATCAATAAAGAAGTTGGTACTAATGGTATCATTCTGGATAATATGATAATTAACCAGTTGTGTTAACGAATCTAAAGGAAAATCATTAACAGATGTTTTTCCTTTACTTTTCATGTAAAGCCTAACCGCATCGTCATTGGGCACAAACACAGTATAAGCGCCATAAGCCTGTAAAAAACCTTCGGCTTTAGTACGCACCATCATTTGGTAAAATAATGAATACTGGCTTGGGTCGGCCTCAATATAGCTGCTGATATTTAGCAGGTTATTTACCAATAAAGGATAAATAGTTTTTTTACAACTTGTTAAATACAAACTGCTTGCAAAGCAAAGCACCATTATACAAATCAGTCGGCTTTTATTTAATATCGTTTTCATAACTTAATATGTTTAATAGTTATTATTTATAGTAAGGGTTTTGCACCAGGTTTGGATCCAAAACAATTTCATTATAATATATCGGCAAATAATACGCGTTAGGATCCTTGTATTTCGAGATCAATATTTGTTGCAACGCCGCAGAAGCATTAATTGCCAAGGCATCTGTAAGTATATTTGAAGTATTTGGGAAATCGCGTTTTGCATACCTTACCAGATCATACCACCTTTTACCTTCGTAAATAAACTCGCGGTTACGCTCATCAAGCACGTACAGGCCTACTGCATTAGCATCATTAGGATCTGGCACGGGCATAGATAGCAGTGGATCGTATATATTGTTAGCACGATTCTGAATCAGTTTAACGAGGTCTAACGCTGCCTGTCCTTTGCCCGGTGTATAGGCATAAGCTTCGGCCTCAAATAATAAAATTTCAGCATAGCGGTAAATAATCCAATGTCTAAATGTTGTAGTAGCAGAAAGTATAGCGTTAGAATTTGGTGTACCTATCCATTTAGCTATTGCACCGCTGCCTCCGTTTGCTGCAATAGCAGCCCTCACGTCAACATTGCTGTCATCATTAACATCTACCGGAAACAAAGTACCCCTAACATTAATTTGAGCTGCAAATGAACCGCCTGTACTTAAATTAAACATAGGGTAAAAAGGATTAACCTGTGTGGTTGATCCATCATACTGGAACTCAAAAATACTTTCGCTTGAGTTACCGTTTGAATATACTGCATTAAAAAAGTTACCATCGCCTTTTACTAAGCCAAACTGGCCCGAATTTCTAATCTTTTCGCAAGCTATAATACAATTAGCATAATCATATTTGTACAAGTAAACCTCTGCCTGTAACGCATTAACTGCATATTTTGTTATTCTGCCTTTATTTGAGGCTGTATTGCCATATGTAAAAACAGCGCTTTGCTCAGCAGTATTTAAATCTGTCAAAATTTGAGTAAGTATTGTAGCCTGTGGTGTTTTTGCTAATTGCTCCAGGTCAGCATCTGTAGATGTTGGTTTTAGTTTAAGCGGTACATCGCCAAATGTTTTAACCAGGTAAAAGTACATCATGGCCCTTATCGTTAAAGCTTCGGCTAAATAGCTGTTAAGCTGCGCCTGCGTAAGTGTTGGGTCGCTGCTTATTACATCAGGGGCATATTTTAATACTGTGTTACACAAGTTAATAGTACGATAAAAAGAATACCATTGAACACCACTATTTGTGGCCAATACGTTTCCATTAATCATGAAAACATCATCGGCATTGGGGCTTGCAAGCGATGTTGTAATGTTATCGGCTCTAAGTTCCCCCCACCTGAACATCCAATCGGCCATTTGCCTGTCGCCTGATTTTCCTGGAGTGCCTTGTATCAATGACGAATAAACACCAATAATAGCAGACTGCAGTTGCTCTTTATTTTGCCAAAACTCTTGCCTGATCGTTCCGTTTTGCGGATATAGTGTTAAATACTTACCACAAGAGCTGCTAAATACCAGCGTTATTATAAGTACCGATCTATAAATAATTCCTTTATACATTTTATTTATTTTTATCGTTTGACAATGTTAAAAAGTAGCTGTTAAACCCATGGTGAATGATTTAGAAGCCGGTGTTGTAGAACCATCAATTGGCTGTTGATAAATATCACTTGCCCTGGCCGAAATTTCAGGATCCTGGCCCAAATAATGTGTCCAGGTGTAAAAGTTCTGTCCGGTTACATAAATTGAAGCACTCTTTATCCCCAGTTTTTTAGCAAATAGCTGATCAAGATTATAACGTAATGTAGCTGAGCTAAAACGCAGGAACGAACCGTCGGATACATAGCGTGACGAGCCTAATGAGTTATAATTATTTTTACCGTAAACGGCACGTGGTATATCAGTTATATCACCAGGTTTTTCCCATCTCCTTAATACAGCAGTACTTTGATTGTCAAAACCAATCATATTAGTAGTGTTTAATTGAGTAGCATTAATGATGCTGAAGCCTGTTCTGTAGCTAAAAAACAAATTAAGTTTCCAGTTACGTTTATAAGTTATTGTAGGGCCAAAACCACCTGTAAATTTAGGGTTACCATTACCCAGGTACACAACATCTCGGGCATCAATCAAACCATCGTGGTTAATATCCTGGTATTTAGCATCGCCGCCCTTAAATTGATAATAGGTATTAGGACCTGTTGCAAACACTGTACGTACAGGCTGGCCACCTACAAATATTTGGTTACCGTTTTTATCTCTTGCAATTGCATCATCAGTTGTAGCATAAACTCCCTGGTACACATAACCATAAAATGAGCCAAGTGGGTTATCCAGTTGCAGTGTTGAAATATACTGACCATTTACCGATGAATTACCAGTTTGTACAGCAACATAAGGTGAGATTGCCCTGATAACGTTTTCATTATGTGCAAGGTTAAAAGCAAAATCAACTATCCAGGTTTTTGTTTTTAATGGCGTAACATTCAGGCTCAATTCATAACCCTGATTATCTAAAGTACCTACGTTTAAGTTAACATCCCCAAAACCATTATATGATGCAATGCTTGGGTTAAAGAAAAGGTCGGTAGTTCTGTTCTGATATATCTCAGCATCAAAGTTGACCCTTGAGTTCAGCATAATCAGGTTGAAACCAAGGTTTTTTCCATTAACTTTTTCCCACCGTAAATTAGTAAGCTCTATGTTTGATGGATATACACCAACTTGCCCTAAATAAGTAAAGCCGTAACTACCGTAGTTATTATAAAACGAATAATCAGTTTTTGGGGCGTTACCTATAATACCATAGCTTCCGCGAATACTCAAGTCATTAAGGAATTTAAACTTCTTCATAAAAGGCTCGCCAGATAACCTGTAACGTGAAGATATCGCAGGGAAAAGTCCATAACGGTGGTTAGGCCCAAACCTTGAGTTACCATCACCACGAAGAGATACGTTAACGATATACCTGTCAAGCAATGAATACTGACCGCTTATTAAAGCAGAAACAGTACGCCTTTCACCCAAGCCTGATGCTACACCTAAACTTGTAGCCTGTGAGGTATAAATTGATGGTGTAGAAGGATCCTGCAAAATATCAGAAGCTGTGTTTGCTGTGCTTAATGATTGGTTAACCGATCTTACAGCATCAGTTGTTATTGATAACAAACCTGAGAATGTTTGCTTCTCCCCTAACTTAGGGGTAAAAACGAAATTTGTTTTGGTGTAAATTTCAAACGCATCCGAATCAAATTCATAAGCTTTATTAGCTGTACCTAAACTTGTAGCCTGGCCTGTTGCGCTTGCTGGTAAAAAAGACCGGGAGCGAATAGTATTGATATCGAACTGGATATCTTCGCGCATGGTTAACAGACCTGGTAGTATTTGATAATTTACAGAAAAGTGAGGCGTTATCCTATCACCATAGCTATTGCTTACACCTAATGCAGCCAGGGCTACAGGGTTATAAGTACTACTACCCGTTGGCGAATATTGCCCCTGAACGTTTGACGGTGGTGTGAAAAAGTTAGGGCTTTGCTGGCCAAACTCATTGTACTCATAAATACTCATGGTTGGCATTTTGGTTTGCGCAATAGCACGAATACTTCCGCTCTTTGCATCAACATAATCTCCAAGGGTGATAGAGTGAGTATAAGCTATATCGGTTGTAAAGTGGATTTTGGTTGAAACGATATAATCAAGATTCAAACGGGCATTTAACCTGGTAAGCGCTGTTCCAAGTGTAGTTCCGCTTTGGTTGGTATAACCTACTGACGCGAAATACCTGGCTTTTTCGCCCCCACCGGTTATTGATAAGTTGTTATCCAGGTTATAACCGTTTCGTGTAATTGCACCTAACCAATCCGTATTTTGTCCATAATTATAATAGTAATACGGGTTATTCAGATCATGCTGAAACTCAGGGTATGTGTTTGTATTAATTGGCAAACCTGTACCATTTTGATATTCCTCAGGGATCAACTCTGAATATTGATTACCATTTAACAGCGGTATGGCAGTTGGCTGTATATTTAACGACCCCTTAAAGGTATATGTTAACACGGGCGCACTGATAGTACCACGCTTAGTATTGATGATCAAAACACCATTGGCAGCCCTTGATCCCCATACTGCTGTAGCGGCAGCATCTTTTAACACAGTGATATCTTTAATATCAGACGGGGCAATACTTAATAAACTTGCATAACCCTGCTCATCGGCAGTTGCAAAGTTAAAATCGCTTGGAATTTCAGTTTCATAAGGAACACCATCAACAACTACCAAAGGATTGGTAGCACCATTTATACTTGATGTACCACGGATTTTGATAGACATACCTGCACCAGGGTCGCCCGAGCTGGCCACAATATCAACCCCGGGTAATCTGCCTTGCAAAGCCTGATCAATAGATGTTGCCTGAAGTTCCTCCAAATCTTTGGCATTAATAGTTGCCGAAGCAGTTGTCAAATCGCGGGTATCAATATTTAAACCTGTACCGTTATCTCTTGTTTGCTGTGCAGTAATGTTTACATCATTCAGTTGCGTGCTTGACACTAATGAAATATTAAAAACTGTGCGTGTGCCTATTGGGAATATTTGGGTACGATAACCAATATACGAAAAAACGATTTTATTGGCTGTTGACTTTACCGAAATAGCAAAGTTACCATCAATATCTGTTACCGTTCCGGTAACGGTACGTTTATCGTTATCTTGTTCAATTACGGTTGCTCCAATAAGAGATTCTTTGGTTCTGGAGTCAAGTAATTTACCTTTTACCAAAATCTTAGTAGCTGCAGTTTGCGCTTGTAGTGTATTACTAAACAAGCATGTTGACACTGCAAAGATGCAACATATATATGTAAGTACTTTTCTCATATGCAACGAAGGTTATAGGTTTTATTGATGATGATTAGTATTTAGTTGGATTAGGGTTATTAGGTGTTATACCGGTACTGTCAAGATATTGGAGATAATTATCAATGCTTAATATCACTGTTCTATCTGCCAATACTATTGAATTTACCGGGCCAACGTTAGCCACACGAAATTGGCCATCAATTACCTGTAAATTATTCAAATTATTATTAAACTGCGTGGCTACATTATTACCGTCGTTACTAAACAGCATTGTAACATATCTGCCCGATTTTTTACCATCAGGTATGATCTGGTTAGCCTTTATGATGTGATACTTAATAAAGTTTGATACAAGGCTCACATCTGCCGGAGCACTTGGAGCAAAGTTTGGTGTTTTAACCGCGCCCGATCCTGTACCCGGAAGCCATCCATTATTTACAGCATCCTGCATTGCTGTATTGCTAGGTATCATTATGGTGTAATCTGTACCGATATCAATTCCCTGGATTGCTTTTGTTGATGAATTCCAAAGTAAAGTGCCACTTAAGTATTTGTAGAACATGTAATAAGGATCGCCGCCAACACCATTTACAGGAGCTACTTGTCCTTTATTAAAAATAGCTGTACCAACGCTGTTAGCTACAGGTGTTGGTATCAAAATATTATTATTGCTACTTACCGGGTAATAAACAATACCATTAGAGCATGTAATATATGCCGGGTTAACGGTTACCGTAGTATTTGCATCTTGGTTACCCGCTGCAAAAAATTGATTGTTTGAATACTTAACAACTTCTGGAGCAGCGCTATTTAAACCGGCTGTAGCATATATGCCTGTACCCGAAAGGTTTGATAGCTCATTATTGGGCGTTAAAAATATTCCAAGGTTTAACGTTCTCAGCAACAAAGCCTCGCTACCTGCGGTAGTTGATCCGGATGGCAGCGTAAAAGTGATACCCGAGCCAGGTGTTGTATTACCACCTGCCGAAGCGTTGATACCATAACCTAATGCCCGCAAAGTAACATCAGGTATCATCACTACAGTATATTTAAACGCCGGGTTAGTCAAATTGGTTCTGAAGGAAGTAAAAAAGGAAAAGGCTTTAGCCATAATACTGTAATCAGGATCAAGATATATCCTACCATATACCGTTGCAAATACATTGGTTGCCTGGGCTTTGGTTGTGCCATAAAACAAACCATTACTACACACCATTTGGTCTTTAACATCTGTATTGGCATTAAAACGTGGATTTTCACCTTTTGCATTTAAAATACCGTTTTTGCTGAATTGGCTTGGCCAAATTGTACTTGTTGCCATGTGCGCATTAATAAAATCAACAATAACTGATTGCGGCAAACTGGCAAGGTTTGGATAGTGCTCTAATAATACAGTATTTACATACGAATCGAATGCGGCATTGTTAGGTGCAAACAGCGTGTTACTATTATATTGAGGCCATGTGGAACCGCCACCGGAAAACAGGTTTTCATTGGCAGGTGAAAAAGCTAATAAAGGTGAGTATTGTTTAACATATACCGATGCGGATGAGCCTGTATTTACCTGATTAACGCGTGTTGCATCCGGGCTTATGGCATAAGTTACTAAATTACCGTATTGCTGTATAAAGTTATAGAAATGGCTATAATCCGATTTACTCTTCAAATACGTTTCAAGGCTTGGCAACGGCAACGGCACGGTATTAATTACCTGCAAAACCCCATTCTCACAAATAATATTAGGATCAATTACATTACCGCCTAACACATTAAACTTTAAAGGATCATTTGTGAATGTTGCTCCCGGATAAAAGAATGTATAATCATAAGATGTTAAACCGTTGGCATTAAAATAGTATGGTGTAAAGTAAGGAATGTACTTATTGTTAAGATCTTTAGGATCATAGTATGCTGATTGTGAAGCATTAATTAATGATGCTACGCTTACCGGTGAATTTTGAGCAATTGATTTTATATTTTGACCAGCTAATGAGCCATATACCCCAATGTTAGGTACTGTAGTAGTGTCAACACCGTCATGATATGTAGTACGCCTTTTATAAGCCGGAGTAAGCGTAGACGTTAGATCTAAATTTTTTGCAAGTTGCGCAACTTCAATATTGTTGCCACTTATATTACCTGGTCTGATATCGGCAAGCGGTGATGATACGTAACCGCTATTAACAAGGCTATAGGTTACAATTTTTGTTGCTGTAGCAACATCCAACTGGTTAGCATCAATGTTTGCCTTTTTAAAAGCATCATCATTTGCGGCAAACAGTGTCCAGTAACCGGCCGTGCTTAGCTGGCTGGTATAACCCGCTTTATCAATACAAACCAGCATATTGGTGAAATTACCTTTAGCTTGCAGTGTTTGATAGATTGGAGGTGCCAAAGTAGCCGGGCGACCATAATACGCATCCAACGCGGCTTTACGGCAGCCCGAAAAAGCAAGCACTATTAAAAACAAGTAAAATAAACTTTTAAGAAATTTATACATGGTGAAACAACGTTTATGATATTTAATTAATAATCAATTTCCACATCAAAATACCCAAGCCCGTAACAACGAAAGTTACCCGGCCCTGTATTAATAAAAAAACTATTAAACTATTTTGAGAAAATTACAGTCTAAGAAAATCACCTATTTTGGAAAACGGCAATTACAGGTAAGACTAAAATTTGGTTGATACGACAATAGCGTACGTGAAATACGTAAAGGTTCCCTCATATAATTTATTTAGTTTTCGGTTAGTATTCAAATTGGCTGTAGAAGTGCTAACGCTGGCTTCTTACATTGTTTAAAAGTAGAATAAATAATATCATTAACTATCCTGCCCCATCCTGAATTTAAAATTTAATGGCAATTTATTAGCTGCATTAAAATAATTGCATACAAATAAAGTTTCTACTAAAAGAAATGTAAAAAATACAATTATTATCACCTGAGATCGCCATTAAAAAATTCAAAATTGGTTATAATTTGCCGGTAATTTCAATCAAAAATGTCCGGCTTTTTACTTACAAACGTCAATACGCTCAAAAAAATTGTATTAACCTATGGTTTATAATGTTAAACTTCGTCTGGTTAGTTTTGTGTTTCAATTTGCACTGTAGCCGTTTGAAGACCGTTAGCTGTAGCTGTAACCGTTACATAGCCCGCCTTGTTGCTAGCTTGTATTATGGCCAGTGCTAAACCATGAAACGCTTTTCGCCAATCTGCTTTAAACGAATCGTGATTAATAGGGTCACCGTTATCCACCCCGGCTAAAAACGCTTCGCCATTAATTTTAAAAGTGATTTTATTATCGGCGTTAGGTACAATATTGCCATCCTTATCTAATACTTTAACGGTGATAAACGCAAGGTCACTGCCATCGGCTTTTATGTTCTTCCTATCAACAGATAATTCTAATTTTGATGGTAAGCCGGCCGTTTTCACTTCGCTTGTTAAAACCACATTTCCCTTTTTATCATATGATACTGCCTTAAGTGTTCCCGGCTGATAAGGCACATGCCACATTACGTGCAGGTCATCCCCTGTTTTTGCTTTCTTCCCTAACGATTTTCCGTTTAAAAAAAGTTCCACATTATCGGCATTATTGTAATAAGCCCAAACATCAACCATTTTACCAGCTTCCCAGTTCCAATGCGGCAATAAATGCAATACAGGAGTGGTAGTCCACTCGCTTTGGTACATGTAATAAACATCTTTAGGGAAACCGGCGAGGTCAATAATTCCGAAATATGAGCTGCGTGCCGGCCAGCTATATGGCGTAGGTTCGCCCAGGTAATCAAAACCTGTCCAGATAAACATCCCCGAAAGGAAATCGTACTTTTTAATTACTTTCCATGCCTCTTCATGCGTTGAACCCCAGGGTGCCGAAACATTATCATAAGCTGAAACAGTAAAATCGTCATTCATTTTACCGGCTCCTTTACGTGTTGGCCAACGCCTGATAGAATCTGAAGGCATATCATAAATACCCCGTGTTTCTAATGCTGATGTAGTTTCGCTGCCAATAAATATTTTACCCGGGTAACGTTCATGAAACTTAGCCAGATCGTTTGTGTGGTAGTTATACCCTACCAGATCAACCGCACCTGATTTGATGATCTGGTTGCGCGTACCTGGGTCATTATTGGCAGCGGTAATTGGCCTTGTAACATCAAGGCTGTGTACAATAGCGGCAAGCTCTTTAGCTATCCTGAAACCACTGGTATCTGTTTGCTGTGGTATTTCGTTGCCGATACTCCACATCATTACGCTTGGGTGGTTACGATCTCGCAGTACCTGGTCTTGCAGGTCGCGTTTGCTCCATTCATCAAAAAACAAATGATAATCATATTTTTCTTTGCCTTTTTGCCAGCAATCAAAAGCTTCATCCATAACGATGAACCCCATCTTGTCTGTCAGCTCGAGCAACTCGGGCGCAGGCGGATTATGCGATGTGCGGATGGCATTACATCCCATCGCTTTTAAAATCTCCAACTGGCGCTCTAAAGCCCTTACATTTACAGCAGCACCGAGGCTGCCAAGATCGTGGTGATCACAAACACCTAATATTTTCATCGGTTTCCCGTTCAGCGAAAAACCTTTATCGGCATCAAATTTAAAATCCCTTATTCCTAATGGTGTTTCATAACTATCAACTACGATGCCTTTGCTTACAATTTTTGTGAGTACTTTATACAGGTAAGGTTTATCAACCGACCATAATACCGGATTTTTAACGGCCAGCGTTTGAGTTACGGTAGCAAGGGTATCCTGCAAGGCAACATTGGTTAATGTTGTATTGGTAATTTGTAAACCCGCGGCATTATAAATAGTTGATACGATATTTACCTGCTGTGGTTTACCGCTAAGGTTTTTAATACTGGTTTTTAAATTAACCGCGGCACTTTGTTTGGTAACTGTTGGTGTAGTTACAAATGTGCCCCAGTTGTTAACAGCTATCGGGGTAACTGTAGTTAACCAAACATTACGGTATATACCCGAACCGGAGTACCAGCGCGAGTTTGGCTGATGTGAGTTATCAACCTTAACGGCTATAATATTTTTCTTATCTCCATAATTGAGGTATGGCGTTATGTTATATTGAAATGAGATATAACCATTGGGCCTGAAACCTAAATGATGCCCGTTTACCCAAACATCACTGCGCTGGTAAACACCATCAAAATTGATATATGTTATTTTGCCTTTATTGACTGCAGGTACAGTGAAATTTTTACGATACCAGCCAATGCCCCCCGGTAAAGCTCCGCCTTCGGGCGTTGCAGGGTTATCTTTACTAAACTCACCTTCTATGCTCCAATCATGTGGCAGGTTTAATTTACGCCACTTACTATCATCAAACGAGTTATCTTGACCGTTACTAATATCACCTAAAGTAAATACCCAGCCCTGGTTAAAGCTCACAACACGCCTAACCTGCTTTTGCTGAGCGTAAACAGGCATAATAAAGGCTACTATAAAGCACAGCAGCAAAAATTTGGATTTCATATTTAGCGGTTAATTATGGTTAATAACTAACGCTAAAATATCAATTAAAACTTTAAGTGTAGCATATACAATAAATAAGTTTTATTAAGTGTAAAAACAACAAGTAAGACGGCCCCTTATTTAAGGGCCGCCTTGCTTGCGTAGTATATATTAAGATAGGTTAATGTTCGGTTAGTATCCGGGATTAGGTGAATATAATCCTGGTGCTGTATCTAATTGAGATTGTGGCACCGGATATATAATAGAATTGGCGGTAATAGGACCCATTTTTTGTATAACTGCATCATCAACAGCTTTCCAGGCATTCATAATGGTTAACAATTTACCACTCCGTTGCAAATCAAACCAACGTAAACCCTCGGCGGCAAACTCTCGCCTGCGTTCGGCTAAAAGCTGATCGGCATTAACGTTTACCAACGGAAGCAGGCCAGCCCTGTTTCTTACCTGGTTAACAACACCATCAACATCCGTCAACTGATTGCCCGGAGCACCGTTTAAAATACATTCTGCTTTAAGCATTAATATATCGGTGTACCTGATAGCGATAAAATTAATTCCCCAATCAAAACGGCTCGCTGGTATTTTGGCAGCATCTAACGCGCCTGTACCTAAATAAGGTACATATTTCCTAAAAAACGGATACGGATCTAAAGTGCCCTGGTAGGTATATCCTGCTGTAAAAACATTTTGTGTTTTCCTTACATCGCTTGCAGAGTACTCAGCCAGCATATTTGGAGATACTGATGGTGTGCCAAGGTTTCCGTTTGCCGGAGTATTACCTGCCGGTTGTGAGTTAAAATAATTTTGAGGAATAAGCTGCCATGTAAAATCTGCTCCCAAAACCGGGTTTTGTCCGGTTAAGTACATAACATCAAAAATAGCTTCCCTGTTACCTGTGGCGGTATAGTTAGGGCTTTGATTGGTGTATGAGAAAATGTTTGAATAGCTTGTATTAAACACAAACAGGCCGCTGTTTATAATATCATTAAATAAAGGCACGGCCAGGCTCCACTCGTTTAAACCAAGACCGGGACCTGATATGCCATAAGTAGGCCCTGAGCGGGTCATGTAAACCTGGCCAAGTACTGCTTCTGCGGCATACTTTGTAGCCCTGCCCACGTCTGTTGCAGTATAAGATGGAAATGCACCTGCGTAATTGGCCGGTAAATTTGCTATGGCAAACTGCAGATCGGCTATAATAAGGGTATATACATCAGCTACGGGGCTACGGCCTATGGTTGTAGATTCGCTTATGCTTACCGGATGATCAATAATTGGTAGTTTGCCAAAATATCGCACCAGGTCAAAATAATAGAAAGCACGCAAAAAACGGGCTTCGGCGCTAAGCCTTGTTGCCAAAGCGGCCGATCCTACAAAACTGCCGTTCTTAGCAATTTGATCGAGTACAGTGTTTGCCTGAAATATTCCCCTGAAATCGGTGCTCCATGCTTCTTCAACATAAGGGTGGCCCGCTATTGATGTTGAAAAATTACTGATCGCATCCGGATCACGTGCTACACTATTAGTGGGGTAAATATTATCAGAACGTATTTCCGACATATCAAGTAACCTGTCGGGATAATTACGTAGTGAGTTATAAGCGGCATTAATACCCTGTATAAAATCACTAGGCTGCTGATAAAACGTTGCCGTGGTTTGAGTTGATATTGGTATTTGGTTTAAGTCTTTAGAGCACGATGTTACCAGTAACACAAGCGCCATTGAGGCTATGAAAGATATCTTTTTCATTTTTAAAAAATTAGAGATAATTAAAATGTAAAGTTTAACCCGAATATGAGTGATTTGGCCAAAGGCAAGCCACCATAATCGCCTGCAACAGGGAACTGTGCAGTTCCAACAGCCTGGTTCTGTGCATCAGGGTTAAGGCCATTGGTGTATTTATCGCCACCAAAGAAATTTTCTAAAGTAAGGTAAATACGGGCACCCTGAACAACCGGGGTTTTAAGCAGGTTTTTTAAATTATATCCCAAAGTAATATCTCTTACACGTATGTAATCAGATGAGTAAAGCCAATCAGTAGCAGCAGTAATAGGAGCATAATAAAGTGCGTAGGTTTTACCAAACCTTCCCTCGCCCTGGTTAGTTGGCGACATCCACCTGTTTACAAAAGATGCCGGGTGGTTATCAGATCTGCCTTGGCCGGGGCGGGTTATTGCCCTGCCTATTTGCGAGTAGATAGAGCCGCCTTGCTGGCCTTGGATCAAAATACTCAAATCAAACCCTTTAAATTTAAACGTGTTGGTAATACCAAACGTATAGTCAGGGTTAGGGTGTCCAACTATTTGTTTATCAGCCTCGGTAATTATACCATCAGGTACACCGTTGGGGCCACTTACATCTTCGTATTTGATATCACCTTCAGACTCGGCTGTTGAACCTGTTTGCGGGCCATAACGTGCAACGCCGTTAGCTATATCGGCAGCGGTTAAAAAACCAATTGCCCTTAAAGCGTATATACTGTTTAAAGGTGAGCCAACGCGAAGTATGGCATCGCCCTGATCATTGCTGTTTGGAATAAGGATTTGGTTCTGATCGCCCAACGATACTACCTTATTGGTGTTGTGGGTAATATTTATTGTAGTGCTCCACTGAAGTTTACCTGTTAAATTACGTGATGTAATTTCTAACTCCTGCCCTAAATTTCTAACAGAACCCACATTAGACAAGACAGCCGAAGTACTGCCACCGTATGTAGCAGGAACAGGCTTGTTTAATAACAAATCTGTATTCAGTTTATTATAGTAATCAAATGATCCTACAATACGGTTGTTTAAAATACCAAAATCGAGACCAAAATCATAAGTTTGTGATCGTTCCCATCTCAAATCGGGATTAGCTAAAACAGCCGGATACTGACCAATTACAGCCCCTTGAGTGGTGCCAAAAACATAGCCTGCAGAACCGATTGTTGATACATCATAATCCGGTATGTTGTTATTTCCGTTCACACCGTATGAAAACCTCAGTTTCAAATCACTTATTGAAGGTACAGCCTTAATAAAGTTTTCCTGGCTCATTCGCCATGCCAATGAAGCCGAAGGGAATATACCATATTTGTTATTTTCACCAAAACGGGATGACCCATCAGACCTGATACTTGCCGATAACAGATATTTATCTTTGTAGGAATACTGCACACGGGAAAAATAAGATTCTAAAACACTCAACGTAGAATTAGTATTACCCGTAACAGCGGCCGCAGCATTTAAAGTTTGAATTACCGCGCTGGTGAAACCTGTATTAGAACTAAGCGTAGCCCTGTCTAACCTATCATAGTTATAAGAAAAACCAGCTAATATATTTAAGCTATGATCTTTATTAATTACAGTGTTGTATGTAATGGTATTTTCGTTAACAAAAGTTTGCCTGCGGTAGCTGTTATAAGAGCCGGAGGTAGATGTAAGCAGGTTGTTGGAGCCTGTAAATGTACGCTGCGCCAATGTACCAGCTGTTGTATACGGCACGTAAGTTGTAGCTATGTTATCTGTGTTATCCAGGTTAACCGAGCTCCTTAACGATAATCCTTTTAAAATTTGATAATCTGCATATAAAGTACCTAAAGTACGGTACCTTTTAGTTGTACCCTGGTTATACAATAGCTTGCCATATGGCGAGTTTGTTGTGCTGCTATAAATATATTGCGGGTTTGAACCTATATTAGGTAATAACCCCGATGATTCTTCCTGCACAGGAGCTAAACTTAGCGCCTGGTGAAAAATTGAGTTTTGCCCTTCAACACCCGGATCCTGGGTTACAGAATAAGTTGGTGCGATATTTAACCCCAATTTTAAGTTTTTAGAAGCGTTTACCTCAACGTTAGCCCTAAGTGAATATGCTTTATAACCCACACCTATGATAAAGCCATCCTGATTAGCAAAATTACCCGATACAAAATAATTTACAGCATCCGTTCCGCCACTGGCCGAAAGCTCTACGTTTTGCATTTGCCCTTTCCTTTCAATAGCATCCTGCCAATCAATGTACGACAAACCCGGGTGGCCCGGCTGTGACCAACGCGGATCAGGAACATAATTTGGATCCTGACTACCTACTCTGGCAACACGTGTTGCAAAATCATCATTAACCGATGCAGTAGGGTATTTTGCCAGGTATTGCGCGTTAATAACTTCAACTGCATTGGCAATCCATTGATCGCCATCCATCATCGGTAGTTTTTTAGACGCTTGATTATAACCTACATAGCTATTAAAGTTAATTTTTGGCGCTCCGGTTTTACCACGTTTAGTAGTTATTAAAACCACGCCATTTGATGCCCTTGAGCCGTAAATGGCTGCTGCTGCTGCATCTTTTAAAACTTCTATACTTTCTATATCATTCGGGTTGATGTTATCCAATGGATTACCTGTAGAAAATGTACCGTTGCCTGCATTACTTGCATTAGTAGTAAGCGGGAATCCGTCTATTACATACAATGGCTCGTTACCCGCGCTTATTGAGCCCGAACCACGCACCTGCACACTAAACGCTTTACCCGGTATACCTGTATTTTGCTTTACAGTAACACCGGCCAATTGTCCAACAAGTGCCTGGTCAACACGGCTAATAGCCCGTTCATCAAGGTTTTCATTTCGCATGGTACTTAAAGCGCCCGATACATTACTTCTCTTTTGTGTACCATAGCCAATAACCACTACCTCGTTCAATTGCTTTTTGCTCTCTTCCAAAACCACATTAACTACAGCCTGGCCATTTATTGCAACGGTTTTAGTAACGTAACCAATAAAAGAAAACTCAAGCGAGCCGGTACCATCCGGAATATTCAGCGTATAGTTACCGTTAATATCGGTAGCTGTAGCCAATTGCGATCCTAATAGTTTTACATTAACGCCCGGTACGGTTAACCCTGTTTCATCGGTAACTTTACCTTTAACAGTAAATATGTTAATAGCGGCCTGACGTTCGGCCTCCTTTTTTTCGTCAATCTTTTTTAACTCCTCATACTGGGGGCCTGCATTTAATACAATACGGTCGCTAATTACCCGGTATACAATACCGTGCATGGTGAGTAACTGGTCAAGAAATCCCTTCAAGGTTAAACCTGAGGCATTAAATGATATTTTCTGGTCTGCTTTAATGATGTTTTTGCTGTATACGAATCTAACATCGGCATCCCGCTCCAGTTTTTTCAATACAGTTTCAAGGCTCGTATTACTTACGGACATGTTAACCGGTCGCCTCAGCACATCCTGTGCTTTCATGCTTTTAGCGAAGGAGACACCGCTTAAAATGAGCGCTATCATGAGGTGGGTACAGGTGATTCTCATAATTTTCCACCAGGTCTTTGAGGATAGTAAATAAAAATTCATAAATTCGTTTGTTTTATTTTAGGCTTAAAATGAGACAATTAATCCCCTATCGCCTGCTGTGCAGACGTTATTACCAACGGGGCTTAGACTTAGCCGGGAGTGGTGATGACACTTCCGGTTTTTTTAATAAGGCGTTTTTCCTTTATTTCTTCATACGTTAATACTGGTTTAGTTTGTTAATTGGTTTTAGGTTTTCGATACAACTCCATTTCAGTGTCGTCCATGTTATAGCCCACGTTAAGCGAGCTTTCAAGCATATCTAATATTGCGGGTAGGTTTTGATCGGTAAAATCAGCTTTCAGCAAATACTTGCCTAACTCTTTATCATTGGTATATATCCTTGTTCCAAAATGGCTGTTAAGCACTGTAAGTACACTATCTAACGGAACATCGTCAAAAGAAACCGACGCTTTTTGCCAGATACGCATGCCGGATATACCTGCTTCTTTAGCGCGTGTTAAAGCCCCCCTGTTACGGCTGTAAACAATTTTTTGAGTAGGGAACAGCATCACCTCCGATTTATCATTTTCGGGTAACTTAACAGATACCTTCCCCGTAACTACAGATACCTCGGTTGGTACATTTTTATATGCACGGATACGGAAACTTGTGCCCCACACCTTGGTTATTACGCCGCCGCTATAAATAACAAAGGGGTGGGCATGATCTTTACTTACTTCAAAAAAAGCTTCACCATGCATTTCAATCTGCCTGTATTTACCCATAAATTTCTTTGGGTATTCTAACTGGCTTTTAGGACTTAACCAAACCACGCTACCATCACTCAATACTTGTTTATAGATACTGTTGGTTTGGTTATTCAACATCATTTGCTCTGATGCCGTAGTGATAATAGCATTAAGGTTGTCGGTATTTGTTTTTTTGTTGAAGTAAACGCCTAAAACCACAAATACCATCGCTGCAATTCCCGACAGCCAATAAACCGCACGCATCGAAAAATGTCTTTCCGTTTTATTATCATCTGATGTATGTACAGGCAATACTACCGAGGCTTTGAATTTATTCAGCATCAGCATTTTTAAAACCTGCTGCTCTTCATCGCTTAATGTATCTAAAGGATCTTCGCTATCTTCAAAATCATCATACCAGCGGTAAAGCATGCGCACTTCCTCGTCGGTACAATTGCCGTCAATATACTTGTGTAATAATTGGGGTGTTACAGGATAATTCATTAATACAGTTACGGTTTATAACAGGGCGTATATAAGTAATGACATATGAACATGCCTTTACCCTTGCCCGGTATTAAAAAAAATCGGAATTTGTAATTGATGCAGACCTGCCTTAAAAAAACAGGGAATTTAAATTAATGCGCAACCTGCGGATGGCTTTGGTAAGGTGCCCCTCTACCGTTTTTTCGGAGATGCCTAATTGGGCGGCAATTTCTTTGTTCGATTTGTTTTCGTGCCGGCTCATTTCAAATACGGATCGGCATTTTTCGGGCAGGTAGCTTAATTCTTTCTGCAGGTTATAGTAAAAATCACGAACGTGAACGGTTTGCTCTGTTGAGTAATCCTCGTCGGATTTAAAGAGCTTTACAAACTGGGTGTACGCATTACGGCGGGTTTCTTTAGCTATACAGTTTAAAACAAGGTTACGTACAGCGGTATAAATATACCCTTCGAACGAGGTTTTAATAACAATACTTTTGCGCCCGGCCCATAAGTTAGCCAGAAAATCCTGGACAATCTCTTCGGTTATCTCTTTTGAGCGGATACGTTTATAGGCAAAGGTGTATAGCTTTTTCCAATGGCGGTGATATAGTTCTTCAAAGGCTTCTATGCTGTCATTCTTCACCATACCCAGCAATTCCATGTCGGAAAGTTGTTTGAGATTATCATGGTCAGATTTCAAATCCATATCTTTTATTAAACACACATCACACTTACAAAAACGCTAAAAAACCAGAATATTGCTATCTCTGAATCAAAAGTTTTCTATAAAATGTAATCTTTGGGGTTAAATTACAATTGGTTTGTAACAAATATAATACTACAGGCATGCATAACTGTCCTGAACAGTCCTGTTTATTTATTAACAACAAAGCCCATGTTAACATGGGCTTTGTTGAATGCAGTATTATGGGCGGTTAAAATTTGAGGTATTCTACCGCTTCCAGCTTTACCGGGCCTAATAAGCCGGATGGTTTAGGTTCCCATCTTGCAGCATTAAACAGGCCATCCTCTCCTCTCGCATCGCGTGAGCGTGCGGGGAAGTTGGTATTGTAAAATATACGGTAAGGTATATTACGCCTGTCCATGTCTGATATACGGTTGGCCATCAGGTTTGATACGGTAACTTCAAGCTTATTATCAGTTTTTAATAAAGCGGCGGGTATAATAACAGAATAATCGGGGCCTATCAGCGTAGCCAGCTTTGTCCCGTTAAGGTAAACATCGGCGGTATGGTATACTTTGCCCAGATCAAGTTTAAAGGCTTTGGCCACATTAGCAGGCTTTGCGAATGAAATGGCATATTTGGCCGTGCCCGAAAAACGTTTCAACTCATCGCCACCAAAATCAGTCCACGATACCAGGTCTGTTTTTGTTACGGCGGCGGGCAATTCGGGACCGCCATTTACAAAGCTGACAGCCCAGTCGCCTTTAATTTCTGTTGCTTTTACAGATGGTTTATAGTAAGCATAAGCCTCTCCTTTTACCAGGGTTGACGATGTCTTCAAAATAGCGCTTTCACCGGGTGCTAATTGCAGGTAAACTTCGGTATCGCCTTGCGGTGATGTTTTGGTTTGCGCCAGGCCTGCGGTGGCCGTCATGGCGTTAAATACAGTAACCGATGTTGCCGATGCTGTTAAAGGCACCCATCCGTCAATTTTATTTATCCCTTTATTCACCACAAAATAACTGGTGCCGCCATCATATTTCCGGCGGTTAAATTGCAAGGCGCTTTCTACCATTTGCTCAGCGCGCACCTTGCTATAGCTTAACAGCTTAGCTGCATCTTCGCCTATTAAAAATGCACCTTTACCAATATCCGCTTTTTTGATACCTGCAGCAACATCTGTAAACTTCAGGGTAGCCAGCAGGTCTTTCAGCGCTTTGCGGTTAGCATCAAGGTTACCAAGCCCCGGCACATCCGCAGGAGCATTTTTATATATAATAATGTGCGCGCCGCTGCGGGCCAGATCTGCCAGTTTGCTAAAGGTTGCCAGCGGTATAAAATGGCAATCAGGTAATATTATGGTTTGATAGGCCGCGCCTCCGCTGGTTTTTATCTCTTTACCCGCGGCTGTAGTATTCAGTATTTGCTTATCGGATATATAATCAAACGTGTAACCTTTATCCAACATTAGTTGAGCGCAGGCTTCAAAACCCGAACCGATAAACTCGGGGCGCATAGCATCATAATGCTTTAACAGGCTGCGGCCCGGCTCGGAAAAGCTATCGAATATGGGGTAATATAACAGTACATCATTATTAGGTTTACCTTCCTGCAAAAACGACTGGCTGCGTGCAATATATTCGTTAAGGGCATGAAAATCGTTCCATTGCGGATCGGCAGGGGTTAAATGTACCGATGCGTAAAACAACCATCCCGGCCATGGCGCTGAAGGCGGCGAGTAAGCGATACCGTGATAAAACACATGGTTTACTCCACCCAGAAAATAGCGGTCGATAGAAGTTTTCACATCAGATAATGATGACGTAAAATGATCGCCCAACCATGTTGCCGACTCTGACGAGGCCAGCTGTTTCCCCGTTACGTGCGCTGCCGAAGTTGCAAACCTAAACCGGAGTGGCTCCACCCCTTCCGTTTCCGGGATATCAATAGCGCTGTACAGATCCAGTATATTTGATGGCGAACCATGCGATTGGTTGCGGATCAATGCGCCATGCCCTGCCGCCCAGGTATGCCATGGGATAGTGAAATTATCCAACAACATATCCGAAATGGTTTCGCGGTAATCGCATACTACACGACTGTAATCTTTATTTTCTTTGGAGAATAAAGCAGGTAAGTGTTCTAACAGATCGTACCCGCGACGCTTTTTAAATTCGGCAAACAGCTCGGGGGTGAAATTTGACTGGCCGCGGGCGTCATCAACTTCGTATGAATCATTAAAAAACGAACGGATACCCGTTACATTACCGGCCTTAAAAGCCTGGTCGAATTTATCGAGATATGTTTTTAATGCCGGTTGCGAAAAATGGTCGATAACAAAGCCCTCGCCACCCGGGGCGGCACGCTCAACCAATTTACCATGCCAGCCCATAAAAATACCGTACAGAGCCCAATCGCCGCCTTTGGGGGCTGTCCAGTTGAGTTTACCATTGGCATCAACTTTCGCGGTCAGGTTTACTATCTGTCCATCGGGGCCGTATCCCATTAAAGCCTGTAAGGGTAACAGTTTTGGGAAACGCACCTGGCCCAAAGCCCATGCCTGTAAGTTTTTGTTAGCGGCAAGTGGTTGCTGTATATCTGTGATGGCCGGAGCCTTACCCTCGGCAGTAACCATTGCTTGTTGCATGTGGATTATAGGCTGATTTAAAGATCCGCCACCTTTAACGGTGTATGCCTCCATTTCCATGTTCTTTGATGAACTTTCATCATCTATCCAGGGGCCGCCAAAAGGCCAGCCTGTAGCATTAGCCATATCAATACCCAGGCCTAAGCGTTTACCCTCTTGTATAGTAAAATTAAGCATGCTGATCCACTGGGGCGACAGGTATTGTATAAACTTACTCTCCTGCCCTTTTATACCATAAATTGGTGTTATTTCGAGGCCGCCTAAACCGGCATCATGGTATTTTTGCATGTTAGCGGTAAGGTCGGGCTGGTTAACCGCGCTGCCCTCCCACCACCAACGTGTCCAGGGTTTGGCTTCCCGCGAAATTACCGGCCATGATATTTGGGCAAAGCTTTGCATGCCGATGCCGCAACACAAAACAATTAATAAAGGTTTACGCATAATAATTTATGTAAAGGGTAATGTGATATTTTTATGATGATCAAAAAACTATAATTATCCGTGTATGTTATGAATGGGACTTAACTCATCAAAAAAATGAAAAAGCATATCATGTACACAGCCTTTGCAGTTGCATTATTTTTGACAGCCTGCCGTGGCAACCACGCCGCCAATGCCGGCAGGGATACTGCCGAAATGCATTTGCCCCAAACAAAATCGGTTGATACCACTAAGGCAACACAAACCGATCATAGCGGGAATGGGGGCAGCCAAACCGTACTGGATAGCGATAAAAAATAACAATTACTTTTTAGCTATCTCAACTGCATATATCTGTTCCATACCTTCAAAATTAGCGCGGAATATGATCCACTTTTCATCGGGCGAGAAATGTACATTTGGCTCCAGGTGATAGTTATGATTTTTCATCATCACCAATTTTTCCGATCTGAAACGTGTGCCATCAGGCTTAAACAGATAGATCCATTGGCCATCAGGTGCTTTAGCAACCTGACCCGGGTTTCCGCCATCGCCACAAAAAGTTTGTTCATCTTTTGATACATTAAAGTGGATAGACCACTCGTTACGGTCCATCTCATAAAGACGGTCTTCTTTACCTGTTTTCATATCAAAAGCAGCTAAAAAGAAAGTTTGGCCTTTAGGCTTCTGCAGATCGAACCATTCGCGGTTACCGCTAACACCAAAAAACTCGTGCCCGGCAATTTCATTAACCATGGTACGCACGTGCATCAAAGTGTTTTTGCCTGTTTTGATGTTGATGTTCCAGATACGGTCGTTCTTTTCCCAGGGGCCTTCGTGGCAATATGATAAAATATCCGGATCGGTAGGCGAAAACAACAGGTGGTTTGTCCATTCGTTCTCGCGGTGTATCTCTTTTATCTCTTTTGTTTTGATATTAACCGTATAGAGGGTATGCTCAATATGCGCCTCCCATATTCGGTTAAAGTAATCGTGCTTGGCAGGGTATTTAGCATATATCTCACGCTCCTGCTCGCCGGTTGCCTTTACGCAGGCTAAATAAGTACCATCGGCATTAATAGTACCTGCACGGCCCTTAAAAGCAGGATCGAACACGTATATTACCGAGTTTTTCTTTGTATCCACATTCACGGCAAAAACGGTATCGCCACCCTGGTAATATGCAGAGCGTGTTTTGGGACAAACCATTTCGCCGGCCATTTTACCTGTGTGGTGCGTTAGCTGCTCTACCTTGTTTGTTTTTAAATTAATGCTGAATAACTGGTTGCCCTGCTTTGTATTGCTGTAAAATACCATAAGGTCGCCTTCTGTATTTTTTTGCGGTACAAAACAATTGTTATTAAAGTAAAAGCTAGCCGCGCTGTCGCGTCCATTCACCAGGCGAACAACCTTATGGCCTGTAGCTTTATCGATCCATTCGGCAGGCATAATTTTGCCCCCCGTTTCCATTACCGGAATTTTTTGCGCTTTTACAGCGCCACCCAAGCACGTGATGCATGCTGTGGAGAGTAATAATTGGCTTAAAATTTTCATGACTTATTTTTTAAAAACAGGTGTAATATTCAATGCTTTTTCGGCATTGATATAGGTAGCAAGATCGCGCAGAGCGATCACTTTATAATGGTTATCTTTCAGGTACTTTAAATATTCTTCAAACAGTTCGGGTGGGGTATTTACCCAAACGTGGGCCTCATCCGGCACACCGTGAATGGTTAATACCACAATTTTACCATCTTTAGCCATATCGAGCGCATCAAACACCTGCTTGCGGTTTGTGGCCGACGTAGTGATACCCGGAACGAGATATGGATGATCTGCAGCAGGATCATAAGGCCTGTCAAAACCGGCCCGTGCAAACTGGTACCCTGCCGCCTTTAATACGCCAAAGGCTTTGGGACTTATATCATATCCGGGGTAGGCGAAACTTATTGGTTTTGGGATATGGTACTGGGCGCATTTATCTTCAATATATTTTAGTTCGGCTACAAAATGCAGGCTATCCATTTTATTAACATGCGTATGGTTTTGGGTGTGATTGCCTATCTCGAAACCCATTTTACTGAGCCCGGCTATTTGTTCCCAGCTCATGTATTTTGTTTTATCGCTAAAAGGCGGAGTAACAAACTCGCATACAAAGAAAGTGGCGCCAAAGCCGTACTTTTTCAATAATGGCCCCACATAAGTAGCATGGCTTAATACCGCGTCATCAAAAGTTAATACCACTACCTTATCGGGAATGAGCTTCTTTAGGACTTGCGCCTTAGCGGTTAGTTGCAGTAGCAGGGGCAGTAGCAGTAGTATACCGCTTGTCTTCTTTACAGATTTAAGTAAACTATTTGATACTGTCATAACTCTCCTATTTAAACTGCTACTGCTACTTAACACTGCTACTCTTTATTGCCATTTCTACTAATTAATTCCCATCCGGTTTAGCAAAGGTAGCAGCTCTTAATACAGCGCTTGGCGGACTAACAGGTACGCTGAAGGTATCCGGATCATCCGGGTGCGATGGATCGAAATGAGGTGCATCAATGATAAATTTCTCTAAGCCTAAGTGATTTGATTTAATGCCTTCTATCACCATTTTGGCAATTTCGTAAGCGCCGTATGGGTTAAAGTGGGTATTATCTGCTAAGGGTTTAGCACCTTGCCCCGGCCAGGTATTGGCAGGGTAATGCACCAACGCTTTTGTCGATCTTTCTTTACCCAAAGCGTTGTAAAAGTCGGCTGTCATGGCATTCACATCTATCATGGCTATGCCTTCATCCTGGGCTACTTTACGTGCAGCAGCAGGGAAATCGCCAAGGGTATTTACCACTTTGCCGGTAGTATCGCTAAAAGCACGGCGGCTGGTTGAGGTAACAACAACAGATATCATGCCTTTAGCCTTAGCCTGGGCGATGAAGTATTTAAAGCTTTCGGTATAGGCTTTCCATGCACCCGCGTTAGGGCCTTTTTCTTTCTGATCGTTATGGCCAAATTCAACAAAAAGGTAATCGCCCGCTTTGGCGGTGCTTAGCACCTTATCCAAACGGTGCGAGCCTTTAAAGCTGGCCAGGGTTAAACCCGATTCGGCATGGTCTGATATGGCTACGCCCGGTTTAAAAAAACGGGTAACCATTTGTCCCCATGATGCCCATGGCTCATCGTCCTGGTCAACCACAGTGCTGTTTCCCGCAAGGTAAACCGTGATCTGGTCATCAGCTTTAGCTATCTCAACAGCGCATACCGCTGGTTTTTTATTATTAAACTCAAGGGTAAGCTTATCGTCCCAATCCAGCTTTTTTAACTCACGGTCTTTTAAGCCAACTTTTACGCCCGCGCTGATCTCGGGTTTGCGGATATTTACTACAAAGGTTTTGGTAACAAACTCGCCCGGTTTGGTTTCTACTTTTTCGAGCATTAACCTGCGCGACTCGGCTTTTACCGTAGTTACGGTTGCTTCCTTAGCATCACCAAAGGTTACGGTAACTTTATAATTGCCTTCGGGTACATCAACCGAAAAAAAGAAGGGTTTATCATTGGTGATATAGCTTGCTTTTAGTGGGTCTTTACCGCCACGGTCAACCGCTTTAACGGTAGATTCGTTATCGAAACCATAGCCAAGTTCTTTGGTATAATTTGTTGATGGGGTAACCGAAGTATAGCCATCTTTCACCTTTCCTGACCCGAACTCGAACTTAAAACTGGTTTTCTGCGCGGATACCGAACCTGCCGCCAATAGTATTGCCGCTAACGCACCCGATAGTTTTGTGATGTGATTCATATATGCTGTTTTTCTCTTTTACTAATTCTGTTTCACTGTTTCAGGCTGATTGATGATCTGTTCGCCTTGCTTTATATTTAAGCTTAACCCGCTGTAATCCATATTGGTTACGTTGGTAACTTTTAAGCCTGTTTGAGCCTCAATATTGCAATCAATAAATTTGACATTGCTGATAGGGCTACCGTTTAATCCGGCCAATGAACCTGTTGATTTTGCCGTACCCGTTACGTTGATGAGTTGCACATCGCGCACAATAGGCAGTGGGTTTGATGGTGCTGATAAAGTACCGTGTGAGCTTGTCCAGTTCATGTTAAACTCGAACGCGCGGGTAACATCCTTTAGCTTGAAATTACGGAATACGATATGCTGTACCGTGCCTCCCCTGCTTTGCTGCGATTTAAACCTTACGGGAGCCCAGTTACCCTCGGCTACGCAATCGCGCACCTCAACGTTACGGATACCGCCCGATGTTTCGCTACCCATGGCAACGCCGCCATGGCCAAAGCCAAAGCGGGTATTCTGGATAACAATGTTTTGGCAAATGCGGTTAGGTACAGTATTGGTTTCGCGGCCCGCTTTTATGGATATGCAATCATCGTTCACATCAATGTCGCAGCGTGATACTGTTACACCATCGCAGGCATCAATATCAATACCATCGCTGCTGGGGATGTTATGCTCGGCGGTGATGGTGAGATCCTCAACCTTAACACCTTTGCAATACAATAAATGCAGGCACCAAACCGCCTGATTGTGGAGTTTTAATTTAGAAATGGTTACGTTATGGCAACCTTCTAAGCATATTAAACGCGGCTTGCCGGGTTTTGGAGTGGTTGTAATACCACGGTACACCGCGATATAATCCTCGCCCGAGCCGTCAATCATCCCTTCGCCCGTGATATCAAAATCAGCCAGGTATTGGGCGTTTACAAAGGCCGCGGTGAACATGCGTTCCACACCTTCAAAACTGGTGTGTATTTGTGGGTAATCAGCTGGGTTGAGCGAACCTTTTAATACGCCTTTGGCATCTATCAGCAGGTTAACGCCTTTTTTGAGGAATATGGAACCGCTGATAAAAGTCCCTTCGGGGATCTCAACAATACCGCCACCTTGTTCGGCCGAGGCCTGGTCTATGGTTTTTTGGATGGCGATGGTGTTCAGTGTTTTGCCATCGCCGATGGCGCCATTATCAGTAATTAGAAAGTGACGTTTGGCAGCAACATGAGGCTTATCGCCAAAAGGCAATAAAGAAACTATGGCGAGGCCCAATATGCTGAACGTTTTTATCATTGGTTATTAATTATAAGGGACGGTGATCACATTTACTGAACGTGGTGCCAACCTTACAAAAACCATATTGCCTGTTAAAGGCAAAGCTTCCATTACGGGTGCTATTTTTTTAGGTTCGGCAAGGGTGTTAAAATCCAACAAGTTTGCCGATGTTAAAGTTTCGCACGAACCTTTACCCTGCACAACAGTTTTACCACCGATATTTAGGTCAACATTCACCGATTGCGACGATGTATTTACCAGCTTTACTATAAGCTTATTGGTATTCTTGTCAATTACCGAGCTGGCATACAAACTATCCTTACCTGCCAATACTTTACCATCCATCAGCGTAGGCACCACGTCGGTACCTTTGTTGTTGGCGTATAGTTTTTGCACGTAGTAGTTAGGCGTAGCAACGCTGCGCAGGTTATCAAACCAAATAAGGTCGGGGCGCCATTGCCAAGCTTCAACGTGGGCCAATAGCGGGGCATAGCTTGCCATTTGTACCACATCGGCGTTGCGCTCCAGTCCGGTCATAAAAGCAGCTTCGGCCAGGGCGCTTACCCAGGTGTTCATTAATTCGCTTTCTTTGCCTTTTGGTTCTTTGATGTGCGCGGCGTATTCGCCGGCGAAAATTTTCGAGCTGTTACGGTCATAATTATCATAACGGGATGCGTTCTGGAAAAACCAATCCGGCGACTGGTAATAATGCTCATCTAAAAAGTTAGCTTTTTGCGCGCGCAGTTCGGTTTGCAGGTAATCAAATTTATCCCCGGAAGGTGATGGCCCGGAGCTGGTGACTAACTTAATACCCGGATATTTAGCATTAATGGCTTTGGCAAACAGCTTATAACGATCAAGGTATTGCACATCCCACTGCTCGTTACCAATACCCATCATTTTCAAATTAAATGGTTTTGGATGGCCCATTTTAGCGCGTAGTGCACCCCACTTAGTAGTAACGGCGCCATTGGCAAACTCCACCAGGTCGAGCGCGTCCTGGATAAAGGGGTTCAGTTCATCTAAAGTAGCTACCTCGCCGGTATTATACTGACAAGCCATACCGCAGTTAAGGATTGGTAGCGGCTCGGCGCCAATATCATCAGCTAACTGGAAATATTCGTAAAAGCCAAGGCCGTATGATTGGAAATAATCGGGAGCCGAACGGGCTGGGAACTCGGTGTTCCAACGGTTGATGATGAGTTCGCGGTCCTCAACATTACCTACAGTTTTTTTCCATTGGTAGCGGTTAGCCAGATCGCGGCCCTCAACGATACAACCTCCGGGAAAGCGTACAAAGCCCGGGTGCAGGTCGGAAAGCAGTTGCGCCAGGTCGGCACGTAAACCGTTAGGGCGGCCCTTGAATGTTTCCTGCGGGAACAGGGAAATCATGTCGATATCCAATACACCTTGTCCGGCGAAAGCCACACTTAACTGCCCTTTTGCCTCGGTACCTGTTGCCGTTATCGGGACGGTATATTTTGCCCATTTATTGGCAAAGCCCTGCAGGTCGGCCTCACCGAGACTGGTTTTGCCATCGGCAGCAAGCAACTTAATATGAATTTTCGTATTGCCTGTGCCTTTGCGTGCCAGTACAGAGAAGTTATAAGTTTTACCTTGCTGTATACCCACACCACGGAAACCTTCGTTAACAAGGCCATAGTAGCCTTTATCGCTTTTTACAGTCACCCTGTCAAAACGGGGGTTGTTAGCATTTTCGGTAGCGCGGTTGATGATGAGCGACGTGCCCTGACCGCCATCACCTTTAATTTCTTTCCATCCCATTAAGGGTTTGGCAAACTCGAATGAGCGGTTCTTTACCAGCTCGGCGTAAAGGCCGCCGTCGGCAGAGAAGTTAATGTCTTCGAAAAAGATGCCCCACATGGCGGGCGGTACTTTAACGGTGGGCTTATCAACGGCGATGTTGATGGTTTTGGTGTCTTGGGCCCTGGTTGAAAGTTGCAGTAGCAGAGGCAATAGCAGTAATAGCCGTGGTAATATTGTACGTTTCATAATTGGTGGTTATTAATTAGTGTCAATATTACGATTATTTTTCTTTTGTATCATTTTCAATTTTCAGTTAGTATCGATAGGTGGCATTTTTGTTTTTGAGATAATGATAAATTTTGTTTCCTGAGGCTTTAGCTTTAAGGTAACCGGCGTGTTGTAGTTGGTGTCTGTACCACTTTGTTGGGTCACTATATTTGTTTTTGGGTCCCATTCGTTTACCATACCTACGCCCCGTAAAGTGGCCGTAGTGTTTACCTCATCGGTCAAACTTTCGTTAAAGAAGAAGTATATATCGGCATCTTTAATAACGCGGTGGATGTATTTAAGGGCCGGGTTGGCGGTAGCGAGGCTAACATCAGAATATTTGATATATTTTGAGAACATCGACCTGTAATCATCTTTTCCAGACATGTCGGAATGGATCAACGAAAACATATCCGGCGAAACTTTTTGAGCATCCATAAAGCTTTTATCGTTCAGTAATTCAGGCGTTTTGCCAACAAACAATACGCGCCCTCCGTATGTGGTCATCGTTTTAATTTTTTCGATAACCGCATTTGAAAGCACAGTGACCGAAGGTATAACCAGTATTGAATACTTTGTACCGGATGCAGTTGTAAACGGACCATTGGTCACAGTCAGGTCTTTCGTTAAGGCCTCCTCACTCACAAAATCAAAATCGTACTGGTTATTTAACAGTTCCTCGCCTACCTTGATCAAACTTTCATTAGCGGCCTTATCGCCCATCCATAAACTTGTAGTGGGCATGTAAAGCGCCACCTGTGTTGCGGGGCGGCCCTGGCTAAGCACATAGCAAACGGTGTTGAGGTATTTTATTAATGCCGGGAAAGCCGCCTCACCCATATAACCGCGCAGGTTGGTTTGGCCGCTCCGTGCGGATGAGGATACGAACATCAACTCAAAAAGGTTGATACCGCGTACCATTTGCTGGTTGAGCACCCATTTGGCCTGCTCCACGTTTGGCGCTGGGCGGTATGCCGCGAAGCTTTCACTTAAGGCGCGCGGCTTATTATAAACGTGCGATACCGATGAAGCGAATTTTGAGAAGTTAGAAACAGTATCCGACCATATCTGGTGCCAAATGGCATCTACTCCGGGGATTTGCACGCCTTTCAGGTCTTTAAAGAAATCGCCGCCTGAACGTACAAACTGGGCCATGTTATCATCTTTATCCAAGTGTACCATGTACTCCATACCGTTGGCTTTGCACCAATCGCCTTGTAGTTTAAAGTAATTTTCGCCAAACATATCCGACCATACATCATAAAAATCCGCTTTGGCTTTTTGCTGTTCCGGGCTTGGATCGCGGAGGAAAAAGGTTGCTAAATAAGGTGTGATATCGTAACCTTTTTTGGCTTTAAATACTTCGGGCAGTTTGGGCGTCCATGGGGTATAGCTAAATGCGGGCTCATCTCCGCGGAAGCCTAAAACGGTTTTGCCAAACTCATCGCCAATGTATTTTTTGTATTCTTCTTCGGTCCAGTTTAAAAACTGTCTGGTGGCTTCGGGATTAAGGTAATCCATTAGCGATGCGCTACCATCTTTACCTTTGGTTGGATTATTTGCAGAGCGCGTTGGCGATGTTTTAAATTGAGACTGCGCAATGATGATCTCCCATTTGCCAGGCGGCGGCACAAAATCAATTTTTCCACCTTTTATCGCAACATTTTGCGTGACTTTAGTTTCGGGATTATAAGCAATGGCCGATAAGGCCGTGCCGTTAAGCGGTTCGCCGATAGTTAAACTGCCCCATACAAAACGTTGAGAGGTAAGCGCCTGCATTTTCAGTTCGGGTTTCAGCTCGCTGAATTTTCCGCCTGCAAAACCGCTGGGGTATTTACCCTCGTCGATGATCCAGATGTGCATGCCGCGCTTCTTGGCTTCTTCCACCGCCATTTTGATGGACTGGAACCATGCTTCGGAAAGGTATTTGCCAGCCATGCCATAACCCGCTTCGATGCTGACTGCGCGGAAACCTATTTCGTGGAATTTATCAAGGTCGCGGGCGATAACCTCGCGGGTCATGCTGCCATCCCAGCCCCAGGTAACGGCGGCGCTGTATTGCGATGGCGGGTTTAATAATTTACCGGATAGTTCGGCAACAGTCGGCATGTTGATCTTTTGCCATGGCGCCTGCGCCGATACCTGCGTTGCGAATAGCGAACAGCAAAAAGTAAATACTAATAACTTGCCCGTGGCTTTTAAGGAATATTTATACTGATGGGACATGGCAGCGTTAAATGTGGATTAGAAATTGCCGTTTCGCGGAGGAACACACAACCCCCGCGAAGGCAATTTTAATTCCGGGAAAAAGTTGAAACCTATCACAATACCACCTTTTTATTAACCCCGAAAAAAGACATTTACAATAATTAAGAACATACTATCCCCTATCAAAAAAAGGGCTATATCAATTTAAAAAAACTGGACTGATCGGTTTATTTTGTTGACGTCCCGATAACTATCGGGATTGGTTTATATAACAACAGGTTAAAAGTAGCAGATGCATTAAATATAGCCGTCCTGTTCCATCCTGATTGCACGGTTATGTAACTTTAATTTTACTTTGTTGCATTAATTAAACAAATGATGGAAAATGAGTGGTTAACTTGATTTTGTGTGGTCGGTTTTGCTGCCTGTCGCTTTAGGATTGCTTCGTTCCTCGCAATGACGTGATGGTGAGCATACCCATAATTACCTATCACATAAATCCGAAATCGAACATCCGAAATCCAAAATTCTACTGTATATTTGCACCTCAAAAAATCACCATTGTACGTGATTTGGTACTAACATATTATTAAACATTTAAATCATAGTTGTAGATGATTAACATTACACTTCCTGATGGTTCCGTTCGTGAGTATGAGCATGGAACTACCGCAATGCAGATCGCATTATCCATTTCTGAAGGTTTAGCCCGTAACGTTTTAGCCGCCGAAGTTAACGGCGAAGTTTGGGATGCCAGTCGCGCTATAGAGGCTGATAGCAACGTTAAATTATTGACCTGGAATGATGCTGATGGCAAAAACACCTTTTGGCACTCATCGGCACACTTATTAGCCGAGGCTTTGGAAGCCCTTTATCCCGGAACAAAATTCGGTATCGGTCCGCCGTTGAAAGAGCAGCCCGGCTTTTACTACGATGTTGATTTTGGCGACAGGGAGTTCTCGAGCGACGAGTTCAAAAAAATTGAAGATAAGATCATCGAGCTGGCTAAAACTAAGGAGGAATACGTACGTAAACCGATGAGTAAAGCCGACGCGATAGCTTATTTCACCGAAAAAGGCGACGAATATAAACTGGACCTGCTGAAGGACCTGCCCGATGGCGGCATCACTTTTTATACACAAGGTAACTTTACAGATCTGTGCCGCGGTCCGCATATCCCCAACACGGGTTTTATAAAGGCTGTTAAACTAACCAGCGTTGCAGGTGCCTACTGGCGCGGCGATGAAACCCGCAAACAGTTAACCCGTATTTACGCTGTTACCTTCCCTAAGGCAAGCGAGCTGACCGATTATTTGACTTTGATTGAAGAAGCCAAAAAACGTGATCACCGTAAGTTGGGTAAAGAGTTGGAGCTATTTGCTTTCAGTGAAAAAGTGGGTGCAGGTTTACCTTTGTGGTTGCCTAAGGGAGCTGCTTTACGCGAGCGTTTGGTGCAGTTTTTAACTAAAGCACAGGTAAAAGCCGGTTACGAACAGGTGATAACACCGCATATAGGCCATAAAAGTTTATATGTAACATCGGGCCACTACGAGAAATATGGGGCGGATTCGTTCCAGCCGATAAAAACCCCGCAGGAGGGCGAAGAGTTCTTTTTAAAACCTATGAACTGTCCGCACCATTGCGAGATCTATAAAACTAAGCCACGCAGCTACAAAGACCTTCCTGTGCGTTTTGCGGAGTTTGGTACCGTTTACCGTTATGAGCAAAGCGGCGAGCTGCACGGCTTAACCCGCGTACGTGGTTTTACACAGGATGATGCGCACTTGTTTTGCCGCCCCGACCAGGTGAAGGAAGAGTTTAAAAAAGTTATCGACTTAGTGTTATATGTTTTTGGAGCCCTGGGCTTTGAGGATTATACCGCGCAGGTATCCTTACGCGACCCGAACAACAAAACCAAATACATTGGCAGCGACGAGAACTGGGCCATTGCCGAAAGCGCTATTATTGAGGCTGCTGCCGAAAAGGGCTTAAGAACCATTGAAGTTGAAGGTGAAGCCGCGTTTTACGGCCCGAAACTTGACTTTATGGTAAAAGATGCGCTGGGCCGTAAATGGCAGTTAGGCACCATACAGGTTGATTATAACCTGCCTGAGCGCTTTGAATTAGAGTACACCGGCAGCGATAACCAAAAGCACCGCCCGGTAATGATACACCGCGCTCCGTTTGGATCGATGGAAAGGTTTGTGGCTGTGCTGATTGAGCACTGCGCGGGCAATTTCCCGCTGTGGTTATCGCCGGAGCAATTCACTATTTTGCCGATCTCGGAGAAATATGAAGATTATGCAAAAAAACTTTCAGAATCACTAAAAGATTCCGATATTTGCGGGCTTATTGATTTCAGGGACGAGAAAATTGGTCGTAAGATCAGGGATGCTGAAGTCAAGAAAATACCATACATGCTTATTGTAGGTGAAAAAGAAGCGGCTGAAGGGCTTGTTTCGGTAAGAAAACATGGCGAAGGCGACTTAGGCAGTATGACGATTGAAGAATTTACACAAAAAATAAAAAAAGAAATAACAGTATAACTTGGCTTTAAATAAACCTAATTTTAACAGAGGACCGAGGCTACCTTTCAAAAAGAAAGAAGCTGAACACAACATCAATCAATTTATCCGCTCACAGGAAGTTCGCTTAGTGGGTGATAACGTAGAAGTGGGTGTTTATTCATTAAAAGAAGCATTGGCATTTGCCGAAGAGCAAGAACTCGACCTGGTTGAAATATCTCCGAACGCAGTACCCCCTGTTTGTAAGATAGTTGACTATAACAAGTTCATCTACGAGCAAAAGAAAAAGCTGAAAGAGATAAAGAGTAACGCCAAGCAAACCGTTATTAAAGAGATCCGTTTTGGACCGAATACTGATGACCATGACTTTGAGTTTAAATTGAAGCATGCCATCAAATTTTTGGAAGCGGGCGAAAAGGTAAGGGCTTACGTACACTTTAAAGGCCGTGCAATTGTTTACAAAGAGCAAGGCGAAATATTGTTACTACGCTTTGCACAAGCATTAGAAGATGTGGGTAAAGTGGAGCAACTACCAAAACTGGAAGGCAAGCGGATGTTTTTAACCGTTACCCCTAAGGCTGCTAAAAAGTAATTGATTTACAATTAATATATATAAAACAGAGTTATGCCAAAAATGAAAACCAATTCCAGTGCTAAAAAGCGTTTTAAGCTTACTGGAACCGGTAAAATTACCAGAAAGAACGCATACAAAAGCCACATCTTAACCAAGATGTCGACTAAACGCAAGCGTAACCTTACCCACACCAGCTTAGTAAGCAATGCGGATATGGGTAACGTAAAACGTATGCTTTGTATCGGAAAGTAATTAAACAAATTTTTAACCAGGTATCAGAGTTTTAAAGACCATCATTAAATTGAGGCACTCGCTACCAAAATCGCAAGAAAATGCCACGTTCAGTTAACGCAGTAGCGTCAAGAAGACGCAGAAAAAAGATCATGAACCTCGCCAAAGGCTATTGGGGTTCACGCAGCAAGGTTTACACCGTTGCTAAAAACACAGTTGAAAAAGGTTTACAATACGCTTACCGCGACCGTAAAGCTAAAAAGAGAGAGTTTAGGGCTTTGTGGATACAACGTATCAACGCAGGTGCCCGTCAACATGGTTTATCATACTCTCAGTTAATAGGTAAATTAAACGCTAAAGAAGTTGGGTTGAACCGTAAGGTATTAGCCGACTTAGCGATGAACCACCCAACTGCTTTTAAAGCTATAGTTGATTCGGTAAAGTAAGCAATTACAATACTTTGTTAAAAGCCTCCTGAACATGTGTTTCGGAGGCTTTTTTTGTGGTTATTTGGCAGCCGTTAAGTATTGTCACTACGAGGCAAAAGAAACATACTGGTTGTGATACCCTACCGTTCTACCGAGCTTTTTGCCCGTACGGAACAACTTGAATTATCGTAAGTGCAGCATTTGGGTTCCATCCTAAACAAAAAGCGCATCCCGGATAACCGGGATGCGCCTCGATATAATGATATCTTAAGTACTAGTAGATAAAGCTACCATCGCCCCTACGTTGCATTTGGCGGCCGTTACGCATTGGTGTGCCGCTCCAGTGTTGGAAGTTTAAACGTATCCCAACTAAAAAGTAGCGGCTTAATGTGCTCGATTGGGTATTGGTATAGCCTGTTTCATTTATAGTTTGCTCAACAAAATTGTTTTGGTGCAGCAAATCGTACATATTAAATGTAACTACCAGTTGTCTTTTTTTGAAAAACTCCTTTTCTAGCCCTGCGTTTAATACTAATGGATTAGTGCTTAAACCTTGCAAACCGCTCACGTAGCTTTTAGAAGCATTGTAGTTAACCTGGAAAGTTTTCAGGAAGTACATGCGGCCATCAATTGCCAGCGAAGTGGTTTGCACCTGTGTGCTTGAGTTACCCCTTGAGCTATTTGCACCCGAGGTTGGCAATGAATTGAACGAGCGCGACAGATCATAACCAATGTATGGGTTGATCTCAATATTATCATTAGGGCTTATTCTGGGGCCAAAACGCTCATCAAATCTCCAGGTAGTGCTGTGGTACTCCTGCCCCTGGCTCATCCCAACATTATAACCATAAGTAACGTTACCATTTAACGACAGGTTGTATTTACGGTCATCAAGTTGTTTTGCAACATTATACCTTGCAACATACGAATGCGTACCATTAATGTTGATATAATTGGTTTGGTTAAAGTTAATATTAACCGGTTTCCCATTTTCCATTACCGTTCTAAACAACAAAATACTGTTTTGTGCAATTTGATTATTAACGAAAGAAGCATTAAAATTAACTGAGAAATTAAGTTTAGAATTGGCGATATAATTATTATAGCCTGCGCTAAGCGAATGTGTAAATGAAGGTTTCAGATTAGGGTTACCAACTATAATATTATTAGGATCTGTTGCATCGGTAAAAGGTTGTATCTCCTGGAAACTTGGCTCGGCATTAGATCCGGAATAAGCGAAGCTAAACCGTTCTGTACGTGACCATGAATACGCCAACCGGAACACCGGTATTAGCCTGAAATCGCTACGCGTTACGGGCAGGTTGTTTACATTGCTGGTATTAACTTTTACACCCTCCAATAAGGTTGGCACTGCTGTTAACCCCACTGATATATTGTATTTTACACCCGTGAACCTGTAATCCAGAGTCAATCGTGTTTCTGTAAATGAATAGTTATAGTTATTGCTTCTGGAAGCAACTTCAAGAGTACTGCCATTTGCTAATACAGTATCTACTGCTGCCTTGTTATCATATACTGAACGACGGGTCTGTCCATTAAAATCTATCCGCGATAGCTTGCCTATAGGTTCAGAATAGGTTACACTCACCCTTGATGTAGTATTGGCACTTGTCCGCTTAGTTATCAGGTGCGAGATCGAATCCTTTAACACATAATCTCTTGTGCTATCCTGGTAATAATGGGTATCATTATTGCTCTCTCGATTAGCTTCAGTAGTCGATTTGTTAAGGCTAAATTGCACAGATGCGTTTCTGCCTTGTTTTTTAAATATATGCTGGTAAAACAATAATCCACCATAATTGGGTGCGTTATTAACATTATCACTCATTGAATTTACTACAGGGTGCGAAAAACCCGGAGGAGGCGGGTAGCCGGGTACTACCTGCGTATAATACTGCAGGTTATCGGTTATATTATCAGTTGACGCATTAGAACCCGAATAACTAAATGTTGGTGTAAATTTAAGGAAGTTAGCACTATCAATGCTGTACTCTATGTCAAAGCTAAAATTGTGGCTACGGTTATTATTATCAGACGAGCCATTTTTACTGAATATATTAGGCCCATAAGTTGTTTTACGTAAACCATTGCTAATGCTTGTGGCATTGGTGTTGCTAAACCGATAAGCATAATTAGTATTCACCTGGATCTTTTTGCCCCATTGATCGCGGTAGCTGAGGGATGGATAACCTGATTGAGTTGTACCCGGGCTGCTGCCACGGCCTGCACCTGCACCAACGCCAGTACCGCCACCACCGCCATTAGTTGCACCACCGGCAATACCCGAAGAGGCCACACCATTCTGAGAGTTACGCAAATTACCTATAAAGTTAAACTGTTGGTTAGCATTTATACGCTGTACAGATAAGTTTGCATTATACCTGTCATCGCTACCATATTGACCGGTAAAACGCCCGGTGAGGCCAATTGACCGATCAGCACGTGTGGTAATGTTCAATATTTTCTGAGGGTCGCCATCTTTAATACCTGTTCTGGCGGCGGCATCGCCATAATCATCAACTATTTGTATTTTTTCAACAATATCGGCAGGCAGGTTTTTTATGGCTGTAGCTACATCGCCATCGCCAAATGCTTTACCATTTAATTTAGCTTTAGTTACCTGTTGCCCCTGGTGCGTAAGTGACCCATCAGATCCTACTTCCATGCCTTCCATCTTTTTGAGCAACTCATCAACGGTTGAGTTTTCGCGCACTTTATAATCGCTTGCGCGGTATTCTACAGTATCTGTTTTATAAGTTATACTTGGCACCCCATTTATAGTTACTGTTTTTAACATCTTGTTGTTCTCAATCATAATAATAGGATCAAGAATCAACTTTTTTACCGCATCATTTTGCAGGTATTTATTCACTTTTGTAACATAACCCATAGAGTTAATTGTGGTAGTAAATGTGGCAAGCTTTACATTGCGTAAAACAAATACACCATCGGCGTTTGTGCTGGTACGCAAAGTATCTAACTTTGAAGTAAGCAAAACCGTTGCCCCTATAATAGCGTTATCGCTCGAATCGCGCACTACACCACTCACCTCACGAAAGGGTAATGGAGGTAACACCGCGGCTTTTTGCTGTTGGGTGCTGCCTCCCCTGTTACGGTTTGCGCCACCGCCTCCGCCATTTTGCGCAAACACCTGGCTACACACCAGCAAAGCACTAATTATAAATAGAATTTTCTTCATCAGTAGTTAAGTTTAGGATTCATTAAATTATAGTTTACTACTTTTTTGCGGGTATATACTTCGCCCAAAAATCAGTAGCACTCAGGAGTTCTTCATTACCGCCGAAGCCGCCACCACCAAAACCACCGCCGCCGCCAAAGCCGCCACCACCGCCACCGCCGAAGCCACCACCGCCATTTCGACCGCCGCCACCACCGCCGCCGCCGTTGCGACCGCCACCGCCGCCGCCATTGTTACCGCCGCCGCCATTATTACGGTTATTATTACCATTACCCATTTGAATACCGTTAACTTTAATATTATAGGCAAACTCTTTAGGGTTAGTGGCAGAAATGTTAAGGAGTTTTAAAGGTATAGACAATTCAAAAAGAAAATCGGCCTGATCATCATAGTTCGCGGCAGCTTTAATGCCATACTCGTTATATATCGATATTAGTGTATCGGTAATGTTTTTGAAACCTAAAACACTTATTTCTTTTATCGACGCGATCGCGGTTTTACGGGCCGCGGCCGCTTCTGCAAGCGAGGCCGAATCTTGCACTGTAGTTTGACTGGCCCCACGCGGGCGGCGCAGGCCACGCATGTTATTGCGGTTTACAATAGGAAAGGTAACACTATACGCGCCTTCTTCTTTTTTCTTGTCGGCTGTATTTATGGTAAGCGTAACGCCACCACCCATTACCTTAGATGTATTGATCGCATCAGCGCTTTTTACAACCAGGTAAATGTTTTTATCATCGTTTGATAGTGTGTAATACAGCTTGGTTGTTTTATTATATGCGGCAAAAGTGTTTTCCCATTCGGCAAATTTACCGTCTATCTTTACTTTTTCGGGCGCCAGCACAGAGCCTTCCTGTGTATTATTAAGCTTTTGGGCATTGGAGTAAAAACCTGCAGCTACAAGTAAGGCAGTAAATGTTATTTTAATAAGGGGTAAAGTTTTAATTTTCATGTTTTAAAAAATCAGGTCATCAATTAAACCGTTTTATTTAACATCGTCTATAGTTTTAGTATTCTTTATTTTATACTTGTATAAACAAACAATGCTTTCTGATCCGGTTTTATTGGTTTTAATTATTAGATGTGAAATTACTACGAAGGTTTCATTAATATTTGAATGTCATACAAATGTTGCGTACTTGTATTACAATTGTTGCAAACACACTTATCTGCAAAGCCAAATAATAACCTCAAATATATAAATTACTATATTTACGAAGCGCTAATATTGCGTTATTAGCTATTTATAATTAATTAGTTATAAGCTACCACCACACTATAGCACCCTTTAAATTAGCGCCATTAAGCTCAACACACATAAATTTTGAGTATAGCGGTGATATTTATTTTTACCTTCATTGTAACAACTTTTGCTTAACACACCAATAACCCACAATTGAATATGGCAGAACCAATCCCATACAAACCCATCAGTTTTTCTGAAACCACTATTACCGAATTAATGATACCATCTTACTCCAATTTTGGCGGGAAGATACATGGCGGCATATTACTATCATTAATGGATAAAGTTGCTTATGTATGCGCCGCTAAACATGCCGGCAATTATTGTGTAACCGCGTCTATTGATACGGTTAACTTTTTAGAGCCTATTGAAGTTGGTGAATTGGTATCGGTAATGGCATCAGTAAATTATGTTGGTAAAACATCCATTGTAGTGGGTATACGCATTACATCACAAAACGTTAAAACAAGTGTAGTAAAACACACTAATACCAGCTATTTTACCATGGTGGCTAAAGACGAGCATAATAAACCTGTAGAGGTGCCGGGCCTTATTCTGGAATCGCAAATACAGGTTCGTCGTTTTATTGAAGCCATTAAGCGTAAGGAGCTACGCCAAAACTACCGTAAAGAGGTTGAATTAATGAAAGCATCGGTAAATTTTGAGCAATATGAAACCCTTTTAAGTGCAGAGCGTTGTTTGGTAACTTTTAATAGCTAACATCTTTTTAACCTCCTACGTAAAAACATTAATTAACAACAAATTTTTTTATTTTGAAATAATTATTTATTTCTTTACAGTACTGAATTATAGTGCTTTCTAAAATTCAGTAAGCACAAAACATCCCCTTGATTAATGAGTAAATTGTATTGGCTATTTTTAATTTATTTGCTGCCGCAAAGTGCTATTTGTGCTGGATTAAAAACAACCGATATTTCCTCGTTTGAACACGATACTACAACTTTCGCTAAGATAGATGAGATCAACAAAAAAATTTATACCACCTTTTTATCCGACCCAACAGGTGCCCGTAAACTCGCTGAAGCCCAACTCATCGCATCAAAAACAATAGGATACAAAAAAGGAATTGGCCAAAGCTTATTAAATATTGGCGTAACCTATTGGTCGCAATCTTACAACCAGATCAGTTTACTTTACCTGGATACCGCAATTCACTATATCTCAAAAAACGAGCACTCATTACTTTCCACCATTTATCGTCACACGGCGCGGGATTATATGGACCTGCGAAATTACGATAAGGCCAATGTTTTTTTAAATAAAGCAGAGTTTGAAGCCGGAACAGATGAATACCTGTTAGCAGAAATAGTAACCGAACGATCATTAATATTCGCACGCAAAAAGGAAACTGATCTTGCTGTAAACGAAGTATATAGAGCCCTTAAAATGGTCAGGCCTCTCCACAATACCGAAACCGAAGCCATATTGCTCGGGCGATTATCGTACATATATAGTAATGACACCCCGGGCAGAAATTATGACAAGGCGCTAAGCTGTGTCGATTCATCAATAAATTTAAGTTATGTTACTAACAATAAACGCTTAAGAGCAAGTTGCTGGGATACAAAAGCCTTTGTTTTGCTCAATCAGCATAAACCCGACGAAGCATTGCAATATGCCAACAAAGCCCTCGCGTTATCGGATAGTTTGGGTATTGCTGATATAACTACCCGGGTGTACAAGTCTATTATCAATATCTATAAAAGCAAAGGCGATACAAAAATGCTTTTGTTTTACCAGTACAACTATACTGCATTTCTTGAAAAGCAAGTTAAAACCAGTCAGCAAAACAGCTCACAATTGGTTGCCGATTATTTTGAGCTAAACGAAAAACTACGCAACCTGGAAGAGATAAACCATAAAGATGATGTGTATAACGTGGTGGTTAAATCGCAAAAAAACATCATAATTATCTTATCAGTTTCGTTAATATTACTTATTGTTGCGTTGTATGTGGTTTATCGCTACTATCGCGAGAAGCGGATATTAGCTAAAAACCTGAATGAACAACATTTGGCCACCATAGCTCAAACACAACTGATAGAGATACAGGCACAACACCTTGAGGAGCTTAACAGTTTAAAAAATAAACTGCTTTTAGTTATAGGGCACGATTTGCGTGGCCCCATAGGCAATTTAAGCAGCCTAACCAGCTTGTTTGAAGGCGGCCACTTACAGGAGGCAGAAGTGAAACAGGTAATGAGTTCGATAAGCCCGGTAGTTAAGGGTGCCGAGTTAACATTAAAAAACCTGCTTGAATGGGCCGAAAATCAAATAAAAGGCACTAATCTGCAAGCAACTTGTGAACACTTACAGCCTGTTGTAGATGAAATTGAAAATACATTTAAGTATTCCTTCGATCAAAAGCATATCACATTTACCAATGAGGTAAAGGCTGAGCATACTGTGTTTATCGACCCTAACCACCTCAAAGTTATTTTAAGAAACCTTATTAGCAATGCAATTAAGTTTACACCTAATAAAGGGCAAATATCCGTTACATCGCATACTATTAAAGACAAAATAACCATCAGTATAAAAGATACCGGGCGTGGAATGAACACCGAAGAAATTGAACGCCTATTATCTGTAAAAACGCATTTTACCAAGCCCGGTACACAAGGTGAAAAGGGCACAGGGATTGGTTTGTTGCTTTGTCGGGAGTTGATAGAATTAAACGGTGGCGAGCTATGGCTTACATCCGAAGTTGACCAAGGCACTACATTCTATTTCAGTGTATCAAATTGCTGATCAATTTTTAATATTATCCTCGTTTTCTGCTTCTTCCCTGTCAGCTTCAAGCTTGCTTTTCTTCAAATCTATTCTTATTAAAGCAAACAGGCTCATGTAAACATTGGCAACAAACACCAATGCGAAACCGGCAATAAGATAGCCACGCCAATCATCCAAAAGCAGTTTATAACGGGTTATCACCAACATAAGCAACGTAACATAGTGGCTAAAACAATATTCGCAGGTAAAAAGGTAGAAAAACTTACGGCCTAAAATGGTCTTGTTGTTATGGCAGCGTTTAATGCAGTATTCGCGCGGCTCCCTGAAAACTTCTTCATGAGTAACCGTCCAGGCTATACATGCTACAGGAATAGCCAATGTAAATAACCATATTAATTGTGTGCCAAGTGCCATGCCCTTAAAAGGATCAAACTGTTAAATAGTTTTAGAAGCGTGTTTTTATACAAATATTTTATGGCAAAAGTGTCATGCATACAGAATTTACATAAATGCTATAATAGGGTATAAAACTTGATGATTTAAGTTTATTTTTGCCCATCATTATTAATTGTCTGCCTAAAAACGGGCAAAATAACCATCCCATTATTATGACAGTTGGACTGTTTATACCATGTTACGTTGATCAATTTTATCCCGGTGCCGCTATAGCGTGTTTAGAACTGCTCGAAAAGTTAGGCGTTACGGTTGTATACCCTAAAAACCAAACCTGCTGCGGCCAGCCAATGGCAAACTCGGGTTTTGAGCATTTAACGCATGGCTGTAACGAGCTTTTCATTAAAAACTTTGCCGAGTTTGATTATATCGTAGCGCCATCAGGAAGCTGTGTGTTACACATCCGCGACCATTTGCATGATGATAAGAATCCCGACAAGGCAGCACACATCAGCAACCGTATATATGAGTTTACCAGCTTTTTAACCGATGTATTAAAGGTTGAATCGCTGCCATCAAAGTTTCCGCATAAGGTTGGCATGCACCAAAGTTGCCACGGGCAGCGGGGCTTGCACCTGTCGTCAATGACGGAATTGGTAGCCCCAACGTTTTCAAAACCGGGCAGTTTGCTTAATATGGTTGAAGGGATAGAGATCGTATCATTAAACCGGGGCGACGAATGCTGTGGCTTTGGCGGAACTTTTTGCGTTGCCGAAGAGGCAGTATCGGTAAAAATGGGCAAAGACCGTGTTGACGATCACCTGGAGCATGGCGCTGAATATATTACCGGTGTTGATATGAGTTGCCTGATGCATATGGAAGGCATACTTAACCGCCAGGGCAGCAAAGTTAAAGTATTGCATATTGCAGAGATACTGAACGGAAAGTAAAAGAGAAGCAAGAGGCAAGACTTCTTTTAGTTTTGACCAATGAACTAATAAACCAATGAGCGGATTAACAACTAAAGACCACGCCGAATTAGCGGAGATATTTAATAAAGACGAAGCACGTGTTGACTGGCATGATGAAACCTTATGGTGGATACGCGCCAAACGCGATAAAGCCGTACACAACATACCCGGTTGGGAAACCCTGCGCGAAACAGCATCGCAGATAAAGAACAATGTACTGTCAAACCTGAACCAATACCTTGTTCAGTTTGAAGCTAACGCGAAGGCCAACGGTATTACCATACACTGGGCAGCCAATGGCGCTGAGCATAATAAGATCGTACATGATATTTTAGTGCGGCAGGGTGTTAACCGTATGGTTAAAAGTAAATCTATGCTGACCGAAGAGCTGCACCTGAACGAATACCTTGCCGAAAATGGTATTGATGTGATCGACTCTGATCTGGGTGAGCGCATTGTTCAGTTGGCTAAAGAACCGCCAAGCCATATTGTACTGCCTTGTATCCACAAAAAGAAAGAAGAGATAGGCGAATTATTCCACCAGTATTTAGGCACGCCTGCCGGTAATGCCGACCCGCAGTTTTTAACTGAAACTGCGCGCCACCACTTACGTGAAACCTTTTTAACACGTAAGGTAGCCTTAACGGGAGTAAACTTCGCGGTGGCCGAAACAGGCGAGTTTGTAGTATGTACTAACGAAGGTAATGCCGATATGGGCGCCCACCTTGCCGATGTGCATATTGCCAGCATGGGCTTTGAAAAGATCATCCCCGAAAGGAAGCATTTAGGCGTATTTTTAAGGTTGCTGACCAGAAGCGCTACGGGCCAGCCCATCACCACTTATAGCAGTCACTTTAGCAAACCGCGCCCCGGCCAGGAAATGCACATTATCATAGTTGATAATGGCCGCAGTATTCAGTTAGGCCGGCCTGAGTTCCGCAACTCGCTTAAATGCATCCGTTGTGGCGCCTGTATGAACACCTGCCCGGTATATCGCCGTAGCGGTGGCCATAGTTACCACAACGCTATATCAGGGCCCATAGGGGCTATATTAGCGCCTAACCTGGATATGGAGAAATATGCCGACCTGCCCTTTGCCTCTACCCTATGCGGTTCGTGCAGCAACGTATGCCCGGTGAAAATTGACATACATGATCAGCTATATAAATGGCGCCAGGTTATTGTTAAGAACGGCTATGCTACCGCAACTAAAAAAGCGGGCATGAAGGTAATGACGTTTACGCTATCAAACCCGGCCATATACCATACCGGGGGCAAAATTGGCCGTTGGGTAATGAAACATGCACCGTTTGCCGTAAATAACAAATTGAACCCCTGGTACAAGCAACGCGATATGCCCGAGCCACCAAAAGAGTCATTCGGTGAATGGTATGCGAAGAACAGGAAGGGTAGTTAGAAGGTAACCGGGCTAAAGCATAAATTATGAAACCAGAATTATTTATTGGCTCATCAGTAGAAGGTTTAAGCGTTGTAAACGCATTAACTGAGAAGCTACATCACCGTTTTAATATTACATCTTGGGATAGCGGAGTATTTAATATTAGTGGAAATACATTAGACGATTTATTAATACAATTAAAAAAAAGTGATTTTGCGATATTTGTTTTTACACCAGACGATAAATCAATAATTCGAGAAACAGAGCATTCAACTGTTCGAGACAACGTATTATACGAATTAGGGCTTTATACTGGGAAGTTAGGCAGGAAGAACACTTTTTATTTGAAACCTGATAAAATGCCATCTGACTTCCATTTACCCACCGATTTAATTGGGGTAACTGCCGGCTCATATGATAGCACAAGAACTGACAACTTAGTTGCTGCTCTTTCACCATTTTGTAGTCAATTACAACGACAAATATTTGATCCGGAAAATTATTTCCTTAGCGGAAAATGGAACTTCAATTGGTCTGTTGAATCAGAAACTTATCCAAAAGAAAATAAGGAAAATGCATTTATTTTTCATTATAGTAATACTATAAAAGGGCAATATACAGGTACCGATGATTTGACTTACATTTTCAAAGGTGAGATTAAAGGTCAATATATAGAAGGCTTCTGGTCAAATAAATTGGGTGGGGCAACATATCATGGAACTTTTCACATTAAAATAGAACCATCAACAAAGATATTAAAAGGTGTTTGGACAGGATGGAGCAACCAAGGAATTGTAAAAGCAGGTGAATGTGTTTGGACTAAACTACCCTGAACTTATTTCTTCGCCAACACATAGGTTCCCGAAAAATCTGTCGCATTCATCAGATCTTGAAAATCACTATCTGCGGGTGAATCTCTGCGTATACTGCTTACACCAACTACCATTACCATACCCATGCCCGCCCTCGAAATTGTGCGGGGTGGATTTAATCTAATATTGTAGCTAAGCTTTGACGCATTATCGATATTTTGTTGAAGGTATTTTAACGGGATACTTAACTCGTAAGTGAGTACTTTTTTACTATCTATCCGGGTAACGGCAATTATTCCGGCGTCGTTGTAAACAGATATCACGGTATCCTGTATCTCTTTTATTCCTCTTACATCAATTTCCTTTTCGGCACTTGCGAGTTGCTTGTTCAGTTCATCCTGGTTAAACGGAGTATTTTCGTTTTTATCCTTTATGGCTTGAACTATCGGGAACCTGTCTTTAGGTAAAATAAACGGGAACGTTATTGCTGCAGGTTGGGCATTGTTCTTTTTATCTGAGTTTTTAATAGTGAACGTTACACCGCCTGATATGATCTTTTCAACAGTATGCACATCGGTTCCCTGAACTATTAGATAAAGGTTTTCCGCATCATTAGCAATGGTATAATAAATACCCGTGGCATGGTTAAGTGCCTGCAAGCCGTTAGCCCACTCGGTAGGCTTGCCATCAACTTTTATACCGGTGGGTGCAGGTATGCTTGCTGTTTGCACATTAGGTAGTTTCTGCGCATTGGCTATAGCGCAACTTATAAGTAAGGTAAATGCGCCAATGTATTTTTTCATAATTATGCCGCTTATTGGTTTAGTTTTTAGTGGTGATCAGTATTGCGCCGCTTTTAGCTTTATCGCCGTATTTCTTTTCGGCTTCGGCAGGCCCCAGGTTATTTACCGTTTGAATTTTATCAGCCGATAGCTTCTTCAGATCCTTTTGCGATGCTTCCCTCCCGTCAATAATCACGAGTTTATCAGTAAAGCTGATCGGAGTACTTGCTAACCTGTAACCCGGAACTGTTTTTACACTTATAACTTTTGAACCATAATTTACATTCGTCACCGTGCCATCAGCACTCACTTTGTAACCCGTCATGGCACGCAACAATGAGTCTTTGCTTTTTACACCATGCATATCTATTGCTACGCCGGTCAGTTTCATTTTAGCTATCCCTCTCAGCGTATCATTTTTGCCGTGCCCAACTACCACCACTTCATCAAGTTTATTGTAAACTGTATCGCCATTTACCTTAAACCTGCTTAATTTATCCCCTGTAATTACTACACCATTCACCTTAGCTATATTCAGTCCTGTAAGAGATTTTACGGCAATCATGTTATCCACTTTAACACCATTAAGTTTAATATTTGTTATTCCTGTTGGTTTACCATCATTCCACACAAAATTGGTAATGCTGTTCATTATGGTAACACCATATTGCTTGTGCATTTTTTCGTTAAATGCTTTTACCGGTTCCGAGTCCTCGTTACCTTTGGTAATAACAGATATATAGCCACTTTTTTCGGGATCATCGTTTTTTATTTTAGGATCTCTGTAAACTATCATTTTCAATATATCCTCGGGGTTAACATCAGCCAAGCCTTTCTGGCCAGACTTTACACCATTAATGTATATGGGTAATTCGGTTAAAGTTTTCTTCGCCGTATCAGCAAGGGTCAATATGTTTTGATGCGATGTGTCCGTTTGAATATAGGCGTGGCTAACCGCATTTAACAGTTGTATGTTTTTGCGGGTACCCGCTTCATTAAAGGTAATTTTGCCCACTTCTGATTTCAGCGCTTTTAAAATTTTAGCGCTGCTTTTGGTTACGCTGGTTAACTCGGCTTTAGATACCGTAAACACCAGTAACAACGCAACAACAACCGGCACTAACAACACGTACCGCGACAAGTTCAGTGCCGAAGATCTTTTAGCATTCATCATGATAATTCGTTTTTTAATGGTTGATAAATTGAAATGATTTACAATACTTTGCGATGCAGGCGTAAGGATCACATTAACTAAACTGTATTGATACGCCTTGCTATCCATGCCTTTCTTCAATATTTTACGATCAGTTATAAACTCGATGTTTTCGCGAACGGCCTTTTTCATTAGCCAAACGCCAGGGTTAAACCAATAGAATATGGTACTCAGTTCGGCTAACAGGATATCAATGGTATGCCACTCGCTAACGTGTACCTGCTCATGTAGTAAAATGGCCTTCATATCGGCAGCATCGTGCCTGGCGGGATTAATATAAATACTCTTCCAGAACGAGAAAGGACCTATATTATCATTAACCACCCGCACATCATGATCGTGAATATTGGCAGGGGTTGAGTTACGGTACATTTTATACATTGATAACAACTGCACCAGTAAGCGGCAGGCCAATAGCGTTACCCCTATCCAGAATATTACTTCTGCCCAATACCAGTAATCTGGCCGGGCAAGGGGTTTAACCAGGTTTTGCGCGGGTGTTTCAAGGCTGTACACTACTATTTGCACCGGGCGGGCCAATTGCTCGTGGCGTTGGGCAAAATCGTCAAGATTGATATTAGGATACACCGTAGCAAACAGCATAGCCGCAACCAGGTAAATACGGTTGAGGGTATAAAACGTGAGATGCCTGAGTACAAGGTAATATCCCGCACAAAACAGTAACAGTGCGATATTTACTTTCAGTAAAAAAACAAACATGGCTGGCATAGTGGTAAGTGTTAAGGTTTTTCAATCAGTTTGATGATCTCTTGCAGGTCGGCTGCGCTAATTTTCTTTTCGCTGGCAAAAAAGGCGACTAAGTCTTTGTAGGAGTTTTGGAAATAATCGTTAACAAAACCGCTCATAAATTGCTTTTTGTATTCCTCCTCCTTTATGGCCGGCATATAGCGATAAGTGTTCCCTATTTTTTCGCTTTTTAAAAAGCCTTTACGCTCCAAATTTTTAATAGTGGATGCCAAAGTAGTGTAGGGTGGCTTAGGCTCATTGATCTGATCGAGGAAATCTTTAATAAAACCCTGGCCCGTTTGCCACACCGCCTGCATGGCCTCTTCCTCCTGTATTGATAATTTCTCCATAACAATTACGATTATTTCGTAAAACTACGAACAATTCGTAATTATCAAAATTATTTAACAATTTTTAACGTAACATGCTGGTGACAGGGAAGATGTGATTAAGCTATTTGGTTTTTACAGCGGAATTGACTACATTATATAGATAGCCTGTTTTGAATAGTTACGTTTTTTGAAAGACTCTTTTTGAGCGGGAAGCTTGAACCTGTAAGTTTTGGGGAATACTTGCTTTATTAGAAATCCGGTATTATTTGAACAGCTGCACTCGCACATCTGCACATTAAATATTCCCCCAGCCACTGGCCAGTACATCGGCAAGGTGCATGGTCTTTAAAGGGATATTATTTTTATCGATATAGCCCTGCAAGTGTAACAGGCACGATGCATCTGTGGATATGATGTAATCGGCCTCAGCTTCCAGCGCATACTCTACCTTTTGCTGCGCCATAGCGCTTGATATGGCATCAAACTTAACAGCAAAGGTACCGCCAAAGCCACAACAGGTTTCGCCCTGCTTTAGCTCCACCAGGTCGAGCCCAAGCACTTTGGACAGTAATTGCCTCGGCTCCTCTTTAATTTTGCACTCACGCAAGCCTGCACAGCTATCGTGGTAAACGGCACGCCCCTCCAGCTCTGCACCAAAGTAGTCGCGTTTAATAACGTTAACCAAAAAATCGGATAACTCGTGGATATTGCCTTGTATGGCCCTGCATTTATTATGCACTGCCGTATTGGTAAACAGGTCATTATAATAGTTCTTCACCATACCGGTGCATGATGCCGACGGCGAAACAATATAACGGTTCTCGGAAAAATCATTTAAAAATTTACTTCCTGTTTCCTTAGCCTCATCCCAAAAACCGGCATTAAAGGCAGGTTGCCCGCAACAGGTTTGCTCGGGATTATATATAACATCGCAACCTGCTTTTTCTAAAACTTTAACCGTATTAAAAGCAGTTTGCGGATATAACTGATCAATAAAACAAGGTATAAATAACTCAATTTTCATGCGGTACGGTTAACATCGCTAAATTGAGAAAAATTACCGTCTTTCTTCTCTACCTTAAGCAAAGAAAGTAACAAAATTAATCCTACAATAAAAAAGCCACATAAGGCCAGGGTAGAGTTGCGCATGCTGCCCGTAAGCTCTTCGATGTACCCAAAGATCAATAAACCGGCAACAATGGCCAATTTTTCGGTAACATCATAAAAACTAAAAAATGATGCCGTATCGGGGATATCTTGCGGCAGATATTTTGAGTAGGTAGAACGCGATAATGATTGTATACCCCCCATTATTAAACCCACAACAACGGCCAGCAAATAAAACTGTGTGGCATTGGTGATAAAGTAAGCCGCTATGCAGGCAAATATCCAAACTACAACTACCCCGGCCAGTACCTGTATATTGCCATACTTTGATGATAGTTTTGACATGAGGTTAGCACCACCTATGGCTACTAACTGTATAATTAATATAATAGATATCAGGCCCGATGTTGGCAGGTGCAAAATTTTGGCGCCAAACCCCGTAGCTACCAGCATAATGGTTTGCACCCCCATTGAATAAAAAAAGAAAGCGGGCAAATAGCGCTTTAGCAAAGGCATGTTTTTAACCTTGTTAAATACAGTTCTCAACTCAATAAAACCACCTTTTATAATATGATGATTGTGCGCTACTGAGTTAGGGCTGCCTTTAGGCAATACCATAAAGGGTATATAAGCAAAGCCTATCCACCAGATACCCACCAATAAAAATGATAACCTTGCGGGAAAGCTGCCATCGGTTATGCCAAATGTTTTGGGCGACAGCACAAATACAAAGCATATCAATTGTAAAATAACACTACCTATATAACCAAAAGTAAAACCTTTTGCGCTTACACTATCCTGCTTATCTAAGGTGGCTATTTCGGGCAGGTACGAGTTATAAAATACAAAGCCGCCGCTATAACCAATAGCGGCAAGGCCAAAGCAAATGATACCAAACTCGAGGTGGTTAATATCAAAATAAAATAAGCCGCAACATGCCAGCGATCCCATCCAGGTAAAAAACATCATAAATGCTTTTTTATTCCCCCGGTAATCAGCTATCGATGTGAGTATGGGCAGCAGCAATACAATGAGCATGTAAGCCGCGGCCAAAACATAATCAGATAAGGCAGTATTTATAAAATAATGCCCAAAAAAGGCAACCTTATCTTTAGTAGCCGCGTTAGTGGTAATAATTACATAGTATGCCGGAAAGATGGTAGAAGTGATAACGAGGTTATAAGCTGAGTTTGCCCAGTCAAACATGGCCCATGATCTAATTATTTTTTTGTTATTTTTGTTACTCATACTTGTGATTAAAAGTATGGATTTTTTGCTACCTAAAAAATTTGAACGCTTTTATTAAACATAAGTGGCTCCAATTGCTATAATACGGCATTATTGAAGCTGATAAAAGACGTAGTGCAAAATGCGGCAATAAATTACCGCTTGTAATTACACAAATTAAAAAAGGAGGATGAATAGAATGGAAGCGCAAAAAGACCCTTTATTTATTAAAGCGACAGATAATAATGCTATCGCCCGGGTAAAATTAATATTACAATACATTAGAACAATAACAACTTATGCTCAGGTTGTTTTTTTTGCAATAATAACATTTATACTATTTTTATTAGGTATTATTGCAGTGTGAAAATTATTCCTTTCCTGATTAATTTTTCTATCTTTTAGTGACAATCGCTGCCCTCACTTTATTTAATATTTTTTTTGAAAACACTGATCAACCCCTGGTTTATTATTGGTTGTATTGTTGGAATTTGCATACTGGTACTAAGAAAGGTACATTACCCTTTGCCTTATTATGCAAATAACTACTTTACTGCAATTATTGCTATTCCTGTAACAGCAACAGCAGCCTTGTGGGTTATGCGGGTGTTTGTTTTTAAAACTAACTTATACCGCTTATCGGCCGGCCAGGTTATTTTTATTTTCGTGTATGCCACTTTGATATTTGAAATTGTTATCCCTCATTTCTTCCCAACATATACTACCGATTACCTTAATGTGCCATTATATGCTTTGGGTGGCATTTTCTATTATAAAATTATGAACAAGCCTATTATTTGAGGCTTTTTATGTAAATTTATTAACACAAGTACAGTAATTAATATCAATTTGATTTTTCAGGAAAAAAATATGTACTTTTAGAAAATAAAATATGGTTATATCATTTAAGTATGGTTTTTAATAGCCTGCTTTTACTAATCTAACTTAAATTAAACTCGAAAAAGGCATTGATTGAAAGATGAAGAAGCTGTTATTTCTTATCATTTTCATCGTATTTGGAAATTGCTTGGCTGTAGTAGCCCAAATTACCGCTTATTATGGTCCCGACTCAACTGAATTGGCTGCTTTTAAACGAGATTCCATTAAAAGTATTTCCTTAAAGCAATCCATCAACTTATCAAAAGCAAGACCCTTCCCCCTGCCTGCATCAAACATTAAGGAAGTTAAATTTTATCATCGCTACTGGCGCGATATTGATTTGAACGATCCGCAAAATAAAATAATGATACAGCCGGGTGCAACGCTTATTGAGGCAACGTTGGCAGCCTTAAAAAACGGTGTAATTACAGCTTACGACCCTACACCGGGCACCCCCACCAACCCTAACGGCGATTCTTTTTCAACACCGCTAACCTACCAGCAAATTATGTCGCAATTGGCCGATACCGTTTTGGTTGACCAGTTTGATAAGGACGGTAATAAAACAGGCAGCATACAAAAGGCAAATAACTTTACGCCCGATAAAGTAAGCGGTTTCCGTATAAAGGAAGACGTTTACTTTGATAAAGTACGATCGCGGGTAATTACACGCATTGTAGGTATAGCACCACTGTTAAAATTAAACCTCAGCAGCGGCGATAGCCTGGGTTCGCAACCTTTATGCTGGTTCAGGTTCAGCCAGTTCAGAAAAGTATTGGTTACTATGGAAATTGATACGTTAAATAAGAAAACAGCCATGAGTATGGATGATGTTTTTTTACAGCGCCGTTTCAGTTCAAAAATATTTGAAGAATCAAACCCGATGGGCAACCGCATAAAAGATTATGCTACAGCGCCGGCTGATATCCAAAAAGAACAAAACCGCATAGAGCATAAACTAATGGCCTATAAAGATTCCTTATGGGGTTATAGTTTATTCGATATTGAAGTGGAAGGCGCCCTGGTAGATTACAGAACAGCCGAGCGCTCAAACAGCGCTAAATACACTGCTAAAAAAACCGATTCAACGGGTAAAAGCACGCCTGTTATCAAATAAGCATAAATAATTCAAACAAAATTAGGGCTAACTTACTTGTAGGATTATAAACCTATTAAATAATTGAGCCATGAACAATCAACTGAATGACCATTTGGTGGATCTTCACCATAAGGTAGCCGCTTTAAAAGTTTATGATGATGAAGCAGGCAAAAAATTAAATACCTATTCGCATGAGTTTGGCAAAATGATCAATGAATTGCTGGACGTTGACACCCATACTTTTAATGACATCCACCTGGCGTATATTGAAAGCACTGTTAAAAATTGCAGCCTGGCCGCCAAGGGGCAATCAGAGCATGATCGATCTAAAGGATTTTATGACGGTGTGGGTGCGCTTAACAACAACATTAATGATAGCCTGGAATATTTCAGCGTTCATAAATAAGGTGTATTGCTGCTACAGCGAATAACACATTTTCGCCATATTTTAATGTTGCACATTGTTCTGATAATTATTTAAGCTAAATTTATTTCATCGCGTAAATAATAATGTTTTAATATGATATCAGAACCTACGTACCAGGCTGCCCGCATTGTAGCATCAACTATTGAGGCACATTTTGCGCATCAGCTACAGGCTATTGTTAGTACTGATGAAGATTTTGCGCCCCTGCCCGAAGCTTATTTAATTGAGGCTATTATTGATGTGGCCTTTTGGGCAAGTTTACGAAAGGAGGAAGGCCGTTCCCCAAAAATATCTATTGCCTTTTTATCCCCCGAAAAATCGGCACAACCGCTCATATTTGGCAAAAGACTAAAATTCACTACAGATATTATTGTAAAACTTGCCCCTGCTATTGAAACCCAGGGCATACACCTCGGCGTTTGGCATACAGGCGATGAGCTTTACATTTGGGGCACCACCCGCTTTGTACCCGGCTTTTGTTTCATCTGCGAAGTGATTGAGCCGGGGCTGCTGGTGATAAAGCACCGTCGCTTATCAGGCTTTGGCAAATTTGTAAACGTAGCTGTTTTAAAGGGCGACCAGATCAAAGTTATTGATGAGCGATCAAATGAAAAACCCGATTGCCCTGCAATGGTTACCTCATTATTAGGTTTTAACGATCCCTCATCATGGAACCGCTCTATGAATATACATGTTCAGTTAGCTGTGGCAATGCGCGCGCATGGGCGTGGCGGTATCTTATTGATTGTACCATCAGATGATAATAACTGGCGCGAATCTATCATATCTCCCATTACCTATCAGCTTACGCCCGAGTTTTGTGGCTTATCTGATCTGCTAAGCCAGGAAGTTTCGCGCCATGACCTGAGCACCTGGCAGGAAGAACTAAACCGATCTGTAGAAAACCTGGCCGGTTTAACCGCGGTTGACGGAGCTACCCTGATGAACGACAGGCATGAATTACTGGCCTTTGGCGCTAAAATAACCCGCTCGCCAAAAGGGCAGCGCATTGAACGCATTATGGTAACCGAACCTGTAATTGGTGTTGAGCCCCGTATTATCCACCCGGGGCAGGATGGCGGCACAAGACACCTATCGGCCGCGCAGTTTGTTTTTGATCAGCGCGATGCCATAGCGATGGTGGCCTCGCAGGATGGGCGTTTTACCATCTTTGCATGGTCGGAGTGCGAAGATATTGTACACGCCCACAGGGTTGACAGCCTGTTGCTCTAAACTATCATAAACTAAAAAAGTGCAATACCTTTTCGATATTGCACTCTCTCTATTTTCAATTCAAATTTTATTAAACCATCAGGCGGCCTTCATGCGCATCGGTTGATGTCATTCCGGCTTCAGGCAATTGCTCATGCGTTTTGGTTGTAAAAGGCGAGCCTTGTGTAAATATTGCCAGCAAAAAGAACAATGCGCCTAACAAATGGTGCGGCCAGTGTACTTTTGATGTAAAGCTGTATAAACCAGGGCCAACCAATAATAAAAAGCCCGCAAACATGGCCAAAAGCAAATTCATTTGCATTGGGAATACAGGTACTATGCCTAATTTACTATCGCTAAAAACAGCGATAAGCATTAATAAGATACCCATTAAAACAGGGATAAAATAAGATGCGCCACCTATATCAACAAAACCAAACACCCATGGTGATGTAATTAATAAAAGGCCGCCTAAATACTGTATCAGTACGTAAAATGTAGTTGGGATAAATGGTTTCATTGTTAGCTCGTTGTTTGTTTTGATAACAAAAGTAATTATATCTGCGCTTTGTTTCCAGAAAAAAATGAAACAAAAAAAGCCCCCGTGTTAATCGGGAGCTTTTATATGTTTTTGCTTGTTGTTAGAAACCTAAACCAATACCAACGTTACCCGATTGATATTCAGCAAAGCTGTATGAACCGTATAATTTCAGGAAGAATAAACTTACCTGAAAACCAACATCAGCACGCATGCTACTTGTACTTGCGGCCGAACCACTGATGCTAATAGGATCAGCATAATTAGTATAAGTTGGTTTATTTGTAGCAAAGTTAACACCAGTTACAAAAGGAAAATTCCCTTTTAAACCAACATCTGTTGAACTCGCTAAATATCCTACTGAAACAAACGGTGTGAAAAACAATAATTTCTTAGATAATATAGCTTGTGCACTCCAACCGCTAAAGTGACCTTGTAGTGATTGACCCGGGATTACCACATTATCATCCTTTCTAACATCCATTGGTTTTTCGTAATCCAATCGCGAATAGCCGATTGCCAGGGCCAAATCGAAAGGCATTACATGTCCGGCTGCACCAAAGTCTTCAGAAAAATTGTGCTTTAATCCAATACCAAACAAACCGAGAGATCCAATATCATCACTTAATTTGGTTGTTGGTATAAAGCGTAATGATACATCTGTATTCTTTATTAAGCCAACTGTTAACTGTACTTGCGGAGCTGGAATGTATTGAACAACACCCTTTGGTAAAGCAGTAGTGTATTTGCCACCAGTGGTTTGATCTGTATAGGTTATTGACGGAGTAGCAGCGTCCTTATCACCACCAAAAGTAGGAGCAATTGATGGGCTGCTTGACGTAATGTTTGACGACAAGCCCAGCTTAGCTACATCATAAGTTTTATCACTGTTAGGTACAATACTTGCAGAAGCACTTATTCTTAAGTTAAAACGCAATGTTTTTAGTGTTTTGGCCGTATTAGTCCAACCACCGTTTAAGCTGTTTCCAAAGCCTTTGAAAAGTGGGTTAGTGTAAGCGTTTAATAACTTATTAACGTCACCTGGGCCACCTTTAAATAGGTCGTTAATGCCATCATTGCTGTTTTGGGCACTTGCTTTTGCGCTAACCAGCGCGGCCAATACAATTAAAGTAAAGATTTTTTTCATATGGGTTTAATTTAGATAAAACTAATATTATGGGGATAATACTAACGAACAGGCGGTTAAAGATACAAATATCTTTAACAAGTCATATTTAAATTTAAAAAAAACAAAATGAAATTTTATTAGTTTAAACAGCTTTAAATTCTTTGTTTCTCCTGAAAATAGATAATAAGAAACCGATCACCATAATAATAGTACCACTCCAAAAGAAATTGATACAAGGAAAATTTATGGCTTTTAATACAATATAAGGCTTTTTACTTTCGGGTTGCTGATAAACGGTTATTTCTACCTTATTGTCTTTAGGCAGTATTTTGCTAAAACGAAGTTTGATACCCAAATCTTCCACCTTACGTGCAAAATCAAAGCCATTACCGCCTTTTATCATATAAATAGGTTCGCTTTGATAAGTTTTACCATGCGATATAATTTCAAGCTTTGCCCCTACTGATACATCATTCTTTTCGAGGGTAATATTCTCTAACCTGGCATTTGCATTCAGCGCCTTTAAAACAATCAGGCCATCGCGGTAACGTATGGTATCGCCTATAGCAACCTCGTGTGGTACTGGTGGATCAAAGCTTTTATCGTCGTTTGTATCTTCGTGGCCTTCGTCTGGCTTCACATCATCAAGCTTAATGTTGGCCATGCTAACGTGTGTATACAGGTCATGAAACAGGTAATGGCGGGTATCGGGTGTTGCAACAAGCCCAAATTTACTGTTAGCCTGGGCGTTAGGTTTTAAAATAAACTCTTCTTTTACTTTACCATCCTTACCCATCAGTTTATAATCAACCTTAAAGTAATGATTTGGCATCGCTATCGAATCGGCAATATACGTGATCAGGTAATCGCCCATTTGCACCGGCTCATTTTTATAGAGCATCAGGTTTTCTCGCGGATTATTGGTTTTATTAAACTCAGGGTTAAAGTTCTCTCCGGTGTTATTAATAGATGCCACCGTGCTTGTACCCGCTGCTATAACCGCGCCAACCAGCAACAAACCAAAGCCAATATGCGCCACTGCAGAGCCTGCAAGCTTGGTTTTACCTTTTAACACTTCGGCCAGTATTTTGGCGTTGGCCAATACAGAGTAAATGGCGGCTATCATCAGCACGGCATATATCCAATGGCTTTTATAAATGCCGGTTACATAAATAACCAATGCGCCTACCAAAACCGCAAATACCAGGTAAACTATTGATGTAATGAAAAAGCGCGTACTTTCGGTTTTTTTGTATTTTAAAAATTGGCTAAAGCCTGCCAGCAAAGTAACAATTACAGCAAAGCCGCTTTGAAATACATTATAAAAATTGATCTTATCTGTTGGCGGGGCGGCATGTGTACCAAATATTGCATTCCAAACAGGTATTGAGGTAACTACCACCAATTGCATACATGATAAGCCTAAAAAGCAGGCACCAACAAACATCCAAAACTCTCGCGAATATGTTTCTTCCTCTTTTTTTGAGATGGGCAACTCTTTACGGCGAATGATGAGCAAGGTTGCCGCAATGGCCAGGAATATCAATACATCAACAACCAAATGCCAAAACATACCTAAGTCCGTAAACGCGTGTATCGAAGTTTCGCCAAGGATACCGCTGCGGGTAAGGAATGACGCGTAAAGTACCAGCACAAAGCTGATCAGTACTAAAAATGTAGCCGTAAAGTATGCGTGACCGGAGTTTTTGTAAACAATTAGTACGTGTACCGCGCCTATCAGGGTTAACCAGGGGATGATCGAAGCATTCTCCACCGGATCCCATGCCCAAAAACCATTAAAGTTAAGCGACTCATAAGCCCAAAACGAACCCATGATAATACCTGTGCCCAATATCATCACCGAAAAGAGCGAGTAGCTGATGGCAGGCTGCACCCATTCTTTATAGCGTTTTTGCCACAAACCGGCTACCGCGTAAGCAAACGGCACCACCATTGATGCAAAACCTAAAAACAAGGTTGGCGGATGTATTACCATCCAATAGTTTTGCAATAAGGGGTTCAGTCCGTTGCCATCTTTAACAAAACTTAAATAGTTTGGTGATTTGAATATCGGTCCATCTATAACTTCGCGAAGCAAAATAAATGGAGAACTGCCAAAACGGGTACCAAATATATTAACACCGATGAGCATGGATGATAGCAGCGTTTGCGATAGGCCAACAATGGTCATTACGCTATTCTCCCATGATCTTGCTCTCCATATCAGCACATTACCTAATACAGCTTGCCAAAATGCCCACAGCCAGAAGCTCCCCTCCTGCCCTTCCCAGTAGCTGGAAATGATATAGTAAACAGGTAATGCTTTTGATGAGTGTGCCCAGGCGTAATGGTACTCAAAATAATGATTGTAGATAATAAAAAACAAGCAACATCCAATACCGATAACCGATATACTGTTTAGCCAAAAGCCAATGCGGCCCAGGTTATGCCATGATTTATCTAACGGGTTTTTGTTTACCGTTGCAAAATAGTAGCTGATGGTTGATAGCAGCGCCGAGCCAAACGCAAGTATGATAAATAGCTGGCCCAAGTGGCCGGGGAAAAGGTGTTCGCCTTTAAAATCTGTATCCATTAAAATTAAATAGCGGCCTGTTTGGCCTTGTATTCGGTAACCTCAATCTTATCTTGAGTGTATTTAGAAGGGCATTTCATTAATATTTTTGAAGCGTGAAACTCGTTACCTGCCATTTGGCCGGTTAACACTATTTGCTCCGAGCGTTCAAAATCCTGTGGCTTTGAGCCGATGAAAACCACCTTACACTCTTTGCCTTGTTTATCTGTCATAAAAAAAGAAAAGTAATTGGCATCCTTTGTAGGATCGTAAGTCAACTCCTTTTTCTTATTCAAATGCCCAACTACATCTAAGGGCGTGCCGGTTTGTTTGGCATCAGTAAAGCTACCGTAAGTACTTGATTTTGAGTAAGTAGATATAATAACAGCTATTGCAATAGCGATAACGATAATTCCAAATATTGAACCTTTTTTCATTTGCCGACTTTATTTCTTGAAAGGGTTTGCAAAAATACAAAACGTGAAGCTAATAATGCTTATTGCAAGCGTTATATCTTATTTAGAATTATTCTAAGAAAAGAAGCAAGAGACAAGTAACAGTTATCAAGACAAATCCCCGACTTTGCATGAATGAATGCATAGTCGGGGATTGCTTCGTGCCTCGCAATGACGGGGTGGAAAGTTATTTTTTTTTAAATCCGAAATCGGATATCCGACTTCTGATATCTATTTACGGCCAAACGCCCAAATTCTGGTACGATACTGCTATTTTATTGATAGCGCCTACAAAGGCAGCAGTACGCATGGTATCAATTTTAGGATTGTTTTTCCATGTTTCGCGTATCTCGTGGTACGAGCGTATCATGGTATCTTCCAAACCGGAGTTTACCAATTCAAGCTCAGACGCACCTTTAATAATGGTGGAACGCTGTGTTGGTGATAACGACATACCCGTAATGCCTTCAACCATGTTTACCAGATTTTGGTTCGAGTTTTCTTCAAACCTGCGGCTCATACGGCCAAATGCCACGTGCGACAGGTTTTTTAACCACTCAAAGTAAGATACCGTTACACCGCCCGCATTGGCATACATATCGGGTATAATAATACCACCCTTAGCATAAAATATTGCTTCAGCTTCGGGGGTAGTTGGGCCGTTGGCACCTTCGCAAATAATTTTCGCTTGTATCCTCGCTGCGTTTTCTTGGGTTATCTGGTTCTCTAAAGCGGCCGGTATCAAAATATCGCAGGGTTGTTCTAAACCTTCCATCGAGTTTTTAAACTCTTTAGCGCCCGGATAACCTAATATTGACCCTGTTTGTTTGCGGTGTACAAATACCGAATCAACATCGAGGCCGTTTTCGTTGTAAACAGCGCCTTCAAACTCGCAAAGGCCAACTATGGTAGCGCCAAACTCCGCTAAAAATTTAGCCGAGTGGTAACCCACGTTACCTAAACCTTGTACAATAACTTTTTTACCTGCCAGGCCTGGCGTAAGGCCAAGTTTTTCCATGTCTTCGGCTACATTAACACACTCGCGGGTGGCAATAGCTACTCCGCGGCCTGTTGCTTCACGGCGGCCGGCAATACCATGCAGCGCTAACGGCTTGCCGGTAACACAACCCATAGCATCTAACTGGCCAGGATTCATGGTTGCATAGGTATCGGCTATCCAGCTCATTTCGCGTTCGCCCGAACCATAATCAGGTGCAGGTACGTCAATGCTGGGGCCAATAAAATTCTTTTTGATCAACTCTACTGTATAACGGCGGGTAATGTTTTCCAACTCGGCAACAGTATAGTTTTTAGGGTTAATTTTGATGCCGCCTTTTGCACCACCAAATGGTACGTTTACAATAGCGCATTTGTAGGTCATGAGGGCCGAAAGTGCCATCACTTCGTCTTCGTTTACCATCTCGCTGTAGCGGATACCTCCCTTGGTTGGGCTTTGGTGCTGCGAGTGCTCAATGCGCCATGCATCAATCACCTCAAAGTGGTTTCCTTTCCTTATGGGGAAACGAAAACGGTATACACTGTTACATGATTTTATCTGATCGAGCAGGCCGGCCTCGTGGTTGGTAAACTGGGCCGCATAGTCGAAATTTTTACATACATCCCCGAAAAAATGGGTTTCTTCTTCAGCAATAATGCTACTGTTAGACATAAAATTGGTATTGAATAAATTAATGAGTTCAGTAATGTTCCTGCAAAGGTGAATGAATTTATATCAATTGTGCAAATCAATACTTTGATGCTATCGGGGGTAAAGCATCAACGATTAGCTTAAATCAATGTTTAAACAAGATAGCGTTATTTTTTGAACCAATAGCCTTGTTAGTACAATTTTAAAATAATGTAAAAAACAGGCTTAAAATGAGGTTGAAATTACAATTTTTACAATTTCAAGGCTTGTTTTGATCTTCAAGTTTCTTTACACGGCGCTCAATAGCGAACAGGAAAATAGCCAAACCAACAAAAACAATAGCGATAGTTGTTATCACCACGTATATTTTACCCGAACTGCGCATGGTATCTGCCATTTCAACATCAGCCTGTGCAAAGATCGCGGTGTATGTAAACAGAAAAACAAGTAAACAGAATATCTTTTTCATTAGTTTATAGCGTTCTTTTTATATTCAATTAAACGGATACGGTAGCGAAGGGTGGCTATCCAGATACCTATCAGGCTCCAGCCAATAAATGCGGGATATAGTACCACACGCATGCTGGTTACCAGGTCGTACTTACCAAAGGCCGGGTTACCACCGTTACCGGGATGCAATGAATCAGTCAAGCGCGGTAATACAAATATCAGCACCAGCATTATCGGAAAAGCGAAAATATTGTAGATGGCAGATATTTTGGCGCGCTTTTGTTCTTCATCCATGGAGTTACGCAGCACCAGATAAGCGCAATACAATAAAAATGCAATGGCAGCGCTGTTTTGTTTTGGATCGCCGCTCCAGTACTCGCCCCAGGTGTATTTGGCCCACATCATGCCGGTTACCAATCCCAAAGCGAAAAACATGATGCCTGTATTAACGCACTCAACAGCGGCAAGGTCGTATTCTTCTTTACCTGTATTGAGGTACATAATGCTGTAAAAAACAGATATTACCAATACGGTTAACATGGCCATCCACATGGGTACGTGAAAATACAGGTTACGTATGGTTTCATGCAGTATGGGCAGTGTTGGTACATCGAACAAAAAACCCGATATCATGGTGTAAAACACCAGTACAACCGCTAAAACCTTCCACCATGTTTGGTAAATAAACTTCATATGATCATTATGCGTTCAGGATGCAAATGTATTTAAAAGAGCCAAGAATCGAGAGTCAAGAATCAAGAAATCTCATATGCAGTTCTGTCTTGCTTCCTGTCCCTTGATTCTTGCTTCTGATTAGTTATTTCTTATCTCCCGGCGCGTAATCAACCGGCAGCAGGTCGGCAATATTATCATGGCTCCAGGCACCTTCGTACAGTGTGGCTTTGTTTGAAACAATAACACCATTGGTATCAAAAAAAGCATAGGGCTGGTACAGGGTAATTATGGTAGATGCATAGTTAGGCATATTCAAAGGTCTGTAAACCATACTTTTCCCATCATTATCAAACTTACGTTTATAAACTACGTAAAGGCAATCAGGAAAGGTTATACCAAATACGCCCGGTTGGTCTGTCTTTCTAAAAATATCATTTGCCGATAGTGGCTGTTTGATCAATGTTTCGTGATACCGGTTCAGGTTATACAACTCTTTCCAATGGTTTGCCGAATCTATATTGTTCTGCGCAATAAACTTGTCGATGTTTTTTACAATGACCACCTGCGGCGGGCGTTCTGTATTTGGTTTTCTTATTAACTGGTAAATAACAAAGCCCGCACTATCCAGGTTATTCCCAAGTAAAGAGCGGTAAAAATGCATGCTTGAGCCGTAAAATGCATCTTCTCGCTTTTTTTTCCAGGCGGCTACCTGTTTTTTGCTCCCCTTAAGATCTTCAAACTGGTATTGCCCACCGTATGATATGATCTGGTTAATATCATCAAACTTAAAACCTCCCAACAGGTATTTTATGCGGTAACCCAAACTTTTGTTTTCAATAATGATAAACTCGTCGGCACGGCCTACTAAACTTTTCTCGTATGGATGATAATACAGATCAATATCTGTTGGATTAAGTATTTTACACTTTTTAGCATTATCCGATGTACCTAAAAAGTACTTGGTAAACATTTTAAAATTTTCGGGCGAGAAGGGGTGCCTTACAATATTAACCGTTTCCAGGTTATTGTTTTTAAGGTGCATCTCAATGTTAAGATTGATAGGTTTAGCGCCTACAAGTATTGTTTGGTGATAGCTTTCGTACCCCACAAAAGTAACAACAATCTCATATTGACCGGGCTTTACATCGTATAAGGTAAAAGAGCCATTGGCGGCTGTTGATGTGCCAAAGGTAGAGTTTGTTAAAAACACGCTCGCCTTCACTAACGGGCCGCCAATATCAGTGCTGGTTACCTTACCGGTGATGTTAACGGTTTGTGCAAAAGCCAGCGTAGGCAATATAAAAACCAGTAGAAGGCAATGTAAAAAGCGCATGGATAAAAGTAACAGTAAAAAGTGCCGTTTAGTATTTAAGTTAAGTAACAATTAAGTGTTAATCGCGCCACAAATAGGGGAATAATAACAACGATGTAGCAACCACAATGATATTAATAGCCAGCAGTGCCCCCATATCCTGGTAATTAAGGCTACGATCTAAACCATCCATAGCGCGCTTGCTCATTTTTATTAGTACCAATATAACCGGTATAATAACCGGGAAGCTCAAAATAGCCATCAATGTACCGTTATTGCCTGCTTTTGAGGCTATAGCCGATATCATGGTAAATACGGTTGAAAAGCTAAAGCTCCCCAAAAGTACAGTGATGAAGTAATAAAGATGATCCTGAACAGGGTTTTTAAAAAACAAACTGTATATAATTAAAGCCAAAACACATAGCAGCGTCATCAGCAAAATATTGTAAATAATTTTTGACAAAATGATGGCATGCGGGCTTGCTATAGTATAATAATACAACAACCGCCCTTTGCTTTCCTGCAAAAAGCTCTTGGCTATGGCATTTACAGCGGCAAATAGTATAATTATCCAAAACAGGATATTCCAAACTATGCCATAGCCGATGGCCTGGCTAAAACCCGGATTAAGGTTAAAAGCCATGTAACAAACAAATACTGTTGATACGATATAAAGCAATACGCCGTTAAATGCATACTTAGACCGCCACTCCAGCACGATCTCCTTTTTTAATAAATGTTTTGTTTGATTTATTAAATCCATGAAGCGCAAATATACGTTTTTATAAAAGCTGAAGCCACAGGTTTAATTAATGGTATAGTTGTTGTTTATGATATTATAAATAAGTACTACGATGAAAACGATAGAAGACTATATTGCCTGCTACTGCTTGAACGCAAAGTGTTCAAACTCCATATATAAATATAATACAACTGCGATAACTTTTATATCGTTAGAGAAATCGCTAATGTCTCAAACCTGCTGTACTAAATGTGGCTCGGTACTTAAATCGAAAATAGACCTGGAGATAGAAGAGCAATTGCGCGAACTGTTGGCAAGTTAAGCTATTTGAAAGGTAAAATATTGCTATCTTAGTGATATGCCTCAAATTTACCATAACACACCTGTGGGGATATGCCGTATTACCGAAACTGACGGGGCTATAAGCAGCATATCCATTTTAGATAACCCGCAGGAAATTGAGCAGGAGCCAACTCCCCTACTACAACAAGCCACCCAACAACTAGATGAATACTTTGCAGGAGAACGAAAAACGTTCGACCTGAATATCAAGCAGCAAGGCAGCGATTTCCAGCAGGAAGTGTGGAAAACCTTACTCAATATTGGGTACGGCAAAACAATAACATACGCACAGCAGGCAAACATTATGAATAACCCCTTGGCCATTCGCGCCATAGCGGCAAGCAATGGCAAAAATCATTTATGGATAGTGGTACCCTGCCACCGGGTAATAGGATCAAACGGTACACTTACCGGGTATGCAGGTGGCCTTTGGCGCAAACAATGGCTATTAGAACATGAGGCCAAAGTACTGGGTATTGGCCAAACCAAGCTTTTCTAAACCGCTGTTGCCTTTACCTGGTGTTTTACCGGCCTATCGGCAATAGCGCCACCTACCGAAAGAAACGCGCCTGCAAATAAAATATACCAGCCGTATTTGTACTTAATGGCATGGCTTAGCGCATTAGCCAATCCCTTAAATGGTAAAAAGCTAAAACTGGTATTCACTTTAAAAATGGCAGCACCGAATATTAACGCGATAAGCAATAAGCTGGTGATAGATGCTGTTTTTGTTAAAGCACGTTGTTTTAAAGCCACACCCAATATACCAACTACGGCCATTAATAAAACAACGATCCCGTAAGGTTTGCTTAAATCGAACAGGTTATAGTTGAATAAATGAAACGGGCGTAACAGCGGGCAATAACAGCCCGCTATAATAAATACAAAGCCCAAAAATGTAATAAATGAACTAATGCGCATGAGCCAAATTTATTGTTTTATTTCCATTTTATCAGCAAAGTGGGCGCAGTAATCGCGCAGGTCTTCAACAATATTGGTTTCGCCGGTGGCGCGTAAAAAGCTGTCGCCCATGGTTTGCAGGGTTTCGTAAAAAAAACGTTTCATCTCGTCAACAGGCATATCTTTTGTCCAAAGGTCTATACGTAACGAGTTTTTGTAGTTGTGATCCCACAGGGCCAGCATCATTGATTTTACGGGTACGGCTTCTTTGTTTTGCGAATCGGTTGATTCCCAAAGGATATTTTCCGGAACATTTTTATCGTCAAGTTCGATAGTGAGTTTGATCTCTGCTTTTTTCATTGTAAAGTTTGCGGGTTATTTAACCAATAAAAGTATTACGGCAGTTAAGGCAATAAAGCTCAACTCCACCAGCCATAGTTTTTTGGTTTCGGGAAAAAAATTGCGCAGCATCATATCCAGGTAGAATACAACAATGGCGAAGAATAAAAATATAATTGTAATTGTACCCTTCCAATGCTGAAAAGGGCTATTGGGTATTTGAATGCCATAAATAAAAACGTAAGCGGATAAAACCAGCAGCAATGCCGTTGCAATATTGAGCGGGGTAATTCTAAACTTCATTACTGCTATCCTCGTCTTCTTCTGTTTTCTTTTTGGGCGGCGGCTTTTTTGCCGGGCCTGTTATTACGTGCTGCTTTCGCGGGATCAGCTTTGGCCCTGCCTGCGTCAAACTTTTTGCGCTGGTTCATGGTCTTCTTTTCGTGGAAAGCCCCCTTAAATGTAGGGTCATCCTTACGTTTCTGATCATCTATCTCCCTGTTCTGATCCTGGCGCTCCTGGTAAGGCGTTTCGTCAACATAAACATCGGCGGGCAAAGATAGTACAGGTATCTGTTGCCTGATGAGTTTTTCTATCTTGCGAATGTAATATTCTTCGTTAGGGGCACAAAAAGTAATGGCCTCGCCGCTTTGAAAAGCACGGCCTGTGCGGCCTATACGGTGCACATAATCTTCATAAACCACAGGTACATCAAAGTTAATTACATGGCTCACATCGCTCACATCGATACCACGCGACGCTACGTCAGTAGCTACTAATATCTTCACTTCGTCGTTTTTAAACGCGTTGATAGAGTTTATACGTGTGTTTTGACCCTTGTTAGCGTGCAGTACTCTCACCTCCTTCTCCCCAAATTTGCGCAGCAAAAATTTATACACATCTTCAGCCGCATAGCGGGTCTTGCAAAAAACAATGAGCTTCTTAATATCCTCGGGCTGATCCAGCAGGTATTTGAGTGTATTGATCTTGGTTTTTACGTTCGGCACCATATATAAACGCTGGTTTACCGTTTGGGCAGGTGTGGCCGGTGGTGTAGCTTCAATGGTAGTTGGAAACTCCAAAAAGTTTGACGACAGCTCATTGATCTTATCCGACATGGTAGCCGAAAACAACAGGTTTTGGCGCTTGCGCGGAACAACTTCCAATATCCGGTTGATCTGTGGCATAAAGCCCATATCCATCATCTTATCGGCCTCGTCCAATACAAATACCTGCAGCATTTTGGTCACAATGTGTCCCGCAAGGTAAACATCCATTAAACGGCCCGGGGTTGCAACAATAATATCAACACCTTTATCTATCAGTTCCTTTTGTGTTTTTGGCCCTAATCCGCCGTAAAGGCAAACAATACGCAGGTCGGTATATTTTGAAAACTCGCGGGCATTTTCTTCTATTTGTAAAGCCAGTTCGCGGGTTGGGGCAACCACAAGGGCACGCATATCATTACCCTGAGCATATTTGAGCTTCATAATAATGGGCAGCATGTAAGCAGCGGTTTTACCTGTACCTGTTTGTGCAATACCCATTACATCCTGGCCGTTCATTATCGGCGGAATGGCTTTTTGTTGTATGGGCGTAGCTTCGGTATACCCGGCATCGGCAATAGCATTCAGTATTTGCCGGTTAAAGCCAAAATCTTCGAAGGTTACAGACATAGCGGCAAAGGTAAGGTTTTTAAAGAGAGTCAAGAATTTAGAATCAGGAAACAGGATAGCTTGTTTGAATATCGAATGATGGATGTTGAATTTTGAATAAAGAAGTGGTGTAGCTACTACTTAAGCCTAAATAGTGTCATTTCTTTTTTTATGGCATCAATATCAGCATAAAACCCCTTCATGCCTACATAGATATGCTGTTCGTCCTTTATAGCAATTGAGCGAGGATTAAAGCCATACCAAAATAGATTATCCAAAATCAATTCTTTTTGAAAGTTTCTGACCACATAAAAGCGTTTAAATGTGGCAATACATATATCATCTTTGTAAACAGCTATAGTACGAATAGCATCATCGAAATCAAGCATTTTGATAACATTGAAAACTGTATCGTGGTGTTCCAGTTTGTAGATCGCACCTTTGTTAATACCCATGTGTGCCAAACCCTCAGTAAAATACAACTCCCCCTTGAAGGCAAATACATTATTGATATTCCCTGCTTTTATTCGTAAAAACTCTCCTTTTGGGGCAAGAGTATTTGGGGCAACAAACCTCATATAGTCTGATATCTTATCCTTTACAAAGCCCTCTTTTCCATTGACATTAAATGTTGTTTCGCTCCTATTACTATCAGGCTGATAATATAACCCACCACCCCATTCTCCAAGGTTCAATGCCACAAGTTCGCCATGTGGTAGTTTATACTTTGTGTAAGATCTATTTCCCGTATCTTTTGATAGCTGAAGTTTTCCCTTTTGTAATGATACTTTAACAAAACTTAAAACAGATCTGTTATAATCATACCATTCCGTACTTTTATTTACAGGAATCGGCACTTGAATAAAATCGTTTTGTGAATATGTTTGACCAAAGGAATTAAGGCGGAATAAAATAAATGCGATAAGGACGGTCATTTTCACAATGATGTTATATTTGGAAAGTAAATATAGAATATATTTAATTATGGAATACCTATTTTACAACGTTAAAACGTCATATATCAGGCCAAAATTTCGTATTTTTGTATTGGATAAAACGAAGGAAAGAAGCGCTTATCAAAATGTTAAAATATCCATATTCACCCATGCTTTTAACCAACTTTGTCATTGCGAGGAACGAAGCAATCACTGAGAAAGATGGCAAACTAAACATGCGTGCTACCTGTCTCAGTGATTGCCACGCTATCGATCGCAATGACATGGTGGATACCTATTTTTACCCGCCTACACTGTTATTGGTAACAACGGCGAGCGCCAAGTGTGGAATACCCATTTTTACCCATGTCGCTCCATTGGCGCACTTATTAGATAAATTACAAAATTGACAATAAGCACCTGAAAACCAGTTAAAAATACCCAAGTTTACCCAAGAGTAATACCCATTTTCGATAAATACATTATGAAAATGGCAATTCACAACCAAAACAACATCCATATTTATACCCATGACCATCTTAATAAAACAAGCCACTATAGTTAACGAGGGCAAACAATTTGTAGCCGATGTATTTGTAAAAGATGGTTTGATAGAACGGATAGACAGCAGCATTAACCAGGCTGCCGATAAAGTAATCAATGCCGAAGGCCTGCACCTGTTGCCGGGCATGATTGACGACCAGGTACATTTCCGTGAGCCGGGTTTAACGCACAAGGCCAATATTTTTACCGAATCGCGGGCGGCGGTGGCGGGTGGGATCACTTCTTTTATGGAAATGCCCAATACTGTACCCAATACGCTTACACAAGCTTTGCTTGCCGATAAATATGATATCGCGGCTAAAACATCGCTGGCTAACTACTCATTTTTTATGGGTGCCAGTAATGATAACCTGGACGAGGTTTTACGTACCGATGCCGCCAATGTTTGCGGGATAAAGGTTTTTATGGGATCATCAACCGGGAATATGCTGGTAGATAACCGCGATACTTTGGAACAACTGTTTGCGCAGTGCCCTATGCTTATCGCAACGCATTGCGAGGATGAAGCAACCATAAAAAGCAATATGGCGCATTACAAAGAGTTGATGGGTGATAACATCGGTATTGAAATGCATCCCATCATACGTAGCGCCGAAGCCTGCTACCTATCATCGAGCATGGCGGTGGAACTGGCTAAGAAAAACGGTACCCGCCTGCATATTTTGCATATCTCGACCGAGCGTGAAACACATTTGTTTGATAATACTATCCCGCTAAAGGATAAAAAGATAACTGCCGAAGCCTGTGTACACCACCTGTGGTTTAGCGATGCGGATTACGCAACCAAAGGCAACCTGATAAAATGGAACCCTGCCGTTAAAACCGCCCAAGACCGGGATGGTATTTTTAAAGCCGTACTGGATGGCCGTATCGATATCATCGCGACGGACCATGCCCCGCACACTATTGAAGAAAAAGCAAAATCATACTTAGATGCCCCATCCGGTGGGCCATTGGTGCAGCATGCCCTCCCCGCCCTGCTCGAAATGTACCACCAAGGCAAGATGAGTTTAGAACAGATCGCAGAAAAAACCGCGCATAACCCAGCCATTTGTTTCAATATAGAAAAACGTGGCTATATCCGCGAAGGTTATTGGGCCGATATGGTTTTGGTTAACCTTAACTCGCCCTGGGCGGTAAACAAACAAAATATACTATACAAATCTAGATGGAGCCCGTTTGAAGGGCAGGTTTTCCAATCAGCTATTCAACATACCATTGTATCGGGTAATTTGGTTTGGAGCGGCGGTGCGATAATTGACGACATTATGGGAAGCCGCTTAGCTTTTGGCAATTAAGTTAATTCCATTTTATCCGGGTAAAACATCCGCTATTTATTACGATAATCCCATGTTCAAATTCACCCGATTCGCCGTAATAGCTATAGGTTGTTAATACTGTATCGCCAAAGGTATTTGTTATTACGTTATGCATGTACACGTTTTTATCGAGCAGGGGATCTGCTATGGTTAGTACGTTATTAGCAAAAGTTGCCAAAAACGTAAAGTTTTGCCAGTTGGTAATAAAATACTGTTGCTCCTTTAATTTAAAAGTTGAAAACAACTGAACGCCGGAATAAGAAAACACTTTTTTTACTTCGTCAGTACTATTTACCTGGGGTAAAGGGTATTGTTTTAGGGGTAGTTTATCAGGGTCGGCAATTTCAACCAGGTTAGCAGAGCCCACTATGTGCCCCAGAGTAGAAAGTACTTTATACTTGCCATTATCCTTGTAAACGGTAACCGCACATGTGGCTTTAGTAAAATAGGTTTTATCTGTTTGTTTATTGCAAAAGTACACATTGCCGCCAAATTCGCCCCGGCAATCGGCATAGCAAATGTATTTGTCGTCTTCAAACAATTTGGGCCTGCCCAGTAAGGGGAAATGCTTATTATATTTTATCCATTTGTTGTTATTAAACTCGTAGTAGTCATTTTTATATACAGCAAGTAATTTACCATTAACAAGCCAATGATAATTAAAGCGCTGCGTGTTTAACATCTTCTCGAAAACTGTATCGCGCTTCAGGTTGGCCACCTGCAAGCACATAAACATACCCGGCTCAAACAGGGTAATAATCCTGTCGTGGTAGATCACCGAATAAGAAAGCGGGAAACTTTTAGGCCCAAAGGGATTGAGTTGGGATAGCTCTTTACTTTTTAGGTTAAGGCCATTTTCGGCAAATTTAATGGTAACACCACTTAAGCCAATCGGATAAAACCCGCTATTTATTGAAGCGTTGTAATCTATTTTTATGTACTTAACAAAATTCGCGTATCGCTTACTGGTATCAATACTTGCCGGGATAATGATCTTTTCGGGCGGTATAAATTTTCTTTTCTGGCGATGAGCCGTTACGGTATCTCTTGTATCTATTTTAAGTTGCGCCGCCGATTGAAATATTACTGCAAATACTAAAACAGCAAACAGGAGTATTTTTTTCATGAAAAGAATTTAGGTTACATAAACCTAACCATTTTTAACTGATGTTAATAATTGGAATGGCGTTACTCTCCCGGATGATAGGTACGCTCCGCATGCTTTAATACATCTTCCTTATAAAACAGCACATCTTTAAACTGCCCATCTATATACATCTTTGCCTGGTCGGTGTAGTTTTTAGATGCCGGATCGAACGACTGCCCCCCTGTGATGATGGATTTTGCTTTTATCCGTTTACCAAACTCAACCGCGGCAACAAAGCTGTTGCCCGAGTAACCGTAACGCTTTTCGGTACCCGGCATTTGCTTACTTACGTAAGACGGCAATTGCCCGAAGGCCGATGATACCTGCCCTACCGGCATACTTGGTTTCTTATCATCAAACACACCATCGGCGGGGCGTTGGTAGCGGTTAATATTGCCCCATGGTACGCGCCATGTGCCATATTTGTTTTCCAGCTCTTTCACCACTTTTAGCAGGTAATTTAATTGCGTTTTTAAATTGGTATTTTTAGCCATAGCGGCAATACGGTCGGTAGCATAGGTACCTTCTTCAACCGTTTTAGCACGTGGTAATTGTTCTGCCATCATGGCGTTGCCCCATAGTACCGCCAAAGTGGTAACTACCGATGTTGTTGACGCCCGCTTATCCCATGCCTGTAATTCTTTAAAAAGGTCGGCGTAGTCGTCTTTAAATTTATCATCGCTTTGCTCATAAACAGTAAACAGGGGTGGCAGCATCACATCAAAAGCTGCTAAATGCTTATCATATCCTTTGGCTATCAGGCTGTCCAGTGTAAGTTTCTTTGCTTCTTTTAACAAGCCTATGGCGGCTACGCCTCTAAAATTTTGCCCATCAGGCGCCATGTAGGCCGGGTACTGGTTTCTATCAGGACTACTCTTACCTGCCGCGGCATAAGGAGTAGCATTACAGTTTTGGATAAAGCCCGATTCAGGATCGTAAACGTGAACGATCTCATCCAATTTATGGATACCCTGCCATTCTGTTGCGGGGGTTGTACCGTCAACAGGTAAGGTCCAATCGATTTTGGGGTCACGTTTGGGTACAAAGTTGCCATACCATAGTGCTGTATTGCCTTTATCATCAGCATAAACCGTGTTATTGGTAGCGTTTGATACCAGGCTCATTGCCGCTTTGTACTCATCAAATGTTTTGGCTTTGGTTATCTGCCATGATTCTACCAGCGCGGGTAATGAACGATTGTTAGCTTTCAAGGTCAACCATTTACCATCTCGGCTGCCCATTACCGGGCCATGGTGCGTATAATATGTAGTAAAGGTATATTGCTGTATTTGGCCGTTCTTTATATACTTAACTATCTCCTTTTTTGATGTGACGGGCCTCTGCTGGTTGTTGTACAGATAGGTCCAATCGTTGCCGCTTTTGCTTATGGCTTCGGCATACAGATCGGCAACATCTGCATTGCTTGTGGTATGCATCCAACCACAATGCTCATTAAAGCCCTGGTAAACGAAGAATTGCCCCCAGGTTACCGCACCGTAGGTGTGTAAGCCCTCCTCGCTGTTTAGCTCCACTTCCGAGCGGAAGTAAAAAGGCACATGCGGATTAATGTACAACATCGCGGCCCCTGTTGCCGATTTTGATGGCGCGATAGCAAACCCGTTCGAGCCGGTCTCTATCAAATCATCGTTGGGTTTATAACGGTATCCTGATAGTTTATCCTTGCCGTAAAACCGTTCTACATCGCCTACCGTGGCACCGCCCGTTATGGTTGCCCCTACGCTACCATCGGTAAACATAAGCGCATACCAGGGCTTAAAATAAGTCAAAACTTCGGGTTTAACATCAGGGTGCTTATACAGGTAATAGTTCACCCCATCCGCGAAAGCATTCAACAGATTTTTGAAATAAGGCTGGCAAACCTGGTAATCTTTTATAGCATCAGTAGTGTCTTCGGCAAGGCGCATCAGCAGATCGTTATAAACAGCACTTTCGCCATCAGCCTCGGCGGTACGGCCCAATACATTAAGGTAATTACGCTCAACACCTTTAAAGTTATCTTCACACTCGCTGTAAAGCAGGCCAAAAACAACAGCGGCATCGGTTTTGGCATAAATATGTGGTACGCCCCAGTTATCGCGAATGATGGTTACACTTTTTGCTTCAGCCTCGCAACGGGCAATATCGGTTTTAGATAATCTCTGCGCAAAGGCAAACACGGGCAACAGCAAACACCATAAAAAACCAATTTTTAACCGCATAACAGTATTCTGATTAGAAAATGTAAATTAGTAAAAAATCAACATTATCAAGCACATGCAAGACAAAGAACTTAAACACGAATTTGAATTAGAGCGTGTTATTCTTTTTAGCGATGCGGTTTTTGCCATCGTTATCACCATTATGGTGTTAGAGTTAAAATTTCCTGAAGGCCTCAGACATGCCGCGACAGAAGAGGTGCACAAGTTAATGATAGAACTTGCGCCAAAGTTTATAGCTTACGCCATTAGTTTTGGCCTGGTGAGCGCCTTTTGGCTGCGGCACCTTAAAATTTTTAAAACCTTGCGGGATTATGATGTGCCCTTGGTGGTACTTAACCTGGTATTTTTATTTATCATATCGTTATTCCCTTTTGCTGTTTCGGCAATTACAAGTTCACTCTCGCCGGGTAATTACTGGAGCTTTGATATTTATGTCACCATTATATTGGGAGCCACTTTGATACAGACATTAATTGTACAATACCTGGTTAAACATAAAAACAGGTTGTGCTTTTTACCCGCGGAGGTTGAGGATACTTTGAAATGGAAGGTACACAGGTTAAATGTATTTATTATCCCGGCAGCATTTGCCATATTGATAGCCTTTAACTTTTTGGGGTTACAACAGTGGGTACCATACATTATAATGCTGCAGGCCATTATTTTAAAAAGGACACAAAACAAGTATTACCCTAAAGCTTCTACATTAGCCAGGTTGTTAAAAAATAAAGAAGAGCAGGAGATTTCCGTTTGAAGACATTTTCTCGTTTTGCCGATTTGTTTATATTTGATTATCAATTAACTAAAACCACATTAAAACAATGAAAAAGTTTTTATTACTATTTGTTATGGCCGTGTCCATGACTGCATCCTTTGCAGCGGCAAATTTAACCGGCGGTAAATTAACCGGCTATATTGACGACTCGATGTGCGCGGGTAGCGAGAAAAGCATGTGCAACAGCACTAACCGTGTTACCTGTGCCCAAAAATGTATTAAAAGCGGAGCAAAAGCCGTATTGGTTGTAGGCGATAAAGTTTACAAAATATCAAATCAAAAAGCAGTTGTAAAATATGCAGGTAAAAATGTGACTATTGAAGGTAAAATTACCGGCGAAACTATTGAAGTGACTAAGGTTACTGAAGTGAAAGTATAAGTCAAAAGTCAAAAAAGCGCAAACCGATAAATCGGTTTGCGCTTTTTATTATCAATTTGCACATCTGCACATTTGCACATTTAATATCACGCTCCTTTTTTCCATTTAATGGAGCAGCCAATGGCTTTGGTTGTAGTGGTTTCTACAGTCTTACCACCTATCAACGCATTTACTGCGTTCTCAACATATTTGGTATGGTTAGGGTTTACATTTTCGGTATCATCATCAATAGCGCCAATGTATTTAACCACGTTGCCCTTGTCTGTTTTTTGCAGCACAAATACATGCGGCGTGGCTTTAGCACCATAGGCGCGGGTAATATTTTGCGTTTCGTCAATGGTGTACGGAAAAGTGTATTTCTTTTCAGCAGCGAGCTTTTTCATGTTATCAAATGAATCAGCAGGTTCGCTAACAGGGTCATTAGGGCTGATGGCGATAACAGGATAACCTTTTGAAGCGTACATTTTATCGAGCGCTATAATACGGCTTTCGTAAGCTTTTGCATAAGGGCAATGGTTGCATGTGAATACCACAATGTACCCTTTTGCCGATGTGTAATTAGCCAGCGATACCATTTTACCATCTACGCTTTTCAGCTTAAAGTCTGTGGCAATATCGCCAACTTTATAACCAGGGGTGTCGGCTGTAAAGGCTACCAGCCCTGTAACAGCAATCATTAATACAGCAAGGAACTTTTTCATGATAATTATTTATTGGTTTGATATAATTTGTTTAATTCATTATATGTAAACTCCTGCTCGTAAAACTTACGGATGTGCTTTTTATTATTCACAACAAGTGTTCCTGGCAAGGCGCCACTCCAGCTTTTGTCAATACCATCAATAAAAGACTGCTCATTAGTTTTATCAGCTAAAAAAACATCTGATACTAATTTACGGGTTTTAGTGAAGGTTTTTACTTCGCCCAGTTTAGATTTGAAATCCATACTAACCAACAATACCTTTACAGGTTGCTTTTTATAAGTGGTTTGTAACTGGTCAAAATTTGGCAGCTCTTTTACACATGGCCCGCACCATGTTGCCCAAAAGTTTACAATATACACTGTATCCGGGTTGCTCATCCGTTTATTCAATTGTTGTATTGATAACAGGTTTACTGTTTTTGATTGTGCGAAAGCACCCGAAAAGAAAGATAAAAACAAGACAGCAGAAAATAGTCGTTTCAATAACATATTATGCAAACGTTTAAAAATCCGATTTATGCGAAAGTAATAAAATGCTTGCTAACTATTCATCAACCCGGCTACCAGCATTGGTACGCCAATAGTTGCCTTCTCTTCAATTTTGATGAGATGGCTAACCCCGCTAACCGGTGGTATTTTAGGATCGATGATGTATTTGGGAGCATCATTTGGTACATAATTGATGAGGCCCGATGCCGGATACACGGCAAGAGAAGATCCTATCAAAATTAAGATATCAGCATTTTTGCAAATATCCACAGCTGTTTCTATCATGGGAACAGCCTCGCCAAACCAAACTACATGCGGGCGCAACTGCGAGCCTAATTTACATTTCTCACCCATTTTAAGTTCCCAACCATTAATGGGATAAGTAAGCGAGGGCCTTTTGCTGCTTTGCGACCGTGTAATTATCCCATGTAAATGCACAACATTAGTTGAACCTGCCCGTTCGTGCAGATCATCTATATTTTGGGTGATGATGGTTACCTTGTATTTCTGTTCCAGTTTGGTTAAAGCGTAATGCGCGGCATTAGGTTCGGCTTCCAAAACTGCTTTGCGGCGCTGGTTATAAAAATCCTTCACCAACCCGGGGTTGATAAACCAGGCCTCAGGTGTGGCCACATCTTCAACATTGTACCCCTCCCAAAGACCATCGCTGTCGCGGAAGGTTTTTAGGCCGCTCTCGGCGCTGATTCCGGCGCCTGTTAGTATAACGATGTGAGCCCCCTCCGCCCCCTGAAGGGGAAACTGATTAGCATACTGTTCTTGCATAGCCATAAAATTAAGCATAAAAAAAGCGATGGGTAAACCCATCGCTTCCTAATAATATTGGTAGTTGCAGCTAAACTGCGAGTTCTTTGTTTGTTTGCAATACGGTGTACTTGCTTTTAGCTAATTCAAAACTACCGAATAACAAAGCGCAAAAGAACAGGTTACCGTAAATCATTTTGATCTCGAACGGTATTGCCGCTGCTAACGATTGCATGTACCCTGTTAAGCCCGGAGCATACAAGGTGCTGCCAAAAGTCATGTCGGTAAGTAACCAATGCGCGGCAACTGCAACTACAGAAGCTAAAACAACATTCAGTACGTTCACTTTTTTAATTATCGTACCAATAAACACCATTACAGCAAAACTGATATACACTGTCCACCAGCCCTGATAAAGGCCGGCATGGTTATACTGAAAATAATTGATCAACAGATCGCTTATCAGCAAAACAGCTAAAGGCACCAAGTAAGCTTTCCATTTATCCGAAAAGTAAGCGCCTCCAAATAAAGCCACAGCACCAACAGGGGTAAAATTGGCCCAGGTTACAATGTTGCTTACGTTTAACATGCGTGTAGCAGCAGCCAACACGATCATTAAAACAAGTACGCTATTACGAATATTGATTTTCTTTAGTGACATAGTTTGATATAAACTGTAAAAATAGGCATTAATACCTAAAGTTAAAATTACTTGTTTACAAAAACAACTTTGCCCGGATCAACACCTGTTGTAAGACTGTATTCTTTTTTACCTGCTTTGTCGAAAGCATATATGGTACCATTAGAGCTATAATTTTTTGCATCGGTAACAAATATTTCGCCCGTAAGATCGTCTGCTGCCAATGCATACGCTGCTGTAAAGTTGGTGCCATCAGTAATAAAATTGGTTGTACCGCTTGTTTTGGTTTTAACATTATAGGTTAATACCTGTGTAACGGCAGAACCTGTTGAATAACTGGTTGACAGGTAGTAAGCGTTATCGCCGCTTATAGAAAAAGGGCCAGGGCCGAAATCGGTTTTAGATGTAACCACATCGGTAGTGCTATTTATAATGGTTAAACTGGCGTTTGATACTAAATAAACACCGTAAGCATTTACAAAAACATCACCATAACTGTCAACAGATATGGCATAAGGATTATCTCCAACCGTAATAGTTTTTATAACAGTTAATGTTGCCAGATCGATAACCGAAACTGTTTTATCCACATTGGGCGAACTTAATCCACCGCTATTAGCAACGTATAGTTTGCCATTGCTTACTCCCATTTGTTCCGGGTTGCGGCCCACGGTAATGTACTTGCTTACCGTTAACGATGCGGTATCAATAACAGCCACTGTACCATCATAAATTGTAACAAAGGCATTTGCTTTATAGAACGCCAGGCTACGTGGGTGTAACGATGTGGTACCATTTAAAAAGCTAAGTGTTTTAATACTTTTTGCAGTTTTAGCATTTACCACCTCAACCGTACCCGAACCATCAACCGTGATATACATTTTAGCACCGTATATTTTAGCATCATTACCTGTTGTACCTAAGGACCTGCTGTTTGCCGAAGCGAAAATATCCGCGCTTAATACTTTCGAGGTATAATCATAATAGGTTAAAGTACCCGCACCGCTCGGAAACTGCCCTTCATTTAAAACATAAATACCTGCACGTTGCGCGGTAGGGGTATCAACAGGCGCATCTGTTTTATCTTTATTACAAGATACCAGCGTGCCGATAAGACCTAACGCGATAACTAAATAACTGATTTTTGAAGTTTTCATAAAATATTGCTTGTTTTTAAATTGTGATTTGAAATGTTAGCCTGAACGAACGCCCCGGCATTGGATAATTACTGATAACGTTGTAGTTTTTATCGAAAAGGTTATTTACCTCTACAGAGGTGTTAATGGAGTTTTGTCTTATTAAAAAATGACACCCCAGTGAAAGATCGCTAACAGAGTAACTCGATAAATAATTAGCAGCAGTGTTATCACTGCTGCGGTAACGGGCCGATGATAGCACCTGGTTGTAATACAGTTTAAAAGCGTGATAATCTGCCCCGGCGTTTAGCGCCAGGGTATGTACAGGCACATAAGGTATTTGCTGTAAATAATAAGAGTCGGTTGGGTTGGTTACATCCAGCGCTTGCTGGTAAGTATAGCTTACTGATAATAGTCCTTTACATTGTGATGCGATATTAGCCCTGCTTTTCAGGTTAATATCCAAACCTTTGATATCAACAGTACCCAGGTTCATTGCCGATGGCGTGCTTTGCGAACGGGCAGGTATAAATATGATCTTATCATGAACGTTATTGTAATAAGCATCCGCGGTAAGCGTAATGTAATCCAGCAAACCCAGGTTAGTTTTACTGTAGCTGGCACCTAAATTAACCTGGCGGTTATACTCGGGCTTGAGCAATCTTGGCGCCACAGCGTAATAGTATTGCTCTGCAAAGGTTGGATTGCGGTAAATAGCTTTGTAAAATGCCCTCAGCTGAAAATCGGTCGTTTTGAATGGTTGTATTGATGCAATAATAGTAGGTGTAAATTTTGAGCGGGATACAGCTGCAGGGCCAACCTGTACATCATCATTAATGTAGGTATTCAACAAGTTAGCCTGCAAATGTAATTTACCAATACTTACATCAGTAGCCAATACATTAAAAAGGCTCAACCTTGTAGGGAAGGCATAGCTATATACGTCCGAATTAAGATCAGAAACATCAACATCCGAGGCGTAAGAAACCTGCCAGTTACGCATTATCCGATAGGCAACCACTACTGACTGATAAATTTCGCGCTGGGTATAGCTTTCATCAATGTAGCCTTTTACATTTAAATAAGGCGAATTGAAGTAGTTGAGATAGCTTTGTGTTAAACGGGTATTTATTTTAACCTGAAAACTGTTTGATGCGGCATGCTCATAGCCCGCCTGTATAAAGTAATCGCGGTTATGCAGGTATTGGTCGGGCAAAATAGCATTGATGATGTTAGGCCCGGGCAGCCCCCTATCCGAATGATAGTAATTAAGACGAAGGCTAAATTTGGCGCTATCATTCTTTGTCCAAAATAAACCGGCATCAAATTGCTGTGCATCCACCTGGTCGTTCTGGCGTGTAGCAATGGTATCCGCACCGGTATTTATTGCTTTATATTTGTAGCGGCCGTTTGCCAGTTCTTCCGAGCCATTAATAATAAATGCCCAACGGTTGCTTAACCGTTGCTGCCATTGCATATATGGGTTAAACAAGCCAAATGAACCACCTTTTAGGCCTACGGTGATTTGATACGGTTTAGTAATACTTAATACCGGGATAACAGTTTTTACAGATAACACACTGGCCGACGAAAACGCCCGGGCTGTTTGGCATACATCAGCCGGTTGCGCATTGTATAATGCTATTGAGCTAATGTTATTGAGATTAAATTTGCCCAGGTCTATCTGCCCGCTTTGTGCATCGTTCAGTTGTACACCATCGTACAGCACGGCAACATTATCGGCCCCAAGGCTACGCACCGATACCGTTTTTAGCCCGCCTATACCGCCGTAGTCTTTAATATTTACCCCTGCAAAATTTCGGATAGCATCGGCTACATTGTAGGCGCTGTTGCGGATAAAATCTTTAGCGGTAATTTGTTGTGATGGTGCTAGCGTTTGTACCTGTGGAATAACAGAGGTGCTTATTTTAACTTCTTTTAGCTTTTTAGCGGTATCTGTTTGGGCAAACGATTGTTGACTGCTTATAAAAAAAACAAAGGCAGGTAAAATGTAGCATGCTTTTATAAAGCATGAAAACAAATTTACGTACCGCAGTATTAGTTTTTGCATAGCATTTAAACCAACAGCAAACAGTAATAAAATCAGAATGGAAATACACTTTGCGAAAAGGCATTCACACTCAAGCTTCTATCCCCGAAAGCAAGAATTGTATAACGCTAAAGGCAGGTATTCTGGCTCATCCTGTGTTGATGTCTTCCCATCCTTTTTACAGACAGTGACTTTGTAGTTCAACTAAACCATTACCTGTTAAAGGTTTTGGCCGGACTTACAGCTGCGGGACAGCTCCGGATTTACACCGGATTCCCTTTTAATCCCCTCGCCGAAACGAAAGGAACCGAAAGCGCTGCAAATGTAGGAGAAGAATTGAGATTGCAAAAGCTATTATTTGATTTTGCTTATATTCTGATGCCGACACACACCCTGTATTAAATAATTTAATTATAATGAAACTCTATGTGGTTTAAATGGTTAATATATTATCAACAAATAAATTATGGAAACTACGGCATTACACCAACCAGTACATACAAATGAGCAAACTACTCCGCCAATCAATTTAGCATGGCAGGAGCGTTTTGCATCCGTCGCGATAGGTACAAAACTTACCTTTTCGGGCGCGTACAAATTATTCAGGCATCCTTTTACAAGCGCCATCAAAATATTTGCCGGTGGTTATTTAATACAAAGGGGCATTACCGGGCATTGCGATGCTTACGCTAAATTGGGCAAGTTAAGTACCGAGCCTGTTAACGTAAACATCAGGTATAACTTTACGGTGAACCGTCCACGCCAGGAAGTTTATGATTTTTGGCGACAGTTAGAAAACCTGCCGTTATTTATGACACACCTGGATAATATCCAAAGCATTACAGATACCCGATCACATTGGGAAGCTAAAGTTCCGGGAGGCTTGGGTAATATTACCTGGGAAGCCGAGATTGTGAATGATGTGAATGGTTATGTGATAGGCTGGCAATCGGTACCCGGATCTACCATTGATAATGCGGGTAAAGTTGAATTTGAAGACGCTGCCGATGGGCAATATACCATTGTTAAGGTAGTGATAAGTTACCTGCCGCCTGCGGGTGGTGTGGGTATGGGAGTAGCCAAACTACTTAACCCTATCTTTGAAAAACTGGTGAGAAAAGATGTACTGAGGTTTAAAGATTATATGGAGCTGACCTACCCGAACAATACTATGCAAAACGATGCCGATAGCATTGATATGATCATTATCGAAGAGGTATCACAACCGGAAGCTGATGCCATTTTTATTGTGGAATCAGAAAACAATGAAACAGTTGAACAGGAGCTTGCAAACGAAATAGATGCACCGCCGATTGACAACCAAACAGATAGCCGCGCCACCAATATATAAACACTGTATGGGTTTTTGAATTAATGAGTCTGCAAAATTGCAGGCTCATTTTTTTTGTACCAGGCCATCGTTAATCTAATCATGCGGTTATAGGTGCGCAGGCCATGTGGTTGGTTATTGGCCTTTAAAAAGTGATCGTAAAATATACCGCTCAGGGTACCGGTGCGCCCTTCAAAGCTTTGCCAGTAGAGGCGCTCGGTTTTAAAATCGTTTAATACGGCTGGAGATATACAGGCTTTCAAAGCTTTAAAGTTAACGTTATCACGGCTGCGGATACTGCGCATAAATTCATCCACACCTAAATAATAGGCTGAGTATTTAAGCAATTTGTTTCGCGATGATATCCCGGCCAAGAAGCCGACAAAATCAGCCTCATCCTCGGCGCCAAAACCCATTTGGTGGCTTAACTCATGCGTGGTGGTTGCAGGGCGCATAAATACAGGCATCTGATAGTTTACCTGAGATTCACCTGTAAAAGGGTTGTAATAACCAGCCGTTTGCAGGTAATTTGTGGCCCAGGTAAGCATAGCTGATTTTGCCTTGGGGCGATAACTCACATAGTTTACCGATTGCTTTGAAAGAGCGGCAATAGCCTCTGCCCCATTTTGATAGATGACAGCATTAGTTACTTTGAGGTCGCTGTTTGTTAAGTATGACCGGTACAGGTTAGCGCTATCTATCAGTTTAGCGGTAACAGCTTCAATATCGTTTATGGTATAGGATGTATCCTGTAAACCTAATCTTTTGGCTGCCGACGGGCGGTAGTAATTCAACCCCCAAAAAAGGTAGAACACAAGGTATAAAACCTGGATTGTCACGACTATTTTGAGTAGATAACTAAAGAACTGTTCGAACTTTTTAATGAATAAAAACCGGATGAGTTGTACGATGGCAATTAAGCCTGACAAAATGAGAACGATATAAAACACATCGCCAACGCTGAACGGGATAAAATTAAAGAGCAGGTGTAATATGTTACAGATGACCGGGTACAATCCTTCTGAATACCAGCTTTCAATAAAGTTTGGGAAGTTTTCGATGATGCTTAAAAGCAGGGCCAGCAAAAAAAGAACAGCAATGGTTATCAGCCTGTGCTTTATGGTTTTGCTCAGTACCAATTTCATAGATCGGTAGTGGTCTTATGGAACTTGATCTTCAGTTTGATTTCTTTTAGCTTCGATTCACTGTCGCCATACCATTCCGGGCCGTTAACAACCAATGCGATGGCTTTGCGGTTCATGGTATCGCTGCGGCCACGTATCACACGGATATTGCTGATGCGGCCCTGGGTATCTACCAAAAACTTCAGTTTTACCTTACCTGTTTCTCCGGTTGGCAGTACTGCTTTATCGTTCAAATACGCTTTGTAAGCTTTCCAACCGAGTTGGGGTTGCGCATCGTGAATATCGGGCGGGCGCATTTTGTGAGTCACTTCAACTTCAGTGAGCGTACTGGCTGCCTCATCCAGTTTAACTTCCAGTTTACCGGTGCCGTTCACCAATAGTTTTTTGGTATCATAGCCCATCATTTGTACCGTTACCGAATCCTTATTGGCTTCTATTGGTAAAAAGAACTCGCCGTTACTATTAGCCAGCACTTTGGTATTTGAGCCTTTCACAATAATGCGTGCTCCGGGTATAGCGTGGCCCGTAGCATCGGTAACTGTACCTGCTATTTTACCTTCAACTTTTTCTTTTTGGAATTGGGTTACGGCTATTGATGTAATATCGGCTTTGCTTGCATCAACGGGTGCTTCCACAACTGCTACCACATCTGCACTACCGGTTGGTTCATCAACCCTTTGAGTTACTATGTGTTGGCGTCGCGATGAACGTGTATAGCTATGCGATGCCCTGTTGGCAACCAAATTCTCCGCTACATCAGGTAACGCATCACCCGCTATTAAAGGTTTTGATAAGCCGGGTTGCCTATCCTTCGGCAACATAGCAGGCGAAAGCCTTGGGCCTTTAGCTATGTCGGGTTGTTTTTTCAACATAGTTGCCTGCTGCTTTTGAGGCTCCTCTCCTTTCGGCGAAAGCCATAGCCAACCCAGCGTTATCGCGATAAGCAAGGTAGCGGCAATTGGCAGCACGCGCCACAAAACCAATATGGGCTTTTTCTTTTCGGAAACCCTGTTGTGCAAGCGGCCCCGCAGATCGGCAAAGTTAGCTTGCTGATCCGATGCCGATGCCTCATACCCTTCCAACGCCTCTGCCAAAAACGGATCGTCTTGTGCCTGCCGCTCCAGTTGGTGCATAGCGCGGGCATCAAGTTCGCCGTTAAGGTACTTGCGTATTTGTTCGCTATCGGGTTGGTTAATGCTCACGGTTCTTTTCTAAACAGATCTTCAAATTTCGTTTTCCATTCTGGATATTGCTTTTCACTTCGTTAATGGCATATCCGGTTTGGGCAGCTATATCTTTATAACATTGTTCATCGGTGTAAAACAAGTCTACACATATTTTTTGCGGTTTGGGCAGCTTTTGTTTACAACGCTCCAGTGCCGCCATATCGTCTTCACGGTATACATTAACAGGATGCATTTCTTCGGCAAATTCCATAAACTCATCCAAAGGTTGCTCCTGTATCTTTTTACCCGACCGCAGTTCCATCAAACAAAAATTACGGCTCAGCATATATAACCAGCTTTTAAAGTATTTGATTTCGTGCCGGTTTACTTTAACCACCAGTTCCTCAAATATCTGCATTACGGCATCTTTGCTTAGCTCTTCATCCTTCAAATATTTTAAGCAGACCCCATACACCAGGTGCATGTACTTTTCATACAGGCGCGCAAGTACTGCCATATCGCCTGTTTGGCGGTATTGGTGGAGCAGTTGTTCGTCGTCGGTATGATCCGGTTTATTGGCGCTTTTTAAAAAGATCATTTAAGGCAGCAAAGTAATTTTTTTTTATCGCTTATGGAAATCCTCTTTTAAGATGCATCCTAACTGTAAAAATCCATAACCATGAAGCCGGATAAATTAATGAGGAGCGCTTTTAACAACGATACTTGAAAGAGCCTGCAAATCCCTAAGCGAAACCAACAGATTATTAACCTATTAAACTCAAAACCATGTTTGGATCAAAATTAGATATTATGAAAAGCGGATGGCTTAACCTTGTTTTTGCCAACCGCAACCAGGCTTACGGCGCCTACCAGTTACGTAAGGATAATGCAAGGAATACCAATAAGGCAATGCTCATCACGCTGAGTGGTTTCCTATGCATGGTTGCAGTACCGACCATTGCCAATATGTTGACCGGCTATACGCCCCCGCCTATCGAACGAAAAATTGATATTGATAATAAAATTATTAAAATAATTCCGGAGATAACAAAACCCATCAAGCAATTAAAAGAACAACCCGCACAGCAATTAAAAAACAAAACGATAGAATACAAGGAATATAAACCGGTAGAAGATATTAAAGCGGCTAACCCACCTACAGATGTACAGGTATCCAAGGCAGAGGTAAGCAACAAAACAATAGAGGGTAACGAAAAAGGAGCCATCAATACCGGGCAGCAAGCCGGTACTAACCTTGGCCCGACTACAAATGGCACAGGCGTCTCGGAAAATACTACTGAAGGCCCTGGCGAAGTTTTTGTAACCGCTGAATTTGAACCTACCCCTATTGGTGGCATGGAGAAGTTTTACACTTTTTTAGGAAGTAAGATACGGTATCCAAATGCTGCAAAAGAATCGGGCACACAGGGCCGTGCCGTTATCACATTTATTGTGGAGAAAGATGGCAGCCTTACCGATATTAAAGCAGTGCGCGACCCGGGCAACGGTTTAGCCGACGAGGCTATACGGGTACTAAAACTATCGCCTAAATGGAAACCGGGTATGCAAAATGGCAGAGCGGTGAGGGTGCAATATACTATCCCGGTAAACTTTAGTCTTGGCGACTAATTATTGATCATTAAATATTAACCACTAAACTTTAAGACCATGTTAAAAGATAAAATAGACATTATGAAAAGCGGCTGGCTCAACCTTGTTTTTGCCAACCGTAACCAGGCTTACGGCGCTTATCAGCTGCGTAAGGAGAATGCGCGGAATACCAATAAAGCGCTTACCATTGCCTTAACATTATTTGTTGTGGTGCTGGCATCCCCAACTATTGCCAATATCATTAAGGGATACATCCCGGCGGCAGACCCCAAACCAGTGAACGTTGAGAATATCGTGCTACCACCGCCACCAAGTATTGAAAAGGTTATCCCTCCGCCACCAGTGCACGAAGCACAGAGGCCACATAATGACATGGTGCGCTTTCCGCCACCCGTTGTGCGGCCAGACCCCGAGGTGAGCGAAACCCCGCCTACTGATAAAGATCTGGAAAAAGCAGATGTAGGTTCTAAAACTTTAAAAGGAGAGCTTGGCAACCCCATTACGGTTGATGAACCCGTTGGACCTGCAGAAAAAGGGCCATCAATTACCGAAGAAGATGCCAGCATACATAACGTTGGCACTATTGAGGTTGAACCTATGCCAATTGGCGGAATGGATAAATTTTACAGCTTTTTAGGCACTAAAATAAAATACCCGAATGCCGCAAAAGAAATTGGCACACAAGGAAAAGTAATACTCTCTTTTGTTGTAGAAAAAGACGGTAGCCTCACTGATATAAAAGCTGTACGCGATCCCGGTAACGGGCTTGGTGATGAAGCGATAAGGGTATTAAAACTTGCCCCACATTGGATTCCTGGTATTCAGAATGGAAGAAAGGTGCGGGTGCAATACAATATACCTGTAAACTTTAATCTTGATAACCAATAATGTTAAAATAATAGCGATGGTTTAAACCCATCGCTATTATAAATTATACAGTGATCTTACCTTCTACAGAATCGTCCAAGGTCTGGCCTGTTACCAAACCGGCAATCATCTTAGCAAAAGCTACTAAATTACCATGCTTATTATCCCAATAATAACCTTGTGTTGGCGATACTTTTACAATGCTGATCCGTGGATCATCCTCTCCTTCGGTAAACCAGACTTTGGCCAATGGTTTCCAAAGTTCATGGATCTTGGCCTTATCAAAGCTGATCTCGGCAATACCATAAATATTTAAAAAGCCTGAGTGTGCCGATGCCTGGAAAAACAGGTGGACCATGGGGTCTTTTTCAATTTCTTTATTCATATCGCTATCCTTAGCGCTCAGGAACCAGAAGTTACCCTCATCATCAATTTGTTGCACCGCCATTGGTCGCGCTGAAACAGGCAGGCCCGTTTTAATGCTCGTGCATAAAAATCCAGTAGATGCCTTTTCGGCTATTTCTTTTATTTTCTTTACCGCGTCATTACCTTCCAATGGCTGGCGGGTGTCTTCGGGTTGATTTCTGTTAATCGAGTCCATAATTAGTTTTTCATATTAGTTATATATCGTCAACCCAAAAACACCTTAATTGTGTGAAATAAATTTAACTTTTAAGAAGTATTGTAATGAGATTGTGAGGTTGGCGTTCACATCAATTTTATACATTTGATCATCCAAAGTCGAAACCAAATCATGAAAACCAAAATACGCTGGGGAATATTAAGCACCGCCAAAATTGCACGCACACAGGTAATACCAGCCATGCAGCAAAGTAAACTTTGCGAAGTAACAGCTATTGCGTCGCGCGATGGGAAAAAGGCTGAACAAACGGCAAAAGAGCTGGGTATACCCAAGTTTTATTCAAACTATGAAGCGCTTTTTGCCGACCCTGATATTGATGCGATATACAACCCACTACCTAATGATATGCATGTTGAATATACGTTACAAGCCTTGCAGGCAGGTAAACATGTACTGTGTGAAAAGCCCATCGCTTTGAATGCGGAACAGGCACAACAATTAGCCGATGCCGCTAAACAATATCCACAGCTCAAACTGATGGAGGCTTTTATGTACCGCTTTCACCCGCAATGGCTAAAGGCCAAGGCTTTGGTTGATGAAGGCATTTTGGGCGAGGTTAAAACTATCCAGGCATTCTTTTCTTACTTTAATATTGATGCGGCTAACATCCGCAACAAGCCTGAAGCAGGTGGCGGCGCTTTAATGGATATTGGTTGTTATTGCATTTCGTTCCCGCGCTTTATTTTTGGTGGGGAGCCAAGGCAGGTAGTCAGCCTGATTGACCGCGACCCAATAATGCATACCGACCGGATCACATCCGCCATATTGGATTTTGGCGATGGGAAAAGTGCGACTTTCAGCTGCTCAACCCAAATGGAGCCGTACCAGCGTGTAAATATTTTCGGTACAAAAGGCAAGCTCGAAATTGAGATACCTGTGAACGCCCCTGCCGATGCGGCGGCTAAAATGTGGCTACAGGTAAATAAAGTAATTGATGAAATAACTGTTCCGGCAGTAAACCAGTACACATTACAGGGCGATGCATTTTCTCTTGCGATACTGAATGATACACCTGTACCTACCCCATTAACAGACGCCATAAATAACATGGCAGCCATTGATGCCATATTTAAAAGCGCAGAGCAAAAAACATGGATTAAATGTTAAATTTGTTTTCACGCCATAAATGAAAGAACTAAAAGACATAGTTAAAGCTTATGATACCGCGCTTAAAACTGGTAAACAAACCGCTTTGGCTACCGTGGTATTGGTAGAGGGCTCGGCCTACAGGCGTGCCGGTGCACGCATGCTCATTACCGAAGATGGCGAGCTTACCGGGGCCATAAGCGGCGGCTGCCTTGAAGGCGATGCCTTGCGCAAAGCTCGCCTGGCCATGGCGCATCAGCAACCCATGCTGGTTACTTATGATACCATGGACGATGATGATGCAAAGCTGGGCGTTGGACTGGGCTGCAATGGAATTATCCATATCCTGATAGAACCTGTTCATAATGCCCAGCCGAATAATCCGCTTGCGCTTATAAAATCGGTATTAAGTAAAAGGCAGAATGCGGTGTTGGTTACTATATTCTCCTTACAGGATAGGAAAGCCGATCAGCCTGGAACTTGCTATATGCTTACTGATGATGAGCAGATACAAAGTACAGTAAGGGATGCATCGTTTAAAAGCACAATAAACAAGGATGCGACTGAGGTGTTAAATCAAGGCGTATCAAAAACCAAAACCTATACCGCAGGTGTTGAGTACACAGGCTTTGTTGAACTCATAAAACCTGCTGTTTCACTGGTAATTATCGGGGCCGGTAACGATGCTATACCATTAACACAAATGGCGGCCATTTTAGGCTGGGAAACTACTGTTGTTGATGGCCGCCCGAATTATGCTTTGGCGGAACGTTTCCCTCAAGCAACACGGGTATTAGTGGCTAAGCCCGAACAGGTTTGCGCGCAATTAACATTTGATGAGCACACGGTAATGGTACTCATGACGCACAATTACAATTACGAATTAGCGCTATTGAAACAGATATTGCCTTTAAACCTGCCCTACCTGGGCATACTCGGCCCAAAGAAAAAACTGGAACGTATGTTAGGCGAACTGGAAGATAGCGGAACAACAATTACTGACCAGCATTTAAAAAGTATTTATGGCCCGGTAGGTTTAGATATTGGTTCGGAAGGGGCCGAAGAAATAGCTTTATCAGTAATTGCCGAAATTAAGGCGGTTTTGTCACAGCGAAATGGTTTATCATTAAAATATAAGTCGGCCACCATTCATGCAATTAGCCAATGATCGGGCTGATCATTTTAGCCGCAGGCGAATCGAGCCGAATGGGGCAACCTAAACAGCAATTACCATATAAAGGAAAAAGCTTATTGCAACATGCAATGCATACGGCGCTTTCATCGGTTTGTAAACCTGTTGTGGTTGTTTTGGGTGCTTACGCCGACGAAATATCACGTGAAATTAAGAGCGAGCCTGTTACTATCATTCACAACCAAGAATGGCAGGAAGGTATGGCATCATCAATTCGGTTGGGTATTGCTGAATTAGAAAAGGATCCACAAATATCAAGCGTCGTGATTATGCTTTGCGATCAGCCTTTTGTTGATACCACACTGGTAAACGAACTGGTAAACCAGCAAAAAAATACCAGGAAAGGCATTATTGCTTGCTCCTACAATGACACTATTGGTGTACCCGTATTGTTTACCCGCATTTATTTTGAGCGGTTAATGCTATTGCAAGGGACCGAGGGCGCAAAAAAAATATTAACGCAGTATCCGCATGATATGGCTGTTATTCCGTTTGCGCCGGGGAGTATTGATATTGATACACAATCGGACTATGATAATTTGATGTAACATTTACGTAAAAACACGCAAAATCATTAACTTTCATAAAAATTTCATTTTTACTTGTAAATTTGTGATAATTAATTAGTTGATGATGTATAAGGCCCTTGTAATTGATGACGACCCGATCTTTCAGTACATAGCTGAAAAGATATTTAAAAAAACAAACTTGTTTATTGAGACCGGTTGTTTTTTAGATGCCCGTTCTGCATTGGATTTTTTGGACAAAAACAAAGAGAATGTAGAATTATTACCCGACATCATCCTGCTTGATCTGTACATGCCATCGCTTAGTGGTTGGGAATTTTTAAATCGTTACGATGAAATGTGCGATACCTTAAAGAAAAAGATACCTGTTTATATCCTTACTTCATCTGTTGATCCTAAAGAAATAGCCCGCTCAAAAAGCCACCCGTCGGTTAAGGCCTTCACATCAAAACCTATGACTTTTGAGTTTGTACACGATCTGTATAGAGACTGCAAATTAATAGCAAGCTAAACACCATTTAGCAGTTTCTGTCGTTTATTATATTGTAAATTAGCCTCTGGCATAAAACAATCAGTGTTTATACCGGTTGATAATATACATTTAATAAACCCGCCTCATTAATGTCTTTTATTGCAGCAGTTTCAAAAATTGAGCTCCCCCACAAAGTTAGCCAGCAGGATGTAAAGAACCAGGCACGCGAGATGTTCATGGTTGACTTCCCTCAAGTTGATCGCCTCATACATGCTTTTGACAATACGGAGATCATATCCCGAAACTTTGTTAAACCACTGAGTTACTATGCCGAAAACACCACTTTTGAGCAGCGTAATGATGAGTATAACCAATGGGCATTGCATTATTCTGTCGAGGCAATAGAGGCTGTTTTACCCAAAGCCGGAATAAAAAAAGAAGATATAACCGATATTATATTTGTATCGACAACCGGGCTTGCTACGCCAAGCATTGATGCGCAAATTATAAACCAAATGCATTTAAACCCACATATTAACCGCCTGCCACTTTGGGGGTTAGGTTGTGCTGGCGGTGTATCCGGAATGGCAAAGGCCAATACATTGGCAAAGGCCAACCCCGATGCTGTAGTTTTGTTGATCGCGGTTGAATTGTGTTCGCTTACGCTGATAAAAAACGATTACAGCAAAAGCAACTTTATAGGGTCGAGCCTGTTTTCTGATGGCATTGTGGCTTGTATTGTAAAAGGGGATAATCATCCGGCACCAGCCAAAAAAATAGCTTACAAAGCAGCAAGCAGCAAATTATATTATGATTCGTTGGACGTGATGGGCTGGCAATTCCAGGAAAAAGGTTTTAAAGTGGTATTCTCAAAAGATATACCTACTTTCATTCACGAGAATATACTTGCCGATATTACTGAGTTTCTGTCAAGGCATAACTTAACTTTAAACGACATTAAGAATTTCATTTTCCATCCGGGAGGTAAGAAGGTTTTAGATGCTTACCGCGATGCCTTAAATATCGATGGCGATTTTCTAAAAAACACCCGCGAAACCATGAACGATAATGGCAACATGTCGAGCGCTACTGTTTTATACGTGCTGGAAAAATTCATATCGCAAGGTTTTGAAAATGGTTATGGTTTGATGCTGGCTATGGGGCCCGGTTTTTCGAGCGAGATGGTTTTACTGGATATGAAAAACTAACATGATGGTATTTGTACTCTTTATTTCATTTTTAATAGCCCAACGCCTTTTCGAATTGCTCATATCATCGCGAAATGAAAAATGGTTACTGGCTCAAGGCGCTGTAGAGTATGGTAAAGAGCATTACCCTTTTATGGTATCCATGCATACATTGTTCATCATTTCGGTTATCGGCGAATACATCTGGCGGGGCGATACGGGTGTTAACTACATCCTGTTAGTATTATTTTTCATCCTTATAGGCATTAAAGCTATCGTCATATCAACTTTAGGTTATTACTGGAATACTAAAATATACAAAGTGCCCGGTACACGCCCTGTTGCCACCGGGATTTACAAATATGTAAAGCATCCCAATTATATCATCGTGATCTGCGAAATAGCTATTATACCACTAACCTTTCACCTGTATTATACAGCCCTCGTTTTTACGCTATTAAATGCCGCCATGCTTACTGTTCGTATAAACAAAGAAAACCAAGTATTGGCAATGTAAAATCAGACTAAAAAATTAAGGATAGAATTAGGCTGGTTATTTGCATTATGCATTATATATTAGCCTGTCAATTAAACCAATTTTATGCTTCCTAAAAAAATTGTGCTCCCGTTTTTTGCTGTTTTGTATACACTCGGTGTATCTGCGCAAAGTACTGACACTACGTTTCAACCTAAAAACATTTTAAAAACAATGGAACGCGTTGCCGATTGGCAAATAAACACGTGGAAAGAAAAAGGATCAAAATACCCTAAATGGGATTGGACGAATGCCGCCTGCTATACCGGCATGATTGACTTAAGCAAAATGAGTAAAAATGATGCCTACCTGAAATACCTGCTTAGCGTTGGTAATGATGTAAACTGGAACACAGGGCCACGCCGTACTCATGCAGATGATTATTGTATAGGCCAAACCTTTGCCAACCTTTACATGCTGTATAAGGATGATAAAATGATAGCCAAATTCAGAGCGCAGGCCGATAGTATTGTTACGGCACCTCATACAGAATCGTTAGAATGGAAAAACCGCATCCAAACACGCGAATGGGCATGGTGCGATGCAATGTTTATGGCTCCTACCAGTTTAAGTTATCTTTCAACCGCTACGCATGATTATAAATACCTTGATATTGCTACCAAACTGTGGTGGAAAACCTATGATTACCTGTACGACCCGGCAGAGCACCTTTACTTTCGTGATGGCAGTTATTTGAATAAAAAAGAAAAAAACGGGCAAAAAATATTTTGGTCGCGCGGTAATGGCTGGGTATTGGCCGGCCTGGTACGGGTGTTAGATAATATGCCGGCAAAATATCCGGAAAGAAAGAAGTTTATTTCGCTTTATAAAGATATGGCGGCCAGGATAGCATCGTTACAACAACCTGATGGCAGCTGGCATGCCTCGCTGCTTGATCCGGAAAGTTTTCCTGTAAAAGAAACCAGCGGAACAGGTTTTTACACTTATGCCCTGCTTTGGGGATTGAATAACAAAATTCTGGATAAAAAAACATATTGGCCTGTAGTTGAAAAAGCATGGGCCGCGCTGGAAAGCTCGGTTCACCCGGATGGCATGCTTGGCTATGTACAAAAGGTAGGCGCATCGCCTGATAAGGTTGATGATAGTAGTACCGAAGTATATGGAGTTGGCGCGTTTTTATTAACCGGTACACAGTTATGCAAATACGTAGAACATAACGGCGTCCCAAAAAACAAGAAAAGGTAAGCTAAATAGGCATCATAACCAATTTGTCATTTTATTACAAATAAAGCCATTTTCTTGCCATTGTTTCTATAAAATCAACTTATCTTTGTATTGTTAATAAGAAAAAGATGAGTAAGAAAACTATCTCTGCTGCTGCTGACCCTGATGTTGTGCTGATCGGCGCAGGAATTATGAGCGCCACTTTAGGTGTGATGCTCAAGGCTTTACAGCCCGACCTGACAATAGAAATTTTTGAAAGACTTGATATTGTAGCCGGCGAAAGCTCGGATGCATGGAACAACGCAGGCACCGGTCACTCGGCCTTATGCGAGCTAAATTATACCCCACAACTGGCCGATGGCTCGATAGAGACCGCGAAAGCTGTAAAAATTGCCGAACAATTTGAAGTATCTAAAGAGTTTTGGGCATATCTTGTTGAGCAAAACCTGGTTGGCAAACCTGAAGAATTTATTAGGAGCATACCACACATGAGCTTTGTTTGGGGTGATGAGAATGTTGACTACCTGAATAAACGCCATACTGCGTTAGAGCAATTCCATTTGTTTAAAGGTATGCAATACTCCGAAGACCCTGAGCAATTGAAAGAATGGATGCCTTTGGTAATGGATGGGCGTGAGGAAGGCCAAAAAGTTGCTGCTACACGCATGGAAATTGGCACCGATGTTAATTTTGGTGCTTTAAGCGGGCAATTATTTAAATACCTGAACAAACAACCAGGTGTAATAATGCACATGAACCACGAGGTGCGCGACCTTAAACAGGATGCCAACAAAAACTGGGAAATAACGGTTAAAAACTTAGGTAACAAAAAGAAACGTAAGCTTAAAACCAAGTTTGTGTTTATTGGCGCCGGTGGCGGCTCGTTGCTGTTGCTTGAAAAAGCAGCTATACCCGAAGGAAAAGGTTTTGGTGGTTTTCCCGTTAGCGGACAATGGTTAAAATGCACCAATCCTGAGGTTATTGAACAACACCAGGCAAAGGTTTATGGTAAAGCATCTGTTGGTGCGCCACCAATGTCTGTACCGCATTTGGATACCCGCATGATCGATGGCCGTAAAGAGTTGTTGTTTGGCCCTTATGCAGGCTTTTCAACCAAGTTTTTAAAACATGGCTCGTTGCTGGATCTTCCGTCATCTATCAAAGTGAATAATATCCGCCCCATGCTTTCTGCGGGTTTAGATAACCTGCCGTTAACCAAATATTTGATAGACCAGGTACGCCAATCGCCGCAAGACAGGTTAGAAGCCCTTAAAGAATATTGCCCTACTGCCAAAATGGACGACTGGGAACTTGAAGTTGCAGGCCAGCGCGTACAGGTAATTAAAAAAGACCCCGAGCATGGCGGCATACTAGAGTTTGGCACCGAGGTAGTTACCGCAGGCGATGGCAGCATAGCTTGTTTATTAGGTGCATCGCCGGGTGCATCAACATCGGTATCTATTATGCTTGGCTTATTAGAGCGTTGCTTTGCAGGAAAACTATACACCGAAACATGGCAATCAAAATTACGCGAAATGATACCATCATACGGAAAATCATTAGCAAAAGATGAGCAGTTGCTGGAAGAAACACGCGCCAGAACAAGCGAAATTCTGGAACTGGTTGAATTAGAAACAGCTTAATAAGTTCGTTATTATATTTAAAGGGCAATTTGCTGATGAGGCAGGTTGCCCTTTTTTGTTATGATTCGTAAAGATTGGACAACTTTTAAAAAGTTGTCCAATCTAAGTCCTCCACCCCATCAGCTCCATTACCCTCAAAAATTCAGGTTGTAAAGGCGCATTTATAATAATGGCATCGTTTGTAACGGGATGGCAAAAGTTAAGTTGCGATGCATGCAGCAGCATGGTTTCCATTTCCCAGCGCTCTTTAAACAACTTGTTTTGCTTATTGCAACCGTGGGTTCTATCGCCAATAATGGGGTGAAATATATGTGCAAAGTGTTTACGTAGTTGGTGCATGCGGCCGGTTTGAGGCTTGGCCTCCACTAATGAGTATCGTGATGTTGGGTGATTACCTAAGGGTACATTTAACTCGGCGCGGTTAAGGGTTTTGTAGCGGGTCAGGGCATCTTGCAAAGTACCATTCTCTTTGCGTAAGGGATAATCTATTTCTTCGTCATCAGGCGTGTGCCCACGTACTATAGCGAGGTAGGTTTTAGCCACACAGTTTTCCATAAACTGTACCTGCATGGCCTTCTCTGTATCTTTATCCAAAGCAAACAGCAATACACCGCCGGTTTTACGGTCCAGCCGGTGTGCCGGGAAAACAGTCTGCCCAATCTGGTCGCGCAAAATTTGCAGGGCAAACTCACTGGCATCCGCGGCTATGGATGAACGGTGTACCAGCAGCCCGTGGGGCTTGTTAATAGCTATAAGCTGTTCGTCCCTAAATAAAATATCTAATACAGGCATATCGCCGCTAAGGTAGGCCTTTGTTTTATTTTATAAACAAACTGATCTTTTATGCGTTTAGTTATAAAATTTGAAACCTTTATTTACTTTTACCCAATTCAACAAATAAACCGGCTATGAAAAAGATCGCTATACTACTTACCTTAACATTAGGCACAACATTATATGCTTCGGCACAATTGATACCCAGCTTCCAGTTTGGTGTTAAGGGCGGATTAAACCTGGCACAAATATCAACCGATGGCAGCACAACCTTTAGCAGCGATAACCGTGCGGGCTATAACGTAGGTGTTTACGCACGTATAGGTGCCTTAGGCCTCAACCTGCAACCCGAAGTTTACTATGCCAGCAAAAGCTCGAAGGTTACCGATGGCGCGGGTAATACCAATACCGTAACCTTTAACAGTATTGATGTACCTATCCTTTTAGGTTATAAATTTGGAGCATTTGGTATTGGTGGCCGTTTAAACTTTGGCCCTGTGGTGTCATTCCTGCTTACTAAAGACCAAAGCTTTAGCAGCGCTTTAGGTAGTGTTGCAACAGGCCGTAATTACCGCGACCAGGATTACGCATTGCAATTTGGTGCCGGGCTGGATATCAAAAAACTATCTATCGACCTGCGTTACGAAAAAGGCCTGAACACCTTGAACAGTAACGACAGCAATTACCAGGATAAACTAAACCTGTTTAACCTGAGCTTAGGTATCGGATTCTAGAAAAATGGCATACGACCATCACCTGGCCGACAGGCTGCGCGAGGCACTTATGGATTTGCCAAACGTAGAAGAAAAGAAGATGTTTAGCGGCGTTACCTTTATGGTAGATGGCAAAATGTGCATTTGTGTAAGCCACGATAATTTATTGTGCCGTATAGGCCCTGATAAATTTGAAGAAGCTTTAGAAATGAATGGTTGCCAGGCTATGATAATGAAAGGCAAAACCATGAAAGGTTACGTGTACGTAAACCCGGAAGGTTTTAACACCAAAAAAGAGCTTGACTATTGGATAAACCTGTGCATTGCTTATAATAGCCAGGCAAAGCCAACTAAAAAGAAGAAAGCAAAAAACACAGATTAAGTTTATTATATGATGGCGTGTTCTACGTCATCATATTGATACATATCGGCATTGTTGTTTAGCATAGAAACTACCAGGCCGCCTGTAAAGCCTACAAGCTCATCAAATTTATTGGCGGCGTTACCGCTGAGGTTTTTAACCGAATTGCTTAATTTTTCACGATTTTCGCTGCCTTTACGTGGCGCAAATAACATACCTAATGTAATTCCTGCGGCTACTCCTGCAAGTAAAAGTGCTGCTGATTTTGAAGTACTGCTCATAACTTTATTAATTGTAACTTATAATCTGGTTTAATAGTTGCTTATTATTTACAACAACGCAATTTACTTAATTGTAGTGTAATTTACAAAAAACGCGCGCTGCGTTTTACCAAAATGACAATATTCATACCAAAAAGTGATACCATTATGCAAATTCGATAATTACATAACCACCTTATTGGATTATAACCCTTTAATTTTACGAAAACTTGCAGAAAAAAGTTGCAGCGAGCAGGGCATCATTTTTAGCGATGCGTATTTAGTCCATCAGATTTAGAAAGCAAATCCATAAAACGATGAGCACATTTGGGGAAATTACGCATCAAAACTGCAGGAGTTTGCCCTGTTGCGGATAGATAAGTTTTAAACCCAAGACATTCAGATCTGCTAATTGCTTTTTGATAGCCGGTATATGGTTACCGGCAGGTTTTAGATGCGTTATCACTATCGGGAAGTTTTTTAGCGCACCCGTTCCTGTAAGGGTAGAAAGCGCTTTCATCTCGTTCATCAGCAAACGTGGGGTAAGATGGCCGAAAAGTGATTTATCGGGCTGCTCATTAGGGAAGGATACTTCTATCATTATGCCCTTTAATTGTTGGGCTTTAGTAAGCGGCGCAACAGCCTCCCAAAGCTCCTTCATCCGAGTTGATTTTTCGATCTCATCGGCACCGGTATCGCCAAGGTAAAGTATGTAGTTATTATTGTTCCCTACCAAAAAAGCGGTGCTCTCGTAAGGGTTACCATGGCTTAAGGTAAAAGCTTTTACCGTCATGGTGGTATTATCCAGTGGAGTTTCCTTTCCGGGGATAAGCGCTGTGTAATGGTATTTGTTAAGCGCGGGTTTATCACCATCACTACCAAAATTAGCCCAGTTTTTCCAGGTGAAGTAATTATCGCGCAGCACATTGAGGGTGTATTGAAGTCCGTATACATTCTTCGCTGTATCGTCTGGTGAGTTCATGATCATGCCTGCCACATGGTCAAGGTGCGCGTGCGATATGCAATAGCCTTTGATGTATTTGCGTAGTACCGTTTCTTCATTAACAGTGAATATTTTATTGCTGATGGCTTTATCAATGCCTGCACATATGGTTCCGGCATCCAGGCATACATAAGCGTTTGAACCTGTTGGTGCCATCATGTAAGATGAGAGGTTGCTTTCATCGCCGCCGCCGAGTACGCCGAGGGGGATTACTTTGAAGGTGGATTGAGTTTGGGCGAGGGCGTTGGTTAGGCAAAATAAAATAATTATTAAGGGGAACTTTTTCAAAACAAACTTCATAATTAGTACTTCTCGTAATAATAAATTGACCGCGAAAACAATTCCCCATCTCTATAAAACAAGCTGTCAGTCACCTTTCCCACGTCATCATAAACATATTTTGTAGTTTCTATTCTTAGCTTTCCAGTATAGTGAGACTCTAAAATAATCTCAATCAACTGTCCCAAATGATTAAAGGTAAGTTTCTCCATTCCCATTTCCCCTTTTGGCTCTTTAAAAAATTTCTTTACCCTGTTTCCCCATCTATCATAAAACACATCTTCATCCGTAATTTCCGTTCCTTTCATTTTTGAAATATCAATATAGCTTTTATGGTGCCCAATTAAGGTATCCCCCTTAAGTGCATAATTCCAATCCTCTTTTTGGGTATAAGTGGTGGTAGGCGTATAATTCATAGATCGTAATTTTATCAATCTTCTTTTAGAATCATAAATATTATCACAATCTTCCATCAATACATGTTCGATAGGTGTTATTTTATCGTAGTCATAAAGCGTGTAATAGGATTTGGAATTAACGATATCACCCTTTGTGTTGAATTTATTTAATATTTCAGTAAAACTCGTATTTACAACTGATGGAGAATGGTCATAGAAGGTGTGCCTAACGTTATTGTTAAACTTATCATAATAATATCGGTTAGCTCTATCTTGTGTTGTATCAGAAATAATGTAGCCTTTCGAATTATATAAGTAAACATAATTCAAATAAGGTTTATTTTCATAGTACCGTGAGTAACCTATCAAATATCCTGCTTTATTAAAATCGGTTTTATAGAGCGTATCCTTGACTTTTTTATCAAGGAACTGGATCCTTATTTCGATAACACTTTTTATATGATTAGATACAATAATGCTTTTTTGCTTAATATCGTAATTACGACTGTCAATCGTCGTAAAAAATCGTCTGTCTTGGTGCAAATATTCCTGGGCAAATAGCTTGTTGCAAAAACAGCTTAATATTAATAGTAAAATCAGTTTTTTCATTACTGACGTTAAATGTAAATATTTTTTCATTAACAGCAATCTATCCAATACCATCCTAATCCGTGAAATCAAGCTTATAAATTATTATCTTTGCACCCTCATTAAAAACAGGCTGCATATTGCTCCGCAAACGCGTTTATGGTTTATCCCGAAATAGAAAGAAGAAAAACATTTGCCATTATTAGTCACCCCGATGCCGGTAAAACTACGCTTACCGAAAAGTTTCTACTTTTTGGTGGCGCTATAAATACCGCGGGGGCCGTAAAACGTAACAAGGCCAACCAAAGCAATACTTCCGATTTTATGGAGATCGAGAAGCAACGTGGTATATCGGTTGCTACATCGGTAATGGGTTTTGAGTATAAAGATAAACGCATCAACATTCTGGATACCCCCGGCCACAAGGATTTTGCCGAAGATACCTACCGTACCCTGAGCGCTGTGGATAGCGTTATTTTGGTGGTGGATAGTGTAAAAGGTGTGGAAGAGCAAACCCAAAAGCTGATGGCCGTTTGCCGGATGCGTAATACGCCTGTAATTATCTTCATCAATAAAATGGACCGTGAGGGTAAAGATACCTTTGACCTGTTGGATGAGATAGAGAAAGAACTAAACATTAGCCTATGCCCCCTATCGTGGCCTATTGGTCAGGGTTATACTTTTAAAGGGGTTTATAATATTTACGAAAAGCAACTCAACCTGTTCGACCCTGATAAGACCCGCATCACCGAATCGCTGATAGAGGTGAGCGACCTTGACGACGAAAAGCTTACGCGCCATTTAAAGCCAAAAGAGTTATCTACCTTAAAAGATGACTTAGAGCTGGTAGGCGGCATTTACGGCGAGTTGGATAAAGACATGTACCTTGAAGGTTTGCTGGCCCCGGTATTTTTTGGCAGTGCTATCAACAACTTTGGTATCCGCGAAATGTTAGATACCTTCATCAACATCGCGCCAAGCCCTAAAAGCCGCGAAGCTGAAACCCGCGAAGTATTGGCTACCGAAAAACCTTTTACGGGATTTGTTTTTAAGATACATGCCAACCTTGACCCTAACCACCGCGACCGCATAGCTTTTTTGCGGATAAGCAGCGGTAAGTTTGAGCGTAACAAGTTTTACTACCATACCCGTTTGGAGAAAAAGCTGAAATTCAGCAACCCGATGGACTTTATGGCCAACGAAAAAAGCCTTGTTGAAGAAGCCTGGCCTGGCGATGTTGTTGGATTATATGATAGCGGCAACTTTAAAATTGGCGATACGCTTACCGAGGGTGAGAAACTTCAGTTTAAGGGCATCCCAAGCTTCTCTCCCGAGATATTTAAGGAAGTAGAGAACCGTGACCCGCTCAAATCAAAACAACTGGAGAAGGGCATACAACAGCTTACAGAAGAGGGCGTGGCCCAGTTATTTGTTCAACAGCCGGGTAACCGCAAAATTATTGGCACCGTGGGCGAACTCCAGTTTGAAGTAATCAGTTTCCGTTTGGAACATGAGTATGGTGCAAAGGCCGCCTTCAGGATGCTGACCTTTAAGCGCTCAAGCTGGATCACATCTACAGATAAAAAGAAACTGGGCGAAATTATGCAGCGCCGCTCGCACAATATAGCTACTGATAAAGAAGGCAACCCGGTATTTTTAGCCGACAACGATTTTATGATCAACCTGGCTAAACGTGATTTTCCCGAGGTGGAGTTCCATACTACATCAGAACATAAAAAGGAAAAACAATAGCCAAGATTAAACAGTTCAGATTTACTGGCCCCAATTATATATATTTGCTGCCAGTAAGTTCTTTACTTTATTCTTCATCAACCGGTATAGGTTTTACTCAGGTAAATTAATAGGGAATCGTGTGCAAATCACGAGCTGTCGCGCAACTGTAAGTAATACAAAAGGTTTTTGCCAATTAAATCCACTGTTTGTTATTTAACAAATGGGAAGGAGGCAAAAATATTACAAGTCAGGAGACCTGCCCACACCGAATTGACAATGCTTTCGCGGTATAAAGCAATGGTCTGGCTTGATCTGTTAACTCAAATCTGTTTATGCGGTATTGAGTTAAAAGCGTATATTTTTTTAATATATCAGCACTCCCCTATCCATACTTTTTATTGTAACACATTGCGAAGTTTAGCTAAAAGAGCTTTTAACCGATTTATTCATTTAATCATTAAAAGTAATGCTAACGCAAAATTTGGGCTATCCGCGAATTGGTAGCCAGCGCGAACTAAAAAAGATCTGCGAAAACTATTGGGCAGGTAAAACAGGGTACAAAAATGTGCTCTCGGTAGGTAAAAACATCCGCCTGGAAAACTGGCAGATACAAAAAGAGGCGGGCATAGACCTTATCCCCTCGAACGATTTTTCGTTTTACGACCAGGTATTGGATCACTCCCTAATGTTTGGTGCAATTCCTAAACGGTACAACCCCGTTATGCTGAAAGAAGGCGGCACCGAACTTGATCTTTATTTTGCAATGGCCCGCGGCTATCAAAAAGACGGCTTGGATGTAGTAGCAATGGAAATGACCAAATGGTTTGATACCAATTACCATTACATTGTACCCGAGTTTTATAAAGACCAGCGGTTTAAACTCTTCTCAACCAAAATTATTGATGAGTTTTACGAGGCTAAGCAAGCAGGCATTATTACCAAACCGGTATTAATAGGTCCGGTATCATATCTGCTGTTAGGCAAAGAAAAAGAAGATGGCTTTGACAGGATAGACCTAATCAGCAACCTGTTGCCCGTTTATTTCGATATCCTGAAAAAACTGCAGGACCTGAATGCTGAATGGATACAATTTGATGAGCCTTTTTTGGTGCTTGACCTCACCGAAAAGGAACAAAACGCATTACGCGATGTATACCAACAGATCAGAAAAGCGTTTCCAAAATTAAAAATAGTATTGGCCACTTACTTTGAGCAGTTGGGTGCTAATACAGCTTTGGCTGCATCATTACCTGTAAATGCATTGCATATTGATTTGGTAAGGGCACCGCAACAATTAGACGAAGTGATAGCCCAATTGCCAAAAAACGTCATATTATCATTGGGAGTTATTGATGGGCGAAACATCTGGAAAAATGATTTCGAGCAATCGCTCGCTATTATCAAAAAGGCGAAAGAAAAACTTGGATCAAATCATATCTGGATAGCGCCATCGTGTTCATTAATACATTCGCCCTGCGATCTGCGTAACGAAAAGAACGAAGAGGTTTTAACGCCTGAACTTAAACAATGGATGGCTTTTGCCAAACAAAAGATACATGAGGTAATGATGCTTAAAAACCTTTCATCAGATGATCCGGGAGTTAACTATCAATACCAACTGGCCGAAAACAAGTATGCCCATACCAACAGGAAGATATCTACACTGATACATAATGAGGTAGTTAAACAACGCGTAAGTAGTTTAATGCCGGAGCATAGTAAGCGGGAAAGCAATTTTGTCATCCGTAGGGATAAACAGCATAAGCTATTTAGCTTCCCATTTTTCCCAACAACAACTATTGGCTCGTTTCCGCAAACTACCGAGGTTCGGAGCTGGCGCTCACAGTACAAAAAAGGTACAATAACCGAGCAGCAGTACATCGACCTGGTAAAAGAAGAAACTGCTAAAGCTGTAAAATGGCAGGAAGATATTGATATTGATGTGTTGGTTCACGGCGAGTTTGAGCGGAACGACATGGTTGAGTATTTTGGCGAACAGCTGGACGGCTTTACGTTTTCGCAAAACGGATGGGTGCAAAGTTATGGCAGCCGCTGTGTTAAGCCACCCATTATTTATGGCGATGTATCAAGGCCCGAGGCAATGACGGTTCAATGGTCGGCTTATGCACAGTCTTTAACAACAAAGAGAATGAAGGGCATGTTAACCGGCCCTGTTACTATTTTACAATGGTCGTTTGTGCGAAATGACCAGCCACGCTCTGAAACATGTACACAAATAGCACTGGCTATTCGCGATGAGGTTTGCGATCTGGAAAGCGCCGGGATCAAGATCATACAAATAGATGAGCCGGCCATACGCGAAGGTTTGCCCTTGCGTAAACAAGACTGGGAATACTATCTGGAATGGGCTATCAGGGCGTTCCGGATTTCGCAAAGCGGCGTCCAGGATGATACGCAGATACATACACACATGTGCTACTCGGAGTTTAACGATATCATTAAAAACATAGCAGACATGGATGCAGATGTGATCACGATAGAAACATCGCGCTCACAAATGGAACTCTTGGATGTTTTTGCCGATTTTAAATACCCAAATGAAATAGGGCCCGGCGTTTACGACATCCACTCGCCACGCATACCTGATAAAGATGAAATGATAACCTTACTTAACAAGGCAAAAACGGTTATCCCATACCACCAACTTTGGGTAAACCCCGATTGTGGCTTAAAAACACGGGGGTGGGATGAAACCAAAATTGCCTTAACAGAAATGGTTGCTGCTGCTAAACAAATGCGGGAGAATATTATGGCGCCTGCCCTTGTGTAGGTTATAATGCAACTGCTGTGCGTTTATGGCGTACAGCAGTTTTATATATCTTATTACTTTTCGTACAGTACTTTAACCGTCACCAGCAATTGCCCGGTATGTCGCATAATATGCTCGGCAGAGTGAAATAGCAAACCAATTACCGTTGTTGGAATTTGCGCCCTGCCCAAACCACGAAAATGGGTTAACGTTGCTTCATCCGTTTTACTCAATTGCTCAAGAGCGCGATCAACCTGCTCACCAAATGCCTGTACCATTTTTTGCCTAATATCATTATCCAGATAAGCTTTCCCTTCGTTAGCCAAATAGTGAAGCTGATCGGCATTAAGCGCCTCTCCTCTGGCATAAGTATACAGGCGATCAAGTACGCCGGTCATATGTTCGAGATGAAAAGCGGGCGATGCCATACCTGCCGGTTTTTCCCAAAGTAAGGTATCGGGAAAGCCTTGCATCAAGGCACTTACCTCTTCGCGGGCTTGCAGCAGCGCATGGGCAACAGGTTGCAACAGCGGCGAAACGCCTGCTATGGGGCCGCGTTGCCATACTTCGGGTTGTGTTGACATAACTTCTATTTGAATAAACAAATGTATAATGGTTACTGTTAAGGTGTGAAACTAAAGCATAAAATTGCTTAATTTGAACAATGGATAAGTTACAAATCGCATTCGACCTGTTTGACAGGTATAACCAACAGGACCCCAATTTTGTGATATCGAACGGGCAAACCTACCCTGCCGAATATTTTTATGCCCTGCAGTTATATAACTGGGTGATCAGGCTTGAAAATAAGCCGAGTGAAAAGCTGTTACTGGCATCGCGCAGCCAGCATATTGGCCGTTGGGAAATACCGCGCAGCGATTACCCGATGAACAAACCCGGTTACTTAACCTGGCGCAGTGATTTGGGAAAATACCATGCAGAAAAAGCAGGAGAGCTAATGTTAGAGGCCGGTTATGATGAAGAGTTTGTTGGCGATGTAAAACGCATCATCCTGAAACAAAAGATAAAGCTGAATGCTGAAGTACAAACCATGGAGAACGCTCTATGCCTTGTGTTCCTTGAATTTCAGTTCGAAGATTTCCACCAAAAGCACAGCGAAGAAAAGCTCATCCACATCCTGCAAAAGACATGGAAAAAGATGAGCGAGGCCGGCCACAAGGCAGCTTTAACGCTTAATTACAGTGATGCAAGCAAGGCAATCATTGCAAAAGCACTGGCTTAAACTTTTTTAGCCGGCTCAGGTTTGGCACCACGCAGGTGTATAACCAGTCCGTTTAAAAAGTTACGGAGTATCTGGTCGCCGCAAGGCTTAAAATTGGGATGGTCGTCTGCGCGGAATATAGCGCCTAACTCTGCTTTGGTGGTATTAAAGTTAACGAGTTTTAATATCTCGATAATATCATCATCGCGCAGTTGCAGTGCCACGCGCAGTTTTTTCATTATATCGTTATTGCTCATATCGGTATTCTTTTAGCTCGCTATTTCGATCTTTACTTTCTTGTTCTTTATTTTCTCGTTCTTCAGCACATCAATGGTTTTGGTAATCAGGCTGCGCTTAACCGCCACGTACGACGAATAGTCGAGCACTTCTATCAATCCCAATTCATCCTTGTTTAGTTTGCCTTTTTGCAACAGCAGCCCAACAATATCTACCTTGTTCACCTTGTCTTTTTTGCCTGCGGCAATATACAAAGTTGCCCAGGGTGTTGGCTCAGGCAGTTTATTTTTAGTGGGAAGGGGTTCTATTTCGTATTTGGCATCTAAGAAGTCGGGGTTTTCATCGGGTGTAAGCAACAGGTAAGCGGTGCCTTTGGCATGCATACGCGCGGTACGCCCGTTGCGGTGGATAAAAGCCTCCTTGTTATGCGGCACCTGGTAATGGATGATGTATTCAATCTCGGGGATATCCAATCCACGCGAAGCAAGATCAGTGGTGATCAATAATCTGCTACTCCCGTTACGGAATTTGATAAGGGCCTTTTCCCTGTCCTCCTGCTCCATTCCACCGTGAAATACGTCGTGTATCACACGCATATCCCAAAGCAGTTCGCTGATGCGGTCTACGGCGTCACGGTGGTTGCAGAATACCAGGGTAACCTTGCTGCCAATGGCGCAGATGAGCGAAAACAGTGTTTCCAGCTTTTCATCAGGCTCGCTGATGATGGCTTTGAGTTGCAATGCCGACGCACTGGTATCGCGCCTCAGGAAATTGAGTTGTATGGGTTCCTTCACTCCTGCAAAAGCAGGGATGTTATCCATTTTGGTAGCCGAGGTGAGGATACGGCGTTTAAGGCCAACCAGGTCGCGGATGATGAACGACATATCATCCTCAAAGCCAAACTCCAAAGCCTTGTCAAACTCATCAAGCACCAAAATTTTAATGGCATCAGTTTTAAAGTTGGAGCGTTTGATGTGGTAAGCGATACGGCCCGGCGTGCCGACAAGGATTGCAGGCGGCTGCGAAAGGTTATTTCGCTCCACCTTGGTATCATGCCCGCCATAGCAACAGTTTATTTTGAAACCTGTGCCCATGGCTTTAAACACCTGCTCTATCTGCAAAGCCAGCTCGCGGGATGGCACCATGATGAGTACCTGCACATCGGCTACAGCCGGATCAAGCGTTTTTAAAACAGGGAGCAAAAAGCCCAGCGTTTTACCGGATCCTGTTGGCGATAGCAGTACCATATCCTTCGCCTTATCGGCATTAAGGGCAGCATGCTGCATTTCGTTCAGTTCGGCGATATTGAGTTTTGCGAGGGCTTCTTTTATCATGATCGCTGCAAAGGTAAGGTTTTTGAAGGCGCAATTAGCATGTAGCGATGGGTTTGAAACCCATCGCTACGAAATGGTTGAAGCCATATTGCCAACTACTCGTGGCAAAGCGTTACCTTTGCAGCAATGTGGTTAGAGAAATTAAAGCTGAATAAGCAAATGGTGCGGTCGGTGACCGAGGCGGGGTATTTAACGCCAAAGGAGATACAGGCAAAAACAATGACCCGTATTATAGGCGGTCAGGATATTATTGCTGTTGGACCCGAAGGCTGCGGAAAAACAACGGCGTACGTTATCGGGGTATTAACCCGCTTAAAATATGGTGTGGAAGAAGCGCCGAGAGCGTTGATCTTAGTTCCCGACAAGGAGCGCGTTTTAGAGGTTGAGGAGCACTTTAACCGCCTGAACAAAAATGACAGTATCCGTATTGTAACCTTATATGCTACTCCCGGAATTGAAACACAAATGAACGCTTTGGCGGATGGTGCCGATATTGTGGTTGCTACACCCGACAGGGCACGTGCCATATACCTTAAACTTGGTTTGAACCTCAACAAGATTATCATGTTTGTGGTGGATGATGCCCAGGCAATAGTGAAACAAGGTTTGCAGTTACCGGTTGTTGAGCTGGCTAACAGCATACAAAAATGCCAGCACCTGATCTTTACCGAAGTAATGCATAGTAAGCTGGAGTTGATGATAGACCCGTTTATGAATGCTCCGGCTATAATTGAGGTAGAGGAATTAGTTGAAGCTGAGGCCGAGGTATACGAGCAAACGCTGTTTAATGTAAACAACTTCAAAACCAAGATCAACCTGTTGAATTTGCTTTTGGGCGAGCAGCAGGACGGCAATAAAACGGTGGTATATGTAAACACCCGCTTAACTGCCGAAAAGTTATACAACAGCCTTTACCAGTCAGTAAAAAAACACGCGGCTCTATTAAAGCCCATCTTTTTTGAATCGACGGGTTTTGAGCACATGTCGGACTTTTGCGAGCAGGATACTTACTCGATACTGATCGTAGCGAATGAATTGAATGCAGATACCGATCTTTTCCGCATCAATACCATCATCCATTTTGAATTACCGGTGGAGAAGGAAACCTTCATCCAACGCGTTGTAAAACGAGAGGAACAGCAATTGGAGGTACTTACTTTTAGTACTGATATTGAACTGGCCGATGTAAAACGAATTGAACAGGCTACCGGTAAAAAAATGACCGTGGTTGATCTGCCGCATAACCTTATCATCAGTAAAGAGGTAAAGGATACAGACAAGAAAAAGCCGGCATCAAAAAGCGATGAGCCCGAACGCGGCGCAGCCTTTCACGAAAAGAAGGCGAGTAATGCCAAAACTTATAACCTTAGCGCGGGTACCAAAGCTAAGATGAATAAAAAGAAGAAACACGGATAAACAATGATGATAGAACCATTTGATATTGAATTAGGTGCCGTAACCTATTCAGTTTTCCCCGAAGAAGATGACATGTACACTATTTTTAAGGATGGTGTAGAATACCTTAAGATACAGAAAGATACCGAGCAGCAATGGATAAAGCTCGACAGCGAAACTGAACTACCAACTTTTGAAACCGATGCTGAAATAAACCTGATCGGCAAAGAGATCATCATTTACCAGGCTGAAAACCAGGGTTAGTCTTTAACCGGCGCCCAGCGTTTGGCCCTCCACTCCTGCTGCTTAGCTTCGTCTAAAAAAGTCCATGCCACTACACGGCTTACCTTTTGCCCTTGCGACATGTTGATGGTTTTTACATCGGCAGCCTTAAACCAGTGCAATGTGCGGTAAATAGCTTCGAGGGAGTCTTTTTTAGATACCAGTGTTGTGAACCAAAAACAGCTATCAGGTATTTGAGCGCTTTGCTCTATCATGCGGTTGATAAATGCCGTTTCGCCGCCTGTTGTCCATAGTTCAGCTTTTTGTCCGCCAAAGTTTAACAGTTCTTTCTTTTGCTCTTTACCGAGGTTACGCCATTTAGTGAGCGTACCGGCCTGCGCTTCTTTTAGCGATGCGTGGAAAGGCGGGTTGCATATGGTAGCATCAAAAAACTCGGTGGATTTGATGATACCGGTAAATATAATACCTGATTTTGATTGTAAACGGGCCTCAACTTTATCCGCAAGGTTTTTGTTAGATGAGATGATCTTATTTGCCGATTCAATAGCCACCGGATCAATATCCGAACCAACAAAGTTCCAGCCGTAGCTGCGGACACCTAATATGGGGTAGATAGCATTGGCACCGATGCCGACATCCAATATATTCACCTGTTTGCCTGGTGGGAAAGCCCCTCCGTTGCTTTCAGCTAACAGATCGGCCAGGTAATGGATATAATCTGCACGGCCTGGTATAGGCGGGCATAAAAAGCCCTCGGGGATATCCCAATGGTTAATATTGTAATGTACCTTCAGCAAGGCTCTGTTCAACTCCTTTACAGCATCGGCATTGGTAAAGTCGATGGTTTCAATTTGAAATTTATTCAGGCCCACAAACTTACGCAACGCAGGATCGGCCTTCACCAATTTTCCAAACTCGTAGTTACCCCGGTGCAAGTTGCGTGGGTGCAGGTTATCTTTTTGAGCGGGTGTTTCTTTTTCGGGTTGGGGCATATCGGGTAATTATAGTACTAATTGGCTATGCAACTTTGACAGCGTTTCGGCGGCATCCTTACAAAAACCAGGGTGAACTTTTGAGCATTGTACCACAGTACTGCGGGTAGCAGTTAGCCAGCGAAAACGCGAGGCTATATCCAGTTTACCTATCGGCCCGCCTTGTGCACTGCCAATACATATCTGCTCAAAAGCGCATAAATGTTCTTTGACTTCGGCAATATCCAAATCGATAGACAAGGCCTTCAATCGTTGCTCATCCAACGCAAAAACCGCCTGTAAAAACTTTTGTTTGGCACAGTATAACACCACGCCCACATTCAGAAACTCCTCGCGCTCTACCCTTGGTACAACGCGGATCACGGCGTACTCAAATAAGGTTTTCTCTTGCATTTTGGGCTTCTTTTACAAAAACTTCGGTATTCGCTAAGCGCGATGTTAAGTATTTTAAATAAGCGGCGCGATGTTCTTCCGCTGTAGCGAATGGCGAATCTTTTACCAGCCAGCTATCAGGTATCAGGTCAACAACCGAACTAATAAACTCATCGCTTAGTTTTGCTTTAAAATCGGTATCCACACTTTCCAGCTCGCTTGCATAAGGTAATAGCACATGGTCTTTAACCAAAGCGAACGGGCGCAAAGCCTGCTCCTCCCAATTTTGCCATGAGTGGTGAAAATACATCGATGCGCCATGGTCTATCAACCATAACTCCTTATGCCATAACAACATATTGGTATTGCGGCAGGTGCGGTCCATGTTGATAAGCAGGCAATCCAACCAAACTATTTGCGATGCCGGCAATGGCTCAACTTTGGTCGTAATAGGATCAAATGTGATGGCGCCGGATAAATAATGCAAGGCCAGGTTAAGGCCAACACTCGCTTTCAGTAAGTCCTGTATCTCTTCATCAGGCTCGGTGCGGCCAAAGGCTTCATCCAGGTTGGCAAATACAATTTCGGGCACTTTAAAGCCTAATTTGCGGGCTATTTCGCCACCTATTATTTCGGCGATAAGCGCTTTTGGCCCCTGCCCCGCCCCGCGAAACTTGAGCACGTACAGAAAGTCATCATCAGCCTCCGCAATAGCGGGCATAGAGCCCCCTTCACGCAAAGGCGTAACATAACGGGTAACGTTAACGGTTCTGAGTTGTAATTGGGTATCCATATCCTGCAAGCCCGAAATTAGCAATAATAATCAGCTTTTCGGAACCAGCGGCATCGTTACCCTTCTATCTCAATGTTTTCGAGGTACTTATAACCATTGCCGGTGTTGATGAGCAATACCCTTTCGCCGGGCTTTATCCAGTTGCCTGCCTTTAGCTTTTTAAAGGCTTGCCATAAAGCCGCGCCTTCGGGTGCTATCAGCATACCTTCGTTTCGGGCTACCTCATTTACGCCGGCATTCATTTCGGCATCGCTAATGTTTAAGGCAGTTCCTTCGCTTTCGCGGAGCACACGGAGTATTAACTTATCTGCATAAGGTTTAGGTACACGTAATCCATTAGCAATGGTGAAACCACCATCAACAAAGTTTGAAGTACTTTCTCCCGCAAGGAAAGCCTGAACAATACCGTCGCAACTCTCAGATTGCACAGCAACCATTTTAGGCCGCTTGCTGTCTATCCAACCCAATTGCTCCAATTCATCAAAGGCTTTCCAAATACCGATGAGGCCTGTACCGCCGCCGGTTGGGTAAAGTATTACATCGGGCAATTGCCAATCAAACTGTTCAGCAATTTCGTAACCCATAGTTTTTTTACCTTCAAGGCGATAAGGCTCTTTTAATGTGGATACCTGGAACCAGCCATGCAGCAAAGCATGCTCGTTAACCAACCTGCCGCAATCGCTGATGCTGCCATCTATCTCTACCAATTCTGCTCCGTATAAGCGGCATTCGTCTTTAAACACTTGCGGTGTTTGGCGGGGCATATAAACAATGGCATGCATACCTGCTCGTGCTGCGTAAGCTGCTAAAGCTCCGCCTGCGTTCCCGGCTGTAGGAATAGCCAATTTGGTTAATCCTAACTCTTTTGCTTTGGATACGGCAGCGCTTATACCACGCGCTTTGAATGAGCCTGTCGGGTTGCCCGACTCGTCTTTCCAAAAGACTTCGTTACCCGATGCGTGTTTTTTGAAGTTACCTATCGGGATAATCGGCGTAAAACCTTCACCAAGTGTAACTATGTTTGTTTCATCTATTACAGGCAAAAACTCTTTATAACGCCACATGGTAGCAGGTCTGCCATTTAGTATACTTTTACTTAAACCCGTTGGAAGATGATATTTAGCATATAATGCTGATTTGCAATCAGGGTTGGCGCAAACTGTATTAATTTCGTGAGCCGAATGAATGGTGCCGCATTCAGGGCATTCTAAATGACTGATCAGCGACGCGCTCTCAACAACAACTTCTGTATCCATAACAATTTATTATAACCTATTATAATTAATTATAACGTTTTTAGCATTTCGTTATAATATAAAGCTATAATAAATTGTTATGGTTTAAAGAATTTGTATCATAAAAATTGCATTGGGTTTACTTTTTTGCAGGTGTGCTAAAGATATCGTCTTTGTTCCAAACCGGCTTTTTAACATCCTTTGCTATTAGGTATCCTATCAAAAAGTTGAGCTGGGCATATTTCTTTCCGGCATCAAAATCAAATACCCCATTAATATCGTCCTGGGGCTTATGGTAGTATTTAGCGCGCCATGGGGCAACAATATCGGCAAGGTTATTTTTACCATCGGCGGTTTTATTCCCGTATTTTACGTGCAGGGCAGGTATACCCTGTACTACAAAGCTATACTGATCACTACGGGTAAAACGGGCCTGCTTTGGTTCCGGGTCGGGCTCGACTGTTATTCCCATGTATTTGGCAGCCTGATCAACCTGTTTGCTGAGCGATGAATGCTCAGCCCCCAAAGCAGTAATAGACAGCAGTGGCGCAATAATAGTAGGCATGTCCGTATTTACATCGGCTATCATGCTTGCTTTAGGCACAGTTGGGTATTTTGCAAAATACCCCGATCCCAGGTCGCCCATTTCTTCGCCGGTTACCATTACCACTAAAATGGAGCGCTTAGGTTTTACTTTCATGTTAGCATAAACTTTGGCTATGCCCAATAAACTGGCAACACCCGAAGCATTATCATGCGCCCCGTTATAAAGTGAGTCGCCTTGTACGGGTACACCAAAACCTAAATGATCCAAATGCGCGCTATGTACTACATATTGATTTTTTAGTTTAGGATCAGAACCCGTTATCTTCCCTATAATATTATAGCTCAGCATGTCCTTATAATCAGAATGATAAACAGCATTTATACCTGCTTTCAAATCAAATGATTGCGTTTTGCCTGATTTGATGAGCGACAATACATCTTTCAGGTCTTTACCTTCCTGTTTCATCAGGTCCCCAAACGTTTTGCTGTCAAGGTTACCAAATAATTTCACTTGCATAGAATAAAAACTGCGCGACACTGAAACTTTACCCTTAGCATCCATTACACTATATGCAGGGCGGTTAGCGATACCGGGAAACCTGCCCGAAGTATCGGCCAATGCAATAATAACGCCTATCGCGCCATGCTCAGTAGCAGTTTTTAAAATTGTGGTGGCATTTGAAACATGCGCCATAACCGACGACGGAAAAGCATCCGGTGCACCACGGGTTATTAATACAACCTTCCCTTTAACATCAATGCCCGCATAATCATCGTAACCTAATTTAGGTTCGCTTACCCCATACCCTGCAAATACAAGCTGACCGCTAACATTAACATCAGCCAGTTCGGCATTAGGTGTTATTGATATATTTTTGCCTACTGTTAAAGTAACATCGCCCGCGTTGGTTAATGTTGCTGTGGCGCCTTTTTGAGTTGTTGCCTTACGTAGGCGTACTGTTTGCAGCCAAGTTCCATTCTCGCCGGCAGGTATAACTTTAAGCAACTTTAATCGCCCGATCACGTAATCAACAGCCATTTGGTATCCTTCTGTGCCTGGCATTCGGCCTTGCAGTTTATCATCAGCCAGGTAGGCAATGTCTGCCTTTATTTCATCAGCTTTTACTGTTTCAAAAGCTTGTTTCACATTAGGGCTTAATTTTACCTGCTGTGCAAAGCTTACCTGTACGGCTAAAGCCGAAAAAAGGGTCATCAGACCCTTTAATATCTTATTCATCATAAAAACCTCAGCTTATTTTTCCATTGTTTGAGGAGTAGTTTTACCGCTACCCGATGGCGTAGTTACCTGGGTTAGCTTATCAACCAATGCCTGGCCAAACAGGTTTTTACCTATGATTTTGCCATTAGGATCTAACAAAAAGTTTTGCGGGATAGCCTGAACACCGTAAAGTGTTGACACTTCGTTTTTCCACCATTTCAGATCAGATACCTGCGCCCAGTTCAAACCATCAGTTTCAATGGCTTTAAGCCATGCTTCCCTTCCGTTTGGCCTGTCTAATGATACACCCAAAATGGTAAAGTTTTTGTCTTTGAATTGGTTAAAAGCTTTTACAACATTCGGGTTTTCACGACGGCAAGGACCGCACCATGATGCCCAAAAATCGATCAATACATATTTTCCTTTAAATGATGATAAGGCAATAGCTTTACCATCTTTATCATTTTGCGCAAACTCGGGCGCTTGTGCTCCTATGGCTACCAATTTTAATTTAGGTATCATCTCTGCATAGCGTTTACCTGTTTTGCTTTCTTTAAGTGCAGGCGAAAGCACATTGAATATAGGCTCAAGATCGCTCGCTTCAGGATAATATCCAACAACAGTTTGCAAATTATCCAAGCTCACCTGCGACGCGGGGTTTGCTTTAATGAATTTACCGGCTATCACTTTTTTCTCGGCATCAATATCATTTTCCCTTTTATCAAAAGCGGCGCTCATTTCGGGCGTAAGCTTATCTTTAGGTACTGCTGTTTCCTCAGCATAAAGCGCTTTCATTTTATCATTAGAAGCCTTTAACGCTGCATTAAGCTTTTGGTTATCTTTATTTAAAGGCGAGCCTGATATAGTGGCATTATAAACAGAATCTGTTCCGCTAATTTCAGCAGAGCCCGGTTCAATATATAAACCTAACAAGTCCACGTTCCTTGTTCTTCGCAAAGCTGCAAGGGTTTCGCCGGTATGCCCTATCAATAAACTACCTTTTACAGCAGCAGGTATAGTACCTTTAAACTCGAAGGTGCCGTTTACAATATTTACCGAATCTGTGATATTTTGCGAATCAGCAGAGTAAAGTAAAAAAGCTTTTGCAGGTGCGTTAACGTTCTTTACCGAACCCTTTAAAGTATATGCGCCAGATTGTGCCAGTACCGCTACTGCGGGAAGCAACAGCATGGCCAGGGAAGTGATTTTTTTCATTGTGCGTTTAATGAGTTAATGTTAGCCCAAATTAGCAACAAAAAAGCAAAATGCCAAAGAAACACCCAAAATCTGTTACTTTACTGACAAGTATTCACATCAACCTCAGTTAATTCGCATCAGGTACTGCCGCTTTCTTTGCTTTTTGCGCATCGGCATATGCTTTATACATGGCATGCCAGTTGCGGCCGCTATCCGTAAAATAAGCTTCTATTTTGGTTTTGTAGATCTTAAAAATGGTTGATATCTGGTCGACATTCTTATAATCAATAGCCTGCTCGCGGGCTGCTTTCAGGTTGGTCAATATCACAGCTTCGTCTTCCTTCGTCAGGTTCGGCACAATCGACTTATAACCATTCATAGTAAAGGCCACTTTGCCAATAGTGTATTTATCCAGTATTACTTCTATCTGGTCATCTGTCAGGTCTTTTCTCAATCCGGCCATCAGGTTTTCGTGTACACTTTTGGGTATGGTTGAGTTAATGATCACCTGGCGCTCCAGTTTATTAAACACCTTACCTGTAATGGGGTTCATACCTTCGGGTACCAGGGTATAATCGTGGGTATTATTCCAGTCGCGCACAGCGGTGAGGTGTGTAATAATCAGTTTAGTAACACGGTTTACCTTCGCCGTATCGCTCAGGTGTAGTTCAGCAACAAACGAAGCAGCCCTTACATCCGGGTCGCCTTTTGATTTCCCGTCGGCGGGTTTAGTTTTCGCATCACCATTATTTTGTGCGAAAGTAAATATTGGCAATACGGCAAATACCGTAACCATCAGTAAAAGTACAATGCTTTTCTTCATGATGTGTTTAGCTTATATTGGTTTTTAATTATAGGCTAATGTATCGGGCATTTGCAAGGCATCACTAAAACAACTTAGCACATCACTATACAATATTATCCTATTTAAGTACCAGCCATCAACTTATAGAAAATAATACTATAAATTTGATACAATACCAATAAACCATTATTCTGCTTATTATATGAACACCATTAAAAGTCCGGCTATGCTTTTAAGCCTGATATGTCTTTGTCTGGCTAGTCAGCTGGCAAATGCACAACCCAAACTGGCAGCTTTATTTACCGATAACCTGGTGCTGCAGCAACAATCAACCGTGCAGGTTTGGGGCTGGGATAAACCAGCGGCCATCATCAGCTTAACCAATACCTGGGATAAAAAGATATATAAGGCCACAGCTGGTGCCGATGGAAAATTCATCATCAAAATAGCTACGCCAAAAGCAGGCGGCCCGTACGCGCTCACTGTTAGCGATGGTAAAGCCATTACCCTCGGCAATATCCTCATCGGCGAGGTTTGGATCTGCACCGGCCAATCGAATATGGAGCTGCCGATGAAAGGTTACAAAGGCCAACCCAACTATGGCTCTAACGAAGCCATCCTCAACTCCGAGAATAAGAACATCCGCCTGTTTACCGTGCCTCGTGCATCAACAACAACATTACAGCAGGATGCCAAAACAAGCAAATGGTTAGAGGCCAACCTGGAGTCGGTATCCGATTTCAGCGCTACAGGTTATTACTTTGGCAGGATGCTGAACAAGATGCTTAACGTACCTGTCGGACTCATCAACTGCAGCTATAGCGGCTCATCTATACAGGCATGGATGGATGCCAAAACATTGGGCGCCTTCCCCGAAATTAAAGTGCCTGCCCCAAATGACACCATTAAAGAGGTAAGCCGCACCCCTACCACCTTATACAACGGCATGCTTTCTCCCGTTATGGGTTATGGCATTAAAGGAGCCATTTGGTACCAAGGCGAATCCAACTACAGCGAACCCACCCAATACAGCAAGCTTTTCCCAACTTTCGTGAGCATGCTGCGCCAGCAATGGGGCCAGGGTGATTTTCCTTTCTATTATTGCCAGATAGCACCGTACGATTACGCGCAACTAAAACCCTTTAACAAAGGCGGCAAATACAACTCGGCCTTTGTACGCGATGTGCAACGACTGCAAGCCGACAAGATACCCAACACTGGCATGGCCGTATTGATGGACATCGGCGAACAGGCCACCATTCACCCTCCGCATAAACAACAGGGTGGCGAGCGCATGGGTTTGCTGGCGCTGGCTAAAACATACGGACTAAAAGGCTTTGGTTTTGAAAGCCCGGCTTACGATAACCTCACCATTAAGAACGACCAGGCCATCATCAAGTTCAAGAACGCGTTTAATGGCATCACCGCCAATTTCAAAGAACTCACCACCTTCGAGATAGCAGGTACCGATAAGCACTTTTATCCCGCCAAGGCGGTCATATCAGGCGGCAGCTCTATCACGGTAACCTCGCCGGATGTGAAGCAACCCGTAGCCGTGCGTTACGCTTTCCGCGATTATGTGATGGGCGAATTGTTTGGCACCGATGGCCTGCCGGTTTCCTCTTTCCGTACCGACGATTGGGATTATAACGATGCGCAGTAGAAGAGCCATATTGCTATTGGCGTTTATACTGGCCTCCTCCCGTTTGTTCGCGCAAACGGAGTTAGGCAGGTATAATGTAACCTGGACCAGCCAAAGCAAAAGCTCGGCCGAAAGCATGCCCTGCGGTGGCGGCGATATTGGCCTTAATGTTTGGGTAGAGAACGGCGACCTGCTCATCTACCTCAGCAAAAGCGGCACGTTCGATGAGAATAACACCATGCTCAAATTAGGCCGTCTTCGCGTAAAGCTAAGCCCTAACCCCTTTGCGGGAAAAGACTTTAAGCAGGAGTTGGTTTTACACGATGGCTGTATCAACATAACTGGTGCCGATGGTAAGCTTTCGGCTTCGGTCAACATTTGGGTGGATGTCTTTCAACCCGTAGTGCATCTCAGCATCAAGAGCAATCAACCCATCACCACGCAAGCCGCCTACGAAAGTTGGCGTTACCGCGACAGGCAGATGAAAGGCAAAGAGAACAACCAAAGCTCCTGGAAATTTGCCGCGTCGCCTATAACCACTACTTATTCCGACTCGGTCAGCTTTGCGGGCAACACCGTTCAATTCTATCACCACAACCGTGATAGTACCATGTTCGACGCGACGGTTAATGAGCAGTTCATGCAATCTGTAAAGGGCCAAATGTTCAACCCGCTCAAAAATCTTACGTTTGGCGGTTCCCTTAGCGGGGACAATATGGTTGCAAGTGGAAATGCGACCGGCACTTACGCAGGTACCGATTTCAAAGCATGGCAACTTAAAAGCGCTAAGCCTGTTAACCAGCAACAGTTACAGGTTTGTCTTTACACGCAACAAACCCCCAATGTTAAAACCTGGCGATTGGGTTTGAATAAAGTTATTCAAAAAGCTAAGACGGCAGCTACGGCAAATAAAAGAACGCTCAACTGGTGGCACCAATACTGGCAGCGCAGTTTTGTAAATATTCATCCCGGCAAGGTACAACCCGATAACGAACCATGGCAGGTTGGTCGCAATTACCAGCTGTTCCGGTACATGCTCGGCTGCAATGCCTACGGGCAATACCCTACCAAATTTAACGGCGGCCTGTTTACTTACGACCCGGTTTTGATGGATACCACCTTCAAATTCACACCCGATTTCCGTAACTGGGGCGGTGGTTTGATGACGGCGCAAAACCAACGGTTAGTGTATTTCCCCATGATCAAAAACGGCGACGGGGATATGATGAAACCCCAGTTCGATTTTTACCTGCGCTCGCTTGGCAATGCCGAACTGCGCAGCCGCTTTTACTGGAACCACGCCGGGGCCAATTTTGTTGAGCAACTCGAAAACTTTGGCCTGCCTAACTACGCTGAATACGGCAAAAAACGTCCTGCTGGTTTTGATAAAGGCATGGAATACAACAAATGGCTCGAATACGAATGGGACACCGTTTTCCAGTTCTGCCTCATGATGCTCGATGTGCAGCAATACTCAGGCAAAGACATCCACCAATACATTCCTTTCATCGAAAGCTGCCTCACCTTTTATAAAGAACATTACGAGTATCTTGCCCACCAGCGTGGCGAAAAGCCGCTTGATACCAACGGGCACCTCATCCTTTATCCCGGCTCAGCAGCCGAAACCTTCAAGATGGCACGCAACTCAACCAGCACCATCGCGGCATTGCAGACCATCTTAAGCCGTATCCTCGAATTGCCAAATGGCTATTTAAACGCTGCCAGCAAAGCCAAATGGCGCACCATGCTTTCGCAGATACCACCCATCAGCCTGGCGGAGTTCAAAGGCAAACAAACCATCGCCCCTGCCAAATCATGGGAGCGACTTAATAACACCGAATCACCACAACTGTACCCCGTATTCCCATGGCACATCTACGGCGTGGGTAAAACCGCATTGCAAACGGCCATCAACACCTACCAACTGGATACTAATGCTGTCAAATTCCGCAGCCATGTAGGTTGGAAGCAGGATAACATCTTCGCCGCCGACTTAGGCTTAACCGATGAAGCCGCGCGCCTCACTACCCTCAAATTGAAAGACTCCGGTCGCCGTTTCCCCGCCTTCTGGGGGCCGGGCTTCGATTGGACACCCGACCATAATTGGGGCGGCAGCGGCATGATAGGCCTGCAGGAAATGCTCCTTCAAACCAATGGCCGAAAGATCATCCTCTTCCCCGCCTGGCCCAAAACCTGGGATGCCCACTTCAAATTTCATGCTCCTTACCAAACTACTGTTGAAGGGACGGTTAAGAATGGCAAGGTAACCGACTTGAAAATCACCCCAAAAAATCGGATGAAGGATGTGGTCAATATGCTAAATAAGCTTTAACTATTTTGCCATTTTCGCAATACAAATCCTGAAAATGATGGGTATCCTTGGGTATTCTTGGGTATTTTCAATTAAATTCTACACCAAATTTTACCAATTTGATATTTTTACCTTCATTTACGTCAGTGTACCACTTAAGCCAAAACAAGGGTATTTATGGGTGTTTTATCAACACGTCTTTGCGAGGCACGAAGCAATCCTAAACATTACATTCACGCCAGACATAACGCTTAACGCCTATCGCATACCTTTCTATCGAAGATTGCTTCGTGCCTCGCAATGACGCGAAAAAACACCCAGGGATTTATGAGGATCTTAAATTAATCCTTTCGCTGGCGCAAGCGTCACGCTTGTGACCACGACGATAGGTAGCAAGGCGGAAAAGTAAGATTTATTTCCTCTCATTTGCTCCCCATCCTTTAATCCATACAATGTACGAATTTTCCGCGGCATTCTCAAGTCAAATCAAGCTCACATCTTACCTCTCCCATCTTACATCACTTGCTCACCGGTATCCACGTTTCCATCTCCACATGCCCCCTGTTACCCCAGGCAAAATAAGGGATCAGTTGCACATTCACTGTGCTTACATCTTTGCTGTTCACATCCCTGTAAAGCTGATTTTTCCAAACCGTATTTTTAACGGTGGCTTTGCCATTCAATCCCACCAAATTACTATTCGCAATAACTATCTTCTCCGGCTTCAGGTCAACATTTTCTGAGAGCGACAAGCCCAGCACCTTAGCGCCTTTTGGTATCCCTGCCGATTCCACACAATATACCATCGGGCCGCGTTTTACGGCTATTTGGTTACGGGTTTCTTCAACCAACGGATTGGCTTCAATCAGGTTTACCGGCATGGCAAGGTTTAGTTCTACCTGGTCGCCGGTGCTCCATTTGCGGCGCAGTTCGGCGTAAGTTCCGGGCGTTAAGGTTACCAATCCTGCGGGTTTGCCGTTTATATTCAATTTAGCCTCTTTACACCAGCCCGGTATCCTGAAAAACATCGAGAACACAGATTCAGGGGCCTCGTTTACCGTAAACTTAATTTGCCCGTTCCATGGGTAATCTGTTTGCTCGCTTATCTTTAATGGACTGCCATTCTTTAGCGTGGTAGCGAGGTTATTGCCCCCATACAGGTTAAACCATATTCCCCTGTCCGACAGGCTATAAACATAGCTACCCAGCTCGGCAATGGTACGTACCACATTCGGCGGACAGCAATCCGAGTAGCCAATATAACTCACCCTATCCTTCGACCAGCGTTGCTGGAAAGGCATATCATCCGATACGCTCAAGGGGTTGGTATACAAATATTTAGTCCCGCTAAGGCTAATACCCGAAAGCATCCCATTATACAAAGTCAGTTCCATAATATCAGCATACTTGGCATCGCCTGTTAATTGCAGCATACGCCAGTTCCATAACACATTGCCCACGCTGGCGCAGGTTTCATTATGCGCAGTAAAGTTGGGCAATTGAAAATCACGACCGTAAGCCTGGTGCACCTGCTGCACGTCTTTCAATAGGTACGATGTACCATCCGGCGAAACGCCGTCGTAAACCGCGCCACAGCCTCCTGTAATATACATTTTGCGGTTCACTACATCGTTCCAAACCAAGTTAAGGGTATGCGTAAGCGAAGTATCGCCGGTCTCAGCAAAAACATCTGCAGCCCCCGCGTACAGGTAATTGGCCCTCACAGCATGCCCCATCGCAGCGGTTTGCTGGCGGAAAGGTATCCTGTCCTGGTTATCATCTGTGCCGTCTTTCATCAATCCACGTATGTCGATCAGGTTTTTGGCCAGCTCCAGGTATTTGGGATCTTTAGTTGTACGGTACATCTCTACCACACCCATATAATGCGATGGGCAAATGGCGTTCCTCGCCAACTCCGGCGAAGCTGTTTTATAAAATCTGTACAGGTAATCAGTAGCCTTAATGGCGATGTTCAGAAAATCCTTTTTACCCGTAACCCGGTAATGGATGCAGGCCGCCGTCATCAGGTGGCCCAGGTTGTAAGTTTCAAAATTTAACCTGTCTTCAAAAGCTTTTGCCTTGTCGGGATTTTTATGTTCATCAATTAATGTTGGTGTATGGATATAGCCATCTTTACGCTGCGCCTTACCTATCAGCGCGATGGTTTTATCCAGTTCGGCGCCAAGCTTAGGGTCTTTATTCACAGCATAAATGGCCGTCATGGCTTCCATCAGCTTATAAAAATCACCATCCTGGAACGGCGGCCCAACATGCGAAGCAGTATCCAAACCGGCCGCCGAAGCAAAGTTTTGCGTGGCGTGCCCCTGTTTAGGGTCGGTATATACATTCCACAGGTGCGGTATCATCGAATCGCGACAAGCCTTAAAACGTTCTGCCCAAAAGCCTTGTGTCCATTGCACGTTGTCCATATTTAAGCCGCTCAGCTTAGCATACGGGCTTTGCGAGGTATTTACCAGGCTATTGCTTTGCGCAGAGGTGTTCTGGTTGTTCAGCAACAGGGCAAAACCTGCTGCCAAAAACATTTTGAAGCTTGTATTCATGTCAATTATTTTTATCTATTTCAACTACCCTCACCGGGCCAAACAAACCTGCGGGTATTAAAGGTTTGCCCTCTAACCTGAAAGGGGCTGTGGTATTTGTAACCCGTTTATCTTCGGGCAACGTATGGTCTTTTATCAGTCGGTTATGCCAGGTGTTGGTTACTTCAACATGCACCTTATTGTAGCCGTTATGCAGCGCCCCGGTGATATCTACCATATATGGCGGCGACCAGGCCGTACCACAAAAAACACCATTTATAGTTACGCTGGCAATATTCGCGAAAGCGCCCAGGTCGAGCCATAGCTTGCGGTGCGCAACCAGGTTACTGTTCCATTTTACGGTTTGCATATAATCTGCCGTGCCCGAATAATATTTTATGGATGGGATATCGCTCTTGCTCCAATCCGTCAACCGTGTAAATAAAACAGGCTCGGCAGGGCCGCCAAATGCAGGATCGAACTGAACGGACCACACGCCATCTAAGGAACGTACCGTTTTAAACTCCGACCAGTTCCTGCCCCTCCTCGATTCGCTGTGCGCAGGGTTACGTAATACAATAAAGTATGAACCATTGTGCTCAAGGCGGATGGTTAAACTGGTGCGCCCGCCCTCATTCGTCCAACCGCTGGCCTGGTAAGTTTCGCCTGTTACAGCATCCCACATTTCGGGCACTTTGTTGGCTACGCGTAACGACAGGTTGATAATACGTTGGTTATCCTGCTGATTGGCTATAAAGTAAATATCAGTACCATCCGTTGTAACACGATGTGTCCAGGCAATATCTTTGGCGTATTGTTGCAGCGTATCGGTAACGATCACATCACGTTCCAAACCTAAACTACTGAATGTTTCTTCGTTAAAAGGCGCTTTAATGATGCGGTTGCTTTGCAGCGATGCCTGCAGCTTAACGCCATTTACCAATACAGTAGCGCCGTCGTTTACTAATTGCTGAACTTTAGCTAAAACTTCTTTCGACATTACATCTCCATTTGGCGTCATTTTGCCTGCGCCCGGCAACACCAGCAACTTATAACTTGCGCCACCCGGCAATACAATACGGCCATCCTTCACTGTAGCTAATCGCAACAAGGCGTCAGTATTGAACGAATCATATGCATATCCCCGCAAAGGGTTCACCCAGTTTTCGGCATCCGCCATATTTGCAGATGATGTTACACCATCCGGTATTACACGCATCGGTTCACCCTCATTCTGTAACCGTTTGGTTTCAGTTGCCACAGCATCGGCACCAAATATGCCGGGCATGGTATTCACCAACCTGTCGGGCAATACAGCACGGCTTGGCAATTCTTCGCCGCTAAATACCGCGATATCGGTAACAGGCTTGCCCAATTGCAGCAGCGTTTGGCAACGGGCCAAATAATCAATAAACGCCTTGCCGGGCTTCCACCAGGTTTGGCCGGGTTGAAAGAACAAGCCTACCCCATCCAGCGTCATCCCGGGTTTGCGGTCAGGCCATGGGTTGTGGTTAAACACATGCAGCACAAAACGGTTAATACCGAGGGCAAAATTGCGGTCGGCCAACGTTTTCAATGCACCGGGATATTCGTCCCATGCCATACGTACTTCGGTAAAAGCCTCGGCTTGTATCAATGGTTTACCATAAATATGTCCGCCCGAAATAGCGTCTAAAATATCATTTGGCTTATCATGCGTAGGGCTGCGCAGCCAAAACTCGCCCATGGGTATATCAGCTTCTTTAAAATGCAGCATACCATCGCTCAGCATGGTTGGGGCAACGCTTTCAGCACTAAAAACAGCGCCTTTTTCATGCGCCAAACCGGCCATAATGTGAAAGAAATTATCTACCAGCAATTCTGATATCGTTTGCCTCACATCGTGCAAAAACCTTTCGGATAATTCTACGCTTTCTAAAGGCACCCCCGCCATCGCAGGCAAATACGGTGTTGGATCGTACCCACGACGTTTGGCAAACTCTTGCCTGAACATCGGTGTCCAGTTCTGGCTACCCGCCTCCCAGCTATCAACGTGAAATATTTTGAGCACACGTGCCGCCAGATCAGGCCCTGCCTGACGTATCGCTTCGGCATACCAGCTATTAAATTGTAGTTTTACCGCATCGGGGTTAAACTTATCGCACTCTAAACCTTTGCCCGCACCACCTGTTTCATTTTTATGCCCGGTTGATGTGTGGCCCATGCGCAATACCACCCAATCGCCGTAAGGGGCGTTCCAATTCAAACGGCCACGGGCATCCATAAAGCGGGTAATGTCAGTTAGTTCGTCCATCTGCACACACTCATTATTGGGTATTTGCGCTTTGGTAGTTTTAGTGCCCACGCGCCATACTTCGCCGTTCTTACCTTCGTATTGGTTAATTTGTGGCGCGCTGTATAAAGTGATGCCTTGTATTTTCAGGTTCGGTTTCCATTTTGCCGATTCCAAATCTTCGCTGCCCGGTTCTGTACCCGGCTTCTCATAAATAAACCTGAAAAACTTTGCCGATACAGGTGTAATGGCATAAGTATTTGGCGCATCGCCATCCTGCCATCCCGAACGCGGAGCCTCAAGCTTAGCATACGGGATAAAGTGTACGCCATCATAACTGATCTGTAAGGCCAGGCGTTGCGCCTCATAATTATTCCCATTGGTGTGGATGGTGATTGAACGGCAGGTAAAAGGCAGTGCAAAGGAATATTGTATAAAGCAGGCCGTATCACTGCCAAAGCTTTTTTTATTGCCTTTTTGGGCAAGGTATTGCGGACTCTCGCCCCTTTTGTTTGTACTCACCGTAACGGCTGTATTTTCGGAAGTAGCATCCTCTCCCGCTTTAAGCGGATAAGCATACACCGCCACATCACGGTAATAACCTTCGTTTGTTGGCGGTAAAGCCAGGGTATCGGCAACCTGTCGCCCGCCATGTACTATGGTTTTGCTCCAGGTTAGTTTCTGCATGGACAGCTCCGGTGTTATCCACGGGCCACCTGCTACTGCAAAGCCATCCGCATCATGCATGGCTATCTTTACGCCTAACCTGTCGGCTTCGCTCATGGCAAATTTTACCATTTGCCACCATTGCGGGCTGAGTGTTTCAACAGGCGGGTTCATCAAAGGCGGGTTATCTGCCCCTTTTATCGTCATTAAATATGCTCCGCCTATGCCTGCATCCTTCATGGCTTGCAAATCAAGCGTTATCCCTTCGCGACTGATAGCACCTTTGTTCCAATACCAAAACACCCATGGTTTAGCCGCTTCGGGCGGATGAATAAAGGTTTCACGCATTTCCGAATGATCGGTTACGGGCTGGATAGGTACATAAGTATTTTCGTCCGGCTCATCGTTAAAGGAGCGGTAATGGTGCCTGCTGCGCCCACGACTATGTTTAGATTTTTTTCCTTTGGATGATTTGCTGCTCCTGGAACTGCTCTTACTTTTTTTGCTTTTGCTGCTGCCCGATGATTTGGACTTATGGCTCGAACTTGATTTATGAGAAGAACCCGACTTATGCGACGAACTTGAACTGCTTGATTTTTTCTTTGGTTTTTTATGCTGTGCAACAGCACCAAAAACCACAAAGAAGCAGAGCATTACTACTAAAATAACCTTTACAGGCCGGGAAAAATATTGTACAAAAAAACGCATATTAAAATTTAATTTTCGTTGCCAGCGTACCTGCATCCGCAGGTTTTATTTGGGTTGGCAATATATAAAAAGTATAGCGATAAGGTTTAGCCGTAATTTGATATTGTGGCAAAGGTGCCGCCTGTTCGCTCCAGCTATCGTTGCCGCCAACACCCATTTGTATCAGATCAATATTCAAAATTACAAAACCGGCGTCTTTCAACTTGTTAGTATGCCGCGCGGCTACAATATTTTGTTCGGTATACGGCCATGCGCTGATGCTTAATAAGCTATCCGCAACCACCATCAATCCGTTGTTCTTTTTATCATTCAGATACATCCACCGCACATCCGTATGGTTGCCATTCTCTTGCGGAACTACGTAGGGTTCATCAAATTGAGCTAAAGGCAACGTATAAATTCCCGCATCAAAACCTGTGCGCCTGTCAATATAATTCTCCAACGGACCGCGGCCATACCAGGTTATATCATCATAGCTTTTCGCGATACCGCCTTGCATCCCTACTTTGGGGATGTTTGGCAAATCGGCGGAAGCTTTTAAACTGTAATCAACCTTTATCGCACCACTACCATTAACTGTATAAACTACCTGCACCGTAGCTTTATTGTTGATGAGGCTGTAATTACTCGTTACTTTTAAAATATCTTTTTGCATATCCTGCTTGAAACTTATCAGCTTCAATTCAGGATTGTACCAAACGGCAAGTTTCTTGTCCGCTTTCCATCCCCTATGGTCGTTATCTGTGGCTGGCCGACTAAAATGAGGCAAAAATGGAGCAAATACCTGCTCAACACCGTTTAACCTGTAAGATATTAATGCCCCTGTACCTGTATTGAACTGCACCGAAAAACTTTTTCCGGCTACACCAAATTCTGGGGCATCATTGCTTAAGATCATACTCAATTCCGGGTAATTTTCCTTTACGGGATTCACAACCGCCAAGCCAGTCAACGCGAACTGGTCATGCGCCAACTCAAAGCCTTTGCTTGCCCAGGGCTTATCTTCGGCCAGCATAAATTTGATATTGGCCAGATACTCTGCTCCCGCTTTTAATTTTGGCAGGTATGATGCAATACTCATCACGGTATCGTGACCCGCAGGCAGGTTAATGGCCGGTAGCATTTTATCAGACACTACATTACCGTTCTCTAACACCTGTAAATTCACCAGGTACTCTCCCAACGACGCTACCGCATTATGATTGATGATCTTTATCAAACCTTTCTTTGCATCAACCAAAGTACACTCCGCAGGTTGAAACACGTGCTTGCACTCATAAATAGCTGCCTTCGGCCTGCCGTCTGATGCTACAATCCCTTTTATAGTAAAATCATCAAAATAACGCTCACCATAATCGCCACCATAAGCGTAATACTTCACTCCTGCCGAGTCGGTCTTCAGCAAGCCCTGATCCTTAAACTCCCAAATGCCCGCGCCGATGATACGTTTATTGGCGCGGAACGCATCCCAAAACTCTTTTAAATTACCATTGCTGTTACCCATGGCATGCGAGTACTCCACAAAAAATATCGGGCGCTTGTCGCCGTTATCCTGGTTGGCCAGCAACGGTACCGTAAACAGACCGGGGTACATTCTACTGATGATATCCACATAAGGTTGATCTATTGGGTTGCCCAGTCGGTGCGAATGGTCGTTAGGTTTAAGGTATCTCGCATCACCCGGCTCAATATAACCCTCTGCTTGTGGTGTGCCTTGCGCAGGTTCGTAATGAACCGGGCGGGTAATATCAAAATCGTGCACCCAGCCTGCCATAGCTGCATGGTTTGGCCCGCGGCCCGCTTCGTTGCCTAAACTCCATATTATAATGCTTGGGTGGTTCTTATCGCGCATTACCATACGGGTAACACGGTCCAGGTATGCGCCCGTCCACATCGGATCGTTGCTCAGTTTTGAGCCGAGACCATGGGTTTCGAGGTTCGCCTCATCTATCACCATAATGCCGTACTGGTCGCACAGGTCGTACAGATACGGATCCATCGGGTAATGGCTGGTGCGTATACAGTTAAAGTTGAACTGCTTTATGGTTTTTACATCACGCTCGATAATCTCACGGGTAAGCGCCTTACCCAAAATCGGGTCATGATCGGGACGGTTAACGGCATTCAGATAAGTCACCTTTCCGTTGATGAGCAGCTTGCTGTCCACCTTACTAAACTCGATACTTCGGAATCCTACATGGCAGCTTTTAGCCTCCACCAAATTACCGGTAGTATCCACCAGCGAAAGCACTAACGTGTACAAATTAGGTTCCTCGGTACTCCATTTCTTCGGGTTCTTAATATTCGCCTCCATCAGCGCGAACTTGGCATTGTCCAATCGCGGGTATATTTCATTGATGATACTTTCTACGCTCCTGTCTAAAGGTTTTTCCAACAAGGCTGCTCCGGTTATGGCATCATACAATTGCGCTTTTAAATGATAACCGTATACCTGCGCCCCGGTCAAATTCTCGATACGCGGGCGTAACTGAAAACGCACGTCTTTATATTCCTTATCTAATTTGCCTTGCCAAAAAAAATCGGCAATGCGCAGCTTTGGTTCGGCCAGCAGCATTACCTCGCGGTGTATACCGCTCATGCGCCATTGATCCTGGTCTTCCAAAAAGTAACCATCGCTCCAACGGATCACCTGCACCGAAACTATGTTTTCTCCCGCCTGCAAATAAGGCGTTATGTTAAACTCGGAGTTCATAAAACTATCCTCGCCATAACCTAAAAACTTGCCATTAACCCAAACCTTAAAGCCCGATGATACCCCGCCAAAGTGCAGGGTGATATTCATATCTTTCCAGTTTTGCGGAATGGTAAATGTGCGCTGAAAACTGCCCACACCGTTCATATCCTGCGGTACATGTGGCGGGTTTACCGGGCGGAAAGGGTACACCGCGCTTTTGTATATCGGCTTGCCATAACCCTGCATTTCCATGCTCGATGGTACGGGTATCTGTTTCCAGCCATGTACACGGTTTTTGTAAAAATCTGTCGGCGCATCTGATGGTTTCTCAGCAAAGGAAAAATCCCACATCCCGTTCAAACTCATCATCCTGCCCGACTTTTCCCTGTCCAGGGTCAGGGCATCCTTCACACTGCTAAACGAGTAAGAAGTGGTGCGCGATTGATCGCGGTTAATACCAGTAACCTGTGGGTTTTCCCAGGGCTCGGCATTAAATATGGTGGGCGCTACGGGCACCGCGGCCGGGGTTTTATCCACCAGTTGCGCGCGTAAAGCTAAAGGCAATAAAAACATTGCCCCAAAACCTAAAAAACTCACTTTACTTTTTATACCCATAACCTTATATCTCATTCAAAAACTCATCCTTAAAACTAAAACCCCAGCCTGCCCTGTCGTGCGGCCTTGCCATGCCATTTACAATTTGCAAAGGATGGTCAATTAGCGGGTCTATCCAATCAAACGACTCGGCACCTACCCCGTTCGGAATAGTGCACAACAGCGGGATATCATAATCCTTATAATAATGCGGTAACACCGGTATATTAAAGCTTGCCGCCAAAGCCGCGCTGTCGCGCCAGGCTTCAACACCGCCTAAGCGCAAAATATCGGGCTGCCAAATATCGATAGCGTTACGGCTCAACAATTCCCGCAAAGGTAAAGTAGAGTACTCACGCTCGCCCATAGCCAGTGAAATTCCGGTTTGGTTGCGCAGCAGCTGGTAACCCTGAAAATCGGTGTGATTTATCGGCTCCTCAAACCAGCGTATATTTAAAGATCTGGCGGCGTTGGCCAAAGCTATTGCTGTGGGTATCGTCATCCCCTGGTTGGCATCCATCATAATTTCAATATCGTTACCAACCGCTTCCCGCACCAGTTTCAATCTTTCCAGGTCTTCACGCCAGTCGGGTTTGCCTACTTTTATTTTTACCGCTTTAAAACCGCGCGACTTGTAATCACTTACCTCTCCTATCAATTCTTCTACCGAGTAGGATATCCAGCCACCACTGCCATAAATAGGTACTTCGGTACGGATCGTGCCCAATACTTTCCATACCGGCTGCCCCAGTATTTTGCACCATGCATCCCACATGGCAATATTAAAGGCCGCCTGTGCCCAGCGATTTATCCCTTCATGGCCAAAATACTCGTTGGCATGGTTCAGCTTTTCAAATACCCTAACGGTATCATGCACCTGCTCGCCAATAATCATTTCACCAGCGTCTTTCAATGCCCCGGCAATAGCATTAGGGCTGTATTGGAAGCTTAACAGGTACGATTCACCAACAACACCTTCTTCGGTTTGTATGCGCACTACCAGGAACGAAATTTCCGTCAGCGTATGCGTAGCATCGGCAATAGGCTTGTTCAATTTAGCCTTTGCCGTGTAAACCGAGTAATTTTTAATACGATGCATTATTTGCCTGAGTATGTTACGGTATATGCTGTTCCTTTGGCTATTTCCAATTCGTAAACGCCGTTACCAACGCTTTTAACAGTCCCATTATCTGCCTTAGGAGTGGTTTTGCTGCTAAAGCGCAAAGTGCCTGTACCTACATCACCTTTTACTTTAATTTGGGTAGTGCTGCAATACACATCAATATTGCCGTTTGGTGTTGGTACGCTGCCCTGCATCCACTGCAGGCCGCCCAAATTTGGCTCAATGCTGTAAGTGCTATAGCCCGCCGATAATGGCTTTACGCCAATGTAGTACTTACCCAACAGGTAAATCGGGCTGGCACCCCAGGCATGGCACAAACTTTTACCGAAAGGCCTGCCGTACATGGCATAAACATCGGCTCCACTTTTGGTAGGATTATACTCTTCCCAAAATGAGGTAGCACCCAGCTTTAACATGCCGCCCCAGTAGTCTTTCATTTGCTTTAATACATAACCCTGTTCGCCCATGGCACATAATGCTTCCAACTCGTAAAAGCGCATGTAGGGGGTAGTTATTTTTTGAATGTTATCATTCAGCAATACATTTTGCTTTACATCCTGTTTTTGCTGCTCGGTAAAGTAATTAAAAAATATACCGAACATGTTGGAATAGCGGGTAACATTATCTGTTTGTTTACCATCAACCCTGCTATGTACCAGCGCGTGTTTTTGATCATTCCAGTACAGGCTAAATATTTTGGTTTTCAAATCAGCGGCCAATGCACCATATTTAGCCGCGTCTTCGGCATTGTTGTTTTCTTTCGCGCACAGGGCCATAGTTTCTAAACTCCGGCACAGCAGCATTTGTTCAAAGCTTACCTCGCCTTTTTTGCTCAGGCCATCGGCCCAGTCAATAAACACCCAATCGCCGGCAAGGCCAACCATCAGGCCGTCTTTATCGCGACGACTAAGGCAGTAATCCATCAGGCTTTGCATGCGCGGGTAAAACTGCTTGATAAAAGTTTTATCTCCGGTATACTGGTAATAATCATAGATACCCAAAAACCAGTAAAAGGTATAATCCATAATGGTGTTGATATGGCTGGTTACAGGGTCTTTACCGCGCAGGGCCAGCATGGTACGGCTCACTGTAGGCGAGTCGAAGAACGAATAGTAATTCATCAGATAGCTTTGATAAGCATCACCCGACCATACCCATCTGTCCCTTTTTATCCCATCGATAAAAAACTCCCGGGTTGCTAAGTGGAGCGTGTATTTCGATATATCGTATATCTTGTTCAACTCATTATCCGAGCATTTAAAGCTGCCGCGTTCATTCAGCGGAGCGTATTCAAAAAGCATCGAAACATCATCAACCTTTACGTCGCCATCAAACTGTACGTTCACATAGCGGAAAGCTTTGGATAACTCCATCACGCTGTCCTTTTTGGCAGGCTCGTTAATTGTAAGTTCATCCAACGTTTCGCAATGTTCTGCCGACATCGCTTCTTCTTTCGATTCTCCATAGTAAATATGCAGCATTCCTTTGCCTTTTAAACCATGCAGTTTTACAAAGCCAAAGGTTTCTTTACCAAAATCTAAAAAGAATGACTTTGCAGTTTTATCCGTTTTTACCGCCTTCACCGGCTCGGTAGGTAGTTTGTATTTTGATGGTGGCGATAAGGGGTTGTTAAAGTTCCAGGCACCGGCATTGAGGTAACTCGTTCCCGATTTATCGGATACCTTGCCTGTAGCGTCAATCCATTCCTTATCCTCAAAAGTAACCAGCCACGAGGCATCAGTTACCACGGTTTTGCCTTGTACAAAAACGGCAGGCACCCTATCCTGGCAATATACCTTGAGGCTTAGCGTATGGTGGCCGGCAGGCATGGTAATACTTTTCGGATAGCCCACAAAAGCTTTGCCATCAATCTTCACATTATAAATGCCTTCCACGTGTAGTTTCAGTTCTTCAGTGGCAGGAACATCAAAATCCCGGTGAAACTCTACCAGTACATAATGGCTGTCCATTTTCCACAATACAGGTAAAAACGCGCCACGGTCTGTACGGCGGTTTTGCATGCGGTTACTGGCCCAAACCTCAAAATCTCCGGGATAATATATCCATGTGGCTTGTTTTGGCGCTTGTGCGGATGCGAGGTCAGTCCCAACCAAACCAAGCGCTAATAAAAAGTAAAAAATCTTCTTCATAATTTATTAAATCTTCAAATCAAAAAAATCAAAATCGAACATCCGAAATCAATTAAAATATATATACAGCACTATCATGATCAGCGTTAACAGCAGCCATGAAAATTTAACCTTGCTGGTAACAATAAAGGGGTGTTTAGTTTTTATATCTTCTACATAAACCTGTGGTGACGGATCGAGCAGCGATATCAATACCGCGATAATAGTCAGCACCGCGAATACGTAAAACGACAGCATTAAATAATGCGGCCAGAATGGGTGCGTGGCTACGGGCAATACCCACAGGTACATTACACCCGTACCCAAACTCAGTATAGAACCACCCGACAATACAAAGTTTACTGCCTTGCGGGATGTACGTTTCCAGAACACGCTGAGCAGGAACACCACGGCCAGCGGCGGTGCGATAAAACCCAATATCGATTGAAAAACATCGAACAGATTAAGGTTTTTGATGCTATCGATAGCCAGCGCCATCCCTATAGCGAACAAGCAACCCACTATCACCATTACCCGGCCCATCTTGATAATTTGCTCGTTAGATGCCTTCGGGTTAATTTTCTTTACGTAGATATCCATGGTGAACACAGTGCTCAAAGCATTAAGAGATGAACCGATAGTGCCTACCAAAACTGCGATAAGCACAACAATAACCAGCCCGTTCATTCCCGGCGGGAATAGGTTGGTTACCATGGTCATGTATGCCTCGCTTGGGTCTTTTAAATGCGGGAACAGGATATAACACAGTATCCCCGTGAGGATAAACAGCGGCAGCGACAATATTTTTAACCAACCGATAAAACTTACACCAAGTTGTCCCTGCTCTAAATTCTTGGCCCCTAACACCGATTGCACCATGGCCTGATCGGTACAGAAAAACGCGATGGCCGACACCGGATAGCCTAACAAAATAGCATACCATGGATATTTAGGGTCGCTGGCCGGGTGTATTAATTTCCAGTAACTTTCCGGCACTGCATGGTACATAGCTGATATGCCGCCAACTTTTATTAATCCTAAAATTGTCAATGTTAACGATACGCCGATGAGCAGCAACATTTGAAATACGTTTACTTTGGCGATGGCTTTTAAGCCGCCGGTAAAGGCGAATAACCCCGCGAAGGAAACGAGTACGATAACCGACTCCCACATGGGGATGCCCAACACCTGCCTCACCAATAACCCGCCCGCGAACAGCCCTAACGACAGCCACGAAATGAGCATTTTTACCAGCGCGTACCATGCTAAAATATTGCGCGTAGAATCGCCGTAGCGGTTGCCCATAAACTCGGGCATGGTGCTTACCCTTGCTGCCAAATACCTCGGCGCAAAAACCAGCGCCAGCAACATTAAAAACACAAAGGCATACCAATCAAAATTGGCTCCTACAATACCTGTGCTATAGCCGATGGTTGCAAAAGCCAGTAACAAACTCGGACCAACATTGGTACCCCACATGTTAAAGCCGATGCTTGCCCAGCCTAATGATTTATTAGCCAGAAAATATGTTTCGCCCTCTTTACGGCCCACAAAACTGGCGCGGTAGCCAATGATGATAAGGATGACCAGATAGGCCACCACAATGCCGTAATCCAGCGAGGTAAGGCGGTTAACTATGCTGTTGTTCATTTAGTTATTGAGTTGTTTAATTATTAGGTTATTGAGTTTCAATTATCAAACTATCCGGTTAGGGGGTTAACTGATATGATCTTAAAATATCCGCTATTTTAACCGGTTGGCCTGTCTGCAATGTTTTATCCATAGCCTGTAAAAGAGCTACTGTGCCAACCCCTTCTTTAATATCAGGGTAGGCGGTTTCGCCGCTTTCTAAGCAATCGGCAAAGTATTCCAAATAGTTTTGGTACTCTCCCGCATGGTGGCTTTGGCCCTCAAAACGGAAGTAATGCTTAATGGTACTATCGCCCCAAACCACTATTTTTTCCTCACCGGTTTTATCGGTAATAGCATAACGCAACTCATGGTAATCCGCCTGCGAAGCACCAATTGTTCCGCGCAAAATAACTGTCATGCCGCTATCGCGCTGGGCGGGCTGTGTGGGGCCGGTATAGCAGCCGCTCACGCGGGCAATGCGGCCATCGGTAGCTTTAAAAATAAAGTGCATGGTATCGTGGTTCTTCAACCCGGCAGTTTTTCCATTGCTGCTGATCATGCCATACCCCATCACTTCCTCAATATCGGGCATGTACCAACGGATAAAATCAACCGGGTGGCTCAGGCCACCGTATAGCCATTTAAAAGAGTTTTCCAAGGCCCATGGCTTTTCTAAAAACCATCGGTGGTCGGCATGGTAATGGCTTTCAACGGTTATCAGATCGCCAACCAAACCGGCTTCAAAATCTTTTCGCTGTCGTTTGGCAGGTTCAAAAAAGCGTGAGCTTTGTCCGATGAAAACCTTTTTACCTGTCTTTTCCGACAGTTCGATCAACTCCCTGGCATCCGCCAGGTTATCAATAAAGGGCTTGGTGCAAATTACATGTTTGCCGTGTTGTAAAGCCAGTTTAACGTGTTGGGCATGCAGGTGGTCGGGTGTATAAATGGCGATGGCATCAATTTCGGGGTCATTCAGCATGTCCTCGTAATTGGTGGTGTACTCATACATTTTAAACTCGTCGGCTCGCTGGCGACAAAGGTCTTCATTGCGGTCGCATATCATGCGCAGGTCGCATTTCGCGCTCTGTATTGCCGCCGACATGGTGCTTCTGCCTTCTCCTAAACCTAATATTCCTAATCTGAGCATGGTGTGTTGGTTGATAGGTTGTTGTGTTATTTAGTTGTTGAGTAATTATTTATGGTTTATATGGTCAGTTTGGTTATATGGTTTTAAAAACACCCAGGTTTCGTTCTTTGCTGTTCCTTCTATTCCTTCCTGGTATTTAGCCATTATCTTATTCCACTCATCAACCCGTGGGTTGTTCTTTGTTGTCAGCGGGTTCAGCTTATCTAAACTCTCGCCTTTCGGGATACTAATAATAAGCATCAGCTGCCTGCCATTCCTGAAAACCAATAATTGCTGAAAGCTGGCATTGCAAAACCCTTGTGATACTTCCGGCCATTTTTCGAATTGCGTTTTGTGATAGTTTAGATACTCCTGCTGTAGCTTAGGGCTTTTTACCAAGTTGGCGGTTAGTATGATGTTGTCCCACTGCTTAGCCACCGTTTTATCGCTGCATTTAGTACGTTCAAAATCGTAAAATGGCTTATCGTATAGCTTGACTTTACAATCCTTAAAAGCCGCTTTTACTTTCGGATAAAAGCGCTCATATCCTTTGCCATATATTACAAAATGATTTTTCCACGAATAAATATCGTTGGCATCTATAAACTGTTGCGAGCCGCAAAAACTTATTAGCTTATCATATTCGGCATTGCCGCCAGGATAAACTATTTCTATCACTATAGGTAGTTTCGCTTGCGCGCGAACATTTATCGCGGCAAAGCAAAGCAGCACCAAAAACAACAACTTACTTTTTCTCATCATAATTAATTGGCTGGTTATTTTTATTGACGGCCTTATATTTTAACATGTACTGAAACTCGGGCATTAAGCCTGCCGACGCTTTAATCTTATCATCCACCATCGGCCCGTTATTCTCCCAAACATTACCCGGGCCATTGGCATTTTTCAAAAACTTATCGCTTGGTGTCCAGTTATCCTTTACGGTGATGTTAGACGACCCCTCGTCCAGGTACAGGTAAAACCAGTGGTGCGGGTCGTGCGCGTAAGGGGCCTTATATATCGAATCGACGTAATTTTGATCTATTACCGTCCCTGCTTGTGCCGATAGGGTATAAATACCGGCTACATCATACATGTGCCTGGCATAATGGTTTATCTTGTTGGCTGAAATATGATTATCACTCATGGCGTTTGCGGTCTTCGTCCAGCCCCAGCCTACACTGATGCCTGTGTATGATACTTCACTGATCTCGTTATGCTCAATATTGATACCTTTTACATAACCTGCGCCAATGCCAACGCAGCCCCAGTCTTCGTTGGTCACATCCGTGACCAGGTTATTACTGATGTGTTCGTTGCTGCATATCTCCCGTTGATCTTTCGGGTTATAAGGCAAATGCACCTCCTGTGCCTCATCCGAAAACACACCCGCTACTATCGCTGTCCCACCTATATCTTTAAACAAATTGCCTTTAATTTCGTCATCATGCGTACCACGTACATAGTCCAATCCAGCGGAAGCCAAATGCTCGAAATGGCAAGCCTCAAAACCGGTATGATGGGCATAACTCACCTGCACAGCGGCTGCAGGCCTGCCAACCCATGCCTGGTTCTCCAAGCCTTTTTTATCGGTTGTACCCGGAACTTTAAGCTTATAAGCATCCAGCATATACATACCCGCCTGGTGCGGAACCAAGCCTTGTCGGGACGGCAGCAACCAGGTGGCATACTCAAATGAGATACCCTTGAACGAAACATAAGATACCGGGTTATCAATAGTGCCTTCCATCTTTACCAATGTTTCCAGCGATGGCGCGATAACATTGACTGATGCCAAATTTTCTCCGGCACGCGGCCAGTAATATATTTTACCTGCGCGCCTGTCTAAATACCACTCGCCCGGCTGGTTTAAAAACTGAATAGCATTAGTGACGTAAAAAGCGGAGTTTCCGGCTTTTTTTGACAGGAACGGCGCGGGCCATGGATGCTCTGATTGTACCCTACTTTCGGGTTGTTCAAAACTCAGTTTCGCGCTGTCTCCCTGTACCTGTATTGATCTGATACGTAATACCGCAATGGCCCACCACTGGTGTATCAGCATTTCCATACCCGTAACGCTGCTCAGATCGCCGATTTTGGGCTTCGGTATCCAGCAAGTTTGCGCTTTATGATCCCACGACAGGATGCGGCTCATGTTGTCGCCGTCTTCACTTTTCGCACGTATAGCCTTCTCACCATCCACCCACAATTGCCTAAAGTTTAATACATCGCCACCAATTATCGGCGCATCGGCAACCCATACCTTACCTTTTGCTTCAGTTGGTAAACCGGGTACAGTTCCTGCCAATTTATGCCAGCCTGTTACGTTTACTCCACCGCTTAGCACAGGTTGTTCGCCCGGTGCGGCCTGGATAATAGTTGGTGATGCAGCCGTTCCTGAATCCTCAGGACGGATCACAACGGGCTCGAACAATTGGTAATTGCCCCCTTTGATGATGATATTGATGCCGCTGTTGACCGAGGCATCGTTTAAACGACGCAGCTCCCTGGCATGGCGCAGCGCCATGTTCAAAGTGGCCAGCGGTTGCTCTTTTGTACCCGTATTTTGATCAGAACCTGACGGCGATACCCAAATATCAACCGCATAGTTTTTCAATGCTGATAACATCAGCGCTACAAACAATATGGCTTTCAGGTTATTCATCCTATTGTTGGAAAACCGATTTAACGTATGCGGTATTGCCGCTGTAATTCCACTTTACATTATGCACGTCCTTCACATCGCGTGAGCGTTCTATCACCAGCCAGCCGCTCCATTTCATTTTATCGAGGGTTTGCTTTATCTTTTTCAGATCCAGTTTCGGGTCGTTTTGCAACCACACGCCATCGGTATCCGAACAATGTATCTGGCAAATACGTTTCTTGCCCAGTATCTTTAACTCTTCGCTCACGTCCCTGCCATTATCGCAGGCATTAGCAAAGTTGAAATAACTTTGCACCGCACGCGAGCCTATCTCGTCTAATAATTTAACTTCCTCTTTGGCATCCAGCGCTGTTTCTATACCGATGATGATGCCCATTTCTTCCGCTTTTGGCGCGATGGCTTTTAAACGTGCCACAACAGAAGGGCGCAACTCAGGTTTCTTCACCAGGTCGGTAACGCCTAAAGGCAGGAAAACTACCTTCACCCCCATCGCTTTGGCGGTATCCAAACAGTCCTGCACCATGCGGTCAACTCCGGCGCGCTCACCGTATGACTGGGCATAAAAGCCCGTCATGGCTAATGAACATATTTCTAAGTTCAGTTCTTTGGCTTTGTCTAAAAACGGCTGGCGGGTTTCGGGGGTGTTCAGCTGGCTATCAAACGTTTCACGCTGGCCCAAGCCGCCCATATCCACTTCCACACCATCAGCACCAATGTCTTTTGTCAGCTGGAACGCGCCTAACTTCTGGCGTTTCAGTAACATCAGGTCAACCACAGCAACTTTATACTTTTGGTCACCGGCAAATACCTTCGCCCACGATGCATTTGCAGCCATAATCAACCCTGCAGTAGCAAACCCCGCATTGGCTAAAAAATTCCGCCTGTTCATCGCCGATAAATCTTTCATCTTCTTCTATATAATTGGTTATTAGTGCCGCGCAACACTAATTGGTAAAAGAGCGCATTTAAAACCTATTTTTTTGATACTACTTTATCAAAAACCTTTAGCATATTATCAAAACCATGTATGGCGTTGGCAGGTAAATGCTCGCCTTTATCGCCAAATACATACAGGGCCTTTTCATCTTCTACAGCGCTTTTACTTTCGTCGATATTACCTGTAGCATCGCTTATAGTTTTTATATCCAGTCCTAAATTCTTAGCCATAAAAGTATAAACGGCTTTGCGTTTACTGATACCATAATCATGACCTTCGTTAGCGAAATGCACATTGATAACAGCATCCTTTTTACCATAATAGCCATACACCTTCTGCAGGTACGGAAACTCGATTTCTGGCACATGCTCCGTCCAGTCCTTACCGTCGGATACTACCAATTGCGGCTTCGGCGCGAACATGGCGGCCAGTTCGGGATTATTCGTTCCGCCTTCGCATAAGTGTATGGGCATACCACTTTCAGACAGTGAACCGCCATAGAAATAACATGACAACATCACCACCGGGGCGCTTACTTTGATCCTGTCATCCAAAGCTGAAAGCAACATGGTCTGACTACCACCACCTGATGCCCCGGTAATGGCCAAACGGTTGGGGTCAGCTTCTTTCTGCGAAAGCAAAAAATCTATCAATCTTAATCCATTCAACGCCTGTAAGGTCATTGCCAAACTGCGGTTATGGTCTTCAAACTTAAATTGCAGCATACTTTCGCCCCAGCCAAACAGGTCGTAACTCATGGCCATGGCACCCATACGGGCAAATGTAGCACAGAGTTTTTGCTGGTCTTTATTATACCGTCCGTTTTGAAAGTGCCCGTTTGGCGATAAGATAACCGGTATCTTACCTTTAATTTTTACAGGCTTATAGAGCGACCCTGTCACATACAGGCCCGGCAAGGTTTCAATGGCAATATTCTCGATAGTATAACCATCCATCTGCCTGATGTTGGTAATAATAGCTTTTGAATCTGGCTTTGCCGGCATCGGAGAAAGCCCCAAGGTACTGTACATGCATGCGCGGATAGCCGCCTTTCGCTTTTCAAAACTTGCCACATCTGTGTATAGTGACGACAGGTAATCCAGTTGTTCTTTACCATCTTCAACAGTCCAGCGGGGGTAATCAAACTTCCGCAGCTTATATACACCGGCGGTTTTAGGGAATGATATATCAAGCGGTGTTAAAATATTGTTCAGCGTTTTGTCCACATCGGGTCTGAACCTCCATTTGGCAAAGGTGACAAACTTGTCCTTCACTAAACTCTCATCATACTTTATCTGCACGTGGAAACGCGCGGCCACCTCGGTTAATACCTGTTTTAAAGGTTCTTTCAGGCTATCTTCGGCGTTGTGCTGCGCAAACAGCCTGACCGATACCATCAGCAACAAAAACAAACAGGTATTTACCTTTCTTATCATCATTTACAGGTCTTTTACAGGTCCGCCTATTACGGGTAATGTATAACCTTTAACCGCGGGCCATTCGCCGTTCTTTATTTCAACCAATTTCAGTTTCTTCGGGTCTACAACCACGTGTTTGATGCGTTCGCGCCTCCATGTATACACAAAATGCACCATGCCATCGGCGGTTTGTATCACTGCCGGGTACGAGTACTGGCTTATCGGCGAATCTTCTAATATCAAAGCCGCGTACCATTTTTTACCATCGGGAGATATCGCTACGTTCAAAGGCGTGCGTGCGCCTTTTACTTCCTTTCCGGGAGGTAAAACATGGTTATACACTAACAGCTGGCGGCCATCTTTCAAAGTCACGGCATCTGTGCCCGAGTTATTATTTGGCAATGTAGTTTTAGCTAAAGGCGACCAGGTCAACCCATTATCTTTCGACCAGGTTTCTACAATCGCCCTATCACGACTACGGCAAAGTGCCTGCAAACTACCATCTTTATGGAACAGGATGCTGGGTTGTATACCGCCTTTGGTTTCACCATCTTCAACAACTACGGATGTCCATGTTTTACCATTATCCTTAGATGCTTCCATGTGTACCTTCCAGCCTTTAGCTTCACTGCTCGACGGGCTCAATAAAGTGCCGTTCTTTAATAATACAGGCTTGTTTTTTACAGGCCCTAAAATGCCTTCAGGTAAAGCCTGTTGTGCCGACCAGGTAATGCCGCCATCTTTAGATGTTTTCATAAAACCTTTCCACGTACCGGGGCTCGGCCCTATTTTATAGAATAATATCAGCTCTCCTTTTGGCACCTGGTATAAAACAGGGTTCCAGCAAGGGTAGCGCAGCGTATCGTTTTGGATCCCGTTGGCAACATTTATGCCTTCGGTCCATTTGCCGTTTATCTTACGGCTTACCCAGATACATACGTCCGGGTTGCGCTCTTTTGTGCCGCCAAACCATGCCGCTACCAAGCCACCTTTGCTTTGCGCGATGGTAGATGCATGGCATTCAGGATACGGCGCTTTTTCGTAGATGAACTCATCCGTGATGATCCCTGTGCGCCATGGGTTTGTTATTTGCTGTGCGATACCGGTGCTTATCGCTAAAAAAAGAATTGCCGCTATTATTGCTATACGTTTCATACTTACAATTTTGATTTAAAGGAATAATCGCCGGAAGTTACCTTAAGCACCGCCCGGCCATTTTCCATTCTTAAAAATTTAACGCCTTCATCGCCGGTAACCAACTTGCCCCCCTCTGTTACATCAGTAACCGCTGTTGCGGGAACATAGATAATTGCTGAACTATTCGCCGGGATGCTTATATTCCAGTTAAAGGTTTTGCCCTCCTTTTTCCAGTTACTCTTTATCAAACCGTGGATGGAGTGGTAGGATGCATTAACAAAGTTCAAACCTTCAACAGGCTCAGGTTTCATTACCAATTGTTTGAAACCGGGTTTCAGTGGGTCGCTTTTTATCCCGCCAAGGTCTTCGTACAGCCAGACCAATAAGTCGCCCAACAACATCACGTGGTTTTGCGAGTTCATTTGCGGGGCAGCGGTATCGCCGTTCCAAAGCTCCCAAAAGGTGGTGGCGCCTTTGTTCACCATATAACCCCAGCTCGGATAATCTGTATTAGATACCAAATGATATGCAATATCGGTACGGTTATTATCCGTCAAACTCCGCATTAGCCACTGCGTACCGATAACCCCGGTGCTGATGTGCTGCTTGTTTTCAACAACGATCTTGTGCTCGATGCTTTTAAATACTGCCTTACGGTCGGCTACCGGAACCATATCAAAATACAAGGGCAACAGGTTTGACGTTACCGAATTGTTAGCGTACTGCTTGGTTTTAGCATTATAATATTGCTTATTAAAGGCTGCTTTAATATTTGCCGAAAGTGCATCAAACTCCTTAATATCCTGTGGTTTGTTCAATATTTTAGCGAACTTATCCATCAGCGACAGCAGCCTGAAATAGTATGCCGTAGCGATCAGTTTCCCATCGGTATTGCGTAAGGTATCTTTAGAGTGGATCAACTCCGGCGACTCAGGCGGTACGCACCAATCGCCATATTTATCTTTTGTTACGATGTAATTCGTCATGTACTTGCCTTTCATATACCATAACCATTTCTTCATCGAATCATAGTGTTTGGCAATGGGTTTAGTATCGCCATACTGGTTATACAGCATATCAGCAATGATCAAGTAGGTTGCGGGCCAGGTTACGTCCTCGCTGTAGTAGTTCCAGTAAGCGGGAGCAACATCAGGCAGTTGCCCTTCGTTTTTTTGCGAATCTTCAATATCATCAGTCCACTTAGAATAGAGCTTCGCATTATCAAACACAAAACTCTCACTGTATGATCCTGTAGCATGATCGGCCAGCCAGGGCATACGCTCGTTACGCTGCGGGCAATCCAGCGGCATACCTTTATAATTGGCACGGATACCCCAATACGCGTTGCGGTATATTTTATTGATAAGGTCATTGGAGGTTTCAAATTTACCGGTTACTTCCAAATCGTCATTCACCACCTGCCCCTCGAAATCATCAACGGTTGGGACTCCCGGGTAACCGATGATCTCTACATATCTAAAGCCATGATAAACAAATATCGGCCTCCATATTTCCTGTGCACCACCTTTTAACGTATAACTATCGGTAACTTTTGCATCGCGCAGGTTGGCAACATATAGCTCGCCATCGGCTTTGGTAGTTTCTGCAAAACGTAGTTTAACTTTAGTGCCCTTTGGCCCTTTAACTTTCATTTGCAGCCATCCGGCCATGTTCTGGCCCATATCCATCACATAAGCGTTGTCATTCAATTTTGTGATGGTTTTGGGTTTGATGATCTCGGTTACACTCATCCGTTCGTTCATCTGTGCTTCGAGTTTGCCATCAGGAGCTTGCACTAACTCAGGTTTTAACCATGCGGCATCACTATAACCAACATTCATCCAACCTGTCAATTCCTTATTGGCATCATACTCTTCACCATCGTATTCGTTATTGCTGCGGATGGGGCCATCGGTAGTAACTTTCCAGGTGTCATCTGTCACAATTGAGCTCTTTGAACCATCTGCATACTCGATGTTCAATTGCAGCAGCATTTTAGGATAACCAAAAGTATTAATCTTAAGCGGCTTGTAATTTTGGCGCATAGCAAAAAAGCGGCCATTGCCTAATATGGTACCGATGGTATTGCTGCCCTGTTTAACCTGCGCGGTTACATCGTAAGTGTCATACTTAACGGTTTTCCTGTAGTCTGTTGGCGATTGCGACAGTACCTCTGCACCGATTTTATTGCCGTTGATATACAACTGATATAAGCCCAAACCTACAATATGCACACTAGCTTTTTTGATAGCATACGGAGCTTTAAACTCCTTTCGGAAGTATCTTGCCGAAAGCTTTGAAAATGTAGTAATACTATCCCATGGGAACGACTTGTCCAATCCTATCCATTTGCCTTTCCAGTCGGACGGGTTTAATAACCCCATGCTCCACTGAGCCGGTTTGCTCCAATCGCTCTCGCCTTTGTTGGTCGTGATCTTTACTTTCCAGAAACACGTAGTACCGCTGGTTAATGTTTTGCCTTTATAAGCTACCTGTATCGAAGCATCAGATTTAATGTTGCCCGAATCCCACAGGTCGCCGGTATTGGAATTGAGTTTTTCTATGCTTGTCGCTACTAAAATATGATAACTTGTTTGCTGCACATCGCGCACACCTGCGGTTACTTCCCAGCTTAAACGTGGCTGCGTGGCATCAATACCTAAAGGGTTCACCAACATTTCGCAGCGCAGGTTTTGCAGGCCGACATTCGCCGCGGCATTTTCCCGGAAGGAAAACAAGGTAACACTACCGATGAGCAGTGCTAATATAAAACCATATGTCAGTCTTGTTTTCATTTGCCCGAAAAATCAAAGTATAAGTTAATGGTTAGTGCCATTTCAACGTCTTTGTAGTAATCAAAGTACTTGTTAGGTAAACCCTGCGCGCCAAGCTTTTCCGGCTTTTGCGATTTGGTGCCTATGGCGGTTATCCCGTTCATAAACGAAATATCGCCGGAAGGAAATGCCGGGGCGGTATTGTATACCTTTTTAGGGGCCGCCGGGGTAAACAGACGCATAAACACATCGCGGTTATCGCAAACAATAGTAACAGGTTGCGTAGTGGTATTCAACTTCATCCAGTACAGGTTGCTGTAATAACCTTTAAACTCGGGGTACTCCATTCCCGGCACACCGGTGATGGTATTGTTATATTTTTTGTCCCAAACATTCAGGCTGTTACCTTTCAAACGATTTTTCCAAACGTGATAAGGGCCATCGCCCATATAGGTTACGCCTTTTACATCCTTTTCGGGATAGGAGAAGTTTACCCCCAGCATATTACCTTCTTCGCCAATTGGCCAGTATTTTACCGTCATGTTTATCCAGCCCGAGGGATATATCGTCCATTTCAATAAGGCTTCGTTAGCTTTCTTTTCAAAAGCACCTTCAACCACCAAATTATTTCCATCGTAACGGTAACTCAGTTTTTGAAAACCACTCTTTTCCCAGCCCTCGGCCAATACAGGCCCATTATTGAACGGAATATCACCCTTGGCATTTTTTACGCTGATTAATAAGCCTGAACTGCGCTTAAAGGAAACGCTGATACCATTGGCACTCACATTATACAGCGAATCGGTTTCGGTAATGGTTGGTTTTACGCTTCCGCCGATATCCACCATGCGGCGGGTAATCTCGGGATGGCTGCTGATGGGATAGCTCCAGGTAAACAACTCGTGCTTATCCGGACCATAGGCCGTGATGTACAATACATCATAACTTTGCCAGCCCGCGGGCATTTGCATTTGCAAATTACCAAACTGACCCGGCACAACATCAGGCGCAGCTATGCTCCCGGTTTTGGGAATGGTGCCCATCTTTTTATATGGGTTATCCAAATTAGCCAGTTTATAGCTGAAAGTACATTGTTTGATATTGGTATACAGGTAACGATTCTCCAACCTGAAACTACCGTTAAAAGCCGAAGTTACCTCGCGGGGCTCCATACGTACCGGGCACCAAATTTCTTTAATGGCGTAATAGCTTCCCTCCTTTTCGTGGTGAGGGCCAACGATACCATCAGGGGCATGGTCGCCATCAGAATCGAGTTCGCCGTTTTTATCTGTACGCACTACATCCTCATCGGCGAAAGCCCAGATAAAACCACCTGCCGATATTGGTGTGCGGTACATCAGCTCCCAAAAATCATCCAGACCCGCGCCTGCGCCGCCATCATATAATCCATGTAAAAACTCCGTCGGGAAGGTTACATCGTGCCCGTGCAGGTTAGTACCGGTACCGTAATCGTAATTGATATAATGTTGGGTATTGATGCCTTTGTAGATAGACCATGGGTGGATCAATGGCCTTTTCTGAATATCATAATCGCCAAAAAAATGGTCAAGATCAAAGTTAAAACCACCCTCGTTACCATTATCCCAAATTACTATGGCAGGGTGGTTCACATCGCGGGTGATCATTTCTTTTACCAGTTTTGATCCTACCTGCGTATCGTAATTATTATGCCAGCCGGTCAGCTCATCTAATACGAACAGACCCAGTGAATCGCATACATCCAAAAAGTGCGGGTCGGGCGGGTAGTGCGACATACGGACAGCGTTCATATTCATGTCCTTCATCAGCTTTACATCTTCAATGCTGCGGGTCTTGCTCATCGCCCTGCCGGTTTCAGGCCAAAACGAATGGCGGTTAACGCCTTTGAATTTCACTTTTACGTTGTTCACGTAAATACCATCATGCTCGCGGAACTCAACCGTACGGAAGCCAAAGCGCTGCGTAAAGGTGTGCGTAACCTTTCCATTCTGCGTAAGCGAAAAAACAACATTATACAGGTTAGGAAACTCCGGCGACCACAATTTGGGGTTTGCTACACTGCCATTGAGTTTTAAAATGCTATCGCCTTTGGGTGATGTGGTTTTAAAAGGTAAACCAACTTTTTGTCCGCTCAAGCTATACACCTGTGCAGCAACCGATGTACCTACCGATGGCTTTTCTAAAAAGATCTCTGCGTTCAATTTACCATTAGCCAAGGCATTTACAGCAACGCGACTGATGTGTTGCTGCGGCGCAACTTCAAGGTAAACCGGGCGATATATTCCACCGAAGATCCAGAAATCACCTTTACGCTCCGCGGCATTTACCGATGCATTGGCGGAATGCTTATCAACGGTAACTTCCAATAAATTGCTTTCGCCGAGTTTAAGCAGGTTGCTGATGTTGTATTTAAAGCGATAGAACGAACCCTGGTGAATAGCTCCTGCCGATTGTCCGTTTATGCTCACCTTCGTATCCGTCATCGAACCCTCAAAAACGATATTGATGGCTTTACCTTTCCAGGATGCAGGAACATTGAAGTTGTACTTATACATTCCCGACTCTTTACCTCTCACGGTATCTTTATCCAAACCATAGTTGTACTTGCCAAATCCTTGCAATTCCCAGTTTGATGGTACAGAGATGGTTGTCCATTTACCCGAGTTCATCCCTGAAGTACAATAAAACTGCCAGTTTACGGTATGATCGCTGCCTGTTCCCGATAGGTACACTTTTTGGGTTTCCTGCGCGTTGGAGCAGAAAGCGGAAAGCAGAAGGCTAAAAGCCAATATCAGGCACACAGACACACCCCTGCTTTCGCTCTGTCCGGCACGCCCCCTCTCAAGAGGGGAGTAAAAAGCCTTTCTATTTAAAAGCATTGGCCTATGTGCGATTCCCCTCTTGAGAGGGGTGTAGGGGTGTGTTATTTTAAACATTTCTTAATTGGGTATAAATTTTAACGGATTATCGGTACGGAAAGGCGCTGCGGGCAGCCCTTCTTTGTTGAACAGGTTAGGTTGCGCGGTTTCATCCCAGCCAAAACGAACGGCTGTTGGCGCGCTTACCTCTGATGATGAAACGACAACTTTATTGTTTACAATTTGGGCGTTTGCCTGAACAAATTTACCATCGGCACCGGCAATAGTGAACCAATCGAGCGGCTTGCCATTATTGCTGATAAGGCCGTTGCCGGTTTCGGTAAATTCCAATTCAATTTTATTGCCGGTAACCTTCATTTGCTTGTACATCGGACCGCTGTACTGTAGTTTTTTGCCATAGGTTTTAGCCAATGCAACTACAGCCAAACGCTTGCCTATTTCCCATTTAAATGATGGGTGCAGGTTTTTAACGTTATCGTTCAGGTCGGTAGTTTCTATCATGGCTGTGTTTGGGATGTTGAGTGCTAAAGCCTGGACTTCCCAAAACTCAGGTAGTTTATCGGTAGGTATCTTTGTTTTAGGATCGAGCGTACTGTAGGTAAACGGCACTATTTGCACATAGTAAAAGGGCAGTTTTGTGTCGGCCCAGAGGTTGCGCCAGCCATTTATCATCGCTTCCATTTTGTAGGCGTATGAAATGCCTTCCTGCATGTTAGCCTCGCCCTGGTACCATAAAAAACCGCTAATGGCAAATGGCGCCAAAGGCTCTATCATGGTATGATAAAACTTACCATCCTTTTTTGGTGAGATACCTTCACGCTTAAAATAAGATACCGAAGCATAAGCGTCTTCAGGTGTCCATGGCTCAATGGCGCTGCCGCTCTTAGCCGAACATATCACCCCTATTGGTACATGTAATTCCTCATTCAATTTTTTAGCGAAGAAATATCCCGCTGCCGAAAATGAACGCAGAGCAGAATCCTGCGCAATATTCCACTTAGCTAAGTAATTGCCTGTAGTTCTTAAATTTTTATGATCAGTCCAAAAAATACGGATATTCGGGTTGGCCGGTCGGTCTAACTCATCAACAGGCGAATTTTTATCGAGGCTGTCGGGTTTGCGCACCTTGCTGTTCTTACGCATCTCATAAGCCATATTTGATTGACCGGAACATAGCCACACCTCTCCTATTAAAATATTCTTCAGTACAATACTATTGGTACCGTTTATCACCATTACCTCGGGCTTATCAGAAGCAGTTAATGGGTCGAGTATTACTTTCCAGTTTCCGGATGCATCGGCAGTAGCTGTTTTTGTTTGCTTACCAAAGCGCACCGAAACCTGTTCTCCCGCCGTAGCAGTGCCCCAAATGGGCAACGGCTTGCTGCGTTGTAAAACCATGTCGCTGCCAATCACGCGTGGCAAAATAACTTCGGCATGCAGGGATAGCTGCAGGGTGCAAAAAAGTGCTAATAAGTATATTTTATAGTGCTTCATTAATTGCCCTTGGTGGTTAAATTCTTGATATAAAATATTGCCAATTTATCTTCTTCGCCTGCGTTCGGTACGTCAAATTCCTGCTCAGGCGGTGCATTTTGTGTTGGATACAGGGAGTGGTCGCCGGTTTTAAATACAATGCGGGTAACTTCGGCCAGCGGTGCGTAAAACAATTGCGTGGCTATTTCTTTACCGTTCACCACCATAGTATATGATCGTGTATCGGTATTCAGTGAAAGTTTGATGTCATACGGTTTACCGGGCTCGTATTTCACCAGGTTTTTATAACGCGCACCGGCTTTCGAGGTAAACGATCCATCCTTATCAAAGGTTAACCTGATGCCTGTTGCGCCTTTCGAGTCTTGGAACTCAATGTATAACAAACCATCACTATTTTGTGCGGGGGTTATAGTAAACGCTGCAGTCAGCCTTTTTGATGCGGGGACAATACGTTCTGCTTTCGCGAAGTCGAAGGGATCTTTATCTTGCAAACTTAATTGTTTTACACCGTCTTTACTTTGGATACCAACCGGTGCCAAAAGCGGGCTGTTAATGTTCCACAATTTTAACTCCTGCCCGGCAGGCATATCGTTAAACACATCGTTCGCATGTGCGGCAGCCTTTTCGGTAACAGGTACCGGTACAGATGCTACCCAAATATCCTCTTTGTTCATGCTGTAGGTTAGCCACATATTTCCATCCGGCGGGGTGCCATTGCCCTCCTCAATTCCACGCAAGTATTGTGGGCCATATGATTTATAAGCGCCGCCATAACGCATAGTTGTTATATCACCCTGCAGCAACAGCATGTTGGTATAATTTAACCCATCGGTACTTACCGAGATAGCTTCCGGCCAACGGAACTCTGAAGGATTGTACACTGTAGCGTATTTACCATCGGATGTTTTTTGGCCCCATATTTTGGCATTGCTGTTCACAAATTTTGGTGCACGGGTAACCGGGCCCCAGGTTTTACCTTCATCTTTGCTGATGGAGGTTAAGGCATTCTTCCATAAACCTACCACACGGCCATCGGGCAAATGATAGTAGTTAAAGGCTTTGTATTCCTTTTTCAGCGGGATCAGGGGGTCGGCCCTATCGGTTTCCTCTACCCATTGCATCATCATGAGCGGGGTAGCCATCAGTTCATCACAAGCCTGGATAAAACCTTTGTCTTTACTTGATGTATAGTAGGGGAACGAGGTATTTGCCGCGCTCCATTTTGGATTGTAGTGGATAAAATAAATCGGGCCATAAGTACCATCGGTCTTTACCTCACGCACAACGCGGCCAATACCTTTACCATCGTTAGGGTCATCCTTGCCATCCAAACAGATACCATAGAAACCCAGCACCAACAGTTTTTTCGATTTGGACGTGTAAAATCCCATCCGCTGGTGCATTACCGCAAATAAGTCTTTTGCAACACCGGGATGCCCTTCTTTGGTTGTGCCATCGGGTATTTTATATTGCGGAAAAACCACTGTAGGTTTCGACCAGCTTTGCCCGTCTTTTGAAGTAACAACCAAAGTTTGACCCGGGGGTACACTTTCGCCCACCTTATCGCTCAGGTATTCTACATAAAAAGTATTGTTCCAATAAGCCAGCATAGGCGCGTGGTTATAGGTAAAGCCAAAGCCATCTGCCTTTTCGGGATGCTCGCGGTTAGCCCGAAAAATTTGGATGTTGTGTACCCCAACAGCCGGAGCTAATTGCCCGTGGCTGTAATCCACGTTCACCAATGTATTGCCGGTATAATGTACGGTGTCTTGTGCCTGCACGCCGGCAAAACAGCAGCACGCCAGTATCCATAATGCGCTATGATATATGCTTCTCATCTTCATCATAAAAACCTTATTGGTTTAACAATTTAAGGTTATTGTTTCAATCTGCTCAAAACCTTTTTAGTGGTTTTAAAAATGGTACCGTGTTTATGCGCCACGGGCACGTCCACTTGTTTGGTTATATTGGTAAATGTCTTAAAATCGGTAGTACTTTGTGCGCCGAATATCTTTTCGCGATACGCATCGTAATAGATCAAATAATTATCGCCTGCTTTAGCAACGGTTGGGCCCTCGGTAAAATTGTCGGTAAAAGCCCCGGATGCTTTGGTGTACGGGCCAAGCGGGTTATTGGCAAATGCCACTTTAATGTTTCGGTTGGGTCGGGTGTTATCCTTTACAACCATCACGTAATCATTTTTGGCGCGCTTAATAATTTCAGCGTCAATGGCACTAAAGCCCGGATCGTAAAAGAGTTTCTCTTTAGCGAAGGTTTTAAAATCCCTGGTTACTGTATAGTACAGGCGGTGATTGTTATTTTCAGTTTCGGTACCTACAGGGAAACGGCCCGGAATAGTTGACGCCCAAACAATAATGAACTGATCGTTATCATCATCATAAAAAATCTCGGGCGCCCAAACGTTCACTACGGTCGGCTCATCTTCCATCACGTTGATCAACCTTTGCGGCGACCAATGCAGCAAATCCTTCGAATCCGCATAGCCGAAACCTTTGCCGCCTGTCCATGCCGATGTCCACACCAAATGGAACACACCATCTTTGCCTTGCGCTATGGATGGATCGCGCATTACTTTATCACCCACTTCGGGTTTGATGAGGATTTTATTGAGATCTGTCCAATGATAGGCATCAAAACTATAAAGCATACGCAGGCCATCGGTAGCAGGCTCATGGAACGAGGTAAACATATACACATCCTTTTTTGCCGAACACGAGGCCAGCAAAGCAGCTGATATGAATATGTACAAAAACCTTTTCATTATGCTTTGTCTAATATCAACACCCAATCGTTACCGTCCATAACTTCTCCGGCGGGTTTAAATGTTTTGGTGCCCTTGTTAGGGAATGTACCTATTAATTGGGTTTCGCCCGTGCGGGGATCATACCATGATGCCTTTACTTTAGCACCTTGTATCTTACCTAAATTAACCGGAATATCCCTGCCATTATAAGTGTAAATAAACGCGTAGTTTGTGCCTTTTGTGCCAATAAGGTAATTGTACCTTTTACCTTGTTTTGCACCTACGATAAGCGACTGATCCGGCACGCGGCCAAAATAGGGGCGCGACAACATGAGTTTTTTAATATATTGCATTTGCGCGGCACCGGGATCGTTAATGGCATCAAACCAAGGCATTTTAGCGCCGTAAGACCCGCCCTTTTCGCCCGGTTTGTACATTTGCATTACGGAGTTATCGCCATAAGTATAACCACAGCCACCTGCAAAAACCGACCAGTAACCATAACGTCTTACATCGGCAGCCGTCCAGTGTGCAAGGGTTGTATCATGTAAGCCGTGCGGGATAGCTTCGTATGAGGGTTCGGCATCCAACGTTGGCTTTATCGGCAGTTTTTTGTAATCCACGTTAACATATTTCCAGTTATCTTCACCGTATTGAAAATCCTTTTTTGAAGTATCCTGCGCGTAATCGCGGTGACCTGACTGGAAACAATTAAAATCTAACCAGGTATCGTTGTGAAACCAGTTGGATGATTGTGTACGGCCCCGGGGGTGGTATGTTATCAAATGCTTTGTATCATAATGATGCAATGTAGAGCCAATGGCGCGCCAAACTTTTATCGAGTCGCTACCCGGCACATCACCGCCGTTCATCCATATCACATTTGGTTTATCTTTATAGCGCTTTGCTAAAAACCCGGCATAAGCACGGCCCTGTGCCTGGTTCACATGCCTCTCTTTTACGTTCGATCCCCAAACAGGAACCATTGCTATATAAATACCTTTTTTCGCGGCCAGGTCAACAATAAAATCTACATGGTCCCAGTAGTCATATTGCTGCGGATCTTTAGGCGAATTACCGGGAGTTACCTTCGGTGTTGCTACGTTTTTACCGATCAGTGCTGTATCGCCATAGGCATTAACTACTCCTACGGTATGCAGTACCATCACCTGTATCACGTTAAACCCTTTTTTGCGGCGGTCTTCCAAATATTTTTCAGCATCCTCACGGTTCAGTTTTGAAAACAACAACCAACCCGTATCACCCAGCCAAAAAAATGGTTTACCATCCGCTGTGGTAAAATAACGGTGGTTTGCTGATATTTTTAATGGTGACTGTGCAAAGTTGTTACCTGCTGCAAAAACCAGTGCCAATATTACAATGATGCTTATTTTTTTATACATATCCATTTTATTTTACCGATGCCCACATAATCACGGCTCCCTGTTGCGGGGCTTTAAGTTCCGCATCGGTACCGCCTGTTATGGTTTCGCCTTCTTTAATTATACGTCCGCTACTGGGGTCTACCCAGTGTATGGTTAATTGCCCTGATAATTTAGACGTTTTTAAATGTATCGGTTCGCCCGAACTGCTGTATACAATATACCCTTTTGTAAAGTTAGCCAAAGCATATTGCCCTTTGGGTTTGCCTTCCAATTCTAACGGCAGCATTGCAGAAGCAGCCATCGCGAATTGCGGATCGGCAACTTTAGGTACCACAGCCAACGAACCGCCGCCCATAAATACCGCCCAGCCATACGTATCATAGTTATCAGCATTGTACATTACTGCCTTGTCGGGATATTTGGTGCGATACTCGCTTACGGCGCGATACACCTGCTCAAAGGATGTTGCTTTCGGTTTCATGTTACGGGCATGCTGGCGCGGTGCTAAACTTTGTCCGCCAAGCGGTGCGTAAGTTGTACCATCGGCCTGGTAGTGCCAGTATTTAATATCGATCACGTTGATAACCGATGCGCGTGTTGCATCGGCAAGGATGGCATCCTGCACATCTTTTGTGGTGCTCAGGCCAATGACCTCTTTACGTTTATTGTCAGCTTCCCATGTTTTAATATTATCCACCCAAAACTGAACAAAATGGAGCGGGCCGGTAAACTCTTCAGCAATGAGCTGGATAACGCCTGTGTTATCTTTAAAGTTATTTAAGCATTGGTTAATAAAAGCTGTATGCAAGGCTGTAAGCGAGGGGTCCTTCTCGTTATAAAATTCTTCGGCCATAAATAAACGCTTATCTCCTGCAAATGGAACCGGCTCGGGGAAACTTGTTTTGTTGATATTATTAGCGGTGCGCCAAGGGAAATCCACATAATGTGCACCCGCTTCAATAATATTATGCTGAAAGTAATTTTGATGGATCAACACCAAACCTTTTTCATCAGCTAAGTCGGCATATTTTTTTAAGCGGCCCCAATACCAGGGGTTATATTTGGTGAGATCATATTTGCCTAAACCATCCCAACCCGTTTCATTACCTCCGTAGCGGGCAAAAGGCAATTCGTAAAATGGAGGCCAAACCTCGCCATCAGCACGCCGAATACGTTCGTGATCATCGCGGCGGCGGTCATACCATAAGCCGTAATTATGTTCGTAAGCGAGTACATTGTCCTTTAGCATTTTGTCGGTCATCTCATCCAGGTCATCGGTTAAACCTGTACCTGTACGGCCCGGAACGTAACGGGTTACCGATGGTTTTGATTGTTTGATAAAATCGGGTCGGGTTGTACCCATCCACCATGGCGAATCGTAATGCTTGCCGGTTAGTACTGAGTTACCGCGTACTATCCAGCCATTTACTACCATCATAGGCTCGGCCTTTTTAGCAGCTACGGGTTCTTTGTAACCAATCTCGTCAATAGTTTTGGCTCCGGATCTCCCGGTGCTTATCGGCTCGCGTTGTGCCGCCTGGTCTATCCAATCCTGCAGGTGCAATTGCGGTTTTTTGTACATTGCAATCAAGCGCGCTGCTTCATCAACTGAAGGGCTGCTTGTGGCGTTGGTATTTAAAGGAAAAACCTGAGCCAGTGGCTGTGCATTGTCTTTTCCTATACGGTCACTCAATTGTGCATAGTAAAAACTACGTGGACTAATGCTGTTGTTTGAATCGCTCCAGTAGCCATCACCACCAAATTGCGCCCATGTTGCAAAGGCCCAGTTTTGCGCGGTTGGCGGTTTATAGCAATCAACGCGGGCTGCGGTGCAATTCCATAACAGGCTGTTGGCAACTGCCCAGCCTGCACCCTGTCCATCCTGCTCCCGGTTTTTAAAGCTGATGTTATTGCCATCAACATTTACAACATCAAATAATACACCCGATGCCCAGCTATCTATCCCACCACTAAAACTTAACGATTGCCATGAGTTACATTGTACAAAGGCATTAGGGCCGGCAGCGCAATATCCAACAGCAAAATCGTGGTAACCAAATTCGGAGTAGCAACGTTGAAATAACGTTTGCTGCCCTGTAGTTAAGAATGTATAACGGCGTTGCCCGCCAATTTCTGATGTTGGTGATAATGATTTACAATCTTGAACAGTAACACGGCGTGATGTTTCCAACACGTTCACTGCCGATCCTGCAAAGTGCTTAAACACCATTTGGCGCACCCAAACGTCCTGGACGTTCTCTATGGTGATGGCCATCCAGCGATGATCTTCGTCTTTGGGGTTGGCCTCATTGTAGTACGAACGCAGTTGGATATTTTCGATACCGATTTGGCTGATACGACCCGGCCATGTGTAGGCAGAAATCGTTCCGCCACCGTAAGTTGTATCTAAGGCAGTGGTTAAAGGTGCATCTAATGTGATAGCATCTCCTTTAACGGCAACTACCTTGCGATCCCAATAAATTTCGCGCTGACCAGGTTTCCAGCCGAGGGCAGATACGCCCCCGCCAAAATCGTCCATCCCCAGCTTGGTGATCCACTCTTTTGTGCATGGGCGATGAACGGTCACCATGTCGCCCACTTTAAATTTATTTGAAGAAACGTTAATTTCGGTAGCATTTACCGGAACGTAGGTATCGGTAATTTTAACCGGGGCATCGTTATGTTTATCGCCTTTGCCCAATACTTTTATTAACGCCGCCCTATCGGTACCGCCGCCAACAATTATGGTTCCTTCTAAAGTGTTACCGCTTCCGCGGAGGATAATGCCAGAGGCTTTAAACAACAGCGTTCCTAAAACATCATACTTTCCTTTCTCTAATAAAACCGCTCCACGGATCCCCTCTTTATCGGCAGGTAAGCCGGCAACGTAATCTAAAGCAGCTTGTATACGTATTGTGGCATCGCCCTTTTTAACGGGTACCACAACCTTAACAGGAGCATTCGGAATAGCCTTTTCTGAAGCCATATAACCACAATACGAAAAATCGGGAATACGGTCGCCATTAGGCGCAGCGGCATAAACCAGTCTGCCGTCTTTACCTTCGGTAACGGGCGGCTGTGGTTTAACTACCTTAGGTTTTTGCGCTGCGGCAGGTAAATACAAACATAAACCACCTGCCAAAAGGCAAGTGGTTAAGTATGGTTTAAGTTTCTGTTTCAGAAACATAGTTTTTAAATATGAGGTAAGTTATTTTTTTGCAGGTAATGGTTGCTGACCTTTTTCGGCAAGCGTATTTAAATATACTTCGATATTGGTATAACCGCCACCATTTTTAGCGGGCTTAGGCGAATCTGAAGCGTCTTTTGGATTTAAGCCGTGAGCTAATTCCCAATCATCAGGTAAACCATCGTTGTCGCTGTCTTTGTAAGGTGCGCCTTTGTATTCAGGGTAACCGCCAACTTGCCATGGGGCAGTAATGATACCCAGTTTATATGAGTCTTTGGGTAATTTACGCACCTTGAACTGAAAATCCGTATCGGTTTGCATTTCTTTATAAGTAATTTTTCCGGTACGGGCCTGTTCGGTAATGCGTTTATCAACAGCATCACGCACAGGCAATGTTGCACCTGCATTATCGCAAACATATTTATAAGCATCGTTAGCAGGCAATATTGTAATAGGTGCCGGTGGTAAAGGGAACGGGTGATCGGCATACATGTAGTCTTTGTATTTACCTGCGTCAGCCAGTTCTTTTCCGCCCTCGCCTTCAACCTGAACGCCACCATCCCAATTATCTTTAGTTACGCGGTCATTACCTTCCATCACATTACCATTTACATAAGCACGGCCAAAGTATTTTTCTTTAAGCTTACTGCGGCCTGATTCCGGTTTTAGAATACGGTATCCAACCGGTGAATCTTTGGGTGTTACCGGCCCCGGCTTAAAGTAATTATTGATAATATTGAAATGTGACGTATAATCGCCACCATCCATAGAACGGTGGTGCCAGTTGAACACTACGTTGTTCACAAAATTGTAAACACCGTTCCATCCAATTGACGGGTTACGGCCTGTATTATCTGCCCATAAATTACGGATCAGCAAACTATTCTCGCCACCTGTTGTGCTGCCAAATGAGTGATTCCAATAATCCAACGACTCGGAATAGATACAATTTTGAACAGTGATATTCGCTGTACCATGTTTTTCTTCTTTCGATCCGTCACCGGGATCGTACATATGGCGGTACATAGAAAAGTTCTCATCAAGGCCCCAGCTTGCCGAAACGTGATCGGCAATTATGTTACCCACCGGGTTACCACCCAGTGCATCATCCCGGCGGCCAACATTAGTTTCGCCACGGCGGAAACGCATGTAGCGGATCACTACATCGTGTGTATTTACCCAAAACGATTCGCCTGCAACGCAAACACCATCGCCAGGAGCGCTTTGGCCCTCGATAGAGATGTATGGTGCACGAACAATGATAGGAGATTTGATACGGATGATACCTGCAACGTTAAAAACTACAATACGTGCCCCACCCTGCTCGCATGCCCAGCGTAAGCTGCCCGGCCCGCTATCGTTTAGGTTGGTAACTACAAACACTTTACCACCGCGACCGCCAAAGCTATAAGCACCACCACCCTCGGCACCGGGAAACGCTAATATTTTTGCTTGTGGCAAATCATCAGGGCGTGCAGCCCATGGTACATATGGTTTGCCATGGCGCATATCATAATCAACAATAGGGAAAGCAACCGCCCATGCAGAGTCGGATTTGCGATTGGTCTCTTTGATGAGTCTTTCTGATTCTTCCTGTACAGATTTTGGCACCTGCGGGTACTGCGCCATTGCAGCCTGGCACAACATAAGCGCGGCTGAGAATAACATTGGGAAAATAGCCTTTTTCATTTTTCGGTATGTATCAATTGCCTGCTTGTCGGCTAATGTTCAATACGTACATCTTTATAATGCAACTAATATTAAAGCATTAGTATTTAACTTAAAGACTTGCAGGTAATAGCTTTGGTTAGCAAATTATTTAGTTCAAATATGCACTGTACCACCAATCATTTCATATAGTATGTTCGCATGGTTTTATACAATATTATCACAATGGGTTTATCGGTTTAAAATGGCAATGCAGTAGCAATTATGTTACAATAACTGAATTAAAGCGCACTGATAGCTATCAAAACATGAATTACTTTTTCACAAGTCAGCATTCGATGATATAATAGCCTGTTAATATCATACAAACTAATTTGGGGTATTGATAACTTATCAACCAATTACAAACTGATATAAATATAATAAATAAAGGGTAATCACTCTTAAAATTTATATAAACAAAAAAGGGAGAAATGTTTCATACATTCTCCCTTTTTACTATCAAATATAGCTATGGTTACTTATAAGCGTACCGAATAAAGAAGTTGGCATAATAACCATAAATACGGTCAAAGCCTATCTTATCTATATAGATGGCAGCGTAACGCCCATCCGGGGTAAGTACATAAAAAGTAGTACCTGCTTTTATTTCAACACTGGTTTGAATAATATTAGCGGCTTTTCCGGCTGTTATAATCTGAGTGCCTGTTTTAAGCGCAGTAAAAGCTGCCAAATTTTGAGTTGTGGTTGCCAATTTTGTTGCCCGCGGTGTCCAGGTGGTAAAATTAAAACCTGTAAACGGTAAATAGGTTGTAGCAACGCTGGTTGGAACATATGCATAAAATTGAAATGTATTGGTTATGATACCAGTGGTGGTATTTTTAGTTGCCGTTAATTTCGACCAAATACCAAAATCGATGTTAGCCGAATTTGCTGTTGCATCAGCATAGGTATAAGATTTAACATCTCCCAATGAATAAAAACATTTGGCGTTGGGGCGCGCGGTATGAGTAACGGTTACCGGGCTTGTTAACAGAGGTCCCCCATCAGAAATCGCAGAGTCAGCTAAATCAACATGCTGTTCCGGATTCAGGTCAAAATTATTGTTTATATTAATGGTAAACACTTTATGCCCATCGCCCATATAAACACCAATTTTATCGGTGGGATATATGCGGTAGCTGGTAACGCCCGTTCTGTTATTAGCAACAAATTTGTAAACTTCGGAAAAATTACGGCGTTGCGAATCATTTAAAACAATTTTACGGACAGGTGTATTTGTACCCACCTCTAAAATAGATATGCCATACATGTCCTGGTCTGAAGTTACACTGTAGTTAAATGACACATTATCACCATCGTTAACTATTTTGGTGTTGGTATCACTAACATCCTCCGGATTAGTAGTATACACATCAATTTTTACACCCTCAAACATGTTGAAGATATTATCACCTTCTTTTTTGCAAGCATTCAGCAGCAATGCTGAGCATGCAAGCACACATAAAATAAATTTATATTTTTTCATTGTTGATTTCTTTATTTAAGTGGATCAAATGTTCCGTTATCCCAACCCAGGGTTTGATCAAGCAGCGGAGATGATAAAAGGAATGAATTTGGTAACCCATAAAAATAGCATTGTGATGCTGAAATGGATATGGCCTGTGTATTATTACCATATATTAAGTTACGTGTAAAATAATTGATGTAAGTAGTTGCGATACTCATATCTATTTTATCGCGCCCACGTATGCCATTCGCATCAAGCGTTTCGAGTTGATCCTTTTTAGTAGGCGTAGCAGGAACATTAGGCACCGTGCTGATCGACTCACCTGCAACGGTTAAGAAGCCGCTTAACTCATGAAACTTCCTTGTTCTTCTCAAATCCCAACCGCGTTTGCCTTCAAAAGCAAATTCAACCATACGCTCGTTAGCAATCAGGGTACGCATGCTGGCTTTGTCGGTGGCGTAATCTAAACCGTAGTCTTTAGTTCCGATAAGCACTTTGGCCCGTTGCCTTATCAGGCGTACCATATTTTTTGCAGTAACCAGATCTCCTGTTTCGTTCAGACATTCGGCATAATTCAATAAAACTTCGGCATAACGCAACTCGATCCAGTCAAAACCATTACCGCCCTTATCTGCTACGATAGCAACAGACGCGGCAGCCAGATTAGGATCACTGAAACGTTTGCAATAAAATGGTTTAGTACTTCCTTCAATCTCACCATTATACGTCCACTGTTTCCTGGCAGCAGTACCGTTCAGTTTCCAGTTGCTGCCGTTATAGGCAATTGTTTGGGCAAAACGCGGGTCACGGTTTTTCCAATACATAAAACTATCATAAGCAGCGCCGGCCTGGCTAATAGGCGTACCATCTGCCATAGTATATGCATCCAGCATCCGCTGTGTAGCTACATAATAATCAGATCCGGTACCGCCGGTAAATGTTGCACCCGCCGGACGAACTTTAGACTCTACGTTATTACCTCTTTTTTCTATCGATGTAGAATACGAACGCACCATAATAGCCTCCGTATTGCCCGTACCTTCTGTTTGAAAAATAGTACTGTAATCGGGCATTAAACTAATGCCTGAAGTTTGGCAAAGATCATAAGCCGCTTTATTGGCAACCAAAGCGTCTGCCCAACGTTCATCTTTATAAGGATGTGCCGGATCACCTACAGGATTAAACTGCGGGCTTGCCCAGTACAGCAATACTTTTGCTTTATAGCAAACTGCTGCGAGTTTGGTGAGTTTACCTCTTTCTGAAGCGTCAGCATAGGTAACACCATTCAAATTAACCGCTGCAGAATCTAGATCTTTCACAATTTGGGTAAAACAAGCTTGTGCATTAGAGCGGGGTACAGTTTCAAAATTTGACGGACTTTGAGTTCTCAATATCAAGGGAACGCCGCCGTATAACCTTACAAGGTCAAAATAAGCCATTGCCCTTAGCATATAATACTGACCAATAAGTTTCTTCTGGGTAGCTGCTGGCATTGTTGAAGTAGGCAGATTACCAATACCATCGTTACAACGGGCAATGTCAAAATACCTGTTATCTCCTTTGTTACTACCCTGGTATTTACTACCAATAATTTTAACATCATTAGAAGTAAGCACAGTGCCAATGCCCATTATTGCCTTAAGAGTACCGTCAGTAGCTGATCCTATATTCTCATCGCTCGCAAATTCCTGTAATAAAGCAGCCACTTCATAAGGGTAGTCGGGCATTATTACCTGGTAGGTACCGTTTAAATGATACTGCACAGAACCTTCGTCGTTCCATAGTACTGCCGCATCTATTGAACTATGAGCGGGTACCTGGAAATCTTTTTTGCAGCCTGCTAAAAATACTAAAGCAAGCGCACAAAACACAACCGTAGTTTTAGTTGCTGCTTTGTATATTATATTTTTTGTTTTCATGATTTAGTTTTTATAAGCCTAGCGTTAAACCTGCAGAAATAGTTCTGATAGTAGGGTAATCATAAATAGATGAGGTGTAAGGATCTTTGTAAGGTAACGGGTTCACAATTGTCCACAGGTTATTACCTGTTACAATTACCCTTAAGCTACTTAATCCTGTACGGGCCAGCCATTTAGAAGGCAAAGTATAAGCTAACGACATATTATTGATACGTACCAAAGTGGCGCTTCTTGCCCAAAAGGTAGAGTTTTTTCCGGCAGATGCATCATCAGACCTTGGTAGCATACCGTCTGGGTTTTGAGGCGACCAGTGATCATTCCAATATGCAGGCACGTTAACGGTTAGGGTTGGTTTTACCAGTGCTTTACTATCATAAAACACATGACCTCCAAATCTGGATACCACATTGGTACGTAGTGAAAGCCCTTTGTAATCAAGTCCAAAATTCCAGCCTAAATTAAGAACAGGGTCTGTTCCGTTTTTGTACATCGGCACCATATCAAAATCATCAATGTGGCCATCGTTATTGGTATCCTCGTAATCTAACCAGCCTGGCTCAGGCATCAATTTATAGATGGTGTAGTTAGGGTTCTTTTTTAACAATGCATCAACATCAGCCTGGGTTTTTAATATACCTTTTGAAATTAAACCGATGTTACCTGTGTTGTAAACTTTAGTGTTAACACCCTGGCTAATCTGCCAATCGGTAGGTGTGTTTTGGAAATACTGGTATGGATTTTGAAACACCTGGCTTACATAACTTGTGCTGAAACCAAAGTTAACACTGCTACTGAAAGACAGGCCTTTATCAAATTTGTGATTATACCCTAAAGTAAACTCGGTACCGTATGTGTGGTGATTTTCGTTATTAACATATTGTGACGGAAAACCTGCATAATAAGGAAAGTTAGTTGATCCGTTCTTATCAAACTGATCGTAAGCATAATCGTGGAAGTAATCAAAACCAAAAGTAAACTGACCTTTAAACATCGAAGCTTCAAGACCTATATTTAAGCTACGTTTTTTCTCCCAGGTGATATCCGGATTTGGATATGCTGATACGTTGGCCGACGGCGCATTGGTATTATTGTAAACATAGCCGGTATTAGCAGGATCCACGGTATAAGTTGCCTGCCATAAGCGCGATTGTATACGGTCGTCACCGGTCAAGCCGAAATTTGCTTTAACTTTAAGAAACGATATAAAGTCTAATTTTGTAAAGTTTTTAAAGAATCCTTCTTCTGAAATGATCCAAGCTAAACCAACATTTGGGAAGAAACCCCAGGCGTTGTCGGTAGCGAAATTGGTAGAGGCATCAAAACGGCCAATAGCATCTATGAAATATTTTTTTGAAAAATCATAACTGAACCTGCCAAAGAATGATTGCTTAATGCTTTCGCTTTTAGTGTTCGATTTAAAGGTTAAGGCCGGGTCAAATGCCCATGATTCAACCTGGTTAGGAATAATCTGATTTTGGAAATAAATATCAAGATTCTCTGAAGAGCTTTGAGATTGCTCACCACCTAATAACACACTGATACTATTTTTACCGATAGATTTAGCATAATTAACAGTAATATCAGCCTGGTATCTGTTAGCATAGTTTTGTATAGGCTCATATCGCGCATTGGCAGCAGATACTCCATCTCCAACGCTTAGTAGTGTTTGGGTATACAAGGCATTATTATTGCCGGTTTTTACAAAATCATATTGTTTGTATGGCGCGGTATAGGCAGTTGAATGCCCTGCTGTACCGTTTTGTGCCATCTGAAAACGCATTGATAAACCTGGTATCGGTTTTGGTGTGTAAGTAAGCGCTGCATTTAGCGTATAATCCGAGTTCGATTTACTCTCGAAATATCCTGAATTAGTAATACCCAGTGGGTTTTTGTTGAAACTTACCGGCATACCGTTAATTTGGATAGGTATCCACTGTGGCGTGGTAATCAGACTCTGGAAGAAAGCCTGATCCTGATCAGTGCCCAAATCATTATTGCTATACTTGTTTCCGTAATTCAGATTAAAACTAACATCAGCTTTCAGGCTTTCGCTAAAAGTAGCGGTAATACCACTGCGGAAACCATATTTAGTATTGCGCATACCCGCGTAGTTGGCATCCTCGTTCTGGAAGCTACCACCAACAAAAAACAGTAATTTTTCAGTACCGCCACTCATTTGCAGGTTATGTCTTTGCATAACCGCGGGTTTCCATAATTCATCAAACCAGCTTTTATAAGGTGCTGTTTTCAAGTAATCAAGGTCGGCCTGAGAAAAGTATGAGCTGGCAGATGCAAAACCCTGCTGGTCAAGGTTATCATTAATAAGCTTAGCCTGTTGGTAAGCCGATAACATTTTCGGTATCGCTACAGCATCAGAAATACCTGTATAACCATTATAAGTAAATTTAGGTTTACCAACCTTACCTTTTTTGGTAGTAATTAAAATTACCCCTTTTGAACCGCTGGCACCATAAATGGCAGCCGATGCATCTTTTAGTATGGTAAGGTCTTCTACCAATGAAGGATCTATTGCATTAAACTGATCGGTAGTTGAAATTACGCCGTCAATAACGTACAAAGGCTCGGTTGTAACACCCGGAGGAGAGTTTGAAGATATTTGCGAGTTTCTTACATTAAGCGAAATGGTAGCACCAGGGCGGCCCGAAGTTTGGCTTACACCTAAGCCCGCTATACGGTTACGTAATGCACCCGCGATATTTGGTGCCGGAATGTCGGCAATTTCTTCAGCTTTTATAGTAGCCACGCCACCAATTACTTCCGATCGTTTTTTGGTACCGTAACCAACCACTATAACCTCATTCAGGTTGGAGTTTGTGGGTGATAATGTAAAGTCAACCACTTTAACATCCGGTTTCAGGGTAATTTCCTGGTATTCATAACCAAGGTATTTAGCGCCTATAACAACGTTTTGTAAATTGGTTACCTTGATGGAAAATTTACCATTAACATCGGTTGCTGTAGAAGTAGCACTCCCTTTAACCGTAATGGTTACCCCTATCAGCGGGGCTTTATCGTCTTTGCCTATTACAGTACCGGTGACGGTTCTGTTTTGGGCATTGGCCGCAATGCCTATTGAAAGCATCAAAAAAAATAAGAGGAAAATTTTTCTCATAATAATTGGGGTTTTAGTTTCATATTTGGTTCGCTATCATTGGTTTATATAATTGGGTTTTAATTCTTTGCTTTTCTGCGGGCTTCCCAGTCGGCACCTTCCTTTTTAAGGTCATAGCCTTGTGCCGAGAGGTAATTGTTTATGCGGCCTTTGTATTTTCCAAACACCGCATGTTTTTTATTTGATGACTCAGCATCCATTGCAATTTCACGGGCCTCTATCAGCCAGGTTTTTATTTGTGCTTTTTGTACATCAGTTAATGTTAATATCTCATCAAGGTATGCGTTATAGGTTACGTTAACCAGGTTATAAACCATTTCGTCTTTTACCTTTTCTACTTTATCGGCAGGTAATTGCTCATTCAATTTTGTTAAATAGGTAGTATGCAGCGTGTTTATTTTCACCTGGAGTTCATCGTCAAGCGCTTTGGTTTTTGATGTTGCGGCTGCTTTATCATCGCCGGCCTGCTCCTTTATTGCTTTGGCAAGGGCATCGCGGTTATCGTGCAGGTCATTAATCTTTCGGTACTGATCTACGATAATAGCCAATACACGTTTATATTTTGCCGAATCGGTAATTGCCAGCTTGGCAACTATTTTATCGGCGCGGTCGGTAATGGTTTTGGTGTATTGTGCAGCTTTATCAGCATCAATGCTTTGGGCATTACTCACCACGGTAACAATAAACATTAAAACAAGCGCTATGGCTAAAAACTTCTTCATTCTTATTAATTAAATCGTGCTCCTTTATAGTCAACATCTCCGCAAACATGTACCTGGATACCCAGTTCGGCCAGGGTTGCTGCTTTAATACGGCACGCTTTGTGTGCCTGTGCCTCATCAGTAGCATAAACTACGTGTATATGGTTTGCTTTATGGCGTGCCATCATCTGATCACGGCTAACGCCCTTTAATACCGCATTCATTATTGGCCACTGTGGTGTAGTAGCTTCCCAGCGGCGGTTGGTTTCTTCTTCAGGCAATAATACCGACTCACCTACCCCAATATCGCTATGCAGCTGGCCGTCCATTACATAAATACGGCTCCAAACAATATGGCCGGGTTTGCTTACCCCTTTCAGGCTGCCTCCGCCCAGGCGGAAAAACATGGCAGGCTGGCGCTCGCTGCTGGCATCTTTATAGCCACCGGCAAAGTGCGCGGCAGGTACCGCACCTGATATCAGGAATACCCAAACAAAATCATTTACACCCTCGCCTTTATAATGCTGGCCCCAACGCAGATCGTGCAAAGTATTTTCACCGGGCATGCCCATTTGTTTCCATAAGTTGTAGGTAACATATGCATCTATACCGGCACACTCATCAACCTCGTTAAAATGTGGTAATGCCTGATTTGGATATAGCAGTTCGCCATCAGCCGAAAATACCGGCGGACGGTCCTGGTTATTTAATAAACCTTCCACCAGATCGCTGGCTACAGTTAAGTCTTTTAAGCCTTGCTGGTATTGTATGCCAATAGTTCCGCAACCAAACTCATGCGCTATACGGGTAGCAGCAATGTACATTTTACATTGCTCCAAAGTCTGGCGCTCGGTCAATTCGGTAGCTTCATCGCTTCCCCAATTAAATTTCATACCTTTTTGCAGCAACCAATCCAATATTTCCCGGGCTTCAGCATCGGTAACATTCTGCATAGCCGCATATAATGCCGATTGGCTCAGGCGCTCTTTAAAAAAGCCTGTAGGATGCAACAATTCATCGGGCACAATGGCATTATACATACCCATACAGCCTTCATCAAATATCCCCATTATGGTTTTATTAGCTTTTAGCTGGCGTGCGAATGAACGGCCTTCTAACTCATCGGCTAATGGTATCTTTATATTATCGAAGCTAACAACATGGCTTTGATCGTGCTTGATCATGCCGGTGCTTATCCATTCGTTCAGGCTATCTAAAAAGAATTTGTCATCGAAATTTTCGCTCCACAAAGTGCTGTACTTTACGCCTGCTTTGGTTAGTGAACCGTTTAGGTTTAGCATCCCTACCAAACCCGGCGCAGTACCGCTCCAATTGGCTAAAGTTAAAATTGGGCCTTTATGTGTAAACAAACCTGCTAACACGTGATGGGTATATTGCCAAACAGTTTCCAGTACAATTAGAGGTTGATTTGGATCCAGTTCGCGGAATACTTTGATGCCCATTTTTTGAGAATCAATAAAGCCGTGTTTTTTCTCCGGATCGTACGGGTGCGCGCGTTTTACAGACCAACCGATCTTAGCCATAGCAGCAATAAGCAAGCCTTCGGCACGCTCTTGTTCGGGCCAGCATATTTGATTTGCAGCCAGGCGTAAATCTCCGCTTACTACTAATAAAACTTGCTTCTGTGTGGTTGACATTTACCTTGGTTATTAATTATCGCGGCAGCTATAATACTTGCATAATATATTACAGCCTTAATCCGAATCGCATTGCCAATTTCATCATGACAAATTATTTCGTAGCTGTTTTTCAAGTTAAGTCGCCGATCAATATCGTTACTTACCTGTTTGCAAAAATGTATAGCGTGGGCTCTTGGTTTATAATTTAGTATGAGTGTTTTTTGTTTAAAACACACTTTACAATACAAATATGAAGTATAGGCAGTGTACATTTCTGCCAATTGTTATCTTGTTATTGTATAATCTTATCATAACAATGGCATTAATTTTTTATAATTGTATTGTATAAAACAGCGCAAATCTGTAAATTAGCAAAAGTAACAAACCTGATAGATAGGCCATATTTACCAATTATCTAAAAAAGCTTATCGCGACCTGAAAATATTGTAAACCAATTGTATTTTAACTAATAATTTAGTATTTATAAGATGAAGCCCCATTTTCTAAAAGTTGATGTTAAGCCTCAAAATTCGTTCAGTATACGGCATGATATTTTACCCACTTTTAGGGGGATATGGCACTATCACCCTGAGCTGGAACTGCACTTTGTGATAAAGGGCGAGGGAGTACGTTTTATTGGTGATAATATCAGTAATTTTTCGGCCGGCGAGATTACGTTGCTTGGCGAAAATTTACCTCATTGCTGGCGCTGCAAAGAAGAGTACTTTCAGCAAGACTCAGGCCTGAATGTCGAGGTGATCGTTATCCATTTTTTACCGGATTGCCTGGGAAAATACCTGCTTAATTTACCCGAAGCATATTTATTACCAAAGCTGTTTGAAAAAGCTAAAGGCGGTTTAATTATTGAAGGTAAAGCTAAAACTGAGTTGGCCAATTTAATGCGTAAGGCTGTTGATGCAACAAACCTTGACCGTATCATTGTGCTGCTTTCTATACTAAAAGTACTGGCCGAAAATGAGAACTTTAAACCGATAACGCTTGCTCATAATGAGTTTCATCAATCGAACGAATCGGATACCATCAGACTGAACAAAGTGTGCTCATATACGCTGGCTAATTATAAAAAAGAGATCAGCCTGGAAGAAATATCGTCTATCGGTAACCTGAGCGTCACCTCATTTTGCAGGTATTTTAAATTGATGACCAAGAAAACTTATTCGGACTTTTTAACCGAGATCAGGATAAGCCATGCCTGCCGCTTTTTAATTGAAGATAAGCTACCTACCGAGGTTTTGTGTTTTGAATGCGGCTTTAACAACGTATCCAACTTTTACCGTCACTTTAAAAAAGTGACTAATATGACGCCGCTGGAGTATAAGCGTAAGTATTTACACAACTAATTTGATGTGCAAATGTGCGTACTTTCAGATGTGCTAGTTATGAGAAATAATTAGCTAAACTTTTCATTTGCACATACGCACATTTACTCATCTGCACATCAAACGCGCAGCCCTATCTGGTTTTGCAATACGTTATAATTGCCGTATAAGCTCTCTATCTGATGTTTTATAGGTGTGGTAAAAGTGCCAACATTACGGCGGGTAAAGGTTGATATTTCTAATCCTCTTTTTTTAAGCCAGTATTTAGCTATGATAGGATAAACATTATGCATTACATCCATGTTGTCTATCAGAAATTGTTGTACATCATCAACCTGCTGTTTAAGGCTTTCGTTGGCGTAATTATTGCATAACCACACGATCAACTCGGGGAAGAAATTACCTTGTATGCATGATAATCCTGCCGCTCCCGCTTTTAATGAATCGACAGCGTGTACCATGTAAGCATCATACAATCCAAATTTTGGATTACCCTGAGCAGCTTTCAATTTTTGTTTGATCTGATCGAGGTCAAGACAGGTATCTTTATGATAAATAACCCTGCCCGATCCAACAAACTGTTTAAGTTGGTCCGGCGATAAAAGGCGTTTGTATGGCACAGGGCACTCATAAAACCCGAGCGGAATATTTTCTGTAAGGTCGAACAGTTTAAAAATACGTTCGTTAAAAATATCGTCAGCCTCGTGTTCATCAGCTATTAAGCTTGCCAATACAATAACGGCATCAGCGCCTGTATCATAAACTTGTTTTACAAAACTTGCTTGCTTTTCGATAGCACCGCCAAAAGTGCCTGTAGCTACTACCGGTACCGAACCGCCCGCCACATCAATAATATGTTTAATGGCCTGTAGCTTTTCGGCATCGCTTAATTCGAACATTTCGCTCGACAGGCAGTTGGCAAACAAACCCGCCGCGCCTGCATTAAGGTATATTTCGGTTAATTGGGTTAGTACTTTATAATCTATCTCACCATTATCCTTGAAAGGCGTAAGCATTACCGGGATAAAGCCCTTTTGCATTTGTTCCATTATATTATGTAGCGTTATTATGTTGTTTTTAGTTGTCTTGTTTTGGTGAGCAATGCCCCTATCAAAAAGATAGATAATGTACCCACAACGATAATCATGTTGGTATGCATTGAGCTGCGCAGGAAAGTATATTCGGCCGGTATGATATCAGGGAATGTCATCCATAAGATAACAAGTACCCCAATTATAGTAGCGATGATAGCTTCACGGTTTCGGCTTTGCTTACTCACCATACCAAGTAAAAACAAGCCAAGCATACCCGCAGCAAAAATCCCCGAAAGGGTCCACCAAACATCTAGTATACTCTTTACACCTATCATAGCAATACCCGCACCCATTCCCAACATGCCAAATCCTACTGTAGCGATATGGAGCAACTTTAGTGTTTGCTTTTCGTTGATGCCCGGTTTAAAATAACGTTTATAAATATCTACCGTGAATACGGTTGCTGATGAGTTCATGCCCGAACTGATGGTGCTCATGGCCGCGGACAAAATAGCCGAAACAATAAGCCCCACCAAACCTGCAGGTATTTTGGTGACCATAAAGTTGGGCATGATCTTGTCGCCATAATCGGCAGGCGTTAACTTGGCAACGGCATCGGCAATTTGTGTTGTTGTAGCTGTTGTTGGTAGTTTTTCTATCGCTACCTGGTGTTTTATCACCTCAATTATTTCGGGATGAATGCTGTAATAAGCGTAAAGGCAAGATCCTATAATAAAGAATAAGAATGATGCCGGCACATAAATAGCCACACAAAGCCATACAGATTTGGCCGCCTGTTTTGATGATACGGCCGTATGGTAACGCTGCACATAATTTTGATCCATACCAAAATTATTGAGGTTGATAAAGAACCCATACAACAGCACTACCCAAAAAGTTGATTTGGTAAAATCGGGAGCGAAGCTGCCGAGACTGAATTTGTTATTAGCCTTGCCGATCTCGATAATTTTAGGGATACCACCCGGCATATTGGTAACAATAAGGTAAATGATGAGCACCGCACCCAGGGTTTTGATGATACCCTGCACAACCTCTGTCCAGATGACGGCTTTTATACCGCCCAGCACCGTGTAGAAGATAATTGAGATACCCATAATAACCATAATAAGTTTCATGGAAACACCTGTAAGTGCCTGCAAGCTTAACGCGATGCCAAAAAAAATAGAACCCATACGTGCAAACTGGGTAAGCAAAAAGCAAATTACGGCATAGGTACGCGCCCATGGGCCAAAACGATGTTCCAAATGTGTATATGCCGATATTTCGCCGGTGCCGCGGTAAAAGGGCACAAAGTATTTCACAGCTATCCAGGCGGCCAATGGCATTGACAAGCTGAATACAAAAGCATTCCAGTTGCCGCCGTAAGCTTTGCCGGGTACACCCAAAAAGGTATTGCTGCTTAAAAAAGTAGCATAAATAGATAAGCCGATAGCCCAGCCCGGTATTGAACCGGAGGCTTTTGTAAACTGCTCAGAGCTTTTGTTTTTACGCGAAAAATAAAAACCTACCCAAATCATCCCGAGCAGGTAAAGTACAATAACAGCCAGATCGGCAATGGGCAGTACTTTCATTATAACGACGAGCGAAGTTTTAGCCTGCAATCCAATTCGATATGCGACATGTTATCGCCCAATATCATTTCAGCCGCTTTCTGGCCCATTTGTTCAAAATCAGTAGAGATAGTGGTGATACCATCGAGAATATATTTTTTAAGCGGAGTTTCATTATACGATATGATGCCTACATCCTTACCTACTTTGAGGTTAAGTTTGCTTACACGTTCTATCAGGCGGATAAGGTCGTTTTCTTCAAGGCAGATAAATACCTGGCCCTTTGTTATCTCTTCGTTGTTCGTACTTTTTATTATGCTGCGCTCAAACGCGTACTGCTGGCAAAACAGGTGAAAGCCATCCGCAATTTCGGCAGGGAAATAGCTGCCCTGTCCGTAAACAAGTTTGATGGTATCGTACTTACTTAGCTTAGGTAACGCCAACTCAAGCGCATTGTATATATCCTTACGAAAGTTTTCAAACACGCCCCCGTAGCCGCTTTCAACACCTTTAATATTTTTATCAATAAGTATCAGCTTATCTTTCGGGATGGTATTAATTAACCGGTTGGCAGCTTCGCCACCTTCGGTAAAATGTGGTAAAATAACGTAGTGTGTATAACCATCGCGCCTGGTGGTGAGCAATTCTTTAAAGAGGCCAAAATCATTATTATAAACATAAAAATCGATAGTGACGTTTTCGCCTAAGGCTTGTGTAAAAGTATCATAAAACAACTTTTTGTTGGTGCTTAATTGATTGATCAACAAAAATATTTTATAAGGACGTACAACATCTGTGGCTGTAATATAATGGCCCTTGCCGGGGATTGATGACAGTATACCCAACTTGCGCAGATACTTATAACCGCGATCGGCAGTGTCTTTTGATATTTCAAGATGGTAGGTTAGTTCATGGAGCGATGGCAATATCCTGTCCTTATGTATTTTGCCTGCATAAACAGCCTCCTGGATAGAATTTGCCAGTTGCAGGTACTTTGGGGTAGAAGAAAAACCATCCACATTGATGTAGTCAAAAATGCTTTGTTGCTTCATAAGTATACTGTTTAGCCTGTTAAATGCGGCTTAGGTTATAATACCATAAAGCTACCCGTGTTAGCTGTAACTTTTATATAGCACCTTCTCCAAACATTATACTATCTTACCATAAAGCTTATTTTGTTTTGATAATAATTGATTGTTTCTTTAAACCGATTGCATTCGCCTTAACAATTATGCTGCCTGCCTTGCCCTTACTTTGCACAATAGCCATGCACAAACCGTTGAATGCTTTGTGATGGCTTGCTTTGAACGATTCGAGGCTGGTTTGTAAACCATTATCTGCCGCGGCAAAGGTTCCGGCATCGCTTACTTCAAAGTTAATCAGGTTATCGGCATCGGGCACAATATTGCCCCGGGCATCTAACACACGTACGGTAATATACGCAACATCCTGCCCATCTGCCTTAAGTTGTCCCCTATCAGCAACAAGCTGTATCTGAGCAGCTGCCCCGGCGGTTTTCACTTCGGTTGTTAGTATGGTTTTACCGTTTAAACGGGATACCGCTTTAAGTATACCCGGCTCGTACTTTACTTTCCATGCTACGTGCAGATTATCACCTTGTTTACGCTTTACGCCTAATGATCTGCCGTTCAGGAATAGTTCCACCTCATCAGCCTGGCTGTAGTAAGCCCAAACATCAACTGTTTTACCGGCTTGCCAGTTCCAATGCGGCAGGATATGAAGCACAGGTTTATTAGTCCATTCGCTTTGGTACATATAATATACATCCTTAGGGAAACCCGCCAGATCGATAATGCCGAAGTACGAACTGCGCGCGGGCCATGGGTATGGCGTAGGCTCACCAAGGTAGTCAAAACCCGTCCAAACAAACATACCTGACAGGTAAGGGTGCTTTTTGATGATCTTCCAGGTAGTCTCGTGCGTGCTGCCCCAATACGCGGCCACGTTATCGTAAGCCGAAACGGTAAGGTCGGCATTGCCATCGGTAAACTTCGATTTGGAGTTATGCGGCCATTTTATCGTAGTGTCCGATACCGGGTCGTAATGCCCGCGTGTAGCTAATGCCGACATGGTTTCAGCAGCGATAAACTTTTCGCCGGGGTAATTCTTCGGAAAATCTGCATAAGCTTCCTCATGGTAGTTCAGCCCTACTACATCTAAAGCGTGACTTTGATAAATATTATTCTTCTCCGGCTTGTTTTCGCTCAGGGCGGATGTTACAGGGCGGGTTTTATCCAACGATTTCACAATTGCAACCAGTTCCTTCGCTATCCGGATGCCCGATGTATCAAACTGCTCGCGTATCTCGTTACCAATGCTCCACATAAAAACGGATGGGTGGTTGCGGTCACGTTTTATCTGATCTTCTAAATCGATTTTATGCCATGCTTTCCAATCGCGATAGTAATCAAACTTGTTCTTCTTTTTGGCCCACATATCGAAGGCTTCATCCATTACCAAAAAGCCCATTTTATCGCACAGGTCCAAAAACTCCGGCGCGGGTGGGTTATGCGAGGTGCGGATAGCATTGCAGCCCATCTCTTTCAGGATGCGCAGTTTATGGGCAATAGCGGCTGTATTTACGGCAGCGCCCAAAGCGCCCAGATCATGGTGCTCACAAACGCCCTGAATTTTGAGCGGTTTGCCGTTCAGGAAGAAACCTTTGGCTGCATCGAAGTTGAAGCTGCGAATACCGAAGGTAGTAGTATAAGTGTTGATTATTTTACCGTTCTCCACTATCTGACTTATAGCTTTATAAAGATTAGGTTTATCAACAGACCACAACTGAGGTTTAGATACTTTTAATTGGCTCACAATTGTGCAACCAACAGAATAGCCAACATCAGGTAATGAAGATATATCCGAGGCCACTCTATTTCCTTTACCATCTATAATTGTTGTTTTGAGATATAATCGCTTTTCAAAACTGTCTGTATCAATCGCAGTTTTCACCTCAACTACCGCCATATCGTTAGTGATTTTTGGGGTTGTAACTTGTATCCCCCATTGCTCTACATGATGGTGAGGTTTAGCAAGCACCAACCACACATTCCTATATATCCCCGATCCCGAGTACCACCGCGAATTAGGCTGCTCCGAGTTATCTACCTTTACAGCGATAACATTCGCCTTCCCGAAATTTGCATACGGAGTTAAATCATACCTAAACGAGATATAGCCATTTGGCCTTTTGCCTAAATAATGTCCGTTTATCCAAACCTCGCTATTTTTATAAACACCGTCAAAATCGATATAGGTGTTTTTGCCTTCTGATGCAGCAGGTAAGGTAAATATTTTGCGGTACCAGCCAATGCCCGTGGGCAACGCGCCTTCGTTGGTGGTTGATGTTGCTTTTTCATCAAAAGTGCCTTCAATGCTCCAATCATGTGGCAAAGTAAGTTGTCGCCATTTGGAATCATCGTATTTAGCATATCGCGCTAAGCTATCATCGCCCAAGATAAACTTCCATCCGTGGTTGAAGTTTTCGGATGGTTGGTGCGATTGGGCGATAGCTACCGAACAAACCCATAAGAACAAGATAGTCATGCCGAACTTGTTTCGGCACCCAATCAAAACGATTTGATAGCAGTTTCTCATTTGGATAGACTTATACTTAGCACGTGGGGTGCTGAAACAAGTTCAGCATGACCTTTTGTTTTCTCTATTATCATTGCCCTACTGATCTTGCTTTTTGTGGTGGCGGGGCTACAAAGTGCACGCTGCTTTGGCCCATATCTTTTGATGTAGCCACAGCTATACCACGCTGGTCGGCTTTGTTTACGGCACAATAAAAGTGGTAAACCACACCTTTGTATTTGATAACGTAAGATTTATGCGCGAACTGCCCATCGTACACTTCGCTTGTTTTGATAAGATCATCGCCCGTCCAGTCTGTCCAGTTCACCAGATCATAACTGGCAGCAAAGCGATTAAATGCCCCGCCTTTCTTTTTCCAGGTTGGGCCCTCTGTTGACCAGAATGCACCGAAGTAGAACATCACCCATACGTTGCCGATCTTTTCAATGTTCGGGTCGCCGGTAATGCCCGCGCCGTGGTTCAGCACAGGGTCTTTCAGTTTTCGCTCCCAATGCACCATATCATTAGATACAGCCATGCCTATGCGCTCGGCACCACGCTTTTTGTTCACGCTGTCGCCATTGGCATTGTAATACATCAGAAAAGGATAACCTGTTGTTTTGGCTTTATCCCATATCAAAGTTTCTTTATATAACGTGTGGTTATCCCACCAGCTCACGTTCGCGTCATTGGCCTTTAAAACCGGTTTGCCCAGTGTTTGCCATTTGTGCGGGGTTGATGGGTCTTTATCTGTAGATGCTACACTGATGGAGAGCATCCCTTTTTCATAGCCGGCATCGTGTCCGCCAAAGTAGGATAGCCAGTATTTGCCATCATACTTCTGCAACTCGTAGCTGCCGCCCCATTTGGTATCCTGCAGCCCTACATAACCTGCCCTTTGGTTATAATCCCAGCTTGCGGTATCTGCAGGGAACGACAGGATACGGCCCTGTGTTTTCCAGTTAAGCAGGTCGGCGCTTTTGGCTATCCAGGTTTCATAACCACGACCATTGAAGATGATATACGTCATGAACCAATTGTTACCTTTACGGAATACCGTTGGGCAATCTATCTTCTTGCTGTTATCTTCGGGCACTACCACCATGCCGTATTTGTATGGGGTTTTTACTTCCTCATAAATCTCTTTCATCTTAGCTTCGGGCACCGCCTTGCCCATCTGCGCAAAAGCGTTCCCGCAAAGCAACATCGCAAAAGCAAAAACAACTGTATATTTCAACTTATTCATATCCTATTTCTTTACCGCTCTAAATGTATAACTCCCCGAGCCTACAGCTATCATCACACCCTTATTGTTATAGTAAACCCCGCTAACCGGCTTATCATTCATGATTATTTTTGATGCAGCATCAACAGGTAAATAAACAGATGCCGTAGTATTTACCGGGATATTTACCGTCAGATCAAAAATCTTATCTTGTTTCTTCCAATCACTTGCTATCAAACCGTAAGCACTATTATAGTTAGCTTTCGCTGATGTAACATCGCCTACAGGTTGCGGCCTTATTTCAATGTGATTGTAAGCCACCGCACCTTCTGTTGGGCGGATACCTGCCAGGTCTTCGTAAAACCATTCCATAATATGCCCAAGCATAAAGTGATTGTTTGATACCGACGGCAGCGCCTGCCACGATTCGGTCAGTGCCGTAGCGCCCTTAGCCAACTGGTAACCATAACCCGGCACATCCGAGCGGTTGTTCATCTCAAATATCACATCCGAGTGGCCTTCCTGCTCTAATACCCGCAGTAAATAACGGTAACCTACATCGCCAGCAGTGAGGCTGTTGTTATGGGCACGCACATCCTTCACAATATTATCCACTACGGCGGCTTTATCTGCGGGGTCAACCAATCCCATGTACACCGCAATGGAGTTGGCTGTTTGGCTACCGGTGCCATATTGTTTAGTCGCCTTATCAAAAAACTTATCGTTGAATGCTTTACGTACTTCGACACCACGCTTCTCGAATGCCAAAGCTTCCGCTTGCTTACCCGCCATACGGGCAATTTTTGCCAGTATGCATAGGTCGTAATAATAATATGCAGTAGCGGTAATACCCTGCGGTGTTAATTGTGATACGCCGGGACGTTTTGGCCCAAGGTCATACCAATCGCCCAGGCCTTGCGTTAAGATATGGTTGTTCGATTTCTTTTCCAGGTAATCTACATAACGCTTCATCATATCATAGCTATCAAACAAAACCTGCTTATCGCCATACCATTGGTACACGTACCAAGGTAACATAATGGCGGTGCTGCCCCACTCCGGCGAATCGCGGAAACCGCCATCAAAAACGGTAAACTCGGGTGCAATTTCGGGTATCAGGCCATCTTCTGTTTGCGATAGCTTCATATCGTTGATCACCTTTTTGAACATGGTCTCTAAATCATAATTGTATTGCAGCGAGTTACCCACCAAATTATCCTGCTCTAACCAGCCCAACCTTTCGCGGTGCGGGCAATCGGTAAGCACACTCACCATATTGCTTTTTATCGACCAATCTATCAGCGTATTGGTTTTATTGAACAACTCATTTGAGCACCAAAAACTGCCAACCTGCGCTGCCGCGTTGCGGGTGTGCAAACCTTTTAACGCTATTACCTGCGGTTTACCGTTAGCATTAGCTTCTCCTTGCGGAATAGCGCCATCAACCTGTACGTACCTGAACCCGTAATAGGTAAAACGTGGCTGCCAGGTTTCGGCACCATCTCCTTTTAACACATAAGTGTAATAGTGCGATTTGCCGGTGGCGTTCTGGTTAGCCAGCCCATCCGCAGTTAATAGCTCGGCAGGGGTAATTTTAACGGTATCGCCCCGTTTCCCCTTTACGGTGATCTGCGGTATGCCGGATGCATTTTGACCAAGATCATAAACCCAAACGCCCGGCTTGGGTTGTGTTACTTTCTTTGGTTCAAAAACATCAAATATTTTTAAGGGTTCGGTTGTTTGCGGGTTCAGTTGCGGCGGACCGTCAACCACTAAGGCATTTTTCCAACCTTTATCATCAAATTCCGGTTTATCCCAACCAGCTTGCTCTTTGGTGGCATCATAATCCTCGCCGCCATACATTGCCGAAAAGGTAATTGGCCCTGCAGTGGTTTTCCAAGAAGTATTACTCACCATATTTTCTGATGTGCCATCAGCATACTCAATACGCAGGCAGCATTTCATTTTTGGATAGCCATAGGCCACAGTCAATTTTCGGTACCTGCCCGATGGCGTAAAATACATGCCATTACCCAGGCTTACACCAATGGCATTTTCGCCATGCTTCAACAAATTTGTCAGATCAAAACTGGTGTACAGGGCTTCTTTTTGATAGTTTACCCATCCGGCATCCAAAAAATGGTCGCCTACCTTTTGTCCGTTCAGGTTCATTTCAAAATGGCCCAGGCCGGAGATAAACATGGTGGCATTTTTAACGGGCCTGTTTATCGCGAAGTTTTTGCGGAGGATGGGTAAAATATCTAACCCGGGAGAACGCTTTTTCTCTCCTTTTTCGGTTAAATGCGGCAATATCTTCACCGAATCGGGCATGACTTCGTAGCCTATCCACGCAGCATTTTTCCAATCGGCAACGGTTAATAAGCCCATTTGCCATTTGCCGATGGCGCTCCATTGCGACGCGTGCTTTTGGTTATCCCAAACCATTACGCGCCAATAATAAGTTTTGGCAGCTTGCAATGACTTACCGGTATAAGCTACATTTATAGATGCGCCCAAATTTACCTTTTGCGAATCCCAAACATTACCCGTGCCTTTTTGTAACACCGAAGCATCATCAGCAACTAAAACGCGATAGGCCGATTGCATAACATTATGCCCGTCGCTGTTTAAATTCCAGCTCAATACAGGGTGAGCAGTTACAATGCCATCAGCATCTTTTCGGCTATTGCAACGCAGGTTGCTTACGCTTAAACTTTGCGCGAAAGTACTTATCGCGATCAGCAGCAACATATTCAGCAAAAGGTATTTTCTCATCATTTCTTTAAATATTTATCAGCAAAGTTGAGGTATTGTATCCAATCGTAATCCTTAACATCATGGCCGCCCGGGCGAATGTGATAGGCTATGCGGCCCACAGCAGGCGTATTTAACGCGGGCCAGCTATCAGTTGGCAAACTGTAATTACTATTGTACAATTTATAAACAGGCTCGGCGTTTTTTGCTCCCCAAAACTCCCCTTCGGGGTTGGAATTACTATCACCCTGCGCACTGGCTACATAAACGGGGCGCGGCGCTATCATGCTGATAACCATGTGCTGATCGAAGGACAGGATGGAATCCTGATCCATATACTTTTTAAAGTTGCCGCAAAACCAATGCGGAAACTTGGTGCACAACCTGCGGATGCCCTCCCCCGCTGTATAATGGAACAGCTTTGCCCCACCCGCGCCCGATTCGTTACTGATCACTAATTTAAAACGCTCATCGGTAACACCAGCCCAAAGCGCGGCTTTACCTAATCGCGAAAAGCCAAACACAGCCACATGCTTACTATCAATGGCTTTATCTGTTTCCAAATAATCCAATATACGGCTCAACCCCCATGCCCAGGCACTCACCGTGCTAAAATTATCGCCACGGTTTTGTAGTTCGGGGTACAGCGAGCGTACGCCCAATGGTAAACCGCCTTCAAAATCAGGATCAATATCGCCGCGGTAAACGGTGGCAATAGCATAGCCTTTATCAATGATCATTTCCAAAGGCCATTGGCTGGCGTTAGTACCGCGCATAGCTTCGGTAGCGTGGTTATTTATAACGCCTTTAGTGCCTTTATCTTCCCAACTGGTGGTGATCTTTATGGCCGGATCAGCATTTACAGATTGGTTTCCATCGAAATTTAATCCTACTATGGCGGGTACTTTTCTTTTCACTTTATTAGGGATATACATCAGGATATCCATCTTTGGGCCGTCAACGTTTCCTGTAAAGTAAACTGTTACCTGCTTGCGGGTGGCTTTGCCGCCAAGCACATTCTTATTCTCATCAAATACTTTGAAAGCGATACCCGCAGGTTTGCCCGGCATTTGCCCATACATTTCCCGCTTAAAAAATGCTAAGAGTTCGGGTTTACGTTGTTTTTCCCATTGTTTGGCAGTAGTTACTTTTTTGCCGGTGCTCATGGTCAGCACATCGGGCAGGTTGGTTACTTTTTGCTGCGCGGAGGTATGATTGCTTAACCATAGCAAAAAGAATATTATATATATGGTTTTGTGCTTCATTGTACTTCCAATCCTGATATGCTTAAACCTTCCACATTCTCTGCCGAAAGGATAATTTTATAATTGCCTGCATTAATACTGGTACCCGTTGTTGTGGTTGCCGATTTCCATTTATCGGGCTGGTTAATGCCAAACTCCAGATCGGCCTCCCTCATTAACGTACCATCGGCTGCAAACAGTTTGAGTTTACCTCTTAGCTTTTTACCTGTCGGGTTAAAATAGCGGATGCGTAATTCGTGGCTTTCGCCGACACCAGTAGTGATGCCCCATTCTATTGAAGCCGCTGTTGCGGACTTGAATGTGACACCTTTTTTGCCTCCGACTTCTTCTTTGACAAATCCGTCACCGTTTAATTTCGCTACATCCCATTTGTAAGAAACGGTTGGTTTTAAGTCGGTAGCAGGTTCCATTTGATCAGGAAATTTGAACGCCACCACGTACTGCAAGTCGCCTTTATTTTCGCCTAACTCCAGTTTCATGTGAGGCACAACCTTTTTGTAAATTGGCATTTTGTAGCCTACCTTATAGTCATTCTCAAGATACAAGCCGGTGACTTCGTAATCTTTAAGCCAATTGGGCCTTTGTTCCTGACTGACACTCATGGCTATATAAACATTCACTCCTTCTCCCTTAAGCTTTATCTCGGTTATACCATTGTAAGGCTTATTCTCCGTTTTCAGCCACTCTGCGCCGTAAAGCACAGGCGGCAACTTACTGATTGTAATACCGGAACCTTTGTATTGCTGATCACCAATATCCAACCAATGTTGGTTCTCTGCCTCAAATTGCGGGTTGCTTACCGTGTGGCTTATTGAACTGACAAAATCAGATACAGAAACAAGCTGTACATTATTTGATAATACCTGCTTTTTTAATGAGCTTATCGCGATTGCAGATATCAGCGCCTCACCCGAAGAAACATTTGGGAAAGATACGGTGAGCATCCCTCCTTTAACCGTTGCCGATATTGTTTTCTTAAGGGCTACGTTATAACCTGCTTCTTTAAAAATATCCAAATCTTTTATCTTCACCTCGTCATTAACCGCAACATCAAACAGCCTCCAGCCTGTGCAATCCATCCCGCCGCCGGCTCCATACCATGGTTCGGTAAAAAACAAATCGATATTGTATGTGCCGTCGGGCACTTCAAATTGAAATTTCAACTTATCCATTCCATAACGGAACGTTTGAAACAACTTACTGTTGTTTGTTCCGCTGATGTGATCAAAAGTACGTTGCTGACTTGCAAATTGACCGGATAAACCTTTAAACTCATCGCCCCAACTCCGTGTGTCCATGTCGGCACTCCAGGTATTGCCATAGGTATCTTTGTATGCGCCGCCGCCGCAATTGAAGCGATATAAATAGGTATAGTCCGCTGTTGGTTTCAAAACATCAGTAAGCGATGCTTCCGATGCTTTCAAATGTGGCGCTGGCGGCAAATGATTGAGCACAACCTTATCCTTCGCGACGGCCTTTCCATTTACATAGCCAACCGCGTATAACACGTTGTATTTTATTTCGGCTCCATCCCATTGAAAATGCGTACCTATCGAGCCACGCTTTTTACGCCCAAGCGAAACGTGATCAACATCGTTAAAAAGTTCCACCTCATCGCAATTGGAATATACCGAAATGCTATCTTTTTTACCTGGTGTTAACCAGCGGCCGGGCCATGTGTGCGACAAGATATAAACCATCGGCCCGGTTTTATTGGGGGCGTAATTTGCGCGGTACATATAAAATGCATCCGTAGGTTGCCCCCAAATGGTTAGCAGGCCCTTGTAATTAACCGGGCCTACCTTATCAAGATCGCGTAACGCTTCGCCACTTTGTGTACGGCCCGGGTTCTCGTGCGAGTACAAAAGCCATTGAAAATGCCCCGCGGCCTGGTCTTTAACCGATTCGGCCAGGCGTACTTTGGTTTCCATTAATTGTGCAAAACGATCTTCGCTCAAAGGCCCACTATGCTGAAAAGGCCCTTCGGTATGTAAACCTTGGGTACGCCATGCGCCGTACTCCCCTATCAATACCTGTTTCTTTATATCGGCAGCGTAAGTTTGCGGGTCGCCGCCGTAGGTGCCGGTCCAGTTTTGGGGCACGTCCCAATCGGTGCCGGTGCCACCATTGCAGGTGGTTATTTTGCGTTGTGATGATGCCGTTGGGTCGAGCTTACGGATGATCTCCGAACACTCTTTGGCGAAAGCTTCGGGCAGTTTACTCTCATTCTGCAATCCCCATAAAATGTTCGACGGGTTGTTGCGGCGTTCTTTTACCCAATCGGTTAACAGCACCTTGAAGTTTTCGCGAAATGCAGGGGAATCGTACCAGATATGGGCAGTAAATTGCGGCCACCATAAGATACCCAACTTATCCCAATAGTTTTGATAAGCCAAGTTATGTGGCTGGTGGGCATCGCGGAAAGCGTTGAAACCCGTGGCCTTCACCTGCATTACGCGGGTGTGTATCTCAGCATCGGTAAAGGCGTGGCTATTACCCATTTTGTGCTCGTACTCGGCAATGCCATTGATAAATACGGGTTTCCCATTCAACAAAAACTGTTTATTATTACCTGCTCTGCCGATGGGCCAGCTTATCCAGCGGATGCCGTAAGGGGTTATTTCACGGTCGGTTATTTTACCGTTCTCTTTGATCTCGGTAACTAATTTGTACAAGTATGGATGTTCCAATGACCATAAATGCGTCTCCCTTATACTTACGGTTTGCGGGATGGTTATATCCGCACCCGGAGCAACAACCTGATTTGTTTGTGTTTGCTTTATAGTTTTGCCCGAAGCGTCGAACAAGGTATTTAGTATGCTGATGTTTTTAGGAAGTGGAGAATAATTTTTAACCTCGGTTTGCATTTGCAAGGTTGCCGACTTTTCAGATACTGTCGTATCGTTCCAAACATGCACACCAAAAGGTTGTATACGGATAGGATTGGTTACGATGACATGAACCGGCCTGAATATCCCCATCGGTTGCGAGCCTTCCGAAAAACCAACCTCATCAGAGCAGCCACCGCAAACCCATGGCAGGTCTTGTATCGAAGCGGGATGATCGGCACGAACGGCTAATAAATTTTGTTGGTTGGGTTTGATGGCATCGGTAACATCCAATGTAAAGGTAGTGCGACCGCCTGCATGGTAACCTACCTTTTTGCCATTCAGCCAGACGGTAGCGTAAGAACCTACGCCCTCAAAAAACAGGAACACGCGTTTTCCGGATGTAACCTGACTGACTTTGAAATTGGTGCGGTACCAGGCGTAGCCGTGCCTGTTGCCATGTTTTAGGCGGCGGTAACCTTCGTACTGATCCCAGTTGTGGGGGATGGTAACGGATTTCCAGTTTGTTGGCTTGAACGCGGACTGTTCGAAGCCGTTGTAGGCGTTACTATTTTTGTCATCGGCTGTGGAGAGCCAGTTGTTTTTTAGGAGAATGTCGGTGCGAACAGGAATTTTTGAAGCAGACTCCCCTCTTGAGAGGGGGTGCGTAAGAAGGTGCGTTGGCGGGGGTGTGTTAAGTGATTTGCCTGTCGCTCGCAAAGGACACACCCCTACACCCCTCTCGAGAGGGGAATCGCTCTTGGCCCATGCTTTTTTTACTGCATTTCCCGGCAAGGAAAAAAACACACCTACCACCAGCAATATACTTGCTGCTAATGGTTTGCATATATTCCCTTTTCCCCGCATGGTAATTATATCGCTTTCAGGTTAGCATCAAAATGGTATACTTTGCCTTTTATGGTTTTGAAGTTTTGGACCAGGCCGTTGTATTTAATGGTGCAAGTATTGCCCGTTTTGGATATTACATCCAATGATGTCAACTTACCGTCTTTCCAAACCAGATTCAACACGAAACCGCCGCGGGTACAGATGCCTTTTAATTCGCCGTTTGGTAAGGCTGTTGGTAATGCGGGTAACAATTCGATATAGCCGGCCTGGCTTTGAACCAGCATTTCGGCAATGCCCGCCGCGCCGCCAAAGTTACCGTCTATCTGGAATGGCGGGTGGGCATCGAACAGGTTATGGTAAACGCCGCCGCGTTCTTTGGCTGAGCCGTTTTCGGCAACGGAAAGTAGTTTATTCACTAACAGCATGGCATGATCACCATGTTTAAAGCGCGCCATCAGGTTTACTTTCCAGGCCAGGCTCCAGCCGGTGCCATCATCGCCACGGTATTGAAAACTCTTTTCAGCAGCGTGCATCATGGTTGGCGTACCGTCCCATGTAATATCCGTGCCCGGGAAAACGCCCCACAGGTGCGAAACGTGGCGGTGGGTATCGGCGGTATCATCCTTATCTTCCATCCACTCCTGTAGCTGGCCGTATTTGCCAATCTGATTGGGGGCTATCTGTTTATATTTTTCTTCAAGAACTTTTCTAAATGCTTCATCAATATGCAATACCTGCGATGCCGCGATACAGTTTTTAAACAGGTCGCGGATAATTTGACGATCCATTGTAGGCCCGGCAACCAAACCACCGTGCTCGGGCGAGTTGGATGGGGTGCTGATGAGATAACCTGTTTTAGGATCTTTCACCAAAGTGCTCACAAAAAACTCAGCCGCGCCTTTCATTTCGGGGTAAGCCTTTTGCAGGAAGGCTTTATCCTGCGTGAACAGGTAATGCTCCCATAAATGGCGACAAAGCCATGCCCCGCCTGTTTGCCAGATGCCATGGTTCGAGGCATTGATAGGCGCAGTACCTAACCAGATATCGGTATTATGGTGCAGTACCCAACCCGGTGCATTATAGTGTATTTTTGCGGTTGCCTTACCTGCCTGCGATAATTGGCTAATCATGCTGAATAAGGGTTTATTCAAATCGGTCAGGTTCAATTGCTCTGCAGACCAATAGTTCATCTGCAGGTTGATGTTGGTGGTGTACTTGCTGCCCCATGGCGGCGTAATCTGATCGTTCCAGATGCCTTGCAGGTTGGCGGGTAATTGACTGTCGGGACGGGAACAGGAGATGAGCAGGTAACGCGCGTATTGCATGTACAGCGACAGCAGGCTGGGGTCGTCAGTCGGATTGTATAGCCTGATGCGCTCATCGGTCGGCAGGCTTTCGTTTTTGCCTGAGCCCAAATCGACGTTGAATTTATTGAAGTAACGCTGGTAATCGGCGATGTGCGCTTTTGCAATTTGCGTGTAGGTTTTTGTTTTAATGTTTTGAAGGCGTTGCTTGCAGATGGCATCGGGATCGCCGGAAACATCTTTGTAGTTTTTGAAATTGGTAGCGGCTACAAGATATAACGTTGCTTCGTCGGCATCAGCAATATGCAACCGCCCTTTAGCTACACTTACTTTGCCGTTTTTCACATCGGCATACAAATAGGCTGTCCCTTTTAAAGCGCCGCCGCTCACCTGCACCGTTAACCTGATCGTATTTCCGTCAACCTGTTTTATAGCAGACATTTTATGCAGCGATGCGAATAAAGCATCGAAGTTGATCTGCCCGGCCTTGTCTGCTTTCAGGTGTATCGCGATGGCTTTATCGGACGAGCTCGAAATATACTCTCGTGTAAAATTCACGCCGTTTTGCGTGTAGCTTACATTGGCAACAGCGGTTTTTACATCGAGTGAGCGTTTGTAATTGCTTACCTCGCCTTTATTGGCGAAGTTTAAAAACAGGTCGCCGAAAGGTTGATAAGATGCTTCGTAAGATGGGAAGACGGGCGGGTTGGTATCCTGTATCCAATATTTCCAGCCATGTGCAAGACTGATCGGCACGTTTTTATCGCTGATCAACTGTATTAAGTTCAGTTCCTTAGGGTTACTGGTAAAGCCCCCCTTGTCATTAAAATTAAAAACCTGTACAGCAATGGTATTTAAGCCCGCATGCATTTGCGAAGCTGGTATGATGTATTTGCGATAAGTGGTACCGCTTGTCTCGCCGACTTTCTTTCCATTTACGTAGGTAATATCTGCATCACGAATACGGCCAAGATTCAAAACAACGTCGCCTGTCCAGTTGGCAGGCTTATCAAAAGTAGTCCTGAACCAAACCGCGCCGTCTACACCATCAAAACCGTCTGTCTTTTCCCAGCCTTGTTCGGTGGGTAAGTTGATGGCCTTCCAATTGGCGTCATTAAATTTTTCTTCAGCGGGAGTTTTTATTAAAAGCATCTTCTTAACCCATGCGAGTGAATCCGCACTGTAGGTCAGTTCATGGTCTTTAGTTCCCAAAAAATATTTACCCGCTAAAACTTCGGCCTCGGCTTGTTTGCCGTCAAATAGGAGTTGACGTATTTTGGGGAGGTAGTTTGCCGCGCCGTCGCGCTGGTATTTGCGGGGGCTGCCTGTCCACAGGGTTTGCTCATTGAATTGGATATGGTCGCTGGCTGCGCCGCCGTATATCATGGCGCCGAGGCTGCCATTGCCAATGGGTAGGGCGTCCGTCCATTTTTCGGCGGGTTTATCGTACCATAATTTTAACGGTTTTTGCTGCGCCTGCGCGGATATGAACGTCCCCGAAAGGAAAACCGCCAAACATATAGCCGATAATTTTTTCATAGTTTAATTTATTGAAACAGCGCGTCAATTTTTTTATTTGCTCCACCTTTATGCATCGCGGCATCGTAAACCGGGATAGTGGCATTACCATCAACAAAGCCTAATACCAGGCATTCGCCTTTAGCCAAAGTTAGGGTATGTGTACCCGCCGCGAAAGAATAGGCGTGGATGTTAACCGGTGGCATATCAGCAAATACAATGGCGTTGCCAATTTTTATTTCGGCCTGGTTATAATCGTTGGCGCTGGCATCGTTCTCCAGAGTTGGTTCGGGCGAATAGTTTTTGCCTTTTTCTTTAAAGAAACCCACCAAGAGCTTTACCGGTTTATCAGTAGTGAATTTAAGCGTGGTACCTTTAGCTATTTGTTCCTTTTGGGATAAGCGGACGCCTTGCAGGTTTTTCAAAACATCATCGTAAACACTAGTTTTTAGCGTCGTATCGCTGTAAACTGATTCACCTTTCGGGAATGAATATATGCCTTCAGTTTTTGAATGCCAAGTAACGTTTACCGGATTTAACGGCGGATTTTTATCTACCGACGGTTCGCCTTGGTGTTGTTTTAACGAATCGACATTGTGGGTAAATGTTTTTAGTTCAGCTTCGTATTTCGGTAGCAGTTCCACCCAGGTTTTCATCTTACCATCGTTACCGCCAATGGGTATTTTACGTTGTGATGTTTGCATGCTGTTGGCATACAGGTAAGTGTTTTTGGTGAGATCGGACAGTTTTTGGAAGTGTGTTACGCTGCTTTTAAGATATGGGATAGCCGCCTGCAGATCGGCGATATTGTTGGAGTATTTGTATTTCAATACCAGCAAAGCCGCATTGGCTTTATCAGCATAAAAATCTGCCAGTTCATTGTAGCAGTACATATCATTCTTTAAACGGGTGAACTCAGCTTTGTCGGCTTTTATGGCAGGGCTTGCAGCCTCTATAGCTGCAACAGCCGCTTTGCCGTGGGCTATTACATCATTTATCACGTTTACCGGGGTTTCGCCAATGTGTGGCTGGTGCTTCCATTCGCGCTTGGCATATTCGGAGAGCATCTCCCCTTCCGGCCCTTCGGAGTTGTACAACAGCGTGAACAAGCCATACCTTTCGGGGTTAACCAACTGACTCATAAACATACCCAGCGTTAAGGTTTGGCGGTTACCATCGGTAATACCAAACCGGCGTAATAACTTGGGCGCTATTTCGCCGCTTTGCTCGTAGGCTTCTAAAATATCGGCGCCGTGTTTGGTGTCGGTACCGTACTTTTCAGCCAGTTGTTTATCCCAATAGGTTTTTTCCTGCTCGCGGTCGCGGTGACAGTTCCAGGAGTAGCGCGCCCATTCTTTGTACCAGATCCAGTCGCGGTCGGTTTGCAGCAGACGGTTTGTACCGGCATTATCGGCAGAGTACGGCCAATCCCAATAAGAGGCCTGCGGGTAAATGTGCAGTCCATTAGATCCGTAAACATTGTGCATGGCAAGTACGCATTTCTGTATAAAATCAGCAGAGCCATAGCGAAAGGGCTCCAGGTTAGCCATGATATGGATGTTCTCTATCTGCACGCTGCCTAAGTGGCTCAGTGTGCGGTGCAGATCAGCCCAGGGGCCGTGTGGGGTATAGGTGGTTAGTGCTTCGCCATTGTACTTGGCTTCGGTGTACAGGTTTTTGTAAAGCGGCAGGGCGTATTTCATCACCATGGGCGCGTCGGTGTCGTGGGCACGGAGCACGATTGGCGGTTCATCGGTTTTGCCTAAAGCTTTCAAACCATCCTTAACGCCGGGGATTATGGTTTTGGTAAACCAATCCACATCATCCTGACCAACGCCCTCCATAGCCTCTCCAAGGCAGACCATGAGGCCAACGTTGGGGTACTTCTCTACGAAAGCAGCGATAGACTTGCGGGTATAATCCGAAATTAGTGGAATAATAGGGCGGTTACGATCCTGTGTTTTGATATGGTTATATTCGGCGAAGGGTTTTGATACCATGATGTTGTAAAACATCTGTATCACCCAGATACCGCGCTTGTCGGCTTCCTCGGTGAGGAACCGGTAGATCTCTTCGTTCTTTTTAAAAGTGGCATCGTCAACCTCTATAGCGTAAGGGTACTCCTTCAGCTTTACCAGCGAAGCGAATGGGTGGCCGTTCCACAGGTAAAGGGAGTTCATGCGGTTCTCCACCATTTGGTCAAGGTACTTTATCCAAAGCTGCTTATCGTAAAACCAAGGGAAAGTAGCTTCGGTGTATGGGTACTCATACACCCCGCGACCAGGCAGATAAGTCGACTTTTGCAAACCGATACATGCGCCGCGCAGTACCATTTCGGGGTGATCGGAAACGTTGATGGTTTCGGGTAATTTACCGGTGGCTTTAATTTGATCAGCAAGTTCGATACAGCCGTATAATGCCCCTGAATTATCAAGGCCCTGGACAATGATATTTTTTTGCGACGAAGTGCTGATGAAAAAGCCTTCTTTTACAAAAGCGATCTTTTTCATCGGCATGTGCCAGGCGGAAATGGCTTTGATGAGTAAGGCATCCCCGGTTATACCAATTACAATAACTTTTCCGGACGTGGGTGTAGTATTTTGATGTGATGTATTGACTTTATAGCCAATTGAAGTTAAGGCCGTTGTTAATTTTTTCGCACCAAAATCAACACGCACATTGGCTTTTAGCGGCGTAACAACGGTAATTATTTGTTGTGGTGCAGCCGTATTTGCAAAACCATTAAAAAAACAAAACAGCCCTGCAATAATCAATTGTATTTTAACCGACGCCTTCATCATATCTTTTGTTATCCGTTTCTAACTTCTGTTTCCTTAACGGGATTCCTGCGTTTTTCCAGCCATCCGCTGTAAAGCAGGTTTTTGTTGAGGTTTGGTTTCGGGAAGAATAAACTTGCCACATATCCTACACCAATAACAATTAAATGGCTGTATACGCCCAGCATGTACTTATGCTGTTTAAAACCCCAAACCCCCATATCAATTAACACGTGCTTATCTTTACCTAAACCTATTTTAGTTGAGGATAAGAAAGCATAGGCCGTAAACAACACACAGGCCATGATGCCAATGAACAGGCCTTGCTTGTTTGCCCTCGCGCTGAATAATCCCAGCAGGAATATACCCGCGATGCCGCCTGAAAAGATGGAATACAGGGTAAATACAATACCCAAAACACCTTCATCGCCTGCTAACAGGTATAACGACGCGATACCAACGGCACCTAAACCACCAAAAACCACGATCCAGCGGCCGGCATTCAGGTTTTGCAGATCGGTGCGGCCGGGGCGTAAGCGTTTGTAAAAATCAACCACGCCTACGGCGGCAAGGCAGTTAAGATCGGAGCCTAAACTTGATATGGCTGCTGAAATTAATGCCGCCAGGATCAACCCTACTACACCTTGCGGCAAGTTAGTCATGATAAAATACGGGAACACCGCATCCGGACGTGTGCCTGCAGGTAATGGGTTTTGTGTATAGAAAACGAATAACGCGGTGCCGATGAACATAAACATAATCCATAAAGGAACAGTTAACGCTACACCCATAATGGATGCTTTAATGGCTTTTTTATCGCTATCGGCAGTTAAATAGCGCTGCACCATGGTTTGATCGGTACCGTATTTTTGAATGGCGTAAAACACGCCGTTGATAGCCATAACGATAAACGTGAGCTTTTTGAAATTGAAATCGTATGGGCCAAAACCGGTATGGCCGTTGGATTGGGCAATATGCCATATCTCGGCAGGGCCGCCTTTTACCGAGCAAAGAATCAATATTAACGATACCACGCCGCCCGCGATCAATAAAAAACCCTGAACCACATCGGCCCAGATAACAGCCTCGATACCGCCTACAAGTGTGATCACAATAACCACGATGGCGATGATCCAGATGATGAGGAAGGTGTTAACGCCTGTCATGTTAGATAACGCTAACGCGAGCAGGAAGAAAACAGTCCCCATTTTGGAGAAGTGCGTGAGTACAAAGGCTATAGAGCTATACATGCGCGCGAATACACCAAAACGCTTTTCAAAGTATTCATAAGCGCTGATGCCGATAACCCTGCGGTAGAGCGGTACAATAAACCAGGCCATAAAAAGCAGTACAACCGGCACCATTAAGCCTTGCACCAGTAAGATCCAGTTTGATGAAAAGCCCTCGCCGGGGTACGCCAAAAAGGTAACACTGCTGATGAGTGTTGCCATTAAGCTCATGCTGATGGCCCACGGCGGTATACTCCCTTTTGATACAAAATATTTTTGCGTGCTGTTTTGCCCCTTACCAAACCAGAGGCCTATGCTAAGTGATGTTATCAGCGCGGCGACGATAATAACGTAATCAATAATATGTAGAGTTTGGGTTTGCATCGGGTTAGTATAATGTATGTTGTTTTAAGGTTTCGGGCCAGGTATAGCTGCCGGGTTTTATGGTTATGTACAGATCAGAATCACTAGCTTTCATCCTTACTACGCCGGGCGATAATTCTTCGGCAGGGTAAAGTTTTGAAATACCTAAATGCTTCAGCACTGCCGAAGCGGTTGAACCGCCTTCTATCAGCAATTCATTAATAGGGGTTTGTTTAAAAACCATACTGACGATGATAGCAGTTTTATCTCTAAGCAAAGCTGCCTGGTTTGTTATGCCCACGGTATCCGCAGGATTAATGGCTATAATGGCTTTGCCAAATGTAGTGATATAGCCTGCAATTTCAAGGCACCAATCGAGGTATCTTTTGGCGTTGTAGGTTTCTGCCTGCGCTATGTCGGCGGGCATATAACTAACGGGCTGTCCGTCAAGTTTTAGCTGTTGTATGGCATCGGCACTTTTGTTGAACGCTGTACCCGATACAATGAGCACAGGCGTTTGAAATTGGCGTGGTTTTGTTGTTTGCTTAACCGAAAAAGCTGTTTTATCTAACAAAGCACTAAAAAAACCTGATGCCCCGGCCAAGGCCATATCGTTACCCGCTAATGCAGCCCAGGTTTGCAGGTCATCCGAGTTGGCGGCATCCCCTACTATAATCCCCTCGCCCGGCACAGTATCCGTATGCTTTCGCGAATGGATATTTACACCCTTATCAGAAAGTAAGGCTGTTACCGATGATGTTTTGGCAGGAAATTCAGGGTCGTTGGCAAATGCAGTTTGGTGCAATGGTTCGCCGCTTATCAAGTATTCGCCATCAACAACAGTTCTGCCTAAATGCGGGTTCGCGGGGATGAAAAACGCACGTTTTACGTTTAGCTTTTGCATTTGGACATGCAGTTCTTCGGCAACGTAACCACGCAAAACAGAATCTGTTTTTTTATATACCAGCGTTGGGTAAAGCTTGATCACATCATCCATTACCTTACCTGTTTCCAGGATGGCGTCGGATTTCGACATGGAACGCGTATCTGTTGATATTACCAGCAGATCGGCTTTTGATTGCCGGTTAACGTGCGTGTTCAGCTCCACATCCAGGTTGTAACGGATGCCGATGCCGCCTATTTCTGCAGCACCCGTTAAATCATCCGCAACAACCACCATCATTATATGGCAACAGTTTTAGCAACAGACTGGTGTTTATGTAACTGCACGGCAGATTGGATAGCCAGCGTCATGGCATCGCAACTGGCAATACCTTTACCTGCTATTTCAAAGGCTGTACCATGATCAACCGAGGTACGGATGATGGGCAGGCCCATGGTAATATTTACACCTTTAACACTATCCATTTGCCCTTTTTCGGCATTCCATTTAAAGCCCGCAAGCTTGAACGGGATATGTCCCTGATCATGATACATGGCTACCACGCCGCCGTAATAACCTGTCGCGGCTTTGGCAAACATGGTATCGGGGGGCACCGGGCCTTCTACATCATAACCCCGGCGGCGTGCTTCTTCGACAGCGGGCAATATTTCCAGGTCATCTTCGGTACCAAACAGGCCCGAATCACCAGCGTGCGGATTAAGGCCCGCGATGCCAATTTTCAGGTTGGTTTCGCCCAGGCTGATCATGCCGTTATGCAATAGTTCGGTTACTTCGAGTATACGGTCGGTTTTTACGAGGTCGCAGGCCTGGCGCAAGGATACGTGGGTTGATACGTGGATCACCTTGATATGGTCTTCCACCAATAACATGGCGTATTTTTTTGTGCCGGTATAATGCGCGTATATTTCGGTATGCCCGGCATAATGGTGCCCGGCTTCGTTTATCGATTTTTTGTTGATGGGGCCCGTTACGGTAGCATCCACCTCTCCTGCCAAAGCCAATTCAATTACTTTTTTAACAGATTGAAAAGCAGCTTCGCCGCAGTTGGCAGATATCTCACCAAACTTAAGTTGTGATACATCGGTATTAGCCAGATCGAATACATCTATGGTTCCGTATTCAAATTTGGCCTGGCTTACCGCTGATATTTTGTTTATCGCGATATCGATGTTGAGTATATTCCTGATCTGTTCGAACACATCAAAATCGCCAACCAGTAAGGGCTGGCAGATATCATATAAAGTTTTATCTAATAACGATTTCAGCGCGATCTCGGGGCCAATACTTGCCGGGTCGCCCATGGTAATGGCAATAATAGGTTTTAATCGCATATATCAATTTTTACTTCGAGGCCTTCGCTCTTCATTAATTCGTATAAACCTTTTGCCAGGTTTGCTTCTTCTTCGGCAGATTGCGGGCGCAACGGCGGCATTACATGCGATTGGCAGATGCCCGAATTGAACATCAGCACTTTTAACGCCCATAACGATTCGCCCAATAAACGGCCCGATTGGTATAATTTACCTACCAGGTCTGATTTGCGCTGCAGTGCATTTACCGCTTCAACATTGTTGAGTTTGGCGGCCTGCGCCATATCATTATAGATACCCGGGAAAAGGTTACCCGAGCTTGGTATCAAACCATCGCTGCCGTTTAACAAGGCTAGGGCCGAGCGTGCCGCCCATCCTAAAAAGTAGCTAAAATCTTCGCGCTCTTTCCATAGTTCGATCGAGTCGCGCACACGGTCCTCATTTTGTTCGGAGTCTTTTACACCAACAATATTGGGGTGTTGGCTCAACTCATTAATCAAATTTAAGGGTAATGACATGTGCGTTGTTGCCGGGATATTGTAAACAATAAGCGGCCCGCCGCATTTATCGGCCAATTGCTCAAAGTAGGTTTTTATCTGCGATTCTGATAGTTTATAGTAGTACGGCAAATGCGCCGCTACGGCATCGGCACCGTTATCAAAAGCATACTTAGCCAATGCTACCGATTCTTCGAAACGGTTTGAGGCAATGCCTACGTATACCTGGTCGGTACCCTGCTTTAGTTCGCCCGCCAGTTTGATATAATCGCGTTTCAGGTCGTTAGGTAACGAAGCCGATTCGCCCGTAGTGCCCAATATGAATGGCTTTACCTCATTTGCCCTAAAGTTGGTAAACATGTTTTTTACCCCGGCCTTATCCAACTCAAACCTTTCGGTGAGTGGTGTTATGGTTGGGATAATTATACCACTATACTTCTTTTTCATCCAATATATTTCAATGTGTGTATTATTCAGTTTAATAGGCCGCGTTAAATATTTCAACCGCGTCGGCATACGTTACCTCGCGGGGGTTATTCTTTAACAGCCTGGTAATTTTCATCGCGTTTTCGGCCATTTCGGGTATTGCAGATGATGGTATCTGCACATCCCTTAGCCGCGCGGGTATGCCGCATTGTTCGATCAGTTGTTTTACTTTTTCGATACCGGCCTTCGCGGTAAGCAGGTCATCGGCCCGGCGATCGCAGCCTAAAGCAATGGCTACTTCAGCATACTTTTGTGGCGATGAAGTGTAATTATACTCCATCACGTAAGGCAATAATAACGCGTTTGACAAGCCATGCGCCAGGTTAAAACTGCTACCCAAAGGATAGGAAAGCGCGTGCACCGCGGCTGTATTTACCGGGCCAAGGCAAAAGCCGCCCAGTAAACTGCCCATGGCAACCTGTGTGCGGGCATGCTCATTATTACCATTTTTTACTACCTGTACAATGTTGGCGCCTATTAAGCGTACACCTTCAATGGCGTACATATCCATTAATGGGTGGGCAAATTTATTGGTGTAAGCCTCAATGCAATGGATCAAAGCATCTAAACCTGTAGCTGCAGTTATTGCCCCGGGGACGCTCATGGTTAATATCGGGTCAACGTAAACAATATCGGGTACTAAAAACGGACTGATGATCCCTTTTTTCTGATGGTCGGCATCATCAACCAAAATGGCATTTGGCGATACCTCGCTGCCTGTACCCGCTGTTGCAGGCGCGCAAATGAGTGTAGTGCTACGGCCCTTTAACATGCCGATGCCTACGATCTCGCTTAGCGCTTGTGTATTATTCAGTTGGGCAGCCACCAGTTTGGCTACGTCTAACACGCTGCCTCCCCCAATACCTATCACAGCATCGGGCTCGGCTTGCGTGGCAATGGCCATGAGTTGCTCAAAATCCTTAAATGTAGGTTCCTGCTCAACACTTGTATCAATATGTACTTTAATACCTTTGCTTTCGATATCACCAATTAACGATGTTAGCTGTAACAGCAATGGTTTTATGGTAACGATAAAAACGTTTTTGCTGCCTAAACGCAACAGGTCATCCGATAACGCTGCAATGCACCCGTTGCCAAATGTTAGTTTGCCGGGGAAGTGAATGGTTATATTTTGCAGGTTACTCATTTATTATTTTTCATTTTTATTTAACAGGCAGATTTGCTAAAACATGCTTCAGGGCTTCGCTTTGGGCTATTTTTTTACCATCAGCATAAATTAGCAGGCCTTTGCCTTTATTATATTTTTTACCGGTTTTATCCCATATCACGGTAAGATTGCGGCCGTGGTAGATCACGCTATCTAAACAAAACCAATCCCATTGCCCTTGCGGGATGAGGGGGTAAAGTTCGAGCACTTCATCGGCGCGGGGTTTTAAGCCTATCAGGTCGTTTATTACTAAATCTGCATAGCTTGAGTGGTTGTAGAATGTACTCCTTGGGTTATCGCCTTTAAGCCATGCGCCGTTCTTTTCATCCTGGTACTCGCCTATGTAGGGGTGCCCGTTCATTTGCTGCGACCATGCGTATTGTTTAAAATCGTCGAAGAACACCTTCGCGCTCATTTTGCCTTTGTTGGTATAGTTGGTTAGCAGATTAGCCAGGCCTTTCAGGTCCTGCGTGGTAGCGTAGGGCCATACGGCACCGTCCCACTCGCATTTACCAACGCCGTGTGTACGGAATTTTGGGTGGCGCCTTTCGGCTGTGGTTAGTCCCCATGGCGCTTTAAAGCCAGTGGTATCAATTAACTGATCCCATTGCGCGGCGTATTTGGCATTATCATCGGGCAGGTTAAAATACCAGGGGATAAAGCCTATGGCTTCGCGGGCATCCGAAAATTTGCCGGTTGTGAGTTTTACTTCGAAAAAGTTAGCATCGTTGTTCCACAGGTTTTGCTGAACCAGTTGTTTCAGGTCGGCAGCCTTTGCGGCGTAGCGTGTTTGCAGGGTATCGTTACCTGTAAGCTTTGCCATTGCGACAAGCGCTTTGGCGTTGCCATACATGTAGCTATTTATGGTGGGGCGAATATTTTTATCCTTACGGGAACCGCTGATGGATTCTTCCATAGCATCCCTTACATCAAATTGCCAGAACATGCGGTTGGGCAGTTGTTTTTCTGTTTCCCAGAGGCGGTAATCGGCATCTAAAGCTGGCAGTGCTTTTTGGATGAATGCCTTATCCTTATTAACCAAATAGTTGCTGTAAACGGCATCATCAACCCAACTGCTAAAGCCGTGAAAATGTGGCTTGGCCTGTTTGCCATCTTCAAACAACCAGAATGATACATAGTCCTGGATGTATTTTTGATCGTGCAGCCAGCGGCCCTCGTTAACCTGGTGGCCCAGGGCTGAGCTGATGGTATTGTATATACCCGCGAATTTTACCGGGGTAATAAACTCTGTAAATACAAAACCCGTTGGCGTTTGCACCAAGTGCTTGCGGAAACTCCACCAGCGGTAATAGTACATTTGCTCGATGGTTTTATCGGGACACTCGAACAAGGGGATGTTTTTTGAGAGCCAGGTATAAGCCTCGGCATTGGGTATATAATTTTTTACCGCTTCGGTATCTAAGGAGTTGAAATAGGTGACGTATTTCTTCAGCTTATCGAAACCTACAGGCTGCTTTTTCGATTGCGCGATGCACAGGTTGGCGGTGATCAGAAATAAGATCACGGCGATACACGCTTTACGTAAAAAATCAGTCATACAGGTTAACAGGCTATGGTTAGCTACATTTAAACAGAACTCAAAACTACTTTTATATAAGTGTCAATTATTGTGATATTTTCTCTTGATATAATACGATTTTATCATGGACTTAACCCCAAAAGTTATTCAGGAACTTATTAATGATGATATTACTAAAAATATCCTACAATGCAATTTACCAATTTTTAAATACCCGGGGGAAGTATATTTAACCAAAAACCCGGAATTATTTGTTCCGGGTTTTGTTTATGCTCAAAGTTGAGGCAAGGATTTTCCTTTACTTTTTTGCGACGGGTATAACCGTGTTTAATGGTACCAGGCTATTCAAATAAACTTCGATATTGGCATAACCGCTGCCATCTTTTGCCATTGCTGCCGAGTCTTTAGCATCCTTTGGATTAAGGCCATGTTTGATCTCGTATGCATCAGGGATACCATCGTTATCGCTGTCTTTGTATGGAGTGCCCTTGTACTCAGGGTAACCGCCAACCTGGCTTACATCGGTAATGATACCTTGTTTGTACGAATCATCCGGCAAACGATGTTTTAAAAACTGGGAACCAACGTGGTTATCTGTATTAGGTACGTATTCTATTTTTCCTGTTTTTACTTCGCGGATAATGCGGGCATCAACAGCATCGCGTTTTGGCAGGTTAGCGCCAACGTTTTCCAATACATAGTCATGCGCTTCCTGCGCGGTTAATAAGGCAATTTTTGGCATTGGGAACGGCTCGTTTGAACGGATGCTATCGGTAAGGCGGCCGGCATCAGGGCCTTCGCCTATCTGGATACCACCATCCCAGTTATTTTTTGTTACACGCTCATTGCCTTCAATAATGTTACCATTGGCGTATACACGGCCAAAGGCATCTTTAAAGCCTTTATCGCGGCCTGCCTCCGGTTTTAATATACGGTGACCGATAGGTTTATCTGTGGGCGTAATTGGCCCCGGTTTATAGTAGTTATTGATAAAGTTATAGAACGACCTGTTATCGCCACCATCGGCGCTGCGGTTCCACCAGTTAAATATAACGTTGTTGGCAAAATTGAAATCGCCATCCATACCTACCGAAGGATTACGGGCAATGTTATTGGCCCAAAGGTTACGTGCAAACATGCTGTTGTGGCCGCCAATGGTGCTGCCAAAAGCATGGTTGTAGGTATCCAGGGCCTCGGCGAACATACAGTTTTGCATGGTGATGTTTACCGTTGGTAGTTTTAATGATTTACCTGTACGATCGTACACGTGGCGGTACATCGACATTACTTCGTCCAGTCCCCAGCTACCTGATAAGTGATCAAGCATGATATTACCTACCGGGTTACCACCAAAGCCATCATCGCGGCGGGTAACATCCGTTGCGCCCCTGCGGAAACGCAGGAAACGGGCCACTACATCATGTGTATCGATCCAAACCGACTCGCCTGCGATGCAAATACCATCGCCGGGAGCGCTTTGGCCCTCGATGGTGATATAAGGTGCACGGATGCTGATGGGCAGTTTTAGTTTGATGATACCTGCAACGTTGAATACCACAATACGCGCACCGCCTTGCTCGCATGCATCGCGCAAGCTGCCGGGACCGCTATCGTTTAGGTTGGTTACCACGATAACACGGCCACCACGGCCGCCAAATGAATAAGCGCCACCACCCTCGGCACCCGGGAAAGCCGGAATTTTAGCCTGGGGCAGATCTGAAGGTTTTGCAGCCCATGGCACATAAGGTTTGCCCGCGGCTTCTTCTTTTTTTATGATCACCATCGCTTTTTCGAAGGCATTGTCCGAACGTTTTTTCTCAACGTCCATTATCGAATCAGTTTTAGCCTGCAGGGCGGGCGGTATCTTTGGGTATTGCGCCTGTGCTGTATGTAAACTACAAACAGCGCAAGAAAATACAATTGCGGCAATTAAATTTCTATTCATTTTTAAAGATTTTCAGGTATTATTGGTTAATACATTCAAATATGAGGGTAATTTCAAATCTTTTTATGTGAGATTTTCTCTATAAAATATACGATTTTAGCTTAAGGGCAAAAACTGTGTAACAATTTTATTGTGCTTGCTCATCTTTAACAGGATGCTTTCTCCAGTAATTAGCCAATATGGAGCCTGAGATATTCATCCAGGGGCTAAATACGGCAGCAGCCAAACCTACGGTTGATAATTTACCCATGGTACCTGCCAGCCCCGATGCCATACCCCCATTTTGTAAGCCCACCTCAAAAGCTATGGTTCGGGCAGAGTTTTTATCAAGCTTGAACAAGCGGCTCAGCCAATAACCAAAAAAGTACCCGGCTCCGTTGTGTATTACCGATGCTAAAAATAACAATACACCCACATGCATCAAATTATCACGACCGGCGGCGGTGGTTACCGTTGTAAAATAAACAATGCCGAACATGGATAAATATGGGATGTACTGGTCAATTTTGGTGTACCTGGTATATAATTGGTGATAAACTGCGCCGGTAATAAAAGCGCCCGTTAAAAAGTTAAATACCGTTAATGATTGTGCAGCTTCGGGCGACATTATCGCGCTCATCATATCCCACAAAAACAAATACTGGCATGCCAGCCAAATAACACAGGCCGCCGTGATCAGGTAAGCATTACGTTTCCCTTTCGGGGAGGCGTGTTTTAAATAATCGTGCAGAAAGGCCGCGCCGATAGGTACAATAACGATCTTGATGATCTCCATCATCATGGCAACAAACTTCACCTCAATAAGTGTACCCGCCAACAGGCGCATTAATAAAGGCGTCAGGAACGGTGCAACCAATGTTGCCATAGCCGTAACAGTTACTGATAAAACCAGGTTAGCCCGCGCTAAATACACCATAACGTTTGATGCCAGGCCGCTTGAACACGAGCCGATAAGAATAATGCCTGCAGCTATTTCGGGCTCAAAATGAAATATTTTGGTTAATAACAAACCCATCAGCGGCATTACCGAAAAGTGACAGGCCAAACCTATTAAAACACCTTTACCTGTGCTTGCCAGGCCCGAAAAATCGCGGATGCTCATTTGGATACCCATGCCAAACATTACCATCTGAACGATAATAAGTATGAGCCATTTATTACGCAGATCTACACTTCCCCATTTTAAAAAAGCGTGCGGGTATATCATGGCCGCTACCACGGCAACTATGATCCATGCGGTATACTGGTAATTTTTTAAAGCGGGTATAGCGCCAATACCTATAGCAAAAGAAACCGCAAGGCTAACCGCGGCGGGCTGCCATATATTAACAACGGCAGTCATTATCACACCTGCCAATAAACAAAGTAGCGAAATGGTGCTTATGCCGAGGCATATCTTTTGCAAGGCTTTCATATTATAAAATGGAGGCTAAATGTTTTATTGCCGTAGGCGGACTGGCCACTATCGGGACGATCTTATCAGCCTCACTTAAGGTATCAACAACACGTGCCATTGATGCCTGTGCCAGCAATATCACATCCACGCTCTTTGATAATTCGCGCAAAGCATTGGCAACCAAGGCATCGTGAGTAGCGGCATCGCCAGCCATGAGGGCTTCGAAAGCGCCGTCAACCACTCTTGATGTCAGTTCGATCTCCTTTCCCGCCAAGGCAGCACGGCGTTGCACCAGATCGCTGGTTGGGCCAAGCGTAGTTTGCAACGTGGCGATAACACCAATGCGTTTACCCGTTTGCACAGCAAGATCGGCCATGGGCTGATCAACACGCAGTACAGGCACGCCGGTATGTTCGGCAGCAGCCTCCACGGCGGCGCCGATGGATGAGCAGGTTACCATGATGTAATCTGCACCCGAATCTTCCGCGGAAGCGATGTAATCAGCTACGCGCTTGCTGATCTCGGGCGTTAAAGCACCACGCTCGCGAATGTTGCGGACAATGCTATCGTCAACGATATTAAAGGTAGTTACACCCGGCAAATAGTCTTTGCAAAGCTGTTGAAATACGGGTATCAAGGTGGCCGATGTGTGGATAAGGCCCAGTGTTTTTTGTTTCATTGCTTATGTGTTTTATCCGTTTAGAACCATTTCAAAATAGTTTTCGGCGCCTACCTGGCCGCCTTTAAAGTTGAGTTCGATGCCATCAGCGGCTGAGCCCGGCGCGTATGCTTTACAAAGTGGTGCACCGGGTGAAAGCGGGGCTATCATTTCGACAGCTTCGATGCCCAGGGCGCGTGCGGCGAAACCCGAGGTATCGCCGCCGGCGATGATGAGGCGTTGCAGGTTTGATTTGGCAGCGACGCCAAGGGCTATCATGCCCAAAGCGGTACCATATAGCTGCGCGGTTTTGGTACGGATATCGTTTTGAGATAAGCCCTGCTGACTAAAGATCTGGTAAGTATTTGCGAAACGCGGATCGGCAGTACCAAGGCTGGTATGCAGTATTACGGGGATGCCGCGCTGCATCAGTTCGCTGATGAGTTGAATGTAGGGGGCAACAGTGGTGTTTATATCCGCGGATACGGCAACTGCATGCGTATCCAATTTTATCTCGGCAAAATCGTGCTCGGCCGCGTAGGCTATTTGTTTTGCCGTTACCGGGGAGCAACTGCCGGATATAACTAACATGCTTTTTGCCTTGCCGGGATGAGGCCAGTTTGCTTTTGGTTGAGCGATACCCTGCTCCTGCCAAAGCGAACCCATGGCCATTTCGATGCCGGATGAACCGATGGAGAATAAGGGTTTATCGCTGTCAGCGTAAGTGTCAATCAGCTTAGCGGTGATTAGCAAATGCCCGTCGTTTAAGCCATCGAATAGTACAACAGAGTTGCCTTTGGCTATTTCGGACTGTAGTTTTGCTTGCGCGACATCAGCGCCTTTTTCAAGATCGGCAACATCTACCAGGCCGGTTGTTTTGGTGGTTTGTTTTGAGAGGTGTAGGCGCAGGTCGCTTTCATCAGCCGGCGTTACCGGGTGTTTGCTCATAGATGGGTGTCGATCGAGGCGAAAGATCTCACCTGTGCTGCCTATCCCCATACGGGCAAACAAGTTTCCGAAAGCACAATACCTGCCTAATGCGGGAGCGGCCACTAATAACGGTATGAATGGTGCGTTGAATACGCTCGCGCCAACATCCGCTGCTTTACCGATACTGCCAATAGTTGGCGATGAATCGAAAGTAGAGCATACTTTATAGTGCACATGTGGTGCCCCTAATTGCTTCACCGCTTCGAAAGCGGGAAGCAGCTCAGCTTCCATTTCGGCGGGCGGCATGGCACGTGTCATCCCGGCTACGCCGATGGCTTGCAGGCCCTGGTAACGGGATAGTTGCCCGGGCGTTGGCGCATCGATGAAGAGGACAGTTTTTATCCCGGCACGGCTCAAAAACTCCAGCGCGTCTGTCGACCCGGTGAAGTCATCGCCGTAGTAGGCCAGTAACAGGTTCTGCTTGTTCATCATGACTTGCCGCCAAATTTTTGTACAGAATGCGCGAACTCGGGGTATTGTTGGGCGGCTTGTTCTAATGTCAAACCATCAACAGCGCCTTGCCAGGCTTGTTGCAGGGCGGTTACTCCCCCACCCGGCCCGTCGGGATGTGCCATGATGCCGCCGCCTGCCATGTAGAGCAGGTCGGTAGTTTTGGTGCGGCGCCAGGTTTCGAAAGCCTGACCACCCCATTGGCCCGATGATACCACAGGTAGCGGAGTTTCGCCTTTAAAGAGCGGCTTTAAACAGGCTTCGATAGAGCGCACAACGGAATCATCGCTTTCCCAGAATTTGTTGGCTATGCCGTTAACATGCAATTGATCTACACCTGCCAATCGCCATAGCTTTTGATACGCCGGGAACTCTATTCCCAGTAACGGGTGGCGGTTCAGCATTCCCCAGCCATTGCGGTGACCGTGGATGACCAACTGGCCTTGGTCGCATATTTTTTTGGTGGCAGATAGGCCCACGCTGTTGATGCTGACCATGGCGCAGGTACCGCCTGCCTTAATGATATAGTCGTAACGGCTGAGCATGCTGTCTATCTCGTCGCTGATGTTGAAGGCGTACATTACCTTTTTGCCGGTTTTATCGGCATGCTCACTGATCACCTTCATTACAGCATCTACCCTATCCTCAAACTTTGAGTTGGCGGCTGATGATAATAATTCATCATCCTTAATGAAGTCGATGCCTGATGTTACCAGGGTTTTAACCAGATCGGCCGTTTGTTGCGGCGACATGCCGATACTAGGTTTAATGATGGTACCGATCATTGGGCGGCCCGAAACACCGGTGCTTTTCATGCTGCCTGAAATGCCGAAGCGCGGGCCTACAAAATGGTCTGCGTATGATGGCGGCAAATCCATGTCCATCAGTTTTAACCCTGTGAACTGGGTAATTTCATATAAATTACCTTGCAGGGTTGATACCAACACCGGCAGATTATATCCAAAATTTTCTACCGACCATGACACTTCCACATTGGCGCGATGGTATAAACCGCTTTTTGAGGTAGCACCTGGAATAACGGGTTCGGTAACAGATTCGAGTGGTGTAATGCTTTCTACACGGGCGGCAAAGCGTTGTTTCAGTTCTTCGGTTTCGCCGGGAACAGCAACAAAAGTGCCTGATGATTGCTCACCAGCCAAAACAGCAGCGGCCTTTTCGAGCGCGAAAGGGGTTTCTATGTAGTATTTTGCAGTAATTCTTTCCATTGATATTGGTTCGGATACATTGGTGAATATCCGAATTTGGCTGCACAACGAGCCAAACAAATGTATTTTAAGTGGAGGATAATTCCCTGTATCATTTTCACATGCTATTGTAGCATCTTATCATATTAGCTATTGGCTAAAATGGCGGTGCATTTTTTAAAAATATCCCATCAAGGTAAAAGATTAATTACACAATGCCGCTGCGCAATGTTTTTGTAACAATGTAGTAGCATACGCACACTACAGGATGCCGAATTAAACCAGCCTGTATACCTTTAGTATATTGAACACCAATTCATAAACTGAGTATGCAAAATATGTACAAATTAACGCTGGTGGCGGCTGTTGTGGCGCTGTCATCTTTCATCGCGATACAACCGAAAAACCAGGTAGCAGCGGCAGGTCCGGCGGTTACCGTTACCGACGACGGGCTCACCTACACTCTGAGCAACGGCTACATCACCGTAAAGGTGAACAAGCGCAGCGGCGACCTTACATCCGTAAAAACGCCCAATACTACTACCCCCAACATTGAGTTGATGGGCTATGTATCAGGTTCGCACGCGGGGTATTGGGAGCAGCGGCCCAGCAAAGCAGCAAGGCTGGAAGCGAAGATCACCATTGATCCCACCAAGGTAAACGGCGACCGCGCCGAAGTTTCGGTAAAAGGCTATTCGGATGGGAAATCGATATTGGGCGATGGCCCGCAGGCAGCCGGGCAAGGTGGCGGTTTAATTGCCGACCTTGAAATTCGTTATACCCTTGAGCGTGGCGCTCATGGACTTTATACTTATGCCATTTTCACCCACCAGGCAGCTTACCCGGCAGGTTCGGTAGGCGAATCGAGGTTTGGGTTCAAGTTGTCGGCACAGGTTTTCGATTGGATGTCGATAGATGACCAGCGCAACTTTATTATGCCTACCGGCAAGGATTGGGATGCAGGCGATGACCTGAACATGAAGGAATCGCGCAGGTTAACTACCGGCGTTTATAAGGGACGTGCCGAGCATAAATATGATTACTCGGCCGATCAGTTTAAGATACCTGCTTTCGGCTGGTCGTCTACTAAAGAGAAGGTGGGTTTATATATCATCAACCCCTCGTTCGAGTACCTGAGCAGCGGCCCTTTGCACTTTGAACTCACCGGCCATATTGACGATGGCGATGGCGGCGACCCTACCCTGCTGAACTACTGGCGCGGTACGCATTATGGAGGCAGCGAGCTACCCTTTGCCGCAGGTGAGCAATGGACCAAAGTAGTTGGCCCGATGTTTATTTACGTGCCCACCGGCGCTGACCCGAAAACATTATTTGTTGATGCCAAAAACAAAGCCAAAGCCGAGCAGGCCCGGTGGCCATATAATTTTGTGCAAGGTGTTGATTATCCTTTAGCCGCAGAACGCGCCACTGTTAAAGGTAAATTAAAACTGGTTGACCCGCAGGCTACGGTTACCAAACTGAAAAACTTGTTAGTGGGCTTATCTTTCCCGGATGAAGCACCAAAGGCACGGCCACAGCGCCCACGCAGGGATAGTTCATTAGCTGCAGTAACACCGCCACCGCCGCCCACTCCACCCGCAGCAACTATCCCCGTGCGCGATACTTCGGCGGTAAAACTTTTACCTAATGGCAAACGTGCTAACCGCGGTACATTTGTACCACAACGCCAAAACGGGCCGCGCCAGGGTGGTTTTGGTTTTGGTAATTTCACACCATCGCTTAACTGGCAAAACGATGCCAAACACTATGAGTTTTGGGTAAACGGTGCCGAAGATGGCAGCTTTATCATCCCGAATGTTCGCCCGGGTACTTACCAGTTGCACGCTGTTGCCGATGGTGTATTAGGTGCTTATGATGCTGTTGCATACGTAACCATTACTCCGGGCCAAAAGCTTGACATGGGCGCTATTGAATGGAAGCCTGTTCATTACGGTCAGGTGATATTTGAGATAGGTACACCAAACCGCTCGGCAAAAGAGTTTTACAAAGGTGACGACCATTGGCATTGGGGCATGTACATTGAGTATGCCAAATTTTTCCCTAACGATGTGAACTTTACCGTAGGAAAATCTGATCCCGCCAAGGACTGGTACATTTACCATGTGCCCCATGATACCGACTTTAAACCCGATGGCCGCGACCAAGGCCGTGCCACTCCATGGACAATAAACTTTACCATGCCAGGCAATGCGCCAACTACAGGCAAGGCTACGCTGCGCTTTGGCATATCAGGCTCGGGTGCACGCCAACTGGGCATCAGCATTAATGGAACTGAAGCAGGCCCTTTTACAGATATTGGTGGTGGTGGCGCCAGTATGATGCGCGATGGTATTGAAGGCACCTGGGTAGAGCGCGATTTTAACTTTGATGCTGCTTTATTGAAACCCGGGCAAAACAAAATAGTACTTACCGTACCTGCAGGTGCTGTAGGCAGTGGTATTTGCTATGATGTAGTACGGTTGGAAGTAGCTAAGTAATATTATCACTGTAAAAACAAAGGTGGACATGTATAATGTGGTCCATCTTTGTTTTCGTATATATTAACCCAGGTTAACAAAAGTTAATACCACAAGCCCTATCATACCTAAAGCAAGAGCTATTTTATACCATATCATAGAAGCTTCGATCTGGTGAATCCGGCCAGAGCCCAGCAACATTTTATAATTGATAAATTTATAAAAAGCTAAAACGAACAAAGCGAGAACAGGAATGTATAACATCTAATTGGTTTATAAACTGATCTGTATTCCGGGTACTTAAACCCGGCAATAACTAACCATAATGCGTTACGTACTTAATTACGCTAATAATTAAGCATTGGTTTTAGCATTTTACGAATATTGACTGAAAATTGTTTTAGAAAATAAGCAGGGTATTTAATAACATGAATAAGGTAGCTATTAATCATATGCACTTTAGCAGGCTCAATAATTATCAACTATGGTTGGCAGAGTATTAACAATTTTTCTTTTAAAAGCTCCGGATTAAATGGTTTAAGCATGTAATCATCCAGGTAACGATGTCCTCCCAGTTGCTCATCTGCAGCACTCACAGAAGCGGTTACGGCCATGATCCGTACCGGCATTTTGCCCGGCGGCGTTGCCTCCTTGATCAGTTTAGCTGCCTCAAAGCCATCCATAACCGGCATATTAATATCCATCAGTACCACATCATATTCTTTTTGCTGGCAGGCCTCCACTGCTTCCTGTCCGTTAAATGCCACATCCGGAAGGATGTTCCAGTTTTTTAATATTTTTTTGAGTACCAGTACGTTAATCGCATTATCTTCAGCAATCAACACGCGTAAGGTGTCAATCGTCTTTTCACTCGGAGCTGATACGGCATTTGGGAGTATTTTATGATGAACTATAGGGAAGCTGAGCCCAAAGCTAAAAGTTGTTCCCTGCCCTTCTTCGCTGGCAAAGGTGAGCACATCGCCATGCAGCGCAACAAGCCTGCTCACAATGGTTAATCCCAATCCCGTGCCGTGGTATTGACGGCTTGTTTTGGTGAGTACCTGGACAAACGGGTCAAAAATATTTTCCTGCCTATCCTGCGGAATGCCAATACCGCTGTCTTCTACCCTGAACAGTATCCGAACTTGGTCCTGAGTTTTTGACCCAACGCGGGCCTGCAGGCGAACATAACCCGCCGGAGTATATTTGAGCGCATTTTCGACCAGGTTAAACAAGATCTGCGTAAGCCGCCCCTGATCGCCGGTTACAGTCAGTGACAACAATTCCGGATCAGGAAGATAGAAAAAGTCCACGTTTTTGGAAGCCGCTTTTGAGCGGAAAGCACCATACACATTTTTCAAAAGGTCATCCAGTTTAAAATCATTTTTCTCCAATTGGATCTGACCTGCATCCATCTTGTTGAAATCCAGGATATCATTGATGATAGCCATCAGGTTTTCTGCAGAAAAGCGCAGGATATCCAGGTTTTCCTTTTGTTCGGGCTGCTTATTTTCAAACGCCAATATATTAGTCATCCCGATCACCGCATTCAACGGGGTGCGCAACTCATGAGACATAGTGGACAAAAAATTAGTTTTGGCCGCTGCCAACTCCTGTGCCTCAGCCAAAGCTGCCTGCAGATCCGCTTTCAACAACTGTTCCTGCTTGTTAGTTTTCCGGAAAGCTCTGAAAAAATGATAATGAATAAAAACCAGCAGTACAAAATTGAACACCAGCACAAAAACGAAAGCATAAGGTTTTGTGGTGATCTGCTGGGTAGGAAAATGATAATCAAACAAATATTCCGTGATCACCAGCACAATAACAGGGAACAAGTTGGCCAGGGAATAAATGAGGCCCCATCGCGCGCCCAGGATATAATAGCCACCGGTAATGATAAGCAACGTATATTGAACGGTTACCAGGGTTACCCCTTGCCGGGATAACAGTGCACCCGACCAGATCAGTATGGTGAAACAGGCCAGGAATAAATGCCCGGCCAATGTCCAGGGTTGCTTAAATAAAAACAAAACGAACGCGCTGATAAAAAGCAACAGAAATATGCCCAGCCTTACGGCAATTAAAGTGCCCCAGTTAGCAACCGCACTGTAAATAAACATTAAGCTGAATAAAAATATGAATGCCAAAATAGCCTGCGCGAGGATTCGGATACGGGCTTTGGTGAGCATTTCGGGCTCTCTGTCCAGTACTTGCTGGTATTGGTCACGGAAATAGCGACTGATTTTCATAGGATAATGCAATGTAGAGGTGGCAAGGGACCGGTAGAGAGCCGTACCACGCAGTAAATATACGCATCGGGATGCCATCTTTCTAATCCGTATAAAGGCAAACCATTTATCAACATACATTGTTGCGCGGGTTTCAGTTCACTACATTCGCCCAACCTTTTATGAAAGTTATTATTGCAGAAAAGCCATCCGTAGGACGTGAGATCGCCAAAGTATTTGGCGCTACTACTAAAAAAGATGGGTATATTGAAGGTAAAGGCTATACGTTTACCTGGGCCTTTGGGCACTTGTTACAACTGGCCGCCCCGCAGGAGTATGGCTACTTTGGATGGAGCGTGCAAAATCTGCCAATGCTACCGCCTAAATTCAAGCTTTCCATCCGCAAGGTTAAAAGTAACGGCCAAATGGTAGATGACCCGGGTGTGAAAAAGCAACTTGATATTATTAAAAGTTTATTTGATGAAGCAACGGAGATCATTGTGGCAACGGATGCCGGGCGGGAAGGCGAACTGATCTTCAGGTATATTTATTATTACCTTAAATGCAAAAAACCTTTCAAAAGGCTATGGATATCATCTCAAACCGATGAGGCGATAAAAGAAGGTTTTCGAAATCTGAAACCAGGCTCTGATTATGATACTTTATTTAACTCGGCCCATTGCCGCTCGCAGTCGGATTGGTTAGTTGGGATGAACGCTACGCAGGCCCTAAGCCTGGCTTCGGGCAATAAAGGCGTGTTATCGCTTGGCCGGGTACAAACCCCCACGCTGGCCATGATTTGTTCGCGCTACCTGGAAAACAAAAACTTTGTTCCACAAACTTATTTCCAGGTCAGTATTCAGCCGGATAAGGATGGGGCTTCGTTCAAAGCGGTTTCTGAAAAGAATTTTAAAACCAAAGAAGAGGCTCAACTGATCTTAGACCAGGTTGAAGCTACCGGAAATGTGCTGAGTGTTGAAGCCAAGCCCCGAAAAGAACCGCCGCCTTTATTACATGACCTGAGCAGTTTGCAACAGGAAGCTAATAAACGCAAAGGTTTCACTGCCGACCAGACATTGGGCTTACTACAAAACCTTTATGAGGGTAAATTGGTAACCTATCCGCGTACAGGCAGCCGTTATATTGGCGATGATGTATTTGCGGGTGTCCCGGCATTGATAGATGGCTTTAAAGAGCATCCGGAATTTGGTAAACAGGCTACGCTGTTGTCAACTATCAAGCTAAGTAAGCGCAGCGTGAATGCTAAAAAAGTAACAGATCACCACGCGATATTGCCAACCGGCGAAAAGCCATACCAGCTTTCGGCTGACCAGCAAGCCATCTATGAAATGGTGGCAGGTAGGATGCTGGAAGCATTTCACCAGGACTGTATCAAAGAGATCACCAGGATAACGATCCTGTCCGGGTCAAAATTTATGGCAAGTGGTACCGTGATACAGACACCGGGCTGGCGTGCGGTATTCAATGATAAGGACGAAGAGAAAAAAGACGAGGAGAACGCTACACTACCTAAAGTAATACAAGGCGAAGACCTGCCCATATTAGACAAAGCGCTTTTAGAAAAACAAACCAAGCCCAAACCGCTATATAATGAGGCTACCTTGCTAAAAGCACTGGAAACCGCAGGCAAAGAGATAGAGGACGAAGAGTTGCGGGAAGCGATGAAAGAAGGAGGCCTGGGTACGCCGGCTACCCGCGCCGCTATCATTGAAACCTTACTGAAAAGAAACTACATTGCCCGCGAAAAAAAGAACCTTGTACCTACTGAAACAGGCTTAAGTGTTTATGATGTTGTTAAAGACCAGCGCATTGCGCAAGCTGAACTGACAGGAAACTGGGAAAAACGATTAGAAGAGATACGTACCGGTGCCTCAGTAGCAGATTTCCAGGAGGAGATCAAAACCTATACCCGATCGATTACACAGGAATTGCTACGCTCTGCCCGGATAGTTCAACCAAACAGGTTACCCTCCCCTAAATAACCACGTATCAGCTTAAGGATATCATCTCCCAAATCCCGGGCTTTTATTGTGCTGAAACCTTTCAAAGCAGCCAGCTCCTGTAATGTGCGTGGAAGTTTCGTGGTAATATCACTCAGCATATTATCTGATACCAGCGCGTATTCCAATACTTTCCGCTCTTTACTGGCCTTTACGCGCCATTCCAATAATTGAGCATAAAGCTGCGGGTTGCTGATCTCTTTTTCGGGGATAGCCGGTTTGGGATTCCAATTCTTTTGAACCGGGCGATACCTGAGCCCCGCTTGCTGAATAGCCGACAAAATAGTTTGCGTGGACCCGGCTGTTGGCAGTTGTATAAAAGCTGCGGTTCGGGCCCTTAAATTAGCCATGAAAGGGTTCATCGCTTCATAGTATTCGGCAGAAAGATTATTGCTTTTTTGTGCCAGATAAAAACCATCAATGGCGGTGATGAGGGCCGTTAGTTTCGGTACAAAATAGGCCGCGGCATTTTGTAATCGCGTTTTAAAAGTTACATCGGTCCAGTTATGTTCACCGGCTGTTAAGGCCGATAATTCCTTTCTCACAAAAAGCCCTCCAACGGATCTGATCTCATTCTGTATTTGCAGATCGGCTTGACCGATATGCACTGTTAATGCACTATTGGCAGGTTCACCATTTAATAGGTGCGGTTTGTAGCGCTGCCAGGCATCTGTTAAAACAGAAAAATCGAAAATATCCTTCAGCACCTCGATCTCTATTTCGCGGATAGTCTTTTCCAGTAATCGGGCATCAGGTACGTTTACAATGGCTTGTTGCATGAACCGGACAATCGCCGGATCTGTGCGGATATTTTCCGTACGGACAGGTGCTTTAAGTATCATACCTTCTAAACTCCGGCAACGGCTAAGCGCCACGTAGGTCTGCCCGAAAGCGAAGGCGGAATCAACATCTATCACAGCTTTATCAAAGGTGAGGCCCTGGCTTTTATGGATAGTGATGGCCCAGGCAAGCCGTAAAGGATATTGACTGAAAGAACCATTATTAGCCTCACTTACCTTTTGATCATTTTCTGCAAGCGCATATTTAACATTACTCCAGGTTTCAGGGTTTACATCAAACTCCGTGCCGTCATCCAGAAAACTGAGGCGGATGCTTGTTGGCGATATATCGGTAATGCGCCCGGTACGGCCATTGTAATATTGTTTCTTTCCGGAACTGTCATTTTTGATGAACATCACCTGCGCACCGGTCTTTAGCAGTAATTGTTCCTCAGCAGGATATCCTTCTTTGGGGAAGTCGCCGGTGATGGTTGCTTTAAAAGTATGTGCTTCACCATCCAGTTCAGCAAGGCGTAGCTGATTGATCTCATCGACCAGCTTATTGTGGGTAGAGAGTGTAACATGATCTTTTATCTCATCGGCATTCAGTTGGGGCCGGTAATGCGCATTGAGCCGCGTAAGCATGTCATTATTGGCATACCCGTTACGAATATCGTTCAGGATATCAACAAACACCGGGTCTTTTTGCCGGTATACCTGGGTTAGTTCAAACGTGAGTACCGCAACTTGCTGAAAGGCCAGGCTATGGAAAAAATAAGGGCCTGTGTAGAAACGCTGTAATACAGGCCAGTCTTTTTCGTAAACAGGTGGTAATTGGTACAGGTCGCCTATCATTAACAACTGCACGCCGCCGAACGGCCGGGACGAGCCTTTAACCTGCCTTAATACGGTATCGATATAGTCAATCGTATCTGCACGAACCATACTGATCTCATCAATGATAAGCAGGTCAAGGCATTTAAGTATCTTATCTTTTTCCTGGCTTACCTGCCGGATCTCGATATTATTGCCGGGTACCTGTGGGCCAAAAGGTACCTGGAAAAAAGAATGTATGGTAACACCACCCGCGTTAATGGCGGCCACTGCTGTAGGTGCAACTATTGCCAGGTTTTTGCTGACACTTGCTTTGATATAACGCAAGAAAGTTGTTTTCCCGGTACCTGCTTTCCCCGTAAGGAAAATGGGACGATCCGTTTGTTCAATAAATCGGAGAACGAGTTCGTGAAATGGCTCCAGTTGCATCGGTTTAAATATAAAGATTTACAGCACTACACGAAAGGCGAGTTAACCCGAAAAAACTCAATTGTTGCATCCTCTCCTGTTCATTTATTTTTTTCCATGTGGCTGAGGATAAATATTGCTACCTGCTCCTGTTCATCAACCGTAAGGCTTTTACCGTCATATATCCAATATCCTTCTGTATCAAATAGAATGCGGCCAAAATGATCATCCGCATAAGCAGCATAAAGATGATAGCATTGTATCGTATCCTGAATTTCAAACACGATACGCAGTATCTCTCCAGAACCATTCTTACGCCTGACCCAGGCTTTCGCTTCTTCGATCATGAAGCAAAAATAGAAATAATTTGCAGATTACTAAAAATATTAGTACAATATCTATGGGTAAATTTTGCCATTCAAATGAATGTCACTTTCATCGGAAAATATATTATGTAAACCCTGACGGTGATTTGTCCATTGAGGCTATTGACAGCCGGTGCTTTCTGTTGACCCGAAGCTGTGACCGACCATAATTATGATCGTTTATTGAATAGACGATCAACTTCTGCTGATACAAATGATGCATTGGCTCATTGATGTCCAAAGCTCAAATAAGTATGCTTCGAATACGAATTGCAGGCAACCCGCATTGCCTGCAATTCAAATATAAGTGTTATGAAAAAATCTTTACCACATTCGCGTAGTTCAGTTCATCCGGTGTTTTTTCGGGTAACGAAATAACCAAACCATTTTCGTTTCTTTCAAAACTTAAAGGTTGTTTTGTTGGCACCCATTCTATTTTTTTAATTTCTTTTGAAAGATACTCATTGTTTTTAGCCAAACTTTTTATAATCAGCTTACCATCTTCAGGCCAACCCATTGCAGTAGCATACAAAATATCGCCTTTAGTTGCAAAGCGGATGTCCTGATAAGTAAACGGCTTCCCTTTTCCTTCATTAAAGCCCTGCGCACTTAACTTTACCGCTGCTTCTTGCGCCGGGCCTTCACCAAATATCTTCCATGGCCTTGTGGCATAAATACTTTCACTGTTCGCTTTCATCCATTTGCCAATCCCTTCAACTACCTTTCTTTCTTTTTCATCAATAGTTCCATCCCCTCTGACAGGGATATTCAGCATCAGGTTTCCATTTTTAGCTACAATATCAACTAAGGTTTGTATTACAGTTTTTGGTGTTTTGTAACCATTGCGTTCATACAAACCCCTGTCATAATGCCACCCGCCAATGCAGGTATCAGTTTGCCATGGCAAGGGCTGAATTTCGTTAGCCTGGCCACGTTCAATATCCCATACCATAGCTTTACGCTGATTTTCATTCAATATTTTCCCATTTATTACAGCACGAAGTTTACCATGTTCTTTAATGCTTTTATTATATAAATGGGCAGCTATGCGCAGGCCGGCATCACTGACAGGCCAAAGCGGGAACTGCGAATCGTCAAAATAAACAACATCGGGATCGTATTTGTTAATAAGCTCTATAGTACGGTTATAAAATTTGTCGATGTAAGCTTTTGTTGGCGGATATACACCATTCTCCCAACCCCATTGTGAGTGTATTGAACTATCCTCTAAACTACGCTGGCTTAACGGATGATTCTGCGCATACAGCTCCTGCGGGTCCATGCCATCCCACCATAGCCCTTTTCCATCTGCTTTTGTAAGTTTTCCATCATAGGGCATATCTGCATAGGGGCCGGTTTTATCCGCCCGCTGCGCAGATTCATACCAGCGCCATGCATGCGAGGCGTGAACACTTACACCAAATGGCAGCCCGTTATTTTTTGCGGCTTTTGCCCAACCGCCAATCAAATCTTTTTTTGGACCAACCTTAGTTGAGTTCCATTGTTTTTGATACTTGCTATCGTACAGATCAAAATTGTCATGATGATTGGCAAGGGCCATAAAATATTGTGCGCCTGCATTTTTATACAAGCTCACCAATTCTTCGGGATTCCAGTTTTCAGCTTTCCATACATTGATCACATCCTTAAATCCGAATTTTGATGGATGCCCGTATTTCTGAAGGTGAAACTTATACTGACGCGAACCTTCCTGATACATGCCTCTTGCATACCAATCGCCCGCTTCAGGCTGGCACTGCGGCCCCCAATGCGCCCACATGCCAAATTTGGCATCACGATACCACTCAGGTGTTTGATAATTCTGCAGCGATTCCCATGTTGGCTCGAATGGCCCTTTGGCAATTGGCTCATTTAAAAGTTGCCCATCAAAAAGATTGCTGCCCAAGGCCCGCGATAGGTATAGCGACGGTATAGCAACAGCCATCCCTTTAATTAATGTTCTGCGTTTCATTTTATCAGGTTTTTAAACGGTTGGTTGCCGTATCTTTTGGAATGGATGTATTCATATCGCCGCGCGTTTATATTACAACCATCCAATAACAAATATATTTATCGGTGCTGCATTTCTCGTTGCGTTAATTCGACTTTTTTTTATACAAATCCGACTTTTTTATCAAGTAACATGGATAAAAGTTTATTTATTAAGTTTTTTCAATACACGAAAACGGGGGCTTTGTCTCAGTCAAACAGGAAAAAAATAAGCTTAAATAAGGCTATTTTTATGAATTTATTATGCAATGCTTATTGCTTGTTTGTGGCGTTATTTACCGATACAGAAAATAAAAATAATTGATAATCAAATAGTTAACACAAAAAAGATACAAATAAGGTACAAGAAAGAACATGAACATCACACCTGTAACATATTGATAATCAACAATTTAAGACCATTTTTAATTTTTGCTCCTTGATTTACACATTTACTTGATAATCAATGATTTATAACAAATTTAAATTTCCAATTTCACGGGTAAAAGAGCCCAGAACACAAAAAATCAAACGCAACCCGACCTTCATTACCGCCTCCCTGAAGTCAGCTATTTTAAAAACCAGCAGTTGGTCGCAAAGCCTCAGGATGCTTTTTAGCAGCTGTCCTGAAGCTAGATAAAGGTTAGTTTGTGATATATTGTGATAGGTCGCGCATAGCAATAACTTTGAAATGGTGATCCCGCATATATTCGAGGTATTTAGTAAATACATCGACCGAAGTGGTATATCCATCATGTACCGGATCAGGTATACCATGAATGGTAAAGGCCAAAATCTGACCGGGTCTCAGATTTTCAAGTGCTTCCATTGTCCTGGGTTGTAACTTTTCAGTTGATCCCATTGTATAACTTGGAATAGCCAAATATGAATCCTTACCCGGAGTGAAGTAAACGCTGCCACCGGTTCGGGCATATTTATATCCCATCTGTTTCAGGACTACCTCAGCAGCACTATCATTACGGTTGCCCGGATAAGCAAAGGATATCGGTTTAGGTATTCCGTATTGCTTACACTTATCTTCAATGTAGCCAACTGATTTTTTTATCTCATCAGCACTCATTTTTGTAAGATTATTGTGCCGTGCTGTATGGTTACCGATCTCGAACCCCATATCGTAGAGTTCTCTGATCTGTTTCCAGGTCATGTAATAGCTACTATCGGCAGGTGGTTTGACCGGAAACTCACAGACCATGAATGTCGCACCAAAATGAAACTTTTTTAACAAGGGAGCAACATTGATATAATGACTTTCCTCAGCATCATCAAAGCTGAGCACAATGACCGGCGGAGATTGGGCCTTAACCGTTTGAGCATGCAGTAATTGCGCTGAAAAGGCCAGGCAAGCCGTGATAATAATTAGTATTTTTTTCATCTGTTCTGATTTATTATTTACTGCTGATCGCCAGCAATTTTTTCATTAGGGCAGCATACCGCTCACCCATTAAGCGAGCGGAAACTGTATTATAATGGAGGTGGTCACCACGGTGCTCAGTTTGTTCCGAAGTAACATAATCGTAGTTAGTGATCTTACCTTTCAACCCATGGATAACCGCATTTATCTGCTGAACATAGGGATTATCGACGAGTTGATGGGCTTTGTCGGGTTGCTGCATTTGAAATGCGGGTAACTCGCCCGCTATGAACGGAAGTTTGGCATTACCAAGATCCGTCCTGAACCCATTAATGAGATCGGTCATTTTTTCAGCATAGTCAATAACGCCCTTCTCTGTACAGTCCGTTTCGCCCTGGTCCCAGATAATCCCTTTCAACTCTCCGCTTTGCATAGCTGCTCGGGTACGGTCAAGCGCCACCTGGTAGTTCTTACCGCTGTTAGGTTTCCAGGATTTAATAGCGGAACCGCCGACAGCACAGGGGATTAGGCCTATGTAAACAGATGTGTCTTTAACCAGAATCGCCTTGCCAAAAGTAAAACCTGGCCCAACGCCAGCATAATCCCTGTCAAAATGAATAGGGTCTTTTGCTATTTCCCATTTACCATCTTTATTCAGAATCAATACATGGCTATTGGGAATGGTATCTGCGGCTTCCACGGCTCCGCGTCCGGCCATATTGGACTGCCCTGCGAGTAAAAAAAGCCAGAGCTTCTTTGGTGGAGATACGACAGTTCGTGTGTTGGGTTTGATCTGAGCGGATGCGATCTGTGCACAAACAATTAACGATAACAGGGCAATATATTTCATGCTTTTCATTAAAACATTTATGAGTAAAATTTAAAATTCGTTTGATAGTCGTATTACTAATACGAAAGCCGGAACGAAGTTACTTAAACAATTCAATGGTGAACTCACCAGTTAACGGCTCACCGTTAGTCAGGAGTTGCGGAACGGAATCATCAGCTTTACGCCCTTTCTCCGGCCTACCCAAAACGCCTGACAGGATGCTTAATGATCCCGGCTTAGCGGAATCATGTTCAAGGTATCCGTCATTGGTCACCCGCACAATTCCGGCTGATCCAGATTGTTCGGCCCATCGCATCGCTTTTGTTCCCGCTACTTCGGCCCCGTTGGCAGCGCCACCCCATACGCCGAGGATAGGGGCTGACCTTTTATTAGGATAAGCACTGTATGGACCCAAACCCAACCAGCGTAGCCGATCAAGGTCTCCGCTGAACTGGGCTGCCATACCTACTACAGGAACACAGGAAACCGCGACTTTCGTAGCTATCTGATATTTAACTTTCATTTTCCCATCTGCAGTAATCGTATAATTGCAGGTGGTGGTGAACTGATCTTTTGAATCGACTACATAATCCACTTTGGCATTGATCATCACTGCTGACTGACCTTGTTGCACATCCCAGCTAACTACCGATTGTGTAAACTTATTTAGGTCAGCGGCATCTTTAGCATCCGCCTTGCCAATGACGCTCATTTCTGAACGATCAGGTTTGTGCCAGATCACCGGTCGCAGGTCGGTAACCAGTGTTTTGCCTTTTAAACTTGCCGATATAAGTTGCCCGGTTTTAGTATCAAAAGTGTATTTTGTTTCCCCGGCTTCGATGATCACATTGTCGCCTTTAGTTACAGTGAGGTTACCGCTGATAGTTTTGGCCGATTTATTATCCTGCGGGACCAGGTCTATCGATTCTCTGGTGATCTCCGTTCCATCCGCTCTGGTAAAAATGAACCTCGCATAATAGGTTTTGCCGGGAACAATATTTTTGATCTTATCCAAAGGCAAATTGAAAGTTGAAACATTGTGCGGTTTACCAGCGACCGATCCGGCACCGGCAGCCAATTCGGTCTCGTCAGCAAATATCGACCAGGCGATCTTAACCGTGTTTAAATCAGTAAAATCAAAATCATTTTGTATTGGGATCGCCAATGTAGCCTGGCGGTTAGAAAAAGAGATTTTATCCGTTGCTGGATAAACCTGGGCGTAGACCGCTTTGGCCTCCCAATAGTCGCGGGTAAAATTTCGGTAAGAATCCACGATGCCATCCCAGCCCGCTTCATCGATGCGCAGGTAGTCATCGCCCCCGTTCATGTCGGAAGTTTTACCTTTTAATCTCTTAACAGGGGTTTTGATGCCCTGATCCGCCCACATCCAGATTGCTGCGCCTGCACCTGCTGGATGCTTGGTGAGCGCCTTCCAACGAAGCTCCAGGCCGCCAAAACCATTGACGCCAAAAGCATGGGTGTATTCAGTTGATATGATCGGTCGTGTGGAATGCGCGGCCAGGTTATCATACTCTTTTGGCTGCCAGTAATGGGGCGCCAGAATATCAATATCGACAGGCAGCCATTCTTCCGCTCTCCATGGAATCAGTACCGGTCTTGTCGGATCCAAAGCCTTGACCAGTTTGATCGAAGCCAGATGTAAAGGTGTTAGCGGGTCCTCATTACCAATCGACCAATAGACGACAGCAGGGTCATTGATATCGCGCACCACGGTTTCATAAGATCGCTGTAATACTGCGGGAGAAAAAGAGGGATTATACATCAGTTCGCCCGCGCCGCCCATAGAAACCTCTTCGCCAAGATACATCCCCAAAGAATCGGCCAGTTGCACGAAACCTTTCGCCGGAGCATAATGGGACATACGGATATAATTGATGTTTGCCTGTTTCATGAGCGTAAGGTCCTGCAACCATATCTTCCGGTTCGTAGCCCGACCCACATCTGGGTGTTCATCGTGTCGGTTCACTCCCCGCAATTTGACAGCCTGTCCGTTAATTCTGAATACACCACCTTCAGTAGATATTTGCCTGAAGCCCACAGGCGCGGCATAGGATTGGGTTACTTTCCCCTTTTCAAACAATTCAACTTGCAGATTATACAAATAGGGCGTTTCAGCTGTCCAGCGCAACGGGGCATTAACACGGAAACTGGTCAATATTTCCCGCCCGGTGGAAGTATGCGCAGGGATCAGCGAATCCTGATGAGCGATAACTTTACCGGCTTTATCGGTCAACGTAAATCGCAAATGATAGGCTTCTCCAGGACTTGGATAGTTCCCCGGTAAGGTACCTTTGTTTTTATCGTTGACCATGGTGCTGATCTTAAGATCAGCATTCTGATAAGCCTTATCAAATTCCGTTTTGAATACGACGTGATCGAACCACCTCTTTTGAGGCATGGCTTCCAATGTTACATCCCGGTAGATACCGCCTAAGGTCCAGTCGTCATTGACGTCGAATTTATAATCTTCATTAACCTGGCGCACCCGGACGGCGAGCTGGTTTGATGCTCCGGCTTTGATCTTGTCCGAAACGTTAAAGGCGAAAGATGAATATCCTCCATGATGATCACCGAGGCGTTTTCCGTTCAACCATACTTCTGCCGATGACCAAACACCCCCGAAATTCAGCAATACGCGCTTACCTTTGTATTCCAATGGAGCTTTAAATTCATACAAATAAAACCCTTCGCTTGCTTTATCCTCCTTGAAGCCCCTGTACACTGGCTCTTCGAATCCCAATACGGCCCAATTAGAGGGTACGGGTATCGGTTTAAAACTGGAAGCGTCAAATTTCTCTTCGTAAAATTTTGACAGTTGTTCTGCTTCCTCCCCAGTTTTGGCCAAGGCAAAGTGCCAGTTGCCGCTCAAACTCATTTGCTCCTGTGCAGCAGCCTGGAAACTAACAAACAGCAACAGCGCTGCGATAGTGGTACGTACGTTCATAAAATAATTGTGCCTATAAATTTAAAAATATTGAATTTCTTTTGATATGTTGATAAAAGCACCTGCCGCAATATTGTAGCAGGTGCTTTATGATTAATAGCCAGGGTTTTGAGTATATAAACCAGGCGCTGCGTTGATCTGTGACTGAGGCACCGGATAAATTACATAATTGTTCGTAACTGTATTGATCCGTTTCGGTGTGGCTTTATCATCAATACTTGCCCAATTATTCATCATATTAACCAGATCTCCGCTTCGCTGAAGATCGAACCACCTGTAACCCTCATCTGCGAATTCGCGCCTGCGCTCATCAAAAAGCTGTGCGATAGTATAGCCTGTCTTTGCGGTTAGCCCGGCACGAACGCGAACCGGATTAATGATCGCTTCGACATCAGCCGGAGTTCCCGGTGCGCCCCGCAATATACACTCGGCCTTCATCATCAGCACATCCGTATAGCGGATCACCATATAATTCACACCCCAATCCGAGTTGTTATTTTTGGGGATATTGTTAATATCCACGTACTTTTTAAAGAATGGGCGCGGCTCGAAACTCCCGGCATAGGTAAAACCATTGGTGAAAATGGTAATAGCCTTCCTCACATCACCGCTCTCGTAAGATGAAAGCAAGTTATTTGATACCGGCATAATGCCCAATGAGCCATTTCCGGAGGACGGCGCGTTGATCGAGCTGAAATAGGTGGCCGGTGCAAGCTGCCACGGGAAATTACTACCTAAAATCGGATTGAGGCCACTGATGTACATGATATCAAATACTGCCTCCTTGTTAACCAGTGGGCTGGTATTGCTGTAGGCGAAAATATTGGCATAGTTTGGGTTGAACACGAATCCGCCGTTACTGATGATATCCTGTAATAAGGGTAAGGCCAGCCCCCATTCGTTAGTCGCCATTCCAGGGCCTTCGATATTATAGGTTGCGGATGATCTTGCCATATAGACCTGGGCGAGCATTGCTTCCGCTGCAAATTTGGTCGGTTTACCCACGTCCGTCGTAACATATGAAGGATATGCGCCCGCGTAGTTCGCCGGAAGATTGGCGATCGCAAACTGGAGGTCAGCCATGATCAATTGATAAACGTCCGCTACGGGGCTGCGGGGTATAATTTTTGCTTCTTCCGCCGTAACCGGACTTTGTGTGATCGGCACTTTACCAAAATACCTTACCAGATCGAAATAGAAGAAGCCACGCATACAGCGCGCCTCGGCGGTGAGCCTGTTAGCCAGTGCAGGCACTCCGACCAGGTTGCCATTCTTTTTCAATTGGTCCAACACGGTATTAGCCCTGAATATACCACTGAAATCTGATGCCCACGCTTCCTCCACTAAATTATTGGGGGCTATGCCCTTAGCAAAATCCTTCAGCGGGTCCCAGTCCCGGCCCTGCTCCGTATCGTTGTATAAATTATCCGACCGTATCTCGGATAAATAGATCGCCCGCGTCGGGTAGCCCCGCAAACTATTATAGATCGCGTTCGTACCTTGTATAAAATCACTGGTTTGTAAATAAAAGGTCGCGGTAGTCGCTGATGACAAAGGCACCTGGTCAAGATCCTTGCGGCATGCTACCGTAAACATAAGGAGCGAAAGTGTCGCTATGATGTATTTATTTTTCATCGTCTTTCTATTCAATTAAAACGTAAAATTTAAGCCGAAAACAATTGATTTAGCCAATGGCAAGCCGCCATAATCACCGGCCTGCGGATAATTCGAATTGGTACTAACTGTAGTATTGGCCGCATCCGGGTTCAGGCCATTGGTATATTTATCAGCTCCGAAAAAATTCTCCAGCGAAATATACGCCCTCGCAGCCTGAATTACCGGGGTCTTAATAAGCGGCTTAAAGTTGTAGCCCAGGGTAATGTTCCTGACCCTGATATAGTCGCTTGAATAAACTGCATCTTGTGTCGCCGCAAAAGGCGAGTTATAAGTTGCATAGGCCTTTCCATAACGCCCGTCACCGGTATTGGTCTCTGAATACCAACGGTTCACGATGCTTGCAGGTACGTTGTCCGTATATGCCTGCCCGGGTCTCGCAATGGCCCGGGCCAGTTCTGAATAGAATGTACCACCCTGCTGACCCTGAACCAACACGCTCAACTCGAAGTTTTTGAAACGGAAAGTATTGGTTATACCGAAAGTATAGCTGGGGTTAGGATGACCTACAATCTGCTTATCAGCTTCGGAAATCGTGCCGTCACTATTATAATCCTCGAATTTAGGGTCGCCGACAGATTCCGCGCCATACGTAGGTACTTTATTCGCCACGTCCGCGGCCGTCAGGAAACCATTGTATTTCAATACGTATACGCTGTTCAGCGATTCGCCTACGCGCAGGATCGCATCAGAAACATTGAATGAATTAGGAATAATAATCTGGTTTTGACCGGCTCCAAGGGAAACGATCTTGTTTTGGTTATGACTGATATTCAGACTTGTGCTCCAAGCGAAACGTCCGATGATATTCCGCGATGTCAATTCCAGCTCTTCACCAACACTGCGCATCGAACCGGCATTGCTCAAATAAGAACCGAAACCCGTGATCTCTGGAACCTGAACAAATAAAAGTAACTGATCACTAAACTTGTTGTAATAATCGAATGACCCTGTGAGGCGGTTATTGAAAAGCCCGAAGTCTAAGCCACCATCGTAGGTTTGCGATTTCTCCCATTGCAAAGATGGATTGGCCAGGTTGCTTGGTGCCTGCCCAATGGTTGCAGCCGGAGTGCCGCCTGCAACGATATTGGCATTACCGATCTGCGATATACTTGCATAGTCGCCAATATTACTGTTCCCATTCACGCCGAAGGAGAAACGAATTTTCAGGTCGCTGAATACAGGCGCTTTTTTCATAAAATCTTCCTGAATCACCCGCCATGCCAATGAAGCTGCCGGGAAGATACCGAACTTGTTATTCTCGCCAAATCGCGAGGATCCATCGCTACGAATACTTGCCAGTAGAAGGTACTTATCCTTATAGCTGTATTGTGCCCTGGCGAAATAAGATTCCAGGACACTTCTTGTTGCTGATGAATTGGCGCTGGTGCCTGCTGCCGCGCTTAAAGTTTGTACGGTCGCATTGTTATAACCACCGACTGAGCTCGCGGACTGGTTATCCAAACGGTCAGTATTATAAGATTGACCCAAAAGCAGGCTCAGGGTGTGAACCTTTTTAAAAGATGCATTGAAGTTCAGCGTATTTTCTATCACAAAGGTCTGTCGCTGGTATTCATTATAGGAACCCGATGTGGTGGCCAAAACGTTCAGGTTCGTTGGTGAAAAGATACGTGATGCCACGGTACCCTGAGTAAAATAGGGCGTATAGACATTGGTACGGCCGATAGAATTGTCGTAATTCACCGACGTCTTGAAGGAAAGCCTCGGAAGAATTTGATATTCTGCATAGCCACTGGTCAATGTCCGGTACTTCTTTAATGTATTGACGTTGTTTTCCAACTTCCCGAGCGGACTCGTAAAGCCACCGCTATATGTACCTACTGCATTTTTACCGAAGTTAGGGTAAAGGCCTACCGAATCTTCCTGCAAAGGTGTACCGGTCAGGGATGTGCTGAAGATCGCATCCTTACCCTCGACACCCGGATCTTGGGTGATCGAATAACTTGGTGCTACGTTAACACCAACTTTCAGTTTTTTGGAAAGGTTCACTTCAACGTTTGCCCTTACGGTATACTGTTTATAGCCGAGACCGGTAATGAAACCGTTTTGATCCTGATAACCACCCGATACGTAATAGCTTACAGCATCCGTACTGCCACTGATAGATAGTTCATTAGTTTGCATCAAGCCCTTCCGTTCGATCACATCCTGCCAGTTATAGTATTGCAGGCCGGGATGACCAGGAATAGCCCAGCGCGGGTCAGGCATGTAGGCCGTATTGATCTGGTTGCCGGACAGCGGAAGCCCCGATGCGGTCAGCTTTGCTCTGCGCGTGTTGGCATCATCGTTGACAGTTGCACCGAAAGCACCCGCCTTGGCAATATACTGACCGTTGATGATCTCAGTAGCCCTGGCGATCCACTGTTCATCATTCAGCATTTTTAATTGCTTACTGGCCTGATTATAGCCTACTGAAGTATTCAATGTGATCCTGGGAGCGCCACTTTTCCCACGTTTGGTGGTGATGAGCACAACACCGTTTGATGCCCGCGAACCGTAGATCGCCGCCGCGGCGGCATCCTTCAGCACCTCGATATTTTCGATATCTGCAGGATTGATATTATCCAGCGGATTGCCGTTGGAATATGACCCGTTTGCGACATTCGAGGCGTTGGGGGTCAGGGGGAATCCATCTACGACATATAAAGGTTCGTTTCCGGCACTGATCGAGGCGTTGCCACGAACCTGTATGCTAAACGGTTTGCCGGGTACGCCTGTCGTTTGCTTAACGTTCACTCCCGCCAGTTGCCCTACAAGCGCCTGATCTACGCGAGTGATCGGCCTTTGGTCGAGATTGTCATTCTTCAACGAAGATATTGATCCGGTTACGTTCGACTTCTTTTGCGTACCATAACCGATGACCACCACTTCGTTAAGCGATTTTGAAGACGGAAGCATCTTAATGGTCACACTGGTTTGATTACCGACCAAAATCTCCTGAGTATCGTAACCGATATAAGTGAGGACCAGTGTGGCGTTATCGGGTACACTGATGGTAAATGCACCAGTTACATCAGTAGACGTACCGCCGGTAGCGCCTTTTATTTTGATACCTACTCCGATCAGCGGCTGGCCGGTCTCGTCGATAACCCTACCGGTCAAGCGTATATCTCGCATGCTGGTACCTGTTCTTGTGTAGGTCACCGAAGCGTTGGCAGACAGCGGCAAGGTGAATAGCAGCATACCAATGGCGAAGATCGCCTGCAAGCGGTGAAACCCCGCAAGCTTAATTTGTAAATAGTGTCTCATAATTTAATTGGTTGGTTAATAATGAACTATTAGTTTTATGTGCTCTGAACGGATCTGCGTAGAGAACCGGTAGATGGTTCAGGCTGGAGTGCTGGCGCCTCACCTGTCGAAAAAGTGTAAGCCACAAAAAAGGAAGAAAGTGATATTCCTTGATTTGCCCACCTGGAAAGGCGGCATGGGACAACACAAATCCTGGGATAGGTACCGTTGTAGCAGATTGCACAAACATATTTTGGTTAAAAAATTGGTTGGTCAAACTTAAAGGGAGAACCAGATTTTCGACTTATCCTTAGCTGACCAAAAGTTAACCAAAGTGTGATCAGAATTTGGATAGCTAACAGAAAATACTATAAATCAGTGCATTAAAGAATTACGGCTAACAATCGTCAAAGGTCACGCTCGGCCTTTCGCAAAGGTTTTTGTTAGGTTTTAGATATATGGCTAATAAATTTTTAATACTTTCGCTCAGATGACTAAAAGGACCCGGCTTGACGAAGTTATACTTTGCTGCATCACCCGCTTTGACCGTGGAGATGCAGCTTCGTGGAAACACGGGGATTTCGCGGATCTTAGCCGTGAGATTCTGGAAGCTACCCATGTCAACATCAGTCCGAATACATTGAAACGAATCTTTGGCAAGATCGCGGTAGATGAAGACTATGTACCGCAGCAGGCCACTTTTGAGGCGCTGGTGAAATATGGCGGCTATACTCCACACCCGTCAGACCATCCGGAATACCGCCCTAAAGAAATGCCGCCTGTTCCAGTTAACAAATTCCGGTATAGGCAGAAATATCTAATAGGCTTTTTGGTCCTCATCGTGAGCTTCGCTGTCGCAGGTATTTTTGGCTGGCTACACTTCCATAAAAATGATCCCGGACCCGCCAAAATAAAAGTAGCCAGCATGGAAGGGATATTGCCGAGTACGGTTTTCTTTGAATTGCAGGTGCCCGAATTAACCGATAGTGTATTCATTAATTTCGGTGACAAATCCCGGATCATCTATACTAAGCCGGGCGCGGTGAATATCTCGCATAGTTATTTATTCCCAGGGGTGTTCACAGCATACCTTCAAACACGTGCCGGCCGAATCGCGGAATCGCAGGTGAGTATCCGTTCGGATAAGTGGATAGGTCTTGCCTTTCACCGCCAGAACGACCTGCCAAATCATTATTTCGAAATACCTGCTTTAAGATCGGGCCCGGATAGTATTTTTAATATTACGAGCGAGCAATTAAATAAAATGGGATTGGATACAACGTCGCTTACCTTCACGCGTTTAGCCAATTATACGGCTACAAAGGGATTGACTGATGGTTTTATATTTGAAACGACCTTTAAGAACCTACTTCGTAAAAAAGGCATCTATTGCAATAACACGAAAATACACCTTGCCGGAATAGACGGGCAGATACGTTTTACATTGATCAGCGCCGGCTGCAGTTCGAAGGGGCTCAATGTGATCAGCGAAAAACGATACGAGGGTAAAAGCCATAACCTGTCCCGCTTCGTCATCGATCAGGAAAAATGGAACCATGTCCGGCTGATTGATCACAACAAACAGGTAACGCTTTACGTCAACGATAAATTGCTTTATTCCGGCACTTATACCAAGTCATTAGGTGAGTTCAAGGGGCTTTATATCGAGTTCGAGGGCAATGGTTTTGTAAAGAACTGTGAATTGAAAACCTTGTCTGGCAAGCCAGTATATCATTTCTGACGCGCCGAAACTAAAAATACTTACAGGATCAAAATTTCAACAACTGTTCAAACACCCTGGTATCCATTTTTAAGCGCACGGAGCCGATCGGGTGAAATCTTTTTGAGTTGATCGCAGCGAATAATACTGTAAAATTATTATCTCCTTCCGGGATCAGGCAAAGCGGGGTGCGCATGACGTTCCACCAGGCTTGGATTTTGGTATGGAGCGGTATGTAACGGGCTTCGCTCCAATGTAGGCCATCTCTCGAAACCGCGTAGCCGATCATATTCACGAAATGATGTCCGTTATCATCAGGCCCGCCATCAAATATGGCGATATAACCCTCGTCCTTCAACTTGTAAACCAAAGGATTTTCGAGGAACTCCGGGTTAATGCTCTTGACCGGGTTCATCGTAGTGTCGAGCCTTGTCCAGGGGCCGTCCATCGTTTTTGCGGAAGCAAGGCCGATCAGCCAGCCTAAAGATGTTTTTTTTGGATAATCCGCCCAGGAGTGAAAAGGAAAGGCCCCGGCATAAAACGCCAGCCAGCCACCTTCTACCGGGAATGGGTAAAACGAAGCAACACCCTGCCTGCCCTCCCAGGGCTGCGAATCCAACCCCGGCTCCATGATCAGTGTACCTTCATCATAAGGCCCGCCGATACCGGCAAAACCTTTTGTTTGGGATATTGTGCGCCAGATCCTGCCGAAAGAATGGTTCGGGCGAATATTTTTATCGACGGTATAGCTAAGATAATAACCGTACCACCGGTCCGCCTCTTTGTTGAATACAGCATTAAAAGACCAAATAGCACCGCGCCGGTCGTTCATTGGGTTATCGGATTCAGATATTGCATAGGTGCCACTAGACTGGTATACCGTCCCTGTTCTTGTCCAGTGTATTGCATCATTGCTCTCCCAATGCCCGATACGGGTTTTTACCCGGTCGTATTCCGGACCTTTACCGGCCTTACCGGCACGTTCGGTCGGAAAAAGATGGTAGACGCCGCTTACCTTTACACAAGTTCCACTTTCAAATCCGCCTTGAATCCCCTCTGTTCCCGGCATCCCTTCATCGATCACGATCTGACCATTTCCCGAGAGTATTTCAAATAGCGGTTTTTCTTTCAAAAAGCCGTCGACCAGGTACGGCCTCCATTCCCGGCCATCCGGCTTTTTACCATTTCTGCGCGGGCCGGTTTGACCGGGAGCGATCACAGCGGCAATAAAACCATCCTCACTTTCTTTGTCTATGGAATGAATTCCTGACGGCAAGCGTAACGCGTAAATCCGATATGGCGGAAGGCCGGCGATCGTTAACGCACTGTCTAATATGGGCCGGTACGCATCATTTTGAGGGTCGAACGTTTGCGGCAATGCGATAAGCACTTCAGCATCTGCACTCAGTTCAAGTACTGTTATTTTACCCGCCGACTTTACTCCTGTAGCGCCTTCCAGTTCGGGCATTACCCTGATGACGACGTTTTTTCGACCCGGAAACGGATAAGCTGGTTTGCTCAACCTGAAAGTCGCTGTATCCCTGCCTTTTACATTAAATCGCACAAAACCATAAGCTGCACTGTTGTTTTTGCTTTGACATTGGACGACAAAGGGGAAACTACACATCACGAACAGCAATGCAGGGCATAGGACGTGCAAATTAATGCGGGGCAATAAATGCGCAAAAGCACAAAAAATTCGGAAAGATCGGCCAGCCCTGTAGCTGCGGGGGAAAATTACTATTCTCATCATCCTTTAAAATTGGTGATCTAATGTAAAAAAAAGGTTGCAGCCGGCATTGCTTTGCAACGACCAAAGCTTGTCCAAAGTTTGGACAGGTTGAAATTATCGCGAACAAGTAATGTCTTGCATTTTTAACTACGTTGTTAAAGTATCTACCGCACGGGAACTGACTCTGGCTCATAATCAAAAAAGCCCCAGGATCAGCTCCTGGGGCACGGGAAATATCAACCCTAAATTTCGGTCCTAAAATGATAGACTAATTATAACATTTGATAAATCTCCACCTCAGCCAGGCCGAATGCATTTTTACCTTTACCGGAGTCCCCTTCCGACTGGTGATTTTTACCATTTACCTCTATAAGACCAAAAGCATCCTGTTCTATTTCCGCACCGGCAAGTTGAATAGTTACCGTTTGTCCTTTCGTCTTTTTGACAGGTATGGTAATATAGCCAAGGCTTTGTTCGGTCGTACCCTGGTAAACTTCTTTATTATCAACAAGTATTTTGACCGGATACTTTTTAGTTCGCCAGCCTAAAACTTTCATCGTGATCTCGCTGATCTCGTAGGGCTTGTCCAACTGATATTTGATCCAGGCGTGAGGAAGTGTACCATCACTTTTCCAAAGCGATTTATCGTTATCATCGTATGTTTTCGGTGCATCGTCTGCGTTCGAACCGGCGGTTGATTTTACGATCTTTGCGGCCAGCCTGCTCATTTTGTATGAAGGTCCTGCCGGAGTCGGTCCTTTGCTCAGATTTGTTTTAAGATCGGTTCCGGGCAGGTATTCTACCAGCCCATCGTGTTCGTTAACGGGAACAGATGTAATGGTTACCGATGCCTGCTTCAGTCCTTCAGCAGTTGCTTTTAGAATGATCTGGCCGGATTTAGGCACGGAACGAATGATCACCCGGTTGATACCACAGGCAAGCGGTAAGGTTTTCGACAGGATATAATTTCCGGGTGCGCCGTGCGCGATCCCGCCGCGCCATTCTGCGGGACCGCTTAATTCAAATTTGATCATATCCATCGCAATAGGCACGCGGTAGCCTTTTGCATCAACGGCTTCCACGTCTACGAGGGCCACGTCCGCTCCGTCCCCTTTCAGTCCGCCCGGACCAGTTCGAACAGTTAGTTTGATACCCGTTGCTGGACCAGTAGTGTTCAATTGAGACTCATTCAACTTATTTCCGCTCTCATCGTAGCTGATGGCCTTGATGTTTCCCGGTTCCCAACTGATATTCTTGAAAGTGAACAGGAAATGACTGCTTCTTTCACCGTAGCCCTGCGACTTGCCATTGATAAAAAGTTGTACCTTGGCACCAGCCGCGATCACATCTACATTCTTTTTTACGCCTTTGGCATAATTCCAGTGACCTATGATATGCAATCCTTTCGGGTCAGGATCCACCCATCCATCCCACATGATCTGGTTGGCGAAAAAACCTTCCTTGGCGATACGCATCGCGTCAACTTCGCCGCTATTACGATAATTTTCTTCGCCGCGGAAATGCGTATTGGAATCTGAAAAAATGATATTCACACCACCGGAGCTTACCCGGTCACCGGTACCTGGCCGCTCGTGCCAGTACTCGTACCAGCGGATCACATCTTCACGCGCCATGGCATCCTGGTTATGATTGTAAGAAGCCGGGTCTTCGCTCTCCTTGTGCTTCGGTCCAACGCCTTCTTTATGGAAAGGCGGGGAAAATTCATCCCAATAGGTACGCAGCCCTTCATCCCGTGAAAACTCCATTTCCCAAAGTGGCTTCGTCGCGCTTTTATCGATGTAAAGCATTTCACCTCCGTATTCGGCTGTTTTGCTTTCCAGCATATCTCTCGACCCAGATGCCCTGCCACCATACGGATCATACTCGTCACGAATGGCTTTCATATCCTTCATATGGTCTTCACTCACCCCGCTATTTCCTGATTCGTAGAAAAGGATACTTGGGCTGTTTCTATTGTAAATCATCGCGTCCCGCATCAGCTCAAGCCTTTGAGACCACCAGCGATTTGTTCCATCTTTTTCGGCATCGCCTGCGGGCATACTTTGGATCAGGCCTACACGATCACAGGATTCCACATCCTGTTTCCATGGCGTAACGTGCATCCAGCGTACCAAGTTGGCATTGCCTTCGACCATCAAGCCATTGCTAAAATCGCTTATCCAGGCTGGAACGGATACGCCAAGAGCAGGCCATTCGTTCGTGGTCCGTTGCGCGTAGCCTTTCATTTGGATCACGCGATCATTCAGGTATACCATACCGTTTTTGAATTCGGTTTTGCGGAAACCGGTTACCGTTTTCACTTCGTCAATTGTTGAACCATTTAATTTCAGGCTCGTGTATACCTTATAGAGGTAGCCGTAGCCCCAGCTCCAGAAGTTTAAACCGTTGACTTTATCATTTGCTTTGATGATCCTGGTCTCTCCGGGTTTTAGCGTAATGGTACCGCCACTGAAGGTCTTCACGGTCTTGCCATCCATGTCTTCGACACGAACTTCATAGGTGAAGGTCTTCGCATCCACATATTCATTCCTGACCTCTGTTTCAACATTAACTACCGCTGATTTTCCAGCGATATCTATATCCCTGGCATAGATGTAGGTGCCTGTTGTTTTCAAATTTGAGTATAAGGGTAGCGTTTGGTATAGTTTATCGGTGATGTGCAGGTAAACGCCTTTATTCAGCCCGCCATAGTTCGCATAGAAATTATGATCGTTCCATTCAAAACCCGACCCTGTGCTTTTTTCCTTGTACTTCCAGGAATTATCGACCCGTACAGCGATCACGTTTTCCGTACCATCATGTTTGAGCAGATCTGTAAGATCAAAACCGAACGCCATTACGCCATTCTCGCTCAGGCCGATAGATTTACCGTTCAGAAAAACCTCGGCCCCCATTCTGGCACCTTCGAACTCAATAAAGATTTTTTTACCGTCAGACCCGGCGGGGGTTTTAAAGTGTTTTCTGTACCATGCAATTCCGGTTGTCAGGTTAGCAATCTCTTTACTGAATGCGTCGTCTTCATTAAAAGCATGCGGCAGGGTAACGGGCTTCCATCCGCTGTCGTCGAACGCCGGGGCATCGGCACCGGTAGCTTCGCCGGTTAGCAGTTTCCATGAACTGTTAAAATTGTATTTTTTTCTGGGGCCCGCACCAAAAGCGGCGAGTCCGCAAAGCAAACAGATCATTAGTAAATAAGGTGATCGGATACGCATAGAATTTAAAGTGTTAATTTATGATATTAAATAATTGGTTTATCGCTGGGCCTGTCCGGCATTAGCTGATATTACAGTCTGTCCCAAAGGTTCGGTAACACCCGTAATAATCGTTGGCTAAAAGTAAATAAAGGCATCGGCAGTTTGGACGTTTATACCTGATCAAAGTTTATCCAAAATTTGGTTAATTGCAGCTTCCCTCGTTATAACCGTCTTCAAGCGGGTTTTGGTCGATTTTTCGCTAAACCGGGGCGCCAGCTCATTCCTAATTGCAGATGCAGCGTATTAGTTTTTTTCCTTAGTATCCGAATGGAGCAAAAACCCAATATAAAATCGTGCAGGATAATTGAGACAAATTCACCGGATAATTGCGACAATTTATACAGCCCGTTGCAAGTTATTCGATCTACTTTTGAGTGGTCATCAGTAACCGTTTCTACAACCATATTGCTGGTTATGATGACCTAAGTGCAACCAACACGATAAACCAATTTCTAAACTAAAATTAAAAGACATGAGAGGAACTCTACTTGCCCGGGTTGTGCCCGAATTTTTGTGCGGCAGCCAAATCCGCCCTTCGGAAACCAGGAAAGACGATAGCAACAATTAGCAGAACATCAGACCTAACATTATCGCCAGGCCTGAACGTAAATTTTAACTTTTTTCATATGTATAAATTGATCAGAAATCTATTCTGTCTATCGGTCGTATTCATCCTATTCGGCAGTTGCCGTAAACAAGCAATCGATCAGTTTTACGGTCGTCCTCCGTCGCTTGAAGCGCCGATCTATAAAATACTACAGTCTAGGGGAAACTTCACTAACCTCCTGGCCTGCATTGACAAAGCCGGTTACGCCGAAACGCTGAACTCTGCGGGTTATTGGACCATGTTCGCGCCGAATGACGACGCTTTCAAAAAATATTTTACAGCGCACGGTATTAGCAGCATAGACCAGATCGATGCCGCAACAGCCAAAAGTATAGTTGAATACAGTTTGGCCTATAACGCGTCGTTTACCGACCATATTTCGGATTATATGTCACCCCAGGGTTATCAGGCTAACACCGCTTTTAAAAGAAGGACCGCTTACCATGGTGGGTTATATACTGATACGGTACTTTTTACACCGCAGGGAAGGACGGATCCGGTAGCGGGCCAGGTGCTTACTGCAGTAGCCACCAATCGCAACACAGCGACATATGTTTACGGCGATTTTAATAATAAATATATACCTTACTTCACAACGGCGTTCTTTGCCACAAAACAACTTAGCGCAGCAGATTATAACTATTTCTATCCCAACACGACTTATACCGGATTTAACGTAGTGGACGGCACGGTGCTTACCAAAGATATTGCAGCTGAAAACGGTGTGATCTATGAGACCAGTTCGGTGGTGACGCCGCTTCGAAGCCTCGAACAATATTTGGCCTCCAATTCTAATTACAGCCACTTCAAGCAACTTTTCGACAAATATTATGTCCAATATAACATTGACGCGAATGTAACGCACCAATACCAGGTAGCGAGTGGAACTACCGGCAATGCCTATGTGAAATCATATTTTAACGCGACCTATCCCCTGGCCTTTTCGTTAAATAATGAGAATTTTTTAAAGACTGCTGATAATGACGGGCAGCAAGGTACCTATACGCTTTTCGCGCCAACCAATGCTCAGCTGGATGCCTATATCAATACGGTATTGCTTGAGCATTATCCCTCTTTCGATAAGCTGCCTGCAAACATTATTCAGGATTTCCTAAATGCGCACATGTTCCAAACCGCTGTTTGGCCATCCAAATTCGCCTCAACCAGCAACATGCAGGGCGAGCCGGCAAGATTCGATGCCGCTAAGGATGTTGTAGATAAATATTTCGGCAGCAATGGTATCTTTTACGGCACAAACAAGGTTCAGCAAGCTAATGTATTTACTACAGTTTTTGGCCGGGCATATCTTGATCCCGCTTATTCATTAATGACGACCGCGCTGAACATGAACCTGCGATATGTTGTCAGCAACCCGAGTTTCAAGTTCACTCTATTTATGGTCCCCGATGTCGCATTCCGTGCGTTAGGTTATGACTACAGTTCTGCCAGCGGTGCTTTTACCTATACTGCGCCCGGTGGTGCGTCCGCCACAGTGATCGGAGGAACTGCTAATACGAATATGTTAAGATTAGTAAGTATGCTTGTTGCCAATACACCGACAGGTCAGCTCAATGACCTTTCCGGGCAGGGCATATTTGAAACCGGAAGCGGCGATGGGACCGGTGGCGAATATCTTCGCTACAATGCCAACACGATCTTTGCTGCAGGGAACGCCGATATCGGGCAAACACTCCGGATCACTAGTTCAGTGACTGCATCCAATGGCAAAGCCTATTACACGACAGGGGGTGTGCCATTGTATACCAACAATCAGGTGGGCATCACGATAGCGGCCAATGCTGCCACAACCACGTCTCCCTTCTATAGCTTTTATCAATACCTACTAAATAGCGGATTATATAATTCTACAACCGGCAGTATCACCGGAATGTTACCTGGAACGTTTTATACGATCCTGATTCCGTCAAATGCAGCCATACAAAGCGCGGTAAATGCCGGCCTGCTTCCGTATACGACAAGCGGTTCCACGCGCATCCCGAATTATAAACCGACCTTGTCAACCGAGGTCGATCAGGTAAACAAATTCATCCAATACCATATAATTAACGGAACAACTATCGTCCCAGATGGTAAAAAAAGCAGTCCGCCGAGTTACCCGACACTGCTGAGCGACCCCAATACCGGATCCCCCTTATTTCTACAAACTTTCACAACGATCAACTCGATGTACGTGCTGGATAACCAGGGTAAACGCTGTAATGTCGTAGTGCCTAACAGCAATATACTTTCTAATTATACCGTCATCCACCAGATCGACAATTACCTAAACTACAATTAAACAAACCACGGCGCTTTATATGAAAAAAATATTTAACTATATACTTTGCTTTTCCGCCCTGTTAATCATCTTTATCAGAGGACAAGCAATAGCGCAGGCACCTGCCGAAAAGATTCTGGTCAAGGGCAGGGTAACGGATGCTGCTGATAAGGCCGTCATCATCGGCGCTTCCGTGATCGAAATTAACAGTGATAAACGCACAATCACCGGGGTAGCTACTGATATCGATGGAAATTTCGCGATCAAGGTTTCCAATACAGCGAATAAAATACAATTCTCCTATATTGGATACAAAACGGTCGTTTTACCTATAGATAAGCAAAGGGTATTTAACGTCAGCCTGGAATCAAAATCCAATTTAGCAGAGATTAACGTCACAGCCCGCCCTACGGTAAATAATGGCTCTGGTTTGCCGATTGACGAACGTGACAGAACTACCGCGTCAACGACAATTCAAGCGAAAGACCTGGAAGAACTTTCGGCAACATCAATCGCTGCTACACTTGAAGGGAGGTTGCCCGGAGTGGATATCGTGGCGTCATCCGGTGATCCTGGCGCAGGCATGTCGATCAGGATTCGGGGTACTTCCAGTATAAATGGCGTGACCGATCCGTTGATCGTAGTGGATGGGTTACCATACGAAACTGCCGTGCCAGCGGATTTTAATTTCCAGACCGCGGATGAGCAGGGTTATGCATCTCTCCTTAGCATTGCACCTTCTGATATTAAAGAGATCACTGTTCTAAAAGATGCTGCGGCGACTGCGGTATGGGGGGCGAGGGCAGCCAACGGTGTCCTGGTGATCACGACCAAACGCGGTGCCGTTAGTTCGCCGGTATTCACTTATACTTATAAAGGCGCATTAAGCCTTCAACCCTCGCTTTTTCCCTTGCTGAATGGAGGTCAATATTCTGAGTTGATTCCTCAGGAATATCTTAATGGCACGCCGCAGGGTACACCGCTGAATACATTAACAGCAAAAGAGTTTGCACGCGATCCCTCCGACCCCTACTATTATTATAATTATGGCCAGAATACGGATTGGGTTAAAGCTATTTCAAGGAACGGTTACACTCATGATAACAATCTTTCGATCACAGGCGGTGGCGAGAAAGCCAGGTATTTTGCGTCTTTGGGGTATGTGACGCAAACCGGCACGACCCTCGGAACTTCGCTGCAAAGATTAAATGCGAGACTCAACCTCGATTATATGGTTTCCGACAGGCTGCGTTTCCGCACGGATATCGCTTATACTCATTCAATCACCGATGGCAATTATGTAAACCAGGCTGTAGGCAAAAACTCCGATGACAGCAATATCCGCAATATCGCCTTCAACAAGATGCCGAACATGTCGATCTACGAATATGACGAGTACGGCCATATGACACCAAATTTCTTTACCCCCTCATCCAATATTCAGGGACAGTACCCGGAAACCTTTAACCCTGTTGCTATGGCGATGTATGGGATTAACAATCTCAAATCAGACCGAATAACGCCTCACTTTAATCTGCAATACCAGATCACGCCTGGAAAACTGATTTTGACCTCTGATGTACAATTTGATGTAAACACAGCGGTAAGAAACAGTTTCTTACCACAAAGCGCTACAGGCAGGCCGACCACCGAAACTGCTGTGAATCGCGCTTACAATTATGATGTGGATGGTTACGATGTCCAATCAAAGACCAATTTGGTTTATACCCCGCAGATCGCTGATAAAGTAACATTTTCAGGCTTGTTATCGATCCAAACTGATGATAACAAAGGCTTGAGTCAGTCTCTGTTGACAGCCAACACAGCTTCATCTTACTTGCAGGACCCCTCCGATCCCTCACGCAGCCAGAACAGTGACCTGGGCGTTGCAGCTACAGCGACAGAGGTCCGCAAGCTTGCTGCATTGGTAAGCGGACAGTTTTCTTTCTTTGATCGTTACATCATCAATGTAGGTTTACGCGGGGATGCAAATTCGAATTTTGGGCCGGATCACCGCTATGGCCTTTTCCCTTCGGTTTCGGGAAGATACCGCCTATCGGGCGAACCCTTCATGAAACGGTTCAAGTTCCTGAACGATCTTAGTCTGCGCGCCAGTTACGGTATCATTGGCAATGCACCAAGTACTCCCTATACCTTTTATAACCAGTTTTCCAACTTTAACTGGACCTACCTGGGACAAAGCGCGGTTTATTCATCTAATATTGAGCTGACTAACTTACGGTACGAAAAAGTAAAAGGACAAAACCTGGGTTTCAACCTGTCCTTGTTCAATTCAAGGGTGAACTTCGACGGGGAAATTTATCGCAACCGGACATCGGATCTATTCTTCACACCGACCATTGCAAATTTCAACGGGTATACTTCACTGAACCTGAATGTGGGAACAATGGATAACCAGGGTTTCGAAGTCAGCTTCAATGTTACACCCGTAAAGAAAAAGGACTTGATCGTTGACTTTACCTTCAATATCGCCCACAATGAGAACGTGATCCGTGAGATCTCGCCATTAGTCAATACCTCGAATGGAGGAGGCACCACTAATGGCACCTTCCTTTCACTTTTGCAGGTTAACAATCCATTAGGTTCGTTCTACGGTTATATATTCGACGGGGTTTATAAAGACCAAAATGCGACGATCGCAACCGACCGTGATGGTAAACAGATCTTAGGCCCGGATAAAAAACCGGTTTATATGCGTTACAACTATCCCGCTGTAGACTACACCTTTCAACCCGGCGATGCAAAATACAGGGATGTCAATAACGACGGTGTAATCGATTCGCGTGATATCGTGTACCTGGGCAATGGGAATCCGCGCTTTACAGGAGGTTTTGGACCAACGGTGACCTACAAACGCAACTGGAAATTTTCTGCGTTTTTTAGTTATCGTTATAAGTTCGACCTGATCAACAACACCATGGTCACCACAACGAACGAATACAAATATAATAACCAAAGTACAGCAGTATTACGTCGCTGGCAAAAACCCGGTGATGTAACGGATATCCCACGCGCTGCATTCAATACAGGTTACAACTGGCTTGGTTCTTCCCGGTATGTTCAGGACGGTTCTTACCTGAGGTTCAGTGCGGCAACCATCAGGTACAATTTGGAGACGCTGTTCGCGAAAAAGTTAAGCCTGAAAAGCGCAAGTATTTACTTCAGCGGGCAGAATCTTTACACGTTCACACATTATTTAGGCCAGGATCCCGAAGTATCGGCGAAATCAAGTGATATCTATAAGCAACCGATCGATAACTCGAACACACCTGCTTCCATCACCTATACTTTGGGGCTAACAGCCAGTTTTTAATTATGAAAACGCGAAAAATTATGTCAAAAGGAAATACGATCAAGCTGGCCTTGTTAACGATATTGATGTTCGTTGCAACATCCTGTAAAAAATACCTTACACTCTATCCCCAGGATGGTGTGATCCGCCAGGAATTCTGGCAAAATAAAGAGCAGGTTCAATCCGCTGTTCTCGGCTTGTATGCCTCATTGCTGGCCGATCCGGCAGGAAAGGACAGGCAACTGGCCGAATACATGTTCTTATGGGGGGAATTGCGTGGCGACAACGTGATCAGCGGAGCAAATGTGGCAACTGATGAATTGAATATGTTACAGGATAATATCCTATCCACCAACACGCTGGCTAAATGGTCTGCAGTATACCGGACAATCAACCTGTGCAATATCTTAATCGATTATGCTCCGGGGGTGATCGCAAAAGATAATACTTTTACTCAGGCGCAGCTCAACAGCTACCTTGCTGAGGCCTTGACCCTTCGTAGCCTGCTTTACTTTTATCTGGTCAGGACATTTCGTGATGTACCACTGAAATTAAAATCGACAGGAAGCGACACTGATGTACAACAGCTATCGAAAACCAGCCAGGCCGATATCCTTACCCAGATCATAAAGGACCTCAACACGGCAGAACCAACTGCGACAATTTCTTACGGTAACCGGGCCTCCGATAAAGGAAGAATCACCAAATACACGGTTGATGCGGTATTAGCGGATGTATACTTATGGATGGATAATTACCAGGATTGTATCGACGCCTGTGACAAGGTCATCAATTCGGGGCAATTTGCTTTGGTTCCCGGAGATTCGGGGTTCTTTGGTAATTTATATTATTCGGGTAATTCAAGTGAGAGCATTTTTGAGTTTCAGTTCGACAGCCAGATCCTGAACTCTTTTTACACTGCTTTTCTGCAAAAACCAAGATTTCTTGCCTCCCCAAATGTGATGAGTTCTGTTTTCAATATCGATTTCCTCGACGATAATAATTATGATCGCCGGGGCAGGTTTGTTTCCGTTAATACGAACAATAGTCAGATATGGAAATATTCAGGTGTCACCGGTGATGCCACAGCGCGTTCGATCGATCAGTTTTACGCACACTGGATCGTATATAGATATGCCGATGTCCTTCTGATGAAAGCCGAAGCGATGGCCTACCTAAACCGCGGTACAGAATCTTTGGACATCATCAACACAATCAGGACTCGGGCCAAAGCACTCCCGGCAACTTTAGAGTTTCCCTCCCCCACAGATGCTGATGCTGTTGCACTTTATGTATTAGATGAACGCTCCAGAGAATTTGCATTTGAAGGAAAACGGTGGTACGACCTTTTGCGCTATGCAAAACGCAACAATTACAGAAACCTTAATGAATTGATCACAGCTTCTATCTCGAATATGCCAGGGAATTTACAACAGTCGGCAACGGCAAAATTGAAAGATTTGAACAGTCATTATCTGCCGATACCATACAACGAAATCCTGAACGATCCGAACCTGGTTCAAAACCCATTCTATAAAAACTAAATACAGAGATCATGAAATATTCGATAATCAACAAAAGAATAGGCAGACTCGCAGCGGCAAGCCTGATGATTCTATTTTATTTTAGTGGCTGCAAACCAGAGCAGTATCCGATCACGACGAACCCAACGCTGAATATTATTCAGTATTTCGACACCAACCCCGACTATTCGATCTTCGACCGGGCCCTGATCAAAACGGGCTACGCCGGATTTTTAGGAGCATACGGCCGGTATACTGTTTTTGCGCCGAATAACACGGCGATGACCGCATATCTGCAAACCATCAATAAATCTTCGGTTGACGAAATAGACGATAATGCGCTGAAAGATTTCGTAAGTTTCCATATCGTACAGGATACACTTTCAACACTCAATTTTACGGATGGCAAATTGCCGACCGCGACCATGTTCGGATTATATATCACAACTGGTGCCGCGATTGATGGCGGTATAACATCCTATGTGATCAATAAACAGGCAAAGGTTATCCAACCCAATATCAGGACAGGTAATGGCTTGATACATACCCTTGACCATGTATTATTACCCCCAACCCAAACAATCGCACAGATCCTCGCAGCCAATCCTAAATACAGCATATTCAGTCAGGCCCTAACAGCCACAGGTTACTACGATACCTTGAATGTGGTGCCGGCCAATAGTTCTAACCGGCCGTTTCTGACCGTTATCGCTCAAACAGATTCCGTGTTCAATGCGGCAGGTATTACAAGTTTCGCTGATCTGAAAGCTAAATATTCAACGACAGGAAACCCCAAGAATCCAAACGACAGCCTTTTCTTGTACGTAGCCTATCGAATAATACCCAGTCTTCAGTATCTTGGTGATATTGTCAGCAGTCCCTCACAAACGACGTTGGCCCCGCAGGAGAATTTGCCTGTAGCGTTGATCAACAGCGATGTTATTCTTAATCAGGTTGTTTTCAACGGGATCTTGGAGGTTGGAGTACCGCTCGACCGCGTTCTCGGCGATGTTCCGGCGAACAACGGCGTGATCCAGAGTGTAAAAACTAATTTCAAATACAAGGTTCGCCAACAGGCACCCGTGTATTTCGATGTTACCGATCAGCCTGAGCTCCGTAAAGCCACATCGGTTTATAAGAAAGTCGGCGCTACGCTCCCTATAACGACAGGTCTGGTCAGCGCTTTCAGTTGGGAAGCAGCAAACAACTATAGTGGTCCGGTCTACACGGTTGATGGAGCCGTCGGAAGCAAGCAATATTTTGTAAATAATGATTATGTGCTGATCGGCCTGCGATTGGGCTTTACTACAATTCCCTCATGGTTTGAAACGGTGACCCCATTAATCGTGAAAGGTACTTACAAAGTATGGATTTGCTATCGTAATGGTGGTTCCGGTGGCCAGGGAAGGTTCACCCAGGTAAGCGTAGATGGCCAAACCCTTGGGCGGATCGTTGATTTTGGCACGACCCTCCCGAGTTCAACTTCGAGCCGTACCGTTTTAGAATCCCAAGGGTACAAACGCTACATCGCGGAGCAACCGGCAGGTAGCACGACCAATATTGCCCAATTAGCCGGCGTAGTAACCATAACTTCAACAGACGTGCATCGGATTCGGTTCACTTGTATCAAGACATCTGGAGGTAGTACTAACAATGTATTCCTCGACATGATCCAGTTTATACCAACAAGTATGTCGCAAACAGATAAGTGCATGTCCGTAAATGGCAATATAGTCAACACTCCTTCTACCTTTCCTTAATCAAAGCAATAAAAGCCGGGCTTTGCCCGGCTTAATAAACTTCACCACAAAAACTATGAATAAAAATATACGCCATAGCTGCACAACATTGTTTGTCCTCTTGGTCATCTTCATCACAGGCTGTAAAGATCAATGGGACCAGCGCGATCTCATTTCTGATACTGCTTTGCAAAATAATCTTTCTGTGCAGATCGCTCAAAACAGTGACCTGAGTATATTTTATCAATATGTGATTAAAACCGGATATGATAAGATATTGGCTGCATCAAAGACTTACACTGTATTTGCACCCAATAATACGGCGATGCAGGGCGTGGCATCTACGATATTGACCGATTCAGCTAAACTAAAGCAATTCATCGGAAACCATATTGTGAACCTGGCGATAACCACCAACATGGCGGCCAGCCCGCTTCGTTTGAAAACCCTCAATGGTAAAAACGGGGTACTAACTTCGGGAACATTTGAAGGGTCGAACATCCTTAAGGCTAACCTATACGCCAACAATGGTATACTGCATATCATTGATGCTGCCGTGATCCCAAAAATGAGTATCTGGGAATTTATCAATTCGCAAACGGCGCTGGGTCAGAAACAAATCGCCTATATTAAATCTCAAAACTACGTTTATCAGGACACGACATTGGCGACAGTAACAGGCGTGGATGGTAATGGCCGGCCGATCCTGAAACCCGGAACAGGCCTCGTTAATAAGAATTACTACCTTGACCAAACCGCAGATCTTCGCGACGAGGACCAGCAATTTACCTATATCATTTTGACCGATGCCGCTTTCGACGCGGAAAACAACAAAGTAACGAAGTATTTTACTACGAGTACAGCGGACAGCACAAAAACTCTGGCAGCACTTAACGTGACCAAGGACCTCGTCATACCCGGGGTCTACCAGCAGCCGCAATTACCGGATACCTTATTGTCAGTTAAACGTGTCAAGGTTCCTCTACTCAGAGGGACGACTATCGTTCAGAGTTATAACGCAAGCAATGGTATCGTATATGTTATGACCGGCGTTAACTTCAGACTGACCGACAAGATCCCAACGATCGTGATCCAGGGCGAGGATGCGGCCTTCTTCGCAAGGACAGACCGCGCAGCGAATATCGCGATAAGGTTGCGTAATGACCCATCAGGCGTACCCTATAAAGATCTCTTCATTTCTGGTACCGGATTACCCGCATCTTTTTATTCCGGTTACAGGGTTCGGGACGCAAACTCAGTGACCTATAAGGTTTATCAACGGGCTATTAATGAGCAACTTTCTGCGGGAACGGCGGCGACAGCTACAGCACCACCAGTACTGCCTACTCCGATATTATTCAATCAGCAGATATCTGTTTTTTCCCCTTTCACGGCAGTAACGAATTTCGGTTACCAATCCGTAGCCTACATGAATTACAATGAAGTACTGGTAGGTACGTATGTGAATACCAGGTACGGTTATCTGAAGATCACAGCCAGCGGGGCAAACAGCACGTCTGTAAACGCCAACAGCATATCCCTTGACTATTTAAAATTCGTGCCTGTTTTACCATAACTGCAACCGAACCATGTATAAAACTATAAATTCAATAAAATTCCTTTTTGCCGTAATCGGACTTCTCCTCGTATCGGGAGCACTTTTGGCACAGCAACAGGATTCGACAAAAGCCAGTAAGATTGGACCTGCTAAAACGGCTAAAGACAGCATTAAAAGGGTAACAGGAAAGATCATGGATGCCGTAACGGGCAAACCTGTATCTGGGATCAATATCGCAATAACTGGTTATTCAGCAGCGATCACCGATGAAAAAGGAAACTTTACGATCAAAACGCCGTACTTCTCATCTGTTCTAACGATCAGCGGACAAGGTTATCAAACCAAAGATGTGGCGCTTAAAGGTAGAAAGAATGTTACTACGGTGCTGTTCGAAGATGGATATAATTCTGTTTACAGTAAAGCAGTAATGCCTTTTGGCGAAGCAAAACTCAATTCGCTGACCGGTTCTGTTGCTTCTGTCAATACCAATGGAGGATGGGATACCAAACGGGAGACCGCCGATTCGTATTTGCAGGGCCGGATCGGGGGATTGAATGCGATCAGGAGATCAGGTACGCCGAACATCGGTGCAGATCTTTTTTTGAGGGGGTACTCGTCTTTATACGCGACCAATAAACCCCTAGTCATCGTTGATGGAATGATCTACGATAATGCGCAATTTGGCACGTCATTGATCCAGGGACACAGCAACAACCCATTATCTAATATTAATTTTAATGATATTGATAACTTTACGGTCATCAGGGATGCCGCATCTGTTTACGGAACAAAAGCCGCAAACGGCGTGATCCTGATCACCACCGGCCATACCAACGATCTGGCGACACATATCGATTTCGGGGTTTCGGGTGGCTTTAATTTCCGGCCGAGAGGATTACCTGTGATGCAGGCGGCTGATTATCGGGTTTTTCTCGGCGATATCCTGCGTTCAACAGGAATGAACGACGCGGCCATTCAAGCGACTCCGTATTATAACGATGATCCGACATCGGCGAATTATGCGGCATATCATAACAATACAGACTGGCAAAAGCAGGTGTTCAAAACTAGCTACAGTTCCAATTATTACCTGCGGGTATCCGGCGGGGATAACATCGCCAAATATACACTTTCAATGGGCTATGGCAGTGATGAGGGGGTTACCAGGAACACTCCGTTAGATAGTTACAGCACCCGTTTCAATGCAAACCTTAACCTATCCAAAAGCTTTTCGGTAGATGCGAACCTTTCGTTTAATTACAATGAGCAAAAGCTGTTTGACCAGGGTCAGGCGCCTGCAACAAACCCGATCTCACTTTCGCTGATCAAATCGCCTCTTGCGCGTTTGCACGAAGTAAATGCGGCTGGTGTAGAGTCCCCGAACTTGTCCAACCTGGATCTTTTTAACGTGGGTAACCCTGCCATCTTGATCGATACGGCTAATGAGGTCTCTAAAACATATCGTTTTTTTGGAAATGTGAATTTTAAATATAAACTAAATCGCTTTTCATCCCTGCAATCCGCAATTGGTATCACTTATGGAAAAGCGAGGGAAACCTACTTTATCCCGCGCGCAGGTATCACTCCCGATACCAGCAGGAACGCGATCATATACAGCAGGCTCGGTAGCCAGGTGCAACGCCTATTCAGCATCACTAACGACACCCATTACAGTTACGACCGTACGTTCAACCTTGTGCATCATTTCAGCGGCAACATCGGTTTCCGGTTCATGGATACTGAAACTTCGGCAATGTTTGCCCAGGGCGCGAATTCAGCGACCGACCAGTTCATCAGCGTAGGAACGGGTACAAACCTGCAGCGATCTACCGGCGGGGAATTAGGCGATTGGCGCTGGCTCAACACTTACATGGGCTTGAACTATGATTATTTCAACAAATATTTTATTTCCTATAATATGGCAGTTGACGGTTCATCCCGTTTCGGCTCCAATATCCCGGGCGCGTTAAGTATCGGTGGGTTGCAAATGGCTATATTGCCATCATTATCTATTGGCTGGCTGATATCTTCCGAGAGCTATATGTCCCGACTGAGTTTTGTGGAGTTTCTGAAGTTACGCGCAAGCTACGGTCTTACTGGGAACGATGATATAGGAAACTATGCCGCAAGGCAATACTACATTTCACAGAATTTACTGGGCCAGCAGGGATTGATCCGGGGAAACATTGCAAATCCCAACCTGCAATGGGAATTGAATAAAAAAGTCGATTTCGGTTTCGATGCGGCGTTATTAAAAGGCAGGTTAAACATCACATTTGATATGTATCAAAATAACACCTCCCATATGTTGGTTAACGATCCGGCCTCGGCCTATACGGGGTTCGACTATGCGGTTGACAATGCAGGAGCCATGCGAACAAGAGGCCTGGAACTCTCCCTGGGCGCACGTTTGATCAATAAACCGAAGATGAAATGGGATTTGGGGCTTAATATAGCAAAATACAGTAATGTGATCACGGCGCTTCCAAACAACAGCATGACCACGACTTATGCGGGCGCGAACGTGGTAACACAGGTAGGTAGTGCCGCGAATTTATTCTATGGATATAAAACCAATGGCGTTTATACAACCAATGCGGAAGCAACAGCATCCGGATTAACTGTCCTTGGTAATGGGGGATTACCATTTTCGCCGAAGGGGGGTGATGTTCGGTTCGTAGATAACAATGGCGACGGGGTTATTGATAGCCGGGATATGCAGGTGATCGGCGATCCAAACTCGGATTTCTTCGGTGGCATTAATACGACGTTCACCTATAGCAAGTTTACGCTGAGTGTACTGTTCACGTTCAGTAAGGGCGGAAGCAATTATAATTACGTGCGCCGCTCAATCGAATCGGAAAGCGGTTTTGAAAATCAGTCACTCGCGGTGAACAACCGCTGGAGGGCTGACGGACAGATTACAGCGGTACCAAGAGCTAACTTTGGTGATGCGATCGGTAACTCCCGTTTCTCTGACCGCTGGATCGAAGATGGTTCATATTTCCGGTTGCGCACGGCCACGCTTGCATACGACGTGCCGTTTAAAATTAAAGGAGTAAGGTCGTTCAAATGCTATGTAACGGGTAACAACCTTTTCACTTTCACTAAATACCTGGGTTACGATCCGGAATTCAGTGCTACCGAAAGCGTATTGACACAGGGAATCGATACAGGACTTGAACCGCAATTCAGATCACTACAGCTTGGTGTACGCCTGGGCTTATAGGTTTCATTATTGAAAAACAGACATGAAAAAATATACGAATAATCATTTGGTGCTGGCGATCCTGATCATTTTAGGTACGGCCCTCACTTCTTGTAAAAAAGCTTTTGACCTCCAGCCAAAGAGCGAGGTTGATATTACAAATAACTATCAGAACGTTTATGATGTTAACGCAGCGGTGATAGGAATTTACGGCCAGTTTATGAAGCTGGCAGAGCAATATGTCGTGCTGAACGAATTAAGGGGCGACCTGATGGAGACGACGCCAAATTCGGATAAGTATTTACTTGAGATCAGCCAGCATAAAGTTACTGCAGGCAATCCCTGGGCAGATCCACGCCCATTTTATAAAGTGATCGTCAATTGTAATGACGTACTTTATAACCTGAAATTGATGCTCGCAGCCAATAAGATCAATCAATCCGATTTTGATCAAAGATACTCTGATGTGGGTGCGCTAAGGTCCTTTCTTTATTTGCAATTGGGTATTCATTTTGGTTCAGTTCCCTACGTGACTGAGCCGTTGGCTAACATCAATGACCTGAAGAATACCTCGAAATTCGAAAGGGTTCCATTCAAATCGCTGATCGATAGCTTGGTTACCTTTACTGCGGCGTTACCTTACCTGGAACCATATAGCGCAACCACATCTACCACGAGCAATCCGAGTACATCGTTAGTTACCACGGCCGATGGTTATCTCACAAAATATAATTTCATCAGCAAACGCTGTCTGCTGGGCGATCTATACTTATGGCAGGGAACGAATTTCAAAGAGGCAGCGCGGCAATACCGGATCGTAATGGAATACCAGACCAATAACAGTAATATCACTACCGGATACCAAACATATAAAATAGCGATGGCGGATATCGCTAATAATAACGACCTGACTGTAGGTTATTTGCGTAACCGCACCTTCGATATCAATTCGCTCATTAACAGTAATACGCAAGGTTGGCGATCGATATTTGCCAGGCCCCAGGACGCTCTTTACGATACGGAATGGTTGTGGGCGATGACCTTCGACAGTAACTTTTCCCCTGTAGACCCGTTCATCGATCTTTTTTCTAATCAGGGTGGTCGTTACCTTGTTCAGCCTTCGCAAAATGCAATCAGCAACTGGAACAGCCAAACTCAATTGAACGGATTTCCTTTCGACCAACGGGGGCCATTCACGTATAAAGTCATCAATGGTAACCCCGTGATCGTTAAATATCTCTATTATTACCTCGATGCGAACAGCTTCGCTCCGATTAAGATCCTGCAACAAAACGGCAAATGGTTTCTTTACCGCGCTGAAACCCTAAACCTTCATTATGCTGAAGCCGCGAATCGCGACGGCCGCGGTAAATTGGCGTTCGCGATGCTAAACTCAGGGATCAAAAATATATTCAATGGTGTTTATCCCAACCCCGTTACACTTTATCCCCTACCGACCGATGTGACAAACATTGAGCAAACCTTTGATAGTCCCCCTTACGATTTTGATGCCAGACAGGGTGACGCGCCACGCTATCGTAGCTCCTGGTATCAAAATACTGGTATCCGCGGAAGAGCGTATTTGACCGACCTGAATTACAGCCTGGCAACGAACACCCAAGGTTTGGAAGACGCACTGATCCAAGAATCGGCGTTAACATTGGCCTATGAAGGGCAGCGTTGGCCTGATTTGCTAAGAATAGCGCTGCGACGGAATGACCCATCTTTTTTGGCGAATAAAGTAGCAGATCGCCTTAACAGGGATGGTTTCGGCGCAGCGGCCGGCGCTGCCCAGGCGAAACTTTCCTCAGGTGATTACTACCTGCCTTTTAATTGGTAATAATACGAATAAGCCCGGTCAAATCCACCGGGCTTATTTATTTGATTTGAGCATATGATCAGATTATCCATTTATTCGCCCCCCTCGTCATACCGATTTTTTCAAAAATTCCGACGGCGGTACACCAAAGTGTCCTTTGAAACACCTTCTGAAATAATCGGTATCGGTGTAGCCAACCATATAAGATATCTCGTTAACATTGAATTTCTTATTCAACAGTAATTCCCGAGCGCGGTTCATACGCAGCTCCTTGATCAGGTCGGTAGGCGTCAAATCGGTCAACGCTTTGATCTTCCGGTAGAATTGCGCCCTGCTCATTCCAACTTTCTCTGCGATCTCGTCATTATTCAGGTCAGGATCCCCTATCCGTCCGTCAATGATATCCATTACCTTTTTTAATAACTTCTCATCAGGAGAAGCCGGGCTTACCGCATTACTTTGCACCTGAAGACGCGTCCTGTATTTCTCGCGCAGTCTTAAACGGGACAAAAGAATATTCCTCATTTTAAGGGTGAGTAATGTTAAGTCAAAAGGCTTGACGATATAATCATCAGCTCCGGACCCGATGCCTTCGATCTGGTATTCGATCGGTGCCTTAGCTGTCAACAAGATTACCGGGATATGACTGGTCAGCGTATCGCTTTTTAAGCGCCGGGAAAATTCCATGCCATCCATTTCCGGCATCATCACATCGCTTACAATGATATCTGGTATCTTCGCCCTTGCCATGTCCAATCCTTCAATCCCGTTCCTCGCCTCGGAAACCTGATAAAAGGAAGCAAAATAATTTTTGAGGTATTTGCGCATTTCATCATTATCCTCTACCAGAAGCAACAAAGGAGATTTCCCATCGATCAGTAGTGCATTTTCTTCAATGGGCGATTCAAGCATTTCAGGAATGGGAAGTTCAATAACGGAATAGACAGGATATTCAGTAATGCCGGATTTAACGTCCCGGCCTCCTCCATTTTGAATTTTTGGCAAGGAAATCTGGAAACAAGTCAGGTGTTCCCCTGGATGATCTTCTAGCATAATTTGACCACCATGTAAATCGACCAGTGCCTTGGTATAGGATAAACCCAGGCCTGTACCACCGCTTCGGCGGTTTGAACCCTGCTCGAATGGTTTGAATATGCGGCCGGCTTCTTCGGCAGAAATTCCGGTGCCATTGTCGGTCACCCGGATCAGTAATTGCTCACCATCCTGCATTACGTGTAATTCAACTTTGATTAGTCCACCCTCAGGCGTAAATTTAAAAGCGTTGGATAACAGGTTATTCAAAACAATCTCGATCTTATCTGCATCAAACCACCAGGGGATACTTTTTTCAGGTAGCGAACAGCTTAACTGTATCTTCTTTTCGGCGGCGACCGTATGAAAAGACGCGACAATATTTCTGATCAGGGAAGCGATATCAGAATATTGGAGTTCCAGTTGTTCATGGCCAGTTTCCAACCTTCTGAAATCCAGCAATTGGGTCACGATTTTTAACAACCTGTCCCCACTGGCTTTCATCGTTCTCAGTTGTTCCCCGATTTGCTTATTGTCTTTCGCGATCGCCAATAAATGGTCTATAGGCGCTAAGATCAATGATAATGGGGTCTTTATCTCGTGTGAAATATTGGTGAAGAACTGGATCTTCCGCTCATGTAACGCATTCTCATTCTCGTGGAGGATTGACTCATATTCCAATTTGCTTTTAAGCCTTGCAAATCGGATTGAATAATAGTAAAAGGCAAATAAGAGGCTCACCATGATCAGGCTATAAAACACATAAGCAATAGTGCTTGCCCACCACGCCGCATAAACACGTATTTGCAAAACCCTTGGCCGGGCATTCCATATACCCTCGCCGTTAGCGGCCTTAACTTTAAAAGTATAAGTGCCTGGATCAAGATTAGAATAGGTCGCCATCCGGTGCGAGGCGTCCGTAAAGATCCAATCCTTATCAAATCCCTCGAGCATGTAGGCATACCTGTTGGCAGATGGGTTCCTGAAATTAAGCGCGGCGAACTCAATAGCGAGACTTTTATCACGGTAAGTCAGTTCGATCCCATCAGTAAGATAAAGCGGCCTTTTAAGGATGGTATTGCCGTTCACCTCCATATTGACATTAACCGGTTTATTAAGTATTTGTAGTTCGGTTAAAAGAACAGGCGGTGGACCAGGCTCTGCTTTGATACTATCCGGGGAAAAAGAGTTAAACCCGTTGTTCCCCCCAAAGTAGATCATACCATTAAACCGGCTTCTCATGACCGCTCCTTCAGAAAATTCTTTACCCTGCAACCCATCAGAAACTGAGTAATTTTTTACACTGAGCGTTTTCCCGTTAATCTCCGAGATCCCCTTTTTATGGCTTACCCAGATGGAACCTCCTTTATCTTCGGTTATACCCGCGATAGTTACGTCAGCGATACCGTTCGGTGATACCGTAAAGTGGAGGAAACGGCTGGTTTGGGGATCATATCGATCGAGACCGTAACCGGTACCAAACCATAAATACCCTGAATGGTCCTTGAAAATTATAGTGATCCGATCATCGCTGATTGTGTTCTCATCGCCATCATTATGTGTAAGCTTACGCACTAATTGGAGTCTGCCATCAGTTGCTTCCGTAAAAGCTAACACGCCGCCCCCCTCAGTACCTATCCAAATACGACGTTTATCATCAGTCACCACCGTTTTTAACCGGTTATACTTTCCAAAGGAAAAATCGAAATGGTGAATTGAGTCGCCCTTGAAAAAGTACTTGTAAACACCCTTCCAGGTGGCGAACCATACATCGCCTTCCCCATCCTCGCCCGCACCATACACCGGAGTGCCCTTAAGGCCAGCTTGTTCATAATGCCTAACCTCAGCGTTTGAATCAGTATAACGGTCAAGCCCACCGCGCGAACCGACCCAGATATTTCCATGAGAATCACTAAAAATTACTCTGATCTTATTGCTTGCCGCCGAACCATTATTCGCGGCACCCGAACGTAAGTGAAAAAATTTACCTGATGGTGAAAAAACACTTATTCCTTTATATCTCGTGCCAACCCAAATATTCCCTTTCCTGTCTTCCGAAAAAGCACCTATGTCGTTATCAGCAATTGAATTCGAATTTTGATTATCATGGTAGAAATAGTGGAACGGTTTAGCATCAACATTAGCTTTATTAATGCCATTATTATAGGTGCCGACCCATAGGATTTGGTCTTTATCAAAAAATATCCTGCTGACGTAGGGAGAATTAAGTGACCATGGGTTCATGGAATTGTAACTGTAATGTACCTCTTTTCCTGTAGGCAGATACTGTTGAACAAGGGAGTTGCTCGTCCGATCAACGGACCAATTATAGTGCTTCGCCGTGAACTCCGGGCTAAGAAAAGGATTACCCTTCCGTATCAGGTTCAACAAGGCTGGTGATATTTTGTTGCTGGGTATACGTTCGAAATCATCCGTTTTGTAATTATATCTGCAAACGACATTCTGTTCAAACGTTTGTATCCAAAGGGTCTGGTGTTCATCAGTCACCACATCCAGTACCTTGTTGCCGGTAATACTGTGGGGATCTTTTGCATCATGCCGGTATATCCTGAACTTGTAGCCGTCATAACGGCACAGTCCCGATTCCGTACCGAACCACATAAAACCATATTTATCCTTCGCTATCGCATTGATTGTATTTTGCGATAGCCCGTCGTCGGAATTGATATGTTCAAACTTCAACTGAAGGTCCTGCGCTTGCCCGCTTAATCCCAGACAGGTCAATAACGCCAGAATAAATGCGGTAAATCTTAAAAACGGTATTCTTCCCATCTGCAAAACGCTCGGTACTCTAGTTTATCGGTTCTCAAATATAGTCAAAATACCTTTTTGGTGCCCCCCCGTTTTGTATCCTCCTTGACTGGCAGGTACCCTTATTCTGCATAAACATGCGTTTAAAATGGCTATTGGTGAAAAATCGCCAAAATGAGACTGCTTTTTGATACAATTTTACAGGTTGCATTAACCGCAAAAAAAATAGCCTTCATGATACAGATCTGAAACAACCACTGGTTTGATCTGCATTTATGGGTATCCTGCAAGTTTCAGTTTTTATGTTGACTTTACTTCTTTTTCATTAAGTAATCAAATCGGGATCTGTTGACATTGCGGGGGACGTAAATCAGGACAATAAGGAAGTGCAGATATGTTTTTTATGGTATTATGATACTAATTTACAGTTGTAGGTAGATAGGCCTGACTAAATTTGAATGACGATAAACCGATTAGAAGTTGGTCGCCAAGCTATCTTTCGCTCTTGGTCACGCTGATGGATGGACGAACAACATAAGCTACATATCATTGGCTGTATGGTCGCCTGGTATTGATGTTATTTTATTAGAAATGAGAAACGAAAAGTCAGCATATTTTGGCGGCAAAACCTTGGTCAAAAGAATAGCGGGGTCTATTGCGATGGATATCAGTAAAGGGGTATACAAAGTGAATCAGCGCCTTCCGTCGATCAACGATTACAGCTCTACCTATGCAGTAGCGCGTGATACAGTAGAAAAAGCATACGGCGAGTTAAAAAAGGTTGGCATAATCACAGCGATGCAAGGCCGTGGCTATTACGTGTTGGAAAAGCCCGAGACCAGGGTTCGTGTCCTGTTATTGTTCAACAACTTTGGCGATAATAAAAAACAGTTATACGATGCCCTTGTCACAGCCTTCAGGCACCAGGGAAAAATAGACCTTCAGATCTATCAGGATAATCTGTCTATATTGGAAGAGCTGGTCGATACCAGGCTGAATACTTATGACTATTTTATCGTTGCATCAAACTTCGCGACAGAACAGGCCAGGGAAAATTTCAATCGGGTGATTGGCAAAGTACCTCCTGAAAGGTGCATCGTGTTAACCAAAGACCCTAATACACCACCAGTCCATGGTTTGGTGGTACACGATATCGAGACGGATATGTTTAACATCTTAAACACCTCCAAACATTTACTATCAGCATACAAACAAATAAGTGTTGTTTGTCCGAATGGTTGCGAAAATGCAGAAGAGATCAAAAGAGCGGTAAAGCGCTTTTGCAAATCTGCAGGAATGGAATTTGATATCCTGTTCACTTTTGAAAATTTAAGGCCTGTCGCAGGTACCGTTTACATCATGATGTGTGAGACTGAACTGAGTGAATTATTGAAAGCGGTCAAACTCTCCCGCCTCACAGCGGGAAATGAGATCGGCATCATATCGGCCGGCGACACCATTTTCAAAGAATTGCTCGGCATTACGGTGGTTGCCATTGACCAGCAGCGGATCGCGCGATCGATTGCTACGCAAGCGCTGACCCACAAATCAGGCAAAGTGGAGGTTACTTTAAAAATGATCATACGTGATTCGGTTTAAGAAACCAACAGATCCGTAAAGTGGCCCGCGTTGATCTTTTGGATCTCGGCATTGGTTAAACCGGCATTGCCGTTTTAGCTGTAGTTTTTACAATTATTAACCGCCCTGAGGCATATATAAACCTTTTATTAAGACATTATGAATATTAAAAAATTGCTATGGCTGCTTGTTATGCCTATAACTATGGCCAATGCCGCCGCTGCTGACAAAGAGCCGGATTGGGTAAAAACAGTCGGCGCAAGAGTCGCACCGGTGCAAAAAACTGTCTACTGGATCGGAAACAATGAAGATCCAGAGACAGGTGCTCACATCAGCACCTCGCTCATACAACATGTAATTGATCTTTGTGCAGCGAAAGGTGGCGGGATTGTACGTTTTCGGCCCGGTCGGTATTTAACAGGATCGATATTTGTCAAATCGGGCGTTTGCCTGGATATTGACAAAGACGTCGTGCTCATTGGCAGTCAGAATATTAAGGATTATCCCGAGATCGATACGCGCGTAGCCGGGATAGAAATGAAATGGCCCGCTGCGCTTATTAACATCATTGGGCAACATCAGGCATGTGTTGAAGGGGAAGGCGCAATCAATGCTCAGGCAAAACCATTTTGGGATCTCTATTGGAAAACCAGAAAGGAGTACGAAAAGATCAACATGCGTTGGGTCGTCGATTGGGACGTGAAGCGCCCCAGGACGATATTATTGTATAATAGCCAGGACATTACCCTGAAGGGATTGTCAATAAGCCAGGCCGGATTTTGGACGGTTCAGGTGACTTACTCGCATCATGTGACCATTGATGGGCTAACCATACGCAATAATATTGATGGTACCGGACCTTCGACCGATGGTATCGATATCGATTCATCGACTTTCGCATTGGTGCAAAATTGTGATATAGATTGTAACGATGACAATTTCTGCCTGAAAGCAGGAAGGGATTGGGATGGATTAAGGGTTAATAAACCTACAGAGTACGTTGTTTTTCGCCATTGTGTAGCCAGGAAGGGCGCCGGGCTGCTCACCATAGGAAGCGAGACAGCGGGATTTATCAGGCACATCTACGCGACGGACATGACCGCTTATGGCACCAAAAATGGATTCAATATGAAAGCGGCAGCAACACGTGGTGGCGGTGCAGAGGATATTACGCTAACACATGTCGTAATGAATGACGTGGGAACTGCTTTTCAGTTGAGCCTCTATCAAAACCCAAGTTTTACCCACAATGAATATCCTGCCGGTATCAGGGCCGACTCCTTACCGGCTCATTGGAAAACGGTTCTGATGAGGATTGAACCGATATCCAAAGGGATACCACATTTTAAAGATGTCCATATCTCTGACATTTGTGTGAACAATGCTCAAAAGATCGTTAATGCCAGTGGCCTGCAGGAATCACCTTTGTGTGATTTCTTTTTTACCAGGTTAATTGGCACCTCCGTTACGGCGGGCGATATCAAACTTGTGCAAAACTGGCACTGGTCGGATAATGAGATCACAACAGGTGACGGATCTAAATTATCGACGAACTGATATCGATAAAAACTTGCACGCAGGTCGCGTTTCGGCGTTGCGTAAAACATCATCTATTCAAATAAATGGCATTTTTTCCAGGCTAAACCCGGTTTTTTTGCTATTTAACTATTTATACGCTTCGTACTTCAAGAATAACAGATACAATTTTCAGGGTTTTTTGAGAGGATTTTATAGGAAGCGAAGTAGGCTGGCACCCTAATTTTGGTACAACCAATAAAGATGGCGCGTTCGCATTTATTCGTGCGACCGGTGCTTTCCGATTAAAACCGATTTATAGCCATGAGATTAAGAATCACAGCCTTGTTGCGGAAATTTTGCGCTTGGGTAGCAGGCGGTGTACTGCGGGTACACGTTCTGCGTGGATATCAAAGTCCCGGCACGCCCTTGTTTGCCTTTTAACCAATTAAACCAACTATTGATTTATGAAGAAAATTTACCCCGTATTTTTATTCCTTTTGTTGCTCGCAAATGTGAACGGGGCTTTTGCCCAGGCACCAGTGATCAGCTCTTTCTCGCCAAATACCGGCGCTATAGGAACAAGTGTTACCATTAATGGAAATAATTTCAGTACGACTGCCAGCACGGTTAATTTCGGCCCGGCAAAGGCTACCATAACGTCAGCTTCAGCGACACAACTTATTGTGACCGTTCCGGCGGGGGCGACCTACCAGCCGATCTGCGTAACAGCCAGTAATTTGACCGGATATTCGGCTTTACCTTTTGACCCGGGTTTCGCTTCGAAAAAAAGCACCTATGCGCCCGCTGATTTTGATAATCCGATATTAACCGATAACGGCGCAGGTACTTATCCAAGGATGTCAGTGGCTGGTGATTTTGACGGCGATGGTTTCACCGATCTCGCTGTGGTCAATCCGACAGGCGGTAATATTACCATTTACCTCAACAACCCGGCTTCACCCGGCACTTTCACAGCGGCACAAACGTACGCAACAGGGGGAACGGCCGGCATATTTATTACCACCGCTGATCTTAATGGCGATGGTAAACCGGACCTGATCACTGCTAACAGCACCTCTAACAACGTATCTGTTTTATTAAATACTTCAACAGGTTCGGGAAGTGCCAATATCAGTTTCGCTTCACCGGTGTTATTGGCTACCGGAAGTATCCAACCTTTTTCCGTAGCGGTTAATGATATTGATGGTGACGGCAAACCGGAAATCGCAGCCTGCGGTTCATCCAATAACGTTTATGTTTTTCAAAATAAAACGTTGGCAACCGGAGCTGCTATCTTTTCAAATGGCGTAACTTTCAGCACCGGCAGTGGCAGTTTGTCAGCAAACTTTGTGACCATGGGAGATATGGATGGTGATGGCAAACCTGAACTCGTGGTTGTAAATGGTGTGGTGAGCAACAGTACGGGTATTAGTTTCTATATCTTCCGAAATGCAATGGCATCGGCAGGCACGATAGCAACTGCTACGTTTGCCTCGCCGATATCTTTTCTTTCCGGCATTTCCAATCCGATCTGTAACGGGATCGCTCTTGGTGACCTCGATGGCGATGGTAAACTTGACGTGGTCGTTTCTAATACCCATACCAACAACCTCAGCGTATTTAGAAACAACAATACAGGGACAGGGACATTCTCTTTCGATGCTGTTGTGATCTTCGCCACAGGAGCGGGCGGTTCCTTTGGCCTGCCTGTGATCAGTGATATCGACGGTGATGGGAAACCGGATATCGTGGCCAATAACAACGGCGCAACAACCATATCTATTCTCCACAATAACTTCACGAGCGGAGCGATCAGTGCAAGTTCTTTGATTAAAACCGATCTTCCGAATGCGGGTGCGTCGCCGGGTTTCCCGACGGTGGCAGATCTCGACGGTGATGGCAGGCCGGACCTGGTCATCGGTACCTCATCAACTTCCAATACAAAATTCTCCATTTTTCACAATAACCCCGCGATCCCGTTAGTAACCACTATTACGCCTTTAAACGGCACTGTGGGCTCATCGGTGACAATTAACGGGAACTACGGATTTTCTATTCTACCCGCTAATAATATCGTTTGGTTCGGCGCGACAAAAGCGACTGTTACCTCCGCGACCAGCAATAAACTGACCGTTACCGTGCCTTCAGGCGCCAGCTATCAACCCATCTCCGTCCTGAATAGAACAGTACCAACCAGGGGGCTGAGCGCTTCCTCGGCATTAACCTTTAACCCTACTTTTACCTCCCTGAATAGCATCAGCCCGGCTGACTTTGATCCCAAGGTGGATATCGCGGCCACCGGAACCGGCCCATTACAAATCCTGACCGGGGACCTTGACGGCGACGGACTGGCCGATATGGTCGTAGCAAATCAAACAACCCGTACCGTTTCGATCTATATACATACCAATCCCACTGCAGGCTATGCTACCGCATATCCGTCCACCCCAAATTACACCCTGACGCCAACAGGCGGTACCACTCAGGCAGTTTATATCGCTTTAGGCGATCTCGACGGAGATGGTAAGCTTGACCTGGTGATGAGTGGATCGGTAGTTAGTTCTACTAATACTTCTCTGGTCTATCCGACCTCGACGGCCACAACGGGTAATTTATTTGGCACGCCACTGAATGTAAGCAGCGCAGGCGCTGTAACAGCCATTGCCATTGCCGACCTGGATGGAGATGGGTTAAATGACATCGCATTCGCCGGTGCAAGTTCAAATTCGCTCAGCTTATTACGAAATACCTCCACGAATGTATCGACGGGCGGTGTTTCAACACAAACTTTCAGTTTCGCGTCCAAAGTTGATATCAATCCAGGTCTATCTGCGAATGCACTCGGTTTGGCGGTAGGCGATATCGATGGCGATGGTAAACCCGATCTTGTAATCAGCAACAACAGTTCAAGCGTAGGTCAGGTAGGGATCCTGCGCAACGTTATCGCAGCCCCGGGAACGGCGCTTTCTGCGACCAACGGCACATCCTTTGTGTATCCTACTGTTGCAGCCAATACGATTATCGCCGGCAATTTCGCAACTACAGGCCCTAATAACATCACTTTAGGCGACCTTGACGGCGATGGAAAGATCGATGTGGCGGTAACTTTAAGGGCAGGTTCTGGCGTGGGCCTGTTACGCAATACATCAACGTCTAATAATTTCACATTTGACCCATTGGTAATATTGAATACAGGGTCCGCACCTAAATCCGTGTCGATCGCGGATATGGACGGTGATGGCAAACCCGACCTTATAGTTGGCAATAACGGAACATCTAAGGTTTCGGTATTGCGAAACGTATCCACAAGTGGCGCTACCCTTTCAACATCGTCATTTGCCACAAATGTCGATTACGCGACAGGAAATGGTACCGGAGTGATTGCTGTTCAGGATATCGACGGCGACAGTAAACCTGATATTCTGGTACCTAATCAGACAGCCAACACCATTTCCATTATTCACAATAATCCATCGACTCCGGTTGTCACTACGTCTACGGGAACGACAAGCTTTCAATCAAATACCAGCTCAACACCGGTAGCGGTAGATGCGGGCGTCACGGTTACCGAGACCAATGGGCTAACACTGGCCAGCGCTACAGTGTCTATTACCACGGGCTTTGTTTCCCCTGAGGATATACTGGCATTTACTAATGATGGTACAACAATGGGAAATATTGCGGGTAGTTATAATAGCACAACAGGGGTATTAACGTTAACATCATCAGGGTCTACAGCCACGCTGGCACAGTTCCAGGCGGCGTTGCGGGCTGTTACATACATTAACGGCAATGCCCAGACCACAACAACCGGTCGTACAATCTCTTTTGTAGTTAATGATGGATATCAAGCCAGTCCCGTTGCCACCAAAGCGGTCGCTATCGTTTCAACCAATGCAACATTAAGCGCTTTATCCCTGGACGCAGGTACATTAACGCCAGCCTTTGATGCCGGTACAAATACTTATACAGTATCTGCGGCGAATAATATTACATCCGTTATTGTTACACCTACCGCAGCTGTTTCTGGCGCTACGGTGAAGGTAAACGGCACCACGGTCGCCAGTGGCACAGCCTCGGCCAGCATTAACCTGAATGTAGGTACGAACATTATTACGATAGTAGTCACTGCTTTAGACGGGACGACCACCAACACCTATATAGTAACCATTGCTCGTGCACCATCTATCGACGCAACCTTATCAGGTTTGGCTTTAAGTGCTGGTACAGTAAACCCAGCTTTCGCATCAGGAACTACCAGCTATACGGTATCGGTAAGTAATACAACGACAAGCATTACGGTTGCGCCAACAGTTAACCAGGCGAATGCCACCGTAACAGTTAACGGTACAGCGGTAACCAGCGGTTCGGCTTCGGGCAGTATCGCTTTAGCGGTAGGCGCAAATACCATCACTACAATAGTAACTGCCCAGGATGGTACAACCACTAAAACTTATACCGTAACTATAACCCGTGCGCAATCCAGCGACGCGACCTTAGCGGCATTGGCCCTAAGCAGTGGAACATTATCGCCAATCTTTGCTTCGGGCACGACCAGTTATACCGCATCGGTAAGCAACGCCACTGCAACAATAACAGTTACCCCAACGGTAAATGAACCTAATGCCACATTAACCGTAAACGGAAACCCGGTAGCCAGTGGCAGTCCTTCGGGCAATATCGGTTTGAACGTTGGGGCCAATACCATCACCACCGCTGTCACGGCACAGGATGGTACAACCATTACATACACTGCTACAATAACAAGGTTTTCTAATGATGCGACCTTGTCAGCTTTCACGGTAAGCGCAGGTGCATTATCTCCAACTTTCGCATCAGGAACCACCAGCTATACTGCATCGGTGAGCAATGCCACAACAAGTATTACGGTTACGCCAACAGTGAACCAGGCTAACGCGGCTGTAAAAGTAAACGGCACATCAGTTACCAGCGGTTCGGCTTCAGGCAATATTAGCCTGAATGTCGGTACAAATACGATTACTATCGTAGTCACCGCTCAAGATGGCACTACGACAAATACCTATACCACAACCGTAACCAGAGCAGCATCAAACGACGCGACTTTATCGGCTATGGCAATAAGTGCAGGTTCGTTAAGTCCAGCTTTCATATCAGGCACCACCAGCTATAATGCATCGGTAAACAACGCAACCACAACAATAACTGTTACCTCAACGGTAAATGAACCTAACGCCACAGTAAAAGTAAACGGAAGCACAGTAGCCAGCGGCAGCGCCTCTAGCAGCATCAGTTTGAACGTTGGTGCCAACATCATCACTACTGTAGTAACAGCACAGGATGGCACCACAACAAATACGTATACCACTACCGTAACAAGGCTTTCAAACGATGCGACCTTATCGGGATTGGTAATTAGTGCAGGTACATTGAACCCAACTTTCGCATCGGGCACCACCAGCTATACTGCATCGGTAACTAATACCACTACATCATTAACAATTATTCCAACATTGAACCAGGCTAACGCCACCGTAAAAGTGAACGGAACCGCGATAAGCAGCGGGTCGGCTTCGGCGAGCATCCCATTATCGGTAGGCACCAATATGCTTACTACCGTAGTCACCGCTCAGGATGGCATAACTACTAATACTTATACTACTACGGTAACCAGGGCAGCATCAAGCGATGCAACCTTATCGGCAATGACAATAAGTGCGGGCTCATTAAGCCCGGGTTTCGCATCAGGTACGACCAGCTATACGGCTACAGTAAGCAACGCCACCACGACGTTAACCCTTACCCCTACGGTAAACCAGGCTAATGCTACTGTAAAAGTGAACGGTACAGCGGTAACCAGCGGTTCAGCTTCGGGCAGTATCACATTATCGGTTGGTACCAATACGATCACTACCGTAGTAACCGCACAGGATGGCACAACTACGCAAACTTATACAACTACCGTAACCCGTGCGGCTTCATCGGATGCGACTTTGTCGGGATTGGCAATAAGCGCAGGCGCATTAAGCCCCGGTTTCGCATCAAGTACGACCAGCTATACGGCATCTGTAGGTAACACGGTCACAACATTAACGCTTACCCCAACCGTAAATCAGGCTAACGCCATTGTAAAAGTGAATGGGACAACGGTAACCAGCGGCTCGGCTTCGGGCAATATCACATTATCAGTAGGTACCAATATCATTACAACGATAGTAACTGCACAGGATGGCACCACAACAGGTACCTATACAATAACCGTAACGAGAGCCGCATCAAGTAATGCGTCACTATCAAATTTGGTACTGAGTACGGGTACCTTAACCCCCACTTTTGCATCAGGCACTACCAGCTATGCGACCGGTATTTCTACCGCCGTACCTTCGATCACGGTAACCCCAACGGTATCGGATGCAACCGCCACGGTAAAAGTAAACGGTACGATAGTAACCAGCGGCACAGCCTCGGGCAATATTACAATGAATACCGGATCGAATACAGTTACCATTGTCGTAACAGCACAGGATGGTACGACGACCAATACCTATACCGTAGTCGTCACAAAATCTTCCTTGTCATCGGTTTCTACATTAAATAACTTGGCCCTAAGCACAGGCACGTTAAGTCCGGGTTTCGCATCGGGCACCACCAGCTATACCACATCGGTAAATAACACTACTACTAGTATTACGGTTAGCCCAACTGTAACGGATGCTGCTTCAACAGTAACGGTAAACGGCACGACGGTAGCCAGTGGTTCGGCTTCGGGCAGTATTGCATTGTCGGTAGGAGCAAATACTATCACTACGGTAGTTACAGCGCAAAACGGGATCAACGTGAGCACTTATACCATTACGGTAACCAGGGCAGTATCAAGTGATCCGACCCTGTCTGGATTAGCAATAAGTGCAGGTTCATTAAGCCCAAGCTTTGCAGCAGGCACCACCAGCTATACCGCATCGGTAAGTAACGCTACCACAATATTAACCCTTACCCCAACGGTAAACCAGGCTAACGCCACCGTAAAAGTAAACGGTACAACCGTAACAAGCGGTACCGCTTCGGGCAGCATCAGCCTGAATGTAGGTACAAATACCATTACCGCAGTTGTGACTGCACAGGATGGTACCACAACCGGAACTTATACCGTAACCGTAACCAGAGCAGCGTCATCCAATAATAATTTGTCTAACCTGATAACCAGCAGTGGTACACTATCACCTTCGTTTGCAGCGGCTACCAACAGCTATACCGCTATAGTAAGCGGCTCAACAAGTTCGATAACCCTTACACCAACTACGGCTGATGCTACCGCCACTGTAACTGTAAACGGCACAACGGTAACCAGCGGCGGCACTTCGGGCAGTATACCACTGAGTTTGGGCACTAATTCGATCAGTATTATGGTAACTGCTCAAAACGGTGCAACCAATACTTATACCTTATCGGTAACCCGGCAGAATATACCGCAAACCATTACCTTTAATGCGTTAACACCCGTAACCTATGGTGCAGTTGATTTTGCGCCGGGTGCTGCCAGCACGAATACAGGTATTGCCATTACCTATGCCAGTAGTAATACAGCAGTAGCCACCATTACAGCAGGCGGGCTGATCCATGTGGTAGGGGCAGGCAGTACGAATATCACGGCATCACAAATTGGGGATGCCACTTATGCCGCCGCTACGCCGGTAGCACAGGCTTTAACAGTAAATAAAGCAGCATTATCCATTACTGCGGATAATCAAAGTAAGAACTATGGCGCCATTAATCCTGCTTTAACAGCCAGTTATAGCGGTTTTGTAAACGGCGATACGAATGCCAGCTTAACCTCTCAGCCAACTATAAGCACAACTGCGGTAACAGGCAGTGCGGCGGGTACTTACCCGATCGCCGCGAGCGGAGCGGCCAGTAATAACTATAGCATCAGCTATACCGCAGGTACATTAACAGTAAACAAAACTGCTTTAACCATTGCTGCGAGCAATGCGTTAAAAACGTACGGCGCTGCTAACCCAACACTGGCAGTGACGTATAGCGGTTTTGTGAATGGCGATACCAATACCAGTTTGACTGCACAACCAACCATTACAACCACGGCTGTAACAGGCAGTGCGGCGGGTACTTACCCAATCACCGCAAGTGGAGCGACGAGTAATAACTATACCATCAGCTATACCGCAGGTACATTAACAGTTACCCAGGCAAGCTTAACCATAGCGACAAGAAATGCCACTAAGATATACGGTGCAGCTAACCCAACCTTGGCGGTAACCTATACCGGTTTTGTAAACGGAGATACGAATACCAACTTAACCACTCAGCCAATCATCAGCACAACGGCTGTAACAGGCAGCGCGGCGGGTACCTATCCGATCACGGCAAGCGGCGCGGCAAGTAATAACTATAGCATCAGCTATTCAGCGGCTATTTTAACCGTTACCCAGGCAAGCTTATCCATAGCGGCAAGCAACGCCACCAAAGTATACGGTGCTGCCAACCCAACTTTGGCGGTCACCTATAGCGGTTTCGTGAACGGTGATACGAATAGCAGTCTGACCACGCAGCCGACTGTTGCAACGACAGCGGTAGGAAGCAGCGCCGTCGGAACATACCCGATCACAGTAGGCGGCGCGGCAAGTAATAACTATAGCATCAGCTATACCACAGGCACATTAACCGTTAGCCAAGCCACACTTACGATCGTGGCAAGTAATGCCATCAAAGTATACGGCGCAACCAATCCAACATTAGGAGCGACCTATACCGGCTTTGTGAACGGCGATACGAATGTCAGTTTAACCGTTCAGCCAACCATTACAACCACAGCGGTAACCGGCAGCGCGGCGGGTACCTACCCGATTACCGCAAGCGGCGCGGCAAGTAACAACTATAACATCAGCTATGCAGCAGGTACATTAACAATTACCCAGGCAACACTGACCATCGCGGCAAGCAATGCCACTAAAGTGTACGGCGCTGCTAACCCAACATTGGGGGTAACCTATACCGGTTTTGTAAACGGAGACACGAATGGCAGCTTAACCGCCCAGCCAATTATTACAACCACGGCGGTAACCGGCAGCGGGGTAGGCACTTACCCGGTAACAGTAAGCGGCGCGGCAAGCAATAACTATAGCATCAGCTATACAGCAGGTATATTAACAATTACCCAGGCAACACTGACCATTGCGGCAAGCAATGCCACTAAAGTGTACGGCGCTCCTAACCCAACATTGGGGGTAACCTATACCGGATTTGTAAACGGCGATACGAATGCCAGTTTAACTGCCCAGCCAATTATTACAACCACGTCGGTAACCGGCAGCGGGGTAGGCACTTACCCGGTAACAGTAAGCGGCGCGGCAAGCAATAACTATGCTTTTAGTTATACAGCAGGTGTGTTAACGGTAAGCCCTGCAGCGTTGATCATAGTGGCCAATAACCAAACCAAGGTCATCAATACTGCTAACCCGGCATTAACAGCAGCCTATATCGGTTTTGTGAATGGTGATACCAACAGCAGCTTAACTACACAGTCAACATTGACAACTACGGCAACATTGACCTCGCAGGTTGGCACCTACCCCATTACAGTAAGCGGAGCATCATCGCCAAACTATAGCATCAGCTATACACCGGGTACCTTAACAGTAACGGCATCAGGGAACGCCAGCCTGGCTAACCTAACTGTCAGCGCCGGTAGCTTGAGCCCGGTATTTGCCCAAGCGACAACAAGCTACACTGCAAGCGTATCGAACGCGGTCGCATCAATTACCTTAACCCCAACCACCGCCGATCCTACATCTACTGTAAAAGTGAATGGTGTAATCGTAATCAGCGGCACTACCTCGCAAAATATACCATTGGTGGTTGGTCCGAATATCATTACTACGCTCGTAACCGCACAAAATGGTACAACGGTAATCACCTATACCACCACAGTAACCCGTGCGCCATCCAGCAACGCGAATTTGGCTAATCTGACCATCAGTAACGGTATACTTGCCCCGGCCTTTGCACCATCGACTTATGTATATACTACGCTGGTTGACAATACGGTGAGCCAGTTTGCGGTTACGCCAACATTGGCCGATGCAACAGCAAGCATTCTGATCAACGGACAACCGGCAGCAAATGCTAACCAGAGCGGTTTGATCAACCTGCTGGTCGGCGATAATATCATTACCGTATTTACAACCGCGCAGGATGGTATTACCAAACTGACTTATACGCTTACTGTGCACAGGGCAACAGCACCGGATGCCATCAAGCCAAACAATATCCTGTCACCTAACGGCGATGGTAAGAACGATGCCTGGATAGTGAAGGATATACAATCGTACCCGAATAATAAAGTGACCATTTACGATAGGGCCGGGCGTGTGATATATACCAAAAACACCTATACCAATGACTGGACCGGAACCTTCCAGGGATCGCCATTGGCTGAAGGAACGTATTATTATGTGATTGACTTGGGTACGGGGGATGCGCCGCTAAAAGGTTTTGTAACCATACTTAGACAGCGATAGTTTATGAGTAAAGATAAAAGAATAAAGAGCAAAGACATGACAAATTATATCAGCATAAATAAGATCGCCATAGTTAGCATACTATGTATGGTGCTTATTCTAGGTATCCAGCAGGCAAGCGCCCAATTAACCGGCATGCAAACCATGTATTACCAAAATCAGTACCTGGCTAACCCGGCAATGGCAGGTATGGAGCAAGGCCTGAATATCAACCTGGGTTATCAGCAACAATGGACAAGCGTGCCCGGAGGTCCTAAGCTGCAGAATTTCACTGCGGATTATAACTCGGGAAATAATGTAGGCCTCGGTTTGAATGTCAGTGGCGACAATGCCGGGTTGATCAATCGTACAAGGGTAATGGGTACCTATGCCTATCACCTGCCATTGAGCGATAAAGATGATAAGCTAAGCTTCGGTTTATCGTTAGGTATAAACGATACCTATATCGATTATACGAAAGTGAACGGCGACCAGGGTGATGTGGCCGTGCAGAACTTTAATCAGCGCAGTATTTACGTTGACGGCGACTTTGGGATATCATACACCGGCCGGAAGTTTACCGCTCAGGCAGCGCTGCCGAATATGAAGACCTTGTTCTTCAGCAATGACAACAACAATAACCTTGAGGTTGACCGGGCAACTTTCTTTACCGCATTAAGCTACAAAATTCATGCTGACAACGGCATCAGTAATTACACCCTGGAACCCAAGATTGCGTATCGGGGAGTTAAAGGTTTTGACAACATCCTGGATGCCGGAGCGCAGATGACGATGAACGACTATAACATCAACTTTGGTGGAATGTATCATACCAATAAGAGTTTTACCATCACCTTTGGGGTAAACCTGGCAGCGATGGATATCATGGCAGCTTATAGTAACAATACAGGCCCGCTAAGTGTTTATGCCAACAACACTTTTGAGTTTGGGATAAAATTGAAAATGTTTAACAAATAAACACCGGTTTGCTGTAATAGTTAATAGTCAGAACCTAAACTTTAAATATTAATATTAAGTTACAATGAGCGACAAAGAAGAATGGATAAAACCGGAAATGAAAATATTAAATACCGGAATTACAAAAGAGCAATGTTTAAAACTATCTGAGCATGACGCTATGAAACATTTAAACGACACCCATATTAAACAAACAGATACATCAACGATGAAGAAAATTATTACCGTATTATTTATCGTAAGTAGCTTGACGACAATATCGCATGCGCAGCAAACAGCCAGGGTCAAACAAACCCCTCAGGAGCAGGCAGCCAAAGAATGTAAGGCCCTGAAAAAAAAGCTTGACCTAACCGATGAACAGGTGCAAAAGATTACCGCCATTTTTGCGGAACGGGATACTAAAATTGCGGATGGCAAGGGATTACCCGAAGCGGGAAGTGTGATAAAACAGGCCGATGAAGATGCCAATAACCAGGTTGATGTGTTGCTGACCCCGGATCAGAAAAAAATATTCGGCCAAATGGTTACTGATAAAAAATCAAAAAAAACTACCCAAAAATTCCTTATACCCAATAGCAAAGCAAAAAAGAGGTTTTAAGTTGTTATATTATTTAAAAGAAGAGGCGATCATGTTGATGGCCTCTTCTTTTAATGCGCTTATGCAATGGTTGAACAACTCTTTAACTTGAGGGCTTAAACAGGGCCGATTATGGGAGATAGGCATCGTTTCAAACTCAGCTTTTTTAAGGTTTTCTCCGTCTGACACTGTGTTTAAAGTCCATTTTTTTTATCATTTCTAAAGCAGTGTCCCTTCGTCCCCCTTTTACCCAGTCAGTCAGTTCCGATTTGTAAAAATAGAGCCGCTTGCCCCTTTTGTTGACCGGCACTTCGTTTCGGCAAACCTTACTGTACAGCGTTGGTACGGCAAGGTCAAGAAAGTCAGCGGCCTGCTTTATTGTCAGCAGATCTTCGGACTGACACTGAGATTGCCCGGTTAGCAAATGCTCAATACGTTCAACTTTCTCTAAAAGTAATGCAACCGCGTCCGGAAGTTGTTCGAAAGTTATCTTTTCCATGGTCATTACCTTCAAAAAATCAGCTGCTGAGGAAAAAAATTAACCGCATTTAACGTTTAAGAAAACTTTGCTGCGGTTATTCCGCTTATAAGAACGTTCGTAACGGATATAGCCCATCTCGTTCAGGTCGTGTAAGCATTTCAGGTAGGTCGCCCGGGCTGAGATTTTCGCCTTTTCCATGATCTCGTGGCTAAAAGCCATCACTGGATTTTCGAAACCTTGCTCCTGCCAGCAGTGGAGCAGCACCGCGTACAACCCAATATGGGCGACACTGATGCGGGCATCATTGCTGATGGCTTCAAAAAATCCCGATAATGGCCTGAATTTTTCCACGGGTAGACCTCCTTTAAACGCGGATGCCCGGTTTCCTGGCCTTTGCTAAATTGGCCTTTTGCTCGTCGCCGACTCCGGCTTTTTGGCTTTCCTTTTTATCGGCTTGTTGGCTTTGCTCCTTTTGGTCCGGCCCTGGGGATACCTGTTGCTGCTGCTTTGCGCCATCCTGTTTGCCTTGCGCCTGCCCTTGGTTTTCCGTTTGTGCCAGCTTTTGCTTTTCAACCGGTTTGACGATCAGGCTCTGGCCGTTGCTATCGTAAAAGTCGAATCGTTGCATGCGTGGATTGGCAGCCACGGTCGCTTTGACCTCCTCCTCCCCTTTCATGACCGTTACATTAACCTTATTGCCTTTTTGCATCGAAGCCAGTAAACGGGCTTTATCATATGGTTCCGCCAGTTCTTTGACCGGGTACCTGTTCAGCTCCTTTTCGTGGTTCCAGAACATCGTCTTCGGCAGGAAATTGCCGTATTCATCGCTCTCCTTAAAATTAAGGCCCTTCCAGCCCAGGTAGGTATCCCCTGTTGGTACCATTTTGATCTCCCCATTCACCTCCTTTGGTTCTACCTTGGGCTGTTCCCGGTAAGCAAAGCGCCCGTCCATCATGTTGTACCTTTCCTGCAAGGTATAATTGTATTGCTGGCCGACAAAAAAGGTCTGCTTCAGGTCTTCTTTCCCCCCCTGCTTCAGCGTCACGTCGAAGCGGTTAAAAAATGTCAGGTCCTTTTGCTGGTCATCCCCTTTGGAAAAATACAACACGCTGTCAGTCTGATCTTTGCCGAACTGACGGGTATGGGGCAAAGAGAATTCTTTCAGCCCCTGCTCCATTTTCTCTTTCAACGGTTGGGCGATCTCTTCGCCGAAACCCATGTAAAGCAACTGGTTCTTTACATAATCATAGCTTTGTTCATTCATGATCTTTAAATGTTAATGGTTAATTTTTCGTTATAAAGCAGCCGGGATATTTCCGGGCCTAAGATCTCATCGGCCCGGTATAAAGCTGTTGTTTTTGTTCACCCTAAGCAATAAAGGGTGGCCATCCTTCAGCTTGGCTTTGATGCGTTTCACTTTTTTTGAAAAAAGCCCTTTGGCGGTATTCAACCCCGCACCGGCGAGCTGTGCGGTCACCGACGGGTCGAGGCTCATGAATTCCACGCCCTGTACACCACTAGCCGCCCCGTCTTTCATCGCGTCCCCCGTAACCGCTTCCGGGACATCGATGCCCTCGAGACCGTCGTTCCTATCGTACACAGTGAGGTCGACAGGCAGTATCGTGTTACCGATTCGGATAATCTTGAGGTTGAGCGTCAGGCGCTGGTTATACAGCATTCCTTTACCATAGATCAACTGGCCCTTGGGGATCAGTTGCCCGCTTAGCGTGACCGTATCCAGAATTTTAATACGCACCACGCTGCCTTCAGTGATCTTTTGCTTGCCGTCAACGATTGCGGGGATCGCCTTAAATTTCGTGGCCACCGCTGCGCTATCCCCGACACTCTTTTCTTTCACCCTTTCCGGGTGCTGGATATCGAGGATCTTTTCCAGCAGGTTGTTCATTTGCTTCAATTGCGGATCTTCGGATACGACCGGGTTCTTCAGCGGGCTGCTGTAGTCCGCAGCAACCTGCGTCACAGGTTTGTTTTCCAGTGCAGGCTTATTGATCGTCGTTTGCAGTTCGGCCAGCTTTTGGTAAACTTTCGCTTCGTTTGCGGCAGGGTCAGTACCGGCGCCGATCAACCTGGAGGAATGTATCGACCCGGGCAAAGCACTTCCCCTAAGGGTTGGATTCAGCCGGGGAAAATACAGTCCCGCTGTATCTGTATCCGCTTTTGGGTGATAATAGGGATCGGTTTTCATTTGCTGCTTCAGCTTGTCCGAGTCCTGCGCCGCCTTATCATAATAGCTCATTTTGTTCAGCGCGCTGTTATCCTTCAGTTTGGCATCGGGCAAGCTGCTGTTAAAACCTTTTTGGCCGGCTTTGGCGCTGACCTGGTTTCCTTTGCCGCCACCGAGCGCCCAGAAAAGCAGCATCAGGAAAGGGATCACAATCAGTGGCAGCACCAACATCATTTTACGTTGGCGCTCCATTTTGGGGGTAAGCATTGTTGTTTTCATGGTTTCTTTTGTTTGTTTTTGAATGATTCGTTATCGTAACCCGGCAAATTCCCGGGGACGGAAAAAATAAATAGGGCCGGGGTTAACGATTGATCACTTTCATGTCCTTGTTTTCTACCGTCGTCCAGCGCTCGATTAAAAACCCGTGCGGGTTGTTATCACTCCGGGAAACATTCCGCAAGTCCCCCTCTGTGATCAGGCTCCGCGTGACCGTGCTCGTCGTTCGGATGATGCTTTGCGTAGCATAGCAGCGAAAGGCGTAGGGATAGGATCGCAGGTCGACCGACACGCTGTCCACCTGGATCTGCTGGCTGATATTTCCTGCGATAATGTTCGCGTAATACCCGCTCTCCGTCAGGTTATCATATTCCTTCTTGGCAGATCCGTCTGCGAGGTAAAGCGCTTTGCTGAGATTAGCCCGGATAACTTTATCATCCGGGTCAAGCGTGAAAAATAACTGGTGGAATGTCCGGACATGGTCACGGGCCTCGACGGCCACATTATCCTTTCGGTCCGCTGCGACAGCCTCCAGCACCTTGCCATCGTACAGGATGTAAACTTTTTGCTGTATCGCCGAGATCAGGCTCCTGCACTGATAGACCGTATAACATACGATCAGGAAGCTGCCGGCTACGACCGCGATCGTAAATCCCCGGACATGCTGGAATGCGGTCTCGATATTTCTTAATTTCTTGAACATGATTTTTTCTCCTTTTTGATCTGTTTCACCAACCTTGTTTGTCGTATCAATGAATTATTGCCGGTGAGGGAAAAAATAAACGGGTATGGCAGCAACTTTCGTGGCGACCTTTGACGAACTTTGAACCTTCTTTTTCCCTCACCTGCACCCTGTTCAGCCTCAGGTTTTCCCTGATAGTTTTCCACGCATCGGATCCTGTCCGCCTGCGCTTCCGGCAGGGTCCTTTGGTGGCGGTGTTTGGGTCATGTTCTGCATGATCAACCCGCCGACATAGGTCGTGGCCATCGAAGCCAGCGCGCTGGTCTTATTGAATAAAGCGTGCCCGCCGACATTCACGATATAGCCCGCGATACTCGGTACGGTAAAATAACCAACGATACCGATGACCATAAAAATGAGATAGGCCGTATTGGAATTGCCAAACTCGTTTCCCTGGAGGTTGCCGGATTGCTGTAACCGGATCATGTTCTCCTGGATCTTCGCGATGATCGCCCCGAAAATATTCGCCACAGGCAGCCACATGAACACATTGACATACCTTGCGATCCACTGTTTCAAGGTGTGCTGGAACCCGTCGAAAACCGAGAAGCCGAAACACAGCGGCCCTAGTATGGCCAGCACGATGAGTTTGAACGTCCTGATCGTGTCAATGCACAGCGCTGCAGCTTCGAACAGGACGTTCAATAGTTCGGCGATCGCTTTTTTGATCATGTTCTTCCAGCCCCAGCCCGAGAACTGGTCTGCCATATTGGTCGTCGCCGCCGTACCGTTCGTACTTGTCCCGTCCGGGTGGCTATACTGGTACCACTTGTCAGGATCACCGTTCATATTGGTCGTACCCTGCTGGGGGTCGGGTGCTTTTTGCTGACCGTCCAGCATCACGGCGATCGCCTGGTTCGAATTGGTGACCATGCTTTGGGTTGCTGTCACTACAGGCTGTAATACACCGTTCATGAGTGACAATACGGACGGGAAGACCAGGATGCAGAACCCGATCGCGAACGGCCGCAATAAAGGGTAAATATCTACGGGTTCAGCTGATGCCATATGTTTCCAGACCCGGGCAGCGATATACCACAGCGTCGCGAAACCCGCAATACCCCTGGCGACCCCGATCATACCGGAGCACATCGGGATCATCTGGTTATAAAGGCTATTCAATATCCCCTGCAAACTGTGGATGTCATCGGCGACGCCCTGTGCACGGGCGATAGCGGGTGAGCAAACAAGCAGGGCTATCGTTAGGATTGGGATAGTGGTTTTTCTTTTCATGGCTTTCGTTTAATTAATACCATATAAATTTTTGATGTCTCGCTGATCACCCGCGTCCCTTGCCCGCTGTACCGCCACCCGGTAATTGCGGTCATTAAAGCTGCGCAGGAAGGCCAGCTGTCCATGCCCGCCTGTGTAAATGCGGTCGATCGCGGCCAGTCGCTCCGCGTCACTCATGCGCATCTTGCTGTCGCTCATGACCATCGAAAGGTCGTCGAGGTTTTTCAGGCTGGCGCTCACCAGGTTATTGTAAACAGTGAGCATATAGCTCACCTCATCCGGGCTGAAATGCTTGTCCTGCCGGAAACCGGCATACGCCGAATGGTACTCGCTGATCATTGCGCTCTGATCATTGATAATATCCGCGACCCTGGGGTATTTCCGGACTGCCGGGCTGACGATGAGCAAGCCGTCCAGGAATGCTTCGTGAAGGCTGAAATTACCCTGCGACACATCTTTGACAGTGTGGTAACCTTTGCTTAGAACTTCGTACCCCGTATACATTTGAGAAAGGATACTTTTCAACCCGGCGAGTTTCTGATAGTCCAGCGCCAGTTGCTCCGTCAACTGGGCGATGGATTGGGCTTTTCCGGTACGGGGGAACATTCCCGCCGTCAGTAAGCCAATGCAAATAATGATGACTTTCTTTTTCATAATAATGCTTGTTAATGTTTTTGATCTGTTCGATAAAAGAAGAAAAACAGACTAACCGATAGGCCTAAACCATCGCCTTTTTATTTTTTCCCTCACCGGCCAACAGGTTTACCCGATCCCGTATAATTTTTTAAGCTGCTCATTATCCAGCCTGGCCCTTTTCCGGTCGGTCGCCATTTGCCGGCAATGGCTGGTAAACGAAGAAGCGAAGGCCTGCTTATCCTGCATAGCGGCATACACATGATCTACCCTGTCGAGCCGCTGGTGGTCCGTCATCTGCATTTTTCCGGGTGTCAGGACATCGTTCAATTCTGCGATGTCCGTCTTGCACTTGCCCAGCAGGTTCTGATAAACAGCCTTGATATAGGCGATCTCCTGCGGGCTGAGTATTTGCTGTTTTTGCTGCCAGGATAGTTCGGCGGTGAACAGGGTAATGATCTGCTGCTGCAGGTCGGCTACCGCTTTGGCTTTCGGGTTGTTTTTAATGGCTGGGTTCACCTGTTGCAGGGAATTGAAATAGGCCGCATGCAGATCGAAGGTACCACCTTTGAGTTCATGGACAGTGTTCAACCCGCTTTCCGCGATATGATAGCCTGTTTTGATCTCCTGCAGATAGGTTTGATAACCTGCGATCTGGGCAAGCATCAGGTTGGTCTTTGACGACTGTTGGTTAAAGATGCCCTGGGCGTTGCTACCTATGGCAAAGAGACAGGTGAGGGAAAAATATATCAAGGCGCTTTTGAGAGTTTTCATGGTATATGTTTTGACGTTAATATTGATTAGCTTTAAGGTGTGATCTTTCCCCTAATTGATTCCATACATCTGTTTGACAGCTTGCCGGTCCAGGTCATCCTTAGCCCGTTCAAGGCTGAGGGTGACATTCTGGTTATTGTATTGCCGCAAATGATCGAGGTTGGTCTGCATACCCGACGATGCATGGTGCACCATACTTATCCGTTCTGCGTCATCCATCTGCGTTTGGAAGGAATTGACCGCCAGCATCACCTCATCCAGGTTGCGTGCGCTTTCCTGCAGGATGCCGCTGTAAATTTTTTCCATGGCATTCATCTCCGCCGCTGAAAAGTGGCTGTCGCGGTGAAAAAGCGTACTGGCCTGGTGGTATTCATCGAGCAACTGCCTTTGCTTACTGACGATCTTTCGTACCTCGTCATAGCCACTGATGATGGTTTTAACTTTCGCCAGTTCCTGGTAATAATCGCTATACAGGCTGCGCTCTTTATTCAACCACCCTGAAATATCGTTCAGGCTGTTCAGGTGCAAGTTGTTTTCCAGCGAGGCCTCCGCGTTTTGCAGGGCGATGGTCTGGTTCTGTAATTGCTGCACTTTGATATCCAGCGCCGTAATGACCTTTTTGACGGCTGCCGTGACTAAGCTGACGACGGGGATCTGTGCATAAACAGCGTTACCGCTTAGGGAAAAAAACAGGACCGCGAGCGGGCAGATCAGGATCTTAACTTGACTTTTCATGGTTTTTATGTTAGAGTTTTTCGAAAATTTCTAAGGACCGCTCACCGGATTCCGGCCAGTCCTCGAGATACAATTGCCTTTGTGCCGGATCGAAGACGAGGTACCGTTCCCTGCCCAGGGCGATCAGGTGCCCGTTAGAGTGCCATCCGTAAGTGGCCAGGTAGCTTTCTTCCCTGAGCAGGTTGCCGTTAACAAAGTGGCGGTGTGTCACTTTAAAAATGCTGCCATGCGGGTTGATCAGGATCTGCACCGCGTAATCAGCCACTGGCTCGTCTTCGTGCCATTTTCTAACGTAAACGTGTTCCATCGCCTGCTGGCTGGCTGCCTGGTCGTTCCAATATTGCAGGGCCGCGCGAAGGGCGCTCCATAAACTGTCTAATACCTGTTGCTTTTTCATCTGTTCTCCTCCTTATCTGTTTTGTTGTTTGTTTTATCCTGGACCAGCATTTCGATGCCCTTCTCCATGCTGCCGTATTTTTCGGCGTATTCACGCACGACCACCCTTTCTTTCCCTTCGGTGGTATAGGCATAGTATTCTTCCTTGCAGAGCTCATTTTTAAACACCTTCATCTGCTGCCCGCCAAGGTCGATGAAGAGTTCTCGGTTATCCTTATTCACCGATAAAAGGATGGTCTTAGCTTTTTCGCTCATGCCCAGCACATCGGTGAGTTTTTCGATCTTCCCCTGGAACTTGCGCATATCCATCAGGATCTTCACGTCGGCATTGTTGATGATCGCGTCCTTGATGATCGGTGAGTTGATCACATCCTCGAGTTCCTGCGTGGCCACGATAGGTATTCCGTTAAATTTCCGGATGGTCTTAAAGGCGTAGCGCACGAATTCTGCCATACCTGCTTTGGCGATGGCCTTCCACGCCTCGTCGATGGTCAATACTTTACGCACACCCTTCAACTTGCGCATCTTGGAAATGAACAGTTCCATGATCACCAGCGTCACCACCGGGAACAGGATCGGGTGGTCCTTGATATTATCCAGCTCAATGACAATAAAGGGCTGGTTCAGCAGGTCGAGGTTTTCCCTGCCGTTGAGCAGGTAATCGAATTCCCCGCCTTTATAGTAAGGCCGCAACACGTACAGGAAATTGTCCATGTCAAAATTTCGTTCCTTCACTTTGTGCCCTTTCAATACCTCCACATAGCGGGTCTCCAGGTACTCATAAAAAGTGTCGAAACAAGGGAACAAGGCGCCGCCGGCAGCTAAATGCTGATAATATCCCTGCAACGCATTGGAAAGCGCCACATATTCCGATCTGTTGAAACTCTCGTTCTCTTCCTTCCAAAGCGAGATGAGCAAGGCTTTTAAACTTTCCTTCTTTTCGGTATCCAGGACTTCCCCTTTCGCCAAATAAAAAGGGTTGAACCGGATCGGTTTTTCTTCCGTGTACGTAAAATAATGACCTTGTACCAGTTCGCAGAGCCCTAAATAGCTGCCGCCGATATCGATGATCAGGTGATGCGCCCCCTGGTCGAACAGGCTGCGTAAAATATGATTCAGGGTGACCGATTTACCGCCACCGGATGTTCCGATCACCAGCGTGCCCATATTCGAAGTGATCCCCTTTTTACGGGGTTCATCATAGAGGTCAACAAAGACCGGAGTGCCGCCGCGGTCACAGAAACGGATACCTTCTGATTCCGGCGCGCTCTGATAATTGCTCTCCATCGACAGAAAGCAGCAGGCCTGTTCGGCGAAAGTGTCGAAGGTATCGTTCAGCGGGAAGTCCGACGCGTTCCCCGGGATACCGGCCCACCAGATCTGTGCCGCACCGGCGGTCTCCGGCTTCGCTGCGGCATCCATCGCCGCGAGCGCCGAAGCCACCTGGTTCCTGGCATCTTTGAATTGCGTAACATCATCCGACCAGACCAGCACATTAAAATGCGCCTTGACCGGCAGCCTCCCTTGGCTGATGGCTTCGTTCAGGAACGCGTTCGTCGCGTCCAGGCTGATCATATTCTCCCGCGAATAAGCCGAAAGGGATTGCAGGCGCAAACGTTTCTTCTCCAGCTGTTTGAGCGTCGCCTGCGCGTCTCCCACCAGAATGTATTGGTTGTAAATATGGTTGCAGGGCAATAAGAGCCCTAAACCCGCAGCGAAACTGACCGGGAACTTGGTCTTGTCGGTAGAATAAGCCTCATAGGTCATCCGCGAACCGCACATGCCCGGCAGGTTCTCCGCATCACCTAAAGTATACAGCGCCACCTGCCGGTCGCCGATATGGATACCCTCATCGAACCGGATATCTTCATATAAGATGTGGTCTTCCCGATCAACAAGATAGCAATAGCGTTCAATAATGCCGCTCTTTTTGGCCTGGCTTTGTAAGCCGCCGGCATCGATGCGGGTCAATCGGATCAAACGGCTGTCCTCCAGCAGGCGCTTGAACTGCATCGCCAGGTCGAGGAATACCCGCAGTTCGTTGGCACTTAAGGTATCCTGTGGCACCAAAGCAGGCCGTATCAAATTGGAGAACAGCGAACTGGATGGTTTCCGGCCTGATGGTTTCCGGGTCAATAGCACGTAGCAGTCATGCTGAAGGTATGGCCTGCCCCTGAAATAACGGTCACTCGCTTTTTTCAGGAAGCCGGGTTCTTCACCGGCCTTAGCCGGCTGATACGCCCGCTCAATGAACCAGTCCTGTTTGTGCAGGATACTATTTTTCGGTAATACCCTGACCGCTTTGACCCAGGCCTGGTGCAGGGTCTCGTAATCCTCATCCGAAAGTGTGAACAGTTCGGGCAGATCGACCTTGAACGCTATGGTGATATCCCCCTGTTTCGACAGGATACAATCATGCTCGATGCCCATGACCGGCAGTATATCTTTTAACTCTTTTTCCATGTGATTCATTCCTATAGTTTTTAGCTGGTGAGGAAGAAATTGGGTCTTTATTTTTTCCCTCACCGGCAGATCGTATCATTTTAAAAAGCGAACTACAACCGCTGGCGTTTCCCCGGCTTCGCGCGCCTGGCGTTATCCCCGTGTTGCTGCTGTAATTTTTCCAGATTGCGCCGGACAAGCCCCGGCAGCATAGTCGCGCTAAGCGGGACTACTTCCGCTTTCAATTCCTTTTGTATGGGGTATTGCCGGAGCAGGGTGTTCTGATCCAGGTCGTGCTGCCGCCCTACCGCGACAGGATCCAGCTCCAGGTCATGCGGTATCTCGACCAACACCACGCCTTCCGGCAAACGGGTCAGTCCAGTGTCGATATCGGCCACCTCCCGTGAGCCGGGGTGGTAAAAGGCCTGGTAACGGCCATTCTCCGTGGAAATACCCAAAGTCTTCAGATCGATCCGGGTCCAGTGTTCATCAACCGCCCTTAACTCCTGTAACCGCACATCAATGTAAAACAGGCTGCCGCAGATATCGATCGTTGGCAGCGCGCCATGAAGCCGTTTGGCCAGTAATTGCTGGTCGACGATAACCTCCATATCCGTTTTGCCTTCTAATTGTTCCACGGTATAACCGTATTTTTTAGCCATGCCTTCCGGGTCAAGTTCGATCAGCATCGGCACCTTTACCGCTGTCCAGTCTTCGCTTTCGTAAAAACCATTGGTTTTGTCATAGGCGCGTTTGCGCTCCAGGTCATAGACCAGGCTATAATAAGTTCCTTTATCCTCCATCTCGTCAATAAAGGAAATCGTGTTTGCGGAATTGGCACGTTCTATTAATACCTGCCTTTCAATATCCACTTCGAATACTGTCCCCTCGATCGTCATATAGGGTATTGGTCCTGTTCTCATGGCTTCGCCTCCCTGATTGTTAAGTGTTGGAAATTTCTGCGGGTATAAGACTTCAGCACTTTCGGTACCCGCTTTTGTGCTAAAGCTTTCATTAAACCATGCTCACCGTATTTATGGGAGAGCGCGAACAGCCGGGTGCTTCCCGAAACCGCCGCGCCCCCGACCAGGGTCATGCAGATATAGGCATTGGTTCCCGCAATATACAGGACGGCGAAAAGTACCATCAGAATGACCACCATGCCGCCGAAATACCAGATATATTGCGCCCGCAAACCCCGGAACTCGATGCTTTTATTGATCCCCTTATTGATATAATAGATGCTGTTGTTCATATTTTTACCCCTTTCGTTCTTTTAAGCGACCCGTTAACCGGTTCTGCGACCGGCTGCCTGCTATGAATTGACGATCGCTTTTCTATGGATATGCTATGGTCGTGGCTCACCGGTTCCATTGCCTGGAGAGCCTCGCCGGCTTTTTCATTTTTTGCTTCACCGGCAGCGAATTCCATTTCCGGCTGCTCCCCACGCTGCTGCTGTTCCTGTTTTTCCCGGATTTTTTGCGCGATCTCCTGTTCCAGCCGCGACAGTGCTGCCCGCATTTGCTGCAATTCGTGTTCTTTTTCAAAAGGCCTGTCCAGCATCGCCTTGAGCTGTGGCAGCTGCGCCTCATTTTCCCTGATTTCTTTTTGGTATTTCTCCACCAGGTGGTCAACCTTATCAATGGCATTCAAAAAATACCTTGCTGCCAGTTTAGGATTATCGGTGTTTGGCGCGCCGGAATTGAAGGTGTATTTGACTGTCCCATCGGGCCGTTCCGCATACAAACTATTGTAAGCTTCACCGCCTGTCCGCCCATCCAGGCTCCCTAATACGTTTTCGTGGCGGATACATAAGCGAAAGCCGTAGAGCTCGCCCAGTTCCTTCGGGTTATCGGCGTTGGTTTTGGGTTTCCAGGCGCGGTATAGCCGGATCAGGTAATTGCCGATTGCTTTCGCATCCGCGCTTTGCAACTCCTTTAGCAGTACATGGTTTAATTTGCTGCCATCCTTATCGGTTTTCAATTGACTATGGTAGAGTTGCTGGTCCTTTTGCAGTGCTTTCAGCGTAGCATGATGGGTGGTCTGATCCTTTTCCAGGCCTTCTACCTGGTAGCGCACCCGGACGATCTCCCGGAAATGCGCCGTTTTCAGGCTCTCGGTCACCGCGATCTTTTTCTCCAGCTTTGTTTTTTCCAATAAAGTCGTGTCGCCGGAAAGGATGGCGATATACTCCGAAAAATTCATCCCGCTCTTTTCATCGATCGAACCCTCGTCGATGGTACGCACGTTCAGCTCGCAGTTCTTCATTTGCGAGATAAAGGTTTGCTTGTTCTTGAGCAGGTTGAACTTGTAGTTGTCCAGGGACTGCTCGACAGCGTAGATATAATTCCGGACCTGGTTGCCGTAATTGGTTTTCGCAAGTTTATTGCCCTGCCTGGCCCCACGGCCGTTACGCTGTTCCAGTTCGCTGGGTTTCCAGGGAATATCCAGATGGTGCATGGCGATCACCCGTTCCTGTACGTTCAAGCCCGTGCCTGCTTTTTCGGTGCTACCGATCAGGATACGGATCTCGCCCCTGTTCATCTTTTTGAAAAGCTCCGGTTTCTGCTTATCGGTCCAGTCATGGATGAAAGTGATCTGGTTAGCCGGGATGTCCATGTCATTGACCAGCTTATCCTTCAGCGCATCATAGATATTAAAAGCATCAGGTTTCGGGGTACCGATATCGCAGAATACGATCTGGGTACCGCGATAGGCATGGCTGTCCCGGTAGAGCTCAACCAGCTTCCGTGCGCAGACATTGACCTTGAGGTCCGGGTGATCCTCATATTTGTACGGGTCGATCAGCCGCATATCTGCAGCCATCTTTTTCGCGTAATTCGTGGCGATCAACATCCGGCCCTTATCCTCATCGTCCGTCAATGGCGGCCGCCCGATCAGTGTCGCGTCCCCATCCTTAGCGAACTGCATCAACCTTTTTATAAAATCGGTCTGTTCGGGTGTCGGCGGGATATTAATCAAGTGTTCGTCCAACACAGGTTTATCCAGCGCAATGTGTTTTGCGGTCTTATAGTCCGTGATCTCATTATAGAAAAGCGCCAGTTCCGGCACCTTGATAAAATGGCGAAAGCGCTCCTTGGCGATGATCTCATTAGTGACCGAAAATTCAAAGTCGGTCGTCTTTTTGGCGAAGACCGCTGCCCAGCCGTCAAAGTTCTCAATACACTGGCGCTCCATTTCCTTGGGCCGCAGGTATTTGAAGATGAGGTACATTTCGGTTAAACTATTGGAAATCGGTGTACCGCTCAGAAAGGTAACGCAAAGATCATTGTCGAATCTTTCCTGAAGGGTGCGGACCGCGAACAGCATATTGAGCGCCTTTTGGCTTCCCTCCATATTGCCAATGCCCGCTACCCGGTCGTGCCGGGTGGTGAAAGTCAGGTTCTTGAATTTATGGGACTCATCGACGAACAAATGATCCACCTGCATCTCTTTAAAATCAATGCCCTTATCTTTTCTGCCGTTGATCTCGTGTTCCAGCGATTTCAGCTTGGCCATTAAATTCTTTTTTCGGACTTCCAGCCCCTTGAGCATACGGCGCGAAATATTACCGCCTTCCGAACGCATGGTGTCGAGGTCCCTGTCCGTATTGTCGAGCTCCGCCTGGAAGATTCGTTGCTGTATTTCCGGCGACTGCGGGATCTTACCGAACTGGTCATGCGTTAAAATGATGCAGTCCCAGTTGTTGTTTTTAATCTCATGAAACAGCCGCAGCCGCTTATCCGGTGTAAAATCATTTTCACCCGGGACCAGGATGTGTGCGGCCGGATAGGCTTTACGATAAGTCTCGGCAATCTGATTGACATTGGCTTTCAGCGCCAGGATCATCGGCTTGTGCACAATACCCAGCCGCTTCATTTCCTGCGCGGCCACGATCATCGTCAGTGTTTTACCTAATCCAACCTCATGGTCGATGAGGGCGCCGCGGTTTTGTACGATGCGCCAAGCAGCGTTCTTTTGGGAGCTATACAGATCATCGATACCCAAAGCTTTTTTGTCGAGTCCCGGAAAACTGAGGTGCTCACCGTTATATTCCCGGAGCACGTAGCAGTTAAAAGTATCATTATATAGTTTTTCGATATGCTTTTTATCTTCTGCAGGCAGGTCGGCAAGCCAGTTGACGAAGCCTGTCCGGATCTGTTCGATCTTTTGATGGGCCAGCTGGATCGCTTCATTATCAGGATACCTTTTCGTGTTGCCCCCGGATTTTACTTCGTAGCTGAAATAAGGGCTGGTATTTTCGAGTGCGTGTTCTAGGAGCGTATAGCCAAAAGTCCGGCGGTTGCTTTCTTTTGGCGTAATAGCGAATTCCCTGGTGATCTTCAGGTTCGTTCCTTGCGTACTCACTTTAAAACTGTCGCCGGAATGCAGGTAAGCGATAGTCACCGGCAGTTCAAAAAAGTCCGAAGCGAAGCGTTCGTAATAATGGAGCGGGAACCAGCGTTCGCCCAAATTAAAATCAAGCAGTTCAAATGGGATAGCCTCCGGTTGTGCCTGCCTGATCGAGGCCAGGCTGCGCTCCAGTTGTTCGTTATCAGCCTCTTTGCGGGATTCCTGTTCCGCTATCGCCATTTTCTGCACCACATTGCCTGACAGGTATCGATCCACCGTTTCCCATTGCCGGCTTTCTGGGTTCAGCAGGATATGGCTTTGAAGGCTGACCGGTACTTCTTCTATCGAAAGCCCTGTCGCTGCACCGATAAAAGCGAGATCGACCGCGCCCTTTTCATTCAGGCAACGGGCAAGCGCCGACACCGGATCATCCGTTTTAAAGGCAACCTGACTTTGGAAAACCGGCCCAGTTAAAATATCAGCTGCCCTGAATTCATTTTCTTCTTTAACTTCTATGGATGACAATACCTTAAAACCGGCCAGCTCATCGCTGAGGATCAATTTGCGGTTGGCCGGCCGGTTCATTTCGCCGTACAGGTTCCGGAAATTGGTATAGGCCTCATTCAGGTCCCTGCGAAAAGCGGGGTATTCGGTCCGGGAGTTCGCCTCGGTTTCCGAAAGGGCAAAGTAAATATCCCTGATACGGATGTACCGCTCAAAAAATAAAGCGTCCCTTTGATCCGTCCATGGTTTAAACAAGGCTTGCGAACGGCTGTCATTGATCCCGTGGATGGTGCCGGTCTGCCCGTTCATGCTCACCAGGCTGCCTTCCTGGTGAAAAGCGTTGAGCGAGCGGAAATATTGTTCAGCGTTCTTCCCGAAATTAAAATAGGCCTTCAGGCTCTGATCGCCTTCGAACTCAAAATCATGGTTGAATGCATGTAAGGCGGGCACCAGTTTCGGCAATTCCTGGCTTAGCAGGTTTCCGTTCAGCCAGTTGTGGGGAACAATCACACCTTCGACATTAGCGACAAGTTTGTACAGGTATTGCTGCTGGGTCAAATGCCTCGCTGTAAGGAGCACGATCACTTCGTGTTCCGGCTTATCTTTGGTGCGGATGCTGCCGATCAAACGCGCGGAATTCTTTTGCACGAGTCCCTCCTCATGCGCCTGGATGTAATCGATCGCCCGGTTACCGCCTTCGGGGGGAACGCTATCGAACAATCCTAATTGCACAGCGGTGGACACGGCCTTGCTGTCGGGCATCGGCAGATATACCAGACGTGGTTCTTTTTCAGCATCGGGTTGCTGTTCCTGGGTCACGGCGATAGCTGCCTGCGCTTCCCGGAATGCTTTTGGGTTGAATGAATTTCTGAAGTCCGTGCGGAGGATAGTGTGCAGCTGATCACCAATGCCTTTCATGTGGCCGGTTTGCCATACCACCCGGTGTGCCTGCCCGTATTGGTTCGTTCCCGCTTTGATCTCGTTCCCGGCAACGATATCGGGATATAAGGCGATATACTTATTGAGATAAAAGGGGCCGTAATCGTTTCGAAGGGAGATATGCTCCAGCAATTGTTCTTCGCTCATGGATAGCCCGGTTTTATGACTGTGTTTTTGCAGGATGAATAAATGACTGGGCGCTTCGGTATTGCCGGTGTCTTTCATCAGGTTGTCAGGCATAACTGTCAGGCTGACAAAGTCCGCACGGTTCAACAGGTATCCGCAGGTTGCGCGGTTAGACGGGCTGTTCAGGAACGCGTCCGTCGTGAGGTAAGCCAGGATGCCACCCTCGGCCAGTTTATCCAGTCCTTTCGCGAAGAAATAATTGTGGATCTTACCTGTGATCTCTTTATCCGGAAAAACCGGGTCAAAAACCTGGAAATTGCCAAACGGTATATTGCTCATCACCAGGTCATGCTGCCCGTTTTCGATCAGTGGTGTTTCTTCCAGCCCTTTGATCTGGACATCGACGGCTACGGGTGAATTGGCGACTGCAGCCCGGAGCACCAAACCTGTCACCAGGTCCTTTTCCACCGCGGTCACTTTTTCAGCGTCAGGAAAGGCTTTGATGAGTTCTGTGACAAAGACACCGGCCCCGCTACTTGGCTCATAGGGCCGCTTAGGCGCGATGCCCTGTTCCTTTAAAACTGCGTATAAGCTTTCCGGCACGATGGCAGGCGTGTAATACGCGGTCAGTATGCTGTCCCGGATCGACTGAACTGCTTTCCGGTATTCCGATTCATCCAGTCGGTCCTTTAGTAATTGGTACAGCTCCATCATCGATGGATAGAGTTTCAGGTCGCTTTGTGAAGCATTCCTGTTCCGCCATTCCTGCTGGTCCCCCGCCGGGAATAATACGGCCTTCAGGCCGCCGAAACCGGAATAGGCCCGCAAGGCATCCATATCCTCAAGCCCGGGTATGAGCCCGTCCCGGAAATCCAGCGCGATGCGGATCGCCCTGATGTTATCCCGTAATTTCTGCAGCGGATTGTATGCCATGACGCGGAATTCTCTTTTTCGTTTCAGGTTAAGCGGCATAGCTGCCCACGTATTCTGCGATCATGCCCATGACCGCGTAGCGTAGCTCTTTGTTGTCATCAGTATCTTCGCTGAAGCCGAACACCTCGAAAATGGGCTCGCAGGCTCCGATCAGGTTGATGACCTCGTAGGTCAGGATGCCGGTTTCACGCATCCGCCCGTATTCCGCTTCAAACTCTTCTTCGAGCAGGCTCTTCATGTAATTGAAGCGGGAGGGCCGCAGGTCGCGGGTTAGTTCCTCCAGGCAAAGCGCCTCGATGACATAGGCCGGGCGCTTTTCAGCAGTGAGGGAATGAATGAGTTCCTGAACCGAGGCGACCTTATTTTTCAGGTAGGGTGCCAAGCGGTGGTCTTCCTGTAAGGAGATGAGCAAGTCTAAATGGTTCTGTACCAGATAGGCATGCAGTCTGTGGATCAATTGCTCTTGCATGATTATTTGTTTTTAGCGTTGTTAATTCTGTCTTAGCTGCGGGAATGGGATTTATTTTTCACCGACCAGCTTACATTCCGAAGAATGATTTGATAATGGTGGCGACGACAACCAGGAAAATACAACTGCCGAACCAGGCTGCCGCGACCTTACTGGTATCCTGGTCACCGCTATTCCATTTCGAATAGACCTTGACCGCGCCGATCAGGCCGAGGATCGCGCCGATGGCGTACATCAGGCTGGTGCCGGATTCGAAATAACTGCGCACCTGCGTATTGGCCTGGTTGATACCGGCGTTGCCGTCCTGCGCTTTGGCGATCGCAGTGATCGCGGTGCCGACAGCGACGATCGCCATCGTTTTCAGGGTTTTTACCCATAGGTTTCTTTTGCACTTATCCATCTCACGTTATCTTTGTTTTCAGTTCTGCACAAGCATTCCCCGGTCCTCCGTCCCGGCAAACCTTGGGACAGAGGAGAGGAAAACGCTACCGGTCTATCCCGCCTTCTTCACATGGCCTGCAGCACGGGGAAGATTAGGTAGGTTATCTTCAATTTTGGTATAGCTCCCGGTTAGCCCGGTACCCCTGGCCTCACGCAGCAGGTACCGGGGGACCGGAACTTTAAAGTGTCTCGTTCCACCATGCATCAACTTCATCTTCCGTCAGCAGCGCGGTGCCCGTTCGTTCGCACTCCTGGACGACCAATTCATTAATGGCCGGCCGCTGAGGCGAAAATTGCTGGTCCGGGAATTCCCTGAACAGCTTTTTGATCTGAGGGATCAGCACAGCGGGGGCGAAAGGTTTACCCGATGCGTTTTGAATGCATTGCTTCAGCTTTCCCCTGAGCTCGGACGTTTCTTCCAACGTTTCATCAGGAAAGTTTTCCCGACCGGCAAAGTGCACGGCTGTGGAACTGGCATGATGTTTTTCTTCCGGCTGTTCGAAGCGAAGCGTGTCAGGGATTTTTTGATCCATCTTTTCGCTGGGTAGGGGCTGCACCATTTGGCGGATATCCCCGGCATAATAGCGGAAGAGGACAAAGATGTAGTAGGCTGCAGCCAGGAAAATGACAATCTCAAAAAAGGTGGTCCAGGATAGTTGGTTCAACATGATCTTTCGTTTTTAGGTGATTCCTGTTTGTTTAATTATTCAGCCGAATAGTCAGCCTGTTTGACAATACAAAGGAAGCTCGGGCTGATGCCGTGTACAAGTCCAAGATGTGATTGTATCCGATTTGTATCCTTGTATCCTATTGATAATCAACAAGAAAAAAAACAAGTTTTGGCATAGTATAAAAAAACAGATTCAATAGAATGCTTTTACGGGAGCGCGATTGTCACTACAGAGCAAAAAAAAAGGCTTCCAATTTGGAAGCCCTAAATAGCAGGTGTACCGGTTTCAATACTCTTTTATCTTCTTAATCAACGCCTCGAGCGCGTTAATTGCAATCTCTTTGTCCCGTTTTTCTGGGTGGTAAGAATTACTGCGCATACTATCCCAGGACAACGAATCCTTGGTGCTTGTTGATAAAAATGGAACGATTGATTTGAATACCTGGCTTAAAGACCGTGATACAATAAGTTTGATATCATCAGCGGCTTTGAGGATGATGCCCATTTGGTCGATACTGAGCTCACAGATGATCTTGATCAATGTCGGGTTCTGATCCGCCTGGTCTTCTGGTAGCAATAGGTCAGGTAAAGAAACATTATACCTGCGCTCGATTGTTTGGAATAGCTCTTCCAGGTAACTGATTATCGCATTGCCTGCTGCTTTCAGTAAACTGCCCTCGGGGTAATTTTTTTGATTATTGACGGCCTGTTGTTGTAGTAACCTGATCGAATGAACGTATTGCTGCAACACGGCTTTTTTCTTTTTTTCAGAAATAATCCAAAAGGTTTGACTTTTCAGGCTGTTCAGTACCTGATGTATTTCCGTTTCGAATTTACCCTGCAACTGATATAACTCTTCTTCTTGTAGATTGTCGACACTTTGCTTTTCAGGATTTAGCGTATATTCTGTGACTTCGTCCAGCCATGCAAACGGATAAACAGGAACACTTACTGAGTCATTTCGCATAAATTATTCTATTATATGTAATTAAGAATTATAATCAATCTCCATTTACGAACATAGCAAAGCACCGATGGACAGGTCATGTGTTATCAAATTATCGATATCGTATAACCTCCACGCAATGGAGTATCTTAATTAATAGCTAATTAATCTGGTTAATTGGTCAGATATTGCTTCGTACTATGCCCTTTGATATGTTTAGTTTCTGGTCAATGACCGCAAAAGCATTGAGCACTTTGTCCAATTGTGATTTCGTATGGCTCGCCATAATATTTAACCTGATTCGTGAATCCTTGACCGATACCGCAGGAAACATGATCGGGTTAGTATATATGCCTTCCTTAAGCAGCAACCTTCCCGCCTCAAGCGTTTTAGCAATTTCGCCAACCTTTACCGGAATAACCGCCGACGCAGTGTTTCCAACATCAAAACCAAGACCGATTAAGCCAGTCTTGATGTAAATGATGTTTTCCCAAAGCTTTGCCTGCCACTCAGGTTCCTCATCAATTAATTCTATGGCTTTAATTATTCCCATGATAGCGGGAGTTGCAGTAGTAGAAAATAAATGTTGTTTCGATTGGTATTTAAGGTAATTGATTATTTCGGGTGTGGCGACAACATATCCGCCGATATTGCCCAGCGCCTTACTGAAAGTTCCTGTAATAATGTCAACTTTATCGAAAAGATTATACATTTCGATCACACCTCTGCCTGTGTTGCCAATTACACCGATGCCATGAGCATCATCGACAACCAAGTAAGCACCATATTGATGCGTAAGGCCCGCAATTTTATCCATCACCGCCAGATCACCATCCTGGCTGTAAACGCCATCTATAACGACCATTTTCGTTTGATAGGCATGTTGAGAAGCCTTCAGAACCTGTTCCAGCATTTTCAGATCGTTGTGCAGAAAGGTTTTTGTATTGGTAGTCAGACAGCCCTCCCTGACACTTGCGTGAACGGCCATATCGATAATCGCAATATCTGATTTGTGCAACAGGCATTGCAATGTAGCACTGTTGGCAGTATAACCGGTAGTGTATAGGATGGCATCCGTTTGTCGGTAGAATTCTGCGATTTTCTTTTCCAGTTGCCGGTGATAAATGAAATGACCGCCAATCGCAGGTGACGCGCCGGAGCCGGTTCCATAACGTTTTACCCCGTCAATTACAGCAGCTTTGACTTTAGGATGCTGACTAAACCCAAGGTAATCGTTGGAAACCAAACAAACACAGCGTGTCGGTTCGTGATCACCGGGCAATAAAAGATCCATTTCTGGTCCAACAGGTGACAGCGATTCGATCCTGTAATTTAAATGACCGTTTTCACGAAGGAAATGAAGATAGGCTTTAAATTCCAGGGCGGTGGCATAAACATCCTGGCCCGAAATGTTTTCAAAGTCTTTAAAACTCGCGCTTTTTAAATCTATATTTTTCATAGGTTATCCTTAAAGTAAAATAAAACCTAAAAATAAGTGCCTAAAATGCATGAAGTGGTGACATGGGTTACTTATTTAATAATTTATTAACCTAAGGGAAATATATTTATCCATGTCACCACTTCGGGTCAAAAATGAGCGTTCTTTTGGCTTTAAAAATCTTAGCTATGAGCACGGAATCACTGATCGGCTACTTGTCCGCTATGACAACGATTTCGGTTGGTTTCCGGCTGGAACTGGAAGCCAGGCTGGAAACCGAAACATACAGGCCACACCACATTGTTCATGCCGCAGGACAAGTAGAAAACCGGCTATGGTACCTGGAAAGCGGCTTGGTACGCGCTTATTATTTTGACCAGACAGGGAAAGAACATACGGTCGATTTTTACATGGAAAAAGAAATGATCTTTTCCTACAGTGGGTTCTGGAAAGAACCGAGCGATTATTACCTGGAAGTATTAGAGCATTCTGAACTGATCGCGATCACGTACCTTTCGCTCTATGAGTTGACCGACAATTTCCCTGAAACCAGAATCCTAACCGGTATCTTTACCCGGCGCAGGTACCATCAGGAATTATTCAGAAACCGGTTAATGACCTGGAACGCCGCCGAAAGGTACCGGCAGTTCAGGAAACGTTATCCCCATATCTTCAGAAGGGCATCGGTCCGCCTGATCGCTTCTTACCTCAATATGACCCGCGAAAACCTCAGCCGCCTCATGCGAAAGGATCTGTAAAGTGGTAACCTGCTTCCCGCTAAGTGGTGATCCAAATCACCATCGAATGATTCACCGGCACCTAATTTTACATCATGAAAAAAATACGCCTATCCGAAATTATTACCTTCTTATTCATTTTATTGTTTGCCTATACGGCTGTAAGCAAATTCTTAGATCACAATAAGTTTGTGTTCCAGATGCGATTGGCACCACTATCCATCTTGAAGTTGATGGCTCCAACTCTTGGTTGGATAGTCCCTGTCACCGAACTACTGATCGCCATTGCTTTATTGTCCGACCGGCTTCGATTGATTGCATTGTATTTTTCTGTCGTGCTACTGATCACCTTTGAAGTGTATATTGCCGGGATGCTACTGTCCGGTCACCTTTTACCGTGTACCTGCGGAGGAATCATATCAAAAATGAGCTGGAAGCAACACCTGATCTTCAATGCAGGATTTATTATACTGGCAGCCCTTGCCATTGATCAAAACAAAAAGTCCCGGTCTTCGGCAGACGATGATCAGGATCCAAATAATCTCAAAGACCTTTCACGCGCGTAAAGCAGGTGGTGCCGTTGCCTGAAATTAACGGCGTAATTAAAAGTATACTAAATTAAAAGTTATGAAAAAGTTTAAAAATGGATTGTTGGCTTTAGCCCTTGTCTTAGGTGTTTCCGGTGCATTTGTTTCAAAGACACATGCCGCTCCAAAAGCATTTGACATTGTTTACGACTGGACCAGCCCCGACCAGGGTGTATTTAGTGGCACTCGTGAGGAAGCGATCGATCATTACGGTTGCGAAAACGGCAGCCAGCTTTGTGCTACGGGGACAGCCGAAGGACAGCCAGATTCGGTTCTTGAGAAAAACTAACTAAAATGCAGGAAGCCCGAATCGGGCTTCCTGCATTTTAACATTACAAGTTTTCAATTGTGATACAATCCATGAGCCGGTCTTCCTTCATTAAAATTAAACCATATGGGGCCAATGACCTTTGGATTTTACCCAGATCACTGAAATCTATACTCATCTTAAAATCAACGAACTTGTCACGAGGTATACCGCTCTCATCCAATACCTGAAGTGGAGGCGTTAGAAATTCATTGTCAATATATTCCGCAAATTTCCCCCAGGTCATCACAACTTTTAGCGAGTCGCCGTTCACTTTTTGAAAACGGCTCTCTCCGGTGTTGTTCGTATTGACATTCAGGCCGCCTGGGAGTTGCTTAAATATATAGCAAGGGACGACCTTCTTTTGAATGCTGCTTTTTACATTGAAAAACAGATCCAACTGGGTTTGAATATATTTTTCAAGTCTTTGACCGGAAATGTTCTGATTCGCGATCAATTCATAAATGTAAAGACGTTTGGGATCCGCGTAACCTGCCGTATCATTAAACCTGACGGAGACCCTGCTGTTTGACAGGGGCTTACGTACAGGCGAGAACCCATAGGCGATTTTATACAGGTCAATAAATGAAAAGCTATTCCCGCTCAGGATCTTGCGGCTTCCCTTGACGTTTAGGCCTAATGTTTTAAACCCACCCATCTTATACTTGCTATCGTCTCGCGGCGCGAGGTAGGAGTAGATCATAAAGTTATTTCCAAAGTATGGGTACATCTGAACCAACAAAGGGTCGTCCTTCCTGCCCACACCGATCGTGGTTTTTTCTTTAAAATCAAGGGCCTTCCCGGCCAGAAAATCAGCGATATGCTCTGCCGTTGTATTTTTTCCGTCAGTAATATATCGGATGATCCCATTGCCGTCAATCCAAATATGTGTCGGAACATAGGTATAATCGAATAGCCTGACCAGTCTTTGCTCACCCGTGATAGAGGGCAACGTGTTGTTCCTGACGTTATCTGACCTCGCCGCCAATATGCTGACTTCCTTCCGCGAGTTTTTTGTCACCATGATGACCTGTACCTTCCCATCAAACTGTTTCTGAAGATTGACCATCTCGGGCATATGGTCTATGCATGAACTACAGTAGATCGCCCAAAGATCCAGAATAACCAGTTTACCTTGCAACTCCGAAAAATTGAGTTGCTTATTTGGGTAATGGTCCACAGCGAAATAATCATATGGTATTTTGTCTCCAACATGCAGAAATGTATCTGCCGCCAGCTTAACATGAGTATTACTGGCCTGCGCTTGATGCGCAAAAAATATTGCCTGCACCATGAAAAGCTTCGTTAATTTTATCGTGTATCTTATCATTTTCATATCAGTATCCTTGATTTTGTATTAACATAGGATCGGTATTGATCTCATTTTGAGGTATCGGAAGCACAACCGCTGTTGGTTTCCAGGTCGGTTTCAATACACTGATCACGCTACTTAAAGTACCCGTTCTTTTCAGATCCAGAAACCGGTTACCCCATTCTGTAAAAAACTCAACACATCTTTCATGAAGGATAGCGGCAACAACGGAGAGTTTGTCAATTGTTCCTGAGTAGGCTGTCAATCCAGCCCTTGTTCTGACAATATTCAAATCAGCGATTGCCCCGGTGATGTTGCCCTGTTGCACCCTTGCTTCTGCACGTATCAGAAATTGTTCAGTAGCCCGTAATGCGATCAAATATTCAGGTGCCGAGGTGTTCGCAGTCCTGTTATGATATTTATAAGGGTAGTAATAAGTCGTAGTACCGACGGTCGTGCTTTTAATCCAGTTGGTTTTTCTCAGATCACCGGTCTCAAATGTGTTTAACTGCCCCGAAGTATAAAAATAGCCCGGCGCCCCTGAGCTGGGGATAATGCCAGGTGCATCATTGATAAAGCCATTTTGCGTCCAGAATGACAATATCGTTTCCTGGCTAGTGGCTAAAAAAGTATTGGCCGTTGACGGCAAAGGGGTGTACAAGCCTGAATTGATGACCATAGTGGCGTTGCTTTCCGCATCAGGCCAATTCCTTTGCCATAGATAAATTCGGGACAGCAATGCCGTTGCCGCATATTTATTGGCCCGGACCTTACCCGAACCAATATAGGATATCTTCAGTCCGACCTGTGCGTCCTTAAGATCCTGAATAATCTGACTGTAAACTGTTACCGAATCGGCATTGACCGCGTTTTCATTGTTATTGACATCCGTATGTAAAATCAACGGGACCTTGCCATACGTATTGACCAGGTAAAAATACGACCAGGCCCTTAAGAATTTAGCCTCTGCTGTATATTGTGTAACCGTTGTTGTCGGTAGGGCTACGGAATGATTCAGTTGCTCGATCATGTCGTTACACTGGTAAATGGCGAAGTAGGAATTTTTCCAAAAATTAAGATTAGTGGCATTTGCCGGAAAGACGGCACTCTGCACATAATCGATATATTCCTGGGTAGCCCCGGTATAGTTTAGCTCATCCGAATAAAAACCCATGAATTTATTGTAATTCACATCGATCGTTTTATCAAACAAAGCGTAGGTGCTCACCATGGCGGCCGTTGCTGAAGTAGCATCCTTAAAAACCTTATCCGTTGTTAGCTGGTTTTGCGGGGTGTCGACGGAGATCAATTTCCTGCAGCCAGAAAAAATAACCGGACATAAAAGGATCATGAAAAGTGTATATGTCTTAAAATGTTTCATCTTACTTGTTTTAAAAGGTAATTTGCGTGCCGATAACCCATGATTTGACCGGTGGGATATTTTTTGTGGTGCTGTTATAGGCACCGGATTCCGGGTCGAGCAGCGCAGTATTGCTGTTCCACCAGGTGTATAGATTTTGCCCTTCAGCGTATACCTTTAACTTGTTAATCTTCAAACGGGTTAACCAGCTGAGGGAAATATTATAGGACAAGGCAACATTTTTTAGCCGGAAATAGGAGGCATCGAAAAAGTTTGCGGACGAGGAGCTATAATAAGGGTCTGAAACGGTTGACGGCCTGCCCACAGTCGTTTGATCGCCCGCTTGCTGCCAGCGGTTTTGTATGACGGAATAGTTATTGGAAAACGTTCCCGGGCTGGAAGTGATGCCCCCCTGGGCCATTTGTTTTACGAACTGCCCAAATACATCGAGTTGCCAGTTTTTATAAGATATGGTATTTCCGAAACCTCCATAAAAATCTGGCGTTTTCTTGCCCATTGAATAATAAAAATATGGGGTGGTCGATGTACTTCCTGGCTGGGCGGCATAAATCGCTTTTCCGGTAACTTGGTCTAAGGATACGAACCGGTAGCCATAAATCCGGGTAATATCCTCACCGATAACTAAGGTGTTGGCATAACTGGAGTTCGCAAAATTCTGGAAACTTTTCAAGGTGTTTTTTGGCAAGGTGATGTTAAATGCCATCGTCCAGGCCAGGTACTTATTTTGAATATTCTTCGTATTCAATTCAAATTCCCAACCGGTGTTTTCCACGACCGCAGGTAAATTAGCCTGGTAACTGCTGAAACCGGTCAGTGTGGGGATGGCATAAGCTACCAACTGGTTAGAACTCCTGGTCTGGTATCTGTTCACGGTCAACAAAATGCGATCCTGGATAAAGCCCAATTCAATCCCCATTTCCAACTTTTTATCCACTTCCCAGTGAAAGTCGCTGTTCGATATCCTGGATGGTTTTAAGCCGGAGGTATCCTGGTAAGTATAACCCGAACTGGCATAGGTAGATAAATATTGATAATCCGTAATCTGATCATTCCCAACAATCCCATAACTGCCCCTGATCTTGCCATAGCTCAACCATGGCAATTGCTTTTCAAGCCAGGTTTCCTTGCTGAATATCCAGGCAGCGCCCGCCGCGCCAAAAGTTCCGAATTGATTTCCGGGGCCAAATCTTGAAGAGCCATCTCTCCTGATGCTGACGTTAATGAGGTATTTATCATCAAGGTTGTAATTGACCCTTGCGAATGCCGATACATATTTATATTGCAGGTAAGAATTGGAAATCGTAGTGATCGTCCCGGCCGACGCTAAATTATTCAGCAGTTCTTCACTGCTGAAATTACTGGCATTTATGAATAATCCCTGGCTCAATGTATTCTGGTATGTACCACCTGCTAAAATATTCAAGGTGGAAGCGGAAAATTGTTTGGTGTAATTTAACTGAGGTTCGACGATGACAGATCGGTTGGAATTTTTTGCGAAATAGGAAAAATTCGATGGGCTGTTTTTCGGGTTTTGCGATGCCTTGGGGAAGGTCTGCACCTGGTCAATATTGATCTTATTATAACCCACACTCGTACTCAAATTCAATTCTTTGGTCAAATTGTACTTTAACACCAGGTTGGTTAGCAGGTTATCGGTATTCACCGTTGACCTGTCTTTGGTTTCGGCAAGCGGATTGATGCCGTAAGTCCAGTTGATATTCCCGTTCGCATCCAGCAAGGGCATATCCGGCGGCAACATAATATCATTCCTCAAAGTAGAGCTTGGATTAACCATGCTGTTATTATCTGTGGTGTAAGCGCCGGACAGCCCAATATAAAATTTATTGTTCAGGTCATGATGCTGAATACTGTACCTGATTCCACCCCTTTGGTATAAGTTATCGCCGGGGAGTACTGTGGTTTCTGCATGGTAATTCCCGCCAATGTTAAAGGTCGTATTGGCATTCCCGCCGGACACCGTTCCCTGAACGTCGGTCACATGGCCGGTACCGCCTAACATATATTTTGCCCAGTTAGTGGACTGTGTCGTGTCCCAAACCATCAGATCGGGCGCATAACTGGTCGATGTTGGGTCGGCTGATGGTACTTTCCCATCATTCTTGAAAGCCTCTCGCCGTACCTGTAGATATTGTTGCAGGTTTAGCAAGGACGGCTGGTTAGCAATCGTATTCAATCCTTCCGAAAAGCTGATATCTGTTTTGGTCTTTCCGGTTTTACCGCGTTTGGTCGTAATTAAAATCACTCCATTGGCACCCCTGGAACCATAAATGGCTGTAGCATCTGCATCTTTTAAAATGCTGATATTTTCAATATCAGCAGGGTTAATGCTATTGAACGGGCTAATCAAACCGCTAAGCGCAGTTGAACCAATAGCGTTGTTAGCATTGAGTATGTTAGACGAATATGGTACACCGTCGATAATATAAAGAGGGTCGGTTCCTGCGGTGATCGAACCTTTGCCCCTAATCTGGATACTGACACCGCCGCCTGGCAGCCCGTTCGTGGTCTGTACAAACACACCCGGCGCCCTTCCTGATACAGCGGAGAGAATATTTATAATTGGCTGTTTATCAATTTCTTCTGCAGTAACCGTAGATACACTACCAGTGTTTAACCGCTTGGTTGTTGTTCCATAACCAATAACTTGTACTTCATTTAATGAGTTTGCTTCCGGCTTTAACTGCACCGATAAAGCCACATTTCTGGAAAGGTCATAGGGTATCTGTGCCTTTTGATAGCCGATAAAGCTGATCAGTAATTGTCCATTTGGGAGAGGAGGATTTAATTTAAAAGCACCATCTTTATCTGTTATTATAACAGTTTTAGTGTTCTCCACCTGCACAGTCGCACCCTGTAAAGCCAATCCTTGTTCGTCAGTGATTTTCCCGGTTATCGTCTGTGCGGCCGACGGCGGTGGACTATTTTGGGCGCGCACCTTAAAAAAAAGGCAAAGCATGGCCAGTACTATAAATAGCATGTTTTTTTTCATGTGAATTTTATAAGGGATAAAAAAATAATCAAAGCAAAATGACGGCCCTGTCCCGGTATAACTATTAACTAATCCAAGACCGTCACGTGCTTGCTCATTCAGGTGGACAAATCAACAATACCCAGGTGTGTTTTGAAAACTTAGCCATGACCATGCCCTCCGCCTTGGCCTTCACATTGTCGTTCGGCCCTTTCGTAAATGGAAGTCACCAAATCGCTCAATAAACTCGGCAAATTCTCCTTACCCATAGCATCAAACTCAGTGTACTTAATACTCTGTTGACCTAATCCATCGGCAAACCATTCATCCAGTTCTTTTTGAAACTGACCATAGGGTACTTGGGCAAAACGGGTCATTATTCCAGTGAGTGTACTGAAATCCGGTTTATCCTGAATGTTCTTTGATGTTTCCACGTATGTTAATCAACTAAATCATCAATTCGAGTCATTAATTGAGAAAAACGCTAAAGGCGTGGAACCCACTTACCGCTTTAGAGGTCGTAGGAGACCTGGAAACGAATAAGCAGGCCCACGCCTTCGGCGTGAGCACTGACACTTATTCTCCCGTTTCCTTTTGAACTTCCTACGTTTCTAAAGCGAGACTCTAAGTGCGAGTACTTCCAAGTATTTTGAAGTATCCGCTAAACTATATAAATCCAGGTAAACGATTACTTGGGATTAATATAAAGTTTATATTTTCTAAACAAGTATACAGAATATCTATCCAAATTCCAAAAAATTATTTCATTTAACTAAACAGATGTACATTAATTCTAAATGTATGTAAAGAATTTATAAATTAATGACTGAATTGGGATTGTATTTAACGAAGAAATCGGTTAATAAAGCCGAAATATCGAGACGAACAGGAATTAGCAAATCAAGAATTACTCAGTTATCTAACAACGGAACTACTAAATTGACTGTAGAAGAGCTTTGTAAAATAGCGTTGTCAATTGATATTTCAGCCTGTGATTTATTAAATGAAATTAGTAAAAATATAACGTTGCCTAATAGTAAATAGAATGCTGCCATTAGCTTTTACTCTCATCATTTTCAGCTTCAGCCATTTGATAGGCCCAATCGATTATATTGTTAATCGTTGAAAGGATTTCCTCTTTTCCTTTTTCTGTACCCACATCAATATCACAAATCTTACCGCCGTTAAAACGTTTATGGAGAATGGCATAATAGATACCGCCAACCAGCAGGGCAGATACGGCACGAAAATTCACTTTGGTATTTTCAAAATGCTTATCGGTAAGTTCAAACGCTTTTTGCCCCATGGCTTCCCGTGCGTTATGGATACTTCGCATCAATTTACTCTCTGTAGAAAGCTCCCATAAGATCAAACTTTGCATTTCTTTATGCTGATCAAAAAAACTAAATTGTTCTTTCAATATTCCGGTAACTAAAGGCTTTGTCGACTTACCGGAAAAATCAGCTATCAAATTATTCATCTGATCTGAAAAAGTCATCCAGTAGTCCCGCTCAACAACATAGGCTTCAACAAGTTGATCAACGCCACCGAAATAACGATAGATCAATTTTTTGTTTACTCCAGCTTTACGGGCAATATTGTTAACGCCTAAGTGGCCAAAGCCTTGAGTTTGCAAAATCGCCCCTACTGCTTCAATCAGTTTCCTCTTCGTCAGTTCTTTATCTTTTATCTGTCTCAATACCGCCAAAAGTATATTATATTCAAAAACAGATGTTGCGTTTGCGACAAACGGCTAATATATTAGGACGAAAGCCCGAAATTCAGTGGACAAATACCCGTCGAGACACGATATTTCCTCCTAATTTGTTCTTCGTCACACCATCATAACCTTCCTCCATGTCCAAACTTATAGTCGGTACTGATAGAATGTTACATTAACATTTTCGCTATTGATATGGGCTTGTTTCTGTGTTATTCTTCATTATAGTCACACTATATTGATCACTTATCATCTAGGTAACCATAACTATTTCAGTAAACCTGCAGGAGTCGGATTTTAAATTTTGATGAATTCAGATTATAAATTTTTCCCGTTGACATACGCTTGAAAAGATTGACGGTAAGCATCCCCTATAGGTAGTTCTTGCCCTGCTATGACTAACTGTGTTTTTTGTATAGACTCTATCTTATCAAGTGCGACGATATATGATTTGTGGATACGCATGAAACTTTCTGAATGCAGCCTGTCCTCAATGTTCTTTAAGCCCATTCTGGTCGTAACGAGTTTACCGCTTGTCATATTTATCCGAACATAGTCTTTAAGTCCCTCGATGTATGTAATATCTTGTATCCTTATTTTTACCAGCGAATAATTAGCGTTTACAAATACATAATCGTTTTCTATAACCGGTGCTTTGAAATACAATTGTCTTGCCTGATATAATTCGTGGGCTTTTTCAACGGCTTTTAGAAATCTTGCAAAGGGAACGGGCTTCACCAAATAGTCAACAACATCCAGATCAAAACCTGCAAGTGCGTGTTCCTCAAATGCTGTTACCAAAATAACCATTGGCGGATTTTTTAGCGAGCGTAGCAATTCAAGCCCGTTCAATATAGGCATCTGTACGTCAAGAAACATCAGGTCAACCTGGGTTTCCTTCAATAGTTCAATCGCTTCCATTGGATTTCTACACGATGCCACTATATTAAGATAAGGTATTTTTCTTACATTATCCTCAAGCAGTTCGAGAGCTGGTCGTTCATCATCAAGTAATATACAGTTCATTATTACAGATTGATTTGAAGGTTAACGATAAACGTGTCTTTAACATGGTTCGTGGTAAACATATGTTTGCCAGGGTAAAGTAACTCCAGCCTTCTTTTTACATTTGCCAGGCCAATTCCCGAATTTTTAACAGAGCGGGAATGAGTGCCCTGGGCAACACTATTTAAGACGGTTAAACTAAGCATACGTTCTTTTTCATTAATAACTAATGAAATATCAATGATCGCCTTGTCAGTGATGACAATGCTGTGTTTAAACGCATTTTCTACAAATGGGATCAGCAACATAGGCTCTATCGTATATTTTTCAAACAGACCCTCTAAATTTAAATTAACTTTAATATCGTCCCCAAAACGTAATAATTGTAAATTGATGTAGTTTTTAAGATAGTCTAATTCTGTGGACAGGTTGATCTGGTTTCCATCAGTTTCATATAACATATAACGCATTAACTGTGATAAGCTAATGAGTGATGATTCCAATAAATCGGATTTTTTACGGGCCATAGAGACGAGGGTATTCATTAAATTGAAAATAAAATGAGGACTGATTTGTGAACGCAAAAAGTCGAGTTCCGTTTTGACATGGGCATACTCTCTTTCCTTCAGCAACTTATTGTGTAACGCGGTATCAACATATAGCCTGTAACAAAAACCGACTGTCAGAACGAATGTAAAGGGTATTAATGTAATGATGAGCATCGGAGAGAAACCGATATGTGGCAAAGGGGCATTTTTAAAATCAGGTGAATTCTGAATGTTCACACCCGGTGGTTGTGGAAAATCAGGCAGAAAAAAAATATTCAATATGATGTATAAAGCTGCTAATACTATTAAGGTACCTAAATAATAGTAGGTCCCATTCTTTTTCTTTCTTAACGGGTATATCAGATAAAAATGGATATAATAGCTAAGCATCAATACCGTGGTAAACATGGTATGATTGTATTGTATTTCGTGTCGTACCTGGAATGGCACGTTGTCCATTTTATTTAAAAACGGCAAAAATAAAATCAGACCCCATATCGCCAATGTGATAATAATGTTGAAAAACTTGGCAAGTTTAGAAATTCTCATACACGGAGTTGAATATTGAAAAAAACAGTTTTTGTATCACCTGATAATTAAAATGCCATCCCTTAATTGGTAATTGAAATGAGATTGATATCAAACCGTAAACAACTGAAAGCGGGTATACCACTATTCGCCGAATCGCCGTATGCTCTCCCTGATGGTATTAACAAAATAATTTTTCCACCTGTGGTGATTTTGGGCAACCCTTCCTGCCAGCCCGCAATAACATTATACATCGAAGTGGTAAGGCCGGCCGTCCCATCGCTTGTATTCGCCGAGTCAAACACGGTTTGATTAAATAAGTACCCGGTATATTGTACGCCGACAACTGAATTTATGGTAACCGCCGACGTGCCCGTTCCGGCTTTCGTAACCTTATAATAGAGTCCCGAGGCGGTTTTGGTAAAGCCGGACAAGTTATAGGTTTTGATGTAGTTTTTAATACTGATGTCATCATAACTGGCTTGATTATCGACTACGCTGACAATATAATCCAAGCATTGGTTGCCGTTAAGCCTGGTGGTACCTGATGAAACCCCGTTAGTGCCGTAGGCCAAATGCGAAGGTATCAACATCCTGATGCGGCCGCCTTTACGTCGCAGAATATTTTTTATACCATGTTCCAACCCTTTGGGGGACAAATAGCCTACATAGGTATTGGCGTGGTTGGCAATGGTGTCTGTGGTTACATAACTGCCGTCAAAAGCCGCAAACTGGTAGGTGTAATTTATTTTGTCCGGGTAATCCATTACTTTCCCCGTTCCAGGCGTGAGTATCTGATAGTACACTCCTGCAGTATCACCACCGGAAGTATCCTTTTTCATAGCGGTAAGGCCATTTTGTTTGATATAGTCCTGGATCGCATCTTCGTCAAACTGTTCAATTGTTTGTTCATTGTTGCTTTTTTTACAGGAAATTAATGCTGTGATTAACAGTACAGCAATACAGATAGTTGTTATTTTCATGTCGTAAATGTTATTGATAAACAAGTAAACTAACCGTATCGGCTCGCATAGCTGTAAAAATGCCGAGGCCGTTAACTACATTAGTTGCAGGGTTAGTCAGGTTAAGAGAGGTGCCGCCGCTGCTGTTGAGCGCATCGCTGTATTCTTTATTGATATGATATAGCAACACATTGTAATTGCCCAGATAGGTAAATGTCATTGCGCTGGTTTGGTAACTAACCACCTGGCCGAGGATGACTTCCGAATCTTTATACGCAGTTGTATTTCCTGAATTAAGCGGGTTGGGGTTTGATGTCGTATCCTGAAATACCATCAGGAAATAATCAGAATTGGGATTGGTCCAGCTAAAAACAACAGGAGTAAAAGTCTTAGGCGTACTCCCAAATGAAAAGCCGGGTACATATTGTTGTGTGGCAGAAGCCTTAAAGCCTACCGGCTTCGAGGGAACGGTTGTTTGGGCGGTCACAGTATTGCCGTTATAGGCGAAACTAAGCGAATACGTCTTATTATCTTTTACAAACGCTGTATTGCTGTATATATACACACCAGGGCTTGTTTCAATTGGGTTTATGGTATTTGTACCATCAGATATCTTAAGTTTCAATCCCGTAACCGGGTAACCATAAGAAATAGTATCATCCAGGTACTTTTGATAGTAAACCTTAACTTGTATTGGACTACCGGGAACCAGGAAGGCTTCGACAACGGGCCTTTCTTTATCAGAAACCGTAGTACTGGCCTTTTCACAAGACAAGATGAAAGTTGCCAAACACGCGAGAATAGCCAGGAGTATGAATTTTTTTTGTATCATTTATTTAAATTTTAAACTTAATGTGATGTTTGGTGTGAAACCCAGGTAGTCTACATTATTAGTAATTACCTGGTTGCTTACAATGGTGTATTGTTTATACCATACATTGGCCCGGTCATAAATATTGAACATGGAGAAGCCGATACTGCCGACTTTACGGCTGTCTACCTTGATCAGGTCGTAGGTTACTGCCGCATCCAAACGATGGTAGCTCGGTAAGCGCTGCCCGTTTTCGGCGCTTATGGTTAAAAAGGTGTGGCTATGCCCCGTGTAGTCATTAACCGTGTAGCTGGTAAGAGGTGCTGTGTAGGGCTTGCCGGTAGCGAATATCCAGGTGGAAGAAAATGTCCACCTTTTATAATGGTATAAATTAACCAACTTGAGTTCATGCCGGGTATCCTGGCTGGCTGGATACTCTCCGCCATATATCTCAAAATTGTTGACAGCATGGGCAAAGGTATAGCTTAACCAGCCGGTGTATTTTCCATGCGTTTTTTGAAGTAAAACTTCGAAGCCTTTTGTGTAACCCCTTCCTGTATAAAAATGCTGTTCCAACGAAACATTGGTACGGGCGTTACCAACTTCTCGCTGTGAATATTGCGATAAGCCTTCGAGGGTTTTGTAATATCCTTCTATATCTATCAAAAAGTTTTTTGCCTCATAGCTTATGCCTCCGATAAAATGGTTAGCAGAACTGACGGGAATCGTATTTCCATTTGAAAGCACCCAAAAATCCCGGCTACCGTTCAGGATATCTTCACGAATAACCCGGTTCGTAAACTGATTAAAATGCCCTGTAGCCGCTTTAAGTGTTAACCTGTCAGTTAAAGTGTATGTCGCCGACAGCCTCGGCTCAAAATAGAATTTACCCGTTGGTCCGTAATAAGAGCCACGCAGCCCGGGTTTTAATTGAAATTTGTCTGTCGCATTGATTTCAAATTCGGTATAACCACCGATAGTCAGCGCCTGGGTATTTTGATTAATGAGGGTACTGGTATCGTTTTGACTGTACACATAAGAAACGTTTTGCTGTGAACCGGAACCGCCATACAGTAGTTTTATTTTATCCGATGCCCGCCATTCCCAATCCGATTTAATGCTGAAATCTCTCAGTCTGTTTTTTTCAAATGTCCCGCTGTTGATACCTGTAGCTGTACCGGCACTATCTGTAAGGGTAACCTTTGTACTATTATCCCTGTCGCTATGATAGGAAGAATAACTGATCAGCGTGTTGGAATATAATTTAGAGTTCCATTGTCTCGACCATTTGGCACTTGAACCGACATTTCCATAGGTCGTCTTGTCAGACATGCTTAAGTCACTTACATTGGTAATGAAAGATGGAAGAGAAATAATCTTACTGTTATCCAGGTTGTCATTGCCAAGGTAAAGACTCCATGAAAAACGATTTTTTTGATCTGGAGCATAGGTATATTTCGCATTTAAATCATAAAAATAGGAGAACGGCGTAGTAACTGTCGGCGCTGAACCGCCGCCGCCACGCCCGCCACCGGTAGGCGGACCTCCACCTGAAGGCGGCCCCCCTCCGCCACCAGGGCCACCACCGCCAAATGCGCCACCATTTCCTGATGATGATCCTGTACTATTAGTTGTTGAGGTGCTGCTGTTGCTGTTTAATTTATTAAATATCTCGTTATATAAGGGCCCCTGATACGAATGCCTGTACGCAAATAATATCGTAGATTTATTATTAAGCGGCTTTTCCGCAAATATATTGGCGCTCAGCAAGCTAAGATCACCACCAATATTGGCTTCTTTACTGTTGCCCTCTTTTCCGACAATATCAGTTACGCTCGACAAACGCCCCCCATACTTCGCTGAGAAACCTCCTTTATATAACGTAACATCTTTAACTGAGTTGGCATTAAAAGCACTGAAGAAGCCGTACAAATGGTCAACCTGGTATACTGTAAATCCGTCAAATAATACCAAATTCTGATCTGGGGTACCCCCACGGACATATGCACCGGATGACGATTCGTTACTCCCGCTAATACCCGGCATTAATTGGAATGAGCGCAGAATATCTTTTTCTCCAATATTTGGCAGCTCATCAAGCTTGGAAGGCGTTATTTGCAGGACACTGACGCGCCTCTTGTCAATACTCATTACGCCATCGCTCTTTTTGTCTTTTATGTTTACTTCCGTGAGCGTCCGTACGGATGAAAAAAGACCGATGGTAAGTTGCCCGGTACGGTTCTCGGGCTGTAAACTATAGACAGCCGGTTGATAACCTATGTACGATATCTCTAAAATGCAGGTATCTGCGGGTACCTTTAAGAGTGTAAAATATCCATCCGTATTCGTAGCCGCAACAATAGAACTATTACGCAGCCTGACAATCGCAGATGGAAGGGATTCACCGCTTGCCTGGTCTATCACCCGTCCGCTGACAGCAAAAGGTTGCTGCTTTTCTGCTGTATGCGTCGGTTCCCGGCGCGTGGCAACGACTGGTGGGAAATTCTCCTGCGTTTCACGTGTAATGGTAAAAACAGGCTTAATTTCGTTACTGCTCTTTTTCTTGAGCAAACTGACATCTTCCGGATTACGAATAATGTAAATGGTTTTGTCTGATTCTACCCAGTAATGCAAGCCATTATCGCTGCATATTTTACCTAAGACGTCCCGGACTTTCTCCCTGAAAAAATGATCGACAATAGAATACCCCTTAACCATATCCTTGTCATATACGATATGCAATTGGGTCTGCTCTGCAATTGTGTCAAGCATTTTATCCATCGAAAGCAGGTAAAAGCCATCAATTATACTTTTAGATTCCAATTGCTGTTGTGCAACCACGTTTAAGCTAAAAAGGCCGGTAAAGGCCATAAAAAATAAAATTCGCTTCATATTCAGAACGAATTTTGTAAATTCAAATGTTAACAAAAGTTAAATGCGACGAACAGGGCGTGTTAGTCTATAAAGGCGGGAATTGTTGCGAATTAACTGGAAAATTTACAGCGGGATTGAATCCAAGTAAATATTGATCAATAGGTTAACAGTGACTATCACAGGCCGAACTTTTGGAACTTAAAACACAGGCTAAACATGTAATACCTGCCTAATCGGTTAACCTGCGTATCGGATACAGTATTGCCGTCTACGCTTCGTGACAGGTTGGTGTTTTCGTTAAACAGGTCAAATCCCGATAACTTGACGGATGCCATTTTATTTTTCAAAAACTCAACTTCCACATAGGTATTTAGCAGCAATGGATTACCATTCACGCTATTAGCATAACCGCTGGTTAAAGTTTTAGTGAGGTCATAGCCCAATATCAAGTTTTTACCAAAATAGTTTTTACCATTAATCCCAAGTATCCAGTTGCTCACCCTACTGCTGATCTGCGATGATAGGGAGTTTTGATTTTTATTCAAACTGTATGCCGCCGTCGCTTCAACATCCATCACAGCATCTAAGTCTGTACGGAAGCCTGCCTGCTGTCTCAATACGAGGTTCTGCCCGTCGTTCTTTTCGTGATTGATATAAGAAATATTAGAAGCATACGTAGCGTTACCGGTTAACGTGAGGGTATACATGCGCTCATTGAAAGGTTTTGAAAAAACGTAAAAGCCGTTGAAGGAATAATAGCCATCGGCATTTAAATAACTTGTTTCCTGTATTACACCAGGCCGGCTCGAACGGGTATTGCTGCTCACAATTTTATTTTCTGTTTGATTGACAGTGAAGTTTGTCAGTATGATATTACCCGAAGAAATATCAAACCTATTGAAACGCATGGAGACAGAATTGGTAAATTCCGACATGAGATTTGGGTTTCCGACAACCGGGTATTGTACATTTGAATAATCGTAAACCGGTTGAAGCTGACTATAAGAGGGCTGGTTAGCCATACCGGAATAAATAGCCGTAAACCGCTCGGTACGCGAAAAGTTATAGTTAAATCGTGCAGTAGGCACCCAATTAAATGTATTGTTATGATAAGCTATTCGCGTATTTAAATTGGTGCCATCTAAAGCTGAAGGCTGAAAGCCTATCCCTAATGTATAATTGTATTTAGCTTGTTGTGCCCTTAAATTTATTCCGGCTTGCTGTGTAGTAAAAACATAATGATATTGATTTGTCAATGTATCAACCCGCGTATTGGCCTCAGTTACAGGATCTATATTACCTGTTACTTTATCATTGTTATTGACGGTGCGGTTAAAATTATAGTTGATCTCTATAAATGTGGTTTTAGTAAGGGGTTCCAGATAAGAAAACTGTATTACATAACGGTCCGTACGATTGTTATTGGCTATCAATTGCCGAATATTTGACTGCCCGTTTTGAGTAACGGAGATATTATTGGTCTGTTGATCCTGGTTGGTTTGATAATCGTTGATGCTGCCCAATAAACTCACGTTCCGGCCCCGGCGTCGAAAACGGTGGTTATACAGGATGGTTCCATTAACAGTTGGCGATGCGGAAGTGGTATAGGTAATATATCTCCCGTTGGTGGTATTGAAATTAAAAGCCTGGTTTTGATCGGATGACGTCTTGTTATAAGAAAAGCCGGGCGTGATCTTAAAATAGTTTAAGGTATCCGGGCTATACTCCATATTCCAGGTAAACCGGTGATCCTTCTTTCCGGTATTCAGTGTCGTGTTCTGCTTATTAAGAATTGTGCTGCCGGTACTCGTAATTTGTTGGAGGGTTTGGCTGATTGTATAATTATGTTGGTCAGCGAGACTATAACTTCCGTATACTGACAGTTTCCCCCATTGATCACGAAAATTTGCACCGATTGATTTCACATCACTAATGCCATCAGTTCCGGTACTACCAGCAGCGTTTCCACCCCCAGGCCCTCCCCCTCCGGAACCCAAATTGCGAATAGCTGATGGGATGCCTGCTCCACCGCCGGGTGCCGAAAAGCTAAATAAATCTGAGTTTACATTATTGAAATTCCCTAAAACGGATACCTGTTTATCGTTTTTAAAGTAATTAGCCGATACCAGGGATTGATACCGGTCATCATTCCCGGCACCAGCTAAAACACGTCCAAAAATACCGTTATTCTTGTCTTTCTTTACTTGAATATTGAGTACTTTGTCCGCATCGCCGGTTTTCACACCGGAAAATCGTGCCTGGTCTCCATAGTCATCTATGATCTGTATTTTCTCAACAATATCTGCCGGGAGGTTTTGGGTAGCTGTTTTAACATCTCCCCCAAAAAAGTCTTTTCCGTTAACCTGTACTTTCGACACCGTTTTTCCTTGCGCAGTAACATTACCATTCTTATCGACTGATATGCCCGGCATTTTCTTTAGCATTTCTTCTACCATGGCTCCTTGCCTTACATGGTAAGCGCCGGCACTATATTCAATGGTATCTTCCTTTATTGTGATGGGATTTACAGCTATAATATTTACGTCTTTTAGATGATTAACCCGAACCTTGAGCACGATCGGCTCAAGCACAATCATTCCTTTATTCGAATCGAAAAAATACTTCCTTACGACAGGCTGATAGCCCATTAACAACACCTTCAGCCTAAATTCTGAACCAATTATTTTTTCAAACTCAAAAACACCATCAGGGTTTGTTATCGCAGAAGTCGAATCTTGTGCAATAATTAATTTTACTGTAGCACCAGGTAGCGCATTGCCGGTGCTGTCTCGTACAACACCACTCAATTGCCTCGTTTGAGCGATACTTACGATCCCACTCAAAAGCAATCCAGCCATTATCGCCAACTTAAACATGCTATGGCTTAACCAATGTTTGCTTCACCCAAAAATCTGTCGATTTTAACAAATCCCCGATATCCATATTCCGCATACCTCCGGGTGGTGGCCCGCTGCCCATGCCACCACCGGGAGGGCCTCCACCCATGCCGCCGGGGGGGCCGCCGCCCATACCCGCTCCGGCATCGCCCGGCATATCCGGCATTTTAAAGCCATTGACTTTTATATTACAGGCCAGAGGATCCGTTTGATCTACATTTAATGATAATAAACCAAGTGGGATAGCCGCCTCATAACAAAGATTGTTTTGCTCGTCAAAATCAATGGCGGTTTTTATTCCGTAACTGTTATAAATAGATATTTGATCGAAATTGATCAACGGGAACCCTTTTACTCCAATAATTACCATTTTTGAACGCATAGACCGCTGCATGGCGTTAATATCAGGACCCTCAACTCCTGGCGAAACTCGTTCCTGGCCCGCCATGTCCTTTTGGCTGATGATGGGAAAGGTCACAGCATAGGTTTCTTTCTTTTTCCCTTTTGGATTAACGGCAAGCGTAATGCCTGCGCTCATAATTCGCATTGTGGTAGATTGATCAGCAGTTTTAATAACGACATACAAATTTTTGTCATCGTTCGCTATAATATAATTAATCTTGCCAGTGCGATCGGCACTCAATTGTTTCTCGGGCCATTCTGTAAATTTACCATCGATCTTTACAACTGCTGGCGCAATTATGTTTTGTGTTAGTTTTTCCTGCCCCCTGGTGACAATAGGGATTATGGACATAGCGCTACTTGCTATAAAACAGGCTATTAGATATCCTCTCATTGATTTATATTTATTCAATAATATGGCTTATTTAAAAGGCGATTTTAAATAAGCGACCAATGCCTTATCTATTCAGATGAATCAGTGAAATTTCGCGAAGTAACGATGATGTTGTTTTCCGTTCGGAGATTTGGAGTTATTCCAAAATCAAATTAAAAGCGGTCACTTTCTATAAATTGATATCCAAGGAAAAGTAACTGTATTTTGCTGAAAATTGTCCTTTCATCGCAAATTTGTACCGGTTAGTCTCATTTTCCTACTCTGGTACTCATTCCTTGCTTACTTTGTGTTAACGCAATGATTAAAAATTCATTAAAAAATGGGCTATGAACACAATTACACTGCCTATGTTATGTTTAATCCTAATTATCCTTCTTGGAAAATTCTGGTATCGGAACATGCAGCTGCGAAAGCGAATTTATGAATTAAAGCGGTCTAATTCCGCAAAGGATAGGTTGTTCTCAATTATCGGGCATGATTTAAGGGGGATGATCAATAATATTCCCGCGGCTATTGATGTTTTTAGGGATGAAACATCAACCATTGAAGAAAAAGAGTTCATGCTTAACAGTATTGAAGGAAATGCGTTGGCTTCCGCTGAAACCCTGGATGGCCTTTTAAATTGGGGCAAATCTCAATTAAAGGGCCTTTTTACCCGTCAGCTCTGTTTCAATGCCGTTAATACAATTAGTAATGAGCTCAAATTGGTTGAAATTCCAGCTCAGCAGAAAAATATAACAGCAATTAACTGGGTTCCAAAGGAAGTGCAAATTTTAGCGGATATTGATCATTTCAGGTTTATAATACGGAACCTGATCTCAAATGCAATTAAGTTTTCAAAAATCGGGGGCACTATTGAAATAAATGCAGATGAAAATACGCAACCCGGCTTTGTATTGTTTTCCGTAAAAGACAATGGGATTGGCATCGAAAAGGAAAAAGAGAGTCAGATCTTTGAACCGTTTAACAACAGTATTGCCGGGACTGCAAATGAAACAGGCAATAGTATAGGGTTAATGTTATGCAAGGAATATGTAATTGAAAATGGGGGCAGAATATGGGTCGAAAGTAAAAAAAGCGAGGGATCTACCTTTCATTTCACAATGAAATCTTTCGATCATGATAATCCTGCTAAAATATCAGTTTGATTTTCTCAGTCTGGTTAACCAAAAGGCCATAGAAACAGAAGCATTTCGCGGAACCAAAGCGCATCTCTACTTGTACTACATGGCGATAAAATATAGTACATTAGATATCGGAAGGTAATTTTATGAAAAACACGTTAAGATTTATTTCAACACATATAATTGGCTGGACGTTGCTGCTAATGGTACCTTTTATTTCGATGCATCAGGTGGTGAAGTCGCTGGTTCCTAATATTGAAGAGATGTCATTTGTGCCGGTCATTGTTTTTGGCATGTTCCTGATCAGTACGTTCTATTTTAATTATTTTGTTTTGATCCCTAAGTTTTTGATGGTGAAAATGTATGGTCTTTACATCATAACTTTCCTGGGAACCTTGCTTATAGTCCTGGGGATTTCATGGACAATATTTCATGCATTCGGAGGAAGTCCCGAACAAATTGAAAGTATGAACCCTGTCTTGCAAAAGATAAGCCCCATAGCAAAAGCAAATGGCCTACTGACTTTGCTGGTTTTGTTTGTTGTCTCAATTTCTATGGCCCTCAGCGAAAGATTAAAAAAAACAGAAAGCGAGAAACTTTCTGCGCAACTTTCGTCTTTAAAATCTCAGATCAATCCTCACTTCCTATTCAATACGTTAAATAGCATTTGCGTGACTGCCATAGACGAATCACCGGCAACGGCGGAAATGGTCCAAAAGTTATCTGAAATGATGCGTTATACCATGAAGGATACCCAAAACGATTTTGTTCCGCTGGAAGAAGAACTGCGCTATATCAATAACTATATTGACCTTCAAAAAGTACGGCTTGACAGCTCCATAAAATTAGATTTTTCCATTACAGGTGCCGTTACTGAGTATCAAATAGCACCAATGCTCCTAATTTCCTTTATCGAGAACGCGTTCAAACATGGCGTGAATGCGGAAGAAGACAGTAATATCAGGATCAGCATTGAGATCAAAGACGAAAATATCAACCTGTCCGTGAAGAATAACAAAGTAAAAGTCCAATCTGAAACTATGGAAAGTAATGGCCTTGGCATAGAAAATACAAGGCACAGATTGCAATTAATGTATCCTCAACGGCATGAGCTCAAAATCACTGATCATTTAAATGAATTTTGCGTCTCACTTCATATACAGTTAACATGATAAAAGCAATTGCAATAGATGACGAACCATTAGCGCTGAAGCTTATCAGTACCTATTGCGGCAAGTCGGATTTTATCCACCTGGAGAAAACATTTACCCGTCCCACGGAGGCACTTCAGTATTTGCGTGATCGTAAAATAGATCTCGTGTTTGTAGATATACAAATGCCTGCCATGACCGGAATTAACCTGGTAAAAGCCTTACCGAAGCAAATAATGGTCATATTTACAACGGCATTTACCAATTACGCGATAGAAAGCTACGAGTTGAACGCAGTCGATTACCTGCTGAAACCTATTAGTTTTTCCCGATTTGAAAAAGCGGTTCTCAAAGCAAAAGAGTTTTATCAGTACATGCTTAAGTCGAATCATGCCGAGGACAACTATATTTTTATCAGGGCCGACTATAGCCTCATCAAAATTTACCTTACGGATATTCTTTATATAGAAGGCCTTGCTGATTATATCAAAATATTTATTACAAACAGGAAGACGATTGTAGCGCGCATGACCATGAAAGATATGTGTGAGAAATTACCGGAAAAAGGTTTTAAAAGAGTGCACCGGAGTTTCATCATCCCATTACATCGTATCTTATCCGTTCGGAACAATACGGTTTATCTGCCCGAAAGAGAAGTGCCGATAGGGAAAACCTACACAGAGGACTTCAACCTGCATTATAAACCTTGATCAGCAAAGCACGCTTTTTGCCCCTATTTTTCTTGCTTTGATAATTTTCCATTCAGTCAAATGGGGTGATTTACAGTGAATATGCGCTTGCAGAATCGAGCCATAAGACGTACTTCGACGTTCTGATGTCATTCATCTCATTATTTTCTATGTTCAGCAATGTAATCTGATTTTTGTCCGGCGAAAACCAACAAAAACAGTTTATAGTATGATACTTAAAAAATATATCTTCTTCTGTGTAATCTGCCTGCTAACGATGTCCCAGGCAAGGGTACAAGCTCAAAAACTGTATACACTGACCGAATGCAAGGAAATAGCGCTCAAACAAAATCTTCAATTGAAGGCCGATACCTTAGACCTTGAAAAAACGAATGCCTCAATCAGGCAGGCATATAGTTCTTTGCTCCCCAATGTCAATATTAACGGTGCGTACCAGTATTCTCCACAGGTACAGGCTAATATTATCCCCGCAGAAACTTTTGGCGGTGCAGCGGGCACCTATACTGCGGCGCGTTTGGGTGTAGCTCAGACAAAGTATGCAACAGCTGAACTAACTCAATCATTATTTAATCCGTCCGCAGTTATTGCCTTAAAAGCCGCGAAAATTCTTGTTATAGGTAATCAATTGCAAATTCAAAGCAGCAAGGAAGACCTTATTTACAATGTGGCTGCTACCTACTACAATATTCAGTCCTTACTGGAGAAAGAAAAACTGACAAAATCAAGCTTGCAGAACACAGAAACATTGCTTCAAAATACCACAGAGCAATTTAAGGCGGGTTTAGTTACGCAGACAGACGTTGAACGCCTTACCGTAAATCGTGACAATACCAAAGCAAACCTTCAGGGAGTTCAAAACAATAAGGAAAAGTATTACAACCTCCTTAAAGTTCTCATGAACATGCCCTTGGAGCCAGCTATATCCATCGACACGTTGAATGACAAAGAAACGGTTACCATCCCTGTGACCGATTATGATCCAAGGTTGAAGATAAACTACTTACAGGTAATGCAGAATAAAAAAATTGCCGAGCTTGAGTACAAAAACATAAAATCGGGTTATCTGCCTACGATATCGCTATTCGCCAATTATTCTGAGTACGGCTACAACAGCGATGCTAATCCCTTCAAGAATATCAACGGTCAATTCTATCCAACATCCACTTTAGGGATCAGGTTCAAAATACCGATTTTCGATGGCTTCAACATCAAATATAAGGCGATACAAAAAAAGATAGATATCAGCAAACTGGATATACAAGCCAGGCAAACCCTGCAACAAAATGAAAGGGATGCAGCCGACGCCTCAGCTGATATAAGGAGCAACCGGATTACTTACGACAATCAAAGAAGGAGCCTCGCTTTGGCCCAAAAAGTCCTGACTGACATCAATCAGCAATATCAAAGCGGGCTGGTTAAAATGAGCGATGTAATCAATGCTACAAGTGATCTTCAAACCGCGCAAAATAACTATGTAACCGCCTTTATCAATCTCAAACAAGCTGAGATTAATCTCAAAAAGGCGCAGGGCACATTATTACCTTGACTGGCTTGTGATTAGAGGCAAAAACTAAGGTGTTTAAAATAAGAAAAAATGAAGAAATCAAACAAAATCATTGTTGCAGTTGTGATCGTAGCAGTACTTGTCGCGGCAATAGCTTTTAGGCTCATCAATAATAAAAAGGAAATAAAGGCAAAAGTTTACCAGCCCGACGTGAGCACGGCTGTCGCCGTCCAGGTTGATACGGTAAAGTCCGGTGAATTTGATTCGAATATCTCTTATACCGGATCTTTTAGTCCAAACCGGGAGGTGATCATTGGATCTGAAACATCCGGAAAGGTAATAGCCGCGGATATCAAAGAGGGAGCATCGTTAAAGTCAGGCCAGTTGATAGCGCAACTTGACGCGGGTCTTATTTCGGCACAGCTACAATCTGCACAAGCCAGTTATGACAGGGCAGTAAATACATTGAATCGTTATCAGCAAGCCCTTTCCGGTGTTACTCAATTACAGCTTGATAACGCAAAAACAGATGTCCTGACATCTAAAGCACAGATTGATCAACTGAAGAAACAAATCCGCCAATTTACAATTGTTGCACCCTTTAATGGCATAGTCACCAGTAAGGATTTTGATTTGGGAACGATCGTTTCGCCCGGTATGAAAATGGTGACACTGACGGATATCAGTTCTCTAAAACTGGAAATTAATGTCCCTGAAAAAAACATCTCACAATTCAAGTTGGGACAGACTGCAGATATAAATACTGATATCCGGCCAGGATCTTACTTAAAAGGAAAGGTGGAGGTAATTGGATCTAAAGCTGATGCATCGCACAACTTCGCGATAAAGATGCTCGTTCCCAATAGCGATTTGTCTTTAAAATCCGGAATGTATGGAACGGTCGTTATTCACAATAATGTTATATCTCAGGCGCTCACGATCCCTCGCTCAGCATTAATAGGCTCTTCATTAAAACCACAGGTTTACGTATTGGAAAACGGAATGGCGAAACTTCGTAATATACAAACGGGCGATGGCAACGAAACGCGGATCAAAGTCGTTAGCGGCCTAAAATCGGGTGAATTGGTTGCGGCAGGCGGCCTTGTTAACCTAACGAATGGAACAAAAGTGTCCATTGTAAAATAAACCCGCAAGCTGACTTGCATCCGCAACTGTACACAATAGCTAAAATGAAAAAAAGATGACATTAACCGAGATTTCAATAAAAAGACCATCACTGATCATTGTGATTTTTATGGTACTTATTTTAGGTGGCATATTCTGTTACACTAAGCTTAGCTATGAATTGCTCCCTGATATGAGCCAACCTACGCTCGTTGTAACGACGCAATACCCTGGAGCGGCGCCGGTCAACGTAGAGCAAAGCGTTTCAAAGAAAATGGAAGATGTCCTCAGCGGTGTGGATGGTATTAAATCAATATCATCACAGTCTATGGAAGGTAATTCCATTATCACTGCTGAGTTTAGTGTCGGAACCGATATTAATAGCAAAGAGCAGGAGGTACAAAGGAAAATCAACAACATTTTAAGTGGTCTTCCAACCGATGTAAAATCGCCCGGTATTTCGAAAGTTACGCCGAGTGATGCGCCAATTATGCAATTGGCCGCAACTTCAAAACTCAGCAACAGTGACTTTTATGATGTCATCAAAAACGAGATCAACCCGCAGTTGCAGCAAATTGCCGGTGTCGGCGAAATTAATCTGGTGGGGGGACAGGAAAGAGAAATACAGGTAAATGTCGTTAAGGATAAATTGGATTATTACGGAATTTCTATTCTCAATGTTACACAGGCTATCAATAACGCGAACGTAGAATTTCCTGCAGGTAAAGTAAAATCAGAAAGCACCGGACAAATGACAGTACGCCTTGCCGGCAAATTTACCTCAATTTCGCAATTGAATGATCTTACCGTTGCTTTGCCCGCATCCGGAAGCCCCGTAAAATTAAGCGATGTCGCCACAGTTGCCGATGTAACAAAAGAGCCGTCCTCGGTTTTCAGATACAATGGACAAACGGCAATCGGCCTGATGATTAAAAAGCAGGGCGACGCCAATGCTGTGGAGATCAGTAAACAGGTCAAAGCAAAGATCAGCGACATAGAGAAAAAATTCACGAACAGCGATATCAAGTTTATTATTGCAGACGATTCTGCCGATTACACACTTGACTCAGCGAACGGAGTAATGCACGACCTGATAATAGCCATTATCCTGGTTGCCGTTATTATGCTGTTGTTCCTGCATAGTTTGCGGGACTCGCTGATCGTATTGATCGCGATTCCCACTTCATTGATCTCTACTTTTATCGCAATGTATTTATTTGGTTTTTCCCTAAACCTGATGAGCTTGCTTGCACTGTCACTGGTAATCGGAATTTTAGTGGATGACAGTATTGTAATCCTGGAGAACATTCACCGGCATTTGCTCATGGGCAAAGACAAGCGGACAGCAGCACTTGACGGACGAAACGAGATTGGTTTTTCTGCCTTGGCGATAACTACGGTAGATGTGGTCGTATTTGGCCCGCTGTGTCTCATACAAAATACAATTGGGGATTTGCTCCGCCAGTATTCACTAACGATTGTGGTAGCAACGTTGATGAGTTTGTTTGTATGCTATACCCTTACCCCCTGGTTAGCCTCCCGTTTTGGAAAAATTACAGTACTGAATAACCAGAATCTTTTTCACAAACCGCTGGTATGGTTCGAGCAAATGCTGGGTGCATTGACAAAATGGTATGAGGGCGCACTTAAATGGTCTTTGAAACATAAACTGATAATGGCGGGTATCATCGTCGCACTTTTTGGTGTGGTAGCCGTGGTGATGAGCATGGGGGTAATTGGAAGCGAATTTGTTGCCGAGACCGACAAGGGACAATTCCGGCTTGCATTGGAATATGATAAGAGCCTGACCGTAAAACAAAACAACCTGCGTAGCATAGAAATTGAAAACTATTTACGGAAGCAACTGGACGTCGTGACGGTCTTCAGCAACGTTGCGGGAAGTAGCACTTCATCCCTGGTAGCTGGCGTAGGTTCTGACTATAAAACAGAACTAACAATTACCTTAATTGACAAAAAACAAAGATCTCCGTCTACGGAGCAACTGATGTTAGTGAAAAGTAAGGAAATATCCCGCCAGTTTCCCGGTGTAAAAGTAAAACCAAGTATGGTGAGCATGGTCAATGGCGGTGAACCGATCCAAATTGTTTTGAACGGAGAAAATAATGAACAATTGATGGCAGCGGCCACTGAGCTTAAGGAGCGCATTGCTGCGATGCCGGGCGCGATAAATACCAGTTTGAGCGTAGAAATCGGAAACCCGGAAGTCGAAGTCAATATCGATCGTGAAAAAATGGGTCAGTTGGGCCTAAATATATATAGCGTCGGTGTTACGCTGCAGAATGCATACGCCGGGAACAATGATGCTAAATACCGTGTTGGGAACAATGAATATGATATCAGGGTGAAATTTGATGATTTCGACAAACACGATGTAGAGGATGTGAAAAATATTTCGTTCATGAATAACTCAGGGCAGCCTATTAAGCTATCCCAATTTGCTGCAGTCGATCAAAGCAGCGGTCCGAGCGTACTGGAACGTAAGGACAGGCGTGCTTCGGTAACCGTAAAAAGTAATATTCTAGGCATAACATCAGGAGAATTTGTCGATAGGGTCAATCAATCACTTAAACAGAAACCATTGCCTGCTGGCATTGACCTGCGGTGGACCGGAGATGCTGAACGCCAGTCAGACTCTTTCGGTTCATTAGCAGGTGCTATTGTGGCAGCATTAATATTAATGTACCTGGTCATGGTTGCGCTGTACAATAACTTTATTTATCCTTTTGTGGTTTTATTTGCTATTCCGGTGGCTTTTGTTGGGGTATTCCTCGCACTGGCACTCACAAAATCATCGCTGAGCATTTTTGCGATACTGGGTATGATTATGCTTTTGGGACTGGTATCTAAAAATGCTATCCTGATTGTTGATTTTGCCAATCACCGTAAAGAACAAGGCGATAGTACCTGGACAGCATTGATCAGCGCAGGAACAACAAGGCTACGTCCTATATTGATGACTACACTCACCATGATTATAGGTATGATTCCTATCGCTACCAGCACTGCCGCTGGCAGTGAATGGAAAAATGGACTTGCATGGGTATTGATTGGCGGCCTGACGACGAGCTTATGTCTCACGGTTTTTATCGTGCCGATCGTTTACTACTGCGTGGATAGGATACGTGACAAATGGAGGGCAAAAAAACCTTCAAACGAAATCACAGCCAAAGTGTTCCCCAACTCCGGTAAATCTATAACACCACGACAATCGGCATTATAGATCGGAATGGTGCGCCACACTCCGTTGGAACTCACACTCGATGTTGTGTAATGTTTTGAAGTTAACAGGCCAATGATGACGAGAAAAAATAAGCACACAACACCTGATAGTTTATCCCATTTTTTGATGGGGCCTGGCAAAATATGGGATAATCTTGCATTCTGCTTTAAAGCAATGCTCAATTTTTTGAAAGCGCTCAGGGCATTACATTTTTGTGGGCCCTGTGTGTGTGTGGTTGGTTCCGCAGGTTATCAGCAAGATGCAAATCACAATGATAAATACGCAGAGGGAATCGGAGCAATTATTGCCAATATGGGGTTGACGACAATCACGAGCAACGGTTCAGGATTAATGGCCGCAGTTAACAAAGGCGCATACAATGCCGGCGGCTATAGTATAAGTTGTAACATACAGGACACTCATCAACAGCCCCACAATCCGTACCTGCACTTGGAAGTGAATATTCCTTATTTTTTTGTACGCAAAACCCTGTTGATAAAGTACTCATACGCTTGTATTGTTATGCCGGGTAGTTTAGATACATTGGATGAACTTTTTGAAGTGCTCAGCCTTATCAAAGCCGCAAAATTACAGCCCTTTCCGGTTATTGTATTTGGCAAAGAGTTTTATACACCCATTAGAAAGCAAATTGAGGCTATGCATACTGCCGGCACACTGGAAATAAGTGAACCGTCCCATCTTTTTTTTACGGACTCCCCCGATGAAGTTGAGTACATACTACAGGAATACGTAGTTAAGTCTATAAAGCTAAAAAAGATCTAACCGCATCTGCAGTTATTGAAAGACAAAAAAATCACACCAAATGTGTTAAAATGACTGTTAAACTAATAACTGCATATTTTAAGTTACAGTCAAATAGTGTATCAATTATACCAGGCATAAACATTTTCCAATAGGTATGGGGTCATTCTTCGCTGAATAATACCCCTTCTTCTCAATAAGTTTTGACTTGCCCGCTAACACATCATATTTGTCAAACTCAACACGATAAGCAATTATGAATAAAGTTATAAAAAGCCTGGTGATACTATTAATGTTTCCCAGCCTCGTATTCGCACAGGTCAAGTACACCGTAAGTGGAACAATCAAAGACAAGAAAAACGGTGAATTGCTTATAGGGGTTACCGTCAAAATAGCTGAAAAACCAGGCATTGGGACTTCAGCGAATGAATACGGTTTCTATTCCATAGCATTACCCAAAGGCAACTATACGATAATAGTAAGCTATGTCGGATATGAGGAACAGCGACAAGCTGTTCAGCTGGACAAAAACGTGAAACTTGATTTGTCACTCGAGCAGACTTCGGACAAAGGCACTAACTTAAAGGAAGTGGTGGTTTCTTCTGGTAAAAAGGACAAAAATCTTTCTACCGCTCAAATGGGTACTGAAACCCTAAACATCAAGAGTATAGAAAAGTTGCCGGTATTATTTGGTGAAAAGGATGTATTGAAAACGATTCAACTGTTGCCAGGGGTAAAAAGTAGTGGTGAAGGAAGCAGTGGATTCAGTGTGCGCGGCGGGGCAACGGATCAGAATTTGATTTTATTGGATGAAGCGCCTGTATACAACGCTTCGCATCTGCTTGGCTTTTTCAGCACGTTCAATAGCGATGCCTTAAAAGATGCCAGTCTCATCAAAGGCAACAGCCCTTCTCAGTATGGTGGGCGCCTTTCGTCTGTTATGGATATTAAGATGAAGGATGGAAACAATCAGGACTACAATGTCACAGGGGGCATCGGGCTTATCAGCAGCAGGTTGAGTGTTGAAGGTCCGATTCAGAAAGACAAGTCATCATTCATTATATCGGGAAGAAGAACCTATGCCGATTTATTCTTAAAGGCGAGTGACTCTTTCAAGGATAGTAAGCTATACTTTTACGACCTCAACGCAAAAGCAAATTACCAGATCAATGAAAACAATCGAATTTATCTGTCGGGTTACTTCGGACGTGATGTATTGGGATTCGGCAATACTTTCGGCACAGATTGGGGAAATACAACGGCCACGTTAAGGTGGAACAGCATTATCAATAGTCAATTATTTTCCAATACTTCGTTTATATACAGCAATTATGATTATAAACTGAATTTCAAAAGTGGTGGCAGTGATTTCGGCCTCAACTCCAAAATTCAGGACTGGAATCTAAAACAGGATTTTTCCTGGTTTGCAGGCAATAAACACGCTGTTCGGTTTGGTTTACAATCTATCTATCACACCATTACACCAAGCAGGGCCTCCGGTACCGCCACGAGCAGCTTCCCGAAAGACTCAAAGTACTCCTGGGAAAATGCGGTTTATATCAATGATGATTACAAAGCTACAGATAGATTGACTGTCAATTACGGGCTAAGGCTTTCCGGCTTTACCATATTGGGAGGCAATACCTATAATATTTATAACAATGGTGTGCTTACAGATAGCGTAGCTCTTGGCAAAGGTGCTTTTGGTAAAACATATTTAAACCTTGAACCGCGAATAACGGCTAATTATCGCATTAACGAATACAGCAGCCTAAAAGCAGGTTATTCCCGCAACACGCAAAACCTCCATTTATTAAGTAACAGTAGTAGCGGTAGTCCAACAGACCAATGGATAGGCAGCAGCTATACCGTAAAGCCGGAAATAGCTGATCAAATAAGCATTGGTTACAGCAGGAACTTCGCCGACAATAATTATGAGGTAAATGTAGAAGGCTATTACAAGAATATGCTCAATCAAATCGATTATAAAAACGGCGCAGAAATCACATTTGACGCTGGGAAAGATATCGAAAGTGAATTGCTTTTTGGTAAAGGAAGAGCTTACGGCCTGGAATTGATAGCGAAGAAAAAAAGCGGTAGACTAACGGGCTGGATTTCTTACACCTTGTCAAAAACAGAACGAAAGATTGATGGCATCAATAACAATCAATGGTATAATGCCAGGCTTGACAAAACGCATGATATTAGTGTTGTTGCTACCTATCAGTTTAATCCCAAATGGTCTTTATCCGGGCTATTCCTCTATAGCACCGGTAATGCGGTCACGTTCCCTACAGGCAAGTATGAACTAAACGGGCAAACCATATTCCAATACAGTAACCGCAATGCTGACCGTATGCCTGCATACCATCGCATGGATTTGAGTGCCACGTATGAACCAAATAAGTTAAAACGCCTCCATGGATCCTGGACATTTGGTGTCTACAATGTTTATGGGCGTCAAAATGCTTATACGATTACGTTTGAAGACAATACAGACAAGCCGGGTACCACCCGTGCCATACAAACATCGCTTTTCCGTTGGGTACCTAACATAACTTACAATTTCAAATTTTAATAATGAAACAATTCCTTTTTATAATCGCCTCACTTCTTCTTTTTGCCAGCTGCACAAAAGAGATACACCTAGATCTGGATAACAAGAGCGGTAACATTGTCATCGAAGGAAATGTTACAAACCAGCCAGGTCCGTACTATGTACGGATTACGAAATCGGTGGCCTTTACGGAGACAAACCAGTACCCACCAATTACTAACGCAATCGTAATAATTAGTGACAACACAGGGCAGATTGACACCTTGCGATATGTAGCGGATGGAAATTATAAAACAACCCGTCTCGTTTCCATGCCTGGTAGAACTTACAATTTACGCATACTGGCTCAAGGCCTGATTTACACCGCCAAAAGCACCATGCCACAAACGGTTGCATTGGATAGCTTGGTACAGCGCTCATTTTCAATCGGAGGCAAGGTTAACTATAATATCCTACCCATATTTACTGATCCGGCACCGCTGGGCAACCGCTATCTATTCATTCTGTCTGTAAATGCACGCAAAGACAAAACCCTCCAAGCGTTTTCGGATAATATAAACAATGGAGTAGTCAATCAAAGGGAGTTAATGACCCCTTCGGACGATGATAAGAAAGTGAACATTAATGATATGGTTCATATTGAAATGCAATGTATAGACCAGGATATCTATAGTTATTACACCGGTTTGATCCAGATTTCAGGCAGTAGCGGACCCGGCGGCAGCGTCACCCCGGCAAACCCGCCGAGCAATATCAGCAATGGTGCCTTAGGCTATTTTTCTGCGCATACATCCGTTATAAGAAACATCGTTATTAAATAATCAACAAAGGAAGCATTGTTTGGATTAAAGGTTTGAAAACGCTAAAGAAAGAGTAGTCAAATCAGCATATTGTGGGATACGCTTATTGATTTCGTAAATCACAATGATAGTCCAGAATTTTTTTTCGCTAAGTTAAATGATAAAATGGGCGGAACTTTTTACAAGTCGGTGTTTTTTGTAATTCTCCTGCTCAATTGTTTTACATTCGCCTTGAATGCACAGACTAATGATTCAATAAATAAGTCTACCGCTACCAAGATATTTTTAAGCCAGCCTAATTTCAGCACGTATAAGGACAATTTACTTGATAACCGGAACAACGCTTGGAGAGTCGCCATCTAAGAATAATTCAGATGCTAAATTTCAAATAAGCATGAAATATCGGTTGTCAAATAAACCAGTATTTGACAATATATATTGTTTTATCACTTATACTCAAAAGTCCTTTTGGGATATATATCGGGATTCGAGCCCATTTGACGACATCAACTTTAATCCGGGGCTTGGGTTGATAAAACCTTACATGAATAAAAAAGGAAGACTGGGTTATTATTCCTTAATAATAGAACACGAATCAAACGGGAAAGACAGTCTTGCTTCCAGGAGCTGGAATTTTGTGTCTTTTAATTGGTCTGCAGAGCTCAATCGTAAGCTGCTCATAGAAGCAAAATCTGTAATACCTTTCGGTTCAACATTAGACAATCCGGATCTTTTCAAATACATCGGTTATGGTGATTTAGGGTTTACGTATATATTCAAACCAAGGAGGCTTTACGCCAAGATCATCTTGAAAAAGGGCGCTTCCCGGGATTGGAAAGGCTCGGTGGAAACACAATTATTTTTTCGACCCTCAGAAACATCCAACCTATATCTGATGCTGCAGGGTTTTCATGGATATGGCGAAAATCTTTTGGAGTATAACAAGCAAGTCAGCAAAATGAGAATAGGTGTTGTAATTAAACCAAATTTTATGAATTTCTTTTGAATAAGACTTATTATCTAAGGCATTATTAAACATAAATAAAGTAGTATGAAGCCGGTAAACACTCCGACTCTGATTCGAATGCTCTGAACAAATGGTAATTCAAAGGCTCGACGTTGTGTTGAACATCGGGTAAAATGTGCACATTTAGCGCGCTCTGATGAAACCACTAAGCTGATTAGTTATGATGGACGATCTAAGGCCTCGGCTGCCTTTCATAAGGGGCGAAATTTTCATTGAGTTTCATTGCAATATATGTTTATTTAGAAACGCTTAAAATTATCATGTGTAAGGTTGTTAATCAATACGGTCATTAGGTTACTACGATCTATTACGTTAAATTTGGTTAAACCTTACACCCACACCTTTCATGCAAATACACTTCATTTGGATTAGTAACTTCAAATATTTTGAAGATAAAAGTATTAATCTGTCTGCCGAATATAAATTCCACATTGAAATTAACCACACCATTTTCGGGATAGAAGCGAACTTGCATATTGAAAAGAATGAAGATTTTATAGCTGATTTCTTTGAAAAGCCTAATGTAACGAATGTCACAGGCATTATTGGTAAAAATGGGGCAGGCAAATCTACAATATTGGAATACATCAAAGCGAAACTTCCTGAAGGACTGGAAGCCGGTTTCGCCGGTGATCTGGTGATCTATTCGATCGAAGAGCAACCCGGTCACCTCAAAAATTACATCACCTACCCTGAGAACTGGCAGTTGGAGATCACTGGCTTAAAGGATCATTTCATCGTTCAACCTTATTCGGATTCGGTTTTGGAAAGCCGTTCGATGAGAAGTGAAACAAAGCTCGGTGATGCGGACTATATCTATTACTCTTACATCCTGGACCTCAAGCAAGAAGCGACTGACTGGAAAGGACTATATAATTTATCTACTACCGCGCTGATCGAGGAAACGAGAAGAGCTGCGCTGGCGGAGATCAATGAAAACGAAAAGACCAATCAGTCGGCAACAGATCTGGAGTACTTAATCGGTAATGAACTTAGCAAGGCGGTGCAATTCCTGATCTCAGAATACAGGCACCTGCTTCCCTTTAACCGGCCCGATTCGTTATCGATGTTCATTGACCCCACGGACCTGGAGTATTTTAGTTACTCAACGGACCCAAAGTACCAGGATATCAAGGAACTCCTTAAAAAATTCGACAGTAAAATGCTGGTTGATAAAATGGAAGAAAACGATGAGCGGAGGGGTGTTGATCTATTTTGCCAAGCGGTGCTACTTAATTTTTTCCTGACCGAGCGAAAATATAGCAGCAATATTCAAAGCACACATCTGCTTAATATTGGGGATGATGAAACCGTTAGGGACTTTGTATTGCGTTTTTTCAATCGATTAAGGACCGAAGAAGTTCGGGCTTTCAACGAACCTGAATCCTACACGTATAAGCGGTATATGGAATTGTCGGACTTGGCGCCCCGGATAATCAATTTATTTGAGGGGCTGGTCGATCAGCATTTTATAACTGTTCACAGTGGGCAGAATCCTTTAGGTATGCGGTATGATTTTGCGCTTACTGTTGATGCCGATGAGATCGTTGACCGGTTTTTTAATCTGTATTTAAAAGTTAAGGGATTTAGCCCTTTTCTCCAGTTTCGGTGGCGGGGATTGAGTACAGGAGAGCAATCGTTTTTGTCGTTTATGTCGAGGTTCGTTCACTTGAAACGACATCAGATCGGAAGCGACCAGCTCCGGAAAAGCCTGGTTATTCTGATTGACGAAGGGGATGCGGGTTTTCATCCTGAGTGGCAAAAGCAATTTTTTAAACACAGTCTGGATTTTCTATCTTCTTTATTTAAAGATCACCAAATTCACTTGATCTATACCGCTAATGCACCATTCTTAACGTCCGACCTCACAAAACCACATGTTATATTTTTAAATAAGACCAGCCGAACGGAAACTAACATTCTTGAAAAAGAAAATAACCGGCTGCCGACCTTTGGCGCCAATATTCATCAATTATTTTTGGATTCATTTTATGTCGAAGGTGCGATCATCGGCGATTTTGCCAAACTTAAGATCGATTCGATCATTCGTTACCTCAATGACAAACGGATCAAAATACCTGATGAGAAAATAAGAAAGACCATCGCACAAATCGGCGAGCCTATTATCCGTATCAAACTACAGGTGATGTGGAAAGAGAAATTCCAGGAAACAGAAGAGATCGCTGTGTTGCTTGCGCGTGTGGCCGAGTTGAAAGCGGCGCAGAAGACTCACAGAAAATCCAAAAAGAAATAATTATGATCAAGGTTCCTTTCAGTTTAGCCGAACTCGATCTAATGGCAGATGCCTTTTTTAAAAAGAATAATGCACAGTTTGCAATCGCAGCAACTATTCAAAACAGGCCCAAAGATATTTTTAGTGATGTATTCGACTATATTGGTGCAAACCTACCGGAGATCATGAAAGGCCGCCCTGACCGGCTGGAATTTCATGGCAATCAGCTCGCGCCTTATGTTACGACCTCAATACAAAACTTTACCCGTTTAAATGGCGATTTGAGCGCGAGAACGATCAAAAAGAATTATAATAATGAAATATTAAAGATCTTTAATTACGATCATGACCATAATTCGTTTACTTCCCGTTATGATGGCCGGATGGCTTACGACCATGCTGAACTCCTGAATTTGAATTGCTGCGCTTACTGCAATGCCCAATTCACTTATACGATTAGAAAGCCGGCAAAAACACGGCCTCATTTTGACCACTTTTATGCTAAATCGGATCACCCGTATTTTGCTTTATCATTTTACAATCTTATTCCGGCCTGTTATGTATGTAATTCCACGCTGAAAGGATCAATTATCTTTAAAGATTCGACGCACCTCCACCCTTTTTTGGGCGGCTTCGAAAATATATACCAGTTCCGTACAGGCATTAAGGATACCGATTTCGTGGTGAATAAGCAGGATTTCACCTTATCGTTGAACCCATGTAAGTCAGCAGATACCGTTTTGGAACCTAAGGCAAAAAACAATATCAAAGATTTTGCTTTGGTGGCCAGGTATGAAAAACATAAGGATATCGCAGGAGAGATCATCAAAAAAGCATATTTCTACAACAATACGACTATTAAAGAATTGCTGGAAGGTTATCAGCCCGGAGGGCATCGCCTTTTTAATTCTGAAGCTGAGATCATAGAACTGTTGATGGGTAACAAAATGACCGTTGACCGCTTGCACGAACGTATATTTTCTAAATTGACCCGCGATGTGTGTGATGAATTTGGTATATCCGTAGCTCCCGCAAAAAATTGATCTGTTTTTGCTTTTATGATTTAAGGGTAATTACGCTTTTTTGCAGGTTAAGCAGGTTTACCGTCCGCTGTGCGCAAAGCGCACGGGCCGGCTCACCAGCTTAACCTGCAGCAGCAACAACCCGCCCCTTGGGCGGGACGTTGCCTGTTTATTTGCTGGTTCCGTCATCATGATTATCCTTACCTTCTTTTATTTAACAGCGTATCTCGTTGAACCGGGGACAAATTCTATGTTATCCAGGTCATCGAACCTGTATCTCCATTTCATAGCAAAAACGATAGCTTGTACTTACTTCCGTTTCATCTTTTTCCCCTAAAAATTAAGTTTTGATCACAAAGGTCGTGCGCTTCACAGGCGCTTGTCAAGGGTATATAAACCCCGCATACGCGGGGCCCTTGACAAGCGCCTGCTGCGCACGGAAGAGCAATAAAAACTTAATTTTTTAGCTTATGGAAAAGTTTGCATTAACCCTTCAATCAGCACAAGCCGTTCAGGATTATGGCGCCAAAAACTGGCTGATGAAATACGAAAAAGAACTGGTTGCAGAAATGCTTGCCCTGATCAAAAATGGTGATGCTCAACAACTGGCCTGGTTCGCAGGTTTTGGTGAAGATATGCGGCACATCCTGATGAATGTGCATGAATACCGGGAAGGCCTAACATTCGGTTTTACTGAAATTGCCTTTAACCCTTCCGGTTGGTTTATCTCACCGAAGTTTTTGGAGTTTGAAGAAATTAAACTGGAAGCCAGCAGTATCCGTATCGGGCACGGGCCTAATGGGCTTTGGGCTTACGCTCTCAGTTGCAGTTATGGATGTGCAGGGCATAGTAGCCCTTTGAGCGTATTCTGTAAAAAATTCAGTAATCGAGATGCTACTTTAACTGCGGCGCTTGATGAATTGAAAAAAGACATGTTATCTAAAGTTGGCGATACCGACCGCACTAATTATCACCAGGATGTGATATCTAAAACGTTGAAAGTGATTACTAAATTGGAAATCGGGTTAGTGCAGCTGTCTTTATTTTAAATTATTATTAATATCTTTAGTTACCTATCGTTCAACGATGGCACCTGAATTTTATCCTAATGGTACCTACACAATCTTCATCGAATATCAAAAATAGAAGGTGGTCAGATCTCACGTTTGTGGAGTTTGAACCGATCTACCCTGTAATTGAACTGAATGCGAAACGACATTTCAATTGCGCGAACATTCTTGCCGAAGCGGGTGAGTACCAAAATGGCATCGCGCATCTGATACTTGGAACTGAGGAATTGATTAAGGCTTTTGGCTGCTTACTCAACACCAAGAACTTCGGTATAAAAAATCAACCTTGGTTCGGGAAGCTTTTTTCAAGCCATAAAATACGCCACGATCTCATCAAGGATTTTTTTTCGATTTATCTACTGTTTAATTTTTCTTCGCGCAAAGCCAAGGAACGATCCGGTTTTTGGGCAATCATCGGTAATGCGGTTTTAAATGTAGGAATGGCCACAGGGAATTATCTATGGTGGAAAAAAGCGGACGATCTCAAGCAACGTGCTTTTTATGTTGATTACTGCGATGGTATTGTTGATCCCGCCGATATTAAATTTGCCGACTATGAAAGGGCATCCACTTATGTACGCGTATTTGAACAGGATGTAACAAAACTAATGCGTGAAATTGAGTCGGCTTCGCCTAACAAATTAAAGCAATTGGAGAAGGATCTTGATCTGAAGAAGATGGGCGAGTTGCGGAAACGGGCATACGACCTCGAGAAACAGTTAGACGAATTTAACAGAGTAAAAAATGACAGCTTCTGAAGTTTTTGTAAGCCAGCTTTCACGAAAATCATTTCTGCCTTTTTGGAGTTTTCCGAGTCCGCTGCGCAAAAAGAATAAGGAACTGTGCGATGTTTTAATTGTTTGCGAAAACAATATTATCATTATTTCTATCAAGGATATCAGAATATCCGAACATAGCGACGAAGTGGTTCGCCGTGAACGCTGGCAAAAAAAAGCGATATCGCAGTCTGTCGACCAAATCTATGGCGCGGAGCGATATCTCAACAGCGTTGACGAACTTACACTAAACGATCGGCAAACAAAGATCGAATTGCCCTTAACAGAAAACCGTATAATCTTTCGAATCGCTATCGCTTTCGGCGGCGAGAATCGCTATCCACTTGAGAACGGCGATTTTGGCGAAGGGTTCGTCCATGTTTTTGACGAAGAGTCCACGTTAACAGTTTTCGAGGAACTTGATACGATCACAGACTTTATCCGGTATCTTAAGGCTAAAGAAAAGTTCCTTTGGGGCAAACATTTGTTAATCCCGAAAGAGGTCGATTTTTTAGCATTATACATTAATACGGAACTGATTTTCAATTTTGAGGTAGATCCAGATGCCATCGTTTTGGAAAATAATTTATGGGAGACTTACAAAGGTTCTGCGGAATATGCACAATGGCGGAAGGAAATCAAAATGAGTTACGTTTGGGACGAGTTCGTTGCTCAATTATTTACTATGCATGTCGAGCGTGATCAGAAACTCCATTTGAGGTCTGAACTGGAAAAGGCTACCCGGGCGATTGCATTGGAGCCGCGAATGAACCGGATCGAATTGGGTATGGTATTGGAAGATGCGATTAAAACTGGAGTTAAAGCGAGAATGCTTAAGGCCTTTAACGGAGCTGACCATTCTTATGTCTTTATGCCCTTAAGTGCAAAGAATTGGTTTCAGAAAGAAAAGGAACTCCAATTGCGGTGTATGATAGCAAGATACGAAAATCCAGGTGCGTCTAAAGTTATTGGGATCGCTATTGGCAGAGAGCTAAATGAGCCACCAATTTTTGATCTAGTCTATTTCGATATCCCCATATTAAGTGATGAAATAATTGAGCAGATTAAGGCCGCGCAGAAACAATTAGGTTACTTCAAAAATCCTGTCATCACGCACAGCAAAGACATGCGAAAAAAAGTTTAAGTATCGAGCCAGTTGAATAAACTGAGTTTGTAATTTTCGATCAAGCCACTTTTATTGGAATAAAATGCCTGCCTAAATTCAAAATCTGTTCTCCCGGACAGTTTGCATTTTTCCTGTATGATATGAATAATCTTTAGTTTATCTTCATTAGTAGTTTTAATTCCAAATATGAGCCCTGTCAAATCTTCGAAATTATACTTTACCTTCCTTTTTTCAGGGGCAGAGTAATCAATGAAGCCGCCCTCCAAAACGATACGATATTCTTTTTCGTAATCCCATTCTTTTAGTTTTACAGTTAATCCCTCATAAAAGCTCCGCCAGTAATTTAAACGCCATTGATCGGTATTTACTGAAAGGTAATCGGCGCAAATACTCAAGTCGCCCGATTCGTCCCGATACCAGTTGTGTTCAAGAAAAGCGGCGGGCGATCTCCCTATTGAACGGAAAAAGTCAATTGCCACGTGACAGTTATTATATTTAATCTCGCGGAATTGCTGAGATTTGTAATTTGAAGTGTGGTCACCCGCTCCGAAACTATGCCCAAGATTAAGCGCTAATTGTAACTTTCCATCGCTTTCTTGAGCTCTGAATATCAGACAAACGCCGCTATGGTTGTTTCCATAATGTCCCCAAACCGCCGAATTAGTGCATTCGCTTAAAAATGAAGCCGAATACCAATCGGGGTAACATAAGCTTTCTAACTTATCGATAAATTTTTCCGGAAAATCTCTGACTAGAAAAATTGCATTGGAAGCCGATTGTTTTTCCGTCAACCCCAGAGCCGTCAACAGCGCTAATCCCTTGCGCGTGCCATGCATAGCGGAAAAGAAAAATTCTGCAAAACGATCGATTTCAGGATTCGTTTCTTCCATATTGTTTACCAGCTCTGCCATATCACCGTTTTTTTTCAAAATCATGTCCATCTCCGAGATATCTTGATAAAATACAGGCTCAGGTATGATCCCTTCTTCGTGATAAACTTGGCTAACGGCATTGATAGCGTACGCGTGTACGTATGATAAATATGATAGCAATTCTTCACGCCTCGTTTGTTGATTCCTGTTGGCAAGTGACGCCGATAGAGAATTAATGAACTCGTTGTCGAAGAATTTTGCTTTCACCTTTTTTCGCAGCGCGATCGCTGCTTCCGGAATATCTTTTTGAGGGTAATTGTAAAGTGGAATATCCTGAATGCCTAATTTAAAATGGTCACCGGCAATCAGGGTCATCGTGTAAATCTGTTCCACGCATCGAACATAATTAACCAGCAAATTTTCCCATACGATCGCATCGCCCTTCCAATATATATCCCGAAATCCTTCCATGGGATCATTGAGTTCTTTCGGCGATGCAAAATAAATTTCCTGATTCTCCAACTCATGGTAACCATCTAATAACGCGAAAACAGGCCTAAATCTATACATCAGTTTGATTTTTAACGATTTGACAATATACCATAATCATTCAAATGATTGCGGAATTAACAACTCATCCGAATTAGTTGGACAAGAATATTTATCAACATAAATTAAACTATGATATTGGTTTGTTACCTTTAAATTATGGCAAGATTGGTAAAGTTTACAGAAGAAGAGCAGCAAAGGATGATAGCTTTGCTGGTTAATCGGCAAAACCAATATGACCTTTTTGAAGGAGTTCCCAAATGGGCAACCGGCAAAATTAATAATATCTTGGTCAAAGTAAGGGGGGCTGTATCATTTTCACTAACTCCATCCGAAACGGCTCTGTGTATTGGTTGCATTAACGAATTGATGACAGCTGTTTACAAAGAGAAAAAGGTGACCAGCGCCTATGACCTTTTACACATTAATGCTGAACAAAGATCTTTGATTGAGCAAATAGATACAGGTAAGGATATGTTGTTTAAGCTTGGGTATCAAAGCCGTAACCGTTGTCGTGAATATAATTTCGATGTACGATATCGTGACGCTTTAGCAGCAATTGAAAATATGAGGCGCTGCCAGCAAATATGTTTTTCTCAGTCGGGTGAGGAAGTTTACAAGATCGGGTTCATTACCGAACAGCAAGAAGTGTTTTCCTGGAGATTAAACCAGGAACCAGCAATTTATGATATCCGGACAGTAAGCGCTAGTTTGGGCGGTATTTCGGATTTTAAAAAGCGTTTTACTACCGTGTCGAATCGTGAGGAAGCGTCAGCGATTTTTAAGCGTTATCACAATGCAGATTATATATCGGCACGTTTTTTTGAAGAGATATTAAGCTCGTCGAAAGATATCGTTTCATAGCCAAGCTGGCCGAAAATACCGGCCAGCTTGATTCTTCTACTTAGTGGCAAGGGTCCTCATTTTTTCACTTAGCTCTGTTAATCCTGCTTTCTTTAAACACTCTTCACCGAACAGTTTTAGTTCGTTTAAGTCATCCTGGGGTATCATTTCCATTAGCTCGGAAAATTGCCCTGCATTTTTGTTTAAGCCGTTTTCGATCACGCTGCTTAAAAGCAAGATTACTTTTCGGTTAACCTTGACATCGATCTTCACCGCTTCATTCATTCCCGGGCTACATAACAAAGTTTCATAGACCTTACTCAATACGTTCGTCGCCATATCCATTTCTTTAAAAGATTAATAATGCCGTAAAGGTACCTGGTACAATTGAAACGATCCTGTTCGAAGTTTATCCAGGATAGGTGAATGTGAGTTGAGTGCTTTACTTTCGGGTTTTGAATGCTATGGGGATAATGGTGACAGGATCGGAAAATAGTGCATTTTCTCTGGCAAGGATCAGGGAAATCGATATGGTAGCTTACCTGGCCACGCTGGGATTTGAGCCCGCTGAGGTGAAAAAAGATGGTACCGGCTATTGGTATTTATCCCCGTTACGAACGGAAGGTGAAGCCAGTTTTCATATCAACCAACTGACCAACGAGTGGTACGATTTCCCGCTGGCTACCGGGGGGAACCTCGTTGACTTTTGCCTGCGCTATTATCAGTGTGGTATCCGGGATCTACTGGAGAAATTCAATGCGGACAGGCCAACTTTAAGCTTGCCTGTCTACGATCCGTCATTACACGAAGGGCGCGTTGGTAAAGCGGCAAAGCTACTGGTCACCGATGTTCGGAAACTTTACTCCTATCCGCTCAAAAATTATCTGCACGATCGCTCCATCCCTTTGTCCATGGCCGATGCTTATTGTTCGGAAATAACCTATCAGATCGGTGACGGGACTTATTACGGGATCGGGTTTAAGAATGATGCGGGCGGTTATGAGATCCGGAACAAAAACTACAAGCAAAGCAGCTCACCGAAGGATATCACAACCATGAGGTTCGGTGTGCCAACGGTACAGGTATTCGAGGGCTTTATTGACTTTCTTTCTTACCGGGCAATCAACGCTAATGCCCATTGGGGCGCAACGGATTTCGTCGTCTTGAACGGTGCGGGACTTTTTGACCGGGCCCTACCATTTTTGGAGCAACATGAGCAAGTCGGCCTTTGGCTTGACCGGGATATTACCGGGCAGGCTTATACACAGTACGCCTTGGCGATGGGTTCGCGTTACTCAGACGAAAGCGGAAGATATCACCAGTTCAAAGATCTGAACGATTGGCTCATGCACAAGGGGGAGGTTCCAAAAGTTAACTTAAAACCGGGTAACCGGCTGAGAGCGGACAATTCATGAAATATTGATTTTATGTTTTTTCCCCTCACCTGCCTGTGGTTGAGATCGCCGGGTCGCGATCGGCAAGATGTATAGTTGTCTGACAACAACTAAAATCTTGCTTTCCCCTCCGAAGTCGGGGAAAGGGAAGAATGAGCTGGTTTAGGTGTGATTGGGCTGTTTTCAGATTGAGATGGGATAAGCGATGGAAGCGAAAGAAACAGGCAGGATATGCCGGATTACTTTAAGATTCACCAATGATGAATACGGCACATTGGTCACCCGGTGGAAGAAAACCACCATTAAAAAGCTGAGTGAATATGTGCGCAGGGTTTTGTTCGGAAAGGAACTGACCGTCAAAACACGCAATTCTTCGCTGGATGAATTTATGGCTGAATTGCTTTTATTAAAAAAGGAATTGAATGCCATCGGCGTGAATTTCAACCAGGCCACGCACCGCCTGCACACCCTGGATCATCTGCCGCAAATGCAGCATTGGCTTATCGGCTGGGAGCGGGATAAGGAGCGTTTATTCGGACAAATCGAAGCGATCAAAATGCAGCTTGGAAAGGTGGAAGAAGAGTGGTTGCAGTAGTTCACCAGAGCAGTTCCATCCGCAACATCCTGAACTATAATGAGCATAAGTTAAAGGAAGGAAAAGCGGTTTGTCTGGAGGCTTCAGGCTTTATTAAAGAGCCTGGCGATCTGAACTTTTTTGAGAAACTGCGGCGCTTTGAAAAGCTGACGGAATTGAACCAGCGGACCAAAATTAACAGCTTGCATATCTCTTTAAATTTTGATCCTTCCGAAACACTAAGTGACAAACGTTTGCGGGAGATCGCAGCCGCCTATATGGATAAGATCGGATTCGGTGAGCAGCCCTGGTTATTATATAAACATTCGGATGCAGGGCACCCGCATGTGCATCTGATCACGACCAATATCAAGCCGGATGGTAAGGCCATTACACTGCATAATTTGGCTAAAGTTAGATCGAAACAGGCGCGTTTAGAGATTGAAAAAATGTTCGGGCTGGTAGTGGCCGAGGGCAGCAAACAGAACGAAGCTTTCCGGCTGAAGCCGGTCAATGCGGCAAAGGTGGACTATGGCAAGACCGAAACGAAACGGGCGATTGGCAATGTGCTGAATAAAGCAATAGCGGAGTACCAGTTTTCATCCTTGCCGGAATTGAATGCGGTGCTTGGCCTATACAATATTGTTGCCGATACAGGTGGTGACGGTAGCCGTATAGCCGCGCACGAGGGTTTGGTATTTAGGGTTTTGGATGAGCATGGCGAAAAGATCGGTAAGCCGGTAAAGGCCTGTTTGTTTCACAGCAAGCCGACGCTAAAAAATCTGAAAGTAAAGTTTGCTGAGAAAAAGGTTAAGAAAGAGTTTTTGAAACCACGCTTAAAGAATGCGATCGACATGGCGCTTTTGAGGGATAAGATGGATCTGGCATCCCTTGCCGCTGATCTGAAGAAAGAAGGTATTGATATGGTGATCCGGCAGAATAAAGATGGGGTCATCTACGGGATTACTTATGTAGATCACCGGCATAATCAGAAAGCAGTTTTTAACGGAAGCGAGTTAGGTAAAACCTATAGTGGGAAAGCCATCCTGGAACGCTGCGCTTACGTCGAAGCCGGTGAGGGGAAAAATAACATTGGCGAGGCGAAAAAAACGACGCAAAGCAAGGCGGAAAAAGAGGGGTGGCAACGCGTAAACCAAGGCCAAATAATTCCTGGTGAGGGGAAAAATATAACGGGGCCAGGGTTGATCGAAACCTTGCTCGAACCGGAGTACCAGGCCGAAACGATGGACTGGAATTTCAAACGGAAAAAGAAGAAAAAGAAACGGCAGCGGATATCGCCGGAATAAGCCGGCGGTTCTGCCTGGCTGGATTTGAGAGAGTGTGAGTTGATTTTGAGAGGATGATTAAAATACTCCCCTGAGCCTGTGCTGAGCGCAGCCGAAGCGGGGAGATTTAGAGGGGGCTGATATGTCAACAACTGGAGAGAACGATCAGGCAATGCGCAAGATCCTGGACATGACCAGGCTGATCAGTATAGCTGTGCTGGCTATACATTTTTACAAAGAATGTTATGGTGCTTTTGCCGATTGGCATTTGGTAGCGCCTTTATCGGACAGGCTGCTCGGCAATATCGTGCGAACGGGCATGTTCAGCAACTTTTATAAGTCAAAGCTGATCGCTTTGGGCTTCCTGGTGATTGCATTGATCGGTGTTAAAGGCCGTAAGGATGAGAAGCAGAATTTCAAAACGGCCTTGCTGTATATGGTGGTGGGTTTATTTTTTTTCCTCACCAGCTACTTTTTATTATTGATTCCGGGCAAATTGACCATCATTGCCTCACTCTACATGGGCGTAACCGGTTTAGGCTTCCTGCTGATTCTGAGTGGTGGCACCATGATCTCCAAGATTATCCGGGACAGGCTGGCTGATGATATATTCAATAGCGAGAATGAAACGTTCCCGCAGGAGGAACGCCTGATCGAAAACGAATTTTCGGTAAACCTGCCGGCTCGCTACAAGCTTAAATCAAAAGTCCGGGATAGTTGGATCAATATCATCAATCCATTTAGAGGGGTGCTGGTTTTAGGTTCTCCCGGTGCTGGAAAATCTTACTTCGTTATAAGGCATGTGATTACCCAGCATATCCGCAAGGGTTTTGCCATGTTCGTTTACGATTTTAAGATGCCGGATCTGGCGGTCATCGCTTACAATACCTTCCTAAAATACCAGGAGAACTATACGGTCAAACCCAAATTCTACAGCATCAATTTTGATGACCTGTCCCGGAGTAACCGCTGTAATCCACTCGACCCTTCGGGCATGTCGGATATCACCGACGCGGTGGAATCGGCACGTACGATCTTGCTTGGCCTGAACCGGGAGTGGGTGAAAAAACAAGGTGACTTCTTTGTGGAGAGCCCGATCAACTTTTTGACGGCCATCATCTGGTACCTGCGGAAGTACAAAGGCGGGGAGTTCTGCACCTTGCCGCATGTGATCGAATTGATGCAAGTCGATTACGATAAGCTGTTTACCGTGCTGCGTACCGAGCCGGAAATTGATGTGCTCATCAACCCTTTTGTGAGCGCCTACCTACGCGACGCCGTGGAGCAACTGGAAGGACAGATCGCATCGGCGAAGATAACAATGGCGCGGATCGCCTCACCGCAATTGTACTATGTGCTTTCGGGTAACGACTTTACGCTGGATATCAATGACCCCGCAAATCCAAAGATCGTGTGCGTGGGCAACAACCCGCAGAAGATACAGATATACGGTGCTGTGCTATCGTTGTTCACCAATCGTCTTTTTAAGATCATCAATCAAAAGGACAGGCTAAAATGTAGCCTGATCCTGGACGAGTTCCCTACACTGATGACCGATATCATTCCGACCATTGCCACCGCGAGGGGCAACAAGGTAAGCACTTGTTTGGGGATTCAGGACGCCAGCCAACTGCGAAAAGATCACGGGCGGGAGCAGGCGGATGTGATCATGAATATCATCGGAAATGTGGTGGTGGGCCAGGTTTCAGGAGACACGGCTAAAAATGTGTCGGAGAAGATCGGACGTATTATGCAGGATCGGGAAAGTCTATCCATTAACAGGCAGGATACATCGATCAGCCGCTCGAAACAACTGGAAGCCGCAGTGCCGCCCTCAAAAATCGCAGCTTTAAGTTCTGGTGAATTTGTTGGTTTGGTAGCTGATAATCCCGAAGAGAAAATCGAATTAAAAGCTTTTCATTGCGAGATCATTAACGATCATGAGGCGCTGAAGAAAGAGATCGCTGGCTATGTAGAACTGCCTAAGGTACGTGAGATCAATAGCGGGATCGTGCAGCGGAATTATTTGGATGTGAAGCAGGATGTTCAGGATATTATTCAATTGGAAATGGAGCGGTTATTAAGCGATCCGGGGTTGTCTCACCTCGTTATAAAGAAAACAGGTTAAAATATGATGCGCCTTTTATTTGAATTTATATTTTGAGCATCTTGACTTTGATGTCGTAATAGTCGGCAATGGGTGATATGCCAATAACGGTAAGTTCGTAGGTGGAAGCATTGAGGTCAATCTCGACCGATAATACTTTGGCATATTCCCTGGGAACGTAGCCGAGTTTGCTGTTATCTAAAGAAATCTCAATGGCATATGGATCGAACTGGTTGGTTAACTCCCTTGCAATATTAAGTTTATCGCCTATCACGAGCACGGAAGAAATGAATTTTGAGTCTTCATCAAAATTGATGCCTTTAACGTCAAACTCCAGTTCATCGGGAATATTCTCAAATTTCTGCGGGGTTAGTTTGAGGGCTACGCTTAGGATATTTTGTTTATCGTAAACAGAAATATCCAATTGATCAATATCGTTTTCGTTCAGGTTAGCAACCCAGCGGATAAGCGCTCTGCCACTAAGGCCCAACGAATGATCGGACAGCAACATCGCAACGTCTCGGTTCTTTATACCCATCGACTTTAACAGGCAGGCATCGATATCTTCAAGTCCGTATTTAATATAGCTGATTACGTTGGCAATGTCTTCGGGGAGATCATCCTGCTCCAAATTTAACTTAAAACGCACTAACGTTAAAAATGCGCTGATTATCCATGGGAAAAGGTAATAAAAACCCTGTGCAATTAAAATATTAAGATGGTCACTGTTGTCGCTGATATTGGCCCACTCATTTTGTAATATATCAATATCGGCTCCCTCGACCCATAGCCTCGTAACGGGTATAAACGCCACAAAGTCCAACTTGAGTTTATCGAATTTTTCGGAGTCCAACTCATCAAGCGATGCTTCATCAAATAACTGATAGCATAATTCAATAAAGGCGAGATAATTGTCGCCCTCAATTACGGCCTTAAGCAATTCTGAATTTTCCGTAATGAACTTGTCAATCGCCTTGTTACTTTTAAGGCAGAGGCCCGTTTCGGCATATGTTCTGATTTCCTCAATAGTATTATCTTCTTTGATACTTGCGAAAATATTGCGAAAGGTGTTTTTAATTGGTTCAACCTCGATCTGGTTAGCTTGGCATTGTACCATAAAAAGGCTGTTTTGGAGAATTGAATTGATAGTATCTTCATCATCAGTACCGATACTTTCTTCTGTGATCAGGTTCAGAATATACGGCTCTGCTAATATTTTGATGTTGTTCTCAAAGGTGCGCTGGGTAATCCTTCCGTCTACTAAGGCATTCAAAACGTTAAAGAAAAGACTGTATGCAGCATCAATATTGGCTTTGTTGGTGTATCTGGCAAATTCTTGCTCATCTGTCCATGATTTTACATTAAAGATTATCTGGCCTTCCGTTTCCATGCCGGCCCGGCCAGCTCTTCCGATAATGTTCCAAAAGTCCCTTACTTCGACTTTGATCTGTATTTTATTTTTTACGGTAATTAATGTAGAATGTATAACTAAATTTTTAATAGGAAAATTTAACCCCTGTCCTATGGTATTTGTTGAAATTAGTACTTTAAGGTAGCCTTTTACAAAATCTTCTTCAACGGACCTCCTTACTGCTTCGGGTAGATCGCCGAAATGAACACCAATGCCGTGAGAAAGACATTGCGATATATAAGAATCTGGCCCATACCATTTTCGTGCATAGAAATAAGATTCACGATCTGTATTTAAAGTAAACCAAGTCGGAATAGCTTCAGCCGTTTCACGCATCTTTGCCAATAAGTTTAATAATGCTGTTCCAACCTGGTCTGTATTTTTCACCTGCGCGCAAAACACTAAAGTATTACCATCCTGCGAAAGCCGGAACGCCAGTGCGGCCGAGGTTTGGGCTTTGGCAATGCCATCTGGCAATGTTCCGCCGTACTGCCTTTTCCTTATAATTGCAGAGATAAAAGATGGTGTAACCGCATTGGTGGCTTCGTCTTGCGTACTCATATCTTTATAGGATATCCGGCCATTGTTGCCATTCCAGTCAAATCTACCGATTAACTTACGGGTCGGTTCCCATTCTTCGGCCGGCGGGCTGTCCGGATGTAAGGATGAACGGATCACGTTTCCGGCTGAATTACTTAACCATACCGAATATTCATCCGCATTGGCGGGCGGCATCACCGCCGAAATAAACAGTATTTTAAGACCTGGCCTGGTCATTTTGAGCCGGATGATCAAAAATTCCAACAGACTCGACCGAGAGCTGATATCGCCTAAAATATGACCCTCATCTACTACAGCGAGTGCTATTTGTTGAAAATAGCTTGGATTTAATCGAAGCAAGAGGTCGATCTTTTCGGGTGTGGCGATCAACACATCGGTATCGGATAGTATAATATCCTGAAATTCGTCGATCTCATAGTTGCCTGAGAGTGCTGAAACTGAAAATCCCAATTTGGAGAGATTATCGGATAATTCACCTTCTTTTTCATTAGTCAGGGCACGAAAAGGGCTAATATACAAGCATTTCGCGCCGGGGTGTTTGATCAGGGCGTTTAAAATAGTAAGCTCGGCTATAAACGTCTTACCAGCGCTGGTCGGCATTTGGATCACAAACGATTCGTCAGAATCCAGCACACCTTTTTGAACGGCCCGTAATTGGGAGGTCCAGAACTCAAACTTGGATAGGCGGCGTTCCAGATTTTTGATACGTCTGCCATCGTAAATATTATTGGTTAACAGCTTGATATATTTGGTCCAGGTAGGATGCTGGTTGATATGCGCTATATTATTCAGATTATACCATATCGATCGTTCAACATACAATTTGAGCCGGGTTTTGAGCAAAAAGATCAATTGGGAAATCGGGATATTAAATGCGTTCAGGTAATAATGATAAACTTTATCCATCTGGCCGAGAAAGTCGGTGTCGATGCCGGTGAGCACTTGTTGGTACCATTGTAACGCGGCATCGTTAAATAACCGGATGCCCGGATCATTGTCTAAATTGCGGTTGATCAGGTTATTGGCAAGCGGAATATTTTTCAGTAATATCTGACGGAAATGTTGCAAGATGTAGTTATCCGAGCTTGTTTCGACCTGTTGATCATCGGTTATAAATTGATACGTTTCTACCTTTTTGATCAAGCACACGGCATTTGCTTGATAACCAGCAAGGTCGTAACACAAAGCCGATAACATCAGCGCAAACTCCTTATCATATACTTCACTAATGTGAAATAAATTCTCATAGATCAGCGCGCTTTCCCGGAGGCTTCTTGTGGCTAAGCGTACGTTATCTCCGTGTAGCATTAGCTGGCAGCCATTGGTAGAAAGAAACAAAGCTCGGTTCCACAAATAGCGCTCATCATAGCTTCGGCTGAATGCTGCGCTAAGCTTCCAGGCAGAAAGCTGGTTACGATGGTTATTGAATTTGGGGTCCTGAAGTATTTGCTCTAAGCCGCCTTCCAGGCTCTGGATATATTCTGCTGTGGTCATGGCTGCGGATAGACAAAATCAACGGCTCGCTGGATCGCTTTCTTTTGCACTTCAATAACCAAATCGCCTAAATTTTTGATCAGAACTATCGTGACGAACAAGGGTTTTAACGATGGAGGCAGATTTTCAAGCGCGTCCAATATGGCTGTATCAAACTCGGATGTCTCGATAATAAAAAAAAGCTCGAAGGTTTTATTGTAATTAGTTGGATTAAGTACTATATCCCGAAATTTTGTTGATTCTGCAAGATCGCCAGCCGCAAAATGAAAACGACTTAGAAAATCCGCAATACCTTCGTTAGGGCTTTGTTCATCTTTTAACAAGCTATTGTGTGCATGAACCGTAACGTAATCAGAAACGTCTTTAACCGTTTCTTTCTTAATGCCCAACCGGGATTTGATCTCATAATAAAAAATATCAGAAATCGTATCGCCTTCGTTGTGAGCCATCATATCGGTACAAAATACCGAACGATCTTTGTTAAACTTCCAACGCATCTTTTTAAGCGGTACGACACGTTTTTGAAAGAAACTGACGATCATACTGGAGAGCACTTCGGCAAAATCGCCTTGTCTTACGTTCTTATTGATCTGGTTTTTATCTGACGGCAACACATAATCATTAATATACTTCCTTAGTTCAGCTTCTGGTTGTTGCTCAAAATTGAATTTGAGGTAGTCCCAATCGCGATAAGATTCCATAATCTCAGTGCCGATATAGCTTTTAATCGCGTCTGAAGGAGATGTGATCTCAATGATGTCAACCGAACCAAAAAGGCGATGGAGCGGAGAATTTGGCTGAGGCAGTAACCATTGATCGAGCATGAATATAACGGTGAAGATTTATCAGCTTCTAAGTTATCATAATATGATCAAATAATAAATATATAATACGCTTAGTTAAAAACGGAAGTAACGGTATTCGTTGGTGCCGAAATAATCAGGCGTCCAAGCGCGATAGGGTACGATCTCCGGCTTACATTTCCAATCGCTAATTTTTGAACGAAGATAATTTACGGCTTTATTTAAATCAGTACCATTATCTTTCGAACAGGATAGGATAATCTTATCTGGCTGTATTGTCAAAGCAAGTTCGAGCAGATTATCCAGGCTTTTTTTTCGTTCTACATGAAATTTACTACTCGTGTGTTTGCACTCGCCTATGAAGAGTTTACCGCCGACCATTGCTATGATATCAAGGTCTGTTTTCGGCTTGCTCTGGTCATCACAGCCATAGATGTCAATTTGAGGAAGGTATTGAAAGCTACCCGGTGAACTATTTCTCAAATGCACCAGAGTACGAATAGCGGTCATGTTTCCGTCGGGCATAAATTTACCCTCATCGTTTTTCATGCCAATATTATTCTTAACGAGGTGATTGAGTTTATAAGCAATCGGATTTTCTGCAGCGAAATGGTTGATATTAGAACACCCCTTACAGGTTATTGCATGCTGGATCTCGGATAGAGAATACCAAATCTTAGAAGCACAATGGCGGCATTTGATAATAAAACCTGGCAGAAATATTTTATGATCGGTAAGCTCCTGTATCGTGTCGGTCAACCCTTTCCGCAGATTTTCAAGATTGAAGCGACTCTCTCCTTTGGCCTTTATTTCTTTACCCGTTTCGATCATGATCTTTTGGCATTCCTCAAATATATTTTCGAATAAGATGGTATCGCCTTCAGTTCTGCTATTGTCCGTTAGTTTTAAAAAGATATCGTTCCAGAATTTATCCCCGATAAATTCTTCGACAAAACTGAAATTATTATTGAATAATTTGAGAAACTGCGCCATCCTGTTACTGCCGTCTGAATAACGCACATCGTAGTAAATATTCTTGAAGTCATCACTTCCGGTAATTCTGGGGTTGATAACAACGGAACGTACGACATCGAAAAACTTGGGTATAGTGAGTTGAAGTTTACCCTCCAGGTGGTCTGACTGATTGATTGTTATGGCAATCTCTCTATTGCGCCGGACGCGACTGGATTTCTCCACATAAAACTGCGTATTCAGATTTCTTGGGAAACGGAGAATTTGATTAAAGGGGCTTAACACTTCGGCGATCCTGAGATCGACAGCATAAGCCTGTGTAAAAGGTGTAAATTCTAACCGAAAGCTCAATTGCGGAAGGAAAATAAACGGGTGACTATGTTGGATAACTTGTACCTCGCTTTTTTCGTTGCTCGTTTTTTGATGAAGGCCTTCCCGGTCCATAATCGCAAATGGGAAATTTGACCTGTCTTTCACCTCGAATTGATTGTAAACGGCAAATCCTTGAAGTGACTTTGCCGCCTGTTCAAGTTCTTCGCCGGTCAGTGAAAAGCTGACGATATTTATTTTGATCTGATCGCCCGAAAGTGTCTTTAGAGCTTTTTTGAAATAATCATCCTGTAATAATAAGTCGAGCTCTCTATACGTCAAAAATACGGTTTGCAGTTCCCGGTGATGGGTTGCATAGGACTCCTTGTTCCAGTGATAGATAAGTTCTTCGAAAGGATTATCATCTCGGCCGATAACCAGTTCAAAGGCATGATGATCCGGTTGCGCCAACCGCAATTGCCAATTTTGGGTGTTGTACCCGGAAATTAGCGTGTTTCTAAAAAAACGGTGCTCACCAACGTGATGGTGTATTGAAGCGAAATTATCTTTACCGACAGGGATGACCATATGGTTTTGCAAGCGATTATGATTCGCCGGAAAACTATCCTCCACCAAAAAATTAAGCTTAAAATAATCTTTCAACGGGTTTTCGACCTCCCATAGATTTTTGGGTTCAAGGATACCTGTCTGAGAAAGGTAGGGCATCAGGTTAGCGATGTGTACGCCTTTAATCTCCTGCCTTTCATCCAACTCGATCAGTTCAGTTGGATAAAGGCCGATTTCATCGCACAATCCGACCATAGAGCCACGGTCGATGCCTTTTGTGTAATAAATATAATCCGGGTCTTGGTAAGTTAAAAACGATTTCCAGCCATCGTTAACTTCGCCATTATAAACCGGCACTATAGGATTGTACCGACCTCCCCAGATGCGAAGATTATTGAGCAATAATTTGACCAAACTATCCTTTGAAAAATCATGCCTTACAAAAAACAAGAGCTTAAGATTTCTCGGTTTTGTAGTGATGGTAAAAGGATGATCGGCAGCCACTGATTTTCAACAATTAAGGTTGGTTTGAAATACTTAGCGTGAAATTAGTTTTATTTGTGGATATAACCCTAATAAATATGGAAGTCATTATAACGCCCGAATTTAAGGACCTTTTTCCGGGTGAGGTGGCTTCAGTTGAGGAACTGTTGACTGGTGTACCATCAAAATTGATCATCCAGTTGCTAGCCTTGATCAACGCAGAACTGTATTCCAATGATGCGGGTCAGGAAACACAAGTTAAGATTATGAAGTTGTTGATGGCGCGGCAGACGTTAAAAACCAAGCAGCAAATCATCGGGCGTGCCCTTGAAAAAATGAGCAGGCAAAAAGGAGAATCAACGTATTTTTTCTCCCCCTCCTACAATATGAACTTTATGCACTACGAACTCACAAATTACCGTGAGCTTCCGGATAGTGACTCGACCGCCGAGCAGGAATTAAATGTATTCAAAGCTTACTTTCTGATCGCGGAACAAGCAGCCAATCAAAACAAAAAGGAACAAGCCGAACACAACGTGGATGATCCGCAATATTTTGAAAAAATGATGTGGCCATCACTAATTGACCAATTCGAGGTGAGCCAGCCAGTCAACCCTTATTTGGTGATGTTGAGGGGGATCGTATTCCTAAATTATTTGCAAGTGCATTCCGAATACGGGGAGTATGTTAAAAACTACTTAAAATTGCATGGTAAAGCAACCGCAATGAACTATGTGCTAGATATTTGCCAGCTCCTGATGACAAATTTCAAGTCTATCGGGCCGGGAGGTACCGGTACTTCTTCTTTTTTTATTCGGCGGGCCGAAGGTTTCGAAACACTGTTTGAACAGTTTACGATCAACGTCAACGATTATCGGTTAAAATTCAGCAACGGCAAAAGCAATTACTCAGGGATAAAAGCCAAACCGTTATTTCGCTTAAACGAGGATACCTGGATCGTGTTGAATTGGAGTTTTCTGGGAAATAAAATGTACGAGGGTTTGATTTTTGATTTTTATGAGAATTCAGGTATTAAGAACCATCCTCATTTCAAAAAATTTATAGATTTTAAAAATTTCACCGGTCATAAAATTACAGAAGGTTATCTGGCCCGGAAATTACTCGAAGCGACTTATAAGGCAAAACGACGGGTGTTATTATTCGATGATCAAAGTAAACCAGGTTTCCCGGATGCTTATTATCGAACAGGTAACAAAGTTACCCTCTTTGAGATCAAAGATGCTTACTTCCCGGCCGGGGCGGTTAACTCATTTTCGTACGAAAAGATCATGGAAGTGATTGATCTAAAAATGAATAATTCGGGTAAAGGAACTGGGCAACTTCTTAAACAAATTCAACATTTGTCTGAAAGTTCTTTCGAAGATCCACAGGGTTATAAGTATGCACGTAACCTGGAGGTATTCCCCATTATCGTATATGGAGATATATTTTTCAATATGCCGGGTATGAACCTGTACCTGGAACGATCGTTTAGAAAACAAGTTAACGAAAAGGGCCTTGATAAAAAGTTCAAAAAAGTTCACCCGCTCACCTTTATCAATATCAGCTTCTTTCTGCAATATTTCGACCTGATGCAAACGCCAGCTACCGAACTTAGTGCGCTGATTGCTGCATATCAGTTGTATCTGATACGCAGCAAAAAGAAATTCAACCGCACGCATCAAATGGTCGATCACTTTTCACTAAGCGCACCTTTCGAACAGGTAGCCAGTAAAATTATGCGGGAACCGTTCGCTGTACGGGACTATGTGAGGGCGAGCCTGGATGCTTTGAATATCACGGAGGGATTGCCTGCCGCCGTCAATTAAATAATACGATAAGTTAGCTAACTTTAAGTTTGGGGAATTATGAGCAAGCGATACAGCGGCAAATTCAATCCCATCCGAAAATCAATGAAACAGCATTACCTGGCACAATGCTATTTAACGCGATTCTGCTATTCGGATGGTAAATAACCTGATTTTACGAACCTTTGCTGACTACTACGAATTTCGATTGTCGACTGTTCAAGCCAATTAAACAAATTTAATTTCTAGTGTATTGGACTGCGCCTGGCTAAGATTACTACCGTGCACCGTTGCTGTTACCATAACCGAAATTCCGGAAAGGCTTTCGCCGGGAGTCATCCGGATTGCCGTGAAAAATGCCGGCGAAGGTACGTTATGACGTACGTTTCCAATGCTTTCTGTGATAACGAAATAGTTGTTCTCCTCCTTAACGGAAGGATATTTAGCTTTCGGCAAGTGGGCATCGAGTCCACTGTATTGCATGCCTCGCGACCAGATGTGGTCGGAAATGAAAAGACTCTCAGTTACCGGGATCCGAATTTCTATCAATGCATCTTCCAGGTATTGATCGCCCCTATTGATGACCTGGAGGTTAAGCATGACTGCGCGTGTTTCATATAGGTAATGCCTGTCTTCCTCCCGGAAGTGCATTTCCGCATCTGCAAAAAGTTGCCTCAACTTCGGTATCGCCATGCTTCCATAACTGTTTGGTTCCGCCTTGTCGATATATTCGAGAAACCTTGGTCCGCTCAAGGATTCCTTGAAACGGATTTGTTCAGCTATCTTTATTCTCTCAACATCAGACGGAAACATTACTTCCCTGACGCAAGGGAATTCGCAGTATTGGGAACCGTTTTCAAATTGTACGCTTATCTTTCCTTCCAATCGCGATTTTCCATATTTCTCTGCGTAGATCTTATCGAGGTCATACCGGGTCAAGATCATTTTATGGCTCCCTTTTCGGATCCACATTTCGCCGGTGCGTAATGATCCTGATTTCCCATCCGACGTATTTTTGCTCGCCATGTAAGGTTTATCCACCGTATTCTTGATGCGAAGTACAGCGATCAATTTGTCATCGAATAACATGGTTTCATAAGCTACCGGAATATCGGGGGTTAGGTTAGCCATGATCAATTGTTGGAGCGCAGCCTCATCAGTTTCAGTGTCAATTGGAAATATTTCGAATGAGTTCGTATGTTTCTTCACTCCGAAGATGATGTATTTTTCACCGGGCATTTCTGCATTGGCAAATGACATGATATCTTTCAGCAACTCGGCATTTTTTTCCTTACGGTGACATTCCTTTTTGAAATCAAGGCCTTCATTTTCGGGATGATAACGTATCAGGTCGGCTATTTTTTGTTGTAAAGCTTTATCCATGGTTAAAGATAGGATTTGGACGGTTCATTTTCACTTTAAACCAACCTTCTCTAAAAGACGTTCACGGGACTGTATTAATGCTGCTGCGTTCTCCTCGTTCCCATCGGCTTTAGCTAACAAGATCATGATATCGATCAACCCGATCGTGATTTTCGTGTTTTGACTCTCTAACTTATCCATCACGTTAATTGCACGCATGACCGCTTTATGTGCCATATCATTGTCGTTATTAAGCAAATGTGCATTCGCCAGGTTGGTGTAATACATGACCAGGTTAATATCATTTCTTTTAGCCGGGGGTAGTTCCAGATGCAAAGCGACCGCCATTTCATACATTTCTATGGCCGCGCGGAAGTTTTTTATGCTGAGATTTGCATTACCCATCACATTACTTTGCATAGGTAGGGAAACGTCATCCGAAGCATCCTGCCGCTTCCTGATCGCCTGCGCCTCGTCAAAATGAACTTTGAATTTGGCGAGGTCATTCTTGACCACAAAAAGCTGCGCCAGGTTGCATAGTGCGGTGATCAGTTGGGTATTGAGTTTGGCTTCATGATGCTTCATCACTGCTATCGCCTTTTCAAAAAAGAATATCGCCTCATCCGTGTTTTCCTGACCGGCGAGGGCCAATGCGTAATTATTGAAGATAACCCCAAGCAAAGGTTCATCAGCATTAAAGTATGCCTCAGCTCTTTGAGCGAGGTTCTTCCAGCGGTTGACCATATGGTCTGGTGTGATCAACCAGTTGAACACGTTGAGGGTTTCGTTTTCCAACGCCAGCAGGGGCTGATAGATCGATCTGCGGAAAGGTTCCTTGATATTATTCAGGATCGATTCGCCGTACAACAAAAACCTGATGGCTTCTTTTGGATTGTTCCGGGCACCTTCACGGATCCTGGCCGTTAGATAAACAAGATGGAAAAGTTGACCCGCAAACGGATTTTTTGCCTGCCTCGACTGGTAGAGGATGGCTTGCTGGAAGATCTTGTGCATACGAATAGTATCGCCGTCCCGGTTGATCAAACCCCGTTCATGCATTTTATTGATCGCGTTCGTCAGGTCGACCTTGTTTTTTTCGACATACTGCGGGCCGTACCAGTCGACCAGATCGGATAATTTGATCTCATCGCCGGGCAAGAGTGCGAACAGCTCAATAAAATATTGACTTTCATCATTTTCCAGTTTACTTAGATCAAAGGTTCTGAGAAGGATCGGAAACAGCCGGTCAGTGTCAGTCTTGCCGTTTACCGGTAATTCAACCTGCATGTCGGCATGGTTCAGTTGCTGGTGCTCAAAATATTGCAGAAACTTTTTGAGCGTCAGGTCAAAGCTGTAACGAATCGTCTTGGCGACCAGTTCGATCATAAGCGTATTATAGTCTACCAATTCAAAAAACGCACGTTGTAAAGTTTCTGTCGCTTGTTCGCTTGATTCATATTTCGCAAATAATGAACTTGCCTGCTCGAACGACAATGATTGCAGTGGGTATGGTTTTAAATTTTTTGGCCTTGACCTTGTGGTTACCAGTATTTCCCAGTTATCGATTTCGAGTAAGGCGATCAAATGTTGATCTTCAGTCCCAATACCATTTAATATCAATAAATTCCTACCTTCAATACTGATCAGCCGCTGTACGATCTGCTGTAATTTCCAGATGTCTTCTTCCGCGTTTCTCAGTTCAAGCTGCAGTAAGCTCGTCAAATGCTCATTGAGTGTCATGCTGTGGACCAAACCGCTTTCTGCATTTAGCCAAATGATATGGTCGTAGTTCTCCTTTTGCCTATGGACAAACATCGCAGCCAAAGTAGTTTTTCCCATGCCACCTTCCCCGATGATGGCAACCTGCCGATCTTCGTTCAGTAATGACTCGATTTCGTTTAATTGTGAATCGCGCGCAATGAGGTTGCTCCGGTTAAGAAATGGCATGGGTGTGAGTAATTTTGGAAGCGACTGCGGCTTAAAAACTTTAACCAGGTTTGCGATAACAGCACCCTGTGTTGCCTGCACTTCGGCCTGGGTCCGTGCAATTTCCTGTAACTCATGAACTGCTGCCGTGATCTCCTTAAAACGATCATCAAAGAGGTCAAGCAGGTGGCGGTTGACGTATTTTTTAAGGTCCTCATCGGTATAGTCTAAGATCCGATCCAGTAGACCGCTATTGACCACCCGGTTGCCAGGATCTGCCATTTGCGAGCAACGATAGATCTCAGAAAGCAAAACATTCATGAGGATAGATACTGGCCTGCCGCGGAATTTAGCATGATCGAGTAATCCACTGATATTTTTCGTCAATTTTGCAATACTTTGTTCAGGCGACTTGTTTCCAAAATCCCACCTGATACATTTTACAAACTCCCCGATAAATTCATAGGTAAGTAACTTTCGAACACCGTCGGCTCCCGACTTGATTTCTTCTTTCTGTAGCTGCGTTATTTTTTTTGCAGCCAGTCGCTGAGCTTTGAGTTTGTTGACCTCGCCACGAAGTATTTCAATTATTTTGGCGGTACACTGTTTGGTCAGATTCTTGTCTTCGAGAGGCCAAGCAGCGATCCAATTTTTCAACAAATGCTCATTGTGCGCTATAGCCGTGTTAGTCAGGAACACAAACTGTAACTCCGGTTGATCACAGTGCTCCGCCAAATAAAGTGAAAAGAAATTTAAAAGTGCTTTATGCACTTCCTTAGATTTCAAATTGAAGGTCGATGAATAACATTTTACCTGGGTAAACACGATCCGTCCATTAACTTCTTTAATATCATCGCCAACCTCTGTTGAAATGTTACTGGTATTGTCGCTGATAAAATTATCTACCCATTTTTTTAAAACATTTAAATATTGATAATAAAACCCGCGGTTTACTGCAGCTGCGTCTCTATTGTTTTCCAGTAATCGGATGGCGGTTTGAGGTATGGTCATTTGTGCTTTATGATCATTCAAATATCGACCTTTGATATTATAATTTACCAAATGTGGATAATATGGCAATTTGCATTCCTGGTTATTTACAGCATTTTTCAAAGGATAATTTCCATACAACATCAAAACAAATATTAAAGTCCCCTTTGAGTTGTGTAGAATATATTACTTTCATGAAATAATATCCAGGCAATGCAGAAAGTCCACCGGAACGATCCATGTCCTTGCGGAAGCGGGAAAAAATTCAAGAAATGCTGTATCAACGAGGCCGCCGCCGAAGAGCCATTTTCTTTCGGTGACTTCAAAGCGTCAATGCCTGAGATCCCGGAGGTTGATCTTACTTTTTTAAAGGCATTTGATCCGCTTGAAGTCTTGAAACTGCTCGGACTATTACAGGTACTTCCACAAAATCATGGCAAGAATATCCGGCTGGAAAGATTGATCAGCCGCGTTATCAATGACATAGGTGCTACAAAAGTTAACTATGATCGATCGACCGATTATAGAAGTTTATTGAAAGCGCTGAGGGCGAAATGTACCAAACACCCGTTTGAGGATCCCGCAGAAGAATTTCTTACGGACAACATCGTGTTTTTGAACGGGAATAACATCGTTTACCCCGGTATATTCTCAGATGCCGCCGCAATTGCCCAACGTAATCTCTATACCTTAACGCTGCGAAGGAGACTGCCGATCAGATTCATAAAGGAAACGTCGGAAGCGGTAATATTCCTTTTGCATATCCACGACCATATCGCCCGCCAACTCGGTCAATCCTATCGGATCTTCGAAGATATCAAAGAGGATGAATTGTATGTGCCATCGGCGGTACTGGCCGTAGAACAAAAAGAGTATTTTGAGTTCAGCGATAGTGAATTGGTTGCGATGTGCGGATCGAATATGCTGGATCCCGGGGTTATCGACCAATTTATTTTCAGTGTTCAGGGGCAAAAGATCGACCTTAGTAATCCCGATGAAAATCCGCTATTCCGAAAACCTTTTATTAAAATTGGTGATCGTTTTATTGTGCCGTTACCGACTGCGGAACTGGCCTGCATCAACGAATTCGTTTTAGAACAGGCAGAGAGACATGGGGTTCTGAACCAATACATCAGCTATTTCGCAGAAGATTGTCAGGAAGATGTCGATGAAATATTTAAACGGATGGGCTGGACATCATTGCAGTTTGAAAGTCCGGAATCAGAGCAGAGGTCGCCATATGTGATCGTAAAAGAATCGATGTTCCAGTTCGATACTGATAAGCTTGCTTTGGTCATCATGATCAACGAGGTGCCGACGCTCAAAGGTAAGCAGGTGCAGGATTTTGAGGCCATGACGAAAATATATACTGAAAGAATTGAAAGGGTTGTAGCGAGGATCAAAGAGAAAGACCCCGCCCGAAAGTTGCTGCTCGTCGAGATCATCAACAAAAGCAATATTCTGGACAACTTTTACATGGCGCTCCCCCCTCAAAAAGACATCGATCTTGAGATCGCTTTTTCTTTAACGGCGCTCGAGCTCCTGACCAGTAAATGGGATTTTGATCCCCTTACGATCTGGCAGTATGCTACTCATTTAAAAGAGACGGCGGATATAATTACCTTCATGCACCATAATACCCATCTTTCAAAATTCAAATGGTTCAAAGATAACAACGACAGCTTTTTTCAAAACGATGAGCGGCCCATGGAGATGGTGTTTTTCGATTTCGAAATAGAAGGCGGCGTTAAAAGGGATGCCAAATCCAAAAGTGACCGTATTGGAATACCATTTTTCAATGATGGGCAGACAGGTTATGTGCAATGTCATCGAAAGGAAAAATATTATCCGGTATATATTTCTAACGAGACCAAATTCGGCTTTTTTAGAAGTTGCCTGCTCAAATATTCGTGCCCGATATGGGTACAGAGCAATACGCTTAGTGACTACAATGCTGAAATGTATATGTCCGCATTATTATTTTGGCTACACGAGTGCTACGATGATCTTGCCTCCTTTATCGGTCAGTTCGGCGAGGTCCCGATCATGATCACCCTTCTTTTCCACAAAGAGTTCCGTGAACCGGAGAAATGGGACATTGGGGAAAGTGCCGAACCGTTTTCGCTGAAATATGAGATCAAAGACGTTATGCGGGCTGCCGAGATCAACATTCCAATTGAGGTCGTAAGCAGATTTGTGGGTTCAGGAAACCAGGGCGAAAGGTATTTCGTTACAGAGGTGATCGATATATTGGGAGCGCTCATAGAAAAACTTGGCACCGGATCCCGAATGACTGAAGATGCGAAAGGAACTGCCTTGGAACGGCACATGGCGCGGTCCATGAAAAAAATGATCATCATTACCGACTCGGATAATACGCCGATTTTATCGGATGTCGATCTACCCCGAGCGCGGAAAGTGCCGGATTTCGATGTTTCCTACCTATTGCAAAGCCAGGTTAAATGGTTGGCCTATAAAACCCCGATATCGAATAACATCACTGAAAAACCGGCAAAAGTAAAATTGCTGAATGACCTGGTAGCGGTGCATTTTCAAAAACTGATCGAAATGATCGCCGCTTATCCGGCAATACCACTACTTCATTTTTTGATGAAACAACACGAAAGCATCGTACAGAATCGGGAGCATAGAAAGATTTCTTATCCGGTTCAGGAGGCTTGCTATTCAAAGTTTTATAACGTTTTTGAGAAATTCAACGAAACAGAATCAGCCTTGGTTACCGTTGGCCTGGCGCTAAGAAGCCTCATTGAATTCGTCGCTTGCGAGATGCCCAGCGGTACCGCCATGGTCAACCACTCCGATACGGACAGGATGCTGGCTCACATGTCCGAATTACTTAATTGCGGGTCCATTTCAGACAGTGTAAACTATGATATTGCTGATCCCGAGATCGGTATCCTGAAATCCGGCCGCATCAAAATAGGTGCTTATATCAATAGTGATTTTGCACGTGATATTTACCAGGAGGACTTTGATCATTTTATCGCTGAGTTCCAACATAACTTCACCCGAGCAAAGAGAAAAGCTATTGCGGTAAAAGTGGCGGAACCTTATTTTGACCGCGTTGACGATATCTTTACTAAAGAATGGGGCATTACTGTTTGGAATATCGCCGGTGCCTGCAAACATATCTGTACGCAGTTACTTGTAGCCGGGAGCTCAGTCGAATTAGTTCCCGAGAGCGACATTTATAAAATGCTCGGATCGGGGCTGAGCGACGGTGAAATCAGCAGCCTGCTTTCTTTACTGACATTTGTTCAAAGAAATGGGGTAATGAATGTTCCCCAAAAGCAGCGCCACGAGATTTACCCGTGGAGGTATAACCGGCGAAATTCTTATTTATCGAGACCATTGATAAAATTGGTCATCAACGGGCAAAATTTCTATCTGCTTAGTGCCCGCCATATTTATATGGCCGGCCATAATATGGTGTCCAGATTTTTAGATGGAACGCTGAAAGTGGATGAAAAAAACTTTGGTATAAACAATTTACTCGCCGGACGGAATCATATCAAAGGGACTAATTTCAGGAATTCCGTTTGTAGCTGGCTAAAAGCAAATACCGGTTTGCAGGTCATATCCCATGAAGTAAAGATCAAACCGAAGGGTTTTTTTGTGGCAGATTCAGACAAAGGTGATATAGATGTTCTTTGTATCGATCATGATAAAAAGATCATTTACGCTATAGAATGTAAAAACACCACACAGGCAAAGATCGCATACGATATTTATAGTGAGATGAATAATTATATCGGTAAGGATGGCAAAGAAGGGATGATCATCAAACATATTAAGCGGGACCAATGGCTAAAAAGCAATATCGAACAGGTTCGGCAGAAGCTTAATATCGGAGATCCCTATCAGATCAGGTCATTCGTTTTGACCAATCATATCATGCCTACTAAATATGTTAAAGACTTGAAGATCCCTGCATTTTCATTTTCTGATTTAGAAAGGGGTAAAGTTTTTTCTGTTGCCCAAAAGCCCAAAAATTAGGCATAGTGTTGCATTTTGGTAATTAGAATATAAGTTCTTTTCAATGTAAAAGTATTCTCGAATCGAGCTACAGATTATGAGAGGGGTAATTGTTTTCTGAAATTTGTGTGCACATTTTGTGTACATAAAAAAACCCAACTCGTCCGAGTTGGGTTAAATCATTGATTTTCAGGCTCCTGAGGCTGGGCTCGAACCAGCGACCCTCTGATTAACAGTCATGAAACTAACTATATCCCGCAATAAAATATTCCCCTTTTAATCACTATAATACCTTTGTTAATGTCGGGATCTTGGTATGTTAGGTTCATTATAAATCACAGGCATCCCGAAAAATTCAGGTTTTTTTTTCAATATTTAATTCTGAAATCAGAAATTTGAATAACACGAATTTGTGCTTAAAATCAGTTCAAAAGCGTTTCAAAATGACTGGTGCCCATTTTGATTAGAAAGATTGAATAAAGCGTTTCTATCACTTTTTGACATATAAACATGATCCCATCGGGATCAAATAGAAATTTTAAATTTCTCTCCGTTAAAGATGATATCTCAAAACAATATTCTTAGCAATAGCCCGCAACAGTTCATGCTGATCCCTGACGCAAGTCTCAGCAATTGTCCATTCTTTACGAATGTTTGCCACTAACGTATATTCCTCATTATTGAAGCTAATTTTAATTTCTTGGGTATCCTTACTAATGTTTCTGGTCAGTATCTTATAGGTATAGTCCTGACCATTATAATGGATTCTTATCGGTAAACTCATTGCATTTCAAAGATAAGTATATGCGATTTAATTTGGGCCATGTAGCCTATTGATTTCAAAAATCAATAGGCTACATGGCCCAATCGGCCGCTAATTAACCTCTATGGTAAATATGTTTAATTACCTAGAATCTATTATAGTTAGTTAGCCTCAATCTCTCCTCGTATCCTGTATTATTGCACCAACCGAAGTGTTCGATTAACTACCGTAGGTATTTCAACCTTTATACTTTTAGCAGCTTCCTTTTTCTTCCTGTCTACGACCTTTGCATAACGCTGGGTGGTCTTGACGTGACGATGCCCCAGCATCTTTGACACAGTATAAATGTCTACTCCTGAATCTATCTGTAACGTTGCGCAAGTATGACGCAAACAATTATAACTAAACTTTTTATTGATACCCGCCGAATTGATCCACTTTGATAAAAACAGACTGACTTTGTAATAGCTTAATCCTGGAAAAACAAAATCATCATTCTCACGCCTGTCGCCGAACAAGGCAAACACCTGATCTGAAATTGGCATCACCTCTACCCCATCCGTCTTTACTTGAGTAAATTGTAGAAAATGATTACCCTCCACTCCTCTGACCTCTCCCCAGGTCAGCACCTCAACATCACAAAACCTCAAACCTGTCAACGCTGACGTCAAACATACATTCTTATGAAATTGATCATCGACAGGGGTATTAATGAGTTTTTGAAGCTCATCTATTTCCAAAAACTCGATATGAACTTCCTTTTCCTTGATCGGCTCAACTATAGCATTCAAATCTTCGGTCAAAAGCTTATCCTTATAACACTTTTTAAGAATAGCTTTCAATTTCGCAAAATAGCTTACAGCTGTATTGCGAGACAATGGACCTTCCTTCTTGCCTATACCATGGGCACTTAACAAATACTTTTTGTACTCTTCGCACAAAGTCAGATTCAGGTCTACAAAACGTAGGTCCGGGCCTGCAAAATGTTTGAAATATCGCAATCCCATATCCCAATTGAAATAATTCGAACCCTTACGCTTATCTACTTCGATCTGAAAATAATCAAACACACTACCCTGGCGTTTGGCTGACGAAATAAAGCCAAAGTTTTCATTTTGAATATCCAGCTGCCTCCGGGCACAAACTGCCTGTGCCAGTATTAGCGTTTCCTTATTATGATTGGTTTCTATTTCGTTTCTGCTTTTCTTATGGATATAAAGCCCAAGAAACTCCCTCCTGGTAAAAGCACCGGTATCCGGATGCAATATGGGCGGATAAAAATCCAGATACAATGACACCATCCCCTTCGATATCCCTTTCTTTCTCAATGTAACTTTCATAATATTTATTTTAAGCGATCAATTGATCGATGATAGCCTTTGGTACATATACAAACTTTCCTTGTGATATTTTTTTGACCTGGTTTCGTTTCAAGAAATCAAACAAGGCTTTATTAGACATCCCGCTTATTTTCTCCGCCTGGCCTATGGTATAGCAATCAGCAATATTTACTTTAATTTCCTTTTTTTCAACTTTGGCAGGATTAGCCGGAGCCACCACATCAAACAGTTTATCGACATCAGCTTTCAAAATCCTGGTTTTTCTTTTAGATAAATTCTTGGCCTTTAGCCTTCCGCTATTGATCATATCATAAACAGCAACTTTTGAGCTGGTCAACAGTAACGCAACATCTGCCACCGTCAGATATTCTTTCTCCCTAACAGCAACCAGCGGTAAAGACTTAACGGCGATCGTTTCTTCATTACTGGCTTTTATTTTATCGTGTTTAAGTCTGGCTTTATATGCCCGCTTCGAACAATCGTCACCGCAATATTTGGTCACGGTAGTCCTTGCGATAAACTCCTTCGAGCAATGCTGGCAAATCCTTTTGATGTGAATATTTGAGCTCATAACAAGTTGATATAAAACAAATTTAACGTAATTAGATATAAATAAGTTTAAATAAGTAAGGTTATTTCACGTTCAAAATTTGATCAGGTAAAAAATCAAATCCGAGGTACAAATAAGGTACAAATCTACACAAAAGAAAGCAAAACAGACAACAAAGCGAGAAGGAATATTTTTACAAAAATCACTGATTAACAGTGACTTATATCGATATATTTTGTGATGATTTGCGGCACTATTTGCCGATACAAAACTTCGAAAATATATTATCCAAAAGATCATCAGTTGTAACCACACCTGTAATCTCGCCGAGGTAATGCAGGGCTTGTTTGATGTCGAGGGCCAAAAAATCGGAGGCGATGGGGTTGTCTATCCCGCCAAGGACACGGATAAGGGCGTCTTCTGTTTTTTGGAGGGCTTCGAGGTGGCGGATGTTGGTGACCAGGGTTTCGTCGCCGCTGAGTTGGCCGTGAATGGCGCTGTTGTATATGGCTTGTTTAAGTTCGGTTATGTGCTGTTTTTGTTTTGCGGATATGGTAATCAGCTTTACCTCATCAGGTAATTTAAATCCTTCGGCCAAGGCGCTGTTGTTGAGGAGATCGATCTTGTTGGCTATGGCCAGTACGGGCAGGCCGGGGTGCAGTAGTTCTTCAATATCTTTTTGTACTTCGTCGCCGGTCATATTTTCGGCATCGAAAACGTATAACAGCAGGGCGCTCTGGCTTATTTTTTCGAGGGTTTTTTGTACGCCGATGGCTTCGATGGTGTCGGTGGCTTCGCGCAGGCCGGCGGTATCTATCAGGCGGAAGTTGATACCGTTGATATTGAGCACTTCTTCGATGGTATCGCGGGTGGTGCCGGCAATATGGCTAACTATGGCGCGTTCTTCGTTTAACAGGGCATTCAACAGGGTAGATTTACCGGCATTTGGCCTTCCGGCGATGACGGTGTTTACGCCCATTTTTATGGCGTTGCCCAATTCGAACGATTGAATGAGTTTGCTGATCATCTTACTGATATCAACTACGAGTTGCTTTAACTGATCGCGGTTGGCAAACTCTACGTCTTCTTCCGAGAAATCGAGTTCCAGTTCTATCAGTGATGCAAAGGTGACCAGTTGTTCGCGCAGTTGTTTGAGTTCGCTGCTGTAACCGCCGCGCAGTTGCTGCATGGCTACCTGTTGTGATGCTTTGGAATTAGCGGCTATCAGGTCGGCCACGGCTTCGGCCTGGCTTAGGTCGAGCTGGCCGTTGATGAAGGCGCGCAAGGTGAACTCGCCTGGCTTCGCGCCACGGGCGCCTTGTTTGATGAACAGTTTTATTATCGATTCGATGATGTATGCAGAGCCGTGGCATGAAACTTCTACTACGTTTTCGCGTGTGTAGGAGCTTGGCGCGATGAATATGGATGCCAGTACTTCATCAAGCACTATATCGCCATCAACAATATTTCCAAAATGAATGGTGTGCGACTTTTGTTTGGTGAGATCTTTCCCGCGAAAAACACTGTTGGCAATCATAATAGCATCGGGCCCCGAAAGGCGGATCACAGCGATGGCCCCTACCCCGTTGGCGGTAGCTAGGGCTACAATAGTTTCTTCTTTTGACGGATTACGGGTTACGGGTTGTGCGTTATGGGCCATTTAGGCAAAGGTCGGGAATTGGGGGGAGTTTTCATAGTCCATAGTCCATAGTCCATAGTCCATAGTCCATAGTCCATAGTCCATAGTCCATAGTCCATAGTCCATAGTCCATAGTGGGAACTTCTGTACGAAATATTGTATTGTGTTTGTTTGATAATTTATTTTATTTAAAATAAACTATCGCTTTTGTTTATCGGGCACGGCTTTGTGATATAGCCGTTTACCCGATGTCCCTTAATTTATTTTCTTCGGCAGGATGTGCGGCCAGTTCATCGTAGTTGATGAGCGGGCGCAGTTTTGTTTCTGTAGCTGCAGCCGTATTTTCTTCTACGCGGTATTGCGATACCTCGCCGGGTTTGGCATAGCTGTAGCCTAAGCGCTTGTTCTCTTCTTCGATAAAGGCAAAAAGGTCGCCTAGGCTGGTGTATACATTCTGCAAAAATTTATAATTTGTTGATGTAAGGCATGAGCCGGTATCGTGATTGCCCTTGCCGGGTTCGCAAAAGTTGAGTTTAGTGATTACCCCGTTAATCAGTTCAACCTCAAATTTGCCCTCGTTATGCCACACGAGGTTGTTTTTTATTTCTCTGTAATTATCCATGGCGTTTAGTATTTATTTATCATAAGCAATGTTCTGTAAACCTCACATAGTTAGCTTGCTATGGTTATGGTTGCTTAAATAGCAATACAATGTATATGCCAAGATACATTTTGCCGATAAAAGGCATAATTGAATAATACCTAAGCCCTTTTAGTTATATAAGCGTACTTAAACGGACCATGAGTGTATGTTTTAACATACTTGCAAACAAAGGGTTACTATGCGGGAAACTCGCGACGGAAGGGGAATGATTCAGGAATTATAAGCCAATTTCATGTAATGCAAAACCTCGTCATTCACATCTTCGGGCAGGAAGATGCGTAAGTGGTGGTTGCATTGCACATCGCCGGGTACCTGGGCTATTTTTTGGAAACAGAGGTTATCATCATACCGTTGTTTGAAAGGAAATATAACGTGCACAAAGTTTTTGCCCAGTTGCGTAACGTACGCAATACGTTTATTGGGATTGGCAATACCGATCATGGTTTTGGCGGGCTGCACGGTTACGTGGCCCAGTTTTTTATACTCGTTAACGAAGTGATGGAAGAGCATCAATGTATGTTCTGACTTCCCGGCAAGGAAAGCCTGCAGGTCTTCGGCTGAGCCATCGGTGAGGAGGTCGGGATTCATTAATGCAAGGTAGGGAATATTGAATTAAATAGATAATTCAGTTTTAACCACAGAGTTCGCAAAGAGAAGAAACACAGAGTGCACTGAGTTTTAAAAAAGCGATTTCCTTAATCAGCAAAATCATAAAAATCAATGAAAATCAGCGGTCAAAATTTCTCCTCTATCCCCAACCCAAATAAAGCAAAATCGTACTTCACAGGATCTACCGGGTCAAATTCTTTTAGCCTTTCGGTGAGCTCGACGGCGGTTTGCCAGTCGGTTTGTTTGCGGGTGATGAGGTTGAGCTTGCGGGCCACACGGTCGACGTGCAGGTCGCAGGGCATGATGAGGTCGGCGGGTTTGATGTGGTTCCAGATGCCGAAATCGACGCCATTATCATCTTTTCGTACCATCCAGCGGAGGAACATGTTGAGCCTTTTGCAGGTTGATTTTTGTGACGGTGATGATACGTGCTTGCGGGTGCGGTGCGGGTAATCGGGTAGTGAGAAAAAGTATTCTCTAAAATGGTTGAGGGAACTTTCGGTAGTAGTTACTTCTTGGTTTTTGATTAGCATGTGCAGAGGTTGCTTCGTTCCTCGCAATGACGCACTATTATTAAATGGTGCTTCATTATTATTTGACGATAAAAACGCTGCTTCCAGCGACTCATGGCTTTCGTAATGATACCTGAAAAAGCTGATGAAGTACAGGGTATCGATATCGTTAAAGGTGCGATGTTTGAAGTGGAGGAGTTTTTTGAGGTCGGGCTCCTGGTGGTTAATAATGAAATCGTAAGGTGCGCCGTCCATCAGGGCAATGAGTTCTTTACATTTATTGATGATGGTAACCCGCTGCCCCCAGGCCAGTGTAGCCGCCCAGAAACCCATGATCTCGATATCCTGCTTTTTGGTGAACAGGTGTGGGATGCAAATGGGGTCGTTCTTAATAAAATCAGGGCGATTATATTGAATGACTTTAGAATCAAGAAAAGCTTTAAGATTTTCCAGGTTTTCAAACATCATCTAAAAGGAGTTGTGAATCACTGTTGATTAATTCTATTATTTGTCGGAATGATTCTGCGATGAAATCCACAGGACCTTGTTGATGATGCGTCCAGGCTCTGAATAGTCCCGTTTTGTTCTTATTGAAGCCATATTGACATAGTGAAATAGAATGGTCGCTAAACATGATGAGTTCTTTCGTTTTGTCGTAGTCAGCTAAAATTCGTTCCAAAGACCATAGAGAAAGCATAAAAAAACCACGAAATTCGAAATCAACAAAACCGTTTACTGTTAAGTATAATTGTTTGAAATCGTCCGGAAATGAAAATCCAATTTGCTCCTCCGCATTAGCAATATCAGCGACAGTTACTGCCGGATTCAACTTAAGCCCTTCTATTGTCCACTGAGAAATAGCTTTTTGGACCCAGCTTTCCATCTTAAGCTAACGCTTGTTCCAAATCTTCCAGCAAATCATCAATATCCTCTACCCCTACGCTCAGGCGCAGCAGGCTGTCAACTACGCCTACCCTGTCGCGGTCGGCTTTGGGGATGGAGCCGTGGGTCATGCTTACGGGGTGGTTCAACAGCGATTCTACACCGCCGAGCGATTCGGCAAGGGTGAATACTTTGAATTTGGATGCGAGGGCGTAAGTGCTCTCTAATGTTGCTCCTTTTACGGTGAAGGATATCATCCCACCAAAATCGCGCATTTGCTTTTTGGCTATGGCGTGGTTAGGGTGATCTTCGAAACCTGGCCAGTAAAGCTTGTCGATCTTTGGGTGTTTTTTGAGGTACTCGGCAACTTTGCGGCCGTTCTCGCAATGGGCTTTCATGCGCAGGTGCAGGGTTTTGATACCGCGCAAAACCAGGAAGCTATCCATAGGGCCGGGGGTCGCGCCGGTAGCGTTGTAAATAAACCAAAGCTTTTTGTACAGCTCATCGTCGTTCATCATCAATGCGCCCATTACCACATCCGAGTGGCCGCCGAGGTATTTGGTGGCGGAGTGCATGGCGATATCGGCACCAAGGTCGATAGGGTTTTGCAGGTATGGCGACGCGAAGGTGTTATCTACGCAAAGTAAAATATTTTTTGGCTTGGTGATGTTGGCGATAGCCTCGATATCCACAATTTTCATGGTGGGATTGGTAGGCGTTTCTATCCAAACCAGCTTGGTTTTATCGGTAATGTACGGCAGGATGTTCGCCGCATCTGACATATCGATAAAATGGAATTTGATACCAAAGTTGGCGAAAATCTTGGTAAACATGCGGTATGATCCGCCGTAGAGGTCGTCGCCGGTGATCACCTCATCCCCTGGCATCAGCAGCTTCATCACAGCATCGGTTGCACCCAGGCCGCTCGAAAAAGCAAGGCCGTATTTGGCGTCCTCCAAAGCTGCCAGGCATTGCTCCAACGCATTGCGGGTTGGATTGGTACCGCGCGAATACTCGTAACCTTTATGATCGCCGGGCGTTTTTTGCGCGTAGGTTGAGGTTTGGTATATGGGCGTCATCACCGCGCCTGTGGTTGGATCGGGCTCTTGCCCTGCATGTATGGCTTTGGTTGCGAATTTCATTTTTTTTGTTGTAAGGTTGAAATGTTACAATGTTTGAAAGTTGTCAAGTTCAAATGTTGAACATCAAAAGTATAGCATTTAGCCCTGCAATTAACATTGCAACATTAAAACCTTACAACTTTACAACAAATCAATACGCCCTTGCAAACAGCACCCTTTGTGTTGATGGTTTGCCGGATAGTATACATGTGCCGTCTTCCAGTTTGTTATCTAAAGGGATACAGCGTATGGTTGCTTTTGTTTCTTGTTTGATGCGTTCCTCGGTTTCGGGTGTGCCGTCCCAATGGGCGGAGATAAAGCCGGGGGTTTCATCGAGCATTTTTTTGAACTCGTCGTAAGTATTTGCCTCGCGGGTGTTCTCGGTGCGGAAGTTGAGCGCTTTTTGGTAAATATTGGCTTGTATCTCTACCAATAATCCATCTATCATTTCAGCCAAACCTGCTTGTTGAACGGTCTCTTTAGTTTTTGTATCGCGACGAGCCAATTCTACGGTGCCATTTGCCAGGTCGCGGCCGCCAATGGCAACACGCAACGGGATACCTTTCAATTCGTACTCGGCAAATTTAAAGCCGGGGCGCTGGGTATCGCGGTTATCATATTTTACACGGATATTTTTCGCTTTCAGTTCTTTGGTCAGGGTAGCTACAAATTCAGAGATCTGCGCCAGCTCTTCTTCGCTGCGGAAGATGGGAACGATAACTACCTGCGTAGGCGCCAGTTTTGGTGGCAGTACCAGGCCTGCATCATCAGAGTGTGCCATTACCAGCGCACCCATTAAACGGGTAGACACCCCCCATGAGGTTGCCCAAACGTAATCGAGCTTTCCCTCTTTATTGGCAAATTTCACATCAAAAGCCTTGGCGAAATTTTGACCTAAAAAGTGCGAGGTACCTGCCTGAAGGGCTTTACCATCCTGCATTAAAGCTTCGATACAATAGGTATCCAGGGCACCGGCGAAACGCTCGTTAGCTGTTTTGCGGCCTTTTACAACAGGCAGCGCTAACCAGTTTTCGGCAAAATCGGCATACACGTTCAGCATTTGCTCGGTTTCGGCTATGGCTTCTTCGGCGGTAGCGTGAGCGGTGTGGCCCTCCTGCCATAAAAATTCGGTGGTACGGAGGAACAAACGGGTGCGCATTTCCCAGCGTACAACGTTGGCCCATTGGTTTATTAAAAGGGGCAGATCGCGGTAAGATTGGATCCATCCCCGGTAGGTATTCCAAATGATGGTTTCGGATGTTGGGCGAACTATTAATTCTTCTTCCAGTTTCGCATCTTCATCCACAATAATATTACCGTTACCATCGTTCTTTAGCCTGTAGTGTGTAACTACCGCACATTCTTTAGCAAAGCCATCCACGTGGCTGGCCTCTTTTGAAAAGAAAGATTTTGGGATGAACAGCGGGAAATACGCGTTACTATGCCCTGTATCTTTAAACATTTGATCGAGTGCGGCCTGCATTTTTTCCCAGATGGAGTATCCGTATGGTTTTATTACCATGCAGCCCTTAACTGCGGAATGTTCTGCCAGGTCGGCTTTAACAACCAAGCCGTTAAACCATTGTGAATAATCTTCGTCTTTACTGATGACCCCTTTGCTCATGATTAGAATGAAATATGACTTAAACGTTATTTTATTATTGACGCCAAATTTATAAATTTATACTTTATTTAACCTTTTACTTTACAACCAATATAAATTATGAAACGGAACCTTACATTAGGAATACTATTTATCAGCGTGGTTGCGCTGAGTTCCTGTTCTACACAAAATAAATTAGTTTCGGCAGTCAATTCCGATGATGTATATTTCACCAAAGCCAAAGCCGGCGATGAACCCGTTTATGCAGCAGTAAATACGGATACCTATCGCCATGATAATTACTCTAACAATGAAAGAAGTGCCGATTACTATTATTATGATAGTTATGAATCGCGCCTGAACCGTTTTTATGGTTACTCACCATACGGATCATCATATTATAGCAACGCATATTATGGTTACAGCCCTTTTAACCCATACAGTACGGGCATTAGCATAGGTTTAGGCCTGGGTTATGGCGCGTATAACTATTACGGCTATTCGCCTTATGGCTATAGCTATAATCCATTCTATTCATACAGTCCTTATGGTTATAACGCATATGGCTACGGTTACGGTGGTGGCTCATACTGGGGGCCATATTCTTATTACAATACAATACCGGGTTATGGTTACAGCGGGGGTAATACCGTAGTAAGCGGAAGGCCATATCGCGGTTCTGGCTTACCGGGAGCAGGTGTTGGCGGCACTTATACAGGTTATGGCAACGCATCAAGCTATCCGCCAAGCAACAGGCCTACAAGGGCATCAGTAAGCAGCCCTAATAATGGTGGCCAAACTGTTAGCCAGCGTCCAACACGTACTACTACCGTTCAACCACAATATCAGCCACAGGTACAACAATATACCCCACCGGCTAGCAATAATAACTCAGGGTCGTCATCATCATCTTCTTCAAGCTCTTCATCCTCTGGTTCATCATCTTCGGGTGGCGGCAGGCCGGTAAGACCTTAATACCATATTTAAAAAACCGTGCGGGTTTATTTTACACCACGTGCAACCTGCACGGTTTTTTATACATCTCTAATATAAATAACCAAATGAAAAAAAAATATTTACTGGCTGTAGTGGTTATAGTAGCCACTACCAAAGATAGTTTTGCCCAATTCTCGCAGGATGCGATAAGGTTTTCAACCTCGCAAACCGGGTCTACAGCAAGGCTAAAGGCTATAGGTAATGCTACAACAGCCATAGGTGGCGATCTGAGTTCAATAAGCAGCAATGCCGCGGGCTTAGGCTTTTATACCAGTTCGGACGCGAGCTTTACCCCCGAATTTAATTTAACCGGTGTTAAGGCTACCTATTTAGGGCAAACCAATAACGCCAACAGCAATAATGTTAATTTTAACAATGCCGCAGTAGTATTTTATAATAAGTTAAATAGCCCGGCAGGTGCCAATAAAGGTGAAGGCTGGTTAAGTGTAAACTTTGGGGCATCATTTAACCGTACGGCAGATTATTATGAAAACATTAGCTACCGTGGTACTAATACCAAAAACTCGATCACAAATTACTATGCCGACCTTGCCAACTCACAAGGTGTTGATTATAACGGCAGCGCCTTGCAGGATGATGCAGCCAACCATATTATAATTGACAAGCATTTAAACGACCCGTTGGACCCAAGCAAAGGCTTCAGGTTTCAAAGTAATGTATTTGGCACATCGCCCGGGGTGCCAAACCAGCCGGTTAACCAGGCAGACAATATTATAAGGGATGGCGGGCGCACAGAGTTTGATTTTTCGGTTGGGGCCAATTACAGTAACCAATTTTATATTGGCGGAGGAATTGGTATAACAAGCATCAGGTATAATATGACAAGGACCTTTACTGAAAGCGGGATAGCTAACATTCAGCCAACTACAACGGCTTTTAATAATCCGTACACCAATACATACTCGCAAGTGCAGGCAACTACCGGTACAGGCTTTAACGCACGTATTGGTTTTATTTATAAGTTGATTGATGCCATACGCATTGGCGGCACCGTTACCACGCCTACCTGGTACACCATGCAGGATGATTTTTCTGAAAACCTGCAAACCGTTTATGGTAGCCCTTACAATCAAAGCTATGGCTATGGCCCGGTTGATTATCAAACCACCTATAGCTTTAGCTCGCCATGGAGATTAAGTGCCGGTATTGCCGCTTTTATTGGCAAATCGGGTTTCATCACAGGTGATTTTGAGTATCTTGATTATTCATCCGTTAGCCTTTCATCAGGCGATGGTTATTCAAATTCTTCGGATGACAATCACAGCATCAAAACCGCATACAAATCAACCGTTAACGCGCATGTGGGTGGTGAGTTAAAGTTAGATATGCTTTATTTACGTGCCGGCTATGGCATACAGGGCAGCCCGCCTAAAGGTTCAACCAATACCATTAATACGGTTAGCGGTGGCTTAGGCTACCACATTATGAATTATTATATTGATGCTACCTACACCAATAGCACCGGCACACAGTTAACTGCCCCGTATAATTTAAGTACCGGTACCGAGCCAACCGCAAGTTTAAATAAAACATCAAATAATGTATTCCTGACTTTCGGGATGAGGTTTTAATAACCTTATTAAATAAACAAATTGACCTGGTTCCGGTTGGAGCCGGGTTTTTTTCTGACTTTTGTTGATTGACAGGATATGATGTTACAAGCTTACATTAACGAAAACTTTGCCGGGCAGATATGGAAGCTGGTGATAGATGAAGCGGCCGGTCTGGTATTTGCCGAGATCCGCGACAGCGAAAACAGGCAGTTAAGCTTTGCAGGCCTGAACCTGGCTACCGGGAACACCCAATTTAAAGACCTTGTATTAGCTGAAAAATGGTTGTCAGGTTTAGCGGGCAGCTTTAACGGCACACTATTTTTGCATGGTTACCAATCGGCGCAAAGCCCCAATCAAAAAGGAATAACGGCTATTGACGGGAGTAACGGGAACGAACTTTGGGTCAATTATATCGACGCGATCGAACACATCAGTATAAATGGGCCGGTTACTTATAATACGCAGGTACAACCACCTAAATTATTTTTAACCGACGCGGCTACTGGTAAAACGGTAAGGCAATTTGATAAAAGTGCTGATATCGCACAGCAGCAAAATATCCTTGTTCCGGATATATTGAACCATATTCCTACAGGGTTTGAAGATAGCTTAACTGGCGAACCGGCAGGCAATGTTCATTACATGGAGCACAATAGTTTTAGAATTGTATCTTTGCACCTGCTTAATAACGGAATACTGAAGCAAATTTTACTGATCAGTAAAGACGGTGTGATTGTTTATAACGATTTATTAAATGAGTTTATACAAAAACTGCAACCCGAATCGTTTATAGTGTACCTGAACAAACTGATCTATATTAAAAACAAAACCGGATTGAAGGTTTTAAATTTATAACATCCTGTTAAAGAAGAACATGAATTTTAGATTTTTCCCACTCATAGCCCTCCTGTTAGCCTTATCGCCTTCGCTTTTTGCCCGCCACATTTTATTTGATTCTGTTGGTGTTGAAAACCAGGGCGGCAAAAAAGTAATACTCCATAAACTTGATCCTAAAGATAATTTTTACTCGATAGGCCGCAGGTATAACATTAGCCCTAAACTCATCATCGATTTTAACAAGGACGCTAAAATGGGTATCGGCGAAATTATAAAGGTGCCTACAAACATCCCTTTTACCGGTAACGCCACAACTGCTGTTGCTCAAAATAAACCACAAACACAGCCTGCTTACACACCGCCGGTGCAAAAGCCTGTAACGCAAACAACACCGGTATATAATCCGCCATTGCAAAAACCCGTTACAAATGCCGCGGCACAAAACAACCCCGCAACTACACAATATAAGGTATCGGCAGGCGAAACTTTATACGCCATATCAAGGCGCTTTAATACTACTGTTGATGATATTACCACATTAAATAACTTAAAATCTACCACGCTTTCGCCGGGGCAAATTATTTTGGTTAGGGCCGCCGTGCCGTCAGCAGAAAAACCCGCGGAGAAACCGGTTGATAAGCCCATAGAAAAGCCGGTTGAAAGACATATTACAACAACCCCGGTATATCAGCAACCACCCGTTGTTGCCAAACGCGACTCGACCATAGTTACAGCATCTGACAGTGTGGACAGCATGGGCCATCGTATTTTACGCAGCGGCAGCTTTGGCATGTATGAAAAGAATGAAAAAGGTGTAGGTATCTGGATAGAAGATCCGGATCTGAATGCCAACAAACAGATCATACTCCACCGCACCGCGCCTATAGGTACCGTAATAAAGATAACCAACCCTATGACCAACCGCACCACTTTTGCCCGGGTTGTTGGTCGTATTAATGATAATGAGAACACCAAAGACGCCATAGTTGTAATGACCAAAGGTGTTGCCGATGCGCTTGGTGCTTTAGATAAACGTTTCCATGTTAACATAAGCTACGGATCGCCGAATGAGTAAACCTTATATTATTGGAATTGCCGGCGGCAGTGGGTCGGGCAAAACCTTTTTTCTGAATTGTTTTTTAAAACATTTTACCAACGGAGAGGTATGCCTGGTATCGCAGGATGATTATTACATCCCGGTAGCGGATAACATGACGCCCGAGGAGAACAAACTCTACAACTTTGACCTGCCACATACCATAGACAGCGAACATTTCATCAGCGATCTGCACAAACTGATGGCCGGCGAAAGCTTTGTAAAAAAGGAATATACATTTGGCAACCCTAACGCGGTGCCTAAAATGCTTACCATACAGCCCGCCCCTATTATTATTGTGGAAGGCTTGTTTATTATGCACTTTAAAGAAATTGCCGAAGCAATTGACCTGAAGATATTTATTGATGCCGACGAGAACGTAGCCCTGCAGCGCCGCCTGCACCGCGACCTTGTGGAGCGCGGCTACTCGCACGATGATGTGATGTATAAGTGGATACACCACGTTGTGCCTGCATACAAAGATTTTTTACTACCATTTAAAGCCAAATGCGATAAGATCATTTTAAACAACAGCCACGTTGCCGATGATATTGTTGCCATAACCGAAGAGATAAGTAAGGAACTAAGGCAAAAAATGAATGATGGTAGGGTTGGTTAATCATTTTTGAATGATTGATTTATTGAATGATTGATGCCACG
>NZ_JAHXPQ010000014.1 GCF_019391655.1 Mucilaginibacter rivuli | reverse complement strand
TATTTACAGACATACCGCTTTCTTATCGCCGATTATGAGTTAGTAAAATCTGGGCAGCATCCGAAGTATAGGTTTGCAAATGAGTTTTATGAAGCTAACCGTACCGATAGGCGTAGCTTCCTGAAATATTACAATCGTTACAAGCAATCGGGTAATCCGGAAGACTTATTGCCGGGTAAACGAGGTCCAAAGTATCAAACCCGCAGACCATGTGCCGATGATGAACAGCAGGTATTAGCACTACGCCGCCGTGGCTGCAATAAGTTTGAAATAGCCGATCGGATTAAACAAAAACAAGGTAACTTTAAACCATCGCCATCAGGAGTTTATAATATTCTGAAACGCTATCAACAAAATCGTTTAACGGCGGCTGATAAAGAAGAAAAGCGCAAGATTATCAAAGAACGTATGGGCCAATTAGGACATATAGACTGCCATCACTTGAGTAAAACAGTGATTAGGGGACAGCACAGGAAGCTTTACCTGCTGTGCGTTCTGGATGACTATTCACGCCTGGCCTGGGCGGAGGTAATGGACGATATCACAGCGCTGACCACCATGTTTACCGCTTTACGCTGTATGCAGGCACTCAAGCGGGAGTTCGGTATCCAGTTCGAAGAGATCATTGCCGATAATGGCCCGGAGTTTGGAACTTCAGTCAGTTTGAACAAAAAGAATCATCCCTTCGAAAGAATGCTCGTTGAAACTGGTATTAAGCGCCGATACATGAAGCCCTATCGTCCACAAACCAACGGCAAAGTAGAACGCTTTTGGCGAACATTGAAGGAAGATCTGATCGAAAAAACTGATTTCGACAGCTTTGAAGAATTGGAAGATGAATTATTGAAATACCTTGTTTATTATAATTGGGAGCGGCCTCATCAAGGTATCAATGGTAAAAAACCTATTGATATGGTCA
>NZ_JAHXPQ010000013.1 GCF_019391655.1 Mucilaginibacter rivuli | reverse complement strand
ATAATAAAGTAGAGTCAGATAATCAAAACTTAAAATTTACAATGGAGAGTTTGATCCTGGCTCAGGATGAACGCTAGCGGCAGGCCTAATACATGCAAGTCGGACGGGATTGGAGAGCTTGCTTTCCATGAGAGTGGCGCACGGGTGCGTAACACGTATGTAACCTACCTTATCCAGGGGGATAGCCTCTCGAAAGAGAGATTAACACCGCATAACATTATTGAACAGCATTGTTTAATAATCAAATATTTATAGGGATAAGATGGGCATGCGGGACATTAGCTAGTTGGCGGGGTAACGGCCCACCAAGGCGACGATGTCTAGGGGATCTGAGAGGATGACCCCCCACACTGGTACTGAGACACGGACCAGACTCCTACGGGAGGCAGCAGTAAGGAATATTGGTCAATGGGCGAAAGCCTGAACCAGCCATGCCGCGTGCAGGAAGACGGCCCTACGGGTTGTAAACTGCTTTTGCAGGGGAATAAACCTCATTACGTGTAATGAGCTGAATGTACTCTGAGAATAAGGATCGGCTAACTCCGTGCCAGCAGCCGCGGTAATACGGAGGATCCAAGCGTTATCCGGATTTATTGGGTTTAAAGGGTGCGTAGGCGGCCTATTAAGTCAGGGGTGAAAGACGGTAGCTTAACTATCGCAGTGCCTTTGATACTGATGGGCTTGAATGGACTAGAGGTAGGCGGAATGTGACAAGTAGCGGTGAAATGCATAGATATGTCACAGAACACCAATTGCGAAGGCAGCTTACTATGGTTTTATTGACGCTGAGGCACGAAAGCGTGGGGATCAAACAGGATTAGATACCCTGGTAGTCCACGCCCTAAACGATGAACACTCGATGTTAGCGATATACAGTTAGCGTCTAAGCGAAAGCGTTAAGTGTTCCACCTGGGGAGTACGCCCGCAAGGGTGAAACTCAAAGGAATTGACGGGGGCCCGCACAAGCGGAGGAGCATGTGGTTTAATTCGATGATACGCGAGGAACCTTACCCGGGCTTGAAAGTTAGTGAATGATACAGAGACGTATCAGTCCTTCGGGACACGAAACTAGGTGCTGCATGGCTGTCGTCAGCTCGTGCCGTGAGGTGTTGGGTTAAGTCCCGCAACGAGCGCAACCCCTATGTTTAGTTGCCAGCACGTTAAGGTGGGGACTCTAAACAGACTGCCTACGCAAGTAGAGAGGAAGGAGGGGACGACGTCAAGTCATCATGGCCCTTACGTCCGGGGCTACACACGTGCTACAATGGTCAGTACAGAGGGCAGCTACCTGGCAACAGGATGCAAATCTCTTAAAGCTGATCACAGTTCGGATCGGGGTCTGCAACTCGACCCCGTGAAGTTGGATTCGCTAGTAATCGCATATCAGCAATGATGCGGTGAATACGTTCCCGGGCCTTGTACACACCGCCCGTCAAGCCATGGAAGCTGGAAGTACCTGAAGTGCGTAACCGCAAGGAGCGTCCTAGGGTAAAGTCGGTAACTGGGGCTAAGTCGTAACAAGGTAGCCGTACCGGAAGGTGCGGCTGGAATACCTCCTTTCTGGAGCAGGTACTTTATCTCTCATCTTTTTTTTTCTCATCCGCGGATAGATCTTATCCGCTATGTTCATGTTACTCTTTTTTAAAAAAAAACACCCAAAAGACAAGCCAATTGGTGGCTGTAACTATAATAGGTATACAGGACTGGTTTGGCAGTTTAGGAAGTTAAAAGTCAAAAGTTAAAAGTCAAAAGTTAGTTAGCAAAAGCGGCTAACCGGAAACAAATGACGAAATGACGAATGACCTAATGACTGACAAACAAAAATAGTCCGGTAGCTCAGTTTGGTTAGAGCACTACACTGATAATGTAGGGGTCAGCAGTTCAAATCTGCTCCGGACTACAAAAGTACAAACTTGACTTTAGGGGGATTAGCTCAGCTGGCTAGAGCACCTGCCTTGCACGCAGGGGGTCAACGGTTCGAATCCGTTATTCTCCACGATACCCACTCAGACCCTACCAAGGGTGAGATATTGACAAAGGCGATCACGCAATGTGAGGACCGGGGTAAAAGTTCTTTGACATATTGGAAGAAGTAAATAAAGAGAAAACAACAGTAGAGACGGTTGTTGGCTTTAGAAGTTACGAAATACGATGAAAACGAGGTAGCAATACCGACTGATCGGACTGTGGAATGACGAATAAACGGCAATCATATCAAAAAGCATACATACCGAGCAAAAGGCGGTATAGTAGAAGAAAGTAAGAAAGGGTACACGGGGGATGCCTTGGCTCTCAGAGGCGATGAAGGACGTGATAAGCTGCGATAAGCCGCGGGGATCAGCAAATATGAATTGATCCGCGGATTTCCGAATGGGGAAACCTATCCATTTGAAGAATGGATGCATATAATGCGCGAACCTGCTGAACTGAAACATCTAAGTAAGCAGAGGAAGAGAAAACAATAGTGATTTCCTGAGTAGTGGCGAGCGAAAGGGAAGAAGCCCAAACCTATTATGTTACGGCATAATGGGGGTTGTAGGACTACAATGTGGTATATTAACACGAAACTGAACAGGGTGGGAAACCTGGCCATAGAGCATGAGAGCTGCGTAAGTGTAAGTAATAATAACCTAGTATGTTCCTGAGTACCGCGAGGTCGGAGACGCCTTGTGGGAATCTGCCGGCACCATCCGGTAAGGCTAAATACTCCTGAGAGACCGATAGTGAACCAGTACCGTGAGGGAAAGGTGAAAAGAACCCCGAACAGGGGAGTGAAATAGAACCTGAAACCGTGTACTTACAAGCGGTCGGAGCAGACTTGTTCTGTGACGGCGTGCCTTTTGCATAATGAGCCTACGAGTTACTCCTCTCTGGCAAGGTTAAGTGATTAAGTCACGCAGCCGAAGCGAAAGCGAGTCTGAATAGGGCGTGCAGTCAGAGGGGGTAGACGCGAAACCTTGTGATCTACCCATGGACAGGTTGAAGGTGCCGTAACAGGTACTGGAGGACCGAACCGATAAACGTTGAAAAGTTTCCGGATGATCTGTGGGTAGGGGTGAAAGGCTAATCAAACTGGGAAATAGCTCGTACTCCCCGAAATGTTTTTAGGAACAGCCTGGCGGTTGAGTTATATAGAGGTAGAGCTACTAATTGGGTGCGGGGGAGTCAAATCCTACCAAATCCAGATAAACTCCGAATGCTATATAATATACGCTGGAGTGAGGCTCTGGGTGCTAAGGTCCAGGGCCGAGAGGGAAAGAACCCAGACCATCAGCTAAGGTCCCTAAATTACCACTAAGTTGAACTAACGAGGTCCGATTGCACAGACAGCTAGGATGTTGGCTTGGAAGCAGCCATTCATTTAAAGAGTGCGTAACAGCTCACTAGTCGAGCGATCGGGCATGGATAATAAACGGGCATCAAGTGGTATACCGAAGCTATGGATTTGCAGCAATGCATCTGGTAGGGGAGCATTCTACTGTCGGCGAAGCAGATACGTAAGTTACTGTGGAGATTGTAGAAAAGCAAATGTAGGCATAAGTAACGATAAGGCGGGAGAGAAACCCGCCCACCGAAAGACTAAGGTTTCCTGATCAACGCTAATCGGATCAGGGTTAGTCGGGGCCTAAGGTGAAGCCGAATGGCGTAGCCGATGGATAACTGGTTAATATTCCAGTACGTTTTATAACTGCGATGCAGTGACGGAGTAGTGAAACTGACGCGAACTGACGGAATAGTTCGTTAAAGATTGTAGGTATAGGGTTTGTAGTTAAGTACGCAGACTTTGCTGAAAATCGATAGTACTCGGAACCTTCGGGGGATGGGATAGTTCAGGTAATCAGACTTCCAAGAAAACCTGCTAAGCTTCAGGTTATAAAACCCCGTACCGTAAACCGACACAGGTAGTCGAGGAGAGAATCCTAAGGTGCTCGAGTGAATCATGGCTAAGGAACTCGGCAAAATGGCCCTGTAACTTCGGGAGAAGGGGCGCTGATAGCAATATCAGCCGCAGTGAAAAGGCCCAGGCGACTGTTTAACAAAAACACATGGCTTTGCAAAATCGAGAGATGACGTATAAGGCCTGACACCTGCCCGGTGCCGGAAGGTTAAGAGGGGATGTTAGTCGCAAGGCGAAGCATTGAATCGAAGCCCCGGTAAACGGCGGCCGTAACTATAACGGTCCTAAGGTAGCGAAATTCCTTGTCGGGTAAGTTCCGACCTGCACGAATGGTGTAACGATCTGGGCGCTGTCTCAGCCATGAGCTCGGTGAAATTGTGGTATCGGTGAAGACGCCGGTTACCCGCAACGGGACGGAAAGACCCCATGCACCTTCACTACAACTTAACATTGATATCGGATACAGGATGTGTAGGATAGGTGGGAGACTGTGATCCGGCTTCGCTAGGAGTCGGTTAGTCAACGTTGAAATACCACCCTTTCTGTATTTGGTGTCTAACTCCATTATGTGGAGGACATTGTTTGGCGGGTAGTTTGACTGGGGTGGTCGCCTCCAAAAAGGTAACGGAGGCTTTCAAAGGTAAGCTCAGTACGCTTGGTAACCGTACGTGGAGTGCAATAGCATAAGCTTGCTTGACAGTGAGGCAGACAAGCCGAGCTGGGTCGAAAGACGGATATAGTGATCCGGTGGTTCTGCATGGAAGGGCCATCGCTCAAAGGATAAAAGGTACGCTGGGGATAACAGGCTGATCTCCCCCAAGAGCTCATATCGACGGGGAGGTTTGGCACCTCGATGTCGGCTCGTCACATCCTGGGGCTGGAGAAGGTCCCAAGGGTTGAGCTGTTCGCTCATTAAAGTGGCACGCGAGCTGGGTTCAGAACGTCGCGAGACAGTTCGGTCCCTATCTGTTGTGGGCGTTGGAAGTTTGAGTGGGGCTGACCTTAGTACGAGAGGACCGGGTTGGACAAACCTCTAGTGAATCTGTTATGGCGCCAGCTGTACTGCAGAGTAGCTACGTTTGGAATAGATAAGCGCTGAAAGCATCTAAGTGCGAAACTAGCCACAAGATGAGACTTCCATTGAGGATCGTAGCAGACTACTACGTTGATAGGTTACAGGTGTAAAGGTGGTGACATCATAGCCGAGTAATACTAATAATCCGAAGCTTTCTCATAGCAGGTAACTAAGGCTGAGTGCTTGCACTCAGCCGAACAACAAAGCTGTTGTTTTCTCTAAAACTTACTTCTTTCAATAATATGTCATTGTTCATTGGTGAGTAGTTGGACTGAGTTGACTAAGTGAATGGTTATAAAACCAAGAAACTAATCAACAAATAACCCAATCAACCAATCAACATTAATGAAATTCAGGTGCCTATATCGGCGGTGTCTACCTCTTCCCATTCCGAACAGAGAAGTCAAGCCCGCCAGAGCCGATGGTACTGCGGTAAAACGTGGGAGAGTAGGTCGGTGCCCAATCTTAAATCAGCCCCCCTTTAGTAATATCGGGGGGCTTTTTTGTG
>NZ_JAHXPQ010000012.1 GCF_019391655.1 Mucilaginibacter rivuli | reverse complement strand
AGTTAAAAAAAACAGGTGAAAATACTGTCGGACATATAATATCGTGGAAATTAGCTCAATAAGCAAATTAAAATCGCTATTCAACAAAATCCGAAATCGAAAATCCGATGTCCGAAATCACAACGTTTCCTTCAACCAGTCAAAAAACTCCCTTTGCCATACAATGCCATTTTGCGGTTTTAGTACCCAGTGGTTCTCATCTGGCAGGTACAGTAATTTCGATTTTATGCCTTTTAGCTGCGCCGCCTGGAAAGCTTCCATACCCTGGCCAATGGGTACGCGGTAATCGCGGCCGCCCTGTACCACCATAATAGGGGTGTTCCATTTGCTTACAAAATTGCTCGGGTCAAATTTAAGGTAGCTTTTTTGGGCCTTCATGTTTACCTTGTCCCAATAGTTGCCGCCAATATCTTTATTGGCAAACCACATTTCTTCGGTAGTGCCATACCAGCTTTTCAGGTCAAATAAACCATCGTGGGCGATGAACGTTTTAAAGCGGCCATTATGTACACCTGCAAGCATAAAAACCGAGTAGCCCCCGTAACTGGCGCCTACGCAGCCCAGGCGTTCCTTATCTACATAGGGTTCCGTGCTGATATCGTCAATGGCGCTCAGGTAATCTTGTATAGGCTGCCCGCCCCAGTCGCCGCTTATTTGTTTGTTCCACTCTACGCCATGCCCCGGCATGCCGCGGCGGTTTGGAGCAATTACAATATAGCCCTGCGATGCCATCAGCTGAAAGTTCCAGCGGAAGGAATAAAACTGGGTTAAGCCCGATTGTGGGCCGCCCTGACAATATAGCAGGGTAGGGTATTTTTTATCCTTATCAAAATCGGGTGGGTATATCACCCACGATAGCAGGTCTTTACCATCGGTAGTTTTGGTATGGCGTTCTACCACTTTGGTTTGAGCCAGGCGGTTATTCATAGCGGTGTTAATGTCGCTTAGCTGACGCATATCGCCGGTGGCCAGGTCAACTGTATAAAGCTCGGCAGCATGGTTCATATCTGTGCGGCTAACTACCATGGTATTGCCTGCCTGCCCCGTTATACCGGTAACATCAAACTGCCCTTTGGTGAGTTGCTTTATCACCGGCACTGTACCCGGTGTTAAACCTTTAATATCAATGCTGAACAGCTGATCGGTGCCGTCATGGTCAGCCAAAAAGTATATCTTCGAATCATCTTTACTGAACAGGAATGAGCTTACTGTTTCATCCCATTGGGCGGTCAGGTTCATTTTAGGGCCACCCTTCACATCGCGGATAAAGATGTCGTTCTTGTCGGCTTCGTAACCATCTTCCTTCATGCTCAGCCATGCAAACTTGCTGCCATCATTACTAAAAGCAGGCTGTGTATCGTATCCATTCATGCCCTGCGTAATGTCGCGGGTTTCATCAGTAGCTATATCATATTGGTACAGGTCGGTATTGGTGCTTACGGCATAATCTTTACCGGCTTTCTTTTTGCAAACGTATATTACGCGCTTGCTATCCGGACTAAATATCAGGTCTTCCAACCCGCCCGATGGCTTTTGGGGCGCATCAAAGGCTTCGCCATGCATAATATCTTTTTCGCCGCTTATCTTACCATTATCATAATCGGCAACAAAAATATGCGAGCACATACCGGTATTATACGTATCCCAATGGCGAAAGTTGAGGTCGGTAAAAACATAAGCTGTAGATTTTTGCAGATCCGGGTATTTATCTTTTGCCAATAGTTTTTGTACCTGTACATCTCGGGTGTACATTATTTTTTTGCCATCGGGCGATATGCGCACATTATCAAAATTATCCTGCTGGTTTACTGATAACATGGCCAGGTTAGACCCATCCGTATTCATTTGCCATAAGCGGCCATCGTACCAATAGGTCATGCGGTTTTTGGCATCTATCTTTAAAATAGCCTTACCACCCGGTTCGTTTGTTATTTGTTGCGATGCACCGCCGCTAACGGGTATGGTAAATAAATTAGGCTGGTTGGTATTGGCACCCATGTTATAGGTGGTAACGCTGTAAATAATGTTTTTACCGTCGGGGGTAAGGGTACTGCTGCCCAGGCGGCCCAGTTTCCAGAGCATTTCGGGTGTCAGCTTTTGTTTGTTCTGGTTATTTTGTGCCTGCAGGCTTAAACTGCCTATGCTTATCAATAACAACGTAAACCGTATCGATCTCATTTTTCTTTTCAATTTCTTTATTATCCAAAAAATAAATAGCCCACAAATATAGCAGCAATTACACCCGCCAGGTCAGCAAGCAGGCCCATTGGTATGGCATAGCGCGAATTTTTTATCCCCACCGAACCGAAGTACAACGCTACAATGTAAAATGTGGTATCGGCCGAGCCATTAAATATGCAACCCAGGCGGCCAACAAAGCTATCCACACCAAAGGTTTCCATATTTGCTATCATCATCCCCTTGGCGCCCGAACCACTTAATGGTTTAAGCACTGCTACAGGCAGGGCGTCAACAAAGCGGGTATCTACATGCATTAAGGCAAATAAGTACCTTAATCCGTCAACCAGGTAACCCATAGCGCCCGATGCACGGAAAACCGCTATCCCCACCAACATGGCTACCAGGTAGGGGATAATTTTGATGATGGTTTCAAACCCACCAACAGCGCCCTCAATAAAGGCCTCAAATATGTTTACTTTTTTTACCAGTCCCCCCGTAATAAAAACAACGGGAATGAAAAATATCAGCAGGTTACTGGCAATCATAGATACCTTGCTGATCTGCTCGTGACTTAAAAAGAACTGGAAGTAAAAAACAATGCCGCCAATAAAAGCCGTTAAGCCAAGAAGCCAGCTAATAATTACTTTATCCCAAAGGTTTATTTTTTGTTTGATGGCCACGGCAAGCATACCCACAATGGTAGCTACATACGTGCCTATAATGCAGGGAATAAAAACGTCTGTCGGGTCGTGTGCTTTTAATATGGCACGTTGCGCGATAATGCTGATAGGTAACAGGGTTAAGCCCGATGTATGCAGCACCAAAAACATGATCTGCGCGTTTGATGCGGTATCTTTATTGGGGTTGAGTTCCTGCAGGCTACCCATGGCTTTCAAACCCAGTGGTGTTGCAGCATTATCAAGGCCAAGCATGTTTGCCGAAAAATTCATCATCATATTACCTGTTGCCGGGTGGTCCTTTGGTACTTCAGGAAACAGGCGGTGGAAGAAAGGGCCCACAATGCGCGACAGGAAATTGATGGCGCCCGCCTTTTCGCCTATTTTCATAATACCCAGCCAAAAGGCCATGGTACCTATCAGCGGCAACGCGATATCCATTACCGAGCCTTTGCTGGCCGAAAACAGGGCCTCATTTAACGTTTTAAACGATTCCACATCGCCAAAAAAGATCAGCTTGATAAGCGCGATAACAAACGCGATCAAAAAAAATGCGACCCAGATATAGTTTAATGCCATAAGGTTTTGTTAGTAGCGGTTTTGTTGAACAAGTATACGTTTTTTGAGTGGAAAGCCGAAAAGGGGTTAACGTATGAAGCTTTGTATACTATTGTATTTTATTGCGATATTTATCTTACCGGAGAGGCCGGCCGTTATGATCCTTTTATTAAACTGAAATATCATGGAAAAATTCCCCGAATTGAATACATGGCATGTTGCCTTGCTGAGAGCCGAATTTAAGAGTGGGGTAGTTTTAGATGAACAGTTTAAGCCGGTAACTGATAATAAGCAGAAAATATACACCAAATTTACGCAAGCCGATGAAGCCTTTGCGGTTGCTAAGCAACTTATACTGCAAAATCCCGATACGGAGTGCATAATATATGGCCATGATGAAGAAGTGTTGTATTACTTAACGCCGCAAAACATAACGCATATTAACCAAACTGTATAAAAATGCAGGCAGGCTACTCAGGCACCCCACTCGCTAAAAAACTCGGCATCAAACCCGGCTGCAAAATTGCTTTAATCAATACCCCCGAACATTATCTCAGCCTGTTTGCTGATCTGCCGCCTGATGTTGTTTTTGTGAGTGATGAAAACGAACTGAAAGATATCATCCACCTGTTTGTTAAAAACAAAGCTGAATATTTCGCCACGCTGCCGCGGATAAAAAGCCAGATCGTGCAAAACGGTTGCATCTGGATATCCTGGCCCAAAAAAGCATCCAAAGTCCCCACAGATATTACTGAAGATATCATTCGCAATTACGCATTAGAAACCGGCTTGGTTGATGTTAAAGTTTGTGCGGTTGATGAAGTTTGGAGCGGGTTGAAGCTGGTGATCAGGGTGAAGGATAGAAAGTAGCAAAAAATGAATAGTTTAGATATTAAAGTTCACAATAACTACTCTGGATCAATTAAAGATTTAGAAAATGAAATAGATATAAGCGAGTCTAAATGGAATTTTATCTTCAAAACATTATCCGGTAAAGCAGAAACCATATATTTTAACGGGCGCAGAATAAATTATCGTGACAATGAAATTGATAAAACTATAGCTGCGCTTTCCAATGAAGTGTTCATTGATGAAGGGACAGATCATTTTGAATTGTTATTTCGTTTAAACCCACTTGATCTATCTTTCAATCGAAACATGGTTTCCAAACTATGGAGTTACTTTGAATACCCCTCATTTATTTTTTTAAATGACAAGGCTGAGGAGGGTATATTGGTTGAAACTTGCGAAACCCAGGTATATTATGACATTATGATAAAAATTATTAGAGGAGTAACTATATTATACCGAAGTATTGAACAAGATGTTTTATGGATAAAAAGTGACCAAAGTGTAAGTGATTTATTTGGCAAATAACTACTGAAACAATTTTCCCTACCTTTACCCATGCTCGCACCCGTACACCAGATAGACCAGATCATCCAGGATTTTTTAATCATGCTCATCACCACCGATGTGGATTGGGAATCCAAACCCTCGTCTGATGTTTGGTCAAAAAAGGAAATACTCGGCCACCTGGCAGATAGCGCCAACAATAACTTGAACCGCTTTATCCGCTGCACATATGAGCAGAATTTTAAATTGGTGTACTTGCAAAATGATTGGGTAGCGGTACAACATTACCAGCAAACTAAGGTTGATGACCTGCTTACCCTGTGGCGCTTGTTAAACAAGCAGATCTCGCGGGTATTAAGCAATTATCCCGATAGCATGCTCCAAAACACCTGCGATACCGGCAAAGATGAAGTTTCATTACGTACGGTTGAGTGGCTTGCCGCCGATTATGTGCAGCACCTGGAGCATCATTTAAAACAAATACTGGCATAACAATGCTGAAAGCGATAATTGAAGAACTACAACAAACCGAGCACGGCTTTAAACATATTACCGAGGCTGGCGATAAACTCCTCGCGCAAGCAGAACTGAATCACCTGCAAATTGCGGGTACGCTCATCAACGAAAGTGTTTACCAGGCGCGCATGCTCGGCACATACCTGCTGGGTGAGCTAACTGCTACAAACATCGCCGCCCTCACACTCCTCAAAACCAATGTAGTACACGATGATAACTGGCGCGTTCAGGAAATGCTGGCCAAGGCTTTTGATAGCTATTGTAAAGCCACCGGGTACGAAAATGCCCTGCCCGAAATAAAAGTATGGCTAAACAGCAAACAACACAACCTGAACCGCGCCGCGATAGAGGGCCTGCGAATCTGGACAAGCCGGCCATATTTTAAACAACAGCCCGATGTTGCCATCAAACTCATCGCTAAACTTAAAACCAGCGACAGCGAGTATGTACGTAAATCGGTAGGGAATGCTTTGCACGATATCAGCAAAAAGCACAAAGTTTTGGTGCAAAAGGAAGCCGCAAAGTGGGACCTCTCAGACCCGCGTATAAACTTTACCCATAAATTGGTTGTAAAGTAAATAATACGAAAATATATTTGTAAACTATTTTTATAGTTATATCTTGGGCAACCAATCTTAAACCGGGGATTATGCAAAATTTAAAAAACTATTCAATGCTGTTGGTGCTATTGTTTTTTACCGGCAACGCAATATTCGCGCAAAAGCTGCCTTCCATACAAAAGAATGGTGTATATGCGCCTATCAATGTGAAGGTAGATGGTAAACCAACCGAATGGGGCAATAAGTTTGAAGCCTATAACAAAGCCAATCAAATATATTACACCATGGCCAACGATGCCGAAAACTTATACCTTGTTATACAGGCCGATAGGATACAAATGGTACAGAAAACCATGATGGCGGGCATTACCGTTACCATAAACTCATCAAAAAAGAAAGAGGATAAAAACGCGGTGTCTGTTACCTTCCCGGTGATGAAAAGGCCCGAGTACCAAAAAATTATGCGCATTGCCTTAACGGGATTAGATGGTGCCGATTATCATGAACTTGAGCCGATAAAAGATTCTGTGCTCAAAACAAAAAGGCTCGACTCGATCATGCAGAAGGCCAACGCGCAAATACCGCAGAATATGAAGATGATAGGGGTAAAGGGCTTTCCCGATGTGCAGGACTCTTTAATATCAGTATATAATGAGGTGGGCATACAGTTAAGCGCCCGCTTTGATAATAGACTGACTGTTACATATGAACTGGCCATCCCTTTAAAATACTTAGGCCTCTCTGCCACTAAACCCGGGCCGGTTGCCTACCATATTGTGCTAAACGGCGGCGATACCAGGTACATTAACACCGGCGGCATAAGCTTTAGGTATATGAACGGCACTGCTATACAAAGCGGCACGGCACGTAATATGGATATAGTAAGCACTACCGACCTTTGGGGTGAGTATACATTAGCCAAAAAATAGCGCAAAAAAAGCCCCCTGCCATTGCGGGAGCAGGGAGCAAACCTTAACTAATTCTGAACAAACTCTACATAAAGTATACGCAGGTATAATTGCTTTGGTTGCCTTGTGTATAAAATTGTAGGGTAATACAATGACATTACTTTTTAGGAATGTATCTGTTGCCGTTTTTTTTATTTTTTTAAGTATTCCAACATATTAAGGCAGGGAGTTGTAAAATCGTTTTCACATTTGTAATTTCAAACCCTCATTAACTCACACTCATGAAAATAAAGTTCTGCACTTTGATGCTTACGGGCGCTGTATGCCTGTCGGCTAACACATTTGCTGGTGGCGGCGATAAGCCGGCCCCCAAACCAGTAAAAAATCCCATTAAATACATCGACCCGGCCAACATGGACCTTAGCATAAAACCCGGCGACGATTTTTTTGAATACGCCAATGGCAAATGGGTAAAGACACACCCTATACCGAGTGATAAAACACGCTGGGGTAGCTTTAATATACTTGCCGATGGCAATAATAAAAAACTGATAGCGCTTTTAAAAGAAGTTAGCTCGGCAAAGGGCCAGCCTAAAGGCAGCCTGAAACAACGTGTTGGCGATATGTTTGCCAGCGGTATGGATAGCGTAACTATCGAAAAGTTAGGTTACACGCCAATTAAGGCCGACCTGGACCGTGTTGACAAGATCAGTAACCTTACCCAGGTGCTTGATGAAATAATTGCCCAACGCCTTAATGGCACCGGCGGTGCCTTATTTAGCGTTGGCGTTGGCCAAGACTCAAAACATCCCAACAAAAACATTGTACAGTTTGGCCAGGGCGGTACCACCATGCCCGATCGCGATTATTACCTGAAAAGCGATGGGCGCAGCACCAAAGTGCAGGAAGCTTATAAAAAATACATCGCCACGTTGTTTATCTTAACAGGCTCATCGGCAGATGAAGCGGCAAAAAATACAGCTACCATTTATGAGATAGAAAAAAAGTTGGCCACAGCTCAAATTGACCGTGTTGCCCTGCGCGACCCTAACAAAAATTACAACAAATTCACCGTACCGGCTTTTAGTAAAACAACCCCGTCGTTTAACTGGGTGGCTTTATTGCCAAAATTAAAAATGGGCGGGCAGGATAGCGTAATAGTGGCGCAGCCATTATTCTTTGTTACAGTTGATGAGTTATTCAAATCTACCCCGGTTGAAGATTGGAAAGTTTACCTAAAATGGCAGGTGTTAAAAGGTTCGGCAAGTTCATTGAGTTCGCCGTTTGTTAACGCGGCCTTTGCTTACAGCAGCGCCATTTCTGGCCAAAAGGTGCAATCGCCACGTGTGGAGCGCATGAGCAGCCTTGTTGATGGCAGTCTTGGCGAATTATTGGGCCAGCTGTACGTTAAAAAGTATTTTACCGCAGCCGCCAAACAGTATATGGTAAACCTGGTGATCAACCTTAAGGTAACCTTAGGCGACCGCATAAAGCGCCTTGACTGGATGAGCAGCGAAACCAAGGCCCGTGCCCTTAAAAAACTGGCAGCCTTTACTGTTAAAATTGGTTACCCTGATAAATGGCAAACCTACGATGGCCTGGTAATTAAACGTAATGATTATGTAGGTAACCTTAAACGCGTGGCCATTTGGCGTTACAACTTTAGCGTGAGCCAATTGGGCAAGTCTGTTGATAAAAAACGTTGGGGCATGACAGCGCCTACCGTTAACGCATCATACAGCCCTACTAATAACCAGATCACTTTCCCGGCAGGTATACTGCAATATCCGTTTTTTGATTTTGGTGCCGATGATGCGGTAAACTATGGCGGCATTGGTGTAGTAATAGGCCACGAAATGACCCACGGTTTTGATGACCAGGGACGCCAGTTTGATGCCGATGGTTCCCTGCGTGACTGGTGGACAAAAGACGACGCGGATAAGTTTGTTACCCGTGCGCAAAAAGTGGTTGAAGAGTTTAACGGCTTTAACCCGGTAGATACCATGCATATTAAAGGCAAGCTAACCTTAGGCGAAAACCTTGCCGACCTTGGCGGGATGAACGTAGCTTACGAAGCCTTCAAGAAAACTAAACAAGGTAAATCGAATGTTAAGATAAATGGCTTTACGCCGGATCAGCGTTTCTTTTTAGGCTTTGCGCAAGTATGGCGTGAATCAATGCGTCCGGAAGAGGCCATGTCGCGCATATTGACCGACCCGCACTCACCGGGTAAATACCGTGTACTGGGCACCGTAGTAAACCTTGATGCATGGTACAAAGCCTTTGATGTTAAACCCGGCGATAAAATGTATAAAGCGCCAGAGGACAGGATAAAGATCTGGTAAATATTCTGGAGGTTGGATGTCTGATAATCTAAAAACAACAAAGCCCGGTTATACCGGGCTTTGTTGTTTTGCTTGAAATTCCTAAATATGTAAAATGAATCTGAAGAACTTTTTATCGCGTTTAGGATTAATCAAAAAGGACAAAAGAACTTTTTTACTTTAGTAAGATTAATGAAGCTGGTTATCTTGAAAAGGAAGTATTTGTTAGTATAGCTGATTTCTTTGACGGTAACAATGATACAGGTTCAATAGGTGCAAATATTTATCCAGATCCACCATCGTTATTGCATTTTTACGAAACGCTCCTCGAAATAGAAAGCAACAAAAATACATGCCTGATTTTAGTCAGAATAGCAGATATTGAGGATTCTGAATGGTTTTATTCAGATATGATTTTTATCAATGGACATTACTCAATAGTTGAAATAAAAAAACTGTTTAAATCCCTTAAGCCCGATGAGATATACGAAGGCTTAATGTACGATGAAAAACCTAATAATATTTCCGACGAAAGTATTGGTAAAAGCTACAGTGTTTGGTGGGACTAATATCTATTCCAAATAATAGTGCCTTACCCTATTCAAATCATCGTCCAGTTCATATATCAGCGGTACGCCGGTGGGTATATCAAGTTGTGTAACTTCTTCATCAGTTAACCTGTCAATATATTTAACAAGTGCGCGTAAACTATTACCATGCCCGCATATTATTACCTTTTGGTCCTTCCGCATTTCGGGTACAATATGTTCCTGCCAAAAGGGTAAAACGCGATCCATGGTTTGGCTCAGATTTTCTGTGAGGGGCAGTTCGCGTTCGGTAAGGGCTTTATAACGCAGGTCGTGGCCGGGGTAGCGTTCATCATCCTTAGTTATAGGCGGCGGTAGTTCGTTTGGGTCGCGGCGCCATTTACGTACCTGCTCTTCTCCGTATTTTGCAATGGTTTCTTCTTTATTCAATCCCTGTAAAGCACCATAAAAACGCTCGTTCATCCGCCATGATTTGGTTACCGGTATCCACAAATGGTCCAGCTCTTCCAATACAAAATGCAGCGTTTTTATCGACCGTTTTAAAACCGAGGTGAAAGCAACGTCGAAGTTGTAATTATTTGCTCTGAGCAGCTCTCCGGCCTTTTTGGCCTGCAGGTAACCGGTATGACTTAGTTCCACATCCGTCCAGCCGGTAAAGAGGTTTTCAAGGTTCCAAACACTTTCGCCGTGGCGTAACAATACTAACTTTTGCATAGGCGATTATTTTTGTGGTAAAGATTTTTTTATTGCTATTGTTTTAAAAAACATATACTTTTAAACACGTCAATTACACACTTGTAATGATAACCAATTTAACCAACCTAAAAAAATTATGACCGACACAAAAATTGTCTCGCTTAAAGAGAACACCGCTAACCCTGCGCCGCTTGGCTTGCTGGCCTTTGGTATGACAACCGTTTTACTTAACATTAAAAATGCCGGAATCATCGAAATGAGCCCCATGATATTATGTATGGGTATTTTTTACGGCGGCACCGCCCAGGTAATTGCAGGTATCATCGAAGCTAAAAAGAACAACACCTTTGGCCTTACCGCCTTTACATCGTACGGCTTTTTCTGGCTTACACTGGTAGGGTTGATATTGATCCCAAAATTCGGCTGGATGCCCGCGCCAAGCAATGGCTCAATGATAGCTTTTTTAACCATGTGGGGTATATTTACTTTGTTGCTGTTCTTCGGTACGTTTAAATTGAGCAAAGCTTTGCAATTTGTATTTGGCTCATTAACAGTGCTGTTCTTTTTATTGGTTGCGGCCCATGTAACAGGCAACGAAGAGGTGGAGCACCTTGCGGGATACGAAGGTATTATTTGCGGCGCATCGGCCATATACACCGGCGTAGCACAGGTATTGAACGAGCTTTATGGCAGGGTGGTTTTGCCATTAGGTCCGGTGGCTTAAGCTATTGAGCGAAAAGCATTAAACGGGAAACTTTTTAATATTTGCCCGCGGGTTACCTGCGGGCATTTTTTGTATATAGATATATGAAAGGAAACTCGGTTTTAATATTGTTTTTGTTTGTATTATCAAGTTGCGAATACTGGAACGATAGGCTAAAGATTACAAATAAATCAAATTTTGAAATTGCCACCCAACCTATTGATTCAAGCTATAACAATATTGCATATTATCTTGAAAACACCATTAAACCAAATGCAACTTTTTCAGAAATTCAAAGTGGAAACGATGGTTGGTTGAACTACATAGCAAATAGTCCTGATCACAAATTACATATTTATGTTTTTAACGTTGATACCTTAAAGAAATATCCCATTAATGTTAATTTGAGAAAATTAATAACTGCTAAAAAGTACTATACTATAATGCTATTTACAGAACAGGAATTAGAAAAAACGAATTGGCAAGTAATTTTTGACTCATCAATGAAATCAACTCAATAGAAGCAATATTTGAGTTTGTAGCAAACCCGCATATTATCTATTTTTACATTCCCCAATATAAATACACCACAATGGCAAAATGGATAGAGCTGCGCGAAGTAAATATGATAAACGGCGTAGCCAATACAGTAACAGTTGACGCGGAAAAAATAGAAGCTTTTGGCACATCGGTTACCGAATACAAATATGTTTTGATACGCTTGAGCGGCGGGCACACTTTTCACGTAAGTAACTTTCCCGAAGATATAAAACGTCGCATGAGCGATGCTAAAACAAACACATAAATTATGGTTGATATCGCTACATTCCGACAAATTGCTTTAGCATTTCCTGGTGTTACCGAGCAGTCGCATTTCCACAGGGCGGCCTTTAGGGTAAAAAAGGGGATATTCGCTACACTGGATGCGGATAAGTGCGAGGTAAATATCAAACTCACCGAAATTGACCAGGATGTTTTTTCAAAGTTTGATAATGAGGTTATTTACCCTGTTGCAAACAATTGGGGCAAGCAGGGTTGGACAACCATAAACCTCAATAAAATACACCCGGACATGCTTACCGATGCCTTATCTACGGCATACCATCACATAATAACTAAAAAATAAAATGAACTTGAAATATATAGTACAAATCAGCCTGATTGCCTGTGTTATTTGCATTGCAGCTTGTGGCGGTAATAAAAAGGAAACCGGCAATTCTGCAACCAATAGTAGCCAAACCACAGCGGAAACCACGCAAACAACCGCCACTGCTACAACTGAAACAAAAGCCGTTTATAAAAAGCCTACACCAACAGAAAATAAATTCAACGAGTTGCGCATGGCAGCTTTTACCACCACCCCCGATCAGCTAAAAATTGTTGTTCCTGCCGATAAGGAAATTGTTTACGGCGTTATAGTTGAACAAAATAACGGTGATGCCACCACAAGCTTGGCCGCATACCAAACCGGAGCCGCAAAATACATTACCAGTGCAGGCGAAGGGATGGATGCCGAAAAAAGTGAAGCTGTAAAAAGCGCGGCCCGGCAGTTTGTAAGCGCCGGCCAAAGTTACCTTGTTAAAGCAGCCAAGGCACGTTCGGCAGCTGCGCCCGATAACGGTATGGCTAAGTTTTACCTGCTTACAAATAAGGGTATTTACGTAGGCGACGAGTCGGTTAAAAATTTAGCTGCACACACATCAGCCTGGGAAGCATTGTTTACTGATGCCAATAAACTAACTTCACAAATTAAACAGGCCAAATGAGCCAGAAGCTAATCTTCAAATCAAAAATATCGCCCGCGCTGGTTATTCCATTGGTGGTGATTTTTGGTGGGTTATTTACGCTTTTTGTAATTCAGAATATATGGGGCACCATTATTATACCTGCCGTGGCAGGTATATTGGTAGCTTATACTTTTTCTACTACGCATTATACCATTGATGGTGATGAGCTTGAAGTAAGGTCGGGTTTCCTAAAATTGAAGATCGATATCCGGTCGGTTACCAAAATAGTGGAAACGAGGAGCATGCTGAGCGCCCCGGCCTTATCGCCCGACAGGCTTGAGATATTTTATAACCGCTACGATAGCACCCAGGTTTCACCCGCCGACAGGGCAGGTTTTTTGGCCGCGTTAAAAAATATCAATAACCAAATTATAGAGATGCCTAAAAGCACCGATTAGTTTGCACCGATATTATTTATAACTTATCAATATACTATAATTAGCTTTGAGTCGGCGTGTATGGCCACAAACGGCTAAACCAGCTATTTTTAAACTGAGCCAGCGATGGGTTAGCGGCAATAAGATTGAGGTAGTATTGTTTCCTTATCGCTATGAATGCGTTATATAACGTTTGGGCGTTGGCACCATTAACTGCAGCTAATGTAGCAGGGCCAACAATCCTGTCGGCAGTAACGCCTGCAGCTTCCTGCAAAAACTGTGCGCCACGGCCAACACCGCAATTTACCGCAGTATCAAATACCTGGTTGGCAATTTGCTGATCATTTATAGCGCCCGTTTGGTTAGGGTTCCAGTAGTTTACCTGGTAAAAAGACATGATGACCGCTAATAACGAAGCATTCGCATTTAGCGCTGCATTTAAATTTGGCGGGTTAGTAGCTTTAATAGCATCTATAGTTGCCCAGCCACTCCAGTTAGGGTTATTGTTGCGCGATACACCTTTAAAGGTTTCGCCGCCCGGATCGGCGGGGTTATTTACATAACCGCCCTCGGCTGCCATGGTAAGGTTGTACGAAGTATTAAAGTTTGCCATAATAAGGATTTTTATAAAGGTTAGCTAAAGGTATAAATAATAATAAATAAAAAAGCCTCCTGCAAATATTGCAGGAGGCTTTTATCAATTTTTTAAAAAACTATAATTTGGTTTTTACTTTAACCTTGGTACTGTCATGCACGGTTTTGGTTTTTGATTTCATGGTAATTGGCCTTACATGTTTGGTAACTTTTACCTTTGCTTTAACCTTAGTAGTATCGGTGTTAATGTTTGTTGCATATACACTGCTAAAACACATAGCAGCTAATGCGACGATAGCGCATAATTTTTTCATAATTGTTATTTTGAGTAGTTAATTAATGGTTTACTAACAGCAGATGAATAATTAATGTTTTAAAATAAAAAAGCCACCCGATAACGGATGGCTTTGTACTTTAAATTTAAAACCTGCGGCTTAGTACAATGTAAACTCAACCCTGCGGTTTTTTTGACGACCTGCAGCAGTTTTGTTTGAAGCGATAGGTTGGGTTTCGCCATAACCTGTAGCTTCAATACGCGATGCGTTTGCACCTTTACTTACTAAATAAGCCTTGATTGATTCGGCACGGTCTTTTGATAAGCTCATGTTAAAATCATCAGAACCCTGGCTGTCAGTATGGCCTGCTAATTTCAAGCTGAAGTTTTTGTTGATCAATAACTCAGCAACTTTATTTAAGCTTGGTAAAGAGTGTGAACGGATGGTTGCTTTACCTAAATCGAACTCAAGGTTGGCAATAGCATCTCTAACTACTTTTTTATCAGCTTCGGTTACATATACCTTAACATTTTCTGCTTTTGGTAATGGGCAACCAGAACCATCAACTTTAGATCCGGAAGGTGTATTAGGACATTTATCAAAGAAATCCGGTACACCGTCGCCATCGCTATCCTTAGTTAAACTATTAACTTTAGCGTTAGTAGCGTCCAGATTTGAATTGGTAGTGGCAAGGCTGCTATTTGTTGCAGCTAAATCGGCTTGCAATTTTTCATTTTTTGCCTTTTCTGCATCAACCTGGTCTTGTAATGCTTTTGCTTTCATGATATACTCATAACGCATTGATGATACCGGGTTATGTGTAGCCAATTGTGGTTTTGAGCGGCTACCCAAGGCAAACTCTAAACCTGCGTGGGCGTATGAAAATTTATCATTACCGGCACCTGTTGCATATCCATCAACAAAATCAGAATTAACAAAATTCATTTGGTAACCTAAGTTAAAATTAACGCCGGGCGCGATATCAAATTTTAAACCCAAACCAACCGGGATAAAAAACTCCTGGAAAGTAGTAGTGTTTGATGCGATAGCCACGCTGGCACCTGTTGTGTTTTTTACTGACGGAGTAAATTCCATATAACCACCACCAAGTGTTAGGTAAGGTTGTATAACACCTTTGTTATGGCGCCAGTTAATATTTGCCAATGTTATATTTGCAGATAATGCTGCCGACCAATTAATATCGGTACTAAAAGAGCCATAAGGGCTTGCACCGGTTGTAGATGCGCCTGAGCCTGTAAGTTTTCCGCGGAAATAATCACCTTGAAGGCCAAATGATGGTAACATTTGGTATTTTATAAAACCACCGTAACCTAACTCGGTACCACGGTTTTTAAAATCCTGCTTGCCGCCAATAAAGGTATAAGGTGAAGTGATACCGCCGTTAAGGCCGAAAGACCAGGTACGGAAAGCCGAGCCCGGCGAAAATGGTTGTACGTAATTTTTTGTAGCTGCACTATCGGGTGTTTGTGCAAATAGGGTACTGCCGGCTAATAGTCCGGTTAACAGCAGGCCTGTTTTTTTTAAGTTAAATTTCATCATTTTTATTATTTAGTAGAGCATTGTTAATACAACAAGCTGTTGCAACAAACAATCAATAGTAATGCCATGAGGTTTGGAGCATGCATATTTTGCTGCAAAAGACATTCTATTTTAAGTCGATCTACTGCGGAAAGCAGCCTTAAACGGTTGCTGTTATTGCATTTAGGTGATTAAGTAACAGCAAAGGAAGTATGTTACGGAATTATAAAATAGGTTAGGATAGAAGACTCTACCTTGCGGGAGAAATAGTACTAAATAAAATACATGTTTATAAAAAAGCCGGATAATGGAATGCATTACCCGGCACATATTTTATCGGAACTATACTTAAAGGCTCTTCTCCAATGCTTGAAGTATATCCGCTATTATATCTTCTACTTTCTCTAAACCTGTAGATACGCGGATAAGGCCCGGGGTAATCCCTACGGCCGCGCGTTCATCGTCGGTTAGTTTACTGTGTGTGGTGCTTGCCGGGTGAGAGCATATGCTTCGGGTATCACCAAGGTTAGCCGTTACTGATAGCATTTGCAATGCGTTTAAAAACTTGCGGCCTGCCTCAACACCGCCTTTTATCTCAAAACAAAATACTCCGCCACCGGCTTTCATTTGCTTTTTAGCGATAGCATATTGCGGGTGACTGGGTAAAAACGGGTATCTTACAGATGCAACTTGTGGGTGGCTCTCCAATGTTTCGGCAACCTTTAGGGCGTTGGCGCAATGGCGCTCCATACGTACGTCTAAAGTTTCCAAACTCTTACTCAGTACCCATGCGTTAAATGCGGATAAGGTTGGGCCTGTAACACGGCAAAACAGGTATATCTCGCGGATCAGGTCGGCACGGCCAACTACTACGCCACCTAAAACACGGCCCTGCCCATCTATCCATTTTGTGGCCGAGTGTATTACCAGGTCGGCACCAAAATCAATCGGTTTTTGCAATAATGGTGTAGCAAAGCAATTATCAACGCTTAATATCAAATTATGCTTTTTACTGAATTGGCCTATCCACTCCAGGTCGAGCACTTCAACCTGCGGGTTGGTAGGTGTTTCCAGGTATACCATTTTGGTGTTGGGCTGCACGGCCGCCTCCCATGCCGATTCGTCGCCGGCTTGCACCATGGTATAGGTAATGCCAAAATTTGGCATGTATTTTTTTACAAAAGTATTGGTATTACCGAATATCGAACTGCTTACAATCATGTGGTCGCCGTTCTTTAACAGCGCCATTATCGATCCTACAACGGCGCTCATCCCGCTGGCTGTAGAAAAACCTGCATCAGCACCTTCCAGCATCACCATTTTTTTGGTAAACTCATCAACCGTAGGGTTGCTAAAGCGGCTGTATATGTTGTCATCGCTTTCTTCGGCAAAGGCGGCGCGCATGGCATCGGCATCATCAAAGCAAAAGCTGCTGGTGAGGTACAAAGGGGTAGAGTGTTCGCCTTGTGGCGTACGCGGTGTTTGTATGCGTATAGCCTGGCTTATCGGATCTAAATTATCAGACATCGTTATTCAGTATTGTAATCGTAAATTATTAAGCGTGCGCCGGGTGCACAAAGGTTTTCCAGGTAATGGCAGTACCCGCGCCCATCAGGGTAGCGGCAACCGAACAGTACTTGTTCATTGATAGTTCAACGGCGCGTTCAGCTTTGTCTTTATCAATGTCGCCGTAAATATGGAACTCTACTTCAATATCTTTCCATAACGAGGGCTCTTTACCAGCCTGGCGCTCACCTTTAACTATCATTTTATAGTCTTTAACGTCCTGGCGCTGCTTTTTCAGTATGCTTATTACATCAATGCCGCTGCAACCGCCCAAACCCATCAGCAACATCTGCATCGGGCGAACGCCAAAATCCCAACCACCGTTTGCGGGGTTGCTGTCCATGCGTACAATGTGTCCGTTCTCGTCTTTCGCTTCAAAGCCGTAATCGCCTTTAACGCGCGCTAATTCAATGGTAGCCATATTATATTCGTTTATAAGCCGCGAAGTTATGCATTTATTGGGGGTATTTTGTAGGTATAGTGTAAATTGCTGACGTGCGATGTTAGTATTGGTTTTAGCTTAATTATACAGTAATATTGAAGTAACTATGATGAAGAGATTTTTGGCTAAAATAGATAGCGACGCAGTAGTGGTTATTATTTTGGTTGCTATTATATCCTTTTTAGCTGCCCGATGGTACGGACTGCCGGTAATGTTTATCACACTTGGGTTTTTAGGCGAATTAAGTTGTGTTGTTTATTTGTTAGCTTACCTTTCCCGCATTTTGTTTGAAAAGGTGCCATTTATAGAATATGCGCGGCAAGTGGCCTTTTATGGTGTTATAGGCATTATATTGTTTGTTCTGAATTTATATTATTTTGGTACATCTTTCGCGATCAAGCCTGTGGCTATTGCAGTGGTTGTATTTATATTACAATCGATTTTCAGGAAAAAGAAAGCTTAGTTGATTTGGGCGTTGCCTACGGCCCGGGCTATCCGTTACAAGTCCTCATCCCCACGAAGGGTGGGGATTCCGGGCTTTCCACTGCTATCCCTAACGCGGACTTTAGTATTAATTACATCTTCCATCTTACCTCTTACATTTTCCATCAAAAATTTCCCTCAAAAGCTTACTTTTGCAGCCTATGAGTATTTCTAAAACATATCAGCCAAAGCAAGCAGAAGACAAATGGTATAGTTACTGGATGGAGCAAGGTTTTTTCAGGTCGGTGCCTGATGAGCGCGAGCCTTATACCATTGTCATTCCTCCGCCAAATGTTACCGGCGTGCTGCACATGGGCCATATGCTGAACAATACCATACAGGATGTTTTGGTGCGCCGTGCCCGTATGAAAGGCAAAAACGCCTGCTGGGTACCGGGAACAGACCATGCATCCATAGCTACAGAAGCCAAGGTTGTTGCCATGCTTAAAGAGCGCGGCATTGCCAAAACCGACCTTACCCGCGAGGAGTTTTTGAGCTACGCCTGGGAGTGGAAGGAAAAATACGGCGGCATCATATTAGATCAGTTAAAAAAACTCGGCGCATCATGCGATTGGGAGCGGACCAAATTTACCATGGACCCCGACCTTAGTGATGCTGTGATAGATACCTTTATCCACCTCTATAATAAGGGGTTGGTTTACCGCGGCGTACGCATGGTAAACTGGGACCCGCAGGGAAAAACCGCCGTGAGCGATGAGGAGGTTATTCGTAAAGAGGTTAATCAGAAGCTTTATTATATTCAGTACAAAGTCTTGAGTCTTGAGTCGGAAGTCGGAAGTCAGAAGTCAGATAAATTGACTCAAGACTCAGGACTTAAGACTAAAGACTACCTCACCATCGCAACCACGCGTCCTGAAACCATTATGGCGGATGCGGCCATCTGTATTAACCCCAACGATGAACGCTATGTTCATTTGCATGGAAAGAAGGTTTTGATACCATTAATCGATCGCGAAATACCGGTGATACTGGATGAGTACGTAACCATGGATTTTGGTACCGGCTGTTTAAAAGTTACCCCGGCGCACGATCTGAATGACTACGAGCTGGGTATTAAACACAACTTACCTGTTATTGATATTTTGAATGATGATGGTACACTGAATGATAAAGCTACCATCCTTATTGGCGAGGACCGTTTTGCGGCTCGAAAAAAAATAGCCGTTATGCTTGAAGAAGCAGGCGTGCTGGCTAAAGTGGAAGAATACAAGTCACAAGTGGGCTACTCAGAGCGTACAAACGCGGTTATTGAGCCTAAGCTATCCATGCAGTGGTTCTGCAAAATGGAAGAGATGGCTAAGCCCGCTTTGGATTATGTTTTGAACGGCGATATCAAACTCATTCCCGAAAAGTTCACCAATACCTATAGGCATTGGATGGAGAATGTAAAGGATTGGTGTATCAGTCGTCAGTTATGGTGGGGCCAGCAAATACCCGCATGGTACTTACCAAACGGGCAATATGTTGTTGCCAAAACGGTTGAAGAAGCCTTAGAAGAAGCCATAAAACTGACTCCAGACTCCAGACTCAAGACTCAAGATTTACGCCAGGATGAAGACGTAGTAGATACCTGGTTCTCCTCATGGTTATGGCCCATATCGGTATTCAATGGGTTTAAAGATCCGGAGAACGAAGAGATCAATTACTATTACCCGACAAACGACCTGGTTACTGCGCCCGAAATATTATTTTTCTGGGTAGCGAGGATGATAATGGCTGGTCACGAGTTTAGGGGACAGGTGCCGTTTAAAAATGTATACCTCACCGGTATCGTTCGCGATAAGCTGGGCCGTAAAATGTCGAAATCATTGGGTAACTCGCCAGATCCGCTGGACCTGATCGAGAAGTTTGGTGCTGATGGGGTTAGGGTAGGGATGCTCATGTCGTCTCCCGCCGGTAACGACCTGATGTTTGACGAGAGCCACTGCGAGCAGGGGCGTAACTTCGCCAACAAGATATGGAACGCCTTTAAACTGATTAAAGGCTGGGAAATTGATGAGAGCTTAAGCAGTGCCAATACTACCACCATTAACTGGTTCAGCAGCAGGTTTAACCAGAGTTTGGTGGAGATAGACGGTTATTTTAACCAGTTCCGCCTGAGCGATGCACTGATGGCTACATACAAACTGGTTTGGGATGATTTCTGCGCGTGGTATTTAGAAATGGTTAAACCCTCATACCAGGAAGGTGTTGAGAAACAAAAGGTTGATAAGGAAACCCTTTTGGCAACCGTAGAGTTTTTTGAAAACATATTAAAGATACTACATCCGTTCATGCCTTTCATCAGCGAGGAGTTGTGGCACGATGAATTGTTTGGCGAGCGCGCCGCTACTGATTGCTGTATTGTTGCAAATTTGCCTGCCATTGGGGAAATTGATACACAACTGTTAACAGGTGTGGAAACCTTGAAACAAGTAGTTACCGAAGTGCGTAATGTGCGCAACAGCAAGCAGATAAAACCAAAAGATAAATTACCGCTGGCCATAAAAGCTAACTCTGCCATTGATTATAAGTTGTACGAAAGTATCCTTATTAAGCTTGCCAACTTGGATGGTGTGGATTATGCCGATACCAAAATTGCAGGCGCAACAGCCTTTATAGTAGGTACAGATGAGTTTTTTGTTGCTTTACAAGAGAATGTTGATGTTGACGCGGAGCATGAAAGGCTTACTGCAGAGCTTGTTTACCTGGAAGGCTTTTTAAAATCGGTAAATGCTAAATTGCAGAACGAGCGTTTTGTACAGAATGCCAAACCCGAAATAGTTGATAACGAATTAAAGAAAAAGGCCGACGCTGAAACAAAGATAGCGATAGTAAAAGACGGACTTGCCGCATTGGCAAAGTAATTGCAAGCTAATTGGATGCAATAGTTTATTTGTGCCACCGTGTGCATTGATGAATTATTGATTTTTAATTATCTTTAGCTACCGTATTATTTAACTATCAATTGATTAATGAGCAAGTTCATCAGCTTTTTTAACTTCTCTATCAAAAATATCCTTGACGATAGCCTATCTATTATAGACCAGGCACGGATACGATTGGTGTATTATGGTTTGCTGCTTGCCATGGTAGGTATAGTGGTAATATTACCCAATGCCATTACCCTGCATGATGATATTCAACTGATAAGCGCTTACTTTCTGCTGGGCGCGTTTGTTGTCCTTTTTAAATTCTTTACTTATAAACCCGATACTGTTTTTATATCGCACGCTTTATTAATTATAGGCAGCTTTTTTATGCTGTTTAGTGTTTACGTAACGTTCCAGAGCATCAATATCATTATCATACAACTGATCATCCTGATCATTTTGTATAGCTTTTATATGTTGGGTGCCAGGTGGGGTACTATTTATTCGTTGGCTAACCTGCTGCCGGTAATGGGTTATTTATTGTACAGCAGCTTTAATAATACCCTACTCAGCATTAAGCCCGAAAAAATTGATAATTACACCATGATAGTAGGGTTGTTTTTCAACTTTATCCTTATCATGTTTATACAGGGACACTTTTATGGTGCTTTCCTGAAAAATATCAAGCAATTAAAAGAACTGGCCACTACAGAGAAACAACTGAATGAAAAGCTGGAAATAGCCATGCATAAATCAGAACAGTCATCTCAAGTGCAGTCTGATTTCTTATCGACCATGTCGCATGAGATACGTACACCGCTTAATGCCGTTATCGGGATGAGTAATTTGCTGATGATGGAAAGTCCGCGGCCCGACCAGAAAGAGAACCTGGAGATACTGCGCTTCTCGGCTGGTAACCTGTTAACGCTGATCAATGACGTGCTCGATTTTAACAAGATCGAATCGGGTAAGATCGCTTTTGAAAGCATTAAGTTTAACCTGCACGAACTGATGAACAACATCTGTGGCGGACAAATGCTTAAAGCGAACGAGAAGGGGCTTAACTTTCAGTTACATGTTGATGATTTCTTTAAATCAAGATACGTTATCGGCGACCCGACCCGTTTATCACAAATTATATTTAACCTGGTAAGTAACGCCATTAAGTTTACTACCCGTGGTGGTATTAAAGTTGAGGTGAGCTGTGCACAAGACAGGTTGAACGAGGTAGTTGTTAAGTTCTCGGTACGCGATACAGGTATTGGTATCTCGGCCGAAAAAGTGAGCGCTATTTTTGAACCTTTTACCCAGGAATCCATTACCACAACACGCCAGTTTGGTGGTACCGGGCTTGGCTTGGCTATTGTAAAACGTTTGCTTGAACTACAAAATGTAAACATCAGCCTGGTGAGCGAAGTGGGTGTTGGCTCGGAGTTTTATTTTTTAATGACGTTGCCTGTATCATCAGAGATGATCATACCTGCGGCACAGCCTACACCGCGTGTTGTATTAACCAATATGGATAGGGTGGATTATAAACTGGCAAACCTGCAGGTTTTAATTGCCGAAGATAATCCGGTAAACGTAATGCTAATGAAAAAGCTGTTTACCAAATGGGGTATCACACCTGTTATAGCCGAAAATGGTGAACGTGCTATTGAATTGTTCCAATATGGTAATTTCGATATTATATTGATGGACCTCCAGATGCCGATAATGGACGGTTTTGAAGCATCAAAGATCATCCGTAAGATGCCTGATCCGCGCAAAGCAAATGTGCCTATTATAGCGCTTACGGCATCGGCCTTGTTTGACATTAAAGACAAGGTTTATGATTCGGGCATGAACGATTATGTTTCTAAGCCATTTAAACCGAACGAATTAGTAGAAAAAATGCTGACTTTAGTTACACCACAGGAAGCATAATTATCCCGGAATGTAGTTTTCCAGTTCGGGCATAAAATCAAAACGGTTGTTATCAAAATCTATTTTGCAATAGTAGTGCTGTAAACCATTGGTAACAGCCAGTACAGGCACCCGGTGCACCCAGTTGTAACGTGCCACCTGGTCAAACACCTGCTGTGTTATCTTTACCGATGGGGCCTTACATTCCACCAATAACACTTTTTGGCCTTTGTTGTTAAATAATATAATATCAGTACGTTTGGCTTGTTGGTTTAGTTTTAAACCACCTTCCAGCTTAATGAGCGAGCGGGGGTAACCTCTTTCTTTTATCAGGAATTGTATAAAATGTTGACGTACCCATTCCTCGGGCGTAAGCACCACCTCTTTTTTCCGTATCTCATCAAACAAAAACAGTTGCCCGTTTTTATCCGATATTTTAAAAGGATAAGGAGGAAGGTTTAGTGGGAGTAAAGTCAAAAGTCAAAAGTTAAAAGTCAAAAGTAAGAAAACGCCTGCATAAATTGTGGAAACTAAATACATCACAAAAGCGGCTTTTGACTTTTGAATTTTTACTTTTGGCTTAAAGTATGACCGCGCCCGAAATATTAAAAGACCTTAAAAACCGCAAGTATAAGCCACTGTACCTGCTGCATGGCGATGAGCCGTATTTTATTGATATGTTGGGCAGCTATGTTGAGCATAACCTGCTTAGCGAAGCTGAACGTGGCTTTAACCAAACCGTGCTGTACGGTAAGGATACCGATATAATGACGGTGCTGAACGCCGCCAAACGCTATCCCATGATGGCCGATTACCAGGTGGTAATGGTAAAGGAAGCGCAGGATATGAAATGGGGTAAAGAGGGTGATGACAGTAAAACCATCGACCCGCTGTTGAGTTACCTTGAAAAACCGCTGCCAAGTACCATTTTGGTTTTTTGCTATAAGTACGGCAAGTTTGATAAACGCAAAAAAACCTACAAGGCCATTGATAAGAATGGCGTTGTGTTTGAATCGGGCACATTGTATGATAATAAGGTACCCGGTTGGATAGAAGATTTTGTAAAGGAGAAGGGCTACCGCATTAGCCCGCAGGCAGCTGCGTTGCTGGGCGAATACCTGGGCAACGATCTGAGTAAAATTGCCAACGAACTGGAAAAACTAATGCTGAACGTAAACTCCGGGCAGGAGATAACCCCGAAAGAGATACAGGATAATATCGGCATCAGTAAAGAATATAATGTTTTTGAGCTGCAAACAGCGCTTGCCCGTAAAGACGCGGTAAAGGTTAACCGCATTATCAATTACTTTGAGGCTAACCAAAAAGCCAACCCACTGGTAGTGGTTTTGGGTACGTTGAATAACTATTTTACTAAAGTATTGCGCTACCATTACGCTAACGATAAATCGCCGAACAGCATTGCACGCGAATTGGGTGTAAGCCCGTTTTTTGTGAAAGATTATGAGCAGGCGGCCCGATCTTTTAACTATGGTAAAACCATGCACATTATCAGCCTGTTGCGTGAGTACGACTTGAAAAGCAAAGGCGTTGACTCCAACGCCGGTAACGGTGAGTTGATGAAAGAGTTAATGTTTAAGATTTTGCATTGATTTAAGCCCGCTCAATATTTGCAAAACTTTAAAAAATAATGAAACCTGTTTCATCTCTTGCCTTCTTTTTTATCTTTACAAAACAAACTGCCTTATTGATAGATGAAGAAACATTTTCGTGATGAAACAGACTGCCTTAACTGCGGGGCAGAGCTACAGGGCCACTACTGCCATGTTTGCGGACAAGAGAACCTGCAACTAAAAGAAAATTTCGGCCACCTTGTTGTACACATTGTGGGCGATTACTTCCATTTTGATGAGAAGTTTTTTCACACCATCAAACCGCTGTTTTTTAAACCAGGTAAACTCACCATTGAGTACATGGAAGGCAGGCGCACGCAATACCTGCACCCCATTAAGATGTATATATTTATCAGTTTGATTTTCTTTTTGCTTTTGTTTAGCGGTAAAGGAGATAATGAGGCCATCAAGATATCGGGCAAGCCCTTAACTAAAGAACAAGCTGACAGCGTAAAGAATGTTATAAATAATAACAGTTGGATACCTGAGAAACGGAAAAAGGAGATAACCAGGGATATTGAACGGGACAGGCGGAGCGATTCAATACATGGAAAGCGGAAAAATAACACCCGCACCAATTTTTTTGACACGGGTAAGGATACTACTTATGAGCAATACCTTGAGTCGCAAAAAAAGCTTGCCCCCGAAAAACGTAATGGTTTTATAGGGAACTATGTGGCAAAGCGGGAGTACGATTGGAAAGCAAAAGGTGTTGGTGCCTGGGAGGGCTTAATGGAATCGTTTAAGCACAATGCTCCTAAAATGATGTTTTTACTTTTGCCTTTGTTTGCCATGTTGTTAAGGTTTACATTTTGGCGAAACCATAAATTTTATGTGGAGCACCTGATATATGCCTTTCACCTGCATTGCTTCGTTTTTCTGTTTTTTACCATTATATTTTTAATAAAAATGGTTTTACCGGTAGCCTTAATAGGTTTTAAGGGTATTGTAGATTTTTTGGTGATGGTTGCGGTAATATGGTATATATACCGGTCGTTAAGGGTTGTTTACCAACGTAGCCGCTGGGGCACAGTTTGGAAAATGTTTATGTTATCAATTACCTATACCATAACATTTAGCATAACAGCCTTGTTCTTTATTGTTGCGCTTGCCCTTTTTAGTTGAAAAAGAGTATTAAATTAAATACATTATTTAAGAAATATAATTTAGTTTTAGTTAAAAATTGGCTTTTTAGGCATTATAGTTAATTAATGTATACCGGCACATGATTTGAATAGTTGTATTCAACAAACTAAATAGAATTATGAAAAAGATAATGTTTTTATTAGCGTTTGCAGGCCTTACATTTGGCGCATTCGCACAGCAGGTTGTAAAAGACCAGGAAAAAGTTAAAAAAACTACTACTATTCCACAAAAAATACATAACGTGTTTAGTAAACATAAACACTATAGTGGTACTAAAAAGAAACACATAGTTAAAGTTGAAAAAAATACAACTGTTACAAAACCATAAACAAAAGGCCCTATATAGGGCCTTTTGTTTTTATCAGCCATTTCTATAGTTTTATATATCAGAAACTAAATGATGGACGACGCCGGAAGCAACTACCTTGAAAATGTAAAAAAGCTTTTTCGTTATTATAAAACCCTTGGCGATGCCGCGCTTGAACGCACTGCCGAGGAAGGCTTGCATTGGCAATTTGATGCCGGATCAAACAGTATTGCCACTATTGTAAAACATATCAGTGGTAACTCGCTTTCGCGATGGACAGACTTTTTAACCAGTGATGGAGAAAAAGACTGGCGCGACCGTGATGATGAGTTTGAAGATACCATTGCATCAAAAGAAGAACTTACCGCCTTGTGGAACAAAGGCTGGCAATGCCTCTTTAACGCGGTAGACCCACTTACCGATGCCGATTTGCTGCGCACAGTATACATACGTGGACAGGCACATACGGTGATAGAAGCTATTAACAGACAGCTGGCGCACATTCCTTATCACATCGGGCAAATGGTAACGCTCGCCAAAATGATGGCAGGAGAGGGCTGGAAATCGCTTACTATCCCCAAAGGGGAATCGAAAAACTTTAGGCAGGTAAAGTTTTTGGATAATAAGTAATTAATACTGGCTGTCCATTTCCTTTAAATATTCCTTTAGCGGAACTAAACCTATTTTTTTTCTGCGAATATCAACCAGGGCAGAATCCTGAATAGGTAGAGCGATGTGTTTGTGGAGTTTTTCGTCAAACCGGGCTTGGGTACCAAATAGTTGTTTGCCCCCTTTATTTAATAATACCCTGTCTTTTAAATAAGCGTAGTTTTCGGCAGATGCATTATGCTTGTTTACCTCGTTGTCCATTAGTGCCAATACCTTTTCCTGGAAAGCTACATCATCATCACAATGTTGTACTATTGCCCAAAAACGGTTGCTTACTCTTTCTCCAACCAAGCTGAAACCAGGATACCCGTATTTGTTAATTATCCGTTTAACATCTATTAAGTTCAGGCTATCAGTAAGCGCCCAGTTTTTGTCAATGGTTTCCCTGTTGTAATCAGATGGTTCATGCCTGTTCAGTTTAATTGATTCTTTCCGCCATTTTTGATCTTCAATAAACATCGCGGTTATTTTTTTCTGTAGCACAGAGTCGATTTTTACCTGGCCAAATGCAATGCCGGCCATCAACGACAGGTACATGAATAAAAGTGATTTTTTTAGCATGAGGTAATATGTACTGCAATGTAGGTATTTACCTTGCCATTTCAATTTTCGCCATCATTATTTTAGCGATGCCGTGGGCACGTTGTTTCGCCATGTCTGCTGTTTCGCCCTTGAAGTTCGCATCAATAGTTTGCTCCCAAAGTTGCAGCCAGCGTGCAAAATGCTCCGGTGTTAAGCGCGAAAGCTGATCTATCTGTTGGTGCACTTTCATGGGATTGCCAAAGTAATTGTGCGATGTAAGCAACATGTCTTCCCAAAAGTTGGCGATAACGGGCATGTGCTTTATAAGATCAAGGTGAGTAACATCTGTAAAAATATAGCCGATAACGGGGTCGGCGAAAGCCTGCTGATAAAATTGGGTGAACAGGTTTTCTATATGGGCGCGGGTGGTGATGTCGGGAAGCATGGGTGATGATGTAAGATGGCAAAGGTAAGATGGAAGATGCAGATTAAACATGCCCTTCATCACATTTTACATCTACACATTAATCCGATAATTTTAACCTATACAAAAACCCAATCCCCACATAATCAGCCTCCGTTCGGTGCAGATATTGTTTGGCTTCGATGGCGAATGATGGCGTGATAAAGTATTTGCAACCAAAATTCCATGACCAGTTTGGCGGGTTAGGGTGAAAGCCCTTTAAGCCCTGATAGCTGTTAAAATGCAGATATTTTACGTAATTGGCTCCAAATACTACACGGCCAAGGTTAATATCGGCCCCAGTGCTGATACCTACGCGCCAGCTATCATAACTGCTGCCCAACTCCTGGAACGTGGCGTAAAAGTGGTGTACATCCTGCACGGTATCCAGCGTGGTATAATAGTAAGTAGCATCGGCCCCTAATTTTAAACCAATGAGCGGATTTAAGCGATAGGTATAACCTGCATATAAACCGCTTTTATATATTTTGGAGGTAGCCTGTTTTTGGTATTCGATATCGGCAGGAGGAAGGCCCGTGTTGGTTTGAAATAAACCCCGGCGGCCAATATTGGCGCTTATTTCAAAAGAATGTTTGGCAAAGGTGCGATAGGTATCATTACTTTTTGAAGTACCCGGGCCTGCTTTATCAATATCATGATCGATACCAATAGATGCCTGTATGCTGTTTACACCATTGTTGGGCAACTTTACGGCAGCGTTGCTATAGTGGAAAAGGTCAATACCGGCTAACAGCCTTGTTGTTGCCGATACCGGCGTAACCAGCTTAACCCCTGCCTGGGCTGCAAAGTTAATGTGGCTGCCTATCAGCGGGTTGCCATTGGTGTAATAAGTTTGCGCAGCGTATACAAAACCAAAGCCCGGTGTAAAGCGAACATCGGCCTGGCCAATGTTGAACAGCGAAATATCCAGACGGGTAATCAAGCCGAATACGTTGCCTAAAATACCTTGACTGCCGGATTGTTTAGGCAAATATGCTTGGTCGAATTTGTGGTACGATGCCGCGACGCTAATGTTTTTTACATGGAACATACGCACCCAATCGGCATTGTTGTTGGCCATGTTAAGGTGATAAACTGCCTCTGCGCCATAAAAGTTGCCATTGATGGTATTGCCCTCGCCCGAGAACATGCCAATACCATAGTGCGGCGAAAATTCAATACTGTTTTGTTTATCCTGCGCTAACACGTTTTCGAAAAACAGAGCGGCTATGATAAATAGTACGGCGCGGGTAAATTTATAACTCATATTAAAAGCAAGTAACCCACAAATATGCTAATTGTTTGTGATAATGCCCCAACCCAACAATTACTGGGCAAACTCGGTTTCTGATAGTTGCCTGTGAATGAGTTCGGCCATATCGGCTACTTTGGTACGTAGCAGATCATTACAAACAATTTGGGCCTTATAACCAAACATCATATACCAATGTGCAAAACCTTCAATGGAGCAGGTTAAAAACGTCATTTCGATATAGTTTTCGGTTTCTATTTCGGATACAAAACCCATGTAGAACTTTTGCTCGTTAATATGTGTGATGATGGATTTCTCTACCCGGATAATGATGGTTTGCAGGTCGTTCTCTTTACCTATTTTACCAAGGTACTCTTTTAACGTTGGGTGCTGGCCTTTAAAAACAGTATCGGTTACTTCGAGGCTTTGCATACGATCTATCCGAAAATCACGGTAATCGCCACGGAGACGGCACCAGGCTATCATGTGCCAAAAGTTATCGGCATAAAATATGCCTACCGGCTCCACGTTTCGCTTTGAGTGCTGCTGGCTGTGGTGGGCAAAGTATTGCAAGGATAGTACACGTTTTTCTGAGATGCCCTTTAAAATATCCTGTATGAGGTTATTGTCCGGGCGACTGTTCATGCTGCGCCTGCTCTTTATCACTTCAATGCGATGGTCTATCTGGTCCAGGAAATCCTTATCAGCGGTGCGTAGTACCGCGCGTACCTTATACATGGCCGATTTATAGCTCTCTTCGGTACTGGTATCGGTCAATTTTTCCATGAACTTTTCGGCGGTGAGGAAAGCCGTGGCTTCTTCTTTGGTAAACATTACCGGCGGTAAACGGTAACCATCCATAATAGAATAGCCCACCCCGGCTTCGCCAATAATGGGGATACCGGCTTCTTCCAATGTTTTTACGTCCCGGTAAACAGTACGCAAACTAATGCTGAACCTATCTGCAATATCCTGAGCTTTAACCACCCTGCGCGATTGCAGTTGGATAAGTATGGCAGTGATGCGGTCGATACGGTTCATGGTAATAAAGTTATAAAAAAAACTCTGTGATCTGTGCGGTTAATTTTTACCACAAAGATCACAGAGAACATATATAAAGTTTACTCAGGGGGGCTATTTTTCGAGATAATCCTTAAGTCCAATACCCAAAATATGTGTCCAGCCTTCGTTAAAGTTACTGATAACAAACTCCGGCCTGTCGGCAGGGAAGGTATCCAAACCGGTATGGGTAAGTTTTAAGCGGGTTTTGTCGCCCTCGTCAAACAGCTCCCATGTAAGGGTGGAGTTACCCTCAAATCCATCATATCGCCAGCTATGGCTTAATTTTTTGCCGGGTATCACTTCCAGTATCTCGCACACATGCAAAAACTGCTCACCATCGGGCGGGCCGCCTAAAAAACTGAACTTAAAGCCAACTTCGGGTTTAAACTCGTCAAGGTTAAAATACCATTCCTTCATTTGGCCCTTATCGGTGATGGCCGCCCATGTTTTGCTGATGGGAGCGTTATAAGTCCGTTCAAATTCCAATGTTCCGGTGCTCATATTTTGCATTTTTATAATGACAGATAATTATCCAGTTTGCCCATAAAACTGGTCCAGCCACCATTAAAGCTGTCGCGTGGATAGTCGGTTCCCGGTATGGTTTCGAGTCCTTCATGGGTAAGTACTAAGCGTGTATTACCACCTTCTTCAAATAACTCCCATGTAACGGTGGTTATAGCTGGTGCGGCATCTAAACTCCAGGTATACGCCAATTTTTTGCCGGGCTCAACGGCCACAACCCGCGCCGATGTGGCGTATTTTAAATTCTCTTTATTTCCGTCGCCATAAAAATGGAACTCAAAGCCTACTTCGGCTTTAAATTCATCAAGTTTAAAATACCATTTTCGCATGTGTTCCAGATCCGAAATGGCTGTCCATACTTTGCCGATAGGGGCATTATAAACTCTTTCTAATACTAAAGGTGCTGTGCTCATAATTTTATGTTTATTGTTAGTTGTTTTGTTTTAAATTATTGTTTAGTGCTTTATCGATACGTTAGATGCTAATTGGATTGCATTTTCATTTCTTTTTGATCTTAAATTTCATCACGCCGCCGGTATACTGCGGCTCTTCAGGTTCAGGTTTTTCCAAAAAATCGCCCAAGGCATCCAGTTTTTTGGTCCAGAATACTTTGAAGGTGTCTATCCAGTCAGTTACTTCGGTAAGCTTTTTTAAATTGGTTTCGCAGTAATGGTCGCGGCCCTGGAGTGTAATGGTGACAAGGCCGCACTCAGTCAGTATCTTCATGTGTTTTGAAACGGCAGGCCTGCTGATCTCGAATTGATCGGCCACACTGTTCAAATTCATTTTTTGGCCTGCCAGCAGGTTGATGATGGCGCGGCGGTTTGGGTCGGCAATAGCCTGGAATACGTCTCTTCTCATATATTAATCTGTAACCGTTTGGTTACGCAAATATATATGTAACCGTTCGGTTACGCAAGGGTTATTTAAAAAATATTTTCTGGAGATAAAAAGCAAGGTTAAAGGCCCGTTTTTTTATCATTTCAAAAAATCGGGAAGACAAGAGATTACGTATATTTGGTTTACCCTAATTAAGATATGTATTGAATGAAACCTGTACCTTATTTAAAAATCACAAAATATTTTCACCTTTTAATTATCATTGTATTACTCACCATTGCCGGTATTCTTTTATTAAAGTTACGGTCGGAGGTTAAACTCAGCAGGATAGAAGTGACCAGGGATACCACCAAAACCGTTCAGGATATAGAAGTAGATACCTTGGAAACCGACCCCATAAGTGGCTTGTATCTCGTTAATGTGATCCATAACGGAACAATGGGGCGATTTTGGATGACATACGGTGTGATGAAACACCACGGCAAAAAGCAGGTAATTTACGAGTTTCCTGATCCCGGGAACAATATGGCTTACATCAACTCCGGTTCGTATATTTTGTGCGTTAACAATAAGAACAAAGAGATATTTAAAAGATTCAGCAAGCCTGATATCTTAAGCAATGCTAAGGCTGTATTTGCTTCAGCCGAGTTGCCGGCCTATATGGCATGCAGGCCAATTGATCAGGACTAAGCCGTTGTTGATGGATGATGCTGATTTTGTAACAATTGCATCACCTGGTATCCCCTTCTTGCCAATACAAGGGTATTGGTTTATATTTGAAATATAAACCAATACCGTTATGGCCAAATACACATTATCTGTTAACAACAAAGCAATGGCCGTTGAGGCTGATCCGGATACCCCTTTGCTGTGGGTACTGCGCGATAACCTCAACCTGGTAGGCACAAAATACGGATGCGGCATAGCCCAGTGCGGTGCCTGTACGGTACACATTAACGGTACGGCTGTACGCTCATGCCAATACCCGGTTGCCGCGGTGCAAGCCAGCAAGGTTACTACTATTGAAGGGCTGAGCGCTACAGGTACTCATCCTTTGCAATTGGCCTGGGAAGAAATGGACGTTGCCCAATGTGGCTACTGCCAGAGCGGGCAGATCATGGCGGCGGCATCCTTGCTAAAAACCAAGCCCAACCCAACAGATGATGATATAGATAAAGCCATGACCAATATATGCCGTTGCGGTACGCATTTCCGTATCCGTAAGGCTATCCATTTGGCAGCAAATAATAAAACCACTAAATCAGCAAAATCATGATCGGCGAAACAGTATCAAGGCGCGATTTTTTAAAGATCACCTCTATTGCCGGTGGCGGTATGCTGATCGGTTTTAACCTGTTGAGCGATAGTTCATCTGCTGCTGTTGCTGCCGATGCTGTATTTTCGCCAAACGCGTATATTACCATCAGCCCCTCGGGCCTGGTTACCCTGATGGCGCCCAATCCCGAGATAGGCCAGGGCGTTAAAACAGCCCTGCCCATGATATTGGCCGAAGAGCTGAACGTAAAATGGGATACCGTTGCAGTTGATATGGCTCCGCTCGATCAGAAATTCGGTTCCCAGGTGGCAGGTGGCAGCGGGGCTATCCGTGGCCGGTTTATGCCTATCCGCAAAGCCGGTGCTACGGCACGTGTGATGCTCATCAGCGCGGCCGCCCAGCAATGGGGCTGTGCCGAAGCAGATTGCTATGCTGAAGACGGCTTTGTGATCAATAAAACATCGGGCAAAAAATCAGGCTATGGCGAACTTGCCGCAAAGGCAGCCACCTTACCTGTACCCAATGATGTAGTGCTGAAAAACCCAAAGGATTTTAAGATAATAGGTACCCGCGTACCCAATATAGATAACCACAAAATTGTAACCGGCCAATCGCTGTACGGTATTGACACCCGCAGGCCCGGTATGCTTTACGCGATGGTAGTGCGCCCGCCGGCTTTTGGAAAAGTGCTTAAATCCTTCGATGATACCGCTGCACGTAAAGTTATAGGAGTGAAGAACGTAGTTAAGGCAGGTAAGGTGGTAGCTGTACTGGCAACATCAACCTGGGCGGCTAAAAAAGGTAAAGATGCCTTAATTACCGTTTGGGAAGACAGCGGCAAACTTGAAAGTACTGCTGACCATATTGCTGCCTATACCGAAATGGTAAACCAAAAAAGCGATAGGCCGGGCCGTGTAGACGGTGATGTAGATGCTGCTTTTGCCAAAGGCGGCAAAGTGATAGAAGCGGTTTATGAGCTGCCCAACCTGGCCCACGCCGCTATGGAGCCGCTCAACTTTTTTGCCGATGTAAAAGAGAATAGTGTTGAGCTTTACGGCCCTACACAAGTACCGGCACGCATGCGCCAGGAAGTATCCAAAGCATTGAACATTCCCGAAGCTAACATTACCTTAGGTATGCCAAGGCAGGGTGGGGGCTTTGGGCGTAAGCTACAGGCTGATAATGGTGTTGAAGCAGCCCTGATATCGGCAGCAGCCAAAGCGCCCATACAAATGCTATGGACACGTGAGGATGATATGCAAAGCGATTTTTACCGTGCCGGTGCCCTGTATAAAATGAAAGCCGCTATCAGCGCTGATGGACAGATAGAGGCATGGCATTTAAATGGCGCAGCTTTAGGTGGAGGTTCGGCTGTACCGGATAGTTTTCCGGCGGCATCAATACCAAACTTCAGGGTAGATACGCATTCGTTCCGTTCCAATATACAAACCGGGCCGTGGCGCGCGCCTACAAGCAATATTGTCACTTTTGCTGATGAGTGTTTTATGGATGAGTTAGCTCACGAACTAAAAAAAGACCCGATAGCTTACCGACTGGAGCTATTGGACAAAGCCGAAAAGCAACCCACAGGAAAAGTAGGCTACGATATCAATAAGTACCGCAGCGTAGTAAAACTGGTTGCCGAATTAAGCAACTGGGGTAAAAATACCAAGCCCAATGTGTTTTATGGTTTTGCAGCACGTTTCTCGTTCAATACATACGCCGCGCATGTGGCCGAGATCACCAATACCAATGGCGTGTTGCGGGTTACTAAAGTATTTTGCGCTGTAAACTGTGGCCGTGTAGTAAACCTGAGCGGTGCTGAAAACCAGGTGCAGGGCGCCATTATTGACGGCCTGAGCCATGCCATGTTCAGCAAGATAACTTTCGATAAAGGTGCCGTTATAGAGAAGAACTTCAACACCTATAAATTCATGCGCCAAAAGGACGCGCCGCTGGAAGTGATCGTAAAATTTGTGCCTACCGAAGATGCCCCAACAGGCCTTGGTGAGCCGGGTTTACCGCCGATAGCACCTGCTGTGGGCAATGCGATATTTGCGGCTACAGGGAAGAGGTACAGGAAATTGCCTTTTGAGTTAGGGAAAGCTTGATAAACAAATAGCGACGGGTTTCAAACCCATCGCTATTGATAAATTTTACTCAAACACCACCGTCTTATTCTGATACACAAACACCCTGTCCTCGAAAACTAAACGCAAAGCTTTGGCTAACACCGCGGTCTCTATCTCTTTACCCGCTTTAACCATATCGGGAGCGGTTAATGAGTGGTTTACCGGGATGATCTGCTGGGCAATAATTGGGCCTTCATCCAGTTCATTAGTAACAAAATGGGCTGTGGCACCAATAAGCTTTACGCCGCGCTCAAATGCCTGGCGATACGGATTGGCTCCCGCGAAGGCAGGCAAAAAGCTATGGTGTATATTGATGAGTTTCATTGGGTATTGCGCCACAAACTCAGGACTCAATATGCGCATAAATTTAGCCAGGATAATATAATCCGGGTTTTGCTGCGCGATGAGGGTTGATATCTTATGTTCGAACTCGGGCTTGCTGATATCCTGGTGTGGCACCAAAGTAAAGGGGATATCAAAGCGCTCGCAAATGTTTTGTAAGGTGGCATGGTTACCTATAACGCACTGCACCTGCGCGCCTAAGGTGCCAAAGTAGTTTCGCACCAAAATATCGGCAAGGCAATGGTATTCTTTGGTGACCAGCACAACTACCTTTTTTACAGGGGTAGGGTTAATGTTAATAATGGCATCGGCAGGTAATACATGTTGCATTTTTGATGTCAATGCGGTATCGTCTGCAGTCCCTGCAACGTCAAGACGCATAAAGAACAGGTTTTCGGCGGTATCCACATGCTCGCGCAGCGAAACGATATTAAGGCCTTCCTGCGAAAGCAGTCCTGATATATCGGCCACAAGGCCAACCCTGTCTGTACATTGTATTACGATGATCATGCGCCAAAGAAAAATAAAAGTGATGGGAATGGCAAATAACGCTATGTTTTATTCTACCTGCCAGGTAGTTTTACAGGATAAACCGTGTTCGGGATAGTAAAGATGCTTTTTGAATGAGACGCTGAGAGGTGTGTCTTCATTAAAATTACCTGTATTAAAATCATGCTCGTTAACGTGAACTGGTTTAATGCCAGGCTTATTATTGATGATGACGGTAAACGTTTCCAAATAGTACGTTTGCGCATCCGGAAGTTGCTCAAAAGCTTTAGCCAGCACTTCATCTTTAGTCATAAGTTGCATTAAGCTTATTTTAATTGATATACTCTGAAGTTTTTCACTTCCTGCCGCGACCATGTTGACCGAAACCCAAAGTATCCCGAAGTTAAAGGCGCGGCATCGGTATAAGTAAAATACTGCTCTCCATCTACCCAATAGCCTGTTACGCCATTGTTCATTACAATTTTGATATGATATATCTTGTTGGCCTCCAGCAAATGTGCCTTATCCGAATACTCTTGTATAATAGGCTTCTGACCGTTATAATATTTGCGGAAACGGTTGGTTTTATTGGTATTACCGCCCATGCCCACATAGTACAGGTTTAGGTCGTCATATGCTTCAAACTTACCGCTGCGGGTAAACAGGTTTTTATTTTTAGGATCGGATGCCATCCAGAATATGTTCATATCCGAAAGGCGGTCGTTCTTTCCGGTATCAACCAGGATCTTACGGTCAAACTCAATTTGGATATTGCCGGATAATACTTTATTCAGCCACACGGTAACACCGCCTTTGGTGTCCAGTATCAGGGCGTTGTTTTTGGTGTAGACGGTTGACGTATTTACAGAAGGCTCAATCTCGGCCACCCAGGTTTTGGTGTCGATTGGTTTTTTAAAGTCGTCAGCATAAATAAACTTACCCGGTGTTTGGGCATAGCTATAGCTAATGATTAGGAATAGAATAAATGTGAATAATTTTTTCAAAACAATAATTATTAAAGGTTACGTCATTGCGAGGAACGAAGCAATCCTAAACTTTGCATTCACACTTTGCATATTTGCGACATACCTGTCGGGGATTGCTTTGTGC
>NZ_JAHXPQ010000011.1 GCF_019391655.1 Mucilaginibacter rivuli | reverse complement strand
AATTTGCACATTTCCTCATTTGCACATACGCACATTTCCATATCTTTGAACGTATGATGAAGAAGAATTTAGCCCTTTTGGCCGGTGGTTATTCCGGCGAATATGATGTATCCATAAAAAGTGCAGCCTACATAGCGCAAAACATTAAAGCCGATAAATACGATGTTTATACCATCCTGATATCGCGTGAAAAATGGGTGTATGTAACCGAAGCAGGAGCAGAGTTGCCCGTGGATAAAAACGATTTCAGCATTACCCTTAACGGGAATAAGATAAAATTCGATTTCGCTTTTATCACCGTACACGGTACACCCGGCGAAGATGGTAAGCTGCAAGGCTATTTTGATATGCTCGGCATCCCATACAATACCTGCGATGCCACCACATCGGCCATTACCATGAATAAGGCGTATACCAAGGCTATTGTACAAGGCATTGAGGGTTTACATACGGCCAAATCCATGCAGTTGTTCCACCATAATGATATTGATGTGGCAGCCGTGGTATCGCGCCTTAAATTCCCGCTGTTTATTAAGCCCAATAATGGCGGCAGCAGTGTAGGCATGAGCAAGGTGCATAACATAGCCGGCTTGGGCGAGGCGTTAGAAAAAGCTTTCCACGAGGATAAACAGATATTGGTTGAGGAGTTTATTCAAGGCCGCGAGTTCAGCATTGGCATTGTTCACCTTAACGGCGAGCTGAAAGTACTGCCCGCTACCGAGATCATCAGTTCGAAAGAGTTTTTTGATTATGAGGCTAAATATACTGCCGGGGTATCAAAAGAAATTACCCCTGCCAACCTGACCGCTGAGCAAAACAAAACCATCACACACATTGTAAAGGATGTTTACCTGCGATTGAATTGCCACGGTATGACCCGCCTTGATTTTATATTGCAGGAAGGCACAGGCGATTTTTATTTCATCGAGATAAACACTACACCCGGCCAAACCGAAGCCAGCCTGATACCGCAACAGGTACGTGCTGCAGGCATGGATATTGTGGAGTTTTATGATGCGCTGATAAACCCATAGAACGTATGTAAAATGGAAGAGGTAAGATGGAATATGTGTTTTCTTCTTCCCCCAAAACTGGGTCACTGCGGCCAAGAGCAGGAACTATTGCATTCACATCGGGTATGTAACAAAGCAAAAGCACCAAAATCTAAAACTCATGCTCCAATTCCATAACTTTAAAAAACTTTACGGCGGTATTGCCGCTTTAAAAGTGCCCGATCTGGCTTTGGATGCGGGTATTTATTGGGTTAAAGGTATTAACGGTTCGGGTAAAAGCACTCTGCTTAAATCAATTGCCGGGATACTGTCCTTTAATGGCGATATTGTTTTGGATGGCAGTATCAGCATCAAAAAACAACCTGTTGATTACCGCAAGTACGTAAACTTTGCCGAAGCCGAACCGCTGTTCCCGGAGTTTTTAACGGGTACGGAAATGATCCAGCTTTTTGCCGATGCTAAAGAGGCGCCCGAAGGGCAGGAGCAGGGCTATGTTGAAAGCATGGGCATGCAGGGATATGTTGACAGGCCAATAGGTACTTATTCCAGCGGGATGCTTAAAAAGCTATCCTTATTATTGGCTTTTTTAGGCGAACCCAAACTGATACTACTGGATGAACCGCTTATCACTATTGATACCGATTCCCTAAAAATATTATATACCTGGATAAGCGATCTGCATCGTGAAAAAGGCGTAAGTTTCATGCTCTCATCACACCAGGAACTTGATGCCGCCGAGATACAGCAAGTAGGGGTATTGTTAGTAGAGAACCAAACCCTGCAGGTAATTAGCTGATGAATAAGCCATTAACTAACGTACTGCTCAAAATATTTGCAAATGGCTTTTACAAAGTACATGGCGGTATTTTGTTCTTTTTGTTTTTGGTGCTGTTTGGTTTGGTAGAGCCCGCGCAACTGCTTAATTATCATATGGCGCTCATGCTGGCATTTATTACAAGTCCACTTATGATGAGCATTGTGTTTGGCGTATGGTTGTTGTACACATTCAAATGCTGGCACTACATCGCCGGGCAGATATTAGGCCCTCACCAACAATTTTTGTTTTACAGCAGTACATCATACACCAGGCAGAAACAGTTTAGCAGCTGGTTTGTGGTACAGGTGGCCGTTAGTTTGCCGGTATTAGTTTATGGGAGCCTAAGTATAGTGGTGGCTGTTTATCATTATTATGTGTTATCAGCTATGTGTATTCTCGCATACCTTATCGGGATCATCGCTCTCAGCGCATGGTTTTACAAGTACCTTGTAAACCACCTGATTGATGGCAGCAAGCAGTCGGCAGTGATGCGTTTTACCAAAAAATGGAAGAAACCGTATTTTAGTTTATACCTGTACCATGTGTTTAATAAATTAAAGGTAACCTATTTGATAACCAAGTTGTTATCATACGCTATTATTAATGGTGTGTTTATCATGTTTGCCGATGTGAGCCATGATACCCGCGTAGCAGCCATTGCTGTATTAGCCATTACGGTGGCACATGCTATTGTAATATTTGAGGAGCGCAGGTTTGAAGAAACTTACCTCATTTTCTCCAAAACCTTACCTTACAGCAAGCTCAAACTGTTCCTGTCTTTTTTAGGCGTGTACGCTTTATTGCTTATTCCTGAAGCTGCCTGGCTGTTTACCCGGTTTTCGCCTGTTACGGCGGTTTACCTGCTGGCCTTTGGTTTAGGTGTCATTCTGTTTTTCCATTGCCTGTTATATCCTTTTGGTTTGGATATGGAAAAATATATGGGCTGGATAATGGGAACTTTCGTTATCGCCTTCTGGATCATTATGTGTGGATATCTTTTGGCCCTGATCCCCCTGTTTTTAATACTCGCTTACATTATCAAACCACCCAATCCGTTGGAAAGCGATTAGACATTTAGATTTGACAACTTTTTAAAAGTTGTCAAATCTTTGCGCCCTAATTTTTACAAATAAATTATGAACTTTATCTCAAACTAATATACCTTCGTAATAATCTATCAAATTAGTAGACTTTATTTTAAAACAACAATATCATGGGATTAAGATTAGGCGATGCCGCACCAAACTTTACTGCAAAAACCTCACAAGGTGAGATTACGTTTTACGATTATTTAGGCGACAGCTGGGGCGTACTGTTCTCGCACCCTGGTGATTATACGCCTGTTTGTACAACAGAGCTGGGCCGCACCGCAGCCTTAAAAGATGAGTTTGCAAAACGCAATGTAAAAGTACTGGCACTAAGTGTTGATTCAGTAGAATCGCACGATGGTTGGATAAAAGACATTAACGAAACGCAAGGGGTAGAGGTTAATTTCCCGATCATTGCCGACCCTGATCGCAAAGTATCCGAAGCTTATGATATGATACACCCTAATGCCTCGGTAAATGCTACTGTGCGATCATTGTTTATTATAGCGCCCGATAAAACAGTTAAGCTCATCATCACATACCCGGCATCAACAGGCCGAAACTTTGTGGAGATACTGCGTGTGATCGATTCGTTGCAATTAACCGCCAATTATGGTGTTGCCACGCCTGCTGATTGGAAGGACGGAGAGGACGTGGTAGTAGTGCCTGCAACCAAAACTGAAGACATCCCGGCCAAGTTCCCTAAGGGCTTTACACTGGTAAAACCATACCTCAGGATAACCCCTCAGCCAAATAAATAATTTTTCTTGCATTGTATTGATATTTTGATAACTTTGAATTAACACGTTTAATTAATTGATACCTCACGCTTAATGTGCCCGAAAATCAGTTTGTTAGACCTAAAAAAATTATTAATACATTACTATTATTTATTATGGCAACTGGAAAAGTAAAATGGTTTAACACACAAAAAGGCTATGGTTTTATTGTTACCGCCGAAGGCAAAGATCTGTTTGTGCATTTTAAGGATGTACAAGGTGGTGTAAATGCCATAAAAGATAACGATGAGGTAGAGTATGAGGTTGAAGAGGGCAGAAAAGGTTTACAAGCCGTTAACGTAAAAAAGGCATAAGCTATCATATCATAAAATGTATTTGAACCTCCCGGCTGGTGCCGGGAGGTTTTTTTATGCGATATGGTACGATATTGATCTGTTTACTTATTTTAGCCCAACCAATTTTAATAGTAAACGATGACTAATACCGATACTTCAAAAAATTCGAGAAACGTAATTTTTCTTGTCGCAGTAGCGGCGCTTGGCTATTTTGTTGATATATACGATCTGCTGATCTTTTCCATATTACGTGTTCAAAGTTTGGCAGGTATAGGTGTTCCGGCCGATCAGATCACCGAAAAGGGTATTCATATCCTAAACATGCAGATGTTCGGGCTATTGGTGGGAGGGATCATCTGGGGTATCATCGGCGATAAATTTGGTCGTATAAAGGTGCTCTTCGGGTCCATACTGATGTACTCGATAGCCAATTTCGCTAATGGCTTTGTACATGATGTAGAAACCTATGCCATTATCCGCTTAATTGCAGGCATTGGCCTTGCTGGAGAATTGGGTGCAGGCATTACCCTGGTAAGCGAAACCATGAGCAAAGAGAACCGTGGCTATGGCACCATGATGGTTGCTGTTATTGGTTTGTTCGGCGCTGTTGCAGCAGCTATTATCGCTAAACATTATGCATGGCAAACGGCATACTTTATTGGCGGCGGTTTGGGTATATTGTTGTTATTGCTCCGTTTAGGTACGTTCGAATCAGGCATGTATAAAGACGTGGCCGAAAAGAAGGTATCCAAAGGTAACATGCTGATGCTCTTTACCAATGGCAAACGCTTTTGGAAATACCTGTGCTGTATATTGATTGGCACACCGCTGTGGTTTGTGGTTGGTGTATTGGTAACGCTTTCGCCCGAGTTTGGTAAAGCCTTACACGCTACGGAACCATTAAGCGCAGGTACAGGTATTTTATATACATATGTGGGCATATCAATAGGCGATGTTTTTGCGGGCCTGCTGGCGCAATTGGTTAAATCGCGCAGAATAACTATTTTAACATTCTTGCTGATATCGGTAGTTAGTGTAATATTCTATTTAAAGGCTGATGGTATTACGCCCGACCGTTTTATATGGCTTTGCCTGTTTATGGGTACTGCGGTGGGCTACTGGGCAAATTTTGTAACCATCGCCTCAGAGCAATTTGGTACAAATATCCGCTCAACAGTTACCACAACCGTTCCTAACTTTGTGAGGGGCGCGCTCATCCCAATCACCATACTTTTTAAATACTTTGTTAAAGACCACGGTTATATAAACAGCGGTTATATTATGATGGGAATAGTTACAGTTATAGCCCTGTTCGCGCTAAGCCAGTTAAAAGAAAGCTTTGGTAAGGACCTTGATTATATTGAAGAATAAACAAAACTATTACCAACTTTGTAGCGTATTAACATTCACCTAATTTAATTGAGCCATGATAAGTGAAGAGAAAGCCACCATAACCAAAGAGCAGATAGCCGAGGCTTATCGGCAAATACAAAACGAAATATGCGCTGGCCTCGAAGCTTTGGATGGCCAATCGGTATTTGTTGAAGAGCAATGGCAGCGCGATGGCGGTGGCGGGGGTAAAAGCCGGGTGATGCAAAACGGCGCTATCATTGAAAAAGGTGGTGTAAACTTCTCGGCTGTATATGGCCAATTGCCCGATACCATGCGCAACGCGCTTAAAGTGGAGCAAAACGATTTTTTTGCCACAGGGGTTTCTATTGTAATACATCCCAATCATCCTTTGGTGCCTATCATCCACATGAATATCAGGTACTTTGAAATGGAACCTGTAGCCGGTAAGCCCGCAGTAAAATGGTTTGGCGGCGGGATTGATCTTACCCCACACTATGTAATTGAAGATGATGCCCGCTTTTTTCATGGCGAATTGAAAAAGGTGTGCGATGATTTTAGCACCGATGCTTATCACCGCTTTAAAATATGGGCCGATGATTATTTTTATATTAAGCATCGCCATGAAACCCGTGGCATAGGTGGCATATTCTTCGACCGTTTAACTGCTACTGATGAGCACCCCTGGGAAGATATTTTTACTTTTTCGAAAGCAGTAGGACGTTCGTTCCTGCCAACATATACTAAACTGGTTAATCGCAACCGCGATAAGCCTTTTACCGAAGCGCAGCAGGAATGGCAGTACCAGCGCCGCAGCCGCTACGCCGAGTTTAATTTAGTGTACGATGCAGGCACCAAGTTTGGGTTGGAAACCAACGGCCGCATCGAATCCATACTGATGAGCTTACCGCCACAGGCGCGCTGGTTGTACAATTATCAGCCGGAAGCTGGGTCGGAAGAGGAAAAGACTTTAAATTTGCTTAAAAAAGGCATTAACTGGGTAGAATGAAATTAAAACGACTGTTTTTACTATTAACCTGTTTTGCATTAGCTTCATTTAATGTAAGTACCCTTAAAGGCACTTATATATTCCAGGGAGGTACTTACAACGGTAAAGCCGAAGGCGCACCCAAAGAATATACCCTGCAAAGAAATTACACCGATAAAGGCTTTACCGCCTATGCCTACCAGAAAGGCATGAAAACAGAAAAGTACGAAGCCGGTAATTATACCCTTAAAGCCGATAGCTGCTTTGAAACATCAACCTTTAGCAGCCAACCTACAACTATGCTGGGTAAAACGGTGCGTTACAACTACAAGATCAAAAACAACGAACTGATATTATCGGGTACGTTACCTACAGGTATGGTGGTGGAGGAGCATTGGAGGAAAATTAAATAATTGTTTGTTGAAATGATCAAAGCAGGTCTATCGGGGTAACCTTAAATCCTCGTTTTTTTAACTGCATCAGCAAACCGCTTTTGCCGTCTAAGTGCGCCACTCCAATAACAATAAACGCACGGTTATTTGTTAAATATCCTGGAATTTTTTTCATCCAAAAAGTGTTACGGGTTTTGATCCTTTCGAGTTTCTCGCCTCTATCATTGTCATTAGCGAAGTTGAAATTAAACTTACCACTGTTGTAAAGTTGCTGCGTTTTTAAATATGGATCCTGGTGGACCTCGTTATGCCCCGGCGAACTCATATTGGTTAACTCACTAACAAAATCTACTATCTCTGCTACCGAATTTTTAATATGGAGTGGAGTTGATGTTATTCCTTTGGTAATTTGTGCGTCATCTAATGATATGCATGGTAGTTTTTTTGACCTTGCATTTGCCAACAATGCGGCATCCATGCCATCAAACGATATCTTTAACCCTTTTCCAGTCGCCCACTCATTTCTTAAAAACAATAGCATTCCGTTTAATACTGTTACAGGGTCTTTGTCGCTATCAATATTTTGTGTTAATCCCGAACCGGTATTCTTAATAAAGTAGTCATTCACCTTATCATAATCTTTACCAAAAATAGCTTTTGCATTAAGCCGGGTAACAATTGGAGAAGCAGGAGCACTGGCGGTATTTCCTGTATTTGCAATGGAGGTGTTTTCGCACAAATAAACATCACTAACTTTTATAACGCTATCCAATTTAGGGTAAGAACCCACCCATTCTTTTCCGAAATCATGCATTGAGCCTAATATATAAGATGTTTTAGACGAGCCAGGAGCCTGTATCTTCCATAACACTGATTGTACTTGCATCTCATTTTTTACCGGCAAGCGCCCGCAAAAAAGCCCAAAGAATAAAAAAGATATTATCAAGACTGGTTTCATAAATAATCCTGTTAAAGTTAATATTTTAAATTTCGTTGTTTGTTGAAAAGAGTAGTTTTAAGACATATATTTGATGGGTTGACCATTTGAGATTTGCGTTAAAAGCAATGCTTGGCCAGTTGGCTTATCCTAATCTCTCCACACTTCAAAACTTATCCACAACGTACCCCTATACCACATTATTTGTTATCTTCGCAGGTCGCTTAAAATACACCTAAATCTAAAAACCTTTTTTTAGCGACAAGGAATAATACAGAACAATGGCTGAAGATATAGATAACAACGAAGGTACCCGCGACAGAATAATTCCTATAAACATTGATGAAGAAATGCGATCGGCATACATTGATTATTCAATGTCTGTTATTGTTTCGCGTGCTTTGCCAGATGTGCGCGATGGTTTAAAACCCGTTCACCGCCGCGTGCTTTTTGGGATGCTCGACCTTGGCTTAAACGCGAATAAACCCTACAAAAAATCGGCCCGTATAGTAGGAGAGGTGCTTGGTAAGTACCACCCGCATGGCGACTCATCGGTTTACGGCACCATGGTGCGTATGGCCCAGGATTGGAGCTTACGGTATCCATTGGTTGACGGCCAGGGTAACTACGGCTCGATAGATGGTGATAACCCCGCGGCAATGCGTTATACCGAGGCACGTCTGCAAAAGATAGCCGAGGAGATGCTGGCTGATATCAACAAAGATACCATCGATTTCCAGTTAAACTTTGACGACTCGTTGGAGGAGCCAACCGTATTGCCTGCAAAGTTCCCTAACCTGTTGGTTAACGGTGCGTCGGGTATTGCGGTAGGTATGGCCACCAACATGGCGCCACATAACTTAACCGAAGTTATCAATGCCACCATGGCGTATATTGATAACCGCGATATTGAGATAAGCGAACTGATCAAACACGTAAAAGGCCCCGATTTTCCAACCGGCGGTATTATTTACGGTGTTGAAGGCCCAAGAGAAGCATCAGAAACCGGCCGTGGCCGTATCGTTTTGCGCTCACGTGCCGAAATAGAAGTTTACAACAGCGACCGCGAGCGTATCATCGTAACCGAAATACCTTACCAGGTAACCAAATCGGATATGATAGAGCGTACTGCCGAACTGGTTAATGATAAAAAAATAGAAGGCATCTCGGCTATCCGCGATGAATCTAACCGCGAAGGTATCCGTATTGTTTACGAAGTAAAACGCGATGCCAATGCATCTATCGTTTTAAATAACTTATTCAAATACACATCGTTACAAACTTCATTTAGTGTAAATAACATTGCTTTGGTGCATGGCCGCCCGATGTTGTTGAACCTGAAGGACCTGATACACCACTTTGTTGAGCATCGCCACGAAGTGATCGTTCGTCGTACCAAATTTGAATTAGCCGAAGCCGAAAAACGTGCTCACATATTAGAAGGTTTGCTGATCGCTTTAGATCATTTGGACGAAGTGATCAAGTTGATACGCGCTTCGGGTACGCCTGATGAAGCACGTGAGGGCTTAATGGCTGAGTTTCAATTAAGCGATATACAAGCCCGCGCGATTTTGGATATGACGCTGCGCCGTTTAACAGGCCTGGAGCGTGATAAGATCAAAGCTGAATACGCCGAGCTAATGAAACTGATCGACTACCTGAAAACAGTTTTAGCTGACGAAGGCCTGCGTATGCAGATCATCAAAGATGAGTTGAACGAGATCCGCGAGAAATACGGTGATGAGCGTAAAACCGAAATAGTGCACTCGTCTGCAGAAATGCAAACTGAAGACTTTATTGAGGATGAGAATGTGGTAATTACCATATCGCACGAAGGTTACATCAAACGTACGCCTTTAACCGAGTACCGCACACAAGCGCGCGGTGGTAAGGGCGCTATAGGCAGCAACAGCCGCGATGCCGACTTTATTGAGCACTTGCTTATCGCGTCGAACCACAACTATATGTTGTTCTTTACCGAAGCGGGCCGTTGTTTCTGGCTGCGTGTGTTCGAGATCCCGGAAGGAACGCGTACCTCTAAGGGCCGTGCCATCCAGAACATCATCAACATCCCGAAAGAAGAAAATATTAAAGCCTATATCAAGCTTACCAGCCTGAAAGACCAGGAATACCTGAAAAATAACTTCATCATTATGTGTACCAAGCAAGGTACCATTAAAAAGACTTCGCTGGAAGCATACTCACGTCCGCGTGCTAATGGTATCAACGCCATCAACATTAACGAAGGTGATACCTTGTTAGAAGCAACTTTAACCAGCGGCAGCAGTGAAATTGTAATGGCGTTACGCTCCGGCCGTGCTATCCGTTTCAATGAAGCTACAGTGCGCCCAATGGGCCGTACCGCGACAGGGGTGAGGGGTATCACTTTAGGTGGCCCTACCGACGAGGTTGTTGGTATGATAGCTATTGACGATGCTGAAACAACAGTTTTGGTGGTATCTGAGAACGGTTATGGTAAACGTACTGATATTGATGATTACCGCGTTACCAACAGGGGAGGTAAGGGTGTTAAAACTATTAACGTAACCGATAAAACAGGTCCGTTGGTAGCTATTAAGGGTGTAACTGATAAGGATGATCTGATGATCATCAACAAATCGGGCATCATTATCCGTATCGCTTTGGATCAGTTAAGATCAATGGGCCGCGCGACGCAAGGAGTGAGGTTGATCACGCTGAAAGAGAACGACAGCATTGCATCGGTAGCGCAAATTGAGCGCGAAGAAGAAGTTGAAGAAGAACTGACCGAAGGCGAAGAAGGCGCTGCAGCAGAGGGGGAAGCTACAACCGAAGAAGCAACTGACGAAAATAAACCTGCTGAAGACAAAGGCGCAGAACCCGAAGCCGGCGACAAAGCAGAATAAGGTACAACATGATCCGTAAAGCGTTTTTACTGATTGTTATTATTTGTTTTACATCCTCCATTGCCTTTTGCCAAACAGAAGCGATGAAGGATGTAGCAAATAACCTTGCCCTGTATAATAAAAGTAACGACTATAAATATTTAACCGAGGCAAAAAAAGCTATCGACGGATCGTTTAAAACCCACGCCGATAGCCTTAACCTTGAGAAAAATACTTTCAAAGCGGTAGTATATTCCACAATACTTTACCGCGATTCGTTAAATACACTTAAACTTCCGGATACTTTATTAAGGCAAACTACCAGGCTGGTAAATATGCTTTCGGTTAATCGCAAAATATACCGCTATGCTACCGAATTGAATTACGTAAAGGGCTGTATAGCCAACGTGTACCTGCGTAAGGCTTTTGACTTTTATGACAAAAATAACTTTAGGCAGGCCATAGTAAACTTTGATATTGCAAAAGGATACGTGCCCGATAAGCAGATAGATACTTACCTGGCTAATATTTATTACAAATTGGGTAATTACAAAACTGCGGTAATATATTATGATCAGTTATTGGCAGAACCTAAACCTAAGATAGAATACATACAAACTGCTACCACACTTTATAACACCCTTGGCGATACTACCAAAGCATTGCAGGCCATACAAAAGGGGCTAAGCATATACGGGCACGATAAGTACCTGCTTTTTGAAGAAGCCAATATTTATAACAACAAAAAGGATTATGCAGTGTTAAATACACTATTGGAAGAGTTGTTATACCTGGCGCCAAATGATCTGAATGTTTTATTTATGGCTGCCAACTGTTATGATCATTTAAACAGGTTCCAGGATGCGGAGCGTACCTATAAAAAATTGATTGATATCAATAATGCGGATTATAATCCCACTTTTAACTTAGGGTTATTATATTTGAAGCGGTGTTTTACTGCAAAGAAGCATGATGATGTATACTGGGCCGGTATTAGCAAGTCAAGAGATATGCTTGAAAAAGCCAGCGAAATGAATCCGAACAATGAAGAATGCTTAAAAGCGTTACAAATGTTATATTTACAAACTGGAAATCAAAATCAGCTAAAAAAAGTAGAATCTAAATTAAGGCAGTTAACCAATTAATAATTTGAAAGCAATGTCGATTGTGCTTTCAGGACAAGAAAAATTAAAACTATGAAAATTAAAATTTTGATGATCGGGTTGGTAAGCCTGGTTTCTGTAAGCTCTGTTTTTGCACAAAAAGGAGAGTTAACTAACGCGCAGGAGCAGTATAACAAATACATGGGCTTGTATAAGCAAAAAAACTTTGCTGTAATGGCAACCACAGCTATTACTGATGCAAAAACATCGATCGATAAAGCTGCCGCGAACGACAAAACAGCTACATTACCTTTAACCTATGCTGTTAAAGGGGCTATTTATGCTGCTTTAGCATATCGCGATACCGTTCCAAGTACGCAAACCCCCTTATTTGCTACAGCCGAAGAGGCTTTAACAAAAGCCAAAGCAGCAGATACCAAAGCAGAAAACAAAAAGCTGATAGATGACGCGTATCAAACACTCATCGTTATTAAATACAACCTTGGTGTTAAACAATACCAGGGTGGTAAGTATGAAGCGGCCTATAATTCATTTGATTTTTTCCGTTCGGTTAGGCCTGATGATACCAGCGCAATATACTTGACGGGCTTATCGGCAACTAATGCTAAAATGTATGATGAGGCCATTAAAAATTACAAGAAACTATTAACCACAAATTACTCTAAAAACCCAACGGTATACTCAGACCTGTCGTACATATACCTTTCAAAAAAAGATACCGCAACGGCAATAAAAATTGTTGAAGAGGGAGCATTGAAATTTCCTAACGATGGTGCGTTGTCAAAAAGAGAAATTGAATTGAACCTGCAAACAGGTAAAGCCAAAGAGGTAATAGCTAAAATAGAGAAGGCTGTTGCTGCCGACCCTAAAAATAAAACATTGTATTATTACGCCGGTTTGGCTTATAACTCTGCGGGTAATTTAGCTAAGGCAGAAGAATCGTACAGAAAAGCGATCGAGATCGATCCTAACTATTTCGAGGCAACTTTAAACCTTGGTTATGTTTTATTAAGCCCGGCCATTACGTTAAATAATGCTGCCAATAAATTACCGGCTAACAAGCAAAAGGAATACGACGAGACTATGAAAAAAGCCAGTGCCGCATTTGACCTTGCCAAACCGGTTCTGCTAAAAGCTGTAGAGCTAAGGCCAACATCATACGATGCATTGTATAACCTTAAAAACTGTTATTTAGGTAAGAAGGATTTTGTTAATGCTACTGCTACACAAAAGAAAATTGATGCGCTAAAATAAAGAGAAGGAGCCCCGGAGATATACCGGGGCTTTATTTCGATGTATTTACTTAACATAATATTAATTATAAGAAATAAGTAAACAAGAATTCCTTTAAGAAAGGCTTGATTCAAAAAAGAACGCGATGATTCATGGCGGTACGATAGCAGAACTTTATTTGCCAAAGCGCAGCCACCTGAAAGTGCGCAAATGAATTTGTTTTAAAACAAAAAAAGCCCGGGCAGGTTGTGCCAGGGCTTTATATTATAGTGAATTAGGAGTTTGTTACTTAACTTGTTTGAAGAAGAAAACTGATGCATTTGGAGTAACTCTCAATAAAAATTCTTCTTTGTCATTTTTCAGATCAACAAAATAAACTTTCTCATCGTTAGAATAGCTTGAAAAGCTATAGATGCTTGCTGAGTTAGTTGCTGCCGGACGAAACTCGATCACCTCGCCAATAGTGTACTCTTTATATTTTGAAGAAATTTCTTTTTGCGCGTCGGCCGGTATTTTAGCAAATGCTGTTGGATTGGTTACACCCATATACTCGCCAGAGAGTGAGTAGAATGCTGTCATCGCAGTACCTTCGTAGGTAAATAATGCTTTTTGGCAGTTACCATCTATTACCCAGGTTACAGCTTGCGCATCTTTAAACTCGTATGTAAACTGATTTAATACAGTACTTGACACTTTTGTCTCTGCTTTTGCTTTATCTTTTTTTCCGCCATCCGTTGCAAAAACGCTTATTGATAAGCTGCTGATCAATAATGCTGTGATATATACTTTTTTCATGTTTTTCAAATTTTAATTTACATAACAAAAGTACATATGTGTTATTAAATTATCAAGAATAATTGAATTTTTATGAATATTTGATAATGAAAAGATTATTTCTTTGATTTTGTTAAAATTTATTGATTTAACCGTGTTCATTTTTTGAAATTCTCAATAAAGTTTGTGAAATCTTATCCCTATTGTATAGTAAATTATCATAAAAACTAAATAATTTTACTGCAACTATTGATTAATGGGCTCATTATCATTAATAATGATAGTTGCTCTCCCCTATTATTTATTGACAGATAGCCTTTACTTTCAATTTTAGATTTTCAGGATGTATATGGTACAAAAATTGATTAGTAATAAGTCTGGATAGAGTTTTTCCAGTTATTAAATCTGATAAACTATTTTTTATTTTTGATGAAACTGAACTAAATGTATTCGGCTTTGTTGATGTGACTGGTTGTTTAATTTATGTTAATAGTACCATGTGTATGTATATATATCATTTACCAAATAAAAGCCGATGCTAAAACGAATACTTGCCGTTGATGACGACCTGTACATTTTGGATGCCCTATCCGAACTTTTAAAGTATTCGGGGTATGACATAGACACTACACCCAAGGGTGAAGAAGTGTTTAATAAAATAGACGAACATGTACCGGATTTGATACTATTGGATGTAATGTTGTCTGGTTTAGACGGCAGAGAGATATGCAAGCAGCTAAAATCGAACAATAAAACATCAGGCATACCTGTGATCATGATATCCGCAACGCCTAATATTTCAGAATCTGTAAAAACATCGGGAGCTGATGATTATATTGCTAAACCTTTTGATATTTCGCACCTGTTAGATAAGATCGAAAAACAACTGCACTAAAGCTCCTGTATTAGTTTCAAAAACAACTGCATCGCCTTTAATTTATCATCAGTGATATTAAAATCGATCTTGTGCATCAGGTAATCTTCAATATCAAAATTCTCAAATACAGGCAACTCTTTAAATAACTCCTGGCGGCAATCTAAACCAAGCTTCAGCGCTTTATTAAAATCGGCAATAAAATCAGCCGGAATGGGCTTATTGGCTATCCAACCGGCAAACATAAAGGGCAGGCCGGTAAATTTTTGCCACTCTTCGGCCAAATCATAAACAAAAGTATATTTATCTTTTTTGCCAAATGTGCGGTCGCCAATTTGTACAAAGGCGGTTCGATCGTCAGGCAGCTGAGCGTATTCCGGCGCATTAACAATCAGCTCAGGATTTAGCTTCCAGTAGTTTTTTAATAAAACTTTAGCCAGGTTGTTTGATGAACGTGATTGCGGATCTAATTGCAGGTACCTGATATCCTGTATTGGCGTATTGCTAAAAATAAATACCGAATTAACAGCTCCAACGGCTCCGATGCAATAATCTGATATGATGTTCCATTCAGTGATATTAAGCACTGCAGCCACTGGAATAAGGCCTATATCGACACGGTCATCAATTAGCTTTTGGGCGCAATCTGACGGGGTATCTAAGCTAAGATCTATTTTATCGAGTATGCCCGAATGCTGCAGGCCGTAAATAAAGGGTTTGGTATTAGTATAGCTAACAGCGGATATTCTTATCTTTTTCACAGATCGGCGGGCAGGTTTTGTAAATGTTCGGAATTATTCGATTCGGTTATTTCAAAACGCGAACCATCGTAAGTCACTTTATACAGAATAACGTTCTGATGCGGAAATTCATCCATTTTGGTCAATGGCAAACCCGTAAGCAGGCATAAAAACAAACGCATGGCACGGCCGTGCATGCATATCAACACTGTTTTTTCGTCAGGATGACTCATTATTTCGTCAAGCGCCTCTTTTTCACGGGTGGCAACTTCGTTAGGGCTCTCCCCTCCTTCAAATTTCGAATCGAGCCTTCCCTCCTGCCAGTCGGTCATTACCTGTTTAAATATCACCCTGTTTTCGGGTGTGGCGGCATGGCCTTCATAAATCCCCCAGGCCAGCTCATCAAGCCCGGCTAATTTTTGATATGGGATACCCAGGTCAATAAATTGTTGTATGGTTTGTTGTGTACGTTTAAGCTCAGAAATATAGATCTTATCAAAAGCGATGTGCTGATAAGTATTAAAAAATGCAGCGCCTTGTTTGCGGCCGGCATCATTCAAATCACTGTTAATGCCGCGGCCTTGTATAACGCCTTGTTTATTCAGATCAGTTTGCCCGTGGCGAATGATGTATAGTGTTTTTTGAACCATTGTTATTGTGAGTAGTCACCAACTTTAATTAGTTGATCACCGGTAATTTATAAAACTGAGGTTTTACCTCGTCAGGAAATTCGAAATCATTGTAATCGGTAATTACATTGTACAATGTGTCCCGTTCAATAGGGTATCGGCCAACCTGTTTTATCAACTCAACCAATTGTTTGGTAGACATGGCCGGGTGCTGTTCCTCTGCTCCTGCCATCGAATAGATCTTGGTGGTATCGTCCAATGTCCCGTCAATATCATCTACACCAAAATTAAGCGATAACTGTGCCGTAGTGCGGCTTATCATGGCCCAGTAGGCTTTTATATGATCAAAATTATCCAGATAGATTCTCGCGATGGCGTAATTGCGCAAGTCCTCAACTACAGTTGTTTCCGGCACGTGCGACATCTGATTATCCTGGTTGCGGAATTTTAACGGGATGAAAGTTTGGAAGCCACCTGTTCGGTCTTGCAGTTGGCGTAGTTGCTCCATGTGGTCAACACGGTGTTTATATTGCTCAATATGGCCGTACAACATTGTCGCGTTTGATCGCATACCCAGCTTATGCCATTCCTCGTGTATGGCAAGCCATTGGTCGCCGGTGCATTTGTCTTTAGCTATTTGCTCGCGTATTTCGGGATGGAATATCTCTGCGCCGCCGCCGGGAATTGATTCGAGGCCTGCTTCTTTCATCAGCTTCATACCGGTAGCATAATCAATTTTAGCTTTTTTAAAGATGTAATGGTATTCTACAGGTGTTAATGCTTTAACATGCAGACCGGGCCTGTGTTTTTTAATGCGGGTGAACAACTCACTGTAAAAGGCAACATCATATTGCGGCAACACACCGCCAACAATATGCACCTCGGTTACAGGCTCGCCATCATATTTTTTTATAATGTCGAACATCTCATCCATAGTGTATTCCCAACCTTCGCTACGCTCTTTAATTAAGCGCGAATACGAGCAAAATTTACAATCGTAAACGCAAAGGTTTGTAGGCTCGATATGAAAATTACGGTTGAAGTATGTATGGTTACCGTGGCGCTTTTCGCGGATGTAATTGGCTAAGGTGCCAAGGTAGGCTAATTCACCTTTTTCGTATAATAAAACACCTTCGTCAAAAGTAATACGCTTGTTATTGTAAACCTTTTGGGCGATGTTTTTAAGTTCGGGGCTTAAATGCGGATCATTTAATAACACCTGTAATTTTGATGCAGTATCCATCTTTAAAATTTGCCCAAAGTTAACAAAAAGGATAATGTTAAGCACGGGTTAGCGCATAACAATGTTTAAACATACAGTGGGGTGACAAAATGCTTAGTTCACTTTGTATACAACACTGCCCGTAACGCTACCTCCTGATGCCTTCACTCCTTCTGCCACTACCCTCACTTTAGTTTTAGGATCGGCATTATAAAAACTTATGGTGGCTTCGCCATTGGCATCGGTAATAATGTTGGGTTCCCAATGTATGGTGGTACGCAGATCTGTTTTATTGAGATCTTTTGATTTGTCGTAAAGTGGCTTGTAAAAGGTTCGGGATTGGTAATAGCCGTCTACACTGGCAGTTTCTGCTCCAAAATCTTTGTTATCCAGAGCATTAGGTACTAAGGTTAGATAAAGCAGGTAAACGTTTATTGTTTTACCATATTCAGGTTCTAACCCTACAAGGTGCCTGAATATTACGGTTTTCACTTTATCCATGCTCAAATCATAATAGGGCTGTCTGATGGTTTGCTGCATCATTCTGTCGGCATCATCCATTGTAAATAGCACATCTATTTTATTTTGAGGGTCTAATATCCATTTACCTAGTGGCGGCTCTATCTCGCGCCCGTTCACTATTACGGCAGATGTGGATGCCCCACCTCCGAGGCCGTTTAATATAACTCCCTGGTCGGGCGATACGGTTATGCCAGGTACATTATGTACCAGCCAGTTATCTAAGGATTCAAAAAACTCATCCTTTTTTGTGATCTTATAGACCATATCAGGATAACCAAACTCGGTAGCAGATACACCACTGCTTAATACTATTTTCTTTTTCTCTTTGATCTTTACCTCTTTTAACTTGATGCCGTTCTTCATGCTGCTTTTGGTAAGATCAAAACTACGTTGGTTTACTGCCTTTACAATTACCGATGTGGTATCTATTTCAACCCCCGGCTTTGCATATACTGGTAGTGGTGTATTATTTACCGAATCCATTAATAACCAGCCTGACCGTACGCCTTTATCATTTCGTGCAGTAAGTTTTACATCCTGTGGCCCATATAGCTGCAGGTTGTTAATGGCATACCGGCCACTGGTATCTGTGCGGGCGGTGTAAAGTCTCTGGCCCTTTGCTTTAAACGCGGTTAGGGTAATGTTTACATCCTTGATGGATTTATCGGCGAATTTTTGACGTACACGTCCCGATACATCAAAACCATCTTCGGCCTTATAGCTTATCCTCAACGCTGAGTCGGCAAGCTTGCGCCAAACAAAATCGCGCCAGCCTTGCGTTATCAGCAACATATCAAGCTGTTTGTTCCGGTTTACATTTGTACTATCAAAATACCTTTCGGGATGTTCAATATTACCTTTTATCTCCGATTGTAAAGCGAGGTACGATACTATATCCTGCGTCTGCACAGGCACCATTCCCGCATCAACCACAGCCATGGACAGATTTGCCTTTTCGCCCGCCTTAACTTGAACGGTTACTTTTTCTTTACTTTTGTACCCTGTTTTATCGGTTGTAATAGTTAAGGGTTTAGTTTTATGCGGGATATAAACAAGGCGCTCGCACTGTGGTTTGTTCTGATCGTCGGTTAATGCGATGGATGTTATCCCATCAGGCAATAATTGCGTTGGTATTTTAATAAGTATTTGTTTATCTGATATTTGTAAATTTTTATTGAAGTAAGATTTGCCTGCATGCTTGCCCGAAATATTATAAATCTTCCCTCCAACGTCGGCAAGTTGAACATCATTACAATTAATAATGATGCCGACTAAAGAATCGGTACTGGATACCCTAAGAGCAAAGCCTTTTAATAATGGTTGAGGGATATCAACCGAGAGCCCTTTGCTTGTTTTGGTGGTTATTTGGGCGTGATACTTTTGCCCTGATAGCGGCATCAAAGCAAAGAGGCCCATGCCCAGGGTATCACAGTTAAAATGCGCTACGGTATCACCAGATAAATTTAATATAGCGCCAGACGCCGGTATGCCTTTACCAAAACTATCCTGAGCCTTTACAGCCACAATGGAGCTTACACCTTCAATTAATGAACCGCTTTCTGGATAAAAGCGTATAGCAGGTGTTTTTACCGCCGCTTTTATTTTAACGTTCAATAGTTCGGATACTTTATTGATGTTGTTTTTAACAAGTATGCTAACAGGTTGGTTAGCTGCATTATTTAGTATACTGATATTCTTTTCGAAAATAAAATTATCGCCAAAGTTACGCATCCAGTTGGTGTACGCACGCAGCATGTATTTGCCCGAAGGGATAGAATCGGGTAATTGCACATCGCCGTTGCCTGTGCCATAATCCATACGAATGACCTGGCGATTGATCAGTTTGGCAGAATCCAGAGCGATCAGTTCGACATACAAGTTACCGCTAATACCTATGGGTTGGTTATTTTGCGCGTTAACCAAATAAGCCTTAAACCATACGGTATCGCCCTGTGTGTAAAGGTCGCGGTCGGTATGCAGGTAAACTTTTTCGAAAAACAGTTTAAAAGGTACTGTTTTACTCTGCGCATGTATGGTAAAGGCGCAGAAAATTAATACCGTGTGAATTAAAAATATCTTTATCTTAATCATGGTTTTACGGTATAAATATAACTTGCATTTACAGGTCCACCTGTGGTGCTCACCCCTTCCACAACTACCCTTACCTTCGTCTTCGGATCAGCATTGTAAAAGCTTACCGTTGCTTCGCCATTGGCATCGGTAATAATGTTGGGTTCCCAATGGATGGTGGTACGCCAATCGGCTTTGCCTAAATCTTTAGTAGTATCATACAATGGTTTATAGAAAGTACGTGCCTGGTAATATCCGTTAACACCGGCTATTTCTGCACCGAAATCTTTATTAACCAAGGCGTTAGGTACCAGGGTTAAATAAAGTACAAAAATGTTTATTATTCCACCATCTTGGCTCATACCAACCAGGTGCCTGTAAAGTACTGTCTTAAATTTGTCCATACCCAGATTATAGTATGGCTGCCTCATTATCGCTACTCCTTCATCTAAACCCAAGCCTTCCGGCCCGATCTCGCGTCCATCCACTATCATTGCCGACATAGAAGGGCCACCCCCTGGACCGCTCAACTTTACTGCGTCTCCTTCTGGAGTTTCACGAATACCAGGTATTGTATACTCCAGCCATTTTGCTAAAGTTGGAAAAACCTGATCCTCTTTTGTGATTTTGTATACCAGATCGGGATAACCAAATTCGGTACCTACTGCACCGCTTTGTAAAAATATCCGCTTTTTCTCCTTAATCTTAACCTCTTTTAGCTTAATACCGTTCTTCATGCTGTTTTTAGTACGGTCAAATCCCCGCTGATTGATAGCTTTAACAATTGCCGATGTGGTATCAATTTCAACAATCGGCTTTGCATATACCGGTAGCGGCTGGTTATTTACCGAATCCATTAATAACCAGCCCGACCGTACACCTTTATCATTACGTGCAGTAAGTTTTACATCCTGTGGCCCATATAGCTGCAGGTTGTTAATGGCATATCTGCCACCGGTATCGGTACGTGCAGTAAAAATCTTCTGGCCCTTTGCTTTAAACGCGGTTAGGGTAATGTTTACATCTTTAATAGATTTATTGCCAAATTTCTGTCGTACTCTGCCCGATACATCAAAGCCATCTTCAGCTTTATAACTTATCCTGATGGCGGTATCGGCAAGCCTTCGCCACACAAAGTCACGCCAGCCCTGGGTCATTAGCAACAGGTCAAGCTGTTTTTTGCGGTTAATGTTAGTGGTATCAAAATATCTGTTGGGGGTTTCTATCTCTCCTTTGAGCTCCGAACGCAGCATAAGATACGACGTGATATTTTCTGCCTGTACGGGTACCACATCCGCATCAACTACAGCCATAGACAGGTTTGCATTATCGCTACCTGTTTTAATATGTACTGTTGTTTTTTCTTTGGGATGATAAGCTGATTTATCGGTTTGTATAACTATACCGGTCGTATTGGTGTTTTGATGGACATATACCAGCCGCTCACATTGCGGTTTGCTTTGGTCGTCGGCTAATGTTATAGCTGTTATACCTTCAGGGAAAACATTATTTGATATTTTAATAAGTGTTTGATTTTCTGTTATTTGTATGTTTTTTATAAAGCAGGGTTTACCGGCATGTTTTCCTGCCAAAGTAAATTTCCTATCTTTAATATCAGCCAGGGTAGCATCATTACAGCCTACAATAACACTCACCAACGAATCGGTTTGCATTACCCGTAAGGAAAGCCCCTTTGTGAGTATCGCAGGCAGGTCAACAGATATGTTTTTATTTTGCCTGCTGATGCCGGCATGGTAAACCTGGCCACTTGTTGGTAACATGGCAAACATGCCAAAGCCCAATGTATCGCAATTAAATCGCGCAATTGTATCTCCCTCCGAATTAATGACGCTGCCTTTTGCCGCTGTGCCTTTACCATTTTTATCTTCGGCCTTTACAGCTACTATTGAGCTTACACCTTCGATCAGCGAGCCGCTTTCGGGGTAAAAACGTACCACCGGGGCTTTTACTGCAGCCTGGAACGTTGAGTTTAACTGCGCCGATGTTTTGCTGACAGGGCTTTCGGGTTTAAAAACAGCATCTGTTTTAGTGATAGCTGTATTTAATACGGTCAATTCTTTTTCAAAAACAAAGTTATCGCCAAAATTGCGGCTCCAGTTGGTATAGGCGCGTAAAGTGTATTTGCCTGATGGGATAGAATCCAGCAAGGTAAAATCGCCATTGCCGGTACCCTGCTCCATGCGGAGTATTTCGCGGTTTACTATTTGTGCCGGGTCTTGCTGTATCAACTCCACATATAAATTGCCGCTGATACCAATTGGCTGGCTGTTTTGCGCGTTAACCAAATACGCTTTGTACCAAATGGTATCGCCCTGGGTGTAAAGCTCGCGGTCGGTATGCAGGTATATCTTTTCGAAGAACAATTTTGGTTTGGTATCCTTTACCTGGGTTAGTATTTTACTCTTAGGCTCGTTATCGGGCACAAAATCGTAAGGTAATTGGTCGGCTATTTTTTCGAGGTGTGTACCTTCATAAGTAACGTCAGCATCATTCGTCAGAATTCCATTATGGTCAAACTGAGCCATGTTTTTATTCAGTTTGAGTATAGTCCAGGTATAAAAACTACCGAGGTTTGAGCGTATGGTTTGTTTGTTTTTTGATACGAGGTATAAATGATTATTGAACTTAAGGTTATACAAACCCGGGGTCATGTTGTATTCCATCACACTATCGCCGGGAGTGATGGATTTGTTTACGTTGTAAAGGTATGGCGCTAACGATTGCTGTACTTTCCAATACCGTACGGAATCCCTGTCGGCATTAGCACCTTTAACCGCTAATTCATTCAGTTTACGTGTTATTAACTCTTCAGGCTTTTTAGCCGTATTGATATGGGATGCGGCGTGGTGGATCTCAAAGCCGTTTTCGGTTGTGGCATTTTGATAAAGCGAGCGGTAAAAATGCCTTAACGAACCGGTATAGGTTTTCATACGGTTGGCTTTCCATAATTTAACTTCATCGGGTTCACCCTTCAGCTCTTCAAAAAACAGCTTGCCGTTATAGTTTACCGCGCTGGTAGTATAGTTTACTTTTAAATTGGTTAGTAAGATATTGAGCCGATAGCCTAATGCCCTGTTCTCTATCTTCAGCATTTCGGTAGTTGATGCTTCAAGGGTACGGGTATCGGTGTCATAATCAATATCAATGATCTCGGGATTTACAATGGTGCATTTACGGGCATTATCGGATGTGCCGATGAAGGCATCGGTAAAGCGTTTCAGATCGCCTACCCTGTCAGTCTTTTTAGGTTTAATTGAAACTGATTTCAGGTTGATTGTCTGCACATTAAGCTTAATATCAAGCTTTATTTGTGCTTGACTAACAAGCACCTTTTGCGAATAGGTTTTATAACCTACGTATGACACCACAACATCATACTGCCCGGGTTGTATCCCTGTTAAAGTAAACTCACCATTGGCATTGGTTGGTGCCGATTTGGTTGCATTGCTCAAAAATACGCTTGCGAAAGCGATTGTTTTACCTGTGCTACCATCGGTAACCTTTCCGGTAATGCTCCCCTCCTGGGCCTTTAAAACGACGCCGGATAGAAGTATGAACAGTGTGAATAGTGTACTTTTAAGCATGCTATTTAACATCATAAATTGTTGAACCAACAATGGGTCCGCCGCTTGTTTTTACGCCTTGTACTATTACCCTTACCGTAGTTTTTGGGTCGGCATTGTAAAAGCTTATGGTGGCGTTACCTTTTTCATCGGTATTAATATTGGGCTCCCAGTGTATGGTAGTACGCAGATCGGGTTTGTTGAGGTCTTTAATGCTATCATACAAAGGTTTGTAAAATGTTCGGCTATTGTAATATCCATTTATTATGGGGCGTAATGTACCAGGATTATACCCTGCCATGGCATCTTCTTTAAGGGTAATGTAAATAAAGTAGCGGTCAACCATAATTTGCTGTGCTGCAGGGTTCCTTGCATTTATTAAATTACCAACTACATGCTTTATCACAATTCTTTTAAATTTATCAATGGGCAGCGGGTAATAGGTACTGCGGTACACTTCGGCTTCTACAGCATCATCGGTAGAATAATCTATACCGTTAACAAAAAACTGAGGTGGTAATTTAACTGATTTCGAGCGGTATAAGATATTGGGAGTTCCATTTAACGAAGCACCCAGGTAGCTTACGGTATCTTCACCAGGGATAACTATCCCCGTTATCGAATCGGACGGGCTTTGCAGGGCTCCTTTTACATTTTGTAATACAAACCATTCAAGGGTTTTAAACTGATAGTCTTTTGAGGTAATATCAAAAGTCTGGTCGGCGCCCCAAGTGGTAAAAGGAGTCCCATTTTTTACCATAACAAATTTTGATGATCTGATTTTTACCTCTTTAAGTTGTTTTGAGCTGTTTAATCTCGCGGTTTTTAAAGCTGACTGCCGTTTTATAACAGCGGCCAATTCACCTTTCGCCGAATCGGCAGGCGCGTTAACCAGGTTGACCGCCGCTTGATTTGGCAATGGTAAAGTACTTAGCGTATCCATAAAAAAAGTGCCCTTCTTTTCGCCCTTTATATTTACTGCTGATAGCTTTACCGGAGCCTCACCATAATACAACAGGTTTGAGAATGCGAAATCGCCTTTGTCATCCGTGGTAGCCGCAAGTAATTTAGGGCCTTTATTACCCGATGCAAACATTGTTATATTTAAACCAGGTAGCGGACTGTTACTGTTTTCGTTTTTTACTTTACCTGTTATATCAATGCCGTCTTCGGCCTTATAACTTATCCTGATGGCGGTATCGGCCAGCCTGCGCCAAATAAAATCGCGCCAACCCTGTGTCATCAGCAACAGGTCAAGCTGCTTTCCCCTATTGATATTGGTAGTATCAAAATAACGGTTGGGGTGTTCAATATTTCCTTTAAGTTCCGATTTCAACATCAGGTACGATTCAATGTTTTCGTCTTCAACTGGTGTAACCCCGGCATCAACAACCGCCATTGACAGGTTTGCCTTTTCGTTATTGGTGTTGATGTGGAGGGTTACTTTCTCTTTTGAGGTGTACACCGCTTTATCAGCCTTTATAGTTACTGCAGGTGCGTTATGGTGCATATACACCAGCCTTTCGCAATGTGGTTTGTTTTGGTCGTCGGTTAAAGTGATAGCAGTAATTCCTTCCGGGAAAATCTCGTTCGAAATTTTTATAAGTATTTGATTTTCTGTAATTTGCAATGATTTACTAAAATATGTTTTACCGTCGTGCTTTCCCGATAAGGTGAGCGTTTTGCCCCTGGCATCAGCCAGCTGTGCATCATTACAACTTATAATAACTGTTAAAGCCGAGTCGGTATGGTTTACCCGTAAAGCAAAGCCTTTTATTAAAGGCCGGGGCAGATCGGCGGTAAATTCCTTTTTAATGTTTGATGTCGCAACGGCATGGTATTGCTGCCCCTGTACGGGCAATATGGCAAACAAGCCCGTTCCTAACATATCGCAACGGAAATGTGCGACCGTATCTCCCGCTGTATTTAATACAGCGCCGGATGCTGGTATACCCTTGCCCATCCGGTCTTCAGCCTTTACAGCAATTATAGCACTAACACCTTCAACCAGCGAACCGCTTTCTGGATAAAAGCGCAATACCGGGTTGTTTATTACCACAGGTTTTTCCGCTGTTTGTTTTTGTATTTTACCACCCTTTGTTGCTTGTTTTACAACAGCGGGTGCAGCTGTTTTAAATTCAGTATTGATAACGGTCAATTCTTTCTCAAAAATAAAATTATCACCAAAATTGCGCATCCAGTTGGTATAGGCGCGTAATTTATATTTGCCGGAGGGTATAGAATCGGATAATGAAAAATCGCCGTTCCCAACACCAATATCCATGCGGATAATCTCGCGGTTAAGGATCAGCGATGAGTCCTGTTGTATCAATTCAACATATAAGTTGCCGCTTAAGTTAATTGGTTGGTTGTTTTGTGCGTTTATTAAATAGGCTTTATACCAAATGGTATCGCCCTGGCTGTACAGGTCGCGGTCGGTATGGAGGTAAACCTTTTCGAAAAAGAGTTTGAACGGTGCTGGTTTGTTTTGCGCGTATAATATTTTGCCACAACATAATAGCATGGCAAAAAGCAGGTAACTTTTGGTTAAGCGCATTAATATGATCAGGATTTTAGAATAGGTTTAACCAAAAATACATATTAAAATAGTTAATACACATACTGTAAAGTCAGAAAAATGATCCTGCTTGTTAATTATTTGTTGTCATACGGTAATTAAATACCCATTTTAGTTCGCATGGGTAACTAAATTAAAAACCAATCTGTATTTTAGGGCCATCTACAAGTATATATGAAAATTGAAACCATTGCCATACACGCCGGAAACGTTACATCTGCCGATACGGGTGCAGTTATACAACCAGTTACGCTCTCCACAACATTTAAGCGCGATGCTGATGGTGGTTATCCCGGAGGGCATATTTATAGCCGTATAAGTAACCCTAACCGTGCATCGCTCGAAAACGTTTTGGCCAAGCTTGAAGGCGGTGCTGCTGCCGCTGCATTTTCATCGGGAAATGCTGCGGGGATGGCTGTTTTTCAGTCGCTGCCCCCGGGTAGTCATGTTATAGCACCCGATGATATGTACCACGGTTTACGCAACCAGCTAAAATACCTGTTTGAAGGTATATTAACTTTCGATTTTATTGATGTGAACGATATGGCTGCGCTTAATGATTATATTGAAGATAGCACAGCATTAATTTGGCTTGAAACGCCATCAAACCCCTTATTAAAGATAACGGATATACGTGCAGTTGTAGAGATAGCGCATGAAAACGGGATAAAGGTTGTAGTGGATAATACTTTTGCAACCCCCATGTGCCAGCAACCTTTAAATTTAGGTGCCGATATGGTGATGCACTCTACCACCAAGTATTTAGGCGGGCATAGTGATGTTACCGGCGGCGCGCTGATATGCAAGCAGAAAGATGACTGGTGGCAAAAAATAAGGCAGGTGCAGGAGTTTGGTGGCGCCATCCCTTCCCCTCAGGATTGCTATATGTTAGTACGCAGTATTAAAACGCTGCCCTACCGCATGAAAGGCCATGTAAGTAACGCCTTATTGCTTGCGCAATTTTTAGAGCACCAACCCAAGGTTGAAAAGGTAATGTACCCGGGTTTATACTCGCACCCGCAATATAACATCGCGAAGCAGCAGATGCTCAGTTTTGGTGGGATGCTGTCATTTTGCGTGAAAGGCGGTGCCGAGGAAGCTAAAAAAGTAATAAACAGCCTTAAGTTATTTACCCAGGCTACAAGTTTGGGTGGTGTGGAGAGTTTAATTGAACACCGTTACTCGGTTGAAGGACCAGATAGTAAAACGCCTAAAAACCTGCTCCGTGTATCTGTAGGGCTTGAAAATATTGAAGATTTGATAGAAGATATTTCATTGGCAATCAGTAGTTTATAAATTTATTCCAAATATAGTTTTGAATATTGGCACTGTGTGACCTATATTTGAAACATTATTTGGTAGCGAATACCAAGATCATTCCCCTCAACAAGGTTTGATTTATAAAGAAGTGGCGAGAGATCAGGCTCATTAACCCACTGGCAACCCTCAAAAAGAGAAGGTGCCAAATCCTGTCCCGGTGAATGGATTGCCGGGGAATATAAATGTATAACCATGAAAATGCTGTTTCAATTTTTAGAACTTTTTAATCCCCGGAAAAAATTCCGAAATGTTTATACCTGCGTTCAAACCCCAAGCGGTCGCATGTATATGTGTTGTTGCTGTATGTGCTAACCCACACACCTGTTTAGCTTGCTAAATACCGTAACATCCCCATCAGGCACACCTTAACCTGAACATTAAAAACGATTAAAATAATACAATTTCTAAAAATCAAAATTTCAAATTATGTCAAATTTAAAATTCGAAACACTACAGTTACATGCAGGGCAGGATGCCGATCCGACAACAGGCTCACGTGCGGTTCCTTTGTACCAAACTACATCTTACGTTTTTAAAAATGCCGAGCATGGTGCAAACCTGTTCGCGCTAAAAGAGTTCGGAAATATTTACACCCGGATTATGAACCCTACTACCGATGTGTTTGAAAAACGCATTGCTGCTTTAGAAGGCGGTGTTGCGGCTTTGGCAACAGGGTCTGGCCAGGCAGCACAATTTATTGCGCTGAACAATATTTTACAGGTTGGCGATAATTTTGTTACATCCCCATTTCTTTATGGAGGTACATACAACCAGTTTAAGGTAGCCTTTAAGCGCATTGGTGTAGAAGCCCGCTTTGCCAAGGATGATACCGCAGAAAGCTTTGAAAAACTGATTGACGATAAAACTAAAGCCATTTACCTTGAAACCATAGGCAACCCCGGTTTTAACATTGCCGATTTTGATAAGATATCAGCTTTAGCTAAAAAATATGATCTGCCTGTTATAGTAGATAATACTTTTGGAGCCGGGGGCTATTTGTTTCGCCCGCTGGAGCATGGCGCGCATGTGGTGGTGGAATCGGCTACGAAATGGATAGGCGGACATGGCACCAGCATTGGCGGTGTTATTGTTGATGGCGGCACCTATAACTGGGGCAACGGCAAATACCCACAATTTACCGAGCCATCAGAAGGTTATCATGGTTTGGTATTTGCCGATGTATTTGGTGTTAATGGACCTTTTGGCAATATCCAGTTTATCATACGTGCACGGGTTGAAGGCTTGCGCGATTTCGGGCCATCGCTATCACCATTCAATTCATTCCTGTTAATACAGGGGTTAGAAACCTTATCGCTGCGCGTACAGCGCCATGTGGATAATACCCTGGAGCTGGCTAAATGGTTAGAAAAACATTCACAGGTAGCTAAAGTAAATTATCCGGGGCTGGAGTCATCACCACATCATGCATTAGCAAAAAAATACCTCAAAAATGGTTTTGGCGCTGTTTTAACCTTCGAGATCAAAGGAGATAAAGAAAATGCCGGCCGCTTTATTGATAATTTGAAATTGGTAAGTCATTTGGCCAACGTTGGCGATGCGAAAACATTGATCATCCAGCCATCGGCAACCACGCACCAACAACTGTCGGATGTGGAACAACTGGCCGCGGGTGTATTGCCAAACCAATTGCGGATAGCTGTTGGTATTGAACATATAGATGATATTAAAGCCGACCTGGAAGGTGCTTTTGCTGCAATAAAGCAGTTTGAGCCTGAATTTGCATAAATTAACTAATAAAACGATACCGCCCCTAATCAAGGCGGTATCAATAAAATAAATGAGCTTAAATACTTTTACATATACCAAAAACTTTAAACTTGAGTCGGGCAGGCATTTTGCCGGTCTACAGGTAGCGTATCATACTTTTGGCAAGCTCAACGCCAATAAAAGTAATGTGATATGGGTTTGCCACGCGTTAACAGCCAACTCTGATGTGTTAGATTGGTGGGCAGGCCTTTTTGGTGAGAATAATCTTTTTAATCCAACCGAGCATTTCATCGTTTGCGCTAATGTGTTAAGCTCTCCTTATGGCACAACAAACCCATTAAGCACCGACCCTGAAACCGGGCAGCCTTATTACCAAAACTTCCCGCAGGTTACCATACGCGATATGGTGAAAGCGCATATTTTACTGGCCGATGATCTGGGTATTGAAAACATTAAAGTGCTCATCGGTGGTTCCTTAGGCGGGCAGCAGGCCCTGGAGTGGTCTATCATTCAGCCGGAACGTATTGAGCATTCGGTGCTTATCGCATCCAATGCAAAACATTCGCCCTGGGGTATCGCGCTTAATGAGTCGCAAAGGCTGGCCATCAGTGCCGATCCTACCTTTTATTCGGGCAAGGCAGATGGGGGCAGCAACGGGCTTAAAGCGGCGCGTAGCATAGCGCTCCTATCCTACCGCAGCTATTTAACTTATGATGTTACCCAGCAGGATAATAACGACGAACTGCTTGATGGTTACAAGGCGGCATCGTACCAAAGCTACCAGGGCGATAAACTGATAAAACGTTTTAACGCGTACAGTTACTGGCATTTAAGTAAAGCGATGGACTCCAACAATGTTGGCCGCTGCCGCGAGAGTGTTGAAGCCGCTTTGGAATTGGTGAAGGCTAAAACATTAGTGATAGGCATTACATCGGATATTTTGTTCCCGGTTACGGAGCAGCAATACCTGGCAAAACATATACCGAACGCTACTTATGTTGAGTATGATTCGATATACGGGCATGATAGCTTTTTAGTAGAAACAGAAACATTAACAAAAATAATTGACACCTTTTTGGGTGACATTAGTGGAAAGATTATAAAACTGCATACAGCATAATTTAGATGAGTAAAAAATTAAAGATCGGGATATTTGGGTTTGGAGTTGTTGGACAAGGCTTACATGATATCATCATCACCAAAAACCTGAACCTCGAGATCGTTAAGTTCGTTATAAAAGATCCGAATAAGAAAAGAACATTAGCAGCCGAACTGTTCACTACCGACAAAGATGTGGTTCTGGATGACCCTGAAATTAATACCGTGGTCGAACTGATCAATGATGCAGATGCAGCATACCAGATTGTAAAAAAAGCGTTAACAAGCGGAAAGAATGTAGTTTCGGCCAGTAAAAAAATGATTGCCGAGCATTTGGAAGAACTTATCGCTTTACAAAAGGAGCACGGCACATCATTATTGTACGAAGGCTCAGTTTGCGGAAGTATCCCCATTATCCGTAACCTGGAGGAGTATTATGATAACGAGTTGCTGCACTCTATCAGCGGCATTTTTAACGGCTCATCAAATTATATCTTATCCAAAGTATATAACGAAGGTTTAGATTATGATACCGCGCTAAAACAGGCACAAGACCTGGGCTTTGCCGAAACCGACCCGATTAGTGATGTTGGTGGTTATGATTCCAAATACAAATTGATCATCGCTGTAGCGCATGCTTATGGCGTTATAGTAAAGGCTGAGGATGTACTGAACATCGGTATACAAAACCTATCGCCATACGAATTACAATACGCTAAAGAAAAAGGTATCAAGATAAAATTAGTGCCCGTTGCCAAAGAGTTGGATGATAAACATGTAGCCATGTTTGTATTACCCAAGTTTGTTAAGCAAAGCGAGTTTTTATATAATGTTGATAATGAGTATAACGGCGTAGTGGTACAAGCCGCCTTTGCCGACCAGCAATTCTTTTTTGGTAAGGGAGCCGGCGGTCACCCTACCGGTTCGGCGGTATTGTCGGACATTGCAGCCTTGCGTTACGATTATCAGTACGAGTATAAAAAAACAAGCGGTGTAAAAGACCTGAAGTTTACCAATGACATTGAATTAGCCATTTACCTTCGTTATGATGACGAGGCCTTAGTTGAAGCACTGAGCTTTGATGCTATTTATGAGCGTTATTATTCGGGCGATTTTAAATATGTGATAGGAAAAGTAAAATTGCAAAATCTGATAGCGCAGCAACAGCATATAGCAAACAGCAAGGCGTTTGTTGCTTTTGCCGGTGAGCTAAGCGATGTGCAATTGGCTACGATATAAACTAAAGTTTTTGTAGCAGATTGCTTTAGTAGAAAAATAGGCCTCCCCCTTTCGGGCGGCCTATTTTTTTATTAACTTATATTTAGTTAACCCTGATCACTTTCTTCGCTATCACGATATTCCCTTGTTTTACTTCTACAATACACACACCTGCTCCTATAGCCGAAAGGTCAAGTGTTTGTAAAAAATCTCTTTCTGATTTGTGGGCATTAATGGTTTTATAAAGTGCCCCGGTACCTCCATCAGATACCCGTATCCTTACATCATTTTTCACATCGTTGCTGGTGAAACTTATGGTTACATAACCGTTTGTAGGGTTAGGATACAACTTTAATGTATTAACAACATTTTCGCTAAGGGCCATAGGCTGGTTCGTGATCTGTGTTTTAAAATTAGCCATGTGATGGCTCGTTGTATCTGATCCGGGTATGGGTATAACAAATATTGGGGTTTCGGTAACGGTTAGGGGTAATTTACCATCAACGGTTTTAATGTATTGTACCTCCATGCTATCGACCCCAATTTTGGGTGTATACACCTTAGCCGAATCCACATTGGGCAGATCCAGCTGATAGGCTGCGGTACGGCCAACCTCATCGGGTATAACAAGCGCGTATGCCGACTTGCCATTCAACTCATAACGATCAACAAATGGATTGATGTTAAGGGTTTCTTTGTACGCATATTCGCCCAGTAATTTATTGGTTTGATACAGGTAATCTGCCGCAGGTCGGCGTGTTTTATCATCGTTAATTAAGCCCGATGAACCAAATTGAATCGGGTTTGCTGCATTATCATCATACAACTGGTAAAAAAATATCCTGTCTACCCCGCTGCGGGCGTATAATAATGCTGACCGCAGTATCCAGTCGGCCTGGGTTTGTGCTGCTGTTTTAGTTCCTATCGGGATAGCTTTATAAGGGCTGCCCTGGTTAATATCATAACCAACCTCGGTTACCCAAACAGGCATATCGCCGGCAACCTCGTGTGCCATTTGCACAAAATCTTTAGCCACCTGGGCAGTAGCATTTACTTCGGGTGCAGCACCACGGGTTGACTGACCGTTTTGCGATGTGCCCGCATCATTAGAATAGTAATGATAGTTAATTACATCCCAACATAAATTAACCGATCCATCTGCCTTATAACCACGATGTTGTTTACACCAATCTACCATGCCACGCACGTATGATGGATCGGCAAATGCTAAGCCGGCCATTACTACTTTAACGGTGGTGTCGGCATTTTTTACGCCAACTCCCGGCCCCATCGTATTCTTATTGCCATCATAAAATGCCGAAAGATTAGCCGCGTATTCATACGATGTTTGGTATCCGGACCTTCCTTTCCACCATTTATCGCGCTCGTTATCGCATTCAATGTATTTAATAACGCCTAATCCCCTTTTTACAGAATTAACCGGGTCGCCTGTCCATCTTTGCGTACCGTTCACGCTTAAAAGAGCGGTGTCAACAGTTGCGTTGGAGCCATAACGCGCCACAAACTGAAAGGCAACTTTGGCTTGCTCAATGTATGATGCGGGATCAGAAAAATCGCGTCCGTATTGCACCGGCACATTTTCCGAAGTTTTTACGCTATCGGGATAGGTGGCGCTCATCCACTCGGGTTGTTGTTTCAGATCGGCAAGTACCATTATCCCATTATTTTTGCAGTATTGATAAATGGCATCGTAATTCCATCCGCCCAAACGGGTGGGGTTATAAGTATAGCTTCCCTGGCTTACTTCCAGCTTATCCCAATCTAAATAGTGGCGCACCTGTGTGAAGTTTTTTATCGCCCTGACATACGTGGAATCAATGAGGGTTGGATCGATACCTCCATTTTCAAAATTCCATTCAAACGCGTTAATGCCAAACATCTGTTTAAGCTTTGTGGCCCGTGGCGTTACAGCCGATACAGGGTTAGGTGCCGTATAATGCCCGTACAGCTCCATTTCGGTAGGATAGCCGCCCCAGCAATTAATAACCAGGTATTTAATATCGGTTAGGGTACTATCGAGGATAAATTGAGCATCGCCATTTAGGTTCCTGTCGGGATAGGGCCCTACCCAACTGTTGTAGTGATAACCGGTAAAGCTCCCAACGGTAATCCTTTGCCCATGGCTATTGATCACGGAAAGTGTAAAAGGCAGGTCGAAACCACCATGGTAACTAAAAAACTTAACCTTTGTCAGCCGGATATTTTCGCCAGGAGCAACCGGATAATAAGCATCATAATGCGAGATCAGTTTCCCATAGCCGGTATTCACGTCGGCATCTAAAATTCCATCAAACAGGCCGTCAAGACCCGAACTCACATTGCTTAACTGGTACCAGCGCTTGCCATCAATAGGTATTTTAACTATTCCGCTGGTATCTACAGGTGTGATCGTTGTATCGGGCGGCAGTGTTATTGTTGTAGTATCCGATGTATCGGGATAACCATAAGTGAACACCTTTTGCGGAATACTATTGCCAAACTTATGTACAATAATAGCATCTGCGCTAATGGGACTTGTAAAAACAGTGTCTTCAAAAACCATATAATTGGGTCCTGTAAAGGTATAGAGCAAAGTTTTTTGGGTTCCTTTTAAGGCATATACCAATACGGGGGCTTCTGTAAAAACGCCTTCATAATCATACAACGACAGTTTGGTTATTTTAACGGGGTGCGCATACGGCAGCTTTACATCTACCCAAACACTGTTGCCCGTCCAGGCGGGCTGCACCAGGCTATCCAGGCTGTTACTTAGCCAGGGCGTATAATCCTGCCCGGTTTGCTGGCTGGGGATAGTACCTGTATAGGTAAGCTGCCTTACCGTGGTATCCAAAACGGTAGGATAACCAGATACAAATACCTTTTGCGGTATATCGTTACCAAACTTATGTACAACAATAGCGTCGGCATCAATTGGTGTGGTAAAAACAGTATCCTCAAAAACCATGTAATTAGGCCCTGTAAAGGTATAGAGCAAGGTTTTTTGAGTGCCTTTTAATGCATATATCAAAGCCGGATCATCAGGGCAAGTCCCCTGGAAATCATATAAAGACAGCTTTGTGATCTTACCGGGCGTTTGCAGCTTTAAGGTAATATCCACCCAAACGCTATTGCCTGTCCAGGCGGGCTGCACCAAACTATCTAAACTATCGCTTAGCCAGGGCGAATAATCCTGCCCGGTTTGTTGGCTTACTGTAATTTGCGAAAACCTTAAACGCTGTTCTGTTTGCGCAAACGAACTTTTAATAACAGCAAGTAATACCATCGCTATGGATAACAGTAACTTGCTATGGCTTTTGAGGTAAATGTTAAACATGGCAGAAAATCTTAATGGTAAAATTAGCGAAACGATTTCAGCGATATCTTACGTTGAAATGAAATAAAAGTTGAACAAAAATTAATTTTAACTTAATTTAAATTCATTGGGTGAAATGTATTGAGCGTGTAACTTACCCGGTCGTTACTTTGCCGGGCCACCCCCTCTTCGCCTGAGGTAGTATGTAAATATGGTTGATATTCTACTATGCTACAGCCTTATGCTGAACAATAGCTACTACATAGGGCGATACTATTTTTACGTTATGCTCAACATGCAGCGGTATATCAATATAATCGCCGGCTTCCATCCTCACTATTTTGTCGCCAATACTGCATTCGCAGGTTCCACGTAAAATATACAGGCTTTCAAAAACATCTCCATGCGATTCCTCAGGCACATCGATACGCGATACCACCAGCATCTGCGTAAGCCCGCCCTCGCTTCGCAAAACCTGCAGGTTAAAATCTTCAACTACCACAGGTATTAAAGGTTCAACACATTTATACCAGGCCTCAAGGTTTGATGTCTTTTTAATTTCGGGAAGGTTATTGATATCCAGTACCGCGTCAGAGAAAGTATGCTCAATGGTTTTAATAATATTGGCACGTACCTTAGGGCTAACTCTTATAGCGCCATCCTGCGCAAAATACTCAAATGCCTGTTCAATACTACTTAACTCATTTTTAACTTCCGGGTAAAGCATAGTCATTTGCACAACAAACGCTGCATCGTCATCGTTTAGCATTCCAAGGCAATACTGTTCAAGTATACCACTATAAATATATGACTGAATATTCATTAACCGGGGATGTAATAAAACGAAGGTAGATATTAGTATTTGAAATAACTATGCGTAGAAATACTGATATTTATCAAGTTTTTGTACCCAATCTTAAATTATGAAATATATTAAAATTGCCTGTGGTTTACTGTTGTTTATGCTTTGTTCTTTTACGATCATCACCAAAGAGCAGCGCGTTAATGTTGTTTTTATTGGCGATAGTATTACCCGTGGAGCCAAGCTGAAAGACCCGGCTACGCAAGCCCCGCCCTATTTTGCCGCAGCATACCTTAAGCAGCAAAACATAAGCGTGCTGCAGTTTTCAAACCAGGGTGTGAGCGGTTTTACCACAGTTGATTTTTTACCCGCAACCCACACGGTTTATAATAAAGTGAGGGCTGCTGCCGATGCTTTTTATGTCGATAAACAAGCGCAACTGGTATTTAGTATAATGCTGGGGACAAATGACAGCGCAATAACCGGCCCGCATGGCGCGCCGGTAGCCCCTGCTGATTACAACCATAACCTAAAAACCATTACTGATAGCTTGCTGCTGGCCTATCCTACTTGTAAAATTGTAATTAATTACCCGCTTTGGTACAGCACTAATACCCATAATAATGGTGCTGCCTATAACCAGGAAGGCTTTGACAGGATATTAACCTATTTGCCCGAAATTGATAAGCTGGCAGCCCAATACAATAAAACCAACAAAGGCCACGTTTTTGTTGGCGATAAAAAGGGCTATGAATATTTTAAAACAAATTACCTTACTGATTTTTGGGCTGAAAATGGAAAAGATGGCATTTTCTATTTGCATCCAAACGAAAAAGGTGCAGCCGCGCTCGGTAACTTTTGGGGGGCAGCTATCAAAAATATCTTATAGTTATTTTACTAAATAGCAAATTATCAGCATATTTAGCCCCAACATTAACACATATTGTATTGAAAATGATTAAACTCCCAATTAAAATATACCTGATAGCAGGTATGCTATTTGTATCGCCGTTTGTAAGCTTCAGCCAATCGGGCAACAAGCCAAACTGGCAAAACCTGGATCTGAAAACAGATTCCACCTTTGGTATCAGTACCGAAAAAGCCTATAAGGAATTATTGAAAGGTAAAAAAGCTACGCCTGTAGTAGTCGCCGTTATTGACGGCGGTGTGGATATTGACCATGAAGACTTGAAAGCCGTTATCTGGACAAATCCTAAAGAAATAGCAGGTAATAAAAAAGATGATGATAAGAACGGTTATATTGATGATATACATGGCTGGGATTTTATTGGTGGCCCAAATGGCGAGATCAATTATGAAAACCTTGAGGCTACCCGTATACTGCGCAAGCTAAAACCAAAGTTTGACAATGTAACTTCGGAAGCCGCGGTGAGCGCTGCAGATAAAGCTGATTACAAGCTTTATTTAACAGTTAAAGAGGATGTAGAAAAACAATATAAAGATGCCAAGACCAGCCTTGATTTTTACAAGCGTATCAAATTTGTTATGGATAGCATAGCGGCTAATATCCCGCAAGGTACATCTGTATTAGATTACTTTAAGGCATACCAGCCAACTACCAGGGAGCAAAATAATGTAAGAGCTAACGTTATTAGAGGCTTACCACAATTTGCCGACTTTGAAGCATATAAAAAGAAAGTTTTAGGCGAAGCAATTACACATTACAGTGAAATTGTTGATTACCAGGTAAACCTTGATTTTCACCCCCGCGATATTGTTGGCGATGACCCGAACAACAGCAAAGAGCGCTTTTATGGCAATAACAATGTAAACGGCCCTGATGCGCACCATGGTTCGCACGTGGCGGGTATTATTGCTGCTGTAAGGGATAACAATATTGGTATACAGGGTATTGCAGATCATGCCATCATCATGTCGGTACGTACTGTGCCTAACGGCGATGAGCGCGATAAAGATGTGGCCAATGCCATACGTTATGCCGCCGCAAATGGCGCTAAGGTAATTAACATGAGTTTTGGTAAAGGATATTCGTGGGACAAAGCTGTGGTAGACGAAGCCGTGAAATTTGCTATGAGCAAAGATGTGCTTATCATCCACGCGGCAGGTAACGAAAATAAAAATCTGGATGCCGATGGTGTTTATAATTTCCCTAACAAGTTTTACGAAAACAATGGCGGTACTGCTGCTAACTGGATAGAAGTTGGCGCTTCGGGCCCTAAAGATAATGATAAGCTGAAAGCCAGTTTCTCTAATTATGGTAAAAAATCGGTGGATGTATTTGCACCGGGCGTACTCATCAACTCTACCATTCCGGGCAGCACTTACGCTGAATACAGCGGCACCAGTATGGCTTGCCCTGTGGTAGTTGGCTTAGCTACATTGATTCGTGAGTATTACCCTAAGTTAACTGCCGCGCAGGTAAAAGATATCATCCTGAAAACAGTTGTACCTGTAACCCATGATGTAACAGTAACAGATGGTAAGCAAATTAAAAAAATTCCGTTTACCGATCTGTGTGTTACCGGTGGAATAGTTAATGCTTATGATGCATTGAAGTTAGCCGGATCGATGTAAGAAATTTGTATTGAATATGTTGAAAGGCCCTGACTTGATTGTTGGGGCCTTTTTTGTGGTTATTGTGGTTGGAAATTGTATTTTTAATTCCTATCCATTTGAGACCTATCGCTGAGATTGCCACGTCGTCCCCGAAAAGGGGA
>NZ_JAHXPQ010000010.1 GCF_019391655.1 Mucilaginibacter rivuli | reverse complement strand
GCACGAAGCAATCCTAAACAATTTATTCGCGCTTTGCATGGCGTTAACCTATCTATCGAAGATTGCTTCGTGCCTCGCAATGACGGTCTTTTTGTGTTTACTCTCCCCAAACCGTAATTACCAAATTCCTGTTACCGCCATGATTACGGTGTTCGCACAAATAAATGCCTTGCCAGGTGCCTAAAGCCAATCGCCCGTTGCGGATGGGGATGGTTACAGAACTCCCCAACATAGCTGCTTTTAAGTGTGCAGGCATATCATCCGGCCCTTCATCATCGTGGCGGTATTCCGGATCGTTTTCAGGGACTGTTTTGCTGAAATACATTTCAAAGTCCTGCCGTACGGTTGGGTCAGCATTTTCATTAATGGTTAGCGATGCCGATGTGTGCTGGATAAATACCTGGCACATACCAACTTTTATCTCTACGATCTGTGGCATGGCATAAACCACTTCGGAAGTAATGATGTGGAAACCTCTTTTCTTTTCACGCAGTTGTATGGCCTGTTGGAATATTTTCATGATCTGTTGTTCACATGTTTGATGCCAACAATATAATTGAATATATAGTACTACTCCAAGAGTTAATGTTAACTTTGATAGTAAGCCTTTTTTGAATGACTATCTCAACGATGCCCGTGTATGCAATACCGCCTAATGACGAGGATCGTTTGAAAAAACTATATCAATACGATATACTTGATACCCCCGCCGAATATGTATTTGATAAAATAGCTATACTGGCTTCGCAGATATTTGATACTCCGAACGCCTTTATAACTTTTGTTGATAAAGACAGGGTTTTCTTTAAATCCAACATCAGCACATTAGAAAGTAGCGAAGTACTACGGCATCACAGCTTTTGCTCGGTAGCGATACTACAACCCCATACCACAATTTTAAATGATATTCACACCGATCCGCGCTTTGTAGGAACGCCCTTACTGATGATGGAACGTGGCACCCGTTTTTATGCAGGCGCGCTGTTAATTACAGTAGATGGTTATATTTTGGGCACCCTGAATGTAACCGACATTATACCGCGCGAGGTTACAGCCAAGCAGATAAACATGCTTGAAACCCTGGCATCTATTATTATGGATGAGCTGGATAACAGGCTTCGTACCCGAAAAAATGTACGTGTACATACCGATCTGATGAACATTACTGTGCATGATCTGAAAAGCCCCTTATCAGCAATAAAGCTATATGGGCAACTGATAAACAAAAAATCAACCGAAGACGCGGTAAGGAAAATGTCGAATAAAATAACTTACTCGGCTGATAATATATTGGATAGCCTGAACGACCTGCTAAACCTATCGCAAATTGAAGATGGCTTTATTACCGTGATACGTAAACGGATGGATATTTGCGAATTGTTACAAAAGGTTAAGGATGGACTGGAAGTTTTGGCGCACCAAAAACAACAGGTAATTACCATCCATAAAGAATGTGCCATATTTATTGAGCTTGATGGGGGGAGGATACAGGATGTATTTGAGAATCTGTTGAGCAATGCCATAAAATACACTTACCCCGGTGGTGAGATAGACCTGTATGTTACCGAAGAGAATGGTTATGTGCTTGTTGAGTTTAGAGACCAGGGCCAGGGACTTAACGAGGCTGATATGGGGAAACTATTCACTCGCTATGCTAAGCTGAGCGCTGTACCAACAGGTAAGGAACGCTCCAACGGGCTGGGATTATCTATTGTGAAAACTTTGGTAGAGCTGCATCAGGGAAAAGTTTGGGCCGAGAGCGCAGGCAAAGGAAAAGGTTCATCTTTTTTTGTATCACTGCCAATACCGTAATAAAAAAGGCCATCCCGTGTGGGACAGCCTTTAACTATATCAGTACAATATTTATTACAACGTTACGCCGCTTTTAAATATCGCGATCTCGCGGAAACCGGCTTTTTCGTGGTTCGCTTTTTCGCCGTTGGCTATGCGGATGATCTTGGCAACCAATTCTTCCAAACCTTCATCAAAAGTTTTATCCTCTGATAGCGGCCCGGCATTATAATCAATCCAGTGTGGCTTGTTTTTAGCCAGCTCAGAGTTGGTTGATATTTTTAAAGTAGGGATAAAGCTACCAAATGGTGTACCACGGCCTGTAGTAAACAATACCATGTGGCAACCTGATGCGCCTAAAGCTGTGGTTGATACCAGATCATTCCCCGGAGAGCTTAACAGGTTTAAGCCTTTGGTGTGCAGGCGCTCGCCGTATTTCAATACATCCACAACAGTGGCAATACCACCTTTTTGTGTACAGCCTAATGATTTATCTTCAAGCGTTGTAATACCACCTGCCTTGTTACCCGGTGAAGGATTTTCGTAGATAGGTTGTTTCAGGTCGATGAAGTATTGTTTGAAATCGTTGATGAGGTGAACGGTTTTGTCAAATACCTCCTCGGTGATACAACGATCCATCAGAATGGTCTCAGCACCAAACATTTCAGGTACTTCAGTTAAAGTTGTAGTTCCACCCTGACTGATCAGGAAGTCGGAGAAATAACCAACCAGCGGGTTAGCTGTGATACCTGATAGACCATCAGAACCACCACATTTTAAACCTACTTTTAATTCAGACAATGGAACTGCTTCGCGAACATCCTGGCTTACTTCGGCATATATCTCTTTCAACAAAGCAATGGCGTCAGCAACTTCATCTTGCACCTTTTGGGTTGACATGAATTTGATGCGGCTCTTATCGTAATCACCTAATGATTCGGCAAACTCGTCTATCTTGTTGTTCTCGCAACCAAGGCCCAATACCAATACGCCACCCGCGTTAGGGTGCATAGCAATATCACCTAATATTTTACGGGTGTTCACGTGGTCATCACCTAACTGCGAACAGCCATAGTTATGTTTAAACACTTCCATGCCGTCAATACCGGTAGGATTAACCTCAGCCTTAAATTCGCGGATGATCTGCTCTGCTATACCGTTAACACAACCTACAGTTGGCACGATCCAGATTTCGTTACGGATACCCACTTCACCATTTTTACGGCGGTAGCCGTTAAAGGTAAGGTGTTTGTTCTCATGCGGCAGCTCGCTAAAGTGCGGATTGTACGTATAATCAAATACTTCGCCCAGTTTGGTGCGCACGTTGTGTACGTGTACATATTCACCAACTTTAATAGGCTGGGTAGCTTTCCCAATAGGGTAGCCGTATTTGGTAATATCGCCACCTTCGGGAATGTCTGTAAGGGCTATTTTGTGGCCCTTTTCAACATCGTTTAACAGGGTGATGCTGTTTCCGTCAACGGTAATGGTTTCGCCGGCGGTAAAATTGCGTAATGCGATTACCACGTTATCGCGCGAATTGATCTTGATGAGTTCTTTCATTCTTTTGCTCTTCTTCCTAAATTATATCATTTCGATGGCTTTTACTACGCCATGTTTTTCAATATTGATGAGGTGTTTGGTTACAGCCTCGTTTAAACCTTCAACAGTGTTCAGGTTTAGTTTCCAGTTCTTTTCATAACCTAATATCTCGGTAACTACAGCTTTCAGGCTTTCGTTGCTGCCATCGGCTTTGGCCCAAACGTTTTTGGTAAATTCAAGTATTTCCGGCGAGTCGTTCAATGCGATGTTTTCTTCGCCACGTTTGCCTTTGTAAAAAGCGATGGTTGCCGCTAACGAGAACGCCAAATGCTGAGGAATAGTACCCTTGCGTTTTTTGTACTCCAATACCGATGGCAATACGCGTGTTTCAAACTTAGACCATGAGTTTAAAGAGATGCTCATCAGCAAGTGTTTGATGTACGGGTTACGGAACCTGTCCATCACCTCGGCAGCAAACTGATCCAGCTCTTCTTTTGGAAGATCCAACGTAGGGATGATCTCATCAAACGTTGCCGCACGGATAAATTTACCAACCACAGGATGCTCAACCGATTCGCGCACGGTATCTATCCCGTAAAGGTAAGCCACCGGTACTAAGGTTGTATGCACACCGTTAAGTATCCTTACTTTGCGTGTGCGGTAAGGGGTAATATCATCAACATATTTTACATCAAGGCCGATAGAAGGGAAAGGCAATTCTTTTTGCAGGCTCTCAGGCGCCTGTATCACCCAAAGGTGAAAGTGCTCACCTTCAACAACCTGGTTATCGGTATAACCTAATTCGGCAGTAATTTCGGGCATACGCTCGCGTGGGTAGCCCGGAACGATCCTGTCTACTAAAGTATTGCTCCAGGTACATGCGGTATTTAACCAGGCGATGAAACCTGCTTCGTAACCCCATTTTTCTGATAATTGTAATATAATGCGTTTTAAATTATCGGCGTTTTTCTCGATCAGTTCGCAAGGGATGATGTGCATACCTTTTGATGAGTCGCCCTGGAAAGTATCATAACGATGTTTTAACCAAACAGCAAGCTTAGCCGGGAAAGAGTTTGGCGGCGTAGCGGTTGGCAAGTCGGTATCATCATAAGCAATGCCCGATTCGGTTGTGTTTGATATTACGTAACGCATATCAGGGTTCTCAGCAGTTTTAAGGTACTCGGCATATTGCTCGTAAACCTTTATACCACGGCTAATCACATTGATGGTTTCATGAGTACTTTCTGCCTGCCCGTTTTTTAAGCCGCGCATATACAGGGTGTATAAACCATCCTGCTCGTTCAACATATCAACCATACCTTGCTGGATAGCCTGAACCACTACTACCGAACCATTAAAATTGGCCTTTTTATTCAGTTCATTAAACATCCAATCAACAAAGCAGCGTAAAAAATTACCTTCGCCAAATTGTAAAACCTTTTCGGGGAATTGCTTGTAAGCCGGATACGAACTCTTATTTAATTGCATAATTGTATATTATATTTGGTTTGTAAGGGCTAAAAGTAAATATTCATGCGTTAATAATCGGTATAATTAGCCGTAATTATTAACGGGAACGATTGCAGAAATGGGCGGGAACGTTTGCAGCGTAAATGTGTGGATGTGCAAATGACTAAATGTACATACCTAAGAGTCATTGTGATAAGAATAACACAGTGGCTCCAACTATAAGGATATTCTGTTTTAATCTTTTAACGCAAAATTGATAGGCAATGTAAACTGCACCCGCACGGTTTTGCCACCCTGCATACCGGGTATCCATTTAGGTGATTGTGATATAATGCGTGCACCTTCTTTGCCTAAGGTTTCTGATGGCGCGCGCAAAACTTTAATGGTAGATAAAGTACCATCGCGCTCAACTATAAAACTTACAAAAACGCGCCCTTGAACGTGGTTTTTCTGATCAATTGCCGGGTAATGTAAAGCTGTGCTTATATAATAGTAAAATGCCGACATGCCATCCGGATAGGTGGGGAGTTTCTCTACAGTTGCGTATACACGGTTGTCAATTTTAACAGTATCGGGGGTTTGCGCCTTCAGGCTAATAAATGCCAATACAAGGGCGGCAAGTAAAAGATATCTTTTCATGCTTTAAATATGCTGATAAATCGGAATAATAAATGTAAAGAAAGGATAAACAAAAGAAGAGTATCTGCACATTAAGTTAATACTTACCTGTTTTGAACTTAAAGCCGCAACGTACACACATCGCATCAGCTTTGGTAAACCTGAAAACCTTTACCAAAAATACAACACTTGTTATGGCAGTAGTCATGGCGCCCCCTACAATAACTATCCCTGCCAGGCCGGCATCATTACCCGTGAGTATTAAAAAACCACATACAGCTACTATTATTACACTTATTGCCGATAAGATAATGTAGTGGTTTTTTGTAATAATAATAACCCTGTAGCTAAGGCAATTAGGGCATTGTACACGCGGTTTCATCCGTAAGCAGTAATTAGGTAAGGGCTAATGTATAAAAACTTAATTTAAAAATAAACTATTGTTAATATACATAGTCCAAGTGAAGTTTCCGCACGCTTTAAACGTGTTGATATAATAAGCTTGTTTACAACACAAATGATACATAAAGTGCTTTGCCCCACTATACATAACTGCTACTTTTGTACCGTAAACCTCTGCTGCATTTGAAAAAATCATTACTCTTTTTTGCATTATTTATAACTATTGGCTTTTTTAAAGTAAAGGCACAAGCTACAGGCAATTGCAACGTATTCGGCAAAGTATCTGATGGTTTAACTGGCGAGATGATAGATTTTGCAGGTGTGTCCATGTTTCAGCAGGGTACCGATATTATTTTTAAAAGCATATCCACATCAAACGGCGGTAACTTTAAGTTTGTTAATATCCCTTACGGAAAGTACACCATCCGCATATCTTACGTTGGTTTTGAGAAACAAATTATTGAAGATGTTGACCTCAGCACAGATCATCCCGATTTTAGCCTGGGCACCATACGCCTTAAAAAAGCGAGCGGGGAGTTAAGCGAAGTAAAAATAGTCGAGAAGAAACCAACCCTCGAAGTTACTGCCGACCAGATAACCTACAATGTTAGCGAAAGCCTGCAGGCAGAAGGAAGCACAGCAACCGATATTTTAAAAAATGTGCCTATGGTTAATGTGGATATTGACGGCAACATTAGCATTGCCGGCAAACGCAATACCCGCATTTTTATAGATGGTAAACCATCTGATTACATGACATCAAACATTTCGGACCTGCTGAATGTACTACCTTCCGATGCGATAGAAAAGATTGAAGTAATGAACAACCCACCTGCAAAATACTCGGCCGATGGTGAGGGCATCATCAATATCGTATTAAAAAAGGGTTATAAAGTTGGGCTGAATGGTACGCTATCATTAAACGCGGGCACTTTGGGTAATTATAATGCCAACGCTTACACGGCTTATCGCAGTAAAGGGTTTTCGTTAACCAGCAGCTATGCCTTCGGTGAAAGCCAAAACACTGCAGGCAGCCAAACCTACAACCAAAATTACCTGCCCGATACCAATTACCATAACCAGGAAGGAGCAAGGAGGGGGCAAAACTTTGGCCAAAACTTTCGCGGGGGGATTAACTGGGATATTGATACCACACAAAACATTAAACTAACATCAAACTTTAACTTCAATAATTCTGATGGTTCGTCATTTAGTGATGATGCTTACCTTAACGAAACGTTTGTTCAAAGAAAACTGAATACGCAGAGCAACAACAATCAGAACCGTTCAGTCAATGTGGTTTTGGATGGTAGTTATACGTTGAAATTAAGAAATGGCTGGGGGCAGCTTGATGCCAGCTTAACATACAGTAATAACTCTGCCGGTAATAACAGGGCTTCGGCGCGCCACTATCTGGATTCGCTGGGTATGCCTGTAATAGGCAAAACCCCGCTCGACCAAACATATGATGTTGATGCTGCCAACAGGGGTTTTGAGTTTAAAATTGATTATGATAAACCATTAGGCAAATCAAAAAGCACTGTTGATTTCGGTGTTTCCATTAACAGTTTGAGTAACGATAATAACCAGGATGTTGAAAATTACAATTTTAAAACCAGCATATACGAAACCAATAAAAACCTTACCAACCGTTTCCTTTTTAACGAAAAGATATATTCGGCATACGCAAGCTTAAGTTTAAGGATAGCCGATAAATGGTCTTTCAGGGCAGGTGCACGCAGTGAGCTGACGGATATGAATTTCGACCTCTCGACCATATCACAGCAATACGCCATTAAGCCATATATTAATGTATTCCCCAACTTGTCGCTAAGCAGGTTGTTTAAAAAATACACCGTTGGTTTAAGTTATAATGGTAGGATAGGCCGCCCTGGAAGCTATTCTTTAAGCCCGCAGGTTACCACTACAGATTCGGTTAACTTTAGCTTTGGCAATCCTAATTTAACGCCATCCTACACACAGCAAATTGACTTGAGCTTTAGCGTTTTTGGGCAGGATTGGGCAATTTACCCGCGCCTTGGTTATTCAACCACCAGCAGCATTATTGAGCGCATTACCACTCAACCTGCAGGTACAAGCATTTACCAAAGCACTTATGATAACCTGGGCTCAAGCCAGTATTATACTTTTAACCTTTATGGTAATTACAGGCTCAATAAAAAGTTTAACCTTAACGGAGGGGCCACTGTAGGCAGTATGGTTTATCAATCGTTAACCAACAGCAAACTTAACCGTAGCGGCATTACCTTCCAGGCTAAAACGGGCATACAGATAGATCTGCCAAAAAGGCTCGCGTTTGAAGGTAATTTTAACTACTACACCAACTCATCGGCACAGGGGAGCAATAAAGGCTCGTTAACAGGGAGTGTGGCTATGCGTAAAGTACTTTATAAAAACAAGATCAGGCTTAGGATAATGGCGATTAACCCTTTTGGCCAAACCAAATACTCCACTTATACTGCCGGAGATAACTTTAACCGCCAGAATTACAATATCGTTGTTAACCGTAATTTTACAGCCACCATTAGTTATAACTTTACTAAAGTGGCCCACAGTGCGCCAACAAAAAAGGGGAGTTAACTTAGGTTTTCTGCTTTTTCTTTTTTGCCGCAGGGAAGAGGATATTATTCAATATCAACCGGTAACCGGGCGAATTGGGGTGTAATGAAAGATCAGTTGGCGGCTCGTTAGGGCTATGCTGATAATCTTCAGGATCATGTCCGCCGTAAAATGTCCACTGGCCCTTTCCAAATTCGCCGTGTATATAGCGGGCCTCATTAGCGGTCTTCATTTCGCCCATAATGGTAACGCTCGGCTTTAACTTGCTGATATCAAAAGCGGTTGCAAGCCCTTTAAACCCTTTTATTACCCTATCATGATCTTGCGTAAGCATACTGGGTACCACATCCCATTTTGCCGAAAAATCAAACAAGGTAAAAAAATCATGCGCCTGATCAATACGGCGTGTACGCGATACATCAATATTACTGAACTGCCGCCCGTAGGGGCTAACATCAACAACAAAGTTTTGAAAGGCGAGGGTTTGGCCAAAATCAAGCTTTGATTGTGCTTTCGGATCAGGCGGGTCGCCATCATAATTCACATCAACAATATCGGTATTCACGGCAGATAACGCGATATCGAAACTATCGGCCCCCGAACACATGGCAAACAAAAAGCCACCGCCACCACAAAAACTGCGGATAGTTTGCGCTACGGCAAGTTTCATTTTAGATACCTTTTTATAGCCTAATTTAACGGCCCTGGCTTCTTCGGTTTTACGGTCTTCGGCATACCATTCGCCCTGGCTTTGCCCACCATTACCAAAGCCACCACGGCCACCACTCCTGAATTTGCTGTACTGTCCCGTAAAATCTTCGTGATGCAGGTGCAGCCAGTCGTATTTGCTCAGATCGCCCTTCAGTACTTCTTCATCATATATATAATCGAAAGGTATTTCGGCATAGTTGAGTACCAAAACCACGGCATCCTCTAAGCCTCCTTTGTTTTTTGGCGAGTAAACAGCAATTTTAGGCACTTTCTCCAGCTTTACAATGTCCATATTTACCGATGGATCATTTATTTGCGCGATGATTTGGTTAACAGCGGCATCGCTTATTACCTCGTAACTTACGCCGCGTATCTTGCATTCGTCTTCTACCTTTTTATCATATTTGGTCATAAAACTGCCGCCACGGTAATTGAGCAGCCAGTCAACTTCGCCACCGGCTTTAAGCACCCAAAAGGCAACACCGTAAGATTTGAGGTGATCTTTCTGCACGTCATCCATCGGAAATAAAATAGAAGTTGACCAACCGGTAAATGCTGATAGCAGGAGTGAGATAAATAAAACAAACTTTAAGGCAGGCTTCATTATTACCAAATATAAGCAACAATAAATGAAGCTTTTGCAAAGCGACAAACTAATGCACCGTAATTTTACCGATACATATTTTCCGGATCAACTATTGATGCCGGTGTTGCTTTTTTATTATATTGCACTATCAAACCCAAATGCCAGTTATGAAAAAACCGGTTGATATAGATGAGTACATAGCAGGTTTCCCAACTGAAACCCAAAAGCTATTACAACAAGTGCGCGAAACCATTAAAAAAGCGGCACCGCAGGCCGAAGAAGTAATCAGTTACAGCATGCCGGCCATGAAATTGCATGGGCTGTTGGTTTGGTTTGCAGGCTATGCCAACCATATTGGTTTTTATCCAAAAGCTTCAGGCATCGAGAAATTCAAGAAAGAGATAGCAGGGTATAAACATGCTAAAGGATCGGTACAGTTCCCGATCGATAAACCGCTACCATTAGCGCTGATAACTGATATGGTAAAATTTAGGGTACTTGAGAATTTGAATAAAACAGCTAAGAAAGTTAAAGCTTAATTAAACTAACTAATGTTAATTGAAAAAGCTGCGCCAATTAAACGGAGCAGCTTTTTTTTGTGGTTATTAATTAACAACAATAAACGGATCCCACATAAAGTGACCAATAATATTACCGTTTGAATTATCTACTAAAACAAAAGATAAGGTGTATTGAATAGTAACACCTATTTGCAGTATTGTGCCCGAAACGGTACTCACCTGGTTTATAAATTTGGTTGGATTACTGCTTGAAGGCGGGTTACCTAAGGCAAGGTAAGCATAGGCTTGTCCGCAGGCAAAGGATAAAGGTGTATTTATAGCTGTAGCCGGATTGAAAGCTCCTGCATATAAATATGCTGTTTGATCAAAGTTATTATCAAACGTTGTTATAGCCCATTCAATGGTATCACCACCATTTGCACTGATCTGCAATTCAGACTGCCCTTGAGTGCTGTTGCAAACAAAGCTATTGGGTGCTATCATTGAAATGAAAACATTTGATGAGCCATAAGACCCTAAATTAGTTGGTGAATTTGCTGAGCCTTCCGAAATGCTACCATCAGAAACTTGTGAGGCTAATGATGCTCCATCTACCGCGATTAAAACATTAATTGTTGACATGTTAGTTTAAGTTTTTTTCTACTCGTTTGGCTTTTCGAAATCCGCCCCTGAAGTATGCCTTTGCAGGTAGGCTCGTTTTTTTGAGTGGTATCTGCATTCCACTTCTAATACATTATAAAAATGAATTTCCCGGGTTCCATTTTCGTTGTAAAAGTAGGGGTGCAGTATTTATTAAAAAAGAGTATTAATACCTAAATAATATAATAAGTAAAATTACTTCAATAAATAAATTTAACATAAATTACTTAATTACAGTACTTAAAGTATGTAAAATACAAACAGCGTTAATTTATAATATATTAACACTAAATATACATATAGCAAAGAAAAGACTGCTTGAGGTAGCAGATAATGCAATCCATAAGATAAGCATTGCCGTTACTTACCCAAGATTTAAATATATCGCGAAAGTACTAAAAACGAATCTTTTAATATATTCGCGTACAGGTAGTTACAAAACCGTTTGCCAGTTTTTCTATCTCATTATTTTGCGTTTCGTTAAAATTGCCATGCCTGCCGCCTTTAGCAGTATACATTTCAACTTTAACACCAAAAGCCTTTAGTTTATCCAATAGCAGCAGGGATTGCTGGTAAGGCACGGTATGGTCAGCATCGCCGTGAATAATTAATACAGGAGGGCTATTATAATTAACATAGTATACCGGAGATAATGACCTCACAAATACTGAATCATTCCCCCGCCCCCCAAGCCATGATGAAGATGCCTTTCCCGGGTTCTTCATGGCATCCCATTGGGCCAGATCTGTTGGCCCGTACTTATCGATAATACCGGCAATGTGTAATGGAACCGGGGTACAATTATTATCAAAAACGTTATTATTTTGAAGCAAGCCTGCTATCAAAGCCAGATGGCCACCGGCGGATGAACCCGCAATAACAATTCTTTCTTTATCAATATGCCATTTTGCGTTGTTTTGCGCCAGGTACATTAATGCGCACCTAATATCTTGTATTGCCGCGGGTGCAGGCGCCTGGTTTGCTATGCGGTATTCTACATTGGCTATTACATATTCTTTCTTGAAAAATATACTAAACCATTTCTCTTCTTCTTTACTGCCATGCACCCAACCACCACCGTGTATATAAATAATTAACGGTAATGCTTTTTTAGGTGTTGTTGCCGGCGAATAAATATCCATCCGCCCCTGCCAGTTGCCTGCTGTTGTGTAAACAATATCTTTATGCAGTTCATAGCCTCCGGGTGCCGGTATTTGTGCTACTACCAACTCCCTTATCAATAAAAAAAACATAAGTAAGCAGGCTAACCTCACAAGCACATTATATATAATAAACACAAAGGTTGTTAAAAAAACAACCTTTGTGTTTATACAATTATTTTAAAATATCAGTACCTGTTGCAATATTGATCTGCCTGGTAAATGTGCTGCCGGCGGCATCAGTAACTGTAAATTTAAATGAACCCAAGCCCGCTTTATCCGGCACAAATTGAGCAGTGCCATTGCTTTGCATTTTCACCTTGCCATTTATAACAGCCGATGTGGTAAATACAGGTTTATCAGTATAACCGTAAGTGAATTGCCTAAGGTTAATAACAACAGGCTTGTTTACATCTGTAACAAAATGCGGTTTTGCCATCCATTCCAAATAATCGTCCAGGTTTGTAAAGCCATCTTTATCCGGGTCGGCGGTCGCATCTGCAAAGTCGCCTTTTGCAGAGTGAATATTTAACTGTTTGATGCTTTCCCACCAATCGGGCAAACCATCGTGGTCGCTGTCAAAAGTTACCGGGCGATGTACTTCGGGATAATCTTCCCAGCCGCCCGCATCATTTTGCGAATCGATCAAACCGGCTTTGCCCGATTTGCTGCCCTTAAACGTTGTGGTACCTGTAGCCGTTTCGTTAATAATGCGGATGTCATGATCGTCAAATACAGGTTGGTTACAGCCTACATCAGATAAAATATCTTTATAGGCATCAACAGCGCTTTGAGTTTTTACATACGGTATAAAAAACTCTTTATTTAAAAAGGTTTCATAGTCGGCCTTGCCGGTTTGTTTGCGTCCGGCAGTTTGGTTGTTTTCATCAAAATGGCCCGGCATTACATTGCCATCAAAAAAGTACTGCTGTTTGCCACCTCCATAACCTTCATGCTGCGCGTTTAAGGCGTACATAAATGTAGTTGATGGGCCTGGTTTATAATAGTTGCCTACAAAGTTAACTTCGCGCGCGCCGCCATCTGTAGTGCGGGTATCCCAGTTATACACCACGTTGTTACGGATGTCCATCTTACCAAGATAATTTCCATCACCATCCGCGCCGCCTGCCAGGCTCCAGTTACGGCCCGAGCAATTGGCCAGCAGGTTATGATGAAAGCTACCTACCTCGCCGCCTATACTCGCAGCAAAGCCATGGGCTTTACCAACCGCGTAATGATCGTGCCCGGCAACGTTAAGCGCTTCGGATATCAATGTACGTTGCAGTGTAATGTTATGCGCCCCACGTGAACTAAAGGCTTCATCAATACTCCAGCTTATGGAGCAATGATCAACAATGCTGTTATCGGCGCCGGTAATGCCCATGCCATCATAAGTTATGCCGGTACCAACACGAACACGCATAAAGCGGATAATATCGTCATCAGCTACAATGCCAAGCGGCGCCCTGCTGATACAGATACCCTTTCCCGGCGCTGTTTGCCCTGCTATGGTTACATACTTATCGCGTAGTACCAGGCGCGATTTTAATTGTATTATACCCGACACTGCAAAAACAATGGTACGCGGGCCAATATCCTTTGTAACGGCTTCGCGTAAGCTGCCGGGGCCATCATCATTAAGGTTGGTAACCTCAACCACTTTACCGCCACGGCCACCACGCGCAAAACGGCCATAACCTTCGGCATCAGTAAAAGCAAGTTGCCTCGGCCTGAAATACCAGACATTACCTTTGGTCAATTTTCCGGAAGCGTCTATTTCGTCTACACGCCAGTAATAGCTAAGCATACTGTATACTTTACCAATGGCGTATGCAGTTTTCTTTAAGTTTTCTTTAAATAATGCTGATGCATGGGTTGCCGTAGCCACGGATGCAGAATCGGTACCGAAATACAAATCGTGCGATGCTGCATTGTTTGCCGCTGCCCAGCTTAACTGCAGGTTATTATTATCAGCGTCAGCATGTTCATCGGCATTCAGCGGATGGGGCAGGCGTGCCATATCAATAACATTGGGTGTGTTAAGCTCAAATCCATTGATGATGATATTTTTATTAGTTGCAGCTGATGTGGGGTCTGCCTCGAAAAGTATAACAACATCTTTACCTTTTTGAGTTTCAAATTTCAGGTATGCCGATTTACTATCTGAGTTTTCGTGTACGCGAAAAGAGGGGGTAAGCTTATCAAACTGTAATTTTCCGTTGACGTAAATGTTGATAGGTGCAAACACATTAGGTTTGTTACCTTCAATATTATTGTGATAAGTAAGCAATGTATGCGGGCCCGCAGGAAGGCCAATGATGCGCATTTCTATCTGCGCACCGGCACTACCATTTTTTACCGACAAGCCATCGCCTGCCAAACGGGCATAATAAGGTGCCTGCACTGCTGTTTTATAATAACCCGCGATAAGGCCTGTGCCGTTTTCGCCTTTCTTAGTAAATATAATTTTTATCCCCTTTAAGGTTATGGTATCGGCCATGCCTGCTTTAATTGGCCATGCAGTAAAGCCAAGCTCATTAACCTCACGGGCAGTACGATCTGCTGTGTTTAAATCAACTTTTAAAATTGGGGATGATGATTGAGCTGATAGTAAAGCGGGGCACAGCAGGCTTAAAGCAATACCAAACAGGGTTGTGTAATGTTTCATAATTATTTATTGTTTATCAAAAGCAGAAGAAGCAAATTTAAGATCGATGTGAGCGCGTGTTGGTATCATTTCTGTTACGGGGAAAAGTCTTTTTAACAATCCGGGCCGGCGAGTGAATTGTTTTTTCACAAGCCGGCCCGGAGTTAGGGACAATGCCATTGAGGTTATATTATTACTAATATATTTTTGTACTACATCTGCATTTTTATCCAAAAGTTAGCATAAGGCCTGTCACGTGTTCTGTCGAAGCCATTGTCATGAACCCATATTATACCATATTTACCGTCTGTAGTTTTAAAATAGTAGGCACTACCAGCTACAAACTCCGGGTTAGTAAGGTTTACGGCTACTTTTGCACCGGCAGCAGCAACTTGTTGCCCGGTTTTAAAACCTGTAAATACCGTATTTGCCTGGGCTGCACTAAAGGTAGTCCCTTTTGCAGTCCACCCTGAAAAATTAAATCCGAGGGTTGGAGGTACCGGTGATGGTGAAACCCCTGGTGAATAAAAATAATAATGAGCAACGTTAGTAATTGTAACAACACCCGTAGTAGCGTTTACCGTTCTTGTTACCGTTGGTTTGTAATATATACCCAGGTCTATTTTTGCCGAGTTGGCTGCACCATCTGTATACGAATAAGCTTGTGCATCAGTTAACGAAAAGAAACTTTGTGCGGTAGCAGCATAATTTGGAATTGAAATAGGATAAACGTAATTATAGTTCCCGGTTAACGAATCAATTTTGATGTAAGGGTTAGGTATTTCGGCATATCGCTCGGTTACAAAACTTAAATCGTTTATCACCTCTATGGTAAGCTTTTTATAGCCATCGCCCATGTAAACGCCTATCTTATCTACAGGGTAAATGCGATAGCTAATTAAACCTGTGCGGGCCGGGTTAAGCACAATATGGCCTGTAGCTACCCTGCGCATAGTTGGATCAAGCACGGTTTTAAGTACCGGGGTAGAGTTACCTACCTCCAGCAGGTACACACCATACATATCGTCTTTGTCAGATGTTATGGTATAATCAATCCACACCTCGTCGCCTACTTTAACCTGTTTATAATCTACAATATTGCGTGGATCAGCATTGCTAAATTCAACTTTAACGTCTGTGAACATATTGAAGATGTTTGGCCCCTCTTTTTTACAAGAGCCAAAAACTATGGCAAAGCCTATAATGATTATAAGTGAAATATTTTTTTTCATTGTTAATTTTTTAATGGATCAAAAGTTCCGTTTTCCCAACCAATTGTTTGGTCTAACGTTGGTGATGATTGTAAAAATGCCGTTGGTAGTGGCCAGAAATAACACTGGTTTGCAGGAACAGCAATCGGATTAGTCAAATCGCCAAATCTGTTTGCGCCTGTACTAACAGTTGGATGCTGGAAGAAATACCGATAACTGCTCCTTTTAGATACCTGCAAGGTATCGCGCCTGCGAAGGGTACTTTGGCCGGGTATAATTTCTTCTAACGTTGCTTTTTTGGCTATATAAACCGCATTCTTGGTATCTATAGGATAAATTTGCTCACCATACGTATACAAAAATTTACCATTTAGCTTATCCAGTCTCCTTGTTCTTCTTAAATCCCAGCCGCGTTTACCCTCAAATGCAAATTCTACCATACGCTCATTCATGATCAGATCGCGCATTTGGTCTTTGTTGGTAGCCAGGTTGAGGCCATAATCATTAGCGCCAATTACAATGCCACGTGTTTTGCGTAAATCTCTAATCAGGTTTTTAGATGCTGTCAAATCGCCGGTTTCATTTAAACATTCTGCATAGTTCATCAACACTTCGGCAAAGCGTAGTTCAATCCAGTCTACACCACCGGCTCCTTTATCACCTACAACTGTAAATGGGGGTACTACATCCGGGTTAGAGAAGCGCTTACAGTAAAACGGCTTACCACCGCCACCGTCAATCTCTGCAGTATAGTTCCATTGTGTACGGTTAGCTATACCACTCAACTTCCATTGTGCTCCATTATAAGCGATGGTTTGGGCAAAACGCGGGTCACGATTTAAGAAATACATATCCGGGTCATAACCATTTATGGGCGTAACGCCATCCGAGGCCAAAGCCGGGGTACCATCTGCCATTGGATAAGCATCCAGCATGGCTTGCGATGCTACATAATAATCTGAAGGCGAGCCACCGGCAACACCACCCGGGCGTACCCTTGTTTCAACTCCGTTATATTTTTTTTCAAGCGTGCTTGAGTATTCTTTTACTATAATAGCTTCGGTATTACCTGGCCCTTCTGTAGTAAATATATTGGCATACGGCATCAATTTCAGGCCAGAGTTTACACATAAATTGTAAGCCTCTTCATTTGCCTTTAAAGCTGTTGTCCAGCGTGTTGCATCGTATGGATGTAAACCATCATTAACCGGGTTAAACTGTGGGCTGGCCCATGTTAATAATACCCTTCCTTTAAGAGATAAGGCGGCAAGCCTATCCAGGCGGCCCCAATCCACTGCTGTTCTGAAATTGGCATTAGCTAATCTTGCTGCTGCGCTGTCCAGGTCGCTCACAATGGCATTAATACATTCCTTAGCACTTTTACGGCCTGAATAGTCAACATTAGTTGGATCTTGTGGTTTTAAATTAAGCGGAACACCACCGTAAAGCCTGGTCAGTTCAAAGTAAGCAATTGCACGCAATGCAAAAAACTGGCCCATATACTGATCTTTAATATCCTTAGTAAACGGACTGGTAGGAACATTGTAAAGCCCCAGGTTACAGCGGGCTATATCAAAATACCTGTTATCGCCCCTGTTATTACCCTGGGGTTTGTTAGCAATAATTTTTACATCGTTAACACCAATGTATGAGCCAATACCCATTACTTTTTTCAAGCTACCATCAGTTACAGATCCAATGCTTTCATCGCTTGCAAACTCCCAGATAAAAGGGGTCGATTCTAACGGATAATCCGGCATATTTAGCAGGTAAGTACCGTTAAGAAACAAACCAACAGCACCCGGATCCTGCCACAATACCTCATCGGCTATCTTATCATGCGATGGTACAATAAAGTCTTGTTTGCAACCGGCAACTGCCAGGGCAACCACACATAGCGCAGCCATGTTTTTGGTTATTTTTTTGTATTTAGTTTTTACTGTTTTCATGTGAAAAATATTTTAGAAACCAAAGCCGAAGCCTAATTGAATAGTTCTGATGGTTGGATAATCAACCATGTGCCCGGAATATGGATCTTTAAATGGTTGTGGATTTTTAATTACCCATAAGTTATTGCCTGTAAGCAGGAACCTCAGATTTGAGATACCGGCGCGTTGAGATATGCTGGCTGGTATAGTATAAGCCAACGACATATTGTTGATACGTATCATCGTTGCGTCAACCATCCAAAAACTTGATTCGAGGCCAGATGTAGGGTCTGTTATGCTTGGGAACTTGCCATTAGGGTTTGATCTCGACCAGTGATCGCCCCATATAGCAGGTACGTTGTGGGTTATGCTCGGTTTATCATTTACTACTTTTGAGTCAAGCATTTCATGACCGCCTATTTTAGCAACAAAGTTGGTTCTGAGTTGGAAGCCTTTATAGTTTAAGCTTAGGGTTGAGCCTAAAGTAATAATAGGATCAGTACCATTTTTATAAAGCGGCACCTGGTCTTTATCGGTAATTTTACCATCACCGTTGGTATCCTCATAATACAACCAACCTACTTCGGGCACTACGTTAGCGCTGCCGTTAGGTAATGTATAGTTAGGATATTGTTTCAGCAACGCGTCAACATCAGCTTGTGTTCTCAGTATACCTTTTGCAATCAACCCAATATTAGAGCTATTGTAAACGTTACGGTTAGTACCTAATTCTATTTGCCAGTCTTCGGGTGTGTTCTCAAATAACTGGAACGGGTTTCCATAAACCTGGCTGGTATAACCGTTGGTAAAGCCAAAATTTAAACTGCTGCTAAAGGTAAAATCTTTAGCTAATTTGCCGTTATAGCCAAATGTAAACTCTGTACCATAAGTATGTTGCTCATAATGGTTAATTACCGGAGCAGCAAAACCTGCATATTGAGGGAAGTTTGAATCGTTATTCTTATCAAAATCATCATAAGTATAATCATGAAAATAATCAAACCCGAATGAAAGTTTGCCATTGAAGAAGGCTGTTTCCAAACCTATATTATATGTGCGTTTTTTTGACCATGTAATATCAGGATTAGGTATTTTGCTTGGATTGAACGATGGGCCTATAGCACTTGCATTACCTAATAAATAACCACCATTTACTAAATCTAACGAGTAGTTAGCTTGCCATAAACGATTATCTACACGATCATCGCCTGTTAAGCCTATGTTGGCTTTTATTTTAAGGAAACTGACGAAGTTGAGCTTTGATGCATTTTTAAAGAAATTCTCTTCGGATACTATCCATGCTACACCTACGTTAGGGAAAAAGCCCCAAACATTCCCTTTAGCAAAGTTGGCTGAGCCATCAAAACGGCCTACACCATCAATCAGGTATTTCTTTTGATAATCATAGCTAAAGCGACCGAAAAAAGATTGCTTCAGGCTTTCACTCAAACTGTATCCATTATTGGTGAATGCAGCGGCATTAAAGGCCCAAAAATCTGTTTGATTAGCAACCTGTTGGCCTGTCCAGTAAACGCTAAGGCCTGAACTGTTCGACTGAGATTGCTCCCCACCAACAAGCGCGCTGAAACTATGTTTACCGAATGTTTTGGCATAGTTAAGGGTTATGTTACCCTGGTAGCTTGTGCCTTTGCTTAATTTAGGGGTAAGCCTTGAGCTTGCCATTGACACACCGTCTGATACAGATGTAACCGAGTCTCTGTAAAACAAGCCGTTGCTACCTGATGTTGCAAAGGTGTATTGTTTGTACGGGGCCTCGTATTTCTCTCCGCCGCCCCAGCTACTGGTTTGACCGATTTGAGCACGTAAGGTTAGCCCAGGTATAGCCTTGGGGGTAAATATTAAAGATGTGTTTAAGGTATAGCTGGATGCTGTTGAATAGTCATAAAAGCCTGACTGTGCCTGCGCCAGCGGATTTTTCACACTGTTAAAGTTTACCGGCAATCCATTCATTTGCAATGGTACCCATTCAGGCACGCCCAGCAGCGCTGTTACATAATTCTGATCGCTGGCGCCTACCGGCAGGTTAGTGTACTGCTTATTATAATTTATGTTAAAACCAATATCGGCTTTAAAAGACTCAGAAAAGGTTGCAGTGATGCCACTGCGCATGCTATATTTTTGGTTATAGTAAGTTCCTTTGTAGTTTGCATTATTATTTTGAAAAGAGCCTCCTACAAAAAATGTAAGCTTATCTGTACCGCCGCTCATCGTTAAATTATGCCTTTGAACTACAGATGCCTGCCATATTTCGTCAAACCAACTTTTGTAATTATGCGTTTTTAAATATTCCAGATCCGCATTGGTAAAATAACCCGATTCACTTTTAAATCCCTGCTGATCATACATATCATTAATTGTCTGAGCCAGCTGATAAGCTGACATCATTTCGGCTTTACGGCTGGCGTCATTATAACCCACGTAGCCATTATAACTAAATTTAGGTTTACCTATTTTACCTCTTTTGGTAGTAACAAGCACTACCCCCTTTGAGCCGCTGGCACCATAAATAGCGGCAGAAGCATCCTTCAGAATAGTGATGTCTTCAACCATTGAGGGGTCCAGCATATCAAACTGGCTTTGTGATGATGTGATACCATCAATTACATATAATGGCTCTGTAGTAGCGCCTACGGTAGCTGCTGTACCTGATATACGAGCACTCCTGATGTTTAAGGAAATGGCCGCACCCGGTGCGCCTGATACCGCGCTAACCCCCACGCCCGCAATACGGTTACGCAAGGCACCGGCAATATCCGGTGAAGGTACATCAGCAATTTCTTCCGCATTAATGGTTGCTACCGCGCCAATTACCTGCGATCTTTTTTTAGTACCGTATCCTATAACTACTACTTCATCAAGTTTACCCTGATCTGTGTCCATGGAAACGTTCAGCGTAGCCCTTTTATCGAGGCTTATGGTTTGCCTTTTGTAACCGATAAAAGAGAATACTAAAGCATCGTTTGCAGGGTCGGCCTGTATAACATACATACCATCTTTATTGGTTGATACATTACTGGGCTTGCCCTTAACGCTTACATTAACACCAGGCATCGGTTGGCCCGTGTCGTCTTTAACAACACCTGTTACTTTAACTATTTGCGCATACGAGGATGCGCAAAAAAGCAGGGTCAACAAGAAAAGGCCCATTAGTTTTGGTAAAAATCTCATTCTCATTCGTGTTTGTTTTTGGTGGCTATAATTGGGTTATAAAAAAGCAGAACGGGGTTATATTTTGCAATTCCAGATACCAGGATATCCGGGGCTTGACAACAATTTCACAGTATATTTTTAGCTCAATTCAAAGAAATAAAACCTGTTCAATTCCGGCTTATCACCTGTTTGTTTTATGGGTATTGAATTGTTAATATTTCAACCTTGTTTACGTACTAAAAAGCACCTGTATAAAGCAATTTTCAAGGCAATATTTTTCAAATATCATAAAATATAATATTTATAAATTATGAATTAATAAGCAATAAATAAGCCTGCTTTACTACACTATAGACATAGGTAATAAATCAGAAATCAATTTCGGTTTATCTCATTTTTTATTGGCTTAAGCAAATTTAATGTATCATTTATGTTATTCTTTACTCTCATTTGTCTATTCTTTGTACAATTTTATCATTAAACAACAGCGCTATATTTAATTGAAAAATAAATCTGATTTTATTTATAAATCCGTATAAATTTTATTATTTTTAAGTAGAAAAACATAAAAAACCATCTTCGGTAAACGATAAATTTTAAATCTTAAAAAAGCCTGAATTTAATGAAGCCGCACTACCTGAAAATTGATTTAAAACCACAAAATTGTTTTAACGTACGACATGATATTTTATCATCATTCCGTGGCATATGGCATTACCATCCTGAACTGGAATTACACTATGTTATCCGTGGCGAAGGGGTGAGGTTTATCGGGGATAATATCCGCAATTTTTTACCCGGCGAACTTGTTTTGGTTGGCGGAAACCTGCCACACTCATGGCGCAGTAAAGACGAATATTTTAACAATAACCCTAACTTGAATGTGGAGGTTATTGTGATGCACTTTTTACCGGATTGCCTGGGCGCCGAATTACTACAATTACCCGAAGCGTACTTGTTGCCTAAATTATTTGAAAAAGCAAAAAATGGTTTGATGATAGAAGGTGTTGCCAAAGTAAGGGTAATTGAATTAATGCAAAAGGCATTGACCGCGGAAAATTTTGACAGGATAATAATTTTGGTTTCGATACTGAAGATACTGGCCGAAACGGATGAATACGCCAACATTACCCTATCGCGAAATGAATACTATCAGTCAAACGAAAGCGAAACATTACGCCTTAACAAAGTTTGTTCGCATACGCTGGCCAATTACCGCCGGGATATTTCGCTGGAAGAAGTTGCCTCAATATGTCATTTAAGTACTACTTCATTCTGCAGATATTTTAAACTGATGATGAATAAAACTTATACTGATTTTTTAACCGAGATACGCATAAGCCACGCATGCCGGTTGTTGATAGAAAATAAGCGATCAACAATTATGATATGCTATGAATGTGGTTTTAACAACATATCAAACTTTTACCGCCATTTTAAAAAGATCACCAAAACTACACCGTTCGAGTATAAGCAACAATACAACCCCGGGCAGCAAATGCCTGCTTAATTTAAGCAGGTAATATTTTCTTCATATCATAAAAATGGCCCGTAGTATCGCGGGCCATTTTTATGCCTTATCCTTTTTTAAATTTTATAAAATAGCAAAGCCTGTAATTTCTTACAGGCTTGCAAACCAAATTATGAGAAAATAATGCAGGAACCAATCACCAGCATTAGCTAAACATTGTTATTGGTTGTATACCATTGTTTTGCTAATAACCATTCGTTCCAAAATCTTTGGCATTTACAATTGCATCCAGGAACGATTGCGGAATAGGTCTTACTATATGTTTATTCGGATCAAAATTTACAGCTACAATAGGGTTAGTTGCTTGCAAATACGTTTTGGATAAGTTTCCGGTACGTTTCAAATCTATCCAGCGGGTGTGTTCGCCGGCCAGTTCCCTTCCGCGTTCGGCCAAAATGTAGCTAACTGTCATCTCAGATGGCAATGCAACCATTTCTGATTCGCGGGTTGTTAGCGCGGCACGTTTTCTTATTGTATTTACATATCCTACAGCTTTTGCCTGGTCGTTATTTAATAAAAGCGCGGCTTCGGCAGCTATCAAATAGGTTTCGCCTAAACGCAGGATACCAAAATCGCCCAACCATTGTTGGTTAGTTTGTGAATAGAACTTGCCCGAAAATTTACGCAATGCAGGGAAAATACTTGTCAGGTTAACCTCGGTTGCGGGTACGGTTGTTTTGTAAGCGCCGGTAGCATCAAACAAATCGCTCGGATCGGCAACAAGACAAAGCATACTCTTTTTTGTTGCTGCCGGTATATTCCAGTTGGGTGTAAAAACCGATAAACCGGCATCATTTGTCATGTTTTTTTCTTCCTCGAGGGTTGCTCCCGTACCTAAATAATAATCGGGTCCGCTGTAAAATGCCGCGGTGCCTAATATGGTTTTGTTTGCAAGCGAAGGATCTTTTTGATAAGTTGTAACAATAGCCGGGGTAATCAACTTATCGTTTGTGGCATAAAATTTATAAAAGAATGTGTTGGCAAAACGGGTGTCGGGTGTGTTTTCGCGCGGGTCGAATATTTTTGTAAGCAAATAGCTGCTGGGTTTGTATTGCCTTGCGTTTGCCCGGCCGTACAAAATACTGGTACCGCTTTGTCCCCAGTCTAAACCTTTGCCACCAAGATCCGGCAAATAGTATTGGTGTGTACGGCCACGGTTAAAGAAATCGGGGTTGTTACCGTTAACATCTATAGCTTGTACCCACAGAAATTCGGAATTGTTTTTGTTGTTTTTGTTATCAAACTCTTTAGCAAAACCCGATTTGGCAGCATCGCTCAGATAAAGTGCACAACCGTATTTTGCCTGGTTATTGATCAGTTCTTCCGACGCATCAAGCGCCATTTTAGCGTATTTTTGAACATCGCCCAAACGGGTACGTTGCAGGCATGCTTTTGCCAGCATGGCGTAAGCCGCTTTTTTTGCTACCCTGCCACGTAATGTTTGGCTAAGGGGCAAATTTGCGCAGGCAAATTGAAGATCGGAAATAATAAGATCATAAAACGCGGTTTCGCTGCTGCGCACAGGCGCGAGTTCTACACCGGTAACAGCAGATGATTCTGTACGTAAAACAACACCGCCAAATTGCTCTACCAAATTAAAATTACACCAGGCACGCATAAAATAGGCTTCGGCAACTTTGGCATTTACATCGGCAGGGGTAGCGTATCCTTTAACAGTTTTTGAATATGATATTGCGGTATTGCAAAGGTTAATACAAGAATACCAGCCACCCCAACACGTTTTTATAGTGCCATAGCCTGTATTAAGGGTATTGTCGTATATTGTTAACCCATTATCTGTTGAGCTAAATCCCTGCCAAAGATCCGTCCCCATTTCAGAGGGGCCAATCCAATCAACCTTTCCGTAAAAGAAATACATATCGGTGTAGCAGGCATTAATTAAACCCTCATACCCGGTTTTATTGTTATAAGCCAAATCGAGCGTAACACCGCTGGGGTTATACTCGTCCAACACTTTTTTACATGAAAATAAGTTGAGGCTGCAAATAACCGCGAAGGCAATTAGCACTCTTTTATATAATTTTTTCATTGTTATATTTTTAATTAATTAAAAGGTTAGGTTAAGGCCAAACACAATTTGTTTGTACAGCGGAAAAGAATCCGTTCCGCCCGATTCGGGGTCAACCCCTTTTAACATATTGCTTTTGGTAAAAATGAACGGGTTATAGGTTGTGCCATAAACCCTCAACCTTGATAAGCCAACCTTCGAACCAATTTTCTTTGGCAATGTATAACCTAAGGTTAAATTCTTGATCTTGATGTACGAGCCGTCAACCAGGGATAAACCTGCACCAAAACCTGTTGCTGAGGTTGAATTGATGGTACTGCCTGTAGATGGCTGCGGAAAATCAGTACTTGGGTTGCTTGGTGTCCAATAATTGTAAGTTTCAGGCTGGGCGGTACTGTTGTAATAACCCAAAATTTGCGCATTGATGGTTTGGCCGTAACGCATGTTTATAAAAACATTCAGGTCGAAATTTTTGTAAGTGAACGTATTTTGCCAGCCAAGCGACCAATCGGGATTTTGATGACCAACTACCTGCTTATCATTGTTAACATTATAAGTATGCACGCCTTCATCCGATACACCACTGCTGTTGATGATAGGAACTGTTCTTATTTTCATATCGCCAGGTTTGGCACCATATTTAGCAGCTTCGTCTTTTTCGTCCGTTTGCCATATACCAATTTTCTTATAGCCATAAAGCGTATAGAGCGGACTTCCGATAAATAAATTTAGCGATATCAATTGCGAAGCGGTAACCGAGTTACCCAGATCAAGGCTGGTAAGGCGCTCTTCTGCACGGGTGTAAGTCAAGGTAGAGTTCCATTTAAAATCTTTGGTGCGGATAGGTTGCCCTGATGCAGTCAACTCAAATCCCCGGGTTGTTGAACTACCAACATTCGCGGTTTTTTTGTAAACATTTTTGGCATCAAATCCGCCGGAACTTGAAGGCAGCGGCAAATCATATAATAAGCCACGGGTATCGGTATAATAGGCTTCAGCAACAAATTCAAAACGGTCGTTAAAGAACGACATATCCAGGCCCACATTGGTATTGTATGATCTTTCCCAGGTAAGATCCGGGCTGTTAACTGTTTGTGATAAAACGTAGATAGGCAACGTAGCAGAGCCACCTAACGTTAATGGCGTTGACGCCGAGTTAGAAACTACTTTTAACTGGCTGGAGTATGGATCAATATTTGAGTTACCTACTATACCATAACTTCCCCGCAGTTTCATATTACTCAACCAATTTTTGGTATTTCTCATAAAACCTTCCTCGCTAATGCGCCATCCGAGTGCAAAAGATGGAAATTGGGCCCATTGCTTAACCAATTGCGAAGCTCCGTCAAAACGCTCCGTAACGGTAAGCAAATATTTGCCTTTATAGCTGTAGTTAAGCCTGCCGGCAAACGATAACCTATCTTGCCCGCTAAATTCACTGCTTTTATTTGTTACAAGTGATATAGCACCCATATTATAAAAAGCAAAATCATCATAATCCAAACCCTGGCCCGCTATGGCAGATTTTTCAGTTTTTGAATCGCTGAGTGAGGTAATGCCCGTTAAGGTTATAGTATGATCTTTAAGAAGGGTTAAATTATAGTTGATAATATTTTCCCAGATATAGCCGTAATTCAACTGGGTGCTGTAACTGGCCTGCTTGTAATTAAGCGCCTGGGAAAGGCTTTGATAAGAGTTCTCGTTTTCAAAAGTTCCTTTACGGGTATATCCCAGGTTAAGTGTCAGGTTGGAGCGTATTGACAAATTTGAAATGGGATGAATCTCCAGGTAAGGATTGATGGCCATATAGAAAAATTTACTTTCATTACGATACACACCCGGCTCATAATTAGCTATTGGGCTGGGGGTAACGCCATCGCCTATAGGGTAGCGGTTAACGCTGCCATCGGCATTGTAAGGCGTACCAATAGGCAGCATACCGTAAGCTTTATTTACAACACTGCTGCTGGTAGAACCATCACGCAGGTTAAAGGTATTTTGGATACCGGCTTTAATAAATTTATTAAACTCAACATCGGCGCCGGCTCTTGCGTTGTAGCTTTTCACCTCATCACCTTTGTATATACCTTTTTCATCTATTAAACCCAGTGAAAAATACCCCTGTACCTTTTCAGATCCGCCGCGTATGGCAATATGATGATTTTGTTGAGCGCCGCGTTTCAGGGTTTCATGCACCCAATCTACATAATCCCCGTTTTGAACAGGCGCCCTGGCATAGCCGGGTAAATTTACATCGCTAATAATGTCTGTAGAGTATTTACCATTTGCCGCAAAATATCTGTCTTGTAAGTATTGTATCCATTTATCACCCTGTAAAGGTTTTGGGTATGATGCAAAACCATTAATGCCGTAGTAACTATCCACATCGATTGTAGCCTGACCAGCTTTGGCTTTTTTTGTAGTGATAATAATAACGCCATTAGCACCCTGCGAGCCATAAATAGCGGTTGATGATGCATCCTTTAAAACGTCTATACGATCTATATCATCGGGGTTAATGGAGGTTGGATCACCCTGTATACCATCAACAATGTATAATGGCGTTCCGCTTTGATTAGGTTTGGTAGGATCGTTTTTATAAACAGATCTATTACCACGTATCAGCATAACCGGGGCAGCCCCGGCTTGCCCGCTTGATCGTTGTACATCTAAGCCTGCTACGCGGCCTTGTAAGGCTTCCAGAGGATTGCTTACGGGGTTCATGGATATATCAGTGCCACTAACAGAAGAAACGGCGCCTGTAAGGTCTCTTTTCTTTATAGTGCCATAACCTATTACCACCACTTCATCCAGTGAGGAGGTACCCGGTTCCAAAATTATTTTAACCGACGTTTTACCGCTTACCAAAACCTCCTGGGTTTTATAGCCGATAAAAGTAACAACCAATACATTCTCGCCATTGCTAAGGCTTATTTTAAAAACGCCGTTAACATCAGTAGAGGTTACTTTAGATGAACCTTTAACCCTGATGGTAACGCCTGGCATAGTTTCGCCCTTTTGGTCAACTACCGTTCCTGTTAACTGCACATCAGCAACATTGTTGATCATTGCCGTGCTACGCAAGTTGTTTGTACTGACAGCATACACTTGTGCTGATAGCGCAAGTAATAAAGAAACAGGGGCAATAAGCAGAGCCACTCCTTTTTTCAGTGAAACTTTTCGTGAGAGTAATTTTTTGCTCATAGTTTATGTTTAATAATTGGTGTTTATACTCATTTAGCCCAAATCACATAGGGTAGAAAAATTGGGAGAGCATTATGCAGGTTACTGCAATACGCCAACAATTTTCGCCTTGCTTTATTCATTAAGCTTAGCGCCCTAAATTTTTGTGCAACTGGTGCCCGGTTATAATTGGTGCTTAAAAAAAGCCTGATACAAAAATGAGGCTATCACTGACCTGAAAAGGTAGAAAATTTGGTATAATAGGTTGAAAATCGTATCCGTTTCTTAATACTGTCCGTTAAAAAACAGCCTCCATTAATTCAAAAAGCAATCAATGATAAAATAGTACAATAATTAGCTAACAACCTTCAATAACCTGTAAAACCGATGGTCGAACTTTGATATACAGGTCAATTTTGATTGCTGCAAACCAATTCTCATCCTAACCGATTCTTTAATATTATCTTCGGATTGATTTGTTAAAATTTGATTTTTTACTTTTTGGAATGGGCTTTATTGCCCGGCGGACATTGAAAGAAACAGGTACCAGGCGCATGTATAAACAATTTACTTTAATCTTTTTTATACTGCTTTACTGCACCACAGGCACCAATGCACAGGTGTTAAAGTGCCAGTTAAAACATTACTCTACCGAAGACGGGCTATCGCACGAAAAGGTGACCTGCATGCTAAAGGACAGGGACGGCTTTATGTGGTTTGGCACCTGGGATGGTATGGATCGCTTTGACGGGCATACCTTTATCACATTTAAATCATACGCGGGTGATAATACCGGTTTAAAGAATAACAGGGTAAACGAAATTATTGAAGGCCAGGGCAATTATTTATGGGTGCGTGCTGACGACAGGCAGGTATACCGGTTTGATAAAAAAACCGGCGAATTTATTGGCATAGCCAGCTTGTTTAAGGAAAGGCCATTTACCAAATACGTTTTCGAAAAAATGACCGTTACCAGCGGGGGCATAGTATGGTTGCTGAGCGAAAAACAAGGCGTGGTAGCCCTCTCTGAATCAGGCTCGCAGCATAGCGCTTACCGTTATGCCAAAGAATTGAGTGGCGACAGGCATTTGCCATCAAACAAAATAAGTTTTTTTAAGGAAGACCAGCAACACAATATATGGATTGGCACGCCGGATGGATTATGCCAGCTTTCGCCCGGTACAGACAGGATATACCATAGCACTAATAACCCCTACAGTTCCGGTTATTCTGTTAACGCTATGGCCGAAAGTAATACACAAATTGTATTTACCACACCTAACGGTAACCTTATCGCTTATCACAAACGGCAAAAGCGCTTTGCTTTAAAAAATATCACTGCTAATGAAGGAATAAACGCCGCATGCATATCTGCAAAAAAAAATGTTGTTTATTGTTCAACATCGGGCGGTAAGTTGTTGGTGCTTGATAATGTTGATTTTAATATCTTATCAACAATAAAAATTGATACTTCGGGCATTTACTCAATTTATGAAGATAAGGGCGGTTTGGTTTGGATAGAACCCAAATACCATGGCATTATCAAGTACGCCCCTGCAACTAATAAACTAAAACGCTTTACCCAACATATATACTCTGATTATCCTAACGGATCGCAGTATTATAACATTTTTGAAGATAATGCGGGGCACCTGTGGGCGAATATAAAGGGCGGTGGCTTTGGATATTACAATACCCAAACTGATGCTATCGATCCGTTTTTTAATAACCCGTCGTTACCCGATTACCAGTTTTCTAACAAGGTTATTTATCAATATTATGATAAGGCCGGAATTTTATGGCTTTGCACCGAAGACAGAGGGATTGACAAAATCGTTTTCCTGGAAAACGATTTTAACTTGCAGCCCTTGGTTAAAAACTCACTGATAAAATCGGATAATGATGTAAGGGCGGTGTATACCGACCGTAAAAACAGGCTTTGGGTGGGTAGTAAACGAAAGCTTTATGTTTTTGAAAACGGCCATGAAATTACCGGTTTGTTTAAAAATGAACCCTATAATGTAATAGGCCAGATCTATTGCATACTTGAAGACCATACAGGTACAATGTGGATAGGCACAAAAGGTAATGGGCTATATAAAGCCGAACCTGTTGATAACAGTTGCACTAAATACCAGCTTAGCCATTACGTTGACAACAGCGATGCGAACAGTTTAAGCAGCCATATCATTTACACAATTTTGGAAGATAAGCAAAACAGGCTATGGATAGGTACTTACGGATCTGGTTTAAACCAGGCTGTGACAACTAACCATGAAACCCGTTTTAACAGTGCAAAAAATCTGTTTAAAAACTATCCAAAAATACTGTATCAAAAAATACGGCACCTGGAGCAGGATGCCGCAGGTAACTTATGGATAGGCACAACAGATGGCCTGCTTATAGCAAACACGGCGATAGCTAATGATACAAAAATACGTTATGCCCGCTACAATAAAATACCGGATGACAAGCAAAGCCTTGGTAATAACGATATACAGTTTATTTACCGCGATACTAAAAACAGAATGTGGCTTTCTACATCGGGCGGGGGCTTAAACCTGGCCATTGGGAATGACCCTATCAGATCATTAAGGTTCAGATCTTTCACTATTGACGATGGCTTGCCGAATGATTTTATATTAAGCACCGTAGAAGATAATAAACAAAACTTGTGGATAGCTACACAAAAGGGGCTTTCTAAGTTTAATATAGCAGGTAATACTTTTAAAAATTATGACTCTTATGATGGCTTGCCGCAAAGCGGCTTCTCTGAGGGTACGTGTTTAAAACAGCCCAACGGTACGCTCGTGTTTGGTACGTTACAGGGCTTTTTATCATTAAACCCTGCCACGATAACCGATCGTAAAATAAACGCCAATATGGCTCTTACAAACTTTCAGGTGAGCGGACATGATGCAGGACCCTATCACAACCAGTTCCGTATTTTAAAAACGGATATTCATTATACTCCCGAAGTAACCTTACTCCATAATCAAAATACCATCAGTATAGATTACAGCATGTTAGATTTTCGTTCTGCAAACAAGCAATCTTACTCTTACCGATTAATAGGTGTTGATACAGCCTGGAGCAAAAATGTAGTGAACCATCGTAAAGTAACTTACTCCAACCTGGCGCCGGGAAAATACGTATTCCAGGTAAAAAGCAGTGATGATTACCTATACACTAACTCCACCATAAAAAGCCTGCCTATAACAATTTTACCGCCGCCCTGGTTAACATGGTGGGCATATCTTATTTACTTTATTCTCGGTTTCGCAATTTTGGAGTTGATAAGGCGTGTAACTTTAACCATGTTACGCCTAAGGCAACGTATAGCTGTTGAGCAAAAACTGACCGACTTAAAATTAAGTTTTTTCACCAATATCTCGCACGAGCTACGAACTCCTTTATCACTCATATTAAACCCAATTGATGCAATTGTTGATCAGGAAAATCTTTCGCCGCAAGGCTTGCAATATGCGCGCACAATAACTAAAAATGCAAATCGCATGGTACGTTTCATTAACCAATTGCTTGATTTGCGAAAAGTTCAAAGTGGCAAAGTAATATTACATTTAAGTGAGGTTAACATTATAGCTTTCATCACCAATATAACGGAGTACTTTAACGAGCTTGGCAACGAAAAGGGAATCACAATAAATATCCAATCAAATGTAAAACAGCTTTTTGCCTGGATTGATGCAGAGAAACTGGATATTGTTATTTATAATTTACTGGCTAACGCGTTCAAATTTTCGGATAACGGTACAACGATAATTATACAGGTTGATGAACAGGTTGAGCTAAAACATTTTACTATTAAAATTATTGACCAGGGTATTGGTGTGCCTAAAAATAAGCTGAACGATATTTTTGAATTATATTACGAGGGCGAACAAAAACCGGATCAGTACCTGAAAGGTACAGGGATAGGGTTGGCTTTATCAAAAGAACTGATTGACCTCCACCATGGAAAGATAGTTGCATTTAACAATCAGGAAAAAGGGCTTACTGTGGCTATTGAACTTAAAACAGGCAAAGCTCATTTTGAAAACCAAAATGTAGTGTTTATTGACGATCCTGATCTTCAATATCAGCGTCTACATCCCCAGCCGGAGGATGAGCAAACCATTATTTCAAACCATTATGATACAAGTTTACCATTAGTACTTTTGGTTGAAGATAATAACGACCTTCGTAGTTTTTTAGCCATTCAACTAAGTAATAACTATCATATTGTTGAAGCTGAAAATGGCGAAGAAGCCTGGGAAAAAGCCATTACCCATTTGCCCGACCTGGTATTAACCGATGTTATGATGCCCAAAATGAATGGGATACAACTGCTTGACAAGCTAAAAAACAATACAGAAACAAGCCACATACCTGTTATTATACTATCAGCTAAAACATCTGTTGAAAGTCAGATAGAGGGCCTTAATTACGGGGCAGATTATTATATCACTAAGCCTTTTAACAACAATCTGGTATTATCATCAATTGCTAATTTGATAAAACAGCGTAAGCAAATATTTGAGCATATTTTAAAAGGATCGGATAAACCGGCAACCCACAATAATGAAATAACCATCACTGTAAAGGATGAACTGTTTTTAAAAAATGTGATTAGGGTTGTTGAGGATAAAATGTCGGATTCTGATTTTAACATAGATATTCTTACCGAAGCAGCAGGCATGAGCCGCTCAGCATTTTACAGAAAGTTCAAGAGCCTTACCGGCCAGACACCTGTTGAGTTTTTACGCGACATGCGTTTGAAAAAAGGAAAAGAGTTGTTAGACACCGGAGAAGAAAACATTTCGCAGGTGGCTTATGCTGTAGGCTTTACTGATCCTAAGTATTTTGGAACCTGTTTTAAAAAGCAATACGCGTTATCGCCAAGTGAATACTTACGCAACAGATCGATAAAACTTCAGGCAATATAATTGCTGTGCTCCTTTGTGGCTATAATTATCAAGTATAATTTTCACAATACCACATTCAAAAACAATTGATGATGATATGTTGATAATGAAAAAGAGGAATAATAACACTATCATTCCTCTAAAGCGGAGCGGGGAGGGGCTATAATGGAACACCTTATACCATTTTGATCTTTCCGTGGATTAAAACTCAAATCAGATTTAACTAAGCATTATACGGCCGCTTTTTATACGGTTAAATTTACCCCTTGTAATTTGGATCAAATTCCACTATCCATTCAATACCATATTTGTCCCTAAACATTCCGGCGTAAGTACCCCAGGGGCTATCACCGATTGGGCCTTCAACATCTCCACCTGCCGATAGTCCGTTAAATACTTTGTCTGCTTCTTCGCGGCTTTCTGCACTAACTGATATTTTCGACCTGTTTTCATTTTCGTTTACGCGTCCAATAAATTCAGGAACGTCATTGGCTATTAACACATTGTGTTTCCCTATGGGCAAAGCAATATGCATTATTTTATTTGCCTCATTTTCCGGTACCTGAAATTCGGCGTTTGCCAGGTCTTTAAAACGAATGATCTTTGTGAACTCTCCGCCAAAAACTGATTTGTAAAAAGTAAATGCTTCTTCAGCATTTCCGTTGAAGTTGATCCAGGGGTTAATTGTTCTCATAATTTTTAATTTTTAAATTGATTTTTAATTTTTTTTATGCTTTCTACGATAAGGTGGCCAACAACTCTTCCAGGTTTTTTAAGGTGATGGTGAAACCTATTTTGAAGCCCTCTAATAATTTCTCCAATCGCTCAAACGATTCATTAAAAATGGTAATATCCACTTTGGTTATGCCATTTTGCTCGCTGAAATTGTAATCCCATTCAGAACCTGGCAGTTCCCGGTTTTCGTTTTTATCTGCAAAGGCGTTGTACATTTTAAAATTTGTTTTCGGGGTGATGGATGTAAATTCCTGCACAGACCAACGTTCTTGCCCATCGGGGCTTATCATCGCGTAAAATCGCCGCCCGCCAACTTCAAAATTCATATACTTGGTTTTGGCGCGCATAGGTGCAGGCGCTCCCCATTGGTCCAGCAGTTCGGCTTTGGTAAAAGCGTCCCATACTAAAGATTGTCCTGCATTAAATTCTCTGGTTATGTAAACCGTTTTCACTGCCTTGTCAACGTTAAAATCAAATAGCAAATCGTTGTTCATTAGTTATTGATGATTAGTTAAATATTTATTGATATCAATGTTACTTGGTTCCCTGTTCTTTAATTGTTGTTAATAAATGGTCAAGCTGGTTAAATTGAGTTTCCCAGTTTTGCCTGAATTGGGCTAACCAATGGTCAAACTCCTGCATCTTTTTGGCGTTAAAGTGATAATAAATCTCCCGGCCGCTATGCTCAGGTTTAATCAATTCGCATTCATGTAATACTTTAATATGCTTTGATACAGCCTGGCGGGTCATATCAAACTTTTCGGCCATTGCATTTGGTGTTAATGCCTGAATAGCTATCAACGTTAAAATAGCTCTGCGTGTTGGGTCTGCTATGGCCTGGAATATATCTTGTTTCATTTTCATCATAAATTAAGCAACCTTCAGGTTGCAAATATATATGCAACTTTCAAGTTGCGCAAATATATTTGCAATTATTTTTGTTTGCGATATTTAACAAGGCTATGAACAAAAAATGCCCGGCTATGTCAGGCAATAATTTGTTTTGCGGAGAGGGAGGGATTCAAACCCCCGGTACCTGTAACAGTACACCTGATTTCGAATCAGGCACATTCGATCACTCTGACACCTCTCCGTAAGTACGGTGTTTTTGAGGAGTGCAAAGATAGTTTTTTTCGTTATGCTGTCAAGACCTGTATTACAGTATATAGTACAAATGATTTGCGCCAGGGCATGCATCTTTAAATTACCTGAAACAGATTTGACCGGTAAATAAAACTAATATTTTTTGTAGCTGTGTCCAATTCATTATTCTTCAATCATTATCGAAGTATAAAGTAAAAAACAGTATTTAAATATTAACAAAAATGGAATCAAGGATCAATTTTTTCGCAAAGGGAGCAGACGCAATGAAAGCAATGTATGGCTTGGGTGCGTACTTAGCTAAATCGCCGGTTGAACAAAAGTTATTACACCTGCTTTATTTCCGTGTATCTCAAATTAATGGTTGTGCTTATTGCCTTGATATGCACTCAAAAGATCTGCGGGTAGCCGGTGAAACCGAGCAACGTCTTTATATGCTGGATGCATGGCGCGAGGGAACAGTATACACAAATCGCGAACGCGTTGCTCTCGCGTTTGCCGAAGGTGTTACCAAAACCCATGTATCCGACGAGGTTTATACTGCCGCGGCTGCCGAATTTACTGAACAGGAACTGATAGACTTAACCATGGCTATTATAACCATTAACAGCTATAACCGTATCAATATTACTTTTCAAACCCCGGCAGGCAGTTATCAGCCCGGACAATTTAAATCGTAATAAAGAGCTTTATTTATAAGAATAATTTAAATTCACACAACAATTAAACAACAATACAATGAACGAGGGAGCAAATAATGAGTTCGTTTTTTTATTTCGCCAGCCTGCTTTAAACTATACCCCGGAAAAGCAGCAAGAAATAGATAAAAAATGGATGGATTGGATTGGCGGTATAGCCACCCAAGGTAAAATAGCAGCTAATGGCCTGCATTTAAAACCTCAAGGAACCGTTTTAAAGGCAGGTGCAGTAGTTACTGATGGCCCTTTTGTAGAAATAAAGGAGATACTTGGCGGCTTTATAGTAGTTAAGGCTGATAGTATAGATGATGCGATTACACTGGCCCACGGTTGCCCGGCCTTGGATGAAGGCGGTAGTGTGGAAATTAGAACAGCATATTAACTTACAGATAAAGTGAGTAATATAAAAGCGAAAAGGTGCTATATGGTAGCACCTTTTCGCTTTATTAGGGTTGTATTACTGTTTCACTTGCCCGGGGTCAGCTACATCACTTGTTGCCGGGGGCGAGTTTAAAATAACAGGCGCCACATACCTTGCAGGTAGCCATGCTTCAAGTTCGGCTACCGAAACCTTGTTATGTGGTTTAAATTTAGCAGAAGCCATATAATCCACAACCGACCTGCGCAGCGAAGCAGCCGTTGGCCGTTTATCCACTCCATCGTTAGACAGATCGAACGAGGTGACCATCAATGTACCATTCCCAACCTGGCACTCAAACAGCAGAGAAAGCCTTAGGTTACGGTTCCAATCGTCAATAGGTTGCACCACCATATCCAATGCAGGCGAAAGGCTTTCCATGTTCATAGCCACGGTTTTTGGGAGCAAGTTTACCCATTGCCAGTCACAACAGTCTTCAGTAGGGAATCCTGCAAGCGCGCCATGTTTCGCATCGTTCAGCAACCCGATCATCCATGTACGGCTCGGGTTCATCAAACGGTTCCAAAAAATGGGAGATGTGGTTAATGCCAGGTCAGGCGAGGGTTTATCGGGTGAACCTGATAAGAACAACGCTTTACCGCCTTTATCCAAACGCGCCTTTACCTCATCCCATGATGCTGAGATCAAAACATCCGAAGGAACTTCTGTTTTGGCAACTGCAGGATAAAGCCAAAACGACCAATGATTACTAAAGCCTGTTGCGCCAAGCTCTAAAACCAACGAATAGGAGGCAGGTGCTGATAGTTTAGACAGATCAGCAGTGATATTACCCAATACCTGTCCGCTGCCGCGTACAATGTCGCAAGTGGGCAGGCTGCCACTCATTACCGGTTTGCCGGCGCTGTTTAAAACGCGCCATGTTGGTGTTACTCCCTTAAGTGCTGCCGGGCCATAGTGTGCTACTTCAGCACTTGCCGTCAGGCTTTTATCCGTAGTAAATATCCGCTCCTTTAGCCTGATGAGCGGGACGGTGGTATTATTAAAGCGTTTAAACTCATCGGCAGTAACATATCCTTTTTCTTCCCAAAAGGCATCGAGCAGGCCAATGAGCGCGCCACCCTGGCCAAGGTAATCATGCAGGTCGAGCAATTGATAGCCCGAATATGATTTTGTACGTAGCAGCGCTTCTATCTCTTCTTTATAACAAGCCACCTGGAATTTACCCGACGCATGTGCAAGTGCCTTGTTACGTGCAAGCAGGCCGTGGTTACGGGCACTATCCTGCATAATGATATAATTGCCGGGGTGCATGTAAGGTACTTTTCCGTAGCCTATGCCTTCAGGAAATGCAGCATACTTACCCTTACCGTTAAACTTTTCAATAACACTAAAATCCGGATAAGCGCAATATTGACCAATTTCGTGTCCGAAGCAGGGTACCGTAGTGCCTTTCCTGATGGTTGCCAGGTTTTCCTCGTAGTCACCACCAAACCAGCCCCTTGGGCCACGTGCGGGGCTACCGGTAACTAAATAGTCTGCAGCAAAAGGTGTACCCGGCCCGGCCGGTGGTGGCGACCAACGGCCCGTGCCATCACTGTACAGGCGGCGCGGGTCGGCTACTCTCCAGGCTTTATCCCAAACAGGTAATTGTTCGGCATAATGTCCTGCGGGTTCATTAGTGGCGTTGAGCATTAAAAACGAGGGATGATTTCCGTATGCCTTTAACATGCGTGCCGTTTCATCATTCAAAACAGCGAGCATTTTCCCCTCGGTATCAAACGAGTTCCACATCCCGCATTCAGGCTGAAGATAAAAACCCAGTTCATCAGCTGCGGTAAACGCGGCTTCGGGCGGACACCAGGAGTGGAAACGCATACCGTTCAGTCCCCATGTTTTACAAATACCTAATATCTTTTTCCATGTGGCTACGTCTGTAGCAGGATATCCTGTTAAGGGGAAACCGCCGCCATCATGTGTGGAGCGTAATTGCAATTGTTCGCCATTCAGCAAAACTCGGTTGCCATCGGTTTTTATCTCGCGCATGCCAAAAGTAACCTGTTGCTGGTGCCCGGCCTGGTCACCTTTAAGGCTCAGGGATAGTTGCTGTAATTCGGGTGTAAACTCCGACCATTGCTTTGCATTAGGCATTGGCACATTAATAATGGCTTTGCCACCGGTGGCATCCCAGCTAACCGGGACAGAAACGCCACCTGCCGAAAGTATACCTTTGCCGGCCTTGCCTGTTACATTGCCAATAGAAACACGAACCTGCGCCGACTTAGCAGAAAGGTTAGGGAATACCTGTGCATCAGCTATCCAAACAGGGGATGTAGCTGATAGCTCGATGCGGCCCACAATACCATTCCAGGTTGAACCTTCACCATCAGATACCCCATGCCCATCGGGGCGATAAGCAGGTGTTAACATGCTGTTATCAATACGGATAGTGAGAAGGTGTCGTCCCGGTTTCAAAACACCCAGATCAAAATCATGTGGTGCCACCAATGATCTGTTGCTGCCGATCAGCTTATCGCCGAGATAAACATCGGTTTGCCAGCGTGTGCGCTCAAGTAATAATTCAATGCGTTTACCATCCCAGGCGGCAGGGATATCAAGATCACGCTGATACCAGGCCACGCCTAAGTAATGGCGCACGGGTTGCGATAGATAAGGTACCTGAATATTCCCCGGTACGGTGTAAGGTTTATATTGTGGCAGCAGATACCAGCGCATATCGCGTGGCAAGGCCGCTACAAATTTGGTATCTGCCTTTATTTCATCGCCAAAGCCCTGAGTTTGCAATATACCTGGTAAAGAGATATTGGTAGTTGCCGCTAATGGTTTGCTGAACCACCCGGCGCCAACACCTGCATTGGTACGATCTAATGCAAAACGCCAGTCGCCTGCTAAAGACAGGGCTCCGGGTGCTGATGGCTGTACGGCTGTCGATTTAGCGAAAAGTGCTGTTTTAGGATAGAGAGCTACCGCCGCTGTTGCTATACCGGCTGTGGTAAGAAAAGACCTTCGCGTGATCGGGTGCTTTTTATTATTAGTCATTTTAAGTTGGTAAGGTGTATTTATTGGTATCCCAAATTAAATCAATTTAGACAATAAACCTGATGGAATACATGAATTAATCTCACAAAAAACAGGAACTCACTCAATTGTTACATTAAGCGGGTTTGACAGTTAGTGATTTTAACTTAACAGCGAGGGAAGGAACTACATGTACAATAGAATTATTTAGAGCGCAGCCCAGTTTAATAAAACAGAAATTTTAAGGATATTGTTACATCTAATAAAACAAAGACTATGGCGCAAAACAAATTATTAAGGATGGACAATGTGGGGATAGTTGTTGAATCTCTCGATAAGGCCATTTCATTTTTCCAGGAGATAGGCCTGAAGCTTGAAGGCAGGGCTATGATAGAAGGCGAATGGGCAGGCCGTGTTACCGGCCTTGGCGATCAAAGCGTAGAAATTGCCATGATGGTTACTCCTGATGGGCACAGCCGCTTGGAGCTATCCCAATTTATCAGGCCGGCAATTGTTTCAGATCATCGCACGGCCGAGGTAAATGCACTTGGCTACCTGCGCGCAATGTTTACCGTTGAAGACGTTGATGAGTTGGTAATAAGGCTTCAGGAAAAACATGGTGCCCGGTTGGTGGGTGAAATCGTCCAATATCAAAACGCTTACCGGCTTTGTTACCTCCGCGCAGCCGACGGGCTGCTTGTAGGACTGGCCCAGCAACTTTTTTTGTAACTGGACTTATATAAAACAAAAAAATCCTGCTATTGCAGGATAATTTTTGTTTGGCGGAGAGTTAGGGATTCGAACCCCAGGACCTGTTACAGTCAACAGTTTTCAAGACTGCCGCAATCGACCACTCTGCCAACTCTCCGGGGACAAAAGTACAAAAGCTGGCCGAATTGGCAAATTTGATGTTAAAATAATTTAAATAAGAAATTAACAGTTGTAACATATTATGTATCAACTGTTTTTATCGTTAAACTCATCAACCTTTTTAGTTTTAAAGGTATTGTACTTGGGTTTTACGATCTTGATGGTGCGTTTTCCGAGGTCGATACTGGCATTTAATTCGAATCCGATGAGGATAATGAGCGAGTTTAAGTATAGCCACAGCATAACAATAATGAGTGTACCAATAGAACCGTACAACTTGTTATAAGCTGCCGCCGCGTAGTTGTTGATGTAGTAAGTAAATACCAGTGATGTAAGCACTGCCAAAAATGTAGCGAGAATGGAACCGGGGCTTAAAAACTTCCATTTGCGTTTGTGTGCAGGGCCGTAACGGTATAATATGGATACCATCACAAAAAAGAGCATCACAACAATAAGCCACCGGGATAAGATGATGGGATATATCCAGAATTTGGATGTGGTAAAAAACTGATCTTGTATAAAGTTGATAATGGTTTGGCTCACCACTAAAATGAATATCCCGGCAAATAGCGAAAGGGCTATAAGCATCGTTAATTTTAAGGCCACCCAACGGCGTTTCAGGTAACTGCGATCTTCTACCAGCAGTGATGACTTATTGAAGGCCTGCATCAGCTTATTTACCCCGTTGGTGGCAAACCAGATGGTTGACAGGAAACCAAACGATAATAAACTAACATTTTGATGCTTCACAATATCAACAATGGTTGACTCAAACGCCATGGAAACATTATGTGGCAACACAAGCGAAAGCAGGTCGAGCAGTTGCTGCTGGAAGTTACCGATGTGTATATAGGGGATAAGCGTAAACAAAAAGATGATACCGGGGAATGCGGCCAGCAAAAAGCTGTAAGCCAGGGATGCCGCCTTATTTGCCAGCGAGTCCTGCTTTATCTCTTCGAAAAAAAAAGCAGCAACGGTATAAACAGGCAAGGGGCGAAAGCCGGGCAATATGATCACCTTCGTCCAATCGAGCAGGTAACGGTAAAATCTGAATTTTAATAAAATGCGGTGAACCCAAAACATGATATAAACTTACATAAAAAATTGCGCCAATCAGGATAGGGCACCAGCAGTAAATCAGGCTTTCTCGAAAAACGGCTTCATCTTTTCCAAAAAATACTCGGGTGCCATACAGGGGCGGTTGGTTTTCATGTTCACAAATATCAGCAGTGTTTCGGCGGTATTTATCAATACGCCGGCTTCATTAAACAGTTCATAGTTAAATACAATGCGTATCCCCGGCATTTTTTCTACAGTTACCTTAACGGTGATCTCTTCATCATAACGGGCGGGTTTAATGTACCGCGTGGTCATTTCCAGCACAGGCATCATCACACCAAACTCTTCCATACCACGGTAGCTTAAACCTAAGCTACGCAACATCTCTACACGGCCAACTTCATAAAATTGGGCGTAGTTGCCGTAATACATATAGCCCATCTGGTCAGTTTCGCCATAGCGGACACGTATTTTGGTGCTGTTTACAAACATTAGTGCTTAATATTGCGTTGGTTTAATGCCTGTTGAAACTTGCGCGCGTTTATTAAATGCTGCGCCACGGTGCTGGCAAAATTAGTATAGCCCGAAAGATCGTCTTTAGCACACATGTATATGTAATCGCTGTGTTTATAATCCAGCACAGCTTTTATGGCATTAATAGATGGCATCATAATAGGGCCGGGGGGCAAACCGGTATGCATGTAGGTATTATAAGGCGAGTTGGTAGCCAACTGCTTATTAAGTACCCTGTGAATGGTAAAATCATGTAAAGCGAAGATCACGGTAGGATCGGCTTCAAGCTTCATACCTTTTTTCATACGGTTTAAATACAAACCGGCAATGGTTGGCATTTCGCTGTCATATAATGCTTCGGCATCAACCACCGAAGCCAGGATGGTAACTTTAACCGGGTTAAGGCCCATATCTGTTGCCTTTTGCCTGCGCTCGGGAGTCCAGAATTTTTGATATTCACCGAACAGCTTACCCAATATTTTCTTTGGCGATGAGTTCCAATAGATATTATAGGTATCGGGCAATATCATCGTATATACATCTTCTGTAGTAAAACCAAGTTTTTTCACATACTCGGCAGAATCAAGCAGGGCCATTATCGAGGCAGAGTCAGCCTCCATTTTTTTACCCACAAATGCCGCGAAGTTTTCTTTTAAGCGAAAGTTTTTAATGGATAGCTTAACAGCTTCCTGCCTGCCGGTGATGAGCATATTAATGAGATCGCGATTACTCATGCCTTCTTTTAAACGATAGCGGCCGGGTTTTACGCGGTTGATATAGTTTTTATTGCGAGCTGCCCACTTAAATGTGGCAGAGTCGCGCACTATTTCTTCATCACGAATAGTTTTGTACACATCATCAAACGTAGCACCGGTATGTATGTATAGGTATTCTTGCTTATCAGTAACATTGGCGCCATAGTAACGCGAGTAATAAAATAACCCTGTGGCACCAAGCGCCAAAATAACAATAAGTACAAGGGCAATTATAAATTTACGACCAAAGCCGCTTTTGGATGCTTGTTTTTTAGTAGCCATTTTATTGGTCTTTATTCAGTTTTTGCAGTTCAACTAAACCGCCTTTTAAGTTTCTAACGTTTGTGTAGCCGCTTTGGTCTAAAATAGTTTTTCCGGTTTTGCTGCGCAGCCCCATAGTGCAAACTACAATGATCTCGTCGGCCAAATCCCATTCCATATCTTCAATGCTACCTGGTAGTTTGGGCAGGGGAATATTTATACCGCCGATGTTATAGGTATGATACTCCAGTTCGCCGCGAACATCAAGTATGGGCAAAGCCTCACCTGCAAACAGCCTTTGGTTTAATTCGGCAGCGGTAATATCCATAGCTATACTTAATTTTTTTGAGTAACCGTGAGGTTAATACGCGTACCAATACTTACTTTGTTTAACGAATCGGTACTCATGGGATACTGCGCTTTGATGATCACCTTGGTAGAATCGGTTATCGTACCTTCGTAGGTTATGGTGCCGATAGCCAATCCCGAATTTTTGATAGCAAATTTAGCTTCATCCAGTTCAAGGTTTACAACCGCCGGAATAGTTACTTCGGCGGCACCTTTACCATCGCCAAGTACCAAATCAATTTTTGAGCCTTTGGGTATCTTGCTGCCCGGTTTTAATACCTGGCCCGCAAAACGTACTTCCAGTATCCTGTCTCGCGCTATATCAGGTTTGTAGGTAGTATCGCCCATTTTAAGGCCGTAGTTTGATATGGTTGCCACGGCTTCGTGGTAATTGCTTTCCTGCAGATCGGGGAGAGAAACAAATGGTGCCTGGCGGGTTACTACGGTTAAGTATATGGTACGGTCTTCTTTTACGTTTGTGCCTGCATCAGGGTCTTGCTGAACGATTGTGCCGGGGGCTTTATCGCCAATATAAACCGAATCGACCTGATAATGGAAGCCTTGCTGATCTAACAGGGCCGTAGCTTTTTCAACCTGCATACCTTCTACAGCCGGTACGGGTATGCCCGAACCATGACGGGTATAGTAATCCAAACTGAAAAAAGCGATAAGTACCACCACAATAACGGTACCTATGGCAATGCCCAGGTTAATAAGGAACTGCTTGGTTTTTAAGTAATCGAAAAATTTACGCATTGTGTATAAACAGGCTGTTTATTGTATTCAAATCAGTATCAAACATAGGGTAAAATTTCCAATTTTTCGGGCTTGAATTTAGTTTTTTGATGATACAGTACATTTTACAAATGCGAAAGATCTTTACCGCTTAAATAATTGTTTGGTAAAGATCTCCCGACTAAAATATCAATAAAGTATAAAAGCTGGGCAGCTTATTCGCCACGCTTCAAGCCGTATTTTTCTATCTTGCTGTACAGGTGGCTGCGTTGTATATCAATATCATCCGCAGTTTTTGATACGTTCCAATTATTTTTTTCGAGTTTGAATTTAATGTATTCACGCTCGGCGTAATCTTTATATTCCTGAAAGTTGGTAAATTGATCAAAATCAGGTTGTGATGAGCCGCCGGAAGCTGCCGCAACAGGGGCCGATGGATTTGCAAATGCTTTTACATCACCATCAGTAATGGTTTTATCACTCAGGATGATCAAACGCTCTATCATGTTGCGCAGCTCACGGATATTACCTGTCCATGGTAATGAACGCAATGCTTCCAGTGCAGGTTCAGAAATACGTTTGACCGGCATCCCATAATCATTACAGATCTCCTCGAGGAAGCTTTGAGCCAACAGACCAATATCATCTTTACGCTCGGTTAGTGGCGGTACATGTATCAATATTACGCTGAGGCGGTGGTACAAATCCATACGGAAATTACCTGCTTCAATTTCTTTCAGCAGGTCTTTATTGGTTGCCGCAACAACGCGTACATCAACGTCAATTTCCTTTTCGCCGCCAACACGTGTAATTTTGCTTTCCTGCAGGGCACGCAATACTTTGGCTTGCGCCGATGGGCTCATATCGCCAATCTCATCCAAAAATAAAGTACCCCCACTTGCCGATTCAAACTTACCTATGCGTTGTTTAATAGCCGAAGTAAACGATCCTTTCTCATGGCCGAACAATTCGCTTTCAATCAGTTCGGATGGGATAGCCGCACAATTTACCTCAATTAATGGCGCATTGTTACGGTGCGATTTTTCGTGCAGCCAGCGGGCCACTAATTCTTTACCGCTACCGTTGGCACCGGTTATCAGTACGCGGGCATCGGTAGGGGCAACGCGCTCAATGGTTTCTTTGATCTTACCAATGGCTTGCGACTCGCCTAATATCTCCCGTGTTTTTGAAACCTTGCGTTTTAAAACCTTGGTTTCTGTTACCAATGATCCACGGTCTAAAGCGTTCCTTACGGTGATGAGTAAGCGGTTCAGGTCGGGTGGTTTTGATATAAAATCGAACGCCCCTTTTTTGCTGGCCTCAACAGCCGTTTCAACCGTGCCGTGGCCCGATATCATAATAAAAGGCAGATCAGGTTTGATGAGCAAGCCTTCGGATAGTACTTCCATACCATCCATGCGGTTCATCTTTATATCGCACAGTACCAGATCATAATCGTTCTTTTGTATCAATGCAAGGCCATCAATACCATTATCTATATCTTCAACAACATAATCTTCGTATTCTAAGATTTCGCGTAGCGTATTTCGTATCGCGCGTTCATCGTCAATGATCAGGATTTTTGCCATAAGGGTAGTATAGTTTGCGCTAAATTGTGTAATTAAGTTTTGCTAATTTATAAATTGTATAGTAAAGTAAACACAAAAAGAGCCGTAGTGTTTTGAAAAATAAAAAAAACCTTTTCCGCTTGCGAAGAAAAGGTTTTTAGTACCAGTAGCAGGCCTGTAAGCCGGGTTCTGTATCCCTTTGCAGGGTTCCTATCATTAATCTACCCCTGGCATCGCTACCAGGATCTAACAACCTACCCATCCCAACGTTAATTTTCCCTAAAGAACATTACACGGAAGCGAGCAGCCTCACTTTCGGGACCTATTTGGTTTTTCAACTCCTGGGGTTTACCGCAATGCATGTTGCCATACAAGGCCGTGAGCTCTTACCTCGCGTTTTCACCCTTACTCCCAACTTACGTCGGGAGCGGTTTATTTTCTGTGGCACTTGCCGTCGCCCACTGGGGGCGCCTTCCCGTTAGGAAGCAGGATGCTCTATGTTGCCCGGACTTTCCTCTTCCGTAAGGAAGCGATAGGACGGCCTGCTGTGATGCAAAGGTAAGGATATTATGGAAGATGTGAGATGTAAATGGAAGAGATGGACTCATCAGTCACACCCCGCCCAATCCTTGTCCACTTTCGGTGCATCAATTACGCCCATTTTATTACCGAAGGAGTTAGTAACGTACGTGAGTATTTCTGCAACCTCAATGGCGCTCAGGTTATCCTGCGCGGGCATTTTGGCGGTGTAGGTTTTCCCGGCAACGGTAATGGTATCGCCAAGGCCATTCCTGACAATGCAGGCCAGTTTATTGATATTGTTTTTGAGGTAGACCGAATCTTTAAAAGAGGGGATAAGCGAAGCCAAACCATCGCCATTAACACCGTGGCAGTTTTCGCAATGTTGCTTATACAACAACGAGCCTGAAGTATAATAACGATCAAACAACTGATCGCCCTCACTTTGGCAGGATGATATCACTGTAATAATCGTTATCGCGCAAGCAAGCAAAAACAGGAGCGGGGCTTTCATCTTATTTATATTCCTCCTGCAAAATATGCATATCGGCAATTAACTGGTCAACAGCTTTTTTATCGGTACCATCATATGCACCGCGGATGCGCCTTTGCTTATCCAGCAATACAAACCAGCCCTGGTGTACGTAGCCACCTGCGCCTTTATCATTAACGGCAACCAGGTAATGTTTTTCGGCCAGCTGATATATCTCTTCCTTTTTTCCATGTAGCAACCACCATGAATCGCCTGCGATACCCAGTTTATCTGCATAAGCCTTTAAAACCGGGATGGTATCATGTTTCGGGTCGATGGTATGCGAAAGTATCTTAACACCTGCATCGGCCTTAAATTCGTTATAAACAGCAAGCATATTGCGCTGCATAATAGGGCATATGCTGGGGCAGGTAGTAAAAAAGAAATCGGCAACGTATATTTTACCGGCAACATCTTTCTGACTGATGGTTTTACCGTATTGGTTAACAAATTCAAAATCGGGAATGGTAGCGTAAATGGTATCAACTACGCTTTTTCCGTCAACTGTTTTAGTAACGGGTTGGCGATTGCCATAAATGGGTAACAGTTTTTTCTTATCGCCCTGGTTACAAGCCGTTAACAACGCAAAGCCCGCAACAATATAAATTAGCTTGTTCATTATTTTTTTATTTTACCAAGATATGCAGATGCGGCTGATGTTGCCGTAACCAGCATGCTGTCAATATTTTTCACCTGCTTTTGCTGATCCTGCCAGTACTTCATTACCTGGTTATGATCGGCATTAGCGTACTCTACATCCAGTTTGCTCATCCAGTTACCCATGGCATCATCGGCAGTTACCAGCGCGGTGCTTAATTGCTTAAGGGTAGCGGTATCGGCTTTGGCCGCTTTGGCCTGCATGATCAGGGTATCCAGTTTCATTTTATTGATCATGGCTTTTTCATCATCGGCCATTACCTGCTCGTGAAAATTGAGCACTGATTCTTTAAGCGTTTTTTCTTCCTTTTTGGTATCGGAACAAGCGGCAAACAATAAGGCCAGAACTGCTATGGTGGTTATTTTTTTCATTCGGTATAATAGAATTACAGCGCAAAGGTAATGTAAACCGCTACAATAAACTACAGCCTTGCAAATGTGATAAAATCAAGCGATGGCAAAACATAGCCTTCTTCTTTCATCATGGTAATGATATTACCGCGATGGTGTGTATTATGATTGATCACCTGCGTAATAATGTCAATAAGCCTGCTATCAAAAACACCCTGCGAGTTGGTATAATGTACCTTGGCCTCAAAGTTGGCTGGCTCAAGCTGGCTCAGGAAACCGATCCAGGCAGTGTTATTGTTCTCAACATGTTCCCTCATTTCTTCGGGCAACAGTTCGTTCCAAACGTGTAAGGTTTGTGGTATGCCAATGGTGCGGTCTAACCAGATCCTTTGCGCGGCCAACATATGCGCTAACAATTGATAAATGCGCGGGTTGAGCGGGAACTGCAATTCAAACTTTTCCAGCAATTGGTTGCTGGCCCATTTATCGTACTCAAACAGGTTTATAAAGTAGTCTTTCATTTATTGAATGATTGATTTAGTGATTGATTGATTCAAGTTTTTATTCAATAATTCTATCCATCAATCACTCAAAATTGTTAAAGTATGCCATGCCTTACCGGGGCGGCTATCGGGATAACCAACCGTAGCGCGGTATGTTTTACGTTCGCAGGTAAAGTTCCACCATTGTTTTTTGCTGCCGGGGTTGTTGGCGTAATGCACCACCAAACGGAACTGGTCTTCAACGCAAGGGTCTGTCCAGGCGCCTATAAACCGCTCATGCTCATCCAATAACTGCGCGCCATCTTTATCTTTTAATTGGGCTAAGTGATAATATCCCATATCTATCAGATCCTGCGCGAATTTTGGCCCAACGGATGGCACCTGCTGAAACTCGATCAATGCCAGTATACTTTTAGCCCGCTGCATGGGCACACTCAATACTGTTGCCAATTCGTCGGCGGCGTAATTGGCTATCTCGTTCATCCTGATGCCCGCATTTTTAAGCAGCATCTTTTCTATTTCGTTGAGGTTGAGCTTTGGTGTTTTCATCTGTTACAAATTTGATAACAACAATCGGGAATACTTGGGTAAATATGGGTATCAGCAGCTACACATCCCACCACAAATTGCAAATTTTACAATTGCAGGATGCAGCAGAACAGCCTATACAAGATAAGCAAAATCCGTGAAAATTACAAGATGGCAATGCGCCGATATTACGCCCTGATAAAATCCTGCAAAATCCTTAAATTCGCTCCATGAACTTTTCGTCGAAGTTACTGGAGGCAGCTGTTTCCGAATTTTCTAAATTGCCGGGTGTGGGCCAGAAGACCGCCTTGCGCCTGGTACTGCATTTGTTAAACCAGGATAAGGATGAGGTAGAGCGCTTTAGCGCCGCCATCAGCAAGTTACGTAACGAAATCCAGTTTTGCGGTATTTGCCATAATATTTCGGATATGCCCGTATGCGAGATATGCTCGGCACCTAAGCGCGACCGTTCATTGATATGTGTGGTAGAAGATACACGGGATGTGATGGCTATTGAAAACACCAGCCAGTACAACGGCCTGTACCATGTGTTGGGCGCATTAATATCGCCCATGGATGGCATAGGCCCGGCCGACCTTGAAGTGGATAGTTTGATAGAAAGATTGCGTACCGACGAAGTTAAAGAGGTTATCTTCGCGCTAAGCACCACTATGGAGGGTGATACCACAATTTTCTATTTACACAAACGATTAAAAGATTTCAACATAAATATCTCAACCATAGCTCGTGGCATAGCTTTTGGGGGAGAATTGGAGTACGTGGACGAAATTACTTTAGGCCGTTCAATTACCACACGGGTGCCATACGATAATGCAATGGCAAAATAGGGAATGAAGCTTTCTATCATTATTGTTAATTACAACAGGCGCGATCTGATCAGCCAGGCTTTGAGTTCATTGATCAAAGCCGCTGAAAATATTGAGCACGAAATATTTGTGGTTGATAATGCTTCGCTCGATCTGTCGCAGCCAATGATACAAGGCCGTTACCCGCATGTAAAACTGATAGAAAACCAAAAGAACGTAGGCTTATCAAAAGCAAGTAACCAGGCATTGCGCCAGGCTACCGGCGAATACGTATTGCTTATTCACCCGGATACTATTACCAATGATGATACACTGACCAAAACCCTGGCCTTTATGGATATACATCCTAAGGCAGGTGGTTTAGGGGTGAGGATGATCAACGGGCAGGGGCAGTTTTTACCCGAATCAAAACGTGGGTTGCCTACGCCCTGGGCATTCTTTTTCAGGATGACCAATTTTTATAAACTCTTCCCGAAATCAAGATTGATAAACCGCTACCATGCCGATTGGATAGAGGAGTTTGAAACCGCCGAAGTAGATATACTGAGCGCCGCGTTTATGCTTATCCGCCGCAGCGTACTTGCTAAAACCGGTCTGCTGGATGAGCGCTTCTTTATTTATGGTGAGGATATCGACCTGTCATACCGGATCCGCTTAGCGGGATATAAAAATTACTATTTCCCTAAAACATACATCATCCATTTACGGGGACTTAGCCTGCAAAAATTCACGTGGAACTATATTTCTAATTTTTATGGTGCCATGTTTATATTTGCCGCCAAGTATTTCATCAAAACTTCGATGCCGAAGTTAGCCGGGATGCGAAAATTAAACACGCCACAAGCATGATTTTTAAAGATAAAGTTGTAGTAATAACCGGTGCATCATCGGGTATAGGCAAAGCCCTTGCCGAAGAATTTGCTGCCAAAGGAGCCAATTTAGTATTAGCCGCAAGGCAATATGTTACTTTATGTGATATAGCACAATCACTTGAAAAACAATATAATATACGTGCAGTAGCTGTACAGTGCGATGTATCTGACGAGGATGATTGCAAGTTGATGATAGCTCAGGCCATACAAAGCTTTAAAAAGATAGACGTACTTGTGAACAACGCCGGTATATCCATGCGTGCCTTATTTAAAGATGTTGACCTGAAGGTATTAAAGCAAATAATGGATATTAACTTTTGGGGTACGGTTTATTGCACCAAATACGCTATGCCCGAGTTACTAAAAACTAAAGGCAGTGTAGTGGGTGTATCATCTGTAGCAGGTTACAAAGGCTTGCCGGGCCGCACAGGCTATTCCGCATCCAAATTTGCGATGAACGGTTTTTTAGATTCGTTACGTGTAGAGAACCTCAAGACAGGTGTACATGTAATGACAGCCTGCCCGGGCTTTACCAACTCTAATATCCGTAATACTGCTTTAGCCAAAGATGGCAGCCAGCAGGGAGAAACACATATGGACGAGGGTAAATTAATGAGCAGCGAGGAAGTGGCGCGCATAATTGTTGATGGTGTAGCAGCTCGTAAACGTACCTTAATAATGACCACACAAGGTAAACTGGCCGTGTTACTGAGTAAGTTTATACCGGCAAAACTGGACGAGTTGGTATATAACACGTTTGCAAAGGAGAAAGATGCTTTGTTGAAATAACATGCCCTTAACCTTCTCGCACCCTGCAATTGTATTACCCCTAAACTATCTGCCTAAACGCTGGATATCACTAACAGGTTTGATCATCGGTAGCGTTGCGCCAGATTTTGAATACTTTGGCAGAATGAAGGTGTCAAGTATTTACAGCCATACATGGCCAGGTATATTTTGGTTTGATCTACCAATCGCGCTTATCCTCACTTTCGTTTATCACGATATTGTGCGTCGACCATTCATCAATAATTTACCTCGAATACTCAAAAGCCGCTTTGATCTGTACAACAACTTTAATTGGAATAAGCATTTCATTCAGAGTTTTCCTGTAATTATCATATCGATAGTTATCGGCACAACATCCCATTTGTTTTGGGATAGCTTTACACATATCACTGGATATTTTGTAATTAAATGGAATATGACTGTTCCTGTTAATTTATTTGGTATACAAATTCCACTGTATAAAGTAATTCAACATACAAGTACATTGATAGGAGGAGTAGTAATTTTAATGAGCCTTTACAGGATGCCTGTTCAAAATATAGCAAACACTAAAAAGATCGGGCTTTATTGGTTAAGTGTATTAGGTATTACGTTACTTGTTATCGTGTTAAGAATAGCATTCGGACTAAACATTCACCAATACTGGAATATACTGGTAACTGCAATTTCGGGTATGATCGTCGCGTTCGTTTTAACTTCCGCAGTATTTACGTTAAAAAGTCTTGATTCCTGATTCTCGCATCTTGACTCTCGCTTACAAATACATCTCCAACTCACCCTTACCTTCACGGATAATTTCAAAGTCACCGTTAGTGCAATCCACTACGGTTGATGGTGTAGTATCGCCGTAGCCACCATCTATTACCAGGCTAACCAGGTCCTCATACTTTTCGTGGATCAGTTCCGGGTCGGTTGAATATTCCATGATCTCGTCATCATCGTGGATAGATGTGGATAGGATAGGGTTGCCCAGCATTTTTACAATGCAGCGGGCTATGTTATTATCCGGCACACGGATACCCACCGTTTTTTTATTTGAGCTTAATAGCTTAGGTACATTACCATTAGCCTTAAAGATGAATGTGAATGGTCCCGGCAATGCCTTTTTAAGCACGCGAAAGGTTTCGTTATCAATAGGTTTGATATAATCGGATATATGGCTCAGATCATAGCACACAAATGAGAAATTAGCTTTTTCGGGTTTGATGCGCCGGATCTTACAGATGGCCTCGATGGCTTTTTGATTGGTGATATCGCAACCCATACCATAAACCGTATCGGTGGGGTAGATGATGATGCCGCCCTTACGTAAAACATCAACCACCTGTTCAATGGTCTTTTCGTTAGGGTTCTCAGGATATATTCTTATTAACATAATGGGTAGTCAACAAGCCATGTACCGCTTGTGTTTCACAAAATTAAGCAATAAAAAAAGCCATCCGTTACCGAATGGCTTTAAATATATATTTAAAGCTTAAATTATGCTTGTTTAGCAAACTGCACGTTGATGATCAATTTCACATCTTCGCCAACTACTATCGCGCCGGCTTCGGTTACGCCATCCCAGGTTAAACCAAACTCTTTGCGGTTAATTTTACCCGATACTTCGAAACCTGCCTTTAGATTGCCATAAAAATCAGTAGCTGAGCCACCAAATTCAGCCTCAAGGGTAATTGGTTTGGTTACATCTTTAATGGTCAGGTCGCCGGTTAATTTCTCACCTGTGAACGAAGTAGATTTAAAGCTGATCTTCGGATAAGTTGCGGCATCAAAAAATTCAGCGCCTTTTAAGTGGTCGTCACGCATTCCCTGGTTAGTATCTATACTGTCTACATCTAATGAAAACTCAACTTGTGCGTTTTCAAAGCTGTCGCCTTCGGTAGTAACTGTACCTTCGAATGTTTTGAATGAGCCTGTTACAGTTGAGATAACCAGGTGTTTTACTTTAAAGTGAACTTCTGAGTGCATTGGGTCCAAAACCCATTTTGTTGTTGCCATGATATTTAATTTTTTAAGTGTTTTCTTTTTTACAATACAAATGTAGATATAATAGATGTTGCAACATGTAATTTAATTGTAATTATTTGTTGCAACATTTAACAGTAAAAATGAAGCCTTGTTTTTACTATGAGGTTAATTAATTGATAAGCTTAAATTCAGCACCGTCAAACAGGCCTAAATCGCTTAATTTTAAGTGAGGGATTACCAATAGCGCCATAAAAGAAAGCGTCATAAAAGGAGAGGAGAGTGTTGCCCCCAGTTTCTTCGCAGCGATGTCAATAGCGGTATATGCTTCCGCGACCTGATAGCCATCTTCGCAGCTCATTAAGCCTGCCACAGGTAGTGCCAAAACACTTTCCTTTTTAGCTGATACACAACTTACGCCACCTTGTGCTTGAATCACCAGGTTTACAGCACGGCAAATGCTCTCATCATCAACACCAACAACTACAATGTTGTGGCTATCATGCGCTACGGATGAAGCAATGGCACCTTCCGTCAACCCAAAGTTCTTTATAAAACCTTTAGCAACAGGGGCATCGTGATAGCGGTTTACGACGGCTATTTTTAGGATATCATTTTCAAGATCGCTTTGGTAAGCATCGCCCACGGGTTTCATTTTAACCAATAGCTTATTAGTAATCAACTGACCGTCAATTGCTTCTATCACCGGAACGATATGATCCGTCATGGCCGGAACCGGAAAAGCAAAATCTGCCGGATTTTTATCGGCGCAGGTAAAATTGTTTATCGCGGTATTTTGTTGTGATTTAATTTTAGATACTCCATTCTCGGCAACTAACTGCCCGTCAATATATGTTTGAATAACTTCAAACCTGCTCAGGTCTTTAACCAGGATAAGATCCGCAGGGTCGCCAACCTTTAACAAACCAATATCCAGTTTATAATGCTCCACGGGATTAATACAGGCCGCCTGCAGAACCTTAAACACATCCACATCACAATGAACCGCCCGGGCACAAATATCGTTCAGGTGGCCTTGTACAAGGCTATCGGGGTGCTTATCATCACTACAAAACATTACCTTATCGGGATATTGGTGTAATAACGGAATCAACGCGTCAAAATTCTTAGCGGCGCTGCCTTCGCGGATCTGGATCTTCATGCCTTGCTGCAGTTTATCCAAAGCCTCATCATAAGTAAAACACTCATGATCGGTACTAATGCCTGCCGCAATGTATTTTCCCGCCGCTTCGCCACGCAGACCGGGCGCATGGCCATCAACAGGTTTACCAGCCTTGTGAGCCGCAGCTATCTTAGCTAAAACGTCCTCGTCGTTATTAAGCACGCCGGGGAAGTTCATCATTTCGGTAAGGTATTTGATCTCGTCGCGTTCAAGCAATTTGCTTACATCGGCAGCATCAAGGTTAGCGCCTGCGGTTTCAAAAATGGTAGCCGGCACGCAGCTTGGAGCGCCAAAGTTGAATTTGAAAGGTACGGTATTGCCATTGGCTATCATGTACTCAACGCCTTCCAAACCGCAAACGTTGGCTATTTCGTGCGGGTCGCTCACGGTGCCTACGGTGCCGTGCACCACTGCCAGGCGCGCGAACTCCGCCGGTACCAGCATCGAGCTTTCTATATGCACATGCGCATCCACAAAGCCCGGGAGCATGTATAACAGGCCATCCCTGGTAATATCCAGCTTTTCAATGGAGACAATGCGCCCATCGGCAATAATTACCTTGGCGGGAAATATGTCCCGGTTAGGGATATCGACGTAGCGGGCTGTGATGTGTTGGGACATTTGTGTTTTGTTTGTCTCTCGCAAAGACGCAGAGCCGCTAAGTTTTTCTTTGCGTCTTCGCGACTTAGCGTGATATCTTATTTCTTTCTTCTGCCTTCCAATATCCTGAAGAACGAACGGCTGCGTATCTCATCCAGCGTTAAACCTGTGGCTAATGCTTCTTCTTCAGTTATCGCGCCACAATTCATGGCCTTTAAAAAGAAGTTTAGCAAGCCCTGGCCGGTTGCGGCATCGTCAAAAATATCTCCCGTAAGGGTGGATATGGCCGCGCGCTCCACAAAGGTTTTCAAACGGAACACTGCATCGCTGTAGCTGCTTAAAAAGAAGTTATAGGTAGCCGCGTATCGCATGGGCAAATGCGCAGGGTTTAAATCCCAGCCTTGGTACATACCGTTGATAAGCGAGTGCATGGTATGGCCGTAGCCCACCTGCCAGGCATGGTGTACCGAATCGCGGTTCTCTTTTAATTGTTCAAATGTGAGGTTATCGCCGCGGTGCGGACCGATAGGGATAACATTCGTTGCGCCATCCGACAGGAAAATACCCGTCCCGCCAAGGGCAACCTTGGTCATGTGGTGGGCAAAATCGCATACGGAGTGTGCCATGGTTTGGTATTTTGCGGTAATACCTGCCGAAGCGGTGTAATCGTATGTGCCAAAGTGCGCTGCAATACAACGGCCCTCACTTGCTTGTATAATGCGGAAAAGCGGGTTGCGGCCTTCATCGTCCATCACAATTTGTGTTGCCTCCACCATGGTTTCCATTTTGAGGTAACCGGGAGCGAGGTTGTTTTTCTTTTCAATGATCTCGAATAAACGTACCAGGGTAATTACCTGTTCGGGGATGGTTACTTTTGGCAGCATCACTACAAAGTTATCGGGCAGTTTGCCGCCTGTTTTTTCGAATAATGCAGTCAGGAAAATATCCAGCGTACGCACACCACGGGCTTTCAAATCTTCGGTGAAAGGTTTGATACGGATGCCGATAAAAGGGGAGATGGTACCGTTTTTCATCCCGATAGCCAGCTCATTAGCGGCGTTTACCGCTGTAGCATCCTCTTCATCATCAGGGCGGTTGCCAAAGCCATCCTCAAAATCGATGCGAAAGTCTTCAACACCTTCGGTTTTTAGTTTCTTAACGATCTTGTTGTAAACCGAATAGGCTAACCATGCGTTTTCTTCCTTTCGTTCGGCCTCGGTCATCGCGTCAAGCTTTTTGGTGAGCTTGGCAATGTCTTTCTCCAGGGTTGGTAAATGCTGGTAACCGTCCAGTTTCAAAACGTTTGCAAGCGTTACAAAATCGGGCGCGTAGGTTTGCAGGTTACGCAGGGCAACTTCGCCCATTTTAACGGTCGTATCGCTCTTAAACAAGTTGGCGCCACCGTAAACGGTATGTACCGGCTGGCGGTCGGGCTTATCGCCGGGGTATTTTTTCTGGAACTCAACGTTCGCGGTTTTGAGCTCATTCAATAATGATTCTTTATCAGTTTCGTTAATGCTAAAATTCATATTTACAGTATTTTACATGGTTTATATCAAGAACCACGATAAGTTGAATAACCAAAAGGATTTAATAATAATGGCACATGGTAGTGCTCGCCAGACCCCGTAATTTGAAACACGATTTCTACAAAAGGATAGAATGTAACCACGCCAAGCCTGTCAAAATAAGCCTGTGTTTCAAAATACATTTTATAGGTACCGGCGGGTAGTATCTTGTCTTTAGGCAGCAGATCGGCAATGCGGCCATCAGCGTTAGTAGTACCTAAACCAAGTTCTCTCCAGTCGGCACCGTTTTGCTGGTACAGTGCAATGGTAACGCCCTGCGCAGGTTTGCCGCGGGTGGTATCTAAAATATGTGTGGTGATCTGGCTCATGCGAATAGTTTAGTTAATCGGATAGCGGTAATTTTGCCTTGCTCTTCGGCGGCTATTCGTATTTCCTTTTCGGGATCGTTTGGCAGGCGCGCCATCAGCAAACTCAGCATTTCTTCGGCCGATTTGCCCGTAGCGCAAACAATAAAAATAAAGCCAAATTTTTTATAATAGTCATCATTACCCTTTGCCAACGCATCTATCACATCATCAGAAGCGCTATTTACGCCAGATTGTTCATTTGAGGCCCATGATGCCGTTGTAGCAAATTTCTCTTTTAGCGAGCTTTTATCACCAATTTTTGGGTGATGCGTAAACGCTTCCAGCCAGTCTTGCTCGCTGCATTGCAGCCATTTTTCGTCGGCATATTGCAGCAGGTCAACCAGGTCTTCCACCGGGAAAACGGGCAGCATCATTTCCACCCAATGGGTTGATCCGCAGCACTTAAAAAGTTCTTCCCTTCGTTGCTGTTCGCTCAAATGGTCAAATTCGGCAATGGTCATATTATACAACTGTTGGAAAACGGTTTACATTCTTATAATAAATGTATATGGCGGGTTCTTTACCCATAGCGGTAAACCATTGCTGGCAATAAGGTGCCATCCAGATGGAATCGCCTTTTTTGATGGGGTACCATTCATGGTCGAGCATGTAAATGCCCTGGCCTTGCAGGTATAGCAAGCCGTGTTCCATAATATGTGTTTCCACCATTGGCAGGTTACCGCCGGTTTGGTAGGTGAAAATATTTACAGCCATATCAAAACCTAAATCAGCAGGAAGCAGTACCTGTATGCGTAGGGCATCATCGTTCATATAAATCGGGCCTTCAATATCGGCCTGATCGCCAAATAGGGTTCCGGGTACATCATAGCCTTCCAGCTTTTCGTAAACTTTATGGAAGGTGAGGAGTTGAGTTCCTTCGGCAACCTGCGTAAATGAATACTCTTTATCGATAGGTATATAAACAAATTGTCCTTTAGTCAATGCCTTTGTTTCACCATCAACTTTGGCGGTAGCACTACCTTCAACAACGTAAAAGAATATTTGCGATGCTTTTGTAACGCCCTTTAATTCGCAGCCTTTAGCTGCTGTAATTAGTGTTTGGCAAAGGTTGGCACCCATTTGTTCGTTTATGATAACGTTTACGGTACAGTTTACCCAACCGGGTACATTACTGTTGATATAACCATCCGGGGCTATAACCGCATGGTTTCTTTTAACCACCGAACGGGTTAATGCTGATATTTCCATTTTATTATTGGTGTTTCTGTATTAATTGGTTCATAAAATTATCCGATACCTGGATGGCCGCGGCAATATCTGCAAGTTCGGCATTTTCAAGCGGATTATGGCTGATGCCTTTATAACATCTTACAAAAAGCATACTCACCGGCGCAACTTCAGATACCGGCACAGCATCGTGCCCCGCACCGCTCACCAGCTCCACTAAATCATAGTTTGATGTGCCGATAGCTTGCTTAAGCATCTCATTTAACCCTGCATCGCAGACAACGGGTAAGGTTTCTTGTACTAAATTCCATTTTGGCATGATGCCCCGTTTCGCCGCTATGTTTTCGCTGAGTTGTTGCAGGTGCTGGTAAGCCGTCTTCAGTTTTTCTTCGTCCGGACTGCGCAGGTCTAAGCTAAAAACCACCTCGCCCGGTATCACATTGCTTGCCGAACCTATCACATCAAGCTTTCCAACCGTGGCCACCAAATGATCTTTATTTTGCAGCGCGAACTGCTCTGCCGCCAAAATAAACTCTGAGGCACAAGTTAAAGCATCATTGCGCATATCCATCGGCACAGTGCCTGCATGGCCTGCGAAGCCGGTATATGTTAACTCCACACGCTTTTGTCCCGCGATAGCGGTAACCAAAGCCACCGGTATTTTATTCTCCCATAAAACCGGGCCCTGCTCAATATGTATCTCGAAATAACCAAGCCAGTTTTCAGGAAGTATGGCATCAACGGCAAGCAGGGTATCATCGCCACCCATAGTACGGATAGCTTCCTTTAAGGTGATACCGTTCTTATCATGTTTATTCAATAAAGCGTTATCAAAAGCCCCGGTAACTACTTTGCTACCCAAAAATGTGGTATGGTAACGCACACCTTCTTCATCACTAAAGGCGATCAATTCAATATTGAAAGGTAATTCTGCTTTGATAGCGACAAGTTGCTCTAACAGATCCAATCCCATAATTACACCCAAAGGCCCATCAAACTTACCGGCATTAACCACCGTATCAATATGCGATGCGATAACGAAGGTTTTAGCACCTGCCGTTTTACTCAACAGCTTCCCGCGAACATTGCCTATCTGGTCTATCCGCGTTTGCAGGCCTGCTTCTTTCATCCATTGGGCCACCTTGGCAGTGCCCTCTAAAAACGGTTTGGTGCCGAATGTACGCGTTACAGCACCCTCATCCTCGCTGATGGCAGCTAGCTGGTTTATCCTTATAAATACTTTTTCTGCCCTGTTTATATAATTACTCATTTGCTAAAATGGCCTTCCCTTTATTTAATGTAAACTCGCCCTTATCAAAAACCTTTACACCGGCAATGTAGGTTTGCTCCACCACGCCAAACAATGTTTCGGCAAGGTAAGGGGTTATTTTATGTTTATGTTCAATCATTTCTTCGCGCAGCTTAAAGCTCTTTTCGGCATCCCATATCACCAGGTCGGCATCGTAACCTTTAGCTATTTTACCCTTGCGGCCACCCTTACCTATAAACTTTGCAGGCTCTTCGCTCAGCCATTTGGCCACATCGGCAGGGGTAAAGCCACGCTGTTTTGCGGCTGTCCATAATACCGGCAAGGCAAATTGCAGCGATGCTATGCCACCCCAGGCTTTTGTAAAATCGCCACTCTCAATTTCTTTCAGAGCGGGCGGGGCAGGCGAGTGGTCGGTTGCCACAAAGTCTATAATACCTGCTTTAAGTGCATCCCACAACTTATCATTATTTGCCTTTTGGCGGATGGGTGGCGCGCATTTAAACTGCGTTTTACCATTGCGGATATCTTCGGCATTAAAATAGAGATAATGCTGCCCGGTTTCAACCGTTAAGGGCAAGCCCTTTTTCTTAGCTATTTTGATGGCATCGATACTGTTTGCTGATGACAGGTGAACAATATGCACACGGCATTTAAACTCTTCGCATAAGCGTATCATCAGGTTTACTGCTCGATCTTCCCAATATTTTGGTCGCGATGCTAAGTAGTCAGCATATGATTGCGGATCGGGGTTGGGCAGCTTAAAATCATCCGTCATTTCACAATGCACCAATAGCGGCAAATCATATTTCGCTATAATGGGCATGGCCTTGCGCAGGTCATCTTCTGTAGCGTTCGGAAAATCATCGATTCCCGAATGGGTTAAAAACGCTTTGAAACCCAATACCCCCTTTTTTATCAGGGGCTTTATCTGTTTTGTATTTCCGGGGATAATACCACCCCAAAAGCCTACATTAGTATGCAATTGTTGTTTTGCGGCAGACAGTTTTAAATTATAGGCGCCAACCGTAGTGGTAACCGGTGCTGAGTTGAGGGGCATATCTACCAAAGTGGTTAAACCACCCGCTATTGCAGCTTTGGTTGCGGTATTAAAACCTTCCCAATCGGTACGGCCAGGTTCGTTAATGTGTACATGCGGGTCAATTATACCCGGCATAACAACTTTATCACCGGCATCGTACACGGGGCAATCAACTTGGGTATCGTAGTCTAATACCTCTTGTATCAGGCCGTTATCTATTATAATGAGCGCTTTTACCATTCCGTAAATGGTAATAGTATTTGTAGATTTTATTGCTATTTGGCTCATTAAATGTAAAAAATGCTAAAATATGTATATTGCACCGCAAAAATGGTTTAAATTTTTTTAATTTCGGAATCTTTGATCACAAACAAAACTAAAAGTAATGAATATAAAGCTGGGAAAGAATGCATACGGTAAAAATGCGGTTAACTTATCTAAAATAATCCGCCATGCCGAACACCACGAGTTCAGGCAAATATCGGTTAATGTGGCCTTACAGGGTGATTTTGAAACCGCGCATACTATTGGCGACAATACTAAGATACTCCCAACCGATACACAAAAGAATACCGTATACGCTTTAGCCAAAGAACACTTTAACGGCAGTATTGAAGATTTTGGGATTTACCTTTGCAACCATTTCACCAAAAACAACCCGCAGGTATCGCAGGCCGAAGTGGAGATAACCGAGCATTTATACGCCCGAATGGCTTTTGATGGCACTACGCACCCGCATGCCTATATTAGCAGCGGTAACGAAAAGCATACTGCGCTTATCGTGCAAAACAGTAACGGTGTAACGGTAACATCAGGAATAAAAGACTTATTGATATTAAAAACCACCGATTCGGGTTTCGAGGATTATATTGTTGATCAGTACACCGTACTAAAACCAACTGCCGACCGCATCCTCGCCACCCAATGCGAAGCGACATGGGAGTATAGCAAAGGCGGGTTAAATTATCAGGATCAATTCGACAGCATACGTACCACCATGCTAAAAACATTCGCTTTCCATAAAAGCTTATCGGTACAGCAAACCTTATATGCTATGGGCGAAGAAGTTTTAAAGGCTTATGATGAAGTAAAAGAGATAAGCCTTATTATGCCAAACAAACACCATATCCCGTTTAACCTGGACCAGTTTGGCATGGATAACAAGAACGAGATATTTATGGCTACCGATGAGCCGTTCGGCTATATCACGGGGACGGTGGTGAGAGGGTAGACATTTGACTCCATTAGGAGTCGCCTGTTTATATTAAATAAAGAAGGATTGTTTAGCTCCGTAGGTGCCACATGTTTAGCAGCGGAACTGTCGGCTATAGGAGGCACCTACGGAGCCGTTTTATTTTAGCTATCTGCTATAAACAGAGTGATCCTTGGAGCAGAATAGCGACAAAATTCAGTATTTAGAGCTTTACCAACCCAAAAACACCATCCCGATGCCGCAAATAAGAATAGTTAAGCCCCCCAGCGCGTGAACATAGCGCTCAGCTTTGCCTATTTTAAAAAACTCTATGCCATACAAACCCAGTATCACCATTAATACCATAGTGGCTACCGTTGCGGTAATGTAAACTATAATTAGTGATGTAATGCCAAATAAGGAATGCTGTGCTGCAGGGTAGGATAGCAAGGGTATCATGGGTTCGCTTGGCCCCATGGCAAAGATGAAGAACATTACCCAGGGCGTAACAGGATAACGATCTTTGGGTGCAACGGTGTCGCCATGTTTATGTTCAAAAACATACATCGAGCCATCATCGTCCATGTCAAAATGCTTGTGTGGCCGGTTTAGTTTAGCCTGGTATAAGCCCCAAATCGTATAAACTAAACCAAATAGCAATAAGGCCCATGCGGCAAAACCGCCGCGAATGCCTTCGAACCAACTCAATTTAGATAGCGAGAAACCTACCGCAATACCTATCAGCCCCAGCAAAACAGAACTGCCTACATGGCCTATACCGCAAACTATCGTCCACATCACCGTCCGTGGCCGCGACCAGCCGCGTGAGCGTGACAGGGCCACAAAGGGCAGGTAATGATCGGGCCCGCTAAAGGTATGCACGCAACTGATGGTGATTGCCGTAAGCATTAGCAAAGTTAACTCAGACTGCATAAGGCTCCGTTTTTACATTAACCATTGCGGCAATATATTTAAGGCAGTGATGCAGTTGCTCTGACTTTTGCCCTAATATGCGCACTATTATTGCGCACTTAGGCCCTTCGGTAACGCCGTATGCGATGTGTTGTTCATTAGTAAGGTAACTGTTTATTATTTCCTTCAAGGTTTGGTACCCTATGCATATCAAACTTGCCTGGTGCGTATAACCTTCCATTTGCCCCATGGCATTTAGGTTGCTCTGCCCGGGCTGCATCAACAGGTTTTCTTTAATAATAAGTTTACCATTCAAAAATACTTCGGTTATGCTATGGTATTTATTGAACAAAAACACCTCGCCGTTTAGTTTGCGGCCGCAGGTGAGTACTTCGCCCCAAATTAGTTTACAATCATCGGCAAGGTGGATTTTATTGCGGGTAGTGAAAGATGAAGCCTCATGTGGCACCGATGGGTGTGGTATGTAGCTGAACACTGAGTGGGGCTGCATCACAACTTCAAACTGCTGAACCGCGCTGCCCTTCATATTAAAAATTCGCTGATATGATTGCGTTTGCAGATCAAGCGCGCAGTTTTCGTCCACCTCAATTTTTACATGGTACTCATCACCATCTAAAATCCCTGGTGAAGAGCTCATGAGCATTAACTGTAATGTTGGGTCGCGCTTATCTTCGCGCACGTCGGCTAATTTAAAGGGTGGTGTGCAATAGGTTTTGCCGAGATGGGTAATGCCATCGCGCAATTTAGTTACTATGTGCAGTTCGGCTATCATCGCCACAATTTAGGCTCGGCATCAGTTACCATTAAACCATATTTTTCTATCCAGCCAATCACAGAATCAAGGCCTTGCAACTTCATCAGGTCGGTAAATACAAAAGGCGCGCCTTTGCGCATCAGTTTGGCATCTCGTTCCATTACACTCAGATCTGCATTAACATAGGGGGCAAGGTCTATTTTGTTGATCACCAATAAATCGCTGCGGGTTATACCGGGGCCGCCTTTGCGGGGGATTTTATCACCTTCGGCAACGTCTATCACAAAAATGGTCAGGTCGGCCAAGTCAGGGCTAAACGTAGCCGACAAGTTATCGCCGCCACTCTCAATAAAAATAATCTGTACATCCGGGAAACGCGCCGCCATTTCATCCACCGCTTCCAAATTCATACTCGCGTCTTCACGGATGGCGGTATGCGGACAGCCACCTGTTTCCACACCAATAATGCGCTCGGGTGGGAGCAGGCTGTTTTTGGTTAAAAAGTCGGCATCTTCTTTAGTGTAAATATCGTTGGTTATCACACCGATGCTGTAAGTGCCTGCCATCTGCCGTGATAAACGCTCAATTAATGCCGTTTTACCCGAGCCAACAGGGCCGGCAACGCCTATTTTTATGTAGTTTCTTTCTGACATATTTTAAATCTGATCGTCATTGCGAGGCACGAAGCAATCCTAAACTATGCATTAACGCCAATGCATATTCGCTACCTACCTATCGAGGATTGCTTCGTGCCTCGCAATGACGATGTTTGTTATTTTCTTTCTGACTTTTAATTCATTTACAATCTTCAAAAAAGCTTTCAGCTTTCGCCTTTTAACTTTAAACTCTCTTAACTCATATACAACCTCGTATATAGATCTTCATGCTGCATACACCTGATATCAAACCCCGTGCAGCAAAGGCCTATCATATCCTTATCGGGATGCATCGAAGCTTCTGTTAGTTCTTCTATCAATGGCTTTATGCTGAACAGCAGCTTTTGTCCGTCTTGCTGGCCGAGGGGTATCAGTTTTACGCTGTTGGTTATCATGCCCATGGCCGCGTTATAGTAAAAGCCTGTCAGGGCTTCCTGCTTTTCAATGTGTTGGATAGCGGCAATGATACCAAAAGCGATGCAATAATGACCATCGGTTATTTTAGTATCGACGGCATTTTTAAATTGATTCAGGATATCACTGTCGCAATAGTCTACAAATATCTTAAGCAATCGTGTGCCGAGTTTCTGACTTGCCTGGCGCATTTCTTTAGGAAGTTTTACGGCATTGCATTCGGCATCCAAAGCAAGTAACGCTTCAATATCATTCGCAACCGCGACATCGTAGGCTAAAGAAACAAAAGCGGCATCGGTATAACGTAAATTCTGCGAAAGCATTTCTGTAACAAATTCCTTAGCTGTGGCTGCATTGCTCACTAAGCCCATCTGCACATACGTTTCCAACCCTGCAGAATGCGAAAAACCGCCTATAGGCAGGGTAGGGTCTGATAGTTGCAGCAGGCTTAACAGGGCGGTGCTCATTGTTGCGGATTGGTTAATTTCATTATTTTAGAGAAGAGTGTTTCACTACTTCCACCGTTATGTTCGTGTGCTGCCACGCTTGTTTTAAGTGGGTTTAACAGCTTCCTTGCCGCTTGTGCGACATTGTATCCCGAAGCGGATAATAAGCGAAACAGCGGCGCTTCAAACACAACCAACACCTCATCTTCATGATAAAACAAAGGGAGATGCTTGTTACCTATCTCGTAACACACCGAAGCCATCTCGAACATGTTCTTTGGTTTGATGACGATCACCTCGCAAGGCATTATGTTGACCGCAATTACGGTTTTATCATCCTGATAAAGAATATCGCCCTGTGTTAGGTTTTGCCCGCCACCTAAAAACTTAATGGCAACTTCAACGCCCGATTGAGTACGCTTGTGCATAATACGCTTTTGCATTTCGTACCATTCCAGCGAAAGCCAGTCGATCATATTACTATCAACCTCTGTCGAATCTATATTTCCTATCTTCTGATGAACAAGCATTTTATAGTGTTAATTACTCTCCCTTTAGGAGGCCGGGGGCTAAAACAAAAAGTACCGCTGTGCTAACGGCACCACAGAAACCGGTTCGCAGGTGATGTGCTCGCCATCAACTTGTACATGGTAATTTTCGGGGTTTACATCTATCTGTGGCGTGGCATTGTTATGAATAAGGTCCTTTTTACCAATGTTGCGACAGTTTTTTACAGGGAGCAGCATTTTATCCAAACCATAACTTTGTACCACACCCTTATCTACCGAAAGCTGCGAAACAAAGGTGGCACAGGTTTTAAACAAGGCCTTGCCATGCGCGCCAAACATGTGGCGGTAAATTACAGGCTGCGGCGTTGGTATGGAGGCGTTCGGATCGCCCATGCGAGCGGCGATGATCATGCCGCCTTTTACGATCATTTCGGGCTTAGCGCCAAACATGGATGGTTTCCATAATACCAGATCGGCAAGCTTACCCGGCTCTAACGAACCTACGTACTCCGAAATACCATGACTAATTGCCGGGTTAATGGTGTATTTTGCCAAATAACGCTTTACGCGATAGTTATCGTTCTCCTTATCCTGCGGTAAAAAGCCGCGCTGTTTTTTCATCTTATCGGCCGTTTGCCAGGTGCGGGTAATTACCTCGGCCACGCGGCCCATGGCCTGCGAGTCGGAACTCATCATGCTGAAAACGCCCATATCATGCAGAATATCCTCAGCGGCGATGGTTTCGGGGCGGATACGCGAATCGGCGAAAGCCACATCCTCGGGCACCGACTTATCTAAATGGTGGCAAACCATCAGCATATCCAAATGCTCATCAATCGTGTTAACCGTGTATGGACGTGTTGGATTTGTTGACGATGGCAAAATATTAGGGTACATAGCCGCCTTGATAATATCCGGCGCATGCCCACCTCCCGCGCCTTCGGTATGGAAAGTGTGTATCACGCGGCCATTGATAGCTTTGATGGTATCTTCCAAAAAGCCGGCTTCGTTCAACGTGTCGGTATGTATAGCAACCTGTATATCAAACTCATCCGCTATTTTAAGTGAAGCATCAATAACAGCAGGAGTGGAGCCCCAATCCTCGTGTATTTTTAAGCCTAACGCCCCGGCTTCGATCTGTTCTTGCAAAGGTGCCAGCTCGGCGCAATTGCCTTTGCCGAAAAAACCAAGGTTCATCGGGAAGGCATCCGCCGATTGCAGCATTTTTTCGATATTCCATGCGCCGGGGGTAACGGTAGTGGCGTTGGTACCATCGGCAGGGCCTGTGCCACCGCCTATCATAGTGGTTATTCCGCTGAATAAAGCATGGTCTATCTGCTGCGGACAAATAAAGTGGATATGCGTATCTATGCCACCTGCTGTGGCTATCAAACCCGCGCCGCCATGCACCTCGGTAGATGCGCCGATGATCATGTTGGACGTTACGCCATCCATGGTATCAGAGTTGCCTGCTTTGCCAATGGCGACTATCTTACCATCTTTTATGCCAATATCGCCTTTTACAATACCCCAATGATCGATTATCATCACACTGGTAATGACAAAATCGAGCACGTTTTCGCTGCGGGTTGCTGTTGCCGATTGCGCCATACCATCGCGGATGGTTTTGCCGCCGCCAAACTTGCCCTCGTCGCCGTAAACGGTAAAGTCTTTTTCAATTTCGATGATGAGATCGGTGTCGCCCAGGCGCACTTTATCGCCCGTGGTTGGGCCAAACATGTTGGCGTATTTTATGCGGTTGATGCTTAAACTCATGTGGTTTTATTTTTAAAGCCCTGTGCCAATACTTTTTCCATAGCTTTTTGTTTCGCTGCGGCGGAAATAGTTTCACCGTTAACCAGATTGTTAAAACCGTATATTTTACGATTTCCGCCAAAGGTGGTGAGTGTTACTTCCTTTTCTTCGCCCGGTTCAAAGCGTACGGCCGTGCTAGCCGCGATGTTCAACCGCATGCCAAATGCCTTGGCGCGATCAAACTCCAGTTGTTTATTGCTTTCGAAGAAGTGATAATGTGAGCCAACCTGCACGGGGCGGTCGCCGGTGTTTACGACGGTTATGTTGATGGTTGGGCGGCCAACATTACATTGGATGGGTTCGGATTTGAGTATGTATTCGCCTGGTATCATGGGCATTTGTTTTTTGTTTTAAATCCCCTCTTGAGAGGGGCGTGCGTTGACTTGTGTGATGGCGAGGTGTGTTATTCGCGAGTGATACAACCCTGCACCCCTCTCAAGAGGGGAATCGCACCGCCCGGTGCTTTTATTAATTTGTCTAGGCCGACATCACTTCCACCTTCAGGGGGTTAGGAGGTCACCTTATCGGATCATGCACCGTAACCAATTTCGTACCATCCGGAAATGTGGCTTCTATCTGTATCTCGTGTATCATTTCGGGGATGCCTTCCATTACGTCATCGCGGGTGAGGATGGTGGCGCCGTATTGCATCAGGTCGGCAACGGAACGGCCATCACGGGCAGCTTCCTGCAGGTGACTGCTAATCAATGCTATCGCTTCCGGATAGTTTAATTTCAATCCCCGTGCTTTACGCTTTTCGGCCAGTTCTCCCGCAAGGAACAATAATAACTTTTCTGATTCTCTGGGTGTTAAATGCATCTGTTTAAATAAAGCTCAATATATTAAAAATCATTTAATTAAGCCTACAGCGAGGCATTTTTTACTTTGATAATTTGCGCCGCTATGCTCACCGCTATCTCTTCAGGTGTTTGGCTTTTGATTTGTATGCCGATGGGCGAGTGGATGCGTTTCAGTTTTGTTTCATCAATACCTATTTCGGCGTAATCGGTAAACATTTTTTTAATCTTTTTACGGCTACCCAATACGCCGAGGTACTTAAACTCTTTGTTAATTATCGCCCTTAATGCGATATCATCGGTACGATACCCCCATGTCATTAAAACAACATAATTACTTGTATTTGAATTAATTATATCATTCAACTCACTATAGTCATTAACTAAAGTTTTCTCGTTGGCGTATTCATTTTGCTGGAGGGTATTTAGTTCGGGCCTGTCCTCATACACATGAACATAAAACCCCAGCACACTCATCATCCGCGAAAGTTCCAACGCACAATGTCCGCCGCCGATGATGTGGATATGATTGCGGTAGCCCGTTACTTCATGATAAAACCAATCCGTTTCTGACTTTATCTGAAACACATCATCGCGACCATTCAGTTCATCATCAAAAGCTAAACCATTTGGCGAGAGCATTAACAAACCGTTATTATTTAGTTCGAGGCTGGCTGTAATATTATCTATTGTTTTTAAATTTTCCTGTTTAACCCGGTAGAGCATTATCGTCTGTTCACCCGAGCATATCATGCCGCTTTGGTTTTTAGCGGCTTGTTTGTCATGTATTTGCTGCTTAACGCTGATGGTTGGCTCGTTGTGTTGCAGCTTTTCTTTGGCCATTTCCACAAACTTGTGTTCCATAATGCCACCGCCTATTGAGCCTTCCATTACGCCATCGCGGGTAACAGCCATAAAAAAACGTTTGCGGCCAGGGCTGCTGCCTTTGCTTTCCAACACATACAACAGCATTATGGGCGTACTTTGCCTTAAACTATTGGCTATTAACTTCCAGACTGCTTGTTGTTTCTTCATTCTTTTCCTGGTCGGGTTGCAGTGGTTTGGAATATAGGGCCATCAAAGTTTTCTCGGGTGTCATCGGTGCAGAGAAAGGTACCTGAGCTTTCGGATTAAACGTCTTTATCGCGTTACGCAAAGCGAAGAAGGCGCCTATCCCGTACATCAACGGGGGCTCGCCAACCGCTTTTGAGCGGAAGATGGCCAGGTTATCCTTGCTGTTATCTAAAAAGTCGATATCCAATACTTTGGGTACCGAATAAATATCAGGCACTTTGTAAGTTGATAACGCGTTCGAGCGTAGTTTGCCGTCCTTATCGTAAATCAGTTCCTCAATGGTCATCCAACCGAGGCCCTGCACAATGCCGCCTTCAATTTGTCCGCGGTCTATCATCGGGTTCATGCTTTGGCCAAAATCGTGTACTACTTTAACCGCATCAATGGTATACGTCCCGCGAAGGCAATCAATTGTTACTTCGGTTATGGCCGTGCCGTAAACGTGATAGGCAAAGGGGTGGCCTTTTTCTTTCAGCTTATCATAATGGATAATTGGCGTGGCATAATGCGCATGTTCTGACAAGTTAACACGTTTAAAGAAAGCCATCATCACCAATCGTTTCCAATCAATTTCGGTATTCTTGCCATTGGCGCAAACAAACTCATCTTTCAAACTCAGCGTGCTTACATCTACATGCAATTCTTCGGCAGCTACGGCTAAAAGCCTTTCGGCGATGGCGGTACAGGCTAAATATGTTGCTTTACCATTCAAGTCGGCGGTGGCGCTTGCCGCGGATGGCGATGTATTGGCCACACGGTCGGTGCTGGTGCTTTTTAGTTTTACCTTGTCGGGACTAATGGCAAACACATGCGATGCTACTTGTATCATTTTGGTATTCACGCCCTGGCCCATTTCCACCGCGCCGGTGCTCACGCTCACGCTACCATCAGTGTACACATGCACCAAAGCACGTGCCTGGTTCATCATGGTGTTGGTGAACGAGATACCGAAGCATATCGGCATAAACGAAATGCCCTTTTTGTAAAGTACATTGGTTTTGTTGAACCAATCCGTCTCTTTTATTACCGATTCAATATTGTAAATATCTTCCGCCTTTTCCCAGCAGGCATGTGATTCACTTTCAGCCTTTTGGCCGTAAGCAAACTCATCGCCTGTTTTGTTGAGGTTTGCTTTCTGAATAACGGTCGCATTTACGCCCAAATTCTCCGCAGCTTTATTGATAGCTGCCTCAATAACGAACATGCCCTGCGGACCGCCAAAGCCACGGAAAGCGGTGTTAGGTGGTAAATGCGTACGGCAGCTGTAGGCTACGGCTTTAACATTCGGAATAAAATAGCTGTTGGTGCAATGGAACAGTGTACGCTCTAATACAGCCGGCGAAAGATCGGCGGCGGCACCGGCGTTTTGGTAAAAGGTAACATCGTAGGCCAGTATCTTATAGTTCTTATCCAAACCAATTTTAAAGTCGGACGAATAGGGGTGGCGCTTGCCCGTCATACGCATATCTTCCATGCGGTCGAGCGAGTATTTTACCGGTTTTTTTAGCGTATGAGCGGCTAATGCGCATAAAGCTGCCCAGGCATTGGCCTGATCTTCTTTACCTCCAAAACCGCCGCCAAGGCGTATCACATCTACCTCGACCTGGTGCATGGGCAAACCGGTTACTTTGCATGATGCCGCCTGCGTAGCGCGCGGACTTTGCGTACTCGAATACAGTTTTATTGCATCATTCTCCTGCGGAATGGCGTAAGCTCCCTGCGTTTCGATGTATAAATGCTCCTGACCATTCGTATCAGCCTGCCCCTCAAAAATATACTCACACTGCTGCCATGCGGCATCAATATCGCCCAAACGGTGCGTACGCGGCGGAACGATGAGTTGTCCTAATGCCTGTGCCTCGCGCGGATCAGTGATGACAGGAAGTGGCTCAATATCGGCTTTAATGAGTTTAGCCGCGTGGCGTGCCGCTTCATCAGTTTCGGCAACTACGAAGGCTACGGGCATGCCGCAAAAATCTACGTGGTGCTCGGCCAAAAGCGGTTCATCTGGCACAATGCCACCTATCTGGTTTTCGCCGGTAATGTCTTTGTGGGTGTAAATTTGCACAACGCCCTCAACTTTTAGAGCTTCGGCTAAATCGATGCCTTTAAGTTTGCCATGTGCAATAGGCGAACCATAAACGCAGCCAAACAAGGTGCCTTGTATCAAAGGAATGTCGTCGAGGTAAATCGACTCGCCACGCGTATGGGTTTTGGAATCTATATTCTTCATACGGCGAGGGTTAACAGTTTATCAATTTGCAGCGCGGGGAACAGTTTAATAAAGTGCGCCTTTATCAACTGGCCCAACAACAGACGTTTATAATCGTCGGTGCCGCGGGCATCACTAATGGGGCTGACTTCGGTTTGGGCTATCTCTATGGCTTCTAATACCAAATCTTCAGTCAATGTTTTTCCAGTAAAGAAAGCCGAGGCCTTCGTTAAATACAAAGGCGTTGGCCCAACGCCGCCTGCGGAAATAGATGCTACAGTTATGGTATCGCCGTTCATCACCAATTCGATGGCGCTATTTACGCTGGCAATATCTAAGTGGGTACGCTTGCTTACCTTTTCAAAATTGAAAAGCGTATTGGCATCCGGCAAACGGAAGCTGAATTTGCTGATATATTCCTGGGGTTGCTTATCCAAAGTTTTATAGCCTTTATAAAATTGCCTTAACGGGATATTGCGGGTACTTGTACCATCTCTCATTTCCAGTTGCGCATCCAAGGCCAAAAAGAAAATGGAGAAATCGCCAATGGGCGAGGCGTTTACAAAGTTGCCCGCGAAGGTGGCTATGTTACGGATGGGCGTTGATGATACCAACTCAACATATTGCTGTACATTCGCAAAAGCCTTTTGTATAATGGGCGAGCTGGCAAATTGTGTTACCGTAGTCGCGCCGCCAATGGTGCAAGTATCGCTGTTAAGGCTAACGCCTTTTAATTCCTGTTTTGGTGCGAGGAAATCAATATCGGCATAAACCATAGCTTCATGCTGTTGCACGTACAGATCGGTACCGCCGCCAACAAAACGGGCCGCGGGTTTTGGTTGCGTTCCGTTTGCACTGGCTTGTAACAGTTTTAACCTTTCGGGAATGCTTATAAAATAAGATGGGAGGATAGCCTTTTCGGTGACGAAGGTGGTGGCATCCTGCCCGGGTTTATCGGCCAAAAGTACATTCAGTTTATCCAAAGCACGCTCTATCGATTTATATCCCGTACAACGGCAAATATTGCCATCCACCGCGGCAACGGCGTTTTGTTGTGTCGGTTCCGCATCGCTTAAACAATAACCAGCCATCGATACAATAAAACCCGGTGTGCAGAAGCCGCATTGGGTGCCGCCGGTATCGCACATGGCCTGCTGGATAGGGTTGAGGGCTTCCATATTTACGCCCTCAACGGTCACCACGTGTTTGTTATGAATATTACCCAGCGGGGTTAAGCAGGACGTAGCGGATTGGTATTTTACCTGCCCGTCTTTCAATTCGCCAAGCAAAACGGTGCATGCCCCACAATCACCCTCGCGGCAACCAATCTTGGTTCCTTTCAGGTTTTGCTGATACCTGATAAAATCAAGCAGGAGCATACCCTGTGGTAGTACGGTTGTAATTTCTTTATTATTTAGAATAAATTTAGTCAAAATTGCGTTTTATTGATATACAAACGATAAAGTTAGCAGAAATGATGAGGATTTGCAATAAAATTTGTGAAGATTATTGTGTATTAAAGCTATTGAGATTGCAGATAAGTTTTAAAATCTCTCATAAAGTCTTCAAAGAAAATCCCTTGAATCCCGTCATTTCCGGTTAGAACATGATAAACTCTTTCCGACAGCGCTTTTATATCTTTAATTGAAAACTCTCTGTGATTTAAGATTTGATTTTTTGAATCCTCTTTAAGCATTGTCTTGATAGTTTCAGACCAGTAACTTGAAAAACCTGTCCCATGAATTATATGATGTCTGAACAAATTCAAATCTTCAATTTCAGCTTCAATGATTTGCCATCTAAGATAAAAGTTATCACCAAGATACTCTTTAATAAATCTATTAATGTGTTTTAGCTTAATTTTTAGAGGATTAGAAAATGATTCAACTAAGAAAACATTATTAGTTCTTTTGCTGTCAATCATTGAGTCATATATCGTTAAATACACTTCAACTTCTGCAAATGCGGTGATAAATTGGCCGATAGCTTCTCTAAATTTTCTTTGATTCTCTAATATATTGATTGGACTCATCGTAATTATTTTTCATTTAAAGATTGAATGTAATAACTATTAGTTGGATGCCCGCTATGCCCGCGAGGGCTTTGTTCTTTGGCTTGACCCAAAGAACCAAAAGTCAAGACAGTAAAGAGGTTTCTTTTCGCACAGGCCGTGCCGCACAAGCGGGCAAAATCTGGGCTGCAACCTTTCGCCCTGCTTCGCTCGCTCGGGGCCTTACTTCTGCAAAAATTGCTATGCCCTGCAACCGCACAGGCCACCATTGTTTTGCCCGCTTTTGGCCGAAACTTATTTACTGTCGAAAAAAAGAATTAAGGGACAAGCATAGGAATCAAGATTATTAAAAAAGGAGCGCGGGGCTGTCGCAACGGAGCGGGCCGGGCGTATGGCGGGAATGACGGTTTAGCTGTACTGAGTGGAGCAAAGCGTAACGGTGCGGCGTTAAGAACCGGCAGGGAGCGCAGGGTAGCAGTGTTGCGACTTGATTTTTGGTTACTTTTCATCAAGGAAAAGTAACTAAGCTCCTCCGGCTATGAGGAGTATGCGACAGACTTCACAGACCAAGTTAGATTTGAAAACTTTTAAAAAGTTGCCAAACTTTTCAGGGATGATACTAATACTCCCTCACCAACAAAGCATCAGCAAACTCCTTCAAAATGCTTTTACGTTCTTCGGGCAGGTTGATCTGTTCAAAGTTGCTCATCGCCATCTCGGCATAGCGATTCATTTCGGCTTCGGCTTGTTCGCGGATGGAGAGTTGATTGTAGATGGCCTTTACAGCGGTTACCTTTTCAATAGGGTCGTATTCAGTAACACTGAGCCAATGGTTTAATTCTTTTAATGTATCGCCGGTAGCAGTTTCCAGCGCTTTAATCAGGAGGTAGGTTTTTTTGTTCGACAGAATATCGCCGCCAACCTGCTTGCCAAATTTCTCCGGGTCGCCGTAAACGTCGAGAATATCATCCTGTAACTGGAAGGCAATACCTAATTGTTCGCCAAAACTGTATAGGAGGGAAGCATCGGTGGTATTGGCGCCGCCTATAATTGAGCCTATTTTAAGTGTACCACCTAACAGAACAGCAGTTTTCAGGCGTATCATATTGATGTATTCATCAACAGCTACCTTATCCCGCGTTTCAAAGTTCATATCAATCTGCTGGCCTTCGCAAACACCTACGGCTGTTTCATTGAAGACATCCAATACAGGACGTAGTATAGCGTTATCCACCTGCATAATGAGCTTATTGGCTTCCACCATCATCACATCCCCGGCAAGGATAGCTATATTCGGGTTCCACTTTTCGTGAACGGTTTGCTTACCGCGACGTAATGGGGCCTTATCCATAATATCATCATGCATCAGCGTGAAATTATGGAACACCTCGATAGCTAATGCAGGCTGAATAGCCTGTATCACATCACCACCAAACAAATCACAAGCCATTAGGAGCAGACAGGGCCGCAGGCGCTTACCACCTAACGACATGATGTATTCTATCGGCTCATAAAGTTCAACCGGCGCTTCACCGTATTTTTTTACAGCGAGGGCGCCGGTAATTAGTTCTTGTAGTTCGGGGATAGTATGCATAGTATTCAATGGCACAAAGTTATTAATCTTGCACCAAAGTAAAATCTATTTGTTTTTTAGTAAGATCTACGGTCTTCACCTTTATTTTCACTTCATCGCCCAACTGATATATCTTCTTTTTACGCTGGCCGATGATACAGTAGTTCTTCTCATCCAAAGTATAAAAGTCATCCGAAATATCGCGCAGGCGTATCATGCCCTCGCATTTGTTCTCGATGATCTCTACATACATACCCCATTCGGTAACACCAGAAATGATACCCGCGAAAACATTACCAACCTGCTCTTTCAGGTATTCGGCCTGCTTGTATTTGATAGAGGCACGTTCTGCATCTGCTGCTTTCTTCTCCATTTGCGAACTATGCACGCACATTACCTCGTAATGCTCGGCATTGGCCGACTGCCCATGGTGCAAATAATGCTGCAATAAGCGATGCGACATCACATCAGGGTACCTGCGGATAGGCGAGGTAAAGTGCGTATAAAAATCGAACGCTAAACCGTAGTGACTGGTCTTTTTAGTGGTATAGATAGCCTTTGCCATAGAGCGTATAGCCAGGCTGGTTAACACATTCTGCTCCTTTTTTCCTTCCACATCTTCCATCAAATGGTTGAGCGATTTAGCGGTTTCCTTATCCGATTTGGTGTTTATCTTATAACCAAACCTTGCAGCAAACTGCGCGAAATTAGCCAACGACTCGGTTTTTGGTGAATCGTGCGAGCGGTATACAAAAGTGTATTTGTTTTTGCCTTTGCCCAGGTTGGCTACATACTCGGCTACCTTGCGGTTGGCCAGCAACATATAATCCTCAATCAGCTTGTGAGCATCTTTACGCTCTTTAACATAAACACCGATAGGCTTACCGGTTTCGTCCAGCTTAAATTTAACCTCGGTAGTTTCAAAGCTGATGGCGCCGTTCTTAAATTTACGGCCGCGCAGTTTGTAAGCAAGTTTATTAAGCAGCAAAATTTCTTTTACATATTCGCCTGCTTCATTCTCAATAATGGTTTGCACGTCCTCGTAAGCAAAACGCTTATTACTATGGATGATGGTTTTACCAAACCACGAATCTACAACATTGGCATCTTCATCCAGCTCAAACACAGCCGAAAAGCATAGCTTATCCTCGTTAGGGCGCAATGAGCATAAACCGTTTGATAACCTTTCGGGAAGCATCGGGATAACCCTGTCTACCAAATAAACAGATGTGCCACGCTCAAACGCCTCTTTATCTAAAGCCGAATCTGGAATGATATAGTGTGATACATCGGCAATGTGTACGCCTACTTCGTAATTGCCGTTATCCATGTATTTAAAGGATATGGCATCATCAAAATCTTTGGCATCAAAAGGGTCGATGGTGAAGGTAAGCACATCCCTGAAATCGCGGCGTTTGGCAATTTCTTCGTTACTTATCACATCCGGTATCATTTCCGACTCATGTTCAACTTCGGCAGGGAAGGAGAGCGGGAAACCGTACTCAGCCAATATGGCGTTCATTTCGGTATCGTTCTCACCCTGCTTACCTAATACAGCTTTTATCCGGCCAACGGGGTTCTTCGCTTCGGGCGGCCAGTCGGTTATCATAGCAACTGCTTTTTCGCCGTTTTTAGCGCCGTTTAGCTCATTTAAGGGGATGAAGATATCGTGCAGCATCTTCCTGTCATCAGGCACAAAAAACGCGAAGCGTTCTGATAGTTTAAGGATGCCCGTAAACTCCATTTTGGCGCGCTGCAATATCTCTATCACTTCGCCCTCTTTGCGTTTGCCCTTGCTTTTACCATAAACGTAAACCTTTACACGGTCGCCGTTAAGCGCATTGCGCAACTTGCGGGGGGCAACAAAAATATCGTTCTCATCCTCATCATCGGTCACAATAAATGCCGAGCCATCATTAGTAAGGTCAACTTTACCTTCAACAAAGGTTTTAAGCTGGTGTAACTGGAATTTACCCGGCGTTATCTCCTTCAGCGTTTGGCTAAAGGCCTGGTCTTTTAATATCTCGAGTATTACTTGTTTTGATTGCGGATCGAGTATGTTGAGTTTTGCAGCTACCTGCTTGTAATTTAGTGGTTGGTTGCCATTGGATTCGAACACGTTGAGTACCAGTTGGGTAAACACCTGTTTAATGCCATGGTCTTTATCTTTTTTAGACATATTAATTATTTGTTTCTAAGATACGGTATTTACTGCACCTTGTATTTTTTTGTAATGTTATTTATGGATAAGGCGTCATTTTACCACAACTGCACGCGCAGTTATCATCGGTAATGCCTAACTTTTTCAAAAAGTATTGATAATAGCCAATACGATCGTTCATACTGCCCGCATCGGGGCCTGTGTCGCCCTTATTGCATTCTACGGCACCGTTAACAATAACGGTAGTCATGCCAAAGCCGGCTGTGCGGCCCTTGGCTGCATCATCGGCATTGGGTTTCCAGTTGCCTGCCATCACATCATGTGCCGATGGTTTGGTGGTGATGGGCGTCATCCAGAAGTATATAGCGGTCTTAAAAGCCACTGCCGCATCACTGGTAACCAGGTCCGGATTTTTTAACAGGATATTCTTATCACCAAAAATGAACGACGAGGCATAGCCGTAATTACCATTAAAGCTCAATTGCAACGGCCCGCGACCATAGTACAACTTGCCTTTTGCTGCCGGGTAATCATCACTATCCGAAATATATTGTAACGTGGTGTTTAACTCATGCGTGTACATTAATCCATCGTTATACTTACCATTCATGCCGTGGCGGGTTTCGTGGGCAATGTGCGCGAAAAAGGCTGCTAATTCTTTTTTATTGGTAGCATTATCCTTTTCGGTGCAAAAATCACCAAAATCAATATTCGCTACAGCATAAGGCATTTTAATGGCCCATAGCTCGTTCCAATCTTCATCCTGGCGTATAACAATGGCTTTGCCGCTCAATTTATTAATTCGGGTTATTTTGTAGATGGATACGGAGCGCTTCTCCACCTTAATTTTGATGCGGCTTAAATCGTTTATCGCTTTCATAAAGGCAGAGTAGGTGTAAAACTTATCCCGCAAAGGGAAAAAGTCGTTAAAATCCTTCTCCGTAAAAAAGGAGGCAATATTAACTTTTGCAGGAGGCGTGTTAGTTGCTGAGCCGCATTTAAAACTGAACAAAGTGAGCGTTAGCGCAACTATGCAAAGTATGCGTGTATAGTTAATGGTATTTTTCATTTTTCAATTACCAGGCAAAATTAGTTATTTTTAAACCTGTAAAGGCGCAATATGTTTGTTTTGGCCCTCATCGGCAAAAAAATTATCAACACATGATAAAAATGCAGGTAAATCGTATTTATTTGTACAAGGATGAAAATTTACACTAAAACAGGAGATAAGGGCTTAACATCGCTTATAGGTGGTACACGTGTGCCCAAGCATCACCTGCGTATTGAAAGCTACGGCACGGTTGACGAGTTGAACTCGTACATCGGCCTCATTCGCGACCAGGACATTGCAGCAAGGCATAAGGAGGTGTTGAAAGAAATACAGGACCGCTTGTTTACCATCGGCGCAAGCCTGGCATCTGATCCGGAAACATCCAGAATGAAAATACCCGACCTGCACAATACAGATATTGAATTACTGGAAAAGCAGATAGACCTGATGGATGGCGAATTACCTGCTTTGCGTCATTTTATATTGCCGGGTGGTAGTAATGCGGTATCTTTTTGCCATATTGCCCGTTGTATATGCCGCCGCGCCGAACGCTTAAGTGTGCATTTAAGTGAAGACAGTTTTGTTGATGATAAGGTTATTATTTACCTGAACCGGCTTAGCGATTATTTATTTACGCTTGCGCGGAAGGTTGGAAATGAGCAGCAAATAACTGAAAATCAATGGATACCGAGGGTTTAAAAAACCTTGAAAAATAATTTGATAATCAGATCAAAAATATTATACTTTTGCAAAAACACACATTAACAGAAATTTAGAAAAAAACATATGTATTGGACTCTCGAACTAGCATCGCACTTAGAAGATGCACCATGGCCTGCAACTAAAGACGAATTAATTGATTACGCTATCCGCTCGGGAGCACCTGTTGAGGTTATAGAAAACCTGCAGGCGCTGGAAGATGACGGCGAACCGTATGAAAATATAGAAGAAATATGGCCTGATTACCCTACAAAAGACGACTTCTTTTTTAACGAGGACGAATATTAGGATAATTTACAAAAAACTTGTTTTGGCCCTTTAATGTGGCACTAAAGCTTATTTTTAAGCCTTCCGATGATAAACCGGGAGGCTTTTTTTGTATTGTTGGCACTGCATGGAATGGTTTTGGTTATTGATTTCTCAAAAAATCACTAAAACTAAAAACATACTATTATGAGAGGCTTATTGTACATCATCGCTGTTATTCTTATCATTGGCTGGGCATTGGGGGCCTTTGTTTATTCGGCCGGTAGCCTGATCCACGTATTATTGGTTATCGCTATTATCGCTTTATTATTAGGCGTTATACGCAGGGCCTGATCAAACATTACACATTATTAAAAGCCGCTTAACAAGCGGCTTTTTTGTTTTCATATATTTGAAATATGAAATCCATCTGTGTATTCTGCGGCGCCAACTTTAATGGCGACCCAAACCTTAAACAAGCTGTTGACCTTTTAGCCGAAGTAATGGTAAGCCGCGATATCGCCCTGGTATTTGGTGGCGGTAAAGTTGGTGTTATGGGCTTAATGGCCGATGCTGTTTTGGCTCGCGGCGGTAAAGCCATTGGCGTTATCCCCGGTTTTTTGATGGATAAAGAAGTTGGCCATACAAGTTTAACCGAAATGCACATTGTTGATAATATGCACCAGCGCAAGCAAATGATGAACGACCTTTGCGAGGGGATTATTACCCTGCCCGGTGGCTTTGGTACGCTTGAAGAGTTTTTTGAAGTGCTCACCTGGCTGCAACTTGGCCTGCATAACAAACCTATAGGCGTGTTAAACGTAAACGGCTTTTACGATTTCCTGCTCAAACAAATGGATGTAATGGTTGAGCAGCGTTTCCTCAAACCCACCAATCGCGACCTTGTGCTCACCTCTGCCGACCCGGTTGAACTGGTAAGCCTAATGGCTGCTTTTGATGCCAAACCCGACGATGTTTGGTTTAAAGACCGTAACCTTACTTAATGCCAGCCGTTATGGTTTGATAATCCCAATAAAGCACATCCTACAATAACAATTAAGTAATTCACCCTGCTTAGCTTTTTCATGGTTTTATAATTTAGTTAAGGCTAAGGTATCGGGCCTTTATGAAATTATGATGAAGCAAAATTGCATTATCACAATAAGATGTGATATTTGCGCTATTGATGGTAAACTTTGTACTCATAGCCGTTTGTATGCTCGCCGGGATGCTTTTTCGCCGTGCTAAAACCTTACCTGCCGATGCGCATAAAGGCATTAATGCCTGGATCATTTATATCGCATTACCGGCAGTATCATTTAAATACCTGCCGTACATCCATTTTACGCACGAGTTGTTCATACCCATATTATCGCCATTTATAGTTTGGTTTGGCGGCTGGTTAATGGTAAAGCTAATTGCCAATCGTCAAAAACTAACTAAACCTACGCAGGGTGGTTTAAGGCTTACATCGGGCTTAGCCAATACATCATTCGTTGGCTTCCCGCTCATCGCCGCTTACTTTGGCGAAAAATACATCAGCATAGCCATTATTTGCGATCAGGTTACTTTCTTTATCCTATCCACAATGGGGGTGGCAGTAGCCATTCACTCATCACAAAAGCAAGAACTCACTGCCGCCGTTATTTTAAAACGGGTATTAAAGTTCCCGCCATTTCTGGGATGTATGGGCGCACTCATCATTCCGCACTTTATCGATATCACACCCGCCAATCCGCTAATTGATAAACTTGCCGCAACGGTGGCGCCTTTGGCCTTGTTCTCCATCGGTCTGCAATTACATTTCGAGGGCTGGCGCGATGAATTAAAACTGGTGTCTCTTACCTTATTATACAAACTCATATTGGCACCGGCGCTGGTATTGGCCGTGTTTTTCTTATTAGGGTACCAGGGCATCATCGCCAAGATCAGTATTTTTGAGGCCGCCATGCCTACGCTGTTGACCGCCGGTGTAGTAGCAGATGATTATGGCCTTAACCCCAAACTATCCAATCTTATCATTGGTATCGGCATCATCCTGTCGCTTATCACTACGTCTTTTTGGTGGTTGATATTGAGATAATCCGGGAGTAAAGACATAAGCGAGCCTTTCCAATATCTTGGTATTTATTAGCTTTGTTTAGCCAACTAATAACCAATTTGCATGACTAAAAATACTACTCCCCAATTATTGTATTATATCCCGGCAATTATACTACTCATTGCATACCTGACATGCCTGGGCCTGCAAATATCTTTAGCCCAGGGCTGGTTGCTCATGTTAACCTTTATGTCATTAGCGCTGGCATTTCGTATACAGCCAAAGTTAAAAGGTTTCGCTTTTCCGCTCATCATATTCGGCGCGGTTAGTTTTGCCATGTATTACCCGCAGTATTTTGTGAGTGTCGGTAATTTTAAATTATCTAAACTCATTATACCGTTGCTGCAGGTTATTATGTTTGGTATGGGTAGCGAGTTGAGCCTAAAAGAATTATCAGCAATATTTAAAAGCCCTAAAAAGGTACTGGTTGGTGTAGTTTGCCATTATACCGTTATGCCCTTAATAGGTTTTACCCTGGTCAGTATATTTAATTTCCCGAAAGAAATTGCCGCCGGGATCATCCTTGTAGGTTGCTGCCCGAGTGGACTGGCATCAAATGTAATGTCATTTTTGGCGAGGGCTAACCTCGCGCTTTCTATCGCTGTCACTACTATTTCAACCTTGTTGGCGCCGGTGTTCACGCCGTTATTAATGCGCCTGCTCGCCGGGCGCCTGGTACCAGTTGATTTTAGTAAAATGGCCTGGGATACCGCTAACGTAGTGATATTCCCTATTTTAGCCGGATTGCTGTTCCACATGCTGTTACGCGGTAAAGTAAAATGGTTAGACAGGATCATGCCATCAATATCCATGATAGGCATAGCGCTCATTATTGTTGTTATTACTGCCGCCGGGCGCGATAGCCTGCTTAAAGTAGGCTTATTACTCATACTGGCTGTATTCATTCACAATACCCTCGGCTTTACGCTGGGTTACTGGTTTAGCCGTTTAATGCGCTTCCCCGAAGCGGATTGCCGTACCATATCATTAGAAGTAGGAATGCAAAACAGCGGACTGGCATCGGGCCTTGCATTATTGATGGGAGGGATGGCTACCATCGGCCTGGCACCGGCTGTATTTGGGCCGCTGATGAATATTACAGGTTCAACCTTATCTACCTGGTGGCACGGACGGGTGCCTGTAGATGAATATGCAAATGAGTAAATGTGCAGGTGTGTAAATGATAATCCAGCCCTATATATCCAATATGTCATTGCTGTAAAGGTTAGATAATTCGGTAACAGAATTAGCTTTATATAATTAAAGTTAAGAGTTATGCGAATAAATACGAATGACCTAACATTGAAGCGGAAT
>NZ_JAHXPQ010000001.1 GCF_019391655.1 Mucilaginibacter rivuli | reverse complement strand
GTTGTTGAATTAGCGCTCATAAATTATACCTTTGTTGCATGACTTTTCCAGAAGTAAACTTACGTGCTTTTACCCAAAATATATTCCTGGCTATGGGCTGCAGCGATGCGCATGCAAAGCTTGCTGCCGATGTACTGATACGTTCGGATATGCGGGGTATTGACTCGCACGGGGTGGCCCGTTTGAGTGGCTATGTGAGACTTTGGGAGAAGAAACGCATCAATGCCACACCTAACATCCGCATTGTACACGAAACACCTACTACCGCAACAGTTGATGGCGATGCAGGCTTAGGTTTGGTGGTTGCCCCTTTTGCGATGCAGATCGCTATAGAAAAGGCAGAAAAATATGGCTCGGGATGGGTTGCGGTGCGTAACTCAAATCATTTTGGCATATCAGGTTACCACGCTTTAATGGCGGTTGAACGTAACATGATTGGCTACGCCATGACTAATGCCAGCCCTTTGGTAGCTCCTACCTTTTCGAATGAACGTATGTTGGGTACCAACCCCATGTGTTACGCTTTCCCGGCAGGTAAATATCCACCAGTGGTGGTAGATATGGCAACATCGGCAGCAGCCAATGGTAAATTAGAGATAGCACAACGTGCCGGCAAACCCGTACCCGAGGGCTGGATACAAGATACTCACGGCGATTTTACTACCGACCCGCATGCTTTGAAAAAAGGCGGCTCGCTTTTACCTCTGGGCAGTGACCGTGAGCATGGCAGCCATAAAGGTTTTGGATTAAGTGCTACGGTCGATATTCTATCAGCGGTGCTATCGGGCGCTAATTACGGGCCATGGGTGCCGCCATTTGTTTCATTCCTCGAACCGCCTGCCGACCCGGTTGGTTTAGGCATAGGGCACTTTTTAGGCGCAATGCGCGTTGATGGTTTCAGACCCGTTGATGAGTTTAAAGCTAATATGGATATTTGGATACAGCGCTTTAAAGATGCCAACCGGATTGACCCTGACCAGCCCGTGATCATCCCCGGCGAGCCGGAACTGGAAGCGGAAGCAGACAGGGCGATAAACGGTATACCTTTGGTTGATGCCGTGGTTACCGACCTGGATGAACTGGCTAAACGTTTTGGAATAGCCCAATTAAGTTGATAATAAGATTAATACCCAATGAATAAATTATTTAAAACACTTGCTTTAACCTGTACTTTGCCCCTGTTATGTTTCACAGCAAAAAGCCAGACCGTATCTGTTGCCGATTTGATACGCCTCACCGTATTATCGCATAAGGAAGCCGCGCAATTTATCAGCACACAAAGGCACTTTAAAGTTTTGAAGCCGGTGGTAACTAACGGCATAACTATTAGCCAGTATAGCAAAGAGGGTGATTTTAACAGTGAATTGATCGTAAAAAATGAGTTCCAGGATAAAAAGGGTATCATGCGCCCATCGATAAACTACGATTTTAAACCGGCCATGTATGTGAATACCATTATCAGCCAGTTAAAGGCATTGGGCTTTACCCTGACTTCAAAACAGAGCGACGCGATGAAACAGGTTTGGATATATGATAATGGGCGGTACTTAGTAAGTATCCATGCCTTTGGCGAAGCCTTGTTGCCTGCGAATGTGGAAATACACGGGAAGTAAAGAACTATAAATAAAAAAATGGAAGACATGAACTTATCACATCTTCCATTTTACATCTTCCGTCTTACATTATTTAGTGTATTCCCCTGAACAACCTGCTCCAGCGTATTTTGCTGAGGAAGCTGCCGTTGTCATCCCAACTCATCCAAATGAAGAGGGCCTTGCCAACGATATGGTCTTCGGGAACAAAGCCCCAGAAACGTGAATCTTCGGAATCATGGCGGTTATCGCCCATCATCCAATAATAATTCATTTTAAAAGTATAGGTATCCGTTTTTTTGCCATTTATAAAAATGTCGGTACCTTTTATCTCTAACTTATTGCCTTCGTAAACTTCAATAGCTCGGCCATATAGGGGTAGTGTTAAACTATCCAGTTTAACTGTCCAACCCTTTTTAGGTATAATGATAGGGCCATAGTTATCCATGTTCCATTTATACTCCGGTGTTTTGTTGTTAAACGAATACAGCTTAGGGTATTTGGTCGGGAAGATCTGTCCGGTCATGCTTTCGCCTTTCGGGTGGATAAGAGGTATAACCGATTTAATATAAGAATAGCCCTTCAACGTAGTGGCCGACTCTTTCGTCATGGTTGGCGATGGATTGCCTTCGTAAAAGGTGATGTTCAGGTCTTCGTTCACTTTAGAGTTGATCTGCTCGGTAGAGTTATTGGTAACCGAGTAATCAATTTGCTCACCCGGAGGGTTCGGGGCGGCTTTACCATTAACAAATACCTGCGCGTCAACTACGCTCAGCGTATCGCCGGGGGCACCCTGGCAACGTTTAATATAGTTCTCGCGTTTATCAACCGGGCGGTACAATGGCGAATCGGCATCCATAGGGTAGTTAAACACCACTACATCACCTTTCTTCACCTCGCTTAGTCCCGGTAAACGGTAATATGGCAATTCCCATCCATCCCAGTATGCTTTGGTGTTTAACAAAGGCATGGTATGGTGCGCGAAGGGGAATGCAACAGGCGTCATCGGCGTGCGTGGCCCGTAATTTACTTTACTTACAAAAAGGAAATCGCCAACCAAAAGCGAGCGCTCCATTGATGGTGTAGGAATGGTGTAAGCCTCGATAAAGAAGGTACGGATAAGCGTAGCGGCAACAACGGCGAAGATGATGGCTTCTGTCCACTCCTGCCCTGATGATTTTTTAAGATGAGCTTTGTGTTTCTCTTTAAACTCGGCATCAACAACCCCAAGATATTTTACTTTCGGATCAAGCCCCCATTTGGGCATAAAATAAAATCCTAATAAGATACCTTTCATCCAATCAGAAAGTTTGAATTTTCCATATGACTTAAAAAAGTCTATGTATAAGCCTATCGCAAATAGGATATTAACACCGGGTATAAAAAACATCAACATCCACCATTTAGGCTTGCCACTTAACTCTATCATCACATAGACATTCACAATTGGAATAAGAGCCATCCAACCCGGTTTACCCGCTTTCTGAAACAAAAACCAACAACCGATGAATTGTCCACCGATCACGATGATAAAAACCAAAATAAATGCTATAACGTTCACTATCTTATTTTTTAATTATTTAATATCAAAACTAAACATATCCTTAGCTTCAAAAAAGCCCTTTTTGCCTTGTATCCACTCGGCAGCTAAAACTGCGCCTAAAGCAAAGCCTGTACGGTTATGCGCGGTGTGTTTAAACTCGATGGTATCCACTTCCGAATCATAAAGCACGGTATGCGTACCGGGTACACTGTCAATCCGTAACGACTCGATCAACAGTTGGTTATTTTTTGGCGCCACATCCGTAACCTCTTCACCTACGGTATTAACCCACTCGCTTTTACTGTCCAGGTTTTCTATTATCCCTTCGGCAATGGTCATGGCGGTACCGCTTGGGGCATCCAGTTTATGTACGTGGTGTATCTCTTCAACCTGTACATCGTAGTACGGGTATTGGTTCATCACTTTGGCCAGTATTTTGTTAACGTGGAAAAACACATTCACGCCAACACTAAAGTTAGATGCGTAGATGAGCGCATTGTTACGCTTATCGCACTCATCTTTTATTTGCTGCAATTGGCCATACCAACCTGTTGTACCAACAATGATGGGCACATTCGCTTCAAAGCATTTTTGAATATTGTTCAAAACGGTATCCGGGGTACTAAACTCTATAGCGGCGTCAGCTTTCTGCAGATTTTCTACGGTTAGCTTATCCAGGTTATCCTGGTCGATCTTTAATACGATCTCGTGGTGGCGGTCGGTAGCGATCTTTTCGATCATCTTACCCATTTTTCCGTATCCTAATAATGCGATCTTCATTTGAACAAAAATGTAATTTTTAAACCGGGCGTAAATGTAGTATTTAAATTTGAAGCGTAAACAGGTTGTTGCGGAGCAGCCATTAATTGCGGGGTGACTTTAAAACTCAGATCCTGATCCATGGTGTACGAATGGATAAATTTAGCTTCAACATAAGCATCAATAACGTTAATACCCCAAACTGCAACCAGACCAAATATGGTCAGATCGCGGTTACGCCTCAATTGATCTTTAAAATCGTATATGGTTTGGTCGGATATATTCGTTATGATAGTACCGTTATAAACCGGTAAAGGCTCAGCACCTTGCCGCCCGTGCGCACGCCATTCCGACTCTTTTAAAAAGTCGTTATAATCGCCGCCGTTAGATATTAAATTGTAGATAAGCGCGCCCAAACCGCTATATAAAAGGGGCAAGCGCCAGTATAGGCCATGCTTGTTATAAATTTGCCCCCAGCCCGGGAGTATCATTGAGCGAATACGCGCACCGCGTACACTGTGGTTACTATCAGGATGATAAACCTTCTCTTTTTTTACTTGCGACTTTGCCCTGAAAGGTTTCAAAACCACAGTATCGTTTTTTTGGGCGGGGCTGTTCTTTATATTCCGGCTTACTGTAGTATCGGGAGTTTGTGCCTTTGCGGCGATACAAACCAATAAAAATATAATTAAGAACAGGTACTTACGCATGCCTACCAATCCAACATTTCGAGAATACGGCCCAAATCGTCCTGCGATAAAAACGGAATTTCGATAGCACCTTTGCCACCATCGTTAATTTTTAGTTTTACCCGTGTACCAAATTTAGATGCCAGGTCGTCCTGTATCTTTTGCACCTGGAACGATAATGGTTCGGGCGCTTTACCTTCTTTCTTGGGTATGGCGCGTTGCAGGTCGCGGGCAAGTTGTTCGGTCTTTCTAACCGACAGTTCCTGCTGGATAACCATTTTATGTAAATGTAGCTGCGCAACCGGGTCGCTTATGGTGATGAGCGCTTTAGCATGGCCCATACTGATCTGCCCGTCGCGTATGGATGCCTGTATGCCCGGGGGCAATTTTAACAAGCGAAGGTAATTTGTAACTGTTGAACGGTTTTTGCTTACGCGATCGCCAAGCTCTTCCTGTTTCAGGTTACACTCTTCTATCATACGCTGAAAACTTAATGCTACCTCGATAGAATTAAGATCCTGGCGTTGTATATTCTCGATCAATGCCATTTCGAGCATTTGCTGATCGTTAGCTGTACGGATATAAGCAGGTATTTGTGTTAACCCGGCTAACTTTGACGCACGTAAGCGCCGCTCGCCGGATATTAACTGGTACGCGTTTGATGTTACCTTACGAACCGTAATAGGCTGTATTAAGCCTTGTAATTTGATGGAGTCTGAAAGTTCTTTTAATGCTTCCTGATCAAACTCAGTACGGGGCTGAAAAGGGTTAACCTCTATCTCGCTTATCCTGATCTCGTTCACCGAACCCAGATCATTAACCTGCGGGCTTGATGCAACACTCCTGTTATTACTATTGTTATTACCTGGCGCTACATTAACAGCATCATCATTTAAAAGTGCTCCGAGGCCCCTGCCTAAAGCGTTTCTTTTTTCTGCACTCATCTAATTATTCTACTGTTTCTGTAGTTAAGTTATTTTCTTCCTTTATCAGGCCGTTATTGCGAACGATCTCGCGGGCAAGGTTAAGGTAATTTATGGCTCCCTTGCAATTGGCATCGTGCATAATAACCGATAAACCAAAGCTTGGCGCTTCGCTTAAACGGGTATTTCGTTGTATAATTGTGTCAAACACCAGGTTTTCAAAGTGAGTTTTCACCTCTTCAACCACCTGGTTTGAAAGGCGCAGGCGCACATCATACATGGTTAACAATATACCCTCAATTTCCAGGTTGGTGTTTAATCTGTTCTGTACAATCTTAATTGTATTTAATAATTTACCCAAACCTTCTAACGCAAAATACTCGCATTGTACAGGGATAATTACCGAATCGGCTGCTGATAAGGCATTGATGGTAATTAAACCCAATGATGGCGAGCAATCGATAATGATAAAATCATAATCGTCGCGCACTTTGGCCAGTACCGCGCGCATTTTGTATTCGCGGTCGGTAAGGTTTATCATCTCTATTTCGGCACCTACCAGGTCAATATGCGCGGGCAACAAGTCAAGGTTAGGTGTATCGGTTTTTTGTATCGCATCCCTCGGGTCAATATCATTAATGATACACTCGTAAATGCTATTCTTAATGGTACGCGGATCAAACCCGATACCCGATGTGGAATTTGCCTGCGGATCAGCATCAACCAATAGTGTTTTAAACTCCAGCACGGCTAAGCTTGCTGCAAGGTTTATTGACGATGTGGTTTTACCAACACCGCCCTTTTGATTGGCTAAGGCAATAATTTTACTCATTGTATATCTTATAAATTTAAACCCGAAAAATGGCTGTATCTTTACAACGGAAAACAAATGTGGAAATTCTGTTTTCGCCGAAGTTTTATACCGCGCTAAAGATACAAAATTATCTAATCAGGCAATCGAAACCTTTAGCTAAATACTAACATATTCACTAAATGGTTACTATTATTGCAGGCACCAACAGGCCTAACAGTTCAACGCTCAGGGTGGCTTATTACTATCAAAAAACATTAGCTGCCAAAGGCCTCCAAACCAATGTATTTTCGCTGCTTGACTTGCCCGGGGATATTACCGTGAGCGACCTTTACGGCAAGCGTAGCGCAGCCTTTGAGCCCATACAGCAACTGGTAAGCGATACTCAAAAGTTCATTTTTGTGATACCGGAGTACAACGGCAGTTTCCCCGGTGTATTGAAAGTTTTTATTGATGCCTGTGCTTTTCCGCAGAGCTTTTATGATAAAAAGGTTGCCCTGGTGGGGATATCATCGGGCAAGTACGGCAACATACGCGGTATTGACCATTTTACGGGGGTTTGTAATTACCTGCATCTGAATGTGATGCCTTTAAAGATCCACATTACCTCCATCCGCGAGGAGTTGGATGCGGATGGTAATCTGATAAAAGAAGACACCATCAAGTTTACCAATGAGCAGATGGATAAGTTTATTAAGTATTAAGTGAAAGTATAAAGTTGAAAGTGCAAAGTTAAAAGCACTGCAAAACTTTCGACTTTGCACTTTATACTTTTAACTTACTTCGTTATCATCTTAGCAACAGCAAATGCAGCAATAGCAGCCAATGCACCAATGATAACCACTTTTATTGCGCCCCAAACGGGAGGTTGCCCCGTTACCTTACTTTTAAAGAAGCCAAAAACAAACAGGCAGATAAGCGTTACACCGCAGGAATAGTACAATGCCTCTTCGGAGTTTTTAATGAAAAAATAGGGTGATAGCGGGATGATGCCACCCACGATATACGATACGCCTATGGTGATGGCGCTTTGTGTGGCGCGGTTGGCTTCGGGTTTTTCCAGGCCCAGTTCGTAGCGCATCATAAAATCAACCCATTTATCTTTGTCTTTAGCCATCTCATCGGCAATCTCATTTTGCAGGTGCTCGGACAGGCCAAAATCGGCAAATACTTCTTTTACCTCGGCTTTCTCCTGTTCGGGGATGCGCTCAACCTCGGCGTACTCGCGGGCAAGCTCGGAGTTGTAGTGGTCGGCCTCGGTTTTACCAGCCAGAAAGCCGCCCAATCCCATGGCAATGGAACCTGCCACAATTTCGGCGATACCGGCGGTTACCACAATGGTTGATGAGTTAACCGCGCCCGACAAACCCGCCGCCAAAGCGAAAGGTACCGTTAAACCATCCGACATGCCAATAACAATATCGCGAATGGTATCTGAGCTTTTAAGGTGATGTTCGTCGTGGTGGTGATGATCCATAATGTTAAAGGTAGCGAGCATTATTAAGCCAAGCAATTAATTAAGCAGTTTAGGATGAATCTTGATTGTAGTTAATTAGTTTCAAACACGCTGTATATAAAATAATATATTTGCTCAATACAGCACAATACTATTGAAACCATTTCTCGCCATCGCTTTATTTTTCACTGCAGCAACCGTATTCGGCCAAACTAAAAACGATACCATACACATTGATACCGGGAAACACTTAAATGAGGTTTCGGTTAAAGGTTACCTTTCTGAAAGGCCCCTGCTTAATACCCCCGCATCTGTTGGTGTATTAACCGCGCAGCAATTACACCTTCAGTTCGATAATTCGTTGGTTAGCGTTATGAATACCATCCCGGGCATCAGGATGGAAGAACGCTCGCCGGGTAGTTACCGCCTGTCTATCCGCGGAAGCTTATTGCGCTCACCCTTTGGTGTACGTGATGTGAAGATCTATTTTGATGAGATACCTTTAACCGACGCGGGTGGCAACACTTACCTGCAGGCTATTGATTTTAACAGCATACAAAATATTGAGGTTTTAAAAGGGCCCGATGGCAGCTTGTTTGGCGCTAATTCGGGCGGTGTAGTGTTATTGAGCCCTGTTAATAAACGGGTAACAGATAGTTTTGTAAGCGGTGGTATTGATGTTGGCTCCTACCAATTGATGCATCAAAACATAGCGCTGCAGCAAACATGGGGTAATAATCAACTCAATATAAACCAGGCATACCAAAATTATGGCGGTTACCGGCAAAACAGCGCCATGCAGCGCAACTATTTCCAGTTGGTTGACAATCTTAAATATGGCACTGAAAACAGCTTGAAAGCTATTGGCTTTTACTCCGATCTTAACTATCAAACCCCGGGTGGATTGACTTTGCCCCAGGCATTTACAGACCCATCGCTTGCAAGGCTGCCAACGCCTGCTAATGCCGGGGCTATCGCTTTGAACGCGCACATCAATAACAAAATGTTTTTTGGCGGCCTGGTGAATGATTACAAGCTAAACAGCAGGTTGCGTAATGTGATAACTATTTATGGCACTCAAGTAGATTTTGTTAACCCATCGTTTACCGTATATGAGGAGCGTAATGAAAGTACGTATGGCTTGCGCACATATTTTGAGTTATCTGCAAAAAAAGAGGATCATTTAAAGTGGAAAATAAACCTGGGTTACGAGTGGCAGCAAACCAATTCGAATATCGGAGATTATGATAATAACCTGGGTAACAAAGCCGCACCACAAGCGCTCGATAATATCCATACCAATCAAAACTTTATATTTAGTCGTTTTACCGCCAACCTAACCGGCAAATTACTGATCGAGGCTGCATTGAGTTTAAACAATTACGGCTACGCTTTTCAAAACCTGTACCCGCTTAACCAAAGCGATTTTACCAACAGGTCATTTGATGCGCAGTTGATGCCGAGGCTGGCCCTGTCTTACCAAATAACCAATAATTTTATCGGGCGCGCTTCGGTAAGCCGCGGGTATTCCACACCATCAACAGGTGAGATACACCCTACCGACCATAGCATTAACCCCAACTTACAGGCCGAAGACGGCTGGAACTATGAAACCGGATTTAGGTTACAAAATGGCAGCGGGAGTATGCTGCTTGATGCCTCGGTATTTTTTTATAAACTGAACAATACCATTGTGCAACGCCAAAACAGCAGCGGGGCAAACTACTATATTAATGCGGGTGCTACAGACCAGCCCGGCTTTGAACTTTATTTTACCGATTGGTTCATCCGCCAAAACAATAGTGGCTTTTTTCGGGGTTTACAGTTTAACACAAGCTATACTTATAGCGGGTTTATCTTTGGGGATTACAGCGATGGGACGAACAACTATTCGGGTAATAAATTAACAGGAGTACCAAGGCAGGTTATTGTGAGCAGTTTAAATATGCTGTTACCACAACGGTTTTACTTTTTTATACAACATAATTTTACCGACAAACTTCCGCTGAATGATGCCAATACGGTTTATACAAATAGTTATCACCTGGTTGAAATAAAAACCGGCTGGAAGCATAACATTACCCACAAAACGCAATTGGAGCTTTTTGCGGGTGGCGATAATTTATTAAACCTGCGATACAGCTTAGGTAATGATATTAATGCAGCAGGCGGCCGATATTATAATCCGGCACCGCCGCGCAATTATTTTGCGGGGATGAATGTGCGCTTTTAAACTGAGAACTTCATCCAACCATTACCCTCATATCCAAAAATAAACTGTTTGGGGTAAATGATCTCGGCCAGTATTTCGACGGAGTCCACTATCCGCGGGCCCGATCTGTTAAAATACTGGTTACCATCGGCAATATACAGGCGGTTGTTTTTTACTGCTTTTAGTTCGCCAAATCCCGGTAAGGCAAGTATTACATCTATTTCCTTTAACGTTCGCTCTATATCAAAACCACAAGGGGTAATGATAATGATATCCGGATCTTCGGCTTTCAATACCTCCCAGCTGATAAATGGCGAGTGTTTACCATTTACAGCCAATACCGATTTTCCACCTGCTATTTCAACCATTTCGGGCACCCAGTTACCGGCAACCATTAAAGGTTCCATCCACTCAATACAGGCAACTGTAGGTTTATCAGCAATAAATTTAAGCTTATGGCGAATAATGTCCATCCGTTCTTCCAAACTTTCAATGAGCTGCATGCCTGCGTCAATGGTGTCCAGCTTTTGGGCAATGAGGGTGATATCCTTAAAAATATCGCCGAGGGTATTAGGTTGTACTGATATGATCTCGGCTTCTTTATCCAGCAGGTTTTCTAAAGCTTCTTCAACATCTTTAAGGCTTACGGCGCAAACCTCGCATTGGGCCTGGGTGAGTACCATATCGGGTTGAAGCTCTTTTATCAGTTCTTTATTTATGGTGTAGATGGATAAGGCATCTGTAAGAATTTCTTTTACTTTTTTATCTATCTCTAAACTGCTCGCTCCGGGGATGAACCTTACATCAGAGCACTGAGGTAATTTTTTTACCGATTCGGGATAATCGCACTCATGTGATACGCCAACAAGATTTTTTTCCAAACCTAAAGCGCAAACAATTTCAGTAGTAGCCGCCAGCAGCGAAACGATTCTTTTATCAGATACTTTATTCATTTGCGGCAAATGTACAAACAAATGTGATTGCTATTTATTGACAACAAAGCTTAATAAAAAGCGTATTACTATAATAGTTAACAAATAATTAACAGAAAACGCAAAATGAGGATAACTTTATAAGCCGATAACAAGTGTTAATACTACTTTTGGTGAACTAAAGTCCCCGATTTATATTAAATGAATATCCGTGCATTTACTTTTGGCATTGTTTACCTGCTGATTAGTCACCTGTGTAATGCACAAACATGTAGCGGCAGTTTTGGGCCTGCCCTGTTCACTCAAAATTTCGGTTCGGGTTCTTCAGTTATCGGCCCTGCATTATCAGCACCGGTAGGTACTTCATCATATACCTATTCGGGCAGTACGCCCCCTAACGATGGGCAGTACACCATTGCCAATTCAACAAATGGGATGTATGGTACCTGGTGGACCATACCCGACCATACCGGTAACCAGGGTTATATGATGGTGGTTAACGCTAAATTTGATCCGACAGATGCCGGTGGGGCAGTTTTTTATACCCAGCAGGCACCATTATGTATGAATACCACTTACCAGTTTAGTGTGTACTTTAAAAATCTTAATAAAGTTTCATCGCTTAAGCCAAACATTACCATTACCATATCAACTACAGGCGGCACACCTTTAAAAACGTATTTCACCAATGATATACCCGAAGATGCGAGCGATGCCTGGGGTAATGCCACTACATTTTTATTTACCACACCTGTTAATCAAAGTGATGTGGTAATAAAAATGGAAAACACAAACCATGGCGGCACAGGCAACGATTTCGCGATGGACGATATCACCATAAAACCATGCGGCCCTGTTATGGTAGCCGGCTTTGGGGCTGCTATATTACCAACTTACAATAATTGCTCGGGTACGCCACAAAAAGACACCCTATCTGTGCAGGTAGTTTCTACAGCGGGTTATATAAACCCGCAATACCAATGGCAGGTAAATGCAGGCAATGGCTGGAGCAATATTCCGGGTGCTACATCTTCCGCACCGTATATTTTTAATCAACCTGCCGCTGTTGGCACTTATCAATACCGGTTAGCCAGTGCCGATGGTACTAATATCAATACATCAAGCTGCCTTATCTATTCTAATTTAATTACTTTAACGGTAACACAGTCACCAACGGCTACGGCAAGTACTAATAATACAACAGTGTGTGAGGGCTCAAATGTAACCTTGAACGGCGGCGGCGGCAGCAGCTATAAATGGACCGACCCGAACGGGACGGTATTCAGTAACCTGCAAAACCCGGTTATCAGTAATATTACACCCGCGCAAGCCGGAAAATATACAGTTACGGTGACTTTAAACGGGTGCACAGATCAAAACAGTGTAACTCTTACCGTTCAGCCTAAAATTACCGCCACAGTTACCCCCACCAATACTACCATATGTGCAGGGGCAAGTACCCAACTGCTGGCATCGGGCGGAACAAGCTACACATGGTTACCAACTACCGGCTTATCTGACCCTAACATTGCTAACCCTGTTGCATCGCCAACAGAAACAACTACTTATACCGTAACTGCAACTACCGGTAGTTGCAGCAGTACGGCAACAGCAATTGTTAACGTAATTAAAGCCCCTATAGTTAGCGCGGGCGGGGCAAAAAGCATTATCATGGGCCAATCTGTAAGGTTAAACGGATCAATAAGTGGCACAGTTTTAACTTATTCATGGTCGCCGGCTACAAGCCTCGATAATCCAAATTCGTTAACGCCTTTAGCTACACCTACGGTGAGTACCACTTATACACTTACGGCAACATCATCATGTACTACGGTAACAGATACAGCAAGGGTAACCGTTTATGATAAAGTAATGGCTCCCAATGCATTCTCGCCCAATGGCGACAATATTAACGATACCTGGGACATTTTAGGTTTAGTTACTTACCCCGAAAGTGTGGTATCTGTTTATACCCGCAATGGGCAAATGGTGTACACCGTTAAGGGTTACAGCAAACCATGGGATGGAACTTATAACGGGAAAATATTACCTGAAGGAACGTACTATTACACCATCGACTTAAAAAACCAGGGGCCAATTATGTCGGGCTATGTTACCCTGATCAGGTAAACTAACTCAGATCATTTTGTTTTAACAGCCTTACTATCTTCACAAAACGGCGGTGGTATGTTTTGTCCATAGCGGTTATGGTTACGCCATGTTCTTTACCTGATGTGGAATGGATAAAAGTAGTGCCATCGTTATCATTAGACATGATAATGCCCACATGGCCAATACGACGACTGCGTTTGCTGGTACCTGTAAAAAGGATCACATCGCCGGGGCGGGCATCTGCCAGGGCTACCTTTTCTCCTACTGAAGCAAACTCATACGATGAACGCGGAACCTCGATACTAAAGTTTTTGAACACATAACTTACAAAGCCCGAGCAATCAAAACCGTGTACCGGGCTTGATGATGCTGAATGGTAACGCACGCCTATCAGCGTTTGCGCAAAGCTGAGCAGGTCATCAGCACATAATGTAGCGGCAACTCCATCATCATTATTATGGGTTGGTTTTGTATGTGAATAAGCTTTCGCGATATGGTTAATACCAAAAGCCGATGGTTTGCACACCGTAGCTACACAGGTTAACGTTATTACTAAAAGGGGAAATTTTAGTTTGATCATACTTTGCCCGCAAGATATTGCTTTTACCCTCTTGAGCAAAGCATGGTTAGGGCGAAAGTTTCAACAAAAAATGGCAGTTATTAACAATCAGCACGCATAAAAACCACACAACACACTAATATACTTATAGTTACTCCAACAGCAAAGTATCATCATCTTCAGTCAGGCTGAGCTGTACGGCATCCCTGCCGGCAATGCCATCAACCGAGCCACGGATGTGCGTGGCGTTAAGCAATACTTTATCCAGCTGTTTTTCGCGGGCTTTCCACAAACGTTCCATGGTTTCACGTTCTTTGAGAATAGACATGCGCATATCCATAAACCCTTCGCGGATGGCTTTCCACTGTGCAGCAAATTCCGACCCTGTAAGATAATCGTACAGGAGGTGCATTTTATCGCCCTTGTTTTCCTGCGATTTGGTGGCGCTATACAATCGCAATATGCTATCGCGCAATACATAAGCTACAGCTTTGGCTTCTTCGAACGAGCATATCCAAACACCATCCTTTTCGCCAAAGCAATCCATTCCTTTTGGATAGCATTGCGTTACAATAACCGCAACATCAACGCCGATATTACGCATGTCCTTTTTCAGCTTCTCTATCCATTCCATCGAAAACGCGCTGGTGCGTTTACTTTCGTAGATGATCTTACCACACTCCTGCCCGTTCTGGTTACGCACCACCTGCACACAATCGGCACCACGCACACCTTTACCAACTTCGGTGATTATATCGAATGGAAAGCTACTCCGAAGGAGTTCTTCCAATATCAGTTCTTGAACTTCGCCCTGTAATTGCATGGAGCCTTGTTCGGCTTTACGCTTCATTTCGTCAACCAGTTTTTTGTTGTCTTCTAACTGTTTGGTTAATTCCATTACACGCAATTGATGTTCGGTTTCTTTAACCAAGCCTTTTTCGTGCTCTTGCTTACGTATTTGTTCGGCCAACTCAGTACGCTGTTCCTGAAGTTTACGTTGCAGCTGCAGCTCCATCTCCGACTCCTTATTCTTCAGTTCCTGCTCACGCTTTAAAAACTCCAGCTCTTTTAGTCGGGATAGTTTCAGCTTCTCTTCAGCATCTTTATTATTGGTTTCCAGCAGTTGCAGTTTATTTTCAAAATCGGCGGCTATGGTTTTACGCAGGTTCTCTTCGAGGGTTAATTGCAGGGCCTTCTTCTCATCAGCCAGTTTTTGCTCAAAGGCCACTAATTGTTGCTGCTCCTTTTTACTAAACTCATCCAGTTTGCGTGTGTATTCCTCTTCCTTTTGTTTGGTAAAGGATACCATTTTTTCGCGCAGCTCTTTTTTATATTCCTCGGTCATGGCTTCCTCTAAAGGGAAAACATGAGCACAACTCGGACACTTAACTTCTGTAGCCATAATAAATTTTGTAATGATGAAGATAGCAACAAATAGCGATGGGTTTAAAACCCATCGCTATTTGTTGAAAAATTATTTCAGAAGAGCACTGTTTACGAAAGCACCTTCAACACATCAACCCTATCCTGTGCAAGCTGTATTTTTAGCTCATCCAACGAATTGAATTTAAAATCGCCTCGCACAAAATGATGGAAGTTAAGGCGGATGTTCTGATCGTAAATATCCCGGTCAAAATCGAAAATATTAACCTCAATATTACGCGACATACCGTTAATGGTTGGCCTGTGGCCAATATAGGCCATCCCTTTAAAAGTTTCTTTACCTATATCTACCGTTACCGCGAAAATGCCATCGCCGGGTATCAGTTTATAGCTTTCGCCGACAAGGATATTTGCCGTAGGATAACCTATCTGGCGGCCTATCTGGTCGCCGCGGATAACCTTACCGGTGATGAAAAACGGGTAGCCCAAGTATTGGTTGGCAAGAGCGGTATGATCGTTTAATAAAGCTTCGCGTATTTTTGTAGAACTTACTGCAACATCATTGATATCCTGCTCGGGAATCTCCATCACATCATACTCAAATTCGCGGCTCAGGCGTTGCAGGTCTTCCAAGCCGCCTTTGCGGTCTTTACCAAAGCGGTGATCATAACCGATGACGATCTTTTTCACACCGATGCGCGCCACCAATACATCATGTATATACTCCAGAGCCGAAAGGTTGCTAAAATCGCGCGAGAACGGGGTAACAATCAGGTGGTCTACCCCTAAGCCCTCCAATAGTTCAGCCTTTTCGTTTATGGTGGTGATGAGTTTGATATCCTGGTCTTCGGGGTGCAATATCATTCTCGGGTGCGGAAAAAAGGTAAGTATTACCGTTTCGCCGCCTATTTCGGCAGCAAGTTCCTGCAGCTTGGCAATTATTTTACGATGCCCGATGTGTACACCATCAAAAGTACCAATGGTGACTACGGCATTTTGGATAGGCTTAAAATCGTTAATGTTATGATATATCTTCATGAACCTGCGCTCCGGGGAAGCAATGCAAAATTACTTATTTTAATTCTTCGGTTGCTGTTTTTTGTTGGCGGATATGGTTTACCAGTTCCATTACCTCAAACGCCTCTTCGAGCTTAAAATTACCACTGCGTGTACGGCACAATTTCGAAAGGTAAGCACCATTGTTTAAAGCCTTGCCAAAATCATTCACCAGCGAACGGATATAGGTGCCCTTACTGCATACCACCCTAAAATCAACTTCGGGTAATTCAACGCGTGTTATTTCAAATTCGCTTACAGTTACAAAGCGCAGACGCAGTTCCACTTCTTCTCCGCGGCGTGCTTTTTCATACAAACGCTCGCCGTTTACTTTTACGGCAGAGTGCGCGGGCGGGTACTGTTGTATATCGCCGGTAAACTGTGCGCAGTTATCACGTATCTGCTCTTCGGTAAGGTTGCTTATGTCGAAGGTTTGGTCGGCATCGGTTTCCATATCGTAACTGGGCGTGGTTTCGCCCAATACCATGGTGCCTGTATATTCTTTTTCTTCGGCCTGGAAGGTGTCTATCTGTTTGGTGAGCTTACCCGTGCAAATAATGAGCAAACCAGTGGCCAATGGATCGAGCGTGCCGGCATGGCCCACTTTTAGCTTTTGGGGCTTTAGCGAGTTGCGTATTTTGCCTACCACATCAAAGCTTGTCCAGTTATAGGGCTTGTTGATGAGCAGCAGCTCGCCTTCGGCAAAATTAAAATCGCGGAATTTTATTGTTGAAGTATCCAAACAGAATCAAATAAAACGCAAAGATACTCAGAAAACAATTAAGCAGTAAGGTGCCCTGTAAAGTATAGCGCCAATAATACGACACCTGCCAGTATGCGGTAATAGCCAAACAGTTTAAAGCCCTTTTTCTCCAAAAAGGTAATAAAGGTTTTAATAGCCAGCATAGCTACGATGAAAGCAATGATATTACCGATAACCAAAAACTTGATCTGCTCACCGGTAAAGGTTGGCGATACATGTTTATGGTAATCCCAAACTTCTTTTAAAGTTGCACCAAACATTGTTGGGACAGCTAAAAAGAATGAAAACTCGGCAGCAGCAGTACGGGTTAGCTTTTGGCTCATACCACCAATAATAGTAGCGGCAGAGCGCGACATGCCCGGTATTACCGCCAAACACTGGAACATACCAATTTTTAACGCGGTTGGATAACCAATGTTTTCTTCTTTGGTAACAGTAGGTTTATTGAACCACTGATCGACAAACAGCAATACGATACCGCCTAATAATAAGGTGATAGCTACTGTAAGCGGGCTTTCCAACATCGCATCAATGTGTTTTTTTAATAGCACACCAACTATAATAGCCGGAATAACACCTACAACCAGTTTAAAATAAAAATCGAGCGATTTGAAAAAGCGTTTGTAATACAATACCACTACCGAAAGTATGGCGCCCAATTGAATGGCTACTTCAAAAAGCTTCACAAAATCAGACTTGGCTATACCCATAAATGAGCTGGCAATGATCATGTGGCCTGTTGACGATACCGGCAAAAACTCGGTAATGCCCTCCAATATGGCTAAAACAATAACGTGAAATAAATTCATGCCTATTTGCTTTCAGTTTTTTTGAATATTGCCCAAAAACCAATGCCAAAGCCGGTTAAAACTACTAAAGGAGCAACAATTATTTTGCGTGCCTCGTAAATATCGGTGGTTCCGCTCATCAGCGCAAAGCCTAAAATTATTACCGCTATTGATACGAACAGCAGCTGATAATTGGCTTTGCCAAATACCATTTGTGCCGGAGTGTGATTTGATTCTTTTTTTTGCGAAGCCGCTGTTCTAACGGGTTGCGCCAGGGGTGTTACTTGTTTTTGTGCCATTATCTGTAAAGATCGTAAATTTTTAAACGGAGGAATTTGTTAACAGCAAGGAAGGTGCTGAAGCCTGAAATAAATATACCTACACCTATCACCACTAAAAAGACTAAACCAAATTCGGTATAGTTTTGCAGGATGATGAGATCAGGTATTTGCTGATATGCCAGGTAAAGCATACCTATTAGTAAAACGATAGCTATTAAACCACCCAACAAACCATGCCATATACCATACAACAAAAACGGCTTGCGGATAAAGCCTTTTGTTGCCCCAACCAATTGCATGGATTTAATTAAGAAACGCTGTGAATAAATAGCTAAACGAATGGTATTGTTAATTAACGCTAATGATACTACCAGGAAAATAGCTGTGAAAGCCAGTATCACCAAAGTAATGGTAGCTATGCGGTCGTTCATCAGATCGACCAATGATTGTTGGTATATTACCTCTTTTACCAATGGATTTTTGAGCAGCTTGGCTTTAAATTGTGCAATGTTGGCATTGTTGGCATAATCGGCCTTAAGGTAAACATCGATAGATGACAGTAAAGGGTTATACCCCAGGAATTTCACAAAATCTTCGCCCAGGTCTTTTTGCAGATGCCGGGCGGCGAGCTCTTTACTTACATATTGCGTTTGCTTAACCTCAACATTGCCATCGAGTTGTTTTTGCAATTGCAGCACATCGGTTTCGCGGGCGGCATCGTTAACAATGATATTGAGAACGATATTTTCTTTTACGTAGCGCGACAGGTTGTTAAAATGAACCAGGATAAGCCCCAGCAAGCCCAGCATAAGCAGCACCATCGAAATACCAAGCACCGTTGATATATAAATAGACTTTGTTTTTTTTGCTGATACGCTTGGCTCAAATTCTTCCATGTAAACTCTCTTAGAATCGCGAAATTAAAAAATCATTCCCGTAAAGGTAAAATATTATTCTGTTTAAATTCTAAAGCGGGAATTGATTGCCGGGCTTTTTAACATAAATTAACTTGTTGGTTTATTGGTGTACCGGTTCTTTAGTTTATTAATGGTTGGTTTAAAACCGTTTGATGAAATGTTGGTTATCAGATAAAAGTATTGTAACCATGAAAAAAGACGCGAACTCAAAGGATAAACCATCGCCCGCAGATACACCGAGCAAGCATCCGCATGATGAGGGCCATAAAAGTGTGGTAAAAAAGCAGGATAAAATTTACCATGCTGATGAACCACACATCGGCGATATTGCCCAAAAGCACGAAAATGAAGAGCAACCGGTACATTCAGTGAAGAAATAGACACTTGATCGCCTGTCTGCAAGCAACGTTGCAATGTTTTCACTTGCACATCCGCGCATTTACTCATTTGCACATTACATTTGTACATGCGCCCCATTGATGAGTATTTTCTGAAACATGCCGAACCTATAAAAAGCTGCCTGCAATTTATGCGCGACCATATTCTCGGTTTTAATGAGCATATCACCGAAGTATGGCATTATGGTATGCCCTTTTATTATTATAAAGATAAGCGGCTTTGCTATTTGTGGGTGCATAAAAAACTGCAGCAACCATATCTGGGGATAGTTGATGGCAAGCTTATCGAACATTCAGAGTTGTTATTAGAAAAACGGGCGCGGATGAAGATATTGCTGATAAACCCGCTGGAGATTGATATTGCAACGGTTGATGAGATATTGAGGTTGGCGATCTCATTATTTGCTTAGCTATTAGCTTATGATTAAGAACTATTTTTTATACCTGCTGACATAGGATTGTCACTGCTTGATTTTTTCTTTGCCTTACATCTAAAAATAAATCAAATGGATATTATACAGACAGAGGCATTCAGCATTGCAGGTATCGCCATCAGAACCACTAATGAAAATGGCCAGGCAGCTATAGACATTCCAAAATTATGGGACAGGTTTTTATCTGAAAACATTATGGCGCTTATCACAAACAGAACTGACGATACCATTTACAGCGTTTATACAGACTATGAGCAAGACCATACAAAGCCATACACTACCCTTTTGGGTTGCAAGGTTAAAAACATTGATGAGATACCTGAAGAACTTACCGGAAAAACATTTGCGCCGGGTAAGTATGTAAAATTTACCGCGAAGGGAAAATTGGCTGATGGCATTGTTTACCAGGAATGGGTAAAGATATGGGGATCAGATATTCCCCGTGCTTTCACTGCCGATTTTGAAGTATACGGCACCAAGGCCCAAAACCCGGATGATGCCGAAGTTGATATATTTATTGCTGTGCAATAAGTTATTATTATATACATGGCATCCGCATGCCCGCAGGCTGGCATCTACTCATTTGCACATTAAATCACCAACCAACAATCAATTTTACTATTTTCGCACCTCAACACCCGAGCATACAGCGAAATGGATTATCAATTTAAAGACATCGAGAAAAAGTGGCAGGCCTTTTGGGCGGCCAATCAAACTTTTAAAGCCGACAATAACTCAGCAAAACCCAAGTACTATGTGCTTGATATGTTCCCTTATCCATCGGGTGCAGGGCTGCATGTAGGCCATCCGCTGGGCTATATTGCTTCCGATATTTTTTCGAGATACAAACGGCTGAAAGGGTTTAACGTGTTGCACCCGATGGGCTATGATTCGTTTGGTTTACCAGCCGAGCAGTATGCCATACAAACCGGGCAGCACCCGGCTATTACTACCGAAGATAACATTGCCACCTACCGCCGCCAGCTGGACCAGATCGGTTTCTCTTTCGACTGGAGCCGCGAGGTGCGCACCAGTTCGCCGGGGTATTATAAATGGACGCAGTGGATATTTATGCAGTTGTTTAATAGCTGGTACAATAAGGATGCTGATAAAGCTGAATCCATTGATGAATTGGTAAAAAAATTTGAGACCAACGGTTCTGCTAATATAAGCGCTGTTAGCGATGATGATACTTTAAACTTTACCGCTGATGAGTGGAAGGCAATGAGTCATGATGAGCAGCAGGCCGAATTATTAAAATATCGCTTAACTTATCTACGCGAAAGCACAGTGAACTGGTGTGCCGCATTGGGTACTGTGTTGGCTAACGATGAGGTGAAGGACGGCTTTAGCGAACGCGGCGGTTACCCTGTTGAACAAAAGAAAATGATGCAGTGGAGCATGCGCATTACCGCTTATGCCGAACGCCTTTTGCAGGGATTAGACAACATAGACTGGCCTGACCCTTTAAAAGAAATGCAGCGCAACTGGATAGGCAAGAGCATTGGCGCCATGGTAAAGTTTAAGCTGGAGCCTGGAAATAAAGATTTGGCTGCAGAATTACCTGCTTACCTTGAAGTGTTCACTACCCGTGTGGATACCATTTTCGGTGTATCGTATATGGTGATAGCGCCTGAGCATGAGTTGGTGCAGGCTTTAACTACACCGGAGCATAAAGCTGCCATTGATGCCTGCATTGCACAAACCAAAAAGAAAAGCGAGCTGGACCGCATGGCCGATACAAAAACCATTAGTGGAGCATTTACAGGCAGCCATGTGATAAACCCCTTAAGCGGCGAGAAGGTGCAGGTTTGGATTGCAGATTACGTATTGGCCGGTTACGGAACAGGCTGTGTTATGGGCGTACCTTCGGGCGATCAGCGGGATTATTTGTTTGCCAAGCATTTTGATCTGCCGATTGTGCCTATCATCGATATCCAAAACATTGAAACCGAAGCCGACCCGACAAAAGAAGGAAAATACATCAACTCCGACTTTATCAATGGCATGGAGTACAAGGAAGCAACTACCGCGGTGATTGCCAAACTGGAAAGCATAGGCATGGGCAGCGGCAAAACCAATTATCGCATGCGTGATGCCATTTTTGGCCGCCAGCGTTACTGGGGAGAGCCTGTGCCGGTTTACTTTAAGGATGGTTTGCCTCATTTGATAAAAGAAGAAGAACTACCGCTTATATTACCAGAAGTAGATAAATACCTGCCAACAGAAACCGGCGAGCCGCCATTGGCAAGAGCCGAAGGCTGGAAATACGCTGAGGATGCCGCTTATGAGTTAAGCACCATGCCGGGCTGGGCTGGCTCAAGCTGGTATTGGTACCGCTATATGGATGCCCAGAACGGCAGTGAATTTGCTTCGCGCGAAGCTATTGATTACTGGAAAGATGTTGACCTGTACATTGGCGGCAGCGAGCACGCTACAGGCCACTTGTTGTACAGCCGTTTTTGGAATAAGTTTTTGAAGGATATAGGCAAAGTTGGCGAGGAAGAGCCTTTCAAAAAGTTGATCAACCAGGGGATGATTCAAGGGCGTTCGAACTTTGTATATCGTGTGAACGATGCGGACGGCCGTGGCACCAACACCTTTGTTTCTAACGGGTTAAAATCTCAGTACAATACCTCGGCATTACATGTTGATGTAAATATTGTTGAGAACGATATTTTGGATACTGTCAAATTCAAAAAATGGCGCGATGATTTCGCTAATGCTGAGTTTATATTGGAAAACGGCAAGTACGTTTGTGGTGTGGAAGTCGAAAAAATGTCGAAATCCAAGTTCAACGTAGTCAACCCGGATGACATTATTGAGCGTTACGGCGCGGATACCTTGCGCATGTACGAAATGTTCTTAGGCCCGTTGGAGCAAAGCAAGCCTTGGAATACAAACGGTATTGAGGGTGTATTCAAATTTCTGCGTAAGTTTTGGAGGTTATTCCATAATGATGCATGGGAGTTTAATGTGTCTGATGCAGAGCCATCAAAAGCTGAATTGAAATCGTTGCATAAGATCATCTTGAAAGTACAGGAAGATGTGGAGCGTTTCTCGTTCAATACTTCGGTTTCCAGCTTTATGATCGCGGTAAACGAACTGACTGACCTGAAATGTAATAAACGTTCGGTATTGCAGGATATGGTGGTGATATTATCGCCATACGCACCGCATATTTGCGAGGAACTTTGGACGTTGTTAGGTAATGAAGCAGGCAGCCTGTCGTATGCGGCTTATCCTAAATTTAATCCGGAGTACCTGGTGGAGAACGAGTTCTCATACCCTATCTCGGTTAACGGTAAAACAAAAACGAATATCAACTTCGCGTTAAGCCTTGATGTGAAAGAGGTTGAAGCGCAAATATTAGCCAATACCGATCTGCAAAAATACCTGGATGGTAAAGCCATTAAAAAGGTAATTGTGGTGAAGGGCAGGATAATTAATATAGTGGTTTAGATACCAATTCGTCAGCATAACTTTTACGAATGCCTGCAGTTTGCGGGCATTTTTTTTGTTAGTACTGTAACAAACACCCCTAACCAAATAAATATTTACAATTTTGGCGTATAAGGGTGTAACAATTAGCCTATTTTTGCCTCCAATAACAAAAACTGAAAACATGAAACGTTTCTATATACTTATAGCCATATTATTTTTTGCCATTAGTACCAAAGCCCAGCTTGGCGGCGGGGCCAGTGTTGTGGGCAAAATTTCGGGTGTTGTACTCGATTCTATTACCAGAAAACCTTTGGATTACGCTACTATAGCTGTTTACAGGAGCAAAGGAAAAGTACCTTTGAATGGTGCAGTGACTGACGAAAAAGGTGTTTTTAAATTAAACGATACAAAAATAGGGAAATACAAAATTGTTGTTTCCTTTATTGGCTATCCTTCAAAAACTATCGACCCGGTTGAAACTACGCCATCAAAACCCGATTTTAATATGGGCACTATTTTGATAGCACCATCAGGTAAGGCTTTGAAAGCGGTAAATGTAGTGGGCGAAACTCCGATCATCGAAAACAAGATAGATAAGATCGTTTTTAATGCTGAAAAAGACATCACTTCGGCTGGTGGTAATGCTACCGATGTTTTACGTAAAGTGCCCCTGGTATCGGTTGATATTAATGGCAACGTATCCTTACGTGGCGATCAAAATGTAAGGGTGCTGATCAATGGCAAGCCTTCGGGCGCTATGGCTAACAATCTGGCCGATGTTTTGAAATCCATCCCTGCCGATCAGATCAAAAATGTGGAGGTGATCACTTCGCCATCTGCCAAGTACGACGCGGAAGGTTCTGCGGGTATCATCAACATTGTTACCAAAAGCAGGAGCATCAGCGGTGTAAGCGGTTCGATAAGCGGGGGTATTGGTACGCGCCAAAACAATGGCAACGCCAACCTTAATATTAACCAAAACCGTTTAAGCGTAACCGGTAATTTTGGCGGTAACTTTACCTGGCCACAAACCAGCAGCACGGTTTCGGGTATTGATTTTGACGCGACACACTTTACACACTCCAATAGCTCAACCAAAATAACCAGGTATGGCTACCGTGGCTCGGGTAACCTGAGTTATGATATTAACAGCTATAACAGCTTTACATCAACCATTGCGTTAAACCAGGGTGGTTTTAAAGCTGATGGTAATACTGCTTCGGTTGCCGATACAGGTTTAATTACGCCTTACAATTATATATCAAAAAATAACAGCGAAACTACTTTTGGTGGATTTGACTGGAATAATGATTTTGTACACAAGTTTAAAAAAGACGGCCACCAGATTGATATTGCCGGTCAGTGGAGCCATGGTATCACGGATTTCAGTTCGACATCGCTGTACTCAACCAAACAGTTTAAAGATTTGCGTTCGGCAAATAACGGTGCCAACAATGAGTACACTTTGCAAGCAGATTATACACTGCCTGTAAATGATAAGTTTAAGTTTGAAGGCGGTGGAAAAACAATTATCCGCCGCATTGAAAGTGTGTTCAAAAATTACGAAGGTGTATCAAACGGTACAGACCTTACTGCCGACCCGAGTAGTTTTACTTTTAACTCACTTACATCCAACAATTACAACTACAACCAGGATATTTATGCTGCATACAGCGTGTTAACTTTCACCTTACCTAAAGCTTATGCCTTGCAGGTAGGCGCCCGTGTAGAGAATACAAGGATAGAGGGGCAGCCTGTATCATCTACCCCGGGTTTGGTACCATTCAGCAACCAGTATACTATTTTTATACCTACGCTGGCTTTATCAAAAACCATCAAGAACAATACTTTTAAATTAACTTATACCAAACGTATACAAAGACCAAGCTTAACTTATCTTAACCCATTTGTTAATCAAAGTAATGCAACAGCTATAACTGTGGGTAATCCGGAATTACAACCCGAAATATCGCAATATGGCGAGTTAAACTACTCTACATTTATTGGTGCCTCGGTAATTAACTTGTCGGCTTATTACAAATACACCAATAATTTAATTGAAAGTATTGGCAGCAACCTTGGCGGAGATAATAAGGTTACCATAAACCGCTACCAAAACATTGGCTCAAACAGTTCATGGGGCACCAGCTTTTTTGGTTCGATAAACCCGGTTAAAATTTTAACTATCCGGGGAAGTATTAATGCTTTCACTTACAGCCCAAGCCCGCAAGGGACTTTTTCTACAGCGCAAACAGATTTTAATACCTACATATCTTACAATGCTTTTTTAAGCGGCTCATTAAGTTTTTCGAATGGTTTTTCGGCAGAGTCATTCGTAATATTAAATTCATCGCGCCGTACCATACAAGGCGAAACTCCATCATTCAGCTTATGGATAGTGGGCCTCAAAAAAGAGTTTTGGAACAAACAGGCAAGCGTTGGTGTAAATACTTTCGATCCGTTTAAAGAGAACAAAGCGTTCAACAGCCTTGTAAAAGGTAACGGTTATACACAATTCAGCAATACGCAGTTTCCGTTCCGTTCGTTCGGGTTCTCGTTTAGCTACCGCTTTGGTAAGGTTAAATTTGCCGACCCTAGCGACCCTACACAAAAGAAAACCAAAGGTGTTAATAACGACGACTTAAAAGGCGGCGACGGCGGTAACAGCCCGCGTTAATATTATTGCCGGTGAAGACACCGGCGATAGAGGATAAACAAAAAAGCCTCCCGGTGTTAAATCGGGAGGCTTTTTTGTTTCACAGCGGTAAGATTTGACAACTTTTAAAAAGTTGTCAAATCTATGTAGGTATTAATTGAACCTCTCTTTTAAATACTTACCCGTGTACGATTTTTTCTCTTTGATGATATCTTCGGGCACACCTTCAAAAATTACTTTACCGCCGTTATTGCCACCTTCGGGGCCTATGTCTATCACCCAGTCGGCGCATTTTATAACGTCCATATTGTGTTCTATCACAATAATAGTATTTCCATGCTCTAACAATGCATTGAAAGATTTGAGCAACTTTTTGATATCATGAAAGTGCAAACCTGTTGTAGGTTCATCAAATATAAACAGCGTTTTATGCGCGTTGTTGCCTTTTACCAGGAAAGATGCCAGCTTAATGCGCTGCGCCTCGCCGCCTGATAATGTATTTGACGATTGCCCCAAATGCACGTAGCCTAAACCTACATCAACCAATGGTTTTATTTTGGCCAGTATCTTTGGCTCTTTGGCAAAGAACTCAAGGGCCTCATCGATGGTCATGTTCAGAATATCGTCAACGTTCTTTTCGTTGTAGGTAACATCCAACACATGTTGTTTAAAGCGTTTGCCTCCGCAGCTTTCGCAGGTGAGGAAGATATCGGCCATAAATTGCATCTCTATCTTCACTTCGCCCTCGCCCTGGCAGGTATCGCAACGGCCACCCTCCACGTTAAACGAAAAGGCCGATGGTTTTAAGCCCGCAGCTTTTGCCGCCGGCTGTGTAGCCAGCAAATTCCGTATCTCATCCCAGGCTTTAACATATGTTACCGGGTTTGAGCGCGATGAGCGGCCTATAGGGTTTTGGTCAACCATTTCAACGGCCTCTATCATTTTATAGTCGCCCTCAATGCTGTCATAAGCGCCGGTTTGCTCGCCGTTATAGCTACCTAATGCCTTTTGCAGTGCCGGGGCTAAAATACGTTTCACCAAACTTGTTTTACCTGAGCCCGATACACCTGTAACTACCGTTAATACCCCAACAGGAAATTTCGCTGTCACGTTCTGCAGGTTGTTTTCGCGGGCACCGCGTATCTCTATCGAGTCGGTCCATTTGCGGCGGTGGGTTGGGATGGCAATCTCTTCCCTTCTGCTCAGGTACTTGCCAGTAAGGCTATGGTCGTCAACAATGATCTCGGGGTAAGTGCCTGTAAATATCAGGTTGCCGCCATTGGTACCGGCTTCGGGGCCAATATCAATCAGATAATCGGCGGCCTGCATTATTTCTTCTTCGTGCTCAACAATAATAACGGTGTTACCTACATCACGTAAGGATTTTAATACACCTATCAGCTTCTGGGTATCGCGCGGGTGCAGGCCAATGCTTGGCTCATCCAAAACATATATCGATCCTACCAAACTACTGCCCAAAGAAGTGGCTAAATTTATACGCTGCGACTCCCCTCCCGACAAGGTATTGGATAACCTGTTCAACGTGAGGTAACCTAAGCCAACATCGTTTAAAAAGTTAAGGCGGTTAACTATCTCTAACAGCAAGCGTTTGGCTATTTTTTCATCGTGCGCGTTCAATTTCAGGTCGCGGAAAAACTCGTAGGCTTTATCCAGCGGCATCAGCACAATATCGGTTATCGACCGGCCATCGATCTTTACATATGATGCATCCATGCGCAGGCGGCTCCCCTTACAATCGGGACAATTGGTTTTACCGCGATAGCGCGACAGGATAACCCGGTATTGTATTTTATAGGTTTGGGCTTCCAGTTCTTTAAAAAAGTCGTCCAGTCCGCTAAAATATTTATTACCCGTCCACAATAGTTTCTGTTGTTTATCGGTAAGCTGGTTGTATGCGCGATGTATCGGAAAATCAAATTTCAGCGATTCTTTGATCAGTTTATCATTCCACTCGCGCAGTTTTTCGCCACGCCATGGGGCAATAGCTCCTTCATAAATGGTTTTACTTTTATCGGGGATAACCAGGTCTTCATCAATACCTATTACCTTGCCATAACCTTCGCAACGCTTACACGCACCATACGGGTTGTTAAAGCTAAAAAAGTTTGCCGATGGTTCTTCAAACTTAATCCCATCCAGCTCAAACCTGTCGCAAAAGAATTTTTCCTGCTCTTCGTCATCGCCACTGCGGTAACGTACATAGCAATCGCCCTTGCCTTCAAAAAATGCGGTCTGGGCCGAGTCGGCAGCACGGCTCAGGGTTTCCTCTTCATTGTTTTTGTTGATACGATCGATCACGATACGGATCTGGCCACCACCTTCTAAAGATTTATCGGTGATGGTAGCGTCCTCCAACAAATCCTCTATTCTGGATAATTTACCCATGTACTCCACACGTACAAAGCCTTTCTGCATCAGTACGGCCAGTTCTTCTTTAAGGTTGCGGTTATTATGCGGGTGCAATGGGCCTAAAATGGTAACTGTTGTATCATCTGGCAGCGACGCGATAAAGTTCACCACATCGGTAACTGTATCTTTTTTTACGATATTGCCCGATACCGGCGAAATGGTATGCCCTATACGTGCGAAAAGCAGTTTCAGATAATCATATATCTCGGTTGATGTACCTACGGTTGAGCGTGGGTTGGATGTTATTACCTTTTGCTCGATAGCTATGGCCGGGGCAATACCTTTTATATAATCAACTTCGGGCTTATTCATGCGGCCCAAAAACTGGCGCGCGTATGAGGAGAGGCTCTCTACATAACGGCGCTGCCCTTCAGCATATAACGTATCAAAAGCCAGAGAAGATTTACCCGAACCCGACATGCCTGTTATAACTACCAACTTATTTTTAGGTATTGCAACGTCCATATTTTTAAGATTATGAACCTTTGCACCCTTAATGATGATATTTTTCTTTGAATCTTTTTCTAACTCGTTATTCATCTAAATGTAAAAAACTCCTGCAGTTTGTGTAAAAAGAACTTTATTCGTAAATTGTATTGTGGTTTCAAAAATATGGCTAAGTGTTCAATAAAAAATCAGAACATTGCAATTATATTTTGATAATCCGCAAAATTATTGTTTCATTTGAAAATTAAACTATTCGTTAACTAAATAATCCAATATAGAAGCAACTCTACTTTAATAATAATCGTATATCATTAAACAAAGAAAGTTGTAGTACTATGGATTTTCAAACGAAAAGTGACCAGGAGCTGATCCATCTATATATCGGGGGTGATGAAAAAGGCTTAGCCGAACTCATCCGCCGTTACCAGGGGAAAATTTACACATCCATTTATTTATTAGTTAAGGATAGCGACCTTGCTGAAGACATTTTTCAGGATGCCTTTATCAAAGTTATTCATACCTTAAAAGCAGGCCGCTATAATGAGGAGGGTAAGTTTTTGCCCTGGGTTATCCGCATAGCGCATAATTTGGTGATAGACCATTTTAGAAAAGAAAAGCGCACACCAGTTATTAATAACGGCGATGACTTTGATATTTTTGAAGTATTGGGCCGTTATGATGAAAGCACCGAAGACCGCTTGGTACGCGAGCAAACACACCGCGACCTGAAAACGCTGATACACCTTTTACCATCTGAGCAAAAGGAAGTATTGATTATGCGCCACTACGGCGATCTGAGCTTTAAAGAAATAGCCGATATTACAGATGTGAGCATTAACACCGCGCTGGGCCGTATGCGCTACGCGTTAAATAACCTGCGCAAAATGATGCAGAGTAAAGAAATGAGTTTGAAAGGGTAAATAACCCGGATACACTACAGCTTTTAGGTGCTGAATATTGAATGAGTTTTCATTTAGTATTCGGCATTTTTGTTTTACAGGGTAACAAAAATGAAATTAATTTCATGTTAGCATACCTAACATGAAATTTATGCGTTTGCATAATGTTGATTTTCTCCTCAAAAACGCACTTTTTCATTTCTTCGAACCCATATAATGAATGAAGATGAAAAAAAGATGAAAAAAAGATGATTTGGTAAAATAATTTATCACAGCTATCGTTTTACTTTGTATAAAACTGAGCTTATGATAGAAACATTTACAAAACAATCACCAATCACCAGTAATGGTATAGAAATGGAACGTCACAACCACAATGAACACCTGGGAGATGACGAATTATCATTCTATAATTCGTTAACCGGCAAACTTGATTCAATTCAATGCCAACCAAAGGCGCAAACGCTGCAAAACATTCTCAATTATTCTGAAAATTTCAATTCAGTAAAATAATAGCGGCCAAAAACGCCGCTGTTATTATATTTGCGAATGCTAAAAAGAGAGCGTTACCAGCATTTTGTTGATTATTTTTCAAAACATCAGCCTGAAGCTGTTACCGAGTTGCATTATGGCAATCCGTTTGAGTTGCTTATAGCGGTTATCCTGTCGGCACAATGTACCGATAAGCGCATTAATCAAATTACGCCCGCACTTTTTCAGCGTTACCCTACGCCCGAATCTTTAGCCGAATCCACACCCGACGAGGTGTTTACTTATATCCGCAGCGTAAGCTATCCTAACAATAAAGCCAAACACTTAGTTGGGATGGCTAAAATGTTAGTGAGCGATTTTGGCGGCGTAGTACCCAGCGAAATTGACCAGTTGCAGAAAATGCCGGGCGTGGGCCGTAAAACCGCTAATGTTATCGCATCGGTAGTTTATGATGCACCAGCTATCGCGGTGGATACGCATGTATTCAGGGTATCGAACAGGATTGGCCTTACTACTAAAGCCACTACACCGCTGGCAGTTGAAAAGCAGTTAGTAAAATACCTGCCGCAAGAAACTTTAGCCATAGCCCATCATTGGCTGATACTGCATGGCCGTTATATTTGCGTGGCACGCAGCCCTAAATGCGAGATATGCCCGCTCACCTGGTTTTGCAAGTATTATGAGCAAACGCACACCGAAGCCTACCTGTTAAAAGCCGAAGCAGCTGAGCAAAAAAAGGCGGAATTAGCGAAAAAGAAACGTAAGCTTGATGTGATAAGCAAGGAGTTAAAGAAGAGGAGTGTGACGTAGTTGTTGACGTTTAAGGCCTAAATTTCGTATATTTGTGTGACCGCTGATTAGCTTTGATTAGTAAGATTACGTTGATTTTGTTTTTTGAAAAAACACATGTTTTTACCTGATTTTTGAAATATGGCAGGTTGCGACATTTATAATTTATTACCTTTCTTAGTGATGGCCACGCTTTGCTCGCCATGACATGGTGGCAAAATCACCTGTTTTACGTTCTTTTTAAGATTGAAGCCCTGCTCACTACTTCAATGTTGATAAATGACCAAAAAAGTTATTGTGATAATACCCATATTTACCCAAGTGCACTTTCAAGGATTGATTGATTTATTGATTAAATATTTTAAATCAATAAATATAAAACACCTCCTTTTTAGCATCACAAAAACAACCAAAAAATATTTTACCAAAAATATTAGTAAATACCAATAATATTAGTAATTTTGTTTCATACAATTAGAACATGAGCAGCGTAGAAAAATTAAAAGCATTACAGCTTACTTTAGATAAGCTTGAAAAATCATACGGAAAAGGTACCATTATGAAACTTGGTGATACCGCCATTGAGCCGATAGAAGTAATTTCGACAGGTTCATTAGGCCTTGATATCGCTTTAGGTGTTGGCGGTTTGCCAAAAGGCCGTGTGATAGAGGTTTACGGTCCGGAGTCATCAGGTAAAACCACTTTGGCCATCCATGCCATTGCCGAGTGCCAGAAAAAAGGCGGCATTGCAGCCTTTATTGATGCGGAGCATGCTTTTGATAAATACTACGCTAAAAAATTAGGCGTTGATGTAGAGAACCTGCTGATATCGCAACCTGATAATGGTGAGCAAGCCTTAGAAATTGCCGATAACCTGATCCGTTCGGGCGCTATTGATATTATCGTGATCGACTCGGTTGCAGCTTTGGTACCTAAAAGCGAGATAGAAGGTGAAATGGGCGATTCTAAGATGGGCTTACAGGCACGTTTAATGTCGCAAGCCCTGCGTAAGCTAACCGGCACCATAAGCAAAACAGGATGTTGCTGTATCTTCATTAACCAGTTACGCGAAAAGATAGGTGTAATGTTTGGTAACCCTGAAACCACTACCGGTGGTAACGCTTTAAAATTTTATGCTTCGGTACGTTTGGATATCCGCAGGATATCGCAGATAAAAGATACCGACGAAGTATCGGGTAACCGTGTGAAGGTAAAGATCGTGAAAAACAAAGTGGCACCGCCATTCCGTATAGCCGAGTTCGACATTATGTTTGGCGAGGGTATATCAAAAGCCGGCGAGATCATTGACCTGGGTGTTGAGTACGATATCATCAAAAAAGCAGGTTCATGGTTTAGCTATGGCGATACCCGCCTGGGCCAGGGCCGCGATGCGGTGAAGCAGTTGATACTGGATAACCCTGAACTGATGGAAGAATTAGAAGGCCGGATAAAAGAAACCGTAACCGGCGATAAGCTGGAAGAGAAAGTTTAATTTGAAGGCAACCAATTTACAAAGCCCGCTGTATTGATAGCGGGCTTTAGTATTTTTAGCCCATAAATTAATTTGTTAAACATATCTTTAAGCTTTTTGCGTTAAAGTGGTTATATCAACGGTTTATTGAGCTTTGAAGATACTCTACCTATTCTTTTTATCGCTATTTCTATCGTGTGCAGCATTCGCGCAAGCGCCTGTTAATGATGCACCAACAAATGCGACATTGCTCCCTATCGTAAAATCGTATTGCTCTAATGATGGTGAATATACCAGTGTTAAGGCAACACCTTTTTTTACAAATGACACTAATAACGATGTTTGGTTTAAATTCACCGCAGTAGCCTTTGATATCAGTATCACAGTAACGGCAAGCGGGCCAACTCCTTTAGCTTTTCCCGATGTTACTTTATATACTTATGATGGCGTAAGTACTTATTCGGATATTAAAGGATCGCCCGCTAACGGGGGAATTGTAACCACTTATTATAAAGGAGGATTAACCATTGGACAAACTTACTACTTCAGGGTTTTTGGCGCTCACAATAGCAGTACCGGCACATTCAAACTATGTGTAAACAATTACAACCCTATTTTACAAGTAGGACAAGATTACACAACAGCATCAATACTATGCAGTAAAGAAAGCTTTACGCAAACAGGTGTTAGCGGGGCCGGTGCAAACAACAGGGAATCGGCCGGTACATGTTTGGATTATAGCGTAAACGGTGGCTCAATAGAAGCTAATACGGCCTGGTACAAATGGACGGCGGCTAATAACGGCACATTAACATTTACCATTACACCAACAGTAACCGCCCCTGTTGCTGATGATATTGATTGGGTATTATACGACCTGGGGCCAACCGGGAGTGCGGCAAATGTAACCGCAGCAAATGCTATACGTTGTGATGCAAGCCGTGGGGTTGACTGTATATCGCCAATGCCTAATTATTATAAAACAGGCCTGCGCACAGGTGAAACACAAGTATCAGAACCGGCAGGGTGCAATATCAATTTTACCGGTTTTGACGCACCTGTTGATATGATACAGGGGCACGTATATGCTTTACTTATCAACAACTTTTCAAATGGGAACAATGGTGTCACCCTTGATTTTGGTGGCACGGGCGAGTTTGTCGGCCCAACATCGGCATTCAAAGTTACTGGCGGTATACCCTGCACTTCGGGTCAGATATTTACTTTCGAGAACAAATCTGTTAACTATGCCAAACTACAATGGACATTTGGTGAAAATGCTACCCCGGCAACAGCAACAGGCAACGGGCCGTTTTTTGTAACCTACTCAACACCGGGGCAAAAAACAGCAGTATTAGAAGCAACAGGTGCCCAGGGTTGTATTATTGTTGCCGATACTACCTTTACCGTTGGGGTAACGCCACCCAAGCCTGTTATTACCAGCGTTAAAAAAGAGTATTGCCTGCGCGATACCATGATACTTAGTACGCCGGCCCAACTTAACTATACCTATTTATGGACCGGGCCCAATAATTTCACAAGTACAGCATCAACAGTTAGCATACCCTTAACAGCTTATAACCAAGCAGGGAAATACGTTTTACAGGTAACGCAATTTGGCTGCGCGAGTGATACCGCTTCCATCGCTATTGTAAGTATAGGCACCAAACCTGTGGATGATTTTACAATAACGGCCAATAATTTGTGTACACCCCAACAAAGTTTTACCATAGTAAATAACTCTACAGATTATACATCGTTGCAATGGGATTATGGCGCGGATGCCAATACACCAACTGTTATAAATGCCAATACAGTAAATGTAACTTATAGTACTTACGGTGTAAAAACGGTAACATTAACCGCCACGGGCAGCCAGGGTTGTATAACCATTTTATCTAAAACACTTACTAACCCAATGAAGCCCGCAACGCCGGTTATCAGTAAAGATAAACCCCTGTATTGCATCGGCGATTCGATAACACTCAGCATACCTGCACAAGCCGCGGGTACAACTTATGCCTGGAGCGGGCCCAATAACTTCACATCAACAAAAGTTTCTCCCAAAATATTGGCAACTACGGCAGCAGCCGGCACATATACACTGGTTGTAACACTTGGGCTTTGCTCAAGCGATGCTGCCACCATCCTGGTAAATTCAACGGATATTATTCCTGTTTCGGTAGCTTCATTTACCGCTAATGTTGCCATACCATCAACGGTTTATTTTCCTGATGGGGTAAGCTTTACCAACACATCAACAAATGCTGATAGCTATATATGGGATTTTGGCGATGGAACAACCTCAACTGATGTTAACCCGGTTCATTTTTATACAGCTAAAGGTGATTATACAGTTACCCTTACAGCAACTAACCAAAATACTTGTAATAACGCTGTATCAAAAGGAAAGATCTTGCTGAGGTATAAAGTCATCATTTTTATACCCAACACATTTACCCCCAACAATGATGGTATAAATGATGATTTCAGGATAAAGATGATCGCCATTAAAACCTTCCACATGCAGATATTTAACCGCTATGGTGTTAAACTGTATGACAGTACTGTACTTACAGACTATTGGAAAGGCACATATGGCGGTTCGCCGGTACCTGTAGGCGCATACTATTACGTGATAGACCTGGTTACGTTTAACGATGACAAGTTGAAGGAATCGGGCTCAATAACGGTACTGCGTTAGTCCGCATCTACATCAATACCTATTTGTTTAAGCAATAATGATGCATTAAAGGTTTTACACTCACCGTGTTTGATCTTATAATCAAAAAGCATTTCGCCGCCTTTAACCTGTATATCGAAATAAAAATTACGGATATAGCCCGGATATTTCTCCTCCAGCAGCGCTATTTGCAGGTCGTGCGTGGCAACAAGGCCAACACCCTGTTTTTTTATCAATTGTTCTATCACCGCTTTTGAGCCGCGGTATTTATCAACCGAGTTTGTACCACGCAACATCTCATCTATCAAAAAGAATACCTTATCATCATGCTCAACTGCATGGAGCAAAAGCTGCAGCCTGTCCAGTTCAGCTTTAAATGTCGAGGTACTTTCATTAAGCGAATCTTTGATGCGCATATAGCTGATGATGGTAATAACCGATACCTTCATTGTTGCAGCGCAAACAGGCGCTCCGGCCAATGCCAGAACAGTATTAATACCCAATGTACGCAGGAATGTACTTTTACCGGCCATATTAGAACCGGTAATAATGTCGATCTTCAAAGCATCGTTCAGCTCATAATCATTCTCTACCCGCGCATTGCTGTTGATAAGCGGGTGAGCAATAGCTTTTGCCGTTAGCGTATATCCCTTACCATCTGCAATTTCGGGGAAACACCATTCAGGGTAATTGATGCTAAGGCCCGCAAGGCTTAGTACAGCTTCAAATTCGGCAACCACATCAAAGGCATCTTCCAGTTTGGCTTCGTTATTCTTTTTCCAGTTTTCAATGGCGATAACCTGACGGATATCCCACAAAAGGAAAAGATTGAGCAATACACCAACAATAATATTGAGATGATAATTCAATTTATTGATCAGGATGGATAGTTCTTTGATTTGTTGTGATGTACTGCCATTAGTTTGGTTATTGATCTTTCCGGCAAGTTCTTTAAGGTAAACCGACTGCCATTGCTCTTTTTCGATCTTAGCAAACACATCGGCATACAAGCCAAGTACATTACCTATTTTACCTGCAACAACATCTGTTTTACGGATATATGCTGCTTTTGAAAATACAAGACCGAGGTTAACCAAGCCTATCACTACAGCCACATCCTGTAATACAGGCAGGTAAACACCAGCAATTATGCTACCTATCAATAATACAGGAGCAATCTTACAATACGTGGTCAGCCATTTTTCACCCGGAAAATCGAGTGATACTTTCAGGAAGTTAAATAATTGCTCTACCTGCTTTTTATCTTCCTTACGGGAAAACCATGTAGATGCCTGGAAATCCATTTTCCAGTTTTTTTTACCGGCCAATTCCTCAACAGCTTGTTGTCGTGATAAGATGGCTTCCTTTTGGGATGGCGAGCTCAGCCATTCGCCCAGCTTATCATTACCGGGTACAGTTGCCGCACGGTTTACCAATTGAAATAGCGATGCCTGGCCAAATATGTCAAGATCTGATGTGTAGTAATGCTTCTCTGATGCGAAACTGCCGCCATCCGGATAAATATTAGAGTGGTTGTTTATACTGCCAACTTCATTGTCATTAACCATTTTCAGGTTTTTAAAATAGGTGCGTTGGCTGTCAAACCAGCTTTGCCGTTTTACAAGCCAAACAAAAGCACCGCCGAATACTATTATAGAAACGAAGGCAGGCAAATAACTCTCCTGTTTAACAGAAAACACAATACCAAGTACCAGCAAAATAAAGATGCCCAGCCTGATGAATGAATAGGTATTAATGAGCCTGTTGTATTTGTCAGCTTCAGCTTGTGCCGCTGCAGCCCTGTTATTATAATCGTTAATGATATCCTGATACATACTATAGTTCTTACAACAAATTAAAGCGAAATTAGCCGCTTATCCTCAAATATTCGTTCTTTTGTTGTTATGAAGATCACGCTGCTCACCATTGGTAAAACCGAAGATGCTTATCTGAAAGAAGGCATCGAAAAGTACCTGAAGCGGCTTAAACATTATATTAAATTTGAGATAACTGAGCTACCCGAACTTAAAAACACCAAAGCCCTGAGCCAGGACCAGCAAAAAGCAAAAGAAGCTGAATTGCTCTTCAAAACCCTCAACAGTACCGACCATGTAGTTTTGCTTGACGAAAACGGTATTGAGTTATCATCGCAAAAATTTGCCGATATGCTCAACAAAAAGATGATCGCATCGGTACAGAACCTGGTATTCATCATAGGTGGCCCTTATGGCTTTGACGACAGCATTTACCAGCGTGCCAACGAGAAACTTTCACTTTCGCGGATGACCTTTTCGCACCAGATGGTGAGGCTGTTTTTTGCCGAACAGGTTTACCGTGCCTTTACCATTTTAAAAGGCGAACCTTATCATCATCAATAACAAATACCTATCTTTACGGCATGTCAGGTCACAATCATAGCCATGCGCACAATCATGATCATAGCCACGGCTTTGGTCACCACCACGATCATACACCTAAGATCGATCATATCAACAGCGCCTTTGTAATTGGCATTATCTTAAATTCAGCTTTCGTCATCATCGAAGTGATCACGGGCTTAATTACCGGGTCGCTCTCGCTCCTTACTGATGCAGGGCATAACCTGAGTGATGTTGCCGCGCTTGCCTTAGCATTACTGGCTTTCAAACTATCCAAAGTACGATCAAATAAGCAATACACCTACGGTTACAAAAGATCCACCATTATCGTATCGCTGCTCAATGCCTTTATTCTGATAGCCGGCATCGCCGTTATTGTATATGAAGCTATAGTACGTTTTATGCACCCGCAAAGTATAGAAGGTGCAACCATCGCATGGGTGGCTTTTGTTGGCATTGGCGTTAATGCGTTTACTGCCTGGCTGTTTACCCGTGGCGATAAGAGTAAAGATAAAGATCTCAATGTTAAAGGCGCTTACCTGCACATGGCTGTTGATGCCATTGTTTCACTGGGTGTTGTTATATCGGGTGTTATCATTTACTTTACTCATCTGTATTGGATAGACAGCGTGGTGAGCCTTATCATAGGTATCGTGATCTTATTAGGCACCTGGAATTTGCTAAAAGATAGCCTTCGATTATCACTCGATGGTGTCCCCAAAGAAATGAACCTCGAAAATATCAAAGCCGAGCTACTCAAAGCAAAGGGCGTTATGGATGTTCACCACATGCATGTTTGGGCATTAAGCACTACCGAAAATGCGCTGACCGCTCATTTGGTGATCAGCGAAGACTGCTTGCCCGAGTTTGACAAGATAAAGCACGATCTGCGCCACCGCCTTGAACACCTCGAAATTACCCACAGCACCTTTGAGCCTGAGTTCAGCACTGAAAAATGCGGACAGGCGGCATGCTAAAATAATTATATTAGATATAGAGAGAAATGAGAAAAAGGCTGAAATTATTCAGCCTTTTTCTTTTTAGGAGCTTTGGCAGCCTTTGGCTCAGCCGCAGGCGCGGTTTCTTTTGCCTTTTTAGCTGCAGGCTTTGCCGGTTCAGGCTCAGCAACAGCTGCTTCTTCAACAACAGGTGCTGCTTTAGCAGGTGCCTCGTTAAACAAAGGCAATTCTTTTAGTATGTTGAACCATGATATGATCTTTTTCATATCCGAAGCATAAACCTTTTCTTCATCATGGTCAGATGCTACTTCCCTGAAAAACTGGCGCAACTTGTTTCCGTCAGCCTTTGTATCAGGTATTGATGAAGCAGCCTTCATCTTAGCCAAAACATCGGTTAGCTTAATATCATCCTCATAACCAAATATCGTGATCTCATCCAACGCCGCTAATTTAGCGGTAGATAGGTTGGCTACAAGCTTGGTCTTCTTTTCATCGAGACTCTCCAAAATAAAGCCTGTTTTATTTTGAGCCAATGCCTTCCACAAACCCGGTTTGCCCGATACTGATACTATTCCTTGTAAATTCATTTTATGCGCGTAGCGCATAGAGCAAAGCGCAGAGCGTGACGGCTTTTAATGCCTTGCTCTATGCGCTTTGCGCCATGCTATTTAATCTTCTATAACTTCAATGCTGGTGATCTTATCGCCCTGGCGAATGCTGTCAACAATGTCAACATTCTCAATAACCTTACCAAAAACAGTGTGGTTACGGTCCAAATGAGCAGTATTGGCACGGCTGTGGCATATAAAAAACTGCGATCCACCTGTATTACGGCCTGCATGCGCCATTGATAATACACCACGGTCGTGGTATTGATTTTCGCCTGTTAACTCGCAATCAATATGATAACCCGGGCCACCGGTACCTGCGCGGTGCATCGTTTCGGGCGATTTTGAATTAGGGCAACCTGTTTGCACCATAAAATTAGGTATAACACGGTGAAAAGTTACACCATTATAAAAGCCTTCTTTAGCCAACTTTAAAAAGTTAGCAACGGCTTTAGGCGCGTCCTGCTCGTAAAATGATACGGTCATGTCGCCTTTTTCAGTTTTGATTATCGCTTTAGTCATTTCCTTTAAAATTCTGAGCGGCAAAGTTAATAAAAAAGCGGGAAGCTAAAAGTTCGGTCATGGGTCTTTTCATTTCGGATTCCGGGTGTCCGATTTCGGCTTTATTCCTGTCAAACATTATTACTGATCTCCAATATTGACTATCTAAAACAATTGAGCTGCATAATATCTGCAATACCATTCCCTTATTTTCGTTATTTTTGAGCAAATGATGTATCGCAAAATCTTTATCGTTTTCTGCTTTCTGCTTTCCGCTCTTGGCTCTAAAGCGGTATCCATACTTATTCCAATGGATGATCAGCAAAAAGATCACCTCAAATCATACGGTATCGCGTTTTGGGTGCTGGCTAAAAACGAAGAGGTTAACTGGCTGCTCAATTACCGGGGCGGCAGCTTTTTAATGAAATACAATAAAGCTTTTGAAGATGAATGTAAGATACGCGGCGTAAGCTACGAGGTTATACCCGATGCCAAGGTAAATGCCATCATAATGGAGGTGACCGACCCATCGGTAAATATGGATGTGGTAAAACTGGAAAAAGCCCCTAAAATGGCGGTGTATTCTCCCAAAAGTAAACTCCCATGGGATGATGCCGTTACCATGGTTTTAAAATATGCCGAGATACCTTATGATGTTTTATATGATGAGGAAGTAATAAAAGGCGAACTGCCCAAATACGACTGGCTGCACTTACACCATGAAGATTTTACGGGGCAATACAGTAAGTTTTACGCAGGCTTTCGATTTGCCAACTGGTATGTTGAGGATGTGCAGAACCAGGAGGTTATGGCACATAAACTTGGCTTCAAAAAGGTATCACAAATGAAACTGGCCGTAGCACAACATATCCGCGAATTTTGCGCGGGGGGCGGCTTTTTGTTTGCCATGTGCTCGGGCACGGATACTTTTGATATCGCGCTATCGGCATCCAATACAGATATTTGCGAAAGCATGTTTGATGGCGATGCCGCCGACCCTAACGCGCAGGATAAGCTCGATTTTACACAAACATTCGCCTTCCAGAATTTCACGCTGGATGCAAACCCAATGTCGCACCAGTTCAGCAATATTGATGTTAACCAGACCAGGCAGGTAGACCGTGCTCATGATTTTTTTACCTTGTTTGATTTTTCAGCAAAATGGGATGTAGTGCCCAGCATGCTCACCCAAAATCACGATAAGGTGATTAAAGGTTTTATAGGATTAACCACCGCTTTTCGCGAAAGCCTCATCAAACCCGGAGTTACCATTATGGGCGAAATGAAAACCCAGAACGAAGCCCGCTACATACATGGCGAATACGGTAAGGGCCAGTGGACATTTTATGGTGGCCACGACCCGGAGGATTACCAGCACCAGGTGAACGACCCTCCCACCGACCTGAGTCTGCATCCCAACTCGCCAGGCTACAGGCTGATATTGAATAACGTATTGTTCCCGGCAGCCAAAAAGAAAAAGCAGAAAACTTAGCCCCCCGGCCCCCTAAAGGGGGAGGAAATAGTCCTAAAGTTTTATCGCTTCAAAATAGACACATATGTATGCCATATGGGGCTACCCCTCTGCACGCAAAGTTGTCCTGCGCTGTAATTCTCCCCCTTTAGGGGGCTGGGGGGCTAATTATAAAAGAACCAATTCACTCCAAACTTTATGGTCGCATCGGGCATTGGGTAGCGGTTAACGGTATAATATCCTTCGGTAAACCAGCCCTGGTTCACATAATCGTATTGAATAAAAATATTAGTGCGTTTCAATGTTGATTTTACAAATACAGACCCTACCGGGTAAGATGAGAATTTTGCAGCGGGTCCGTTATAAAATTCGCCTAAACCTACCGCGTATGATGGTGCTGTGTATGGTGTATTGTACCTTACATTGGCGCCTATGGCACTATTTAACACGCCAAAAAACAAACGATGGTAGGATAGGCTGCTATACAAATAAAACTCCGGAGTGCGCAGCGTTTGCTGGTAATCTGTTTTTTGGTAAACACCAAAGTTTTCAAAGTGCCAGCGGCCAAATATAAAATCTTTCCCTACACTAACTTTTATCAGGTTTACAGGCGCGCTTAATTGTACCGGGTGCGCATCAATGCCGTTTGGCTGCGCCTCAAAATACAGGTAATTGTCAATAAGGAAATATTCGGCCTTAACATCAAAATGCAGCTTATCATTAATATAGCTAAACGACAAGTTTGTTGTTTTTACATTGCTAAAGCTGTTATTAAATATAAAATGGTTTGATACCCAACGCGTATATACTAATGCAGGCGTACTGTTTTGCGTATATGCGCCGAGGATGATCTTACCTATCTTATCCCCTGCCGATAAATTAAGTTTTGCTTCGTACAGGTAATCCCCAGCATCGTGCCCCAGTGTAATTTGCTGAAAATCGGCATCAAGGCCCATACGGTCGCTAAAACGGTAACCCAGCTTTGCCTTTAGCGTAATGTCAGAAAAACCGTTATCCTGCTTTTTATCCAGTTGCGGCACACCTGTTACTGCAGAGGTGTCGCGCACATATTGTGAGTAGCTGTAATGATCGTGTTTAATACCGAGGTCAAGTTTCAATTCATTTTTTACAAAGCTTACCGATTTGCTCCTCAGGTAAAAGCTGTACGATAACTCATTCTGAAAATGATACATTGCAAGCGTATCGCGCGATACGCCCTGATCAAAATAAGTATCCGCGAAAACTTGATTAGCATCCTTCTCGTCCTGCAAAAACTTATACTTGGTTATGTTGTAGAAAAAAGTGTATGCTATGCGCTGGGTAGGCAATATTTTAGATGTCGAATCTACCTTATTGCTGTCAACCCGGCCCAGGTAGTAAAATTGTTTTACGTACAGGCCGTTATCGCGCACATTACTGCGGCTGGCGTTTAACCGTACGGGCAGGTTTATACGCCCGCCTAATGCTGTAGATGCCGAAGTTGTAAAAATACCTTCATCAATTATAGCGCCGCTCTCGGGAGCCTTCAGGTTATTAAAAAACATATTCGCCAATAAATTATAACGCTTGCTTGGCGATTCGTACCACGAAAAAATCGCGGCGCCTAAATGATCGGCATGTTGCCTTGCGTAAGTGCCTACCGAGCCTATGCGGTTAAAGTTAGCGCCAATATTCCAGTTTGGTTTAATGTTTTGTGTATGTGTTATCCGAAATACCTGTTCCGCCAAACTACCAAATGAGCTTATAAAATACAAGCTGGTAACCGGCACACGCGCACGGTAATACTGTATATCCTGCGGATGCAGCAAGTAAGCATCGAGCGTATGTTGCCCGATATCAAAGCCTATTCTTCTGCTCGGTTCAAACAACAGATCGCGCTGGGCTAAGCCCAAATTGCCTATACTTATTTTGGGGCTGCGTGGCTGGTATAGCTGGCTGTAATTCTCAAAATTGGTCAGGCCTGTATCCAAAGGGAATACCTGTGTACTATCGTTTAGTAAACGTTCGTTGGTTACTTTAATAAACTTAGCCGTAAATATCACCGAGTCGCGTTTATGCTCCTCATATTTACGTAACGAATCAAGCTGCTGATCGTCAGTAAGCACCTTGCGGGTTGCTGTAGCAGTATCGCGCATGCGGTTACGTTCTGCCTGCCCGGTACCGCTTACTTGTTGCGTGCCGTATTGTGCAAAAACAGCCGGCCCGCAAAGGCACAACAGTGCTATAAAAAAGTATTTAAAACTATTAGTTATCAATTTGATTGATCAGTTCTTTTAATATCAGCGTAAGCTTTGGCTCTGCAGCGGTGGCAACAGCCAGAATTTCTTCAACAGATACCGGTTTTAGCGTATCGGGGAAACCCTCGTCTGTTAATACCGATATGGCAAAAACAGGCAGGCCCATGTGGTTGGCTACAATTACTTCGGGTACGGTACTCATGCCAACAGCATCACCACCAATAATACGTAAATACTTGTATTCGGCACGGGTTTCAAGGTTTGGCCCTGTAACCGATACATACACACCCTGGTGGCAGGTAATATTATTATCCGCCGCTATTTTTAATCCTTTTTGTATCAGTGAATGTTTGTAAGGTTCGCTCATATCCGGAAAACGCGGACCAAGATCGCTATTATTTGTTCCAACCAATGGGTTATCGGGCTGCAGGTTGATATGATCTTCAATGATCATCAGGTCGCCCTTTTTAAAGTCGGAGTTGAGGGCACCGCTGGCATTTGATACGAACAAGGTTTTAATACCCAGCATTTTCATTACCCTTACCGGGAAAGTGATCTGCTGCATGTTATATCCCTCGTAATAATGTAAGCGGCCCTGCATGGCAACTACATTTTTGCCGGCAAGTTTCCCAAATATCAGTTTACCCGAATGGAACTCCAGTGTTGATATTGGAAAATCGGGGATATTGGAATACATCATCTGTTTTTCTATCTCTATCTCGGTAACCAAACCACCCAAACCTGTTCCCAGTATAATTCCAATTTCGGGAGTAAAATCTCCTATGCGGCTTTTAATGTAAGCCGTGGTACGTTCAATATTTTCTAACATAATCTTTTACTATTTCGTCAAATTGTTGCTGCCGGTCTAAAAATTTAACAGCTATGGGCAACACCAAAATATTTAATTTTTCTACCGTTGGCAGCAATACCTGTTCACGTAAACGCTGCGCATCCTTTTCTGTTGTTATAATCAATTTTTTTTGTGCGGTGCAGGCATCAAACTCATCGGCAAGTTTAGCAATATTTTTTAAGGTAAACCGGTGATGATCGGGATAATTATGATGTATTACTGCTTTAGCACCATTTTGGAGATGCTTAAGTAATGGGACAGGGTTAGCAATACCTGTCAGTAAAAAAACTTCGGCGTCTTTTGTAATTTCATGGCCAACCGTGTTGCCTGCTATATCCTGCAAAGCAGCGTACGCTATTTTTGTAAAAAATAACTGCTGGTATTTAAGGGGGGCTATCCTTTTTTGTATCTGTTGCTGATGTTGCTCATTTAATGCTGGTGGGCATTTAGTAACCACAATAATATCAGCCCGTTTATAGCCGCTAAAGGGCTCGCGTAAATTACCGGCTGGCAATAAAAAACGAGGCTGGTATACACGGCTAAAATCAAACAGCAAAATACTTAAACCCGGCTCAAGGGCACGGTGTTGGAAAGCATCATCCAGTATAATGAGGTTGTGTTCGTGCCGCAACCGTTTTATACCATCCACGCGTTTTTCGCAAACAGCAACGGTAATATCCGGAAATTTTTGTTTGAATTGGGCAGGCTCGTCCCCTACTTCAACATCTGTAGAATCTGTTTCTGCTTCAAGGTATCCCTTGGTAATGCGCCCGTAACCACGGCTCAGGGTAGCCAGTTTACGTCCGTTTTTAAATAAATTGATAAGGTACTCCGTCATGGGGCTTTTGCCTGCGCCGCCAACATCAAGGTTACCTACCGATATGATGGGCATATCAAAGCTGCGGCTGGGGAATATGCCTTTATCATAGCACCAGTTACGTATCATAATGGCCAGGCCATATAACCACGAAAAGGGTAATAATAATAAACGCAGGTATTTTATCATATCAGGCTGCAAAGATACAAAACCCCGCATGCAATAGCTATAAATAGTAATGGCCGGACACTCCCATATCCGACCATACTACGCCAGGCACTCCCATACCCGGCTAACCTACTACTGAAAACAAACAAACATTTCACCCACCCCTTTTAAAGGGCAGCGATGAAAATACATTTATGGCTATGGTATGATTATTTTCGACAACCTGGCTAAAAGCCGCCGTAAGGTTACGTTGCTGTACATATTGATACATGTAACCTACCTCTAACTTTGTTTTTTTACCCACGTTATACCCAAGCCCCAAACCCAGCCTGTTCTGATCGAACGTATTATATTTTACATTTTTACCAAACGCGATAAAAATCTCATCATAAACCGGCAAATAAAAAGGCGAAGCTTTCCCCAGGGGGATATTGGCCTTAAACATATACCTGGCGCGGTTTTCGTAACGCACGTTAGTAAAAGTACCTGCGGATGCATCGCCAATAAAGCGCTGCTCTAATCTAAACCGGTTCGTAATATCAACACTACCGGTTTGTTGCGTCAATTGAACTTGTTCCCATATCCGGTGTTCGGGGAAAGCAGTTTTCGCACTCGGTATATCGCCGTAAGGATACGTTTCAACAAAACAATACCCGGCTGTTGCCAGCACATTTTTATTCACCTTATAAAACAACCCCGGCCTTAGCAATAATTGCTGCCAGTTACTTAAGCCATTATTCCTTCGTACCTGTATCTCGGCATGCAGGCCAAACTTGTCGGTAATTAAATGCTGGCCGTTATAAACTATCCAGGTATGTAAATTATCAGTATTGATACGGGTAGATTGCGCATGACCCGGGCTTACCGCTATGAACAGCAATATCATTACCCCGCACAAACCCCATATATTCTTTTTTAGTAACATATACTTTGGTAAAGCCGGGCTGTTAAACCCGGCTGCATTAACAATTACGGAGATTAACTAATTAATAATGAAGGATATTTATCCGATTCTTCAATGCGCAGATCATGCAGCATACCATCGCTCAGATCGTATACCCAACCATATAAATTGAGTACCTGCCCGTTCTTTAGCGCGTTCTGCACAATAGCGGTGGTGCGTAGCTGGAATACCTGCTCCTCTACGTTAAGTTCAACCAAACGGCGGTGGCGCATCTCGGCGTCATCTATTTGCTCAAGCTCTTCTTTATGGTTACGGTTAACATCGCGAATGTGGCTCAACCATTGGTCAAGGTTGCCATTAGTACCACCGGCTACCGCGGCTTTTACACCCCCGCAACCATAATGGCCACACACTACAATGTGACGTACTTTTAATGCTTCAACCGCATATTGTACTACCGACATTAAATTGATATCGCTTGGTATCACCTGGTTAGCAATGTTACGATGGCTGAATATTTCCCCGGGCTGTGCACCGGTTATTACTTCCATTGGCGCACGGCTGTCAGAACACCCGATAATTAAATACGGCGGCGACTGGCCCTTGCTCAGGTTGGCAAAATAATTACTATCCAAATGCAGCTTTTCAGCTATCCACCTGCGGTTATTGGCAAACAGGTCATTATAATGCTGATGGTCATGAGCGTGTTCGTGCTGCTCTACTGCCTCAACACGTGCCTCCAAAAATGTATAGTGATCTTTTAGGCCTGTTATGGTGCAATTGATGCCTTCCACTACAGAGCGGCTCTTAAAGTCCTGCAATATCTCTAAGCAATCCTGCTCAATGTATTTTGTTTGCGATGCATCAACCCAAACACTTTCGCCAGATTTAACTTTATTGAAAAACTCGTTCAGGTGGGCCTTATTTAAAAACGTTACCTGCTCAGACAATACCAACTGCTGCATTTTGCCGCTAGCTGTACTTTTCTCGGTTGAGTAGATCAAATCTTTAGTGGCATTCACCAAAATAAATACAATGCTTACACCCATACCTATCATAACACCTTTTAACAGATCGGTTAAAATAATGGCTACTACAGTTGCTATAAATGGGGTAAACTGGTTCCACCCTGCCTTATACATATCTTTAAACAATTGCAGTTTGGTTAGCTTATATCCTACCATAATTAAAATGGCGGCTAAACTGGCCAATGGTATTTTGTTGAGTACAGCAGGTATAGCCAATACAGTCACCAACAGCAACGAACCATGAAATATGGTAGATAGTTTGGTTTTTGCACCAGAGTTAACGTTAGTTGCACCACGTACAATTACAGCCGTTAAAGGTAAACCACCAACTAAACCAGCCAGGGTATTACCAATACCTTGTGCCAATAATTCACGATTTAGGGGTGTTGAGCGTTTTAACGGGTCAAGTTTATCAACCGCTTCTATACTTAACAACGTTTCTAAACTGGCCACTAATGCAATGGTAATGGCAACAGTAATGATCTGCGGATTGGTTATCTGGCTAAAATCAGGGAATTTTAAAATGGTAGCAAAATCGCCAATGCTGCCCAACACAGGTATCTGTACAAAACTATTGGTACGTAAGTGAAATAATCCTGTTGTTGATTGCAGGAATATAGCTGTTAACGCACCCACAATGACTACTACCAAGCCACCCGGTATTGCTTTGATCTTTTTAAACAGTGGTGTATCCCATGCCAATAAAATAGCCATTGATATAGCGAAGATGGCAATAGCGCCAAAATTAAGCTTACCTAATAAGTTGTTGATCTCGGTAAAAGTATTAGAGTTATCGGCCTGTAGAAAAGCGAAATCGCCTTCAGCATCAGCATCATAGCCAAAAGCATGCGGAATTTGCTTCAGAATAAGAATGATACCAATGGCAGCCAGCATCCCTTTAATAACGTTGGAAGGAAAGTAAAGGCCTATTTTACCTGCTTTTACCAAGCCGAGGATAATTTGCAGGATACCCGCTAAAACTACGGCTACTAAAAATGCCTCGTAAGAGTGTAAGCTGATGATTGCGGTAGCAACAATGGTTGTTAAACCCGCCGCCGGGCCGCTAACCGCTAATTGCGAACCGCTAACCGCGCCAACAATTAAACCGCCAACAATACCGGTAATAATACCCGATAACAGGGGTGCGCCACTTGCCAGCGCTATACCCAAACATAGCGGCAATGCCACTAAAAAGACTACCAAACCCGCAGAAATATCCTGCTTGAATGTATTTTTGAATGATAAATTACTCATTGTAATTGAATTATAAATAGTTTAAGATCATGTTTGGTACACGCGAAAAAGCGGTACAAAAACATCACTACAGCACAGGGTTTGCCCGGCTGAAAAAATTAGAAATTTATAGGATTCAATTAAACGAGTGGTGGTCGGAAGATCTCGTCAACGTGGTTCCGGGTTTTCCCGAACACATATAGGTGGAATAAAGTGCGGTTGGCATCGGTATTGAAAATAGCAGAGATCATGCTCTCATGCGGAAGCATTTTACATTCTTCTTTAAAAGATTTATCTGCCTCTTTCTCAACATCCTTTTCAGTGTCCTTAGTATCCGATGTTTCAGTTTCGGCAGGGTTTGTATCAGCTAACAAACCAACAGGTTCGCCACCACTGTATATCATCGAAAAATTATGGAACAGGTTTTGGGTAATTTGCGGCAATTGTTTTACAAACGGGAACGCAGGAACTACTTTAGCCATTGTAAAAATGACCAGGAAGCATATTACTATCGTTCTTTTAAACCGCATTGTTGCGAAAATAGCCATTAAAATCAAAAAATGAAACTTTTTTTATTCGATTTACTGTTACCTGACATACATACGATTATTCTTTATCGAAAGTTTATCCCAACATTCTTCCAAAATCATATCATTTGCACATATGCACATTTACTCATTTGCACATCTACAATTTCTTATCTTTGCATTAACATTATAACTGATTATGCTAAAAGGATCTTTTAACGTACCTACCCCGGTAAATGAGCCGGTATTAAATTATGGGCCGCGCAGTGCAGAACGTGCCGCCCTGAAAGCCGCGCTTGCCGAGGGCCGCTCAAAAGTGATCGACATACCAATGTATATTGGTTCAAAGGAAGTTCGCACAGGTAAAACCGGCGAAGTCCGCCCACCACACGACCATCAGCATTTGTTAGCTACCTACCACGAAGGTGATGCCAGCCATGTTCACGCCGCCATTGATGCAGCGCTTGCTGCCAAAGCCGATTGGGAAAACTTACCCTGGGAGCAACGCGCCGCTATATTTTTAAAGGCTGCCGAACTGCTATCGGGGCCATACCGTTATAAAATGAACGCGGCTACTATGCTTGGCCAATCAAAGAATGCTTACCAGGCCGAAATTGATGCAGCTTGCGAGTTCATCGATTTCCTGCGTTTTAATGTAAGTTACCTGCAGGAAATATATGCACAACAACCACCCGTATCGCCAAAAGGCGTTTGGAACCGTGTGGAGCAGCGCCCTTTAGAAGGTTTTGTATTTGCCATTACACCATTCAACTTTACCGCTATCGCGGGAAACCTGCCTGCTTCGGCAGCGATGATGGGGAATGTTGTGGTTTGGAAACCCGCCCCCACACAGCTTTACGCCGCCAACGTAATTATGCAATTATTTAAAGAAGCCGGTTTACCCGACGGCGTGATCAACATGATAACGGTTGACGGGCCAATGGCGGGCGATATCATATTCAGTCACCCTGATTTTGCGGGGATCCACTTTACAGGATCGACCGCCGTTTTCCAAAACATCTGGAAAACCATCGGCACTAATATTCATAAATTTAAAACCTATCCGCGCATTGTAGGCGAAACCGGTGGTAAAGATTTTGTGCTTGCTCACCCAAGCGCTAATGTTGATGTGGTAACTACCGCCCTGGTGCGTGGCGCATTTGAGTACCAGGGACAAAAATGTTCGGCAGCATCGCGCGCTTATTTGCCAAAATCACTTTGGCCTGCTATTAAGGAAAAGTTCACGCGTGACCTGGCTACCCTGAAAATGGGCCCGACTGAGGATTTTGAAAACTTTATTAACGCGGTTATTGATGAGCGCTCTTTTGATAAACTGGCTAAATACATTGATAATGCTAAAAAAGATAAAGATGCAGAGATCATTGCCGGTGGTAATTACGACAAGAGCAAAGGCTGGTTTATTGAGCCTACTGTTATTGTGGTGAAGGACCCATACTATGTTACGATGTGCGAAGAACTCTTCGGCCCGGTATTAACTGTTTATATTTATGATGATAAAGATTTTGACGAGGTGTTAAGCATCATCGATAAAACATCCATCTACGCCTTAACGGGATGCATCATCTCGCAAGACCGTTACGCCATCGCAAAAGCTACCTACGCCTTACGCAACGCTGCAGGTAACTTCTATGTAAATGATAAACCCACAGGTGCCGTAGTAGGCCAGCAACCATTTGGTGGGGCGCGTGGCTCTGGGACCAATGATAAAGCAGGCTCTATGATCAACCTGCTGCGCTGGGTATCGCCACGAACGATCAAAGAAGCCTTTGATCCGCCAAAAAGTTATTGGTATCCATTTTTGGATAAAGAGGTATAAAAGAAAAAGAGCGATGGGTTTGATAATCCATCGCTCTTTTTCTTTTCTCTGTAAATTCTGCGTTTTCATCTCTGTTACCTCTGCGGTAAAATTAACCACAGAGTTCTCTGAGGTTTACACAGAGAGTCGCAGAGAAGAGATATTTAGAGTTACTTCAATCTAAACACCTCTTCTAACTTCGTATTATCTTTCATGCTCACTTTCAGGTCGCTGATAAAGCCTGTGCTCAATCTGTAAACCCAACCGTGTACGCTCAGTTCCTTACCGTTTTTCCAGGCATTTTGCACTATTGTGGTTGATGCCAGGTTATTTACATTCTCTATCACGTTCAGTTCAACAAGGCGATCGGTACGTTTTTGGTTATCAGTAATGGCATCCAACTCTGCCATATGCAGGCGGTAAACATCCTTAATGTGGCGCAGCCAGTTATCTACAATACCGTTCTCTTTATTACCCATAGCGGCAATAACACCACCGCAACCGTAATGGCCGCAAACAATAACGTGTTTTACACCAAGCACATTAACGGCATAATCCAACACCGATAACAAATTCATATCCGAATGCACCACTACATTAGCAATGTTGCGGTGCACAAATATTTCGCCCGGTTTTGTGTTCGTGATCTGGTTAGCAGGTACGCGGCTATCGGCACAACCTACCCATAATACAGGTGGTGTTTGCCCCAAGGCTAATTGCTCAAAATATTCCGGGTCAAGGTCAAGCGTCTTCGCTACAAATGTTTTGTTACCCTCTAACAGGCTTTCGTAAGTAATGTGGGTGGTATTTGGCATAATTTAATAAATAAATAAATGGTTTTAATTATCTTATTGATCCTTATTGGCGGCGGTAAATTTAGTACCTAAATTGGTAATGCCCGCATCCCAAATGTCATAAAATAGTATAGTTACTAAAATGAAGGGGATAAAATAAAATACCTTAAAATTAAACAGCTCAAAAAAGTAACCTCCAACAACAGCCCCTATAAAGTAAAAGCCAAGTATGGTAAACCGTACATAAAGCCTGTTTTTTACTGCTTCGGTTTTAGCGGTACGCGGGTGTATCCACTCGGCAACATCGGCACCTACATCGGTAAATAAACCTGTTAAATGCGATGATTTGATAAGTCCGCCCGAAATGGTTGATACCAAACTGTTCTGTAATCCCATCGAAAACATCATAGCACCAATGATCACCTCACGTTCAAAATCAGTACCATCAAAAAAATGGTTGCCATAAATCGCGACAAGCAGCAACACAATCATTTCGGTAAGTATGGGCATTGCATGTGCCAGGTAAAGGCTCCTTCGCTCAAAGCTTCGTACTAAAAAATGCGATACAAAGGCACCTACAAAAAACATCAGCAGCCATACAAAAACGGTTACTACTTCTTCAACATCCTGCGCGCTCACTTTGCGGGCAAGCAAAGCCACATGCCCTGTAACATTAGTAGTAAATGCCAAAAAGGCGATAACTCCGGCCACATTAATAATGCCTGCAACCATCGCTGTAGACGATGCCAGCATCAGGTTTGCTTTTAGTGTTCGGTTATCTTTAGCCTGGGTTAGCATGTGAAATATATAGCCAAATCTGTGTAAGATTAAAGAGTGATAAAGATAATTCATATTTTTAACGGCTACAACATTAATAAAACCTAAGAGAAGTGGATAAAAAGCTCGACCTGTTAAATCAGAAAAAACAAGAGGCGCTGTTGGGTGGCGGCCAGGCACGTATTGATAGTCAACACAAAAAGGGCAAACTCACCGCCCGCGAACGCTTACATTTTTTATTGGATGAAGGTTCTTTCCAGGAGATAGGCATGCTGGTATCGCACCGCTCAACCGATTTTGGAATGGAGAAAGAAAAATATCCCGGCGATGGTGTAGTTACAGGTTACGGTACTATTAATGGTAAGATCGTCTACGTATTCTCACAGGATTTTACAGTGTTTGGCGGCTCATTATCAGAAACCCATGCCGAAAAGATATGTAAGATAATGGACTTGGCCATGAAGAACGGCGCACCAGTTATTGGTTTGAATGATTCAGGTGGCGCGCGTATCCAGGAAGGCGTTGTATCGCTTGGCGGATATGCTGATATATTTTACAAGAACACCATGGCCTCGGGCGTTATCCCGCAGCTATCGGCCATCATGGGCCCTTGCGCAGGTGGCGCGGTATATTCACCTGCCATTACCGATTTTATTTTGATGGTGGAGAATACTTCGTACATGTTTGTTACCGGCCCTAATGTGGTAAAAACGGTAACGCACGAGATCGTAACTTCCGAGGAATTAGGCGGCGCCATGACACATGCTACCAAATCGGGCGTAACGCATTTTGCTTGCGCGAATGAGATAGAGGCTATTAACCATGTTAAAAAGCTTTTGAGTTACATGCCACAAAACTGCGAAGAAAAAGCGCCTTCACTGCCTTACGAGGGTGGTGATGAAAGCCGTGCAGCATTAAACAGCATCCTTCCCGAAAACGTATCGCAACCTTATGATATGCGCGAGGTGATAGCCGAAGTTATTGACGAAGGCTCATTTTTAGAGGTACATAAAGATTTCGCCGAAAACATAGTAGTTGGCTTCGCGCGATTAGCGGGCCGCAGTATTGGTATAGTAGCCAACCAGCCCGCGTTTTTGGCAGGCGTGTTAGATATTCATTCATCAACCAAGGGCGCGCGTTTTATCCGCTTTTGCGATTGCTTTAATATACCGCTATTGGTATTTGAAGATGTTCCGGGTTTCCTTCCGGGTACCGACCAGGAGTGGAACGCCATTATCACCAACGGTGCAAAACTATTGTACGCATTTAGCGAGGCTACAGTGCCGCGCATTACCGTGATCACCCGCAAGGCTTATGGCGGCGCTTATGATGTAATGAACTCCAAACACATTGGTGCCGATATGAACTACGCCTGGCCATCGGCAGAGATTGCTGTAATGGGTGCCAAAGGCGCTGCCGAGATCATCTTTAAACGCGAGATAACTTCTGCCGCCGACCCGGAAGCCAAATGGAAAGAAATGGAGCAGCAATATGCCGATATATTTGCCAACCCCTACCGCGCCGCCGAGCGTGGCTTTATTGACGAAGTGATTGAACCATCGGAAACACGGGATAAACTGATTAAAGCATTTAAAATGCTGGAGAATAAGGTGGTGAATAATCCGAGGAAAAAACACGGGAATATACCTTTGTAACAAGCGTAAAGCTCAAAGCAGAAAGCTTAAAGCGAAATAAGTATCGTTTTGCCTGAGCTTTCAAAAGCTTTGAGCTTTAATCTTTTTGCTTTCAGCTTATGTTAGACATCGAACAAATAACCCCACAACTCACCTGGCAATTACGGCGCGATGTATTGTACCCGGGCAGTATGCTTTGGGAGATGGAAATGGATGAGGATAACAATGGCTATCATTTTGGTGCTTTTATAGATAATAAACTCATTGGCGTAGTGTCCCTTTTTCAAAACGGTAACGACTGGCAGTTCCGCAAGTTTGCTTTTGATGCGGCGTTTCAGGGGAAAGGTTATGGCAGGCAACTCTTAGATCATATCACCGGATTTGTATTATCAGAAGGCGCTACAAGGCTTTGGTGTAATGCACGCTCATCGGCCATTGGCTTTTATCTCAAATCCGGCTTTGTGCAAACCGGTGAAGCTTTCTCAAAAGGCGGGATAGACTATGAGATCATGGAGAAACTGCTGTAGCGGTAGCATTGCTCAATTCGCTCAGTAGCGTATTCGCTTTGCTGTTGTCATCCTTTCCTATTGATAACTGTACCATATCCATAGCAGCTTTTATATTCCCTTGCGCCTCATAAACTACTGCTAAATTGTAGGCTGCCTTTGCTGCCAGTTTCTGATCAGCACCATATATTAAGGGCTTTAACAAACTATCCGCTTTGCTAAAATTTCCTGACGTTATTTCACCAACCGCTTCACTTAGTTCATCATTACTGTATAAGGGCCTGCTTTTGGTAGTTACATAACCAAAAAACGGACGCAAGGCATCGTCGGTGGCGTGTATTGCCGATTGATCTACATTAGCACCATTATTTTTCACTCCCGGGCCAAAAAGGCTTGCCCAAAATGCTCCCGGTATTTCCTGGGTAGTTTTAAAATCGCTCGCCCTTCCTTTCAATAGTTTGTATACATTCCCGCTTTTATCATACAACTTATAGTTCGCAGTAACCTTCATACTATAATCAGCGGTTTTATAGGTTTTCTTTTTGTCAGCACCATCCTGATGATCCTGGATGTTATCAGCATCAAAACCGGCATAAAACTCATCTAATGCTAAAACATAATCGGCATGGTACTTCGTAATTAGTTTACTTAATGAGTCGATGCTGATCACCATGTGATTAGAGTCGGCAAGGCTTATTACCGTAATACCTTTCAATATTTTCAAACGTGTTCCGGCATAGTTTATAGAGGTGTATGCCCCGTTCTTCATCACATCCAGTTTCTTTTGATTGTTCAACCCCAACCGCCCAAAATCAAAAGTATTAACCACCAATATTTTTGTAGGCTCGTCTTTAAAATTAATCTCCGGATCGTGATTTTTGGTTGTACTTAAATAGCTATCTACGCTGCAAGAAACAGTAACTACCATAAAAATGAACAGGATATAATATTTTGCTCTCATCCGGATAGTATGTATTTATAAAAAAACCAGCATGTATCACTCAAATACATGCTGGCCCTCAATTAAACAAACGTGAAACTTTTTTACTCACCACAAAGGAAGGCATCCTACATAAAATGAATGTTAACGAAACAATAATTGTAAACTATCTCATCTTTTTGCACATCGGGGTACTGTTTATTAGTGGGATTACTATATTTGCCTTCAGGGCTTTACAGGCCTGTTCTAAAAATTTAACAGCATGGCTAAAAAAAAATCGGAGGATAAAAAACACATCCCAGTTGTAAATAAAAAATCATTAGCGTTTTTCGAAAAATATATCAACAACCCATCTCCAACAGGCTTTGAGTGGAAAGGCCAGGAAATGTGGCTCGAATACCTTAAACCTTATATTGATACCCATTATGTAGATAATTACGGTTCGGCGGTTGGTATTATCAATCCTAAAGCCGAATACAAGGTAGTTATTGAGGCTCATGCCGATGAGATATCGTGGTTTGTTAATTACATCACCAGCGATGGTTTGATCTATGTGATCCGTAACGGTGGTTCAGATCACCAGATAGCGCCTTCAAAACGCGTGAACATCCACACCGATAAAGGTATGGTGACGGCAGTATTCGGCTGGCCTGCCATCCACACCCGCAGCGGCGAAAAGGAAGAGGCTCCAACCCTGAAAAATATCTTTTTAGATTGCGGTTGTACCAGTAAAGAAGAAGTAGAGAAATTAGGCATCCACGTAGGTTGTGTAATTACTTACGAGGATGAGTTTATGGTACTGAACGACCGCTATTATGTTGGCCGTGCTTTAGACAACCGTGCAGGTGGTTTTATGATTGCCGAGGTTGCCCGTTTATTAAAAGAAAACAAAGTGAAACTGCCTTTTGGTTTATACATCGTTAATGCAGTACAAGAAGAAATTGGTTTACGTGGTGCAGAAATGATAGCCGACTACATTAAACCAAACGTTGCCATTGTTACTGATGTTACCCACGATACATCAACCCCAATGATCAGCAAGATCACCCAGGGAGATATGCAATGTGGTAAAGGCCCTGTAGTGTCATACGCGCCTGCCGTGCAAAATAACCTCAACCGGTTATTGATCAAAACTGCCGAGGATGCTAAAATACCTTTCCAGCGCCAGGCATCATCGCGCTCAACGGGTACAGATACCGATGCTTTCGCTTATTCAAACGGTGGCGTGCCATCGGCATTGATATCATTGCCTTTGCGTTACATGCACACTACTGTAGAAATGATACATAAAGAAGATGTTGACAATGTGATCCGTATGATATACGAAGTGTTGTTAAACATTAAATCGGGACAAGATTTCAGGTATATTAAATAGAACCAACATGGCAAAAGTAACAGGAATTGGCGGCGTGTTTTTTAAGTGTAAAGATGTCGCCACGGTAAACAATTGGTATCAAAAACACTTAGGGTTCAATACATCAGCATACGGCACCAACTTTGAGTGGCGTGATGTTACCGATCCCGAAAAAAAGGGCACTACCGTTTGGAGCCCCTTTGCAAGCGACACCAAGTACTTTGAGCCATCGCAAAAAGAGTTTATGCTCAACCTGGTGGTTGATAACCTTGAAGAATTATTAACCCAGCTAAAAGCGGAAGGCGTAACCATAGTTGGCGAAATGCAGGTTTACGATTATGGCAAATTCGCGCATATAATAGATCCTGAAGGAAATAAAATTGAACTTTGGGAAGCTGCCGCGGAATAATTTGAGAAACCGTAACCGGTATTATTACGTAAACATTTTAGGATAATATTATAAATTTATTAACCTTTATCGCGCTTTAGCGTACACATAAAAATATAATTACTTTAGTATATATGAAACCCACCCTACTAATTTTGGCCGCAGGTATGGCCAGCCGATATGGCAGTATGAAACAAGTTGATGGCTTTGGTCCTAACGGCGAAACCATTATAGATTACTCTATTTACGATGCCATTAAAGCTGGTTTTGGTAAAGTAAGCTTTATTATCCGCGAGGAGTTTGTAGATAACTTTAAAGCCATATTTGAGCCTAAGCTTGCAGGCAAAATTGAAACCGACTATGTTTTTCAGAGTTACGACCTTAAGCCCTTTGGTATAGATAAAGTTATTGAGCGTGCTAAACCTTGGGGTACCGCGCACGCCGTATTAGCAGCACGTAACCAGGTAAAAGAACCTTTCTGTGTAATTAACGCTGACGACTTTTATGGTTATGACTCTTTCGAGAAAATGGCTAAGTTTTTAACCAGCGATGTTGCAGATGATACTTACTCACTGATAGGCTACCAGATAGATAAAACATTATCTGATTATGGCTCTGTATCGCGTGGTGTTTGTAAAGTTGATGATACCGGTAACATGGTTGAGATAAACGAGCGCACCGAAGTTTACTTTACCGAAGGTGGTAAAGTAGCCTACAAAGATGCTACAGGTGAGCACCCACTACCAAATGATACCCGCGTATCTATGAACTTCTGGGGCTTTACTCCTGCTGTTTTCGATCAGAGTTTAGATATGTTCAAAAAGTTTGTTGATGCTAACGAGAACAACCCTAAAGCTGAGTTCTTTATCCCATTGGTTGCCGATGAACTGATCAAAAGCGGCCAGGCAGCATTTAAAGTTATCCCAACTGCCTCAAAATGGTTTGGCGTAACTTATAAAGAAGATAAACCTATTGTACAAAAAAGCATATCAGACCTGGTTGCCAACGGAACTTACCCGGCTAACCTTTGGGCATAATTATATTGCTTAATCATATTTAAATCCCGCTCAGGCGGGATTTTTTTGTTTTATCGCGGTTAACTGTTAAATGCTTATATATAAATAAGAACGAGCAAAAAATAATATAACTTTATATGTAGTACATCAACCTACAATCTATTACCATGAGATCATTATTTGCAATACTTTTAGTTATTGCCTGTTTAAATGCATCAGCGCAAACTAAAATATACAAGGTGACTACTTATATGGGTGGACAGCTATTTAGTGTAAAAATGGACACTGTCAGAGGGCCTCAAAAGCTATCCGGCCTTTACTTTTTCTCAAACCATTTTGGCTGTCCTACGTCACTACCCCCCGCCTTTAAAGACGTAGCCCACAAAAATGAAAAAATAACAATACCTCCGGATGATTCAACCGATGCCAAATCTAATGGTAAAATACATGGCAGAGCCAGAAGCCAGGCTTATTATACTTATGATAACAATTCCCGCCTCATACTTTTTGGGCAAACAGGCTGTATCATTTGTAGTTTTTTACCTTATGAGTATACTGTAGCTTATAACAAAGCGGGATTAGTGGAAGCCATAACGTCATCAAAAAAAAGCTGGCATCCAAACAGGGTATATCATATTTCTTATAATCAGGGTGGCGAAATAAAACAACTCGATTACTCTGAGTCTGTTGATTATCGTCAACAGATAGTTTTGGTTAACTAAAACATAATGCTAACAAGAATAATCAAGTTTGTTTTAGTTCTTATAATACTTTGCCTGGCGACCTACTATTTCTTCCCCGAAAGTAAGTTGCCTGTATACACGGCCATCGATAAAATCCTCGTGCTTAAATCGCGCAAGCAGTTACTGGTTTACTCTCACGGGAAACTGATTAAAACTTATACCATATCATTAGGTTTTTGTCCAAAAGGCAAAAAGCAAGTGGAACACGATGGCAAAACACCCGAAGGGTTGTATTACATTAATGCCAAAAACCCGCACAGTGTCTGCTATAAAAACCTGGGCATTTCTTATCCTTCAAAAGCTGATATTTTAAAAGCTCAGCAATTAAATAAACCTACTGGCGGTGATATTAAAATTCATGGTTTAAGCAACAAGGCAGACTTTATTGGCAAATTCCACAGATGGTATAACTGGACTGATGGCTGTATTGGTGTGACCAATAACGAGATCGACGAACTATATAATCACATAGCCATAGGCACCCCCATCGAAATAAAGCCATAAAAAACACGATACCTACCTCTAAGCTCCCCAATTATTTTGTATCTTATGCGTATCAAACTATGGTACAAAAAGAACACTTCCTTGAGCAGCACGACCCTGAGCGCAAAGACTTCCAAATAGACCGCATCATCTTATTCAGCGATGCTGTTTTCGCTATTGCGATCACCTTATTGATCATTGAGATAAAAGTGCCCGAAATACATGAGCACAGTTCCAACGCGGCTATACTTCAGGGCTTATATAATCTAACCCCAAAATTCATAGGCTTTATCATCAGCTTCTTTGTTATCGCTGTTTTTTGGCGTAGCCATCACCGGGTGTTCGGGTTTGTTAACCAGTATTCCGAAAAGCTTATCTGGCTTAATATCTTCTTCCTGTTCAGTATTGTTTTGATGCCCTTTTCGTCCGCTTATTACAGCGAGTATTCGGGCTTAAATATTCCTTACTACTTTTACAACTGCAATATCATACTCACAGGTATATTCAATTACAGGTTAATCAGTGTGGTGTTTAACCCCAAAAACAAATTAATAACCCATTATCCCAGTCAACAATATCTGCACACCTTTAAAACGCGTGCTATTATTACCCCTCTCGTATTTTTGGCTGGCATAATCGCCTGTCCGTTTTGGCCATTACTGAGCCGCTTTGCCTTTATGTTTACCTGGCCATCATTCTTCATTGCCGAAAGGTACTTTAAGTACAAATACCGCAACGAGCCCATGCCAACCCACACTACAAAGCACAAAAAAACCCTTCCCAAATAAATCAGGAAGGGTTTTCTATTTTATTCCCTTTTAGGGGTTTATTTCACTTCTTCAAAGTCAACATCAGTTACATTTTCAGCGTTACCTTGTGGAGCAGCACCTTCAGCATGCTCAGCTCCCGGTTGTGCTTGCGCACCGCCTTCAGCAGCTTTATACATGTCTTCTGATGCAGCGTTCCATGCAGCTTCCAATTCAGCCTTAACTGTATCGATCTCGTCTAAATTTTTAGCAGCATAAGCAGCTTTCAATTTTTCCAGACCGCTTTCTATCGGTGCTTTTTTATCAGCAGGGATCTTATCGCCATACTCTTTCAGTTGTTTCTCTGTCGAGAATATCAACGCATCAGCACCGTTCAGTTTTTCAACTTCTTCTTTTTGCTTTTTATCAGCATCAGCATTCGCTTCAGCTTCATCTTTCATACGTTTGATCTCGGCATCAGTTAAGCCTGAAGAAGCTTCGATACGGATCTTTTGCTCTTTACCTGTAGCTTTATCCTTAGCGCCTACGTGTAATATACCGTTGGCATCTATATCAAAAGTTACTTCAATTTGAGGTACGCCACGAGGTGCAGGAGGTATACCAGCCAGGTTAAACTGACCGATAGTACGGTTTTGAGCCGCCATTGGGCGCTCACCCTGTAAAACGTGTATCTGTACTTCCGGCTGACTATCAGACGCGGTAGAGAATGTTTCTGTTTTTTTAGATGGAATAGTCGTGTTAGCTTCTATCAGTTTCGTCATAACGCCACCCATAGTTTCGATACCTAATGATAACGGGGTAACATCTAACAACAACACATCTTTCACATCGCCCGATAATACACCACCCTGAATAGCGGCACCTATTGCAACAACCTCATCAGGGTTAACACCTTTTGATGGTGCTTTGCCAAAGAATTTCTCAACAGCTTCCTGTATCGCAGGGATACGGGTTGAACCACCTACCAGGATAATCTCATCGATATCCGAAGTTGACAAACCTGCATTTTTCAATGCTTTTTGACAAGGGTCGATGGTACGTTTGATGAGGCTATCAGCCAGTTGCTCAAATTTAGCACGGGTTAATGTTTTAACCAAGTGCTTAGGCATACCGTCAACAGCGGTAATGTATGGTAAATTGATCTCGGTGCTGGTTGTGCTTGATAACTCAACCTTAGCTTTCTCAGCTGCTTCTTTTAAACGTTGTAACGACATTGGGTCGCGACGCAAATCAAAGCCTTCGTCATTTTTAAACTCATCAGCTAAGTAATCAATAATTACCTGGTCAAAGTCATCACCACCTAAGTGTGTATCACCATCGGTTGATTTTACTTCGAAAACGCCATCACCTAATTCCAAAACCGAAACATCATGTGTACCGCCACCGCAGTCAAACACAACAATTTTCATGTCTTTATGTGTTTTGTCCAGGCCATAAGCAAGTGCAGCAGCAGTAGGCTCGTTGATGATACGGCGTACATTTAAACCAGCAATTTCGCCGGCTTCTTTAGTTGCCTGGCGTTGCGCGTCGTTAAAATAAGCCGGTACGGTAATAACCGCCTCGGTTACTTCTGTTCCCAAAAAGTCTTCGGCAGTTTTCTTCATTTTTTGAAGTATCATTGCCGATATCTCTTGTGGTGTGTATTTACGGTCGTCAATTTCAACACGTGGTGTGTTATTGTCGCCCTTTACTACTTTGTAAGGTACCCTGCCAGTCTCCTGAGTTACCTCGTTAAACTGGTTACCCATAAACCTCTTGATAGAAGAGATCGTTTTTGTTGGGTTAGTGATAGCCTGGCGTTTTGCCGGATCACCAACTTTACGCTCGCCATTTTCTACAAATGCAACTACCGATGGCGTTGTACGTTTCCCCTCACTGTTAGCAATAACTACAGGCTCATTACCTTCCATTACTGATACGCAGGAGTTCGTTGTTCCTAAGTCGATTCCAATTATTTTAGACATATATTTGATTTTACTATATTGATACTATGTTACTACAGCCATATTAACAATGCTTGTGCCAAAGGGTTGTTGGCAGTATATAGTTGCAGTAAATAATAATTTGCGGCAGATTACGGAATATGATGGTGACATGTTGGCAGAAAGCTATCGAATGTGCAGATGAGTAAATGTGCGGATGTGCAAATGATGATTTAGCCAAACTTTGCCATATTTCGGATGTCGGATGTTCGATTTTGGATTATGTCTTTCATCTTTGTTCCTTATTCTTTCATCTAAAAAAACAGGTAAAAACAGGTATTCTTCTTACTACCTCATTGCTGTACGAAGCAATCCTAAAGCGATATGTAACCAAGCGACATGTCAGTTGTTCACTACCTTTCTCAGTGATTGCCACGCTATCGCTCGCAATGACATATTTGAAAAAAGTAGGTGTTTTTAAATTAGTATTTTCACTCTTTTGCACTATGCGCCCAAGGCCCCGCTACCTACCCAATATAAGCAAAAAAGCCCAAATTCACAACAATAAAACCACCTAAGAAATTCCCCATTGCATAAAAACATCATTATAAATACCTTTACCGTCTTTCAAAAAACAATATAATGGAAGTTTTTGCCGTACCTGATGCTGTTAAACAACACCCGAAAATGTGTGCGGGCGATATTACTTTTGTTAGCTACCGCGAAACCGGCAGTCTCCTTAAAAACATGGTGGTATTTAACCAATATGCCATAAGTTTTGTATTAAACGGACAAAAAGAAATATACCGCTCAACAGAAAATACAGTAATAAAAGCCGGGCAGGCCATGCTTATTCCCGAAGGAAATTCGATAATTGCAGAACATAGCCCAAACCGTAATCAATACCACAGCCTTGTTATTTTCTTTCCGGGCCACCTTGCCGCAAATTTATTGGACAGGCATCATATTGCATTAGATAAAGCATTACCGCCTCACAATGGTGATTCATTCATCCATTTCTCCAGTACGGGATATCTTAACGAATACCTGCGCGGCATACAGGCATTAATAGCAACAGGCCACCAATTATCTTACCCAATAGCCTTGCACAAACTGGAAGAATTGCTTTTGGTTATCTATGAACTCTTCCCTACCCAATTGGTCAATCTGTTTAGCCGTAACCGGGATAGTGATAAGCTATCGCTCAAAAGCCTGGTCGAGAAAAATTTATTCAGCAAGCTTACGCTGGATGAACTGGCTTTCTTAGCCAACAGGAGCTTGTCGTCATTCAAACGCGATTTTGAAAAAACTTATGGCATAGCGCCACAAAAATATATCCGTGACCGCAAACTGGAAGTTGCAAGCGCCGAATTAATAAGCGGCAAACAAGCAACTGAAATATTTGATGCCTACGGTTATGAAAACCTGTCGAACTTTAATACTGCCTTTAAAAAGAAATTTGGTGTTACCCCGGCTAGCTATAAGAATACTGCAACTTTGAACGTTCTGCAATAGTTTCTGGGCTTGTAGCACCATCACCACATAGGATAATTAGCCCAAATTTGGGTAAACAATTATTTTATCACCATGAAACTATTTTCCATCCTTTTCATCAGCTTGCTATGTGCTCAACTTAGCTTTTCGCAAACATTCACATTAAAAAGTGCCGACCTTGGCGGCCAGTTCACCAACCAATTTACTGCAAGCAGTTTTGGTTGCAACGGCAATAACAAGTCGCCGCAATTAAGCTGGGCAAATGCTCCCGAAGGCACCAAAAGTTTTGCCATTACCATGTACGATCCGGATGCACCAACAGGAAGCGGTTTTTGGCATTGGGTTATGGTAAACATCCCGTCATCAATACACGAACTCAAACAAGGCGCAGGTGATGTTAAAAGTAACGTTGCGCCAGCCGGCAGCTTGCAGAGCATGAACGATACAGGCGCACCCGGCTATCAAGGTCCATGCCCGCCTGCCGGCGATAGCCCACACCATTATTTGATTACAATATATGCGTTAAAAACGGAAAATCTTGGCACTACTGCAACATCAACCGCGGCATTAACCGGTTTTATGTTAGGCCAGCAAGCTTTGGCCAAAGCATCTATAGTAGTGTATGCTAAGCGTTAGTTAAATCATCATTCATAAGCATGTACAAAAAAAGCCCCGCTCAATTTGAGCGGGGCTTTCTATATCTCTAAAAAAAGTCTTATTCGCCTTTTTCTTCTTCAGCAGCAGGTGCTTCAGGAGCTTCTTCTACCGCTGGTGCAGCAGGTGCTTCTTCAACAGCTACAGTAGCAGCAGCAACCGGAGCCGCTTTGCCTTTACCTGATCCGCCACGACGACGTGTTGCTTTCTTCTCTGTTGCAGCTTCACCTTTGGTGTAAACTGTATTGTAATCTACCAATTCGATCATTGCCATTTCAGCGTTATCACCTAAACGGTTTTCCATTTTGATGATACGTGTGTAACCACCCGGGCGGTTAGCAATTTTCTCAGCAATTTCGCGGAAAAGGATGTTAGTAGTATCCTTGTCTTGCAGGTAGCTAAATACAGTACGACGTGAGTGCGTAGTATCTTCTTTTGCTTTTGTTAAAATAGGTTCAACATACATACGTAAAGCTTTTGCTTTAGCCAATGTAGTTGTAATGCGCTTGTGTAAGATAAGCGAAGAAGCCATGTTTGCCATCATCGCCTTACGGTGACTGTTGGTGCGGCCTAAGTGGTTTAGTTTTTTACCGTGTCTCATTTTTGTTTTGATTTTTCACGTGCATACCGTTGGGGAAATTGCTCAACCCTCGGAATTATGCGGTCGCTTAATTTTAATTTATATTACTCTTTAAATAAATATTGCGATACGCTATATGGCGCATCGCAATATTTAATCTTATTACTCTTCGTCTAACTTGAATTTCGACAGGTTCATACCAAAAGATAAGCCTTTTGATTTAACCAGGTCCTGAATTTCAGTTAATGATTTTTTACCAAAGTTTCTGAATTTTAACATATCAGCAACGTCATATGATACCAGGTCAGCAAGGCTGCGGATATCAGCTGCTTTTAAGCAGTTTAATGCACGTACCGATAGGTCAAGGTCAACCAATTCAGTTTTCAGGATCTTACGCATGTGTAAAATTTCCTCGTCAACTTCTTTAGTTTCTTCTTTAGCCTGAGCCTCTAACATCATATTCTCATCGCTGAACAACATAAAGTGTTGGATCAAAATTTTGGCTGCTTCTTTCAAAGCGTCCTCAGGATGAACAGAACCATCTGTAGCAATATCCAAAACTAATTTTTCATAGTCAGTTTTTTGCTCAACACGGTAGTTCTCAATAGTGTATTTTACATTCTTGATCGGTGTATAGATCGAATCGATAGCGATAACGCCTAACATTGCATCCGGATTCTTGTTCTCTTCGCTTGCAACATAACCACGGCCTTTAGCTACGGTAAGTTCAATCTCAAGCGTTACAGACGAATCCATATTGCAAATAACCAGATCAGGATTAAGGATAGTAAAGTTGTTTGAAAACTTAGTGATATCGCCGGCTTTGAAAGAATCCTGACCGTTGATGATCACGAATATTTTTTCAGAATCGCCCGACTCACCTGTTTTCTTCATACGAACTTGTTTTAAGTTCAATATGATTTCGGTAACGTCTTCAACCACACCTTTGATGGTAGAAAACTCATGTGTTACTCCCGAAAAACGAACAGAAGTGATCGCATAACCTTCCAATGATGAAAGTAAGATACGACGTAAAGCATTACCTATGGTTATACCGAAACCTGGTTCTAACGGACGAAATTCAAACGTACCATCAAAATCAGTTGATTTCTGCATGATAACCTTGTCAGGTTTTTGAAATGCTAATATTGCCATTTATATCCTTGTTTATGTTTGCTAATTGATTAAACCCGAAAAAATGATCAGCTTGCGACTGACCATTTTCCGGATAAGTATCGTTATTATTTTGAGTACAACTCGACGATCAGGTTTTCCTTGATGTTTTCAGGAATCTCGTCGCGGTTAGGATAGTTTAAGAAAACGCCCGATAAATTGGCGGCATCCCACTGTAACCAGCTGTATTTGTTTATTTTTCTGCCAGCTACCGAGTTAGTGATCGATTCTAAAGTTTTTGATTTCTCTCTAACTGCAACAACGTCACCAGCTTTCAAAGCGTAAGAAGCAATATTCACAACTTCGCCGTTAACTGTAATGTGTTTGTGGCCTACCAATTGGCGTGCACCTGAGCGTGTTGGAGCGATACCTAAACGGTAAACCGCGTTATCCAAACGTGCCTCTAAAAACTTTAACAAGTTTTCGCCGGTAATACCTTCTTTAGCCGAAGCGCGGTGGAACAGGTTTTCGAAATAACGTTCCAATACACCGTAAGTATATTTAACTTTTTGTTTCTCCATCAACTGAGTTGAATACTCAGATTGTTTTCCTCTTCTTTTCGAAGCACCGTGCATGCCGGGTCCGTAGTTTTTTCTTTCTAACGCTTTATCAGGACCGAAAATTGGTTCTCTGAAACGGCGCGCAATTCTGCTTTTGGGGCCTGTATATCTTGCCATTATTTGTTTGTTTTAAAGTATCATCCGGCCCGCAGCCGGTGAATCTTAGCTTTAAAAATTGATTAATTAAACTCTTCTGCGTTTTGACGGACGGCAACCATTGTGTGGAAGCGGCGTAATGTCTTTTATTGTTGTAACCTCAATACCTGCAGTTTGCAAAGTACGGATAGCTGACTCGCGACCTGATCCAGGGCCTTTAACAAATACTTCAACTTTACGTAAACCTAAATCATAAGCTACCTTGCCGCAATCTGATGCTGCCTGTCCTGCTGCATAAGGGGTATTCTTTTTTGAACCTTTGAAGCCCATTTTACCCGCTGATGACCATGATATAGCCTGACCGCTTTTGTTGGTCAGGGTAATGATGATGTTGTTAAAAGTAGCGTTAATGTGTGCTTCGCCAATTGGCTCAACAATTACAATACGCTTTTTGGTTACTTTTTTAGTTTTTGCCATTTTCTTTTTTAGATTTTTCAGATATGAGACTTGAGATATGAGATCTTACTCTTTCCCGGCACTCAATACCTTGTTTTTTATCTTTATGTTCCAGGTTAGGTTAAACCCTACCCATCAATTATTATTTAGTTACTTTTTTCTTGTTAGCAACTGTTTTACGTTTTCCTTTACGGGTACGAGAGTTGTTTTTAGTACGCTGACCACGTAACGGTAAACCTTTACGGTGACGGGTACCACGGTAGCAACCAATATCCATTAAACGTTTAATGTTCAGTTGTACTTCAGAGCGTAAAGCGCCTTCAACTTTCACACCATCGTTAATGATAGTACGGATGGCAGTTAACTGCTCATCTGTCCAATCCTGAACTTTAGTATTCAAATCAATACCAGCTTCAGTTAAAATCTGTACTGCTTTAGTACGGCCAATACCATAAATATAGGTTAAACCTATCTCGCCGCGCTTGTTTCTTGGTAAATCAATACCTGCTATCCTTGCCATATTTGTTATTTGCTTTTACGTAATGCCGAACGGCGGGCCACCGTTGTACGGATATCATTACAATTTTTTTAATTATCCCTGACGTTGTTTGTACTTAGGGTTCTTTTTGTTAATTACATAAAGTTTCCCTTTACGACGGATGATCTTGCAATCAGCACTACGTTTTTTAATTGATGCTCTAACTTTCATCTCTTTCTTTTATTTATATCTGTAGGTTATCCTGCCCTTTGATAAATCGTAGGGGCTCATTTCCAATTTCACCCTGTCGCCAGGTAATATTTTGATATAGTGCATACGCATTTTACCAGAAATATGCGCAATAATTTCGTGGCCGTTTTCCAACTCCACACGAAACATCGCGTTTGATAATGCTTCCTTTATTGTACCGTCTTGTTCAATCGAGGCCTGTTTAGCCATATATTACTGATTTCTATACAATTATCCGCCTTTAAAGCGGGATGCAAAATTAACAATTATTTTTGATTAATTATATTTTTTCTTTTAAAACTTCTTCAACGTATGAAAATGTTGAAAGAATATCGGCCTTACCTTTATTTATGGCTACTGTGTGCTCATAATGGCAGCTCGGCTTTCCATCGCTGGTTGATACTGTCCAGCCATCATCCCAAAATCTAACCCCGGCACGGCCGGCATTTATCATGGGTTCAATGGCTATCACCATACCTTCCTCCAGTTTAATGCCCGATCCGCGTTTACCGTAGTTTGGTACTTCTGGTTTTTCGTGCAGCCTTGTTCCAACACCATGTCCAACCAATTCCTTCACTACGCCAAAGCCATGCCTCTCGGCGTGCTCTTGTACCGCGTATCCAATATCACCTACACGCATACCGGTAACGGCTTTATCAATACCTAAGTACAGGCACTCTTTGGTAACACGCATCAGCGTTTTAACCTGCTCACTTACCTCGCCAATGGCAAAGGTATAAGCAGAGTCGCCGTAATATTTATTTAGCAATACTCCGCAATCAACCGATACCAGATCGCCCTCTACCAACACATGCTCGCTGGGGAAACCATGTACTACCTGGTTGTTGAGCGAGATACAAAGAGAGTACGGAAACCCGTTATAATTTAAAAATGCCGGTACACCCTTATTATCTCTAATAAAGGTTTCGGCAAGTTTATTTAACTCAATTGTTTTGATTCCGGGTTTAATAACCTTCGCAATTTCTCCAAGGGTTTTGGCTACTAATAATGAGCTTTCTCTTATGAGTTCTATCTCTTCGACAGACTTATAATTGATTTTCGACATTACTGATTAAATTGCAGTTGGTGTTGTACCGGCTGCAGTAGGTATAGCTGTTCTGCCTTTAATTCTGCCGGTTTTCATTAAACCATCATAGTGACGCATTAACAAGTGGCTTTCTATCTGTTGTAAGGTATCTAAAACTACACCTACTAAGATGATAAGCGATGTGCCGCCAAAGAAACGCGCAAACTGGCTATCTACCTGGAATATAGCTGCTATAGCCGGAATAATGGCTATGATAGCTAAGAATATAGATCCCGGTAAGGTTATTTTAGAAATTACACCGTCAATAAAATCGGCAGTTGCTTTACCTGGTTTAACACCCGGTATAAAGCCACCATTCTTTTTCATATCATCGGCCATTTGGTTAGGGTTAACCGTAATAGCTGTATAGAAATATGTAAAGATGATGATCAGCACGGCGAACAATAAATTGTGACCCCATGACTGATAATCCGACAAAGCGATAACTACACTGTTAGAACCCGCTGATTTAAAGAACTGCGGTATAGTAGCCGGTATAAACATCAACGCTTGCGCAAAGATGATAGGCATTACACCTGCAGCATTTACCTTTAAAGGTATGTACTGGCGCACGCCACCATATTGTTTATTACCCACAATACGCTTAGCGTACTGTACAGCAATTTTACGGGTACCTTGAACGATCAGGATAGTGAACATAACAACAGCTATAAGCGCTACTATCTCAACTATAAAGATGAACAAACCACCTGTACCATTTACACGGCCCATAAATTCTTTAGCTAAAGCACCGGGTAACTGGGCAATAATACCCACCATGATTATGAGTGATATACCGTTACCAATACCTTTATCAGTGATCTTCTCGCCTAACCACATTACAAATAATGTACCTGCAGTTAACACAAACACTGTTAAAATGGTAAACATTGGTTCAGCAATAAGTGGCGCCGCACTTACCTGCGATTTTACGTAACCAATAGCTTGCAAAGCGGTGATACCTATAGTTAGGTAACGGGTCCACTGGTTAAGCTTGGTACGGCCGCTTTCGCCTTCCTTTTGCAGTTTAGTAAAATATGGCACAGCAATACCCAATAATTGCACCACAATGGATGCCGAAATATAAGGCATTACACCTAACGCAAAAATAGAACCCCGGGAAAAAGATCCCCCGGCGAACATATTTAGCATACCCATTAAGCCTTCTTTACCCCTTTGAGAGTCAAGAGATGCCGGGTTGATACCTGGCAATACGATGAACGAACCTATACGGTATATTAAAAGAAATAAGAATGTGTTTGTTATACGCACTCTTAAATCTTCAATTTTCCAGATATTGGATAAAGTTGTGAAAAATTTCTTCATTGAAATTTATAACTTAACGATTGAACCACCTGCTGCTTCAATAGCTTTTTGTGCAGTGGCCGAAAATGCATGTGCTGTAACTTCTAATTTAGCTTTTAACTCGCCACGACCTAATACTTTTACCAAATCGTTTCTTGATACTAAACCATGTTCTTTTAGTATATCAAAATTGATAGTAGTAACATTGTACTGATCAGCTAAACCTTGTAGCGCATCTAAGTTTACACTTACATACTCAACACGGTTAGGGTTTTTAAAGCCAACCTTAGGTACACGACGCTGTAATGGCATTTGTCCGCCTTCAAAACCAATTTTGGTTGAAGTACCCGAACGTGAGCCCGCACCTTTATGACCACGGGTTGAAGTGCCGCCACGGCCCGAACCGGTACCACGGCCTATTCTTTTCCTATTTTTAGTAGAACCTTCTGCAGGTTTCAGATTACTTAAATTCATAATATTAAATGCTTTCTACTGCTACCAAATGATTAACTTTTCTTACCATACCGATGATAGCTGCATTAGCCTCAACTTCTACGCTGTGGTTTATTCTTTTTAAACCTAAAGCTTCGATGGTTTTTTTCTGGCGCTCACTTCTATCGATCACGCTTTTAATCTGAGTTATTTTGATTTTTGCCATGACTGATTATCCGTTAAATACTTTACCTAAACTAATTCCACGTTGTTGAGCTACAGTGTAAGCATCGCGCAGTTGCGATAATGCAGATACAGTTGCTTTAACCACGTTGTGCGGGTTTGATGATCCTTTAGATTTTGCCAGTACGTTATGTACACCGGCACTTTCTAACACGGCACGCATCGCACCACCGGCTATAACACCGGTACCGTTTGCAGCAGGTTTCAAGAAAATGAAACCACCGCTAAACTTGCCTATTTGCTCGTGAGGTATAGTTCCGTTTAAAATAGGAACTTTTACCAGGTTCTTTTTAGCATCGTCAATACCTTTAGCAATTGCTTCGGTAACCTCTTTGGCTTTACCCAAACCGAAACCTACAATACCATTCTCATCGCCTACTACCACAATGGCACTGAAGCTGAAAGTACGGCCACCTTTGGTTACTTTGGCTACACGTTGGATGCTAACCAAACGGTCTTTTAATTCGATCTCGCTTGATTTTACTCTTTTTATATTAATAGTTGACATCTCTCTGTTGTATTAAAAAATTAAACCACCTTCACGTGCACCTTCAGCCAATGATTTAACACGGCCATGATACAAGTAACCATTTCTGTCGAAAACAACTTGTTTTATTCCAGCTGCAATAGCTTTCTCGGCAACCATTTTACCAACCGCTACCGATTGATCTGATTTGCTGCCTGTTGTTGCAAACTCTTTTGATAAAGATGAAGCCGAAACTAATGTTTTACCGGTAACATCATCTATAACCTGAGCATAAATTCCTTTATTGCTTCTGTACACCGACAGGCGCGGACGCTCTGAAGAACCTGAAAGACGTTTTCTGATCCCTCTTTTAATTCTATCCCTTCTTGATAATTTAGCTGCCATGTCGATTATTTTTTAGATGCTGATTTACCTGCTTTTCTTCTCAATACTTCGCCAACAAACTTGATACCTTTACCTTTATATGGCTCTGGTGCACGTAACGAACGTATTTTTGCCGCAACCTGACCGATCAACTGTTTGTCTATCGATTCAAGGATGATGGTTGGGTTTTTACCCTTTTCAGCAGTGGTTGTAACTTTAATTTCTTCTGGTAATTGAAATACATAGTGGTGAGAGAAACCCAACACTAAATCTAACGTGTTACCTGTGTTTGTTGCACGGTAACCTACACCTACCAACTCTTGCTCAAGTTTGTAGCCTGTTGTTACTCCAACAACCATATTATTTAACAATGCACGGTATAAGCCGTGTAAAGCTTTGTGACGTTTTTGTTCAGACGGGCGTTGTACAACGATCTGTCCTTCTTCCTGGGCTATTGTGATATCGCTATCAACGGCCTGAGTTAATTGTCCTTTAGGGCCTTTTACTGTTACTGTATTATCATCAGCTACAGAAACGGTAACGCCTGCCGGGATCGCTATTGGTGCTTTTCCTACTCTTGACATTTTAAATTTCTCCTATTGATTAATAAACGTAACATAAAACCTCACCGCCAATATTTTGCTGACGAGCTTCTTTATCGGTCATTACACCTTTCGAAGTTGACAATATAGCGATACCTAAACCATTTAATACTCGTGGCAAGTTAGCCGTGCCTGCATATTTCCTCAAACCTGGTTTGCTAATACGCGCAATGCTGCGGATAGCCGGAATTTTAGTGATCGGGTGGTATTTCAAAGCAACTTTGATAGTGCCTTGCGGACCATTTTCCTCAAATTTAAAATTCGCGATGTAACCTTTTTCAAAAAGCACTTTCGTGATCTCTTTCTTCAGGTTTGATGCAGGAATTTCAACAACCCTGTGGTTGGCTTTAATAGCATTCCTTACTCGTGTAAGATAATCTGCAATTGGATCTGTATTCATTATTGTTGTTTATGATGGTGGTATCCTTAGACCTGCCATCGGTTAATTATAATTTCGAAATTCGGATTTCCGATTTCGGATTGATACTTGCTATAAAATATCAAATTCCGAAATTAAAATTTCGAAATCCGATATCGTTATATTACCAGCTCGCTTTCTTTACTCCCGGTATTTTACCAGCCAAAGCCATTTCGCGGAATGTTACACGCGAAATGCCAAATTGGCGCATGTAACCACGAGGGCGACCGGTTAATTTACAACGGTTGTGTAATTTTACCGGAGACGATGCTTTTGGCAATTTGTCTAATCCGATGAAATCACCAGCGGCTTTAAGGGCTGCTCTTTTTTCAGCATATTTAGCTACTAACTTAGCGCGTTTTACTTCACGTGCTTTTACACCTTCTTTAGCCATTAGTTGTTGTTATTTTGATTTTTAAATGGTAAACCAAATTGCTTAAGCAATTCTAACGCTTCAACATCATTATCTGCCGAAGTTACAAAAGTAATATCCATACCCATGATCTTGTTGATCTTGTCAATGTTGATCTCAGGGAATATGATCTGCTCAGTAATACCTAAAGTATAGTTACCACGGCCGTCAAATCCTTTATCGTTAATGCCTTTGAAATCACGGATACGTGGCAAAGCAACTGCAATTAAACGATCTAAAAACTCATACATTGTATTATCACGTAAAGTAACACGTACACCTACCGGCATATTTTTACGCAATTTAAAGTTTGAGATATCTTTTTTAGATTTTGATGCTACCGCTTGCTGACCGGTAATTGTAGTAAGCTCGTTAATAGCTACTTCAATTAACTTTTTATCAGTAGTTGCTGCACCAACACCCTGGTTGATAGCAATTTTTTCAAGTTTTGGAACCTGCATTACGCTTTTGTACTGAAATTTATCTTTCAGTGCGGTGCGGATCTCGTCCTTGTATTTCGATTTTAATCTTGGTACGTAAGTCATTACTTAATTTCCTCCCCTGATATTTTTGCTACCCTAACTAATTTGCCTGCATCATTCAATTTACGTCCAACGCGGGTTGTTTTTCCTGATTTAGGATCTATCAAAGCTACGTTAGAGATGTGCAAAGCAGCTTCTTGTTTTATGATACCGCCATTAGGGCTGGTAGCATTTGGTTTGGTATGCTTTGATACCATATTAGCGCCTTCAACAATTACACGGCTGGTAGCTGTGATAACTTCTAATACTTTTCCTTGCGAGCCTTTTGAATCGCCGGCAATTACCTTTACCAGGTCGCCTTTGCGGATCTTCAATTTTACTTGCTTATTATTCTTTCTTTCCATGTTACAATACCTCCGGTGCTAATGATACAATTTTCATGAATTGTTTTTCACGCAACTCTCTTGCAACAGGTCCAAAAATACGTGTGCCTCTCGGCTCATCCTGGTTGTTTAACAAAACTGCTGCGTTGTCGTCAAAACGAATGTAAGAACCATCTTTACGGCGGATCTCTTTTTTCGTGCGAACAACTACGGCTTTTGACACTGTACCTTTTTTAATGTTGCCTGATGGCAAAGCACTTTTAACGGTAACAACTATCTTATCACCAATTGAGGCATATCTTTTGCCTGTACCGCCTAACACACGGATAACTAAAACTTCTTTAGCTCCGCTGTTGTCGGCAACGTTTAGTCTCGATTCCTGTTGTACCATCTTATTTAGCCCTTTCTAAAACTGTAACTAATCTCCAATTCTTGCTCTTGCTCAACGGGCGGGTTTCCATAATTAATACGGTATCGCCAATACCACAGGTATTAGTTTCGTCGTGAGCCATAAACTTGGTAGTCTTTTTTACGAACTTACCATAGATAGGGTGCTTCACCTTACGTTCAACTGCTACAACTATGGATTTCTCCATTTTGTTGCTTACTACCAGTCCGGTACGTGTTTTTCTTAAATTTCTTTCCATTTCGACTCTAAAAATTAATTCTTTTCAGAAGCAGAAGCCGCTTTGCGCTTTGTCAATTCAGTATTTAAACGAGCAACGTCTTTCCTTACTTTGGTAATGCGGGTTGGGTTTTCTATTGCTGAAACTGCGTGAGCAAATTTCAGTTTTGTTAGATTAGCCGCTTCCTCGCTTATCCTTGCGGTAAGTTCTTCGGTTGTTAGCTCTAAAATTTCTGAGTTCTTCATTTTCTTGTTAATTATTCGTTAATAATGCACTTTGCGTTATCTACTCTATAAGAGGCAAAGCACAACTGTTAAACAGTTTCTTTCTATTCTTCTACGTAATCCCTACGTGTAATAAATCTTGTTTGTACCGGTAATTTACCTGCAGCAAGGCGTAAAGCCTCTTTAGCAACTTCCAGAGGTACACCTTCTGCTTCGAAGATAACCCTACCCGGGCGTACTACTGCTACCCAGTATTCAGGAGCACCTTTACCTTTACCCATACGTACCTCTGCTGGTTTTTTAGTAACCGGCTTATCAGGGAATATACGTATCCATACCTGGCCTTCACGTTTCATGAAACGTGTTACAGCGATACGGGCAGCCTCGATCTGACGGCTGGTGATCCAGGCGGCTTCGAGTGATTTTATTCCGAAAGAACCGAATGATAGTTCAGCACCACGAGTGGCTAAACCTTTCATTCTGCCTTTTTGCATCTTCCTGAACTTCGTTCTTTTTGGCTGTAGCATTGTCTTTAATTCTTATTTAAACGTTGTCTCTCGACTTGATTTCTGTTATTATCTCTTTCCTGCCGGACGGTTACCACCACCCTGGCCTCCACGGTTACCACCCTGGCCCGGTCCACCGGGACGGTTGCCACCTGCACCTGGTCCACCACGACGGTCGCCACCTGGTCCACCACGACGATCACCGCCTGGTCCACCTCTTCTGTCGCCACCACGATCACCAAATGCTGCTGCACCTTCAGGGCGTCCGCCTTTACCGCTTGCGCTGCTTGTACCGCCAATGTTTGGAGATAAATCGCGTTTGCCGTAAACTTCGCCTTTACAGATCCATACTTTAATACCTATTTTACCATAAGTAGTTAAAGCTTCGCCTAAAGCGTAATCAATATCAGCACGGAAAGTGTGCAAAGGAATTCTTCCTTCTTTGTATTGCTCAGAGCGTGCCATCTCAGCGCCACCTAAACGGCCTGATGTCATGATCTTGATACCTTCGGCACCCATTCTCATGGTTGAAGCTATCGAAGTTTTCATTGCACGACGGAATGAGATACGAGCCTCAAGTTGTTTTGCTATGCCTTCTGCTACTAATTGTGCATCAAGCTCAGGGCGTTTAATTTCGAAGATATTGATCTGAACGTCCTTTTTAGTCAGTTTTTTCAACTCTTCTTTAATTTTATCAACTTCGGCGCCACCTTTACCGATCACGATACCCGGACGGGCAGTGTGAATGGTTACAGTGATACGTTTTAACGTACGCTCAATAACTACCTTTGATACGCCGCCTTTAGCGATACGTGCTGCCAGGTATTTGCGGATTTTTTCGTCTTCAACTAACTTGTCGGCATATTTGTTACCACCAAACCAGTTAGAATCCCAACCTCTGATGATCCCTAACCTATTACCTATTGGATGTGCTTTCTGTCCCATTTCAAATTAATTGTTATCGTTTTTACTATCCACAACTAAGTGTACGTGGTTTGAGCGTTTACGGATACGGTATCCTCTGCCTTGTGGAGCCGGGCGCAATCTTTTCAATTGACGGCCACCACCTACAGAGATTTCTTTTACAAATAAACCGCTATCTTCAACACGTTTACCTTCGTTTTTAGCTTCCCAGTTTTTAATTGCCGATAAAAGCAATTTTTCAACACGGATAGCCGCTTCTTTGTTGGTGTATTTTAATATATACAAAGCTTTCTCTACCTTTTCGCCGCGGATCAAATCCACTACCAAACGCATTTTGCGTGGCGATGTAGGGCAGTTTTGTAATTTAGCGATAGAAGCGCCGCCTACCACAGCTTTTGCTGCTTCTTTCTGCTGCCTGATCAATACAGACTTTTTGATTTTAGTTGTTGCTTCCATGCCTTATTTTTTCTTTTCTGCGTGACCACGGAAAGTACGGGTTGGAGCAAACTCGCCCAACTTGTGTCCTACCATGTTTTCTGTTACATACACAGGGATAAACTTGTTACCGTTGTGTACAGCAAATGTATGACCAACGAAATCTGGTGATATCATTGAGCGGCGTGACCACGTTTTTACTACTGATTTTTTTGCCGTATCATTCAAGGTAAGAACTTTTCTTTCCAGGTTATGATCAATATACGGTCCTTTTCTAATTGAACGTGCCATTATTTCTTCCTTCTTTCAATGATATAACGATCAGATGTTTTCTTCTTGTCGCGGGTTTTGTAGCCTTTAGCTAATAAACCTTTGCGTGAGCGTGGGTGACCACCAGATGCACGGCCCTCGCCACCACCCATAGGGTGATCTACCGGGTTCATGGCTACACCACGAACTCTTGGACGACGACCTAACCAACGTTTACGGCCTGCTTTACCCAACACTTCGTTTGCTTTATCTCCGTTTGAAACGGTACCGATAGTTGCCAAACAGGTTGACAGTATCATACGGGTTTCGCCTGAAGGCAATTTGATGATAGCGTATTTGCCATCGCGTGCTGAAAGCTGGGCGTAAGTACCTGCCGAACGGGCAATTGTACCACCCTGGCCAGGGTTCAACTCAATGTTATGAATGATAGAACCTAATGGGATACTTTTTAATGGTAAAGTATTTCCAACCTCAGGAGCAACACTCTCGCCTGATAATACTACCTGGCCAACTGTTAATCCTTCCGGAGCTATCATGTATCTTTTCTCACCATCAACAAAGTGTAATAATGCGATACGCGCTGAACGGTTCGGATCATACTCAATTGTTGCTACAGTAGCCGGGATATCAAACTTGTTACGTTTGAAATCAATTAACCTGTATGATTTTTTGTGACCACCGCCAATGTAGCGCATTGTCATTTTACCATCGTGGTTACGACCACCCGATCTTTTGTGAGATACCACCAACGTTTTTTCAGGAACGTTTGTTGTGATATCCGAGTTATCGGCACCTACCCTGAAACGGGTACCCGGGGTTACCGGTTTAAATCTTTTAACTGCCATCTCTATATTGTGCTATAAAAGTCAATAGTTTCACCATCTTTAATTGTGATGATCGCTTTTTTATACTTTGCTGCGCGGCCCGATACCGGTCCGGCTTTAGTATTGCGGCTCTTCAACTTTCCAACGTAGCGCATGGTGTTTACTGCAACTACATTTATACCATACATGGTCTCAATTGCTCCTTTGATCTGGATCTTGTTGGCACGCGGGTCAACAATAAAAGCGTAGCGGTTAAGCTTCTCGGTTAATTGAGATACCTTCTCTGTAAGTAGGGGTTTTCTTAATACTTCCATAATTACTTAGCTAATGCTTCCTCCAAAGTTTTAACAGAACCGGTAGTTAATAACAGCTTGCCTGCGTTCAACACATCATATGTGCTTAACTGATCGGCTGTAATTACTTTCGCTTTTTTCAGATTCCTGCTTGATAAATAAATATTGTCATTTGCTGCCGGCAATACTAACAGAGTTTTTTCATCTGATAAGTTAAGAGCGGCTACAAAAGCGATGTAGCTTTTAGTTTTAACGGCTTCAAAGTTGAAGTCTTCAACAACTACTACATTGTTATCTTGTGCTTTATATGATAATGCTGATTTACGGGCAAGTGATTTCAACTTTTTGTTCAGCTTAAAGCTATAGTCGCGTGGTTGCGGACCAAATACACGGCCACCACCATTAAACAAAGGAGATTTAACACTACCTGCACGCGCACCGCCTGTACCTTTTTGTTTGTACAATTTACGGGTTGAACCTGCAATTTCATTACGTTGTTTTGACTTGTGAGTTCCCTGGCGCTGATTAGCTAAATATTGCTTAACGTCCAAATAAATTGCGTGATCGTTGGGCTCAATACCAAATACCGACTCAGGTAGATGCAAACTTGCACCTGTTTCTTTCCCTGATACATTTAATACTTTAACTTCCATCTTATTTATCCACAATTACAAATGAACCCTTAGCTCCTGGGATGGAACCCTTAACAACTATTAAATTTTGCTCCGGATACACTTTAACTACCTGAAGGTTTTGAACCTTAACACGGCTGTTACCAGTTTGACCTGCCATACGCATACCTTTAAATACGCGAGATGGCCATGATGAAGCTCCTAATGAACCTGGCGCTCTTAAACGATTGTGCTGACCGTGAGTTTGCATACCCACACCGGCAAAACCATGGCGTTTAACAACACCTTGAAAACCTTTTCCTTTAGAGGTTCCTACCACATCAACATAATCACCTGTTGCAAAAATTTCTACAGTAACAGTGTCACCCAGAGATTTTTCGTCTTCAAAAGATTTGAATTCGACAAGTTTACGTTTTGGAGTAGTACCGGCTTTTTGGAAATGGCCTTTCATTGGGCCCGAAGTGTTTTTTTCCTTCTTTTCACCATACGCTAACTGAACAGCAGCGTAGCCGTCTGTATCCACAGACTTCACATGTGTTACTACACATGGTCCAGCTTCGATCACAGTACATGGGATATTTTTCCCTGCCTCGTCGAATATGCTGGTCATACCTACTTTTTTACCAATTATTCCTGACATTTTCTTATTTAGTTTTTGCCCATCGAAGCAGTAGGGCTTCGTTCAAGGCATTTTATTTCCCCTTAAGGGACGGCAAAGATAGGGAACTTATATTAATTATCAAATACTTAGTGAGTTATTTTTGCAAATAATTGTTGGGTAAGAAAAGGGCTATTCCCTGATGTTTTATTTACAAATAGAAAGCGAAAGGCTATTTAAGCCAAAGAAGATAACTTCCTGGTACTAAATAAACGCAAATAATTCAATATAGAAGCTATTTGCATGTACAACAACAAGTTACAATAATTAAATAACTACTCCATCAACCTCCTGATCAGCTCGGCACTTTGCTGTTTGCCTTGCTCCAGCCTGTCGCCGAAGAAATCCTTCACCTGGTTAAAATGTTCTTTATAACCTTTCATATCGCCATAACCGATAATGGATGACCACTCGCGCACGGCTGAGTGAAACTCCAGATCATCGCCACGGATGGTTTTATCGTACAAGGCAGCTTCTATGGATTCTTCAAGCAACTCTTCGTTTTTAAACAGGTATTCCGCAATACCTAAACGTAAACGGAAAGGCGGTGTTTGGCAGATAAGATTATCATAAGGGTTTACACCTAAGTGGTACCAGGCATCGACCATGCTGAGCAAACTTAAGTGCGAGTTTGGTTTGCGTAATTCGGCCTTTCCCGATAAGGAGAACTCGCGCATTACGGCATCGTTTAATAGTATAGGTTTGCGGCTTTCGTGAAAAACAAAGTCGCGTGCTTTATAAATGCGCTCCCTAAATTCTTTCGCTTCTTCCTTTATCATCAGCTTAAACAATTCCGACTCGGATACCGCGTAGCGTTTTACCTGTTGGCGCGCGTATGGGTTTAAAATTGCTAAACCAGCATACACGTGCGCCTTATAACTAAATATGCGCAGCGTGGTTAATATCTTTACATTATCAATACCACCTATATAACTGGCATTCTCCCAGGGAAAAAAGCCGGCTTCTTTCCAGGCGGTGCCCATACTTTCAAAACCTACGTGGGTAACGGCTTGAGTATCGGCAACAATTTTATCATGCTCATGGTAATCGGCTATCTCCACAATATCCGAACCTATCGCTAAAAACAGATCCATCATCTGTTGGTACACCTTTGCATTGCTGCGATGCGGAATGATAGCGAGTTTTTGCTTATCCGGCTCAAAGCCCGGACCATGCAGGGCATGAATAGTTACAATGAATACGTTAGCCGGAAGGTATTTCTCAAAAGCTTCTATCTCGGGATGTTTTACCGATGTTTGCCCCGCAACGATAGTTCCGGGCCGTGCGGATGCTCCGTATTGCGCTACTACCTTGCCTATCGTTTCGGCTTCTACCGAGTAAATGATCAGATCGGCTTTGGCGGATACCTCGTGGCCATCATCATATATATGGATACCCAAGGGTTCAAGCTCGTCAACCAGTTTATTTTTGCTGGCAGGCAAATCGCAACCAAATACTGTATAGCCAACTTTGGCAAAGGCCTTAGCATATAAACGGCCCATATCGCCCAAACCAATTATCCCGATATTCATGCCGCTAATATAGCCACAGGGTCCGATATTTGTTGATACATTTGTATTTGGTTTTTTATATTAATTTTTACCTTTAGCAAATTGCCAATCTGTAATACCTATGAATAAGATACCGGGCCTCACCTTAACTATAGCTTTCGCTTTACTTTTTACAAACAACTTAAGCTATAGTCAGGATAGTACAAAAGCAGCCAAGCCTGTTGTTGTACAAAAGAAATACATACCGCCTGCAGTAAAACCGGCTGTACAGGTACCTGCACAGCAAGCACCTGCAACTACCCAACAACTACCTGCGGTTACAGCACCGGCTGTTGTTGACCATAGCCTACGCGGCCAGTTTGCCGAGCTGCTTAAAAAAACATATTACTACCAGCAGGCACCGTTAATTGCATACAACAAAGCCATAACCGATTCGCTCAATACCGAAAAGCGTAAGTTTAACGAAGCTCAAAAAAGGTTGGCGCTGCAAAACAAAACCATTACCGAACTGCAGGGAAACATCACCACTAAAGATCAAAGCCTTACCGAATCGCAAAGTAAACTTAATGAGGTTAGCTTTTTAGGAATAGGCATGCCCAAAACCACCTACAATATTATTATGTGGGGGTTGGTATTGATATTGGGTGGCGCGTTGGCCACGGTGATCTACATGTCGGGCAGTAACCGCAATGAGGCTGCGTACCGCATTAAGTTGTACGAAGAGCTTGACGAGGAGTTTAAGGCCTACAAGGCCAAAGCCAACGATAAGGAAAAGAAACTTGCCCGCGAACTGCAAACCGAACGCAATAAGGTGGATGAGTTAATGGGGAAGAAATAGAAAGATTAGAATCAAGAGGCAAGATATTTAAACATCCTCAACAAAAAAGTGCCGCTCTCCTTTCGGAAAGCGGCACTTTTATTTTTTGATTAAAATCGCAGCTAACTAAACTTTGATCTCAACTTCAACGCCACTTGGCAACTCTAATTTCATCAGGGCGTCAACAGTTTTTGAATTTGAACTGTAGATGTCTAACAAACGTTTGTAAGAGCATAATTGAAATTGCTCACGTGCTTTTTTGTTTACGTGCGGTGAACGCAAAACAGTGAAGATTTTCTTTTCAGTTGGCAAAGGGATTGGTCCGCTTACCACAGCGCCGGTAGGTTTTACCGTCTTTACGATCTTCTCGGCAGACTTGTCTACCAAATTGTAATCGTAAGATTTTAATTTGATTCTGATTCTTTGGCTCATTTTACTTGTTTTTATAACCAACCATAAGAGCTATTATTTATGGTTGATTGGGTTGACTATGTTTATTAAGTTGATTGAGTTGTTTTGGGAGTAACCACTCACCTAATCAACCCAATCAACATTTAACTCAATTACGCGTTTGCTTGTTGTTTTTTGCCTTTAGCTTTTGCAACAACTTCGTCCTGTACGTTACGTGGCGCTTCAGCATAGTGATCAAACTCCATGGTTGAAGTAGCACGGCCCGAAGTGATGGTACGTAACTGGGTTACATAACCAAACATTTCGCTCAATGGTACAGTTGCTTTGATAACCTGCGCGCCGGCACGTGAGTCCATACCTAACAGCTGGCCACGACGACGGTTCATATCACCGATAACATCACCCATGTTTTCTTCAGGGGTTAATATTTCGATCTTCATTATCGGCTCTAACAACATTGGTTTACATTTAGGTAAAGCTTCGCGGTAAGCGCCACGGGCACAGATCTCGAAAGATAATGCATCCGAATCGACAGCGTGGAATGAACCATCTATCAAACGAACCTTCATGTTTACTAATGGGTAACCTGCAAGTACACCGTTATCCATAGCAGCTTTAAAGCCTTTTTCTACAGATGGGATAAACTCACGAGGGATTGAACCACCAGAGATTTCGTTAACAAACTGTAAACCTGTAGTACCTTCGTCAGCAGGAGAAATAATCACCTGGATATCAGCAAATTTACCACGACCACCGGTTTGTTTCTTGTATGTTTCGCGGTGTTGTGTAGTACCTGTGATAGACTCTTTGTAAGATACTTGTGGCGCACCTTGATTTACTTCAACTTTAAACTCACGTTTCAAACGATCCATGATGATATCCAAGTGAAGCTCGCCCATACCAGATATAATGGTTTGGCCGCTTTCTTCGTCAGAGGTTACACGGAAGGTTGGATCTTCTTCAGATAATTTACCTAAAGCCATACCCAATTTATCAACGTCAGCCTGAGTTTTAGGTTCGATAGCCAAACCGATAACCGGCTCAGGGAAATTCATCGACTCTAAAACGATAGGGTGTTTCTCATCACAAAGGGTATCACCTGTTTTGATATCCTTAAAGCCTACTACCGCAGCAATATCACCAGCACCTACGTTAGGGATAGAGTTTTGCTTGTTAGCGTGCATTTGGAATATACGAGAGATACGCTCTTTATTATCAGAACGCATGTTATATACATACGAACCTGCTTCCAGGTTACCAGAGTATACGCGGATAAAGCACAAACGGCCCACAAACGGATCGGTCGCGATTTTAAACGCTAATGCTGCGAATGGTTCTTTTTCTGATGGCTGACGAACAACTTCTTCGCCGGTGTTAGGGTTAGTACCTACGATACCTTCAACGTCCATTGGCGATGGCAATAATTCCATCACATAGTCAAGCATGGTTTGTACACCTTTGTTTTTGAAAGATGAACCACATACCATAGGAACGATTTTGGCATCTAACACTGCAGAACGTAATGCGGTAAGCACTTCGCGCTCGGTGATAGTTTCAGGAGCTTCAAAGAATTTCTCCATCAAAGACTCATCGTAATCAGCTACAGCTTCCAACAATTTCTCTCTCCACTCGGTAGCTTCTTCGATCATATCCTCAGGGATTGGAACTTCGGTAAAGGTCATGCCTTTATCGTGCTCATTCCAGATGATACCTCTCCAGTTGATCAGGTCAACAACACCTTTAAATTGATCTTCGCTGCCAATTGGCAATTGCAAAGGCACAGCGTTGCTGCCCAACATGCTTTTTACTTGTTTAACAACTTTCAAGAAATCGGCACCGGAACGGTCCATCTTGTTAACGAAGCCTATACGGGCAACGTTGTAGTTGTTAGCCAAACGCCAGTTGGTTTCAGATTGTGGCTCAACACCATCAACCGCGCTGAACAAGAATACCAAACCATCCAATACACGTAACGAGCGGTTTACCTCAACGGTAAAATCCACGTGGCCCGGGGTATCAATAATGTTGATGTGGTAATTATCGCCACGGTATTTCCAATCAATTGTAGTTGCAGCCGAAGTGATGGTGATACCACGCTCCTGCTCTTGTGCCATCCAGTCCATGGTAGCTGCACCTTCGTGCACCTCGCCAATTTTGTGGTTAACACCAGCATAATATAATATACGCTCAGTAGTGGTAGTTTTACCCGCATCAATGTGAGCAGCAATACCGATGTTCCTGGTGTACTTTAAGTCTCTTGACATAATTATTTTTGAATGATTGATTTATTGAATTATTGATTGAATTAAACTAAAAGTGATTGAGAAATTGAATAACCGATTTAAAAATCAATCATTCAATCACTCAATCATTCAATCAATATTTTAGAAACGGAAGTGAGAGAACGCTTTGTTGGCTTCTGCCATTTTGTGCGTATCTTCTTTCTTCTTCACTGCTGCACCTTCGCCTTTAGCTGCGCTGATAATTTCGCCTGCTAATTTCTCCATCATGGTTTTTTCACCACGTTTACGTGCATAGCTGATTAACCATTTCATACCCAAAGCAATTTTACGCTCCGGACGAACCTCTGTAGGTACCTGGAAGTTAGCACCACCAACACGACGGCTCTTTACTTCAACAGCAGGCATAACGTTGTTCAATGCTTTTTTCCATGTATCTAAACCGCTTTCGCTGGTTTTTTTCTCAACAAGTTCAACAGCATCATAAAATATAGTGTACGCGGTAGATTTTTTACCATCATACATCATGTTATTTACAAACCTTGTAACCAAAGTATCATTGAACTTTGGATCAGGAAGGATAATTCTCTTTTTTGGTTTCGACTTTCTCATTGCTTTCTATCCTCCTTAATTATTTCTTTTTACCTTTAGTTGGAGCGGCAGCAACTTGTCCTGGTTTAGGACGTTTGGTACCATATTTAGAACGACGCTGATTACGGCCGGCAACACCTGATGTATCTAACGCGCCACGGATGATGTGGTAACGTACACCTGGTAAATCCTTAACACGACCACCACGTATCAAAACGATAGAGTGTTCTTGTAAGTTGTGACCTTCACCCGGAATGTAAGCATTCACTTCTTTTCCGTTTGTTAAACGCACACGCGCAACTTTACGCATTGCTGAGTTTGGTTTTTTAGGGGTAGTGGTATACACGCGTGTGCATACGCCTCTTCGCTGTGGACATGAGTCCAACGCTGGTGATTTACTCTTATCAACCAGAGCTACTCTACCTTTTCTAACTAATTGTTGAATAGTAGGCATTGTTCCTTTTAATGTTTATGTACTTCTGTCCTTATTTTAAGGACTGCAAAGGTAGGAAGTTATCTTTTGATATACAATAGGTTGGGGTAAATTTAATTTAGGGATAATATGTTGCTATTTCGGATATCGGATGTTCGATTTCGGATTTTTTCCTGATTCTTTGCTCTCGATTCTGAAATTCTTAATTTTATGACCATGACCGAAGAAGATATCCGCGAGTACTGCATCAGCAAACCCGGCGCCGCCGAAGACCTTCCCTTCGGGCCGGATACCCTTGTTTTTAAAGTGAATAACAAGCTATTTTTGTTAATGGGCCTGGATAAGCACCCCATCACCTTCAACGTAAAATGTGATCCCGATAAGGCTATCGAGCTGCGCGAGCGTTACGATGCCGTGCAACCGGGCTACCACATGAATAAAAAGCATTGGAATACCATTATTGTTGATGGCACGCTAAGTACCAAGCAGTTGAAGGAGTTTATTGATGATAGTTATGGATTGGTGGTGAAGAATAAGAAATAGTTTTTTTCGCCAACCCTCTCGCCCAACTTGTCATTGCGAGGCACGAAGCAATCTCTGCGGAAAGGTAACCACCACACAACCAACGCAATGCGTATATTTGAGTAATGAAACTACACCAATACTACATTTACATCCTCACCAATAAACATCATGCGGTTTTATACATAGGTGTAACGAACGATGTTAAAAACAGAACGCTTGAACATAAGAGCGGTGTACATCAGGGATTTACTAAAACATACAGCTGCAACAAATTAGTTTATTTCGAAACTTTTCAATGGATAGACGATGCAATTGCCCGCGAGAAGCAATTAAAAGGTGGATCGAGGCAACAGAAACTTGATTTGATCAATTTAGAAAATCCGAATTGGAATGATTTAAGTGATGGTTGGTATGATTAGAACTTTATCTATTGCATGGCGTTTACATGGCTGTAGGATACCTGTCGCTGAGATTGCTTCGTCCCTCGCAATGACAAAAATTAAAAAGGGTCTGTTTGCGATGCAAACAGACCCTCAATGTATTATAAAGCAGGCTTCTTACTTACCCAACTTCTTTTTCAAGTTCTCATCAATAGCTTCCAAAAATTCTTCGGTGTATAGGTAATCAACACCATGTTCAACTTTGGCTTTAACTGTGATAGCCAAATCTTTGGTCATTTTTCCGCTTTCAACGGTTTCGATACAAACGGCCTCCAAAGCTTTACAGAAATCGATCAGCTCCTGGTTACCGTCCAGTATACCGCGGAACTCTAAACCACGTGTCCACGCGAAGATTGACGCGATTGGGTTGGTAGATGTTGGGCGGCCTGCCTGATGCTCGCGGTAGTGGCGGGTTACAGTTCCGTGGGCAGCTTCTGCTTCCATAACGGTGCCATCAGGTGTAACCAAAGTTGATGTCATTAAACCTAATGAACCGAAACCTTGTGCTACAGTATCAGATTGCACGTCGCCATCGTAGTTTTTACAAGCCCAAACAAAGTTACCGTTCCATTTAAGGGCCGATGCAACCATGTCGTCGATCAAACGGTGCTCATAAGTAATTTTAGCTTCCGCGAATTTAGCTTTGTAATCGTTTTGGTAAATTTCTTCGAAGATGTCTTTAAAACGGCCATCGTATTTTTTAAGGATGGTGTTTTTGGTTGATAAGTATAAAGGCCAGCCTTTCATTAAAGCCTGGTTAAAACATGCGTGTGCGAAACCACGGATAGACTCATCGGTGTTGTACATAGCTAACGCTACACCATCGCCCTTAAAGTTATACACTTCGAATGATTGCTCTTCGCCGCCATCTTCTGGTGTAAATTTAATTGTTAATTTTCCTTTTCCTTTAGTTACAAAGTCAGTAGCGCGGTACTGATCGCCAAAAGCGTGACGGCCAATGCAGATAGGGGCTGTCCAGTTTGGTACCAAACGGGGTACATTGCTCATTACAATAGGCTCGCGGAATACAGTACCATCCAAAATATTACGGATAGTTCCGTTTGGCGATTTCCACATTTGTTTCAAACCAAACTCTTTAACACGTTCTTCATCAGGCGTAATGGTAGCACATTTAATACCTACACCGTATTTTAAAATAGCGTTTGCCGAGTCGATAGTAACCTGGTCGTTAGTCTCATCACGGTATTCGATACCAAGATCATAATACTTAATATCCAGATCAAGGTACGGAGTGATCAGTTTATCTTTAATAAATTTCCAGATGATGCGCGTCATTTCGTCGCCATCAAGCTCCACTACCGGGTTAGCTACTTTAATTTTTGACATATTCGGGATTGTTGTTTTGTTTCTTCTTTTTAAAATGAAGGCCAAATATATAAAAATTGATTTTAGTGCTTTTTAATATCTGCCTCATTTTTTTGACTTATCTCATTTTTTTGGCAAGGTTTTCTCTGTAACTTTAAATATAAACCTCAAATACCATGAACTCAAGCAAAAAATATCCCGAATTGAACGATGATGGTGCTGATCGTGACAGAACATTGAAAGACAGTCTGGGCGAAACAACAGATATCAACAACCTAAACTATAATAAAGCCGAAGGCAGCTACGAGTTTGATGTTAAAAGCGATAACCCCGATTATGACCACCCCGACCCATACAATACCGCTGTAAAAGATGGTGGCGATTCGATTTCATCATACGATGAATCAAACCCGCTGGCTGTGGATGAATATATTAAAGACGAATCCCTCGAAACTGATATAGATAACCTGGGTATGCATATTGAAAACGAAGATGAGCTTGAACCCGACCCTATCGACCGTATCCTGGCACACACTCCTGAAGATGACCGTGATGACCTGGATGAAGAGGGTTATCCGAAGAATGATATGCCGATAAGATAGCTTACTCCAGTTCCAAATTAAACCGCTTGCGCAATTCAACCAATTCGGGGTTTTTGCCGGCCATGTGCTGATATTTTTCAACAGCGGTATAGGGGCGGCGTGTACCGGTTGATTCTTCCATTTTGGTATCTACGTCGATATCAAAATTTTTGAGTGTTGGGCGCAGGTGGTTCATCAGGTTAGGCTTATCATCCCGAAAGGCCATTTCCTGTGTTTTTGTTGTTACCACAATTTCGTACTTATATTGCCCCACAGCTTTTGGTGGCGATGCTGTATAAATACTTAGCAGGTTCATTTTACCTTGCTCTTTAATTATAGTAGCGTATGCGTACCAGCAATCTAAAAATGCTTTTTCGGTAAAATCTTCCTTATCGCTTCCACGTACATAGGGGTCGTCATCATTAGCTACCTTTTCAGTAACCTTCCCCATATCTTTTAATGATGGTATTTTTACCGATGCTGAGCTTACGCTTAAATTTGGTATGGTTATGCCCGGCTTTGGTGCTTCGGCAGGGGGCGCTTTAACTTCGGGTGTAGCTTGCACAGGTTTCGCTTCTACTACAGTTTCCTCTGTTTTGACGCTTGCCGCAGGGGGTGTATTATTAAGCAGAGCAACCTCTGTTAGTATAGTATCAGGTTTTTTTTTTACCTGCCCTTCGGGCTGGTTGGTATTTATGGGGGTTACTGCAAGGTTGAGCGCCGAACTGATGTGGCACATTTTGAGCAGTGCCAGCTCTACCTGGAGCCGCTGGTTTTTACTGAGTTTATAGTTCAGATCGCACTGGTTGGCAATATTCATGGCCGATAGCAGGAACGATACCGAAGCCGCTTTTGATTGTTCTAAATATTTGCGGCGGATCCCTTCGCTCACTTCAAGTAATTTTAAAGTATCGGCATCCTTGCCCACCAACAGGTTACGGAAGTGTTCTGTTAAGCCACCTATAAAGTGACTGCCATCAAAACCGTGCGAAAGTATCTCATCAAAAAGCAGCAGTGTTTTCGCGGTATCCTCTTCTAATAAACCTTGCGTGGCATTAAAGTAGTAATCGTAATCTAATATGTTCAGGTTATCAATAACCGAGCGGTAGGTAACATTACCCTGCGAAAAGTTAACGATCTGATCGAACATGCTCAAGGCATCGCGCAAGCCGCCATCTGCTTTTTGGGCGATGATATGCAAACCGTCATCCTCATACTGTACATTTTCCTTTGCGGCGATAGCGGCCAGGTGCCCCGCCATATCTTCTACCCGTATCCGGTTAAAATCGAATATCTGGCAGCGGGATAATATGGTAGGCAGTATTTTATGCTTTTCGGTAGTAGCTAATATAAATATAGCGTATGATGGTGGCTCTTCAAGCGTTTTCAGGAAAGCGTTGAAAGCCGCCTGCGATAGCATGTGCACCTCATCAATAATATAGATCTTGTATTTACCTGCCTGTGGGGGTATGCGTACCTGTTCAATTAAACTGCGGATATCTTCAACCGAGTTATTTGACGCGGCATCCAGTTCATGAAAGTTAAACGAATTACCCCGTTGGAACGACACGCAGGAATCGCACTCGCCGCAGGCCTCTGTATTGCTTTGTAAATTGGTGCAGTTGATGGTTTTTGCCAGGATACGTGCGCAGGTGGTTTTGCCTACACCACGCGGTCCGCAGAATAAAAAGGCCTGTGCCAGCTGATTATTCTTTATCGCATTTTTTAACGTATTGGTTACATGTTGCTGGCCCACAACGGTATCAAAGGTAACCGGGCGGTATTTACGGGCCGAAACAATAAAATTATCCATCGCAACTAAATTATAAATATTGACGGGTTTGTGCAAGGGGGAAATTGAGATAGCTGCATGAGGGCAACTTTGCCTATATACACATTTTTCTATTAAGTAAAAATACCGTGAAAACACGGTACATTTTCGGTGTTTTCACTGATTGTGAAGTGTTAGTACTGCAGTACCTTTGACAGTACAAAGAATCCAGTTATAATTAATTACGGGGAAAATGATTAATAAATAACTCTTTGTTAAACAGGTGTGTTTAGGCGGTGTAGCTGTAAAGCTTCGCCGCTTTTTTTTTGGACTCACCCCGGCGTGCTTCGCCGCCGACCCTCTCTTCGCCTGCGGCGGAAAGAGGGTGAAGAGATTTGAATATCCGTTCGTTTGACTCACCCCGGCGTTGCTTCGCCGCCGACCCTCTCTGCGACAAGTCGCAAAGAGGGTGAAAAAATATTTTAAAGTTTTTTTATGTCATCGCGAGGAATCCCTTTTCGGGGACGACGTGGACAACCGACCAAAGGGAGTTCATTCATACCATTTGAAAAAACAATTATCAATGAATAATCTCTGAGAAAGGTGACGGATTATTACGGCTACGATAAGCATCATCGGGTCGCTCATAGCCGCGACGGGCTTAGTTACTTTTCCTTGATGAAAAGTAACCAAAAATCAAGTCGCAACACTGCTGCCCTGCGCGCCCTGCCAGTTCTTTACGCCGCACCGTTACGCTTTGCTCCACTCAGTACGGCTAAACCGTCATTCCCGACATACGCCCGGCCCGCTCCGTTGCGACAAGGCCCGCGCTTTTATCTCTTTCCCTGCTTTTGGCCGAAGCTTGACGGGGCTTCGTCTCTTTCTTTTTTGCGTCATTGCGAGGCACGAAGCAATCCTCGATAGACAGGTGGGCTCGGCTATTGCACACGCGGCACGCGTGCGCCAGCCACGGAATATTTTTTTATAAAAAAGTGGAATATTTTTCTTTGATTTGGTAAAAAAGTTTTACTTTTGATAAAATGAATTTTTATGAAAAGAAAACTTCTATCCCTCGCTGACTATAAATCCAACATTGGAGATTTACATAGTCAAATTGCCACCATCATCAACCTCTCGGTAGCAGACTGGAGTAGGATGCAAGATTTTTCAAATTCTTTGGGAATCGGTTCAGTTAAATATAAACCCAGAACTAAAGCTGGTATTGTACATGATCATATTTCTCATCGGATTTTTAATGAATTTTTTGAGCATGCCGATATCAAAGCGGGTGAATACAATGGTGTATTTGGCTTTCTTTATAAAGATTTATTTTTTATTCGTTTCAAAAAAATGGATCCGAAAAACTTTAAAATGAGTGGTGCGGAAACTTTTCAAAGTATTAAATATCGCTATCAAGATAGCAGCATTCCTGGTTTACCGGAAAGGCCTACAATTTTGTATGCAGGATATTCTTTGGATAAAACAGGTTCAGAAATTCGAGGTATATATACTGCGTGCTGGGATGGTGAACAATTAATGTGGATTGATGAATATGGAGGCGAATCAATAGAACAAGTGACATTTGCTTTTGATGACTATGATGATGATAAAAAACAACAAGCGATTGAACAAGTAATTAAACGCGTGAAGGTTAAGAAGAACGTTAAAAGAAAAAACACCGGTACAAATAATTAAATTACCTTATGAAATTTAATCCTCAGATGCTAAAGCTTGCCAGAGAGCTTAGAGGATACACTCAAACCCAACTTTCAGAACTTATGGGAGTTGCACAGGGAACCATTAGCAAAATTGAAAAATTCGGTTCCGGCTTTGATGAAAGCCTCGCTCAATTGGCTGCGAAAATATTAAATCTTCCTGTATCATTTTTTGATAATCAGGATACAATAATCCCCATACAGGGAGAATTTAGAAGAAAACTATCAACTTCTGTTAAACAGTTAAATCAAAATAACGCAAAAATGACCATTGCCGAAAGGCAACTATTAAAGCTATTAGATGGAATAGAAATAAGTGCCAATGAAATTCCTGTATGGAATGTAGATATTGAAGGAAGTCCTTCGCTTTGTGCACAGCATATAAGAAGGATTTGGAAAATACCAAGAGGCCGAATTGATAATTTAACAACAATCGTAGAAAACAAGGGAGCCATTATCATTCCACTATCACTGCAAGATATGGACGGCTTTAGCATGTACACAACAAATGGAATACCCCTAATATTCATTAATAAAGATATTTCTGCTGACAGGGCCAGGCTAACTATTGCTCACGAACTGGCTCATATTATTTTGCACCTATCTTGTAATGTAGATTCCTCAAGAGACAGGGAAAGTGAGGCATTTGAGTTCGCCGCCGAATTGCTTATGCCAGAAGCAGATATAAGAACTCAATTAGTTAGATTGAACTTAATGACGTTAGCGGATCTAAAAAAATACTGGAAAACATCTATGCAATCTATTATTAGACGGTCAAAGAATCTCGGTATGTTGAATGAAAACCAATATAAGTATTTATCAATTCAAATGAGTGCGGAAGGGTATCGTACTAAGGAACCTATTTTTTTTCCACATGAGCAACCATCGGTACTTAAACAAATTATTGATGCATATATAGATGACCTTGATTACAGTATTGCCGAGATTGCTGAATTACTTGACAGCTCTATTGATGAGTTCAGAGAAAATTATCTTCAAAATAAAATCTCCTCAATGCGAAAAGTGTAATTTCCCGTCACTGGTCGAAGGTTATACCTTCGTCCTAAAATGACGCAAGCTTTCAGCTTGCAAAAGCATACATTTTAAGTTGAATAGTTAAGCTGAAAGCTTAATACATTTTAGGACGAAGCAGAATGCTTCGACCAGTTAAGGGGGCGGTTCACACTGCATCCTCGCCCTGCATATCGCGCGCCTATCCACCCCTTCCGAATATCGCTTTGTGAAGATTTCTCCCTTTGGTCGAAATGGCATGGTGGAGTGGCTGTTTGTTATTTGTAATAAATTAAACTTGTTTTTTATCTATAAAATAGCGATATTTGTACTTTAATATTTCATAAGTAATAATTATCGCAATTCGGATAAGCGCCAGCTTATCGGCGGTAAGCAACCAAACCATTAACCCAATAAACCCCAAACCAAATGGACCAGTTTTTGAACCTCAGCCGCAAACAAGCATTATTTTGTGAAGAGTATTTTAAGGATTTTAACGCGACGAAGGCGGCGCTGCGGGCGGGCTACTCGGCAGCTACGGCGCTGAACGGGTATTTAATGACCTTGCCTAAAATCAGGTGCCACCTGCAGCAGCGGGGCGCCGAGGCGGCTGAGCGGGCGCAGGTAACGCAGCAAATGCTGCTGGCCGAACTGAAGACGGTGGGCTTTGCGCGGATGGGTAATTTTTTTGGCGTGGATGGTAAACCCAAACCCATGCATGAGGTGGACGAGGATACCAAGGCGGCTTTGTTGAACTATACGGTGACGGAAGATAAACAAGGCGCCACGACGGTAAAGATCAGGATGAATAATAAACTATCGGCCTTAGATAAGATAGCAAAGCACATTAAATTTTACGAGGGGCAGAACATAGAGCAGGCGGCCATGTATTGGGTGGTGAGTGGACAAACCCTGGATGAGCAGGACCGTTATGATGATGATAGTTTTGCGAAGAAAGAAACGGAACAAGAGTTGGAGATAGCTAAGCGGATAACAAGGGCTGTGGCGGCGGCAGAGAAACGGATAAAGGCGGAGTTCGCGCTGAAACTGAAGCAGGTGAAAAAGGAGGCGAAGGAGAAACTGAAAAATACCCAAGAATACCCAAGGGTTGTTGTTGAGAATCAAGAGTCGAGAATCAGGAAGCAAGACGAAGGAGGACAGAATCAAGAGTCGAGAATCAGGAAGCAAGACGAGGGTAAAATAGGTATTGAGGAAGGAACAAGGAATAAGGAACAAAGACAAGTTGTAGCGGCAGAAAGAAAGGTGTTTGGGGACAGGGAGGGGCAGTATACGGCGGAGGGGTACCTGATTAAACATGATAACCCGGACAGGGATACGAGTTGCCCGTATTATAGTCCGTACACGGGCTTGTATATTGAGAAAAGGATGGGGAGCATGGTGGTGAAGAGTTATTTGCCGGTGAAACGGTGGTCGCGGAAAGAGGAAACTCAGCCCGGCGTTGCTTCGCCGCCGACCCTCTCTTCGCCTGCGGCGGAAAGAGGGTAAACCCCATTTTTCTTTCTTACCCTCTTTGCGCAGCAGAGAGGGTCGGCGCACAAAGTGCCGCCGGGGTGAGTTTACCGCCTGTAAATCATTTGTTTAAAACGTTTTGATTTATCTAAACAAATACCTACATTTGCAGCCCGCTTTAATAGCGGATAAACAATAAAAACAAAGTTTAAATGCAACAGTACGAAACAGTGATCATTCTTACCCCGTTGTTATCTGTAGAAACTGCTAAAGAGGTTGTGGCCAAATTTAGCAAGATCTTAACCGATAACGGAGCCGAAATTATCCAGGAGGATAATTGGGGTCTGAGAAAACTAGCGTATCCGATCGAAAAAAAATCGACAGGCTACTACCACCTAACTGAATACAAGGCCCCGGGTGAGTTAATTAACAAATTGGAAGTTGAGCTTCGTCGTGATGAGCGTGTAATGCGTTTCCTTACTATTTCGCTTGACAAACATGCTACTGCTTACAACGATAAAAAACGTAGCGGTGCATTCCAGAAAAAAACTAAAACCGAGGAGGCAGCATAATCATGGCAAAAGATCAGATTCAATACGTTACTGCCCCTAAAGTAGAGGATAACCGTAAAAAATATTGCCGTTTTAAAAAGAATGGCATTAAGTATATTGATTACAAAGACGCTAACTTTTTATTGAAGTTTATTAACGATCAGGGTAAATTATTACCACGCCGTTTAACAGGTACTTCGTTAAAATTCCAGCGTAAAGTGGCACAAGCTGTTAAACGCTCACGCCACATTGGTTTATTACCTTATGTTACAGATTCTTTAAAATAAGCAGGAGGATAAACACATGGAAGTTATTTTAAAACAAGATATCAAAAACCTCGGCGAAAAAGACGATGTAGTAAAAGTAAAGCCAGGTTATGGCCGTAACTTTTTGATCCCGCAAGGATTTGCTGCATTGGCAACAGTTTCTGCCCGTAAGGTATTAGCTGAGAACTTGAAACAAGCTCAGTTTAAACAAGACAAAATTCGTAAAGACGCTGACGCTATTGCTGCACGTTTAGAAGGTATTACACTTTCTATCGGCGCTAAAGCTGGCGAGACCGGTAAAATTTTCGGTGCCATCAATACTATCCAGATAGCTGATGCATTGAAAAAAGAAGGTTTTGAAGTTGACCGTCGTCGCATTACATTTGATGCTGAACCTAAATTTGTTGGCGAGTATGTTGCTAACTTAAACTTACACAAAGAAGTGAAAGTTAAGGTTCCGTTTGTTGTAGTTGCGGAGTAATTTGAATTTCGGATTTCGGAATTGCGATTTCGGATTTTGATAAAGAAATAAAAAGGTATTTGGTGTAAGCCAGGTACCTTTTTTTATGAAATCAGATCTATATTAAATATATTCGAAATCGAAAATTCGGCTATCAAATAAATCCGAAATCGAACATCCGACATCCGAAATAAAGCTATGGCTAAAACAAAACGTGCTAATACGCCTTCCTCTAAATCTAAAATAAAACGCGGCGGCGTATGGCGTTTGATACTTCGTATCCTGAAACTAACCGTTATCCTCTTTTTCGGGATAAGCCTTTTTATGGTGATACTTTATCGCTTTGTAAACCCGCCCGTAACCTGGCTGATGATCACACGCGGATTCGAGCGCAAAAGCGATGGTAAGGACTGGAAGATAGACAAGAAATGGATTGACTTTGATAACATTGCCGACCCGATGAAGCGCGCCGCCGTTGCTGCCGAAGATGCCACCTTTTTAGAGAACCACGGCTTCGACTTTAAAGCCATAGAAAAAGCCATGGATAAAAACGCGCACAGCAACAAACTGGTTGGCGGCAGTACCATCACCCAGCAAACGGCCAAAAACGTTTTCCTGTGGCCGGGCCGCTCTTATATACGCAAAGCTTTTGAGGCCTGGTTTACTTTGCTGATAGACATATTATGGAGCAAACAACGCGTAATGGAAGTATACTTAAATGAAATTGAAATGGGCGATGGCATTTATGGTGTAGAAGCTGCCTCGCAAGCGTATTTCCATAAATCAGCCGCCGATCTAAACAAAACTCAGGCCGCCCTCATCGCCGCCTGCTGGCCTAACCCATTAAAATGGTCGCCGGCCAACCCTGATGATCATATCCTGCACAAAAAATACCTCATCATGAAAAACATGAGAAGATTGGGGCCGCTGGATTTTTAAAGTCACATACTCATTTATAAGTACTGCAAAACAAATTCAATCATACCTTAAAACTACTTTAATACGCATGAAACTCGACCAGCTTACTTTCACCCGTTTTCTTGCCGCTATGGTTATTGTGGTTTTTCATTACGGGCGCACTGTTTGGCCATTTAATGCTGCTTTTTTAGTTAAAATATGGCCCGGTGCAGATGTTGGTGTAAGTTACTTCTTTATTCTTTATTCTTTCGGGCTTTGTAATGGTAATTGCCTATTGCGGCGAGCCTCAAAAAAAGGTGAATATTATTTCTTATTACATAAACCGCCTGGCACGTATTTACCCGGTGTACTTTATTGCCTTGGCCATGACCATGGCATTAATGGTGAGCCATCACATTATAGAAATCAAGGCATTTTTACTGGGCGCAGTGTTGATGCAGGCTTGGGTGCCGCCATACGCTGTAAGTTTAAACTCCCCCGGCTGGTCGTTATCTGTCGAGGTGCTTTTTTACCTGCTGTTCCCTTTTCTGTTAAACTATATCTATCAAAAAAATCATTTTAAAAGAACAGCAATTATTGTTATCGCTTTTTGGTGCATAAGCCAATATGTATATCATAGCTTACTTTATTCGCCATTTATCACCACTCATATAGTTAACAACTACAATTTCCTTACATTTCGCCTATAATGCATTTAAATGGTTTTTTAATAGGCAACCTGGCTGGTTTTATCTATTTAAAATTAAAGCACAAACGGGCAAATTACGATATCGGTTTAATTGTGCTAACAATCGCTATGTTCCTCACTTTTTACCTGTCCATCCAATTCGGTTTAAAGCTTGATTTTCATAACGGATTAATGGCCATATTCTTTGTGCCCTTTATTATATTGCTGGCGCTTAATACCGGTATAATTACCCGGATAGCCTCAAATAAAGTATGCGTTATGTTAGGCGAAATAAGCTATGGTATGTACATACTGCAGGTGCCCTTAATTTTAATGATTAACCATTTGTATAAAATAATACACCTGGAGCAACCGGAGGCATGTTTCTATATTTCAACCGCTATCCTGATCGGTGTGGCTGCTGCCAGTTATTACATTATTGAAATACCGGCCCGTAACCGCATCAAATCATGGTATAAAAAACCATAATTAAAACCCAGGTTAGCAATTTTGATATTTCCAGTGCCTGCTCTTGCCTTCGCTTATCCATTCCAGCGCCTGATCCATACGCTTTTGTTTGGTTGCCTCCGTTTTGGCATCAACAAACCATTCGATGTATTCTTTCCTTTTGGATGGGCTAAATTCTTCAAAATGCATCTTAGCCATGGAGTTACCTTCCAGCATGGTGATAAACTCGGGCGGGGTTATTAAAGCTGCTTTTACTACCGGCGTTTTATTGGTAGTACGGGTGGGTAATTTCACACCGCTTTCATTTAAAGCTACGGCTTCTTTAATATAAGCAATGAGCACCTCATCAGGCGGCAGTTGGGCCATGCTGGTAATTTTACCAATGCTACCTGCTGATGACTCTTCCTGACTTTTAAATATTTTGTTAGGATCGGCCATCGCTGTAGCTTTCCAGAAACCGAAACCCATATGCTGTTTAAATGCAACCATCTGGCAAAGCGGGCCCTTATAATCAAAGAAGGGGCAGCTCCATTTCATGGTTTCCTCTATTCCGGGACAAGCGTTATGCACCAACTGGCGAAGGTGGGTTAAAATAGGTTTTGCAAAATCTGCCGATTTGGCGATGTAAGCATCAATGCGTGGGTCAACATTTTCCATAAAGCTAATTTAGGAAATAGCTTATGAAATTTATTACAGGATATTAAAATTCAAAAAACATAATTACTTTTATATACATATTTTAAATCTATCTCGTGTTTAACAAGTTAAAATTTCTATCAGGAGTTGTCTTATTGGCTATGGCATTAAATGCCTGTAAAAAAAGCGACCCGGACGCTGCTTCTCCTAATGAGATCACATTATCTATTAATAATGCCACCGAAGTACATTATGCCGAGGGCACCTATAACCAGGCCACCGAAAGGAACTTTATTAGCCAGGTTGGTTTTTGCCGTAGTCTTACCAGCCAGGGTGCGCGTGGCTTTATTGAAATGGATTCGTTTGATAAAAGCCTTTTTGACCAGCCAATACCCTACAGTGTAAAATCGCGCTTTGCTTATTTCAGTTTAACGGCAATACCTTATACGGGTATTTACTCTTTTGATAACAGGAGCGGAACACCGGCAAAAGGGCATTTAAACCTTACATTCACCTACGCAAAAGACCAAAGAGTTAAAGGATCATACGATGGGGTTGTATACAATCCTTATATCGGGCAAAGCTTCCAACCTGATTCAATTAGCGTAAAAGGGGCATTTGATATTTTGGTACCGGCTTTTTACAACCATTGATCAGGAGAGAATATATTTAGGCCATAACCAACCCGCCAAACACCTGTTTGTGCCAGCTATCTCTAAACGGCACTTCCCATTTGGTATCAAGGTCGGCAAGCGTTTGTACAAGGTTATTAAACACCATAGTATCAGCAGTTACCTCGCCTTTTTTTATCAACGCTTCAAACTCATCGCGACCAACAGATTTGATGCTGGTTTCGGTGCGGTAGGCTATGTTAAACCTGTCAAACAAGTTAATATTGAACTCCGGTTCCAGCGCTTTCATCAGGTTAACCGATTTGTCGATAGAACACCCGCTTGCGCCGGCCTGGCTTTCATCAACCACCAAAACAATAAAGCGGTTATAGCGTACCTCTGCTTTAGCTTTCAACTGATTATTGTGCGCCGTCCAGCCAATGGTGAAATCGTTCAAAATGCTTTGCAGCTTAGCTACTTCGGCAGCAGCCAATTCCCTGTTCGATTGATATATCCAGATGCGTGAGTTTTCAGAAAAGTTCATGCTGCAAAATTACAAAATATTAGTGGAGCGGGCATAATGCGCTGTCATGCTTATATAATAAAAAAAGCCTCCCGTTAATCAGACGGGAGGCAACTCAATCAAACAAACAACAAACAATTTTTACAGGCCATTGGCACGGGCCGTTATTTCGGCAATATCCAATACCTGCATTTCTTTTTCTTTTTCAAAGTGCTTTACACCATCGCTCAACATGGTCATGCAAAACGGACATGCGGCAGCTACAACCTGTGCATTTACTTCAATTGCATCGCCAATGCGTTCCACGTTTATATCTTTTGTTCCCTTTTCGGGTTCCTTAAACATTTGGCCGCCGCCCGCACCACAGCACAGGCCATTGCTTTTGCAACGTTTCATTTCAACCAGTTCGGTATCCAGTACCTCCAGAGCTTTGCGTGGGGCTTCATAAACGCCGTTAGCGCGGCCTAAGTAGCAAGGATCATGATAGGTTATTTTTTTACCTTTAAAGCTTTCACCGCCTTCTGCTTTCAACTTACCATCGTCAATTAACTGTTGGATGAGTTGTGTATGATGGATCACATCATAACTTCCACCCAAGCCCGGGTATTCGTTTTTTATGGTGTTGAAACAATGCGGACAACCGGTTACTATCTTTTTAATGTTGTAGGCATTCAGCAGCTCAATATTTGTCATGGCCTGCATCTGGAACAAAAACTCGTTACCCGAGCGTTTAGCCGGATCGCCCGTGCAGCTTTCTTCGGTGCCCAAAACGGCGTAGCTCATACCCACATGCTGCAATATCTTGCAAATATCGCGGGTTATTTTTTGCGCACGTTCATCAAAACTACCGGCGCAGCCAACCCAAAACAAAATTTCGGGTTCCTTACCCGCAGCAACCATTTCAGCCATGGTTGGAACGTGGAGGATTTCGGAAGTCGGATGTCCGATGTCGGATTTACTTTCTGTTACTATTGTAGTATCTTCCATTACTTATTTCAATTTCTTCATTTGCACATTCTCACATCTGCACATTTCAATCAACTTCGTTTATCTCGCCAATAAATGCCTCTACACTCTCGTAGTTCAAAAACTTAACATCGGTTGCTGTTATTTTTAACTGTTCCAGTACATCAAGTGCCAGTTCCAGTCCGTTAACTTCTTTACCCATCATGTTGGCATCCCAGTTAATGCCGGCTAATACATTGTTCTCGCCCATTTCAACACACCAGCTTTCTAAAAATTCGGGTAATGCTATAAAGGTTGGCAAGTAGCCTTTCCACTCATCGCGAGCGCAAGCCTTGGCCAAGGTTTTATCCGACCAAAAGGGGATCACATCCCCTTCCTCTTCACCACTCGAATCGGTATTGGCCCAACCTTGCTTGTCTTTCAAACCCCAAACCAATTTCGTAGCAGCCACCTGCTCTACAAACTGTCTATATTTAATCTCAATATCTTGTGCCATCACAATCATTTATTCATCATTTGCACATCTACACATTACTCCGTTTTCGCCCAATTCAACCTGTCAGCATTGCTGTACTTCCAAGGGGCGCCATTATTTTCCACATTGCCAAACATATTATTCAGACTGGCTGGCGCCTGGCTTTCTTCCATTACCACGTATTGGCGCATTTCCATAATGATCTCCAGTGGGTTGATATTAACGGGGCAAGCCTCTGCGCAGGCATTACAGCTTGTACAGGCCCATAACTCTTCGCGGCTGATATAGGTGTCCAAAAGTGCCTTATCATCCTTGAAATCTTTTCCTTGTTTGTCAATACCATTACCAACTTCGGTTATCCTGTCGCGGGTATCCATCATTATTTTGCGTGGCGATAACAGTTTGCCTGTTTGATTTGCCGGACAAACCGATGTACACCTGCCGCACTCGGTACAGGTATAGGCTTCCATCAGGTTTTTCCAGGTCAGGTCGGTTACGTCCTTCGCACCAAAACGGCTCACCTCGGCAGGGGGCGGTGTGAACGATGGGTCGAGCATGGCCTTTACCTCGTTGGTTACCGATGCCATATTCTCAAACTTGCCTTTCGGGTTCAGGTTAGAGTAATAGGTATTAGGGAAAGCCAGTATAATGTGGAAATGTTTTGAATACGGCAGGTAGTTCAAAAATGCCAGTATGCCGATGATATGGAACCACCAGCAACCGCGCTCAACCATTTCCAAAGCAGTTGCACTATCAGGTAGTAGTGGAGCCAAAAAGTTACTCACCGGAAAAGCCCCCGCATGAATATAGTGCTCAAAGTTGAGTAGTTGCAGTTTGTGATCAGCGGCGTTCATTGTCAGAAAAGCCGCCATCAATAAGATCTCGGTAATCAAAATATAGTTAGCATCACTCTTTGGCCAGCTGGTCATCTCTACGCCGCTAAAGCGTTTCAGCCTGGCGATGTTACGGCGTGCCAAAAAGATTACGCAAGATACCAGCACCAGTAAAGCCAATACCTCGAACGAGCCGATTAGCAAACCATACAAACCACCCAGCAAACCCGAGAACACCCGGTGCGAAGCGAAGATACCATCGATTACGATCTCCAACACTTCGATGTTGATGATCACAAAGCCCACATACACAAACAAGTGCAACAACGCAGCAAAAGGGCGCTTCACCATTTTACTTTGTCCAAGCGCAACTTTCGCCATGGTTTTCCAGCGCAGCGCGGGGTTATCGCTGCGGTCTGTATCGCGGCCTAATAGTATGTTACGCCTTATTTTGGCAACATTTTTACTAAAAAGATAAACGGATGCGGTGAGTACGAGTATAAATATGACCTGGGCTATCATTATGCATGCATAGTATTTTAAATCTAAAGTAGATAAATGATTTTAATTGCAAAAGGTTTTTTGAAATATTAGTTCCTTGCATTAAAACAGCCTCTTTTTTAATGCCTTACAGGTTTTTTCAAAAAAAGTTTCGATAAATAAAAAAACACGCTACATTTGCAGTCCCCAAAGGGAGCGGTACCATAGCTCAGATGGTAGAGCAATGGACTGAAAATCCATGTGTCGCTGGTTCGATCCCAGCTGGTACCACAAAACCGCCTTTACATACATGTACTGGCGGTTTTCTTTTTTGAGACAGTACTACCTTTCAATTTAGTTCAACCTCTTTCATTTAAACTGCCCGAGTGCGACGGAATAGTTTTTCGATATCGCATAGACTTGAACAGCGAACTTGTTTTAGCATTAATCAGAATAAGTTATCTTTATGCTTATAACCATTTTACCATGAGATCAGGATCCATGCCCATTGCCGTCCCGGAAGGAAAGCGTTCTTTTTTTTATAGGGTAAATTTTTCTAAGCATAACAGCGCATTTAAGGTATGTTGGCGGAAATAAGATCAACATTAGAACCCTACCATACCGCTTATTGCGGCTTAAAGCACGAGCAGGTAACTGAAGTTTCGGCATTTGAAAACACGCCCCTTATTAAACGCTATGGCTTTTGCGATAGCAGCGCACGCAAATACCGCCTGGGTTGTGCGCATACTACGGCCAATCAGGAGTTTTGCCGGGCCATTTTATCCATCAGGGGCCAGTTTCCCGGCGCACAAGCCCTGGCCGAAAAATTTGAACAACTTTTTTTAAATATATACATCTTAGACATTGCTAAAGGCGTACTTGATAAACAATTGGCGTTTGCAACGCTGGCCAATAATGATTTGCTTATTGTTGAGGCTAAAGCAGCTATAGCTGAAACAATAGCGGCACATCATCAACTGATCAGATCTATCGAAAAACAGAGGCTACAATTGATGGCAGATTTGTCGCCCTTGTAATTCATGGTTGCTACACATAACTTAACCACCACTTGCAATGTGTTTTTTTATAGTTGCTAAACCAGTGGCAGGAAAATATAAAATGACAATAACGAGCAACCATACCATAGTTAAACCAATGTAAGGTAAACAGATTTCCCGAAGAATAATGTGACGTGCCATACTTTATCCTGTTTTACCTATGATCTTATCCGCTTTAAATAGTTGAAAATCCCTATATTTGCTGTCACTCAAAAGCCTTTTAGCTAAAACTAAAGGCTTTTTTTATTTGGCCCGATAACGTAAAAAATGAACCCGGTAAGCACACGCGATACCTGTATTACTTACTTTCACGACAGCGATATTAGCGGTATTGCTTTGCCCACACGCTTTACCTTTCCGTTTTATTATCAGCCACACCCTTTAAGTGTAATTGCCGCCGCCCAATTACAACAATACCTGCACACACAAACCGATTTGGACCATCATTTCGGACTTGAAGAAAACCTAAATGAACCTGCTATTGGCAAAATGTTTGGCGTACTGGTTGTTCAGGATTCCGCAGGCAGGTTAGGTTATTTATCCGCTTTTTCGGGCAAACTGGCCGGTACAAATGACCATCCGGAGTTTGTGCCCCCTGTGTTTGATATGCTCACCGAGGATAGTTTTTTTTTAAAGGAACAACTCATCATCAACAGCGTGAACGAACAAGTGGATGCCATCGCTTCGGATACAAATTACCTTGAGCTTAAACTCAGACTTGAGCAACTCTCCGCCGAAGCACAAAAAGAAATAGCAGCGTTCAAAGCCGAACTCAAAGCAAACAAGGCCGACCGTAAAAGCCTTCGCGAAAAGCAAATAAGCCAAAGCAACGAGGAGCAGGCTACATTCGAGGCCCTCATGATCCGTCATAGCCTGCACGATAAACACCGGCTTAACCTGCTAATCAAAAAATGGGATGAGCTTTTGCTGGATGTAAAACTTGACATAGCCCGGTACGAAGGCCGCATCGAGGCATTAAAAACAGAACGTAAAGAACGATCAGCCGCTTTGCAACAACAGCTTTTTGAACAATATGTGTTCCTGAACCAATACGGTAACGAAAAAAGCCTACAGGATATTTTTAGCGATACCTATTTTGGCAAGCCACCCGCCGGTGCCGGCGAATGCGCTGCACCCAAGTTACTGCAATATGCCTTTTTACACGGTTACAAACCACTGGCAATGGCCGAGTTTTGGTGGGGCGTTTCGCCCCTGTCCGAAATCCGTAAACACCAGCAGTTTTATCCTGCCTGTACCGGTAAATGCAAACCCATTTTAGAACACATGCTGGAAGGCATTCCACTCGATGAAAATTTACTGCTGCACAACCCGGGTGCGGGTAAAAAGCTCGACATTGTTTATGAAGATGATAACTTCATCGTGGTAAACAAACCTGCCGAATTGTTATCCGTTCCCGGGATACAGATCCAGGATTCGGTATACTCCCGCCTGAAAGCATCACTCGCCGGTATAGAACCACTTATCATCCACCGCCTGGATATGGCAACTTCGGGCCTTTTGGTAGTCGCCAAAACTAAAGCGGCACATCAGCATATCCAGCGCCAATTTTTAAAGCGTACCGTGGTTAAGCGTTATACGGCCTTGCTCTCCAAAGTAATCGCCGAAGAAGAGATCGAGATCAACCTACCCTTACGTGGCGACCCGGATAACCGGCCCAGGCAATTGGTTTGTTTTGAACATGGCAAAAAAGCAACCACACTCTGCCAGGTCGTCCAACGTAATGAAACTACCACCAAGGTTCATTTTTGGCCACATACTGGCCGCACCCACCAATTGCGCATGCACGCCGCGCATGAGCAAGGCCTTAACGCTCCTATTGTAGGCGACGAGCTTTACGGCACCCCTGCAGAACGCCTGTACCTCCATGCCTCCTATCTGGAGTTTGAGCACCCGGTGACCAAAGAAATACTTCGCTTTGAAGTTGCTGAGGATTTTTAATACAACCTGTGGAACATTGCCATTTTGATAATACCACATGTAAATTCCTTGGGTATTCATGGGTATATTCAATCGTTTTTTACTCTCCCAATTGCCAATTTCATAATAGCAACACCAAACGCTTTCGTCAGCAAATCATTTAAAACTTACCGGCTACTTGGGTTTATGGGTGTTTTTCAAAGAACCTTTTTGTTGAGTAAACCCGGGTGTGGTATTTGTTGGTGATATTTTTGATCAAAAAAATACCAGCTAACCACTATTACTCATACCATACAATATCGTCAATTCCAATGATATTTCCAAAAGATCAGGGTGCTTTGTTATCTTTGCCGAAATTTAAATCATGGAACTCGCCCCCTGCCCTTTGTGCAAATCAGCTTATACGTATGAAATGAACGATTTACTGGTTTGCCCCGAATGCGGTCATGAGTGGAAGGCAGAAGAAGAAATTGCCGACAGCACCGAAGGCTTTGTTGTGAAAGACAGCAATGGCAATATTTTACAAAACGGCGATTCAGTAGTTACCATAAAAAACCTCCCGGTAAAAGGAACTTCGCAAAGCATCAAGGCCGGTACCAAAGTGAGAAATATCCGTTTGGTAGACAGTGACCATAACATCGATTGTAAAATTGACGGCTTTGGGGCAATGGCGCTCAAATCCGAATTTGTGAAAAAAGCATAGCTATCTTCATTTCTGTATTTTTCGTAAAATCGCTACTCTTCAAATATTTCTGATAGTATTTTACATTATTATGTAAATATCCTACACAATACCTCTCCCCCGTCTTATTAGATTTGGTTAAACCAATTGTAACCAAATCTCAACATCAGGGAAATTTAATAAGTCGGCCATATGCGCCGTTCTTAGCTACAAAGTTATAGCAATAGCGCATACTGAGCGCTCTTGCTATAACTTTTTTGCCAGCTTAATCAACCTTGCCTGTTGAAGTAAATCTAAATTATGCGTGAATTTACTTTAGACTTAAATATCTCTGCCCAAATGCCATTGCGTAAAGATTGGTGCATAGGCACCATTGGCACCGGGGCAATTGTACGCGGCTGCCATTTGGTGGCTTACCGTAACGCGGGTTTCAACTCCTATGGCATCGCATCGCGCAACCGTGCAAATGCCGAAGAGGTTGCAAAGGAGTTTAACATCCCCAATGTGTATGATTCGTGGCAGCAGCTGTTAAAAGATAAAAACATCGAGATCATCGATATTGCCGTGCCGCCGGATATGCAGCTGGAAATTGTACGTGAGGCTGTAAAGCAGAATGACCATATTAAAGGTATCCTCTGCCAAAAACCACTGGCCATGAATTTGGAAGAGGCCAACGAGATCGTGATGCTTTGCGAGCAGGCGGGTGTAAAACTGGCAGTTAACAGCAATATGCGGTACGATCAATCTATCCGGGCGTTAAAGACCTTGTTAAACAATAATTATTTTGGTGAGATCGTACTGGCTACGATAGATATGCGTGCCATCCCCCACTGGCAGGATTTTTTGAAAAAATACGACCGCCTGGAAATGCTTAATATGGGTATCCACCATATCGATACCTTCCGTTACTTATTTGGCGATCCCGAAAAGGTAACCGCCATAACCCGGAGCGATCCACGTACCAAATTTGATCACATTGATGGCATTACCCAATATACTTTTCAATATGCTGATGGCTTAATGGCTACCAGCCTCGATGATGTTTGGGCATGGCAGGGCGAAGGCACACAAAAAGACATGTACATCAGGTGGCGGGTTGAAGGCACAGAAGGTATGGCTACCGGCGAAATAGGCTGGCCAAAATTCCCCGAAAAGGGCTTAAGCACAATTAAATTCACCACCCGTAAATTCCCCAATCAATGGATCGAGCCAACCTGGGACACCGTTTGGTTCCCCGATGCTTTTGAAGGTACAATGGCATCGCTCCTGCGCGCCGTTGAAGAGGATGCGCTGCCCGAAATAAACGGTCGCGATAACCTGCACACCATGGCTGTTATTGATGCACTTTATCTGTCCATAAAAGAGGAACGAACCGTAAAATTATCCGAAACCTTAAAAAAACTTAAATAAAAACAAGAAATGATATCAGTAGGCATTTTTAATGGATATTATCCATATACCCTGGCAGAGACCATCAGCAAAGTAAAAAAAGACGGCTTTAATTGCATTCAGCTTGATCTGAGCTTTAAAGACTTTGATCTGAACGACCCGCACACCCTGCCACAAACGTTAACTGTTGAAACAGCACGTACCATACGCAATGCTTTTCGCGATGCCAATATCGAGATCGTAGCTATTTCGGGATATACCAACCTGATCTCTCCCGACCCTGAAAAGAAGCGTAAAAATATCGAGTATGTTAAAACGCTCCTGAAGTTTGCCCGCGAGTTGGGTACACCTTACGTGATCAGCGAAACCGGGACTTATGAGCCCAGCAGCGATTGGGTATTCCACGAAAAGAACGCGACCGAAGAAGCTTTCCAGGAAATTAAGGCAGTGATAAAAGACCTTGCAGAATATGCATGGAACCACGATGCCGTATTTTTGGTAGAGAACTACGTGAACAATGTAGTTGGCAGTGTAGATCAGTTGTTAAGGTTATTCCGCGAGATAGACCACCCGGGCTTAGGGCTTTTGATGGACCCGACAAACTACTTCAACGGTTCGAATATCAAAAATGTTGATGCCGAGCTTTACCGCATATTTGATGCTTTGCAGGACAGGATAAAGATTGCCCACGCCAAAGACATTAAGCAAGCCGAAAGCAACGAAGAAAAACATGCTGCTATTGATGCTGTAGAATCGCACACTTTCCGCGGTGCCGGCGATGTGGAATTACCGGCTGCGGGTTTGGGCGTGCTCAACTACCCATTGTATTTAAAATTGCTTTCTAAAAAGCATCCCAATATTCCCATCATCATTGAGCATTTGGATGAGGAAGATATCCCGCGTGCAAAACGATTTGTTGATGATACCTTAAAAGCAATTGGCGCATAAATAATATCAAATACCATGAAAGATCTGAAATTAAGCACCGAACAGAAAGCTGCATACGATAAAGACGGGTACCTTATTGTAAAGAATTTTTTAAGCAGCGAAGAAGTTGGCATGCTTTACGGCATTGCCACCGGCGACGATGTGCTGAAAAATAAAGCCTTTGATTTTAACGATCAATCCGGCAAACGCACAAAACTTACGCTTTGGTTTACCCCCGGCGATGATGCCTATGGTTTGTTAACCCGCAGCGAGGCGTTGGTGCAGTCGATCCAGGATTTGCTTGGCGAGGGTGAGGTATGTCATTTTCACTCCAAACTGATGCAGAAAGAGCCGCAGGTAGGCGGTGCCTGGGAATGGCACCAGGATTATGGTTACTGGTATAAAAACGGGTTCCTGTTCCCCGATGCGCTCATCAGCGTAATGCTTGCCCTTACCGAAGCAACTGTAAAAAACGGTTGCTTACAGGTGCTGAAAGGTTCACATAAAACAGGACGTATTGAACATAGTTTTGTGGGTGAGCAGCAGGGGGCCGATATGGACTTTGTAAACGAAGCACTTGGTCGCTTTGAGCGTGTATATGTTGAGTTAGAACCCGGCGACCTGTTGTTCTTCCATCCGAACACCTTGCACATGTCCGAAGCTAATACTTCCGATAAACCGCGTTGGTCGATGATATCGGCTTACAACCTGAGTTATAATAAGCCTTTCCGCGAAAAGAATTTGTCCTGCATTACACCGGTGCAAACCGTACCCAATAATGCCATTATGGCTTCGGGAGCAAAAGGTTTATCTGCCGACAGAGATTTCCTGCAAAAGGAAGACGAAATTACGCTTAAAGTAAAATAACAGGATACCGCAAATTGGAACTTAAATTTTTTTGCCCCCGTTGGGGATGTGAGCAAATTAGCTGGAACGTATTTTGCCAACAGGTGAAAGACGAAGGCTATGATGGTGTTGAATATGGCATCCCTAACAATGTTGCCATAAGCGAATTAGATGAAGCATGGGATAATTTTGAAAAGCATAACCTCATAGCTATCCCGCAGCATTACGGTACTTACGATGCCGACTTTGCAAAACACTTTGATAACTACTCGGGCTGGCTTGATATGGTAAAGCCTTACAAAGCGCTAAAAATAGATTCGCAAACAGGAAAAGACTATTTTACTTTTGAACAGAATAAAAAGCTGGTAGAACGCGCGGCAAAGCATACTGCCGACTGTGGCGTAGAAGTATTACACGAAACGCACCGCAATAAGTTTACTTTTGCGGCACATATTACCTTTGATTATTTGACGCGGCTGCCCAACCTGCGTATCACACTCGATGCCTCGCACTGGGTGAATGTGGCAGAGTCTTTTTTAGAGGACCAACCCGATGCAATGGCCTTAGCCATTGAACGTACCGAACATATACACGCCCGCCTTGGTTATCCCGAAGGCCCGCAAGTACCCGATCCCGCAGCACCCGAATGGCAGGAAGCACTACAACATCATTTAAATTGGTGGGATAAGGTTATTAACCGTAAGCGGCTTGACGCTAATGCTTTGGTAACTATTACTCCTGAGTTTGGCCCATACCCTTATATGGTGCACCTGCCTTATTCGCAAAAGCCCATCTCAGATCAGTGGGCAAATAATGTTTATATGATGAATTTACTCAAAAGCCGGTACTTAGGTTTTTAATACTACATTTATTGTTGACCAATTTGCTGGCCTGGTAACAGATTCTGTTATTAAATGCGGATGAGATATACAATTGTTTGAAATAACACAATTGCCACAACAAATATATTTTTTAAGAGTATATTTCCAATATTATTTGTCTTAACTGTATAACATGGTAAGAAAAAAACTTACTGTGCCGGAAAAACAGTAATGTATGAAACCAGGAATTAAACTTTTGATGTCATTGTTTTTGAGCCTCCCGTTTGGCGTGTATGCACAAAACATGGGTGCAGATGAACGAAAATCAATGGAAAAGGCAAATTATGCTGGTTTAAAGAACCCGGGTAACGGCGTATCAGCCGCTGGTTTAAATTTACCGCCCGAAAAAATGCAATGGTGGGAAGACCAAAAATTCGGAATGTTTATTCATTGGGGATTATATGCGATACCTGCCACGGGAGAATGGACGATGTTCAATCAGAAGATACCTGCTGATGAATATGCAAAACTGGCTGATCAGTTTAAGCCGAAAAATTTTGATGCCAATGTATGGGCAAAGGTTGCCAAAGATGCGGGTATGAAATACATGGTTATGGTATCACGGCACCATGATGGTTTTGCTATGTGGAACAGTGCGGCAAGTTACCGCCATTTTGATAGCTGGGAAACCGCGGCCCATCGCGATTTTGTTAAGGAATATACCAATGCTTGCCGAAAGGCTGGTTTAAAAGCAGGCATCTATTATTCACCGCTCGATTGGCGTTTCCCTGGCTACTTTGACCCAAAGGGGCTTCCCGAAAATGCAGCTTTGATGAAAAAGCAAACTTATGGACAAGTTGAAGAGTTAATGAAAAACTATGGCAAGATTGATATTTTATGGTACGATGGTGGCTGGCTGGCACACAAAGGCAGCGATGCGGATGCCGCCTGGTTTTGGGAGCCGCTAAAACTTAATGCGATGGTTAGAAAATATCAGCCCGATATTGTAATTAATCCAAGATCAGGCATGGTTGGTGATTTTGAAACCAACGAAGGCGGGGCGGCAGTTAAAGGGCCAATTATCCCCATTCCATGGGAAAAATGTTTAAACCTTAACGGATCGAGCTGGGGATACAATACAACACAAAACCTCATGTCGTTAAAAGATATTATAACCATGCTTGTTAATACGGTTGACCGGGGAGGCAATATGTTATTGAACATTGGCCCCGACCCGGATGGTGTAATTCCGCCTGCGCATGTGGCCAGGTTAAAAGAGGTAGGCACATGGCTGAAAAAATATGGAGAAAGCATTTATGCTACCCGACCAGGGCCGTTTCAGCCTGTCGATGGATTTTACGGCGCTACGCAAAAAGGTAATAAAGTATACATTCATATTGTAAAAATGCCTGATGGCTCATCCGAAATTAACTTACCCCAAATTGGCAAAACGGTTACATCCGGTAAGGTATTAGGGGGCATGCCGATAAAGATCCTGCACGATCAGTCAGGAACCAGGCTTGTACTTACTACAGACCAATTAGATCCTCTATGTACTACACTGGAGCTTAATGTAAAGTAAATCTTATCATTTAAGTCAATAATCGGGATAGATCATTTTCCGGGCACCAATATCAGGCAAACTACCATTACCGCCTTGATTTGGCTTATCCACTGCGTTGAGCACACAAACTACCACCACCTTATCGCAAGGTACTTGCATGGTGCATCTTTAGCATTGCCAATACCATGCATCTCGTTACTATTAGCCAGGTAAATATCGCCGGCGGTGCCATTATAAGTTTTACCGTTAATGGTCATTTCAGTATCGCCCTCTAACATAATAATTAACTCGGTATCAAGGTGGGTATGTGGAGCATGGCTCGGGCCTTTACCCTTCAGTTCGGTAATGTGCATTTCCAGATGTCCCAGCATAGCGGTTGGCCTGTCAAAATATTTTATCCCCCCGCCCTTTGCCGAGGCTACGTATTTAAGCGAGTCGGCATTTAACATTACCGGCCCTCCTGCCTTTGCAGAGCGCTCCATATCAACCGGCTTTTTGGCTCTAAACATCATTACATAATAGGTAAGCGGCCCATCACCTACGTTTTCAATAGCCTGCATTTGGTGCGGGGGTATTAATATGATGCTGCCCTTGCCTAAAACTTTAGCGGTGGGGCCCATCGTAAATTTCATGGTACCTTCTTTAACAAAAATCAGTTCTTCAATATCTGTTTGCGCATGCCCCGGTTTAGCTACAGCACCTTTAAACTGTGTGGTGGCATGTATGTCAAAAAGTTCAAGTTCGGCGGTCGAACCGTTTGTTATCTTCCGGCCTTCTCGATCGCTACTCTTTGTCACCGGCATTTCAGCCCAATGAAACACACCTGAGGGGATAGGTTTTAATTGCGCAGCAGATCGAAACGCGATAAAGCCGCAAATAGCTGTCAACAAAATAATTCTTCTCATGGCTTTAAATAATATCTAAGATAGTAATTTGCAGGATAGTACAGACACTCCCCCGTTTTAGTAAAACATCGTATTCGGGTTTAAGATATTCATCAAAAAGCTTAAACAAATATTATCATTTGCCACTTTCACGCCGAAATAATAACTATCAAACTGACACATATTGCCTTTTTTCCCACTAAAAAGGGATTTTAGCGTGTACAAAATACACTGTAAAGTGCCTTTATCACAAAATTTTGATTGCTAATAAACCGTATCGCTCCTTTTTTACAAAGCGTATAATTGTTTGCGATACAGCACCCAATCAACATGTTATGTTATTTTAACATTGTTGTTAAAGCGTATAAAAATTACATTAATATACTAATTATCAAGTATTTACGTAATTTTTTACTTGTTTTTATCATTTAATGTCGCCTAAATTTACCCCTGCCAATTAACGGGGTCACTCCCATTGTAAACTTAGTAATGCTTAAATGACAGATCGTATTTATTAGTCTGCGGTTTTTGCCGTACCATATGAAAACCAGACAAGGTTTGGCCTTTCATAACAGTACAACTATCACTGTATTGTTCAAACCAATTAACACACAAACTTAAATTATGAAAAAACAAATTACTCTACTCATTATTAGTTTATTAGTAAGTTATTTTAGCGTTTATGCCCAAAACATCGCCGTTAAAGGAACAATAAAAGATGCCGGGGGCATAACCATTCCCGGCGTAACAGTAAAAATTAAAGGTACCACCACCGCTGTATCATCAGATGCTAATGGTAAATACAGCATCAATGCTCCCGCTACCGGCACTTTGGTATTTGCCAGCCTGGGCTTTACTACTCAGGAGATAGAAATTGCCAACAAAACCACCATAAACGTAACCCTGACCGATGCCAACAAACAACTGAACGAAATTGTTGTAATTGGTTACGGTACCCGGGCTGTTAAAGATGTTACCGGCGCCATATCGAGCGTTAAGGCCGAAAAATTAGAGAACGAAAACCCGACAAGCGTTACCGACCTCATCAGGGGCAACGTACCGGGCATTACCGTAGCCATGAATACATCTGCCAAAGGTGGCGGTGCCGGAGATATGCAAATTCGCGGTAAGGCTTCGTTATCGGCTAATACAACGCCATTAATTGTATTGGATGGTGTGATCTTTCAGGGGCAGATACAGGATATCAACCCAAATGATATTGAGCGGCTGGATGTTTTGCGCGATCCAAGCGCGCTTGCGGTATATGGCTCGGCATCTGCATCGGGCGTGGTAGCTATTACCACAAAAAAGGGTAAAAACGGGCCTCCGCAAATTGCTTTTAATATGAACGTTGGCGTATCACAATTACAAAAAAATCAGAAATACTATGACCCGGAAGGCTTTTTAAACTGGCGTGCCGATGGTGCCCGTAGCTCAAATACAACCAATCCGTATTATTTTTACAGCAACCCCAACGCCTTGCCCGATGGTGTTACCCTTGCACAATTTATGGGTACATCAACCGGCGACCCTACTACCGTTTGGTTGCAACGCTTAGGCTTACAGGCAAACGAGATAAAAAATTATTTTGCAGGTAACACTACCGATTGGAGTAAACTTGTTTTCCGTAATGGCTTGCGCCAGGATTATACGGCCAGTGTTTCCGGCCGTACAGACCTTACCAATTATTATGTATCTGCAAACTTTACAGATAATGAAAACCTTATTAATGGTGGCGAATACAAAAACTACCGCTTCCGTGTAAACTTTGAGGGTAAAGCGTCCAAATATCTCACCTTTGGTATTACCTCACAATTTGCCAACCGGGATGAAGGCGGCAACGAAGCCGACTGGAACCAGATCATCAATTCATCGCCATACGGTGATTTTTATAATCCCGATGGCAGCTTACGCCGTATTGATACAGATGATAGTGGTTTAAATCAGCGTAACCCGTTTTTGGCGACAGTTTATAATGAAACCATCGCTATACAAAATACACTGTTTTCAAACTTGTATGCCAAAGTAAAGCTGCCTTTTGGTATCCAATACACTGTAAATTTCAGCCCTGATATCGAATCTTATCGCAACTCAAACTTTATCCCTGTTGCTAACCCTAATGAGTTAAAGGGTGGCGAGATATCGCGCACCACAGAAAACAGGTATAAATACCAGATAGATAACATATTAAACTGGAACAAAACTTTTGGCATCCATAACATTGATATAACAGCTTTATTAAATAAAGAAAAATATCAAACCTGGTATACCGCTACTGCAAACTCAGGCTTAACCCCGAGTGATGTATTAGGCTCGCACAGCATTGGTGCCGGAACTTTACCTGTTGAAAGCAGTGACGACCGCGTTTACAACGCCGATGCCTTAATGGGGCGTATCAATTACTCGCTATTGGGCCGTTATATATTGACGGGTACCATCCGCCGCGACGGGTTCTCGGTATTTGGTTTGAATAATCCGCGGTCAACCTACCCTTCGGCGGCTATCGCCTGGATATTGTCTGACGAAAGTTTTATGAAGGCCGACAGGTTTAAATGGCTTAACTACGCCAAATTACGTATAAGTTATGGTGCTAACGGTAACCGTTTAACAACCGGCACTGCCGATCCTTCGTTAGCATTGGCCATTCTTACAACCGGTAAATATGCCACTGTAAGTTCGGCAGGTGTGGTAACAAACAATTCAACATTATTTGGCAGCTCGCTTCAAAATAGTGATTTAAAGTGGGAACGTACAACAGGTACAAACATCGGTTTGGATTTTACCCTGTTTAATAATCGGTTAAGTGGCAGTATTGATGTGTACAACCGCTCAACTACCGACCAAATAGTAAAACGTGCGCTATTAGCAGTGCAAGGCTATAACGATTCGCAGATACCTATTACAGGAACCACCTTTGCCGGCAATAACTCCAGCGTTTTAACAAACGTTGGGGAGGTTAATAACCGGGGTTTCGAAATATCGTTAAGTGGAAAGATCTGGAAAAGTAAAAACTTTAACTGGGATGCCAGCGGTACTTTTTTTGTTAACCGCAATAAAATTGTTCACTTATATGGTGCTCACCCGGTTATTGATGCATCGGGCAATACAACCATGGTGGAGAACAATGACATTGGCAATGGCTGGTTTATTGGCCATGATATTGCTGCCGTTTGGGACTATAACATTTTGGGCGTATGGAAAACCAGCGAAGCTACAGAAGCAGCCACCTACAGCGCTAAGCCCGGCGATTTTAAGCTGGAAGATCTTGACGGCAACCATGTTTATACCAATGATGATAAACAATTTCTTGGTTCAAAGACGGGGCAATTCAACTGGTCCTTACGTAACGATTTTAACATCTATAAAAACTTCGATCTTTCTATCCTGCTGGTATCTTCTATCGGGCAGCTTACGCAGTTTAATTCGGCGCTTAATAACCCCGGCAGTGTAGGTTTTGCCCGCATGAGTTCGTACGTTTTACCTTACTGGACAGCAGACAACCAAATTGACAATTATGCACGCCTTAGCTCAGGCTCAGAAGGTACTACCATCAACGTTTGGCGCAAATCTTCATTCGTAAGGGTTCAAAATGTATCGTTAGGCTATAATTTTAACAAAAGCCTATTACAAAAAATTGGCGTGCAAAGCGCTAAAATATTTGCAAGCTCAAATAACATGTTTGTTTATGCACCCGATTGGGACCTATGGGATCCTCAAAATAACGGGCCAACTCCCCGAATTTTTTCAGTTGGCTTAAACGTAACTTTTTAAACGATCATTGAATTTACTGTAGATATGAAAAAGATAAATAAAGGCATTGTAGTAGCGTTAACATGTTTCGTTACTATCCTTTCGGACAGTTGTACCAAACGAAGTGACCTGGTACCAGAGGCTCCGTCAAAACTTACGCCCGACGTAACTTTAACAACCCCTGCCGCATTTAAAAATGCAATTGAAAACCTGAACCTTACCCTGCGTATTGAGTATTTTGGAGACGCCGCGCCTATGCTTACTGAATCCATCTTCACCGATTCGGGTGTTGAAGGTACCACAGACAAAACTACCCCCGCGCAGGATCTGAACGCGCGTATTACCCCTACCGCTAATCTGGATAGTGATGATTATAACAAAATAGGCCGCTATTGGTATATGTGGTGGCAGGGCGTACATGATGCTAACGTTATCATCAGCCGTATTAACAATGCCACCTGGCCTACCCCGGCTGCCCGCGATGCAGTTTTGGGAGCGGCTTACTTTCACCGCGCGTACCGTTATTACCGTTTGGTACACCAGTTTGGCGATGTTCCTTTAATTTTAAAGGAAGAAACGGCAGTTAACGTATCCTATTACTCTACGCAACGTATGGTAATTTTGAAACAAATGAAAACCGACCTTGAGTTTGCAGCAACAAACTTGCCTGTGTCGCCCGATAAAGGCGAAATATCAAAAGGCGCGGCAAACCATTTGCTTACAAAAGTTGATTTAGCATTAGGCTTGTTTGACGATGCTATTGCAGCATCATCAGCCATTATAAACGGTCCTTATCATTTGATGACTACCCGTTTTGGCATTGTTGCCGGCGACCCTACGCATAATGTAATCTGGGACCTGCACCGCCCCGAAAACAAATCATTAGGAACAAATACGGAAGCTATCCTTAACGTGATAGACCGCGAAACATTAGATGGCGCTACGCCTAACGGTTCGCAAATTATGCGCAACAATGTACCCATGTGGCATAACGGAACTATTTTGACCCCGGGCCTGCACAAACCCGGTATTGTTGATGCGGTAACAGCAGAGTTTCCGCTTACTTATTATTATGGCCGTGGTATTGGCCGTGCACGCCCAACATCCTACGCTACACAACAAATATGGACAGATAGCGGCCCTGATCTGCGCCACGCACCGGGCAATTGGGTAAACATGACTGACCTTGTTTACAACAACGCGGCATTAAAAAGCGGCAGCGCTGCCGATCCTGCAGCCTACGGCACACACCTGGTACAATACACCGCAGCAACAGTAAACAGCGTGTTTTTGAACGGCGCTAAAGATACCATACGTGCATGGTTTAGCTGGCCTCATTACAAAATATTTGTAAACCCGGGCGGCGTAAACATATTGAATGCCACATCCGATAAATGGTGGAGTCCACCGCGTGGTACAAACACAGATTGGTATGTATTCCGCGAAGCCGAAACTTACATTTTGCGTGCCGAAGCATATGTTTGGAAAGGGCAACAAGCCCTGGCCATGGCCGATTTAAATGTGGTTAGGGCGCGCGCGCAGGCTACCCTTTTTACCGATCCAACCAAAATAACCATTGGAACTATACTGGATGAGCGCCAACGCGAATTATACTGGGAAGAACCCCGTAAAACCGAGCTTACCCGCATAGCTTTTATATTTGCGCAAACAGGCATACCATCATACACCGGTAAAACCTATAACGTAGCTACCTTCTCGCAGAATAACTTTTTTTACGACCGTATTATGGAGAAGAACGATTTTTATAAAAACCCTGCAGTGGTAACTAACTCAGGTAATCACTTCACCATTTCACCTTATCACGTTTTATGGCCAATACCACAGTCTGATATTGATTTGAATATAAATGGCCACATTAACCAAAGCAAAGGATACGCAGGCTCAGAAAGCAATATCCCGCCACTGGATAAAATACCATAATTAACCGCTTACTTTTTAAAGGCCGCCCAAGCTGCGGCCTTTTTTATGCTTACCTGCATCAGCCTTACTTAAAAAACAATGCCCCCCTGAAGCGATCACTTCAGAGGGGCATTGTTTAATGTTATTTTGGTAATGTTTATTTACCAAACTTATAAGCTAATGTAGCACTAACCATACGCGGCGGGATAGGGTTTACACTATAGTTTTCGTGAACTAAATAACTGATCTCGTTGGTAATGTTAGATACTTTCCCTAACAATGACCATTGTTTGAAAGCATATCCTGCAGAAAGATCATATGTGGTGAAGGCAGCAACAGGAATTATTGGCCCGCGTGCAGTGCCCGATTTAACTGAATTATAGCCACTGTTTCTGTCGCCGGTATAATATGCCGATGCGCCTAATTTCAGACCTTTTAAGTTACCTTTATAAAAAGTATAAAATAAAGTTCCGTTACCGGTATTTCCAATACTTCCTACAATACGCTCACCTTCTGTAATACCTGTAGCCAGTGTTTTGGTATAGCGGTAATAGTTGTAGCTGTAACCACCTAAAAAGTATAGGTTTTTCGATATTTTACCTGTTACATCTATTTCTAAACCATCGCTTTTGGTGCTGCCACTAAATTCTTTAATGGTGGCATCAGCATTGGGCGTTCCATCTCCTTTATATAATGCGGTTTGTGCAAAACGATTATTGGCTATTGTATAGGCCGTAACATTCAATGACAATTTACCATCCCAAAAATCATTTTTGATACCGGCCTCATATTGGTCAATTATTGATGGACCCAAAGGTACCAGGTTAACATCGGTACCTGTATTTGTGGTAAAGTTGTTAGCGTAGCTTACGTAAAGAGAGGTACTTTTTATTGGCTGGTATATCAAGCCGAATTTTGGCGAAAAGGCCTTGGCATCTGTACCAACAGTGGCGCTGGATGTAGTTACTTTGGTATCTTCGTTATATAAACCGGCCTGAGGCTGTTTTTGGTAGGTATACCTTATACCGGCCAGTACCTTAAATTTTTCAGTCACGCTGATCAGGTCCTGAGCAAATCCACCCATTCTATATACAGGTGTAAATGTATTGCTTATTATTCTTGTATCGGGTATATCGGTACGGGTAACATATGTTGACGGGTCGGTTAGTGTAACGTTACCATAATTGTAAGTAGCCGAACTGTTATTAATTAAAAAAGTATTACTGGTAGTTTGCGATTGATCTGCATCAAGACCAACTAAAAGTGTATGTTTAATCGCCCCGGTATTCACGCTACCGGTTAAATTGATTTGTTGGTTATTAGTATATTCTTTTGACTTTGAACGGGTAAGGTTACGTGCTGCAACACCATCTGCCAACGGAGCAAATGGGCGCTCTGCCGAAAAGTAATCGCGGGTATAATTTTGGTATGCAACTAACGCGTTCAATTTCCAGTTTTCGTTGAATTTATGAGTAAGATTGGCCTGCGCTGTAATTGTGTTGGTATTATTATAGGCCCATGTTGCATTTACAAAGGCATTGCGGCCAATATCAACAATTTTATTGGCTACAGTACCGATACCAAAATCGGGTGTGTAATTACTTTTCAGGTAATCGCCCTGAACTATTAATTCTGTTTTTGGGCTTATTTTAAACAATAGCGAAGGGTTAACATAAAAACGATCTGTTTTTACATAATCACGGTAGCTGTTGGCATTCTCTTTAGTTGCAATTACACGAAAGGCGATGCTTTTTGAAATAGGGCCGTAAACATCAACAATAGGTTTATAAAAGCCGTAGCTGCCTGCACGTAAGCTTACTTCGCCACCATAGTTGAACTTTGGTTTTTTGGTAACCAGGTTTACTACCGCGCCACCTGTAACACCACCGTAAAGTAGTGCCGCACTACCTTTTAAAACCTCAACAGATTCCAATGTACTGGCCTCCGGCGATCCGCCTGTTGACGAACGTGAACCATTTTTGAGTACATTGTTTGTGCCAAGGCTGTAACCGCGTGCAAAAAACGATTCATTTACCGAACCACGGTTCTCGCCTATGGCTACACCATTCACGTTTTTTATTACGTCGGCAAGGCGGTTGGCCTGTTGGTCGTTAATTACTTCACTGCTTATTATCTGGCTCGCCTGGGGCATATCTTTAGCAGATATACCACCCTTACCTAAACTAACAACCTTTTGGTTTGCAGACCTATTGGCCTTTATCTGTACTTCGGCAAGTTTATTGGCATTTTCTACCAGTTGGAAATCAGTTTGGAGATTTTTACCGGCTATAACCGTAATGGTTTTTTCCTGGGTTTGTAAGCCTGTAAAGCTTATTCTTAAGGTATAAGTTCCGGCTTTGATACCTTTTAGCTGGTAATACCCGGTTTCGGATGTAACGGTCGCTCTATTAGCTTCTTTAACAAATATGGTTACAAATTGAGCGGGGCTACCATCGCTGGTGGTTACCGTTCCCGAAATTGTGCCGCCCGCATTTTCCGCGAATGCCTGCAATTGCAGCACAACTAATAAAACAGTGATAATGTAAGTCAAAGGTTGATATAGGTGTTTCATATTCTTATTTAGATTAATTCTAATCAGCGCAAAAGTATATACCCCGATTTAAAATTCCAAATCTTATTTAGATTAATTTTAAATAAAAATAGATTAGCCAATATTCTTTGCTAAAAGTGTTTTTTACGACCTTTGGGTGCAATCTTAATCATGAAAAAAGTACTCTTACTCCTTTTATTATCGCCTGTACTTATAGCAAACGCGCAGGTGTTGCGCAACAGAACTACTAAACTAATGGGCAGCAGGTGGCAAATAACTATTGTCGCAAAAGATTCACTCACGGCCGAACAAAATATAGACGTCGTTATTGCAGAAGTTAGCCGCATAGAGAATCTCATCTCCGATTGGAAGCCCGAAACACAGATAGGCCAGGTAAACAGTAATGCAGGTATTAAACCTGTTAAGGTAAAAAAAGAAGTGTTCGACCTCACTAAACGGGCGCTCAATTTATCACGGCTTACCGATGGCGCTTTTGATATCAGCTTTGCGGCAATGGACAGGATATGGAAGTTTGATGGCTCCATGACGGCCATGCCAACACCCGAAGGGATAAAAAGATCAGTTGAAAAAGTGGGCTATAAAAACATCATACTGGATAGTGTACACTCTACCATATTTTTAAAGCTAAAGGGTATGAAGATCGGTTTCGGCGCTTTGGGCGAAGGCTACGCTGCCGACAAATGCCGTAAGTTAATGTTAGCCAAAGGTATTAAAGCCGGCATAGTTAATGGATCGGGCGATATGAGTACCTGGGGGAGGCAGCCCGATGGCAGCTACTGGAACATTGGTATCACCAACCCATTTAAAGAGGATACCATTATTACCGCCATACCCTTAAAGCAAAGCGCCGTGGTTACCTCAGGCAGCTATGAAAAATTTGTTGTTTTTAACGGCAAACGATATTCGCATATCATTAATCCGGCCACGGGCTACCCCGCAACCGGCCTCATTAGTGTAAGTATTTTTGGTCCCAGTGCCGAACGCGCCAACGGCTTCAGTACTTCTATGATGGTTTTAGGAAAAGATGCCGCGCTTAAGTTTATCAAGCAATTCCCGGCTTATCATTATATTATCATTACTGATGAAGGCCAGATCTTTTCATCGCCACAGTTACATTTTAAAAAGCATCAGCTCAACAAGTAACCAATCTTGCTAATAACAATCTGTACGTACCTGGTTATGCGATTGGTAAAAACTCAAACCCTTATCCGTCTTTGTTATACAGATAGTTTCCAGCAACCTCATCACATCTTTTTGCATGGTGAGTGAGCCACATATCATCAACACGCCGCCTTTTTTGAGCACGGCAGCTATAATATCCGCATCATTGGCTATCAGATCGCCAACGTATTGCCTGCTACCCTCGCGCGAAAAGGCGATACTCAGCTTATCAAGTTTACCTGCTTCCCTGCTTTCTTCAAGCAAGTTTTGATACATCCCGTATGATGCCTGTTCACGGAAACCGCAATACAAATGGCAAGGCACTTTTCCGCTGTTTTGGTTGATCATCCCTAAAAACGGGGCTATACCTGTTCCGTTAGATATCATGATCACTTGAGGCGCCCCGGTAGGGAAATGAAAATGCTCATTGATCGCTGTACGTGCACGTAGCTTATCCCCTGTTTTCAATCGGTGCAAAAACCCCGAACCAAGCCCGTCTGCATGCAGCCTGATACTTAATCTTATTTCGTTATCAATAACGCCAATAGAATATAGCCTTTCACGATGGTCATTTGCCGGATAAATTGCCAGCAAATCCCCGGATGTTGCACGCAGCTTCCGTTTAGCTTTTAAATTGATGGAGAATGTTCCATCATTGCGCGTAGCTGCAATACCGCCGGTTACCACAAAAGTATCCAGTTCCTGCTTTACACCCGGCGTTTCAGGCAATATGCCATTAATGGTAATACCTGCCTGCTGCGACCAGGCTTCGGCCCAGAGGCTAAACTCGGCAGGCGATCTGTCATTCACTGTATGAATATCCGTAAGCGCCGATGCCCAGTCCTGGTGCGATAGCAATTGATTAACCTCGTATGCAAACCTGCAAAAATCAGGATAGGCGTACGACCCGAAGCCCAGCACAGAATAGCTTACTTTTTGCGTTTGCTGGTATTTAGTTAGTAAGGCAGCAAATTTTGCAGCATTAGTTGGCGCATCACCCAGGCCATAAGTAGCGGTAAGCACAATAAGGTGTTCCGCTTTGGGGAAAATAGCATAGCTGTTCAGTTCGGTTAAGAATGATTGCTCTCCTGCTTTAATTAATTGCTGATGAATGCTGTTTGCAAAACGGAAAGTGCTGCCATTTTCCGATCCCACCAAAATAATGTATTTACTATCAGCAGCGGTATACTTGTTTTTAGTACGATTTGCCCTCCTTTTTAAAGTAATGGAAAAGCCTGAATAAATAAAGAACAGGATATTGCCCGATGCTACTGCCAGTATTATTGCCCATATTATGCTTGCCCGGCCGGTATGTAGTGAAAGGCTCAGGTTAGTAAACATTACAGCGGCAGGGTATTTAACCTCGCTCAATATATCACCGGTAAATTGATTAACAGCTATCTGGCCGGTTTTAAGTTTGAGGATATAGTAATCTTCCGGGAACTCAGAAAAAGGAAACTCAACCGATTCTATTTCTGAAAGCTTCGTATCTCTAAATACAGCAAAATCAGCGGCTGGCTTTTCGGGAGCTGATTTTATATTGTCAATATTAATCACCGGTAGCTTTTGGGCTTTACCAACAAGGCCAAAACGGGCCATTGATAAATACGTTCCGCTTAGCGCGATAATAAATATTGGTACCAATGACCAACGCCCCAGCACCACATGGTAATACTGGAAGAAATTGTCTCGTGCTATAACGGTAAAAAAACGCTTTATACTACCCTGCCGCTGGATGATGAGCATTGTCCCGGAAACGGTAATAAGCAACAAAAGGAAAGCTGTAATACCTATAAAAAAGCGCCCGGCCTCGTGTAAAAATAATGAGCGGTGCAGTGCCGTTACCCAATCAAAAAACTCGCTCTTTTTACCGGGTATGCCTAATACTTTTCCTGTTTGCGGGTCGATATAAGCTAACAGCTTTTTGCCTTGTCCATCGGTACCCTTTACCTGTACAAACCTGTTGGCATCAACCGATAGTTCCGTAATGCCCGGATAGGTTTTACGCAGTACAGGCAAAGTTTGGGCAAGCGTTAACTTGTTAAACCCATCGGCATTGTAAGGCTGTATTTTTTCGGTTATAGGTTGAAATGCAAGTATAATGCCTGTAACAGCAGCCAGCGTAAGTAATAAAAAAGAAGATACAGCCAATGCAAGGTGGCTGTATCTCCAAACAGAAATGGTCATACTTTAATAGCGATAAGCTTAGTTAGCACTAAAGCGTACATAACGGATATAGCCTGTACCATCATTCTTAGCGGCCAGCGTTTCTGTGGTCAACGGTATCTCCAGGTCTTTTACATTATAAGCTTTATCTTCAACGGCGCTTTCAAATCTAATTTTATATCCGGCGTTTATTTTCGAGGTTTCAATTTCTATTACGTTAACACTACGGTCGCCGCCGGTAACCGAAGCCCCGGTAATAGCGCTGATGTTAGAAGGGTTTTTAGCATAAAACTGGTGCCACTCTTTTAACGTTTTGTACCATTTTTTATTTGAACCCAATACGTACAGGGTTTTATCATAAGCGCCTTTACTATCTATCAGCGAAATAACAATGTAAGCGCCCTCGCCCATGTAACTGGTCATCTGTATCATGCACTTGTATTTGTTAGTGGCCTGGGCTACCGCTACTTCTGGTTTGGCAAATGTTAGCGCCAGTAACAAGGCAGCTATTGTATAAATTTTAGATATCATAATTATTTAAGAAAATTAACAGATACATTGTTTTTCGACAGTGATTCATTTTCGGCAGCCAGGTCAAAAGCTGTTTCCTTAAAATTAGTCACAGCATCTTTTTTAGCACCTATTGATAGCAAGTATTTCAACATCACATCGTCCTTTGCAATAAGCGCTGCTTTATGTAACGCGGTTAAACCCTCATTATTTTTACTGTTAATATCAATATGAAATGGCTCAAGACGTTTAAGTAAAGATACATCATTTTTAGCTACAGCTAAATGGTAAAGGGTATTTCCGTTTTTTTGCGGGGCGATAATGTTCAACCCCTTATCCTTTAGTACCTGCAGTTTGGTATCAAAATCATCAGCCCTTGGCGCGTTAAACTGGCGCTCAGCCTGACCTGCTGCAGCTTGCCCGCCTTGTGGCCTGCCGCCACCGCCCTGGGCACCAAAGCCCTGCCCTTGCGGGCGGTAAGCTTCAATAACATAGTAAGCAAGGTTATTGCCGGTTTTGTCTAATACATTTACATTGGCACCTTTAGCAATCAGGTAATTCATCACATCAGCCGAATTACGCACAGCCAGGGTTAATGCCGTTGCACCTTTTAGATTAGCCTGGTTAATATTTTTCACATTTGGCAGTAGTAGGGCCAACACCGCCGTATCACGGTTTGCAGATGCCGCATTCATAAATGCCGTATTGCCTTCTTCATCAGCCTGGTTAACATCAACCCCTTTAGTAATAAAGTATTGGATAATATCGTTCTGGTTTTGCTTACGAACAAGGGCATGCAATACATTCTCACCATTTTTAGCAGTCGCGGTTGGCTTGATACCTAAACTTTCAAGGTACTGATAGGTGGCCAGCGTTGCACCGCCACCACCGCGGCGGCCGCCGCCGCCTTGTGCCGCCATCAGCATGGCATTGGCATTAGGTTTTACGCCTTTTTGTAACAGTGTTTTTAACAGATCAACGTTGCCTGACTTTGCAGCATATCCAAAAACATTATTGCCTGCCGCATCTTTACTATTCAGGTCGATCCCTTTTGATACAAAATAATTTGTTAATGCCAACTCTTTATCATTAGCAACAGCTAACAATAAAACATTGGCACCATCCTCGTTCACCTCTTTTTTCAGGTCAGCACCATGTGCTGCCAACAGGTCGTATATTTTGGTATTCTGCTGGCCGCTACCGGCAGCAAACGTTAAAGGTGTTGTGCCGTGGCTATCTTCAATATTAATTTTAGCGCCTTTGTTAAGCAGGTATTCTGTTATTTCAACATTGCCACGGGTTGCGGCCCAATGCAAATAGGTGCGGCCATCATGAGTAAGCTTATTCACATCGCTGCCAGGCAGGCTCAACAAATACTCAATTGATGCATTTGGCGCCTGGGCATTTATAGCCATCACTACGGCATCCATACTCATCGCGTTTGATTGCAAAGGATTGCTCCCTTTTTCTATCTCAGCTTTTATAGCCGCTACATCGGGCTGCGTTTGCCAGAATGATTGATCTAAAAGCACATTCTTTTGCGCCTGCGCAACAAAGGTGCTGATGGTAAAAATGATGATAAGGATTTTTTTCATATAGTCTGCTACTCTTGTATGTGATCAAGCGCACAAAACTAATAAGAATCAGTCTAAATAAAAATAATATTTAAACATTGAATGGATCGGGCCTTCACAACGGCCTGTCAGTGGTTTTGATCCACTCGGCCAGAGCTGTAACCTGATCGGGATTGGCCTTTACCCATGTTGCTTCCCTCGAATCCTTTATTGCGGCAACAGAATGTGCAAAAGCCGGCATACTGTTACTCAGGGCAAGTTTATTTAGGTAATCCACAAAAAACTTATCGAAAAAAGTTTTGGTAAAATCTGTTTTCTTTTCCGATTGCGCCGCGGCAAAAGCGATAATATTTTTAAACTCAAATTCCAACTGGTCGGCCCCTGAAAGATTTTTTGCCTTTGCCGAACTCGTAGTAAGCTGTATCCCTACGTTAAATACCTTCATCTCCTTTTCGTCTTCTGTAGAGAGCGCCAGTGTAGTATCACGTTTATCCTCGGCAAGTACACCGCCCTGTAAAATGTGCTGGATATTGCTGTAAGCCTCTGCCGCCCGGGGCCCCGTAGGTTCTAACAGTAAAAAACTGCATAAACCCAGCAACGCGTTCATTCTTTTATTTTGATGAAAGTTAACCAGCGCGTATAAACGCTGGCTGCTTGCATTTTTAGGGTTTTGTGTTATCGCCTCAATAGCGCATGATTCTGCAGCCTGGTATTGCCCGTTTCTAAAATACGTTAACCCGAAATTATAATATACCTGCGGATAATTAGGATTGATCCTGATCACCTCGCGGTACATATCTACCGCTTTTTTAGTATCGTTGGCTTCATCATAAATACTGGCCAGCAAAGCATAAGCACCTGCACTGATATTGCCGCCGGGCGATTTTATAGCCTTCTCTAAATAAGGTATGGCATCCTTTCCTTTTTTTGATACGTAGAGCGAAAAACCCATTTCGTAATTGGCATAAGCATGCGCAGGGTCAGTTTTTAATACTTCATTAAACTTTGCAATGGCTTCGGCATACTTACCCTGGTTGTGCAAGGCAATACCCTGCTTTACCATATCGGTAGCCTCATCGGTATTTTGCGCAATAACAGGTAAACTTAACAAGCACCCGGCAACCAGGGTGCATACCAGCTTATTCAAAATTTTCATGCCTTAAAACTACAATTTAGGTTCATTAATCAGATACCCAAATCGTAACATTAACGATGCGATTGACTGCAAACAATAAATTCAGGCCAAACCATTTGTAACAATATATGGCGTATCGCATCTATAGGTAATATTACCTATATTAGTATCCCTGATAATCAATAAAACTATTTTGAAAACATACTCAAAAACCATCGTTGCAGGCTTTAGCATGCTGTTTGCAACATTAAGCTTTTCTGCAACCGCTCAAAAACTACCCGCCGCGCAGGAAGATGGCCTGTGGGCACCTCTCAACATTAAGGTTGATGGTAAACTAACTGAATGGGGCGATAATTTCCAGGCGTTTAATAAGGCCACAGATATTTATTATACCATAGCCAATGATGACAATAACTTATACTTCGTTATAAAATCGGACAACCAGGCTAATAACAATAAAATATTAGGAGGTGGTATTGATATTACCATCAGCCCGTCGGGTAAAAAGAAAGATAAAAATGCTTACATAATAGGTTTCCCGGTAGTAGATGTTGCCAACCTGCGTAGCCAGATCATGCAGGGCATGCAGCGTATGCGAAGTGGGCAGGGCGGACAAAGTTCGCCCGGAGGCGGAGGTTTAGACTCGGCAACCATTGCCGGTATGCGTAAAAAAGCCATCAGCGCGGCCAAACAAATTAAACTGGTAGGTTTTACTAAAGATGTGCCCGACAGCACCATTTCGATATACAACGAATACAGTATTAAAGCCACAGCCGATTTTGACCCTAAAGGTAACCTGGTGATAGAAATGGCTATGCCTTTAAAATACCTGCACCTGTCCGGCAAGAGCAACGAAGAGTTTGTTTACAACATTAAACTGAACGGTATCCAGATCGATGCCATCTTTCCGGGCGCATCCTCGTTTATGGGTGGCGGAGGTGGTGGCATGGGCCCCGGTGGAGGAGGTGGCGGCTTTGGCGGTGGAGGAATGCCTCCGGGTGGTGGCGGCGGTATGCCACGCGGCATGTCCGATATAGCAGGAATGCTCAGCCCGACTGATTTTTGGGCCAAATATGTGATGGCTAAGAATGTAAAGGTGATGAGGTAAGGCACTAATGCCCCGCCTTGCTTACCTCATTTTCGCTATGTTGCTTAGGTTTTGATGGCGCCGAATCAAAATCGAGGAATTTATAATTGAACGATATGGCAAACCAGGATTTATCCTGGTAAATGTAACTGCGTGACAGATCGCCAACGCCATGATCATATCCCATTACCAATCCTATCTGGAACTTCTTTTGCCAATCAAAAATAACCGCGGCACCATAGTTAAAACCCGATATTGATTCGGAGCTGTTATCTAAAATACCATGATTGTTCGACGCATTCATCGGCAGGGAGCTTACTCCCAGCGAGCCACCGAAATTGATACCACCCGTATTATTAAATATAGGCAACCTGATGCCTAAAAATGTACCGATATTGATATCCCCGTTCAATATCGAGCTGGCATGTGTGCCTTCGGCAGGGCGGTATTTAAACGGAATAGCCATACCGGAAAATACAAATTGAAAAGGTACCTTACCAAAGTAATCTTCTTTAAACTCATCAAAATCGGCTTTGGCTATCCATAACCACGAGTTAAAATCATCCGAATCAATCGGTACGCCATCCGGCCAGCCATGTTCGCGCCACCGTAACGGGTTTTCATAATGCGGTTCGGGTTCAAATTTTTTGGTTGTATTGTTAAAACTAATGGTTGTGGGTATGGTTATCCTAATGTACTCTACCCTGTCTACCACTTCGGTTTTATCAATCTTAAACCAATAATCGTTTATCCAAAAGTTAAAATCTGCCAGGTCTGGTTTGTTATTCCTGTCCTGGTAAACTTTTATCAGCCTCATGGAGTGCTTTAGTTTATAGCCCGTGGGTACACCGTCTTCCTGTGCCAAACAATTAAAAACAATAAGCATTGTTAAGCCAGCAAGCAGCGTAATCTTTTTCATGATGTGATGGTTAGGTATTGCCTATAAATATAGTGATCATTAATATTATACCATAAAACCGGGGTTGGCATTAAACAAGGCCCAATCGGCCAATAGCCTTGCCTTTAGTTGCTGTAGCTCACTGTCTGTTTTCCAATATGCATCCAGCAGTTCAAGGCGGTAAATGTGTTTGAGCAGGTTGTAGCACATGGTAAATTGGCCACAAGCTATCACCGCGTCGCGCATGGTTTGCGGACCGGCATCAAACCATAAAGTAGTGGCCATTGATGTTGCTTTGGTGGCCATATCCTGCAATTGCTTACTCGGCGTTAATTGCGCTTCAGCAGGCTTCCACCATTCAGCGTCTTTTGTCTCGAGGTTGTTTTTGCGAACCTGGTCATGCTGGCATGAAAACTCGTAAATAAAGCATGATAGCGCCCTGTTCTTATAAACCGGCATGCCGTAAAAAGAACTGTACGATTGCCTGCGCTCCTGTGCTAAAAATATATTCAGGTTAAGCATCAATATCGATTTAAACCTGGCTATCATCATTTGCTGCAGCAGACCAAATTTAAGGCTGCCAAAGTATCCCAAGTACCGGGCAATGGTACGGCCAAAATGGGTACTGTTTAAGCCTTCCATTTTTTTAGCTGTTAAATATTTAGTAAACAAATACACCGCGCTTATCATCGCCATCGGTATCAGCAATAGCAAGCCTATCGTACGTGCCTGCGGACAGCAAAACAGTAAATATATGCTGATAGCCAAGCCCAAAAGCCCTACCGATAATACCCTCCTAATTGTTTTTAAAGTAATGTTCTGTACCGTGCCTGATGTAGCGGCTATAGGTTCAAACCTGTCCATAAAATAGCTGCCCACATCGCAAACCATCATCAGGTCGAATGGCTTTTTATCGGGATGCTTAGCGCGGAAGTTATCTTCCATCATCATGCTTTCCAATCCCTGGTTATCAACTACTCCCCCATCCATCATACAAAATGGTTTGTTAACAACAGTATTCAGTTTTAAAGGGTTGTTGTTTTTATAATCAATAGCCTTGAGCATATCATCCACATTTTGCAAACCCGGGTGAATATAATCATGCGGGTATATCATTGGCTCAAAACCCGATGGAAAGCAGGATGATGTTGCCGCTATATCACTTATCTTTAACTTGCGCGCTACATCGGCATTGTTAAAATGCAGGTAATAGTTGCCTACGGTAAAAATACTATCGGGATAGCCATTGGTTTGAAAACGGAAAGCAATACCGTTATTTAATTCGGTAGCGTTAAAGCAAACAGTTTTTAGGTGCGGGTTAGCATGGCGGTTAAAAAAGATATCCAGCGTTTCGCTTTTGCCGGTATCTGAGTTTTTGAAAAGCATTTCATCATAAGCCTTCGCAAAAGCATTGATGAGGTTATGGCTCTTTTCTACTTTCTGTATCTTGCCATTTATTGTTTCAGTACCTTTTTCATTCCATTTTTTGGCATTTGTTAAAATGTCGAACACACGGGTAAGCAGGTCTTCGCCATTCATAAAGGTTTTCATGCCCTCATAAAACTCATCAAATACAAAGCCGGGCTTAAAAATAGCCGTGCTGTAAACCGCGTTTGTTAATGAGCCTCCGGATGTTGATGTGGTGAATGAAATATGCTTTAACAATGGATCATCGGCACTGCTTAGCCATGCACGGTTAAGGTATGATATGGCGCCCAGGCTAAATGCCGCGGCCCTGAAACCTCCTCCCGACAAGGCCAAAGCCATATCGCCAAAAGAACCAGCTGGTTTTACAGCTTCCTGCTTACGCGAAAGATCGGCAGGGGTTTCTGCCTGTGCGGGCGGGGTTGATAGATCGAGTATTGACATGTGCTTTAATTTTTAGTGCTTAGCTAATAAAGTACGCTCGCGGCAATGCATATCCGTATCATCATAGTACTTGGCTACCCATTGATCGTCAGTATGTAATACCAATGGCACATCACTTTTAGTGGCCGTATTATCCTTATCCCTGAACTGGAAATGGTCAACCAGCCTGATGGCCTCAATGGCAAAAGCGGTCACCACGTGCTGATCGCGTATCTCAAGCAGGTTATCACCATTATGTTGTTCCGGGCCTAAAGCCAGGTTACTGCTCCCACAAAAAACTACGCCATCCGGGGTATTAAAATCGAGCACAACAAACTTATGATGTATGCTGATACCCGGTATGCCCGGCTCCTTATTAAATGGCGGGGGTAATTTGGGTGCCAGGCCTTTCCCTACCACATGGATGCCCTTTGTGCTATGCGGCTTATACAGGTATACTTTTTTTGAAGTATCTGTAATGCCATAAGTAAACTTCTCATCGCTTTCTACCTGCCTCAGTATTTCCTCCAGCAGCGCGCTGCCCGATTCATCCTCCATAATAGCAAACAGGATATTATCTTTTGCGTTTTTCACCTGGTCGGCCAGTCCCTGCAACTCGGCAGTGGCGTCTGCCTTGGTATGCGGCGAGCAGCGGATGATCATATCCGGCACACCGGCATCATCAACATTATCAGGCTGGCCTGTGCGGTTAAAACTAAAGCCCTTGGTTGCCCATTCTGAATTTTTGAATGTTGACATCCCCAAGAGGGAAGCATCAAAAAAGTTCTCATACAAGGCGGCCACGTTGGCATTATTAAATATCAAAACGTTATTGGCATTTACATACAGGCCATTGGTCGAAAAATTGGTCGATCCGGATAATACCTTAATGGCTTTCCCGTTTTTTTTCTGAATAAACACCTTCGAGTGCGCCAACGCCTGAAAGTGCCCTCGCACTATTTTCGCATTACCTGTTGCTCTTGCCTTAAATAATGTTTCAAACTGGTCTTCGTATTGTGGCGTGCCGTCGCTCATGTTGCCAATATGGGTTGAGCTGTTATCCAGTATCATCCGCAGGCGGCCCTGTGCGGCAAAATCCAGCAACATGGAGCAGGCTGCAGGTTCATCCAAATCAAACGCAAATACATCCATGCTAATATTCGGGTCATCTGCTGCTTCCTGCAAAAACTCAAACGCCCGTGCGCGTGCCTGCCAGCCTAACCAGGTGTGCAGTTCATCATAGGTATATTGATACGGCGTTGTCACCCCATTTACCTTTCTGTTGGCCGTACCGGCAATTTGTTTGGTATCAAAAATGATCTTGTTCTTATCCGGTCCTGTTTTTGGCCTTAAATTCACTTCATTGCCAAAATTGTTTACAAAAGCCTGCGATGCGATATAACTGCGGGTAAAACCAATTTCAAGATCATTACACCTGAACGGACAAACCGCAATGGTTACTGTAACCGTATTATTCGGATCTATAGGCTGTAAAACATTGTTCACCAGGTAGCGAGGGGTAACAGCGTAAGTATAATCACCAAAAACAGGGTCATTAATATCATGGTCGGTAGCGGGAACGTGCACCCACCTGAATTTTTGTATAGGCGAAAACTCTGTTGTGATACGGTTGGGCGTGGCGGTTACACCGGCATAAGTTACCGTTGCAGGGTAGCATAGCTTATTATATAAATAATAAGGGCTACGGCCCGGCTGTGTAACACGTATGCTAAAGCCGCTAAAGTTGGTTATTTTATTTTTATCGATATCAAAACCAAGCAATGTCATAGCATCGCCCTGGTAAGCCGTAAGGCATACTCCGTTTTTTGATTGAAACACTTTCATGGTTTAGGCTGGTTAAAAATAATGTTCAATAAGGTTAGCTAAAACTAAACATTTAATATTTAATAATATACCCGTATAAACACGGTATTTTATCTTTTAAAAACTTACCAGCAAATACCTGTCAATGTGCTTATTAATAATATATTTGATCAACCATTTAAACCACTGTAATGAATTACCTGTGCATCAAAAACTTTGCTGTTTATAGTATCCGCCTTGTCTTATTTTTCTTAATATGTTCAATTATGCCCGCATTTGCAGGTTGCATACAGGATACAGGCCCAAGCGGCCTGATGAAAGATTATCGCGATAGTATCATATTAAACAATGGTGTCGTTTCGGTAACGCTCACTAAATATGATGCCAATATCATTTCATATAAATACAAAGGTATTCAAATGCTGATTGATGGCTATTACAGCATGGATGGCAAGGCTACGATGATGCACCTTAAACACTGTGTTGTTACGGTAGCCAGCGAAACCACTGACCTGATCGATGTTTCATTTAAAAGTACATGGCAAAAAGCCTACCGCCAGCAGGCTGTTGATATTGATGTTCACTATGTGATGCAAAAAGGAAAATCGGGTGTATACAGTTATGCTGTGCTCACCCACCCAAAAACTTACCCCGATGTAACTTTTGGCGAGTGGCGCATGGTATGGAAAATGGATATGGACAGATTTGATCATATCATGGTCGATTCGATACGTAACAGGATACTCCCCTCAAAAGCTGATATGGAGGCAGCCAAAAAAACGAGTATCCCCGAAGCGGTTAAGCTCACCACCGGTGTAATGAAAGATCAGTATGAATGTAAATACAGCTACAGCGTTGAATACCATGATGTAGGCACATTCGGCCATGCATCAACAAAAGATAAAGTTGGGGCCTGGATGGTATTGGGTGGATATGATTATTTTAACGACGGGCCTACACAGGCCGATCTGAACGCGGGCTTAGCCATAAACATTGTACATTTTGGCCGCGATCATTACTCGGGTAGCGGCACCACCGTTGCAGCCGGCGAAGACTGGAGCAAAATATACGGTCCTTTTCTACTCTATGTAAACTCAGGCGCTAATGCGGATGCCATGTGGGCCGATGCAAAAAAACAGGTAAAAACTGAAAAAGCTGCCTGGCCCTATGCATGGATAAAAAACAATGCTGAATATCCTGCCAAAGCACAACGTGGGATAGTTTCGGGTACGTTTGCTGTACACGATCCCTATAAGCCCAAACTAACAGGGGCTTATGCCTGGGTGGGCTTATCATCGCCGGGAGTACATTGGGAAAAAGATTCCAGAACGTACCAATATTGGATAAAGGCTGATGCTAAAGGTAATTTTACCATCCCTGATGTGAGGCCCGGAACATATGACCTGCATGCCTTTGTTACCGGCGCGGTTGATGAGTATACTCAGCAAGGCATTGTAGTAAATACCGGTAAAATAACCAATGCCGGCCTGCTCACTCGTAATATTATCCGTGATAAAGGCAACCTGTTATGGGAAATAGGCATACCCGATCGTAAAACATCCGAATTTAAGTTTGGTGATAAATATTTTGAACCTTTTATGTGGGAAACCTATAGCCGTGTACTACCTAACCCACTGGTATATGATGCCGATAAAGGCGACTGGAAAGACAAACTCAATTACGCCCACAGCAACTACTATACCCCCGACAGTACCTTTGTTTCCTGGCCATGGAATATCAATTTCAAATTAAAAGCTGTACCTCAAGCAGGTTTTGCCACATTAACATTTGCTATTGCAGGCATACACAACTCATCGTTGCGTGTTTATATAAATGGCGAAAGCCAACCTACAGGAGTTTATATGGCGGCACCCGAGGTATATGGCGGAAACGCGCTGGTGCGCGAAGGCAACCATGCCAAATACAGTGTGTACACGTTACAGGTGCCTGTATCTAAGTTACACACCGGGGGCAATACCATCACGCTATCACAAGGGCACGCCGGTTCACGCGATGCGAATGTGATGTATGATTATATTTGTATGGAAATGCCATAAAACTGACCTGATGCAACAACAAGATTTATATCCGAAAGTATATTTATACCGCCGGATAGTTTATGCTAAATTGTTTATTGACGAACACTTTGCCGATAAAATAGACCTGGACAATATTGCCGGGGAAGCCGCTTTTTCAAAATTCCATTTTATAAGGCTGTTTAATTCCGTATATAATAAAACACCGCACCAGTACCTCTCGCACCTCCGCATTGAAAAAGCTAAGGGACTTTTAAAAACCAATATGGCTGTTGCCGATGTTTGTTATGCGGTGGGTTTTGAAAGTGTGAGCTCATTCACCGGTTTGTTTAAGCGCCTTACGGGATCAACGCCTGCCAGCTATCAATTGCAGCAACATCAAAAATTAAACGCTGTAGCAAATGCACCGCTCCGGTTTATCCCAAACTGCTTTGCCGAAAAAAACGGGTGGGCCACAAATAGCAATTTTGAAGAAGCCGTTTAATAAATAAGTAAGCACCTTCGTATTAAACAAATACGAAAAGCAATGATCACAAAATTAAGCCACATCAGCATATTTGTGCTGGACCAGGACAGCGCCTATGATTTTTACATTAACAAGCTCGGTTTTAAAGTACATACCGATGCCCCCATGGGCCCGGGCATGCGCTGGCTAACCGTTTGTACACCCGACCAACCCGAACTGGAGATCACCCTGATGGCCATTAGTGAAGGCATGATGTTCAGCAAAGAGTCGGCCGTGGTAATGAAAGAGCTTGTGAGCAAAGGCACGTTTGGTTTTGGCGTATTTGAGTGCGATAACCTGCTGGTAACTTACGAGGAACTGAAAGCCAAAGGTGTTGAGTTTACCAAACCGCCAACCAAAGAATTTTATGGCTTTGAAGCTTTGTTTAAAGATGATTCGGGTAACTGGTTTTCACTTGGGCAAAAGGGTAACCTTTAATTAGTACAAACACTTAGGGGCTTATTGTGTTGATTACATGAGAAGGCCCCTAAATGAGATTAAGAATGTATTTATTATTGTTTGTTGTACTATTGGCAACAACAATAATGGTTGTAATGAATTATTACACTATCAAAGTGCTTTCGGCAAGCAGTGCATACATCCAGGGAGAATCTGAATCTACCAAAAGCCAAAAAGATGCCGCCCGCCACCTGGTGAACTACATTTATACGCAAGACGAATTAGAATATACTTTTTCTAAACACGATCTGAGCATTCCACTGGGCAACCGCATGGCGCGTGTAGGCTTGCTATCGAACAGTGATATCGCATATATAAGAATTGGATTTCTGCAGGCCCGCAATAGCCCTGATAATATTACTAATATGATATGGTTATTCAGGCGGCTGGAGCGATACCCATATTTTAAGAAAGTAATTACCGACAGGCAAGCCGGCGATATTTATATTGACCAGCTCAATCAAATTGCCACAAAGGCACACCAGGAAATAAGTATAGCTAAACAACTGCGGAATGATAGGCAGGAACTGATTTTAAGGATAAATTACATTTCTGACAAGTTAGACATTGCTCAACAATCGTTCTCAAGCTCACTAAATACTTGTTGCCTCCGGCTAAATCACTACGTTTTCATAGCCGACCTGTTCATTACGCTCATTATTATTGGCGGATCTTTACTGTACGCTATATTAATGATCCGCAGGCTCAATAAATCAAAAAAAATAATTTCCGGTCAATACTATGAGCTCAAAGCAATTAACGAAGACCTTGATAAATTTACCTACAATATAGCCCATGACCTGCGTTCGCCTATATTGTCATTAACGGCCCTGGTTGGTATTGTAGAAGCAGAAACCGACTTATCACAAATCAATACCTATACCGCGCTGATGAGACTTAGCCTGGAAAACCAGGATAAATTTATTGCTGAAATACTCTCATCCATCAAAAACAAAAAAAATGGAAATGCGATAGTCCTTTGCAACTTACCACAAATTATTCATCAGGTAACAAGCCAAAACACTTTTATGAAAAGCGGGTCGCCGGTTTCATTCATCACCGATATTGCTGTGAATGAAGTTTATGCCGAGCCGCTAAAACTGAAGATCATATTGAATAACCTGGTATCAAATGCCATAAAGTATGCCGATCTTTCCAAGCCCGGGCAGTATGTAAAAATACGGTCTTACAAAAACGGTGCATTTGATATTATAGAAATTGAAGATAACGGCCTTGGTATTAAAAACCACGATCAGCAATACATATTTAACCAGTTTTTTATGGCCGGAGGAAATAAAAAGAGCACAGGTATAGGCCTGTTTCTGGTTAAAGATGCTATAACAAAAATGGGTGGCACTATTGAAGTGATATCCGAATTAACCATAGGCTCAACATTTATTATCAAATTGCCGGTAAGATCATAGCGCTATCCCTTCTTCTCAAATAATATTTTCTGATCATTAAAAGTTGATGCCGCTTCGATGATCTCTTTCATCAGGCCCCAGTCTTCCGCTTTTTCAAAATTATGCGCATAGTTACGGTTTACGGTAATGGTTACCGCGGTACCTGTAGCATTAACTTTTGCAACAGATGAAAATGAGCCTGTTTTATTGGCTTTACTGTTCGTCATCTCTTCCATACCTTTTGCTACATAGCCTTTTGGTATAGCCAATGTTATGGTGTACGAAAAGCTGCGTGCTTCGGGCATGTATACGTCAAGTACACGGTTTTTATCTTTTTCATCAAGGGTTAAAAAGCCACCGGTAAGTTTACCCGCGTCAATAATATAGTTATCGCCTGCTTTTTTAACCAGGTTATCCAATACAAAAGTTGCGGTGTAGTTAAATGTTGGAGCCGAGCTTTCCAGGGCGGGGTTTATTACTTTAAAATCTGTTAATTGCTGCGGTTCCTGGTCAAACTGATCCTTTATTTTTTCGATGAAGTTTTTGTTCATTTCTTCCCGCTCCTTCTCGAACGAGAAGGTAAAATCATCGCTCATTTTTTTGGTGAGGGCCTGTTGCTTTAAACGGGTTTCAATAGGGTCGCCATTAACGGCATCCATAAAAGCATTGTCAACATCTTCAACCGGTATTAACAATTTTTGATCTCCGTGGCGCAGGTTCCCGTCTTGTTTAACGTTCCAGGTCAGTTTCAGCTTTTGCATATCGGGCATCATGTTCACCGTCAGCTTTTCGTCCGAGTGATTTTTATCGATACCAAAAACAGGCATTATCGAATCGGTTGACGTAAATAAACCTAACTTACTATTTCCGCCAACCGGGTGCATCACAATTACCTTTTCACCCTGGTAGCGTGCGGGCACTTCGTTAAAGTGGGTCATCACATCATCAAAAAACATATACATCTGCTTTTCTCCGTTTATGCGTATTGCTGCTGTAAAATCGTTCAGGCCGTAAACATTGGCGAGTGTATTATTCAGGCGTGAGCATACCATCAGCACATCATGGTCAACCCCCAGGTCACTCAGCATTAAACTCATGGATATGGTACTTACTTTATCACTCGCCTTACGGTAATTCAGGTCGTGAAATTTCTTTATCTCATCACCATTATACAGATCGAAAGCAAGGTATTTATATTCATCGTACATTACCTTCATTACACTATCAAGGCTTTCATCTTTTGTAGGTTTCGGCGAGTTGAAAAACTTCTTCAGGCGTTTTTCTGCAGGGCCAACATCACTCATTTCGGTAAATGCCTTAGATAATATTTGTTTGGTAGCCTCCAGCATTGACCCTTTGCTCACAAATGCTTCTGTCCCTTTAATATTATCGGTATAAGCATTGCCGTAGCTGCTGCCTATCTCAATATATGGGAACTGCCTTAAAGGCGATGTCCATAATTTGCTTTCAAACTTTGGCACATTGGTCATTTTCAGGCTGTAAAGCTGGTCGCCGGCATCGTTCTTGCTTTCTACAAAATGGGGGGCGTTATTGGCATACATACATTTTACCTTCAGCTTGCTGTTAAACTGAAAATCGAGACTGAAATATAAAGCAGGGTACTCTTCCATTAATACAATTACTTCTTCGTTATCCTTGAACGAGTTACCTTTATTATCCTCGTTCACCTCAACGGTACTGATATAATAGTCCAATATATCGCCTACCTGCAGGCCGGGTATAGCCAGTATGCCTTTTTGATCCTTGTCTTCATTCTTTACCAATACCTCTTCGCTTGTATTTACAACTATCTCTTTACCATCTGGCTTTACCAGCTTAGCACCAATGAAGGTGTTGTGCGTATTCAACAGCTTATTGAACAACATCAGCGATACCGTTTTATCCAGTTTTTTCTGGTAGCTCAGTTTAGAGTAGTCTTCGAGCGCTACCTTATCGTTTATCTTTATCCTTTCGTGCAGCGTATTTACCCTGATGGTTTTAGTAACCGTACTGGTAGAAACGATCATGAATTTTGTTTTACCGTTGGATGTACGCTGCGATGTATAAGCATGCGCTATAATAACCGCGCTCTCTTTAGCCATACCTGCCGGGATAGCCGTTACATTAAACTCGGGCGCTTGCTTTCCCCATATCTCTTTTTGCAGTTGCGCGGCCTTGTTGGCGTAAGATATAGTATCTTCTTGCGCAAACAGTTTGCCCGTTGTAAGCAGGCATGCTATAATAAGTAACCTTAGTTTCATTGTACAGGTTTTAGTATGATGTTTTCTTTATATGTTTTAGCCAGCAGATCAATGTCTTTGTTCCATTGTACAAATTTTGCCTTTGGCAGACGTGGGTTCTTTATCACAATATTCTTTTTGTAAACCAATTTGCCGGGCAGTTCGCTGTAGGTAATATGAAACTCATAGTCAGGGTTGGTAATATTCAGGTTTGCAGGCAGTGTTGCTTTATAACCCGCCGGGATAGCCAGTTCTGTTTCTTTATTGATGGTAGTTTTATAATCAAACCAAAAATCGTTTTTGCGTTTGCCTATTTTTATCTGCGATGTTAAAAATTCCTTTTTCAGGTCAATATCTACATAATATGCCTTGCTGAATTGAGATACTGCCGCTTTATGATCAACATTATAAGTTACATTCACATCTTTATCGGGGTTGCTGGTGTTTGATATCACCAGGTCTTTAATCACATAATTGCTGTTATTATCCGACAGGAACTTATTTAGCGCATCGTCGGCTTTATCTTTTTTAATACTGTTTAAGCCAGCCAGCACACTTTCTTTTTCCTCGCCTTTCCAAACATGGCTTACGCTTCCGCTCAGGCTGTTACCAACAATACTTAGTTTACTGGTTTCGGTATCAAAGTTTTGCTGCATTGGCACCAGGGGTATACGGCCAAGTACATACTTATCGCCATCTTCCATTAAAACCTGGCGGCCCTGTATACGCTCCGCATATTCGTTTATACCTATATAGCTTTCTGTGGCATCAAGATACATGGTTTTGCCACCGTAAACCAGGCCACATATCATGTGGTTATCAACCGCTAATGATGGTGTGCTGTAATCGTAAGCTATGTGGTTGGTACCCAGCCAGCATAAACGGGCATCATAACCGGCTGCAACCAGCAATGCTTTGGTCAGGTTGGCCATCCCTTTACAATCGCCATATTTTTTACGCAGCACTTCGTCGGCTTTTTCGGGCTTAAAACCGGCAACGCCATTCTCAAAAGCGATATAGCGAATGTTATCCTGCACGTAATAATAAATGGCTTTTATTTTATCCATATCGGCTGTAAGTCCGGCGGTTAATTCTTTGGCTTTGGCACCAATAATATCTTTATCATTAACCACACCTTTAACCAACTCGCGGTACCATGCATACTGATCATTAAGGGTGCCGAAATAGGTAAAATTATTGCCGCCAACATAAGCGGATTTGCATAAAATCAGCAAATGCGGGTATGAATAAGTAGGGCCGGGAGCATTTCCTTCTTGTTTTGCCGCCGGAATTTCGTCGGCCGTCCAGGTAAGCACATCCATATCATTTTTGCTGTCATAGGTCGAATCGCGCGAAATGCTTTTATCAAAGTTGATCTCTTTGATATCAACTTTCATCCAATGCGGTATTTTAATGGTGATCTCTTTCGTGTTAACCAACATATCCTCGGGAAAGAACACATTGGTAAAAAAACGCGGATCGGTAATGGTTTCGTTAAAGGTTACTACAGCTGTACTGCCTACCTTGGGCATACTTAACGGGAAATAGCAAACCCTTGCATCCGAGTAAAAAACATCGCTGATAGACATATAACTATACTTCGGCATAAAGCCTGCCGGGGTACGGTTATCAACTTTACACTCAACTGCATCAATGGTTACATCATCATTGTAAGTTTCGTTTATGGGGAAAGTTACCTGGTAACCATTGCTGATATAGCTGGTTTTGGATATTTGCTTAATTTCCACCCGGTTAACTTTGGGATTATAAACAAATTGATAGCTTACTTTTGATGAGGTAATAGTTGCAGAAGAATCGGTTGTTTGGGCTACAGCGCAATTAGCCAGCATAATGAATGCTATAGATACTGTTAATAGTTTAGTCATAAATTGGGTTAAATATACAAGAGCAAGATAAAAGTATTTTTTAAAAGGCTTATTCAAAAAGAAAAATATTTATCTAAAAAAAATACTGTTGATATGACTTAAATCGATGGCTATAAAAACATAACAGTTACTGTCGTTTGCATCTTTAATTGTAATTTTGATGAAAGCATCAAAACCCTTTAACCGCTAAGCGGTTGTATACACTGCCGCTATGCATGAAATGAATTGGATACTTCTGGGCGAAATAGGTTATACCCTCGTCATTGTTTTTGTTTGCCTCAATATTATTTACAATACCGCATCAACCACCAAAACACTGGCTTATGTATTGGTGGTTATATTTTTACCTGTTATTGGTATCGGCATCCATTTAATGTTTGGGGCCAATTACCGTAAAAATAAGCTGTATAGCAAAAAAATAGCGAATGATAGCAGCCTGCTCAACAGCATCCGCAAAAAAATAAATATAGAATCGGAAAAAGCCTGGGACACGGCCGAGCCCGAAGTGCAAAAACATAAAAAATTAGCGCATTTTTTACTGAACGACAGCGATAGCCCCCTTACCGCCAATAACGAAGTTAAACTACTATTGAACGGCGAGAACAAATTCCCGGAAGTGATAGCAGCTTTAAAAAGCGCCAAACACCATATCCATATTGAGTACTATATTTTTGAGGATGAAGAAATAGGTAACGAAATTGCTGATATTTTAATGCAAAAAGCGCATGAAGGTGTGCAGGTACGCTTTATTTATGACGACTTTGGCAGCCGCTCTATCCGCAAAAAAATTGTGCCTGCCCTGCTGGATGCAGGTGTAGAGGCGCTACCCTTCTTCAAGGTTTATTTTATTTTATTGGCTAACCGGGTAAATTACCGTAACCACCGTAAAATAATTATTGTTGACGGGCATACCGCATTTACCGGGGGCATTAATGTGAGCGACAGGTACATTAACAAACCACATGATAAAAGTCAAATTTACTGGCGAGATACCCACGTTAAAATAGTTGGCCCTGGTGTTTATTACCTGCAGTACCTTTTTATTTGCGATTGGAACTTTTGCTCGGACCAGCAACTGCCTATAACCGAGGAATATTTTTGCACTACCCCAAGCCCTAAAGGCAAGGCCATGGTGCAGATAGCCGCCAGCGGCCCCGATTCGGATACGCCTACCATTATGTTCTCGTTATTGCAAACCATTGGCCTTGCCGAAAACGAAATACTGATCACTACCCCTTACTTTATCCCCGGTGAAAATTTGCTGGATGCCCTGAATGTGGCGGCCATTAGTGGGGTAAAGGTGAAGATATTGGTACCTGGAAAATCAGACTCTGCTTTTGTTGATGCCGCAGCACGCTCCTATTACGCCGAACTGCTGGATTCGGGAGTTGAGATTTACCTGTATCAAAAAGGCTTTATACATGCTAAAACCTTAGTATCTGATGGGCAGTTATCCATCATTGGTACCGCCAATATGGACCACCGCAGCTTTGAGCTTAACTTTGAGGTGAACAGCATGATATATGATGAAGCCATTTCTAAACAACTGCGGGATGCTTTTTATGATGACCTGAAACATTCCGTACGTATAAATACCACGCGCTGGAACAATCGCCGCGTTTACCGCCAACTTCCCGAAAAGGTAGCAAGACTGCTTTCCCCCCTGCTTTAACTATCGCGACAATAATGAAATCCGAAATTTAACGTTAAATTAATTGTAGTTTTTTATTGATTTGATAATAATAGAAATTATATACCTTTGTATTAGTACTTATAATCAATAGGATAATTAAGCAGACCAATTAAAACCGGCATTTAATTTTTTTTAAACAGCAGATGCGGCGCACATTACAATTTGTGTACAGGATAGTTATCCTCATTATATTCCCTTTGAGTATAGTGAATGCCCAAGTTGCGCCTGCCGATAATGCTGCTACTTATGTTAACAGCGCCATAGAAAAAGAGAACAATGGCAATTACAGGGGCGCTGTTGATGATTGCAATAAAGCCATCTTATCCAATCCTAAAAACGCACAGGCATACATTGTAAGGGGTTTAGCGTACTATGGCATGGAGCGATATCATGATGCCATTGCCGATTATGATAAAGGCATACAAATTATCCCCGGCAACCCTTTTTACTACCTTAGCCGCGGCGATGCCAACAAAAAACTAAAGCAATACGAAAAGGCTGTTATTGATTACAACAAAGCCATAGCCCTTAACAGCAATTATGTTAGCGCCTTTGTTAACCGCGCTAATGCCCAAAGCGAGCTTGGCCGCTTTGATGCCGCTATGGAAGACAACAAACGCGTTATCGAGCTCGACCCTAAAAATTATACAGCCTACAACAACCTTGGCTTTGAAAAAATGAAATTAGGCCTGTATGCCGAAGCTTTCGCTGATTTTAACCGTGCCATCGCCATAAACCCACGTAATGAGTACGCTTACAATAACAGCGGCGCGGTAAATTTTTGGCTTGGTAACTATCAGGATGCGATAATTGAGTACAAAAAAGCGATAGAAAATTTCCCGCAATCGCCGCGGGGATATACAAACAGGGGCCTTGCCGAGTTTAAATTGGGCATGTATGAGCAGGCTCTGGTTGATTATAACACCTCCATCAGTTTGGATACGCGCAGCGCCTACACCTATTTAAACATGGGCGAGCTAAAACTTACCCTACACGATTACAAAGAAGCTATACAATACCTTAATAAATCGATAGCTATTGATTCGACCGACTCAAGGGCATACAACAGTTTAGGATATGCTTACTTTTTAACAAAAGGTTATGGCCACGCTATTTTAAATTACAACAAAGCTTTAGCTAAGGGCGGTGCTTATTACAAACCATATTACCAATACTTTGACGAGGCTATGGCGGGCGCAAAAAAACGCCCTGTAAGCCAGTTTACCAACCTGGTTTGGATATCGCCCATTGAAGATGTAAATAAGTTGTTTAAAAACACCATACAACTATCGGGCAAACCACAAATTGCACTTAGGGTAAAAATATCATCTACGCAACCTATCAACAAAAAAGGCATACAATTAATGATAAATGACCTTGTTGTTGATGCCGACAAAGTGAGCGTACTGGATACTAAAGAATTACCTAAAAATATCCAGACCGGTAATTACGAGTATGAGTACCATGCTGTAATACAGGTATCGCCGGGGCAAAATGTGTTAAAAGTTGCATATAACAAAAAACACACGCCCGAATTAACCATTGCCTACAATACGCCTATAAGCGAAGCCTTCCTTAATAATTAAGCGCTGCCTTAATTACCGCCACCGCCACCCCGGAACATTGATATAATCCATAATATTAGCCCTACTAAAACTACTACGGCTAAAATGCCAACAAAAGCACCAGCTTTAAATATTCCGGTAATAACCGAGCAACTGCTTAATGCAAGCATTACTAAAAACAGCATTGGGAGATAGACTTTTTTCATTTTGTTTATTGTTTCAGGTAAATAATTACACTCCTAAAAGAATAAAACAGCGTGTTTGTTTCATCAATAAAAAATACACTATTATTTAAACCATACTGAATTTACATTGTTAAAGAGGCATGATGAGTAGGAATGTGTACCTTGTAATGGTTGGTTCTAACCCAATATCTCCCGATATAGTTTACTCGAGGGACTCAGAATTAAAATTAGCTGTTTATTTTACCGATGACATGCCCTATGTTGCCCGGAAAGACGAGATACAGCTTTACGGTTACCTAAACGAAAAACTTATTGTATTTGAAACCATTGATATTAGCCCCGATGACGCGCTCGAGGTAATAACGGCTATTAAGTGGTACACTCAATATATTGGGCATCCCGAAATTGAGATACTTCCCGATGACCCGCGTGTTGAACAAGAAATCAACATCGCTCTTTAAAAACCGTTATGCCGCAAGCTGATGCTCTATCTTGCTCATCAATGTTCCGATATCAAATGGCTTAGGCACAAAATCATCCGGCGGCAATTGCTGGTTCAAACAATCTGCTAAATTATGCGTAGCCGAGATCAGGATAACAGGTATCTCTGCTGTAGTAGGTTTTTCTTTTATATTCCGGCAAATTTCACGGCCGTCCATTTCGGCAAGCATTACATCTAATAAAATCAGGTCGGGATGATACTCTTCTATCTGTTCAAAAACTTTATCACCACGGGTCTGAGTTTTTACCTCATAACCATAATATTCAAGTACGTCCTGCAGTGCTGATAAGATAAATACGTCGTCATCAAGCACTAATATCTTCTTACTCATTTGTTTCACTTTTTAACTTTATACTAACGGTAAGGCAATTAATGTGCCACGATAAAAACATTCGTAATAATTAACAAACAAATAACAGTTTTAAGGTGCTATATTGTGTTAATTGGTTATTGCGCTATATTTGGGGCATATTCAAAAACAATGAACAAGTTATTTTTTACGCTCTGTTTACTGCTTTTTACTACACTTTGCTTTGCGCAGAATGTAGCCGACAGCCTATCAGCACCGGCAAAATCATTGGGATATGAACAATATAAAGCTTTTTTTGATGGCATAGATATCAACAATCTTGACCGTATAGCTGTACTTAACAACTATCCATCGCCTCAAAAGGCACTCAGCTTAAAAAAAGAACTGGGCCTTAATGCCGAACAGGTAACGCAGCTTACAGCCATTACCACCGAACTGAAACGCAAAATGAAAGAGATGGGCGCTTTGATCATCAAGAATGAAGAGACCCTGAACATGCTTTTCAAAACCAAACAAATTAATGATGGCAATTTAATTTTTTATGCCAACCGCTATGGTGGCGATATTGGCGAATTACGCAATGCCATGCTGCAAACGTATTTAAAAACCCAAAACATTTTATCTGCCGGGCAGTTAAAAAAATACAGCCAGTTACACAAGCTATAATATACCCGCATTTACCAATTGAATTATTTACTTTTGGCAATTATTTGTACTGATGAAGATAACATTCGATTTTGAAAAGCCTTTAGCCGATCTGCAAATGCAGATAGAAAAGATAAAGCAAGTAGAAGAAAAGACCAAGGTTGATATGTCGGCAACGTTAGCCGAGCTTGAAGAAAAATTTGAAACTACAAAAAAACAAATATTTAGCCATTTAACCGGCTGGCAAAGGGTGCAGATATCTCGCCATCCCGAAAGGCCATATACTTTACAGTATTTAGAGCTAATGTGCGATGACTTTATAGAAATGCACGGCGACCGTACCGTGGGCGATGATAAAGCCATTGTTGGCGGTTTTGGCTCATTAAACGGGCAAACCGTAATGTTCATTGGTCACCAAAAAGGTATCAATACAAAAATGAGGCAATACCGCAACTTTGGTATGCCCAACCCCGAAGGCTACCGCAAAGCGTTGCGCTTAATGAAAATAGCCGAAAAATTTGGCAAACCCGTAGTTACCCTTATAGATACCCCGGGCGCTTTCCCCGGCCTTGAGGCTGAAGAACGTGGCCAGGGCGAAGCTATCGCCCGTAACCTGTTAGAAATGGCGGTACTTAAAGTACCCGTTATTTGCGTAGTAATAGGCGAAGGTGCGTCGGGCGGTGCATTGGGTATTGGCATTGGGGATAAGGTAATGATGCTGGAGAACTCATGGTATTCGGTTATATCGCCCGAGAACTGTTCAACCATCCTATGGAAAACCTGGGAAAATAAAGAAAAAGCTGCCGAAGTGTTGAAGCTGACCTCGGTTGATATGTTTAAGAACAAGCTGGTTGACGGTGTAATTAAAGAGCCACTTGGCGGCGCCCACCAGGATCCTATTGCCATGGCTGCTACTTTAAAAAAGCAACTGATAAAAGATTTGAAAGTGCTTGCCGAGAAAAACGTTGACGAATTAGTTGCCGAGCGGATTGACAAGTTTTGCAGCATGGGTGTGGTAGTTGAAGGGTAAATACTCAAATTAAAAGCATAAAAGGCATTTTTATTTTAAAAGACCTGGTTTTTAAATATTTAGAAATATTAGAAAAAATGCTTTTGACTTTAAAAATATCATCCTATATTTGCATTCCATTTCGGAAAGGAAACTAACCGATAGGAGATTGCCTGATAGTATAATGGTAGTACGACGGTTTTTGGTACCGTTTGTCTAGGTTCGAATCCTGGTCGGGCAACATAAAAATTCGGATTTCGTCAGTTTCGGAATCCGAATTTTTTATAAGGTAACACCCACATCCAAATCTGCCATGCCTTTACAATTTAATCCTGTAAAATTATTTGCCGGTTCAGCTACGCAAACACTGGCACATAAAATAGCGAAATCGTATGGCCGTGATCTGGGAAGTGTTACTTTATCGCGCTTTAGCGATGGTGAGTTTCAACCATCATTTGATGAGTCGGTACGCGGCAGCGATGTATTTTTAATACAAAGCACCAACCAGCCCACTGATAATTTGATGGAACTGTTAATGATGATAGATGCCGCACGCAGGGCATCGGCACATTATGTTACCGCGGTTATCCCTTATTTTGGGCTGGCACGGCAAGACAGAAAAGACAAACCACGTGTAGCTATAGGTTCCAAATTAGTAGCCAACCTATTGGTTGCAGCGGGTATTAACCGCATTATGACGATGGACCTGCACGCGGCGCAGATACAAGGTTTCTTTGACATACCGGTTGACCACTTAGATGCTTCGGTAATATTTGTACCGTACATTAAAAGTTTAAATCTACCAAATTTAACCATCGCATCGCCCGATATGGGTGGCTCATACAGGGCGCGTACCTTTGCAAAGTTTTTTAATGCCGAGGTTGTTATTTGCGATAAACGCCGTAAACGTGCAAATGAGATCGAGTCGATGACGGTAATTGGCGATGTTGCAGGACAGGACATTGTACTGATAGACGATATTTGCGATACCGCCGGAACCTTAACAAAGGCTGCCGGGTTAATAATGGATAAAGGCGCGCGAAGCGTTAGAGCGGTTTGTACACATGCCGTATTATCAGGCAAGGCTATCGAAACGATAGAGAATTCGCAATTGAGCGAACTGATTGTTACGGATAGCATACAACTGAAACAGGAAAGCAGCAAAATAAGGGTATTATCAACTGCCGAACTGTTTGCCAAAGCCATAACAAACGTTAACGAGCATGGCTCGATAAGCGATTTGTTTAAAGTAGATTAAAAGTATTCTCATCGCGATGATGGGGAATTAACAAATAAATTAAAATAATGAAATCAATTACTATTAGCGGTTCTTTAAGAGAGAACGTAGGGAAAAGAGACGCCAAAGAGCTGCGTTATGATGGCAAAGTGCCTGCAGTGCTTTATGGTGGGGAAACACAAACCCACTTCGCGGTGTCCGTAGCTGATTTGAAACCGGTTGTTTATACTCCCGTTGTTCATTTCATCGATCTGGAAATTGCAGGTAAAAAAACACAGGCAATTATTAAAGACATCCAGTTTCACCCATTAACCGAAATGATCATTCACGTTGACTTTTTACAACTTGATCCGGCCAAAGAAGTTACTATCGAGATCCCTGTACGTTTAACAGGTACATCACCAGGTGTTAAAGTGGGTGGTAAATTAGTGCAAAAATTACGTAAACTGCGTATCAAAGCATTGCCTAAAAACCATATCGATAACATTGATGTAAGTATCGAAAGTTTAGAAGTAGGTAAATCAGTTCGTGTTAGCGACTTAAAAGTAACTAACATGGTAATTACCAACGCTATGGAAGATACCATCGTTTCTGTTACTACCTCACGTGCATTACGCCAGGCTGAACAAGAAGCAAACAAAAAATAATTTAGCTAACGCTGATGAATTTAAAGGCCCCGATTTTATCGGGGCTTTTTTTATGGGCTTATGTGCCGGAATATTATTAAAACACTATTCTATAAATATTTATTATTTTTAGCCTGAAATGACAACCCAACAAATAGCATTGGTTAAAAGTACCTGGAGCGAGATGATCGTATTAGAGCAAGACCCCGGTATTTATTTTTACGATAAGCTTTTCAGCATCGATCCATCGTTAAAGGCGCTCTTTAGAATTGACATGACTGAGCAGGCACGCAAGTTTATTGAGATGATAACGTATGTTACCTTTAAGCTTGATCGCTTTGATGAGGTTTTACAAGACGCCATTGACCTGGGTAAGCGCCATCACCAATACAACGTACCTACGGGTGCCTACAAAACCGTTTTAGTTGCGCTTATAGCAACACTAAAAGAAAACCTGCACGATGAATGGAACGATGATGCAGAAAGTGCCTGGAAACTGGCCTACGGCAAACTAACCCATGCCATGATAACCGGTAACAAAGACTAATCCGCTTTTTGCTCTAACTCGCGGATACGCTTAACAAAACTTTGCTGGCGCTCCTTAAGGCTATTGATAATAGCATCTGATAATGCTTTTTGAGTATTAAGTTTTGATTCGAGCAGGCGCATTTCTTCCTGCCTTAACGATACTATTTTGAATTGGTACTCCAGTTCTTTTTTTACCTCTTCCAATTGCTCGGTCAGCACGTTAATCTCTTTTTGAAGCAAATCGGTTGAAGCGGCTGTTGAGGATGGCTGATTGGCGGCGCGGCCATAATATTGAAAGAAATCAAAATCCAGCACATCAGATATTTTTTGCAGCATATCCACATCTACCGAATCGCGCTCGAAGATGCGGTAAACATTTTGCCGAACGGTACCTATACGTTTGGCAAAGTCGGTCAGGTTAATATTACCGGCCTCATATACCTCTTTTATCTTACTTCCCAAGTGCATTGATTCAAATGTGTTAATAAAATGTTACACTTTAAAATTTATTTTACATTTTTTCATCGTTTTATTTCAATATGACAAATAAATGTTACATATTTGCATTCGAATTAAAATCAATATAAACAAAGTGTAACATATAAGTAACACAAAATAACATCACAATGGAAACAGAAGAAATAACATTAGTAAAAGAGAGCTGGAAACTGGTAGCCGTAAACCCTTTAGCAGCAGGTCAATTATTTTACTCACGCCTTTTTCAAATAGCACCCGAATTGAAACCTATGTTCAGGAGCGATATGGCAACACAATCAAACGCGCTCACAACCATGATAGGTTATGTCATAAACAAGTTGGATAAACTGGACGAGATAATTGACGAAGTAGCCAACCTTGCCCGCCGCCATGTTAAATACGGCGTTAAAGATGAACATTATACAATTGTTGGCGAGGCATTGCTTTGGACATTAAAAATGGGCCTTGGTGAGCATTGGACACCTCAAGTTAGCGCGGCATGGGTAAAATGCTATACCCTGCTATCATCAGCAATGATAAATGCATCGCAAGTAACTGATGGAGCGGAGCAGTAATTTAACTACTTCGCCAATAAATCAATTTCAACACAACCAACAACACAATAATGCAAGCACAACAACTATTAGTACCCTCATATTTTCAGGCTTATACCAATTTTACTGAGGCTTTTAAAACACAGCGCCACAATGCCCCGCCAAAATACTATGACATTGCCGACGAAGAACTGGCCAACAACAACACCCAACTTGAAAACCACATAGTAAACCAGGTAAAAACGGATGGCCTTTGGCTAAGCTTTGGCACGCCCAAAACCGATGCTCCTAATTTCCTGGGTGCCGACAAACAAAATCAGCCTGCGGGTAAACTATTTAGCTTTGCAGGACCAGCCGGTAACTATGATATACAAGACATTAACAAACCCGAAGTTACTATTGCAAGGAAAGGCGGTTTGTTATTAGGATTAAAACCACAAAGACCGGAGCAGGTGCACATTAGCACCTTAGCCGATTTTTTATTTTGGAAACCACAGCCATGTGCCTTTGTACATATCAATTGCGAATCGTATTCATCAACCATCACCATTCTCAATGCTTTATACAGCAATAACCGCATTGTAAGCGGCACTGTTTTGCTTTTTGATAGCAAATTGCACTTACAGTTATTGAAAACTATGAATGCCGCCTGCTTTGCGCACCTGTGGGATCAGAAACAGGTTGATATTCCATCATCAATAGTGCAGCGCACAAATTGGGCGGGCGTTGCTTTAAAACAACGGTAAAACCATATCTGGTTTTACCGACCATTACCCGCTGCTCACCGAGTTGTTAAAGCACTCCGCCTAATTTGCCTGGGCCTGTGTAATATGTTGCCGTATGTTTACATCATCAAATAACAAAACAATGGAAAACTACACAGAACATACACCACGTAACAACAGGAGGACCACTTTAGGTATAATACTATTAGCCGTAGGCGGCATATACCTTTTAAACCAGTTAGTGGGTTTCATTTTACCTTTCTGGCTATTTAGCTGGCCAATGTGGCTTATAGTAATAGGTTTAGCCATAGGTGCAAAGCACAACTTTAGGCACCCTGCTGCAATCATCCTTATGGTAGTGGGTGGATTGTCGTTAATAAATGTTATAGCAGGTTACCACCTCATCGTATTCTGGCCGCTGGTGCTGATAGCTATAGGCATACGTATGGTGTTCTTTAAAGATGGGCACTGGCAACGCCACCGTTGGGAGCACCGCAACCAATGGCACAATACAGATTACAGAGATTCATTATAAATATAACCACCTCAACATAGATTATACCCCGTCCCGGCATGAGCCCCGGGACGTTTTTCGTTTACATGGGTTTATAATCTTATTACATAATACTATTCAGGTAATTTGCTCAAACTTTTCTACCGATAAAAACCCGGCTTTTACCGAGTATTCAAAGCACGCTGCCAGTTTTGCTTTTGCCTATTCCAATTGTTATCTTAGTTTTATATCATTAAATAAAATAAACTACTCATGAGTATCGACATAGATGAAAATAATAAAGGCCGCCAAAAAAGCACAGTTTTGGCAGGTGCCATATTTGTAGCGGTTGGCTTTATTATATTAATAAACCAACTCGACTTTTTCTTTATCCCCGGATGGCTTTTTAGCTGGCCAATGTGGGTTATCGCTTTCGCGATATTTAATGGTGTAAAACATAATTTCAGGAACAGCGGATGGATCATATGGTTATTTGTCGGCATATTTTTCCTTATTGATAAAGCCATCCCCCACACCCATTTTGCAAACAATTTTTGGCCTGTCATATTTATCGCCATAGGCATACGTATGATAACCAACCGTAACCGCCCATGGGACAAAGACAGGTGGAATAAAGATAGGTGGAAACAACAATGGAAACAGCAATACAACAACCCTACCGGCCCTGTAGTAGATTACACTGTACCCAATGATGCTGAAACTAACACTAATACTACCGACGCAAAATATAATATGGGCGACGATTACCTTGATGCTATTTCCATCTTCGCGGGGGCTAAAAAAAGGGTACTGTCAAAAGATTTTAAAGGCGGCGAGATCGTCAACATTTTTGGTGGTGCCGATATTGATCTTACCCAGGCCGATATTAACGGCCGCGTTATTATTGAAGTAACACAGGTTTTTGGTGGGATAAAATTAATAGTACCGCCACACTGGCACGTAACATCAGATATGGTAACCCTGTTTGCCGGTTTTGATGATAAGCGGATGATGAAAAGTGATTATGGCAGTGATAAAATACTGGTATTAAAAGGCACCTCCATATTTGCAGGTGTTGATATAAGGAGTTACTAAACCTAATTAAAATATCAACCTAATGAACTGGTACATCGCAAAAATAGTTTTTCAGATCATCAGCGGCGAAGGGAACCATACGCCACAATTTGATGAGCAATTACGTTTGATAAATGCGGGTAATGAAAGGCAGGCTTTTGAAAAGGCAAGTGATATAGGCCTCAAAAGCCAGGAAAGGTTTATCAACAACCACAAGCAGCCGGTAAAATGGCAATTCATCAACGTGGCCGAAATAACATTATTGAACGGCCTTACAGATGGTACCGAACTATATTATACCATACAGGAGCCTGCAGATGCGGAACTGTATATTAAATGGGCAAACCATAAAGCGGCATTAATAGGCTCGAGTGATCATTCCTTTTGTTAAAAAATCAATAAAAACTGACCACATTGGCTTCACACCAAAGTACATTTTCTAAAATTGCGTATGCACTCATTACCTGCTTTATTGTTTGGGTTGGTGTGCAGGCTTATATTATAGAAAGCTTTGGCTACAACTGGTATATAGCCGGTGCCGATGGTATGGTTAACACTGTTTTATTAAGTTGTGCATGTTGGCTTATTAATAACAACCTGCGCTACTACCGCCCCGGCGAAAAAAGTTATATTAATTTACTGGTATGGTGCGGCGTTTTAGCCGGGCTTTGTGTATTTATATCGCGTTGGTCGTTACCTTATTTTGTAGATGATAAAACTTATGAGGGCTTTTATTCGCAATCGCTAACCATCCGCTTTTTTATTAATTTTTTGATTATTGGCTGTATGGCCATGGTGAGTGTAGTTTGGTTTACCCAACTTGACCAGAAAGAGAACGAAAAGCGAAAAACTGATGCAGAACGGCTTGCCCGTGAAGCCGAGTTGTACAATTTACGGCAACAGTTACAACCACACTTTTTATTCAATAGCTTAAACTCTATTAACGCGCTTATCGGTATCAGGCCGGATGAGGCACGAAAAATGATTCACCAGCTATCTGATTTTTTGCGCGGAACATTAAAAAAAGACGACCAGGCCCCGGTAACGCTTACCGAAGAGTTGCACCAGGTGCAGTTATACCTTGATATTGAAAAAGTGAGGTTTGGGCATCGCCTTTCGGCCGAGGTAAGTTGTGATGGAAAATGTGAGGATATGATGATGCCTGCCATGTTATTGCAGCCAATTGTAGAAAATTCTATTAAATTTGGCTTGTACGATACAACGGAAGACGTTACCATAAGCATTAGGGCCGAAGCCAGCGATAATTATTTGGTACTAATGGTACAAAACCCTTATGATGCGCAAACCAGCCGCCCAATGAAAGGTACAGGCTTTGGTTTAAGCGGGGTACAACGCCGCTTATATTTACTATTTGCACGTAACGACCTTGTTGAAACACACACGGCCGATGATGTATTTACTACCATAATAAAAATTCCACAGGTATGAAACGAGCTTTAATTATTGATGATGAACCCCTTGCCCGCTTAATAGTAAGAGAGTATTTGCTGGATTTTCCGCAGATAGAAGTATTACAGGAGTGTGGCGATGGTTTTGAAGGTGTTAAAGCCATCAATCAGTATCAACCTGATTTGATATTCCTTGATGTGCAGATGCCTAAAATAAATGGTTTTGAAATGCTCGAATTAGTGGATAAGCAACCCGCCGTAATATTTACTACAGCCTTTGATGAATATGCCATAAAAGCTTTTGAAGCACATGCTGCCGACTACCTGCTAAAACCATTTAGTAAAGAGCGTTTTGCTAAAGCGGTGGATAAATGGTTATCATTGGCTCCGGCTATGGCTGAAACGCAAAAACCTAATGAAACCCTCCTCAATTCTGTAGTTCCGCCATCGCCTGCGCAACATGAGCGTATTGTAGTTAAAACAGGTACAAAAGTTAAAATCATCCCGGTACACGATGTAATATACCTTGAGGCTGATGATGATTATGTAAGTATCCACACCCAGGAAGGTTCATTCCTAAAAAATAAAACCATGAGCTTTTTTGAGCAAACGCTCGATCAGCGCCATTTTGTGCGTGTACATCGCTCGTACATTCTCAGTGTACAGCAAATTACCCGTATCGATCCTTATGAAAAAGATGCCCATATCGCCATTTTAAAATCGGGTGCCAAAATACCGGTAAGTAAAACGGGTTATGTTAAGCTTAAGGCTGTTTTGGGTATATAATTTCAAAAAAACTTACTTATTGTTGTAATTAGGTTAACAAAAACCCAATTTAATTTTAATAATTTATAAAGTAATGATTATAAATTCATTAAAGTTTATATTTTTGTTATCAGCCAGTTATTTAGTTTGGGGTTTAGGCGATAGTATATATATGTTTTATAGGCCCCTGATGTAATCGTTTTACCATTTTCTTGTTTTCAAAATAGCAGTTGGCTTTTTTGTGGCTGCTCATGTTTTAAGCATTTAGGGTAAATGCATCCTTTTTAATTGACGCCCGTATAAATTTATTAATACTATTAATTAAACGTTAACCTACTAATCATTTAACCCTGATAGATGTCGGAAAATAAAGACACCAGCTTGGGTATGTTCCCGATAGGATTGCAGGCCTTAAATGAGCACTATTTTGCCAATAAGCAATTGCATTATCTTATTGAGAGTACCAATACGGGTTTATGGGAACGCAATATAGAAACGCAGGAAGCATGGTGGTCGCCTAAATTTTGCGAGCTATTGGGTTATGAATACGGCGAAATAGCACCCAGCTATATTTATTTTTTAGAAGAAATTGTCTATCCCGACGATAGGGCTATAGTTTTTGGTTCTTTTCAGGATCATATAAAAAACAGAACACCGCATAAGGTAGAGTTTAGGATGCTCACCAAGCAAGGTAACTACAAATGGTTCGAAACATCGGGTAAAGCCTGGCCCAATGAGCATGGTAAGCTTACACGCATGATAGGGGCCGTTACAGATATCGACCAAAAAAAACGTACCGAGCTGCGTTTAAAAAAAGATGAGTTTTTTTTAAATGAAACCCATAAGATAGCCAATATTGGTGGCTGGGAGCTGGATGTTGTAAATATGGAGCTTACGTGGTCAAAAGAAGTATTTGACATACACGAGCTGCCCCTTGATTCGAAACCCGACTTAGACACCGCCATAAACTATTACGAACCCGGCTATCGCGATACCATATCGGCTGCTGTAAGCGATGCCATAAAATACTGTAAGCCTTATGATCTGGAAGTTAAATTCCGAACGGCCAAAAACAACGTAATATGGGTACGAACGAAGGGTGTACCTGTAATCAATACAGATGGCGAGTGTATCATTCTGCGGGGCATTTTTCAAAACATTAATCAACTCAAGCTTAAAGAGCTCGATCTGCAGCAATCACTTGATCTGTTAAGCGATCATAATAAGCGCCTGCAAAATTTCGCGCACATTGTATCACATAATTTACGTTCGCATTCGGGCAATTTACAGTTTATGGTTAATATCTTTGACCAAAATATCTCTGCCCCCGAAAAAGAAGAAGTATTTGGCAATATCCGCTCCATCAGCGAAAGTTTAGCCACAACTATTGATCATTTAAACGAAATAGTAAAAATCCAGACAGATATCAGCAAAGAGCTTAAACCTGTTGATTTTGAAAGCATTTTTAAGAATATCCAAAGTGCGTTGGATAACAATATCCACAAAACAAAAGCTATTATTTGCTACGACTTTTCATCTTGCCCAACTATTAATTACGTACCCGCTTATCTTGAAAGTATTTTTTTAAACTTGCTGACCAATTCGCTTAAATATCGCCACCCTGACCGTGATCCCAAAATAATTTGCAAAAGTTATTTTGACAAAGAACACACCTGGTTAACCTTTGAGGATAACGGGCTCGGTATTGATCTGGATAAATACAAGGATAAAGTTTTTGGCATGTACAAAACCTTTCATCAAAATGTGAATGCTAAAGGCATAGGCCTTTTTATAACACGTAACCAGATCGAATCATTAGGCGGATCGATACATATTGAAAGTACCGTAAATGTGGGTACAAAATTCACAATAAAATTAGTATAACATATAAATAAACATGACTTTGATTTCCCCGGCTAAAACTGTATGCGTAATAGATGATGACAAAATTTATATTTATGGACTCAAAAAGCTGATCAGCATTAAACAACTCAGTCCCAATTTAATGGAATTTTATAATGGTAAAGAAGCGATAGACTTTTTAACCGATCCTGAAAACTTAAACTCACTGCCCGATATCATTTTTTTAGATATTAACATGCCTGTGATGGATGGCTGGGGCTTTATGGAAAGCTTTGTAAAGATCAAACCACAATTAGGTAAAAAGATCACCATCTATATGGTAAGTTCATCTATAAATGACGATGATATTGAACGTGCAAAAAGCATATCGGATATAACCGACTATGTAATAAAACCCATAAGCCCCGATACATTGGTAGAGCTTTTCAGGTTAGCAGCTTAAACAAAAAAGGCTTTGGTTTATAACCAAAGCCTTTTTATATAGTTCAATTTATTGCTTAGGCAATGTAGCTTTCTAATATTTTAAAACCACTTTCAGTTTTTATCTCAACCTGGTTTACGGTATTAGGCAGTAAAATACACTCTCCCATTTTCACATCATAGCGTTCTCCATTATAAACTATGGTGTAGGCTCCTTCAACACAAACATGTATCACAAACGAATCAAGATTTGAGTAATCTTTATTTGTACCATGCGTAAAATCCATAACATTGGTAGTAAAGTACGGGCAGCTTACAATATGTACATCCTCGTTCTTTTGCGGTGTATATTGAGTTTTGTAATCCGGATATACGGTATAATCAATAGCGGCCAGGGCTTCTTCGGTATGCAGCTCGCGCTTGTTGCCTTTATCATCCACACGGTCAAAATCGTAAATACGATAAGTTATATCCGATGTTTGCTGTATTTCGGCTAATAGCAGGCCCTTCCCAATGGTATGTACACGGCCTGCAGGCAAAAAGAAAACATCACCGGCATTTGCAGTTTCCTTATTCAGGATATCATCCAATTTACCGCTGTTTAGTTTCTCGAGGTATACTTTCTCATCAACCTGCTGGTTAAAACCCGTTATCAGTGTAGAACCCGGATCAGATTCGATAATATACCACATTTCGGTTTTACCGAAAGAGTTATGGCGCTTTTTAGCCAGTTCATCGTCAGGGTGAACCTGGATGGATAACCAATCATTCGCATCAATAAATTTCACCAGCAGCGGGAAGATATTGCCAAAATGAGCATATACCTTTTTACCCACCAACTCATCTTTGTATTGCTCCAGCAAATCAGCCAGCGAGCTGCCTTGCAACGCACCACCTTCAACTACCGAAACATCAGACTTTACACCCGATATCTCCCAGGTTTCGCCGCAATTTGGCAATGGTGCAAAATCTTTACCTAAATAGGTTTTTATCTTATTACCACCCCAAATTTTGTCCTTGTAAATGGTTTTAAACTTTAGTGGGTATAATGCTGTTGACATATGGTTGTTTTTATGATTGATCTGTAAACAATAATTACGATGTATTGATTAAATTATAGCAGGTTCCTGCTGGCTCAGGCAATGAAAGCTTCCCAATCCCCAGATGATATCCGTGGAATCTATCCCCACAACTTTCCTATCAGGGAAACACTCCTGCAATATACGCAAAGCCTTCTCATCATTTTTATCACGATAAGTTGGTACGATAACTGCCGAATTAGCGATATAAAAATTAGCGTATGATGCCGGCAGGCGCTGCCCGTCGTACACCACAGGTGATGGCATTGGCAACTCCACAATATTCAGCGGCTTGCCATCTAATAACCTGAATGTTTTTAAGGTTTCGAGGTTTTCCTGTAAAATATGATAGTTCTCGTCATCCTCATTTTCCTCAACCACGGTAACTACTGTATCATGGTTTACAAAACGGGTAATATCATCAATATGCCCATCGGTATCATCACCAACAATACCATCGCCAAGCCACAGTATTTGTTTGGCGCCGTAATAATTCTTTAGGTAATCTTCTATTTGTTTTTTTGTAAGATGCGGGTTGCGGTTCTCATTCAGCAAACAGGCTGTAGTAGTTAATATCGTACCAGCTCCGTTAAAATCAACCGAGCCGCCTTCCATTACAATACCGGGATTGTAAACAGGTAAACCAAATCGCTCACCTATTTTGGTGGGGATAACATCATCCAAATCGAAAGGCGGATACTTGCCGCCCCAGGCGTTATAGCCCCAATCAACAATTTGCTTTTCGTTAGTTGCTGTATTGATCAAAAACGCCGGGCCATGATCACGGCACCAGGCATCATTACTTGGGAAATGAAAGAACTCGATCTTACCCAGATCAGCACCAACTTTAGTTAATTCGCCTTTCGCGAAAGCCTCCATGTTGGCGTCCGCGACGTTGATGCGCACCAACTCACCTTCCGCTACGATCTTTATAAATTCGCAGTACGGTTTATATATTGTCTCGATCTTCCCCGGCCAACTTTCTTCCTTGTGTGGCCAGCTTAGCCAAGTTGCAGTATGTTTAACCCATTCAGCAGGAAACGTGTACCCCTGCGAAGCTGGATATATCTTAGTCTCCATCTAATAGTCTCTGAGTTATTGGTTGATACGAATCTATACGGCGATCTCTCAAAAATGGCCAGTGTGTCCTATAATAATCCATTTTATCAGAATCAACCTCTTGGATGATCACTTCCTCATCATCATGCGATGCCTGGTACATCACTGTCCCGAAAGGATTGGCAACAAACGAGCCTCCCCAGAATTTAATACCAGCCTCATGCCCTACCCTGTTCACACTCACCACGTGTACACCATTGGCAACAGCGTGGCTGCGTTGTATGGTTTGCCACGCGTTATATTGCTCTATGTTGGTCGCCTCATCCTGCGTGGTGGCCCAGCCTATCGCTGTTGGGTAGAATAATATTTCGGCTCCCATTAACGCGGTAATGCGGGCTGCCTCCGGGTACCACTGGTCCCAGCAGATCAATACCCCTATGGTAGCAAATTTGGTCTTGAAAACCTTATATCCCAGATCGCCCGGGGTAAAATAGAATTTCTCATAAAAACCCGGATCGTCCGGTATATGCATCTTGCGGTACTTACCTAAATACGTACCATCAGCATCCAATACAGCAGTGGTATTATGATAAACTCCTGCGGTACGTTTCTCAAATAGTGATGCGATGATCACCACACCAAGTTCGGCAGCTACTTTTGATAACGCATCTGTCGACGGGCCTGGAATAGCCTCGGCCAGCTTAAAATTATCATGATCTTCTTCATCACAAAAATAAAGCGAGGTAAACAACTCCTGCAGGCATACAATTTGCGCGCCTTGCTTTGCAGCCTCGCGTACTTTTGTAATGGCCTTTGCCAGGTTCTTCTCTTTATTTGCAGTGCATGTGGTTTGCACCAACCCAATTTTTACTTTAGCCATCCCCTTAATAATTTGCGCAAAATTAAAAATTAATATTAAAGCTAAGTGTCATAATCGTTATCTTAACATGCATAGCTCATCACCGCTTTATGAGTGTACGCTTTTTGTTAGCTTTGCAGCACGGCAACGTTGCCATATAAATTATTTATGCCCCAAAAAGCATGGTAAACAGAACTTATTACGAATTACTTGGCATAAGTCAAAATGCATCAGAAACAGAGATTGAAACTGCTTATGGTGAATTTACTGCGAATAAAAACTTCTCCCCTTCACAAATGAGATCTGTTGAGCAGGCTTATCAAACGCTCATTGATCCGCAAAAGCGAAAGGCGTATGATGAAGAGCTGCCCGGCCCGTTCGATCCCGGAGAATCCTTCCCTTACGAGGATCTCGACTCGATAACCGAAACCAAAAAGCCCAAAACATTAAAAGCACGCATCTGGAGCATTACACAGCTTATTTTAAAAATAGTTATTACAATCGCTTTACTTTACTATGTATTCAGTAAATTAAAGATAGACGATGTAAAGGTGCTTATCGCGCAATCAAACCCGTGGTGGATGCTGGCTGCTGTAGCTTGTTTCTTTACCTCAACCTTTGTAGCGGCATCAAGGCTATTGAGCTTTTTCAAATCAATCGATCTGCATATCGACTGGAAGTTTAACATGCGCCTATACATGTTGGGCATGTTTTACAACCTATGCTTACCCGGTGGTATTGGTGGTGATGGATACAAAATTTACCTGTTGAACAAACGCTATAAAAAACCGGCAAAAAAAGTATTCTGGGCTATATTTTTTGATCGCTTAAGCGGATTTTGGGCCATTGGCTTTATTACCGCGGTACTGGTGATCTTTCTGCCACAGTTGGAAGTAATGCATATTACGCCCTTAATAACATGGGCGGCTTTGATAACGGGTACAGCCGTTTACTACTTTGTGGCTTACACGTTTTTTAACGATTATACCAAACACTTTTGGGAAGCACACCTCAAGGCCGTCGGTGTCCAGGGTTTGCAGGTACTTACCATTTTGCTCATCATGATCAGCCTGCACCACGATGGTAAATTCGCGCCATACTTGTCGGCTTTCCTGGCGTCATCAATGGCGGCGGTTATTCCGTTCAGCGTTGGTGGTTTGGGCTTCCGCGAGTTCATTTTTAAATACGTTATAGCCGAAATGTTCCACATGAACGGCGAACTTGCGGTGGTACTAAGCTTGTCGTTCTACGTAGTATCGGCCATCGTATCGTTATTCGGGGTATACTATGTATTCCGTGCGGATAAGCTGGAAGAAGATTAAATAATTTAAAGAACAATTTGCCCAACAGGGCGTTTTACGGGCATATGAACATTATTATAACAGGGGCAAGCAGCGGTGTTGGTTTTGAGGCCGCGCTCGAATTAACATTAACAAACGCGCACAACGTAATAGCCATTGCGCGTTCGCAGGATAAACTGGCGCGCCTGCTGGATATTGCCAAAGGTATTAACCCCGAGTGCAACTTGTTCCCCGTTGCTTTTGATATTGTTCACGATGACTATGCCGACCTGAAACAGTTTATAGGCGCACGTTTTGATGATAACATAGACGCGCTCATCAACAATGCAGGTGTACTTATCAATAAACCATTTGCCCAACTCGAAGAAACCGACTTTGTAGATATGCTGCAAAGCAATTACCTGGGCCATGTACGCATTATACAAGCGTTAATCCCTTTAATGCCTGCAGGCTCGCACATTCTTAACATTGGCAGCATGGGCGGCTTTCAGGGAAGTGCTAAGTTTGTTGGACTGTCTGCATACTCGGCAAGTAAGGCGGCACTGCACGTACTTACCGAGTGCCTTGCTCAAGAGCTTACCGAACAGCAGATAAAAGTTAACTGCCTTGCTCTTGGCTCAGCCCAGACCGAAATGCTCGAAAAAGCATTCCCCGGCTATGAATCACCTATCATGGCTTTTGAAATGGGTAAATACATTGCCGATTTTGCACTCACCGGCCATAAGTTTTTTAATGGTAAGATACTGCCCGTTGCATTAAGCACACCGTAGGTTTATTTCGGGTTTTGAATGTTCGATTTCGGATTTTTATCTTTCGTCTTTGCTCCTTGCTCTTTCACATAAAAAAGCAGGTAAAAACAGGTATTTTTTCAAAAAGCAACATTAGGCTTTTAAACTAAATGCGACCTTATCCAATATAATCAAAATCGCTGGGATAAGCAAAAATGGCATAGGAAAATAGCCCTGTCCTGTCAGTGCCAAATGCTTCTATAGAATATTGTTTTAGCTATGTTTTGAGAAGATCTGATATTGACGCTACTACTTTTTCAAATATATTAAAGCTATAATAGCTCCAATCTGCCCCACCCAAAAAATAAACATCCATTTGATGTTCTCAGCAAATCCCTTATGCACATTCGCATTCACGTCGGCAAGGTCTTGTTTAGTTGCCAATGTTTTTATCGTTGCTTCCACAGATCGTTCTGTTTTATTATCAATGTATTTAAACATTGCCTCGGTGGTATCATTACCTAACTTATCAGATAATAATTGATATAACCGGGCGGTTTCTTTTGCTTCTAAGTACATAACAAATATAATCAATTGTGTTTTAAATTTAACAGGTTCAGTTAGGGCTGGCGGTCTCATTCACTTATCATTCTCACATCGCCAGCCCATTACCAAACAATTTGCTATCTATCGCATGCCTGACTCACCCCGAGTGCGCTACGCTGCTCGACCCTCTCTTCACCTTCGGTGGAAAGAGGGTAAAAAATCAAGTGCTATTTACCCTCTTTCCCGCTTGCGGGAGAGAGGGTGGTCGAGCGAAGCAAAGACCGGGTGAGTCAAATCAGCGGTCAAGCCCTTTTACCATTCATTTTTAAAAACTCATTCGCCACAACCTCGGTTACGTAACGTTTATTACCGTCTTTATCTACATAGCTACGGCTTGCTAACTTACCGTCAATAGCTACTTCATCGCCCTTCTTTAACATATCTTCGGCAAACTTTGCTTGCGCTCCCCATATTACTATGTTGTGCCAGTTTGTTTCGGTTACCTTTTCGCCTTTGTCATTCTTGTAGCTCTCGCTGGTAGCTAAGGCAAGCTTAACCAGTTTACGGTTGTTATCAAAGTTCTTTACTTCCGGATCCATCCCTAAGTTGCCTACCAGGCGTACGCTGTTTTTTAATGTGCTCATCATTGCTAAGTTTTAAATTTTCGTAATACTATTTGTCTTCATTCAACAGCACAAAGTTGCAGCAGGTCGTTTGGCTTAGTCGTATAATAAGCACTTCTAAATGTTAATTTTCGTTTGTAAGCGTTTGCAAATGGATAATTTATACCTAACTTTATGTTAAACAATAATTTATGCCCGAAGAAAGATTGTGTTTGGATTGCGGCACCGTATTACACGGCCGATCAGATAAAAAGTTTTGCGACGACCAGTGCCGTAACAATTACAACAACCAGCTTAACAGCGATAGTTATAACCTGGTGCGCAACATCAACAACACCCTCAAGCGCAACCGGCGCATTATGGAAGAGTTGAACCCCACAGGCAAAACTAAAGTGACCCGTAAAAAAATGGCGGGAAAAGGTTTTGATTTTGATCACATTACCAGCATCTACCAAACCAAAACCGGCAGCAGCTATTACTTTTGCTACGAATATGGATATTTGCTATTGGATAACGATGAGGTGTTGTTGGTGAAGCGGGAGGAGAAAGAATAGGTTAGAATCACAAACAATTTTTTTATATTTATATTGATAAGTTCATCGTTAAACTAATTGGTTCGAAAATTGTTTACTATTGCAATTAATGTATATTTGACTATAAAATACTTTTATGTCTCGATTTTCCATTCCTTCTGACGACATTGAAACACTGGTTAATTCTGCCAACTTGGAAGAAAATATCAGAAAAGGAATTATTGAAGAATTTAATAATTCCGCCAAAGGTGAACCTCATAGAGATCTCGCTAAAAGAATTTCAGAAAACTATTCGTTGTCTTATAATGATGCGGATAAAATATGTGATGTTTTTATTTCGTTATTAACAACAAAAGATTCAGTAGATATTTCAGATACAGAAATTGTAGATGAAGTAGTCGCTGTTATTGAAGCGGATGAAGACTACGCAGAATCAGATATAAATTTGGTTAGAGAATGGCTTTTTAGCTTATTGAAAATAAACAATCCTAATCCATTAGTAACATCACGTGCGTATAACCTTGCAGCTGAAAATCATAACCTTTATATAAGTTCCAATGTACAAGAAGAGTTAAGACCCATTTTTTTAAAAAATGAAATTTCAGGCTTATCACTATATCATACATTGGTGATTCATTATAGGCGCGAAGACGGGAGACATAACAATATGCACCTGACCCTTGATACAGAAGATTTAGACAGTATGATTGAATTATTTATCAAGGCCAAAGAAAGAACTGAAGTGATAAAATCAAAATATGGATCTGATGTTATACACATATGAAAATAAGGGATTCTAATTATAGCGCAGTTCACAGAACGAGTCTTCCTACTTTAAAAAAAGTTCGGCACAATCGATCTACATACCCTGCAAAAAATCATTCCCCTAAGAATTATTTGATTGATGATGACTGCTTAAGTGATTCAAAATCAAATGAACAATTCAATGAAAACTCAATATTTGATTTAAAGATCAAAACAAGAGTGCCATTAGAGTTTAAAATATCACTTAATGAGGAAATAGTTGGACATATTTCGGTATTACAAATTGATATTTACGACGCCATTAATAAATCGAAATATATATTAGACTTAAAAGATGATTGGGATACAGAAGGAGCAAAAGGCTATCATCGATCCACATGGATTAAGGCGGTAAAGTTTTTAATAAGTTATTCTAACTGGGTACGTAAACTAAATAAGAAACTTCCAGCTCCGCAAATATTGCAAGGTCCTAATGGAAGTATCGATATATTTTGGAAAAATGACAGCTTTTTATTTTTAGTTAATATATCAGAACAAGGTGATAGTAGCTTTTATGGAGATGACTATGGAAAAAACAAGTCCGAAGGATTTTTTGACCCATTAAACCCAATATTAAAGATTTTTCCAATAATATTTGATTGATATGCAATCTGAAATCTTTGAAGCTGAAGAGATTCCTGATAATGGAATATTATATTACAGAGTACACAAAAGCTATATCGTTAACAATGAAGTCATTCCCGGTGCTTTTAGGAGCCGAGGCGATGGCATGTCCACAGACTGGAATAAATACTCCACTCCAGAAGAATCTTTATTAAGAGCAAAAGTTCCAGCTGAAAATTCAATTATAAACTTCCCCGTTACCAAAATCAGAAGTCGATCTGCGTTAGCAGTAATTCATAACCCAGAAATAGATAATAGGGCCCATAGCTTGATTAAAGGAATACCGGAGGTGAAAGGTGATTTACAAACGAAAACAAGAGCGTTATTGACGTTAATATATGTTTGGGAAATCAAAATTTCACCAAACTGATCCTTATGTAAATCATTCTTACTGATTCAAATTATAACAAACCCTGCACCTTGGCTCATAGGTTTCCTTTTCACCCAACAATATCTTGGAGTCACTCGCTACCAAACGGTACGAGTACAATGCCGGGTTACCGCATACTACGCAAACGGCGTGTACCTTGGTTACCGATTCGGCAATGGCCATAATGGCGGGCATGGGGCCAAAGGGTTTGCCTAAAAAATCCATATCCAAACCGGCAACAATAACACGGATACCTTTATTGGCAAGCTTATTACAAACATCGGGCAGCTCTTCATCAAAAAACTGTGCCTCGTCAATACCAACAACCTGCGTATTGCTGCCTAATAATAATATTGATGACGCGTTTTCAACGGGGGTTGATTGTATCGAGTTCAGATCGTGCGATACTACCGCGTTTTCATCATAACGAACATCTGTTTTGGGCTTGAATATCTCTACGTTGAGGCGGGCAATCTGCGCGCGCTTAAGTCTGCGTATCAACTCTTCTGTCTTACCCGAAAACATCGAACCACATATCAGCTCTATACTTCCTCCAAATTCCCTGCGGTTCTTGTTATACTCGCTAAATAGCATCATTACATATTCTAAGCCCCTAATATCAGAATTTAATGGTATTTTCGTTCTAATATTTTACCAACATATTGCCCGCGGTATAATTATGAAACAACAAGAGATCTTTAAAAAGATTGGTACTATTTTAAACGAGTTAAATGAGCAATACCAGTTCATCGAAAAAACAAAAGATGATATTAACGACCTGGAGTTAGAGCTGTTTGCCGCCAATACGCACTACCTATCGGAAAATATAGAGGTTTTAAGAAAACATAATAAACAACGCGCCGTACCGCTAATGCCCGAAGAGGCCCCACCTTTTACGGAAAAGTTTTTTGAACCCGTAGTACAACCCGCGCAAATATTCTGGCCCGAAAAGAAAGACGAAGCTGAAAAAGCCGAAGATGTAATAACATTCGAAGAGCCCGTTATAGAAGAAGCTCCGGCCGAAGAACCCATCATCAGGCACGAACTGATTTTAAGCGATGTGGATTACCTTGACGATGACGAAGAAGCCACAGCAGTTGAAGAAGTAAGTGTTAACGCTGTAGAAGAAACCTCAATTGTTACCGTTGCCGAAGAAATACCTGTTGTTGAACCGGTAAAAGAAACGCCCAAAGAAACAGTAAAGGAAGAGCCATCAAAGCCTGCATCAACCATTAATCAGATCATTGCCGCGCAAATGGCAAACCCGCGCCTGGCCGATCAGTTTGACCTGCCCGAAATAAAAGATATCAAATCGGCCATTAACCTTAATGATAAGTTACTGTACGTAAAAGACCTGTTTAATGGGTACAGTATGGCTTACGGCGAAGCTATTGAGATACTGAACCGCTTTAACAAATTTGATGAAGCTGATACTTTTTTAAAGAATAACTACGTCAAAAAAAATAACTGGGAAAGCAAGCAGGCCACAGCCGATAAATTTTACACCCTGTTAAGGCGCCGCTACCCTAATTAAGTTTTAGCTGCTAATTATAGCGCCCATACGGTTCGAGTCGAGCTTAATGAGTGTGAACAATAAAAAGGTAAAACTAAGTAACGATGAGCCCCCATAGCTTAAAAACGGCAACGGGATACCTATAACCGGCACCGCGCCAATGGTAAGCCCCACATTGATAAAAAAGTGGAAAAAGATAACACAGGCTACACCATAACCGTATATTCTTGAAAAAGGCGATCGCTGCCGCTCGGCCAGCACAATAATGCGCAGTATTAAAAATACGTACAGGCCAATTACAGTTATCGATCCTGCAAAGCCCCACTCCTCGCCTACGGTACAAAAAATAAAATCGGTACTTTGCTCGGGCACAAACGCAAAACGGGTTTGTGTGCCTTTTAAATAGCCTTTGCCCCAAAGTTTACCCGAGCCAATAGCAATTTTCGATTGGTGTACATTATAACCCGCCCCCTTAAGGTTTGATGCCAGGCCCAGCCATTCGTCAATACGTACCCTTTGGTGCTCTTTAATAACGTGTTTGTAAACAAAGGGCACAGCCACCACAAACATGATTGATATAATTAAACCTGCCAGCATCATCAAAGCCAGCTTACGGAAACGGCGCACTGCTGCTATAATAATCCCACCAATAATCAGCAAGCCACCAATAACAAATATTGGCTTAAAAATAAGCGACAGGATAAACAGCGTAATAAACAAGCCAGCCAATATTAAAAATATGGGTGATAAGCCCTCGCGGTACAATACGAATATCAATGAGCAAAAAACCAGGGTTGAACCATCATCCGGTTGCATCTTGATCAATATCATCGGTACAAAAATGATAGCTGCCGCGATAAGGAATGATTTGATCTCGGTTATTTTGATGTTTACACCACTCAGGTATCGCGCAAGAAGCAAACAGGTGGCATACTTGGCAAATTCGGAGGGTTGTAACCTTACCGGCCCAACCGATATCCAGGCTTGGTTCCCCCCCACATTACGCCCTATTACCAGCACCAATAAAAGTAAAACTACCGTGGTACCATAAAACACAGGGGCGAGCGCACTAAAAAAACGACTATCCAACAACAATATAATAATGGCGAACATGATAGACACCAGTATAAAAAAAAACTGCTTGCTATAATCGGTATGGAAGCCAAACACGGTTGGATACTTTTCATCATAAACCGCCGAGTGGATATTGAACCAGCCAATAGTACACAAGGCAAGGTAAATGAATACCGTTATCCAGTCTACATTAAAAAAGAAGCTGCGCTGGTTATTAGTGTTCATTCTTTTTTGGTTGGATGCCTGCTATTTGTTGAATATTATTTTTACGGCTTTTGCCTGATGCGCTCTTCAAACCTGATTTAGCCTTAACACTGTCGGCTTTTACCTTCTTCAGCGAATCTGCCTTAACTTTTTTTACTGAGTCCGCTTTGGCTGAAGCCATCTTTTCGGCAGGTGTAAGCTTTGGTTTTAACTCCGGCAGCAAATTCTGCTCCATAATCCATTCAGGGGTTTTGCCCGATGGCCTGCTGGTGAGCGTATCGCGCAGGTATTTCTCTACAATATAGCTTGCAATCGGGGCCGCCCAATCCGCACCCTGGCCGGAGTTTTCTACCACTACGGCTATAGCTATTTTAGGGTTTTCGCGCGGGGCAAAGGCTACAAATACCGAGTGGTTTTTTCCATGCGGATTTTGCACCGTACCCGTTTTACCACACATGGTAATACCTGTTATTCTTGAGTTTGCCCCGGTGCCATGCTCTACAACATCCTGCATACCGTCAATAACCGGCTCAAAATATTGCGCATCAATACCTACCGGGTTTTTAACCAAATATTCGTCCTTAATAATTTGCTTATCGCCGATGGCTTTTATCAGGTGTGGTTTATAGTAAAAGCCATGGTTGGCTATAATACATTCAATGTTTGCCATCTGTAAAGGGGTAGCTTCTAACTCACCCTGACCAATAGCCATAGATATAAAAGTACTTGAGCGCCATTTGGTGCCCCTGAAAATCTTATCAAAATGCTCCGGAGTTGGTACGTTACCGCGCCCCTCATGCGGCAAGTCAACATCAAGCCTTGCGCCAAAGCCAAATTTGTTTACATTAGTTTTCCAATCGATAAAATTGGCACGTGTGTTTTGCGAACCATCTGTATTCATTAATTTATCAAACACATTACAGAAATAGGTATTGCATGACCCGGCTATACCCAAACGCAAATCGGTTACGCCATGGTGGTGTGTACAGCCCACAAAGTGGTTACCTGCCTGGTAGCCGCCCGCGCAAAAGTAGGTAGTTTGTGGCGTGATAACGCCCTCCTGCAAAGCTATCAACGCGCTTAATGGTTTAAATGATGAACCCGGCGGGTAATAGGCTTGTATGGGCCTGATAAAAAATGGCGAGTATGGGTTTACTGATAATTTAGCTACGTTATTACCCCTATCCCGCCCGGTTAGCATATTGGGGTCGTAAGTAGGGCTGCTTACAAAGGCCAGTATTTCGCCTGTTGATGGCTCAATGGCAACAATACTGCCTACCTTATTGGTCATTAACCTTTCTCCCAGTTTTTGCAGGCGACTGTCTAATGATGATTTGAGCATTTTACCCGGCACAGCCGCGGTATCATACATCCCGTTAAGGTAACGCCCTTTATTTACGCCACGCGAATCTACCAGGATATTCCTCACACCACGTTGCCCGCGCAGCAAGTCTTCATAAGCTTTTTCAACCCCGGTGCGGCCAATAAAATCGCCTTTTTTATAATACCCGTGTGAGCGTTGAATATCTTTATCCGTTACCTCATCGGTATAACCCAAAAACTGTGCGGCTATCGAGTCTGGATAAGTGCGCACCTTCCGTAACTGGGCAGAAAAGCCCTGAAACTCGGATAAGTGTTCCTGAAATGGCGCATATATGGTAAAAGGTATCTGCTTTTCAAATACCGAAGTTAAACTCCTGGAGTAGGCTACCGCTTTCTCCCAGCGCTTTTCAAAACCGGCTTTGTCAATGCCTATCAGGTTACAAAACCTCAGGGTATCAAAAGCTACTACCTCGCGCGGGGTAACCATAATATCGTAAATGGGTTCGTTTTGCACCAGTATAACGCCGTTCCTGTCAACTATGGGGCCACGTCCCGGAAAATCAACTACAGTGCGCACTACGTTACGGTTAGCGGATACCGTGTATTGATCGTCAATGATCTGGATATAAAATATACGGGCCAGCAAGCCTATTGCCAAAACAATAAACAAAGCCTGGATAACATAACGGCGTTCAAAAAAACTATTCATTAACGTTCTTTTCTCCGGAAAAACAGTAAGCCCGAAATCAGCATTAAAAATACGGTAAATGCTGAACTTAATACAAAACGAAGCAATGTATATTGTATTTCGGATAAGCGGAAAACTTCAAGGTTAAACAGGAAGAAATGATGTATAAGGGTTAAAATAAGCACGTACATAAAAAACCACCTGAAGCCCATTGCGCCAAGGGTTGGGTCGGGCTCGTTATCAAAGCCATCTTTTTGTACAGTAATGCTGATAAAGAATATCCTGACGAAAGCCAGTAATACGCATGATGCCGCGTGCAGGCCCGGGGTATCGTAAAAAGCATCGATGGTAATACCCAAACCGAATGCCAGTATAAACAATATGATGTTTGGCGTTTGGAAAGGGAGTAATAAAATAAACAGGATATAAGGGTACGGTGTTGACAGATCGTAAAGGCTTAAATTCTTCAACAAAAACACCTGTAAGAACACAAGTGCTATAAACCTTAACAGGTTGATGAGCAATATTCTAATCATCCTTTTTCCTCCCTGTTTCTACCTGCGTTTGCTCCAGTGCCATCCGGTTGTTAATTACGTACACATATTCCAGCTTACTGTAATCAACAGCCATTTTAATATCCATGTTTAAGAATATACCACCTTCTTTTGATTGCAGGCTACTAACTCTGCCTATGGGAATGCCCGCCGGGTATAATGATGACAGGTTTGATGTTACCACCCACTCACCCATGCGTGGTTTTACATTATTGGCCACATCAACCAGCAGGCCCGAGTGCGGGTCAAGGTTGTCGCTCCATAAAAAGTTACCTATATCTTTGGTATCGGCCAGCATAGCACTTATGCGGGTGTCTTTATGCAATACCGAGCGTATATTAGCCAGGTGATCGGTTGTGTTTACCACTATACCCACCACGCCCGAACCACAAATAACACCCATATCCTTAGCTATACCATCTTTACTGCCGCGGTTTATGGTAATGTAATTATTGCGGTGGTTAACAGAGTTGTTAATTACCTTTGCTACAATATAGCTGTATTGCTGCTTATAAATACTATCAACAATATTCTTTTTTTGCAGTGTATCCAGGTAAAATGATGATTTAAGCAAATTGCGCAAACGCGCGTTCTCGCGGGCAAGGCTATCATTTACTGTACCTAATGAGAGGTAGCCCCTTACCTGGCCTACTTTATCATAAGCCGCCCCTGTTATCTCGTTTGATGATTCGATATAGGTTGCTTTTTGGAAAGAGTTATAATTAACCATTATAACCAGCGAAATGATCTCGAAAATAACAAACAGAAAAAATGCGTTGTACTTGCTGATGAAAATCAAAAGGTTACGCATTCTTCAGTATTTAGTATTTAGATGTTAGTATTTAGATATAAATCTAATAGTTAGCTCTAACATCTAAAAGCAAACCTGATTGATTTTTAAAGACCGATCAGGCCGTATCTAAATACTAAATACTAACTACTATGTACTTCCTTCTTACTGCATCAGGAATTTAAAGTTACCAATATTTTTAAGCGCGATACCTGTTCCCCTAACTACAGCACGTAACGGATCTTCGGCTACGTGTACAGGTAGTTTGGTTTTGGCAGCCACACGTTTATCTAATCCACGCAGCAATGCACCGCCACCGGTTAAATAAATACCTGTCTGGTAAATATCTGCCGAAAGCTCGGGTGGGGTAATTTCCAGCGCTTTCAAAATCGCTTCCTCAATTTTCGAGATCGATTTGTCCAGGCAATGTGCTATTTCGGTGTACGATACGGTGATCTGTTTTGGTACGCCGGTCATCAAATCGCGACCTTGCACCGCAAAATCAGCAGGTGGCTCAGCCAGTTCAGGCAATGCGGCACCTACTTCAATTTTAATTTTCTCAGCAGTACGGTCGCCAATCATAATGTTGTGCTGGCGGCGGATGTATTGAACAATATCACTGTCAAAGTTATCACCTGCAACACGGATAGACTGATCGCAAACGATACCCGATAATGCGATAACGGCGATCTCGGTAGTACCACCACCAATATCAATGATCATGTTACCCATAGGTTCTTCCACATCAATACCGATACCTACGGCTGCTGCCATGGGCTCATGTATCAGGTAAACTTCTTTAGCTCCCGCAATTTCGGCCGAATCGCGCACGGCACGTTTCTCCACCTCGGTAATACCACTCGGGATACAGATTACCATACGCAACGACGGGAACGACCAGCCCTTACCTTTGTTGATCATTTTGATCATCCCACGAATCATGTGTTCGGCAGCGTTAAAATCTGCTATCACACCATCCTTAAGCGGACGAACAGTACGTATATTATCGTGGGTTTTGCCTTCCATTTGCATGGCCTGGCGCCCTATGGCAATCACTTTATTTGTTGAGCGGTCAAAAGCTACAATTGATGGTTCATCAACTACAACTTTATCATTATGTATAATCAGGGTATTCGCAGTACCTAAATCGATGGCAATTTCTTGCGTGAAAAAATTAAATAAACCCATTCTGTTCCGTTTCTGTTAATTTGCAAAGTTTGTAAAAAAAATGCGCTTTATCTCATTTTTAGCTTAACAAATTGTCGTTATAAAAAAATAAATTTTAATGCTTGAAATGGCGCACCCCGGTCATTACCATCGAGATACCTTTTTCATCAGCCATCTTAATCGAGTCTTGATCTTTTATTGAACCTCCGGGTTGCAATACAGCAACTATACCCGCATCGGCAGCAATTTCAACACAATCATTAAAAGGGAAAAATGCGTCCGAAGCCATTACAGCGCCATGCAGATCAAAGCCAAAACTACCGGCTTTAACTATGGCTTGTTTCAAAGCGTCAACACGTGATGTTTGTCCAACGCCGCTTGCCAGCAAAGTATTGTCCTTCACAAAAACTATTGTGTTTGATTTGGTATGTTTTACCAGTTTGTTAGCGAAGTGCAGGTCGCGTAATTCGTGTTCAGTTGGTTTACGCACGGTAGCCGGTGTCATTTGTGCCGGGCCTTCTATCACCGCGTCTTTATCCTGCTCAATTACACCGTTCAGCAAGGTTTTAAATTGCTTAACAGGCAATTCAACCGGGTTACGCACCAATATAATGCGGTTCTTTTTTTCCGTAAGATAAGTCAACGCTTCATCGGTATACGCCGGCGCTATCAGCACCTCGAAAAACAGTTTGCTGATCTCGGCAGCGGTTTCTTCGTTTATCTCATCGTTAGCGATGATCACACCACCAAAAGCCGAAACCGGGTCGCAAGCCAAAGCGTCCAACCAGGCCTCTTTAATAAAACTGCGCGAAGCTACGCCACAGGCATTGGTATGTTTTAGTATCGCGATGGTTGGCTCGGTAAACTCGTCTATCAGCGCCACAGCGGCATCAACATCCACTAAATTATTGTACGATAACTCTTTACCATTCAGCTTGGTAAACATGGCATCAAGATTACCATAAAACACACCTTTTTGATGCGGGTTTTCGCCGTAGCGCAATACCTGGCTGCTTTGTATGCTTTGTTTAAAAACCGGCTGAGGATCTTCCTGGTTAAAGTAATTAAATATGGCACTATCATAGTGCGATGAAATATTGAAAGCCTGCTTAGCAAATTTACGGCGCTGCTCAAAAGTAGTTTCGCCGTTTTGTGCTGCCAATATGTTTTCTAATTCTGTATAGTCATCTTTAGATGCCAGTATTACCACATCTTTGTGGTTTTTAGCTGCTGCACGTATCAGCGATATGCCGCCGATGTCTATCTTCTCAATGATATCTTCGTAAGCCGCGCCCGATTTTACCGTTTCTTCGAAAGGGTACAGGTCAACAATAACCAAATCAATTTCAGGGATCTCGTATTGCTCCAGTTGTTGCTCATCGCCCGGTAAACCACGGCGTGAAAGTATCCCACCAAAAACTTTAGGGTGAAGGGTTTTAACACGGCCACCTAATATCGAAGGGTATGATGTAAGATCTTCAACAGGTATTACATTAACACCCAGATCGCGGATAAATTGCTCGGTGCCACCGGTAGAGTAAATATTTACACCAAGGCGGTTTAACTGGTGAATAATGTTTTCGAGATTATCTTTGTAATAGACTGAAATTAAAGCGTTTTTGATAGAAACGTTAGTGCTCATGGAGGATTGATTGATGAGCCGCAAAAGTAGCAATTTTAAAAGGTTATATTAAAGTAAAAGCTTCTTTAAATTAACATAAACCCTATCAACAAAAAAGGCCGTCGCAAAAAAATCACGACGGCCTTAATTTAACTATAAAGTGAATTAATTAGCTACAACTGCTGAGCCTAATGCCGGTGTATTATAACTAAGCTCCGTTATCGGAACATCCCAATAATCGGCATAATTGTAATCCATTACACATGCCAATGCCTGGTACCCGGTTGATGGCGTTGCGCCTGTAATACTATTGGGTACTAAAACAATGGCCCCGGCGCGCCCCCCCCCCGCGCTTACCGGCGCTGTTACTCCATTTCTGCGGGCGTCAAAAAATGCTGTACCGCGCAAAAACAGTGCTACTCTACGTTCCCTTCTTAACTCCTCAATAGCTGCGGGGAAACCTAAACCAGTATTGGCAATTGCTGCTAAACTTGCACCATTTACGCTCCTTACCTGGTCAATATAAGGCAAGCCTATTTCAATTTGGCTTGTGCGGATATACGCTTCGGCCAATATCAGGTTATTCTCTTCCCATGAGCAGGCAAATTGCACTTGTCCTTTATGGTTATCTGTTGACCAGTACCCACCGTTCTCAATAGTGGTTAACATATAGCGCGTACCAAACTGTATACCACGCGAACTTCTGTTTACAACAACCTGCGAAGCATTCAATGCCGTCACACCCTTGGTGAACCTTGCATCGCCGGTTTTAAAATCCTGCACCCAACGCTCGCTTGGATATGTCCAGCCATTGTTTGCCGTAAACGAATCCCACTCGTAAGGGTGCTGTTGTGAGCCCGATAAATCGTTACTTCCTGCGGGGTCCATACCTAACGAAAAAGTAACATCACCAGCCACCAGGCCTTTTAAAGCAAGGTCCCTAACGGTGGTCCAGTCAGCAGTGGTCATGGCGGCCACTTTTTTGTTAACCATGTAATTTCTGGCTTCGTAAGTATACATTTCCCTTATCCACATAGCGGGAGTAATAAACGTAGTTGTAACGTTAAAGCTTGGAATAATCACGCCCAAAGTAGATTTGTAGGTTGCATCAGTTGCCGAAATTGGGGTTAATAGCGCAATGGCTTTATCAAAATTTGCATTGGCTTCGGCAATTATCGCATCGTGTGCAACGAAGGTTGAATTGGTTGTACCATCGGGCGAGTTATTGATAACCCCCGCAAGGTACATTGATCCTACCCTTGAATACCCAACACCTTTCCACCAATATGCCCAGGCCTGTAAAGTAGCTTTTTCTGTTGCTGATAGCGCGGATGGATTATCGGCAATAGCTTTTAATAGTACATTAGCCTGCCCGTTTATAAAATAACCGAAGTTCCACTCCCAAACAAATGCATTAGATGCAACCGAAGCTGCTGAAGAGCCTAATGTATTTAACGATTTTAACTGTGCAAGCTGCGTAGTATTAAAAACGTTGGGCACCACATTATTGTATGGTGCAGGGGTAGTTATTTTATCAACCTGGTTGCAATACCGCCAGCCAAAGTTACCTACCGATGAAAATTGTTCATCGCCCATAATGCTGTGAATAACCAAACCATGTACTAACAGGTTATTACTTACAACCGTTTTGCTCCACATGCCCAAGGCATAATCCTCAATACCTATCTGGGATGTTAAGGATCCGGCAGGGGTGGGCGAGTTGGGGTTATTTAATTGCAGGTCTGTTTTTTTACAACTTGCCATAAAGGTTAGGGCAACGGTAAAAACCATAAATATCTTTTTCATTTTCTTTCTTGTTAATATTAATTAGAAGCTAATATTTAAACTAAACTGGTACGATTTCAAGTTTGGCGTACTGTAGTAATCAACCCCGGTAAATGAACCTATAGAACCTAAACCACCACCCTGGCTGCTCACCGCGGTAGTACTCTCGGGATCTAAGCCTTTGTAATTGGTCCATGTAGCAAGGTTACGGCCTGATACAGTAAGCACCACGCCTTTCAACCATTTTTGATTTATCAAACTGGTAAAATCATAACTCAAAGAGATATCCCTCATGCGGATAAAGCTACCATCTTCAACAAACCACGAAACCGGGTTAAGCGCATTGTAATAGCTATTATAATATGTAACAAATGCACCTGTTTTGCCATTAATGGTTACCGGCTCATCAAAATCCGATGAAACCCTGTCGCGATACAGCCATTGCCTGGTTTGGTTGTATATGCTTTGGCCGTGGTTCCAGTCAAACTGTACCGATGCGCTTAATTTTTTAAACACAACAAACCTGTTGATCAATGATGATGTGAATTTAGGATTTGTGTTACCCATTACAGATACATCATTAGAGGCAGTTAACACAGCCTGGTTAGTAGTTGCACCGGTAATACTTACTACATTCCCATCAACCATGGTATATTTACCCACATCAGTTGTAGCAATGTAGCGCGTGCCATCCGGCTTCAACTGATCAACACTATGCAGTGGTGTTTGGCCCATTAAAATACCAAGTTCCTGACCTTCTGTAAGGTTAAAGGCACCTGCTGTAATGGCAATGCCATTAGCTAATTTGGTGATGGTGGTTTTTGTTTTGGCAAAACGTACGCCTACATACCAATCAAAGTTTTTTGATTTATAGGCATCAACATCCAACGAAAGATCGATACCCTGGCTCGATAATGAGATCAGGTTATCAAGTATCGTAGCGGCACCCGTTGTTGGAGAAACCGGGGCGTTCTGGATCACGTTTTCTGATGCACGTTTCCAGTAAGAAGCACTGAAAGCAAAGTTACTTGCCCAGTTACCTTTAAAAGGCTTCAAACTAAAATCAGTACCAACCTCAGTTTCTTTAGTTACCTGTACTTGCAGATTCGAGTTTCTTGCTGCACTTGGAGTGTATAGTGAAGTACCTGTTGTTCCTAAACTGGCTAATGTTAGTGTAACCTGCCTGTCATAAGCTCCGGGTTGAACGCCTGCTTCACCGTATGCTCCGCGCAATTTCCAGCTGGTTAACAAATCGTGACTTTTAAACAACTCTGATGGATTAAAATACGCTGTAGCCCGTGGGAAGATAAATGCGGTAGACTGGCCGCCAAATGCCGATGAATAATCTGCGCGGAAACCACCTGATACACCAAATAAAGTACCATAATCAATAGTTTGGTTAACTAAATAACCATAGAGTAATGTCTCTGAATTTGATGAACTGATGGCTTTGGTAGTTGCTGAACCCAAGGTTGACGGAGGGAAAGGCAATATACCCGTACCTGTTGCCGTATAAACACGATCGGTTTCTCTACGTGAGTCATAACTAAACTGTGTAGTGGTTTTGATAGGAAGATTGATATGGAAATCGTTTTTAAAATCAGTACGCACGTACATGTTAGCTACTGAATAGTCTACCCTAAAACTCTCGTTACTATCTTGTATTTGACCGGCTATGTTACCAAAAAACAAGAGCTGTGGTAACCCTGTTTGGTTTAAATACAAGTCATAGCTATCAATATTGCGGTAATCCATCGAAAACTTGTAATCTAACTCAACAAATTTGGGGAACTTGTAGTTTACATTAAATGTTTCGAGCAAACGTGGCGTATTGGTTGCACTTTGGTGCACATCGCGTTCAGCAAGTGCATTATTCCCATCTGTTAAATTACTTGGCTTAACAATATGCCTGTTTGTTGTAGGGTCGATATAGTTAAAATCAATAAAAGGCAAAGAGTTAACCAGGTTAAAACGGTTAGATCCAATTAAGTTATTGTGGGTATAATACAACTGCGAACTGTTTCTGATGGTTAAACCGGTTACCGGACTAAAACCAATGTTAAAATTGAGGTTAGTACGGTTATAGCTGTTGCTGAATACATCGCCCTGATCAAGGTTATTGATACCGAATGTATAATCAACCTTTTCTGAGCCACCACGAATATTTAATGTGTTTACATAGGTACTAACGGGCACGTATCCTTGCCTAACGTGATCATAAGTTGGCATCAGGAATGGCTTATCGTTTGTTATTGTAGGGTCGGTAGCATATGGTAATTCTGCAGGGTCGGTCCATAATCCGTTAACTGTTTTTGCAGTAGCACCAGATCCGGTTGTTGTATATGGCACAACAGGGTTACCCGAGCCATCTAAAATGGCCCCGGCAGCATTAGTAACATAATGGTGATATTTTTCGATCAGGTCATGCCCTATTACCACACGGTCATTACTGTACTTTGATGAAAAATCGATAGATAGTTTTGCATTTTTCACAGCCTTCTTTGTAAAGATCTGGATAACGCCATTTCCACCCTGTGCACCATACAACATACCGCCGGCAGCACCTTTAACAACTTCTACGTGATCTACCGTATTCGGATCAATAGCTGTTAATAAATCTGAGCTTACCTGAACACCATCTACAATAATAAGTGGTGTAGAGCTACCCAGATTGGTATAGCCACGCAAAATAATAAGCGCGCCGGCTCCCGGCGTTCCGCTTCGCTGAATAATTTGCGCACCGGCAATTTGCCCGGTAAGGGCCTGGGTAATGTTAGTAGTACTACTTTTGCCAAAGTCTTTTGATGAAACACTTGCCACATCAATAGCTACCTGGCTCTTTTTGGTGGCAACACCCACACCGGTAACAACCACCTCTGTAAGCTGTTTGGTTGAAACTTCGAGTGCCACACTAATTACGTTACCCGAAATTGATTTTTCGAGCGTAGCGTAACCGATAAATGAGAATACTAAGGTTTTTGCTGTTGATGGTACTTTCAGGGAGTATTTACCATCGCCTCCGGTTGTGGTACCTACCGTAGTACCTTCACTTTTGACTTTAACACCTACTCCGGGGATTGGCGTGCCATCGTCTTTGGATGTTACCGTACCTGTGATTGTACGGTCTTGTGCGAAGATCTGTAACGAGTACAGCAAAACACACAAACTTGTGAGTAACAGTTTTTTCATTTTTTGTTAATTAAGGTCAGTTAATAATAATAAACACCGTCAAATTAAGAAAAATGTTCAATTCTTTCTTTTTACTACCATAAATTCAAACAAAAAACATGTTATAATCACCAATTTTTAATAAAATTAAACTAATTTTCAAGTACTTTTATTACATTATATAAAATTTTACAACATATTATTTAAAATATGCTCAAAAAAACCAAAAGCACTTAATAACTAATTATTAAAATCAAAATAATTACCAATTAATCACGATTTTAATAATTGTGTTAAAAAAGTTACACAATTTTTGACACATCAGTAAAATATTTGTGTCTGATATCAGTTTAAAAACTTCAAAAATAATTTCATGTATGGCTTTCCTTTTTTAACAAACTTGCTTTTCGGTATCACCATCTCAACCTATATCATACCTACAATAAAGCTGTTTGTGGCGCGGCAAAATAATTTCTAACTTCACGGCCTGTTAAACACCGCATTCAATGAAATTACTCGAAGGAAAAACAGCTCTGATAACCGGGGCATCAAAAGGCATAGGCCGTAAAATTGCCGAAAAGTTTGCCGAGCATGGCGCAAACGTTGCTTTCACCTATCTGTCATCTGTAGAAAAAGGCCTTGCCCTGGAGCAGGAATTGCAGCAGTTTGGCACCAAAGTAAAAGGCTATCGCTCTGATGCCTCAAACTTTGCTGAGGCCGAAAAACTGGTTAATGATATTGTTGCCGATTTTGGCACCCTGCATATTGTAGTAAATAATGCGGGTATCACCAAAGACAACCTGTTGTTACGCATGACCGAGCAAGACTTTGACGATGTGATCAACGTTAACCTTAAATCGATATTCAATACCACCAAAGTAGCATCAAAAATTATGTTGAAGAACCGTTACGGCGTGTTCATCAACCTAAGCTCGGTAGTTGGTGTACAAGGTAACGCGGGCCAGGCAAATTATGCAGCATCAAAAGCGGGTATCATCGGCTTCTCCAAATCTATCGCTAAAGAGCTTGGCTCACGTAATATCCGTACCAATGTGGTTGCCCCCGGCTTTATCCGCACCGAAATGACCGACGTACTCGACCCTAAAACAGTTGAAGGCTGGGAAGCAGGCATTCCGTTAAAACGTGCCGGCCAGCCTGAAGATGTGGCTAATACCTGCGTTTTCTTAGCGTCAGATATGAGCGCGTACATAACCGGGCAGGTAATTCCTGTTTGCGGCGGAATGCTGTAAAATCAAGTCGAAAGTTTAAAGTCGAAAGTCAAAAGCCTGGCGCTTTTGTAATATCTTTAACATAGCATTCCTTATTCTTATAAAAAACAGCATATTTACAATTAGATATGCTGTTTTTGTTTTCAATAACCTGGGGTTCGTTTTCTGTATGGTGGGCATTGGCTTGCCTGCTGCTGGGCGCTATATATGCCTGGCTACTTTATAGCAAAGCAGGCAACCTAAGTAACAATATACGCTACCTTTTAGCCGGGCTTCGTTTTTTAGCTGTTACCATTATCGCTTTCCTGCTATTATCACCAATGATAAAAACAATGAGCAGCCGCCAGCAAAAGCCGCTGGTATTGGTGGTGCAGGATAATTCATCGTCCATCAATCTCTTCAAACCAAAAGGTTTTGAGCCTGCGAAGTTGGTTGACGACCTCGGCACTTTAAAAAAGACACTGGGCAATGATTATGATGTACGCGAGTTTCACTTCGCTGTCGATTTAAAGGATAGTTTGTCTGCCAATTTCAACGGCAAGCAAACTGATCTGTCGGGAGTATTCAGCGGCCTTGCCGATCGCTTCTCCAACCAAAACATAGGCGCGCTGGTTTTAGCTACCGATGGGCTGTACAATAAAGGCAGTAGCCCGCAATACGTTGCCCGCAATTTAAAAACCAATATTTACACAGTTGCCTTAGGCGATACCATCCCCAAACGCGATCTGCTCATCGCCAACATTAACTATAATAAGACCGCTTTTTTGGGTAACGACTTTGAAGTGGAAGTTTTAACCGAAGCCTATCAAAGCAAAGGCGAAAACCTCCATTTAAGCATCAGCGAAGATGGCACTCCTGTAGGTACACAAAACATCAGCATCCCGGCAAATGAGTTCCGTAAAGCAATAACAGTTAAGCTTCACGCTGATAAAAAAGGTGTGCATAAATTCAGCTTTAACCTGCAACCGGCACCCAACGAAATATCGGCCACCAATAACTCCGAAACCATTTACGTGGAGGTATTGGATAGTAAACAAAAGATATTGGTACTATACAACAATATCCACCCCGATATCAGCGCTATCAAATCATCGTTAGAAGGAAACCGCAATTACGAGGTTAAAACCAGCCTGCTGAATGAAATGACGGCTGCCAAACTTTCCGGCTACAGCGCGGTTATTTTATACCAAATACCATCGGCAGGCGCGCCGGTGCCAACAGCTTTACAAGCCGCTTTAACCCAATCAAAAATACCTGTATGGTATATAGCAGGCGCGCAATCAAACTTGCAGCAGCTTAACTCGCTGCAAAAAATGGTGCAGATCAATTCGTCGCGCTTAGAAATGCAGGAGGTTTTTGCAAATCCGAAAGCTGATTTCGCTGCCTTTACCTTGTCCGACTCTACCCGCCAGACCCTGGCTTCATTACCACCCTTATCCGCTCCTTTTGGTAACTACGGTACAGCCAATGCGCAAACTGTATTGCTCAAACAAAAAATAGGCAGTGTTGAAACCTCATACCCCTTATTAGCTTTTGGTGATGATAATGGCCGCCGCATTGCCATATTAACTGCCGAAGGTTTATGGAAATGGCGTTTAGCCGAATTTAGGAACGAAGGTAATTACAGCGCGGTTGACGAGTTGATGAGCCAGTCGGTACAATACCTCACCGCCAACAACAACCGCCAGCGTTTCAGGGTTTACCCGGCTAAGAACGTGTTTGATGAGAGTGAAGACATTTTGCTTAACGCCGAACTGTACAACGACGCCCTCCAACTCATCAACACTCCTGATGTTAAAATTGATTTAAAAAGCAAAGCAGGTAAAACGTATAGCTTCATCTTTACCCGCAACGGCCAGAGTTACCAGCTCAACGCCGGTGCTTTACCACCCGACGAATATACCTACGCCGCAGCCACCAAACTTGGCGACAAGTTGTTTAATGCAACAGGCCAATTTGTTATCAAAGTACTTAACGCAGAAACCCGCCAAAGCACTGCCGACCATCACCTGCTGCAAGCCCTCGCCAAAGATAACGGCGGCCAAATGGTGTCACCATCGCAGATCAGCACCCTTGCCGATATGATACGCAAGAACGAAAACATCAAAACAATAGTTTATGATGATAAAACCTATCGTGACCTGGTGGATGTGAAATGGGTGTTCTTTTTGGTGTTGGCGCTGCTGAGTGCTGAGTGGTTTCTAAGGAAACGTGACGGCGAAGTTTAACCTTCAAGTCATGCCGAATTTATTTCGGCACCTCATCATAAAGGTAGGCGTGCGATAAATAGTTGCTACTTAGCAAGTGGGGTGCTGAAACAAGTTCAGCATGACCATTTACTTCTCCGCCTTCTTCTCCCTCACCACCACAAACACATCCTCATTATCCTTTTTCATCAGGTACTTTTCGCGGGCAAAGCGTTCCAGTTTTTCGGGATTGGTGGTTAAATCGTCAAGATCTTTACGGGCCTGCGTGGTTTCTTTGAGATAGAAATCACGTTCCTTTTCGGCCTTGCGCAGTTCGGTGTAATATTGATATTGCGAGTGCAGGTCGTTTTTATCAAACGCCACCATCCATACCACAAATGCTACGGTAACCAAAAAGAATTTGTTTTTAAAGAGGTCGATAAGGCGCTTCATATCTATATTAACGATTTTGCTCATAAAAATATTTTAATTGCAACGGCTTAGCAAGTTGAGGTTATTAACTTGTTAACAATACCCATAAGAATAATAAATTATGTCATTGCGAGGCACGAAGCAATCACTGAGAAAGGCAGCGAACTTTGCATGTCCTTTACCACCTCAGTGATGGCCGCGTCGTTCCTCATCGCCATGACATAATTGGGATAAACTTAATCTCTCCTCGCCCTGCTCCTAAACTCTCCATGCTTTTTAGCGCCACCGCCACGCTGACCGCCGCCGCCTTTACCACCACGGCCGCCGCCGCCGCCCGGCTTGTTTGGCGATTTGATGCCCGGGCCCATTAATGGCGGGCGCATAGGGTATGGCTGATCATCAATTACCGGCACGGTTTTGCCTATCAGCTTATGGATATCGTACAAAAATTCACCTTCATCCGCATCGCAAAATGAAAGGGCTATGCCGCTTAATCCTGCACGGCCTGTACGGCCAATACGGTGCACATATGTTTCGGGCACATTAGGCAACTCGTAGTTGATAACGTGGGTTAACTCATCCACATCAATACCACGCGCGGCAATATCAGTAGCCACCAAAATACGGGTAGTGCGGTTTTTAAAGTTTGTTAAGGCACGCTGGCGCGCGTTTTGCGATTTATTACCGTGTATAGCTTCGGCAGTAATACCTGCACGGGTAAGGTCTTTCACCACCTTATCGGCACCGTGTTTGGTGCGCGTAAATACCAATGCGGTTTGTATGGTTTTATCTTTCAGGATATGGATAAGCAGGTTTTTCTTATCGTTTTTATCCACAAAGTATAGGCCTTGTTGTATGGTATCCGCTGTTGACGATACCGGTGTAACTTCCACCTTTTCGGGATTATGCAATATACTGTTTGCAAGGGCCTGTATCTCTTTAGGCATGGTTGCCGAAAAGAACAGCGTCTGGCGCTTTTGCGGTAGTTTGCCGATGATCTTTTTCACATCAACAACAAAGCCCATGTCCAGCATACGGTCGGCTTCATCCAATACCAAAACTTTAATGTGGTCCAAGTGCACAAATTTTTGGTTCACCAGATCGAGCAAACGGCCCGGAGTAGCTACCAAAATATCAACACCGCGTTTCAGCGTTTCTACCTGGTGATGCTGCGATACACCGCCAAATATCACCAAATGTTTCAGGCCGGTATGTTTACCGTAGGCGGCAAAGCTTTCATCTATCTGTATGGCCAGCTCACGCGTTGGCGTTAATATCAGTGCCTTTATGGTTTTTTGCTCTTTATGCTGCAGGCGGTCCTGGTGTAGTATTTGCAAAATAGGTATCGCGAATGCGGCTGTTTTACCGGTACCTGTCTGAGCACAGCCTAAAAGATCCTTACGCTCTAAAACGATAGGTATGGCTTGCTCTTGTATAGGCGTAGGATTAGTATATCCCTCGTGTTTTAAGGCCTTGAGGATAGGCTCAATTAATTTTAAGTCTTCGAATAACATGTAATGTTTTGTATAAAAGTTCCCGCTCTATAAAAGGAAATGATTTTGGGTTCAGAGCCGGTTAAGTGCGGATATATGCAAATGCGCATATATTGCCGCAAAGATACGTTTTTTATTTGGATGGGAAGCAGATGAGGTAAAATGGAAAGTGTGGCCGGTATTTTAAATATTGAGCCAATAAAAACCATTGCGAAAATATATTTATCAAAATATTTTTAAAAGTAAGCGCTCATTCATTTATATTTGTATATGCGCATCCGTAATGTTGATAAAGAACAATTAGTAAAACAAACCGCCATACAAATGCTCGTGGCCGATGGCTTTGAAGGTTTTAGCGTTAACAAGCTGGCCAGAGCCTGCAATATATCTGTTGGCACACTCTATATCTATTATAAGGATAAAGACGACCTGATTACCCGGATAGCAATTGAGCAGGGTGAAGCGATGCATGAGGCTACGTTAAAAAATTTCGATCCGGAAATGCATTTTGCTGAAGGCTTAAAGGTACAATGGCAAAACAGGTACAATTATATGATGACCGAACCTTACGCCATGTTGTTGTTTGAACAGTTGCGCAGTTCTACCTATCACGAAAAGGTAATTGGCCCCATGAGTATGCATTTTAAAGAAGTAATGGGTCGTTTTGTAAACAATGCCGTTAACCGTGGCGAAATCAATCAAATGCCGTTGGAAGTGTATTGGTCGTTGGCATTTGCACCATTATATTCTTTAATACGGTTTCATAAGGAAGGGATGAGCCTGGCAGCAAAACCTTTCGGGATGACGGATGAGATACTTTGGCAAACGTTCGGCCTGGTGGTTAAAGCGCTTAAAATAAATTAATTAAGGAGGAATGTTATGTACAACGAAATTAAAAACATACTGATCTTTAAAACGGATATCGCTACGGCAGAGGCACGGCACTGCGCCGGTAAAATACTTGATGCGCATATGCTGATACACCACTGGAATGTTGACCTGGACGATGAAGACTGCGTATTACGTATAGTATCGGCCGAGCTAACGCCACAGGATGTAATATCAACCATAAATAATTGCGGCTTTTTTTGCGAAGAATTAGCCGGGTAAACTAACAACAAAACATCTATCAACACAATGGAAAACAAAACTGCAGCCACACCTTTTACAGGATATCAAAAATTTGTGGTGTTTATTTTAGCTTTCACCCAATTTTCGGTGATACTGGATTTTATGATCATGTCGCCAATGGGTGATATACTGATGAAATCGCTCGGTCTTCAAACTTCACAGTTCGGGCTCGCCGTATCGGCCTATGCCTTTAGCGCCGGTATCTCGGGGCTGCTAACTGCCGGCTTTGCCGATCGTTTCGACCGCAAAAAATTGCTGCTCTTTTTTTACAGCGGTTTTATTATAGGTACAATACTATGCGGCATAGCCAATTCATATTGGATGCTAATGGCTGCCCGTATTGTTACCGGCTTGTTTGGCGGCGTTATCGGCTCCATATCACTCGCCATCGTAGCCGATTTGTTTGATATACACCACCGTGGCCGTGTAATGGGCTTTGTACAGATGGGTTTTGGCGCCAGCCAGGTATTGGGTATACCTATAGGCCTTTATATGGCAAACCTATGGGGTTGGCACGCTCCTTTTTTAATGGTAGCCGCTTTGGCCGCCGCTGTGCTGCTGCTTATTATTTTGAAGCTGCAACCAATAACCCAACACCTTAAATTACAGCAGGATAAAAATGCGTTTACGCACCTTTGGCATACCATGCGCAACCCGGAGTACGGTATAGGCTTTGCCGCCACTGCACTTTTATCAATAGGTGGTTTTATGATGATGCCTTTTGGCAGCGCATTTGCCATTAACAACCTCAAAATTACCGAAAACCAACTGCCATTACTGTTTATGGTAGCAGGCATCAGTACGCTTATTATTATGCCGCTTGTAGGTAAGCTGAGCGATAAAATAGATAAGTTCCGGTTGTATGCCATCGCCTGTATATGGATGATTGTAATTGTAGTGATATACACCAACCTGGCAGAAACACCACTATGGCTGGTGATGATATTCAACGTTATGATGATGATGGGTATTATGAGCCGTATGGTACCATCAAGCGCTTTAACCACCGGTATTCCCGAAATGAAGGACCGTGGTGCTTATATGAGTATCAACTCATCGCTGCAGCAAATAGCCGGGGGCATGGCGGCCGCAGTTGGAGGGATGATTGTGGTGCAGAAAACTAAGACCAGCCCACTGGAGCACTACTCCACCCTGGGCTATGTTACCGCTATTATAACAGCCATCAGTATATTTATGATCTATCGCGTAAGCCAATTGGTGAAAAAGAAATTGGCAGAGAAAGTGGTTTAAGGAAACAAAAAAAGCCCTGCGAAATTTGCAGGGCTCATCTTTACGATATAAAAGACACTCTGGATCATCAAACCTTTACCGGTTACGGCTGCGGCTAAGCGCCATTAATTGTATGCCAAATCCGTTGTGGGTATACGTATCCATGCGGGTAGGCTCAAAGCCCAGGCTTTCGTAAAATTTTTGAGCGTTGTTTTGTGCAAGTACAACGGCAACATTAACATACAGCAGCAACTTTATTCGGCTAAAAGCATGATCAACGGCAGCTAAAACCATCTCGCGTGCCATTCCCTTACGGCGATGTTTTTCCGATATATATATCTGGATGATCTCGTCGCCGGCAAAACCGGTTATGCCTACCAGTTCTTTACCCTCAAAGGCACCAAAAACAAAAGGGATCTCCGTTTTTTCCTTTAAACACTTCTCCAAAAAAAGTTCCGGTTTTTCGTTCTCAGTCTTGTAGTCCGAGCAAAAAGCATCCGGAACCAAACGCAGTGCCTCTAAGCGCAATGCCCGGTATGCCGCCGCGTCTTTTTCAGTCAATAGTCTAACCATGATCAAATATAATGTAAAAATAAAGTGTAAAGCAAGGGGCCAGGGTAATTAGAACTAGTTACTTTATACATCGAGGCTAATGCAGTTCTTCACTCCCAATACCCGCTTCCTTTACCACAAAGGTGCGCGACCATTTATCGTGCCAGCCATCATCAGCAAAAAAAGAAAAAGCATCGAACGGTACCAGGCGCGACAATGTACGGGCAAGAATATTGCTGAACCCGGGCTTACTGCCATTCTCATCTACAATACGGGTTGAGGTCAACAATTTTGCCGGCGTAATACCCAAAACACTTTCGTAAAACAAATAGTAGATCATTCTCAAAAGAATGATCACGAGCGCCATATGATCCTCAATACCCGACCTGCGGGGCTCAAAAAAATTATGCTCAGGGATCAGCCATTTAAGCATCGGAGAAAAAAGAACAATAGTTACAAGCGTATCTATAACAGGATGAAAAAAACGTCGGCCCGAAGACGCTTTGACCAACTGATTTTGAAGAAATCCATCCGCTGCCACCACTTCTTCCTTCAGTTTTATGCAATCATTAAAATATGCCAATACACGGTATGATATGTATATCCAAAATAAACATTTTAGGTAAAAGAGTATATCTATCATAACATGCAAGGGCCCCAGCGCAAACACTTTTTTGATAGACCAAAAGAAGGAACCTAAGCCAATTGTTAATGATATAATATTCGAAAGAAAAATGATAGCGAATGCAAAACGCACAACAGCCGGCTCGCGTTTTTTTGTAGCGAGGTAAATAATAACACCCAACAACAGGATCATATCAAAAACCGCATTCACATAATTATGGCCATTATATGCTAAAGAATCGGTAAATATCAACCTGAGATTTAAGGGGCGAAAAAAACCTTGTATATCCATCACATCAAAACTATGTGTGTCAATCAGGGCGTCATTAACAATACCGCCTATCGCGATAATAAAACCGAGAATGATAACAATTGCAGGGGTATGCTTTTTCCACATGTTTGATAAGGTTTGATCAAAACTAACGAATAAAAAGCGAAAACCAGGTTGCTATCTTAATAACAAAAAAAGCCCCACGATCTCTCGCAGGGCTCTCAAATATTAAATCCTCTCACCATGGACTATAGACCATGGACCAAAAGTTACTTCTTCGCGTATTTAAAGTTCTTACCAATAAACTTCGCGTTAGCGCCTAATTCCTCTTCGATGCGTAATAATTGGTTGTATTTCGCGATCCTGTCAGAGCGTGAAGCCGAACCGGTTTTGATCTGGCCGCAGTTTAAGGCAACAGCTAAGTCAGCAATGGTAGCATCCTCAGTTTCGCCCGAGCGGTGGCTCATTACCGAAGTATAGCCATTGGTTTGAGCCAAAGTAACCGCGTCAATAGTTTCGGTTAAGGTACCAATCTGGTTAACTTTTACCAGGATAGAGTTAGCTGTATCGGTATCAACACCTTGTTGTAAACGTTTAACGTTGGTAACAAACAAATCATCACCTACTAATTGTACCTTATCGCCAATTTTCTCGGTTAGTAATTTCCAGCCTGCCCAATCATCTTCGGCCATACCGTCTTCTATCGAGATAACAGGATATTTAGCTACTAATGATGCTAAGTAATCTGCTTGCTCTGCGCTGCTGCGGATAGCGCCTTTTTCACCTTCAAACTTGGTATAATCGTATTTTCCGTCTTTATAAAACTCAGATGCAGCGCAATCAAACGCGATGCAGATATCAACACCTGGCTTGTAACCAGCTTTTTCTATCGCTTTCAAAATCGTTTCAACACCATCTTCGGTACCTTCAAAAGTTGGTGCAAAACCACCTTCGTCACCTACAGCGGTTGATAAACCACGGTCATGCAATATCTTTTTCAGGTTGTGGAACACTTCAGTACCCCAACGCAAAGCTTCGCTGAACGAAGGCGCGCCAACCGGCATGATCATAAACTCCTGGAACGCGATAGGCGCGTCAGAGTGCGAACCACCGTTAACGATGTTCATCATCGGGATTGGCAACGTGTTAGCGTTAACACCGCCAATGTAACGGTATAAAGGCTGGCGGCTTTCCTGAGCGGCAGCTTTAGCAACCGCTAATGATACACCTAAAATAGCGTTGGCCCCTAATTTACCTTTGTTTTCGGTACCGTCTAAAGCGATCATTAATTTGTCTATCGCGTTTTGTTCAAAAACGTCTAAACCTTTCAATTCTTTAGCAATTACATCGTTTACGTTGGCAACGGCTTTTAAAACACCTTTACCCATGTAAACAGCCTTGTCGTTATCACGCAGCTCAACCGCTTCGTGTATGCCTGTTGATGCGCCTGATGGAACAGCGGCACGGCCAAGGGCACCGTTTTCGGTTAAAACTTCAACTTCGATGGTAGGGTTACCGCGCGAATCCAGTATCTGGCGGGCGTGTACGTCAATGATAATGCTCATATTGTGTTTTCTTGGTTAATCGTTATCCTATTTTTACTAATTATTAAGCCCAATAAGCTTAAAACGGCGCTAAAGTAGCAAAAATATGCTATCAAACACACCATTAACACAAAGATAACAAATAATTGTGTAAAAAATACACTAAGCCTCCCGACCGTCATTGCGAGCGATAGCGAAACAATCTTCGATAGACAGGTAGGCGACATGCATTGGCGTTAATGCAGAGTTTAGGATTGCTTCGTGCCTCGCAATGACGGGACAGAAAACAAATCCGAAATCGAAAATCCGACATCAAAAAACTATTCCCACTTAAACGTCTTTACGGCCACGGTGTAAATAATCACCATCCAAATAAACAGTATCAATATCTGGTGGCTTACATCAAACAGTGTTGCACCTTCAAAAGCCACCTTGCGCATGGCATCGTTCAAATATGTTAGCGGCAATGCCCTGCTTATTGGCTGTAGCCAGGCCGGGAAAGCACTGATAGAAAAAAATGTACCCGACAGCAAAAACTGCGGTAACGTAATAATATTGGCTATTGGCGGTACACTGCTTTCGTTTTTGGCTATGCCTGATACCACAAAGCCAAAACCCATAAACACAATGAGCCCGATGATGGATAATATCAGCATATTCACTACCGTAACTACCCCGTTCACCAGTGTAAAGCCAAAAGCATAGTGCCCTATCATAATGATGAACAAGGCTCCTATTAACGAGAATATCATCCTGGCAAGCATCTCTCCCAAAACAATACTGTACCGTTTAACCGGGGTAGCAAAAAAGCGTTTTATAACCAGCGTGATCCGCAAGCTTAAAAACACAAACGCCGTACCGAATACGCCGCTGCTCAATAACGAAAAGCCCAATTGGCCCGGCAAAATAAAATCGATGGTTTTGTATATACGGCCCTCAATTGTCGATTCATGCAGTTGTACAAGCATTGGTACAGGTGTGATTACCGGTGGCGTGTTTATCCGCGATATCATGCTATTTATTACCGAGGCAAATATCTTGCTGTTCTCGCGCGAAGCTTTGGTGTATTGCACATCCAATAAAATTGGCGCTCCGCCTAAAGTGTTTTTCTGCACCGAGATGATGGCGTCTAACCGCCCTTTCTCCAGGTCGGCCTTCATATCCGCTTCCGTTTTATTCAATACCAGGTGCACAACCGGATTGGCCTTTAACGCCTGGTAAACCATATTAGTGGTATCGGTGCCCTTAGCTACACCAACATCTATTTTAATGCCACCATTACCGCCAATAAAGCCAAACACCAAAATAAAAATGAGTGGAAATGCCAGCGTAAATACCACTGCCGATGGGCTGCGTAGCATAGAGCGTAAACTACCTTTGGCAATAGCCAGCGTAGCTTTTGTATTATTATATTTTTTGGGGGAGTTGTTCATTTGTTTACTTGTAATTCAATAGTGTTTCTTTCTTGATTTCCTGATTCTTTATTCTTAATTCTTTCTCAGGATTCTCTCCATTCCTTACCTGTCTTGGTAATAAAAACATCTTCAAGGTTAGCGGCCTTTACTTCCTTTTTACGCTCAAAGCCAGAGGCTATCAATTCATCAATAAAGGCATCGGGAGTATCAATACCTATAATGTTTCCGCCATCAACAAAGGCAACACGATCACACAGTACCTCGGCTTCATCCATATAATGAGTGGTTATAACTACGGTGGTTCCGTTATCACGTATCTCGCGTATCAGGTCCCAAAGGTTACGGCGCGCCTGGGGGTCAAGCCCGGTAGTCGGCTCATCCAAAAACACAATACGCGGGTTGTTTATCAGCGTTGTCGCGATAGAGAAACGTTGCTTTTGCCCGCCCGAAAGTTCTTTGTATTTTGATTTTGCTTTATCCGTTAAGGCAACCTTTTCCAGCATTTCGTTGGCCGAAACATCAATACCATACAAACCCGAAAACAGCTCAATAAGTTCAGTTAAGTTTAAGTTTGGATAATACCCTGCAGCTTGTAACTGTACGCCAATGCGCTGTTTAATAGCCGCGCCATCAGTCTCAATATTAAAACCATCCACCATAATGTGGCCCGATGTTTTATCGCGCAGGGTTTCAATAATCTCTAAAGTGGTAGTTTTTCCGGCGCCGTTTGGGCCCAGCAAGCCGAATATTTCACCCTCATAAACTTCAAAGCTGATGCCGTTTACAGCGGTAAAATCATCGTACTTTTTTACAAGGTTGTTAACAGTAATGATAGGTTGTTTTGCCATGTCGCAAAAGTCGAATACTTATTTGATATTACCATAAGTTTTTCGGCGAAAGGCGGTTTTTTTTAGGTAAACAAACTATCTAAAAGTTATTCTTCTTTACATACTGTTTTATGAGGCTTTCAAATGCGACTATCTTTTCATCACTCTTAAATACCTGCTGTTGAAAAGTAAAAAAACTACGGCTGTTAGAGTTAAACAAGATGTAATCATCTTTACGTTTAACAACTTTATTAATATTAGACCAGGCCAATTCCACCTTTATGGTTTCACCTGTTATTTTAACGCCGGTTTCAGAAAATTCATAAGTTTTAGGCTCGCTAATGTGTGCTATTTTTTTGTAGTAGTTTTTGGATTTTACAATAACCAGAAAGGGCATAGCCAACAGGTATACAAAATAAAATATAGCCAGGTAAGCTAAGGTGCTACCCTCGCTCATAATAAATGATAGCAAAAGCATAACAAAGGCCAATACCAACATAAACCATAATATCTTTCTTTGTAAAAGAACATACAGGTTTACATTACGGTATCTCTTCTGTTCTAATTTGGAGTTGATGATAACAGGTTCCATACGGGAGTTTTTACTGACGAAAGATAAAAATACTTTCCCAATAATACTCAAATGTTAATTTGTACCGCTACTGCAGCAACAACTTCAAACTAAAGCCAAAATTAGCGAAGGAGGTATTGAAAGCCTGCGAGGTATAAGGCTTGGTAATGGTCGAATCGTAAAATACTTTTGCGATAAAGCGTTTATTAAGCGAATAATCTACCGATGGCCTAATGGCGATATTGTTAGCGCCCGATGATACTTCGGCCTGCTGGATATCTGCACGATATATAAGCGTTTTGGTATCGTTGATAGAAAAGTCCATCTTAAAGTTCATATCGTTATTTAACTGCAGATTGCTGAACAAGCCAAACGGGAACCTGAATTTGTTGGTACGATAGCCAAAACCAAATACTGTATTGCTCTCATTTTGTTGTGCTAACTGACTATTGGCCAAACTTAAACTCAACGCACGCGACTGGCGGTACTCAATATTGGCAGTCATGCCGTTTTTAAACTGCATATCAAAACCCAGCAATGGCACAAACTGCTCATACAAACTAATTTGCGAGAATTGGTAAAAAGGTAAAAAGTCGCCGTTCACATCGCGGGTATCAACCGCGCCCCTGCTTTCGTGGTAACGTTGCAGGGTGCTGTAATTGCTCACCGTATAGGTAGAGCGGTAACCATGCCTTACAGTAACGGCGTTAAAAATATCGGATAAAAACGGCAAACGGCCAAGCCCGTCATACCTGATATCCCAGTTCGGTATCGGTATATCGGGGAAACTGCTCAGTTTTGAACTGCCCGGATCTTTACCTGTATATGCAGCTAAAAACGCATTCACTAAAACATCCTGCGATGACGCGCTGTAACCATCGGCAAAACCTGATGAAACACCAGCCGAGTTAGGATTAGTGCTACCTAAACGTTGTGATACAACTGACCTGTTATCCAGGAATTTTTGAAACGTTTGCGAAAAATTGTTAATACCTGATGGTTTAGAAAATGCCGTCGCTATTGATAAGGTAGAAATACTGTAATCACCTGTGGTAATAGGGCTCAGGTCTTCAAAACTATTAGTAGTGTTTAAATATTTAAAATTGGTTTGGTAATTCGAGTTGCGGATCTTGTCGGCTTTCAGATCAATATGCAGATCTTTTATTGGCTCAATAGTACCCAACAGGTGAATCTCTTCTTTATAAGTAGTTACATAAAGCTGATTCTGCAGGGTATCACGTGTTATCCACCCGCCGGCAAGGGCTTTTTGGCGTATATCTGCCTGGCTCCCTAATAAAAAGCCAATGCCCGGTGCATCATAGCTTGGGTCGGCACCGTAAAAATTGCTCTTGGGTAAATAGCCCGGTAAAAATGTACCCTCGGTACGGGTGTAGGTTCCGCTTATTCGTTTAACACTGGTTAACAAACCTAAAAACAAGCTACCCAAGCCCTTACTGTCCGGGTCGTTAAGTTTACGCAATACGCTGGATTTACTGTATAATGAGGCCAGGTTTAGTGCCGGGTTTAATTGTATAATGCGTGAGTTTTGGATACTGTTACCCACATTAAAATCAGAATTTGTGAGTGCAAACTGTGGAGCTGTTTTCCACTCAAAGCTTGCACTGTAACGGGCCATCAGGGTTGTCCAGTCAAAGCCCGGCAATTTATTAATGGGTACGGTGTAATTAAAGTTCAGGGTGTGGTTATAATCGGTAGTGCGGCCCAGGCTTTTCAGGTTGCTCCACAAAGTGTCTTTTTTCAAACCGTTTATACGGCCTTGCGGCTCATCTATCACACCAAGATTGGTGGCATCAATATCCATCGTTAACGATTTTGATAAATTCCAGCCTATGCCATATACACGCCTTACCGTAAAATTTTTGTTAAAAGTGGTCGGTATCGGGATAAAGTTATTCGGGTCATTATTGCGTAGGGTATTTTCCGAATAAAACCTGTCGAAAGTAATATTGAAGTTTAGGCGGCTTGGTAAAATGCTAAAATTAAAGTCCTTAAAAATGGCCAGCATATTACTTTTTATCCGTTTTTCTAATGGGGTGTAATACACGGGCTGGTTACTAAAATTATAGCTCAATGCTACACGGTACGTTTTCTGGAAATTATCAAGTGTTATAAAATCATGATGGTCATACTCGGTATAAGCATACGTAGCGCTCAGATTTTCAACATCCCAAAAATGGTTTGTTGCTTTAGGGTCTGTTTTAACTTTATGCACATTGGTTAAGTTAATGCTACGGCGGGTTGTTACATCCTGCGCTTGTGCCTGCACTGCAAGGAGCGAATCGCGGGTTGCTTTGGTATCCGCGGCAGCCAGCTCATCTGCAAGTTTCAGATCGGGTGCGGCTGGGTCATAAACAGGGGTGCTTACCTGCGAAGCGACATCAATATACAGCGGTATTTTCAACCCTATTTTTGCGGGGAAAAACTTACCAAGCTCCATATTGGTGGCTACATCATAGCTGTGCGTATCGGTTAAGGTCTGGTTACTTACACGTTGATCCAGCGGACCAAAGCCTGCTGTACTTTTACTTCCGGATACGGTTACATCGGCAAAATCTGCCAGCTTGGCGTTCAATCTTGCTGTTGCGGCCCAGCCCCCGCCTTCGTCAAAGTCGGTCAGGCGCAGCTCATCAAACCAAACATTTCCCGATCTATCTGCACCCGCAACACTGTACGGATTACGTACACCCAGCATAATGGTAGCTAACCTGCTCAAATCAGGTTGCCCTTTAATGGTAACGCCGTTATAGGTAAACGGAACATCTATCCGCCTGTGCTGGAGGTTACGTTGCATTTTAGCCTCGGTTAACCGCGCCAGGTCTATTTCTAAATTATTAGCGGTTGGCCATATTTGGGCCGGGTCGCTGGTGCCGTTTGGTGTTACCTTTAGCGGGATAACAAACTCATAATAATTATCTACATAATCGGCACCCATGCGGATAAACGCGCTCAGTTCATTATCGCGCAGTGTTTGGTTTGGCAGCGATTCGGCATGTATAAACATTTGGATGTGCTTATACTTACGCAGATCGTTACTAAAGGTTTTAAATGCCGCCCTGGAATAGCCGCTACGTAAATTATTTACCGTTACCGATAACGATTGCTCATTTAGCTGGGTATTGGTGGCCAGGTTATTATAATCTTGCTGGCGGTTAATACCCGGTGGCAAAACATATGGTATAGGTGTACGGGTACCGTTTTGCTCAATATTTATGGTACCTACATTCAACGCCGAGTTATCAAGCGGTGGATTTGGGATAGCCGGATCGGCAATTACGTTGGCCGGATTGCGCTCGTTGTTAAAAGCGCGCCACTCGCCGCGTACCAATTGCAGGCTGGCAAAGCGCAGCACCGAAGTATCAGCAAAATTTGTCATAAACATGCGGATAAAGCGGATGGCTTTAAAATCCTGAATGTTGCCCGTTTTTGATTGGTAGCCATTAATAGGTACCCTAAACTGGTACCAGTTAACAGTTTGTGTTTGCCCGTTGGCCAGCTTAACAGTAGCTGATATTTTATCGCTGATAAAATTTTGGCCAACCACCAAATCTTGCGGGCGCATAGATACTTTATATTGAAAATACTCATCAGCCTGGCTCATGGTATTATCACGGTTTATATCTTCGCCATCAGGTAATGATGTTGATGCCGATGTTTGGATACCCAATTGCGCCTGCGATTGCTCCGCGGTTTTTGAGTTACCCTCGGTGCCATTATAGTGGCTGTACCGTTGCAATATGCCTGCGTTGGCTTCATCTAAAGCGGGGCCGCGGTAATACTGGTAATCATCGCCTGATGGATCGGCGGCAAAAGCGGCCGCGGCTTTAGCACTAACGGTATTGCTTACGCTCTGCACCACTGATGCAAATTTAGCGCGTTCATCCGCATCGCCCATGCCATCAAGCCCTACATCCTGCAACAAACGGGCATCGGGATTATTATCAAAAGATTGTACAACAGGCTGCACCTTTGCTACACGGCCCCATGCGGTATTATCAACAGCATTGGGGTCGCCATCGGCAGGCAAGCCGTTCTCTAAACTTTTACGGCCGTCTTTTAAAATATCTTCTGATATGCTGCCAAGGTTAAAATACAGATCGCCACCTTGTGATGCAGGCTTGTAAATAAAAGGGTCGAGCATCCAAAACTCAATGTACTGTACGTTTAACGATTCAAAATCATTCACGTCTACCCGCCTGAACATCCCGCCCCAGCGGCTTTTAGGGTTCTGCAAAGTACCGTCGGTATTAATGCCGGTAGTGCTAAAGTTATAGGGCCCGCGTATGGTGGGGTAAAAAGCCATATCGAGCGTAGGCAATGGCAACGGCGAACCGGTGATAGATTGCTTATACGGATAAACTTCCTGCTCAAAAACCTGCCTTACATAATGGTTTGACAGTTCGTTGTTCGCGTTTGGCAACGGCGGCGATTGGCTGCTTGAGCGAAAATAAAATATCGGGTCGATGTTGTAAAAGGCAAGCAAGGCACGATTGTAACCATAGCTCAAATCATTGATCAGCTGCGACTCGGGGAATAGCTGCGGGGTACCCGAAATTTGCCAGCCCGATGCACTTTTAATATCGATAATGGAGCGGCTGTTCTCAAAATCATCAAGGTATGATGTACCATTAGCACCTGCAAAGTTGAGGGCGCTGGGGTGGCCAGGCATTAACTTGGCAAACTCAGCATTAAACGTTACCGACGAAGGCGCTTTTGTAGATATGAATGGTAATTTATCTACCATACGGGTTAAAAACCGCGATTGTGCATTGTAGTTGATATCAAAGCCCATAATGGTATTTGATATGGGCTCGTCGCCTATGCTGATATTTTGAGTGATGGGTTGCTCTGATAAGTGCAGAATGGTTGCACCTAAACTCAATTCTTTACTGGCTCGATAATCAAACCGCGAACCAAACAGCGATTTTTGCTGCACGCCAAACAGTTCGTTATTCTCCACATCGATATTGATGGGCTGCGCCGATGCCAGTAGGGATTGGTTTAAGATACGAACTGTTCCGCCATTATAGTCAACCGTAAAATCAGTCCCTTCCTGCAATTTTAAACTACCCGATGTAACAACCACCGAACCTTGCGGGATATTAATGGCATTTAAACGAAACTCCGAGCCTGATGTTGAAGTGTAGGTACCTTTAATTAAATAGCGGTTTTTTTGCGGGAAGTATTGCTGCGCGACAGTTTTTGTAGAATCATACAGTTGTTGGTAAACATATTTATCAACCAAAGCCTGTTCGCCGGGTGCAAACTTCTTTGCCAGATCGGAGCCAAAGGGTTCTAACAAGGGAAACGAAATGCGCCCATTTTGCGAATCGATGGTAACGCCTTCTAAAAAGTCAAAATATCCATCAGGTTGTTTTTGCTGCTGCTGATTCAGGTTATCCAAACTACCCAATTGCAACCATAGTTTTGATTTGGTTAAGGCCCCTTCTTCCATTATAGGCTTTTCAATACCCGATGTTTCATCCAAACGGGTAATGCTCAAATTAAAGTTGGTTGGGCTAACCTGGTACGCACCTAACGAATAGATGTTTTTCATCATCAATTTCCAGGTAGGCAGCTTGGTTTTGAGCAGTTCGCCTTTTAACAATTTGGTATAGAGTACCCGCGGTGTAGTTGGGTCAACCTTAATATCGGTACTAAACTCTCCCACCTGGTATTGCACCCCATTGTAGGTATACTGATAAGCTACTGCCAATACTTCATCATTATTTAGCGGGTAGTTTAATGATATATAACCCAATTGCGGGTGCAGGGTAAACTCCTTATCTGTTAACTTACGTGCATAACTTAGTTTGGAATAGTTATCCGTTGCGCCTGTGCCTGCAAAGTAGCTTGCCACAGCGCTGGAGTTTGTTTGCCTTGCGCCTGCCGGCAAATTTTGCAACAGGTTGTTTGATTGCTGTGTGAAAGCCCCCGCCGGGCCTGTAAAACCTGCAGGTAATGCAGAGCCACCACCTTGTACCAGGGCTGTATTGTTAGGCCGGTTTTCGCCCAGATCCAAAAAGGCTAAGATATCGCGCGAATCGGTAGTACTGTTATTACGGTTGGTTGTCCATACCTCTATTTTGGTGATGGTAACGTTCGAACTGATGATGGGGATATTAGCCAGTGCCTTGTTATAATTATCGCGGAAATACTGTGCTAAAAAATAGTGCTTGTTAGCCTCATAATCTGCAGGAGACAAGCGGAAAGTTTGCTGCTGCGAGCCCTGCTGCACCGTAATATGCTGCGATTGCGAACGCTGTTGCGAAAAAATACTGGTAACATCGAGCTTACCAAATTTGAATTTGGTTTTTATACCGAATAAAGCCTCCGTCCCTCTGATCAATGTGGTATTTAACGGCATGCTTACCGTACCGGCCTCTATTTTCTGGATGATCTCATCGGGCCTGCCGGTATAATCGAGCTTGATCTGGTTCTCAAACTGGAATTGGGCGTCGGTATTATAATTGGTATTGATCTTCAGCTTATCGCCGATAAAACCGGTTAGGTTCATCTGGATGTGCTGGTCAAAATTAAAGTTGGTTTGGGTACGCTGTGTGGTATTGAACAGCGGGTTCTCGTTCTTATTGATCTGCCCGGCAAATATCATTTCGGCAGAGCCTTGCGGGCGGATATCGATCACATCGCTGCCAAATATTTGCTGGAAAGTACGGCTCCTGATCTTAATCTGCGGTATAAAGCCGGGCTGCTGCGAATCATAAGCATAATTATCGGCAAGCTTTTTCCAATAAACCTTTATACCCTGGCGTTGTGTAAGATCAAGGTATTGCGAAAAGGTAAGAAACTGCGCGGGGCGATAAGGCAAATTACCGATTTTTTCGGTTAAGATATACCTGTTTGTAGCCGGGTCATATTCTACGGTGCGCACAAGGTTTGGCGGATCGGGCATTAAATACCCCTGCCTTGCCTTGAGGTTGTTCGACTTATCAATATTTATAGGTGTTTTTACAGACGAGGAATCCCTGTTCAGTATAGAGCCTGTTTGCCCGAATACCGACATTGAGCCGAGCATCGCAGCAAAAAACACAAGGTTGAAAGCCCGCTTCCGTATACTAATATTGATCAAGGTATGCTGTAAAAATTGTTCAGTAATTATAAGCTTTTAAGTGCAATTTTTATTAATTGCTCTACAGTTAAATTTTCGGTAGTTGAGCCGGCTGCTTTGTCTAATGCTTTTTCGGCAACATTCTTCACAAAACCAAGCATTACCAATGCCGATAACGCTTCATCTTTAGCGGTATGGTTAACCGGAATTGATATCAGGGTATCAGGTCCGTCCTTACGTAGTTTATCCTGTAATTCTAAAATAAGCCGCTGGGCTGATTTTGGACCAATACCTTTTATCCGCTGTATCACAGGCACATCGCCTTTCAAAATAGCCGCCTGTATTTCGGCCGGGTTAATAGATGATAACATCATCCGGCCTGTGTTAGGCCCAATTCCCGAAACGGAGATCAAATGTAAAAACAATCTGCGCTCACCTTCATCGGCAAAACCATATAGCGTATGCCCGTCTTCTTTCACATGCAGCCATGTAAACAGTTTGCAGTTTTCCTGATCTGCAATACCCGAATAGGTGTTCAGCGAAATATTAATATGATAACCAACACCGCCGGCATCAATAATAACATAAGTGGGGCATTTGTATACCAGTTTGCCGTTTATATATGCGTACATGTTGGTTATAAGCTTGCTGTTTAATTACGCAATGATAAAAACAATAACCCTTATTGCCCTAATTTATTGTTGGGTAAATATTAAATTTCCGGCTACTTTTTTTGCGCTCCTTCTTTCTCCTGCGCGTCAACTACAGCTATGGTTACCATGTTCACAATTTCGCGAACGGAGCTACCCAGTTGCAATACGTGTACCGATTTTTTCATTCCTAACAATATCGGCCCAACTGCTTCGGCCCCACCCAATTCCTGCAACAATTTATAGGCTATATTGCCGGATTCGAGCGTAGGGAATATCAGGGTATTGGCGGCCTCGCCTGCCAGCGTCGAGAACGGATAGTTATCAGCAAGCAAATCGGTATTAATGGCAAAGTTAGCCTGCATTTCGCCGTCTACTACCATATCAGGGTACTTTTCGTGCAGTATGTTCACCGCTTCGCGGGTTTTTTCGGGTATCGGCCCGTCGTTTGAGCCAAAATTAGAATAAGACAATACCGCCACACGTGGTTTGATATTGAACTTGCGCACCGATTTTTCTATCAGCACGGTAATATCAACCAGTTCCTGTGTACTTGGGTTAACGTTTACCGTGGTATCACCAAAAAATACAGGGCCTTTTTTAGTGATCATCATGTACATACCTGCCACGCGGTTTGCGCCCGGCTCGGTACCAATAATCTGCAGGGCAGGCTTCACCGTTTGTACGTAGTTTTTGGTTAAACCCGATATCAATGCGTCGGCATCGCCAAACTGCACCATGCAAGCACCAAAGTAGTTACGGTCGCGCAATAGCTTTTTGGCTTCAAATTGGGTTACCCCCCTGCGCTGGCGTTTGTTGAAAAGGTAATCAGCATATTTACATGCCTTCTCGGTTTCTACGCGGGTATCAATAATTTCCACATCGCCTAACTGCAGGTCGTTCTCTACCATGATCTGCTTGATACGGTCCACATTACCCAGCAATATCGGAATAGCTATACCCTCATCAATTACGATCTGAGCCGATTTTAGTATCTTATAATTATCCGCCTCGGCAAATACCACCCGTTTAGGGTTCGATTTTGCTTTGTTGGCTATGTTTCTTAATATCTTATTATCAAAACCCAGGCGCGCGTTCAGTTCATCCGCGTAAGCTGCCCAATCGGTAATTTGTTTGCGGGCCACACCTGTTTCCATAGCTGCTTTAGCTACCGCCATTGATACCTCGGTAATTAACCGGTTATCCATGGGTTTTGGTATGATATAATTTTTATCAAAGTGTAGATTTTTAGCATTATACGCCAAATTCACCTCTTCGGGAACTGTCTTTTTAGCCAGCTCGGCAATAGCGTATACTGCCGCAATCTTCATTTCTTCGTTAATGGTGGTAGCCCTCACATCCAACGCGCCACGGAATATGTATGGGAAACCCAACACGTTATTTACCTGGTTAGGATAATCAGAGCGTCCGGTAGCCATAATGATATCTTTACGCGCTTCGCAGGCAAGCTCATAATCGATCTCGGGCGTAGGGTTGGCCATGGCAAAAACAATAGGGTTTTTAGCCATTACCTTGAGCATTTGCTGCGTAACCACGTTACCTGCCGACAGGCCGATAAACACATCGGCATCTTTCATGGCATCAGCCAGGTTGCTAACATCGGTACGATGGGTAGCAAAAGCCATGCGCATTTCATCCAGGTCGGTACGGCCGGGATGTATAACGCCGTTGATATCGAACATCACCAAATTCTCGGGCTTAACGCCTAACGAGAGGTACATTTTTGAGCAGGAAACAGCCGCGGCACCCGCGCCGTTCACCACCATTTTTATTTTGTCGATCTTTTTTTTCTGAAGCTCCAGCGCGTTCAATAATGCTGCCGATGAAATGATGGCTGTACCATGCTGGTCATCATGCATTACGGGTATGTTCATTTCGGCTTTAAGCCTGCGCTCAATTTCGAAACAGGTTGGGGCCGATATATCTTCGAGGTTGATACCACCGAAGGTAGGCTCAAGCGCCTTAACTATATTTACAAAGGCATCAACATCAGTAACATCAACCTCTAAGTCAAACACATCGATATCGGCATATATTTTAAACAGCAGTCCTTTACCTTCCATTACTGGTTTGCCTGCAGCGGCGCCAATATTACCCAGGCCTAAAACGGCAGTTCCATTACTGATAACGGCAACCAGGTTACCTTTGGCGGTATATTTATATACATCATCAGGATTTTCTGCAATGCGCAGGCATGGCTCGGCCACGCCGGGCGAGTATGCCAATGAAAGATCGCGTTGTGTATTGGTGGGTTTGGTAGGTACTACTTGTATTTTACCCGGGCGGCCCTTCGAGTGGTATTCGAGGGCATCGAGTTTACGATTGGTCTTGTTCATTTTCTCAGCCATAAAGCCCACAAAATTACGATTCTTTTTGAGCCCGTATAAAAAAATAAAGGCCCCGCAAAGCAGGGCCTTATAAATATTGGTTTAAACAGTTTAACCGCGGTTTATTTTTAATGTCATGCCGGGTTGCAGGCGGCCTGCCTTTAAACCATTAAGCGATTTTATTTTTTCAACCGTAGCTCCGTCAAATTTTTCGGCTATCTGCGACAACGTATCGCCTGTTTTTACTTTGTATGTCAGGTAGCTTTTAGGCGCAGGTATTGCTTTTTCTTTCGCCGCGCTATAACGTTCTTCGGTGCCGGTTGGGGCGGTTAACCTTAATTGCAGGCCAGGAGATACTTTGAATGTTGCGAGATGGTTCCAGGCTTTCAGCTCCTGCGGCTCCATACCATACTTATCCGCTATAGAAGCCAGCGTTTCGCCACGTTTAACTTTATGGCTCGTTGGCAGTGTTTCTTCTTTTTCTGCTTTAAGCGGCCTTGTAAAGCTCGATGTTTCGTTAGTGCTGGCGTAAACCGGCTCCAACTGATTTGGCGCAATGGCCGAATCATTCAACACATTATATAAAACAGCAAAGTCTTCTTTTCTGATCTGTGGTATCACCAACCTTTTTGGCGCTGCCGCTGAGCCGTTAATGATATGCTTTTTGTACTGGGGGTTAAGCATATTCAACTGCGACATATCTATTTTAAGCGCGGTTGAAATTCCGGCAAGCGATACAAACTTATTCACCATAATGGTATCCGTTTTGGCCGAAAGATCGCATGAGCGCGGCATTATGCCATGCCTGCCATAATAGTTCATTACATAGCTCATGGCAATGTAGGCAGGCACGTAGTTACGTGTTTCGGCAGGCAGGTACGGGCGTATCGACCAAAAATCGCTTGCTCCTGCCAACTGTATGGCACGGGTAATATTACCTTTACCGCAATTGTATGATGCAATTGCTACTAACCAATCGCCAAAATCAAGGTAAGCGTCTTTAATATAAGCGGCAGCGGCATAGCTGGCCTGTATAGGGTCTTTACGCTCATCAATGTAGTTATCCATGCTCAAGCCATATAGTTTGGCTGTAGCAAACATAAACTGCCATGGGCCGGTTGCGCCTACGCGCGATACGGCATTAGGATCAAGTGACGACTCAACTACCGACAGGTATTTAATTTCTTCGGGAACGCCGGCATCATGAAAAGACTTTTCGTAAATAGGAAAATAATATTTGGACAAACCTATTATACGGCCCATTTCATCTTTGCGGCGGGTATACAGATCAATATAGGTTTGTACGTATTCGTTATAATCAAGGGGGATCTCTTTCTTTATCGAATCTAACCGGCGTTTGGATAAGGGATCCTGAAAACCGGACACAACAGTAACCAATGGCACCAAAGTGGTGTCGCCGGGTTTTTCATTGTAACTGGAATCGGATTTGCTTTTTTTAAGAGAGAGAGGTTCGGAGTGGGCTTTAACTTGTTGAATAATTGTCAAGCAGATGATAAAAGTCCAAAATTTCTTCATGCACATTTCTTTTTATACGGCTTTTATTGAGCCGTAGTTACCCTAAATTGTTGTAATATACTAATTATTTGAGCGTTCCAAAAAATATTTGGAAAATTTCAGCAATTCGGTTTCGTTGAAGGTTTGGGCAGATAGCTGTAAAGCTAACGGTAATCCGGCGGCATTATTGCCCAGCGGTAGAGAAATTGCAGGTATCCCAGCAAGGGCAGCCTGAACAGTAAAAATATCTTCCAGGTACATCACAATCGGGTCTTTCATATTCTCGCCGATGTTAAAGGCAGGTGTTGGCGTAGTTGGCGAAAGGATAAAATCGTAATTGTGCAGTATCTCCACCGTTTTATCGCGTATCATACGGCGTATCTTTTGTGCCTTGGCGTAATAGGCATCATAATAACCTGAGCTCAGTACAAATGTACCCAGCATAATACGGCGTTTTACCTCTTTACCAAAGCCTTCGGAGCGCGATTTTTTATAGGTCGATTCCAGGTCGGTAGCGTTGGGGCTACGATAACCGTAGTGTACACCATCATACCGTGCCAGGTTTGATGACGCTTCGGCCATGGTTAAAATGTAGTAAGTAGGCACTACATAGTCCATGTATTTAAATGATACAGGCTCAACAGTATGCCCGTCGCGCTTTAGCTGTTCAATATTATCCAATAATAGTTTTTTGATCTCGGGATCAACGCCGGGGCTATCCAATGCTTCGCTGATGTATGCTATTCTTTTTTTACCACTAAAACTGAGGTCTTTTGAGTATTCGGGAACAGGGGCCTGGGCTACAGTGGCATCATATTCATCAGCACCGGCCATCACTTCTAACAGCAAAGCCACATCCTCTACCGATTTTGCCATAGGGCCAACCTGGTCGAACGAAGAGGCATATGCAATGATACCATGGCGCGATATACGGCCATAAGTTGGGCGCAAGCCTATAGACCCGCAAAAAGCAGATGGCTGCCTTACAGAGCCGCCTGTATCTGTACCAATGGCAGCATGGCACATACCGGCCTGAACAGCTACCGCTGCACCACCCGATGAGCCACCGGGAACTTTAGTTGTATCCAGGTAGTTTTTTACCGGGCCATAGTGCGAGGTTTCGTTAGAGCCGCCCATGGCAAACTCATCGCAATTGGTACGGCCTATCACAATTACATCTTCGGCCAGCAGGCGCTCAATAATTGTTGAAGAATATATGGAGGTAAAACCTTCCAATATTTTTGATGAGGCGCTTAATTTATGGCCTTTATAGCAAATGTTATCTTTAATGGCCAAAACCATACCGGCCAGCTTACCTGCTTTACCATTTTTTAATTTACTATCTATTTCGCTTGCGCGGGATAATGCTTCCTGATCAAAAACTTCGAGAAAGGCATTTAAATGACGATGCTGATCTATTTGCTGTAAATATGCTTCAACCAGCTTAACTACTGATGTTTTACCTTGTTGAATATCTGCCTGTATGGCCGATAAATTAGTGTACAATTCCGTCATGAGGAGCGAAAATAAAAAAACTTATTAAAGGATGGTTAAAAACCTGTCCTTAATAAAAATAAAATCCTACAAATATACTGGGATTAGTATGATAAAGTTTGATTTTTTATTCAACTGATAGTATTTGATGAATAATGGATAGAAAAAACGGTCATTGGATAAAGAGGTAAGTAAAAGTTGGTGGATTTATTGCGATTTGGGCGTTGCCTTTGGCCGGCCCTGCGTTGCAACTCCTCACTCAGTCCTAATCGGCCGGACTTCGCTCCGGGTTTTCCACTGCGATCCCTAACGCGGGATATTGGCCTTTAGATTAACATTCTTCTTAAATCCGACATCGAACATCCGACATCCGATATCAAAAATTAATTCTGAGCAAGCCAGCCGGCAGGGTCCATATAGGTTTCGCCTTTTAGCACTTCAAACTCAATTTCGGCATTGCCGGTAGCCGGGTCTGTTGCCGCGGTACCTATACTTTGCTTGGTTGATACCTTTTGCCCGCGCGATACCGATACCGATTTAAGGTTGGAATAGGCTGTAAAGTACCCCCCATGCCTTATCACTACGGTATAGGTTCCGCTCACATCCTGCACTATCAGCACTTCGCCATCAAAAACCGCTCTTACTGCCGCGCCTTCGTTAGTTTTTATACTTACGCCCTGGTTCTCATCCTTAATGCCGTTAATATACACCGTACCAAAGCGGCGGATATAATTACCGGCAGCAACAGGCCATGGCAAACGGCCACGGTTACCTAAAAAATCGTTAGATAATTTCGCGGCTTCCGGCGTTGCGGTCAAATAGTCGTTGGTTGATTTTGCAGGCTTGCGTACTACAGGGGCAACCGGTTTATTATCTGCTTTAGCTTTAGCGGCGGCGGCTTTCTCTTCGGCAGCTATCCTTGCTTCTTCCCTGCGCCTGGCTTCTTCTATCTCCCGGCGAATGGCGGCACTAATGGCCCTGTCTATCGCGGCTAATTTACGTTGTGTTTGGGCGGTTTCCTGCTTTACCTGTTTGGCATGTTTTGACAGATCGACAACTACCTGGGCTTGCTGATTCCTTTCTTTACCTAAAGTGGCCTTCTCTTTTTCCTGATCAACAAGCAGGCTGGTTTTTTGCTCTTTGTTTTTATCAAGCTCAACAATTTTATGGTTCAGGTCTTTTTGTGTGCCGGTAATGTACTCGGCCTGCCTTACCCTGTACGATCCTATTTGCTGCAGGTATTTAAGGCGCATATAGGCCTGGTTAAAATCTTTTGCTACAAAAATAAACATGAGCTTGTTGTAAGCACTTTGGTTGCGAAAAGCAAACAGCACCATAGCGGCATATTCTTTTTTCAATTGCACCAATTGCGATTGCAGGCTATGCACCTCGTTGGTATTGTCGGATATCTGGTTATCTAAAAGGCGGATATCCGAATCGATATTTTTAATTTTTTTGGTGCGGATCTCGATCTGTTCCTTAATAATATTAAGCTGCCTTATGGTCGATTTTTTATTATTTGAAGTTTCTTCCAGATCGCGGTTAAGCCTTTGCAACTGCTGGTTTAAGTTTTCGCGCTGCTTTTTCAATTCGTCGCTGCTTTGCGCAAATGCTTTGCAGGTACCCAATACGATAAACAGAAAAAAGAGGGCTTTAAAAAACTTCATCAAGCAAATATATTAGTTTACTGGCGAATATCGGGCGGGAATACTAAAAGGAAATTCAACAGGCAAATCAAAATCGGCTTTGGTGTAGTGTAGGTCAACTTTAATACTGCGTTCTTTTTCGGTAGAGCTTAACGTAACCTGCGATGGAACAATGCGCGTACCTACCTGTATAAATTGCGTATTTGCTATTTCGACAGCTTGCCCTGCGGCAGGGTTGGTCATGTTGGTTTGTGTAACCCGCAGATCGGGGCCGATGATCAGTTTATAAACCAGTTCCTGTAAAGTACCGCTTAATACCAGGTCACCGTTATCCGGTTTTAGCTCCGCATCATTGTTTAACAATTCGGGGATAGCATTGCCTATCAATGCAGATTCGAGGGTTTTGTAATTGATCTGGTTGCTGGTGTATTGGTAAATATAACTAAAAGGCTTTTTAAGGTAATTACTTTCCAACCGGTTCATTACACTTATACTATCGGGAGTAATAACGGCGCGTGCCACCTCAACACCCAAAATTGCTGTAACGGCTATCCATATCCCCTCCCCTTTTTTTATGCGGATAACCATGGTCACATTATTCTCTTTACCATCAATGGTCAGCTTAGCAGCAGCTTTCCCAGAAAAGGTATTAAAAACAGTTTGCTTTAATTTAATGGTGTTTATTTTATCTACTTTAAAATTATCAATCACATTACCGTTGGTAACAGGTGCTGTTATGGTTTGGGTTTTAACAAGCGCGGTATCTGCTTTGCGCTCTACCAATTGTTTTTTTGCCGCGCAGCTAAACAGCGCGAAAAGGCAACAGGCAAGGCATAGCTTATTCAACATATTTTTTTTCATTTATCTTACGGTCTAATTCAGCAGAGGAGCCGCCAAGTTGTTTCGCTTTTTTCCAGTTGTCCAGGGCATCATCGGCCTTGCCTAAAAAAAACAAGATATCGCCATAATGCTCCGTGGCTATGGCGCTTTTGTTTTTGCTGTTAGCAATGGCTTTTTCGATCCAGGTTTTTGCTTCGGCATATTTTTTTTGCCTGAATAATATCCAGGCATAAGTATCCTCGAACGAGGCATTATTTTTATCCAGATCGTTGGAGTGTTTTGACATTTGGGCAGCCTTATCCAAAGCCTCGCCCCGCAAGCTCAGGTAGTAGGCGTAGTTATTCAAGGTGTACACATTATCCGGGTTGTATTCGATAGATTTATCATAAGCCTCATCCGACTTTTTAAAATCTTTTATGCTATGGTAACAATCGCCAATTGCGGAGTAGGTTTGTGAAAGCAAATTCTTATCCTGGGTTTCTAAGGCAGGCACATTGTTCATGTAACCAAGGGCCTTATTATAATCTTTCTTTTGTATCCAGGCTATCCCGGCAAGGTAATTAAGCCAGGCCTGGTTAGGGAAAATTGAGAGTGCTTCGTTGGCATCTTTAATAGCCTCGTCCGTTTCGCCGCCTAACTCCAGGCGTACCAGTTGCTCCCAAACAGAGTAGTCCTGGTCATTTAACTTTACCGCCTTTTTAAATACTTTTTTTGCTTCGGGGTATTGCTCTGTTTCCAGCAGCATATTGCCGTACATGGCATAAGTGCGGGCATCATTGGGGTGGGTTACCGTTAATATCCGCGAAAGCTCCAAAGCACTTTCTTTAGCATTAACATCGGGAAATTTGGGTATATATCCCCTGATAATGTTCAATTTCTGTTCTATACTTAAATTGGGTATGGCAAAAGCAAGTTTAAGCTCGTTAAAGCTGGCCAAATAATCTTTTTTATCGCGATAAATATCGGCAAGAGCAAGGTGTACATGGTCGTTATCGGGATTTATCTTTTCAGCTTTCAATAAAATAGCGAGGGCCTTATCGCTCATTCCGTTCGAATTATATAATTCGGAAAGTAAAAGAGAATACCGCAATTGGGATGGATTTGCCTTTATCATGTTTTCCAGTTCGGCGGCTGCTTCGGTTACCTTACCTTGTTTAAGGTAAATTTTTTGCTTGCTTACCAATATGGCATCATTTAGCCCGCTGCTTTGCTGCAATTCGTTGTACAAGGCAAGCGCTTCATCATACTTTTTTTCGAGATAGAGTGCATTGGCTTTGTCAAATTTATATTCGGGGTTATCCGGCGACAGCCTGATGAGTTGGGTAAATACGTTTTCCAGTTTGGGAATATCATTACTCTTTTCGTAGCTGTTAGCTAAAGCGAGCCAGTAATACTCATTATCGGGCTTAACGGCTACGGCTTTCTCAAACAGGTCGCGGGCCGAAGTTTCATTATTTTGTGTGCGGCGTATCTTACCCAGCTCGTACATGGATGCATCGTTCTGCGGATCCATTTGTAAAATGCGGTTAAACATTTCGGCAGCAAGCGTGGTATTTTCCACCGTCTTCTCGCGCAAAGCAGAAAAGAAGAGCTGTGTTACAGCATTGCTATCCATTGCCGACATTGATTTGCCCACAATAGCAGCGGTTTTGTTAACCTCATCGGCCTTTTTCTTTTGTGCCGATGCGGATAAGCTTATGCTGATGCCTAATAACGATATGATGATAGCTCTATTCAAAATGTATTTTACTTGCCTGTATGCCCATAACCGCCATGCCCGCGCGATGTTTCTGATAATTCTTCCACCTCGTTCCAGTTTACGGTTTCGTGTTTGGCTACCACCATTTGTGCAATGCGGTCGCCGGTATTGATCTCGAAAGGTTCGGTTGATAAATTAATTAACAAAACCTTTACCTCGCCGCGGTAATCCGCGTCAATTGTCCCCGGCGAATTAACAATGCTGATACCATGCTTAAACGCTAAACCACTACGCGGCCGTATCTGCGCTTCAAAACCTACGGGCAACTCAATATGAAGGCCGGTTGGTACCAGTTTACGCTCCATGGGCTGCAATACCATAGTTGTTTCCAAATCGGCACGAAGGTCCATTCCTGCGGCATGGGCTGTTTCGTAAGCCGGTAAACTATTTTTAGACTTATTTATAATACGAATGTTCATTTCCTTTTTAAAATTAACATTAATTCTTTCCGCTCAGCAAAAAACGCAGCCAGCGCGAACAAGATCAATAAACCGTTGCCAATAAAAATATTGCGGTTAAATACATAGAATGATAAAATTACAATAACTATTGATGCAATGATGTATGTAACATTCTTTTTAACGTTGTATGGGATAGGATAGTTTTTTTGCCCCCACAGGTAGGATAATATCATCATGCTCGCATAAGCGATAAGCGACACCCATGCAGATGCCATATAGCTGTATTTAGGGATAAATATCCAGTTGAGTACAACAGTCAGTATGGCGCCAACGCCTGAAATATATAGCCCGTATTTGGTTTGATCGGATAGTTTATACCAAACGGAAAGATTCATGTAAATACCAAGACTTACGTAACCAAATAAAAGTGGTGGCACTACACCCAGGCCCGACCAATAAATAGCTTGCTGTGCCGGATTGCGGTTACTGATAAAGTATTTTAGTATCTCGATATTAGTAACCAGTGCTACAAAAATGAGGGCCACGGTAATTACAAAGTAGTTCATGATACGGGCATAGGTTTCGCCCGAGTTTTTGTTTTTAGCATGACTGAAAAAGAAAGGTTCTGCGCCAAGTCTGAAGGCTTGAACAAAGATGCTTAGGAACAACGAAATTTTTGCACACGCGCCATAAATACCCACTTGCTGATCGCTGATGGCTGCAGGTAACAGGTGTTTTAGCATTACTTTATCTAAATTCTCATTCAGGATGAACGAGATATTAGCTATTAAGATCGGCCAGCTGTAAAAGAGCATTTCTTTAAGCATTTTGCCATCAACACTAAATTTGAGCTTTAGTAATTCGGGCAGGAGCATTAAAAAGGTAATGATGCTGGCAATAAGGTTAGCATAAAATACATACCCTATCCATCCCGGCCGGAACCATTGCTGCATCCAGGCCCCGCCTGGCAGGTTATGACTGATAATGAATGGAACACCGTAAATAGCGAACAGGTTTAATCCTACGAAAAAGAGAATATTCAACAATTTTATGGTACCAAAACGAATAGGGCGCCCATCGGCACGCACTTTTGCAAACGGGATAACGCACAGTGCATCAACCACTAATATATAGATGAAGCATTTTACATAACTCACATAATCAGTAAAATTTGCCTGCGCATTATTGTTAATAATTTTAGACGCATCCTCGCCGCCGCGCATCCACTGGGCAATACCATCAACAAACAAAACGGTAAACAATAAAAAAACTACGGCCATTGATAGTATGGCAATAAATGAATTACTGTAAACTTTATCCTTATCTTTTTCGTGTTTGGTGAGGTAGCGAAAAAAGGTGGTTTCCATACCAAAAGAAAGTATGGCATTAAGCATTGATGCCCAACTGTACATATTGGTAAAGATGCCGTATATTTTGGCCGGGTATACCTTTACATAGATATAGGTTAAAATAAAATTTAACGACCGGGATAAAATGGTGCTTAGCCCGTATATGGCGGTTTGCCCTGCAAATTTTTTAGCTGTTGACAATGCTTATCTGTATGGTATTTTAAATTGCACCTTTACAGGTTGCGTTTTACAACTTCAAAATTACGATAGTTTCTGAGTTCGGCTTCATGGGTTTCAACAGCTTCTACAACGGCACCCGTAGGGCCGTCATTACACCAGTCTAAAAACAAAGGGATACTAAAATCATCGCCCTCGGCTTCAATATATACATCGCCGTTGGGTTCATTCTTAATAAAACCACGCACGCCAATCTGATCGGCAACTGCCTTTGTTGACATACGGAACGATACCCCCTGCACTTTGCCTTTAACAGTTATGTTGAGATGCTTTAACGCCATTATATTTTGTATAGTACTATATGTACAAATATAGGGCAGTTATCACATCAAAAGGAATCCTTTTTTACACAAGGGGCAAACTATAAACATCATAACCGGCTGCATATATTTGATATATAAAACATATCTTTATTATCATCGTTTTATTATAAACCTTTCAGAATGAAAACCATTATAAAAAGTATGTGCATGCTGGCATTATTATGCGCGGCATCGTTAAGCGGCATTGCTCAAAACACTAAAAAACAGCAACGGGAACAAAAAAAGATTGCCGATGTGAAAGAAATGGTAAATGCCGACAGCTACGTTTTTCACGCTAACTATGCTAACCCTATGCGTGGTGGTAATATCAACCTGACATCGGAATATGATGTGCGTATATCGCGCGATACTGTGATAGCTTACCTGCCTTATTATGGCCGCGCTTACCAGGCACCGATGGACCCGACGGATGGCGGCATACATTTTACATCTACAACTTTTACTTACAGCAAAACGGAAGGTAAAAAAGGCGGCTGGGATATCCTGTTTAAATTTACAAATACTAAGGGGACGGAGAAGATGTACCTTAACATAGGGGATGATGGATACGCCTCTTTGCAGGTAACCAGCGTTAACCGCGACCCTATCACTTTCCAGGGATACATTGCCAGAAAAAAATAGCCCCTGGCATAAACCACGCACGTATTTAAACGCAAAAATTGCGTATTTATACGTGTAGCTAATGTGGCCCGCAGCACCTTATGTTTGTAATGTAATATCCCCTTACAAACTATATATGCTGAACAAGATCATTGAAGCAGAACACAACCTGAACAATTTATTGCCGGCAACCCGTAAGCCAACGGCCAAGTTTTTAGCAGCGCAAACCGCATGGGCAAACCTGGTATGGGCCGAAGCCGAGCGACTGGGACCAATGCCCTTAACTGCCGAAGAATCGGTAATGGCCGATAAGCTTTCTATCAACCCTGTTTACATATGTGGTGTACAACGCAGCGGCACAACCCTATTAAGGGATCTTTTAGACAGCCACCCCGAGCTTTGCGTACTGCCATCAGAAGGAACATACTACACCAACCTCGAATCGAAATTATTAGTACTTGAGCAGGACAGGCAAATGGCTTTTTTAGTAAAAGAATGGTTATGTAAGCTTGCCGCCCCTGTTAACTATGCACCTTACTGGCTATTAGGCAAAAGCAGAGAGCAAAGCTCGCCTTATGTAGATTTTGCCCGGTACGTTATGGCCTGCTGGGCCATCAGCAATAATAAGCTGGTAGCAGTAATATTAGCCTATGCTGCCTGTACCGATAGCCTGAATGCAGGCTTTTGGGTTGATAAAACACCTGCAAACGAGCTTTTTTTAAGCAGGATATGGCATGATACACCACAGGCAAAAATTATACATGTAGTACGGGAAGCACCGGCAGTAATTGCATCGCGAAGGGTGATTGAACCTGGTGTAAGTACACGCAGTGTTTTAAAAGACATTAAATCATCCTATAAAATTGCTGCAGAACAGGTAGCGCTTAACGATCCACGGTATTTACTGATCCGTTACGAAGATATTTGCCATGACCCTGAAACGGTTACCCAACGTGTAAGAGAATTTTTAGGCATTAAAGACTCGCCACTGTTAAGCTGCCCTACTATTGCCGGTATATTATCGCAAGCCAACAGTTCATTTAATCATAACGCGAAACCCGGAAAGATACTTAAACCGCAGCAAGCCCCAAAAACAGAAGTACTTAGCATCTGCGAAAAGCAATTGATGGCTACATATGTTGGCAATATTGCAACCCAGTTTAACTACTCGTTTACCAAAGTGGGCTTAATGCGCGGGCTATATTTAAAGTTGAGGTACCTGATGTTTTAAGGCAGGCATTAATTCCGCACCCTGTCAACCTCTGCGCCTGCACCGCCGGTATCACGTTTTTTAGGGTTATCTTTTGATGAGCCAAAATTATAGGTAAAGCCTAACGTAACCGAACGGATAGCGAAATCATTATGGTAAGTGGCGGCCACGTTGGGGATATTGGTAATGTTACCCGCCGAAAAATTACCCCTGAATATATCGCGCCCGCTCAGTTTAATGCTGCCTTTATTGTTCAATATCTTTTTCTGGATACCCGCATTTATCTGCTGGCGCGAAATGTGCGTAAACTGCGCGCTGGCCGTTGGTGATAGGTAATAGTAAGTCAGCTCGGCACTCCAGCCATTAGCCAAATTGAATTGGTTGCTGTTGTTAATGTTGTAATATATTTTTTGAGTATTGAGGTAGGAATTATAGATCTGGCCCCTATCCCTGTTTGCTGTTAACTGGAGATATAAGTTAAAGTTCCACCATTTAAAAGGGCTCAGCGTAAGGTTGGTGTTGATATCATAATAAACACTTTCGCCCAGGTTTACACTGGTGGCTAAAAATACGTTCCCTTTTTGCACGTCGGATTCCGTTTGGTAATCGGTTATACGAACGTACTCGGCGGCTATCGAAAATATGCTTTTGTAGCTATACCCAAGCGAATAGTTTGATGAAAACTGCGGCCTTAAAAATGGGTTTCCCTCAAACTGGCTGTATTTATCTAAAATGGTTAAAAATGGGTTAAGATCCTGGTAATAGGGCCGGTCTATCCGCCTGCCGTAAGACAGTTTAAGTGTATTAGTCCCCGCGGTATCTAGTTTATACAGCACATATGCTGTTGGGAAAAGGTTAGTATAGCTTTGGGAGAATGCGGAGTCGGGGCGCTGCGCGTTCCCTAACTGGTGGCCTTTCAGGTTGGTATTTTCTAACCTCAAGCCGGCTTGCAGGCTAAACCTTTTATACTCTTTACTAAAATTAAAGTAAGCGGCGTTAACGTTTTCTTTATAAAAAAAACGGTTGGTCATGTTATAATCAACGGTAGCTACATTGTTTATTACATTAAAATAATTGGCGGCATTATCGGTGTTTACATAACCGGTTTTAAGGCCTGCCTCTATCTTGCCTTTACCTTGCAACGGCTGGGTATAATCGGTTTTAGCTGTATAAATATTTACATCGGTGGGCAGGTAATCTGTTATGTTTTGCGAACTGCCTAAGGTACCTGCACCGTTATAGGCACTGTTTAAAAATGACTGATCGCGGCGGGAATTATATTTGAGGTAATCTATATCGAAAGTAATGGCCTGCCCCTTCGTTTCAAACTGGTGACTGTAATTTAAATTGATGCCGCCATTGTAAAACCTGTTTTCGGTGGTGTTTACCGCTACGATGTTGGAATCGATATCGCCGATGCTGTTTTTTATCATGCTGTTCACCGGGTTAACATTATGGCCCGACGTATATGAACCGGTAAGTACCAAGCCCAAAGTAGTTTTTGGCGACAGGTAATAATCCATACCGGTTTTAAGGTTATGGTTATAGCTTACCGGGTGAAAGTAAGCCAACTCGGTGTAACTTGAGGCCATGGCGCCTGCCGGGTCAAAATACGTGCGCCCCACATCCAAACGGCGGTAGTTATTCTGGATACCGTAACCCAGATTGGCAAAAAAGTTAACCTGGTTTACATGGTAGTTCAGGTTAATACTTTCCAGCGTGCGCCAGTACGCGGCTCTGCCAACGCTAATGGCAGCGCTACCATTAAAGCCCTTGGTTTTTGATTTTTTTGTTTTAATGTTGATAACGCCCGCATTGCCCGATGCATCGTATTTTGCAGGTGGGTTAGTCATCAACTCGATCTGATCGAGCATTGACGCCGGGAGCGATTTAAGGTAATTGGCCAGATTTTCGCCTTCCAGGTAAGTGGGTTTATCATCTATCATCACCATTACGCCGGATTTACCTTTGAAGGAGATATTGCCGTTATCATCAACAGTAACACCGGGTGTTTTTTCTAAAACTTCCAGCGCTGTTGAGCCTGTATTGCTGATGAGGGCGTTAACGTTTACTACCGTGCGGTCTATCTTTTGCTCTACAAAATTCTTTTGCCCGGCAATCTCAACTTGTTTTAATGCCTTGCTTGTCGCCGATAGGGTAATAGAAGGTAGCTTAACCACTTGTTGACTAAAGTTAAATGTCGTACCCTTAAAATTACGATAGCCCACGGAAGTGACGACCATTCTATAATCGCCATTCTTTACATCCGCGAAAGCGAAGCTACCATCAGGCTCGGTAAGCATGGTTTTTAATGTTGCCGAATCTTTGGCATTTGTTAGCATAACTGTAGCCGCATCAACAGGCTTTTTAGCCTCATCCAACACATAACCGGTTATTTTGGCTGCCTGTTGTGTTTGCGCGGATGCTGATAACAGGGCAAAGCAAGCCCAGATGGTTAAAAAAACCACAATACTGTTTTTCATAAGGATGAGGTGATGTTATTAGATATTAACCACAGGGAGGTGGAAGAAATACACAGGGGGCATAGCGTTATGCTATATCATTGCCCCCAGGTGTATGCTGTGGTTGGAGTTTTATTTTGCTTTTTTGATGTAGATGCTGCCGTTCATGGTTTTCATCATGATCTCGGGGCCTCCGCCGTCAATTTTACCGTAAACCCATTCGTCCATAGTTAGGCGGTACATACCATCTTTAACTGTTTTAGTTACTTTAGGTGCCGATTTATCGGTTACCATATCAAAGTCGGTATAGATGTTTTCCCTGTCTGATTTCAATTTAAAATTAGCCTTTAAATTGGCCGGAAAAGTTACGTTAATGTTCCCGTTAAGGGTAGAGAATGCCATTGCTGCTTTAGGATCAACTGATTTGAAGAACACCTTTATCCCGCCATTAACGGTATTGGCTACCACCGAACCAGTAACGTTTTCCATGTTGATGGCACCGTTTATATTGCTTACTTCAAAATCGCCGTTTACATTATTTACAGATATATGGCCGTTGTTTATGGTAGCAAGTTTCATATGGGCGTTGCTTTGCGGAACTTTTATATTCAACACAACGGCCTTCATCGGGCTGCCCGAATTTATGCTTACTGTATTGTTTTTTTCTTTGGCGGTAACGTCCAGGTTATCGCCGCCGGTTATACGGTGCATTCCATTGTGGTCGCCCCTGTCACGGTCATCATTTTTACGTTTATCGCCACCTACTTCAACTATAATATCCTTACCATCATAACCGGTAATGTTTATGGTACCGCTTACCAGGTCGATATTTAATTTATAAGGTTTACCCGGATCGCTCAACGGTACCACCAACTGCTCCTGCGCCATTAGTTTTACTGATAACACCATGGCTATCATTAATATGGCTGTAAATTTTATCGTTTTCATTGTTCTATTAATTAAGATTGTTTTTTGATGTATATGTTCCCGTTAAGGGTTTCAAATTTAAAGAGTTTGCCACCCGCCCCTACACGTACCTGGGTGTTTTTGTTAAGTTTATATGTTGTACCGTTAGCTTTTTTATCCTGTGTTTTTGTTACTTGTGTAGGCAACGCTTCCACCTCGTCAAAATCGGTATAGAATTTACCGTTCATGCTTTTGAATTGCATATCGGCCGAGAGATTTTTGGGAAAGGTAATTTCCATTTTACCGTTTATGGTATAGTACTTACAGGTATCAGTTGGGATAGCCAGGTAATTTACCGTTACCGGGCCGTTTACGGTATGAATATCGCTAACACCCTTGGCGTTGGCAATGGTTATGCCGCCATTAATGTTGTTTACTTTTAATTTGCCGTATACATCCTTCACATCAATGGTACCGTTATTAATAGTTGATACGCGCAGGTTAATGTTGTTGGGCACTTTTACCACATAATCAAGCTTAACGGTGTAATTGATGTGCCTGTTATCTTCGTTATTTCTCCAGTTGATGTGCGGGCGGCTATCATAAGGGGCGGCTACATATGCTATCACGCTATCCTTGCTTTGGCTGAAACCCATTTTAAAATCGCGCTTGCCGGCGGCCAGGTCGCCCTCGTTATCGCTTTTGATGGTTTCATCAATTTCGATGATGACCTCGTTGCCGTTGTAACCCTCTACCCTTATCGAACCAAATACATTATATATGGCCAATACGCTGGCGGATGCAGTTTGCTGCAAGGTAAATTGCTTGCTGATGTGTGTTTTAAACTCCTGCGCTGTGGCGGTAATTTGGGCAAGGCACAGCCCGCATCCCACTACAAGCGGGATCAATAGTTTGTGTGTGTTCATATCTTTATGTGTTTAAATTAACTTGCTGATGGTTTTACTGATCTTTTGTTTTACGCCCTTATCCAGGTTCTTCTGCTTCAATAATTCCCTGAATGAACCTACCGAACTTTTCTCCTGTAGTTTGAGCATTACATCGGCAATGGCGGATTGCAGCAGCGGAGAATCCTGCTGACTGATGGATTGCACCAGGCCCTGCCTTACTTCGGGGTGATTGGCTAATCCTGCCAAAGCATCCAGCGTGCTCAGGCGCACATTTACGTTCGGGTCGTTGTTTAGCGTGGCGAACAGCGCGTCTATTACCTCTTTATCAGCATGTTTGATCTCGCTGGTATAGCTTACCCCACGGATACGTTCGGAGGCGGATGGATTTTCCAACAGCGAAAGCATTACGCTTTGTTTTAACTCGTGCACCTCGGCGGCTAAGGTTTTCATTTTTTCGCTGTCGGCATTCTTGTTACCGTTCAAAAACCAAAACCCTGCCGATAAGCCAACTACCAATATGGCAAGGTTATATGCCATTGGCCAGCGCGGCTGCCATTGCCATAATTGCTGCCATTGGCCTTTCAGTTTATCCCAAACGCTTACCTCTTCGGTTACCGATGCCTTGTAGTTGGCCAGCATGGCGTTAAACCTCATCGGCATGTCGGCAGATGGCTCGGGGATAGTTACCTCGCCCAGCACATCCCAAACCTGCTGAAAAGCCTTTAACTCTTTGGCGCAGGCCGGGCAGGCCGCTATATGCTGCTCAAACGCTGCTTTATCGGCAGCGGGTAATTGTTTGTTTATATAATCTGTAAACAGATCCTGGTATTGCTCACACTTCATCTTCGTACTGTTTAGCTTTCCATTTTTGTGTAAATACTCTTTAACTCCTGCATGGCCCGGTGCACACGTACTTTAACGGCGCCTTCGGTCATGTTCAATATTTCAGCAATTTCCTGGTGTTTCAATTCCTGGAAACGGCTCATCGTCAGTATTTCGCGCTGCTCGTCGCTCAGCTTTTCCATGGCTTTGTGTAAACCACGGGCAGCTTCTTTTTTGTCGTACATATCGCCGGTGTGCACACCGCCTGGTAATATGTCGGATATGTTGTCAACATCATCATGCAACTGGGCACGTTTCATTTTTTTATACTCATCCTTTAACACGTTACGGGCCACGGTATACATCCAGTGTACAAACTCGCCAGTGCCGGTAAAGCTGTTGCGGTACTTGAGCATTTTATAAAAGGTATGCTGTACCATATCTTCTGCCAGTTCCTTCTTATACGTCATGTGGAACAGGAAACCATACAGCTGGCGATGGTAGCGCTCAAAAAGCAGCCCCATGCGGTCCAGGTCGCCCTCTTTCACTTTCAGCATAATTGCATTGTCGGTCAGCATTTTTTGTTATTGTGATGTGCTTAAGTTGTTATCTGTGATTGGAAACCTGCACTTTTTAAAATGGTTACAGGAAATTTAAGAATTTTTTTGGGGATGGGGGAATAACACCCGTTAAAAAGAAATTCAGTATATTGCCTTTACAAATCAACCTGACCAAATGAATTGTAAAAGCTGCGGTAATACCCACCAGGAAAATTTTTGCCCTAATTGCGGCGAGAAAAAATTTCATCCCGGCCAACTGTCGTTAAAGCACTTTGTAGAGGAAACCTTTGAGGGCTTTATCCATTTTGACAGCAAGTTTTTTTACACCCTCAAAACGCTTATAACAAAGCCCGGGCAGTTAAGCCTTGACTATGCCGAAGGCCGGCGTATCCGCAGTATGCGGCCCGTACAATTCTTTTTGATAATAAACCTGTTATTCTTCTTTTTGATCATGGGGCATAACCTGTATAGCCTAAGCCTGGATAATTACATTAGTTACCGGCCATTTACCAATTATAATACCCGGCAAATTATTAAGGAGAAACTGGCTGAAAGTAAAACTACAACGAACGAATACAAGCACCTGTTTAACGAAAAGATCACCACCGAATCCAAAGAGTTTATTTTTCTGTTCATACCGTTTTACGGCTTTATATTTTACCTTTTGTTTTTTTGGAAACAGAAATATTTTACTACCCACCTTTCCTTCGCGGCGCATTTTATTTCGTTTGTATTGTTATGGAACCTGGTGTCGTTCTGGCTCATTACTGTTCCGTTCTATCTCATCACAAAGGTATCCTACTCGGAAGATTTTGATTCGCTCGTTAGCCTGCTCACGGCTATTATCATTGCAACTTACGTAGCTATTGCCATACGGCGATTTTACAAGCCACATACTTTCGTCGCCGTTTTAGTGGCTCTTGGAATTGGCGCCACTTATTTTAGTTTCATACAATACTACCGCATGGCGCTGTTCTTCAAAATTGTTTATTGGTCGTAACTTTTTGGGTAAAATGTTCGTCTGATGCTTATTAGTAAAGCGTAAGGTTAAGGCTTAGGTATGCGGTATTCAAGTAAGAATATTTTTATATTTACCATAAAGCCTTAATTGATAGCATTTTAACCAACCCTTATCACACAATGAAAAAAGTAAAAAAGATCATGCCCTATGTGGTTGTGACCGTGCTGTTGCTGATTGTAGTAGCAATGGCCTATGTAAGCTGGGCGTTACCCAATGTTGGAAAGCCCGAAGAATTAAAAGTTGACATTACACCTGCGCGGGTGGCACATGGTAAATACCTGGCCATGCACGTAAATGTATGTATTGACTGCCACAGTACCCGCGACTGGACGATATTTGCGGCACCCATTGACACCACGCAGCAGGGCGGGGGCGGCGAATTATTTGACGCGTCTGCCGGTTTCCCGGGAAAGGTTTACTCATCAAACATTACCCCCGGCAACCTGAAGAACTGGACCGATGGCGAAATATTGCGGGCCTTTACCTGCGGGGTTAAAAAAGATGGTTCGGCCATATTCCCGCTGATGCCCTGGCCGTATTACAGTAAGATGGACCGCGAAGATGCTTACGATATTATAGCCTATATCCGCAGCCTTGCACCACAGGAAAAATCGTATGAAAAGCGCAAGTTGGATTTCCCGCTAAACTTCATCGTAAATACCATGCCGGCGAAAGCCACTTTTGGCAAACGCCCCGCCGAAAGCGATACGGTAAAATATGGTGAGTACCTGGTGCAAAACGCGGCTTGCCGCGAGTGCCATACACAAAATGATAAAGGCACGCCTTTACCGGGAATGGACCTTGCCGGTGGTATGGAATTTAAACTACCAGGCATAACGGTACGCACCGCCAATATTACACCTGATAAAACCGACGGAATTGGCCAATGGACAAAAGAGCAGTTCGTTCAGGCTTTTAAAAAATATAAAGCTAAAGATTATAAACCCCAGGCAGTAGCACCCGGCGAGTTTCAAACAGTAATGCCATGGACCATGTATGCCGGTATGAAAGTGAGCGACCTGGAGGCAATTTACACTTACCTGAAAACCATTAAGCCGGTAAAGAACCAGGTAGTAAAGTTTGATAAACGCGCCGAAGCCGAATAGGCAAATTACGGTATTTACGCGCTAAATTGCGTATATTTGTATTGGCGATAGCACCGCTGTTTATGCGGTTGCTATTGCCATTTGTTATTTGAAAATATACCCACTTTTACCACCCTTGTAGTTTGGTTGATTGGTTGATTGAGTTTATTGGGTGAGTGGTTGGTTTTTTGAAACACCGACAAATACCACCCCTGTAATTTGGTTGATTGGTTGATTGAGTTTATTAAGTGAGTGGTTGGTATTGAGAATATACCTAATTTTACCACCCTTGTAATTTATTGATTGGTTGATTGAGTTTACCAGGTGAGGAGTTGGTTTCGAAAATATACCGACAAATACCCACTTTTACCCACCACCCTATTTACCCGGCTCCCAGCTATCGCGACCGGCAAAAATATTGGCGAGGGTGTATCGTTTAGCTTGGGCGGCTGTTAACTGGTGCGACCATGGTACCCGGCTTTTGGCATTGGCTCCCGGGCCAGTGCTTTGGTACTCGGCATAGTAAGCGGTTTTTTCCTTGTCTAAAAACATGTTGTCGCCTTTCCAGGGGTTCCAGCCTTCGGGCAGTATTTGAGGGCCCAGGTTGCAGCGGATGTAAACCGTTTTGGCATAAGAGCGCCAAGGGCGGCCAAGGTAAACCTTCTTAATTGTGGTGTCGGCTACTATCTTACAATCAAAAAACACGTAGCCATATTTTTGGCGCGATGTGGTTGACGCGGCAGTAGTATACGAGTTCATGAGGTTGCGGATGGTGCAGCTTTGGAAAACGCAGGTAGCCTCGCCGAAGATAAAATCGGTAGTGCCTTCAATGTAGCAGTCTTTGTAATACTGGCGGCTGGCCTCGTTACTTACGTAAAGGGTATCCTGGTTACCCAGTATGCGGCAGTTTTCGATGGTGCAGCGGTCGCCTTCAACATGGAGGGCGACGGCCTGGCCCACCCTGCCCGCGGTGTTTTGTATGGTGAGGTTTTTAGCCACAAAATCGCTACCCTGAACCAGTATGGTGTAGCTGTTGAACGTGGTAAATTTATCCCTGCCATATATATCCTTACCACCCGGAACAGCTTTGCCTGAGTAATCATCGTTGGTGATGATGGTATTATCTTTATCCTCGCCTTCGAGCGTGACCTGGGTTTTAAAGGTGCCGATCACCAATTTTTCATGGTAGGTACCTTTTTTGATATGGATGGTAACCCGCTGGCCAAAATCGCGCACGGAGTTTACGGCCTCCTGTATGGTTTTGTAGTTGCCGCTGCCATCCAGGGCAACAGTAATATCTTTAGGATAGCCGGGTACCTGCGAGAATACGCAGGCCGAGATCAATACAAGTAAGGTAATGATGGATAATCTTGCTTTCATAATTTAAGTTTTGACAAACCGCAATCGGTTACATTGCGGTTGTCAAAACTAATAAAATAGATAGCAATTGTAAATAGCTTATTTATTTATCTGAACAGAGCTATCGTTAATAACAAAAGGATGGTTTTGCAGCATACGGTAAATTTCGGCACCGGCCAGTAATACCGGGCCATAGCCATGCGCGGCATAGTTATTTACGGGCCTGTAATAGTAAAAGGCGGGATCGAAACCCATGCCTGTACCAACGCAGGTGCCTTCTACCTGTCCGCCGGCATTTACCTTGGTGCTAACGGCATTCCAGGCTAATAGGGCAGCAGGGCCGTAAGCTTTGGCATCTAACCAGCCTTTGTTAACGGCACGGGCAAAGCAGTAGGCATAAATGGCTGTAGCGGATGTTTCGAGGTAAGAGTCGTTCCTGTCAAGTAATTGGTGCCAGAAACCTGTGCCATCCTGGCGTTGCGCCAGGCCTGCGGCATGTTTTTTAAGCATGGCCAATATGGTTGCCCTTCCGGGATGATTTGCAGGCAGGGCATCCAGCAGTTCGATTTTGGTGAGGATGGCCCAACCATTGGCACGTGCCCAGTGGAACTGCGGGTGCGGGTCCATATCCTGAACCCAGCCGTGCATATACAGGCCGCGCTCGTTATTGAACATGCGTTTTGAGAAAAGACTGTATTGCTTAACCGCTTCGTCGAAGTATTTTTTGTCGCCGGTTAACGCGCCCATTTGTACAATAGCGGGTAAGCTCATGTACAGGTCATCCAACCACAAGGTATTTGGTTGCGGGCGGTTACGGGCCAGCGTACCATCAGTTAAACGGAACTGTTTGGTGAGGATAAAGTTGATAGCATTATCAATAACCGGCCTTAGCAACGTTTTGGAAGCGCCCGCGCGTTCGGCTTTGATGAAGGACGCGGTAATGGAACCGCAATCGTCCAGCGCTTGCGGGTTAAGTATAGAGTTTACCGGTGTTTTAGCGCCCGGCGAGGTCTTAAGGTAGTTTTTATAGGCGGCGACCGCATTACCTATAAACTCTACACGCTTCATGGTGTAGTCTGTATATTTAGCATCGCCGGTGGCGGCGCCTGCTTCCAGCATACCGGTGTAGGTTACCCCCCACTCGTAGCTGAGCAGCCTGAAATCGCCGGGCATAAAAATGCTGTTGGAGTTGGCTTTGCTAAGATCGGTAATGGGTTCTTTACCGGTTTGATCGATCAGTTGGTAAGGCGTGGTGGTATCCAGGTAATGATAAACCTTATCCAGGACCGCTTTTACGTCGGCCTGTTTTGTTTCTCCGTAAGGGGTTACGTAGGCAGGCTTCATCAGGTGCAGCGGCGTGGTAACATCGTTACTTTTTGCAGTTGTAGTTTGCGCCAACAGGGTTTGAGGCAATTGGGCCAATAGCAGTGCAAAGCCTGCCGTAACATACCCTAAACGGGCACAACGCTTGTGTGTTTTAGCAAATGATCTCATTAAAAAATGTATAGCTACCGGACTATTCATCCCGATAAGGTTGTACAATGAATTGGTTATACACAAAGCTAACAGAAGTTTTGAAAGTTAGCATCCTATACTGTTATGAAACAAAAAAAGGGCGGATAGCCGCCCCTTTTAATCAATCTTTTAGCAAATATTATTTTGCCGAATAGGTTATTTTAAATATCGTGCCTTTGCTATCATCGGTTACATATAAAGAACCATCCGATCCTAATGCAAGGCCACATGGGCGGCGGTCGGCCCGTCCGGATGCTACTTTTTCGGGAGTTCCTGCAAAGTTATCTGCAAACACTTCCCAATCACCTGCGGGCTTACCATTTTTAAAAGGCTGGAATACCACAAAGTAACCTGCCTGAGGCTCAGGCGAGCGGTTCCATGAACCATGGAAAGCTACGAAAGCTCCGTTCTTATATTTCTCGGGGAATTGATTGCCGGTATAAAACAACAAGCCGTTTGGCGCAAGGTGGCCGGGGAAAGCAACAACAGGATCGATAAAATTGCCCACGGCTTCTTTTTTGCCATCGCCACCATATTCGGGAGCCATGATCTTTTTGTGCTGGTTCTGATCGTAGTACATATACGGCCAGCCTGCGTTATCGCCTTTTTTCAGTGCATACATACACTCGGCAGGTAACAGCGCAGATTCTTTTACGGTAAACATATCCGGGAAGATATCGTGCAGCTGATCGCGGCCATGCTGCATTACAAAGAGCTGGTTGAGTTGCTGATTCCAGTCAAGGCCCACCACGTTTCTTAAGCCTGTAGTATATCGCACACCATCTTTGTAGGTCTGGTTCGGCTTATCGGCTTTAAACTGCCATATTCCGCCTGCAGAATCCAAAATAGGGCAACCTTTTACGCCCATTGAGCCCTTTTGACGATCGTGCTCCTGGCATGAATTGGAGTAAGCGCCAATGTTTACATAAATATTGCCTGCGTTATCCAGAACGATAGATTTGGTTTCGTGCTCCCTTCCCATTTTTAATCCTGTAATAATTTTTTCGGGTGCGGCAGGGTTGATCACTTCATTTTTATCATCCAGTTTATACCTGAAAACTTCCTGGTTTGACGAAGTGTACAGGTAACCATTTTTAAGATACACACCAGTGCCGCCATAATTTCCGAAACCCGATTTTAAGGTGGCCTTGCCTGTTGCATCCTCCTGCAATACTAAAACACCTTTACCATCTTTAGTTGGCCTGGCCAGCTTTACATAGATGAGGCCATTTGGTGTAACTACAATATGCCTTGCCCTGGTACCGGTTTCGGCAACTACGCTAAAGTTAAAACCTGCCGGAACTTTCAAGGCAGGCACTGGTAACGGCGCCGGGGCTGTTTGTGCAAATGCGGTAAGCAATGGCAATGCAAGTATTGCTGCAGCAGATGTAATTTTTTTTAAGTAACTATTCATTGGTTTTATTTGGTTTTACAAGTATAAGAAACGTTCTTACTGGTAACTCGTTCTTTTCATACGGTTATAAACTACCAAGTTAGCTTTATTAATGATACGCCCTGCCTTGGTAACAAAATATTGACATCGAGCGTACCATTGTTCACCGTAGCTTTTGCAGGGATGCCCATGGTTTGCAATTGCCCGGCTTTTTCAAGGGTCGCTACTTGCTCAGCTGTTGGTTTTAACGGCGATCCCATTTTTTTCCATACTTCGTAAGAGTTGCTGTGCTCGGCATCAATACGGTAATGGGTAATGGTAACCGCTTTAGCTTGCACATTGCTGATAGATAGTTTAATGGGTTCAGGTGTTCCTACCTTATCTTCGTCATGATAGTTCCATACCATTACCGAGGCCGATTTTTTATCTTTTGATGCCAGCACGCCTACATCTGTTTGCGCACCACGAACGCTCGAATCTAAAACAGTTTTAAGCGGGTACATGCGGTTACTGGTGGCTGTCATCCGTTCGCCGGTCATCATGCCATACATCCTGAATACATTCAACACCGGTTTATCAACACCGTTTGTTGCCAGATCGCGGAAGCCGTAAAACCAGGGCTGATCTTCAAACTCGAACGACCAGGATACCGCGCCTGTGAGGTTTGCTTTATACTGATCGGCCAGCTCATATTTTCGCGCGAAAGCGGCGGCAGTATAGCTGGAATACATGGTACCGTTACGATACGCGTTTTGCGGATTGGTCGCCATACCGCAGGCGGCACAACCTTCGGGGTCAGATTCGCCAATGATGATCGGCAGATTCTTCACTTCGGGGAAAGAGCCTATCACTTTAAAGTTATTGGCAATATCACGCAGTTGCCTGCGCACATCCATCCTTACCATATTATTGGCTAATTGAGGCGAGCCCTTGGCGTGGAAGAGTATGGCATCAAGCGGTGCACCTATTTTACCGGTAACTGCATTGGTATCGGTTAAACAATGTTTAATAAAATCGTGCAGAAACTTCATACCACCACCGGTAACATCCGCTCCGCCTATGCGGGCTGTGGGTAACGCGCGCTTTACCGCGTCAGATGAGTAATCGTACAGTTTAAAAAACTCCTTTGGCGTGCCTTTCCAGTATCCACCATTTGGCTCGTTCCATAGTTCCCAATACCAGCTCTCCACTTCTTTTTTCCCATAACGCTCAACACTATGCTTTACCCATTGGTAAACCAGCTCGCCCCATTTTTTATAATCTTTTGGCGGGTAGGCCCATCCGGTGTAAATATCGTTGTAATTATCGCCGGGTTTCCAATGGTGGCGATAGGGCTGCGGGTGGCTGGATAAGGCTTCAGGCATAAACCCAATTTGTGCCAGGGGTTTCATTCCGCGTTTAACGTAAGTATCAAAAATGCTGTCTATTATTTTCCAGCTGTATACCGGGTTACCATTGGCATCTTCAGTATAAGCATTGGTTGACCCCCATTTTAATGCGGCTACGCCATCACCGGTTACCAATAAACTGTGTGTACGCACGTAAACTGGTACAGGGCTCATGGCCGATATTTCGGATAAGAGTTTTTTGCCGTCCTTCATGTAAGTATAGTTTGGCTCATCGTACCCAAACCAGGCCCAAATGGGTTTCATTGGCGCTATCGGTTTGGCCATATCTACAGATACCTGCACAGGGGATAATAGCTGGGCATTCGCGCTGTTATAACAGGCAAATACTATTAATAAAAGCTGCAAAATATTACAGAATAGCTTTTTCATATTTAGTTTAATTGGTTTTATGTTTATTTGGAAACGGTTTGCTAAACTATAAAAAAAATCAGACAAATAAACAATGTTTCAAATTATTCAACATTGTTGAATAATTATACATTAGAATATATTAATTTTACATTAAGTTTGGGTGAAGTAGAATAAAACCCCCAGCATCATTTTCATTACATGGACAACAGCCCATCGGATAATTCAGGTTTTAATATTGGCGACAGGATAAAGACACTCAGATCAAGTCAGCAAAGGACCCTGCAGGACATTGCTGATGCCTGCGGCCTGTCGAAAAGCATGATCTCGAAAATCGAGAACAACCGCACTGTACCCTCGGTAGCTACGCTGGTAAAAATAGCCCAGATGTTAGGCACCAATATTTCAAACCTGATGGAGCAGCATGGCCGCGATAAAGCCATTATTACCACATTTGATACGGCAATGCAAAAGTTGACCAATACCGATAAAGGCTACTCTATTTTTCCTTACGCTACCGAGTTTCACGAAAAGAAGATGCAGCCGTTTTTGTTTGTGGCTAAAAAAGGCGAGGTTATACCGCACCAGCTATCGCACGAAGGTGAAGAGTATGTTTTTATTATTGATGGTGAAATGAAAATGCAGATAGGAGATACCGAATACACCCTTAAAAAAGGCGACAGCCTTTATTTTAGCGCGCTGCAAAAACATGGAATACTGCCTGTTACAGATAGCGTTACTTATTTGGATGTTTTTGTGTAGAGGCTAATCATATTATATACCATCTAATTTATCGGTATTAGCTTTCTGAAGGGAGTCGAACACCTTTTTTGGCTTAAATGAAGGCTTTAATTTCCTGGCAGTCAAAAAGGAAACTCCATAAAAAAAGGAAACGTCCATAATTGTACGTTTCCTTTAGTAGCCCGTAGGGGAATCGAACCCCTGTTTCTAGAATGAAAATCTAACGTCCTAACCCCTAGACGAACGGGCCATTTTTTGAGTCTGTAGTTATAAGTCTTGAGTCGGAAATGTTTTCAAAGCGACTCAAGACTTTGAACTAACGACTAATGACTGATATTAAAAAGTAGCCCGTAGGGGAATCGAACCCCTGTTTCTAGAATGAAAATCTAACGTCCTAACCCCTAGACGAACGGGCCATTTTAGTATCTCTACCTTTTATGGCATTTGCTATTTTATTTTTATTGTGATGTCGGTTAATAAACTTGCGTGCTATAATTAACCTTCAAAACAAAAAGAACAACCCTTATTTTGGGATTGCAAAGATATAGCTTTAAAAATAATTTAAAAATTTAATCGGATAATTTTTTACCTGTTCGGTATAAAAGTTTGAAAACATGGCTTAATTATATCCCAAGCACCTTTTTATATATCATTGCCTTGTCAATTTCATATTGGGCGGAATGCTTTTCTTGCCATCATACCCTGGTTTTAGCGTAAACGTTTGCGTAGAAAAAAAGCCCCTTTTTATAATGATATGCTAAAATTTAAGCAATTTAGCAGGCGGATGTCTATCTCATTTTATAAACATCATCATAACCAAACAAAATCTCAGTAATGGATATCAATTTCTCGCTAACCGATAAAGTAATTATAGTAACCGGTGGTACCGGAATTTTAGGCGATGCTTTCACTAAAGGTATTGCGCAGGCCGGTGCCACAGTAGGCATATTGGGCCGCAACCAGGCTGTAGCCGAAGAACGTGCCGCCGCCATCAATGCATCAGGTGGTAAAGCCATTGCTTTAGTTGCCGATGTAATGAATGAAGAGCAGCTTATCGCAGCAAAAAACAAAGTGATAGACACTTATGGCCGCATTGATGGTTTGGTTAACGGCGCGGGCGGTAATATGCCGGGTGCCGTTGTACAACCCGGCGATGATGTATTTAAACTGAACATGGATGCCATGAAGCAGGTGATGGACCTCAACCTGTACGGCACTATGATACCTACACAAATATTTGGTGAGGCTATTGCCCAAACAGGTAAAGGCAGTATTGTAAATATATCATCAATGGCGCCGCAGGGTGTAATTACCAAGGTATTGGGTTACAGTATGGGTAAAGCCGCTATTGATATTTATACCAAATGGTTCGCGGTGGAAACGGCGCGCCGCCATGGCGATACCATCCGCATTAATGCCATTGCCCCGGGTTTCTTTTTAACCGAGCAAAACCGCACACTATTAACCCAGCCCGATGGCAGCTATACTGAGCGCGGTAACCTGGTACTTAAAAAAACACCATTTGGCCGTTTTGGCGATGCCGATGAGCTGATTGGCGCATTGGTGTGGTTATTAAGCGATGCTTCAAAATTTGTTACCGGTACGGTAGTGAATGTGGATGGTGGTTTTTCAATTTTTAGTGGGGTATAATAAGATTTAAAGCTATGCGATCAGATCAACAACAAGCTATTTTTAGCATGACACAAACCATGCGCTGGTATGGCCCTAACGACCCTGTTAGCCTGGCCGATATACGTCAGGCAGGTTGCAGCGGTGTAGTTAGCGCCCTGCACCACATACCCAACGGGCAGGTGTGGACCATTGAAGAAATAAAAAAGCGCCAAGCCATTATTGAAGCGGCTGGCTTAGTTTGGGATGTAGTGGAGAGTGTACCCGTACACGAAGCCATTAAAACCCAAACCGGCGATTTTAAACAATATATTGAAAACTATAAGCAGAGCATTGTTAACCTGGCACATTGTGGCGTAAATATTGTTACCTACAATTTTATGCCCGTACTGGATTGGACCCGTACCGACCTTGCTTATACTGTTGAAGATGGCTCAAAAGCCCTCCGTTTTGAAAAGGCCGCCTTTATAGCCTTCGAAGTATTTATGCTTAAACGCAAAGGTGCCGAAACAGCTTACACCGCTGAAGAATTAGAGCGCGCTAAGCAACGTTTTAATGGCATGAGCGATGATGAAAAGCTTTTGCTGCAGCGCAACATTATAGCTGGTTTACCGGGCAGCGAAGAAAGCTTTACGCTCGAACAATTCCAGCAGGCGTTAGATGCTTATGATGGTATTGATGCTGCTAAACTACGCAGTAACCTTATCTATTTTCTGCAACATATCATCCCGGTGGCTGATGAGCATGGTGTAAAGATGGTGATACACCCCGATGATCCTCCTTACCCTATTTTAGGTTTGCCACGCGTGGTGAGCACTGCAGATGATATCAATGCGCTGATAACTGCTGTGCCCTCCTTAAATAACGGCTTATGCTTTTGTACAGGGTCATTTGGGGTGCGCCCTGATAATGACCTGCCTGCAATGGTGCGCCACTTTGCCGATCGTATCAACTTTATACACCTGCGTGCCACAAAACGTAATGAGTATGGCGATTTTTATGAAGACAACCACCTTGAAGGTGATGTTGATATGTACAGCGTAGTAAAAGAGTTGCTCCATGCCATGCAAAACCGAAAACTGAGCATACCCATGCGGCCCGACCATGGCCACCAAATGCTGGATGACCTGAAGAAGAAAACCAACCCGGGCTACTCTGCCATTGGCAGGTTACGCGGCCTGGCAGAACTGCGCGGACTTGAAATGGGTATAGCGAAATCAATATTGATTAAGTAATTGATTTACTATTATTTATATCAAATTTAAATAAAACATACGTCGCCCAAAATTGAGGCGATGTGTGTTTTACACGATGGTCCCATATATCCGGTTTACATTTTCTCGAACAAAATCTTTTGGGTACTAAAATTATAAATACTGTCTAATATGGCAACAATAAGTGGCCATTGTGCAGCTTTCTCAAAATTGTGGTTATATATCCTGTTAGCGGTTATAAATAATTTATCTCCGTTTATTTTGGCTGTTGTAGTAAACTCACCCGCTGTATTTTTTTCCTGATGATTAAGTTCTTCGACACCTTTTACCTGGTATCCTTTAGGTATATCAATAGTAATATTATGTGTTATGGTACGTGCGGCAGGCATATATACATCTGTTTTACGCTGGCGCTTGCTATCATCAATTTTGCTTTCGGTACCTAATAATTTACCTACTTCAAAAATATAACTCCCTCCGGCGCTTTTTACAAAATTGTTCATCACAAATGTTCCTGTAAAAGTAAAAACCGGGTTTACGCTGGTTACACCCGCGCTGTTAACTTTATAATTTGTAAGTTCAAGGGGCTCTTGTCCAAACTCGCCTTTTATTTCTTCTTTAAAATTAGTTTCGTTAGTTTGCCTTGCCTGCTCAAACTGGTTCTTTAGCTCAGCTATTGCTTTCTTAGTATCATTCGAATATATCCGCTTTGCAGGTTCGTCTGCACCAAGCAACTTTTTATATATTTCATCATATTGCTCAGGTAATATCAGGGCTTGCTGGTCTGCATGCCTCATCGAGCCCCCTTCACTAATTGTACGCTCAATTTTCACATTGCTCATGTTATCCGGAACAAATGCTATATTAAACTGGCTGTTGATATAGTTTTCTTTGCTTGGTACTACCGGAATGACCTCTCTTTTTTGTTCAAATTTACTCAGTGAATTTTTTTTATGTGTTAATACAATAGCCTCTTCGCCCTGGTATTGTTTTGGTATTTCATTAAAGTGAGTAAATCTATCATCGCAAGCCATATATAATGGTTTATCGCCGTTTACCCTGATCATCATTTGAATATCATTAGGCTCCATCACATATTCGAGCGAGCCCTTGTTACGCGATGCTACCAGCAAAATATCAAAATCAACTTCCATATCAAGCAAATAGCGCGCCATGGCATAAACTCCCGTACGGCTAAATGCATGCCTGGTATTACGGGCTGTTGTCATCACCATATCGCGCTCAAAATATAAATTAAAAGTATTCTGTTTCCACCAATCATAAAACACACGCATCGTACTATCCAAAGGAGCTGCCTTAAGCTCTTTACTTGTTTTATAATGTTCTTTTACAGCGGCGCGTAAATTACCCATCCACATATTTAATTTCAGGTATTTATCATCCTTTAAAAAATCTTCATAATCTTTAATAAAGTTATCTATGCGCGATTTGTCTTTATTATACTTGTCTTTTTCCGACTTTAAAAAGTTAAGATATTTATTTGTGTAGGTTGCCGCAAGTTCTACATATGGAAACTGCCTGAGCGGCGATGACCATAAGTTATCATCAAACTTTGGAATATCTTTAAATTTCAGGTTGTAAATTTTATCATCATTTTCTCCGGTACTTTCGGTAAAGGCTGGGGCACCATTGGCATTAATATAATAAACGTTAACCTTTTTGTTAAACTGAAAATTCAGTTGGTAATTCAATATCGGGTATTCGCCTGCTAATAAATATAAATAATGGCTGTTACCTGAGTCTGATTCGCTACCGTCAACCAATTCTATTGTTGAAATATAATAATCAATTATATCGCCAACCTGTAACTCCGGTATGGCTAATTTACCTTGCTTATTCTTTGCGTTATTCTCAATAAGTACCTCTTCGCCTGTGTTTACGATAACCTCTTTGCCATTGGGCTTAATTATTTTAACCCCAATGTAAGTATCCATTTTATTAGTAAACTTTACATATAAAAAACCTTTAGATTCATCACTGTTACGTTGATAGGATAATGATGAATAAGCATCGAGCGCTACCTTGTCATTAATTTTTACCCGTTCGCGGTAGGTAGTAACTTTGTTAGTGCGCGTTGCCGATGTTGGAAAATACATAAAGAATTTTAAGCGGCTGCCTGTAGTTTGCTGAATATTAACGGATTTAGCGATAATGACCGCACTTTCCTTTTTCATACTTTCGGGGATGACCTTTACATCAAATTCAGCTGCGTTATCGCCCCATATTTTGGCTTTAATTTCGGCGGCCTTTTGCGCATAAGATAATTCGGCCTTATCTACCTTATCTTTTTGAGCAAAAACATTTAAACTGATAAAACAAAGCAGTGCTATGGTAAAAATCCTCATCAATAGTTATTTATTTTTTATGCTGACAATATCGTTGTTAAGCATTATAATAACAAATAGTTTTTTTTGGGGGATGGGGCAATATTTCTGTTACATGTTGTTTTTGATAAAACAATGGCGTTCATCTCATGTCTTACCTACAAAACGTATAAACATGAAAAAGTTAATTTTAGCCGCAATAGTTGTAGGTGCAATGTCATTCGGCACTGCACAGGCACAAATCAGTTTTAATCCTTCAAAAAGATAAATTACAAGAGCCATATCCTTAACGGGATTTGGCTTTTTTTATTGGCTGCCAAGATCAAACCCAAACTGCCCGGCCTGTCAAAAATTGAACTGAGGGAAACACCAACCTTGGTAGTAATATACAAAGGCGTATAGACCAAACTGAAATAGGCAATGTCCTGTATACAATCAGACTGCCACCTCCTTCAACCCTTGGGTATTCTTGGGTATTTTCAAAACACGTTAACACATCTTTTCGCTGTTATAGGCACTATCACCAACCACCCAACTATTGCCATTTTCGCAAACATAAATCCACCATTTGGCATAATTCCTTGGGTATTCTTGGGTGTTTTTGGGTAAATTTTAGTTTTCAATTACCAAATTCGCAATTCAGAGCTTCTAAGATTTTCACCGATTGATTCATCCTGCTGATGTAATAACCCAATATTCAATCCTTCAAAAATCAATCCTTCAATCATTGAAACAGGGTGGTATTTGTGGGTATATTTTCAAAACCGACAACCCACCTGATCAAACATTCAATCAAATTACCAAGGGTGTGAAGTGGGTATTTTTTAAAGAACTTTAGCGGTGTAATCTTACCCATAAATCAATGCAATCACACTCACAAAATCGGTGTAATCTTACCCACAAATCGGTGCAATCACACTATACAAAAATACGAAAAGTCGAGCATATTTCCATCTCAAAACAGCAACATCTCACTCCATACCATCATACGTTTCAGGCGAGCATAAACAGGCTCCTTAATAAGAGCCTGTTTGTTTTGGTTATGTAGTCGGAGACTACAAGCATATATTAATTTGAAGTCAGAGACTTCTAATAGCAGGGGTCTGGAAATGGGTATAGCGAAATCAATATTTTGATTAATGTTTGAGGTGTATTTATTTTACGCACCTCAAACATTAATTATTTAATATTAATATTTTATATTGCATTAGTTTCACCTCTGATAAACTGATATTATATAGAATAAATGGTCAGGCAGTACGATAAGTATACTAATAAGTCATCTTCAAATAATACTACCACCGGCGCAGGCGCAAACGGCTTACGCATGCCCTCTGTACCCCCCTATCGCCTACAACAGAGTAATGACACCTTACAGCGTTATGTAAGAAACGATAATGAAAAAGTTGCTACAATAGAAGATGTCATAAAATTCATCGAGACAGCAAACCTGGATGACGTTCATTTAAAATTACCTGAGATTGAAAGACGCCTTTCAATTTATAATGATATTGAAGATCCTGTAATCGATATTGAAACCTTTTTAAAAGAGATAGGCGCTATTGGCGTTGAAGATTCAAAATCTGATGATGATGACGAATGGGATCCGGCCGACTATGCCGAAGAACCTTTAGAAACCGATGATATTGTATCCGGCGAGATCAGAAAATACCTCAGGTTCAATTCGGGAGCGAAAAAATGGATGAAAGATGATACTCCGCAAAAGAATGGCACATACATATGCCATATATGTGGCTGCGCTATAAAAAAAGGGCAATCAGTTGATATGGACCATTTACCGCCATGGAAAGATAGATTACATGCTTTTATTAATGTAGAAAAGCCTACAAGTCCAGACGATATTCAAGGGCCGGATATGGCAAGATTATATAACATGCGTGGCAGTGTATTTGCGCATTCAAAATGCAACAGGGGGCATTCCGGCGAAGGCAATTATAAAAAGAAATGGACCACTGCTGAAAATTGGTATAACTCGAATGGTGGCCCACCTTTTTAGGTAAAGTTCAATATTTTGATTTTTTTATTGATTCTTAAGCCTATTCTTTTTCCTTGCCCTTATCCTTCTCCACCCACTGCTTGCTGAAAGATTTATCAGCCACTACAGGCATATCCCTGAAATAGCCCCAGCCTTTTTTAAAGAACATGTTTAAGATCCTGTTCTTGGTTTTTCCGCTCAAAAAGTCCATCATTTTACGTGTGAGCATTCCTTTTTTCCATAGCGCCCATCCCCATTTTTCTTTTTTGGTGACGATGCCTTCTTTTACCGCGTCGCGGCGGTTGAGGAGCAGCATTTTGTGTATCTCTATTTTAACCGGGCAAACTTCGCTGCAGTTACCGCACAGGCTCGATGCATAACTGAGGTGCTTAAAATCTTCCATCCCACGCATATGCGGCGTAATGACCGAGCCAATGGGCCCGCTGTATGGCGTGTTATACGTATGCCCGCCAACGTTTTTATATATCGGGCAGGCATTGAGGCAGGCACCGCAACGAATGCAGTACAGGCCTTGCCTTTGGTCTTTTTGGGCAAGCAGGTTGGTGCGTCCGTTATCTAACAGGATAACGTACATCTCTTCGGGGCCGTCAGTCTCATCGGGTTGGCGGGGGCCGCTTAAAATAGAGTTATATACGGTTAAGTTTTGACCGGTGCCGTGGGTGCTGAGTAGCGGCCAGAACAGGTCCAGATCAGCCATTGACGGGATGATCTTTTCGATACCCACAATGGCAATATGTATTTTAGGAAAGGTGGTGCATAAGCGGGCATTACCTTCATTTTCGCTTATCGCGATGCTGCCTGTATCTGCTATTAAAAAATTAGCGCCTGTAATGCCAACATCGGCCCTGAGGTATTTTTCGCGAAGTAACTCGCGGGCCTTTAGGGTAAGCTGCTCGGGTGTGGCGTCTATGGGTGTGTCAAAACGTTCGTGGAACAATTTGGCAATGTCCTCTTTGCTCAGGTGCATGGCCGGGGTAACTATGTGATACGGTGGCTGGCCAAGCAGTTGCACTATGTATTCGCCCAGGTCGGTTTCCAGCGATTCGATACCGTGGCTCTCCAAAAACTCGTTGATGTGGATCTCTTCCGTCACCATCGATTTAGACTTCACTACCGTTTTGGCATTGGCACGCTGCATGATCTGCAATATCTCGGCTTGTGCTTCTTCAGCATCATTGGCCCAAATCACCTTACCACCACGGCGTTGAAAGTTGCTCTCGAACTCCGGTAAAAATTTATCCAGGTTCTCCATTACTTTCCATTTGATGGTATGGGCCTTGCGTTTGGCATTTTCAAGGTTAGCTATCCGCGATAAGCCACGCTCAACAGCTACATCATACTTACCGATATTGTAATTCAATATCCGGCGGTGGTCCCTGTCAAAAGCCTTATCCTCAGCCGCTACCAAAAATTCATCCGCAATGCTTGTCATAGCTTCAAAAATAGGGATTATATTTTTTGATTACACTGATTGAAAAGGATTGCACCGATGATTTTATCCACAAATAAAAAACCGATGCGAGATTGGCGGTATTTATTTTATATTTATTTCACACAATACAAATTCATATAAATAGATATGAATTTATTCGACTTAAACCAGTACGACATGAAAGTAAAATATGTAATGTTTAGCTTAATGATTTTATATTCTAACTATTTGTTCGCGAGATCAAGTGCAACAACAGACAGCATTAAAATGCTGAATAGCAAAATAATCGACCAACAAGCGCAAATTGACAGACTTAACTCATTAATTCAGACAAGTAATGGAAGTATAGCCAACTCAATATCAGGTAGTCAACATTATTTAAGCGTTTTTACCGTTTTATTTTCATTATTGGGAATTTTAATTGGAATAGCAATAACATATTTAACTAATCGAGCTTCACATATTCTAAGAGATAATCGTTTGGTTCTTGAAGAAACCAAAAGGAGTAGAAATGAAACTATCGAAATACAAGATAATGTTAAATCGTTATCCGATACAATCAATAATAATTTAGGTGATTTGTATGTTAAACTACAAGACGAAGAACTCATTCAGACAATAAATATTTTAACAAACAATCCCGATCCTAATCTTGTTGAATTTTACACTCAAAAATTATATTCAAGGCCAGCTTTATCGAAAGTATATTTCGAACCACTAATGAATATGGCTAAAAAATCGCCGAATGCAAGATATTGTGCTATAGATCTACTTTTTATACATTATAAATTTGATGAAATACTTAAAGATGAAGAAGTTGCAAAAAACATCACAACGTTACCGAACTCAAATTTAAACGACAAGTATCAAATTATTGATTATATCTATTCTAAATATTGTGAAGGGAATTTTGCGCCATATGCAAAAATTATTGATACCTTCTGCAATGTCAATCTATCTACCGAAGAGTACGAAAATCTCACACTGGGAAATCCGGATAACCTATCTAATCAACATAAACATATTTACAATAAGTTTGGAAAAGATTTCCTGCTTGAACGAGTATCTAAAACATTATCCCATGAATTATTTGAAAAAGAAGCCAAAGTTTTTTTAATTACTTTAGATAAAAGTGAAATACATGAAGAGTCAGAAGTGTGGCGTGACCTACAAAATATTCTAAACTCTAAACGTTATACTTTCTTTGGGCCACATTTTAAAACCATTTTTGATAAATTATGGTCTGAATTTACTACATCAAAATAAATAATATTGACACAAAGTTTCACGATAGGCACTTCTTCAAAATAACAAAAATGGCCAACGTAAAAGTTGGCCATTTTTATAAAAGTTGCTTTATTAATTTTACTGTTTACCTGTATTCCCGTCAACCACAGGGCGTTTATCGCGGTTGGCAATATCCCAGCCGGTGTAAAATACCAGTTGCGCACGTTTAGCCAGCATCGGGAAGCCGATCTTATCAACCTCATCGCTTGGTTTGTGGTAATCGGCATGCACGCCGTCAAAATAGAAAATGATGGGTACACCATGCTTAGCGAAGTTGTAATGATCTGAGCGATAGTAAAAGCGGTTTGGGTCGTTCAGGTCGTCATATTTATAATCGAGCACCATATGGGTGTAAGTGCTGTTTACCTTTTCAGTGATCTTATGCAGATCGGTGCTTAACATGCTCGAACCGATAACATATACATAGTTTAACGAATCGGGTTTGCCTATCATATCAAAACCCACACGGCCTATCATATCAATATTCAGATCGGTAACGGTTTTTTCCAGCGGGAATACCGGGTGGCTTGTATAGTATTCAGAGCCCAGCAAACCCTTTTCTTCGCCAACGTTGGCTAAAAATAAAATGCTGCGGCGCGGCCCATGGCCATCTTTTTTTGCTTGCGCGAAGGCACGTGCAATTTCTAAAATACCTGTAGTGCCCGATCCGTCATCATCAGCACCGTTATTTACTTTATCAGTTCCGGATGTAGTTAAACCGATATGATCGTAATGTGCAGAGAATACCAATACTTCGTCTTTCAGGTCGGTGCCCGGCAAAAAGCCTAAAACATCAACAGCTTTAACGTCAGTACTCACTGTGCTTACCACAAGGCTCAAATCGGTTTTAATGGCCTGGTTTGGCTGCATACCATCCGCGTCGGCCGAAGCTTTGAAGGTCTCAAAAGTTTCGCCCGAGTTTGCAAACACCTGGTTACCCACCTCGGTTGTTATTGTTAAAACAGGCGCTGCCACCGGTGCCGGCTTATCTTCTTTTATTGATAAACGCATAGCATTACCTGCCCCACCACGACTATTACCGCCTATATTGGCGCTGCAATTAATAATGAGCAATGGATTTTTAGACCGCAAAAACAGGATGCGTTTAGCCGAGTTTTGCGGGGTTTCACCATCGGAAATAATGAAAACAGCCTTACCTTTAATATCAGTGTTACCCAACTCGGCGGCAGGGTCGCCACCAGGTTTATGGCTCAAAAACATCACCTCGTTTACGGCTATGGTTTTGTCGCCGGTTGGGCCCGAAACCGATGAAACGTTAAAATCCTTACGATAAGCAAAAGCATTGCCGTTTACGGTTAATGATTTTACATCGAATGATTTACCTACTAATGGCACATCTAAAAAATATGAACCATTTACCGGTGCCTGCAACCCAAGGCGTTTAAACTCTGCTGCAATATAATTAGCCGCCATCATGGCACCCGGTTTACCGGTTTCGCGGCCTTCAAAGGCATCGGACGCGATGATACTTAAATGTTTTTTGGCATCTTCGGCGGTTATTAGAGCCGCGTATTTTTTTTGAATCGGATCCTGCGCAAAAAGACAGGTCGAAAAGGTCAGCGCGAGGGCTGTTGAGCAAAATATCTTCATTGATGAGTTAATTAATGTTGCCCTAAGTTAGCAAGAAATTTTATTTACACGATTAGCATGGCGGCCGCCTTCAAATTCGGTAGTAAAAAATGTCTCTACTATCTTTTCGGCCAGCTCAAAGGAGATAAACCTTTCGGGTATACATACAATATTGGCATTGTTATGTTTACGTGCCAAGGCGGCCAACTCTTCGTTCCAGCAAATGGCGGCACGTATGTTTTGGTGTTTGTTGGCGGTAATAGCTACGCCGTTGGCGCTACCGCAAATGAGGATACCGAGATCAAACCCACCACTTTCAACCGCTGATGCTACCGGATGAGCAAAATCGGGATAATCAACTGAATCAGTACTGTGGGTACCAAAGTCTTTTAGCTCTGTTACCTTTAATTTTTGTAAAAATTGTTGTTTATAGCTAAAGCCGGCATGATCGCCGCCGATAGCAATTTTTAAATTGTGCATTAAAATTATACTGTTAGGCGTTTAAAAAATCCTGTTCTTTTAATTGCTTGCGCTTAACTACGCGTGCCGCTACTTTAATACTTAATTCGTACAATAAAAACAACGGAGCGCTTATCACCAGCATAGTGGTAACATCGGGCGTTGGTGTAACCAGCATGGCAATGATCATGATGATGATGATGGCATAGCGGCGCTTCTCGCGCATAAAGGTAGGGGTCAGTATCCCGATAGTGGCCAAAATAAACACAATGATTGGCAACTGGAATACCAGGCCGCTAACCAGTGTTAAAGTGGCTACCGAGGTAAGGTATGAATCAATAGTAAAGATATTTTTAACCTCGGCGCTGAATGTATAGTTGGTTAGAAAGTGTAGTGACAGCGGAGCTACCACATAGTATCCAAAAAGTATCCCTGTACCGAAAAGTAATGAACAATAAAACACGAAGCCACTGGTGGCCTTTTGTTCTTTTTCGCGCAAAGCAGGTTTAACAAACCGCCATATTTCCCATAACAGATACGGAAAACCTAATATTAAAGCGATAATAATAGACGCGTTTATTTGCATTGAAAACTGGCCTGCAAGCTCGGTATTCTGCAATTCGCCGGGAAGATCCTTATTAATGCACATGCCGCTGCTACCTAATAAGGCACCCAGTTTACAAAGCAAACGATAGGTTAAAAAATCGCCGTGCTTGGGGCCCATTACCAGGTTTTGCCATATCGTATCGAAATAATAAAAAGCAAAACAGGCAAAAACTACAATGGCTACAGCTGCACGCATTAAATGCCACCTTAATACCTCAAGGTGATCAAAAAACGACATTTCGCTTTCCAGACTCTTTGTTTTACCCCTTATCGAATCTAATAGTTTGCCCATTGTATATTTAAAAAAACAAAAGTACCATTCTTATAACTTAGAATGGTACTTACGGTTTAACTGTTATATCAGTTTCATGCTTTATTCCGAAATATCGAACGTATCCATAAACTTGGTGGTAAAGTTACCTGCCCTGAAGTTTGGATCGGCCAATAGTTTTAAGTGGAACGGTATGGTTGTTTTAACACCCTCTATCACAAACTCTGATAATGCGCGGTGCATGGTATTCAATGCTTCTTCGCGGGTTTGCGCGGTACATATTACCTTAGCTATCATCGAATCGTAATTCGGCGGGATAACGTAACCTGTGTATACGTGTGTATCTATACGAACACCATGGCCACCCGGTGAGTGGAAATTAGTGATCTTACCCGGGCTCGGGCGGAAATCTTTAAACGGATCTTCGGCATTGATACGGCACTCAATGGCGCACATGGTTGGCTCGTAGTTTTTACCTGAGATAGGAATACCGGCAGCTACTTTAATTTGCTCTTTGATCAGGTCAAAGTTGATCACCTCTTCGGTAACCGGGTGTTCTACCTGGATACGGGTATTCATTTCCATAAAGTAGAAATTGCGGTGTTTATCCACCAAAAACTCTACCGTACCGGCTCCTTCGTATTTAACGGCTTTGGCACCTTTAATGGCGGCCTCGCCCATTTTTTTACGCAGCTTTTCTGTCATGAAAGGTGATGGCGACTCTTCCACCAATTTTTGGTGGCGGCGCTGTATCGAACAATCACGTTCAGATAAATGACAAACTTTTCCGTATTGGTCGCCCACTACCTGTATTTCGATGTGACGCGGATCTTCAACGTATTTTTCGAGATATAAGCCATCGTTACCAAAAGCGGCACCAGATTCGGCACGACATGAATCCCATGCATTCTCAAAATCGGCGTCTTTCCAAACAATACGCATACCACGGCCACCGCCACCGGCAGTTGCTTTTAATATAACGGGGTAGCCAATTTTATTCGAAATGCTGATACCTTCTTTAACATCGGCTAACAAACCTTCAGATCCCGGTATCGTTGGCACACCGGCCTTTTTCATGGTAGCTTTAGCCGAAGCCTTATCGCCCATGCCATTGATCTGATCTGCAGTAGCACCAATAAATTTAATATTGTATTCGGCACAAATAGCTGAGAATTTAGCATTCTCTGATAAGAAACCATATCCCGGATGGATCGCATCGGCGTTAGTTACTTCGGCAGCCGAAATGATATTGGGTATGTTAAGATATGAATCGCGGCTTGGCGGCGGGCCAATGCATACGGCCTCATCAGCAAAACGTACGTGCAGGCTATCGCGATCGGCAGTAGAATATACGGCTACGGTTTTAATACCCATCTCTTTACAGGTACGGATGATCCGCAGGGCAATTTCACCACGATTAGCTATTAATATTTTTTTAAACATTGTTTTTAAAGTTAAGTAGTTGATTAGATGAATGGTTGATTAGGTTCAACTATTCACAACTCAAATAAATTGGGTTGAATGACAATAAAATGAGTAAACCCTACTCACTTAATCAACAATTCAACCAGTCAACTAATTACGATGGATCAACCAAGAATAAAGGCTGATCGTACTCAACAGGCGAAGCATTATCAACCAATACTTTTACAATTTTGCCCGATACTTCGGCCTCAATTTCGTTGAAAAGTTTCATGGCTTCGATAATGCAAAGCACATCGCCGCTGTTTATTTCATCACCAACATTAACAAACAAAGGTTTATCAGGTGATGATGAACGGTAGAACGTACCGATCATTGGCGATTTGATGGTAATATAATGTGAGGTATCAGGTCCGGCAGCAGCGGTCGGTTCAGCGGCGGCTGGTGCCGGGGCGGCAGCAACTGGCGTAGGTGCATATACCGGTGCGGCAGCAGGTATAGTAGCGTTAACTACTGTTTGTACCTGGTTTGTTTTTATCGTGATCTTAAAATCCTCCTGCTCAATGGCAACTTCGTTCACGCCAGATTTGGCTACGAAGCGGATCAGTTCTTGTATTTGTTTAATATCCATTAGTTTGCGTAGTGTGGTTTATTGGATAAAATTAGATGTCTAAGTTATAAAATGTTGTTGTAAATCAATATGCCCATTTCAAATAAATGGAGCCCCAGGTAAACCCGCCGCCAAAGGCAGCTAATATCAGGGTATCACCTTTTTTCAATTTACTTTCCCATTCCCATAAACACAGGGGTATGGTACCGTTAGTAGTATTGCCGTAACGCTCAATGTTTTTCATTATGCGCTCATCGGGCACACCTGTACGGGCAGCGGTTGCATCAATAATTCGTTTATTAGCCTGGTGGGGTACCAACCAGGTAACATCATCGGCAGTGATATTGTTTCGCTCCATTACCTCAACAGCAACTTCGGCCATATTGGTAACGGCAAATTTGAATACTGTTTTACCTTCCTGGAAAGCGAAGTGCTTTTTAGCGTCAACCGTTTCGTGCGATGCCGGCAGTAATGAGCCACCCGCTTGCTGGTTTAAAAACTCGCGGCCCGAACCATCTGTTTTGCAGATAGAATCAAGTATGCCATAACCATCTGTATTGGGTTCTAACAAAGCGCAGCCGCAGCCATCGCCAAAAATAATGCAGGTAGCCCGGTCTTCATAGTTAATGATAGACGACATTTTATCGCCACCAACAACCAAAACCTTGGTATACTTACCACTTTCAATAAACTGGGCACCGGTAGTTAAACCGAAAATAAAGCCTGAGCACGCGGCCTGCAGATCATATCCCCATGAATTGATAGCGCCAATTTTATCGGCCAATACGTTTGCCGTTGCCGGGAAAGGCATATCGGGCGTAGTGGTACAAAAAATAATTAAGTCAATTTCGGCAGCAGAAATGCCTCTTTTGGTTAACAGCTGGTTCACCGCGTGAACCGCCATATCAGATGTGGCTAAGCCCTCACCTTTTAAAATTCTGCGTTCTTTAATACCTGTGCGTGTGGTTATCCATTCATCATTGGTATCTACCATGGTTTCCAGTTCATGGTTATCTAACACATAATCCGGTACGTAACCACCAACAGCCGTTATAGCGGCATGAATTTTACTCATTTAATTAGGGTTTATTGAAAAGCCTGCTTTATTTTATCAACAAGGCCCGTATCGACCATGTTTTTAGAAAGAAGTACCATGTTTTTTATAGCCAGCGGGGTTGATATACCGTGGCCAACCACAACAGGGGCATTAACACCCAAAATAGGGCTGCCACCATATTGCTCATAATTAAAGCGGTCGAAAAACTCGTCTTTAAAGCCTTTCTTTAATGTTACTACATAAAAAGACTCGGCCATTTTAAGCATTACGTTACCCGTAAAGCCATCGCTAACTATTACATCGCTGCCATCGCTAAACAGGTCGCGCCCCTCAACATTGCCTACAAAATTGAAAAGGCCGCTTTCCTTCATCAAAGGGTAAGTGGCCTGGCATAAAATATTACCTTTTTCTTCTTCTTCGCCAATGTTCATCAGCGCAACGCGCGGGTTTTGCACGCCGTAAACCGACTCGGCAAACAGGCTGCCTAAAACACCGAACTGCACTAATACTTCTGGTTTACAATCAGCATTGGCGCCAACATCCAGCAGGATATTGAAACCACCTTTAATTTTAGGGCAAATGGCCGTCATGGCAGGGCGTTGTACACCCGGTATAGCTTTTACGCTAAACAGCGACCCCACAAGCATAGCGCCTGTGTTCCCCGCCGATGAAAACGCCTGGATGTTACCTTCTTTAAGCAATTGGAAACCAACGCTTATGCTCGAGTTTGGTTTTTGAACAACCGCTTTGGTAGGGTGCTCACCCATACCAATCACTTCGGTAGTATGTACATACTCGAAGTGATCAGGGTTAAAATCATTTTCGCGCAGAATAGCTGTAGCAGCATCCTTATCGCCTATCAGCACCAAAGTATCTGATGGCGACAATTCTGAATAAGCAGCAATAGCACCCAATACGGTTGCCTTCGGTGCATAATCACCGCCCATAATGTCTAAGCCAATCTTCATATAGAAAATTAAACTTAGGCTACTGCAGCTTTCTCGATCAGGATCTTTCCGTTGAAGTAAACGTTACCATCAACTGTGTATGCACGGTGTGGCAAGTGAACAGCGCCGGTAGTGGTGCATGTAGTTAACGTTGGAGCTTCAGCTTTGTAGTGTGTTCTACGCTTGTCTCTTCTTGATTTGGATATTTTCCGTTTTGGATGTGCCATAACTCTTTTTTGTTACTATTTATTTAATTTTTTTGAGGGCGTCCCACGTTGGGTCGTCCTGTTCATCATCGGGCTCTTCGCCACCGCCTGCCAATTTTTCTAACTTGTCAAGCATATCATTATCACAGTATTGTGTTCTTCCTTCATCGGTGCAAACCGCAACAAACGGCACTGCAACGTTTATGTATTCGTATATTAACGGCGCTACGTTGATCTCGTTATCGTTCTTCGTAAGCAACATCATATCCTCATCATCGCCCATATCCTGCTCACTAAACTTGGCTATCTGTTGCTCGGCTATCTCAATATATTGAGGATAGCTGGATAAGCAACGGTCGCAAGCCAGGTCGATAGTGCCGGTAATGTCGAAATTCAACACCAGCATGGTCTCTTGCCTGTCGAGCTCCACCACGCATTTTAAGTCGCCTTTTTTAACTAACGAATATTCAAATTCGTTAAAAAAGACATCTGTTACCTCAAAATCAAACCGGTGTTTTCCAAGCTTGAGTCCCGTAAAGGGTATTGAGTATTGCTTTAGCGATTTCAATGAGCGTTAATTAGCCCGCAAATTTAGGAAAATTTATACAAGTGGAAAGAGTTTTTTGGAAATAGTGGTAGAGGGGGGCTATTGGAGGATAAATGATAGATTTATTTATTTCTAATATTTCTGAAATAGCAACTATTTGAAACCTTCTCAGTTAGTTATAAATGTGTATTATATGTTGTGATAGGGAAATCTTGTGGAATATTGAAATATTTATTTGTAGATATTATAATTATCTTCGTAAACCTAACCATTAATCATGCCTCCAAAAAAGCAAAGTTTATCAGCTCACCAAACAAACACCGAAGAACAATCTATTACCCATAATCAACCCTTGGTGTTTATTAGCCATGATACCAGAGATGCAGAACTTGCAGAAGAATTTAGTAATTTATTAAAAAGTGCAAGTGCGGGAGCGTTAAAATCATTTCGGTCTTCTGACAAAAAAGGAGCACAGGGGATCGAATATGGGCAGGAATGGTATCCTACTATAATGGAGAAGATAAAAGCTGCAACCGATGTGGTTTGCTTGTTAACTCAACATAGTATAGATCGTCCATGGATATTATACGAAGCAGGAGTTGCAAAAGGAGCTGTAGATAAAAAAGTTATAGGCATAACTCTTGGAATACCGATAAGTAAAGCGATTTCAGGGCCATTCGCATTATTCCAAAACAATGATGGTGATGCAGCTTCTTTAGTCAAATTGGTGATTGATATGGTCGTTAAAGTCCCAGGACTTGACCCAGACAGAAGCATGGTTGAAATGCTTGTAGATAAATTTGTAGCAAAAGTGACGGAAATCACAGGCAATATGAAAGCTGTGAATGGCGAAGCAGAACAATCAGCGGTAGCAGATCAAAATTCCGCTGCTAAACTTTTTGAAGAGGTCAAAATTATGTTTGATAGCTTACCTGCCCGATTAGAAAATAGACTTGATCCGGAATTTCGCAGAAAGCGTAGAAAATTTCATCCAATGATGTTTGAAGAAATGATGCATTTCGGATTTGAAGAGGAAGAACCTGGTATCGGTCTACTAATATTTATTAGCCTTTATAGAGATGAGTTGCCTTGGTTTTATGAAATCGGGATGGAAACCTATCGCGGTTTAAAAATTGCCAAAACTATCCAAGAAAAAGAAAAACTGCTGCGGACTTTTGACCGGGCTACAGAAATGCTATCTCACCCTTTCACACGAGAGTTTTATGGGGAATCGAAAGAGGCTTATATATTAATTAAAGAATCAAGACATTTGTTTCGACATTGGCTCGAAAGGGTGAGAATGGATAAAAGGATTGAGAAATAAATTGATATTCGAGCGCTGTTGTCTATATAATTTATTGTAAAGGATTAGGGCGATGCCTGCGGCCCGCGCTCTACGCTGCAATTCCTCATTCGGTTGATGGAAGCCTCATTCCGGGATTTCCGCTGCGATCGCTATCGCAGGCTTTAGGCGATGGGAACTATTTCTTCTCCGCGTTCCTCTGTGCAAACCTCTGTTAACTCTGCGGTAAAAAATTTGAAAAATTCGAAATTCATCAAATTACGCTATGATAACCAAGGGGGAAAGGGTATATAAAAACAAAGTAAGTTAAAATCCAATTCTGTAGTAAAATTGGTTTTTTTGGAATGTTAAAATAAAGTTAAGTTATTATGTATTCATCGAAACATAAACGCGTGCCTGCCGTTATGTGGTTTTGGAATATCCGAAAGGGTTACTATTACTACGTGTTATGAAAAGACTATTATTGCTGATAAGCTGTATTGCCTCGCTTAATGTTAATGCCCAGGTATTAGACAGTGTTAAAAAGGATTTGCTTACCGCGCCGGATACGGTACAACACCTGCACAGTAAAAAATACGCATTGATACCTCCTGTTGTACTGGCGGCTTACGGTGTATCATCATTTGCGTTTACACCGGTGCGTAACCTCGACTTTTCAGTTAACGATGCCATCACCCGGACTGATCCTAATTTTAATAGCAGCAAGGCCGAAAACTATTTCCAGTTTGCCCCGGTTATTATAGTGTACGGACTAAACCTTGCCGGTATATCAGGCAAAAATACATTTATTGACCGTACAGTGGTATTAGGCTTATCGGGCGGTATTTTAGCCCTTACAGCCACCGTTACCAAACAAACAACACACAGGTTAAGGCCCGATGGCTCCGATTACCTGTCGTTCTTTTCGGGTCATACCTCTACCGCCTTTTTGGGTGCCGAGTTTTTAAACCAGGAGTTTGGCGGCAAATCCGTTTGGTATAGCGTTGCCGGATATGCCATTGCTACCACAACGGGTATCTTCAGGCTGTACAATCACGACCATTGGTTTAGCGATGTGGTTGCGGGCGCGGGCTTTGGTATACTGGCTACCAAGGCCGGATACTTTGTATACCCCTATATTCGTAATGCGCTTACCCACGATACTAAAAAGGGTAAAAAGGCATACTTAGTACCTACATATCAAGACGGCGCTACAGGCTTGGCTTTTGCGATGAGCTTATAGCATGGTGTAGTGTGTTATTTTACTACGATGGTTCGGCTTTGCGTGGTATGCGCGCTAAAATAGCCCAATGCATCGGGGCTAATGTTATTAGGCGGGTTTGTTGGCGTAACGCCACCGCCGGGTCCGTTTACCTGTTGCCTTGCCAGGGTATACCAATAGGTGTAGTTAACTTTATCTATGCATTGCATTTCAACAGTTACGGTATCGCCTGCGTAAACATCAATATCGTTTTGCCTCAGATCATAATGAACGTAGCGTCCGTCAGTAAAATCATCATTGGTAGCAAAAACGCTTTTCACCTGTACACCGTTCACAAACATCACAAAACGGTATTGGTTACTTACACCCGCCGGATCAAGGAAGTGAAGCGTTACCTGCCTTTTTTTAACGTCGAAGGTAGATGGTTTTGACGTGAGCGAATCGAGCGTAACCGACGCCGGCATAACAGAAGCAGCTGTATAGGTTTGGCCACCTGTTAAAACGTTCAGGGTATATGTTTTAGCAACCGTCCCAACCATGGGTATAATGGTGTAGGTGCCGGGGCTTGCCTCCAGGAGGCGGTAATTATTGCCTGTCACATTATCGGTAATGGTTACGGTAGCACCGGTTACAGCCGGGTAGGTATTGGTATTGGTAAAAGCCACATTCCGGCTCAGCTTAACCGTTTGTGGCCCAACTGAATTAACAATATTACCTTCGATGACAAGCTTGCCTGTATCATCAGCCAATTGTAATTGGATCACTTTTGTACAGGATGCTGTTACCGATACAGCAAGCAAAATGATAAACCAATGTTTTATAGTGAGTGTCATACGCTTAAAATTTAAAGTTCCAGGTAACAGATGGAATGGCCGAACCAAAAATGCTTGTTTGTACCGCCTCGGTAGTGTTAGGGGTTGTTTTGCTATCCCGGAAGGTGATAACATATGGGTTTTTGTATCCGTAAACGTTGTAAATACCAAACGTCCAGCTTGAGTGGTACTTTTTATGCTCTTTACCTTCAAGGGTGGCGCCAATATCTAAACGGTTAGTAGCAGGCTGCCTGTAGCCATTACGTTCTGAGAAGGAGAAGGTGGTTAAGCCGCCAATATTGTACTTACCGGTTGGGTAGGTAACCGCGTTGCCTGTACCATAAATAAAGGTTCCGGAGAACGTCCAGCGTTTATTTAATTCGAAGATGCCAACTACCGACAGATCATGGGTGCGGTCTTGCCTTGCGGGATAGTAGTTACCCTTGTTAATGGCGGCAAATTGAAGCTCGGTACGCGATAGCGTGTAACCTATCCATCCGTTAAAGCGCCCGTATTTTTTCTTTAAGAATAATTCGATACCATACGCCCTGCCCGAACCATAGGTTAATTGCGACTCAACATCCTGATTAGCGATCAGTTGCGCGCCGTCTTTATAATCTATCTGGTTCTGCATCCATTTATAGTATACCTCGGCCGAAAACTCGTAAGTATTATCCTTAAAGTTTTTGAAGAAGCCGGTAGCTACCTGGTCGGCAATTTCGGGTTTGATGTTGTTGCTGCTCATCACATACAAGTCTGTAGGCGTGCTGCTGGTTGAGTTGCTGATGAGGTGAACGTTTTGCGTATTGCGGTTATAGGAAAGCTTTACGGAGTTTTCATCGTTAAACGCATAACCGGCAGATAATCGTGGTTCAAGGTTAACATAGCTTTGCACCACCGCGCCTGAGTTATAGGTGTTTGATGTAGCGGTATTGCCCGCTGCATCGTAGGTTTTAAATGTACCGGGGCCTTGTAAAAACATATCGCTAAGGCGTAGGCCGTATAGTAACGTCAGTTTATCGGTGGCTTTCCATTCATCGCTTATATAGGCGGCAATTTCATAGCCATAACGATCCTCAATACTCCGGGTGTTGATGCTTGATGATTGTGATGATGAGATTTCGCCCGGTGCTATGGTATGATGAAGCACATTCACCCCAAACTTAAGCGAATGACTATCGCTTATTGAATATTGCAGGTCTTCTTTAAAGTTTACATCTGTTATTTGCGATGTAGCCTTAAAATCGTTGGTGTTGCTGAAGCTTTGGATGGTATAGCTATAGTTACTAAAGATGAGCGAGGTGTTTGAGAACAGTTTATTACTGAATATATGGTTAAACCTTACCGTTCCGGTGGCGTTGCCCCACTCTGTACCAAAAGTGTTTTTCAGTCCCAAAATATCCTTACCAAAATAGCCTGAAAGATAAATAGCATTCTTATCATTAAAATGGTAATTGGCTTTGGCGTTCAGGTCATAAAAATAGAGTGTACTCCCTTTAATTGTGGTATCTGATGATGCACCTAAAAACAGATCGATATAAGTACGGCGGGCACTCACCATAAACGAGCCTTTGTCTTTTACCAGCGGGCCTTCTATTTTTAGCCTTGATGAAATAAGGCCAAGTCCGCCCTGTACGGTAAACTTTTGGTTGTTGCCCTCGTTCATTTTAATATCAAGTACCGATGATAAACGTCCGCCATATTCGGCAGGCATGCCGCCTTTGTAGAGGCTAACATCCTTTATGGCATCGGAGTTAAAAGTGGAGAAGAAGCCAAACAGGTGCGAAGCGTTGTAAACCGTTGCTTCATCCAATAAAATAAGATTTTGGTTAGAACTACCGCCACGAATATAAAAACCGGTATTGCCTTCGCTGGCGGCTTTTACACCCGGCAACAGCGATATGGTTTTGAGGATATCCTTTTCGCCCATCAGTACCGGCACGTTGTTAATTTGTGCCATATTGAGCTTCTCCACTCCCATTTGTGGCGAGGCGATGTTATCATTATTGGGGCGGTTTACATTAATAACCACCTCTTTTAATGAGCTTTTAACAGGAAGCGCGATATTAATGCTTTGGTTTTGATGTAAGGATACCTGGCGCGTAACGGTTTGGTAGCCTACATAAGTATATAGCAAGGTATAATCTCCTGCAGGAGCAGATATGGAGTAAAACCCGTAGCTATTGGTAATGGTTCCGCTTTGCGGAATCTCTTTTATTTTAACTGTGGCACCAATGAGCTGTTCGCCTGTGGCTTCATCTTTTAAGGTACCGCTAATGGTTAGTTTTTTTTGCGCTATTGATGAAAGCGCGACAAGCGAAAAAAGGGCAAATAATACTACTGTCCTCATTAATTATATTTTATGTGATAAGGCGAAAGCGCTATAACGCAATTTTATTCAATAAGGTATAGCTTAATCCCTATCCCTGCTTAATTTTCCGAATGCCAGGGTATTTTCGGTGAGTTCGGCTGATTCGCGGCGGTTTTTTACGATGTGCATGGCGGCAAACATAGCTTCGCGGAAGGATATTTCGGAAGCAAGGTTTTTACCCGCGATATCATAAGCGGTACCATGATCGGGCGAAGTGCGCACAATGTTGAGCCCTGCGGTAAAGTTTACGCCATTCTCGAAAGCTATGTGTTTAAAAGGGATCAAACCCTGATCGTGATACATGGCCAGTACGGCATCAAAGTTTTTGTAAGCTCCATTGGCAAAAAAGCCGTCGGCAGCGTATGGGCCCATTACCAACAGGCCGCTTGCTTTAGCTTGTTCAATAGCCGGGATGATGGTAGTTTGCTCTTCGTTACCGATGAGGCCATTATCGCCCGCGTGAGGGTTTAAGCCAAGCACCGCAATCTTTGGCTTGCGCACCCAGAAGTCCTTTTTCAAGCTATCGTTCATCAGCTTGAGTTTGGAGATGATGCTTTCCTGGGATATTTTGGATGCGATCTCGGTTACCGGCACATGGCCCGTAACCACGCCCACGCGCAGGTCTTCGCTTACCAAAAACATCAGTGAATCCTGTCCTCCGGCGCGTTCCTGTAAATATTCGGTATGGCCGGGGAAGTGGAAGCTCTCGCTTTGGATATTGTGTTTGTTGATGGGCGCGGTAACCAGGGCATCTATCTGGCCTGCGATAAGATCGTTAGTAGCACGTTCTAAAGATAGGAAGGCATACTTGCCACCGGTTTCGGTAGTTTCGCCAAGCTCTATCTTCACGTCCTCTTCCCAGCAGTTGATCATGTTGGCACGTTTGCCTTGTACTTCGGCAGGTGAGTTGATCACGTTAAAGCTAAATTCGCCCATATCCAAAGCCTTGCGGTGGAACGAGGCAACTTTAGTATGGCCATAAACTATGGGGGTGCAATAATCGAGTATGCGGGCATCGGCCAATGTTTTAATAATAACTTCGAGGCCTATTCCGTTTACATCGCCTATGCTAATACCTATTTTTAGTTTATCGCTCATATTGGTTTTGATTTCACCGATTATGGTGATGATTACACCGATTTGGCTTTCAGCTTTTGGCTTTCAGCATTCGGCTTTAAAATTTATCTAAACAAAGCACAAATATGACGTTATTTGTGTGAAATATAAAGTTTATAAATGAGCATTGTTAGAGCAAAAAAACATTTAGGCCAACACTTTTTAACCGATAAAAATATCGCATCGAAAATAGTTGATAGCCTTAAACTGACCGACAAGTACAACCAGGTGCTTGAAGTTGGCCCCGGCATGGGTATCCTGTCGGATTTTTTGCTCCAAAAAACTGACTATGAAACTTTCCTGATAGATATTGATACAGAGAGTTACCAGTTCCTGCAAAAGAAATATCCACAATTAGGTACCCGCCTGATAAACGATGACTTTTTGGAGATGGATTTCTCTAAACACTTCAGCGGGCCTTTCGCCATCATCGGTAATTTCCCATACAATATCTCATCGCAGATCTTGTTCAAAGTATTGGATAACCGTGCTCAGGTAATTGAGATCGTGGGCATGTTCCAGAAAGAAGTAGCTGAGCGCTGCGCGGCCAAACCGGGCAGCAAAGAGTATGGCATACTCAGCGTTTTTTTGCAGGCTTATTATAAAGTAGAGTATTTGTTCACTGTAAAGGCAGGCGTGTTTAACCCACCGCCAAAGGTTCTATCGGCGGTAATCCGCTTAACGCGAAATGAAACGATTGAACTGGATTGCGATGAAAAGCTATTTTGGCAGGTAGTAAAAGCGGGCTTCAATCAGCGCCGCAAAACCTTGCGGAACGCCGTATCATCACTCATACCTAAAGATAAAATTACTGACGACCCACTGCTTGAGCTACGTGCAGAGCGGCTTAGCGTTGCCGATTTTGTGGCGCTCACCAAAAAGATAAGCGCGGAACGTTAAAAATTGAATACTACCTCTTTATAGTGCTGCCCCTCTAATTTAGTTTTAGCTTGTACCAGTTCTAATTTACCGGCAGCTAATGGGCCGCCGTAAAAATGAGCGAAATAGCTTTGATGTTTGGCAAAAGCTGTATCAGGTTTAAATACGATCGAAGTATCTGTAACTATGTAGTTGCCCGGCTGTGGTTTTTGCAGGTCCTTCATATCCGTATCAGCAGGTATGCGATATACCGCGAACAGGCTTTGCCAGGCTTCTGTATTTAGGGTATCTGTTTTCAGGTCATGCAGGATGGCGTATTCCAGTCCGGTTAAACAAACTGACTGCGAATCTTTGGACAGGCGAATATCAACCTCTTGTTTTTTCACTGCGGAATTACAGGCCCCAAAAGCAATAACAAAAAAACAGGCCGTCCATAAACGCATATTCAAAAGGGTTTTGCTAAAATTGTATCATCAAATATAAAGCTATGCGTTTCATACTCGAAATATTGTTAACAGGCGTTGCTATTATGATAGCAGCCTACCTTATTCCCGGCGTATATGTTGATGGTTATGGCACCGCTGTTTTGGCGGGCATTGTTTTGGGATTGGTTAATGCTACAGTCGGCTTATTACTGCGCATCCTTACTTTTCCGCTAAACATACTTACGCTTGGGTTGGTATCCTTTATCATCAGCGTTTGCATGGTATTGCTGGTAAGTAACTGGATGGATAACTTTAAAGTACATGGCTTTTTAAATGCCGCGCTGTTTGCCATTGTACTGGCCATATTTAAAATGATATTCCACAAAGAGTTGAAAAAGAAACGCGACTAAGCTTTTACTTTTCGGCCAGTAATTCGTTGTTCAGCTTTTCAAATTCGGTGGTAAAGTCGGTATAGTACTTTCCTGTTCCCGGGCCGCTAAAGCCGGTGTGTATTTTACGTACATCGCCTTTTTTATCAATAATGATAGTAGTTGGGAAACCCATGAAATTTGCCAGCACAGGCAAACTTTTGATGAGTTCCTTTTTGTCGCTGGTATAACCGGTTATCAATAAAGGATAAGTTACGTTGAACCTGTCTTTTAACTGCTCTACACTTTTTTTCGAACGGTTAAAATCAATGCTGCGTTCGTAGGCCAATCCTACAACCTCAACCCCTTTGGCATGGTATTTTTTATAAAAATCAACCATGTAAGCTGTCTCATCCATACAATTAGGGCACCATGAGCCCATGATCTGCAGGATAACCACCTTGTTCTTAAACCTGTCATCGCTCAGCGAAACTTTTTTGCCATCCAGGTCGGTAAAAGTAAAATCGATCTTTTTGGCACCCGGTTTCAGGTAGGTTAACGAGTAGGCATCGGGTAGTTTGGCTTTGGCGTTTTTAACGGCCGTCCATTTATCTGTACCGGCATAGCCTGCATATTGTTTACCATCGGTTAATGTATTGTTCGGATTGATCTTTGCGGTAAACAGGTATGCATGTGTACCATCAAAGGTGGAAAGGTACAGGCTGTCTTTATTTACTACACCTTCCAGAAAGCGGTAATCGCCGGTGGTGGTTAAAAAGGTGCCGGTTACTTTGGTGCCTACCTGCTTAAACTCGGCAACGGTAGTATCGCCACTGGCAAATATCGCGCTCCAGCGCCCTTGTACATTATGAGTGGATTTGGGTGCTTTAAAAAACCTGTAATTACCGGCAACAGCGTAAAAATCAGCCGTGGCCTCGCGGTTGGGCAGGTGCTTTATCCATTGGCCCTTTAATGTGTTGCCATCAAATTTGCCTTTAATATCGGCATCAAAAAGCGGCATGTGTATCAGCACCGAATCGCCATATGCTTTAACGTCATTCACTTTAAAGCGCTCTGAGCCATTAATAATAACTAATTGCTTTTTTACAATGGTATCGTGGTTGCTTAACGCGATGTATTTATTGGTTACCTCGAATGTAAATGGGATCTCTTTACCTGATTGCGTTTTGATACCTGCGTGCCAAATACCTGTATGCAATTTACTTTGCGTGAAGGAGGACGATGCGAAGAATAAAAATATAATGGAGAAGAAAATATTAAACCTGTTCATACATGTTTGCTTATTAACAAAAATATAGATAAACAGGTTTAAAACCGCATATTATGGTCAGTAGTATGTAACTATTATTTCAACACCTCGCGCGATATCACAATCTTCTGTATTTCTGATGTTCCTTCGTATATCTGGGTGATCTTGGCATCACGCATTAAGCGTTCAACGTGAAACTCTTTTACAAAACCATAGCCACCGTGTATCTGCACCGCTTCAACAGTAGTTTTCATCGCCACTTCGGATGCAAATAGTTTTGCCATCGAGCTGGCCTGCGCGTAGGGCTGCCCGTTATCTTTTAACCAGGCTGCTTTTAAGCAAAGCAGGCGTGCCGCTTCAATTTCGGTAGCCATATCGGCCAGTTTAAACTGGATGGATTGATGCTCTGATAATTGTTTGCCGAAGGTTTTTCGTTCTTTGGAGTACTGCAAAGCTAATTCATAAGCGCCTGAAGCAATGCCCAAGGCCTGCGACGCGATACCGATACGGCCACCTTCCAAAGTCTTCATGGCAAATTTAAAGCCGAAGCCATCTTCGCCAATGCGGTTTTCTTTGGGCACCTTAACATCGGTAAACATCAGAGAGTGCGTATCCGATCCGCGGATGCCCAGCTTGTTTTCCTTTGGGCCAACGGTAAAGCCTTCCATGCCTTTTTCAACAATAAGGGCGTTAATGCCGTGGCTTTTTTTACTGGCATCTGTTTGGGCTATTACAATGTATGTGGAGGCTGTGCCGCCATTAGTTATCCAGTTTTTAGTACCATTGAGCAGGTAATAGTCGCCCATATCAATAGCTGTTGTATGTTGCGATGTAGCATCTGATCCTGCTTCCGGTTCCGACAGGCAGAAGGCCCCTATCTTTTCACCTTTGGCTAATGGCACTAAGTATTTTTGTTTTTGTTCTTCGTTACAAAAGTGCTCCAGGCCGTAGCATACCAACGAATTATTTACCGAAACTACTACCGATGCAGACGCATCAATTTTTGATAATTCTTCCATCACCAGTACATAGCTGATGCTGTCCATGCCGCTGCCGCCGTATTTGGGGTCAACCATCATACCTAAAAAACCAAGCTCGCCTAATTTTTTGATCTGCTCGGCCGGAAATTTCTGGTGTTCATCGCGTTCAATAACGCCGGGTTTTAATTCGGTTTGGGCAAAATCCCTTGCCGCCTGGCGAATCATCAATTGCTCTTCGGATAAGTTAAAATACATAATACAGCGTTATTAGCTAAAGATAATGAAATTCTGATCAGTTAAATCGAATCAAATATAATGATATGCATGCATAGTAAAAATATTAAAACAAAAAAAGAGAGCTCTTTTGAAGCTCCCTTTCCCCTAATTAATTTAAACTATTGATTAAACCCAAAACAAAGAACACAAATCACTCAGCCTGGGCGTCTGAGAACTCAAAACAAAAAAATTCTTCACAGGTAGATGTAGAAACCTTTATATTGCTTATGAAGATTTTATAAATTCAAAGGTAACGGCAGAACATACTTAACGCAACTACTAATACGTCAGGATTAATCATCTTTTTTTAACAACTATTAATTATAGTTGCAAGTAATAATAGTGAGCAGGCTTTTATTTAAAATTCATGTCTGTTTTATTAATAATGTTTTTTAGCTATTTTAGCTTTTTATCACCCGAGTAAGTTATGCTATTAACCGATTTTGAATATCTAAACACTTCCGAAATAGCTTTTAAAAAAAAGGTAGCGCTGCAAATTAAACGACTTCGCAGGCAAAACCAGGTTAGCCAGGAAAAATTTTACAGCGAAACCAATATCAATATCGCCCGTTTAGAATCAGGTAAAGTAGATATCCGCTTGGATACGCTGCGTAAAATATGTTATTATTTTGATGTCTCCCTTTCGGGGTTTTTCCAGGGGATATATTGATCATGGTATTGTTATCCCTTACCATCTGGCAACATATTGTTAAAGAGTTTTTTAATATCAGCCCGCTGGAATGGGTTGGCTTTACCGCTACCATAGCCTGTGTTTACCTGGCTGCCCGGCAAAGCATCTGGAATTGGCCTGTAGGCATCATCAGCGTTACAACTTATTGCTTTATTTATTACCAAAGCCAGTTGTTTGGCGATGCTGCCCTGCAAATCTATTTCTTCGGAACATCTGTTTATGGCTGGTACTTTTGGCTTAAAAAAGATAAGGCGCAGGAAAAACCAATTGTGAGTTTACCATGGGGAGATATCGTTATTGTTTTATTAGGCACTGTAGCCCTATCATATATGCTGGGATTATTTTTGCAAACTTTTACACCTACCAACGTACCCTATATTGATGGCTTTTGCACTGCAGTAAGCTTTATGGCCCAGATTTTAATGACGCGCAAAGTTTTACAAAACTGGGCGCTATGGATATTTGTTGATATATGTTATGTACCGCTTTACATCTATAAAAGCCTGTATCTTACATCGCTTTTGTATATTGTTTTATTGGTGCTGGCTTATATGGGCCATATAGATTGGCGTAAGGAATATAAAAAGCAAACTGTACCTGCATGAGCAGCCCCATTTTAAAAATAGCTATTGTTGGGCCCGAGTCAACCGGTAAATCAACTATGTCTGCACATTTGGCAAAGCACTACCATACCATTTGGGTACCCGAGTTTGCCCGCGATTATTGTGCCGCGCTAACCGGGCCACCAACTTTACAGGACGAGCTAAACATGTTTCACGGGCAGTTAGCATTAGAAGAAGAGCATTTACCAAAGGCCAATAAAATTCTGATATGCGATACCACCTTTATTACTATAAAAATATGGAGCGACCATATGTTTGGCCATACACCACCCGAGGTGATAGAAGAGTTAAATAACCACCACTACGATTGTTATTTGCTACTCAATATAGACCTGCCCTGGGAAGATGACCCCTTGCGTGATTTCCCCGGCCTGCGCGAACATTTTATGGATGTGTGGGTTAAGGAACTTAATGCGATCAATGCCAACTACACCCTCATATCCGGCTTAGGACAAGACCGTTACCAAAACGGGGTTACCGCAATCAACACTTTCTTAAAATCTATTCACTAAATTTAAGCTTTGGTGCAACGTTTAAAAAAACGTGGTGTCATTTAATTCGAAAGCTGATAAAATTTGGAATCTGTTTATGTAGACAAGCATTACAACCTGGTGGTTGAATGTAAGCAAGGGAGCAAAAAAGCCCATTACGAATTATATAAACTATACTCGAAAGCGATGTTGAACACCGCCTTCAGGATAGTTAATAATTTGGATGAAGCTCAGGATGTATTGCAGGAAGCTTTCCTGGATGCTTTTGCCCGCATAAACGATTTCAGGCAGGAAACAACCTTTGGCCTTTGGCTAAAGCAAATTGTTGTACACCGCTCCATCAACTTATTGCGCAAGCGTAAAATGGAACTGGTAAGCATTGATGATGAACAGATTGAAATAGCTGACGAAGATTATGATGACGGAGAAGAAACAACATATAAAGTTGAACAAATAAAAGCCGCTATAAAGTTATTGCCCGAAGGCTACCGCATAGTGTTATCGCTTTACTTACTGGAAGGTTATGACCATGAAGAAATAGGGGAGATTTTGAACATTAATCAAAACACATCGCGTACGCAGTTTTTAAGGGCAAAAAGAAAGTTAATTGAAATATTGAAACAGAAAGGAATAGTAGTATGAGCAAGCGATTAGAGGATTTCATCAAACAGAACCGTGCTGAGTTTGATGAGTTAGAGCCGAAAGTTGACCTATGGTACAACATTGAGCAAAAGTTAAACACAAAGGAAGTTATCCCCGCCAAACGGGAAGCAAAAACATTTACCCTGGCCTTTGTACTAAGGGTGGCCGCAATAGTAATGGTAGTAATGGCCGTAGGGTTTATGTTTTATTTAAAAATATCAAGGCCCGTGGTAAACCTGGCCGCCATTAACCCCGAATATGCAAAACAGCAAATGCATTATGCATCGCTGGTACAAAATAAACGCAGCGAGCTTAAAGTGCTTGCCAAAACCGACCCACAGCTATACAATGAGTTTAGCGGCGAGATAGCCAAAATGGATTCGAGTTATAAAAGACTGACTAAAGATTTAGCCACCAGTCCTAACCAGGACCTTGTTTTACGTGCAATGATCCGGAACTTGCAAATGCAAACAGAGGTGCTTAATCAACAACTACAAGTAATAGAACAATTTAATCAAATGAAAAAAGAGCAGAAGCAACAACATGAAAGCAAAAATATTTAAAACCATACTATATACACTTTTAATAGTAGCAGGCATGCAAAGCATTGCCATGGCACAGGAGCAAACACAGAAAGAAAAAGACCTTGAAGCAAAACTAAAGGCACTGGAGTTAAAAATGGATGCGATGCAATCTAAAATGGATAGCTTAAAAACATCGCAAAAAAGAATATCCGTACTAAAATCAGGCAGCACTATAACATACCCGGCAGCGCCAACACCCGCTACCGAGCCGCGTAAAATTATTATACAACGTACGCCTGCTCCCAAAAGCTATTCGTCAGGTTCCTCTTCGCAAGGTACCTTTAGCCTTGGCTCTGGTTTTGATAAGGCATTCTCAAGTTTTGATAAGATAACGATTGATTCGCATGACCAAAAATTAGAGGAAAAAATAAAAAGCGGCGAAATAAAGGAAGTAACCAAAACCTACACTAAAAGTTATAATATTGATAAGGATGATGTACTCTCTATTGATAATAAATATGGCAAGGTGGTAGTAAACACCTGGAACAAAAACGAGTTTAAAGTTGAGGTACAGATCAAAGCCGATGCCAACGAACAGGATGAAGCACAAAAGATTTTAGATGGTGTATCCATCAATGATAGCAAAGATGGCTCGGATGTTTCATTCAAAACCACCTTTAAAGATAATAACAGTTCGTGGAGCATATTTTCGAGTAATGGCAAATACACAATACACAAAGTTGAGATAAACTATACAGTTTACATGCCATCAAAAAACCCGCTCACCATTACTAACCGCTACGGTGGTACGGTAATACCTAACTTTGATGGTAAATTGAGCATAAACAGCTCATACGGTAGTTTTACTGCTAAAAACCTTACTAACCCATCAAGCGAGATCAGTTCGCGCTATGGCAGCGCGGCTATAGAAAGCCTGAAAGGCAGCGCGCTAAAAGTTGCTTATGGCAGCCTTAACCTGGGCGCCTGCGATAATATCAATGCCGAGCTTAGCTATAGCGCAGCCAAAATAGCTTCGATAAAAACCTCGGGAACTATCAATATGCGCTACGGTGGCGGGCTAAAAATTGCCGAGCTGGATAAAAACCTGAAAGCACTATCGGTAAATTCAACTTACTCAAGTGTGCAGGTAGGTTTAAATAACGATCAAAATTTCAATTTTGATGTATCTGTACATTACGGCAGCTTTGTATATGGCGACCATGGCATTACCGTTACCGATAAAACCCCGGCCGACGACGAGCGTGGATACAGCTCAACCAAAACCTACAAAGGGCACCTGGGCAAAGGCAATGCTGATAAGGTTATTTCTATCAAAACCAGCTACGGCAGCGTAAAGTTCGATTAAGCAACAAACATCAAACATACATCAATCAACCCTTGCCAACAGGCAGGGGTTTTTATTTAAGTCGTATTTCATGCTTTAAAACCTTTTAATTAACTATGCGTTGCTCAACAATACTAAATGCAACAACAAATAAATATTTTTTGGTTCCGCCGTGATCTGCGATTAGAAGATAACGCCGGTTTATATCATGCCTTAAAAGGCGAACTGCCCGTACTGCCACTCTTTATTTTCGATCCCGAAATATTGGATAAACTGGAAGATAAAGCCGATGCGCGGGTAACCTTTATCCATCAAACCATCATCGCGCTAAGCAAGGAATTACAAGAGCATGGCTCGGGCATATTGGTTAAATATGCAACGCCTGCCCATGCCTGGGATGAAGTACTTAAAGATTATAATATAGCAGCGGTTTATACCAACCATGATTATGAACCTTATGCCGCTAAACGGGATGATCATATAAAACACAAGCTTGATCAGAAAGGAATATCTTTCCATACGTTTAAAGACCAGGTAATATTTGAAAAAGATGAGGTAGTTAAAGACGATAAAAAGCCATACACTGTATTTACCCCATATAAACGTAAGTGGTATGATAAGCTGAAGCCGTTTTATCTCAGATCATACCCCACTACAAAGTACCTCAGCAACCTGCATCAAACCAAAGCCATCCCGGTCCCTACCCTCAAATTGATGGGGTTTGAAGAAAGCGTACTGAAGTTTCCGCCTAAACAATACAGGGACATTATTGATGATTATGCAGATAAACGCGATTTCCCGGCGGTAAAAGGGACATCACATATTGGTTTACATTTACGGTTTGGTACGGTAAGTATACGTAAGCTGGCGGCAGATGCCTATAAAGCTGAAGAGAAAACATGGTTAAACGAACTGATATGGCGCGATTTTTACGCCATGATATTGAACCATTTCCCACATACGGCAACACAAGCATTTAAGCCGGATTACGATCGTATTAAATGGCGCAATAACGAAACCGAGTTTAAAGCCTGGTGTAATGGGCAAACCGGTTATCCGTTAGTTGATGCGGGCATGCGCGAGCTGAATGCTACAGGCTATATGCACAACCGTGTACGCATGGTTGTAGCCAGCTTTTTAACCAAGCACCTGCTGATAGACTGGCGTTGGGGCGAGCATTATTTTGCCAGTAAACTGCTGGATTACGAAATGGCAAGCAATGTAGGTGGCTGGCAATGGGCAGCCGGTTCGGGTAATGATGCAGCACCTTATTTCAGGGTATTTAACCCCGAACTGCAGCTAAAACGCTTTGACCCTAAAATGGAGTATGTAAAAAAATGGGTTCCGGAATATGCCGATTTCAGCACATATCCAAAACCCATTGTTGATCACGTTTTTGCACGCGACCGTTGTTTAAAAGCGTTTAAAGCAGCCTTAGCTTAATTGGTAACAGATACCAGCAGAATATCAAACCTTAAGCAACTGAAAGCAGGTATAGAGCTCGATGCCGGATCGCCATAAGCTAATGCCGAAGGCACAAGCAATGTAATTCTGCTGCCAACATGTGCATGGGTTAAACCTTCCTGCCAGCCGGTAATAACACTGTACAGCGAAGTTGAATACGCCGCTACCGTCGCATCATCATTCACCTGCTGATCAAATATGGCATTGTTAAATAAGTAGCCTGTGTACTGTACCCCAACAACCGAATTTATGGTTGGTACAACACCTGTACCTACCGTAGTTTCTTTATACCACAAACCCGACTTGGTAGATTTTGTAAAACCGGTAAGGTTATTTGCAGCCATATACTTTTGTATGCTGATATCGTCATACAAACTCTGATAGTTTATCTTTTTAACAGGGTCATAATCCTGATCTATCAGGTTAATTGTATAATCGAGGCACTCGTTACCATTAATGTGTATCGCGCCTGCAAAGTAGCCATCGCGGCCAAAAGCTAACCTTGATGGTATTAACAACCTTACTTTAGTTCCTTTAGTTTGAGCGATGTTTTTAAGACTAAGCTGTATCGCATTTGGAGTAACATGGCCCAAAAACCCATTGGTATGGTTTGCAATGGTGTCAGTTGTCGAATATTCATTGTCGAATGTATGGAACGAATAAACATAAGATACCTTATCAGGATAATCTATCACAGGGCCTGTACCCTTACTTAATATCTCGTAATATATCCCTGTGGTGTCACCATTGGATTTATCGCGCTGCATGTTAGTCAGGTGGTTCTGTAAAATATAGCCCTGTATCTGGTTCTCATCAAATTCCTTTATCGTTTGGTTTTCAGCACCTTTTTTGCATGATGATAAACCAACAGCAAGTAATATGATCAGCGTGTAAAATATCCTCTTCATTTAAATGTATTCAATTATTAATATCGTATAGTTTTATTGTAAAATCAAGTATCGCGTTAGCGGGTAAACCTAATTGTGGTTGCTCATAAGGCCCGTAGGCTAAGCCCGATGGTACCAGCAACCTTACAGTACCACCTTTTTTTATATGCTTAATACCATATTGCCAACCCAGTATCATCTGCCCGTACGAAAACGACGGGTGAAACGTACCGGTTTGTGCAAATGGCACACTACTGCCCATTAAACTACTCTTATAACCTACTGTTATTAAAGTAGAGTTGGTAAACAATGCGTTCCCTGTTCCTAAAGTGTCTATCTTATAATAAACACCTGTAGCCACACCTAATGTTATATCCGGTAAAAAGCCTGTAATGTTATTGCTGTTAATGTATTTCCTTATCAAGGGGGTATCAACACCAAGCTGTTGCTGCGCCAGTTGCAAATCGGTATTTACCTTACCGCAGCTTGCCAGGCCGGCACAAAACAAAACAAATAACAGTATCCTGCCCATATAATAAAACGCAAATTTATCTTTTTAAAACACAAAAACAGAACGTTAACATTATTTAACACATTTTAATTACAAATACAGTTATCAAACGCTTTAAGAATAGATTAAGTGTTTAGCGTTCCTCCTGATCGCACATTTATAAATGTGACAAATGTGTAACAGCTTTTAAACCCACTTTTTTTACGTTTGCCAAAATGGAACATGTATTAGATAGTCCCGCATGGAACGCGCTGAACACCAATAACAGTAACCTGGCATACGGTAACAGCAATGTAAAGTACTTTACCAAAGAGGTTTCGCCTTTCTTCGGGCTTAGCGAAAATTCGGAAGAGAATTTTCGTGTATTATATGATATTTTACCGCATACAGGCCCTGCATTGCTTGTTACCAACACCCAAACACAGATACCGGCCCGGTGGAAGGCAATACGCTTTATGAGCGGCTTACAAATGGTACATACCGGCAATATTGTAACGGATATCAATCCCCACGAACTGATGCCGTTGACGATGCACCATGTACCCCAAATGCTGGCGCTTACCCAGCTTACCAATCCCGGCCCATTTGATGAACGGACCATAGATTTTGGGCATTACCACGGTATTTTTGATGGGGATAAGTTAGTAGCTATGGCGGGGCAACGCCTGCACCCTGAAGGCTATGCCGAAATAAGCGCTGTATGTACACATCCAGATCACCTGGGCCGTGGTTACGCCAAACAACTAATGCTGCACCAGATACACCGCATTAACGCCGAAGGCGAAACGCCGTTCTTGCATGTCCGCGGAGATAATGAACGTGCTATTAATGTTTACAAAAGCTTAGGTTTTGAAACCCGCACACCAATATATTTTTATGTATTGGTAAAAGCTTAACTACCGGTATTTAACTCGATATATACTTTTTAGATATCAGCAATAATAAAGCACGATCTTCCTTCGCTTCATCGTAGCTTTCTCTTAATAGCTGGATGATCTCTTTGTTTTTTAACTTAGCCGCCGTTACCTGTAGTACTTTAAAGGATGCCATTTCAACACTTTCAATATTTTGCAGGTAAAACAAAATGCTCATATCGCGCAAAGCCCCATCGCTGCTTTGGTGTTTTATCGCTTTAATTGCTTCTTCCAGCATAGCTGTTAAACCGGTACAGGCAGCTACCGACATTTTGGTACCCAATATTTTAAATATCTGCTCCATACGCGCTATCTGCTTCTCCACATTTTCCATCGTTTCAATAATGGCATGTTTCAGATCGGTAAAATGGGCATGCGCGGCTATGTTCGGAAAGCTTTGCACAATATGCGCCTTGGCACAATAAATATGATTAAGGTGGTCAATAAAAAAAGTGTGCAGCCGGCTATCGCCCAGATGTATATCGCGTGATGTAGGCGATGTGACAATTTTCTCCATGATTAAGGTTGATTTACAAAGTTTTAACTACCTCAACAACGTTAACAATGTAAATATGTTTAACAGATAACCTAATTAATTACAATGGCTTATACAAATCTTCATCTGTCGTTCCATTTTCACAAAAACATTACTATTTTTGGGCATCAAAAAATCTGGTAAATGAATAACTCAATTGAAGAAGCTAACGCGCCCCGCCACTACATCCTGTTAACTGTTGCTATTATTATAGGTATAGTTGGTGTATATCTGCGTTTTGCAGGCGATGCGCCGATATACAACATTCTTGCTAACATCATCCTGGTTATTGGTGTAATTATCGCCCTTAAAGCGGTATTCACCATCATGAAGTAAGGTTCTGCCTATTCTTTCGGCTTCTGTATGCCAGGTAAAATGCCCTGCATTACGGTATTGCCTTTAATGGTTTTCAAACCTTCTTCGTAGCCCAGCCAAAATATTTCTTCGGCATATTTGGTATCAAATATGCCATAATTACCTAAGCCCTGCGGTTCTATCAATACATCGCACATGCTTTTATGGGCCTCTACGTTCCTGTTTATTGCCAGCATAGCAGCCCTGTCAACCATTTGCGCGAACGAGCCGATCTCGGTTACAGCAGACAAATGGTTACATGATGACCCGATGATAAAATCGCACTCACCTATCAACGGCTCTACCGGGAAGTTATTCAATATACCGCCATCCACATACATGTGTTCGTTCATAATAATCGGCCTGAAAAGCCCCGGTAAGCAACATGATGCCAGCAGGCACTTGCACAGGTCGCCCTCGTTAAAGTAAACCAGTTTACCCTCGCCAAGGTCTACCGCGGTAATGGTGATGGGTATTTTTAGTTTAGCAAATGAGTTTCCCGGAAAATACTCTTTTAGCAAATGTTCCACGTTTAAAATAGAGAGCAAACCCGTATGCCCGAACGAGGGGCGCAACAGCTTAAACAAATGCGCCTGGCTAATAATGTCCAGTGTTTCTTTTGGCGAAAACCCTTGCGCAAAAAATGCCGCGGCAATAGCGCCTGCACTGGTGCCGCTTAGCCGCGAAAATTGAATACCCCTGTCAACAAGCGCCTGCATAATACCTAAGTGGGCTACGCCGCGTATACCACCACCCGACATAGCCAGGCCTATCTTCTTCGGGTTATTTGGGTTTGTACCTGGATTCATTTAGTATTTTTTGAGCATCGTTATTAGCCATTAATTGCGGCAAAGTTATTTCGGGGTGCCGCTCCATATATTGGCGCACAATTTGCCAGCCTGTCCATACCCCCAATTTTGGTGCCGATTCATTATGTTCTCCCAAGCCCGGTGTAAAGGGAGCTTCGTTTATGTACTTGCTTATTTTTTGATTGTCGGTTTCATACAGCAAATTCTCACCTAAAAAGTAGGCCCAAACCTGCCCTTTAAAATCTTCGCACCATTTTAATTGCTGCGGTGTATAGCCAATTTTCAGGCTGTCTGGCATATCGGGCAAAACCTGGTCCATCATGTACATTATTTTACCATTGTACACCATCTGCGTCAGCAACGATTTATCTTCCTCAGGCTCCTGGAACATATCTTCGCGGATAAAGCCTTCCATCACGCGCGGGGCTATGTTATCCGGTGTAAACCGCCGCGAAATATAATGCGGAAAAGCTTCAATTATAGCGGGATAAAACTTGGAATTAGCTCCCAAAAACTGGTCGAGCCCTATCCCGTAATAAGTATCTCCCAACGTAGTTTGCGCCCTGAAACCCGAAAAGTAAGCATACACTTCGGGTATCTTAATTTTAGGAAAATAATATTTAACACGCCTGAATGCATCGGTAAGCTGCTCGCTCTGCAGGTTTAGGTTCGGATAAACCGAGTCTACCTCGTTTTTAAGTGCGGCATAATCAGCATTCCCGAAGATGATCCGCAGGGTTTTAAAATAACCTGTATCGCGTGTACTACCGGCCTGCAATATTCGTTCAATATAGTCCTGGTAAAAAAGCCCGTATTTTTTTTGCAGAAATTGCGCCTGCTCATACATCGGCTTTCGGCGCATATCATCAAAATCATGGTCAAAGCGGGCAATATCAATATGAACTGGTATATTGCTCACATCAACTTTTTTATTGCGTCCGCAGGCCGATAAGAGCATTACGATTGAAAAAAAAAGATAAATTTGCCTTGTACGCTTATATTGCAGAACCGGTATCATGCAGTAAAATTAATTTTTTAAAATTGTATTTCGGATGTTATTCGAAGTACTACGTATATATATGATAAAAATTGCCCTTGCCCAACGTAATTACCATATTGGTAACTTTGAATCGAACACCAAAAAGATAATCGACAGCATTAACGAGGCCCGCCAAAACGGTGCAGACTTAGTGGTATTTGCTGAGCTGTGCGTTTGTGGCTACCCCGCCCGCGACTTTTTAGAGTTTACCGAGTTCATTGATTATTGCGCACAAGCGGCAAAACAAATAGCCGAAGTTTGCAAAGGCATAGCTTGTATTATTGGCCTGCCAACCTATAATTTAAAGGATGAAGGCAAGGACTTGTTCAACTCTGCTTATTTTATTGAAGATGGACAGATCAAAGCCATCGTAAACAAAGCCCTGCTACCCAACTACGATGTGTTCGATGAGTACCGTTACTTTGAGCCCGAAACCGATTTTAACTGTATCAATTTTAAGGGGCACCGCATAGCCCTCACCATTTGCGAGGACTTGTGGAACACCATTGAAAACCCGCTGTACATTACCCGCCCAATGGATAAACTCATCACCCAGAATCCTGATGTGATGATCAACATTGCGGCATCGCCTTTCGCGTATAACCATGATGAGGAGCGTATCGATATCCTGAGCAATAATGCCAAGCAATATAACCTACCCCTGTTTTATGTAAACCAGGTTGGCGCACAAACCGAACTCATCTTTGATGGCGGCTCCTTAGTATTTGATGCCGCGGGCACTTTGGTTGATGAGATGCCGTATTTCAAAGAGCACATATCCTACTATACTTTGGATAAGGATGCCGCGGGTAAATCAGCCATCACCTTCGATCACGAGCATACCATCAAATCGGCCCATACCAGCGATATCGAGCAGATCCATCAGGGCCTAATTCTCGGCATCCGCGATTACTTCTATAAATCCGGTTTCAGCAAAGCCATTTTGGGTTTATCGGGCGGTATTGATTCTGCCGTGGTTTGCGCATTGGCTGCCGAGGCATTAGGGCCTAAAAATGTGATGGCTGTGTTGCTGCCATCGCGCTTCTCATCAGACCATTCCATTAGCGATGCCGAAGACCTGGTGAAGAACCTTGGCTGCCTGAGCGAGACCGTAGCCATTAAAAATATCACCGAAGCATTTGAAACCGCTTTGCAACCACAATTCAGCGGACTGCCATTTAATATTGCCGAAGAGAACATCCAATCTCGCAGTCGTGCTGTATTGCTGATGGCCATGAGCAACAAGTTTGGCTATATATTGCTCAACACTTCCAACAAAAGCGAAGCCGCTGTCGGTTATGGCACGCTTTACGGCGACATGTGCGGTGGTATATCTGTACTTGGCGACCTGTACAAAACACAGGTTTATGAGCTTGCCCACCACATTAACCGCGCGCAGGAGATCATCCCGGTAAACTCCATTGTAAAGCCACCATCTGCCGAGTTGCGTCCCGGCCAAAAGGATTCCGACTCGCTGCCCGAATACGACATACTCGATACCATCCTGATGGAGTACATCGAGCACCGAAAATCATCCGCCCAAATTATCGCACTGGGCTATGATGAGGCCGTAGTTAAACGCGTAATGAAACTGGTGAACGGGGCCGAGCACAAACGCTACCAAACCCCGCCCATCCTCCGCGTATCGCCAAAAGCATTCGGCATGGGCCGCAGGATGCCAATAGTAGGCAAGTACCTGTCATAGTAAAATACCGTCTTAAAAAAGCAGGTAAAAACAGGTATTCTACACCATGTCATGGCGAGCAAAGCGTGGCCATCTCTGCGGACATTCCCGCCCTGCATGTTTGAGAGCCTTTCTCAGAGATTGCCACGTCGTGCCGATAGAAGCACCCCTAGCAATGACATAATAAAAAAAACAGGTAAAAACAGGTATTTTTCAAGTTCTTCGTCGGTATGCTCACCGACGAATGCAAGAGCAAGCCCGACAACTACAATATACGCAATTTTGACCTGATAAACAAAAGCGCGTTAACGGATTCGCCTATTTTGATGTTCGAAATTTCCAACTTCGAATAATCACGCCACCACAACTCCATCACCACCAGCCTTCTTCTTCAATATCAAAGCCGATATCAGCGATACGATCAATCCTGTAGGAAGTATCTCTACATAGGTAAACAAAAAAACCATAATCGGGCTTGCGTAAATCTTTTTCATTTCAGCAATTTCGGCCGTTTTGGAGGCTAATTGGGCGGGCGACAAGTGGCTACTCTGGGCTTGTTTAAGCATGCTTGCGGCAAACTTATCCATAAAGTCGGGCATAAAATAATAGTAATCTATCGTCCAAACCACTACATACATGGTTGAGGCAATGAGCGAAATATATAGGCCCATGGTAAATGCCTTACCAAATGATATCACACCTCCGTTATAATTATCACGATAGTTTTTAATGCCTACAAAAACAAGCGAAAGGGCCAGCAACTGTGCGGCATAACCAATATACATGCTGGAAGCGTTGCCTTCGCAGCCCCAAACGTTCATAGAAATAACAATAAAAGCCGAGATCAAAGCCCCCGAGATCAATCCGTAAACAAGTACATTCTTTTTCATGTTTTTTAGTTTTAGTTCGGTTCAAAGTTGAGCGTTTGCTACATCTTTACCCTCATACTTTCGGGTGATTTTACAGCAATGTACCGCTTTCATACCAAAGTATTATGGAATCAGGCTCAACCGCTTTGCCTTTTCAACCGCCTGCGTACGGCGTTGCACCTCCAGTTTCTCAAATACTTTTGATGAATGTGTTTTAATGGTATTTAACGATACAAACAGTTGCTCGGCTATTTGCTGATTGCTCAAACCCTGCGCTATTAATTGGAGTACCTCCAATTCGCGTTTGCTGATACCCATTTCGTCAAGTACGTTTTCGTTCAGCACAAATTCATCATTGGTTATTACCGTTTCTTTTTCTACAGTTACAATGGTGGTTTTAGGTTTGCTTAGTTTAAGTGCCAGCCAGATACCCAGCCCGGTAAAAATAACGGCGATAAATCCGGCGTATATCTCGAATGTATAATTTACGATAATAAAACGCCACTCCAGCCATTTCAATAAAAACAACAAAGCCGCCAGCGAAACACCATAAATAAATACAGATCTAAATTTCGAAAAATAATTCAGGGACATGCTCATTGCTGATCGATATATAAAAATACAGAAATAGCTACAAATTAGCAATTGGTAAAAATACACCTGTCGTATTTACCCCGTAATTGGTCTTGATATGCCCTTTAATTTACCTCATTTATGGTTTAGGTTTGTATAAAACAATCAAAGTAAAATGAATACAATATTTGACGAGGGTACACGCGCGCAACTGATCGGCAGGATAAAAACATTGAACCAGGCAAGTACTCCGCTATGGGGTAAAATGAATGTTTACCAAATGCTTAAACATTGCACCCTGTCGGACGAAATGTATCAGGGCAATAAACAATACAAACGCGTGTTCATTGGCCGCATATTAGGCAAAATGGCTTTGAAAAGTTTGACTAAGGATGATGCCCCCATGGGTAAAAACGCTCCTACCGGTAACGATTTTAAAGTGCAGCAAACCGTTGGTGATATTGCCGCCGAAAAAGATAAACTGATAACGTTAATCAACGGATATGCCAACTATTCGAACGATAGTTTTGTACACTGGTTTTTTGGCCCCATGACCAAAGAACAGGTTGGCTATCTGGCCTATAAACACCTCGATCATCACCTCAGGCAGTTTAACAGTTAATTAACCGCACTGTCGTTAATAATAATATCTTTCCTGCTCACGCTATCCTTTTAGCCTTTACCGGGCAAATATTCCCTTTCCCGTCAAAGCTATTGGCATACATGCGATTTTTTGCTCTAAAAAAACAGTGTAATCACCGGGAGGTAATGACATCGAGTAATTGCCATTAGCATCACTTTGTGTTTTGGCTATCAGTTTGGTTTTAATAACAGTAAAAAAAGTAGCCTGCTGTACGGTTTGCGCTGTAGTAGTTAATTCGTATACATACACGTTGCGGCTAACAGCTATTCCGTTGCCCATTTTCCGGCCCGGAACGGGCATACTTTTCCCTTGTTTTAGATATATTTTACTGCTGGTTTTGTTTGCGCTAAGGCATAAAATGGCAAAACATTAACATAAATGCAAACGTCTTCATACAATTTATTAAGGTAATGCGTTTGTTTATAGTTACCATTTGAATTATATTACGCTTCTAATTGCTTTACATGAAGAGATTTTACCCAACTGTTTTTATAACCCTATTACTTGGCTTTTTTACCATAGGCACACAAGCGCAGCAAGTGCCGGCTACAGGTACAATCCAAAGTAAACAATTAACCGCAATTGCAGCAAAGGCCGATACCGAATATAATGCTAACCGCCAGCAGTTAATTGCACTGGCAAAAAAAAACGGGTGGACCATTTCAAGTTATGCAAATGGGGGTGCCGTGGTATTGCAGGGGGTGGATAAGTTGGGCTTCCCCATTTATGCTAAAACAGTTAACAACATCATCGCGGCAGCATCAACCCGCACCAATACCGTACAGCCCGGCGGCTTGTTAGGCTTAAACCTTACCGGATCCAGCAGCGCTTTGGTAAATAAGCTTGCCATTTGGGATGGTTCGGGCGTATACGCAGCACACCAGGAATTTGCGGGCAAAAACATTCAGTTTAAAGACGCAACACCCTTAATTTATATCGATCACGCCGCGCACGTTGCCGGCACCATGATAGCAGCAGGTACCTATGCCCCGGCAAAAGGCATGGCATTTGGTGCTACAAGCTTGCTATCCTACGATTTTAGCAATGATATAAACGAAATGGCAACCGCAGCCGCAGCCGGATTGATACTCTCAAACCACTCATACGATCATGGAGGTGGTTGGTATTACGATACGGACCAAACACGTTGGGAATGGGATGGCCTGCCTGGTGATACTGTAGATTATCGTTTCGGTTTCTACGATACTTATGCACAATCATACGATCAGATATCCTATAATGCTCCAAAATACCTGATGGTTTTTGCGGCTGGTAACCACCGTGGCGAAACAGGCCCCAATGTTGGCACAACCTATTATGGCTATAATACCCGAACAGATAAAACCATTGTAAATAAAGGCCCGCGGCCGGCTACCATCAGTTCAAATGGAGGATATGATGTGATCAGCGCAAGCAACACGGCAAAAAACATTTTATCTGTTGGCGCAGTTAATCCCCTCCCCTTTGGGCCATCAACCGGCAGTGATATAAGCATAGCCTACTTCAGCAGCTTTGGCCCTACCGATGACGGGCGTATCAAACCGGATATCTGTGGCGATGGGGTAAATGTACTATCATCCGGCAGTACCGCGCCTGATGCCTACCTGTACGAATCGGGCACGTCTATGGCCTCACCTAACGTATCAGGCTCTCTGTATCTGTTGCAGGAATATTACGCGCAAAAAAACGCGGGTAATTTTATGCGCTCAGCTACTTTAAAAGCACTGGTTTGCAATACCGCTTTAGATGCAGGCAGGCCCGGGCCCGATTATATTTATGGTTGGGGTTTGCTTGATGTGGCAAAAGCCGCCCAGGCCATAACTGATAACAATACCAAAAGCCTGATAACCGAAAAAACTTTGGGCCAGGGCCAAACGCAAACATTTACCGTAACGGCATCGGGCAACGGCCCACTGGTGGCAGGTATTGTATGGACAGATCCTGCAGGCACACCCTCAGCCCTTGGTACTATTAATGACCGTACGCCCAAATTAGTTAATGATCTTGATATCCGCGTAAGCGATGGCTCTACAACATTCAGGCCATGGGTGTTAGATCCAACTGCTCCGGGGGCTAACGCCACCACCGGCGATAACATCAGGGACAATGTAGAGCAGGTTTATATAGCCGGTGCCGTACCGGGTAAAAGCTATACCATTACCGTTACCCATAAAGGCATATTAACCAACGCGTCGCAGGATTTCTCGTTGGTAGTTACCGGCATAGGCGGTGTAGCTTATTGTGCTTCGGCACCCTCATCAAATGCCGATTCGAAGGTGAACAACCTCACTTTATCCGACCTGAATTTTACTGCTCCGGGGGGCTGTACCACCTACTCAAATTACACTACCTTAACCGCTACCCTTGAGCAAGGTAAAACATACCCTTTAAGCCTTACATTAGGCACTTGCGGTGCTAACTTTAGTAAAATAGCCAAAGTTTATATCGACTGGAATGGCAACGGTGTTTTTGATGCCAATGAGTTGGTTGCCACATCGGGCGTAATTGCCGCCACAGGTACCTACAGCACAAATATTACAGTACCGCCAACCGTTATACCGGATAACTACAGCCTGATGCGTGTAGTGCTGGTTGAAACTACCGACCCTAATACAATAACGGCCTGTGGCACTTACGCCAAAGGCGAAACGCAGGACTACCGTGTTAAGTTTATAAAAACAACGCTTGATGCAGGCACCATCGCCATAAACAGCCCGGTAACAGGCAGTTGCCCGGCCACTAACGAAAGTGTTTCGGTAAGGTTGAAAAACTTTGGAAGTACCGCTATCAGCAACGTCCCGATAACGGTAACCATTACCTCGGTAGCTACTGGCAACATAACTACCCTTAACGAAAGCTACCCGGGTACGTTGGCACCGTTAGCCGAAGACGACCTTATTCTCACCGGAACATTTAACGCTATTGCAGGGGGCAGCTACACAATTACAGCCGCGACACAATTAGCTAACGATGCAGTTACAACAAATAACCAGGTTACAGCAACATCTGTTATCAGCAATACACCGTTCCCTACCAACTTATCGGCATTTTATTGTACCGATGCCAAAACCTACAGCTTAAACGCGACAGGCAGCGGCCAGGTATTCTGGTACCAAAACATTGGCGATGTAGCTCCGTTTACATTCGGCAATAGCGTTGTTACAGCACAGGCCCCCATAAATAACACCTACTACGCCAGCCTGAATGATTTTAGCGGCAACGTTGGCCCGGCAACCAAAAATACATTTGCCGCGGGTGCCTATAACCAGTTTACGCCACGCGTTAAGGTATACACAAAAGTGCCTTTGCTTATTGAAAGCGCACGCCTTTACATTGGTAACTCCGGTAAAATAACATTTACAGTTACCACGCCAAACGGGCAGCCTGTATCAAGCACTACCATTAATGTAACCGCTACACGTGCCAATCCTGCAGCCGGCGCTCTCACCGATGACCCTACCGACCAGGGAAAAATATACAATCTGAATTTAGCATTGCCCGCGGCGGGTTTTTACACCATATCGGTATCATACCCTGATGGAGCTACTTTGTACCGCAACAATGGCGGCGTTACTGGCTATCCTTTTAGTTTAAACGGATTATTTAATATTGTGAATAACAATGCCACATCAACCGCCACACCAACCGATACCACGTATTACCGTAATTTTTACTATTATTTTTACAACATGCATGTAAAAAGTTTGGGTTGCCCATCACCTTCAAGGGTGGCGGTAACCCTTGTAAAACCTGTCATTACGTTAAATGGAACGGTGCTTACTTCAAATTTTACTACCAATAATCAATGGTATTTAAACGGCAACCTGATTGCAGGTGCAAGCAGCCAAACCTATACCCCGTTAAGGAGCGGTGTTTACCGGGTTGATATTATTGCGCCAAACGGCTGCGTTTCCAAATCAGACGATTTTAATTTTGTATTACCGGTTACGGGTACCGGCTTAGGATCAGATATTTCATTAGCTGTATTCCCGGTCCCCGCCGCCAATCAGCTAAATATCGCGTTCAATGCTGCAAAAAACGGGGTACTCTCTATATCTGTATTAAATTCAATAGGGCAGCATATTTATGATGATACAAAAACGCTAAGCACGGGGCCTTTCAATACCATTATCAACACCTCAGCTTTTGCCGATGGCCCATATTTCATCAAACTAAAAATTGACGACAAAGTGTACTCAAAACAGTTCACTATTTTAAAATAGTGAATAGAGTTGATTAGGTGAGTGGTTAGTAAAGTTAAATAGTGAGTGAACAACGCACTATTTAACTAATTAACTTTACCAACCACTTACTATCTTCTAAAAGGTATATTTCAATCCTAATCCCGGTGCAAGGTCAAAAAACGGACCGGTGGCCAGTTCAAGGCGTGGGTTAAGGTCTAAGCTTATCGCGATAGGCGCGTTAGGTATTTTGTACTCCAACCCGATTACACCATCGGCACCTAATAAAAGTGTACTGCCATTATATTTTTGGCTGTCGGACCCAAAGCGGCTGTAATCGCCATTTATCGAACCAATATGCGCGCCGCCGCCATAGTAAAATTTCAATTCGGGTACGTTAAAGGCTGTTTGATGTATTTCGTACAGGCCGGTTAACACCACACCATGCGAACGGAAACCTAATATCCCCTCAAGGGCAGCATTTTTTTGCATAAAGTATTTAACAGAAAGGCCGTTTTCATAACCGCCAAACTTAGCGCCAACAGCAACGGGGTAGCTTTGCGCGAATAAACGATTTGTAAATAAAGTAGACACAGTAATAAGGGTAAGTAGCAAAATCTTTTTCATATCAGTAATTAAATTATATGTGGCAACCTATCAATTTTAGTGCCACACGCTTAAAACGACAGATAATAGCCTAAAGTATTTATATGGTTCTCACAAAAAATAAAAATACTATTCATGCATAGTATTTTTATTTAACGGGCAATAAATTTCATATATTTGGGTTGATGGTATTAAAGCCAACCAATTTTAATAACCAGTTCCTTTTTTATACAAATACCGAAGCACAATGGCTATAACACGTGTTTTTGATCTGCTCCCTTACAATTTACAGAACTTCCCCAAGGCCGATATGCTTGCCTATAAACAATCGGGCGCATGGTCAAAATATGCCACACAGGCGGTTACCGATACTATTGATGATGTTAGCTACGGTTTATTGGCGCTGGGTGTAAAAAAAGATGATAAGATAGCAATCATGTCGCACAACAGGCCCGAGTGGAACTTTTGCGATTTCGGCATTATGCAAATAGGCGCGGTATCGGTACCTATGTACCCTACCCTGAGCGATGCCGATATAGAACATATCTTAAAAGATGCCGGTATCCGGATCATTTTTGCTGCTGATAAGGAGATATGCCATAAAATAAGCGAGGTTACCCAAAAAACAAAACAAGACTTACAGGTATACAGTTACGAGAATGTTGAAGGCGTAAAAAACTGGAACGAAATATTAGATTCCGGTAAAAACAACCGCCAGCCCAACCTGCAGGAATATCGCGATAAAGTACAGCCCGATGACCTGCTTACGCTCATCTATACATCCGGCACCACAGGTACGCCTAAAGGGGTTATGCTTACGCATGCCAACCTGGTAAGCAATGTATTGGAATGCTCAAAGCTATACCCTGCCGAAATTAACCGGGCCTTAAGCTTTTTACCCATGTGCCACATATTTGAACGCATGGTTATATATATGTACCTGTACCTGGGCATTTCTATTTACTATGCGCAAAGTATGGATACTATTGTTGCTGATATGCAGGAGGTAAAACCGCATTGCTTTACCACTGTGCCCCGCCTGCTCGAAAAAGTTTATGATAAAATAGTAGCCAAAGGTGCCGAGCTCACCGGTGCTAAAAAGAATATATTTAACTGGGCATTGCAATTAGGTTTACGTTACGAAATGAATGGCCGCAATGGCTTTTTGTACGAAATGAAATTAAAGATCGCCCGAAAGTTGGTATTCAGTAAGTGGAAGGACGCTTTGGGTGGCGAAATTATCGCTATCGTATCCGGGGGGGCGGCTTTGCAGCCAAGGCTGGCCAGGGTATTCTGGGCCGCGGGTATTAAAGTGTTGGAAGGCTACGGCTTAACCGAAACATCGCCGGTTATCGCGGTGAACGCACCGCAGCCCGGCGAGGCCCGTTTTGGTACGGTTGGCCCGATAGTAAAAGGCGTAAATTTAAAAATCGCATCGGATGGTGAGATCATGGTAAAAGGGCCAAACGTAATGAAAGGCTATTATAACCGCCCCGATGCTACTGCCGAAGCCATTGATGCCGACGGCTATTTCCACACCGGGGATATTGGCGTAATGCTGGATAACAAATACCTCTGCATTACCGATCGCAAAAAAGAGATATTTAAAACCGCGGGTGGCAAATACATCGCGCCACAAACATTGGAGAATAAGTTTAAGGAGTCGCCATTTATTGAGCAGATCATCGTGATTGGCGAAAACCAGCGTTTCCCTGCGGCATTGATCATCCCTGCCTTTGACGCCGTAAAAGATTGGTGCGCTAAAAAAGGCCTTGAATACACCACCCGCGAAGAAGCAGTTAAAAGCCGCCGCGTTATTGATAAGATCCAAAACGAACTGGATAAATATAACGACAACTTTGGCCATTGGGAACAGGTTAAAAAATTTGAACTCATTGCCGATGAATGGAGCATAGCTACCGGCGAGATGACCCCCAAACTAAGCCTGAAACGGAAAGTGATATTGAAAAAGTACGAGAAATTGGTGGAAGAGATATATCGGACGGTATAGACGCGTTCAACTTAATTTATACTCTTTTCTACCGTATTCGTCATTATTGTATCATCCTGAAATTTTCCTGAACAATATGCTTGCATAGTAAATTTTCATTACTTACATTTGTTATGCTTGCATAGTAAATAATGAACCACCAGGAAACCATAGATTATTTTTTAAAGGTAGTATGGCAAACCGTTGCCAACAGGTATAACCAATTAGCATCCGAGTTTGGCATTACCCAATCCATCGGCTATTTGCTCATTAATATCGATGAACACGAAGGCACAACTGTTAGCGAAGTTGCCGGACTGCTCGGCTTAAAATCCACCAGCCTGTCGCGCATGCTGATCAACCTGGAAGAATCAGGACTGATCTACCGCGAGTCGAACAAAGGCGATAAACGCTCGGTGAAAATTTACTTAACCCCGCTGGGTAAAGAGAAACGCCACCTGGCAAGGGTTGTAGTACGCAAGTTTAACGATTACCTGAACGACCATATCAGCGAAGCTGACAAACAACAGCTTACTGATACATTGAAAAAGATTAACCAACTGACCATTGATTATAAACCAGAGTAGCCTTTTAAGTCCTCCCTTCAGGGGAGGATTTAAAAGAGACTCAACATTTGCCAAATGAACAGAATAATAAAAAAAGTAGCGGTTTTAGGCTCAGGGGTTATGGGTTCGCGCATTGCCTGCCACTTCGCCAATATTGGCGTTGAGGTATTGCTGATGGATATCGCTCCAAAAGAATTAACGCCCGATGAGCAAGCCAAAGGCTTCACTTTAGATAACCCTAAAGTGACGAACCGAATTGTAAACGCCGCGCTCGAAACCGCTGTCAAATCAAACCCATCGCCCATATTTACCAAAGCGGTGGTTAACCGCATTACTACAGGTAACTTTACCGATAACATGAAGGACATCGCCGGTTGCGACTGGACGATAGAGGTGGTGGTTGAGAATTTAGATATCAAAAAGAAGGTGTACGACGAGGTGGAAAAATTTCGCAAACCGGGTACACTCATCACATCAAATACATCAGGCATCCCCATCCATTTAATGGCCGAAGGGCGCAGCGAAGATTTCAAAGCCCATTTCTGCGGAACGCACTTTTTTAACCCGCCGCGATATTTACGTTTATTGGAGATCATTCCCACCCCGGCAACAAGCCCCGAGGTGATTGATTTTGTAATGCACTACGGCGATAAGTTTTTAGGTAAAACAACTGTTTTATGTAAAGATACCCCGGCGTTTATTGCTAACCGTGTTGGAGTTTATTCCATCATGTCGTTATTGCATTTGGTGGAAAAAATGGACCTGACGGTTGAGGAGGTGGACAAATTTACCGGCCCGGTATTAGGCAGGCCAAAATCGGCCACCTTCCGCACCAGCGATGTTGTGGGCTTAGATACCATGATAAACGTGGCCAACGGCCTTTACAATAACCTGCCTAACGATAAGGCGCACGACCTGTTTGTGCTGCCTGAATACGTAAAGAAAATGGCCGAGAACAAATGGCTGGGCGACAAAACAAAACAAGGTTTTTATAAGAAAGTAAAAAATGCCGACGGCAGCAGCGAAATTTTAGCGCTGGACCTAAAGACGCTGGAATACAAGCCGCAGATAAAAGTAAAATCGGCAACGCTGGAAGCTACTAAACCGGTTGATAACCTGCGCGAACGCATGCGCGTTTATGCTAAAGGCACTGATAAAGCAGGTGAGTTTTTCCGCACCTCGTTTTACGGTTTGTTTGAATATGTAAGCGACAGGATACCCGAAATATCGGATGAGTTATATCGTATAGATGATGCCTTGCGTGCCGGCTTTGGCTGGGAGTTGGGTCCGTTTGAAGTTTGGGACGCGCTGGGTGTAAAAGCCACCGTTGCACCCATGAAAGAAAAAGGCAACGAAGCCGCTGCATGGGTGCACGAGATGTTGGACGGTGGAAACGAATCTTTTTACAAAGTTGATAACGGTGTAAAGCAATACTACGATATCCCGACCAAAACATACAAGCCTATCCCGGGAACGGATAATTTTATTGTGCTGGATAATATCCGTGCAAACAAAACCATCTGGAAAAATAGCGGTACAACCTTAACCGATTTAGGTGATGGTATTTTGAACCTCGAGTTCCACACCAAAATGAATACCATTGGCGGCGAGGTTTTGCAAGGCATTAATAAAGCTATTGATATTGCCGAGAAAGATTATCGCGGTTTGGTTATCGGTAACGATGGAGCGAATTTTTCGGCAGGTGCCAATGTGGGTATGATATTTATGATGGCCGTTGAGCAGGAATGGGACGAGATTAACATGGCCATCAAAATGTTCCAGAACACATCCATGCGGATACGTTATTCGTCCATCCCCGTAGTGGTTGCCCCACACGACCTGGCTTTAGGTGGTGGCTGCGAGTTTTGCCTCCATGCCGACCATGTGCAATTAGCCGCCGAAACCTATATGGGTTTGGTGGAGTTTGGTGTAGGTCTTATCCCCGGCGGTGGTGGCAGCAAAGAGTTTGCCCTGCGTGCATCCGATGAGTTTAAAGACGGACAAATAGAGCAAAATGTATTAAAAGACCGCTTCCTTACCATAGGCATGGCAAAAGTGTCCACATCGGCACAAGAAGCATTCGACCTGGGTTATTTGCTGAAAGACAAATATTCCATCAGTATGAATAAAAGCCGATTGATAGCCGACGCCAAAGAGAAAGCATTGGAATTGGCAGATGCAGGCTATACCCAACCCGCGCACCGTAAGGATATTAAGGTATTAGGCAAAGCAGGTTTAGGTATGGTTTATATCGGTGCAAACTCCATGTATTCGGGCCATTATATTTCGGAACACGATAAAAAGATATCCGAAAAGTTGGGGTATGTGATGTGTGGTGGTGATTTGTCAGCACCAACATTGGTAAGCGAGCAATACCTACTCGATTTGGAGCGTGAGATGTTCCTTTCGCTGTGCGGAGAAAGAAAAACGCTTGAAAGAATCCAGTCGATAATAACAAAAGGTAAGCCTTTAAGAAACTAAGAAATGGGACAAGACGCATATATAATAGCAGGATATCGTACAGCAGTTGGTAAAGCACCGAGAGGCGTGTTCCGTTTTACTCGTCCGGATGATCTTGCAGCAGACGTAATAAGACATTTAGTCGCATCAGTTCCAGGACTTGATAAAGAACGCATAGACGATGTGATCGTAGGCAATGCATCGCCCGAGGCGGAGCAGGGTTTGAACGTGGCAAGGTTAATATCACTGATGGGTTTGGATACTGATAAAGTGCCGGGAGTTATCATGAACCGTTATTGCGCATCGGGGTTGGAAACCATTGCTACCGCCACGGCAAAGATACGCAGCGGTATGGCCGATTGTATTATTGCAGGTGGCGTGGAAAGCATGTCGATGATACCAATGGGCGGATGGAAGATCGTACCGAACCCAGCGGTTGCCGTAACGCATCCCGACTGGTACTGGAATATGGGCCTCACTGCCGAAGAAGTAGCAAAGGAATATAAGGTTAGCCGCGAAGACCAGGATGAGTTTGCTTATCAATCGCATCAAAAAGCGATAAAGGCTTTAGCCAACGGCAGCCTGAAACATGGCGTGGTTCCCATCACCGTGAAGGAAACCTACCTGGATGAGAACATGAAAAAGAAAACCCGCGAGTACATTGTTGATACCGACGAAGGCCCGCGTGCTGATACCAGCGTTGATAAACTGGCCAAATTGAAGCCTGTTTTTATGGCTGATGGTGTGGTAACAGCAGGCAATTCATCGCAAACTTCGGACGGGGCAGCTTTTGTGCTCATCGTATCAGAAAAGATGCTGAAGGAACTGAACGTGCAACCCATTGCCCGTTTAGTTAGCTACGGCGTTGCAGGCGTACCGCCACGCATTATGGGCATAGGCCCGATATATGCCATCCCGAAAGCTTTGGCGCAGGCAGGTATGAAACTAGATCAGATAGATATGATCGAACTGAACGAAGCCTTCGCATCGCAATCATTAGCGATAGTGCGGGAATTGGGAATCGATCAAAGTAAACTAAATGTAAACGGCGGCGCGATAGCGCTCGGTCACCCCTTGGGTTGTACCGGTGCTAAACTGACTGTACAACTTTTGAACGAATTGCGCGAGCGAAAGCAAAAATACGGCTTGGTAACGATGTGCGTGGGAACAGGTCAGGGAGCTGCGGGAATCTTCGAACTTCTTTGATAAAGGAATAAGGAGCAAGGAACAAAGACAGGAGAATGCACAATTTTAGACAGTTAAACATTTGGAAGGATGCAATGAAGCTGGCAAAGTCTGTTTATAGATTGACAGCTACCTTTCCAGCTAACGAAAGGTATGGTTTAACTTCTCAAATTAACAGGTCGGTTGTATCTGTCGCTTCAAATATTGCTGAAGGTTCTTCCCGTAGTTCGGATAAAGAGTTTATGCATTTTTTATCGATTTCAATTGGTTCATTGTTTGAATTGGAGACTCAAATTATACTGGCTAATGATTTTGAATTTATAGTTAAAGAGGATACTGAAGTACTAATTGCAGAGATAATTATCCTGCAAAAGATGATAACAAATTTTAGAAAAACTTTGAATAAGGCATAGGTCTTTAATCCTTACTCCTTGTTCTTTTATCAAAACACGATGGAAACTACAGAAAAGAAAACCATTAAAGGCGGCGAGTTCATTATCCGCGAAACAGAAGCGGACGATATCTTCATCCCCGAAGAATTTGACGAGGAATCGCAGATGATAAAACAAAGCTGCGAGGATTTTTTGGCTGCCGAAGTATTACCAAACCTGGAGCGTATTGACGCACAGGAAGAAGGTTTGATGCCGACTTTGATGGATAAGGCCGGCGAGTTGGGCCTGCTAAGCGTATCCATCCCCGAAGAGTACGGTGGTTTTGGCAAAAACTTCAATACATCCATGCTGGTGGCTGATGCTGTTGGCGCTGGGTTTTCGTTCGCAGTGGCTTTATCGGCGCACACAGGTATTGGTACTTTGCCGATACTGTATTATGGTAATGAAGAGCAAAAACAAAAATATATACCCAAATTAGGTTCGGGAGAGTGGAAAGCGGCGTACTGCTTAACCGAACCTAATTCTGGTTCTGATGCAAACTCTGGTCGTACTAAAGCCGTTTTGAGTGGTGATGGAAAGCATTACCTCATCACCGGCCAAAAAATGTGGATCACCAACGGTGGTTTTGCCGATGTATTTGTGGTGTTCGCCAAAATTGATAACGATGAGAATCTGAGCGCTTTTATTGTTGAAAAGGATTTTGGAGGTATTACCATGAACCCCGAAGAGCATAAACTGGGTATCAAAGGCTCATCAACCCGCCAGATATTTTTTAACGACTGCCCTGTACCGGTAGAGAACCTGTTATCAGAAAGGCAAAACGGTTTTAAAATAGCAGTAAATATTCTAAATATTGGCCGTATCAAATTAGGTGCTGCAGCCATAGGCTCGGCGCGTATGGCTTTAAACTATGCCATTAACTATTCTAACGAACGTGTGCAGTTTAAACTACCCATTTCAAAATTTGGTGCTATACGTTATAAATTAGCCGAAATGGCTACCCGCAATTATGCCTGCCAAAGCGCGGCATACAGGGCAGGGCAAAATATTGATGATACTTATGATCATTTAGTGGCCGGCGGCATGGATCCGGCAAAAGCAAAACTGAAATCGGTAGAGCAGTTTGCTATTGAATGCGCTATACTAAAAGTGTGGGGATCTGAAATGCTGGACTATACCGTTGACGAAGGCCTGCAGGTTTATGGTGGTATGGGCTACAGCGCCGAAGCGCCAATGGAACGCGCTTACCGCGATAGCCGCATCAACAGGATATTTGAAGGCACCAACGAGATTAACCGAATGCTGATCGTTGATATGTTATTGAAACGCGCTTTGAAAGGTGAGCTTGATCTGATGACGCCTGCCATGGCCGTTGCCGGCGAGTTAATGGCGATACCTGATTTTGCTGCCGAAGATGACAGCTTGTTTGCTTACGAGAAAAAGATATTAAAGAACCTGAAAAAAGCTGGCTTAATGATAGCAGGTGCCGCTGTACAAAAACTGATGGCCACTTTGGGCAAAGAGCAGGAGATACTGATGAATATTGCAAATATGGTTGGAGAAGTTTATATTGCAGAATCGACCATCCTACGCACCGAAAAGCTGGTAAAACAGCGCGGCGAAGAAGCTTGTGCCGGCCAATTGGATATGATGCGCATATATCTGCACCAAGCCACAGATATTGTATATATACAAGGTAAAGAAGCCCTAAACTCGTTTGCCGAAGGTGATGAGTTTACCGCCATGATGATGGGTTTAAAACGTTTTACCAAAACACAGCCATACAATATTAAAGATGCAAGGCAGCGTGTTGCCAAACAATTGATAGAGGCAAACAAATATTGTTTTTAACCGTATAAGTAAATATTGAAACGCATGCCAGCAGGCTTGCGAATATGAAAGAGACTATTATTGACTGACCCTTAATAATTAATGCAAAGCCGTTATCCCTAAAAAGGATAGCGGCTTATTTTTTCGGGGTGTTGCCCGGGCAGGCTTATTTGATTTTTGTTATTTTAGCGGTTACTTAAATAATGGGACGGCTGATCATGCCAGCTTTTGCTCCTGTTTTTACACCATATATATAAGGTATAAATAATTGATGACAACCGGTACGCCCATTGATTTTAAAAAAATAGCACGCCAGCTAACTTTAGTTGAAAACGACCTGCCCGGCTCGGCTGATATTTTGAAAGCGTTGCGGTTTGAAAACGATGTACCTGTTATTGGTATAACAGGCCCTCCCGGTGCTGGCAAAAGCACACTGGTAAATGCCATAATAACCGGCTTGCTTAAACAACAAAAAAAGATAGCGGTATTGGCAGTCGATCCTACCTCGCCTTTTAACCTTGGTTCGCTGCTGGGTGACAGGATACGCATGGCTACCCACTTTAATAACCCCAATATCTTTATCCGATCCATTGCAACCCGCGGCGCAGTTGGCGGCCTCAGTATAAAAACCATTGAAATGGCTGATGTTTTACGCGCGGGTGGCTTTGACTATGTTTTTGTGGAAACGGTAGGTGTTGGGCAATCAGAAATTGATATCGCGGGCCTGGCCGATGTTACCATAGTTGTACTGGTACCCGAAGCCGGCGATGAGATACAGCACATCAAATCGGGACTGATGGAAATTGCCGATGTATTCATCGTAAACAAATGCGATCGCGATGGTGCCGATACCTTTGCCGGTAACGTAAAAAAAATGGTGAGCCAAAAACATGGTGCCATTCCTGTTTTTAAAACCAATGCCTTAAATAATATTGGTATTGATGAAGTAGCCAATTACCTTGTTGCGGCAAACAGTAAAATCAACAATAAAAAAGTGTACCTGCTGACCGAAAAAGTGTACAGGTTAATACAACATCATAAAATGGCATCGGTAAATAAAACAAAGCTCCAACAATTAATTGCCGGAGCTTTGCTTGATACTAATTTTAATATCTATCAGTTTGCCGAAACTTTTAATGGGCATTCATAATACTTTCTATCTCCTCAGCATCGATAGGTATATCAGCCATCAGGTCAATATTCCCTCCTTTGGTTATCAGTATATCATTCTCTAAACGGATACCCAGGCCTTCTTCGGGTATATAGATACCCGGCTCACAGGTTAATATGTTACCTTCGGCAAAAGCCTGGTAGCGGCTGGCAAAATCATGCACATCAATACCTAAGTGGTGCGATGTACCATGCATAAAGTATTTCTTGTAAGCAGGAATTGCAGGATTCTGTTTTTCAACATCGTGTTTAGTTAATAAGCCAAGGCCTATCAATTCGCTGGTCATTACTTTTCCAACCTCTTCGTGGTACTCATTCCATATTGTTCCGGCAACCAGCATTTTTTTAGCTTCGTTCATAACACGTAAAACAGCGTTGTAAACATCGCGCTGCCGTTGTGTAAACTTGCCGTTTACCGGGATAGAGCGGCTCAGGTCGGCGTTATAGTTAGCGTACTCGGCACCAAAATCAAATAATATCACATCGCCATCATTACAAACCTGGTTATTATCGTTATAATGTAGGATGTTCGCATTCTTTCCTGAGGCGATAATGGGTGTATATGCATGTCCCGTTGAACGCTGCCTGATAAACTCATGGATGATCTCAGCCTCTATCTCATACTCGGCAACGCCGGGCTTAACAAATTTAAGCACGCGTACAAAAGCATCACGTGTTATGGCACAAGCTCTTTGGGTCAACTCAATTTCAGGTTGCGATTTGATAGCCCGCAGATCGCGCATAATTGTAGCAGCCCGATGGTAGGTATGCAAGGGGTAGTCTTCCTGCATCTTTTTTATAAAACGCAAATCATTATAAACAACCTTGTGCGAATACCTGTCATTTTCGTTTGTATTTAAGTACACATTTTCGGCGTAGTGTATAATACTGTGCAAAATATTCTCAAAATCGTCCGTCCAGAAGATAGCTGTAATACCCGAGACGGCCAATGCCTCCTCTTTTGTGTATTTGTGTCCTTCCCATACTGCAATATTTTCGTTGGTTTGTCTTAAAAAAAGTACTGTTTTGTATACAGGATTAGGACAATCCGGGAACAAAATAAGCCGACATTGCTCCTGATCTATGCCCGTTAAGTAAAAAAAGTCAGGGTTTTGCTTAAAAATAAAGGTCTGATCGCCACTTCTTGGAAACTCATCACTTGAATTAAATATGGCTATTGATCGTGGTTTCAATCGCGAAACGAAATTATTTCTATTATTAATAAATAAATCAGGACTAATAGGTAAGTATTTCATTTTACAGAGCGTATTTAAAATTTATTAAACCGTTTTTTTATTTTTTTTGTGAAATAATAATAAAATTTGGAACGGTGTTTGGTAAACGTTTCAAACATATTAACTAAATTTGAAAAAAAATCACAATTAAAATTGTTTAATCTTAAAATTATGAATTATTCTACATTAAAGAAAACAGTCGCTTTGTCATTTGTATCATTAATGGCCGTTGCTGCAGTTAATGCGCAATCATCATCTGATACAACGGCTAAGGCTGGAACTGCTGCCAAGGTATTTGGTGGTAGTGGACAGTACAGAACTTGGAACATCGGTATCAATGCAGGTGTTACTTCTCCGTTCCTTGCAATAGGCGGAACTAATGGTACTACTGATTGGTCTGCTGGATTTGCTTATGGTATCTCTGTTAGAAAACAATTAGCTCATTCTTTCGGTGCGCAACTTGATGTTGTTGGTTACGGAAGTAAAGTTAGTGGTTCTAACTCAACTCCACGTAACAACATTAAATCTTTCGAAACTACAATCGCTTACCAAGCTACTTTAAGTGGTGTTGTTAATGTTGCTACTATCGATTATTTACGTCGTAAAAATGCAATTAATTTTTACGTATCAGCTGGTGCTGGTTTAGTTGCTTTCAACCCAGTTCTTACTTGGGGTACACCGGTTGCAGGTAGCCAAACTCTTGACAACAAAGGAAAACACAATGGAGGTACTGATTACGTTAAAGAATTAGTTATCCCTGTAGGTGTTGGTGTTAAATTCCGTTTAAGCGACCGTGTTGCTTTAAACTTCGGTTACACTGCTAACTTTATTGATAATGATTATTTTGATGGCATCAAGAACTCATCAAATCCATTCCACAAAGACAAATACTCTTACGCTTACGGTGGTTTAGAGTTCTCTTTAGGTTCAAGTGCTAAACCTAACTTAGACTGGGTTAACCCTGTTGCTATGATGTATGATGAATTGAACGATCCAACTTTACGTCAAGAAGTTCAGGCATTAAAAGGCCGTGTTACAAATGTTGAAAAAGCAGTTGATGACCTGAAGAAAGATTCTGACGGTGACGGTGTTGCTGATCAATTTGACAAATGCCCTAACACTCCTGCAGGTACTGTAGTTGACGGTGCTGGTTGCCCATTGAAAATGCCAACTATCGATACTTCATTATTCGTTAGAAAAGGTACTGCAATGAATGGTGGTGGTACTGTTGCTCCAACAGCTTATTCTAACATCCAATTCGAATTTGATAGCTCAGGTTTACGTCCAACTGCATTCCCTGTATTAGATGCTACTTCAGCTGACTTAAGGGCTTCTAAAAAAGCTGTAACTATTTCAGGTTACGCTTCATCAGAAGGTACTGCAGCTCACAACTTACGTTTATCTAAAGATCGCGCTAACGCAGTTAAAACTTACTTAGTTAACTCTGGTGTTGATGCTAAAAAACTTAAAGTTAAAGGCTTAGGCGAAACTAACCCGGTAGCTGATAACTCTACTGAAGCTGGTCGCGAATTAAACCGTCGTGTTGAGTTCAAAAAATAATTTGTAGCAAATACAAATTCAAAATAGAAAGTCCTGCCAATAACGGCAGGACTTTTTTTGTACCTTATACTTTTAATTACCTATAGCTAATACATGCAAACTCCCGGGCAAAAAGTGATCAGGCAGTGGTTCCAAAACAAAAAGTGGAAACAGTTTGCATTTCAGCTTGAGATGGAAGAAGCTTACCTTGATGATTTTTCAGGCCTGTTAAATGCTCCCACAGGTAGCGGTAAAACATTCGCCATGTTTTTACCATTCCTGGCCGCGTACATCAATAAATATCCTAATGATTATAAAACCCGGAAAAACAATGGTTTGATGATGCTTTGGCTAACCCCTTTGCGCGCCCTCACTAACGATATCCGAAAAGCCATGCAAGAGGTTTGCGATGACCTTGAACTTCCCTGGAGAATAGCAACCCGTACCGGCGATACCTCTGCTGCCGAAAAGGCCGCCCTTAAACGCAAACTGCCCGAAGTACTCCTCACAACTCCCGAAAGCCTGCACCTGATGCTGGCCCAAAAAGAGTACCCCAAAATATTCCAAAACCTGCATGTAATAGTGACCGATGAATGGCATGAACTACTGGGTACCAAACGCGGCGTACAGGTAGAGCTGGCGTTATCTAAATTAAAATTCCTAAATAATACAATCAACCCACAATCCACAACCCAAAACTCGCCACTTAAAATATGGGGAATTAGTGCTACCATAGGCAATTTAGAACAAGCCGGCCAGGTTTTATTAGGTAATGATATGCCCGCCGGCCGTACCAAAATGGTACGCGCCAACCTGGAGAAGAAGATCGTTATCGAATCTGTCATCCCCGAAAGTGTAGAAACATACTCATGGGCTGGTCATATTGGTATCAGGCTTTTACCACAAGTAATGGATATTGTAGCCAAAAGTAAAACCACGCTTATCTTTACCAATACCCGTTCACAATCAGAGATCTGGTATCATGCCATATTGGATAATTACCCCGAATATGCGGGCATTATGGCCATGCACCACGGCTCGTTAGATAATGATTTACGTAACTGGGTTGAGCAGGCCTTGCATAACGAAGCCCTCAAGGTAGTAGTATGCACATCAAGCCTTGATCTGGGTGTAGATTTTCGCCCCGTTGATGCCGTGGTACAAATAGGAAGCCCCAAGGGCGTAGCGCGCTTTATGCAGCGTGCCGGGCGCAGCGGCCACCACCCAGGCGCTATATCAAAAGCTTACTTTGTACCTACCCATTCCATGGAACTATTGGAAGGTGCCGCGTTAAAGCAAGCGCTTAAGAACGGCGTGTATGAAAGCCGCGACCCTATACTGCTGGCTATGGATGTACTGATACAATATATGGTCACACTCGCAGTATCTGATGGCTTTCGCGCCGATGACTTGTTCAAAGAAGTGAAAACTACTTTTAGCTACGCTGATCTTACTTTAAAAGAGTTTAATGAGCTGATATATTTTATTACCCGCGGCGGCAAAACCCTTGCCCAATATGATGAGTTTTTAAAAGTTGAGGTTGAGAACGGCCTCTATAAAGTGAATAGCCGGCGTGTAGCCATGCGCCACAGGCTCAGTATAGGCACCATTACCAGCGATGTAAGCATCAGGGTAAAATGGCTAAGCGGCGGCAGCTTAGGTACTATTGAGGAGTCGTTCATATCACGTTTAAAACCCGGTGATAATTTCTGGTTCGCGGGCAGGAGCCTGGAGTTTATCCAGATGAAAGAAATGTCGGCGTTCGTAAAAAAATCAAACAAGAAAAAAGGGATGATACCCAGTTGGATGGGTGGGCGCATGCCACTGTCATCACAGCTATCTGCTGTACTGCGTGATAAATTAGACGATGCTGCCCGTGGCTTGGAGCAGGATATTGAAATGAAGGCGTTAAAACCATTATTGGCTATTCAGCAACAAGAGTCTATCATCCCGCGTGAGCATGAGTTTCTTATCGAATCGCTGCATTCCCGAGAAGGGCACCACCTGCTGTTTTACCCTTTCGAAGGGCGCTTGGTGCATGAGGGTATGGCTTCACTTATTGCCTACCGTATCTCTAAAATTAAAAGTGCCAGTTTTTCTATCGCCATGAATGATTATGGTTTTGAATTACTCACCGAAGATGATGTACCGCTGCAACAAGCCTTGCAGAATAATTTATTTACACTCGATAACTTGTTGGATGATATCCTGCAAAGCCTGAACGCGAATGAAATGGCACGCCGCCGCTTCCGGGATATTGCACATATTGGTGGCTTACTGTTTACAGGCTATCCCGGGCAACCGGTAAAAAACAGGCACCTGCAGGCATCATCATCTTTATTGTTCGATGTATTTAGCGAGTACGAGCCCGACAACCTGCTGGTGCGCCAGGCTTATAACGAGGCATTGGCTTTCCAGTTAGAAGAGTTTAGGCTCCGCGAAGCTTTGCAGCGTATAGCCAAACAAAAACTTATTATAAAACACACCACACAACCTACCCCTTTTGCCTTCCCCATATTGGTTGACAGCCTTGGCCGGGAAAAGCTAAGCACCGAAACATTGGAAGAGCGTGTTGCCAAAATGGCCCGCCAATACCAACCGGCCGAAGAACCTGAAACTAAAAAACCCAGCCGTTTTAGTGTACGAAAACGTGGGCTGTGATTAATAATTGCTGCTTTTTTTATTTCAAAAAAATAATCCAAAACCTGTTGACATAGGGCTGTCACTCTCCCATCGCACCTTTACATCAACAAACAAAAAAGCAATTATTATGAAAACATTCACCGAGATCTTCAGAACAGAATTAGAGCAGGAAGCTGCAATTACCCGTAAAATGTTAGCCGCTGTACCAAATGATAAATACGATTGGCAGCCACACCCAAAAAGCATGACCATTGGCCGCCTGGTAACCCATATTGCCGAATTACCTGAATGGGTAGCCATGGCCATGGTAACTGATGAACTTGACTTTGCTGCCAACCCCTACGAACCCGAATTTGCAACCAACAATGCCCAGGCATTAGCTGATCTGGAAAAAAACTTAGCGAACGCACTGGCTAAACTAACACCCGAACAGGAAATATCAATGGACGATAAATGGGTATTACGTAACGGCGATTACATTATACAAGAGTACACCAAAGCTGAGGTAATTCGTATGTCGATAAGCCAAACCATACATCACCGTGCCCAATTAGGTGTATTTTTAAGGTTACTAAATGTACCTATCCCGGGAAGCTACGGCCCAAGTGCTGATGAGCTTGAGCTGCAAAAAGAAATGATGGCATAATAAAAAGATCCGGCATAAGTAAAACACTCATGCCGGATCTTTTATTTTAAGCGTAATAGCAAATATAAGCCACATCCTCATCACACGATACATAGAACGAAGTATCGGCAGCAACAATAAAGCTTTCCTGCGCGGTATATATTTTCCACTCGGCATCGTGCAGGTTAACATTCAGTTCACCTGATACAATCACCATAGTTTCTTGCGTGTTTGTGCCAAATTTATATTTACCCGGCAGCATAACACCTACCGTAGCTTTGCCTTGTGTAGTTTGTAAACCCAGGCTTTGCACTTTACCTTCAAAATATGAATTGTGCGAAATTGTATCACTCATTATAAAAAGTTTAGGCCGCAAATATATAATAAAACAACATTTAGCGTACTTTATTTGGTCGGCATTTACAATCCCGAACTCAATTCGCGAAAAACTTGTTATTCCTGCTTTGGTATCCGTTTCGGTGTATCCTTGCCGCTAATTATTGTACGGGAGCTTAACGCGATGGCACGTATGGTCAGCGTAATATTATTTACATCAAGCGAGCTTAGCTCATCGCCAACGGTATGGTACAATTTATCAATATCTATCTGGTCGGTTGATATGGTATGCGCCGGTACACCAAGGCGGGCAAGGGTAGCATTATCGCTGCGGTAAAACAGGTTTTGTTGCGGGTATGGGTCGGGATAAAATTTAAATTGCGTACCTGCAAGGTTGCGCTGCAGTATCTCACCAAAATCCGACCGCTCATAACCTGTAATAAATGCCGAGTTCTGTCCAAATTTTGATGGCTTGCCAATCATTTCAATATTGAACATGGCAACGGTTTTATCAGGGTCAACATGTTGGCCAAAGTAGGTTGAGCCGTATCCCCCAATCTCTTCAGCGGTAAAGGCAACAAATATAAGGGTGCGTTGCGGCTTAGGGCCATGCTTATAATATTTGGCAAGCGATATCATTGCAGTAACACCTGATGCGTCATCATCGGCGCCATTGGCAATACTATCACCGGCCATTGGCTTTACTACCATGTCGGCAAGTTTGCCGGTAAGCTTTGTTGGTTTAATGATACCTAAGTGATCATAATGGCCCGAAAACACCACATACTCTTCTTTTTCTGACTTGCCCGGTATCATACCTGCAATATTGCATAACTGCAACTGCTCCGATTTCCCCTCATACTTTACTGCGAATGAGTTTACTTTTTCAAAACTACCCAGTACCATTACTACAGATTGCGTGCTACCCGTACCACCCATAAAAGTAGTGCTGCCGCGGCTTGCGCGAGCGGCTATCCTTTTAAAACTAGCGGTAAACTTAGGATCAACAACAACCAGCATTTTCTTCCCGCCGGATGTATATGCAGCATATTGCTTATTAAAATCCATTGCGGCAGTAAGGCTAACTACCTGTACATCTGCATTGTTTGCCCAATCAATAGCCGGGGCCGTGGTTGAAACAATAACGCTATCGGCTGCTATTGCCTTACCATTTACTGTTACCGCTGTTTTAACGGGCCTGGTGCGCAGCATGGTAAAGTTTTGGCGATAGGATGTATTACCCGGCAATGGTTTCAACCCAATATCGGTAAACTCATTTTCAATAAACTTAGCCGCTTTTTCAATACCCGGCGAAAATGTAGCCCTCCCCTCCATATCATCGGCGCTAAGCGTAGCTATAATGCGCTTTACATCATCCTGCTTTATCCTGTTTACGTTTGGCAACGCGCAACCCGCCACTGCAAGCGGGAGCATTAATATAGCTAAATACTTTTTCATGTTGTTGTTACTTTACTTTTGATGACAACCAATTGTTACGAAATGTTTGCTGCTCGGCAGTTAAAGTTTCTGCAGATACGACTTCAAGGAATGGATTTTCGTCCAGCACTACAACACCATCATGGTCGCCGCTGCGGTTATGGTAAGTTAGCGTGATCTTGTCGCCCGGTTTTTTGCCCGCCACTAAGGTATTTAATGATGATGCATCTGTAAGCGGGGCGCCATCGGCTTTTAATATTACATCGCCTTTATCTAAGCCCGCCCTGTAACCTGCTGTACCTATTAACGAGTTTGACAGTACAACAAGCTTGCCGCCCACCACATCTATACGCAAACCTAAATATGCCTTACCATCCTGCGATTTACGTAAAATATATCCTGCCTTAGCCAGCAAGTCTTTATAGTTGTTTTTTTCAAAACCGTATATGTATTTCTTAAAAAACTCATAGGCAAAAACCTTGCTCTTTGTTACCTTGGCTAACGATTTTTCCAGATCGGCTACCGTGTACGGGATGTAAGGCTTGCCCCAGTCAAGCCAAACCTGGCGCATGTAATCATCAAGTGTAAGGTTAAACTCGCTGCGCAGGCGCAGATCCAGCGCCAGGGCGGTAGCGCCGCCGTAATAATAGTATGATGTAAAAATATTAGCCTGGTTTGTCGGATCGATAGATACACCTGCATCAGCAAATACCGCGTAATTGCTCATTTGTATTGGCGAGTATTTTGCCGCGCCGGGGCTGTTCAACACACTGTTTACTAAACCGCTTAAGATACGCGTATACTCCGCCGGGGCATGGAGGCCCGCGCGTACAAGCATCAGCTCTCCATAATATTGCGTAAAGCCTTCGGCAAACCAAAGCTCGCCGCTCATATCGGCATGCTCAAAGTTAAAGGGCTCCAAACTTTTAGGCCGTATACGTTTCACATTCCAGCTATGAAAAAACTCATGCGCGAATGTGCTCAACAACCTTGTTTCGTTCCCGGCCACCTTATCGCCCGTAGTAACAATACAGGTAGAGTTGCGGTGTTCCATCCCATCGCCCGAGTTTGTGGGGTAAACATCCTGCAGAAAAGTATACTCTCCGTAATCATACGCAGGCAATTCGCCAAAAACAGCTTTCTCTTCCAATACCATTTTCTGTACCATTTTGGCATAACCATCCACCACGCTCTGTGCATCGTCAGAGTGGGTGCTTAGTATGATCTTTTCTGTTTTACCATCAGTATTTACTACCGTCCAGGTGCTTTGTTTAAAATTAGAAAGTTCGGTAGGGCTATCCATCATATATTGCAGGTTAGGCGCACTGTAAATGGTAGCGCCCTCATGTTTCAATTGCGTAGCTACCTTCCAGCCGTGAGCGTCAATATCGCTAAACTGGAACCTAACTGCCCTACCCTCTAAACCAGGGGCCCACATAAAGGTAGCAGGCATATTGAGGTGTGCATGGCTTTCATCAATGCCTGAGTAGGTACCGTCAACATAGTTAGCATAAAGGGTATAGCTTATTTTAACTGTCGCCTCATGGGTTTTTATCTCGTATACATCACCTTCAACCTGTTTAATATCCAGCTTGCTGCTATCTGCGCCATAAGCACGTACATTATAAATATTCTTACCAAATTCGTGTGTAGCATATCTACCGGCAGATGAGCGGCTCATGCGCACCCTGATCGTCCCTGACGGCGATTCAGGTATCGTCATCCTGATCTCGGCCTCATGGTGGGCAGCATTCGGGAAAGTTATTTCGTAAAAGATGGGCTTTTGTGCAAAGCTGCAAGTCGCGGCAAGCAGCAACAATATGCCCGGGATAAGCTTTTTCATAGTTAATGTTGTAAGATGGCTCAATTTATAAAAAATAGCCCTTACTGCCAAAGATTGTTTGGATAAGCTTTACAGGATACTTTCGCTGATCAGCAAAAAAGGAGCATCAAACTGCAGGGTAAAAAAACCATCGTGGGTGGTAGTGTATTCGCTTTCGTTGATGGGATCCAAGCCGGTTACGTTAAGCCTGCCCGTATTGTTTAATACGTTTATCGTCTCCCCTGCAGGTTTCCATTTGCTGAAACCGTTATGTACAGGGTATATTTTTTGCCCCTTATGGTATATCACAATATTAATATTGCTGATGTAAGGCAAATAGTCACCCACAGCAAACTCATCAGTAATTATATTAACCGCCGGGTATTTATTGCCTATAAGGTATTGTAACGCTGCTACGGCAAGGCTATCGCCCTTTGCCGGGATGGTTTTAATGTCTGATTGCAGTTCGGCATTATCCCCTTCTATCACTACATCAACTTTTATCCCCATCGCATTAAGTTGCTCTGCAGTATCCGCGGTAACCATAACAGTAGGGCTCCACTCCAACAGCTGGCCCAGCAATTCATCAGTAAAGTTGGCTAAACCTAAAACCAACAGGGCCGGTTCCTGCTTTTCGCGAACGATGTGATGTGATGACATTGAATTGGTTTATTGGGTGATTAGTTCATTGGTTGATCGGTATAAAGGGCTATCCGCCTATACCTTTACCCTTACCACTGTTTCGCCAAACCTAAAGATATCAGTATCCAGGCACATGGCGTTTATGGTATCTTCGTCGGTATCAATAATAACACCTTTTTCGTACAGGCCTTTGCCGCTAAACTCAATGGTAATACCAAGTTCGTAAAAACATTGCCGCACAAACTCGCGCAGGCTAACAGATTCTTCCACCATAGCCGTTCCGGATACTACACCATCTTGCCGAACTACTTTTAAAACAGCCGTCATATCAGCGGCATAACCACTTTCGGCCGAAAGGTCGGGTATATACACACATACTTGCCTGCCCAAGGCAACACGGGCAATATTGGCAGTTATATCGGCAACATCAACCAATTTACTTCTTTCTTTTTTTTAGCAGTTTAAGCAGGTACTGGCCATAGCCGCTTTTTACCAATGGCTTGGCAATGCTTTCTAACTGAGCGTCGTCAATAAAGCCCATGCGATAGGCGATCTCTTCAATACATCCAATTTTAAGACCCTGGCGTTCTTCAATTACCTGTACAAATTGCCCTGCCTGCATTAACGATGCAAAAGTACCGGTATCTAACCAGGCTGTACCACGGCTCAATATTCCTACTTTTAGTTTACCCTGACGCAGGTATTCTTTGTTTACATCAGTTATTTCGTATTCGCCACGCGGCGATGGTTTAATGTTTTTGGCTATCTCAACTACCGAGTTATCGTAAAAATACAATCCCGGCACCGCGTAATCTGATTTTGGCTCAACAGGTTTTTCTTCTATAGATATTGCCTGGTTATTCACATCAAATTCCACCACGCCATAACGCTCCGGGTCACTTACCTGGTAGGCAAATACCATTCCGCCTTGTGGATCGTTACTTTGCTGCAACAGGTTCGAAAGCCCATCGCCGTGGAAAATATTATCGCCCAATATTAACGCTACTTTATCAGTACCTATAAAATCGGCACCAATAACAAAAGCTTGCGCTAAACCATTTGGTTCGGCCTGTACGGCATATTCAAACTTACAGCCTAAGCTTGCGCCGTCGCCAAGCAGCTTTTTAAAGTGGGGCAAATCGTGCGGGGTTGAGATGATCAATACTTCTTTTATACCTGCCAGCATTAAAACAGACAGCGGGTAATAGATCATCGGCTTATCGTAAACAGGCATCAATTGTTTACTTACCGCCAAAGTTAGCGGGTGCAACCTGGTGCCCGATCCGCCGGCTAATATAATTCCTTTCAAAGTGTATTTGTTTTAGTTGAATACAGGTACAATATTATTAATAAATAGTTTGTAGTTGTATAATGGAAAGAAAAAATAGTTAACCCTCCGGTGGACTGGCTACCTGGTTTTCTAACTCAGCATACCATTCCTCGCCGTATTTCCTGATCAGCGGGCCTTTTAAAAATTCATGCACTCGCACCTGCAATTCATCACCAAAGCTGCATGCGGGGCTACAAATGCTCCACCTGTCGTAATTCAGCACATCAAACTCAGGATATGCCGTAATGCGGATGGGATATAAATGGCAGGATATAGGTTTTTGCCAGGCAATATCGCCTTGCTCATAAGCTTTTTCAATAGCACATTTGGTAATGCCATTCTCCCATATTACGTAAGCACATTCTTTGTTTACATCAACACATGGGGTGGTCAGGTCGCCTTCAAAATCTTTAACATAGGTACCTACTTTTTCAATGGTAGCGATGCCTTTGGCTGTCATGTAAGGTTTTACTTTTGGATATATCTCATTCAAAATATCCAGCTCAGCGGCTTCAAGCGGCGCACCCGAATCCCCCTCAAGGCAGCAGGCACCTTTGCATTTATTGAGGTTGCATACAAAATTCTCTTTAACTACATCTTCGTGCACTAATGTATGCTGAACTTCGATCATTTATATTATTGCTTGTTTAAGGGGTATTTTAAGCCTTTCGCATCAGACAGCTCCATGGTAAGGCTTCCCAATATTACTTCGGCCTGTGCCCTTATAGGTATCCTGTTCTTATCGTTAGTTACCCAAAGGTAAAACTTACTATCCTTTCTGAAAATACTTCCGGGAATAATTGATGGTGTAAATTTTAAACATTCAAATTTACCCAGGCTACATTCTGCAACTTCTTTGCCCAAGTAAGTTATTGTAAGCGTTTCTATCTTATCTTCTAAAAAGTAATGGAACACCAGCTTATCGCCAACCTTTATCCTCGACATATCCAGGCAACGCGCAAAATAATAGGCCGAAGGGAAATCAAATATCTGCCCGGTGAAAGGGTAAACACCTTTTGATGCCGTTATTTTATTATTATCATGATCAAAGGTAATATCATCGGTGTGCCTGTATTTACCTTCGCGGCGATTTTCTTTGTACTGGTAAGGCAACAAAGTGTTTATATCTAAGAACGACTCATACCGGTTACGCACTTTATAAAAAAAATCGAAAGTGCCGTTGGTTTTTCCATCAGCTATAATGTGGTAAGCAGCCTTACCATCAAATTTTACAGGCGAATCTTCCAAACGGAGGTCGGCTTCTGCAGCTGTAAAAAGGCCATAATGTAACTTATAGTGCAGGTGCTCTCCCGGCTGAAATGGTGCCTGCAGGTCTTTAACCAGCTCTTGCGAATAGGAGGTTATACTGATAAGTGCCAGTATTAGGGTTAGATAGGTAAATTTCATACAGCACTTATTACAAAAAGTAATCCAATTTTATTCTTTCTTTTTATATATGGGTACAGTTGAGCAGGGTTCGCCAAACATCAGGCTTTTTACTACCGGTGTAAGTTTCCTGGTTAACTCAACATATGCAGAGGCGGGTACCTCTACATCGCCACATCCCTTTATAACGATGCGCTGGTTACGGTATTGTTCTACATCTAAACCAGCCAGCGCCTTTTCGAATAATACGGTCTCAAGAGTAGCCATATCACCAAAGACGATCTCCCGGGCAAAAGGTGTCATACGATTTGCCAAAAGCATATATGCCCAGGTTGGTACAATAGCATCGGCTGTGCAGGTAATTCCTACATTTTTACCCTGGTATTGTGCCCAATCGTGCTCCTTAACAAAATCCCTGAAATCCTTTTCGCGCAAAATAAGGCCATGAAAAAGATTGTCTTTTATATCATAAATAACACGTTCGCCTTCCGGATAAAAACTTGCGGGATCTAAACTTACCAGGCCGCTTTGCGCTACTTTATTAACTATAACTTCCTGAATATCCATTGCTCTATAAACTAAAAAATCCGGAAAAGGTTTAATTGCCCTTTCCGGATGTAAAGTTATGTATTATATTCCTTAAAGCACCTTGGCGCGGTAATCTTTGACATTCGCCTTATCTTTCAGCGCTTCTAACACACCACCTTCGGCACGTTGTACAATGGCCTGGCCTAATTGTTCTTTTTGGCGTAATGAGTTATTTAACGGTGTCGGGGTTGTAAAACCATCAACTACGTAAACAAAAACCCCTTTTTCACCTTCAACAGGTTTTGATAATTTATTTGGCTTTGAGCCGAAGATAGCACCTATCAGTTTATTCTCTTGCGAAGCGCCCGGTATTACCGGATTTGCAAATACAACATTTTGTACCGGCATTACTGTAGTTCCGGCTTTCTGGGCAACCTGGTCAATAGAGCCTGCACCATTCAATGCTGCCGCTAATTTATCCGAAAGTTGTTTTGCTTTTACTTTGTTTAATACAGCAGGTTTAATTTGTTTTTTAACCGCATCAAGCGATAGTACACCTACAGGTTTAACTTCGGTTAATACTGCAACAATCCCTTGGTAGCCCGATTCGTACACCTCATCGGTAAAATCGCCTACGCTGGCTTTGTTAAATGCCCAGCGTACAAGGTCGCGGGTATTATCTAAGCCCGGCAATGAGCCTGCAACTCCCGAAACATCGGCAGCAGTTTTCTTAACCAAGCCTTCTTTTTTAACCTCGGCATCAAAATTACCTTTGGTTAACGATGCTAAGAATTGCTGTGCTTTTGAGTGAGCAGCAGTTTCAGTTTTGCTGCTTGGGGTTAATGGTTTATCAACCACGGCTACCTTAACAACTTTTGATGAACCTTTTTGCTCTTGTATTTCAATAATGTGGATACCATATTGCGATTGTACAATTTTAATATCGCCTTTATGGCCGTTAAATACCGCGTCTTCAAATACTGGTATCATAGCGCCACGGCCAAAGGTGCCCAGATCGCCACCTTTTGCTGCCGAACCTTTATCCATCGAATTGGCTGTAGCCAGTTCTGCAAAGGTTTTTTTGCCGCTTGCTAATAATGTTTTTAATGAATCGGCTGTTTTTAACGGTGTACCCGGAGCCAATAAAATATGGCGGGCCTTAACCGAATCAGGACCAATGCGTGAATCAACCAATTTAGCTAATTTGAAAGCGCCATTAGAAAAATACGGACCGTAAATAAAACCCGGAGCGGCATTAAACATTAAAGTATCTAATTTAGGTTCAAGCTGTCCTTTTTTCTGGAATACCAGTGGTGCTTTTGTATCCGCATTTATCGCAACAAAAAGCGAATCATTTGTGCTGGCTTTAAAATCAGGCAATAATTTAGCAACCTGCTCTTTAACAACGGCAGAGTCTTCCTGCGTTGGCGATGCATCAAAAACAACGTAATCAAAACTTCTTAATTCTTCTTTGGTTTTAAACTCGTTTTTATGCTCATCATAATAGTTTTGATAATCATTATCGGTAAGGGTTACCTTGTTATCAGGTATTGATGCGTAATCCAGGCCGGTATATTTAAAGTTTGCCAGCTTGTTTTTGTTTTCATAGTCGTCTTTAGCATCAAGGCTGTTAACATATAAACCGTTTTTTACCAGGTTTAAATATTTCTCACCTTTTTTAGCTTCCTGCATCTGGGCAACAAAATCATTCCATTTATCTTTTATAGGATCGTTCGCTTTAGCGCTTTCCAGGTTATGCAGAAAAGTGTTTAACTGGTCTTTATCAAACTGGCCGGTTTGCTGGTTTGTAAATGCCTGCACAATTTGTTGGTTAGGCGTAGGGCCACTTATCATTGATTTTGTTTCATTCAAACCAATGGCTAAACCTAACTTGTCAATCTCTTTATCAAGGATAGTTTTACTGATGATCTGATTCCAGGTAGTTGCCTGTATGTAATTAGTAATTTGGGCATTGATATTGGTTTGCCCGGATTGCTGCTTAAAGTTTTGAGTATTTATCTCAACCTTTTTGTTAAAATCAACTGTTGTAATTTTTTCTCCGTCAACCTCGCCAACATTGGCTGCGCTATCCCTAAAAAACGAGCTGCCCGAGTGCATAACTTCACCAACTATAAACGCAAAAAGCGAAAGACCAATAGTAATTGCTACTATTTTACCGCCCCTATCGCGTAAAAAACCCATTACTGCCATACTATATCTATATTATATTTATTTCAAAAAGAGGCGCAAGATACAACTTTTGATAAAAATTTATAACACTATTTTAAATAGTGTAATTTACTGTAAGCTAACCTGCTGCAAAATCAATTTCCAACGCCTTCTTTAGTTACAATTACGCCGTTGCCATCATCGCCGGTTTTGTTGGTAAAAGTTTCATTGCTCTGAAAATTCATACCGTTAAGCATGGTACCATCGGCTTTATTTAACTGCCAGCGCTGGTGTGAGTAGAGTATCTTTTTTAACTGATCCCAAATCAACTCGTTCGATTTAAAGGTATCCCCTTTTGCATTGCTCACTACCACATTGCCGTGCAGCTCGATTATTTTATCGCCATTTTTTGTAATGGCCGAATCGCCCACCACGGTGCTTGATGGCTCAGGCGATTTACCGTCATAAAAATAGATCTTAACGCCTTTAGGCATTACATGATAAGGTGGTGTAACCGTATTAAAAGTAAGCAGCAAAGGCGTTAAAACCCGCGCCTTAACTTTAGCCGAATCGCTGTAAATGATATCAACAACTTTTGAGCTGTCAATTTTATTATTGGCTTCCTGCTGCGATATTTTTTTTACCTGGTTCAAATCATTTTCGCAGGCGGGCAATAGCAAAGCTGCTATCAGCATTACCGGCAAAAAATAATGAGCGAACCATTTTGCCTGCATCAGCATAGGGGGTAATTAATCAAATTTATACTTCTGGAACCACTTTTCGTTAATAACAAAGCCTAAGTGGATATTGATGAAGCTTTCTTTTATTAAACTTTTATCAAGGGTACCACGTTGGCCAAACTCGGCAGCTATGTTAACCTTGTAATAGTTTGTGCGGCTTTGGTTGGGTATTGGTAAGCCAAAACCAATTGTGGCTGCATATTGTTTAATGTTTACACCATTAGTTGTGATGTAAGTATTATCATAGTTAAAACCTAAACGGTAATCAACTACTGCCCAATAACTTGATAATGAGTTAATATTAGGGGTAATTTGACCGCCCACAGCAAAGCTTTGGTTATTTTGTAAACCCGCGTTAGCACCGTTTACTCTCAAATCCGACCATTGGCCCATTTTAAAATCAGCCCCGATCATATATTTCAGATCTTTTGAGTATGATATGCCAAACCTGTGCATGGTGGGTAAGGTTAGTTTACTTTCATTTTGCTGGTAACGGGTACTATCAATAGCCGAAGAGTGCGAACCGTCTGAGTTGATAAGGTAGTGGCTTACTACAAAATTGTTGGTAGTGCTCAGGTCTGTACCTGCCGAGCCTGAGTAGCCTACTGTAAATCTGCTTACTTCGCTCAGTTTAAAGTTATATTGTACACCATAATCATAGCTAACACCTCCAACACTTACGCTGTTCTCTATTGCCGTTGAGAATGCAGCAGGCAATTGCGGGTATTCTGTTTGCCTTAACAGTTTTTCTTTACCAAAAATGTAGGCAACATTTGCGCCTATGCTAAAGTTGCCAAAACCAATGCCATAGCCAAGGTATGCCTTTGAAAAACCACCTTCGCCGGAGTATACGTTATCTTCAACTGTAGTGGTATCAATACCAACAGGTGCCCTGTTTAATGGTATTTTGTTGGTTTGCCTGTAGCTGTAACCCAGGTTGGTATAAGGCATTAAACCAAAACTTATTGCAGAGTGTTTACTGGTAGGTACCGCGAAGGCAATATGGCCCAACCTAAAGTTATTGCTTGTTTCGGAGCCAAAACCTGTTCTGCTCAAGCTAACAATATTTGCAAACGCGCCAATATCAATAGTAGTTAAATTAATACTGCTGTACGCTGCAGGGTTAGCCATATTGATAAAGCTCAGACCATCGGTGCTGCGTGCCACCCCGGTACCAATGCCACCCATAGCACGCAATTGCGGTAATGTAGGGTCATTATAATCGCCAATGCCAAATTGTGAATATGGAGAGCTTGTAGTAGCCGAACTTTGAGCAAATGCACCAAATGCTGTAACCGATAATATAATTATAATAAAAACCCTGATGTACTTAATCATTATGGTGTTGTATAACTGCGTTTAATCCTTTAAGAACCAAATGAGGTTCAATTTTTATATGAGGGGCAAAGATGCTATTTTTCAATAGAGTATCAAAAAAAATCGAGTCGCCCCCGGTTAGTATCACGTTAGTATCAGGGTGTTTGGCAAAATAGCTTTGTATAAACCCCAGTATCTCAAATTTCATCCCGCTTTGTACTCCCGAACGTATGGCGGTGGCTGTATCGTATCCCGTATCATCAATAAATGCAGTATCGGCATCAATTACAGGTAAACCATCGGTATAATGGTTCAATGCCTTGTACCGCATTGTTAGCCCCGGTGATATACTGCCTCCGTAATAATTGGCACCGGCATCAATACCATCATACGTAATACAGGTACCGGCATCAATAACCAGGTTTGCCTTGCCGGGATAAGTAGTATAGGCCCCTATTACTGCTGCAAGCCTGTCGGCTCCTAAAGTATGCGGCGTGCGGTAATGGTTTTTAACCATTTTGCCCATGCTGTTATTAAACTTTATGAGCGGTATTTGTTTGCTGATAGCCGCCTCCCAGCTTTCAGCATGTTTTTTTACCGATGATACAATTGCTTTTTCAGGTTTATGATCAGCTAAAATTTCACTTATCCTTTGCTCATCAATACTGGTGTGGCTCTGTATCCACGTTATCGCATCAAAGCTGAATATTGCTGTTTTAATGTATGAGTTGCCAATATCGATAACCAGGTTAGCCATATCAGGCTTTTACAAGCGATAATATCGATTCAAAAATGGCAACGCCATCCTGGTTAGCTAAAAGCGAATCGGCTGCGCGCTCAGGGTGCGGCATCATACCAAACACATTACGGCCCGCATTACAAACACCTGCAATATTATCCAAAGCTCCGTTAGGGTTAGCTTCGACAGTGATGTTGCCTGCTGCATCGCAATAGCGGAACAATACCTGATCGTTATCATTCAAGGCTTTTAAACCATCAGCATTAATAAAGTAATTACCCTCGCCATGTGCGATAGGGATTTTTAATGCCTTTGCCGGATCAACCTGCGCGGTAAGCAACGAGTTTTGGGTTTGAGCTTTAAGGTAAATGTTATTGCAGATGAATTTACGGCTTTGGTTATGCAGTAATGCTCCCGGTACCAAACCGGCTTCGGCCAGTATCTGGAAACCGTTACAAATACCCCATACGTAACCGCCCCTTGCTGCAAATTGAATTACCTCTTGCATAATGGGCGAAAAACGCGCGATAGCGCCAGAACGTAAATAATCGCCGAAGGAGAACCCGCCGGGTAGAATTACAAAATCAACATTTTGCAGATCATGGTCTTTATGCCACAGGCGAACAACCTGCTGGCCCATAATTTTTTCCAATACATGTATGATGTCTTCATCGCAATTGGAACCCGGGAAAATAACTACGCCAAATTTCATGCTACAAAACTAACACAAGATGCCATATATCAGCGAAACTAAAAGTTAAAAAGTGTTAAACTGAAAATAAATGATGCCTGCGATAAGTATAGCGTACAATATTTCATAAAACCAGCGTGTGCTTGCATACAAAAAATAGTAAGCAAATATGATGGCTGCGGGTATAGCGCACAATAAAAAATGGCTTACCCTGAAGTTTGTTTTTACGTAAAACGACAAGGCCGCTACAACAAAAACAATACTGATCATCTGGAATGCTTTGCGGATCTGGACATAGCTTTTAAAGTAGTTTTGCCTTAAGCTGATGAACCCCAAACCAAAAATAACAATAACGGGTATCAGCATCAGGTAATTATAGTAGTTAAATCTGATCTGGTTAGGAAAACTATGGCCCAGTGGCAACCATATGGCATAAAACTGCTCGATACGGTTGTTCCAGAAGTAATATACCGCCAAAAAGAAAAACACGGTAACAAAGCCCACCAATACCCCTGCCCACTCGCGCCAGTTAAACGCCCTGAAAATGATCAAACCTATCCAAACCGTTAAAAACATGTAGATGTAGGGGAAATAGATGAGTGTACCAATCCCTACGATCATACCCAGATCAAAAGCCGTGGCTTTGGCATTTTCATCTTTATAAAAGCTGAGCAGCTTATCTATCATCAGCAGCACCAAAAAATTACAAATAAGCGGCGGGCTCATCACCAAAAAAGGCACCAGCAAGGCCGATACGGTAATGTACATTAAGGCCGGTAAAAAAGTGGGTTTACCCAACAGGTTATATTTGTTTACCATTTGGTTGAGCCATATGGCCTGGGCATATACCAGTATGGCCGCTATAAAAACGTTAAGAATAGGTGTTAAAGCGCTCTCGATAGAGATGGGTATAATGCTCCTGGTAAACGATTCAACAAAAACAAACTCGATATGCGCAGGCATCTGCACCATATAGCCGAGGCGCAGGGCAATACAAAATACAGCAAGCCATAGTATATTAAGCGGGTTAAGCGCCCTGAAAGCGTTTATCATGTAAGTCTGTTAAATAGCGGTGCAATATTACTAAAAACTACCGACAGGCAATTTATTTCCTTGCATACCTGTGCACCATATCATCAATAATGGCGGCGGTTTCGTCGGGGAAGTTTACTTTAACACGGTGGCTGCTCTCTACCCATTCGCGAATTTTAGGTATACAGCTATCATTTATCTCGTTAATAACGGGTACACCTAACTTTGATGCGGCAAGAGCATTACATTCCTGCTCATACTGGTAGGCCATGGGTACCATCATCAATTTCTTTTGCAGGAACAATGCCTCGGCGGGGCCTTCAAAGCCGCCGCCTGTAAGCAAGCCTTCGCAATTGGCAACGCTTAAATTAAAGGCTTCGTTGTTTACCGGGCTTACCTGTACGTTGCCTTCGGTATAAGCCTTTTTTTGTCTTTTTGAAAATATCTGCCAGGGCACATTTATCTGCGACAGGTATTTCACCAGCGTCCTGTCATCATAGGCAGGCAGGTAAACGGTATAATGCCCTAAGTTTTTAGGTTCGAGGTTACGTATCTCACTGCGTATGACCGGGGTATTGATAAAGGTATCATACCTGTCGAAATGGAAACCGATACAATGGTTTGTCGGCGCGTAGTATTTCAATAATAACTCGGCTACGCTCCAGCGTGGCCGTGGTGTTTTTTTCGATACGAAGGAACATTGATGGCTTAGCGAAACAGACTCTATCTTTTGCAGCTTGCACGCCCATGCGGTAACAGGCTCAAAATCGTTAATGATCAGGTCGTATTCCTTTAGCGGGATGGCATGCATATCCTTCCAAAGCTGCTTCAGGTCCATCAGCTTGTAAGTGGCCCATTTATCAACACCGCCCTTATTGCCAAAAACAAAGCTAAAACCATGAAAAGTATACTTAACCGCTTGCGGTAATTTCATTTCGGCCTCGGTGCCACTAATTACCAGGTCAAGCTCGCCATACTTTTGCAGCAGCGGAACGATTTCGCGTGCACGGCTAATGTGCCCGTTGCCTGTTCCTTGTATAGCGTAAAGTATTTTCATAAATGTTATTTAGCAAATATAACCACTTAGGGCATATCTTTTAGTGGGTTTCCTGCTTAAAGCGTGCTAACAGGTCAATAACATTCATCTTAGCGTCAAGATCCTCAGCATCGGTCTTATCGTCGTCTTCAGCCTCAGTTTTAAACTGCTCGGCATCATACTTATATATACCCCATTTACCGTTCATATATTCAAGTGCGGTTAAACTTTCTACCCAGTCGCCCGAGTTAAGATATAGTACCGAACCTGTATCATCCGAGTGTTTTATCTCGCGTATTTCGGAGTGGTGTATGTGCCCGCATATCACATAATCGTACCCTTTATCAATCGCCAGATCAGCGGCGGTTTGTTCAAAATGGTTAATAAATTTAACGGCTTCTTTTACCCTGCCCTTTATTTTTTGCGAAAAGCTCATTTTGGGTTTGCCCATTGCGGTAAGCACCTTATTTACCATACTGTTAATGATGATCAGCGTATCGTACCCAACAGCACCAAGTTTTGCCAGCCATTTGGAGTGCTGCATGGTTACATCAAAAATATCGCCGTGAAATATCCAGGCCTTTTTACCATCAATGTTAAGCAATACTTTGTTCATGAGCTTAAAGCTGCCCAGGTCAAAATCGGCAAATTTACGCAACATTTCATCGTGGTTGCCGGTAAGGTAATAAACGGGAATACCATCGGTAACAAACTTGAGTATGCGGCGCACAACTTTCATGTGTGCCTCAGGCCAGTATGATTTACTGAACTGCCATATATCAATAATATCGCCGTTCAGGATCAGAATTTTGGGTTTTATGCTTTTCAGGTATTTTAAAAGCTCTTTTGCCTGGCAGCCGTATGTGCCTAAATGCACATCGCTTATTACCGCAATATCTACTTCGCGCTTTACCATAAGGTTACGGGGGATTTGCAGTTTTTGAAGGTGAGCCTTGCGGTACGGCTATTTAAGCCGGTTAAATTGTGGCAGCGTGCTCTGTTTTTACTCGTCGTCTTCGTCCTCATTAACGCTCAATTCAAAGGGGCTGAGGTAAAATGCACCAAGTGCAAGCAAAAACAAACCCACTTCAAAAACATGTACTAACTCTGTATTCATCTGTATTAAATGCAAATATCCAACTAATAGATTATCTGAATATTAAGACAACGTTAATTGTTAAATGTTTAACGTTTCTGAAATTTTTTTTCGATGCGTTTAAGTTGTTTAATATGGTGCGTTAAATGGATGCCGGTAAAGCGAAGCCATTGCTTAGCGTTAAGCATACCAAAACGGGGATGTTTCAATTTACAAAACGCGGATGAACCTGATATGTTGGGAATTACTTCGTCCAGCCGTTTTTTTACTTTAATGATGAGGTTGCGGGCATCTTCTTTGCTGATATCGGCTACCATACCGGCAATGGATGCCGGCGCTTTAAACTTAGTACCCGGAAAAACACCGGCTACCAAAACCAACCATGCCAGCCAGTTAATGCGCTTTGTATCTGTTTTACCTGTGCCGTTGCTACATTTTTCTACCGCGATAAATGAGGCAACGGTTGCCTGCATAATATGCGAATACACTTCGGCATAGCTCCAGCCACCGCCGGGCGGGGTAACATTAAACTGGTCGTCGGGTATTTGGTCAAGTTTTTGCCGGTAAACAAGCAGGGTATTTTCAATATTCTTTTTATCGGCGGCTATGCTCATAATATCAAAGTTAACTCATTTAAATGAGTTATTTGTAAAGGCACATCACCGGGTTTGGGTAACCCGGCCGGGTTAAAATAAATGGCATCCATACCAAAGTTTAATGCGCCGCGTATGTCGGCCTCAATACTATCTCCTATCATAATGCTTTCCTCTTTTACCGCGCCTGCCAAATTAAGTGCATGCTCAAAAATTGCTTTATCGGGTTTATTAACGCCTACAACTTCGGATATGATAACATTTTGAAAATACTTACCTAAATCGGTTTTACCGATCTTCATTTCTGTTGATTCCAAAAAGCCGTTTGATATCAGGTGCAGGGGGTATTTATTATACAGGTATTCCAAAGTGGCGTGCGCATCAGGAAAAAGGTTGTTTTTTGTGGGGCAAAGCGTAACGTAATCATCTTCAAACTGCAGGGGAATCAGCTCCGGGCTTAAACCCATATCCAAGAATGTTTTTTTAAAGCGTGTTTCGCGCAGGGTTTCTTTGCTGATCTTGCCCACATGGTAGTCAGCCCAAAGCTGGTGGTTGTTGCGGGTATAGGTTTCTATAAAAGCATCGGCTGAGTTTAAGCCCAATGCTGCAAGTTTGTAGGTAACAAATAATTCCTGTAAGGTTTCTTCAGCATTTTTATCAAAGTCCCAAATGGTGTGGTCAAGATCAAAAAAGATGTGGCGGTATTTCATTTGTTGATGGAAGATGTGTTTGTTTATGTGCAGGGCAAATTTATGTGTTTAATTATTATCTTTAGGTCAATGAAATGCTATCTCTGCAAAACCTGTTTGTTTGTTGCCATTATCCTTACCATCACCTCGTGTGCCCGTACTCCTTATGATATTACTAATAAAAAATACCGTAAGCAAGCTAAAGCCCTAACCAAAACCATCCGGTTAACCGAGCCGGTTACTTTAACAGATTCGGCAGCGGCGGTAATACCGTCAGACTGGGTGGGTACCGTAAATTTTGGTTTACGTAAACCTAACTATGTCATCATTCATTATACCGCACAAAAAACAGCCCAAGAAACCCTTACTGCTTTTACCGATCCCAAAAGAGAGGTAAGCGCGCACTACGTTATTGGCCGCGATGGCAAAATATACCACATGCTGAATGATTACCTGCGCGCATGGCATGCCGGTGTGGCCAAATGGGGCAACAATACTGATGTAAACAGCTCATCAATAGGTATTGAACTGGATAATACCAGTGAGGAGCCCTTTGCCCCAGCTCAAATAAACAGCCTGCTGGCTTTATTAACCAAATTGAAAAAGGCTTACAATATCCCTACGGCAAATTTTATAGGCCACTCGGATATTGCCCCGCCGCGCAAGCAGGATCCCGGCGTGTATTTCCCATGGAAAACACTGGCTAAAAAAGGCTTCGGTTTATGGTATGATGATACGCTGATACCCTGCCCTGATGATATGGATATTATAATGGCGCTGCGCATTGTAGGTTATGATACCAGCGACCTTAAATCGGCCATCATCGCTTTTAAAAGGCACTTTATCCAAACCAATATCGACCCGCAGTTTTCGGGGCCCGAAATGGATGTGCTGTATAATCTATATCGCAAATATTAAGCTACCGTTTCTTTTTACCGCGCTTTATAATTACCCAGCATAGCAGCCCGAACAATATCAGGATTGAGTAAACGCCCATTTTAAATCCTAATCTGATAGCCGAACCTAAAACAGAAGCAAAACAACTGCTTAATGAAATGGTTATTAAACCGAGCAGTAAGTAGTGTATTTTTTTCATTGAGGCCGTGAAATTAAAAAAATAGCCTGATATTGATACCGTTCTGCAATAATTGAGCGTTTAAATCTATTTGGAAATAATGCCGCGGCTTTATATTTTTATGATCACACCAGTATCTCACTGCTCTATATGCGGTTAATTGCAGCGTTTTTATTACTAACATTTATATGCTGTAACGCTGCCAGCGCACAGGAACATATTATTGAGGGTGTTGTTACCGATAACCGCGATCACCCTATTCCCTTTGTTCCGGTTTATATTCATGGCACCAGTAATGGTACCATTGCAAATGAGCATGGTTTTTATCAGTTAAAAGTACCCAACGGCAGCTATACGGTAGTGTTCAGGTTTATCAGCTATCAGCAGCAAACAGGCGATGTTACAGTGCATAATAAGAATGCGAAGTTGAACATTACCCTCGAACCTGAAAACTACACACTCGAAACTTTTTTACCACAGGATACTGAATTGGACAGCGCCACCATCATTATGCGCAAGGTAATTGCTAAACGCAAATTTTATCATGACCAGGTAAACGAATACTCCTGCCAGATATATCTTAAAGCTGTTCAAAAGTTACTGAATGCCCCGCAAACCTTTTTAAAGGAAGATGTGGCCAAAGTGCTTAACCTCGATCCGCAGCGACGCGGCATTATCAGCCTGTTCGAATCGATATCGCAATTCAATTATAAAAACCCGGGCAAGGTAAAAGAGGTAATGCAGGGGCTTAAACGTGCCGGGGGCGACAATCCTTTTAATTTTAACCGCGCTACCGATATGCAGATCAATATGTACGCTAACCTGCTATCGTGGGATGGTTTGAGCAATAGACAGTATGTATCGCCAATTGCCGATAATGCTTTGCGGTTTTATAAATATACCCTGCTTGAGCGTTTTACCGATGATGATAAAACCATTGATGTACTACAGGTTGAACCGAGGCACGAAAACGAACATGTTTTTCATGGTGTAATTTATATTGTTGAAAAAGACTGGCGCTTGTACGGTGTTGACCTTCATTTATACAAACGCGCGCAAATAGATTTTGTGGATACACTGAATATACAGGAGCAATACATCCCCGTTAAGGATAGCATTTGGATGCCACTATCTGTAAACTTTAACTTTACCGGGAAAATACTGGGCTTTAAATATGTTGGCTATTTTTTAGGCGTAGCCAACAATTACGATACCGAACCAAATTTTAAACCTAACTTTTTTAACGGCGAAGTTTTTGAGGTAGGAAAAGAAACCAATAAACGCGATTCTGTTTTTTGGAATACCAACCGGGCCATTCCCTTGCTACCTGATGAAAAGCGATATTATAGCCTGTTTGATGCTGCCGAAAAAGACAAGGGCAATAAAGCCATAACCGATTCGGTTAAAAGCAATAATAATAAATTCAGGGTAATACCATACTTTTTAAAGGGATACCAATACCACGATCCGTATAAAAAAGTAACCGTAAGCGTACCCGATCCGTTAAAAATGTTTTTTTACAATACCGTTGAGGGCTGGAGTACCGATTTACGGCCCGAATTTAAAAAAGAGTATGAGCGCAGTAAAACCTTAACCATTAACCCCGAATTAAGGTACGGTACATCAGATAAGATACTCACCTTTAATACGGCCATTAATTACAGGTATAACCCATTAAAACAAGCGGCAGTTTACGGACGTTTCGGTTCTGATTTCCTCGATCTGAACAATTCAGGCACCATCAGTTTGTTTTTAAACTCGTTGAGCAGTTTATTCCTGGGTAATAACTACGTTAAGCTGTACAAATCAGATTTTGCTATGGCAGGGGCGCAAGGTGAGGTACATAATGGTATTTTACTGAACGGGCAGATAGAATATGCTTATCGCGAATCGGTTAATAATACCACCAATTTCGCGCTCACAAAAGATAGCATAAAGTTTACATCAAACAACCCTATCGATCCTAATAATCCATCATTATTCCCTAATCACCAGGCGCTTACACTCCGCGCCTCGGCAACATTTACTTTTAACCAGCAATATACCATTAACCCCGAAGGCAAATTTATTGAGCCTACACGTTATCCGCGTTTGCGTATCAACTTCCGTAAAGGACTAAATTGGTTAGGGTCGGATATTGATTACAACTTTATTTCAGTAGATTTTTTCCAGGATCAGATCAAAACAGGCATTTATGGTTTTGGTTCTTACTTTATATCGGCAGGTAAGTTTTTCGATACCAAAAATTTGTACTACCCCGATTTTAAACATTTTAGCGGTGGCCAGAGTTTCTTTTTCAGCTCAGACCTGGGCAGTTTCCACTTCCTCAACTTTTATACTTACAGTACCGATAAAGAATATGTTGAAGCGCACTACGAACATAATTTTGCCGGTTTCTTTTTAAACAAGCTGCCGCTGATACGCAAGTTAAACATTGAAGAAATAATAGGCGGCTCCTTTTTAACGCAGCAGCTTTTGCCCGGTTATAAAGAGTATTATGTGGGTTTAAAACGTAGCTTTGTTCGTTTAGATTATGGCTTTGCCTACGGCCGCGATATACCTGTGATACAAGGTTTCAGGTTTACGTATAATTTTTAATTGTAAAGGGGAGAAAATATCTATCCGTACTAATTACACATATCCGGCGGGATAACCTTGGTAATTTTAACTAACTTTTTCACTACCAATATGCTGTCATATTGCGCATCCAGGCCATCGGCTTTTGATGCCTTAACTTTATCGCCTTCAACCTCAACATACACTGGCTCATAAGGCTTGGCAAAATTTAGCTGCGAGTATTGTAGTTCGAGCGTTGCTGAGCTATCGGTAGCCCAAAACTCACTGCCGGTTTCGCAATCTTTAAACGATTTTACCTCGGGGCCAAAACTGTATAACCCTTTGTATACCGCAGGTGTTGCCGGCTTATCTTTATGTTTACAACCAAAAACTGCGGTAATTAACAGGGCGGGTAAAAGGTATTTTAGTTTCATGCGCTCCAAATTTACAAATCCTGTTTTATTTCGTCTAAACCTTTTACACTTATGCGGGCGCTAATGGCCGATGCAATGCTACCTATTACGGTAACAGTTAAAAATACCAATAAAAAATCGGTAATCCTAAACTGAACCGGGAAAGGCATATCCACATCCATTTTTATCATGCCAAAGTACTTTTGCAAAATGCTGAATATAAAGCCTACAACCATACCTGCAATACATCCCGATAAGGTAATTAGCATACCCTCCACAAAAAAAATCCCTTGTATTACTCTGCCTGCCGCGCCAAGGCTGGCAAGTATGGCAATATCTTTTTGTTTATCCATTACCAGCATAGTTAACGAACCCACTATATTAAATATTGCTATAATAAGTATGAACGCGAGTATTAAAAAGGTTGATGCTTTTTCGAGGTGCAGTATTTTATACAACAGGGTATTTTGCTCAGAACGGTTATGCACCGTAAATTGGGTGTTTATATTATCCTTAATTTCATGCTGTATGGCGTCAATATCTGTTCCGGGCTTAAAGTTAAGCTCAATGGCTGATATGTTTACGGGCTGATCGAGCAGGTCGCGGGCAAAGTCGAGTGGGGTAATTACGCGATCGTCAAAATCACGTTGCATAGTAAACGATCCCGATGGATATATGAATCTCGATTTAAACTCATCTATCGGGATAACCGAACCTGACTTAGCCCGGCTTGGCGTAAAAATTTGTAGCGGGGTAAAACTATCTTTTACATTAACAGATAAATTACCCTGAACTATTGAGCCAACCACGGCAAAAGGCTGCTTATCCTTTTTAAGTACAAATGCGCCACCATCAAGCGTACTATCTAACGCTTTGTTGTTTAAAAATTCATCGCTAACTCCCTTTAAAGTACTTATCACCTGCCTGTCGCCATATTTTACCAGGGCATGCTCCTCCAATACTTCAGTAAACGACACCAATGCTTTGTTTTTATGTAGCGTGTTAAAATATGTGGTATTAGGGTTAAAGGTTTTGCCCTGTTTAGGTTCAATTTTTAGCTGTGGAGTAAAGTTATTGTACATTTTTACAATAATGTCTTCCATACCATTAAATCCCGAAAGGATAATAATCAGTGCCGCGCTGCCTACAAAAACACCTAATGTTGATATCCCCGAAATGATATTAATGGCATGTGTGCTTTTGCGCGAGAACAGGTACCGCCTGGCTATGTAAACCGAAGTATTCAAAATCAGCTTAATTTAAAAATGGGTTATGTTGCTTTTCGTAACCAATGGTGGTTTCGGGGCCGTGTCCGGGATAAACAACACAGTCATCAGGCAGGGTAAACAGTTTCTGTTCGATGTTATCTATCAGCTGCTTAAAATTACCACCGGGCAGATCAGTGCGGCCAATACTGTTCCTGAACAGCACATCGCCACCTATCAAAAAATTCTCTTCACGGGCATAAAAGCACAAATGTGCAGGCGAATGGCCGGGAGCAAATATTAATTCCAATTTACTGTTGCCTAAAGTAACGGTGCCTGTTTCGGGTAGAAACGTATCGGGCAATGGCGATACTTCATAGCGCATACCCATTTGTGGCGCATAAGCCGGTACGGCGGTAAGCACATCCAATTCACCTTTGTGAAATTGCGGCTTTAAGCCATATTGTTCAAAAACAAAATGGTTACCCAAAACATGGTCGATATGGCAATGGGTATTAAGTAGCAAAACCGGCTTAAGGCCATTAGCTTTAATAAAGTTCGTCACCACGTTTTGCTCGGCTGCAGTATACATACCGGGATCAATGATGGCGCAATCACCCGAACCATCAAAAAGGATATAGGTATTTTCCTGGTAGGGATTATTGGGAAATATCTGTAATTGCAGCATGTTTCAAAAATAAGATTTTAAGTCCAAAGTCTTGAGTCGGTAGTCTAAAGTCAAACACGATTAAAAAGACTCAAGACTTTCGACTCAGAACTCCCGACTTCATTAATTCTTCCACTTAAAGCTTTTTATCATCACGTCCATATCCTTTTTTACAAAATTGAGTACGGGCTGTATCGAGTCGAGCCGTGGCGGACTGTTAAAATAAAGCGATACGCGTAAAAAGTTTTTGGTACTATCCGTTAAAAAAAACTGGGCCGATGATGCCGCGTTGCCATCAATAATATAATAAATACCATACACCTTTTTTTCGGGATATATCAATCGCATTTCATCAATTGAGCTGGCTTTTATGGTATGTTTAAATGCCAGCGTGTGCGATTTTTCAATTAACTCATCAAAAAGTTTTTTGGATGTAATATGCTCATAGCTTAAATGCAGCGTGCCATTAAATTGAGGGTATTGTACATTAAGCCAACAAGGTTTAACAAAGCGTTCGGTATCAGGCACTACACGTGCGTATTGGGGATAATCAAAAGTAAAGGGGCAACCGCCAGAATACTCCCGGTAGGCCTTTTCGGGAAATTTGATCCGGAAATATCCACGTGGCTTGGGCGAATAATCGCGGTTACCACAAGCTGAAAATAAGAATATGATAACTAAGCAGCATACCAGGTTTTTCATGGGTGCTTGGTTTTTGATGTCCAAATCTCCCATGATCTTTCGGCCTGCAACTCCAACATCTGGTAGCCGTTCTTTGTCATGCATCCCTGCTCAATACCTTTTGTTAGAAACAGGGTTTGCGCGGGGTTGTAGATCAAATCATACAATAAATGCTCCGGCGTAATACCTTCATATGGTATGTGCGGGCATTCATCAACATTGGGGCTTGTACCTACCGGTGTGGTATTTACAATAAGTTTATGCCCGGCTACCATTTCGGGCGTAAGCTGGCCAAATAAAATGCAGCCCTCCTCTGCCCTGCGGGTTACTATTTGGTATTCAATATCCAATTGCCCAAGCACGTATTTTACCGCGCAGGCTGCTCCGCCATTACCTAATATCAATGCTTTTGTATGCGCATTGGTAAGTAGCGGTTTTAGCGATTCTTCGAAACCGTATATATCGGTATTGTAACCTTCTAATTTAAAGTTATGGCCCTTTACACCTAATTCACCATCAAAGGCCGCCTGTACCGGGCTTTCGGAAGTTACACGGATGCAATTTACAGCACCTACCTCTTTGGCATCATGGCTGATCCAATCCAGGTAAGGCATAATATTCTTCTTATGGGGTACTGTTACATTTATGCCGCAAAGACCTTCGTGCTCATCCAACAGTTTCGGAAAATCTTTAATATTTTCCAGCGAAAAAAGCTCATAGCTATGTCCGTCTATCTTTTCATTCTCAAATTTTGTGGTAAAGTACCTTTTGGAGAAAGAGTGCGAAAGCGGGAATCCTATCAGTCCGAATTTTTTCATTGTATTTGCATATTAACAAGCGATAAATAACGCTTATAAAACATTAACGTGCAAATGTAATTATTGGTTTAAGAAATAATCGAAAGTATCGCTCCTTAATCCCAAACGTAAAGTTTCGAGCGGGATCACATCATTTGGGGCAATATTGCCCAGGTTAACATCGGTACCCAACAATTTAATGAACCAGGTTTGCTGCGCTTTTTGCGGCGCTTCCCATATAATGGTTTCCTGTGGTATTTGAGTTAATATCTCGTCAACCAAACCCTGCCTTACCTCTCCCGAATCGCGGTAAATACCTACATTACCGCTTTCGCGGGCTTCGGCAATTACTTTCCAGGCACCAGCCTCAATTTCGGCATTCATCAGTTTAATCCATTTGTAAGGAGCAAATATTTTCTGCACATCCTTTGATCCTACTTCTGATATAACAGTGATCTGTTTACTTAGCTTTTGGATGTATTCGCATTTTACATCATGCTCAATAGTAATGGACCCATCCGACACCTCGGCATATTCCATTTTGTACTTATCCAGTATGCGGCAATAATCATCAAACTGGTTACGTACAATAAAGGCTTCAAATAAGGTACCACCAAAGTAAACCGGCAAACCGGCTGCTTTGTATATATCTAATTTCTCCTGCAGTTTAGGCGTTACAAAGGATGTTGCCCAGCCCAACTTAATAATATCGCTGTGCGGGCCTGCAACATCTATAAAATCTTCGGCCTGGCGGCAGCTTAAGCCTTTATCCATTACCATGGTTAGCCCGTTTGTGCGGGGTTTTACTGTACGTGCCGGAATGTTGTTTAATTCGTAGTTCATTTAAACGATGTGTTTTTTATTATTCTTTTTAGTTATAGTCTATAACTAAAAGTATTAATGCAAATATCATAAAAAATCCAAAACTATAAAAGCTTTGGATCATACTATTTCAACAATGTGACAACAATTATTTTGTGTATCTGTTTATAATATCGATAATAACTTTGTTTTCCTGCAGTTGCGGCAGGTAATCAAACAAAATAAAATGCTTTTCCGGGTCGGTGCTCAGCGCCTGCTCTAACGTTACCAAAGCTTCATTGTACTCACCTTTGGCAAATAAATAAGCCACCATGCGGTAATACAGTTCAGCTGCATCCGGATTGTTCTTTATCGCTTCGGCAATAATCTCGATAGCCGTTTCCAGTTTCTTTTGTTCGTATAAAATCGATGAGTAATCCAGCCAGGCATCGGTATCCAGGGGGTTCAGGTCAACCACCTTTTCGTAGGCGAACTCAGCTTCGGTTAAATGGCCAAGCTTGTATTCAGCATCGGCAATGGCGAACCAGTAATCTGCGTTTGATATATCCAGGTCGAGCGCCTTTTTATAAAAGTGCAGCGCCTCAAAATAGCGTTCTTCAAAATCAAGCGTTACACCAACACCAAACCAGGCATCGGCCAGCTTAGGATCCATTTTAACCGATTTTTTATAGAAAGCACGGGCATCATCCATCTGCTCCAGCTTTTCATAACACTCACCAATAGCACAATAGGTATCGGCATTAGGTTGTTCGTATTCAAACGTCTGGCGGTACACTTCAATGGCTTCCGCGAATTTTTCGAGGTTAACCAAAGCGTTGCCCTTATTAAAGTATGCCGATGCAAAGCTATCTTTTATCAGTATGGCATAATCGTAAGCATCTATTGCTTTTTCAAACAAGCTCAACTTAGTATAAGCGTTGCCTAAATTATACCACGCGGCGTAGCTGTAAGGTTCGTTATCAATATATTGCTGGTAAAACTGGATACTCTCCTGCTGGTTGTCCATTACATCATAGCAAAAAGCCAGTTCGTATAGGGCATCCTGATTTTCCATGTTCTGCTCCAGGCACAGTTTCAGGTGGGTTATGGCTGTTTCATAATCGCCCATATTTTGATGAACGTAGGCAATATGCAACAATATGTCATCTATCTCTTCGGCCATACCGAGTGCTTTTTCGTAGTTCTCCAAAGCTTCAGGGTAACGCTCTATACTTTCGTATAAATTACCGCGGATGATATAAATATCGGCATCGCTGGCCTCAAATGTTTCAGCCTTTTCCAAGGCGGCAAAAGCTTCGCTGATGCGGTTGGTTACCACAAACAGTTGCGCTTGCTTGATCAGGAAAACAGATGCGAAAGGGTGTTGGGCGCGTGCGTATTCTACTACTTGTAATGCCTTAACCGGATCGTTTTTTTCAATGTAGTAATCGATGATGTTCTCAAACGCCTGTGCATCAAAAAAGTACTGATCATGGTTGCGGATCATCTCTTCGTATCGTTCTACCGAAAATTTGGGGTCTTCGGTAAAATCAAATTCAAATTCTTCTTCCATTCAATTGTGTTTGCAGAACTTCTGCTTAGCCTGTTATTAAATATAGTATCAACCCGGGGCTTTTACTGTGTTTAAGTTAGCCATAAATACATCCCACCCATTCATTTAGTTTTCAACATATCCCTAATGTCTAACAAAAAAGCAGCTAACTACCTGATTGTAAATTGAAAAGAATACTGTTTTTTAAGTTGAGAGGGAGCGGTGTTTTTTAGGGCTTCCGATAAACTGAAGAGGATTTTTAACCTCCGTTTAAAGCCATAGGCAATACATTTATACTTATAAACGTTGCAACGTACTTATTTATTGCTACTGTTTATATCTGCTGTAAAAGTATGTCATACCATTGGTACATTATAATTAACCATACCGAAATAACATTTTATGACTTACTCAGTTTAATGTGAGTGTGATTTGTAATATATTGTACCAAATTTTTAGTTAATGAATAACCTGTTTAATAAAGTACCTTGCTTTGCACTTGCCGGAGCATTGTTATTAAGTTTTGCCGCAAATGCGCAAAATGCAGCCATAACCGTTGTTAACCCGCCACCCAAAAACTGGCATCAGTTAGATTATAAAACCGATGGATATTACGGCATCAGCTTAAAGCAGGCCTACCAGTTTTTACAAGGTAAAAAAAGTAAAACGGTTATTGTAGCCACCATTGACAGTGGTTGCGACACTGCTCAAACCGACTTGAAAAGTGTGCTGTGGACAAACCCCAAAGAAATTCCCGGTAACGGTATTGATGACGACCATGATGGCTATGTTGATAACGTACACGGCTGGAACTTTTTAGGAGGACCCAACAACAAATGTGATTATAACGAAACTACCGAGGAAATACGCGAATACGCCAAACTGAAAGATAAATACCTCACCCTGACCGCTGCTACCGCTACCAACAAAAAAGAATTTGCTTATTGGCAAAAGGTGCAGGCCGTGCATGATTCGACTGTTGCAAAATCGGCAGAAGAAATTAAACAGCTTACACCGATGATGAACGCCCTGGAGGTTACCAGCGCCGTTGTTAAACGCAATTTAAATATCTCGGCTAACGGAAGCTTTAATGAGGCCGATCTGGATAAGTTACAGACAGCCAATGATACTGTTGCTCAAAGCAAAAACATCTGGTCGATGATATTTCAACAGGAACCCGGTAGCAACAGCTCTAAAATATTGAGTGAATTAACTGAGGAACTGACAAAAGATAATAACGATATTAACCCCGACCTTGATGCCCGCAAAAATATTGTTGGCGATAACCCTGATGATAATACCAACCCCCATTACGGTAACAACAATGTAAAATGGGAAGATGCATCGCACGGAACAGGCGTGGCCGGACTAATTGGTGCTGTACGTGGTAACGGTTATGGTATTGATGGTGTTGCCGATAACGTGCGCATTATGCCTATTAAAGCTGTACCTAACGGGGATGAATATGATAAGGATATTGCCAACGCCATACGCTACGCGGTTGACCACGGCGCACGCGTAATTAATATGAGCTTCGGCAAAAAAATATCGCCGCATAAAGACTGGGTTGACGCCGCCTTTAAATATGCTGCCGCTAAAAATGTACTGTTGGTACAGGCCGCGGGCAATGATAACCAAAACGTAGACCTAAAGCCCGAGTACCCTAATGATACTTTTGCTGATGGCTCAGGTAGCGATGCGGCCAACGTGATCTGTGTTGGCGCTTCAGCCGGTAAGCTCGACCGGGACATGGCATCAAGCTTTAGCAATTATGGCAAAAAAGGGGTTGATGTGTTTGCTCCTGGCGTAAAAGTAACATCTATAGATAAAGACGCAGAGTTTAACACTGCCGATGGCACCAGCTTTGCATCGCCAATTACGGCAGGCATTGCGGCCTTAGTAATGGAGTACTACCCCAAACTGAGCGCCAGGCAGGTAAAGCAGGTAATACTGCAATCAGCTAAACCATTAGTTGGTGTTAAGGTGCTTTTACCGGGCAGCGCCGATAAAATGGTTGATTTTACAAGCCTGTCAAAAACAGGTGGCATTGTAAATGCATACCAGGCCTTACTCATTGCATCGAAAATGAAGGGCGAATTGAAATAAACCATTATGAAATGGATAACCAGAGAGCGACCGAAAATTGACCGTTTGGCCTGTCCCTGGCTTATTAAACGTTTTATTGATAAGGATGCCGAAATTATTTATGTGCCGTATGAGGATGTTTTGAGCAAGGCAAAACAACTTGGTGCAACCCCTTTTGATATTCCCGGTGTTGAATATACACATTATAAAGACCAATGTACTTTTGATTACTTCATAAAAAAACACCAGTTAAAAGATGCCGCATTAGACAGGCTGGCGCTGATTGTGCGTGGTGCCGATACCGACCGGCATGATTTTGCACCGCAATCGGCAGGCCTGGAGGCTGTATTTGCCGGCTTGGCTTACACTATTAAAGATGACCAGGAACTGCTTAAGACCGGCCTCATCATATACGATGGTTTATACAATTGGGCAACGCATTTATATGGATTAAAGCATACACAAGCCGGACCGGCGGAGCAAATGTTACTGCAGGTTTATAACCAATACCTTAAACAACAAAAGGGCAAAAAAGCGCCGGTATGGGCAAAAGAACTGCGTGAAATGATACAGGACCAGTTAGATACCAATATGACGCTTAGCCTGCAGCAGGCATCCGAAGAACTGGAGATCAACCCGGCTTATCTTTCGCGCGAGTTTTCCAAGCATTTCGATAATTTGTCCTTTGGTGATTATATGCGCAAACAGCGCATAGACAAAGCCATACAACTGATGGGAACCCAAAGCTATTCGCTCACCGAAATAGCCTACCTTACAGGCTTTGCCGATCAAAGCCATTTTAACCGGGCTTTTAAAAAGCAAACCGGGCAAAATCCTTCTCATTATAAAAAAGCATCGCAAAAAGGTAAAAAGGATACAAATGCGTAAAGAATGTTCTATTTAAATAGCTATATGCAGTATAACATTGCAGAAAATTTCTGCCCATGTTATTTAAAAAGATACTTTTTATTACCGCTATTTGTTTACAGGCAGGCGTTGCTGCCAAAGTAAACGCTCAAAGCGCTACACCGCAAACTTATCCTAAAGTTACCGCCTACGTAGGAATTTTACACCCATTGGTTACTTTTAGCAGCGCCGGTACTGAAGCTAATTTTGATAAGTATTACACTGTTGGAATGCCTGTGGGCATTAACCTGTGGAAAAGTCCTAAAATTGGCTTTTCGATGGAGTTTGTACCCACTGTTCGTGCGGAGAGCGGTAGTAGCAAAATGAATAACTTTCTTTTCCACCCGGGTGTATTACTTTCTTTGGGCAAGGGTTTTACATTTGCCGGGCGCGCCGCTTTCGAAACTTCAGGTCGTTATGGGTTTACACCGGTATTTAATAAAACTGTAATCAAAAATAAAGATTGCAGCTATTTTGTGGCGGTGCCATTACCAGTACGCTTTGGTAACGATAAGCCAACTGCGGCAACCATTGGTTTTCAATTCGGCATAGCGTTTTAAATGATGGAAAACAGGAAATATACTTTATATCAGCTCGCCGTTTACTTTCTCAAACTTGGCACATGGGGTTTTGGCGGGCCGGTGGCATTAGTAGGCTATATGCACCGCGACCTTGTTGAAAGCAAACAATGGCTAACTGAAGATGAGTATAAAGAAGGCCTTGCACTGGCGCAATTAGCACCCGGCCCCCTGGCGGCCCAATTGGGTATTTATATTGGCTTTGTGCATTACGGTTTGTTAGGGGCAACATTGATAGGTTTAGCCTTTGTACTGCCGTCATTTATTATGGTGCTTTTGTTGGGGATGGCCTACCGGCTTTACAGCGGACTTTCATGGATGCGCGATGTATTTTACGGAGTTGGGGCAGGCGTAATAGGTATTATTGCGATCAGTGCATATAAACTGACGTTAAAATCTGTCGGTAAGCTTAATTTGGCTTCTGTTAAACAGAACTGGATGCTGTGGCTGTTTTATTCCATCGCCATTATCATCACCGTAATTACCCAACAGGAACAAATATTGTTGTTTATTGGTTGTGGTTTGCTTTACATGGCCGTAAAAGCACCACCTGCATGGTTACGCAAGCCAAGTACCCTGCCCGTACTGCTACTTGCCGGAACAGGCTTTTGGACATTTAGTAAAAGTACCCTTTGGCAGATTGGCCTGTTTTTTTTGAAGGCCGGCACCTTTGTTTTTGGCAGCGGCCTTGCTATTGTTCCCTTTTTGCATGCCGGCGTAATACAGGATTACCATTGGCTTACCGAAAACCAGTTTGTTGATGCTGTTGCTGTAGCCATGATAACACCGGGCCCGGTAGTAATTACCGTTGGCTTTGTTGGCTATTTGGTAAATGGCTTCCCCGGAGCGGCGGTGGCCGCTTTGGCTACCTTTTTACCCTGCTTTTTATTTACAGTAATATTAGCGCCCTATTTTAAAAAGATAGCCAAAAACACAAGCATTAAGGCATTTGTAGATGGTATTACCGCGGCTGTAATAGGCGCATTGGTAGGTTCTGTTTTTATTATCGCAAGTCGTTCAATTGTTGATGTGCCTACGGCGCTCATTGCCCTTGGCGGTATGTTATTATTAACTTTCGTTAAAAAAATACAGGAGCCGCATGTAATACTTGCCGCTGCAATTTTAGGAGTGATACTTAAAGCTATTTAAAGGTTTGACAACTTTTTAAAAGCTGTCAAACCTTTATAAAAAGGGTTTAAAAAACCACCTTCCCCATGCTTGTAACCAGCGATGCGATACGCACAGCGTCAAAAACACGTTCTTCGGTGGTGCCCATTTGTATTAATGAGTTTTCGTGCGCGTTTACACACATTTCGCAGCCGTTCACTGCTGATATAGCTAAGCTCATCAGCTCAAAAAATTCTTTGCCGGTAGCAGGCTTCATCATGATCTGCATACGGATGCGGGCCGGTATCTGCGTATATTTCTCCTTCTGTGTAAAGTGACGGAAACGGTAAAATATATTATTTGATGCCAGCAGCGATGCGCAACCTACGGCATCGGCAATTTCTTCGGGTGTACAGCCTTGCTCTTCGGCATATTTAGTAAAGAATACCGTTAGTGGTTTGTTGTTATTATTGATAGCTGTAGATAAGCCCAACAGTGCACACTCTTTATTGCTTAATTGTTCTGATGTGAGGGTGCTGGTAAAGTTCAATTTAAGGTCTCGCACATAGCGAGATTCGCCTTTTTCTAATAATGTCAGGCTGTCAGTGCGGTAATCAGCTGCTAAACCTACTCCTTGTAAAAGCTCTTGTATAATATCTGTAGTTTCGCTCATGGCAAATGTTATTATGGTATAAAAAAGCCCGGCACAACTAAGTACCGGGACTTCATAACTAAATTAATTAGGGGAAATTAAACAGTTAATGTCTCCTGACCTTTTTCCCAGTTGCAAGGGCAAAGTTCGTCAGTTTGTAAACCGTCTAATACACGTAAAACTTCTTTAACGTTACGGCCTACGCTCAAGTCGTTAACGCTAACCCAACGGATGATACCTTGTGGGTCAACAATAAAAGTAGCACGGTAAGCAATTTTTTCGTTAGGCTCTAAAATACCCAGATCTTCAGCTAATGATTTTGAAGTATCAGCCAGCATCGGGAACTTAAGATCGCGCAGGTCGGCATGATCTCTTCTCCAGGCAGCGTGTACAAATTCAGAATCGGTAGATGCACCGATCAGGCGTGCATCACGATCACGGAACTCGCCAAAGTTTTTGTTGAACTCAGCAATTTCGGTAGGGCAAACAAAAGTAAAATCTTTTGGCCACCAGAACATTACAGTCCAAACGTTATCGTCATTTACTAAGTAATCAGAAGTTAATGTTTCAAATTCTTTTCCTTTTTCAATGCTCACAACTGCTGTTTTGCTAAATGAAGGGAATTTTTGTCCTATAGTTAACATATTTATAATTTTTTTAATGGTATGATGCAAATATACACAATTAAAAGCCCTTACGCTATTGTAAATATTGATAGCATATAGAGGAAATTGATAAGATAACAGGATTGTTATTGCCGGCAAATACATTGTTTAAACAGCATTATTTAACTTTACCGGATAATCAATTTTTGAAGTTGTTTAATGGATACTAAATCAGCTCTTTCATTATTAACCATAGTGTTTTTTATTGCCATCAGCCATGTTGTGGTCGCTCAAAACCCGGGTAGTTATAATGCCATTTATTCGGGCATACCGCTGTTCGATCAAAGCGGGAAAAATGTTAGCGCCCATGCAGCCAATATTGTAAAGGATAAAAACAGGTTTTACCTTTTTGGCGAAGCACATACCGATACCAGCAACGCCTTCGCAGGTTTCAATTGTTACTCATCGCCCGATCTTTACAATTGGAAATTTGAAAGCGTGGCACTGCCCCTGCAAGCCAGCGGCAAACTTGGCCCAAACCGTGTTGGCGAACGTGCCAAAGTGCTGCATTGCCCCAAAACCGGCGAGTACATTATGCTCATGCATGCCGACACGCTTGGTTATACCGATCAATTTATAGGCTATGCAACATCAAACACCATTACGGGGCCATATACTTTCCGCGGACCTATACTGTTTAACGGCAAGCCCATCAAAAAATGGGATATGGGTTCTTTCCAGGATAAAGATGGCTCCGGCTACCTGCTGGTTCATGGTGGCAATATTTTTAAGCTAAGCGACGACTATAAAAGCATTACCGAACAGGTTTATAAAGATATAGCAGCCGATGGCGAATCGCCCTCAATATTCAGAAAAGGCAATACCTATTATTACCTCGCGTCAAACCGTACCAGTTGGGAGCGTAACGATAATTATTATTTTACAGCCACTAATTTACATGGCCCCTGGATAGCAGGAGGGCTCTTCGCGCCAAAAGAAACATTAACCTGGGGCTCGCAAACTACTTTTGTATTGCCGATAGAAGGCATAAAAGACACTACTTATATGTTTATGGGCGACAGGTGGTCGTACCCAAAACAATACTCGGCAGCTACTTACGTGTGGCAGCCATTAACCGTTTCCGGGACGTCCCTCTCCATCCCCACATATCGTGATGCCTGGCAGATCGATCTGAAGACTGGCATAGCCACAATCTCATCAACCGGCAAAAAAATCGTTGATGATTCCGATCAAAAACTCATTACCTATTCCGGAAAATGGCAACATAATACGTCAGAGCAGGCCACAACAAGCAATTCGGATGTTAAGGGCGACAGCTTTTCGATAAAGTTTAATGGTAAACAGATCGGTATTATTGGTGTATCGCGCCCCGATGGTGGTTACGCGCAGGTAACCATAACTAACAGCAAAGGAAAAACCATCCTATCCGCACTCATCGATATGTACAGCAAAAACCCGGTGACTTCGTTAAAGTTTATCAGCCCGCTTTTGCCAAAAGATAATTACATTTTAAACGTTACAGTAGCAGGCGAACATGGCAACTGGTCGGACAAGCGAAAAAGCCTTTACGGTAGCAAAGGCAACTTTGTATCAATAGATAAAATTGTGATCACTGAGTAGTAAACATAATACTGAATTAAAAAACATCGATATATGAAAGCACTGCTTAAATACGCTATGATATTCATCCTTTTGGCAACCTCTGCTGCCTACGCTCAAACCGCTGCCCTGTCCAACAAGAAACTCAATATTCTTACCCTTGGCGACAGCAACGGCACCTTTGCCTGGAGCTGGCCAAAACAACTGCAACTGGCGTTGCCCAATGCAACGGTTTTTAACATCAGCAAATCGGGCCGCACGGTTGGTTTTTTAAATAATGGCGATAGCACGCTTAACTCCCTTTCGGTGATAAACGAAAACCTTAAAAAAGCCGCGGATGCCACGGGCGACAAACCTTACGACTATATCATTCTCGACCTTGGAACGAACGATGGCAAAGCTGTTTTTGCCGACAGACAGCAGGACGTTCCGGTAAACTATCAAAAACTCATCACTACCATAAAAACCTGCAAATACGCAACCATCAATAAAGCTAAAATTGTCATTATTTCGCCAACGCCCTACGGTAACAAGGCCGAGATAACCGAAAAATACAAAGGCGGCAGCGCACGCGTAAAGGCCATGAGCGAAGCTTTTAGAAAGATAGCAAAACAAAACAAATGCTTATTTGTGAATGGCTTAGATATACCTGGTTTGGATATTGAAACCATGACGCCGGATGGTCTGCACCTTGACGCGGCTGCCTCCCGCAAATTGATAGAAGTGGTGGTAGCTGTTATGTTGAAATAAGACAGGAATATACCTAATTAGGTAGGCGATATTGTCAAACAGCCTATTTGTGCCAGTAATCAACAACTATCTCAGTTTTTCGGTTATGTGCTGCAACTTTTTTCAGGCCCTCATCATTATCACGGATGTAAAGGTCTGTACCATCCTTTTTGAAGCCAACCATATGCCCGCCAATTGATGCCATTCCCACTGTAACGGCACCTACGGTTGTACCCAGGTTTTCTAAACTCCGTTGCAGGGGTGGTGTAGTTTTGGTATAGCCCAAATGCTCGTATAACGATTTAAACACCGCATCTTCGCTATAATGCCTCCAGGTGCTTTTAAAGCGGGTAGATAATATAAAGTGCAGTTCTTCAACGCTCCGTGCACCCAATACACCGCCACCTTCGGCAAACATGAGGGCAGTAATTACACAAGCTTTACCTGTAGTCATGTTACTGGCCACGGCGCCCTTCGTGGTTGTTGATGCCGCAATATCCGGGTCGCTTATTTCACCCTCGCCGGTTGTGGCGTCAAGCCCGCGGCCAAGGTTATCGCGCATTTCGGGTGTAATTTCCTTTACGGCTTCCGCATCATGATAAAGTCGCGCCATAAGCTCCTTTGTCATGGCGGTTTGCTCGCCATCATCCGCTGCCTGAAATTTTCTGAAAGCTGCTCCGTCGGCTTCCTCCACCAGGTAACGCTTGGCTGCTACCAACGATGTTAGCTTATACTGGGTCCCTTCCTTTTTTATCTTCGAGTACACAAGGTCAACTATCTGTTTCCTCACAAGGCTCGCATCCAGGTGTCCTTCAGCCGCGTTCATTTCGCCAGCCGGAGGCGCTGCCATTTGCAATACTGCCTGTTTGCGCTGCACAGGTACCGCAGGGAGTACTTTACCTTGCGGCCCCGCAATATTAGCATGTTGCTGAGCTGCAGCACTGTTACGTTTTTCGGTTTGGGTGTACATAAAATAACAGGTTAGGATTTATCATAAAATTATAACTATTTATTAAATATCTCCAAATCCTTTTGTTAAGCCAGGGTTGGTCAAAGCAGGTATTTTAAAATGACCTAATACCATCTGTCTCATTATAAGTGATGGCCTGTTTTATAGTAACACATGTCAATATCATTTACAAGTAAGGCAATACTAATTATCAATTCGGCTAATAAAAACTTTTTTTTGCTAAGCACCTGTGTAGTTTAAAGCCAACCTATAAAAGCTACCACAACAGGTGCTACACGCATAAAAATATCGATTATTATTATAGCGTAATGGCAAAATGAGGGGCAAAATGTTAGCCTGTTAATAATCAATACTTTAAGCGCTGTTCGCATTGTGATTAAAGCGTATAAAAACTAATGTAATTAACTATTAATCAGTATTTTATGAAAAAATGTTTTTGATTTTCCGGATTCTTATCACTTATCTTTACACACCAATATAAACCAAAGCGTTAAACCCGCTTTCTTATTGATCTAAATTATACCATATGTTAAAGCATGTTACATTGCTTCAATACCTTTTTGTTGTATTATTAGTTGATATGGCATCCCATGCCTTTGCGCAAAGCAATTACATTTTGCAGGATGAGCAAAAACTGACCAATGCTAAAAAGCAATACCAGGCCGGCGATGCTGATGCTGTAAAAGCTGTAGCCACTTTATTAACCGCTGCCGATAAAGCACTTAAAGCTGAACCATACTCGGTAACACTCCGCAAAACGCGCATGGCCCCAAGCGGCAACCCGCATGATTACATGAGCCAGGCACCATATTGGTGGGCTGATCCATCAAAACCCGATGGCAAACCATACATTCGTAAAGATGGGGAACGTAACCCCGAAATATACCAGTTGCACGATGACACGCAACTAAATGACCTGTGTACTGATGTGAAAAAGTTAGGCCTTGCCTATTACTTTACAGGAAAAGAGGAATATGCCCAAAAGGCCAACTACCAGTTAAAAATATTTTTTATTGACGAGGCCACACGTATGAACCCTAACCTCAACTACGCCCAATATGTTCCCGGTGTAAATGATGGCAGGGGAACAGGTATTATAGAAAGCCGCGCGCTGACCAATATCCCTGATGCTTTTGCGATGATGGCGGGTAGCAAAGCCCTTACCGATGATGTGAAAGCCGGTGTTAAAACCTGGTTTGCCGAATATTTAAAATGGCTGATCACAAGTAAAGGCGGAAAGGATGAACATGATGCCCAAAATAACCATGGCACCATTTACGATATGCAGGTTATTGATTTTGCCATTTTTACCGGCGATACAAAGTTCGCGCATGATATGCTGAAAAAGCAAACCGTATTGCGCATGGATACTCAATTCACACTTGAAGGCAAGCAGCCATTAGAATTGGCCCGTACAAAAAGCTGGGGCTACAGCTGCATGAACCTTGATGGCTGGTGCAAATTAGCCATCCTTGGCGACAGGCTCGGCATAGATTTATGGCATACCACCACCAAAGACGGCCGCGGTATCGAAAAATGCATTACCTACCTCCTACCATACTTACTAAAACAAAAACAATGGGAATACAAGCAAATTGAACCCATTGGCTACAGCGAAATGCTGGGTATTTGCACTGCCGCGAACGGCAAATACCCGGCTATCGATTTTAAAACAGCATTTGCCATGTATCCAAAAACCCAACCGTGGCAATAATGCAGCATATAAAACGATACTTTGTTTTGGCGCTGGTTTTACTATCCGGCCACATCGCCGCAGCGCAACAAAAAATACGCCTGAATGATAATTGGGAGTTTGTTAAGCAAGATCTGGGCAGCATTTGGGAAACCGTGCGCCCCCTTACCAAAGATGGCCCCGAAACCTATCCCATCTGGCAAAAGGTAACTTTGCCGCATTGCTTTAACGCCCGCGATGCCGTTGATCCGGATGTAAACTATTACCAGGGGCCGGGCTGGTACCGTACACAACTAAATATTAGCAACCCGTACTTAAACGGCCATACCATACTGCATTTTGAGGGTGCAGGCCAAAAAACTGAGGTTTATATTTATACCACTAAGGTTGGCGCACATATTGGCGGGTATGATGAGTGGTGGATTGATATTACACAGGCTGTTGCCGATTTTAAAAAGACCGAAGCCTTTACCAAACGCTTTAAAGGGAAAGTACCTGTTGAGATCCGTTGCGATAACACCCGCGATGCGGAAAGTATACCATCTCAAATGTCGGATTTTAATGTGTATGGTGGGATTTACCGGTATCTGAATTTGGTGTACCAACCCGCCGTCGCTATCGGAAATGTATTTGCCAGCGCGGTTTTGGATAAGGGTTATAAAACAGGTTCGATAGACATTAAGTCATCTTTTTATGATCCCGACAAGGTGAAAACACTGAACGGAAAAGTAACCGTTACCGATGCCTCGGGAAAGATCGTTGAATCAGCCGTGTATACGTTAGCCTCCATCGCTGATGGCAAAAATGATATCTGTAAATTCAATATCAACAAGCCCCACTTGTGGACACCATCCGATCCGTATTTATACACGGTTGAGATTACCGCCGAAGCAAACGGCAATATCCATTCCCGCAAGGAAAAAATTGGCTTCCGCGATTTCCTGTTTTCGGCGCAGGGGCCGTTCTATTTAAATGGCAAGCACCTGCTGTTACGCGGTACACACAGGCATGAAGATGCCGCAGGTGTAGCTGCCGCTATGACCGAGGACATGACCATCCGCGAAATGCAGATGATAAAAGATATGGGTGCCAATTTTATCCGGTTAGGGCACTACCAACAGTCGCGCCAGGTTTTGAACTTATGTGATAGCCTGGGCCTGTTGGTTTGGGAAGAAGAGCCCTGGTGCCGCGGAGGTTTGGGTGGCAATATATATAAAGAACAAGCCCGCCGCATGATGACCAACATGATAGAACAACATTACAACCACCCTTCTATCATACTTTGGGGTTTGGGTAATGAGAACGATTGGGACGGTGATTTCCCGGAATTTGATAAGGCCAAGATCCGCGCGTTTATGACGGAGCAAAACAACCTCAGCCATCAGCTCGATCCATCCCGTAAAACGGTTATCCGCCGTTGCGATTTTGCGAGCGATATACCGGATGTTTACTCGCCTACCATTTGGGCCGGTTGGTACAAAGGGAAATACACCCAATACAAGCAGTTAACGCAGGATGAGTTTAAAAAAGTAAAATACGCTTTCCACGCCGAGTGGGGCGGCGATAGCTATTCGGGCAGAAACTCGGAGAAAGCTGATAAAGCTTTGGAGAATATCCGTACCAATGGCGTTATCGATACAGCCTTGTTTAGTAAATCGGCCAAATTACTAAAGGATGGCGATTGGAGCGAGAATGCCACCTGCAACCTGTTCGATTGGACGTTGAAGGAGCAGGATACCATGCCCTGGTTAAGCGGCACGGCATTTTGGACGTTCAAGGATTTTTCTACTCCTATCCGGTTTGATAACCCGCTTCCTTATATGAATCAAAAGGGCGTAGTGGAACGCGATTTGACAAAAAAGGAATTGTTTTATTTGGTACAGTCGTATTGGTCTGATAAACCAATGGCACATATTTACGGGCATAACTGGTCGGTACGCTGGGGCGATACCGGCGAACTGAAAATGGTAAAAGCCTATTCCAATTGCGATGAGGCCGAACTGTTTGTAAATGGCAAAAGCTACGGTGTAAAAAAGCGCAACAGCCAGGATTTCCCGGCGGCAGGTTTGCGTTGGATGGTGCCTTACAACACCGGCAAAAACGAGTTACTGTTAAAAGCCCGTACCGGAAAAGTAATAGTGATGGATACCATATCCCAAACCTATCAAACCGAAAAATGGGGTAAGCCTGCTAAATTAAATTTAGAAAAGATAGCCGACAAGGATGGCACTACCACCATACAAGCCACCTTAACCGATAGCAAAGGCGTAATGTGCCTTGATGCGGTAAACTGGGTTAATTTTTCTTTAACTGGAGATGGTACCTTGTTAGATGATATGGGCACCTCGAAAGGTTCGCGTAAGCTGCAGCTCATTAACGGGCGAGCTGTTATCAGCATCAAAACCAATGGCGGTAAAAGTGTGGCAGGCGTACAATCGGCGGGCATACAAACCGTGTTTTTTAATTTGAATTAAGCATGAGAACGAAACTAATATACCCGCTGCTGTTTGCCGTTTTGCTTATCGCGAACGCAGCTCATAGCCAGCAAATAAAAAAGGAAATCACCGCAACTTTACGGCCTTATGTTTTAACGGAAGCGGCCTTAGCCATGACGGAAAAGCCAATCACTATTACCACCGAAAGCTGCAGCCGGAGCGCGGGCGGCAAGCATGATTTTTATTCGGAAGGGGACTATTGGTGGCCAAACCCCAAAAGCCCTGATAGCCCGTACGTACAACGCGATGGCTTAACCAACCCGCAAAACTTTGTGGCGCACCGTTTGGCCATGATCCGTTTTAGCCGTTTAATGGGTGCGCTGGCATCGGCATACAAATTAACCGGTGATAACAAATATGTGAAACAGGCTTCAAAACATTTGAACGCCTGGTTTATTAACCCCGAAACGATGATGAACCCTAACCTGCTGTATTCGCAGGCTATAAAAGGCGTGGCAACCGGCCGTGGTATTGGCGTTATTGATGCCATACAACTGATGGAAGTGGTTAAGGGTACCGAGGCCATGCAAACCTCGTCTGCACTAAGCAAGCAAACTTTGGAGGGCGTTAAAGCCTGGTTTTCAAAATACCTCACCTGGGTAACCACGCACAAATACGGTGTTGACGAGATGAATGCCAAAAACAACCACGGCACTTGTTGGACAATGCAGGTGGCCTGCTTCGCCAAATTCACCAATAATGCAGAATTACTTAGCTTTTGCAGGAACAGGTACAAAACTGTTTTACTGCCCGAGCAAATGGCTGCCGATGGTAGTTTTCCATTGGAGCTGAAACGCACTAAACCTTATGGCTATTCTATTTTTGACCTGGATGCCATGTGTACCATTTGCCAGTTGCTGAGTACAGCAACCGACAACCTGTGGAAGTTTGAAACACCCGATGGCCGTTCAATAAACAAAGGTATTGCCTTTTTATACCCCTATTTAAAAGATAAAAATGCCTGGCCATACCCCCACGATGTAATGTATTGGGATGAATGGCCTGCCGCACAGCCATCATTAGTATTTGGTGCTTTGGAGGCAAACAACACAGATTGGTTAAAAGCATGGGTTGCGTTAAACCACGCGCCAACCAATGCCGAGATCATCAGGAATTTACCCGTGCGCCACCCGCTCATCTGGCTCAACTAAATCATTATGAAAACAAAATACATACCTATCACAGTATGCCTCGCAACGTTGTTAGCCGGGTCCGCAAGGGCCCAGCACGTTGTTCCCTCTAAGCCGTTTTCGGTTGGTAATAAGTATGTGGAGGTTTATACCACCGCTAAAGGCACCGGTTATAAACTCAGCAAAACCGCAACCTTAAAGTTTGAAGATAAAGTACAACCCACCGAGCGCGAGGTTTGCATATTTGTGGACGCCGATAAAAAATTCCAAAGCCTGTTGGGAATTGGCAGCGCCCTAACAGATGCATCTGCCGAAACTTTTTATAAACTCCCCAAAGCCAAACAGCAGGAATTTTTAACCGCCTTTTACGATCAGCAAAAAGGAATAGGCTACTCGCTTGCGCGGACAAATATTCAAAGCTGCGATTTTTCGAGCGATATATACAGCTATGTGCAGGATAACGACAAAAGTTTAAAAACCTTTGATATCGCGCATGATATGAAATACCGAGTGCCGTTCATTAAACAAGCTATTGCTGCGGCAGGTGGTAAATTAACGTTGTTTGCTTCGCCCTGGAGCCCACCTGCCTGGATGAAGGATAATAACGATGTGCTGCATGGCGGAAAGCTAAAAAAAGAGTTCGACCAAAGCTGGGCCAACTTTTATGTGAAGTTTATAAACGCTTACCAAAAGCAAGGTATACCGGTTTGGGGATTGACTGTACAGAACGAGCCCATGGCCATACAAAAATGGGAATCATGTGTGTTTACCGCAGCCGAAGAGCGCGATTTTGTAAAGAATTACCTTGGCCCAACGCTGCACAAAAACGGAATGGCCAATAAAAAGCTAATAGTTTGGGACCATAACCGCGACCAGGTTTACCAGCGCGCCAGCACCATTTTAGAAGACAAAGAAGCCGCCAAATACGTTTGGGGTGTAGGCTATCATTGGTACGAGACCTGGACAGGCAGCCCCATGCTATTTGGTAATGTAAAAAATGTTGCCGAAGCATTCCCCGGTAAAAACCTGTTGTTTACAGAAGGCTGTATTGAGAAATTTGATATGGCAAGAGTGAACGATTGGGCGCTTGGCGAAAAATACGGGCAATCCATCATCCGCGATTTTAATAACGGCACCGTAGGTTGGACCGATTGGAATATCCTGCTCGATGAAAAAGGCGGGCCTAACCACGTGGGTAACTATTGCTTTTCGCCTGTTATTGCCGATACCCGCTCGGGCGAGTTGATCTATACCAATATTTACTGGTACATGGGTCATTTTTCAAAGTTTGTGCGTCCGGGCGATAAGCGGGTAATCAGCTCATCAAACCGCGAAAGTTTACTAACTACAGCATTCATCAATCCGGCAGGGCAATTAGCCATCATCGTAATGAATCAATCAGATACTGATATTCCCTATAACTTATGCATCAAAGGGAAAGCCGCGACGGTAAATAGTTTAGCACATTCCATCAGCACATTAGTGGTACAATGAAAGTAAAACCGGCACTTATCGCATTCCTTTGCACCGCTGTGGCTTTCGGGCAGGCAAATGCTCAGGGCTTTTTAAAAACGGAGGGCAAACGCATTGTAAATGCAAAAGGCGAAGCTGTAATTCTGCGTGGCATGGGCCTTGGCGGCGATATGCTGCAGGAAGGTTATATGTTTCATCTATCCAACTTAGGACAGCAATACAAGATCAGAGCGGGCATTCAAAATCTCATCGGCGCCGAAAAAACAGCGCGCTTTTATGATAAATGGCTGGCAAACAATACCCGTAAAATTGATATCGACTCGATGGCGGCATGGGGTTTTAATTCTATCAGGCTGCCCATGCATTATGCACTTTATACCCTTCCGGCAGATGAGGAGCCCATTGCCGGGAAAGATACCTGGCTTGAAAAAGGCTTTGCACAAACAGATAGCCTGTTAAAATGGTGCGCGGCCAACAAAATATACCTTATTCTGGATATGCATGCCACGCCCGGCGGCCAGGGGAATGACCTGGCGATATCCGACCGTAACCCCGATAAGCCCTCACTTTGGCAAAGCGATGCCAACCGGCAAAAAATGATAGCCCTATGGAAAAAGCTTGCCGAGCGATATGTGAATGAACCTTACATTGGTGGCTACGATATTATTAACGAACCAAACTGGGGATTTGAAGACCCGGCCGATAAACGCGGTACAACCGAAAAAACCAACTCACCATTAAAAAAACTGATGATGGACGTAACCGCTGCCATAAGGCGGGTGGATAAAAACCATATAATCATTATTGAAGGGAACGGCTTTGGCAATAACTATAATGGTATCTTACCAAAATGGGATGATAACATGGTGCTGAGTTTTCATAAATACGGCAACTTCAATAACCAGGGCTCTATCCAAAAATTCATCGACCTGCGCGATCAGTTTAACATCCCATTATGGATGGGCGAATCCGGCGAGAACTCAAATACATGGTTTACCGAAGCCATAGGGTTGGTAGAGCGCAATAACATTGGCTGGTCGTGGTGGCCGCTTAAAAAGATGGGAATAAATAATCCGTTGGAAATAAAAGAACCTGCCGGCTATCAAAAGCTTTTAGATCATATCAGCGGTAAAGGATCGAAACTATCAGCAACCGAGGCTGAAACGATACTTAACCAATTGCTTGAAAACCTTAAATTAGAAAACAATGTTTACCATAAGGACGTAACCGACGCTATGTTCAGGCAGGTACAATCGGCAGCAGCCAAACCCTTTAAATCGAATAACATAACTGCCAATACTACCCTAAACGCGGTTGACTATGACTTAGGCAGGCAAGGCGTTGCTTACTATGATAAAGATACCGCCAGTTATCAATATACACCGGGTGTAAAAACTGTTGGCAACCGTGGCCATGCCTACCGTAATGACGGCGTTGATATTGAAGCTGATGCCGATGGCTATTATGTTTTCAGTATAGAAGATGGCGAGTGGCTCCATTACACCTTGAACATTAAAAAGAGCGGGGTTTACACCATAAAACTGAGCGTTGCTTCGCCTTCTGCAAATGGCAGGGTAAGTATTTTAGCGCAGGGCCATCAGTTGGGTTTAACTGTGCCTGTACCAAATACAGGTGGGGCACAAAACTGGCAAACTGCCGAAATTAAAAATGTGCCTCTCAAAGCAGGTGTAAATAAGCTCAGGGTGCTGGCAAATACGGGTGGGTTTAATTTTAAGTCTATCCAATTCATCATGGAATAAAAGAATATTAGTGAATAAAAGAAAAACTGGATTAGATTTGCGGATATAACAGTCTTAACCAAACAACCACTAACCAATTAATTCAAAAAAAGAACATTTTTGAATTTGACAGACCGGTATTCGCAAAGACTATTTTTTTGAGGTAAATAACACAAGTACAACACATGGTGAAGGTACCTGGGTAATGCTGTTATAAATAAAACTGACCGTTTATAAATTATGGGAGAACTTTACCTATGTTAATGGGGGCTTTAAAGCTAATTAATGTACGCAACTGCTTAATCACATTAGCCTGGTGTATAATTGCCCAGTCTGTTAAAGCGCAGAATGTTGTCAAGGTTGATGACAATGTACCCCAGCATATTTTCTCGTACGGCGAGATCGAATCATTGCCCGACCCGGGCAATACCATCAGCTTTGCAGATGTGCTGAAGCCGGAGGTAGCGGCCAGGTTCAAAAAGTCTACCACCTTTACACCTAAATACTATAACAGCAAATCATACTTTTGGTATAAGTTTAAGATCAAAAACTCATCGCAAACTAAAAAGCACTGGCTCCTTGAGTTTTTCGATCAAACTATAAACGATATCACCCTTTACGTACCCCTTGCTGATAATACTTATAAAACGTATAAGTACGGCTACAAATACAACTTTGAGCAACGTGAGTACAAACACAAAAACTTCACGCTCGATCTGGATAATAAATCGGACACGGTAAGTACCTATTATGTTAAAATACGAGCTACACAAGCCGCTAATGTGCTTATTGTACTACGCGATATTCACTGGTACATTGAGTATGCCTTAAGCGAGTATCTCATATTCGGCTTGTTCTTCGGGATGATCCTGATATTTAGCCTATACAACCTTTTAATGTTTATAGCCATCAGGCAAAGCCGTTACCTTTACTACGTTTTATACAACCTCAGCATTGGTTTTTACGAAATGTGCCAGGATGGTATCGCCTTTCAGTACTTGTGGCCCAATACCCCGGTTTTAAACCAATACTCCGTAGGTACAGCCATATTTTTAAGCAGTATTTTTGGAATGCTGTTCACATTGAACTTTCTCTATCTAAAAACAAAGGCACCCAGGCTTTATAATTGGATGCTGGCACTGATAACATTGCGGTGCCTGTTTTATATCGCATGTTTGTTTGATCAGCGTTTGTTTACCTACAAGGTGATCGAGTTTATACCCATGTTATTTGCCTTTGGCTCAGGTGTATATGTGTTAAGGAGGGGCTTTAAAGCCGCAAGGTTCTTTGTGGCCGGTTATCTGTTTTTACTCATTGGCTTTAGCATTAAAATACTGCTGTTTTTAGATGTGTTATGGATACCCTACGGCGTTTTAACACACTACAGTTTAAGTTTTTGTTTTGTGATCGAGATGGTACTGGTATCCTTCGCGATAGGTGACAGCATCCGCCACCTGCGTAAAAAGAAAGACAATGTACAAAAGCGGATGATACAGCAATTACAGATCAATCACGACCTGAAAGATACGCTGAACAACGAGCTAAGCAACCTGGTAGAGCAACGTACCAAAGAATTGGTTGAGAATGCCATCGTAATCAAACAGCAAAACGATGAATTACAATCGATGAATCTGCTGTTGAAAGAGCAGGCGGAAAGCATATCAAACCTGAATGGCTTATTAGAATTAGATAACCATGAGTTACAGGTAAACATTGAAAAAGTGACACGCGCACGTGTAATGTCGCAGGATGTGGATTTTGAAGAGTTCAGTAAGATATACCCGGATAGAGAGAGCTGTTTTAAATACTTATCCGAATTAAAATGGGAGCATAGCTACACCTGCCGCAAATGCGGTAACAACAATTATCTTTCGGGGCATTTGCCTTATAGCCGCCGCTGCACCAAATGCCGTTATGAAGAATCGGTAATTGCTTATACCATTTTTCAAAACACCAAGATACCCATCACCAAAAGCTTTTATATGCTATTCCTTATTTATACTTCAAAAGGCAGCATTACCTCCAATAAGTTATCAGAAATATTGGAGATACGCCAAAGTACCTGCTGGAGTTATCGTGATAAGATAAAGAAGATAATGGACGAGCGTAAAAAAGAGCTTAAAAACGTAGGTGCCGAAGGCTGGAGCAAGCTGGTATTAGAGCATACCGATAAAGATAACTAACTGATTAGCATTTATAAAGCTTATAATTTATACGTTTTACTCCCCGCCCGGCCCCGTTACAGCACTTTTAAAGGCATCGAAAAAAAAAGTTAAAAAAAAATGCTTTTTTTTTGATTGCGATGTAACCGTATAACAAATTTCACCCTTTTACACAATAATACCCAATCACGCTTTTTAAAGCAGTTTAATACGCTTAAGCACCAAAGTATGTAAGCGTATTAAAAAAACTTAAAAACTGCCAATACGCTCTCCAATCGCACTTTTTACGTTTGTTTTTTCAATTTAATGTATGGTACTTTACATCGCCAATTAACATAAGCAGTTAAAAAAACATGATGAAACCAATATCGACAGCGTGATCGCTTATGATCGCTGCTTACGCGATCATTTATGCCGGTACTACCAATTACCGGCAAACAGATTAAACCTAATTATTAGTTACTAAATTTTAAACCATTAGTATGAAGAGAATCATTACGCAATTAAACCTATCCCTTAAACTTTTATCAATGCTTATTGCCGCGTTGATGATGTTCGGCGCTACAGTACATGCGCAGGGCACTACTAAAGTTACCGGTGTAGTTAAAGATGCCAAGGGCGAAACGCTTATTGGTGTCAGCATTTTATTAAAAGGTACCAAAACAGGTACCGCTTCAGACGGGAACGGAAAGTTTACCATCAGCGTGCCCGATGCACAGGCAGTTTTAGTATTTACCTATATTGGCTTTACTACCAGGGAAGTTGTTGTAGGAAGCCAAAAAACATTGAATATAACACTTACCGAGAACGCGGCAAACAGCCTGAACGAGGTAGTGGTTACAGGTTACGGGCAAACCGTTAAAAAGCGCGATCTTACAAGTGCTATATCGTCAGTAAGTGCTAAAGAAATTGAAGAAAGGCAACCTTTAAATCTTTTTGATGCCTTACAAGGGCAGGCTGCCGGTGTTTTGGTAGTGAACGATGGCGGTGAGCCGGGTGCCGAAGGTAGCATTACCGTACGCGGGCCATCTACCTTTTCGAATGAAGGGCAAAGCACAAACCCATTGTATGTAATTGACGGTGTGATCACGCCTAACGCGGCATCCATCAACCCGAGCGATATACAAAGTATCGAAGTGTTGAAAGATGCGGCATCAGCGGCAATTTACGGTTCACGCTCTGCAAATGGTGTAATTTTAATTACTACCAAACATGGTGTGCCAAACAAACCGCGTATTGACGCGCAGTTTGTTTATACCATAGGAAAAATGGCGCACAAGATACAGGAAACCAACCCTGCCGATCTGCGTTATTATCGCCGCTTACAATCGGGCCTTACCCCCGGTTATGGTTCTACCCTGGTAGATTCATTAAACCCTGGTCAAAACTCTGATAACGACCTGGAGCAACTGGTTTTAGGAACAACAAGCCATAAAAGCGACGCCAAGATATCATTAGCCGGTGGCAGTAAAGACCTGAGCTATGCAATGAGCTTAAATTATTTGGATGACCAGGGTACGCTGATCAATACCTATACCAAGAAACTGCAATCGCGTATCAATGCTGATTACCAGTTTTTAAAATTCATGAAATACTCTACTAACTTGTCGTTTATGCGCCAAACCGGTAATTACAGCAACATCGGTAACCAGATCAGGCCGGCGTTCGACAGGCCATCGAGTTATATCATCTATTACCCGAATGGAGACCTTGCCAGTTTTATAAACGGTAAGCGTAACCCTATAGCCAACTCCATGTATGAGATAAATACGCGCGACGATTACAGAACGCAGTTTGTAAATACACTAGCCATTGATATTACAAAAGATTTAAAATTTACCACAACTTTAAACGCGCAGTATGATAATGCTGAGGGTATATTTTTCTCACCAAGATTTGTAAACGCTGCCGATGGGGCAAGCAATGCCGCCAGGAACAGCTTTATATCAAGATTTTTTTACGAGGCACAGGCTTACGCAAATTATAACAAAGTAATAAATAAGAACCACACCATCACAGCCACTATAGGTGTATCGCGTGATAGGGCGCGTTTGGATACCACCAATTTATCAGGTACAAACTTTGTTCTCGAAAACGTTCACACCGTTACCGGCGGAAATATCACCAACGTATTGGCACAAAGGGTAAACTTCGCGGCAATATCTACCGGATCTTACTTCGCACGTTTGGGATATAATTATAAAAGCCGTTACATCGCGCAGTTTGTTTATCGTAACGATGCATCCTCGAGATTTGGCCCCGATAGCAGGTCGGCCGGTTTCCCTGCAGGATCAATAGCATGGCGCTTTACCGATGAGCCATTTATGAAATGGACCAACAAAGCACTGGATGATGGTAAATTAAGATTTAGCTACGGAGCCGGAGGTAATGATGCCGCGGGCCCGTATGATGCCATCCCTCAGGTTGAAACCGGGGTGAACAGCTACAACGGCGTGGCAGGTATATCGGCCACAGCAAATGAGCCTAACCCGACGTTAAAATGGGAAACCACCATTATCAAAGATTTAGGTATTGATCTTACCGTGTTAAAAAGCAGGTTAACCCTAACAGCAGACGCGTATATAAGAACTACAAATGACTTGCTTTACAACGCGCAGGTACCAAAAGAAACTGGATACACCGTACAACGTGTAAACGTAGGTACCATTGAAAACAAAGGGTTAGAGATCGTATTAGCGGGTACGCCCGTAGTTTCAAAAAACTTTAACTGGACGGTTAATGCCAATATTTCTTTTGAGCGCGGTAAGATCGTATCGCTTAACAAAGGCGACAGCTTTGTGGCCGCAGGCAGTGGCGGTGTAAGCGGCGGCAACGCGCGCTTTTTAGTTGCACCGGGCGAAAGAATAGGTAACTTTTATGGTTGGAAAAACCTGGGCGTTTACCAGTACGATGCATCGAATGCTTATACGCCGGATGGGCAAAAATTAACCCCGGTAGGCATTACGGCCACAACAAGTAACCGTGGCGGTACAGCAGGCGCTACCGTAGCAACAAGCTATACTTTAAATGGCGATACTTACACAGGCACCATCGTTAAAAAGAAATCGAGCGCAGGCGCGGTGCTTTTAGGTGGCGATACGGAGTGGCAGGATACCAACAACGATGGTGTTATTGACGATGCCGACCGTGTGGTATTAGGCAATGCACAACCAAATGTATACCTGGGTTTTGTAAACAACTTTACTTATAAAAGGTTCTCGCTCTCGTTTATCATCAACGCCACTTTGGGCGGTAAGGTGTATAACCAATTCAAACAAAACCTTACCAATTTTGCCAATACCGGCGGCCCGTCATTACCCGAGGCAATCTACGGTGCATGGACCACACAGGGCGATATTGCAAGATACCCGTACTATCCCGATAAGGATACCCGCGGCAGCCAGCGTATTGGCAGCAATAGCATGTTCCTGGAGGATGGTAGTTTCATCAGGTTATCGAGCGCGAGGTTTACCTACAGGCTTGAGCCTAAGTTCGCACAAAAAGTATTTGCCAAAAACCTGGCTTTATACATCTACGGTGTAAACCTTTTAACCTATACAAATTACACAGGTTTCGATCCTGAGTTTTCACCATCATCGCCACTTACACCGGGTGATGACACCGGCAGGTACCCAAAAAGAAGAGAATTAGGTTTTGGTATTAACGTTGGATTTTAATAAGAAACAGATGAAAAGAATATTTTCGATAACGATAATTACGATAGGCTTAGCCTTGGGCAGCTGTAACAAGCTGGTTGATGAACAGCCAATTTCTTCGGGACTACTGTCAAGCTTCTTTCATAACAAGCTTGATGCTGATGCAGCCGTAGCCGGTATGTATGCCGAGTTCCAGATAACAATGATAAACAACAGCGGCGGGCAGTATAATAACCGTATTACCTGGTGGGGCGAAGCCCGCTCGGATAACTGGGAGAGAAGGCCCGTTTACGCGCTTGCATCGCAAAATGAGATTGATTTTAACGGCTTAACCAGTACCAATACATATGCCGACTGGACGCTGTTATACCGAACCATAAGCCGCGCGAATTTATTGCTGCGCAATTTACCGCTGATAAAAAACTATACCACACCGGGTACAACATTAGCTTTAACACCAGCTTTGGAGGCAAGCTATACAGCACAAGCTTTAACTATGCGTGCACTATGCTATTTCTGGATAGCCAGGGTTTGGGGTGATGCGCCGTTACGCACAACAGTTTACGATCCGGGTGATGTTGCCGAGCAGGCAAAAGACCCACAGGCTAAAATATTACAGCAATGTAAGGATGACCTGCAGGCTGCTTATGACCTGACTATTAAAGGACAAACTCCGATAGTATTCTATTTGGGTGAAGGAGCCATTTGCTCCATTGCTGCAGATGTTTATATGTGGGATAAAGATTATACCAACGCCATAAAATGGTTCAAGCTCTTATTTGCAGCTAAGGCGCCAACAGGCAAAGTATACAATGCTGCCGGAACAGGGGTAACAGGCTCAGGCGGCTCAGCTGCCGACCTGCAATCGGGCCCAACCTGGAATGTACAGTTTGCAACACCAGCCGCCAGTCCCGAAAGTATCTTCAACATTCACTGGGATGCAACCGCTAATGGTTGCGCCTGTATGGCCGGTATATCAAAAACCACCAACGAGCCTTTGATCAGGATGGCCGATCCGTTGTGGACCGCATGGCCAACAAAATCAACAGCTTTGTATGGTACAACTACTGCAACTACTGATATTCGCGTAAAGCAAACATATAACACTTCTTCATCTACAAACCAGCCAATACGCGACAGGAGTTTTTGGAAATTTTACCCGGGTACTTTTGTTGCAGCTACAGCTACTGCTGGTTACACTTTTACATCAACCAACTATGGTGGCCAGGTGGCTAACGTACCGGCAACCGATCAAACCAACGTGTACATCCCAATGTACCGCCTTTCGGGCATGTACCTGTTATATGCCGAGGCTTTAAATAAAACCAACGATCCAACCGATGCCGTGAAATATTTAAACCTGGTAAAAGCACGTGCAGGCGTACCTACAGTTACAACCGCGCAGTTTGCCGACCAGGCATCATTGGAGTTAGCCATTTTAGATGAGCGCCAATTGGAATTGATAGGCGAAGGTGTAAGATGGTTTGATTTGGTAAGAACAGACCGTGTGGCAAGCATAATGGACCCGATACTAAAAGCGCGCCAGCTTGTTGCAGGTAACGCGCAGGTAGGTTGGGGAACGGATAAACGCCGTTACTACTGGCCAATCGCGTCCACAGTATTATACTCGAATAATTTATTGGTACAAAACCCGGTTTACAACGGTCAATAAACTAAAAGATCATGAAAAAAATAAATATAATCATAAGCTCACTTTGCATATTGGCGCTTGCTTCGTGTAAAATTGGCGGCCTTGAAATGCAAAAGGACTTTCAATACGTATCCGGCAACGAACTGCATGGCGAGATCAATAAAACGGCATCGCAATATTTGCAAGACAGGGGTAAAACACCCATCATACCTAATGATACCGTTTTTAAGTATATGCAACTGGGTTTAGAATATGCCGGTATCGATCTGGCTGAATATACCAAACCGGGCCGCACTTACATATTTTTAAGTAATAACTCCATCAGGGTATTGCCAACAACAACGGTTACCGTAAACGGCAAGCCCGTGGTAACCACAACAAGCAATATACCCACTGCAGGTTTTTGGTTCGATTTTCCGATAATGGATAAAAACCCCGATGGCACACAAAAATTTGCCGCCGATGGTGTAACTCCTGTTACCCACCCTGCTAAAGCATGGAGCGATTACTCGGTAGCAACCGTAAGAAACTATTTCCTGTATCTGATAGGCCAGGCCGATGTTGGCTTTAACAATGCTAATTACGTTAATACGAGCCTTGCGTCTTTACTACCTGCAGGTGCAGTTGCCGGTAAAGAATCAAAAATGGGTTACCTGGTAGTAAATTCTACACCGATGTTGAATGCTTCGGGAGCGCGTGTATTGGTGTATAATTATACAACAGGAGGTAACGGATTTGACCTTGAAGGCAAATTCAACATTAAGTTTGGCAGCGGCGATTTTACTCCCCTGGTAATTAATGACAATACCAACGTTGCCACAGGTGGACTAATAGCCACTAACGGGCAGATCCACGTTTGCGCTACAACTGTTTACCCCAGCAGGTATTGATAACCTGCGAATAACAATAACTGATAAGCTGCCGCGATAATTGCGGCAGCTTATTATCTAACTAATATAAAATCCGCTTTAAAAACCTGCGGTATTATAGTGAGATATACCCGCCTACTATCCTTGTTTTTAAAGTTTTATACGCCTATATGTTACCCAAAATACCATTTACGCTTGTTTGTTTGCTTTTGGTTGGCCAGTTAAGTTTTGCCCAGCAAAAAGCAAAGGATAATGTAGTTATTGAAAAAAAGATAGATGCCTTAATGGCGAAGATGACCATCGAAGAAAAGATCGGTCAGTTAAACCAATACACCGGCGATAGGTTGGCCACCGGCCCGGTTACGGCCAACAGCACTAAATTTCAGGATATCAAAATGGGCCGCGTAGGCTCAATGCTCAATGTGCGCGGCGCTGCCGATACCCGCATGGTACAGGAAATAGCCTTGCAATCGCGCCTTAAAATACCTTTGATATTTGGTTTGGATGTGATACATGGTTACCGCACACACTTCCCTATACCTTTGGCCGAAGCCGCAAGCTGGGACCTGGATGCGATAGAACTTTCGGCACATATCGCCGCTACGGAAGCCGCAGCCTCGGGCTTACACTGGACGTTTGCACCGATGGTGGATATCAGCCGCGACCCGCGCTGGGGGCGTGTAATGGAAGGCGCCGGCGAAGACCCTTACTTAGGCTCTCTGATCGCAAGGGCAAGGGTACATGGCTTCCAGGGGAATGGCTTGGGTAATACTGATGCGATAATGGCTTGTGTAAAGCATTTTGCGGCCTATGGCGCCGCTATTGCCGGGCGCGACTATAATACTGTAGACATGAGCGAGCATATGCTCTGGGAGACTTATTTGCCGCCATTTAAGGCTGCTGCCGATGCAGGCGCCGCCACCTTTATGAACTCCTTTAACGAATTGAACGGCATCCCGGCAACGGGGAGCAGCTATTTGCAACGTGATATTTTAAAAGGCAAATGGGGCTTTACCGGTTTTGTGGTAAGCGATTGGGGATCGGTACGCGAAATGGTAGCACATGGATTTGCCAGGAACAATTACGAGGCAGCCAAATATGCCATTACCGCAGGCTCGGATATGGATATGGAGGGGCACGCTTATATTGATAATTTGAAAAAACTGGTTAACGATAAAAAAGTAGACATTGCCTTAATTGATGATGCTGTTAGGCGCGTACTGCGCAAAAAGTTTGAGTTGGGTTTGTTTGACGATCCTTTCCGCTTTAGCGATGCCGCACGCGAAACAAAGGTTTTATCCGATCCGAAAAATAAAATAGCTGCCCGTACAGTTGCGGAGAAAAGCATCGTACTCCTTAAAAATCAGAATCAAGTGTTGCCACTATCCAAAACTACAAAATCAATAGCCGTTATTGGCCCGCTGGCAAAATCCGGCGATGATATGAAAGGTGGCTGGGCCGTGCCATGGGAAAACGACCATTTGGTTTCGCTATACGAAGGCCTGATGAACAAAGTAGGTAACAGCGTAAAACTGACCTATGCCCAGGGTTGCAGCATAACCGACAGCAGCAAAGCCGGCTTTGCCGAAGCTGTGGAAACTGCCCGGAACGCCGATGTTATTGTTGTTGCCATTGGCGAATCGGCCTATATGGCAGGCGAAGCCAAAAGCAGAGCTAACTTGAATGTGCCCGGCGTACAGGAAGAATTAATAAAAGCGTTAAAAGCTACAGGCAAACCCATGATAGTAATGATGATGGCGGGCCGCCCGTTGATATTTAATTATACCGCTCAAAATGCCGATGCTATTTTATATACCTGGTGGCTGGGTACCGAAGCAGGCAATGCCATGGCCAATGTACTGTTTGGCGATTATAACCCATCTGCAAAATTACCTATCACATTTCCGAGAGCAGAGGGGCAGATACCGATATTTTACAATGCCAAAAACACCGGCCGCCCCGTTAAGGACTTAAACGACATAGTTTATAAATCAGCCTATATTGATATGCCTAACAGTCCGGCTTACGCCTTTGGTTATGGTTTAAGCTATACCACATTCACACTTACAGATTTGAAGATAAACCAGCCGAAAATGACAAAGGACGGCAAGCTACAGGTAACCTGCATGCTAAAAAATACCGGTAATTATGCAGGTGCGCAGGTAGTGCAATTATACCTGCACGATTTGGTGGCAAGCGTAACCCGGCCCGTAAAAGAACTAAAAGATTTCCAAAAGGTGTTTTTGCAAGCCGGCGAAAGTAAGGAGGTAACCTTCGTTATCGATAAAGAGAAATTATCTTTTTATGATTCGAAGCTGAATTGGATAACTGAGCCCGGCGAGTTTAAACTGATGATAGGTGATGCATCCGACCACATCGTATTGGAAAGCAGTTTTGAATTGATTGACTAAATAAATATAACAACCATTTTCCCCGTAATTGAAAAAGATGAGAAGAACACTTTTATTGACCGCAGTTTTGGCGACGGTGTTTTTTAGTGCGGAGGCACAGTTTTCGAGTCTGTCGAAAGATGAAATTGTAAAACTGAAGCGCCTGATCAATACCAATGCATCGGCCAAAGAAACATTTGGCAATTTTAAGGCTGCCGCCGCAAAGGCCATGACCGAGCAGCCCAACCCGATCGAAGAAATAACATCGGAAGGTTTATTGGCCGGAAATCCCGACAAGGTAAAAAGCCTTAAAGCGGTGGAAGACGCGGATAAGATATACGCGCTGGCATTGGTGTACAAAGTGGCCGGTAACAAGGCCTGCCTGGATAAAGCAAGCCAGTACCTGTTAGCCTGGGCCAAAGTGAACAAAAGCAACGGCGACCCGATTGACGAAACCAAACTTGAAGCTATGTTTTCGGGCTACGACCTGATCCGGGATGATGTGAGCGCCGATGTACGCAAAACCACTGATGAATGGCTAAACAGCATTGCTGATGGCGAAATTAACAGCAAGTACGCTCAAGGCGATAAAGGAACCGCCATTAATAACTGGAACTCACACCGCATAAAAATCATTACGATGATAAGTTATGCCACACACAATAAAAGCAATTATAGCATGGTGCAGCGTGAGTTGGAAAAGCAAATAGCCATCAACCTGTTCCCCGATGGTTCGGGACATGATTTTAAGGAGCGCGATGCCCTGCACTACCACATTTATACCTTAGAGCCTTTGCTTAGCGCGATAAGTACTATTTACCGCGCTACGGGTAAGGATTATTTTAACTACCAATCGGCAACGGGTTCATCTGTCAAAAAATCGGTTGACTTTTTAGTGCCATTTGTTAACGGCGAAAAAACACACGGCGAATTTTTAAACAGCAAATCAGGTTTTGACAGGGCACGCGCTAAAAACGGCGAAGCCGGTTACCTGGCAGGTGCAAAATTTAAGCCCGAAACAGGTGTTTATTGTTTGGAGCAGGCTTCGTACTTTAGTGGTACGTATCTGGTGGCTGTGCTGGCAGTATCGGCAACGCAATACAACAACGATTGGCAAATATTACTTAACAAAGTAAGAGAACCATTCAAAACCAAATAAACCAATTATGCTTATTAAAAATTTAAAGGGCCAATTATCGGCTATCATTTTAGGTGTGCTCATCGCATCATCCGCTACAGCGCAAAAAGTTGATGTAGCAAAAGAGTTTAAAAGCGCTGAGCTGCAAACATCGTACATGCTTAACGAGGTGAAAGACATTGTTGATACCAGCAAAACCCTGGTATCGCCGCGTACTTTCGAGAACGGCAAATTTAAAATGGTAAAATCAAATGATTGGACCAGTGGTTTCTTCCCCGGTATTTTGTGGTATATATACGATTATACCAAAGACACCAAATGGATGGAGCAGGCTAAAATATACACTGCCAAAATTGAGAAAGAGCAGTTTAACAAAGGCACACACGATTTAGGCTTTATGGTGTATTGCAGCGTTGGCAATGCTTACCGCCTAACAAAGGATGAGCGTTATAAAGCAATTATTATACAGGCCGCAAAATCGTTGAGTACACGTTTTAACCCGAAGACAGGTGTGATAAAATCATGGGATCATAACAAGGATAATAAATGGACCTATCCGGTTATCATCGATAATATGATGAACCTGGAATTGCTTTTCGAGGCGACAAAATTATCAGGTGATTCATCATTCTATAAAATAGCGATATCGCATGCTAACACTACCATGAAGAATCATTTCCGCGCGGATAACAGCTCGTACCACATGGTTGATTATGACCCTGCAACCGGTAATGTAATAAAGAAGATAACTGTACAGGGCTATGCCGATGAATCGGCATGGGCACGTGGACAGGCATGGGGCCTTTATGGTTTTACCGTTTGCTATCGTGAAACGCACGATAAAAAGTATTTAGAGCAGGCGCAAAAGATCGAGAAATTCATTTTTAGCAGCCCAACCATGCCAAAGGACCTGATACCCTATTGGGACCATAACGACCCGGCTATCCCGAATACCCCGCGCGATGTATCGGCGGCGGCTATCACCGCCTCGGCTTTATTAGAACTTTCAACTTATACTAAAAACACCGGTTACAAGGCCAAGGCCAATACAATTTTATACAACCTTAGCCAAAGCTACAAAGCACCCATAAATACCAATGGCAATTTTATTTTACTGCACAGCACAGGCCACAAACCTATTAAAAGCGAAGTTGATGTACCATTAACCTATGCTGATTATTATTATTTGGAAGCTTTGTTGCGGAGTAAAAGGATGAAATAAATTAAAAACATTTTACACCCAAAAACTATAAAGGCGCTAAGATATTAAATACACTTAGCGCCTTTGGTTTGTACCAAGCTGTTATTTATTCCCCCTCCCTAACCACATCAACCCATCCAAAATAAACTTACTTTCCATCTCACTATCGAAAGTATGTGATAGCGTGCGGTTGGTTTTATCGTACTTATGCTCGTAATCCATATCGTTGTGCCCCATATTCACATAAATCATTTTGTAACTTTTGTTGGCCCAGGCTACGGGGTAATACCCGCTATGCCATATTTCTGACTGCTTTGGCCCTGTACCCACCGGGAAACTTGCCGAATCGATAGCCAGCAAAATGCGGATATCCGGGTTTTTGCGCAGGTCGTTTTGCCAGCGGTACCATTCGTTTGGGGCAGATGTGAAAGTTTGCGGCAGGTTTTTAGTTGCGGGATGCTTAGCCTCTACCCTTAGTATGGCCGAAGTTGGCCGCCAGGTATTGCTGCCATATTGCCCGGAACCTAAAAAGGTTTGATGGTACCAATCCCAGTTTTGCTCAACACCCGATGTTTTGAGCGCAAATGCCGAAAAGTGAAAACCCATCCATGCGCCGCCATGCTCCATGTAGGTTTGAAAAGCCGCGCGTTGTGCAGGGTCTTCAGGGCGGGTGTCTAAAAACAAAACCACGTTGTAATGTGCCAGGTATCCGGCATTCAGGTTGGCCCAGTTTTGGGTGGAATCGTAAACGAAATTATACTTTTTTGCCATGGCGGGGAACCATGTGTTGGCCTCGTGTACAAAACTGATATGGGCAAGGTCGTTCCTGGCGGTATAAAAGGCGATCACCTTAAACTTCGGTTTATTTTTTCGCGCTTGCGCGTGTACCGTGCAGGCAAAAATAAGAGCGCAGCATAGCACTGCAATATGTTTTAAATGGTGCATAATTGTGATAGGTTTATGCTTGTAATTTACAAAATTGGCAGCATTATCCCGCAAGTATTTATTACTTTGGTATAATGGAAACACAAAACGCCGCATACTGGATAAAACATTTACAACTGCAACCCCACCCCGAGGGTGGTTACTATAAAGAAGTGTTCCGGTCGGCTATGGATGTGGTACGAACAACATCACAAGGCGTAAAACAGGCCTGCACATCCATCTATTATTTGTTGGAGGGTGAAGATTATTCGGGCTTTCATCGCATCCTGTCCGACGAGATCTGGTATTTTCATAAAGGTGTGCCCTTGTATATCCATGCTATTGATACGGAGGGTAATTATGTGGTTCATGAGTTATCAGATACCATTACGGGGAACTTATCGGTAGTGATAGAAGCTGGGCAATGGTTCGCGGCAGAAATACCATCGGCAGATGGTTTTGTACTGGTAAGTTGTGCCGTAGCGCCGGCTTTTGATTTTAACGAGTTTGAGATGGCGAAACGGGAGGAGTTGCTGGCGAAATATCCGCGGCACGAGGGGATAATAAACAAGCTTTGCAGGGAGTAGTAAAAACCGTTAACCGGGGCATTATTGCGGGAGATTAGTGGTGAAGTAATAGTATAATATATATATTGTACATTGTAAAAAAATATTTATATGACTGAGGCCACAGATGGGAAAAGATTCCTTAATTACATAATAGACAGAATTATACTATGGCTCTTTTTCACAACGGGTCCAATAAATTTTAAGGAATACTCATTCATCCTACCCGGAAAATCTTTCACCGTTTTATTGATATATGGTATCATCTGCTTTGCATACTATTTTTTAACAGAATATTTTCTTGGAAAAACGCCCGCAAAATTTCTTACAAAAACATTAGTTGTGGATGTGAATGGGAACATGCCATCAGCAAGGGTAATTGCCACACGAACCCTGTGCAGGTTAATACCTTTTGATGCCCTATCATTTATTTTTGCGACAAATGGCTGGCATGACAGTATTTCGGATACCAGGGTAGTTACTGTACTTGAGGAGGTACCTTTTGATGAGACACAGTCGGGACAATATTAGCCACTTGCTCATATCGAAAACAATCGATACATTTGTGGCGATATAACAAGAAGATGGATATTAAGAAAGTAGAGAAAATATCGAAAGCTTTGGGCGACCCCTACCGCCTGAAGATAATGGGTATGGTAAAACAACAAAGTACCATGCAATGCGCTTGCATTGTTGATAATATTGACCTGGCACAATCAACCATATCGCACCATATTAACCTGCTGGTTGATGCCGACCTGCTTATTGCAGATAAGGATGGCCGTAATTATAAGTACCAGATCAATCAGCCTGTTTTTAGCGAATACATCCAATTTTTAGCAGCATTTGAAGGAAAGTAAACGGAATGTCATATAAATCGAAATATTTCGATTTATAAATTTACCGCCGTACTATTGCATCACCAAATCAAAAAGTAATATCATGAATACAAAAATTACCAATTGGAAAAAGAACGATCAAATAAATCGAATTATTTCTATATATCAATCTATTTACCCCTTGCTTAGCCTATACCTTAACCGGTAAAAAATTTTAGAAAAACAAATCGAATAATTTAAATACATCAATATAATATCACAATAATTAAAAAAAGAAATCATGAAAAAGTTAGAAAATAAAGTAGCCGTAGTTACAGGAGGTAATAGCGGTATCGGTTTAGCAACGGCTAAACTATTTGCCGAACATGGCGCAAAAGTAACCATTACCGGAAGGAACCAAGCCACTATTGACAGCGCAGTTGCAGAAATAGGCAGCAATGCAAAAGGCTTTATCAGCGACACTGCTGATTTGAAAAGCATCACATCATCTTACGAAAAGGTGAAAGATACATTTGGTAAGATAGACGTATTGGTAGTAAACGCAGGTGTATTTATAGCTGCACCATTGGCAGATTATACCGAAGAAATGTTCGACCAGACAAGTGATATTAACTTTAAGGGTGCGTTCTTCTCGGTACAAAAGGCCTTGCCTTATTTAAACGACGAGGCATCGGTTATCATCACTTCATCGACCGTGAGCGAGTATGGTATGGCTACAGGTGCTGCCTACGCGGCCAGCAAAGCGGCAGTGCGTTCGTTAGCAAGGAGCTTTTCGGTGGAGTTGTTAGACAGGAACATCCGTGTGAACGTGCTGGCTCCCGGCCCTATCGAAACACCGATCTTCGGCCGTAATGGTGCTACCAAGGAACAGATAGATGGCTTTAAAGAGTACCTGACAAATGTTACTCCGGTGAAACGCCTGGGCACCTCGGAAGAGATAGCTGAAGGCTTCCTGTACCTGGCATCAGATGATTCAAAATTTATGGTGGGAAGCGAATTACTACTTGACGGCGGCATCCGTAACCTGAACTAATTAATCTGGCAGTCCGGTTTAAATATGCCGGGCTGTTTTTATACCCTACAACAATCAAACAAAAATATCATGACAGAAGAACTGACCTTAGACCCTGCCGTGGCACAAACTACGCAGATCATTAAACAGGTAATTAATGCCTGGAAAGCTCAAAGCAATACAATTACCGCCTTTTTTAATAAATACGATGACGCCGTTTACCTGAATGAGGTAGCGCCCGGCCGTAACAGGGCCATTTATTTATTGGGGCATTTGGTTTCGGCAAGCGATGGCTTGTTCCCGCTGTTTGGTTTAGGAGAGCGCATTTTTCCTAAACTGGAAAGACTGTTCAGCACCAATCCCGACCTTACATTTGCCGATATACCTACCATAGCCGAGCTAAAACAAAACTGGGAAACAGTGAACATAGCCCTTGCTGCACATTTCGACAGCATGCAACCTGAAGAATGGCTGGACAAACATACGCGCGTATCTGACGAGGACTTTGCTTTGGAGCCAACACGCAATAAACTGAACGTACTGATGAGCCGCACCAACCACATCAGTAACCACCTTGGGCAATTGTTTTTGTTGCCTAACAGGAAATAATTACACCTTAAGAAAAAAAGCGCCCGATATACTACCGGGCGCTTTTTTAACGTCGCGGTATTTTATGCTGTCAATATCACTTTTAATGCTTTCTCTTTAGCCGCGTTGCCGAAGGTTTCATAAGCTTCCATTACCTGGTCTAACCTGAAATGGTGGGTAATGAGTTGCTTTGGCTGGATCTTTTTAGCCTGTACCGTTTTTAGTAAAAGTGGCGTGGTAACCGTATCAACCAAACGCGTGGTAATAGTTACGTTTTGCGACCACAGAGTTTCGAGGTGCAGTGTAACGCTTTTACCGTGAACACCTATGTTGGCAATGTGAGCGCCCGGAGCAATAATAGCTGTACACAACTCGAACGTTGCCGGTATGCCAACAGCCTCGATGGCTACATCAACACCGATACCCTGTGTAAGCTCCATTACTTTTTTTACAGCATCGGCTGATGAACTGTTAATGGTTTTAGTTGCGCCGAAAGTTTTGGCTACTGCCAGTCGGTTATCATCCTGGTCGATCATGATGATCTCGCCGGGCGAGTAAAACTGGGAGGTTAACAAAGCTGCCAAACCTACCGGTCCTGCTCCTACAATAGCAATGGTATCGCCGGGTTTAACTTGCCCGTTCAATACGCCGCATTCAAAGCCGGTAGGCAAAATATCGCTCAGCATTACCAATGCTTCTTCATCAGCCCCTGCAGGGATAGGGTATAGGCTATTATCGGCATGAGGTATCCGGACATATTCGGCCTGAGTACCATCAATAGTATTCCCCAATACCCAGCCACCATCTGTACAGTGGGAATACATCCCTTTTTTGCAATAACTACATTTACCGCATGATGTGATGCAGGAGATAATCACATGATCGCCTTTTCTGAAATTAGTTACCGCGCTGCCTGTTTCTTCAACAATACCTACACCTTCGTGGCCGATAATGCGGCCATCTGTTACTGCCGGTACATCACCCTTCATGATATGCAGGTCGGTACCGCAAATAGTGGTTTTTAGGATCTTTACAATAGCATCTGTTGCTATTTTGATAGTGGGGCGAGGCTTATCTTCGAACGCTTTGTTACCGGGCCCATGATAAACTAAGGCCTTCATCGTTTGAGCGACAGATTTTTCTTCCTGGGTTTTTCCGCCGCGGTACATTAATGTTTCCATGTTTTTAGTGGTTTAATGTGACTCGATAAAGAATAGGTAAACAAAGATGCGGATGGTAACGGCTATATAATATGCCCGCGATCACTATTTGGAATGATGTAATATACAAACAGAAGATTATCCGCTTTATCCCATATCGGCGGCTACATTGCTTATACCATGAAATTACTTATTTATAAATAAGTGCCGAATCGATCGATCCCGTGCGGGGGGCATAAAACGTTACACGCTTGATATCAGTAATGACCATTTCAGGCTTACCCTTTACTACAGTTACCTTACCCGTAAAATGGCCGAATTTTGTATCCGTTAATTTGGCCATGGTTTCTGCCGAGTTAAATTTGAGGTGCACCAAAAAATTAGCCGAGGCCTGGTTGTAACCAACTTTTATAACCGCATCGTCTTTATTAGCTGAACTTACATAGTAAGCATGGCCCACAACTTCAACAAGTTTGCCTTTGTATTTTAAGGCCTTACTTGTACCAATACGTTTTTGCGCTGATAGATTTAGGCATGCCGTTATCAAAACAAATAATAGGGTAAGTTTTTTCATATTTCCACAACTAAAATTGTATAATAAACTCGGTCCCTACACCGGGTTCACTTTCTACCCTTATCGTCCCGCCAAGGGTTTCAACCTGTGTCTTCACCATAAACAAGCCCATACCTTTACCTTCAACCGTAGTATCAAAACGTTTATAGAGGCCAAAAAGATGGTCACGGTTCTTTATCAAATCAATACCCTTTCCATTATCTTTAACGCGGATCTCGATCTTATCTCCCAGCTTTATTGTTTTGATGAGGATATGCGATTCCACATCTTTACGGCGATATTTTATACTGTTTAACACCAGGTTATAAAATATGCTGTATATGTAGCTGCGTATAGTATACATGGAGGCACCCTGTGTAAAATCACAATCAAGCTGAATGTTTTCTTTGTGCATGATGGTAAATATACCCGCTTTAATATCTTCGCATATAGCCCTGAAATCAACATCTTCTTTCAACTCAGTACCTGGTTTACGCACCTGCAGTATCTGGTTAAGGTCGCGTATCACATGCTCAACGCTATTTACTGATGCCGATATTTTTTCAATTATTTCCTGCCTTACTTCGGCATCATCATCTATATCATTCAAAATATTGGTTAGCCCGATGATATTAGCAACAGGCGAGCGCAGGTTATGCGATACGATATAGGTAAATTGTTCCAGGTCTTTATTGTGACGTATAAGGTCGGTGGTTATTTTTTCCCGCTCCAGCGCGGCAAGTTTAGTCCGGGTAATATCTTTGTTTGATAAAATATAGCCCGAGTGCTTACCTTCATTGTTCTTTACCATAACCCAACGCACGCTGTGCCATTTTACTTCGCCGTTAGTGCTTGTATAGGTTATTTCGTAGGTATAGCTGCCCTCGCGTTTAACTTTTTCTATCAGCTCTAAAATAAAGCCCCAACGCTCGGGCGCAAAATAGTTTTTGATATCCTCGTTAATTTTTAAGCTCTTGTTGTTTTGCTCCTCTGAATATTGCTGAGCCATGGCATTAAATGATACTATGCGCAACTCATCATTAAACAAAACATAAGCCGATGCCGTATTTTCAAAAATGGTACGCAAGTTGGCTTCCGAAGTTTTAAGGGCGTCTTCATCTATCCGTCGTTGTGTAATATCAGTAACCATAGCCAGGGCACCTTTATACGCTCCTTTATCATCAAATATCGGGTTAGCCGAAATATTGGTCCAAACATGTTTACCTGTTTTGGTAACGTAACGGATATCGAGTTTTTCTTTGGCTCCGTTGCGGCGGCGCTCCATGCATGCTATGGCATAGGCTTTACCTTCTTCATCCATAAAGTCGTATAGCTCTTTGCCCATCATTTCTTCGGGGCTATAGCCTAAAATATCCCCTATAGTTTTATTAACAAAGCTGGTTTTGTTGTTGGCGTCAATAGTCCAGATACCCTCTTGCGCGGTTTCCACTATCTGGCGGTAAAAGGTTTCGCTTTCCCGATGTTTTTCTTCAACTGCTTTGCGGGCGGTAATATCGCGGGTAACACCGTCAACGCGGGTCAGCTTGCCGGCGCCATCAAATGATGGGATCAGTTTTTTTTCTACCCACAGCATTCCGCCGTCTTTACGAAAAATGCGGTACTGGCTGTTTACTTGTTCGCCGCGTTGCAGTTTTTCAGGTTCGGCAAGGGCAATGTGCTTGTCCTCATCATGTATCATTTTAAACCATAGGCGGTTATCGCTGGTAAGTTCATTTACAGCATAACCATAAAGCTTTTGGCAACCTTGCGATATTTGAATAAGGCTTTTTGTAGCCGGATTGAACGAAAAAAACACTTCGTCCATCGCATCAAAAAACCTGGCCCACTCTGTGTTAAGGGGCTCTTTTTCGGGATCTTTCTGTTGCGATGACATATACCTGTACGGGGAATCAGTTTAATTGCTACAAAGTTATTTATTAATTTAATATGTAGCCAGTAATAATATAAGCTTAAATACCTGTTTAAGTGGTTTGTAAGTCTGTTGTGTATTTTATCACAATAGCTTAAATTCGTTTTTAACATGACGACCCATAACCGACGAATATTTTTAAAGCAGGCCACTTTACTTACCGGTGCCTTTAGCGCTACAAGCTTGTTTAGCCAGGCACATGCCGAAACATTCGCGCAAGCAAATAAAAAGATAGCCCACCTAACGCCGCAACAGGCCGCGCAGGATGAGGATTACTGGGCCACCATACAACGCGCCTACAGCGTAAGCACCAATATTATGATACTGAACAACGGCGGGGTATCTCCATCGCCAATAGTAGTTCAGGATGCTGTTGAGCGCTATAACCGCCTGAGTAACGAAGGGCCAAGCTATTACATGTGGCGCATACTGGACCAGGGCCGCGAACCCTTGCGCGAAAAGCTGGCTTTGCTGGGCGGCTGCCCGCCCGAAGAGATAGCGGTTAACCGCAACGCTACCGAAGCGCTCAATACCATTATTTACGGACTGCCGCTAAAAGCCGGCGACGAGGTGATTGGTACTAAACAGGATTACCCTCACATGGTGCAGGCCTACCGCCAGCGCGCCAGCAGGGAAGGGATTGTATACAAGCAACTGAGTTTCGATTTTCCGATAGAGGATGATGACGTTATAGTGAAGGCTTATGCCGATGCCATTACGCCCAAAACCAAGCTGATACATGTTACGCACATAATCAACTGGGTAGGCCAGATTATGCCGGTACGCAAAATTGCCGATATGGCGCATGCACGCGGCATTGAGGTAATATGCGACGGCGCGCACAGCTTTGCCCTGCTTGACTATAAAATACCCGACCTGCATTGCGATTACTTTGGCACCAGTTTGCACAAGTTCCTGAGCGCCCCTATTGGCAGTGGTATGCTTTGGATAAAGCGCGAAAAGATTGAAAAAGTATGGCCACTGTTGTGCGATGATACACCTAACGGACCCAACATTCGCAAGTTTGAAAACATTGGCACACGGAGTTTCCCGATAGAGCAGGGTATTGGCGAGGCCGTGAATTTTCAACTGGCTATTGGCACCAAACGCAAGGAAGAACGTATACGCTACCTAAAAAACTACTGGGCCGAAAAAGTGCTGCACATCCCCAAAGTAAAACTGCATACCTCGCTCAAACCCGAATACAGCTGCGCCATTTGCGGCATCAGCATTGACGGCATGACGCCCGGCGAATTGGACAGCACCCTGTTTGGCACCTATAAAATACATACCACCAGCATTGTTATTGAAAATATTAAATGCGTGCGTATAACACCACATGTGTATACTACTTTGCAGGATCTGGATAAGTTGGTGAGGGCGATTGGGAAGATTGCTGCTAAAGTGAAATGATGCCAGAGGTCGGGTTTGACACACGCGGCACGCGTGCGCCAGCAACGGTGAAGTAGCAGGTTTGATTGGCAGTGGCAACGTATATTATTAGCGATGAGTTTGAAACCCATCGCTATGAAGAAGATGGCTATCTTAAAAACCAGTGCATATACCCGCAGTTGCTACAAACAAAACAGGTAGCCGTGCTGTCGGTCCATTCTACATTAAAAAATGTGCGGGCGGGCGAGTGCAATTGCTCTTGCCTGGTGTAAAAAGTATCGTTACTGCAAAATGTACATTTGAGTTGTTTATTGTCAATTTCGTATTGTTTCGGTTCTTCGGCGCTGAATAGTCCCATGGGTATGACTTTTTGGTTAAGGTAAAACGTAGTTAAACAATACTTTGACATGTAATTGAACAAATTGTTACCGGACATTGCTTACATTCATCCTAAAAAAACAACCGCTATGAACATTAAATTATTGAGCCTGATCCTATTCATAACATTGTGCAGCTGCAATGTTTTGGCGCAAACCGCCCCTCCCGCCGATAACACCCTGACCCTGAAACGCAGGGTGATTGACAGCCTGGACAGCCAATTGATAAAACTATTGGGCGAACGTGAAAGCGTGGTTAAAGAAATAGGTATTTATAAGGCCAAAAACCATATCCCTGCTTTGCAGTCGGCACGCTTTCAGCAGGTTCTGAATAAAGGTATTGCGGCCGGTAAAAACGTGGGCCTATCCGAAACGTTTATTACCGAATTATTGAACGCGGTACATAAAGAGAGTTTGAGGATAGAGGAAGAGATAAAGTGATAGGCTGATCCCCTGCTTTGCTTGGATGAAGGAACAAAGAGCAAGGAATAAGGATAAAAGAGAATTAAAAGTCAAACACCCATATTTACCCATCTCGCTTGTGAATGTCTATCAAAGATTGCTTCGTTCCTCGCAATGATATGGTGGAGAAAAGATACCTGTTTTTACCTGCTTTTTCAATTATTGAGTGATCGATTTATTGAATGATTGAGTAGATATACAATAAATCCGAAATCGAACATCCGAAATTCGAAATTAAAAAAACACCTGTTTTACTTGTTTTTTTCTTTTGAAAATTCAATCAATCTATCATTCAATAAATCAATCATTAAAATAAAATACCCATATTTACCCATGTCTTTTTTAAAACATTTTCTGGTTTTGGTATTGTTTGTCTGCTTTGCAGGTGCGGGGTTGGCGCAGACAAAGCCTGCTTTTTGGGATGATGTACAGGCCATTAAGGCTTATGATAAAATGTACCAGGTGCCTGCGCAGCCTATCGTATTTGTGGGTAGTTCATCCATACGCAAGTGGGATGGTTTGCAGGTGACCTTTGGCGGGTACAATGTTTTGAACCGGGGCATCGGCGGGACTTTTATAAACGATATTATATTTTACCTGGACGATATGGTATTACGCTACCAGCCAAGGCAAATTGTAATTTATGTGGGTGAGAACGACATTACATCGGCTGATGAAACCGCCGATACCATACTGAATAGAACGGAGCGTTTATTCAAAGCGATCCGTACTAAAATGCCTGAGGTGCCGATAATTTATATCGGGTTTAAGCCCAGCCCTTCGCGGGAGAAATATGTACAGAAAACTATAGCGACGAACCAGCTACTCCGCAAGTTTATAACTTCGCAAAGCAAGGCAACGTTTGTGGATGTTTTCCCGTTAATGATGAAGAACGGAAAAATGATGCCCGAACTTTTTGTTGGTGATAAGCTGCACATGAACGCCAAAGGATATGCCATTTGGGAGAAAGCGGTAATGCCTTACCTGCTTAAACCTGCGCTATAAGTATGAAGCGGATATTACCCACCATTGTTATTTCGCAGTTTTTTTGCACCTCGCTGTGGTTCGCGGGTAATGCTGTAATGGGCGATATTGCCCGGAAATTTGGGCTTGACGCAGGTTACCTGGCTTACCTGACCAGTTCAGTACAGCTTGGTTTTATAACAGGTACACTGGTATTTGCCATACTGAGCATTTCGGATAGGTTTTCGCCATCGAAGGTTTTCTTTGCCTGCGCACTTGTAGCGGCGGCCATTAATATGGCGGTAAGTTTTGAGGGCATCAACTTACCGGGTTTATTCGCTTTCAGGTTCATTACAGGTTTTTTCCTTGCGGGAATATACCCCGTAGGCATGAAGATCGCATCCGACCATTACCAGCAGGGACTGGGTAAATCGCTTGGTTTTTTAGTGGGCGCGTTGGTTTTGGGAACAGCCTTCCCACATTTCCTGAAAAGCATGACGACGGGCCTACCGTGGAAGTACGTGATCTATTCTACCTCGCTCCTCTCCGCAGCAGGCGGACTGGCCATGCTGGCGCTGGTATCCGATGGGCCGGGAAGAAAGCCGGGGCAAAAGCTTAACCTGTCAGGGTTTTTGAAGGGATTTCAGAATCAAAGTTTCCGCTCTGCAGCCTTTGGGTATTTTGGGCACATGTGGGAGCTGTATGCCTTTTGGGTATTTGTACCGGTGATATTATCGGCTTATAATAACCGTTACCCTGCTGCGCAATTGAATGTACCACTGTTATCCTTCTGCATTATTGCGCTTGGCAGTGTTGCATGTGTAATCAGCGGGCTTGTATCACAACGTTTCGGTACAAAAAAAGTGGCGGCTGTTGCTTTATCAGCATCATGTTTATGCTGTATTGTTTCACCGGTATTGCTGTTCAATCAATCGCAAACAGCGCTTATTGTTTTCCTCTTTATATGGAGCATGGCCGTTATTGCCGATTCGCCTTTGTTCTCCACCTTAGTAGCTCAAAATGCCCCGGCCGAAACCAAGGGCACTTCGCTTACTATTGTAAATTGTATTGGCTTTGCCATTACCATAGCCAGCATACAGTTAATTAACGCGCTGCGCAACGATGGTAACGCGCAATATATTTATATGCTGCTTGCCATTGGCCCTATGTTGGGTTTGGTGGCACTGCTCAGGAAGCGCGAGGCTGCCTGAACCACAAGGCATATTATTTTGCCAGTAACTCGTCCAGGTTGGATAGCCCCATGTTAAAGCCGCCTTCAAAGCCCATTTGGATAATTTGCTCCAGGCCTTCGGTAGTTTCAAAACTGATGTGACAAACCACCTGTGTACCGCTTGCCGTTTCCGAAAAGTGATTATCCCAATGCATCGGCTGGAAGCTCTCGATAGGGTTACCGCTCTCATCAACAAAAAAGCTGGTTGCGGTAAAATGTTTTGGTGGCTCAATGGTTTTGAAATCTACCCGGTTTAAATGTTTTTCGCCATCGGGGCCTGTCATCGCGTAAAGCCAGCTGCCGCCATTTTTAAAATCCATGGTTTGGGTTATAGCTTTCCATGGGCGCGGCGCCCACCATTGGTCGAGCAGTTCGCTTTCAGTCCATGCCGACCAAACATCGGCTAATGGTGCATTAAAATCCCTGGTAACAATCATTTTTTTACCATTCGGGTCTTTTTCAAATTGAGTTTGCATGTTATTTGTTCTTTTTTAGGTTAGCTAATACGTCGTCTAATTGGTTAAAGCGGTCTTCCCATAATTTGCGGAAGGGGGCAAGCCAGGCATCAACTTCTTTCATTTTATCTGTATTTAATTGGTAATGAATTTCGCGCCCACTTTGTTTTTGTTGCACCAGGCCACACTCATTTAATACTTGCACATGTTTTGATACTGCCTGTCTGCTGCTGTTAAAATGCTCGGCAAGGGCATTAGGTGTCATGGCTTGTAAAGCCAACAGGGTTAATATCGCTCTGCGGGTTGGATCGGCAATGGCCTGGAATACGTCTCGTCTCATATCTTATTTGCAACTGATTGATTGCAAATATAGATACGCAATCAATCAGTTGCAAGTTTTTTTGAAATTATTTTTACGTTATTCCCTCTGGTTTATAAAGAAGCCTAAAAACTAATAAAGCCACCATTATGGTAGCTTTATTAAATAAGAAGAAGAACAGATGATGCTATATCACCTGAATCGTTTTAGTAACAGTTTTCTTTGCAGCTATAGTAGTTTTATCAGGCTGGCTGCCCCCCACGCTGATCTCTATCTTTCCGGGAGTTTGAACCAGCGCACCGTTCGCATCGGTTACCGACAGATCGGTAGCGGGTATTTTAAATATGATGCTCTTCGTTTCACCTGCTTTGATGAATACGCGCTCAAAACCTTTTAACGCCCTGATGGCAGTTTTTTGTTTGATGCCTGTGTGCGACAGGTACAATTGCACAACTTCTTCACCATCGGCTTTACCGGTATTTGTTACCTTAACAGTAACGGTAAGGCTATTGCCTTTTTTTAATGTTGGCACCACGGTAAGCGGGCTGTACTCAAAAGTTGAATAGCTCAATCCGTAACCAAAAGCATATAATGGCTTACCCTTAAAATACCTGTAAGTGCGGTTATTCATCGAGTAATCTGTAAACGAAGGCAGGTCATTATCACTGGCGTAAAAAGTTACCGGAAGGCGGCCTGCGGGGTTATAATCACCAAAAAGAACATCAGCAATTGCTGTTCCTGCTGCTTGTCCGCCATACCAGGCGTTTACAATTGCAGGTAAATTTTGCGCTTCCCAGGGCGTAGCAATTGCCGATCCGGTCATCATTACAAAAACTACCGGTTTACCTGTAGCCTGCAATGCTTTAAGCAGCTCTGTTTGTACATTAGGTAATAAGATAGAAGTTTTGTCGCCACCGTGAAAGCCTTGTTTGTTTACCTTCATTTCTTCGCCCTCTAATTGTGGTGCAATACCACCAACGTAAATGATCACATCGACATCTTTAACTTTAGCGGCTGTTTGAGCATAATCATAATGTGTAATGGAGTCGCCAACAAAATCTACACCTTTGTCATAAATAATTTCGGCACCGGGAGCTAATTTACTTTTAATACCCTCCAAAGCTGATGTAACATGCGAAGGTGTACCATTGTAGTTTCCAAGCACACTTACTGCATTATCGGCATTTGGGCCCAATATGGCTACTTTTTTAAGACCCTTGCTTAAGGGTAAAAGGTGATTCTCATTTTTTAGCAATACAACAGACTGGCGCGCCATTTTAAGTGCCTGTGCAGTATGTGCAGGTGCTTCCAATACTTCTTTACCTATGCTGTTATATTTTACGGCTTCCACCGGATCGAACATACCAAGCCTGAAACGTGTTGTAAATAACCTTTTAAGAGATTCATCAAGCTGTTTCTCGGTTAACTTGCCATCCTTAACCGCCTGGAAAAGCGACTTGAAGGTTACTTTACCACACTCTACATCTGTACCGTGCAACACAGCGTCAGCAGCTGCAGATTCTGCATCAGGGTGGGTTTTATGTCCATTGTTCCTGTAAAAGTCATCAATGCCCCCACAGTCAGACGTAACATAGCCGGTAAACTTCCAATCATTGCGTAAAATATTGTTCATCAGCAAGTCGCTGCCACAGCATGGCTGCCCTTTAAAGGCATTGTAGGCACACATTACGCCGGCTACCTTGGCATCAACTACCAATTTGCGGAAAGCAGGCAGGTAAGTATCCCAAAGATCATAATCACTGATATCTGTATTGAATTTATGTCGTACATCTTCAGGGCCTGAGTGTACGGCGTAGTGCTTGGCACATCCTGCCGCCTTAAGGTACTTTGGATCATTGCCCTGTAAACCGGTTACAAAAGCCCGGCCCATTTCTCCGGTAAGGTATGGGTCTTCGCCATAAGTTTCCTGTCCGCGGCCCCAGCGCGGGTCGCGGAATATGTTGATGTTGGGTGTCCAGTAGGTCAAACCAAGGTAAATACCATGTTTATCATTCTTAATACTTTCGTTATATACCGCACGGCCTTCCTCTGCTGTATAATCAGCCATGGTATGCATTGAGTTTTTATCCCATGTTGCTGCCATAGCAATAGCCTGCGGGTAAACGGTAACTTTAAATGGAGTACGCGCTACACCGTGTAAGCACTCGTTCCACCAATTATAGGCAGGTACACCCAGGCGTGGTATTGCAGGCGCGGCGTTAAGCATCTGGCCTACCTTTTCTTCGAGCGTCATTTTCGAGATCAGATCATTTACCCGTTCTTCTGTACTCAAAGAAGGATCCTGAAACTTATAAGCATAAGGCTTATCTTTAGGTTTAAAAGAAAAAAACAGGATAACTGTTAAAATTAGCCCTAATGAGCTAAACATGATCGACCTTTTCATTATTTATCTGGTTAAAGTGACTACTAAAAATAGTGGCAACAAGGTTTATGTTGGTTAATAATGGGGTAAATATAGGCAGAAAAATATTTTATGCAATCGGTTGAATAAATTTATTTTCGAAATCATTTTTGTAAATTAAACTACCCTGCCAATTACTGTATTGCTGTTTTAAATTACTACTCATGATAACATTGTACAATGCCTTGCATAAATTATACAGCACATTAACCCTCAATCCGAATAAATTTGTTTTTAATAGCTAACCAATTACACCCGTGTTGCCACGGATTATAACAAACTAACATTCATCTTACTTGTACATACTGTTAAGCAGTGATGAATACAAATAAATTATGGCCGATAACATTATACTAAAAGGGATTACCTGGAACCATAGCCGCGGCTTTACGCCAATGGCAGCCACAGCGCAACGCTTTGCCGAACTGAACCCAAATGTGACCATTACCTGGGAGAAACGCTCGCTTCAGCAATTTGCAGATCTATCTATCCAGCAACTCGCCGAGCGATACGACCTGCTGGTGATTGACCATCCCTGGGCGGGCTTCGCGGCCAAAACGAAATCGATATTGCCCTTTGATAAATATTTAAGCAAGGAATTTTTAGCCGACCAGGAGCAGAACACGGTGGGCCACTCCTACGAAAGTTATAATTACGATGGCCACCAATGGGCTTTGGCTATAGATGCGGCTACCCCTGTTGCGGCCAGCAGGCCCGATCTGTTGGAAAAACACGGTGTATCACTACCCAAAACATATGATGACTTATTGACCCTGGCTAAGAAAGGCTTAGTAGCGTTCCCTGCAATACCAATAGATTCATTGATGACCTTTTACACCTTTTGCTGCTCACTGGGCGAAGACCCTTGCCAAACGGAAGATAAGGTGATTAGCGAGGCAACAGGTGTTGAAGCTTTAAAACTATACCGCCAATTGGCTATGCATATTGATGAGGCTTGCTTTAACCGTAACCCTATCCAAACCTATGAGGCCATGACTTTGAGCGACGATATTGCCTACTGCCCTTTTGGCTACGGTTACTCCAATTATTCGCGCAAGTGTTATGCACGCAAGTTGCTGCATTTTCATGATATGATTACCCTAAACGGGACGATGAATTTGCGCAGTTCGCTTGGGGGTACAGGTTTGGCTGTTTCGGCAAATTGCAAGCATGTGGATATTGCCATGGCTTATGCCGAATATGTGGCTTCGCCGCAATGCCAACAAGGTTTATTTACAGATAACGGTGGCCAGCCGGGGCATTTAACCGCCTGGACGGACACAGATAATAATGCCAAAACGCATAACTATTTCAGTAATACGCTGCCTGCCCTGCAACGCGCCTACTTGCGCCCGCGTTATTTTGGGCATATGTTTTTCCAGGATCACGCAGGAGATATCGTGCGCGATTACCTGATGTATGGCACCAACGAGTTACAGGTTTTGGATAAGCTGAACGAATTATACATCGAATCGAAACAAAAGGTACAAAGCCTATGAAACCATTAGAAGGCTTATTAGTACTGGAGTTTGCCCAGTTTATGGCGGCGCCTACGGCCGGTTTACGCCTGGCGGATCTGGGTGCTCGTGTCATCAAAATTGAGCGCCCTGTTAAAGGCGAGGCAGGCAGGCAAATTGCCATCCGCAATATTTTTGTTGACGGCAGCAGTCTGGTTTTTCATACCATAAACCGCAACAAAGAATCCTACGCCGCCGACCTCAAGGATCCGGAGGATATGGAGCGCGTTAAAAAACTCATCGCGCAGGCGGATGTCATCACTCATAACTTCCGCCCGGGGGTGATGGAGAAAATAGGTTTGGATTATGACTCTGTTAAGGCCATAAACCCACGCGTTATCTATGGTGTGGTTACGGGCTATGGCACCAAAGGCCCCTGGGCTTTACGGCCGGGGCAAGATCTGTTGATACAATCCTTATCAGGATTGGCCTACCTGTCCGGCACTAATGCCGATGGCCCTGTTCCATTTGGTTTGGCTACTGCCGATATGATATGCGGAGCGCATTTTGTGCAGGGCATATTGGCAGCACTGATAAAGCGTGCCAAAACCAATGCAAGTGTTTTGGTAGAAGTGAGCCTGCTTGAATCCGTTTTGGATATGCAGTTTGAGGTGATCACTACGTACCTGAACGATGGCGGCAAATTACCACAGCGCAGCAGTGTAAAAGGTAATGGGCATGCTTATTTGAGCGCTCCTTACGGGATATACCAAACACAGGATAACTATCTCACACTTGCCATGGGCGATCTGCAAAAAATAGGTAACGCCATTGGTTGCAACCTATCCGCTTATCCCGACAAGGAACAATGGTTTGATAACCGCGATGAAATTATGAGCCTGTTGGCCGATAAGATAAAGACCAAAAATACTGCTAATTGGCTGGAAATTTTAGAAACACAAGGCATCTGGTGCTCCGAAGTACTAACTTATAAAGAAGCACTGCAACACGAAGGTTATTTAGCGCAAGGTATAAAACAGGAAGTTAGCTTACCTGATGGCAGTTCACTAAGTACTCCCCGCTGCCCTATCCGTATTAACGGTGAGCGGCTATATTCGCCCATTGCGGCGCCGAGGCCGGGTCAACAAACAGAGGTCATTAACACTCAATTCGCGTTGATATGAGACCATTGGAAGATTACCTGGTGGTAGACTTTAGTCAGTTCCTTTCGGGTCCATCAGCAAGCTTAAAATTGGCTGATATGGGTGCACGCGTTATTAAAATAGAGAAGCCGGGCACAGGGGATATTTGCAGGCACCTCTACACTTCGAATGTGATTATGAACGGCGAATCGTCGGTGTTCCACGCCATTAATCGCAATAAAGAAAGCTTTGCCGCAGATATAAAAAATGAAGAAGATAAAACCCAAATATGGGAACTGGTAAAACAGGCCGATGTGGTGATGCACAACTTCCGCCCCGGCGTAATGGAGCGTTTGGGTTTTGATTATGCCAGTGTAAAGGCAGTTAACCCTTTCGTGATTTATGGCGAGATATCGGGCTATGGCGATACCGGGCCGTGGAAAGACAAACCGGGTCAGGATCTGTTACTGCAATCATTAACCGGCTTAACCTGGTTGAGCGGCAACGCTGGCGGGCCAACCCCGATGGGCCTCTCCATTATTGATATGCTGGCAGGTAATCATTTGGCACAAGGTATTCTGGCTTGCCTTGTCCGCAAAACTATAAGCGGAGAGGGTGCTTTGGTACAGGTAAGCATGCTGGAATCGGCAATGGATTTCCAGTTTGAGGCCATTACCACTTATTATTATGATGGCAAGTTGCCCGAGCGGTCGGAGAAAAATAACGCGCATGCCTATCTGGGCGCGCCTTACGGGATATACAAAAGCGCCAACGGTTATATGGCGCTGGCCATGGGTTCGATACCGCAATTGGGTGGCTTGCTGAGCTGCGATGACTTATTAAAATATACCGACGTTGCCGAAGCCTTCCATAAGCGCGATGAGATCAAAGCTATCCTTGCAAAACACTTATTGACTGATACCAATGAACATTGGCTGGGCATTTTACTTAAAGCCGATATCTGGTGTGCCGAAGTATTAAGCTGGGATAAACTGATGCAGGAGGAAGGCTTTAAAGTGTTGGATATGTTGCAGGAGGTGGAGATGAGCGATGGTTATAAATATCGCACCACGCGTAGCCCCATTACAATTGATGGCGAATTGCTCAGATCGCCGAAAGGCTCGCCAAAACTGGGTGAGGATAATGATACGATAACAAACGGGTTGATAGAAAGGAACGGACATGGCAAATGATACCATAAGAATTGCCGTGCGCAAGTTCGGTCCGTTCGAAAGTGCGATGCAAAAGTTTTGGGACGGCTTTTGCGCTGAAACAGGCTGCACGCTAAAAGCCGAAATGGCACCTATGGATCTGGATGACCTGCACCATGCTATCCTCGGCAAACAAGGCCTGAAAAACGGCGATTGGGATATTGCCCATGTAGTTACCGACTGGCTTTTTGAAGCATGGCAAAATGGTGCGCTGGAAAACCTGCAACCATACATCGCGCAAAACGCACCAGATGATTTTCCGGATGGATGGAGTGCATCATTGAGGGATATGCAGCAATTTGGCGGCTCAGTGGCCGGTTTGCCCTTTCATGACGGGCCGGAGTGTTTGATATACCGTAAGGACCTGTTCAATGATGCAACCGAAAAGAAAAACTTTGAAGCGCTGCATGGCAAGCCATTAACCGTGCCTAAAACATGGGACGATTTTAAAACCATCGCCCGGTTTTTTAACCGGCCCAAAGATAACCTTTACGGAACTGTATTTGCGGGCTTACCCGATGGGCATAACACCGTGTTCGATTTTTGCCTGCAGTTATGGACACGCGGCGGCAACCTGACAGATGATAAAGGGCTGGTTCGTATTGACACCGCTGCAGCTGCAGAGGGACTTACGTTTTACAGGGATATTTTGAAGGATAAATCTGCCGTACACCCTAATACCATGCAATATGAATCCGTGGCAACAGGTATGACCTTCGCACGGGGCGAGGCCGCAATGATGGTAAACTGGTTCGGCTTTGCATCGATGTGCGAAGTGATAGATGAATCGGCGGTGAAGGGTAAGGTGGACATAGTGCCTATACCTTGCACGGCGGGTAACCAATCGGCATCATTAAATGTGTACTGGCTGTACACCATTGGCTCGGGCAGCAAGCACAAGCAAACGGCTTATGATTTTATACGCTATTGCACTACCCACCGCAACGACAAACTACTCACGTTAGAAGGCGGCATTGGCTGTCGCATTTCTACCTGGCGCGATAGCGGCGTAAATGCTATTATCCCCTATTACCATAAATTAGAGCAATTGCATCAAAACGCGCGTTCGCTGCCGCAAAAGGCAAATTGGGCGCAAATAGCTAAGCTTATTGATGAAGCTGTATTAAATGCTATTGATACCGACAAGCCTGTTACTGAACTTTTAGCTGCCGCCCAACATAAAATAACCCTGATAGATAAACCATAACATGGAGATACCCTATAAACCCATATTGCCGGCAAACCCTGTACCCATCGTTATTATTGGCGCGGGCGGTATTGTTGGCGACGCGCATTTACCAGCCTACAAAAAAGCAGGCTTTACTGTGTTTGGCATTACCAACCGTACACGCGCCCGTGCCGAAAAATTAGCTACCGAATGGAACATCCCAAACGTGTACGATAGCGTAGACGAGGCCGTTGCAAAGGCCCCAGCCAACGCCGTTTACGATATTACCATAATGCCCGAGCAATTTGTGGAAACGCTGAGCAAACTGCCCGACGGTGCCGGGGTACTCATCCAAAAGCCCATGGGCGATTACTTTTGGCAAAGCAAAGAGATACTGGAAGTATGCAGGCGCAAAAACCTGGCAGCGGCTATCAATTGCCAGCTACGCTTTGCACCCTTTGTGAGTGCAGCGAGATACTTAATTGAGCAGGGCTTAATTGGGGAACTATACGATATGGAAGTCCGGGTAACGCTGCAAACGCCATGGGAGCTGTTCCCGCATGTAATCATTCACCCCAGGCTGGAGATACAATACCACAGCATCCATTACATCGACCTGATGCGTTCCTTTTTGGGCGACCCACACACGGTAATGGCTAAAACCCTAAAACACCCGGCCAAAACACTATCTTCATCACGCTCGACGATCCTATTTGATTATGATGATACGATGCACGCGGTGATCAATACCAATCACGATCATTCCTTCGGGCCACATAACCAGGAAAGTTTTATTAAGTGGGAAGGCACCAAAGGCGCCATTAAAGCCCGCATGGGTTTGTTGATGGATTACCCGCATGGCGTACCCGATAAGTTTGAATATTGCATTATAGAAGAAGGTAAAGCCCCTGAATGGACCGAAGTAAAATTAGAAGGCTCCTGGTTTCCCGACGCTTTTGTGGGAACCATGTCCAGTGTAATGCGCTACAAAAACGGCGAAACCGATATATTACCTACCAGCGTTGAAGATGTGATAAAGACCATGGCGGTTGTGGAGAGCGCTTATATTTCGAGTGATAACGGCGGGGTTATTGTGGCGGAGAGATTTGAATAATGAAACAGAAATAAAAAGCAACGGGGTCGTGCGATTCCTCTCTTGAGAGGGGTACAGGGGTGTGTTACCGGCAAAGCGAATAACACACCCCTGCCAACGCAAAGCCCTATGCGCCCCCTCTCAAGAGGGGATTTAAAAAACGATAAACTAAAACAACATGTATTTTAAATCGACATTTTTTGAAGGGTACACCATTGGCGACAAGCGCGTAACCCTTGGTCGCACCATTACCGAGACCGACTTTGTGGTACACGCGGGCCATACCGGCGATTTCTTCCCGCACCATATGGATGCCGAGTGGTGCAAAACACAGCCCTTTAAGCAACGCATTGCGCATGGCACCATGGTGTTCAGCATCGGTATCGGGCTGACCGCTTCGGAGATCAATCCCGAGGCCATGTCGAAAGGCTATGATAGGCTTCGTTTTTTAAAACCTGTGTTTATAGGAGATACGATACATTCCGAAATCACCATCACCGTAAAGGAAGACCATAAAAAACCAGAATACGGCAACGTGACCGAACACGTGGAAATTATAAACCAGCACGGCGAAGTGGTGCAGGTATGCGACCATATCTTACTCGTAAAAAAACAAAACATTGCTTAAACCCTAACCATGCAACCAACTCAACAAACCGAAGCTATCTCAGAAAGCTCACTAAAAGGCAAAACGCTGCTTTTACCTTTTATCCTCATTTGCTCCCTGTTCTTTTTATGGGGAATGGTGCATAACCTCGATGGGATACTGATACCGCATTTAAAAAAGGCTTGTCAGTTAAATAACAGGCAATCTACCTTAGTAGATACGGCGATCTTCCTGGCGTATTTTATGATGGCTATCCCGGCGGGGATTTTATTAAAGCAGTTTGGGTATAAAAAAAGCATCGTTATCGGCTTGCTTTTGGCTACTGTTGGGGCGGCTTTATTTATTCCCGCGGCTAATGCTTTGGCATATACCGGCTTTTTGGTGGCCTTATTTATCATTGGCTGCGGTATTGCCATATTGGAGACAGCAGCTAACCCATACTCTGCTATTTTGGGCGACCCGGCAGGTGCAACAACACGGTTAAACATAGCGGCTTTTTTTAATGGCATAGCGGCTATGGTAGCACCTTATGTGGGTACAGTACTTATCCTTTCGGGGAAAGACCATACCGAAGCAGAGCTTAAAGCTATGTCGGCAGCGGAGCGTTCTGCTTACTTTTTACATGAAGCATCTTCTGTAAAATTACCTTACGGGATATTAGCAGGCACATTGGCTTTAGTTGCCATACTTTTCTTAGTTTCCAAATTGCCCGAAATTAAAAACGTAGCTAAAGAGGAAACCAGTGGTGGCAGTTTTTTTGGGGCGTTAAAGCACAAGCACCTATCATGGGCGGTTGTGGCACAATTTTTTTATGTAGGTGCACAGGTTTGCGTAACCAGCTTTTTTATCCGTATGGCAAAACAAGGCGCGGGTTTTGATGAAAAGACGGCAGGATATTATTTAGCTATGTACGGATTGCTGTTTATGGGCGGCCGTTTTGTGGGTACGGTGTTCCTGCAATTTATCAAATCACATAAACTGCTGGCTATTTACGCTGTTATTTCCACTTTGCTTTGCGCGATAGCCATTTTGGGCAAAGGCGCTTATGTTGTTTATTGCCTCGGGGCAATAGGCTTCTTTATGTCAATCATGTTCCCTACTATTTTTGCTTTGGGGATTGATGGTATTGGCGATGATACCAAACCCGGCTCATCATGGCTCATCATGTCGATAGTTGGCGGTGCTATATTGCCTTACATTATGGGTACCGTGATAGATAAAAACCATGATAATATACAAGCAGGGTACATTGTACCTTTGGTTTGCTTTTTGTTTATCATCTATTTCGCGTTGAGTGGTTATAAGATCAAAGCCCTAAAAAGATCAGAAGAGTAATAAAACCAACCGAAAACGTAACTATCAAACAAAAAAATCCCCATCGGTTAAATTAACTGATGGGGAATATCAAATTATTACCTGTTAGCCTGCAATTATTTACTATCGGGCACTTTAGCTACGGCACCATTTATCATAACATTATCGTAGCTCATATTTTTAACATGATCTATTTGTGATGGCGTTTTAACCCCACGAATATTACAGTTAACTACGTGCAGGTTCTCCACCGGCGATTCGGCATAAGCTTTTACAAATACGCCGTAGTTACCACCTTTTTCAACATCTACATTCTCTATCCAGATATTCCTGATGGTGGGCATAAAGTTGCCCGGGATCTCATAAAACATATCAAATGAAAATGCAGCGGTTTTAAAGCTTCCTACTTTAATATCTTTCATAAAAACATTCTCAATTATACCACCGCGCGAAGAACTGGTTTTTAACCTGAGTACACGATCAAGGTTTTTCGAGTCCATGCTACAATTTATTGCATATATGTTTTTGGCTCCACCTGATATTTCGCTGCCTATACCTACACCGCCATGACCATCTTTCATTATACAGTCTTCAACAATATGGTTTTCGGCGGGGCGTGCTATGCGCCTGCCATCTTCATCCCTGCCCGATTTTATAGCGATACAATCATCGCCGGTATCAAACAAGCAATTTTTGATCAGTACATTTTTGCACGATTCCGGATCGCAACCATCATTATTAGGGCCATGCGATACCACCTTTACATTTTCGACAGTAATGTTTTCTGATAATACCGGGTGTATAAACCACATGGGCGAGTTCAGCATTTTAACATCGGAAATGCGAATGTTTTTGCAGTTGATAAACTGCACCATATTTGGCCTTAAAAATGAGCCATCGCCAAAAACGCGTGTCTCTCCGGCGGTTTTCTTGCGCATCAGATCGGCCAGTTTATCGCGGGCCGGTTTTTGGCTTATTTCGGCCGATCCGCCTTTCGCCCAGTTCCACCAGTGTCCCCAATCAGCATTTCCATCTAATATACCGTTGCCGGTAACAGCAATATTGGTTGCACCACTCGCATAAATAAGGGCCGAGTAATTCATACACTCAATGCCTTCCCAACGGGTAAAAACAATAGGATAATCTTTAGTATCGCGACTAAATAACAGTTTAGCACTGTCTGCCAGGTGTAAATTAACATTACTTTTAAGGCAAATTGCCCCCGTTAGCCATGTCCCAACCGGAACAGTTACCCTGCCGCCGCCATTTTTGCTGCATGCCTCAACAGCCAGTTTAAAAGCATTGGTATTATTGGTTTTTCCATCGCCAACCGCGCCATATTTAGTAACCGGGTAATCAGCATTTTTAAAATCGGGCGATTTGATGAGCTTGCGCAGCTTGGCCATTTCGGCTAATGGCTCGGCGCTGCTTTTCCAGGTAACAGCCTGCGCAAACGATGAAACTTTAAACAGTACCAACACGGCACATGCTATAATAACTTTATACATATTTTGTTCTTTAAAATCATTAAATGTGTTTATTTATCACCCCCACTTTTTCACCCATGCAGGGTAATCTTTTTCCAGTAATTTTTTAGCCCACTCGCCATACCAGGCGTAGCCATTACGCCTTTCGTATCCAATCTCTTCTATCGAATATTTTTTCACCCCATCACGGTCGCAGAAAAACGGTTTATTAGTTTCAATCTCATAATACCTTGCCCACATTGTTGATGATGGGTCGGCTTCCAAACGCCTATCCTTTCCTTTGGCTGTACCAGGGGCAGCGTATTGAGCCACCTTGTAACCAACTATTTTAACGTCCTGCAACCATTGCACACCGGTCTTTATGGCTTCTTTAACTTCGTTTGACGGGTTAGGTTGGCTCATCAAAAACTGAATAATACCCACACTTTCCGAGCCACTTATTGATGGCAGCTCATAAGCCCTGGCTTTTGCGGGCTGCAGCGTTTTTTCATCATATTGCTGGCACCAGGCGGTTAGTTTTCCGTTCACCTTGATCTGGGTATTTACAATACAAAGTACACCTTTGGCTACTGCTTTGGCACATGGCTCAGCTAACTGCGCATTAACTATCTCAAAACCATTTCTACGCAAAGCAACGTCCTCTAATACTTTTAAAGAATTGATCATCGCGTTATCGTTATAGGTGATTTCGTTACGATACAAACCATGATCGGGATAATATTGTGGGAATCCGCCGTTTGCATACTGCGCTTTTAACAAATACCTGATACCATTTTCGGCAGCAGCCAGGTACAAGGGATTTTTAACCGTTTTATAGATATTTACCAGGTACCTTATCTCTTTATTGGTAGCCTCGTTATCTATTGTGGCAGCGCCTTCTTTTACTTCGGCAGCAATATCTACCTTTTCATCTGCCGAGAACTCCCTATTATAGGTAAATGCTTTACCATGAAATTGCTTAAACCACCCGCCGGAAGGGCGTTGAAAGAGCAACATGTTATCGGCCTGTAGGTCTTGTGCATTAGCCTGCATGGCAAGCATGCAAATTACGCTGCCTGTAATAACTTTAAACAAGTTTTTAAAAGGTTTCATTTTTGTAGATTTAGTTTATTTATAAGAACAAACTGGATATTAATTAAAACACATTGTTCCCTTTTAAGCCTAAACTGCCCGGATGGGTACCCGGGCAGTCAGACAGATTAATTAACGAGAATTAGTAATTAATTATAGTTTATCATAGTTTAAACGGCATGTACCAATTACTTGTACTTGCGCCCAGCTTATTAACACTATCTGGTATAGGTAAACCTGCAGCAACAAATTTTGACGCTATCTTATTACGAAGGAACGATAAACCTGTGCCCGGGGCTTCTTTTTCCCTACGCAAAGCAACACGCAACAGATCAGACCAGCGAACACCTTCGTAAGCCATTTCTAATCCATTTTCGTCAACTATTTTGTCTTCCAATACCAGCATTAAGCCTTTCGCATTGGTTACAGGCTTATCCCATAAACCCGGGTTTGACATATCGAAGTATTTGGTAGAATCAACAAGGTTTTGAGCCAAGGCAACGTGCCCCCTCATTCCGGCAAAGCGTTCCCAAGAGCCTGCAAAAGCAGGGAATTGGCCAAACCTTGCATCGAAGTAATAGTCGGGATTAGGATCAAAGTTTTGTTCGATATTAACTACGTTAGTTGGAATAGGCGGCGGCCCTTTGAAAATACCATTCAGGAATCCTGTATTCAGTATGCCCGATGTGAGCTGATCGCGGCCATCTCTATTCGCTGTTTCGGCTAAGTGCATCAGTATACCTCCCCCACGCTGTAATATAACCTTCCCGTTTGTAGCAAATGGGTTTGCAGGAGAATACTGACCAAGCAGTTTTTGAACTTCAGGTTCGGCACCTGTTGAATAGGATATACCTGCACCACGGAAAGTATCGCCGGGCGTGCCATCACTCCTGGTTTGGCTGTTCCAGTTTTTTATTGCCAGAGCTGAAGGTTTGAGCAGGTATTTTCCACCATGCGAAAACAAGGTAACAAATGGGTTAGCTGGTGCAAAGTTCCTATCAAATGGTAAAACGGTCAAAATATCTGTAAGGTCATCATTACCGTAAGGTGAGTTGAACATTTGAGGCCATGCATTAGGCGGGGTTCTGCTGCCATCATAACCATTGACAGACGGATACTCCTTCATATACTGTAACCATACATCTGCCTTCGTTGGGTCAATCAGTTCGGCATAATTATGTACTATCCTGTAGTTATGTGCCGCCATTGGGTAGTTACCTTTCCACAGGTACAAATCACCTAATAAAAATGGCCTGTTTATAAACATCCGTGCAGTGCTGTACCCATCTATGGTACGGATTAGCGAAAGCCCTTCGGGTACGTTAATAGCAGTTCTGCCTCCGGGGCCTATTAATTGTATAGGCAGCATTACCGGCACGTTTTGAATTACGTTGATCAACTTATCCAACAATTGGTCAAAAGTGACCATTGGATATTTAGACGTATCATTAAGCTCCTCAATTGAAGAAAGGCTGCTGGTTACATACGGAACAGAGCCATAATGAATGCCTAATTGAAGGTATACCCATGCCCAAATGCCCGCTACTTCGCTATAACGAATATTATAGTTAGCCTGGCTCATGCGCTTATCCTGCAGCATCGCATTAAAATTATTCATAACATCATTACAGTTCAGTATGATGCTGAAATATGGTTTCGGATCGGCCCAGGGATTATCAGTAGTTACGTTGTGCTCATTAAGTTGCTTCAGGTACTTATCGGCGTTCTGTGTAACGTCCATCAAATCGCCCCGTAGCTCATTCTGCACTACAAACCTGTCCATTACCCCTACAAATTTGCCCAGGATGCCAAAGATGGCGGCATCGGCATCGTTCACATCGCGATAAGCATTTTCAGGCGTTATCACGTTTTCAGGAGTGATATCAAAGGTTTTTTTACACGCAACGCTACATAAACATATGGCAATTAAAAGAGCGTGCTTTAATATTTTTGGTGTATTCATTTTCAAATCGTATTTAAACTATCTATAATTTACAAGCCTACCCTAATGCCAATTTGTACCGTTCTGAATTGTGGCTCTAATCCTATATCTGTTCCCTGGCTAAAAATATTTCCGGCCGCGCTAAACTCAGGATCGTAACCAAGATAATTGGTTAGTGTAAACAGGTTATTACCCGTTAGGTAAACCTTAGCTGATTTTATTCCTATACCTGCTTTTACAGGAACATTGTATGATACCGACATTGTTCTCAACCTCAGGTATGATCCGCTTTCTATCCAGCGATCAGAGAATCTTGAATTTCCAGCCGGATCGCCATATTCGGCCCTTGGTACATCTGTTATCTGGCCTTGAGCCCTCCACCTGTTATTTACTTTCAATAACTGATTTTGATAACCGCTTTCGGCAGATAGCTGCCTGCGTGTGTAATTATAAATATCGTTACCTAAGCTATAAGTAAACAAAGCATCCATTGACCACCTTTTATAGGCAAGCGTAGTGTTTATACCACCAGTAATAGTTGGGTTAGGGTTACCTATAACCTGCCTGTCGGTATTATCAATAAAGCCATCATTATTAGTGTCAACAAAACGTACATCACCTCCTCTAAAAGCTGTAACCGATCCGTCTTCGCGCCTGTTTTTTAAACCTGAAGCAGTGGCTTCAGCATCAGAGCTGTAAACTCCGGCTGTTTTAAAGCCATAAAACAAGTTAGCTGCCTGGCCTACCTGACTAATAAGGGTACCACCGGCATAGCTGGTAAGCATTACATTACCAGGAATGGAGGTCACTTTATTTTTATAAGTAGATATATTTATGCCCAAATCCCAGATCACTTTTTTATTGAGCAACCTACCTGCAACACCTAAACTAATTCCGTTAGTTGACATTGCACTATTGTTGGTTAACGCGTATTGGAAACCGGTTATGCTTGCTATCGGATCATAAGTGATCATGCTGTTTGACTTATTGTTGAAATAATCAAAACTTATGTTTAACCGTTCATTAAATAATGAAGCATCTAAACCCGCATTTGCTTTAGTTATCGATTCCCATCTCAACGAAGAATTGGCAACGTTACCCCGAACAAGGCCCTGGCTACCTAAAAAGTTTTGCGAAACATAATATTGTTTTGCTGAGTAGTTACCAATATCATCGTTCCCTACCAAACCATAGCTGGCGCGAAGTTTTAACGCATCGATAAATTTAACTTTTGCCATAAATTTCTCTGAAGAAACCAACCATCCTATAGCGAGCGAAGGCATCACCGAAAACTTATTGCTGTTAATCGTTAATGGCGCGTTTGCAGTAGTACCAAACCTGGATGAACCATCAGAGGCGATATTGAATGACGCAAAATACCTGTTTTTAAACTCATAATCCGCATTCGCGTACACATTCATCCAGTTCCATTTTCCATTTTCGCCACCTGCAACACGTAAAGCTGGCAAGCCGCCTGTAACGCTAACGTAATCATCAGTTGCAGAGTTATAACCGCGTCCAAAATCAACCTCACGATCGTTAGTATTATACCTTAATCCAACATTGGCCGATAGTTTTTGGTTATTACCAATAAAGGTTTGATAAGATACCCGGGTATCTGTATATAATGAATACAGGCGTTGTGTATTAGTAGCCGATTCGTTTGTGGTAACGGCCTGCGCTAATGTATCGGGCACTACACCCAAAGCAGGTATAAATTGGTTTTCACGTATTTTATCATAAGTAACACCCAATAATGTTTGAGCGGTTAATTTTCTGGATATTACATATTTAAAGTTAACCGATCCCGAAAACCTATAGTTTTTATTGATACCCTGGTATTTGTTAAGCAATGCGGATGGGTTAGATATATTCAAACTATCATAACCTGCATAATTTGGCGATTGCGCACCTGTAACGCCAATATCATGCGGATCCATAAACGGTGCTTTTATTAAAGCAAGGTATAGTGGGTTTGTTTTAGGTGCAATAGCCTGGTTGGCTATGTTTTGCTGTGTATTTACAAATGCAAGCCTTACTGTTGAAGTGAAATTCTTCGACAGGTTCAAATCCGCGTTAAAACGTGTTTGGTAACGCTGAAGGTCGGTTTTATTGGTAATACCTTCCTCTTTTAAATATCCAACTGATAAACCGTAGGTAGCAATATTATCCCCCCCGGTTATTTTAAGATAATAATTTTGATCATAACTGTTGCTCATTACCTGGTCTTGCCAGTTGGTTTCGTTATGATAGCGATAATAATCAGGATTAGGGTTATCGTTAAGATATGGCTTAGCCTTAATGGTAGCATCTGTTTGGCCCGGAACTGTTTTCAAAAGATCAGACAGGTATACCTTAAAATCATTTGATTTCATTACAGGTTGGTTTGAAACCTTGTTGTTATACCCGCCATAAGCTGCAAAATCAATAGTAGTTGCCTGGCTTTTTGCACGGCTTGTTGTAATTAACAAAACACCATTGGCACCTTTTGTACCGTACATGGATGCGCCGTCTTTTATCAGCGTATAAGAAACAATATCTTTAATATCAATATTAGATAAAGGATTTCCTACGTGCCCCGTCATGAGCGAGTTTCCGTAGCTTGTGTTATCATATATCATCCCGTCAACCACAATTAAAGGTTGGTTAGTAGCATATAATGATGTAAAGCCATTAACAAGCATATTGCCCCCTATTCCGGGAGTACCCGATCTGCGGGTTACGTTTAGTCCGGCCATTCTTCCTTGTAAATAGGTATCAGAACCCTCAACAACAGAACGCTGCCATCCATCAGCAACATCAACAGATGATACTGAATTAACGGTGTGCAATTTTGATTTGGATGCGTAAGGCATTTCTACCGCGCCGTATATAGAGTTAAAAGTATCTCCGTAAATGTTTGCACTAACAGATTTGCGACCTTTTAAGGCAATTTCTTTATTCTGATAGCCCGGGCTTGATACAATTAGCAAGGCATCCAGGTTAGGCACCGAAATTGAGAACTGGCCTTTTTCGTCTGTTATTGCCGCGTCGTACTCGGCAACTTTAATATTTACGCCTGCAACGGGCTTTCCGGTTTGCGCGTCTTTTATCGTCCCGGTAACGGTAGTACCTCTTTTAATAGCAATATTAGGTGCCAGTTTAGCTGTATCAGCTTGCTGAGCCTGCAAATTAATGGTGGTCAGTCCCATAATCAGCACCGGTAAGGCTATCCTTTTTACCACTTTAGTAACTATATAGATCATAAGTTTAATTTCAGAATTATGGGGTTGGAACTAATTTAATGTAATCTAACAACAAGGTATTTGCACCGTTGGTAGTAACGTTATTGCCTACAAGGAAAATGCTGAGGAAGTTTAATAAACCACCCGCGTCCTTCTTATTTCCTGAATAAAAAGATGGTGATACATAATCGCCCAGGTACACTTCAGAGTAGTTGGCCGTAAACCTCTTTCCTGCCGGAGCGCTTACACCATTATCAATAACACCCGGCTTAGGCTGTGTAAAGGCTATGGCAGATTGTGAACCAAAAGCAACAGACATAGGGAAATAAGTAAGATCGGTAGCAGTACCGCTTAAGGTAAGGCTATAATCGCGGGTTACCCTCCAATAAACTTTGTATTTAACAGCGTTTGCTGGCGTTCGGTAATTGAACCAGAAGGACGAGACGCCATGATTTTCCAGTATAATATCTTTATATAAACTACTGTCCGGGTTCCTTCTCGTTCTGATAATAGGCGATTTAGCAGACAACATGCTATCTATCTTTTCGCCCTGTATCACTATAGGTTTAATTTTGGTAAATCTATCATTAGCCTGCCCGTATAATTTATAGCTGATGCTATTCATCACATAAACTATTCCGTTACTTACCCTGTGTGTTTCAACAATATCGCTCTTTTTCAATTTGAACTTAACACTGTCAACCGTTGAGTATACGGTATCCGGGAAAGCATCTGAATTATACAACCCTTTAAATGAAAGTGATTTTATTACGTTAAAATTTGTGATGCTATCGCTAACTGTAGGCGATGTTGAAGCATAAAACTTAGCAAGATTTGCCTTTTCAGTATTATATGCCGCATCGGTAAGTATTACGTAAGTGTATAGTGAATCTTCGTTACCTATCGGGGCCAGATCTGTAAACCTGTTCAGGTTTACGATACCTGTACCTGCTTTGTAAATAGGTAAACCGGTTTTGGGATCGATGCCTGTTTGTACTGCAATTGTTTTATCAAACGCTGTGTAGTTTAACGATACCATCTCAGTTTTTTGTTTCAGAGATGTTGACAATAAATATTGCAGCGCATTAGGCTTAGGAATAATTGCCGATGAAATGATATGTATAACACCATTAGCTGCGTACTGATCGGCCTTTACTATAGGCTGATCATCTACCGTTGTTTTAGTAAACGTAATATTTTTCCCATTAAGGGTTTTGATGTATAAAAACGTTTTTACATCGGCTGTAAAGTACTGCTGTGTAGTTATATGGTTACCAACAAATTGTTTAACCTTAGCTGTATCTGATAGTATGGTTGGATCAACCAGTTGCATGGCAGCGTTATTTGGTGCCCAAACGGTAAAAGTTTTTGAAGAAGCGATTATTTTATCATATCCTGTTTTTGCGAGATACCCGGCAAAAACACTCAGATCAGCATTATTGTTAATAGCGGTTAAAACATTATTGTTAAGCGCCGAATCTTGACTTGCATTATAATTATCCCACTTTTTACAAGAAAAAGCAAGCAATAAACACAATGCAAATAAAATAATAGGAGGTTTTCTTATTGTCATTCTTTTAGTATTATTAGTTAGTCTAATGATATTTATGTTGCGTAAATATCCTGGTGTGAATATTTACGCAACATGGTTTTCATTTTTAAGGGATAGGTGTGTAATCCATTGATCCATCCGGCTTAAACCTTGGTAATATTTGCGATGCAGCCGTTACCGGGATAAAATGGATCATATCTAAAATATCAGTATTGCTATTTCCCTGGATCACATCAAGCCTGATGGTATGCGTGGTAGTTGAAGCGATATTTATGATACCTATCATTTTACCAATAAGTACATTTGGTATAGGTGCTGCCGCTGTTGCCCTTAACGGATCGTTGGTATAATATTTCCATCCCTGTGATTCAAGCTCAGCAGTTGTGCCAACCGGTGCAGGTTCAGCAAAATCAAATGGCTTAGCCATAATAACACCATCAATTGAAACCTGGCATTGTGTTCTTCTGCCTGTTGGCCATTTTCCGGTTTGTTCTCTTCTTTCGTAGCATATCCAAACTTTATACTGGCCTTTAATTAATACCGGTGTTTTCATTTGCATCCAGGCATTGGTAGCTGAACCCGGGTTAGCCGCAGTTGCTACACCTAATGCAATACCCATATAATCGCCATAAACAAAGCTTGCGTTTGCAGAAGGTACTGCTGCACCAGCCGGCGATTTTCCACCTGGCGTACAATAATTCATGCCGTATTTTTCGCCCGATGCAGCTTCTGTTTTTGGCCAATCCCAGCCATCTATCGGCGTGGTAGTGGCTGATAATTTTGGAAAGTATTTTCTAACTGCAGTTTTCCTGAACACGCTTCCCAAAGCTCTTACTTCCGGAAAATCAGCTACATCCCAATAAACCGGTACAGGCACCCTTACTTTTGGCGCAATATGGCCGGTAGTTGTACCTGCGCTTGATGCGTATGGAGCAGTATAATGCAGCGCACCATTCGAAGCGCTAACATCGCTTCGGCTACGGTTAAGCAATACGCCCGGTTCATAAACTCCGTTAAACAAAATATCGTTTATTAATACTTGCTTATCTACTAATTTAGCGCCGATCACTTCAGATGGTGCAAGTGTAGTATGATTAGCCCCTGAACCAATATCAGCTAAATATTTTACTGTTGTTAAAATATGGTAATCGAAAAAGATGTGTAAGCTGTCGGTTATCGTTTTAGGGTCGCTGCCTGGTTTGGCATAACGTGCCTGCAATGCAGCAAAGTTAGCATACCCTGCTGCCTTAAACGCTGAATCTGTTTGGGCAATTACCGTTAACCACCTGTGCATAGCATCGGGGTTTAAAGCAGGTATAACGTTCAATGAGTCATACAAGCCTGTTACTTTTAAGCCTTGAGTAAATATGGCAAGTTTTGGATCGGCCTCAATAGTTTGTGCCAGCGTTTTTGTTGCCGGAAGCAATACACCATCTATTTCGTGTATAATACCATTACCTACCCTAATGTTAGATGTAAGGATATTACCTTGTTTGTTGATCCTTACTTTAGTTTCGCCATTGGTTACAAGGGCGCCGGTGGTAAGGTATTGGCCATACATAGTAAGTGTATTTATTTTTCCATCACCAAAATTGGCGGTACTAACGGTGTCGGGCAGCACATGAAATTTAACAAGGTCGGTCAGGTCGCTAATGCTGATATCATCAACCGAATTTTTACCTATCTGTTTCAGGTAAGCAGTCATAGCGGTATTATTAGGCAAAAACACCGTATAAGTTCCGTACGCCTGAAGAAAATCAGCCGTTCCGCTCCGGGCAAGTACCTGGCGGAAGATTGAAAATTTATCTGCGTTTTTATCAAGGAACGTGGTTACATTGGTGTTTGTACTAACTGTGTACACCAATTGAGCTTTTTTACAGCTTACCACAACCATAATTAATGCAATCACCCCGATTAGCAAACCGGGTGCGAGTTTAAATGTAGTTTCTTTTTTCATGACTTATTGATAAAAAGGGTTTTGAACTAAGTTTTTATCCGCTGTTAACTCATCTATGTTGATAGGCAAATAATGGCTGCGGACATCAGCATATTTCCCTTGTATTAATAATCCTTTGCCCGAACCTGCATTTGTTCCTACTATAGGGAATATGAGGTCCATATGAGCGTAATTATCGCGTTTGGCGCATCTCAATACATCAAACCATCTTTTGCCTTCAAAAGCAAATTCACGCTGGCGCTCGGCCAGGATATATTCAGTAATATCTTCGGCATCGGTTAACGACGGAAATTGCTGTGAACCGGAAAGAGCACCTGCCCTTTTACGTACAGCGTTGATCAGATCTAAAGCATCCTGCCCCCTTGAGCTCCAGGCACAGGCCTCTGCCTTCAATAATAAGATATCGGCATACCTGTAAAAAAACCAGTGAGCGTATGATAAAGGCTGGGTTCTGATGGTGTTTATTGCAGGCGTTCCGGCAAATTTCCATATCACGTTATCAGTTGCACGCAGTGATCCTGCATCGCCACGGATATCTTTTATTTTATTAGGATCAACAGGGTCTGTTGTAAAAACCTGATCCATAAGTGTGGGAGCTGCTAAGAAACGTTTTTTCGACGGATCGCCAAACATGCTATAAAAAGGATTGAGCAACTGACTATCAAACTGAATTTCGAAAATACTTTCGTTTGAGTTTCCATTGAAATACAGGTTGGTGTACCAATCAATTTGCGATGAACCATCAATAAGCCCGAATGAGCCCGAATTGATCACTTTATCACAGGCATCAATACATTTGGTATAATAATCAGGATGATCAGCACCTGCCATCCACAGGTACACGTCTGCTTCTATGGCATATACACCGTAGCGGGTTATTCTGCCTTTATTCAGCCTTGCATCTGTGCCAAAGTTTAATACCGCATACTGCTCTGCAAATGTTAAATCATCAACTACAACTTTTAAAACATCTTCGCGACTGCTTTTAGCAAGCAATTGAATGTCGGAATCGCTTGATGATGCTTTAAGTTGCAAAGGTACTTCGCCAAATGTGCGAACAAGGTAAAAATACATCAAGGCCCTCATTGCCTTTGCCTCGGCTAAATAAGCATTTAGCTGGGCCTGTGTTAAAGTTGGATCATTTTGTAAAACCGAAGGACCGAATTGTATTACCGTATTACAGTTATTTATAACCGAGTAAACTGTGTTCCATTTGGTTATCGAACTGGTAGATAATATGTTTGCCGATGCGTATTGTATTTCTTCGGGGGTAGTGGTTGGTGTTAAACTAATCATATCGGCTCTTAACTCGCCCCATAAAAACATATTTTGAACAAGTGTTGAGTTTGCCAACGATACATAACAGCCCACAACCGCGGCGCGCAACTGCTCTTGTGTTTTCCAATAATCCTCTCTTATCCTACCATCAACAGGCTTTGTTTCCAACCATTTTGAACATGATGAAGAACAAACAATGGTGATAATTATTAGTACTGAAAATTTTATCTTCTTTATCATAATATTGATCTAATCTTAAAAGCCTACTGTAAGTCCTAATGAAAAATTCTTTGATGCAGGTGTTAATGATGCATCTGAGGCATAACTAAACGGTGTATTTAATCCTCTGGTAGATACATCAGGTTCAACACCAAGATAATTTGTTATGGTAAACAGGTTTTCGGCAGTTACATAAATACTGGCAGATTTTAACTGCAGTTTATCAAGTAACTGTTTAGCTAAACTATACCTAACCGTAACCGACTGTAACCTGCAAAACGATGCATCTGAAACATACCTGTCAGATCCTAACCAGTTATATCCGGTTCCTTGCAAAGCTCTTGGCATATCTGTAATATCGCCAGGGTTACGCCATCTGCGCAATACAGCCGTGCTCTGGTTATTGTAACCATACATATTGGTGGTAGTAATTAAGTTTTGGTTAATTAACTGGTAACCTAATTTGTATACAAAGAAGGCATTTATCTTCAGGTTACCGTTTATAGTTACAGTGGGCCCAAAACCACCAGTTACTTTTGGTGTACCGTTACCCAGGTAAACTATGTCATCTGCGTTGATATTACCATCATGGTTAATATCTTCATACTTCGCATCGCCGGCCTGGAAAACATAATCCGTTTGTGGGTAGTTAAACCTCATGTAAACTGTTTGGCCACTCGGTGTGATAATTGGGTTACCTGATATACCTGTAGCAATAGTTGCTTGCTGATCTTTATAAACCCCTTTATACCTAAACCCGTAAAAAGAACCAAATGGATTGCCAACCTGTAAAAATGTTCTGTAAACACCATTCTGATCTACACGTTTTCCATCCGAGCTTGGGTACTGATCGGATATGCTTTCCATAACGTTTTCATTTTTAGCTATGTTAAAGTCAAAATTTACTTGTAGTTTTTTGGTTTTAACTATTATTGTGGTAATACCTATTTCAAGGCCACGGTTAACCAATGTACCAACGTTTGCATTAAGGGTTGTAAAGCCGGTATATGCCGGTATATTTAACCCGTTAAATAAAAGGTCGTTAGTTTTGTTATTATAATAATCAACATCGATCATCACACGATTTTTAAACGCCCAGAAGTTTAGGCCCAGATCCGTTCCGTACAAGGTTTGGTACTTAAGATTATCTAAACCGATATTGCTGGCTTGTATGCCAGATTGGCCGGCATAAGATGATGTAGTAGGCGAATAGGTATTATAATAACCATAAGCGTATTTAGGATCGGGGGCTTGCGGTGTAGCACCAAAACTGAATCTGAGACTCAGATCGTTTATCGCTTTTACTTTAGCCATAAAAGGCTCGCCGGAAACACGCCATCTTGACGAGATAGACGGTGATATCCTATAACGGTTAGTGCTTCCAATTAACGAGTTACCATCTAAACGGGCGCCAACATTAATAATGTACCTATCTAAAAGCGAGTACTGATTTGATAGCACAAGCCCTATTGAACGGGTTTGAACATTAGTGGTGCTTAAAACAAAATCACCGCTTTGTATCCTTGCCGCATCGGCAGCATCCTGCAGGTTTGATGATGCAGAGTTGGCGGTAGTAATATTTTGCGACAACGTTTTAGCATCACTGGTTTGGAATGATAACAAGGTTTGCAAAGTGTGCTTATCTGATTTAAAGCGCGGTGTATAGATAAGGTTAAACTTGCTATCTATAGCATAAGAGTCGCCATCAACATCTGCAGCCCGGTTAACTACAGCCTCTGTTGAAGGCCGCCCTGTTGCAATTTGTGGCAAAAAGCTTTTTGATTTAACATTGTTGATATCAAAACGTATATCAAAAGTAGTTTGCAGTACCGATGGTAATATAGAATACCTCAGGTTAAAGCGTGGGGTGATACGCTCGCCGGTTTGTGTAGCTACGGCAGCTTTGGCCAGTGCAACAGGGTTTGCTGTTGATGGGTACTGGCCCTGTATGTTTGATGCCGGAGAAAAGAAAACAGGAGTTTGGTTACCATATTCGTCATATTGATAAATGCTCATGTTAGGCATTTTATTATAAGCCATACTACGCAAAGCGGTTGTATAGTTTAAATTATTATCAACATGAGTGTAAGCAATATCTGTAAGGAAAGATATCCGGTTTGAAACAGTATAGTCAAGATTAATTCTACTGGTAATATTGCTTAACGCAGTACCAAGGGTTGTACCGCGTTGGTTAATATAACCAACAGATGCAAAATACCTGGCCTTATCGCCACCACCCTGCATCGAAATATTATGATTCTGGATATAGCCTGTTTGTGTAATAGCGCCAATCCAATCGGTATTGTTACTATAGTTGTAGTAATTGAAAGGGTCACGCTTATCATAGTTAAACTCAGGGAAGTTTAATATGTTAATAGGCAAGCCCCCCCTGTTTGCTATCTCTTCGGGGATCAACTCCGAATACTGATCACCATTTAATAGCGGTAATGGTTTAGGCTGGTTTTGGATAGTACCCCTGAAATTATAATTAAATATTGGTTTACCAATGGCTCCACGTTTGGTTGTTATTACCAGTACTCCATTTGCGGCCCTTGCGCCCCAAATTGCAGTTGATGCAGCATCCTTTAATACAGTAATGTCTTTAATATCGCTGGGGGCAATGTTTAGCAATTGAGCATACCCCTGCTCATCAGCTGATTGAAAACTAAAATCAGAAGGAATATTGATATCATAAGGCAATCCATCCAATACGATAAGCGGGTTTGACGAGCCGTTTATAGCGCTGGTACCCCTGATACGGATAGACATTGGTGCACCGGGATCGCCCGATGTGGTACCGATATCAACACCGGGTAAACGGCCTTGCAAAGCCTGGTCAATCGAGGTGGCAGAAAGTTCTGCCAGATCTTTTGCGTTAATAGTTGCTGTTGAGGTGGTAAGGTCGCGTTTATCGATATTTAAACCATTACCGGTATTTGGCGTGGCAACACCTGTAATTTCTACACCCGCTAGTGTTTTAGATGTTGAAGTAAGTGATACATTAATTACCGTACGGCCATTTATTGGCTCCGAAAATGTTTTATAGCTGATAAAAGAAACCTGTATCTGGTTATGAACATCAGATACGCGCAATGCAAAGTTTCCGTCCAGATCTGTTAATATACCCGTTATAACGCGTTTATCTTTATCCAGTTCTACAACAGATGCTCCGGGTATGCCCAATTTATCTTTAGCATCAATAACCTTTCCGCGTACAATAACCTTTGCAGGTGCCTGCGCACTTAACATTAAAGGTAAGCAGGTGCTTAGCATCAATAAAAAATAAGTTATTCTTAATAATGTTATTTTCATAAACTACTTAATTAAAATTCAATACCTTGTTAATAGAGTGGATCAAGGTGCGGTTAGCCAGGTTATTGCTACCCGCAAGTGTTACAGTTGAACCTTGTCCGCTTACATAGCGCGCATCTCTCACCTCCATCGTATTTGGATCAGCTGGGTTTGAGTAGAAAACTGTTACTGTTTTAGTATTGCCCGAAACATCGTTCAGCAAGGTTCCATAAACCCCTGATTTTTTCCCGTCTTGCGCAACGGTATTTTTATTAAGTATATGGTATAAAATAAAGTTGGCTACTGCTTGTTGCTCTGCGGTTGTTTGAGTTGAGTTAGTAAAATTAGGTGCGCCGGTTGTTTTGTTACCCGGTAGCAAACCATCTTTTACAGCCTGGGTTATTGCTGCATTGGTTGGGATAAATACGGTATAAAAAGTACCTACCGGAACCCCAATAATGTTCTCTGATGTTACTACACCGCTACCATCAACCGTTACGTTATAAAGCGATGCCGAACCTATTAAGTATTGATAAAAATAGCTGAATCTTGCCAAGGTAGCCGGATCGGTTGAGGTGCCCAGGCGTTTGATAGATTTTGCCATAGTTTCGCTATTCTCGGCAAAATGCAACAGCCCTTTGGTATAATATACCTTACCATTATAGGCCAGTTTTGAACTGTCAATACTAACCGAAGTTCCATCAACAACGTTACCGGAGCCGTAAACTTTATTGTTTATAAATTTGACATACTCGCCGTTAAATGTTTCGCCAACACCTGTGCCTGATAAATTATCAAACTCTCCGTTAGGTGTATTAACTACAGATATGCTGGCTATACGGGTAAGCCTGTCCTGGTTTAAACTCAATGTAGGTGTGGCGGTTGGCGTAGCCGGATCAAGGTATGACCATTGAATGCGATCATTATCATAATTGTACCCGAGATTTTTCACCTCAGCATCCGACATCATAAAAACGGTATATTTAAAAGCCGGGTTTGATGTACTTATTTTCAAATCCGATTCATAAAATATCCGGTTCATTAAACTGTATTTAGGATCGAGGTAAACCTTGCCGTAAACCGAACGGAACACGTTGGCCTGATGCGCCAGCTTTGTTCCATAAAAATTACCGTTACTCAACACCTGTCTGTCAGTAATATCGCCGCTTGCAAATGATGACGATTGAACCTGGAAGTTTTTTGTGGTCAAAATATCTTTAGGCCATACCGTAGTATTCCACATGAAAGAGTTTATCAAATCGATCAAAACAGAAGATGGTGCGTTTTTAAAAGAACCCAGGTTAACCAGTATTTCTTTTTCCCACGCAAGGAGGGCAGTATTTGTAGGGATAGCAATCGTCCACGCTAACTCTTGCGCGTCTGTTTGTGTAAGGTTTAAATAACTTTCGTTATTAGGCGCAAATGCCAGCGAAGTAGGGTAAGATTTAATAAAAACCGAATCGCTTTTACCCGTTAAAATATTGTATCGGCGGGTAAGGGTAGCATTGTAGCTATATATCGCTACCATATCCAGCAGCTTTCTAAACTCGCTGTATTGAGGGTTATTGGTTATATACTGCTCAATATTAGGTATCGGCGTTATTACCTTATCAATTTCATGAATAATACCATTTTCTGCAGGAATATCGGCGTTTATTACCCTTGCTCCGGCAACGTTAAAACCAGTGTAAGTTGAGCCCGGAAAAAATGATGTATAATCCGTGGCTGTTAAGCCTTGTACGTTAAAGTATCCATCGATAAAATAAGGGATGTATTTATTATTATTATCGTTTACAACATAGTTACCATTACGGTTATTGGCTACAACCACGCCCGAGTGGCTGGGATCTTTATAAGTAAAATCGTAATAAGCTGTTTTTCTGCGGTAAGAGTCGTTTGGCGTAGGACCTTTTGAAGTTTGAAACTGAACCAACTGATCTTTGCGGTAAGAATTCTGGACCAGGCAGAAAGATACGATGGACGCCGCGGTCACCGAATCCATTGCTGCCACACCGGAAATACCGGTTGCTTGAAAATATGCTTTAAAAGCATCGTCATTTGGGGCGAAAAAAGTCCAAAACCCGGCCGTGCCTAAAGTTGTTTTAAAACCGGCTTTATCAATACAAGCCAATATATTGGTAAAACGACCTTTAGCCTGCAGTTGCTGATAAATAGGCTGAGCTAATGAATCAGGGCGGGCAAAGTAATCGTCAAACGCTTTCTTTTTACAGGAAGATGTAAGGAAAACAATGAAAAAAATAAAAATTGTACCGTAAAAAATTCTAATCATAATTATTTAATTAAATCAATTATTCATTTAAGAAACAAAAGATGCAGGGAAATGGGCAAGCATAGCTCGCGGCGATAAGTAGTAAAGTTTTTACATACGCTATTAGTTAGTTAGTTCAAGAAAATACTAAACCTGCTATTCGGTTATAATTGTTTATTGGCTCTTAACTCAGTTATCACATCTATAATAACACTGAGTTTCTAATGTCAAACATAGCAATTTAATATCGTTTATCAAGGAGAAAAATTGACCATTTAGGCATAAATTTTGGTCAAAAAACTGATTTAAATGCCCTTTAACGCCCTTTTGATGCGAATGACATTGATAGGCAGTTCCTAATTGGTGAGAAATTACGCAATCGATTGAATTTTTAAAGAGATATTAGTAAGTGAGCCTTAGTTGTTGTTTTGATAAGACTAAGCGTTTAAATTTTTGACATATTCGCTCGGAGTATAGTGGTATTGTTTTTTAAAACAGGCGCCAAAATACTTGGCATCATTAAAACCTACTGCATAAGCAACCTGGGCAATGTTGGTTTCGCCGGCATCTAATAGTTGCTTGCCTCTCTTTACACGCATATCACGCAGAAATTCAACCGGCGAACTATTGGTAAGGGTTTTTAGCTTCCTAAAAAACACCGACCTGCTCATGCCGGTGGCATCGGCAAAATCATCTATATTAAAATCAGGGTCGCTCATACCCTCTTCAACAACGTTTATTATTTTTTTAAGAAAATCTTCATCCTTAGCTGTTATAACCACATCGCTGGGCGACAGCACTATTTTACCCTGGCCGCTAACAACGGTTTCAAACATTTTTTTACGCTTTATTATATTGGCTAATGATGCCAGTAAAAGCTCATTATTAAATGGTTTGGCAATATAAAGGTCGGCTCCGTATTTTAACCCTTCCAACTGGCTCTCGATAGAGTACTTGGCCGATAGTAGCACAACCGGGATATGGCTTGTTGATACATCGTTTTTCAGTTTATCCAACATTTGAATGCCATCCATTACCGGCATCATCACATCGCTCAAAATCAGGTCGGGCAATAAGTTCAATGCTTTCTCGTAACCATCCTGGCCGTTCTCTGCTTCGGCTACCCTGTAACTTTCATTTAGCTGAACTACTAAAAAACGCCTCAGATCACTGTTATCTTCTACTAAAAGTATCAGTGGATGATCAACCTCATCATCCATTGCATCAACATTATCATAAACGGTTGATACTTCAAAATCTTCATCAGGATTTAAATGCGATTCATCGCCGGTTAAAAAATTCACCTTTTCATCAGTAACTTCAGGTTTACCTAACTTCAACTCTATAGCTACGGTTAGGCCTTTAGTTGCATTGTTGGCAGCAGAAATTTTTCCATGATGTAAAACGATCAATTCTTTGGCCAGGGCAAGGCCAATACCTGTACCCTTTTGATTATCGGTTGTTTTATGCTCGCCTTCGTAATACAACTCAAAAATATCTTCAAGTTTATCTTGCGGCACACCAATTCCCTGGTCAATAATTTTTATGCTGAAACACCCCAATGTTGTGTCCTTTTCAATCCTGATAACTATTTCACTGCCTTTTTCTGAAAACTTATAGGCATTGCTTAACAGGTTGTAGATAACGATATCCAGTTTTTCCGAATCAACCCATGCATGTAGTTTTTTAACGTTAGACGTAATTTTCAACCCAACTTCCTTTTCTTTTCCTAATTCATCGAAATAGCTGCCTATGTTTTCAACAAAGGCTATAATTTCTGTTTCGGTAATATTCATTACCGCTTTGCCACTCTGCACTTTTCTCAGATCGAGCAACTGGTTAATAAAACGGACCATCCTGTTGGCATTTTTCATGATGATCTGTGCATACTCACGGCCATGAGCCGAAAGTGTCTCATCTTTCGATATCGCGTTAATGGGATTAAGAATGAGTGTTAATGGCGTGCGCAACTCATGCGAAATATTTGTAAAAAAGTTAAGTTTCAACTCGGTAAGGTGCTGCTCTACGGCTATGCGGTGCCGCAGCCTCAGCATTGTCAAAATTGTACGGCGTATAATAGCCAGGCCTATTAAGGCCATAATAACATAGGCCAGATATGCCCACCAGGTGCGCCACAACGGTGGCAAAACAGTTATAAAGAGCTGCTTATACGGCGTACGTAAATACAGATCTTCGTTAATACTTTTAACCTGAAAAGTGTAATTGCCCGGCGGTAAGTTAGAGTAGTTGGCGTTTAAATGGTTAATGCCGCTTTGAGTCCAGCCGGTATCTAAACCAAGCATACGGTACGTGTATGATTGCCTGTCGCTTGTGCGGTAATCAAGAATACTGAAAGCCAGGTTCAGGTCGTTCTCATCGTAGTTCAACGTAATATCCGGTGTGTAATTGATATCTGTTTTAAGGATAGATTGTTCATCATCGGCAGCGCTAACGTTTTTACCATCTATCTGCAAGCTTGTTAACGCCATTTTAGCGTCTATCTTTTGATCGACCATGGCTTCCGGTTTAAACTGAAGGTACCCCGAAAACATACCAAAAATTATATTCCCGTTAGGAAGCTTTAAACTGCAGCTCTCAGAAAAGCCTGTTTGCGGCAAACCGTCGTTTGAATCGTAGTTTTTAAACTGCTGCAGCGGAATATTCAATTCTGATATACCTTTTTGGGTAGCTATCCATAATTTGCCACTATTATCCTGCACACAGCTCAGTGTATAATCGTTTGATAAGCCGTTTTTAATGGTATATGCCTTAAACCTGGTTTTTTTAAAAGGATCATTACCAAGGGCTAAATTTAATCCGCCGCCTGCTGTGCAAAGCCACATTCGCCCGGTATTATCTTTATAAACAAACTGCACATCATTATTGCCCAGGCTCTCCTTATCGCCGGTTACTTTGTTGTAGCCTTTAAAACGAAACTTATTGATATCTCCCCGTGCAGGGTCAAGTATTAAAAGCCCGTCTGTTGTACCCATCCATATGTTGCCTGCCGGGTCGGTCGCTAAATGGCGTATTCGCTGATATATGCTCTTTGGATAGCCTTTAAAAACATTATTCAGGTTATAGAATTTTGTTTGATTATTTTTAGTATCAACAAGGTTTAAACCCGCGCCATACGTACCCACCCAAACCTGGCCAATTTTATCTTCAATTACCGAATAAACGGTATTACTGCTCAGGCTGTAAGGATCATTCGCATTGTTCACAAAGTTGGTTAGCCGGTATTTGGTTCTTGTATTATCAACCGGCTCTGCTTTGTATAAACCATTCTCTCTTGTAGCAAACCAAAAATTATTATCCCTGTCTTCGCACATGCCATAAACGTGGTGTAAACCACGGGCAGGAGGATTAATAAAAACATCATCGATCTTTTTACCTGCAAAAAATGTATACAGTTTTTCTTTTGCAGCCACCCACAACCTGCTTTCACGATCCTGGTACACGGTACGCACCTCATTTTCGGTCTGGATAAAGGTACGTGGCACCAGTAACTGCTGATGAAAACTGTTATTGAGCATCACTATTTTCTCGAGCCCCCGTTTTTCGGTACTTAGCCATAACACTCCGGTAGGATCATAATAATAATGGATCACTTTATTTGAGAATTTGTAGTTCTCAAAATTAGGGTCATTATAAAAAGGGTCGATGGCATCCTTGTCAGCATCGTAATAACCAAACCCGTGGCCTTTCATATTTATCCAGGTGTAGCCTTTACTATCCTCAAAGGCACTGTAAGTTGTCCCGATGTTATTTGCAGAGTAAAGTTTATGGGTAAAATATTTAAGCGTTTTGCTGATGAGGTCATATTTAAATACCCCGTTATCAAAGGGTTCTATCCATAGCCTGTCTGCATGGTCTTCGTAAATAGATAAGATCGGTTTAGTATCAACTTTAACAGCTGACAGTACTTTCATATCCGCCCGGCTAACAGTAAGTAAATCGCCAGTGCCGGTTGTGCAATAAATAATGTTATTTTTTTTAGAGATACATGCGCCGTTCAATCCTTGTGTTTGCGCAAACTGTGTCTGTACAAACTGGCGCGATCTTTTATCATAAAAAACCAAAAAACCATCCTTAGTTGTAAATATGATACTCTTATCATCCTCAACTATGGAAGTAAAACTATGATCTGCATATTGATGGTCTAACAGGGAAGTAGCGTATTTACCCGAGGCATCAGGAATAAGCTGCACAAGGCCGTTGCTTGTACCTATCCAGATATTCTGCTGCTTATCTTCATGAAAAAAACTGATATTTTTTGCTGGTAAATGATATGCCCCGCTAACATTCAACGCATATTTGGTAATTACCGGGTCATCGGTATATGGTTTTGATACGGCAACTACCCCTTGCTCATCGCTCAGCAGCCAAATTGTTCCTGTTTTTGACGGAACTATTTTAGTACATAAATATTTACTGGGTTTTACATCACCGTAAACTTTTAACGCCGGAAAGAAATGACCATTTTTTTTATCAAACCTGTATACCTGCCGTTCATCAGTAAGTATCCATAAATAACCTGCATGATCTTCCGTTAATGCGAATATACGGTTGTTCCTTAAATTTGAATTATCACCCGCGTACGATTTATAATTAACAAAGGTATGGCCATCAAAACGGTTAACACCATCCCAGGTACCAAACCATATAAAGCCTGCTTTATCTTTCAGTATGCTGGTCACTTTCTCATGCGAAAGGCCGTCCTCTGCCGAGTAATGTTTCACCTGGCACTTTATCTGCTGTCCGTATAAAAAATTGCACAATACAAGCATCACGGCCTGTAAGCAGCCAAAAAACTTTATTATACAAACTTTCATTTTCGGGTTCATTGCAAGCAAAAAATCGTTTTATTGATCAGGATAAGAGTCCGTAATGTAGGTAATTTATACGAAAAAACGCATTTATATCATACTATCAGTTTCCCTTTATCATATTTAACAATAATTGCTGACCCACTATATTTGCCGGGTTCGCTGCCTGGCTGTTAAAAGTATCCATAGCAGCATTCTCGCCATCACCTTCTGCCTTTTTACCCGTTTTACTGTCTTTTATGCATGATTGTATATCGAGCGCGCAAATAATAATTTTGCCACGGCCGTGTGGTATAACACTTAATGCCGAGTACACCTCCTGTTTATGATCGGATACACAACCCACAACGGTTTCGCCGTTTAATAAACGCATGCCTTGCCTAACTTTATTGTAAGCAGCAAAGCATTGGTACTCCCAGTTAAACACACATTGTTGTGGTAAACCTGCAAATAAAGAATGTTGTTTTACAAAAAAGTTGCCTCCGTACCAGCTTGTTCCCAACACTTGTAAGCCCTGGTATTGTACAACTTCTTTTTTAGCCAAATAGGTTACCCATTTATCAATATTATTGGTAATTACCATGGTATTACCATTGTTAACCCACTCCAATATATCGGTTACCAGTGGATTGCCGGTTTGCTGTGGCTCAAAATTACCTACCAATAAAGTATTACCATCCGGCCTGCCCGATCTGAATGTTTTATGGTCAATCTTAACTGTTTTCAAAAAGTTGCCTATCACTCCCGATGTATCTGCAACAACCAATTGGCGGCTTACTCCGGCTGTGTTTAAGCTTACAGCAAATATTTTATCATCGCCCCGGCAAACCACAGCTTTGTTTTGTGTTAACACCGCGCTAACTGTTGAGTAACCGGCATTGGTTACTGCCAGCTTTATACCTTTTACCAGTAACTCGCCGTATTGTATGCCACCGGTAACATTCACTGCAAAACTCTTTTTAAAAGTAACTTTGCCTTGCGCATCAGTAGTAGTAAGCATTAATTCGGCAATACCATTTATATTCTTTTCATTAACGATATAGATATCGGCCGTAGTGCTGTCACCCGTAGCCACTACTTTATGGTTAAGCTTAACGGCAAGGTATAAGGGTTGATTATAACGTGCAATAAGCTCCGGATCCCCTTTTAAATTCCGGTAATTATCAACAATTCCCGAGTGGTTTTCCAGTTTCATACTTTCCCAGCCGTTAACCGCGTAACCATCAATGGTATTATTTATCCGTACGTTTTCAATTACACGGCCCTGGTAATAGTAGGCCACATTACCCATTTTGCGGGTAAGGCTATCTACATTCGGAAACGCCTTGGTAAAACCATTCTTCTTCAAAAACTGATCGTAAGCATCATACCATTTTAAATAAGTATCTGTTTCCCAGCCCCTGTCTATACCTGTTTTTAATATTTCATCGCGAATAAGCTGCAAACGCGGCGGCGTACCAATAGCACCTTCTTCGCCATAATAAACAATCTCGTTTTTATGATCTGTGTATTTAGCATAATTGCTTGGGTTATTATACAGGTTATCATGATAAACGCCCGGGCCACCTGCATGGTGCTGATCAAACCAGCCATAATCATAAAAGGTACTGTCATAAGGCAGTAAATGTAATTTGAATTTTGGATCAGGCTCGTTTAACTTGATATTCCCGTTTGATGAGTTATAGGTTATGATACGGCTTGGATCAAGCTTATGGCCGCTTTGCATTTCGGCCCTGTCAAGATCTTGCGGCTGCGCGCCACGCTCGTTATGCATGTTATAAATGATGAGCGACGGATGGCTCCTGTCGCGGCGTATCATCCTGAAAAACTTTTCGTTACGCGCCGCCATGTAATAATCGGTCAGCTTTTTATCCTGTTCACTTCTCGGATGAAATTGATTTTCAGGATACTGGTTACCGCCCGGTTCTTCAAAATATAACAGGCCAAGTTCATCGGCGGCATCCAATACATTTGTTTGCCCTATGGTGCGATGAAAGTTCAGCATATTTAAGCCAATGCGTTTGGCATCAACAACTTGCTTCCTGGCCAGCTCGTCCGAAGGCATTATACCATTCACCGGCCAAAAACCCCATGATATAGCGGTACGTAATACAATACGTTTGTTGTTCAGGTAAAATTGCTCATCGCCGTTTACATGTTTGATCTCGAACCACCTGAAACCAAAACGTTTTTGATAACTATCAGTTGTGCCATTTTTACCTGACCATTGTACGGTTAAGGAGTACAGGTTTGGATGATCAACATCCCATAATTTTGCGCCCGGAACATCTACCGTAAAGGTTTGCGTATTTATATCCTGCGAAAGTTGTGCCGGATATTGTTTGCTGAATACAACTTTATCGGAATTATTCTCTTTTATCAAAAGCTGGTAAGCACCTTCGCTGTCTTTACCCGACAGGTTGTTTGTTGTTACCTGTACATCAACCTGGTTTACATTGGGCTTATTTTCAACAAATACATCACTGATATACGTTTTATCCGTAGCAACCAAATGCACCTTGCCGGTAATACCGCCAAAACCGTGAGTAGGTTGGGTACGGTAATCGCCCCACATAAAGGTTTGGCTATCGCGCCAGTCAAAATTACCATTCGGGTCGGTTATCCTAACGTCAATGTCATTTACAGCACCCGGGATCAACAAATTACTGATATCTACATCAAAAGGGGTGCTGTTAACCAAATCATACCCCGCCAGTTTTTTATTTACAAATACTTCGGCCCTGAAACGTACGCACTCAAAATGTAAACTAATGTGTTTGCCTTTAAAAGTTAAGGGCGCATTTACTTTGGCAGAGAACCACGATACGCCAAGGTAATTGCCCGATACCCCAAACTTATTACCGTTAACACCCCAATAATACTCCTCTACAGTTGCAGGCAGGTGCACCGTTTTTGTATTTTTACTTTGCAAAGCAGCCCAGCCACCTGTTGGTATATTAACCGGAACTTCTTTAATATTAACCGGTGGTGTATATAGTTTGTCGGTTTGCCATTTTGCAGCGGTATCCAGCCAAAGCGACCAATTTAATTGTGATAAATTAATTTCGGCCCTGCCTGCCTGGGCATTTACCAAAGCTGGAAATGCCAGCATTACTACCAAACAAACAAACAATATACTTTTACTTTTCATATTTTGATTTTTCCTGACCGTGTTTTTAATTACTAAAACTCTTCAATTACTTTACTTCCATTCAGCCAGTCGGCCATGTTCAATACCAGGTAATTCCAATTTTGAAAACCTTTATTTAATATCGGTTCGCCGGTATCAGGTTCATAGTACTCATGTAATGCGCCGTTTTTCTTAAAATCATTACCAAATAAGGTGATCGTTTTATAAGCAAGCTCACGCGCTTCCTGTGTATAACCATACTTAACTAAGCCACGGTAGGTTAAATAATTGGATATCCCCCAAATTGGCCCTTGCCAGTTTGATGGGTTACTGCTGGCACGCACGCTGTACATCTTTTCGAGTTTTGATAAAGTACGTATACCGTAAGTAGCGTTAAAGGTTCTTTTGTCTTGGTAGTTTTCGGCAACCATGCGTTTAGCCTGTTGGGGCGTAGCAATGCCTGCCCACATGGCCATAAAGCCCGACCAAACGCCTATGCGCTGTATCAGGCCATCATAAGTACGTGGCAGGCCGCTATGCAGAATCATTTGCTGCCCGAATATCACCGAAGGTTCTTCGCTGACAGGCCTCAGGTTCAGGTCTACCGAATAATAAAATCCATCTTTTTCATCCCAGCAGTTTTTCTGAATAGCCACTTTCAATGTTTCGGCATCATTATCATATTCCACAGCAATATCTTCGAGCTTTAGGCATTTAGCCAGGTATACCATAGCTTTAAGCTCTTTAAACATTAAACAGTTGAGAAAAATAGACGCCGAGCTGCCATCGGGACGGAAGAACGTAGATGGATCATTATCTACGCCAATAGCTAAGTCATTTTGCCAGTAATACAACCCTGTTGCACGGTTGCGGTGGTGCGATTGGTAATTGTTGATAAAGGCTTGCATAAAGCTAAATCGCTCACGGAGCCACTCGGCATTGCCATTGTTAAGGCGGGTTAAAAACGCGGCATGTTGCGCAATTACCGGCTTATGCATATTGGTGCGGTAAATATTCTGCGGTTTTAACTTAGCCGGATCTGACTTTTGCCCTATCAGGATGGGCATATAACCATCAAAGGTAGTGTATTCTAAAAAATTAAGCACACAACCTTGTTCGTAGGCAATAGCATCGCTTTTGTCTTTAACAGTACCCTGATCTTCCAATACCTGGCGCAGGGCAATATTACTTAACCACGAATCCCAATCCCAAAGGTCATTGGCATAGGCATTACTGCCGGGGGTAATAAACGGATAATGCAAAATGCCGGTAGGTTTTTTAAGCATACCCTTATAATCGCTAAAGATATGTTGCTTAATAACCGTAATGTTATTGTTGATACTATCGGGCAGTTGTGCAATCGATGACTTTCCAAATAAGATGATTGCAATAAATAATAAGCTCTTTTTCATACGCACAAATAATTGCCTTCAAAATTAAGGTGGCATTAATACCAGATTTTCAATAAATCAACCACATTATGTGCCTATCCTGTTGTTATAAATTTGCCGTTACGGTTTTTAACCCGTACAAACATTATTGCTGCAAAAAATGTACACCCGCTAAATTTATTAACCGTATTGGAGTTTATGGCTTAAATGGTTAATTCAAAATTAAATAAAATACAATCGGTTGCAAATAAAATTAATTTTTAAGCCACTGAGAATCATCAGCAAGAATATAGCCTAGCCACGTACATTCAAATCATTAGCCAAGGCTAACAGGCGGGTAAAATATATGCTACAATAAAGTAGGTAAGGCACCCGGCAGAAAGATGCATTAATAAGCTGCAGTATTTTTGAATGAACTTTATATATTAGTCTACAGCGTTATTTGCTGTAAGATGCCGTACAGCCATCATTTTTAAACGGGATATACCATCAACCGGGATATCTGTTACTTTGGCTTCGTCATCCCATTGCCTTAGCTTTACTATCACATTTGCATAAGGGTTCATCTCAAATTCTGCTGCTTCCAAAGCCGACATTACACCTCCCTGAAATGCCAGCGTGGCTTTACTTGCGGGCGACAACTGGTGATAATATTCAGGGTACTTGTAGGTAAGGTACCTTTTGGCTGTAACATGGCTTTCAACCAACTCTGCAACTGTTTCAGAAAATCCCTTTTTGCGCAGGTAATCCGCACCTAAATGCTCGTGGTCAACATTTCCAAAACCATCCATACTGGCGACTGTATTATCTGCAGCGCACAAGTGGCCTATATCATGAAAAAATGCAGCCAATATGATCTCTTCACTATAACCTTCACCTTCAGCAAGCAGGGCTGCCTGCCACATGTGTTCAAGTTGCGATACCGGCTCACCTATATAATCATCATTACCATGCTGCTCATATAATGCAAACACTTCATCCACTATAATTTCCGGGTCGGTAGGTAATTGTGCCATGCTTTAAGTTTAGCACAAATAAAACAGATTGCTATTACCTTATTGTTAAGCCCTATGTGTTCTGCCAATATATTTTCAGCAATACTGATCATCCTTTTGCTTCGCTTATAAACCTGTAGTACAACTTAACATGCATTAACAAATCGGAGATTATCAATCTGAAAAAACGAGCCCTTATGGTAATAATAATCAACGTATTAAACATAAAGTTAATACTAATTGAGTTTGTCATTAATAAACAACCTTTAGTATTGCTCAATAAAATAAAGAGCAATAGCATGTCGATAAAATTAGTGGTTTTTGATATGGCAGGTACAACAGTAGCCGACGACCATAAAGTAACAGGAGCTTTCAAAGCATCGCTTCAACAATACAACTACGAGGTGCCTTCGCCGGTTATAGACCTCCATATGGGTTACGAAAAAACCCATGCCATACGATTGATGCTTGACCGCTACGAACCTAACAAAGACAATATAACCGACCAACTGGTTAGCAATATACACACGGCATTTGTTAATGGAATGATACATTACTACCGTACTGCCAATGATATAACTGCTTTACCAAACGTTGAGGATACATTTGCTGCATTACATAACAAGGGCATTAAAATTGGCATCAACACCGGCTTTTCGCGCGATATTGCACAGACTATAATTGACCGCCTGCATTGGCAGGAAAAAGGGCTGATCGATTACCTATGCGGATCGGACGAAGTAGAACTGGGTCGCCCCTACCCTTTTATGATACATAAGTTTATGCACCAGGCCGGCATAACCGATCCATCGGAAGTTGCAAAGGTTGGCGACACTGAAGTGGATATGCACGAAGGCCAAAATGCAGGCTGCAAATATGTTATTGGCGTTACGACAGGCTCCTACTCGCGTCAGGAGCTTGAAGCTTATCACCCCGATCATATCATTGATGATATTGCACAGGTAATTGATATCATCAGTCAAAAGGATTGATATGACGATCACCGAAAACCTGCGCGCAAAGGTTGCCAAATGGCCTTACGGGATAGTATCTGTTATGGCTGCAATAGCCGCCTTTGGCGCTTATACTTCTATGTACGCATTTCGTAAAGCGTTCTCGGCGGGCACTTTTATTGGTCAGCAATATTTCCATATCGATTATAAGGTATGGCTTGTTATTGCACAGGTAATAGGCTATACCATAAGTAAATTTTACGGTATAAAATTCATATCCGAATTAAAAGAAAGCCGCAGGGCCATCTATATTATCGGCCTGATAGGCTTTGGCTGGCTTGCATTATTACTGTTTGCCGTTATACCCGCGCCGTACAACATAGTTTGCCTGCTGCTAAATGGTTTCCCACTTGGTATGATATGGGGCTTGGTTTTTAGCTATCTCGAAGGCCGCAAATCAACCGAGTTTATGGCCGCGGTATTATCCATCAGCCTTATTTTCGCATCAGGGTTTATCAAAACAATTGGCCGCACTTTAGTAGGTAACCCCAGCATCAATGAGTATTGGATGCCCTTTATAACCGGCGCGCTGTTTGTTATACCGCTTGTATTTTTTGTTTTTTGTTTGGAGTTAATGCCACCACCCACTGCCGAAGATGTAAAGCTGCGCACTAAAAGATCACCAATGGATGCCGCCGAACGCAAGAGCTTTTTAATACGTTTTTTACCCGGTATTTTATTAACCATAGTTATTTACGTACTGCTTACCGTAATGCGCGATGTGCGCGATAATTTTGAAGTTGAGATATGGGCGGGCTTAGGTATAAAAGATAATTCCATCTATGCTAAAATAGATACGATGATCTCGCTTATTGTGCTGGTTGCCATGAGTTTGCTTATCCTCGTGAAAAAAAATCTGAGAGCTTTCAGCATGATCCACCTGATGATCATAACAGGCTGTTTCCTTATCAGCGCCTGTACATTGCTATTCACCCTTGGTATGATAAGCCCAATGGTATGGATGACCATAACAGGGCTTGGTTTATATTTAGGATATGTGCCCTACAACGCTATCTTTTTTGAGCGGATGATCGCTTCTTTTAACTACCGCAGCAATGTTGGTTTCCTGATGTATGTTTCAGATTCGCTGGGTTACCTGGCAAGTGTGAGCATATTGATGGTAAAAGAGTTTGGCCGGCCTAATGTAAGCTGGGCCATATTTTTTAAAGATGCCGTTTTAATAGCGGGGGGTATTGGAGGCGTTTGCGCAGTATTATCACTCATTTATTTCCTCCAAACTTCGCGCAAACAGCACAATGCACCCGGCACTGATACAAGCACGCTAAATATTCAAACCGTATGAAAAAAACAGCCATAGTAATTGGCGCGGGCATTGTTGGCCTGGCTACAGCAAGGGCATTAGCTATAAGGGGCTATAAGGTTACCGTTTTTGAGCGTAATGAACGTGCGGTTGGAGCATCTATTCGCAATTTTGGTATGATATGGCCCATAGGGCAGCCTGAAGGTAAAATGTATAACAGGGCAATGCTATCGCGCTCCATTTGGAAAGAGATTTGCACGGAAGCCGGTATATGGCACGATGAAGTTGGCTCGGTGCACCTTGCCTACCATGATGATGAACTACAGGTGATGGAAGAATATGCCACTTTAAACAGCGACCGACCCTGCGCATTGTTAACGCCCGCCGAAACATTAAAAAAATCGGGCGCGGTTAATAGTAATGACCTTAAAGGCTCACTTTGGAGTGCCGATGAAATGATTGTTGAAGCCCGTGATGCCATAGGGCAAGTAGCAGCTTACCTGCAGCAAAAATACGGTGTTGTATTTTATTGGAACACCGCTATTACCGGGGTACAACACCCATCAGTAAGTTCGGGCAATAAACAATGGCAGGCCGATGAGATTTACGTGTGCAGCGGTGCCGATTTTGAAACGCTCTACCCCGATATCTTTTCTGAAAGCGGGATAACCAAATGTAAACTACAGATGATGCGGTTGGCCACGCAGCCTAATGGCTGGCGTATAGGCCCATCATTATGCGGCGGCTTATCCATGATACATTATGCAGGGTTTAAACCGGCGCCATCATTAAACAAATTAAAAGAGCGCTACAAGCAGCAGTATGGCGATTACCTGGATTGGGGTATCCACGTAATGGTATCGCAAAACGGTAGCGGCGAATTGACCATTGGCGACTCGCATGAATATGGCCTGGTGCACGACCCGTTTGACAAAACCTTTATCAATAAAATGATAACTGACTACCTGAAAACTTTTGCCGATTTTAAAAACTGGCAACTGGTACAAAGCTGGAACGGAATATACCCTAAAATGACCAATGGGGAAACAGAGTTTATTACCTGGCCCGAACCCGGTGTGACTATTATAAATGCTTTAGGCGGTGCCGGTATGACACTATCTTTTGGCCTTACCGAAGAAATAATATATCAAAATCAGTCAGGCTTAATTGCCGGTTAACTACTGTTTTGTTATAGCTTATTCATAAAAAAAGACGGCTCGTTTCCAAGCCGTCTTTTTTTTATTCTTAATTAAACAAGATCAAAAACGATCCAGGTTCATTACTTTGGTCCATGCGGCTACAAAATCATGTACAAACTTTTCTTTGCCATCATTACATGCATACACTTCGGCAATGCCGCGAAGCTCTGAGTTAGAACCTATGATAAGATCAACACGTGTACCTGTCCATTTTATCTCGCCGGATATTCTGTCCGATCCGGCAAATATCTTTTGGGTATCCGATGTAGCTTTCCAGGTGGTACCCAGATCAAGCGCGTTTACAAAAAAGTCGTTTGTTAATGTTTCGGGCTTTTTGGTGAATACACCATGCTGCGATCCGTCAAAATTAGTATTCAATACACGCATTCCGCCTATTAACACTACCATTTCGGGAGCGGTTAGTGTCAGCAATTGCGCTTTGTCTACCAGCATACCCTCGGCCGCGGTAGTGTGATACGATTTAAGGTAATTGCGGAAACCATCTGCAGATGGCTCTAAAACATCAAACGACTCCACATCTGTCTGCTCTTGCGATGCATCGGCACGTCCCGGTGTAAAAGGCACTTTAACATCAAAACCTGCGTTTTTAGCCGCTTTTTCTATACCCACACTTCCTCCTAACACGATCAGATCGGCAATTGAAACCTGTTTGCTACCCGCTTGCGCGTTAAACGCTGCCCGGATACCATCATATACAGCTAATACTTTAGCCAAACGGGCCGGGTTATTCACTTCCCAATCTTTTTGCGGTGCAAGGCGAATACGCGCGCCGTTAGCACCGCCACGTTTATCAGAACCACGGAATGTTGATGCAGATGCCCATGCCGTAGATACCAATTCGGATACGGATAAACCAGAATCTGATATTTTACCTTTTAATGAGGCAACATCATTATCATCAATCAATTGATATGTTACCGCCGGGATAGGATCCTGCCATATCAATTCTTCTGCAGGTACTTCAGGGCCAAGGTAACGTGCAATCGGGCCCATATCACGGTGTGTAAGTTTAAACCAGGCACGCGCGAAGGCATCGGCAAACTGATCGGGGTTCTCCAAAAAGCGTCTTGATATTTTTTCGTAAGCCGGGTCAATGCGTAAAGCCAAATCGGATGTTAACATAAATGGCGCGTGGCGCTTTGCCGGATCATGCGCATCAGGTATGGTATCGGCACCTGCATTATCTTTAGGTTTCCATTGGTGAGCGCCACCGGGGCCTTTTGTCAGTTCCCACTCAAAACCAAACAAGTTCTCAAAAAAGTTATTGCTCCACTGTGTTGGCGTGGTTGTCCATGCACCTTCAATTCCGCTGGTGATGGTATCGCCCGCGTTGCCGGTACCAAAACTATTCTTCCAACCCATGCCTTGCTCTTCTATACCTGCAGCGGCCGGTTCATGGCCCACGTGCGGGCCAGGTTCGGCAGCACCATGGGTTTTGCCAAAGCTGTGGCCGCCTGCAATAAGCGCCACTGTTTCTTCATCATTCATGGCCATACGGCCAAATGTTTCACGAATATCACGCGCGGATGCCAGCGGGTCGGGGTTTCCGTTGGGGCCTTCAGGATTCACATAAATAAGCCCCATCTGTACCGCGCCAAGCGGGTTTTCCAATTCGCGGTTACCGGTATAACGGTTATCGGCTAACCATTCTTTTTCCGATCCCCAATAAATATCTTCGGCAGGTTCCCAAACATCAGCGCGGCCGCCGCCAAAACCAAAAGTTTTAAATCCCATCGACTCTAATGCACAGTTGCCGGTAAGTATCATCAGATCGGCCCATGAAATTTTCTTACCATATTTTTGTTTGATAGGCCAAAGCAGCAAGCGTGCCTTATCAAGGTTGGCATTATCGGGCCAACTGTTTAACGGTGCAAAACGCTGCGTACCAAAACCCGCGCCGCCACGCCCATCAGCAACACGATAAGTACCTGCGCTATGCCATGCCATACGGATAAAAAACGGACCATAATGCCCATAATCTGCCGGCCACCATGCCTGCGATGTTGTCATCAATTCAAAAATATCTTTTTTAAGCGCATCAAAATCAAGGCTCTTAAACTCTTCGGCATAATTAAAGCCTTCATCCATCGGGTTTGACAGCGAAGAGTTTTGACGAAGGATATTCAGTTTTAATTGATTTGGCCACCAGTCGCGGTTACGGGTTCCGCCTCCTGCGCTTTGTTTTAACGCGCCATGTAAAAATGGGCATTTTGCAGCCGCGCCCGGGTCGTTCATGTCAGACAGCTTGGTGGTGTGATCGGTATGATTTTCCATAATTAGTTCTTCTTGGTTTTAAGTTTAAATTTATGAAAATCTATTTTGAGATAGCAAGCTAATACCCTTTTATTAACCATCTTATTTTTAGATAGGCTATAGATTTTATTTATAACTGTTTACTATCAAACAATAGCTAATCCAAACCATTAAACCGGTAATGCAAGAAGTTAATTAGCAATTCATCTATTATATAGTCATCCGGATATTGAATGCTTGATTTCAAACATATTAAACAACCATTTGAACATTTGTACTACTACATTTTGGCATAGTAAGCTATATTTGTGGTACCAATTATTAAGCTAAGCGGGTAAACTAAAGGAAATAATGCTATTTCCAGTCATTCATCCCCCAAAGCTTTATCTTAAATATTTCTAAACGCTAAACAAACCTATATGGTTAACAAAGTTACTATACGTTGCTGTTTACTTATTGTATCGCTGTGTTTGGGCCTTCAACATGTTTTTGCGCAAAAAGACTTTAACTTCACATCATTAACCACAAAAAACGGGCTCTCATCAAATACCATTAACGTTATTTTGCAAGATCATAACGGCTTGCTGTGGTTTGGGACAAGCGATGGCTTAAATAAATTTGATGGTACAAACGTTACCGTTTATACCCATATTGAACGTGATAATAACAGCATTCCGGCAAACGAGGTCATTTCACTTTTAGAAGATCATTCGGGTAGGTTATGGGTAGGTACTTCGGGCAGCGGGCTTGCGTATTACGACGGCCGGCATAATACGTTTATTACCTACAAAGCAAACGGAAAAAGAAACATATGGAGCGTTCGCTCTTTGTGCGAAGACCATACCGGTAAAATATGGGCAGGTAGTTATAACGGTTTCAGCATTATTGACCCGGTTAGCGGAAAAGTAGAATTTATTGATATTACACATTTGCTAAACAATTCCGATGAGGTTTTGGCAGCATTATCTCTTTTTGAAGATAACAAACACCGCATGTGGATGGGTACGAGCAGTGGCGTACTGCTGTTTGACGAAAAAACAAAAAAAAGCATCAGCTTTACCCCAAAGCCATCTGATACTGCGAGTATAGGCGGTAATAACATTAAAGCAATTACACAGGATAAACAGGGGCGCTTATTTTTTGGAACGGATAAGGGCCTTAGTATGTTGCTGCCCAACGAAAAGGAGTTCAGAACATTCCGCCACTCAGAGCAGCAGCCTTCATCAATTACTAATGATGTGGTCTACTCGGCTATTGTTGATGCTGAAGGAAAAGTATGGATAGGTACAGAAGACGGAATAAGCGTTTTCGACCCCTCAAATCAAACCTCGTTGAACGCCAGGCCAAATCGCCGTAAATCATTCAGTCTTACCCATAAATCAGTAAGAAGCATTTACCTGGCACAAAGAGGTATTATATGGTTTGGTACCTACCAGGGTGGCGTTAATAAATACGACCCCAACCTGGCTCTTTTCAACCTCAAGCGCAGTAGCCCGTTCGATCCTCAGGGCCTTGCCTCACCGGCTGTTACCTCATTTGCTGAATACACCAGCGATAAAATATTTGTAGGTACTGATGGCGGAGGCCTGCATTTATTTGACCGTAATACAGGTTTGTTTGAACGTTGTACAATAAAAAGTAAAGTGACCAACTCAGATAATTCATTGCCTATACAGGCAATGGATTTTGATTTGAATAATAAATTATGGATAGGCACCTTCCAGAACGGTTTGTTTGTTTACGATCCGATCACAAAACAGTATAAACAATACTTAGCCGGCCCAACAAACCACGACCTTAGTCAAAATGATATTTTCTTTATTAAGAAAGACAAGCATGGTTTAATGTGGCTTGGCACCAACGGGCGCGGCGTTGATGTATTTGATCCTAAAACTCAAACTTTTTCCAGGTATAATAGTAAGAGCACTGTGCCCCTGCCATTAAACGGATTTATGCGGACTATGGCCGAAGATGATGCCGGCGATATTTGGCTGGGATCGGTAGGTACAGGTATAGCTGTTTTACACCCATCAACCCAAACTTTTAAAGTTTACAATAAAGCAAACAGTAACCTGTCTGATGATGGCGTACTTTGCATTTATCATGACAGGGCTGACAATATTTGGGCGGGTACCAACAATGGAGGCTTAAATTTATTTGATAAAAAAAGTAACCGGTTTACGCAGTTCAATGAAACCAATGGCTTATCAAATGGTATTGTGTACAAAATACTGCAGGATACACGGGGCATAATATGGATAAGTACCGATAAAGGCATCAGTAGCATTGATCCGGCAACTAAAAAGATCAAAAACTTTAGCCGCCCTAATGGTGTACAGGATAGCCCTTTTATACTTGGTTCGGGAATAAGAACATCAGGTGGTGAACTGTTTTTCGGCGGACAGGATGGCTTCAACTACTTTGCGCCCGAAACTTTACCGACAAGTAATTTTATGCCACCTATATTACTTACCGAATTAAAAGTATCAAACAACACTGTAATACCCGGCCCAAATGCTCCTATCGATCAGCAAATAAGTTCGGCCACAGATATTCATTTGCCGTATGGACAAAACTTTTCTATTAACTACGTGGCACTTAATTACACTGCCCCTCAACAAAACCATTACTCCTATAAACTTAAGGGCTTTGATCGTGATTGGAATTATGTAAACCAGGAAAAAACAGCATACTATACCAATATTGATCCGGGAGATTATGTTTTTGAAGTGCGGGCCAGTAACAACGATGGCGTTTGGAATAATAAGGTAACAACCATAAATGTGCACGTTGCACCACCGTTATGGCGTACCGTATATGCCTATATATGCTATTTTATTTTAGCAGCCAGCCTGCTTTTTTATGTTAGACAACGTGGCATACAAAAAATAAAGAACCAGCTTGAACTGGAGCAGGAAAAGATAAACGCTCAGCAACTGGTAAAACAACAACGGCAGGAAGCAGAAAGGATACATGAATTGGACCTGCAGAAGATAAAGTTCCTTACCAATTTGAGTCACGAGTTCAGAACGCCTATTTCTTTAATACTGGCACCTGCTGATAAATTACTTTCCCTACCTAAAGACCCTGCCATTGGCAACCAGGTTAAAATGATACGGCGAAATGCCCGCAGATTGCTTAACCTCGTTAATCAATTGCTCGATTTCCGAAAAATGGAAGAGCAGGAATTAAAACTCAATCTTTCGCAGGCCGACCTTGTGGCCTTTATCAAAGAAGCTGCTGAATCGTTCCAGGACCTATCCGACAGGAAAAAAATATCATTACTGGTGGAAAGCACTATTGATACTTTGCCAACCAGCTTTGATCCTGATAAGATGGAACGCATTGTTTTCAATCTACTTTCCAATGCTTTTAAATTTACGGAAGAAGGTGGCCTGATCAGTGTACGAATGTCGATAATAGATGATGAAATTCAACAAATGTCAACGTTCTGCCTCACCGTTTCTGATACGGGTATCGGGATACCAGGTGACATCCAGAACCGCATATTCGACCGCTTCTTTATGAATTCATCGGGCAGCACTATTTTAAATCAAGGCAGTGGTATCGGCCTTTCTATCGTTAAAGAATTTGTGCTGTTGCATGGTGGCGAAATTACTGTTAAAAGTGAGGTTACCGAGGGCACTACCTTTTACCTGACACTGCCCGTAGTGAGATCTGATAATTTCACGATTGACCAGGTAACCGATACTGACGAAAGCCCTTCAATTCAGGATGAATTGGTTGACAATATACCCACCCCGCAAGACCTTAAAGTAGCTACCATATTGCTGGTTGAAGATAACGAAGAGTTTAGGTTTCACCTTAAAGATAGCTTACAATCATTCTATCATATTATAGAGGCTTCAAACGGAAAAGAAGGTTGGCAAAAGGCATTGGCAAGCCACCCGCAATTAATTGTGAGTGATATTAACATGCCCTATATGGGTGGAATAGAACTGAGTCAGAAAATAAAAAATGATAAGAGAACAAGCCAGATACCGGTAATATTACTTACGGCCATGAACGCGGAAGAAGACCAGATAAAAGGGTTGGAATCAGGCGCGAACGATTATCTCACCAAACCTTTTAATTTCGATATTTTAAATACCAAGATAAAAAACCTGCTACTTTATAAACGATCACTAAAAGATACCTATTCCAAACAAATTGAGGTGGTTGGCAAAGAGATAAAAATAGAATCCAATGATGCCAGGCTATTAAACAATGTTGTAAAGTATATTGATGAAAAACTAAACGACTCAGAATTATCTGTAGAAGAACTTAGCCGCCACATTGGTATGAGCAGAGGTTCACTTTATCATAAATTGCTCGAACTTACCGGCCTTACCCCCATCGAATACATACGTTCAATTAAACTTGACCGGGCAGCAACGTTTTTAGAGAAAAGCGATTATAACGTTGCCCAAATAGCCTACATGACGGGCTTTGGCACGCCAAGCTACTTTTCGCGCTTATTTAAAGCAAAGTATGGCGTGCTGCCATCAGAGTACATTAGTGCAAAGCGCAAGGATAGTAAATCGCGATTGGGGAATGATATGATAGATGGTTTATAGAACAATAAGCTATACCTTTATTTTACAGCCCCGTAGTTTACGTGCGCCTTCATGATGTGTAAAACCCATTTTATTGGCTGCATTTAATACCCGTAATTGGGTTTGCTTTGCCACACCGGAGTTTTTGATAAAGGCCCGGCTTACAGTTGACGGCGAAATACCTAACTCATCCGCAATATCATAAATGGTGATTTTTTTTGTATTGGCCTGGCCGGACGAAACTTTTAATGAGCGTAAGGCCCTTGCACCATCATTTACAGAATACCCTAAAAACATGGCAACATCAAACACATTTTTTGCCGTGGTTTTACTCACCTTACCTATCCCGTTTAAGGCCCGGCTAACTGTAGAAGGCGACAAATTAAGCTCCTCGGCAATATCATAAATGGTAACGCCTGATTTTCCTGCTTTTGGCGATATAAAGGGTACCGGGTTAATATTTCTTTCCAAAACAACATAACCAAGTTGCCGGGCCATATTGTTTACTTTTACCTTAGTTTGCGGTTTAACTTTGGGGTCATCTCTCAAGGCGCGGCTAATGGTACCTTGCGTAAGTTGCAGCTGATCTGCAATTTGTTTAATGGTGACAGTTTTGTAGGCCATTATTATTACCATCGGGATTTAGTTTTATGCCCGATTAATAAATTTAGGTACTTACACTATGCTCAAGGGGGTCAAATCTTCAAGTTTTATAGTATAAATGTTAAACTCACTATTTTGAGGCCGGCATTTATCTGTTAGCAAAAGCTTAGCTATATGCTAAATAATTTATTTCTTATTTAAAGGGACTTATTAATAGAACTGATTGAACATTTGGTTATATTAAAAACTTAATACGTAGCATTATAAATAATGACTTTTATTGAAATTGCCCCCATACAAACCAACATGAACTTTTATGTCTGATATGGCTAGCTTGATAAATAACTTATTACAAAACAGGGTAAAGTATACCGTAATTATTGCGGTGTTTACAATGGCCATTAGTAGTATCCAATGGACGGGGGGCAAACCGGAGCCCAAGCCTAACATGCCGTTACACACTGCCTCCCAAAAGGGATTGAAGGATTACTATAAAAGCTATTTCCCCATCGGCGTGGCTGTTAACATAGCCGCATTAAAGGGAGCGCAATCAGAATTGATCATTCGTGAATTTAATAGCATCACCCCGGAGAACGATATGAAAATGGCGCCGATACACCCACGGGAAAATGAATACAATTGGAAAAATGCAGATGCGATTGTTGATTTTGCTATAGCGCACCACATCCGCATAAGGGGTCATAATTTGTTGTGGCATGCCCAGGCACCGCAGTGGATGTTTAAAGACAGCCTGGGAAATAAGGTAAGCAAAGAGGTATTATTAGCCCGGTTAAAAAACCACATCACTACTGTTGTTAACCATTATAAGGGCAAAATATATGCCTGGGATGTGGTTAATGAAGCTATTGACGATAACCCGAACAATTACATGCGTAACTCTTTATGGTACCAGATATGCGGCGAAGATTTTATTGCCAAAGCATTTGAATACGCCCATGCGGCCGACCCTAGCGCGGCGCTCTATTACAACGATTATAACAGCGAGAATGAATCAAAACGCGAAAAGATCTGCAAATTATTAAAAAACCTTATTGACGCCAAAGTTCCAATTAATGGAGTAGGGCTGCAAGGGCACTGGAATTTAACCTCCCCTACACCCGATATGCTGCGCAAAGCATTAGACAGATACACATCCCTTGGCTTAAAGGTACAGGTAACTGAATTGGACATGACCGTACGTGAGCGCAAAAGACCTGCACCCGGTGAACCACAACTACAGGCCGACTCGGGTTTAACACCGGCATTGGCGCAGCGCCAGGCGGACAGATACAAAGAGATGTTCGATGTTTTCAGGGCATATAAAAAGAATATCACCGGTGTTACCTTCTGGAATCTATCCGACCGCTATAGCTGGCTCGATGCCAGGGGTGGCGGATTAGCCGGCGGGGCAGCAGCTACCGAAACTGTAAGCCGAACCATAAAAAAAGCATACCCGCTCCTGTTCGATGAAAACTTACAGCCCAAAAAGGCATATTGGTCGGTAGTAAATTTTTAATTCAGTAAAGGCACACACCGATAATACACCGTAAAGAAATATGAAATATTTGTTTTCATTGTTCTCAAACCGCTGCCCTAATGGTTTGGGAAAGGTCCTTTTGTTGTTGCTGACCAATACACTTTGCTGCAATGTATTATTATCGCAAACCAAACCTGCTGATCTATCTTCATCTGTCGCGCAAAAAATTTTGATCAATAGCGGTTGGAAATTTTACAGATATGACCCCGCAGGCAACAGCGACAGTTTAATTTACGATGTAAGGCCCGATACAAAGGGTGAGATAGACGGCCGCCCTGCTGATGCACGACCTACTGAGGCCGTAAAAGTAACCGCTAATGGGGCTGTACTTAAACCCTATATATTGCCTGCAGGTAACCCTTTTATCAAAAATCCGGCTCAATGGCATTCACGGCCTAAAGGCAACCCCGGTTCAAACTTCCCTTTCGTACAACCAGACTTTGATGATAAAGCCTGGGAAAATGTAGACCTCCCTCATGATTGGGCCATCAAAGGGCCTTTTTACAAAGCAGGTAATGCTATTATAGGTGGCGGAATGGGGCGGCTTCCCGTTCAGGGTGTGGCATGGTACCGCAGAAAGCTCGATATACCTTTATCTGATGCCGAAAAATCCGTGTTTTTAGATGTAGATGGCGCCATGTCATACGCGATGGTATGGTTGAATGGCAAATTAGTGGGTGGCTGGCCCTACGGCTATACCTCATGGCGGCTTGACCTTACACCTTATATTATCCCGGGAGGAAAAAACCAGTTGGCTATACGGTTGGATAACCCGGCAAATTCATCACGCTGGTACCCGGGCGGGGGCATTTACCGTAATGTTTGGTTAAACATTGTAAACCCTACCCATGTGGCGCATTGGGGTACTTTTGTAAAAACCAGCGATGTAACTAAAGCATCTGCCAAAGTTGCGCTAAAAGTTGTGCTTAATAATGATAGCAAAACACCCGGTACCTATACCGTAGCCACTCAAATTTATTTGATGGGTGTAAACGATAAACCCCTTGGTTTACCTGTCGCGAAAATAAGCCCGCAAAATATTACTATAAAAGCGAGATCCGGCGATACCGTTTTGGGGAATACCCTCATTTTGAAGCCTCAATTATGGCAACCTCTGCCCAAACAAAACCCCGCACGTTATGTAGCTGTTACTACCACCTCGTATAAAGGAAAAGTTATCGATACTTATCGAACCCCATTCGGTATTCGTGATGTGCGCTTTGATCCCGATAAAGGAGTTTTTATAAATGGCGAAAAAGTATTTTTAAATGGCGTGAACCAACACTCAGACCTGGGGGCGCTCGGCATGGCCTTTAATGCCACTGCCGCCCGGCGCCAACTCGAAATGCTCAAAGAAATGGGTTGCAATGCCATCCGTTTATCCCATAACCCACCTGCCCCCGAGTTGCTCGACATGGCCGACAAAATGGGCTTTATGGTATTGGATGAAATATTTGATGCCTGGGAGTTAAAGAAACCAGCGCTTGATTTTCACCTCGTATTTCCTGATTGGCATGAGCAGGATGTAAGGGCTATGGTTCGTCGCGATAAAAACCACCCCTCTATCATTATGTGGAGCTTTGGTAATGAAGTAGGTGAACAATATACCGATGAGCAAGGCGCAAAAGTAGCAAAGATGCTTTACAGCATATTAAAAGATGAGGACCCTACCCGCCCGGCCACTGTTTCCATGAACTATGCCAAGCCGGGCATGCCCTTGCCTGCTGTTGTTGATGTGATCAGCCTTAATTACCAGGGCGAAGGTATCCGTAACGGCGATGCTTATGCGGGTTTAAAAGGTATCAGTACCCCGCCGTTATTTCCGGCATTTCATAAAAAATTTCCCGGCAAGGTAATTATCAGCAGCGAAAATGCAGCAGCTTTGAGTAGCCGGGGCGAATATATGTTCCCTGTTTATGGAGGCAACAGCGCACCCGTAAAAGACAATTTTGGTGGCGACCCTAAACAGCACCAGGTAAGTGCCTACGAGCTTTATTCGGTAGATTTTGGCGCTTCGGCAGATAAGGTATTCGCCACAATGGATAAGCACCCGTTTGTAGCAGGCAGTTTTGTGTGGACCGGCTGGGACTACCTTGGCGAACCTACCCCTTACTATTCGTCAAGAAGCTCGTATTTCGGGATCATTGATCTGGCCGGCTTTAAAAAGGATCGCTATTATTTATACCAATCAAAATGGCGGCCCGAGTTACCTATGGCACACATATTACCACATTGGAACTGGGCCGACCGCATTGGCGCCATAACGCCCGTGCACGTTTTTACATCGGGTGATGAAGCAGAACTGTTTTTGAACGGAAGATCGATGGGGCGTAAAAAAATGCAGCCTTATGAATCGCGCTTACGCTGGGATAGTATAAAGTATGAACCCGGTGAGCTAAAAGTAACCGCTTACAAAAACGGTAAAAAATGGGCCGAAGATATGGTTAAAACAACCGGTGCAGCCAGTAAACTGGTGCTATTCGCCAATCGTTCAGTTATACAGGATAATAGCGAAGACCTTGCATTTATTACCGTACAGGTGAGCGACAATGATGGGCGTATGGTACCACGTACAAAAAACAAAATCAGCTTTTCTATCGAAGGGCCGGGCGAGATAGTGGCTACTGATAATGGCGATGCCACAAACCTGGAGTCGTTCGCCTCGCATACGCGCGAAGTTTTTAACGGTTTATGTCTTGTTATTGTACGTGCCAAAGCAGGCAAAACAGGCATGATAAAACTAAAAGCAGAATCTGAAGGGTTAGTAAGCCAAACTATATTGATCAAATGCATGCCACAATAGTGAATAGTATTTCACATAATTATTGAGTTAATAAAACCTAATAATAAGCACATGAAAATGAGAAGAATTACCTTCCTCCTGCTTTTCGCAGCAACACATATTGCCGCGCAGGATAAAGGGAAACCGGCCGCAGGTAGCTTTCCGGCCCCGGTTAATTTTACTTCGCAGCAGGACAAAGAGGATATGATGAGGCAGCTGGGAATAAAAGCGATGCGACCCGGACCAAGTGGTGATGAAAAAGCACCTAACCATGCAAATAACGACGAAGCCCTGGCAAATCCTTACCTCGATTACCCAGACGCATTAACACTTAAAAACGGAAAAAAAATAACCACCGCCGAGCAATGGTGGAAGCAACGACGCCCGGAGATTATAGAAGATTTTGAACGCGAAGTATATGGCCGTGTACCCAAACAAGTACCTAAGGTTACCTGGGTAGTAAAAATAACTGATAAAGAATTTATAGGCTTTACACCGGTTATAGCCAAACAACTTATTGGCCATGTAGATAATAGCAATTACCCCCTGCTTGATGTAAATATTGCCATGACACTGGTATTACCAGCCAATGCAAAAGGCCCTGTACCTGTTTTAATGATGTTTGCCCAAAGTACCTTGCCTGCCCCGGCACAACCTAATAAAGAAGACCTTAAGACTATAAATGATGCCATGAAGGAATTGCTGATAAAAGAGCACCCCGAACTGAAGCAGGTATTTGACCGTTATCCGGCTTACCAGCCTGTAGCACCACAAAGTTCGGGTATCAATCCGTTTGCACCCCGGCCCGCCGGCGATCTGCCGGCGGCACAGCAATTAATTGCCGATGGCTGGGGTTACGCTCTTATTGAGCCTGCAAGTATACAGGCCGATAACGGAGCCGGTATTACTAAAGGCATTATTGGCCTGGTAAACAAAGGTCAACCACGTAAACCCGATGATTGGGGCGCTTTGCGTGCCTGGGCATGGGGCGCTTCGCGTGGCTTAGATTACCTGGCAACCGAGCCCATGGTTGACAGTAAGCATGTAGGCATTGAAGGCGTTTCGCGATATGGTAAGGCAGCACTGGTAACCATGGCTTTTGATGAGCGCTTTGCTATGGTACTTATTGGCTCATCAGGGCAAGGGGGCACCAAACCCAACCGGCGCAATTTTGGCGAAGCTGTAGAAAGCCTTGCTAACGGAGCGCATTACTGGATGGCCGGCAACTATATGAAGTATGCCACATCTGAATCAGTTTTCGGCAGCAAAACAGCCAATGATATACCGGTTGATTCGCACGAATTAATAGCGCTTTGTGCACCAAGGCTAACATTTGTAAGTTATGGCGTTCCCGAACAAGGTGATGCTCACTGGCTCGATCACCAAGGCAGTTATATGGCAACAATAGCGGCCGGGCAGGTATTTAAGTTACTTGGAGCTAAAGATCTTGGCCTTTCAAACAATTATAAAACCGAGAAAATGCCACCTGTTAATACCGGCTTATTGGATGGGCAGTTAGCCTGGCGGCAGCACGACGGTGGCCATACCGATGCGCCAAACATCAAATACTTTATCAAATGGGCCGATAAATTTATACGGCCTCAAGCAGAATCAAAATAGCCTTTTACAGCAAAAAACCAGGGTTAAATAATATATAACCCTGGCTTTTTATGTTAATCATATCCTGTTTATCAATTAAACTTTAACGTTTTTAATATTGTCGGTTGTGCACTGCCAACAATGCGCAGGTACACATCATGCTGGCCAGTTGTAGGTTTAATATTGGCTGAAAAAGTGTCCCATTTATTCTCTCCACCGGTCGCCTGCATAGCAATAGAAGCTATTAACTTTCCGTTGCCGCCAATATTGTCTATCCATACTTCAACCTTAGCAACTGCTGTACCGGCCGCTGTTATTGATACAGATTTAGCACGCCTTGCTACACTTCCAATATCAATACCGCCAAGCATTGCCCATCCCCAATTGCCTGTATTTGTTACCCCATTATCAGATAGTTTCAGTCCGTAATAATTATTACATCCTGCTATTGCAAGCGGTGCAAAGCCATCTTTATATAAAAACAGATCAAAATCAGCTTGTTTACCCTGTGCAAAAAGTCCATCGCTTGTACCTACCCATGCATTATAATTTGGTTGTGTTTTATCTATATCGCGGGCATCAATAACATTGCCAATGGCTGTCCATTTAACACCATCGGGGCTGCAAAATCCGGAAAGATCATGGTTGTGGCGTTCTAACTTCAACCAAACTATATTACCAATAGTATTACTTACATTGAACGATTGTTTGCCAAACGAAAAGCCTATTTTTTTACCCTCATCATAACCGCTGTAAAGCCGCACATGCTCCGTTTCATTGCCCGATGTGATGTATATGCCCGCCTGCTCATTTGCGGCTGTAGCATCAATATCAACCTTTGTAACCAAAGCATAATCGTGTCCGGCTTCCTTTTGCAGAATATGCGTTTTACCTCCCTGTGGCTTTAATCGCAACCATCCGGGGCGCTCAGTGAGCGAATATGACCCTGCTGCCTCCTTATTTAAAAAGTGCCATGTTAAATTGAGTGATGATGTGGCAAATTCATCAGAAACAGGGAAACACCAGTGCGAGCCGTCATCCGGAAGATTTGGCCTCGCGAGCGGCTCATCAGACGGGTAAGGAACAAATGGTTTACCGTTGGGTGTCCATTGTACCTGCAGTAAAAGGTCTTGCCGCCCTTGTCCGCTCCAATCATTTCCTATAGGCGCATCATAACTTTGTGCAATGCACCACCAGGTCCCGTCTTTCAGCATCCAAGGAGTTGACATGTGATTAACTGAGCGGAAACGGTTTTTCGGGTCTTTAGAAAAATCAAAAACATTACCCAAATTTTCCCACTTGCTCGAGTCAGCAGTCAACGATCTGGAACGCAATATAAACTGCCCCCCGGTAACATCGCCTGCCATCAAATAATAATACCAGCCATCGCGTTTGCACATAACCGGCCCTTCGGCCCAGCTATATTTTTTATTACGGTTTACCCAGTCCATGTTAATGAGCTTGCCGGTAAGGTGACCATCGCGGCCTATCTGCTGCATCCTGTTGGTGGTTTGTCCGGGCTTGATGATCATATAAGGTGTACCATCATCATCCACAAAAATGGAGTTATCGTAACCGATGAAACCTGTTTCGGCAGTGGTTTTAACCTTTACAGGTAATGTCCACGGTCCGGCTGGGCTTACCGCTGTCGAAAAATACTGCCCCCCGCCCGATCCATTCGAAAAATAAATGCGGTACGAACCATAAAAGTAGGTAATTGCCCCCTGCCATACCCCTGCGCCGGGAGCACCCGATTTTAGGTCCGACCAGTTAGCCGGTACAACGCGTGCAATGGTTTCCCAATGTATAAGATCACGCGAGTGCAGTATAGGAAGATTGGGTACAAAGTGAAAGCTTGACCCGCACATATAAAAATCATCGCCAACTTTAAGTAAAGTGGGATCGGGGTGATCGCCTGCAATTACCGGGTTAACATAGGTTTTTACACCGGCAGCAAGTTTTTGGGTATCCTGCCCCTTGATTGATGAAGGGCTACCCAATAATGCAAATACCAAAAGAGCGGCAGAAATGCTGCCGCAAAAATTTACAGATCTGAAATACATGAATAATAAGTTTATAGGCCACTAAAATAGATTTAGCCCACCACAGCATGTGCCACTTTTGTTGATAATGCTACCAGCAATGTATCCTGCTGGAAATTACGAAGGACAGCACAAGGCTGTCCTTTATTTCCCTATTTAAACGGGTCAATCATGGCAATACTGCCATCTGCATTATGCGTAAGGGGCGTTACTTTTATATTGCGCAAATGTGTTTTACCCGAAAGCTGAGTATCGTGATAGAACATATACCATTTACCCTTAAATTCAACAATGGAATGGTGTGTTGTCCAGCCCTGAACCGGTTTTAAAAATATTCCCTTATAATTAAACGGGCCATAAGGATGATCGCCTATAGCGTAAGCTAAGTAATGAGTATCGCCGGTTGAGTAGGTAAAATAGTACTTATTGTGATATTTATGCATCCATGAGCCTTCAAAAAACCTGCGGTTATGATCTTTACCCAATAAAGGCTTTCCGTTACTGTCAAGAATGGTGATATCTTTTACCGGGCCATCAAACTCTTTCATATTGGGTTTTAGCTTAGCTATTTTGCAGCTAAGTGCGGGCTCATCATCTTTTTTCAAATCAGTTTTTGAACCATTTGCATCATACTTTCCATCTGCCCAACGTTGTAGCTGGCCGCCCCATATCCCACCAAAATACATATAGCTTTGACCATCGGTATCAGTAAAAACAGCAGGATCAATACTAAAGCTGCCTTTCATGGGCTGCGGTTCGGCTTTAAACGGGCCTGCCGGATTTTTAGATGTAGCTACACCGATATGAAATACATCATTTTTATCCTTTACGGGGAAGTACAGGTAGTATGTACCATTTTTATAAGCACAATCGGGCGCCCATAATTGTCTACCTGCCCAGGGGATGTTCTTAATATCCAGGGCTACGCCATGGTCGGTAACGGGGCCATTAATATTATCCATTGATAAGATATGATAATCGCGCATAGCGAAATGATCGCCATTGTCGTTTTCGGGTATACCTGCATCAATATCATGCGAAGGATAGATATATATCTTACCGTTAAACACATGTGCAGATGGGTCGGCAGTATAAATAGTTTTGATAAGTGGCTGTGATAGGTATTTGGGAGAAGATTGTGCAATCGCCATTGATGCGGGTGATAGGATTACGGCTGTGATGATGAGCCTTATCAGTTTAAAATTTCGTTTCATAAATATTTGTATGTATTAAAATTGATTACAGTTTAATTAACTCCTTGCCCCGGTGTATTTGGGAACCGCAAATTGCGGTAATAAGCCAGGTCATGCTCGGGTTTTGGATAAGCGGCCGGTATAGCCTGCCGCGAAAAAGTTTGGAAATAAAGTACACAAGCATCCCGCCAGCGTATGGCCTCTTCATATTGTATGGCCATCAGTTGCTTAACTTCGTTAAAACGCTCCGGGTCTACGTAGGGCTGCAGCAAGTTCCATACCTGTTGCATGTGCTTTACCGAGTCGGCACCGATGTAATAGTGATGTACCATTTCTTCCCAAAGTGTTTTTCCGGACCGCATTTTATAATTCCATGCCAGGTGGTGAAACCATAGTAAATATTCATCGGGGCAGGTATTCAAATTCTCAAAATAATTGCGCACCTCGGGCGAGTATTGGCCCAATGCATTACTTCCTGTATGTGTACGGTCAAACCCGATGCCTGCAGTGTCGGCTTTGTGGTAGTACACAGCATTCCAATCGGCTCTGCCTAAATTATCCACCCATGGCCCCGGGCCGTAATGGCCGTTTGCGCTCATAATATGGTGCAGGCCTAGGGGCGTCATATAATTAACTGTATTCTCTCGCGACTGTAGCATTTCCGCTTTCATTTGTTTGATAAAAGCATTATCATTTGTGAACGTCATGCGCAGCCAGTCATCGGCAATATCAGCAGCAGTTTCTTCGGGATTCCAGGATAACCTGCCAAAACAATACCAATTGGCTTGCGCGAAGGGATGCCCGCACCAGTTAACATCGGTACCTATATTGGCAACACCGGCCATACCTGTTATCAGTTTAGGGTTATCCTTTGCTTCCAATATGCGGGCCACTGTGCTGTTTTTACCTTTAGTGTAGGTATCGGCATTAAGGCACTCTTTAAACAACGGAGCTTCGTAAACCAAATGTGTTGAAAAGCCCAGATACTCTTGCGTCAGTTGAACTTCGAGCATTACCGCAGTATTTGGTATCGCGCCAAACAAAGGATGGAAAGGCTCCCGTGGCTGAAAATCGATGGGGCCATTTTTTACCTGTATAATTACGTTACTGTTAAATTTACCGTCAAAGGGTTTAAACTCATTGTATGCTTGTTTTGCCCTGTCATCCGGAACTTTATCATCATAAACAAAGGCGCGCCACATCACTATTCCATGGTGTGCGGCCAGGGCATCGCCAAGCATATTTGCACCATCTGCATGGCTGCGGCCATATGTTTGCGGGCCGGGCTGCCCTTCGGAATTTGCCTTTACTAAAAACCCGCCAAAATCGGGTATGTACCCGTATATTTCATCAACCTTATCCTGCCACCATTTTTTAACATCGGCATTGAGCGGGTCGGCTGTTTTTAATCCGCCTAACTCTACAGGGCTGCTAAACTTTACAGATAAATATACCTTGATACCATACGGGCGAAAAGCATCGGCCAGTGCCTTTACCTTTACCAGGTATGCCGGCGTAAGCATTTGCGTGTTGGCATTAACATTATTAAGTACCGTACCATTAATACCGACCGATGCATTGGCCCTGGCATAATCAAGGTAACGGGTATCTATATAACCAGGCAGTTTATGCCAGTTCCAGATAGAAAAACCCGCATAGCCACGCTCAACAGTTCGTGTAGGGTTATCCCAGTGGTCAAGCACCCGATAATTTGTTTTAGGATAATCTATAATGCTTAAGGCGGTAAGGCTTTTTTCTGTTTGTAATAATCTTAAAAAATGAAACGTACCGTACAGAATACCCAGATCTGAGTTAGCGGTTAATACCACAGTTAAGTGTCCGGCATTATTAACGGTTTTTATAATATAGCCCTCTGCACCTATCTTTTCTGATGTGCCGGCAGGTATAAACTTTTTGAGTTGGCCTATCTTATCAATTGTCGCGATAACTAATCCGCTTTGCGCTATAGTGGTTTCTTGCAATTTAGTACCAATCATACCTGCCAAACCAATACCCAGTTCGTTTTCGGCAACCTTTAACCGGTCGGACTCTGCCGGAAAAAAAACATGATCCAACATGCTGCGATACCGGCTTTTTAATATAGCATTAGTAACGGGTTTGTACCTCAACCACAGGTCATATCCGTTCTCGGCCTTTGCAAATTGGCTAATTACTAATATAATTAGAACTATTAATGCTATTGAGCGTACTTTCATAAATAATTATTAAACAAGCTTATCCGGGTAAATTAATGCAGGCAGTAAAACCTTGATCCGTTAATTATTTTATCGATAAAGGCTGTTCATACATTCATGAACAGCCTTGTAATTAATCGGGGTCAAATGCTTAATTACTTGCTTAAGATACCTTGCTATTATTAATGCTGTTTGATATTAGGGTTCAATTGCAGTTCATTGGCGTTGTATGGTAAAAGCCACTTAGCAGGATCTGATAGCGTTGCTTCGAGATACGGCTTTAACGAAGCCGGAGCACGATTTTCTACAGCATCAATCAAAACGCGTGGGCGACCATGCCTTGCAATACGCATCAAATCATACCAGCGCCTGCCTTCGTAACCTAATTCAAGGCCCCTTTCTCTTAAAATATAATCCTCTATCTGATCATTGGTTGAAGCCGTTGTTACGGTACTTGCAGGCATACCCGCGCGGCCCCTAACGCTGTTGATCTTTGAAATCGCGTTGGCTTTATCGCCCAGCCTGTTCAATGCTTCTGCCCAAAGCAAATATAAATCGCCCTGGCGCGTGATATGAAAATCACCTTCACTGCGATAAGGCAACCTAACCGGTGCCGGCACATCAATAGTTGCAGCGGCAACTCTGGCGGTACCTAAATACTTCCATATTACAGGCGCGCTGCTGCCTACCCTGTTGTAGTAAGGCGCGCTGCCTGCATAGCTTGCACCAAAGCCACGGTATATCTCATCAGTAGTGTTTGATGTACCTATGCTGTTTGGCCAGTTAGGGTTATACGTTTTCATAGCAACATCAGATGGAGCAATAACATACTTACCACCTGATGCCGGATCATTAGATGTTAAAGCCATAAGTGTGCTTGTTTCGCGGGTGGCATAAACAAAGCTTACCATAAACATGGGCTCGTTAAACAATTGGTTACCCAATGTAAAAATATCATACCAACTGGCGCTGCCATTTAAAATAAACGGGTACTGGCCGGTATTCTGCCATGCCTGGCAGGCAGTATTGGCCAGGGCATATTTGTTTCGCCATAAATATACTTCGGCCTGCAGCGAGCATACGGTACCTTTACAAACACGGTGCCTGGTTTGCTCATTACTTTGCCTTAGGGTACCATCTTCATTAAAAACATTAATGGCAAAATCTGTTTTAGCGAATGCCTGTGTTAAATCGTTCTCTACTGAATCTAATATGGTATTTTGCGGCGTTACAGGCAGGTAAGCCACTTTGCTGATATCATCTACCGGAGTAGTTGTAAAAGGCACATCGCCCCAGTTACGCACCAGGTGAAAATAGGCGAAGGCCCGCAAATACTTTACCTCGCCAATGTACTGGTTCATCATAAACTCCGAAAAATTATTCTGATCGCGGGGAACTCGCGAAATGTTTTTTATCAGGTAATTTGCCCTGTTTATCAAATCGTAATATGGGCTCCAGTTGGTATACCTGTTTGTTGGTTTAGCCCGGTGCTCGGCAAGCTGAATAATATCACTATCAGCACCGGTACCCGGTTTGGCCCAATCGCCCTGTACTTCGCCTAACACAAACATATAATCTGTTAAAGGCTGCAGTTCCTGGTAAACGCCGCGCAACATGTATTGCGCATCCCAATAATCGGTTAAAAAATCCTTATCACGGGTTACGTCTGTTGGAGCAACATCTAAAAACTTTTTGCAGGATGATATAGTGCCTATGGTTAGCACAGCCACACACAACACCGTGTATGATACTAACTTATTTTTTGAAAAAACTTTCATAATTGTCTTTTTATAAATATTCAACTGTTATAAACCAAGTTTAACACCCAGGTAAACCGTTTTGTATTGAGGTAAACTTGCATAGTCGGCACCATACATAATCTGGTTTACGGCACTGCCTACTTCGGGCCCGTAGCCTTTGTACTTTGTAAAAGTGTACAGGTTTTGGCCTGTTACCTGTATCCTTACACTCTTAAATACACTACCGAGCTTTTTACTTTTAAGCGGCATATTGTATCCAAATGTTACCGACTTGAAACGTACGTATGATCCATCCTCTATCCAGCGGCTCGAAAAACGGTTGTTACCTTCAGGGTCGCCGTACTGCAAACGTGGCATGGTAGCGATATCGCCATCCTGGCGCCAGCGGTTAAGTATGGTGGTTGATTGGTTATCATAGTTAGACATTGACTCTAACGCGGCGCGCTGTGCATTGTAAACCTGATTGCCGTAAGCAAAATCCATAAACACCGTCAAATCGAACATTTTGTAAGAAAAAGTATTATGGAAACCTCCGAAAAATTTAGGGTTGGTGTTACCTATTATTTTACGGTCGTTAGTGTCTATTATACCGTTCTTATCTACATCTTCAAAAATAATATCGCCACCTTTAAACGGCGCGGCGTTAGTTGCACCATTTTTCACATTAACATCCGCTGTTTTGCTATAAACACCCAATGTATTGTATCCATAAAATGCACCTATAGGGCTACCTACCTGTAAAACAGAACTAAAGCCGCCCGGGTAATTAACAACAGGATTTATCCTATCGGGTAAGGATACTATTGTATTGTTGTTAAAGGTGATGTTAAAGCCGGAGTTCCATGCAAAATCACCTTTTTTAGCTTTAATGGCTAAACCAAGCTCAAGGCCGCGGTTCCTTATTGAGCCCTCGCTAACTGAATACGATTTGAAGCCACTGATGCCCGGAAGATTAATAGAATTTAACAGGTTATTGGTAACACGGCTATAGTAGTTAGCCGTAAGCTCAACCGTTGATTTAAACAAACCTATATCAATGCCACCATCAAATTGCTTTGTTTCTTCCCAGGTAAAATTGGCATTACCCAAAAAACCCAGTTTAACTGCCGAATAGCCTTGATATTCTGCAGCTACAAAAGAGTTATAGCCATTATAATAGCCAACATCATCATTGCCTGTTATACCGTAGCTTGCCCTGAGCGACAGATCGGACAATACAGGGTTCAGGTTAAAGAAATTCTCTTTTGATACACGCCATGAACCGGCTACCGATGGAAAATAACCCCATTGATGCCCTTGCGCAAAACGGCTTGAGCCATCGGCACGGATATTAGCCCCTATGGTGTATTTAGATTTGTAGCTGTATTGCACACCTGTGAAAAACGAAACAAGTTTCCAGGTGGGTTGAGATGAGCTTATCGAATCGATAAAATTGGGGTCGTTTGTATTGATAAGGAATTGATCGGCTGTTGAGTTTATCGCTTTGATGTATTTAGAATCAAGCGAAGTTGATTGAAACGAGTTACCTAAATATGCAGATACTACATGATCGCCTGATTTTGATTTGTTCTCGTAGTTTAACGTGTTCTCATTCAATACCATCAATTCGGTACTGTTTGCCTGTGCCGAATATCTGTTAACATAAGTAATTGGTGCAAAGCCTGCCGATGGCACAAAGCGTATCTCGTTCAACCTGTCAAAATCAGCAGCTATACCAATACGCAGGTTTAAATTAGGCGAAAATGTGTATTGACCTGTAATTCTGCCAAATATGCGGTTAGTGTTGTTTTCGTTACGCATTTTGTTGATCACGGCATAGGGGTTGTTGCGGCCTGCATAGTCGGAACTGTCCGGATCGCGCAATACGTTTCCAAAATTATCCTGCTGTAAAGAGGTAAGCGTAGGGCTTTTTAAAGTAGCCAAAAGCAGAGGGTTTGAGGCCTTTACATTTCCTTCGTCTTTCAGTGTTTTATCGGTACGGATAAAAGCCAGGCTATTAATAAATGTTAGCTTACGGCCAACTTTATAATCAAGGTTAAACCTCACGCTAAACCGATCGAAGTTGGTAGTAGCTATAACACCTTTTTGATTAGTGTACCCTGCAATGAGCGAGTATTTTGCCACAGCATCGCCGCCACGTAATACCATATGCAGATCATTAAGGTTGCCGTTTTGAAGCACCTGTTGCTGCCAGTCGGTATTGTTATTATACCTCCAAAGCTGATTTGCCGGCGTAGAGAGCAATAAATAACGCCCCATACCGGTTTTAATCTGGGCGGCTGTTTGGCCCCTTGAGGTTTCCTCATCAACAATGTATGAACGGTACTGATCTGCGTTAAACACAGGTAAAGTTTTAGGTGCCCATGAAAGCCCCGAGTTAAGAGTAATATCAAGCAGGGTTTTACCGCTGGTGCCACCGTAAGTGTTAATTATAACCACACCATTGCCGCCACGCACACCATACGGCGCCGTTGAATAAGCATCTTTTAAAATACTTATCGAAGCAATATCATGCGGGTTGATATCGGCCAGCGGATCGTTATCAGCATTGAGCGCTAACGGGGACGGGTTACGTATTGCCCTTACCGGGATACCATCAATAACATACAATGGTGTTGTACCCGAATTGATAGTTGATACTCCCCTGATATTTACCAAAGCACCGGCACCCGGCGCACCCGATGTATTTACCACATGCACACCTGGAGCCTGGCCTTGCAACAAGGCACCGATTGATTGCGAAGTAAGTTCTTTATACCGGCTATCTGCAATGGTAGTAACCGTGCCTATTGAGGGTTGTTGTTTAACACCCAGGTACCCAACATCGGGGTTTTGAACCTCCTGGTTATCTCTTTGAGATATTAAAGCCTTTAGTGAATCTATTTTGGATAATTTGGGCGCGGTTTTGTTTTGCGCAAAAGCAGGGCAAAACAGTACTAACCCTAATGCCACCAAACCCAAAAAACGAATTGTTTGGAGTTGAATTTTTATCATTTTTTTAGTTTAAAAAGTCAATATTTTTAAGAAACGGGGCATTAGTTTTGTCCGTACCCGGCAAAAAATATGTTACCCCGTTTCTGTTCATTCAATCATGCTACTTATACACCGGCGTCAATACAAAACAATCCAGGTCAAGGCCACCCACTACAGTACAAACAAGTTTTAACTTGATATCACCGCTTTGCTTAAATGTGTAGTTGCCAACAAAAACCTTTTGTTCCCAGGTAGTGCCAAGGCCATAGTTAAGTGGTGTTCCGATCAGATCGTTACCGCACATTAACTGGTATGTACCACGGCCGCCGCCTTTGTAATTCGCTTCGATGCGGTAAGTACCCCTTCTAATGTTTTTAACTATTGATGTCAATGAGTCGTTTGTGGCATGCGGACTATAAAACAAGCAATTGATAGTTCCGCGTGTGGTTCCTGTTCCGCTTTCAGCATATATACGCCAGTTACCGCTTGTGGTAGTTGGCGGTGGGGCGCCTGCTGCAAAACCGGTAACACCGTATGCAAAGCTGCTCGCTAAACTGAAATAGTGATAAATCTGAGTCCGTTTAGTAGTTTGATTATCAATAGTAGTATCAAATACCATGTGCTTATCCACATTATGAATGATGCCATTGCGCATCAATATATCGCTTGCTGATAAACCAATAGTGGAGTTATTGATCAGTTTTAAATCAGCAAGGTTGAAATAGATCCAATTCTGGTTATCAAGCGTCAAAATCGTATTATCATACCGCTCAATTAATTTTATACCGGCTATAGGGGCTGTGTATGGCGTATAACTTGAGCTAAAATTAGCCCCCTTGATAATATGGTATAACATAAAGCTCTTCAGCTCAGGTAATGGCATATTAGCAAATGTTGTTATCCCTGCCGCTTTCAAAACATCGTTGGTTTCTGCAAACAGCGTTAATGCAACACGGGTATTATTTTTGTCGTTTAACAGGGTAAGCGTATCTAACAGCCCGGCACGTTGCAGGCCGGCTGTTAATACACTGTAGGTATTGGGGTTTTGTGATAGGAACTGGCCAATGGTAAGGGTAGGCGGGTCAATTACGGCATCCATTTTATGCACCAGCCCGTTTGAAAAAACAATATCGGTTTGGTAAACATGTGCTATACCGTTAGCTATGGCATTATACTTATAGCCTTTAGATATATCGAGCGTTAAAAAATCGCCTGCGCCTGATGCTGTAGCCTGCGGGCCTTGTATAAAGTTAGCCGCGTACAAACGTGTGGGCATAATAAGATAGGTTAAAACCGTTTTTAATTGCGCCGCGGTAAAATCTGTTAGGCTGGTTTTACCCTTGTTTTTAAAATATTGTTTCCAGCCGGCGTTATCAGGTGCGAAAAACGTGAACGGCCCGTAAGTGTTAAGGGTGGGCGCCATATTTGCAATTTGCAACGCCTGAACGGTTAACGACAAAGAAGTGTCTTGCGAGATCTGATCAAACATATACACCTGCCTGTCTTTTACCATATAAGAAAGGCTGTTATCCCTGCAGGCAGACAGTGAAACTGCCATCAGGGCAATAATAGAGAGCCGCGTGAATACACGTGTTACCCCCCAATTTTTAATGTCGAATATTTTCATAACTATTATATTGATATCTAATCAAAAGTTTCAGGCTATAAATAGTAAGGGTTTTGTACCAATAAGGGGTTTTTATTAAGCTCTGTACTTAATATTGGCAAATACCAGCTCCTCGGGTCAATTATTCTTGATCTGATGAGCGCCCGCTCGGCAACTGTACGCGATAAGGCTACAGCATTAATGAGCAGGTCGGGGTTGTTATCATTTGTGGCTTCGCGCACAAGGTCAAACCATCTTTTCCCCTCCATGGCCAACTCTAATCCGCGCTCTTTTAAAACATAGCTTTGCAATAAAGCAGTGGATGCAGAGCCATCAACTCCAACATAGTTTGCTATGCCGGCCCTGGTACGGATGGCATTGATAATATCTATCGCTTCCTGTTTTTGCGTTACGCCTAAATGTGTAAGCGCTTCGGCACGTAAAAGCATTACATCTGCCAAACGGTAAATAATAAAGTCAGGGTCATCTGTTGGCCTGCCAATATTTGTGGTACCATTAACACTTAAGCCCGTGTATTTCCAAAAAACGTTCGATCCGGCATTAACGTAAGTATAGTTTAAACCACGTGTTTTATCCTGTTCTATAGTATAAGAACTTACCAGCCCCGGATTAACAATAAAATTACCCGATACACCGCGAAGACCGTTAGTTTCGGATATCTTATAATCATACTGAACTTCAAAAATGCTTTCGGAAGTATTTTTTTGCGCGAAAAGGCTAAACCAGTTACTTCCCGGTACCAACGTATATAAACTGTTGTTCAGCAATTTTTGTGATGCATCAACAGCTTGCTGATACTTGGCCCGCCACAGGTACACATCGGTTTGCAAAGCATTAATAGCTCCTTTGGTTGCGGTACCCCTGGTTGCCTGGTCTGTTGAATACTGTGCAGGTACTACACCTTCTGCAAAGCTCAGGTCTGTTTCAATTTGGTCTAAAATCACATCAGCTGACGATTTTGGTAACCTGAAGTTTACATCATCATTGCTTGATGCGCTTAATATCAGCGGCACTTCTTTAAAGGTACGCACCAGGTAAAAATAACCCAGCGCCCTTAAAAAACGTGCCTGACCAACAATCGCATCGCTTTTTGCCTGTGTAAAGTTCTGATCAGCACCAACAATGCCCGGCACCGATTCGATAACAATATTTGCACGGCCGATCATTTTATAAACTGCCGACCAATCAGAAGCGGAGCTGATATTGGTTGTATTATCAGATGAAAATGCTTCGTAATACGGATAATTTGTTGTGCTCTGGATGGTAGGGCTTATCAAATCGCCACGGTACTCGCCCCAGCTTAAAAATTGTGTAACACAGCCTTGCAAGGCATCATAAACACCTATCATAGCGGCATTAGCATCGGCTTCGTTTTTAAAAAACTCCTGCCGGGTTAATGAGTCCGATGGTTTTTGGTCGAGGTATTTACCACAGCCAAAACTTAGTACAGCTATCAGCATTACCGCCAAACCCAAACCACGTTTTTTTATATTTATAAAATTCATCTCTTATCAATTTTGTTTATAAAACGTTCTGCGTATTAAAATTTAAGGTTAAAGCCAAATGTGTAACCCTTAGTTTGTGGCGTTAAACCCTGATCTACCCCAATAAACGCGGGGTTACTTCCCAATGAAATTTCCGGATCAGCACCTGTGTATTTTGTCCAGGTGTACAGGTTGTTTGCTGTAAAAAACATATCCAGGCCTGATATGTTAATGCGCCTTAAAAATGCAGCAGGTACTTTGTAACTCAATGTCACAAACTTTATCCGCGCGTAAGAACCATCCTCTATCCATCTTGTAGAAGGCAGAACATTGCGTGTATCAGTAGCCAGGGCACGGGGGATATCGGTAACATCGCCCTGTGTGCGCCAGCGCCTGCGTACAGATAAAGCCTGGTTGTTTGAATTGGTCATGCTTTCGAGCTGTAAGCGGATACCATCGATAATATCATTACCATATTGGTATTGAATGAAGAACCGGAAGCTCCAGTTTTTATAAGTAAAGGTGTTATTGTATCCACCAAAAAACTTTGGATTCGCATCGCCTATACGTACTTTATCCTGATCGTTTATAATACCATCATGGTTAAAGTCTTCAAATATCGCGTCGCCACCTTTATACACGTTCCCGGTTTCGCTTCCTATATGCAATGAACGTGGGGTTATCCCATCCAGTTCATATATGATGTTACCATTCTTATCGTGCACAATAGCATCAGCATCACGCGCGTAAACACCTTTAAAAACCAGGCCATAATATGTTCCCAAAGCATCGCCCTCTTTTATTTGCGAGGTAAAGCCTCCATAACTATCAGATGTTGTAACGGTACCGCCCGGTAACGATAGCACTTTATTGATGTTGGTTGCGATGTTGAATGAAGTGTTCCAGCTGAAGTTTTTAAGCGCTACAGGCGTACCGGTAAGGTTTAACTCGATACCACGGTTACGTATGTTACCCAGGTTAGTTAATATTGAGCTTGTTAAACCGCTGGTTGTTGGTAAAGCCAGGTTATACAACAGATCTTTAGTGATACGGTTATACACTTCGAGGGTAATACCAATCCTGTCTTTAAAGAATGACGCGTCTAAACCAAGGTTTGTTGATTCGCTGGTTTCCCATTTCAGGTGATTTAATTGTGGGTTGTTTTGGCTAACGCCGCTTAAACCCATATAGTTGGTACCTTGTGCAAACTGGCTGATGTAAGCGTAGTTGGGGATACCGCTGTTGCCTAACTGGCCCCATGATGCCCTTAGTTTCAGATCGGATACCAGCTTACTATCCTTCAGGGCTTTTTTGTTGGAGAGCCTCCAGTAGCCACCAACAGAAGGGAAGTAACCATACTTGTTAGATCCCCCGAATTTAGACGAGCCGTCTCTTCTCATGGTAAAGTTGAAACCATAGGTATCGGCATAAACCATATCAGCTCTTACAAACTGCGAGAGGATGGTTTCGGTGGCAGAGTTTGAACCAATGCTGTTATAACCACCGCCATTACCCAGCGTTTTCATGCTGCCATCGGCAGTGGCATAGGCCTGAGCCGTTAATTGGTTTGATTTGAAGGTGTTGAATGTGTTGCCAAACAAAAAGTTTGAAACCAGCTTTTTACCAAAGGTTTTGGTATAACTTAACAGGTTATCAAATATCATTTGTGTACGCTCAAAATCGCGTGTGTCAACCCGGTTAAACTGGTTACTGTTCCAGATAACGCCGGTTGCTATAGCAGGCTGAAAGTAACTGGCATTATCGCCTACAAAATCAAGCGAAGCGTTGTTGGTAAATTTAAGCCCTTTGGCAATCTGCAATTCGGCCCTGATATTTGGTTTAAGATTGGTACTGTATGAAGCATTATCAACCGAGTTGGCAAATGCTATCGGGTTATCCTGTGAACCGTTAACACCACCTAACGACATATAGTTAGGCAACGAGCTGCCATCAACATAACTTACATCATATATTGGCATTGCCGGTGAGCGCACCAGGGCGTTGTAATAAAGTGTACCGCCGCCATTATTTGCGTAGCTATTGGTTTTACTGCGCGAATAAGCAATATTAGCGGTAAAACGTAACCTGTCCGACACTTTATAGTCGAGGTTAAATCGGCCCGTAAAGCGTTTAAAGCCTGTGTTTATCATCGAACCCAATGCATCGCTGTATGATGTACTGAAATTGTAACGGGCGCTTTCGCCGCCACCGCTTAATGACATGTTGTAGTTTTGTGTAAAGCCCAGGCGGCTTAACGCGGCTAACCAATTGGTATTTGATTGATACAGCCAAAAGTTTTGATAGGTAGGGTCATCAACCAAAGGCAATAATGTTGTGGTTGATGGGTTAATATTATTATTATTTTGCTCCGCCTCCAAACGCATAACCTTATAATCGGTAGCGTTAAGTACGGGGATAGGCCGCGGGCTTTGCTGTAAAGAAAACTGCGAGTTAACAATAATGCTGGTTACGCCGGGTTTACCTCGTTTTGTTGTGATGAGCACTACACCGTTTGCCGCCCTGGCACCATAAATGGCAGCGGCACTGGCGTCTTTTAAAATATCTATTTTTTGGATATCGTTGGGGTTCAAATCCGCTATCGGGTTTGAACGCGCGTAGTTTGCTGCAGCGTTGCTGTTATCAAACGGTGTAGAAATGATTGGGATACCATCAATAACATACAAAGGATCATTCCCGGCTGAAATAGAACCCTGGCCACGGATAACGATGCTTGTACCACCGCCCGGATCGCCCGAGTTTGATACAACCTGTACGCCCGGCGCCTGGCCCTGTATCATCTGATCGATAGTTGTAACCGGTTGGCCGGCCAACATATCAGCAGTAACAGAAGCTACCGCGCCTATCTTATCGCGCGGAGATTGATCGCCAAACCCTGTGGAAATACGCTCGGTTACTTTTGATCTTACTACAAGTTCGTCCAGATCTCTCGACTGTGCTTCTTTCAGCAATACATCAATAGTAGTTTTATCATCAATAGTAATAGTTTGAGATTGGTAACCGATAAATGAGAACCTGACCTTATTACTTTTACTGGATATTTTAAGTACATACCGGCCCTTATCGTCAGTAGAGGTTGCGGCTACCTGCCTGTCGTTCTGGTTTACTTCAACAACAGTAACACCGGGTAACGGCGATTTATCTTTCGAATCAATAACAGAGCCTTTAATTACTGCAACTGTTGGGGTTTGCGCCATGGCATTAAAACCCATGCTGCAAACTATCACAATTGGAATTATATAAAGGATGTATTTTTTTAATTTATATTTTAACATCGCTAATGAGTTTTTTAATTCAGTTTTATAAGATGTGCCTGGCTGATTATTGTGGTATCAACAGCTGGTCTATCTTGTACACATAACCTATATTGCTTGGGCCTATACCAACCGCCGGCAATGTAATGTTGGCCACATTGCCTGTCGGGCTGGTTACCTTTTTACCTGTACTATCAAAGGTCAGCTGTTCGGTAGAACTCAGATCTGTGCCCAATACTGCATTTGGCAGTGCCGTTGAGGCTAAGTTGGAGTTTATCATGTGCACCTTGATCAGATTGGTTAATGTAGCCGTGGTAAGCGGGGCTCCGTTAAGGGTCATGGCGGTTAAGTCTAAACCGGCACTTGCTAAAGCAGCGTTGGTTGGCGCAAACAGCGTTCCGGCCCGTGAACTTACACCATAGGTTGACAATAAGCCTGCTTTTTGAACAGCTAACCAAAAGGTTGAAAGTTCGGGATCGCTCAAAGCCTGTCCAATGCCGCTCTTCAACAAATCGGAGGTAGGGAATGTGGTATTGATGATATGAATAACCCCGTTGCTGGCAATAATATCCGGCCTTACAAATGCCCCGGCCGTGAGCGCGGGTATTGTTGCTCCGTTAACAGTGCTTAAAACTGTTGGCCGTTTAATGAGTGTGTTTGACGAAACACTCTGTAAACCTATGAAATACGATTCGAGTACAGCTTTTGCATAGATAGGTGATAGGGCTGCGATCTTATCTGTAACAGTACTTCCTATTTTGGCTAATGTCGGGGCAATTATAGGATCTAAAACCGCATTGGTAGGCATTAAAATGGTAGTGAAAACCGGGTCGCCTCCCTGATCACTGGCTAAAGTATTGGTTTGATACTCAATTGCCGTATATACGGTAGACAGATAAGGATATGCCGTGTAAAAAACAGAATCGAGCAAGCCATCGTGATTTTTATCATAACTGTTAAACCTGTCATAAGTACGTGCCGAGCAAACCTTCATTAACCGGTAAAATGTACTGGTGTTAAGCTGCGGGTCGGTAAGTAATTTTTGCTCAAGGTTGGCATTGGGTATCAACACCTGGCCAATGCCATGTATTACCCCATTATCTGCACCTATATCCCTTAAACTTTTTATAACAGGTACGCCGTTAACACTCAGCGTATCAAGTGCTGCAACCGACACATTTACAAATTTTTTACTCCGGGTAAGGAACAAGCTTTGTTGAAAGCCCTGGAACCGAACTTTAAAATCGTAATAATACCACATATTGTTAACTATGTGATAGCTCAACACAGAGAACAAGGTATCAATAGGCACATCGTTAATTGTGCTGTAATTTTTAGCTTTCAGGTAAACGTTAAAAGCACTATCGGTAGGTGCAAAAACAGTATATAAGCCTCCGGAAGATATAAAGGGATCAATACTGGCTCGTTTTAACCCGGCTGTAAAAATTGAAAATTTGGGGTTGCCTTGCAGTTTGCTGTATAAATACCCGCCTTTGGTATTCGAATTATTGCTGTAATAATCGTCAAAACTGCTTTTGCAACTGCTTATAAGCAAACAACCGGCCGCCATCATTAATATAAGGAGCCAGATTTTGTTTGAAGTGGAATGCTTTGGTATAATTTTAATCATGCTTAAATAACTAGAGAAAGTCTGTATTAGGTAAATCATGCCATCCGGGCTACAGAATGCTGATCGAATTTCAGACAGCGTATTGTACTTATTCAGCTACAAGGCCATCAAAATTTCAACCGATTGCGGAAAAATAAAAGATCACAAATCCGCAGCCGACCGGGTTAAGTACTATCCATTTTCATAATGTATAGGTTTAGGTTCAATAAATTGGTTACTCTGGTTTATACCAGGTTATATTTGGTTGTTGTAAAAGTAAAGTAGTACAGGTATGGCCTATGTAACAATTGTATAATATAGTAGCAAGAATGTTCAATTTAATTAAACACCTTATAATCAATTAATTATACTTCATATTTCTTTAAAAAAGATCATTTTTTGTAGTAATTAGATATATTGGAAAGATGATTTAGACTATTAATATGAAGCTAAATGCTAAAAACAAACCATGGTTATTCTGCCTGCAGTGATTTACACTTATCATATCAAAACTTTTGATTAATTCGATCAACCATTATTTGAAAAGAGAAAGATCCACAGCTTCGCCAAACATTTTATAGCCCAATTCATTGGGATGAAGATAATCTCCTGTTTGTGCTTCGGCCAGTAAAGTGGCTATATCATTGGGGTCGCGTATGGTTTTATCCAGGTCAATAACTGCATCAAAATTTCCATTCGCCCGTATCCAATCATTAATAGTAGTGCGGGCGGCATCACGATAAGTACGGTAATACCCCGATTTTTTGAACGGAGTAATGGTAACGCCATAAACCTTAATACCCTGGGCATGTGCATCGCCAATCATTTTTTGGTAAGCGGCAATAAGCGAATTTGCAACCTGGAAAGCCGCGATACTATCCCGCGTGCCACCAAGATCATTAACGCCTTCAAATATAATTAGCCAGTGCACACCGCTTTGTTTCAATACATCGTGTTCAAAACGGTTTAACCCGGTTGGCCCAAGCCCGCCTTTAAGCACAGCGTTACCGCCAATACCCATATTAAGCACCCCAACTTGTTTGGTGCTGCTTTTTAAAAGGCATTGCGCCAATATATCCGGCCACCTGTTTTGTTTATTTGTTCCTGAACCTCTGCCATCTGTAATTGAATCACCAAAAACAACAACAGCCGCAGCCGTTTTTTTAGCTTCCACATCAATTCCCGTTATCATATACCAATGGTCGGTTTTTACAGCATCAGCAAAATTATCACCAGGCAAAGTATGATCTCCTGCAAGCAGGTACGATGTAGTACGCGATCCCGGATGGCCTGTAACTGTTGGTGATGTTTCGCCAAAGAAAATAGTGATGGCTACCTCCTGCCTTGGTTTCAGATCAAATGCTACGGGGTCTGAAATCAGTTCGCTGCCTGCATCCATAATAACCTCTTGCTTACCGTTAAATTTTAAAGTTTTTGTAGTGGCTGCATCAATTACACTCCCACCCATTGAAGCAGCAATCTGGACTGATTTAATGGTTACCGGGCTTTTACTGAACTCGTTCGAAAACTTTAGCCGCAGGTTTTTGCCGCCAACAGATACACATACCACCTGGCGCAGTGTATTATTGCTCAGACCCGGCGCGGGCGGCATATTACCCGGTTCAACAAGTTGCCGGGCTGTACCCCATGTACCTACCCAGTTTTTTTTAGGTGGAGATGTTTTTTTTTCAGCAGGTGGCCTTGAAAAGCCAAAAAATGTAAGCATACACAACAGCAAGCCTAAAATCACTACCCGCGCAAATGAGTGCCTGGGTTTTATCGATATTAAAAGAGTGTTTACTCTATGATGCATAATGTTATTATTAAAGTCCTTATAAATTATTATAAAAACTAATTCGAGTTATTGTTCCGTTTTAATTTTGTATCCCAACAAGGTCAACATTTGTTCGCCATACCTTTTTCCTAACATGCGGTAGCCTTCGGCGGTAAAATGCAATTTATCTGCTCCTGCCGGGCACCCCGCTGATGGAATAACATACGAATTAGGAATAACTCCGGGTAACGTTGCGATGATCTTATTCATAGAGGCGCATATACCACTTTGATCGGCATTTACTACTTCGCCCGCCAGTAAAGGCACCTTTTTTGATTTCAGGTTGAGGTCTTTCAACAGATTACCATATATGCCCTTAACTTTTTGTGTCCAAAGGGTATCGTTCGTGTTTGATTCGCCCTGGTGTAAAAGCACGCCTTTTATCACGCCATATTTTTGGGCAAGCTTTGCCATCTCCATTAAATGCTCATAGGGGTCGCCGTCATATTCTTTTATCATGCCCACCATCCATGGCGGCGCGGTTGGTATGTAGGTTTTATTTTTGCCTTTCTCAAACAATTCAATTTTACAACCCGCTACCGAAACATTGATAACACCTATTTTTATTTTTTCGGGTAAATTGGCAACTAATGTCCTGCCGAAATAATCAGCCGGGGTTAGCCCCGTATTACAGCGGCACAGTGGCGGCACAGCAGGATACCAATTACCTTTTTTTCGGCCCAGGGCAGGGCAGTCAACCGTTTCAAAAACCTGGAAACGGCTATCAACGGTAGTATCCTGCGGTTGAATTTTGGCGTTCCCTTCCATGTTCGACTGACCAAAACACAGAAATATATAAAAGTTTTTATCCTGCGCAAAAGCCGTTACGCTGTAAAAAAACAGGCAAATTATTACTAACATTTGTAATCTTATCTTCTTCATTTTATTTAGTTATTGTGTAAACCATTCCTATTCCATCCTGAACCAATCAAAATCAACATATCCGCCGGTTTGTTTGGTAGCATAGTTAAACAGGCAGAATTTGTTACCGGTAAATATTTTCAGGTTAAACTTCATTGTCAAATCGTTGCCAATAGTAGTGAACGATTGATTATCGAAGCTGTATTCAAAGTTTGCTTTTTTAGTAGCGTTGGATGCTATGGTACGGAGATACACCGTTGGTTTATTGATAGCTACCGAATCGATAGTTTTACCGTTATTTACCATCACAATATATTTATTGTTATTGTGCTGCCTTACGGCGATATAAGCATAAGGGTCCTGAAAAACCGCTATCCCTGCATTATCGCCATCTTTCATATGGTCTACATCCAGTTTGGTTACACCTATTGTAGGAGTGGTCTGCGTGTATTTTGCAAATGGCCTTTGGGTGAGTGTATTGCGGGCCAAAGTTAAATCGGGCGCAAGCCTGCCTGTAGTAAGCCTTAAATAACCCGGCCTTTGCGAAAGTGACCAGTTTGCCGGATCGGGATTATGGTTCCAGCCCCACTGCATGCCAGGTATCTTATTGTCAAACTCATCGGATGTTGGGAATGTTTTTATAGGATATGTTTTACCCACATCAGGCTTTTTGTAGGTGATAACGCCCTTGCCATTAACGCCTACCATTGGCCAGCCATCAACCCAGGTAACGGGTTGTAATGAGGGGAAACGGCCAAATGGGCCACTATCAACAAAAAGCATGGTCCACCACTGGCCGGTATTGGTTTGTATTAAAGCGCCCTGGTGCACGCCGAATGTTACACCGGGGGTGGTATCGCTTATTACTATCTTTTGCTCATACGGACCATAAATATTTTTCGACCGCAAGGCTACCTGTATGCCATTGCCGCCACCATAAGTGCTGTACAAATAATAATAGCCATTAATTTTATAAACGTGGGTGCCTTCGAGCCCGCCACGTATATTGCCGGTAAATACCAATGAGTCTTTTGTTTTAGGCGCTAAATTTTCATCAACCTCTGTTATCGAAATTTTGCCATAGCCCTGCGCTACGTAAATGCGGCCATCATCATCAAAAAACAAACCCGGGTCGTAAAATCCTTTGGGTAATTTTTTCACTTCCCACGGGCCTTCGGCTTTTGATGCTGTACACATAAAGCCACCTTCGTTAAGGGTAATAAATAAGAGGTAAAACTTACCGTTATGGTACTTGATACTGGTAGCCCACTGGCCATGCCCGTAGCGGTTGCAATCTTCCAGATCATAACACTTACCAAAATCAAACCTTGGTACCGCGTTGCTGCAATATTCCCAGTTTACCAAGTCGTGCGATTTGATAATAGGTACTCCCGGAAAAATAAACATGGTAGTTGACACCATATAATAGGTATCGCCTACCTTAACCACATCCGGGTCTGGAAAATCGGCCGGGATTACCGGGTTGGTATATGTACCATTTCCGTTATCGCTATGTAGGCTTTGCGCGAAAAGCTTTGATATCATCAATATCAGGATAAAGAATATAGACACCTTTATGATTATGGATGTTAATGTTTTCATTTTAGCTTTAAATTGTTACTAAGATATTGCTGCCACAGAATAGCCTCTGTTACGTTTCATTAATTTGATGTACCTGTACTATTTAGAGAAGCTCCAATAATCAAAATACAGTATTACACCGGGTTTATTCTCTCCTCTAAAAACAAAGTACAGATCGTGCACACCTGGTATTTTTGGCACACTGGCCGATACCAGCGCCCAGCGGTCATCGCCTCCGGTGAGCGGAATTTTAGGGTTAGCAAGTAACTTGCCGTCAATACTATCCAAATGGATTTCCATTGTTATGCCTGTATTATGTGTGGTACCCACCCGTGCTGTAAACAATGAGGCACCATCTCGAAAATCCACATCCTTTACCTTTGTGTAAGCGCCGTTTGCCATTGCGGTAATAAAAACCCCTACTTCTTTATTCTGTGTAGCTTTTACATTTTCGGACCAGGCAATTGTTTCCGCCTCTACCTTTTGATATGGATTTAAGTATTGCAGGCCTTTGGCGATACCCGGTTCCATTTTCATTTGTTTCAATGTACCGTCATTATTAAAGGATGCTTCCTGAACACAGACAGAACGGTTAAAACCACCTCCACCAGGCAATGCACCATTGTGATAAAAAAAGTATGTTTTGCCTTTATAATCAGCAATACCGGGGTGGTTGGTAAAACTTTTCCCTTCCTTAGGCATTAAGGTGCCGGCGTATTGCCAAGGTCCTGTAGCACTTTTACCGGTAGAATAACCAATATGTTCAGGTATTGGGCCACCTGCCCAAATGAGGTAATATAAGCTATTCCTTTTATACAACCAGGGGCCTTCTTCATAACGAGTTGGCCGGCGTACATTTCCGTCCCTTTTACCAAATGATGTTTCTACCATGGGAACGTGAACCGCATCGCCATTAATAGAAATCATGTTCTCATTCAGTTTTGCGTAATAACAATCCGGGTTTCCCCAGTATAGATATGCCTGGCCGTCGTCATCAATAAATACCGTAGGATCTATATCACCGTCACTAACACTAACGAGTGGCTTATTAAGTGCGTCGTAAAAAGGCCCGTAAGGACTATCTGCCACTGCTACGCCAATAGCAGAACGCGATTTATCTTTTGACTTAACAGGTGCATACAAATAAAACTTTCCATTACGCTGTACTACCTGTATGGCCCAGGCATCGCCAATTGCCCAATCAAATAATTTGTACCCTCCAACTGCACCATGGTCTGTCCAGTTTACCATATCTTCGGTAGTATACAGCTTCCAATTATTCATTACAAACCAGGTAGAATTGTCTTCGTCATGGCTGGTATAGAGATACATTTTACCATTGTAAACCATTGGTGCGGGGTCTGCTGTATAATTAGTTTGCACCATAGGGTTTTGTGCAAAGCAAAACTGCAGGGCAAACGCTACCAGGATGGTTAACATATACGCTTTGGGACTTTTTTTCATAGTATCACATCCGTTATTTAGCAGGTTAATTGAACCTTATCAGGCATGGGGTTTTATTACCTGGTATTTACCGCTCAGGTGCATCAAACTAAACAGGTATAGCAGCCCATCATAATACGGGTCAAAATAACCGTCATTATAAGGCTCCAGCCTGGCGTTCCACAGCGCGTTTATAAAATCAAGATTCTGCCGGCCGGTATTTATTAAAGATGCCGTTGCCGATGTAGCAACCAAACCTATTGAGTGGCGCAGTTTAGGTACTTTACCGGCCTGCAAAATAAAATCGGGCCGGGTGCCATCGGGGTTAAATTGGTCTTCAAAACTATTAATGCCTTTTGAACGCAGAAAGCCCTGGAAGCAGTTGGCATAATCTTCCTGCCATACTTTGTCTTTACCAAACCAGATATAGTCCATCGCGATATTCATGGGTACACGCCATGAATCATATCTGAAAGCGGCGGGCATCCATGAGGTACTGTGGGGCTTGCCGCTAAATTCGGTATAATCGGTATTCAAGCCAGTTACCGGGTTACAGGCCCGGTGTAAAAACGCGCGCGAAGTATCGGCGCAGTCCTTATAAAATTGTTCATGCCCGTCTTTAGCATATAGTGCCCAAACCTCCATAAAGGCAGGCACATGGTATGATGGGTCTGTCCAGGTGTACCCATTTCCTTCCGGGACAAAGGTTATTTGTTTATGCTCGATATTGATAACGTTGAAAATATTGCCTTCGCCGTTCTTTTTCCACATGGCATCCAATATCCGGCGCGCTTCTTTATAATAATCGATACCGGCATTATTTCCCCACCGGTTTGAAGCGAATAAAAGGTCTGTAACAAAATATAGCTCCCCATCTGATGCCGAGCCTTCAGAATTGCGCTTTGTAGTTTCGGGGTTGATACTCCAGCCAAAGTAAGCTTCACGGGGGCCGTTCTGATGCTGCAGGTATTTTTTAGACCATCGCCATATCCTGTCAAAAACGTCTTTTTTATTCAGCTGAACAGCTATCATCATTCCGTATGAAAGCCCTTCTGTACGCGCATCATGATTTTTAATATCAGATACGTAAGCCATGGTATCGCCTACAGCAAAATAAACTTTATTGGGGCCTTCAAATACATCATAATACGCCTTGGCTAATTTCGCATCGATATCGGCTTGCTTATGGCCTGCTTCAAGGAAAACATTACGGTACACGCCCGATTCAATAGCCGGTTTAGCAGGTGTTTTAATTTGTGCCGACACCAAACTAAACATCAGTGTAAAAAAGGAAAGCGACAATATGGCTCTTCTCATATTCGAATTTTATAGCGTTACAGTAAATACAATAGGTTATCAGCAGGTAACACCTCTTTATCAGATTGTAAAAGGCGAACAGGCTAATTGGTTTAATTAATGGCATAAGCCACGCTTCAAAGCTAATTGGCTCGGTTTACCCGAGATAAGCTATTTGTGGATTTTGATACAACAGATGTTTACAAGGGTGATAATCCGCAATAAATCGGATCATCACCACAAGTTTTATCGTATCGGTGGCGTTTTTATTCCCCGGGGCCGAGGTAGCTTGGTTTTAATCCGCCTGTATTAATTACTATTTTTTGCAATACCACCGCCGGATCTACCATCCAGTATTTGATGGTATGTTTGCCGGCACGTGTGATATGGTGTTTGGTGATGATTTTTCTAACATTGTCTGAAACCGCCGCTGCCCAATCGCGACCATCAACCCGGGTTGCAGCATTTACCTTTTGCGGCAACTCATCATCAACAGATATGGCGTAATACCTTCCATCACCATTTTTAAAATCCAAACAAGGCGATATATAAGAGGTAATGGCAACTATGCCGGAGTCTTTAACACTGATATCATATTCCAGATGCGCGCTTTTATCAATGGGCTGCATTCTGGCAGCGGTTACCGGCCAGGGGGTTACACCCGAAAGTGTGTTGCCATAATCAGGAATAGTTAGCCAGCCTACCCCATTTGCAGCTACAGCACGCGAATAATGTTCGGCTTCGAAAACTAAATAACCATATTTATCGGCAGGTATCCCATCCTCTTTCGGTGCAGGTTGAACAACAGTTGAAGGTAACAAAGCAGTATTTGTATTACTATCCGTATTTAGCGTTTTAACATAGGGCATGCGGTTTTTAGGCGGGTCGTTCCATGAGGTATATCCCATATGGCTTTGATCCATCATGTGGTTCCATTTACCGCCCGCAAGGGTTTTATTATAATAATCGGATATCTGCTGATCTTTCTCAAACAGCGTTTTTACCATAGCAGCCGCTTTATTGGCTTCAATGGCATTACGCTGCTGCACATAATACTTATTTTTCGCGGCTTCAAAATACATCTCGTTTAAGTTGGCACATGCTTTTATAGGGTGCAGCACCAATTCAAAAAACGCGTCCTGATAATTCTTTGGTAGTTTATCGTTTAATGCCTGAGCTTGTTTTTCAAGTAATTTATAATCATTCACTACGTTTTCAAACTCGTTATAGTTGGTTAAACTGTATGTAGTTTGGTCAAGCAATTCCGGTTTTCGGCGGGCATTGTACCGGGTATAGCGGGTAAGCATATCGGCAATTGCAACGGCATGTTCATTGCCAAACTGTTTGCCTACCCATTCTACCGTATATTGATGCAGTTTGGTTACAGGTATGTTATCGGGGTTCCAGGCGTAATCTAAAAAAAAGCTGATGGGGTACTCCATCGGTTTCAGGTCGCCTACGTTAACTATCCACAGCTGCCGGGCATTATAGGCATAGGCCAAGTTCATCTGCTCCCATGTTTTACTTATGGTATTTGTATTTAACCATTTATAATTGCGTGGGCCACCCACATAATCAAAGTGATAGTAAATACCGTACCCCCCTTTGCGTGGCTTTTCGGTAAGCGAAGGTAATTTGCGGATATTCCCCCAGTTATCATCGCATAATAATAAGGTCACATCATCCGGAACGCGCATGCCCTTATCATAATAATCCTGCACTTCTTTATACAGGGCCCACATTTGCGGCACTTCCGAAGCATCTTTCTTCAAAACATCGCTAATGATTTGGCGCTGGTCTTTCACAATATTTTCGAGCAAGGCAATGTTGCTGCCTTCGGTCATGGGTTTATCGCCATCGCCACGCATGCCTACCGTTACAATGGTTTCTTTGCTGCCCATATTTTCGATACCCTTGCGCCAAAAATCCTGCAGGTTTTGTTTGTTTATTTCGTAATTCCAATCGCCTTTGCCATAACGTTTCCATTCCTGTTGTGCCCTATCCATAGGTTCGTGGTGTGATGTGCCCATCACTATTCCATATTCATCGGCAAGTACAGGATTAGCTTTATCATCATCATTAAATGCATTTCCCCACATGGCAGGCCATAAGTAGTTACCCTTAAGCCTAAGGATGAGCTCGAACATTTTTTCGTATACCATGTGGTTTACACTGCCAAACTTTTCTTTGGCCCAGCCCGAAAATGCCGGAGCCTCATCATTAATAAATATACCGCGATATTTTACAGCAGGCGTACCCATTGAATACTTACCCGGAACTACATACAAAGCAGTATGCTTTTTTACCGGCACATCGGCCCAGTAATACCAGGGCGATACACCGATCTGCTCCGATACATCATAAATACCGTAAATAGTTCCGCGCTTATCGCTACCTGCAATTACCAAAGCTTCATCAACACCCGGCAAAGGATTCTGCACAGTTTGTATGGTAAAGGTTTCCCATTTACCGGTAACACCACTTACGTTTAGTTTTTTATTTTTGATGAGATCATCTATGATTCTGTTTTTACCTATGGTGCCTATAATCACCATTCGTTTACTGGTTTGTTTGCCAGTAAGCAACTGTGGTTTATTATCAGTAACCGCCAAAATATCGTTCTGAAAGTTCTTAGCCGCTATTATTACGCCTTTATAATCATTAGCATCTGTCCATAACGAGGTGGAGGCTCCCTTTGCCGAAAGCTGAAAATAACCTTTACCTGCCACAAGTGAAATATAGCCATGCCCATCATCGGCCCAAACTTTGTTGGTTATTAAGATGCAGCAAAAGAAAAAACATAAACGCCCTGATAATATTTTCATGATCTTTGAAATACTAAATATAATTAGGAATTAAAACTTTCCAATAGCCTTAATTTACCGGTAAACGCTTTTTTAGGCACCTTTAAGATAGCAGAATAGCGACAGCCACTACTAATGTGAACACTTTTTTCAGGCATAATTGGAATACAAGAGGTTAGGCAAACTTAAGCATTGCAATAATTTATGCAATCGGTTAATTTGTAACTTTTATGATACAATTATAAATTACATCTATAAATTGGCCTAAAATGTTCAGATAAATACAAATTGAGTATAACTTTCTTCTACAGCACCGCCAATTGCTATATCCAAAACCAGCATATACTAATTAAATATTGCAATCGATTGCAATATTTAATTAGTATACTTTTACCAAAATTAGCTTTTTCAAAAACCTTTCGTACATTTGCATTGTCTATTAATTCGATAGACTTTATAGATTGAAAGCAAGTAGTTATATAAAATCCATTTTTACGATGCGAATGTCCCGCTCTCCAAGGGTCATGTGCAGTTGCTGTTGTTGATCCGGCAAAGCTAATCGTATTTAAATTTTATAAACTCTTTCTCTTTATGTTACGCGCTACTCTTATTTCAAAAAAACACACTAAACCGGTTTGGCTGTTTACCATAACCGGTTTAGTAATATTACTCTTCAGTTCGTGGGGTAAATCAGACCGTACTTCCTATAGATACAAAGCGGGATATCTGGCCTATCAATTGGCTGTTACTACCCATCAATTACATATTGGCGGTCAACAACTAAGTTATACTGCAACTACAGGATATATGCCATTGACCGGAGCAGATGGACAGACATCAGCTAATATTTTTTATGTAGCATATCAAACCGATAGCCTACATAGCGCTGATCGCCCTATCACTTTTGTTTTTAACGGTGGCCCCGGGTCTGCTGCAATATGGCTGCACATGGGATCGTTCGGGCCGGTACGGGTATTGTTTAAGAATGATAAGGGCGATGCGCCCGACGCATCTTATCAATATGGAGATAACCCCTATAGCTGGCTGGGCTTTACCGACTTGGTATTTATAGATCCTGTTTCGACAGGATACAGCCGCCCCGAAGACGAAGTGAACGTTAAGCAATTTTATGGCTATGATGGCGATATCGCTTCCATAGGGCAATTTATCCATCTTTACCTTACACAGCATCACCGCGAAAATAGCCCGAAATTTTTGGCGGGCGAAAGCTACGGTACCGTACGCGCGGTAGGTTTAGCAGCATATTTACAAGATCAATATCAAATAGCCTTCAATGGCATAACACTAATATCGCCGGCACTGAATTACCAACTGATCGATTTCCATCACGGTAACGAAACACCTTATAGCTACTACTTACCATCATACGCGGTTGCAGCGCAGTATCATCAACGGTTAAATAATGAATTACAACGCCTGTCGCCCCAACAATTGATCGCTAAAGCATCATCATTTGCGCAGGGTACTTATACTTTCTTTTTAAACCAGGGCGAAGCCGCGTCGGCTGAGTTAACCAATAAAGTAATCGACTCGTTACATTACTTTACAAGTCTGCCTCTAAATTACATTCGCCAAATAAATGGCCGCATTACCGACAGGCAATTTTGCCAGGCTTTGTTAAAAAAAGACGGGCTTACCATTGGTGGATTTGACAGCCGCTTTACCGGTGATAACAAACTTAAGGCCGACCCAAGCGAAACCAATATAAGCAGGCTATTTACTTCGGCTTTTGCACAATATGTAAACAACGACCTGAAATATTTGAATAAGCTACCCTATATGGCCACCACCGCTACAGGCGATTGGAATTATGGCCCTGATGCTTCGAACAGTTACCTCAATATTTCGGAAACATTAAAAAATGTAATGGCAAAAAACCCTGGTTTAAAAGTTAATGTGGTTTGCGGTTTATATGATCTGGCTACACCTGTTGGCAGTACAGAATATGTTATCCGCCATCTTGGATTAAAGCCTGAGTTGCGCAACAATATCAGTATGCATTATTATGATTCGGGGCACATGGTGTATATCAGCAATACCGCGGATGCTCAATTTAGTAAGGATGGTGAAAGGTTTTATGAGCAAACCTTAAGCATCATAAATTAATATAGTGACTATGATTACTTAATTTTAGAATGATTATTTATGCCAAACAATTGTTGGGAAAGCCCCGTAGCAGTTAAAACAAAATAAACAAGGTGGAGTGGCCGAGTGGTTAGGCGGAGGTCTGCAAAACCTTTTACGGCGGTTCGAATCCGCCCTCACACCTCTCGAAACTAAAACAATGTATCAACTAACAAAGTGCCCGGCAAACCATTTTAAAAAAATAACTGTAACAGCCCAATACTTTTCAAAAAAAACAGGGCTTGCTTTACTATTACTTTTTATAACCTCTTGCCTGTATGCCCAAAGTGGCTCAGTAACTGGTGTAGCTATTGATCAGTTATCGGGTACACCAATTGAGTTTGCCGCAGTTACGCTGTACCGGACCACAGACTCGTCGCAGGTAACAGGTAGCTTAACCAAGGCAAATGGCTCGTTCGAATTTACAAAGCTAAAAACAGGCAACTATTACCTTAAGGTCCATTTTGTAGGCTATGCAACCAAACTGGTGAACAATTTAAATTTAACCAACAACCAGGTAGTTAATATTGGCCAGATAAAGTTAAGCCCCGATCAGCGGTATTTAAATGAGGTAAGGGTTAATGAGCAAAAAGCCGGTGTTATAAATAGAATTGATAAACAGGTATACAGCGCGGGTCAGTTTCAAGCTGCAAAAGGCGGTAATGCCATTGATGTGATCAGAAATATGCCATCAATAACCGTTAATTCACAAGGTGAGATCAGTATGCGTGGTTCAAGCGGTTTTTTAGTGCTTATCAATGGCAAACCCGTACAAGCCGATGCCGGAACAGTACTTAGCCAGCTACCCGCCAATGCTATCGAAAACATAGAACTCATTACCTCACCATCGGCTAAATATGATGCAGATGGCAAAGGCGGCATTATTAACATCACCACCAAAAAGGGTGCAAACAATGGAATTTCTATAGCGGCCAACGGTCAATACGGTTTGCCATCAACGCAGACTTATAACAATAAAACAGAACCCAACCGCTACGGCGCCGATGCTACATTGAATTATAAAACTAATCAATGGGATATTACCGTTGGCGGGAATTACCTGCGTAATGATATTGCCGGACAAAGGGATGGCGATGTGAATACAACTGTAGCAAACCGCTATACCTCGTTTCCGTCATCTGGTGAACGGAGTTTTAAAAGGAGTACCTATGCTGCCAGGGCTACAGTAACTTATGCACCCGGTAATGATGACGCTATTACAGCCGGGTTTTATCATGGTAGCCGTACACAATACCGTATAGCAAACTTAGTTTATAACAACACCAAAACCGATATTAATACAGGGCAGCAAATAGGCAAAATCACCTATTATAACTCAAACCTGGTACAACGGAAAGGCAATTTCACATTAGCTAACCTGGATTATAATCACAAGTTCAATAATAAATCAGCATTAGCTTTATCAGGGCTTTTTGAGTACGACGAGTTAGACGGTTTTACCCATAACCGTAACCTTAACTACCCTGATACTAATACCTTACAACAATACACTGCCAATACAAATACTAACCCCCTGCATGGGTATCGCCTGCAGGCGGATTACTCGGTTAATATTGGACCCGGAAAATTAGAAACCGGTTACCAGTTTAAATACCAAAAGCAAAACGGCACCTTTTTAACACAGCAGCAAAATCTCGCATCGGGGCCGCTCGCCCAGCTATCCTACAATGTTACCGATGTGCTCAACACAGTGCAGGGTTTATATGCACAATATTCGGCGGTTAGGGGTAAGCTACAATATGTAGGTGGTTTAAGGTATGAATATTCCGCGCGTAACTTTTCGGCTAATCAAAGCCAGGGCTTAAATAACCTGTACCTGAATAACCTTTTCCCATCGGCTAATTTTTTATATACATTTAAAAATGGGTGGAAAACAAAGGCCGGTTACAGCAGACGCATACAGCGCACCAACTTTAACGAACTAAACCCTTATCCCGAAAGAGAGCACTCCGAAACCCAAGAGCTTGGCGACCCTGACCTATTGCCCGAGTTTGTTAACCTGTATGAATTAGGCGTAATTAAGACATTTAGTAAAGGCTCTGCTTTTGCAACACTGTATCACCAGGATATTAAAAATGCCATAAACCGGGTAAATAAGGTTTTAACCGACACCATTTTATACCGGGTTTACACCAATGCCGGTAATGCCAGCTTATGGGGTGCCGAATTTGGCACCGATTTAAAATTAACTGATTGGTGGCAGCTTTATGCGGGTGCCAATATTTACAACTATAACATTAAAGGCAACCTGTTTGGTAATAGTGTACAGGTTAATAATTCCAGCTTAAATTATTCGTTTAATGCCAACACGGGCTTTAAAATCACAAAGCAGAGCCTGTTGCAGCTTAACATCAATTACCTATCAGAACGGGCTACAGCACAAGGGCGCGATTCACGTTTTATAACACCCAACGCATCATACAGGCAAACGTTTTTTAAAGGCGCTATGAGTGCTACCCTGCAATGGCAAAACATTGATATGGGTTTACTCGGTACAAATAAGCAGCGTATTACTACATCGGGTAGTAATTTTTATACCACTACTAACTATATTCAGGAAACCGATATGTTTGTAGTTAACCTAAGTTTTAATCTTAATCAACTCAGCAAAAAATCAAAATTACCGAATAGTGAGTTCGGTGATAAAGAATTTTAAATAAGGCTATCAAATTTCAAAAAAACATGATCAATAAAATAAAAGCCGCGTATTACCTGTTGTGTGTATTCAGCATTTCCATTTATTCGTGCCGGCATACCGAAAAAAAAGCTTTTGTACCGCATACTATCGAATCAAACATACCTGTTATAAAAAAAACAGCACTCTGCTGCGAATCTAATATCCCGGCACGTTTTAAAACAGCGGCTAATGTTAACCCCGCGGAAGCAGAACAAAGCAATAGTACCAAACACGACCATATGGTTTGGATACCCGCGGGTACATTTATGATGGGTGCCGATAACAAACAAGCCTTGCCCGACGAATATCCAAAGCATAAAGTAAGGGTTGATGGATTTTGGATAGATGTTACCGAAGTTACAAACGCCCAATTTGCCAAATTTGTAAAAGCCACCGGTTACGTAACCACCGCCGAGCAAAAGCCGGATTGGGAGGTATTAAAAAAGCAGCAGCCTCCGGGTACACCCAAACCACCTGATAGTTTGCTTGTTGCAGCATCATTGGTATTTGTGCCCTCTAAAAAAGCTGTCGCGTTGGATGATTACAGCCAATGGTGGCAATGGAAAAAAGGCGCCAACTGGAAACACCCGCATGGCCCGGGCAGTACTATTGCAGGCAAAGACGCTTACCCTGTTGTACACATTTCTTATTACGATGCCTTGGCTTATTGCAAATGGGCCCGCAAACGCTTACCTACCGAAGCTGAATGGGAATGGGCTGCCCGTGGCAAATTAACTAACAATATTTACCCCTGGGGCAACCAAAACATAAACGAGGGTAGCCCAAAAGCCAATACATGGGAAGGAAACTTCCCTTATAAAAACACGCTGAATGATCACTATTATGGTTTAGCACCTGTAGCATCTTTCGCGGCTAATGGTTATGGGCTGTATGATATGGCCGGTAACGTATGGGAATGGTGTGCCGATAATTACGACAGCCGCTATTATAACTCGCTCGACCCTAAAGGCGTTAATAACCCTAAAGGCCCCAACAAGGCTTATGACCCGGATGAGCCCCTTGCTCCAAAAAGAGTGGTTAGGGGTGGCTCATTTTTGTGTAACGAAAGCTACTGCACCGGCTACCGGGTATCGCGCCGCATGAAAACAACCGAAGACAGCGGCATGGAACACCTCGGATTCAGGTGCGTAGTCAATAAGTAATAACCAAATGGTTATTACTTCACACGCTCAACGTACTCGCCTGTACGTGTATCTAATTTTATTTTGTCGCCCTGGTTTACAAAAAGCGGCACTTTTATTTCAACGCCGTTTTCGGTCGTCGCATTTTTAAGCGCACCCGACGAAGTATCGCCTTTAACAGCAGGTTCGGTATAGGTAATTTCAAGTTCCACAAAATTAGGCGCAGTTGCCATTATCGGCTCTTCGCTTTCAAAAGAAACAATCACATTCATTCCTTCTTTCAAAAACCTAACCGCCGGACCGAATAATGATTTCGGGATATTATGCTGCTCGTAATTCGTATTATCCATAATCACCATAGCATCTCCATCCTCATACAAGTATTGAAAATCGTTGGTTTCAACGCGGCATATCTCTACCTGCTCATCGGTGCCCAGGCGGGCCTCTACAATTTTACCTGTTTTAATGTTGCGAAACTTATCAAGGTAAAATGCGCCACCTTTGCCCGGTGTGCGGTGTAAAACCTCTGTAACGGTTACCAGTTCGCCGTTAAACCGTAATATATTGCCTACTTTAATTTCGGATGCCTTTGCCATGTAAATGCGATTTTGAATTTTGTGCCCAAAGATAGATTAAGTTATGATAAACCGTAAGGTAAAAATGATGCTTAATGAGGAAGTTGATTTTATAGATTTTGAAAAGCTTTCGATCAGTCAATCAATCATTAAAAACAGGTGGTAAATTGGCTATTACAAACAACAATATACATCCTGTTCTCCACATGTTATTGCTCCTTTATCCTTACCTACAATATACAACATTTCGATGGTATTTGAAAAAACACCTTTATGGTTAGCATAAAATAAACTATTTTTATACTAAGGAGGCAATAAATGGAAAACACTCTTGCCAAAAATGTACAGGTCAATCCAACAAGAGCGATAGCAAATCAAACTGATTCTGCAGGCGCTATGCGGCTCCCTGCAATATCCGTTTTTCAAAAAAAGCAAAGCTTAGGTCAGCAACATAGCAGCAGGGGCAAAACTATGCCCGCGGTACCCGTAATACAAAACAAAACCGAAACAGAACAGCCATCAGGGCAAGAACAACTACCAACAGCCACTAATAGCGAACAAAAAACCCAGGCACCCGGTGCTACCCCTCCTACCGAAATAACTGAAAAGTCTTTACCTGGCGAGAAAAAAATAGCCGCAAAACAATGGTTGGATGGAGCATTGCAAGGCTTAGAAATGGCTGAGCCCGAACAGATATTTATGGTGCTCACGGAAGCTAAAAGCAAATTCTTCCTGGATGATATTTTGATAGATTCAACAGAAAAAGGCAAACCAAAAATCGGGTTGGTAGCCTCACCACCTTTCTGGATATTAGAACAAGCCGTTGGTAATGTGGTAACAGATTGGGCCATATGGGGTGTATTAGGCTCGTACACCACCTTAAGGGATATGGTAAGGGCTAAACCCAAAGATGATGATAAAACCAATATTACGTATGGCCCCCTTACCAGTGCAGGCTTTGGCACATATATGCTGGCCGACCCTTTAACCGTTAAGGGCGATGCGGGCAGCGGCCCAAGTGTAAGCAATGCCACATGGAATATTTTGTTAAAAAGGATGCAAAATGCCGGTGGTGCATCAAGCTATTATGTAAGGGGCCACTTATTAAACGATAATATACATGGCCCCGGCGATACCTGGTCAAATTTAACGCCTTTAACACAACGTACTAATAACCACAGTACCGAAGGCCATTTAAAAAAGGTTGAAGAAACAGTAAAAGACCATACAAATTCAAAAAAAGATATTGTTTGTTACCAGGTTATACCACAGTACGGGCGCCCGTTTGAGTTGCCGAGGTACATTTTAAATGCATTAAATTATTTTGGTGACCAGGATGCCGCAAAAGTAGCAGCAGCCGAAAGTTACGTTCCGCAGGGCCTTTGGTGTAAATTATGGATATATGACAAAACAAGCGGCAAGCGCATAGAGGTATTGAACGAGTACATTGAACAGATGCATACCGGCGATATCCAGAATGAATATTTTATAAAAACCGCCACCGGTAAAACAGTTAATTTTGCTGATAAAAGAGATGTTTGGACTGCCGCGAAAACTACGCTTTTAGCCGGCATTGCCACTGGCTTAGGGCTTGGCAGTAAACAAGCTGTTTCATTATTAAATAGCTATGCCGGTAGTATTGGTATAAGTGTTGAGCAATTAATGTTGAACTACGCATGGAGTGTACCTGCTATAGTAGCACTGCTGGTAGCCTACCAAACTTATAAAAGCAGCGGTGTTAATCCCTGGAAATTAGACAAAACCAAAAAAGTAAAGAAAAAATAGTATGAGATCATTTTGCCAGCACAAGCCCGTTTGTACCATATGCTTTTAAATACCTGGTGAAAGTAAAATTACTTAGATCTATAGTTGCAATATAGTCATCATAAGCATGCGTTACATAGGCTTTCGTTCCGTCCACCTGTACATTTAAGGGCGTATTGCCGGTTTGCAGCCGATGAACTACCTGCCCGTTACTCACAGCTATTACCAAAACAACGCTATCCAAGGGCGCGGGTGCAAGTATGTATTTTTGATCGTTAGTGATATTCGAATAAGTGATCAGCCCGGTTTTTAGTTGCAGGTTACCAAAGTGTTTTACTATGCTGAGATCTTTTTTAGAGAGCAGAAATACTTCGTTTTTGCATGATGCTACCAACCATTGTTTTGCCGCCAATACGCCCCTTGTTGCTGATGGAAGGACCACATGGCTTAAAACCGCACCATTTTCAGTATTGATACGGTAAACCCCATTAAGGCCCGACATTACCCACAAACTATCGCCATTTGTTGAAAAAATAAAATTGTGCGTTCCCTGCGGCAAAGCAAAACTTCTTTTCACTGCATAATTATTGATATCATACACCATCATCGCATCGCCACCTATTTCGGTATTCACAAAAAGCTCGCGATGTTTGCCCGGCCTAACTTTTATCCCATGCGGGCCGTTATGAACGGAGGTGTCTGCAGCAGTATATAACGGTTTTAATATTTCTCCGGTAAAAGGATCGAAAACAGAAATGGTATTCCCTGTTTTACCTATTTTCAGATCGTAATCTTCCAGCCCAAAATTACTGATAAAGCACTTTTTTGTAACCGCATCATAAGTAACCTCATGTGGCTTAAAACCAACCTTTGCCGATACCCGCTTTTGCTTACTCACCAGATCAAAAACAACTACCGAATCGTACTGTTGTTGAACAGCAACCAGCAAGGGCGATTGCGCCATTAAAAAACCGCTGTAGAAGAATACGATAAAAAGTAATACCTTTTTCATATTGTAGCTGGCGTTTAAGCAGTACTAATCTACAAAATTCAACACACAAAAATTTTGTTTTTGTTTACAACGAGCGTATCAGCATTCAAACAAAATAAAGCTTTTATTAACATCACGGGCAGGAGCCAATGGCGCCCTCGGGATCCATAAAATAAAAAATAAATTTGCGCATCCAATTGGCTGCATATATATTTGCAACCGATTAGCTTCATAACAGGATCAACAAATGAGACGAGACGTTTTCCAAGCCATTGCAGACCCCACCAGACGGGCAATTATTGCACTCATCGCAATACAAGCTATGACACCAAATGCCCTTTCAGAACATTTTGACTCCACCAGGCAAACCATTTCAAAGCATTTGAGGGTACTAACCGAATGCCAGTTAGTGAAACAGGAACACCGGGGTCGCGAGATCTATTATCAACTGGAAGTAGATAAAATAAAAGAAATAGATAAATGGATAGCGCAGTTTAGAAAGATATGGGAAAACCGTTATGACCAACTTGATGATTTACTATTAACTATACAGCATATACAAGACCAATGAAAAACAACCTACAATTCGAATTTGTAACAGACAAGGCAAAAAACACATTGACCATTAAACGGGAGTTTAGGGCCGGCCGCCAACTGGTATGGGATGCTCACACCAAAAGTGAATTACTCGACCGATGGTTTGCACCCAAACCACTCACTACTAAAACCAAGGAGATGGACTTCCGTGCCGGAGGGCGCTGGATCTATGCCATGGTTGAGCCAAACGGCACGGAATATTGGGCACGCCTGGATTACCTTGCTATTCAACCTATAGACAGCTATACAGCCATGGATGCGTTTTGCAATAACGAAGGAGAGATCGATCCGGAGCTGCCACGTGCTAATTGGGATGTAACCTTTACAGATCTGGGTGATAATGCTGTTGTACAAACGGTTGTTACCTACAAATCGCTGAGCGATCTGGAAACGGTTATCCAAATGGGCATGCAGGAAGGAATGACTTCGACTTTAGAAAGATTAGACGAATTATTATTAACCCTTAACAAATAAATTATTATGAAACAGAAAGTGCTATTTATATTAAGCCTTCTTTTTGGTTTGATGTTTATTAATGCAGGCCTCAATAAATTTGTGAATTATATGCCTGCTCCCAAAGATATGCCCGAAAAAATGCAAAAAATGGGCGCCGCTTTTATGGAGATAAGCTGGCTAATGCCATTAACGGGTGTTGCCGAAATTATAGGGGGCCTACTTTTTATCATTCCCAAAACACGAGCTTTAGGTGCAATAGTGATTTTTCCGGTTATGATAGGTATCCTGCTGACAAACTACGCTGCAATGCCCTCAGGTTTACCCGTTGCACTGGCCTTACTTGCCATCAACCTTTGGGTGATCTATGAAAACAGGCAAAAATATTTACCCATGATTCAATAAATCACCGCAGCGATGACAAAGTTCAATCCAACAGTTGATGTATATATTGACAAAGCGGCGGCTTTTGCAAAACCAATTTTAGCACACTGGCGGCAGCTCATTCATAATACCTGCCCTGATGTGGACGAGGCCATTAAATGGGGGTTTCCGCATTTTGATTATAAAGGCGATTTTATGTGTGTGATAGCTGCTTACGCAAACCACTGCTCTTTTACCTTTTTAAAGGCTGAGTTAATGAATGATGCCCGGTTGAAAGAAAGTAAGGCATTGAAACCAATAAAACGATTTTTAGGTAAGGTTACCAACCTTTCTGATCTGCCGGCAGATGACGAATTTATAGCATTGATAAAAGAAGCGATGGTTTTGAATGAGAAAGGGATAAAAGTAATTGTCCAAAAAACTGATAAGCCAAAAGTGCTTGAAATGCCTGACTACTTTTCGGAAAAGTTAGCCGCTAACCCTATCGCGAAAGAGGTTTTTGAAAATAAATCAGACTCGTTTCGCAAAGATTATATTATTTGGATAACTGATGCCAAAACAGATGCTACCCGCCAAAAAAGAATGGAAGAAGCCATAGCATGGATAGCAGAAGGCAAAGCCCGGTTTTGGAAATATGAAAAATAATATAACTAAAACCTGTTGATACCGGTTTTTGCTGATAAATACTTGCAGTAGCGCGGGCAGCCTGATTACTATTTATTTAGTGGTTTTGCTGCCCATTTTTACACCTAACTTTTCATATTCAATATCATTAGGTTCCCATAGTTCTATTTTGTTGCCTTCAATATCCATAATATGGACAAACTTTCCATAGGTCTAAATATTTTATCAGTTTGAAAAAGAAACCCTATCTATAACCACCCCGGGATCTACAGCCATAATGGATAATTTATGATCGCCTGCACTCATAGCCGACAAGTCAATAACACTCCTCACATAATTATTACGGATGCCCTGGTTGCGGTTTGGCCCTTTTTCATCTTCTTTTCCGTTAGATCCGGGCACTTCTACAGTACTCAATAATTTACCGTCAATAGCAATGGCTACACGTAATTGCATCCCGGGATAGAGCCTGAAAGTTGGCATAAAATCAATTAGTGCCTGCGTTGGTTTACCGTTAGCCTTAAAATTATAGGTTAGCGTAGGGGCAGACTGATCGCCCGGTTTCCATGATGATGACAGGCTGGCCGGTTGTAAGGCCATGGCTTCGCCGGAATTGCCCAAACCGGGTATAGCTGTCCACTGGGCCGGCCCTGATACTGTACGCCCATCGGCAGATGATGCTTTGCGGATGATATACGAATCTATCGTTTTATTTATGGCATCGGGTTGTTTTTTTTCGCCCCACGGCCAGGCAACCTGGCTGTTCCAGGCCATTAAAAATTTACCTGTGGTTAAACCGGGCATCATATAAGCCCATTTACCACCTGCAATTTTAGTATTATAATTACTTACTTCACCTTCAAGGTAATGCTTTAATTTTTCTATTTCAACGTTAGCCGTTATTGAGTCGGCACCAAGTACTTTGCTCCTGTCGTTCATAAATATCAAACCGGTTGCGGCCAATACCCTTGCCGGGAAACCTACCAGTTCGGTATAGGCATCGGTACTTGCGGCGGGAACCCTGGCCGAGATGGTACGATCCTGTTGTAATATGTTTTCGTATTCCGACTGTAACTGACGGGCATTTTGGTCGCTAAGTGTAAGCGCCCATTCACGGTTCATCAACTCAGGTTTCCTGGTTGTTCCCAAACGGTAAAAATCGGTCAATAACTGGTTAAGAGGCTTCCCTAACTCAGCATTAAAATTATCCTCAAGGAACGACTTTAAGAATTGTGGCTGCGTATCGTTGTGTTGCGCTTCCGGATCCCAGGCCAGGCGCGAAAAATAATCAATACCTGTTTCCATCGGTTTAATATCGCCCACGTTTATCACCCACATGGAACGTGCCTGGTTTTCCCAGGCTTTATGCAACTCTTCCCATATTAACGCCGGAGCCGTGGTATTTATCCAGGTGTATGAGTGCGGCTGACCGTAATAAGAAAGGTGCCAGTAAACCCCGCTACCACCCGCACGCTTACGCTCATCGGGGTTAGAGAACCTGCGGATGTAGCCAAAGTTATCATCTACCCACATCAACGTTACATCTTCTGGTACTTTTAACCCGGCATCGTACAGTGTTAAAACTTCTTTGTAAGGTACAAAGCATTGCGCTACAGGGCCGTATTGTTTGGTTACATAGTTATTTATCAGGTCGCGCTGATCTTTAAGTATATGCTCCATCAGGTTAATTCGGTCGGGAATACCGCCGGGAGGCGTTTCCATCCCCCTGTCATGTATGCCTCGGATACCTACCGTCCATACCGCCTCTTTATCTTTCCGGTCTAAAGTTGTTTGTTTCCAGTATTTATAAACGCTGTCTTTATTGGTGCTGTAGTTCCAGCCGCCTTTAAGTTTGCTATCCCAATGTACATTGTTATACAACATAGGTTCGCAATGCGATGAACCGGCAACTATACCGTAGCGGTCGGCCAATTCAGCATTTTCGGGGGTATCGCCAAACTCTTTTGATACCTCATGCATGGCCGGCCAAATATAATTGAGCCTTAAACGTAACATCAGTTCAAAAACTTTTTCGTAGGTTTTAGGGCCAACACCGGCACCAAACTCCTTTTCGAATGTTTTGCGCGCCCACTGGTTAATGCCCCAATCTTCATCATTAATAAATATACCTCGGTATTTTACAGCGGGGGCATCCCAGGTAGGTTGGGCTACGTTTAAGGTAAGGGCGGTTTGCTGTTTTACCGGCACATCGGCCCACCAGTACCAGGGCGACACGCCTATTTTTTTTGACAGCTGCATTAAGCCATACGCGGTTCCGCGCCTGTCGCTGCCCACAATTACCAGTGCTTTTTTAACACCCGCAACAGGGTTAGCAACCACCTGCCATAATGAGGCTTCCCACTTTCCTTTTATTTTATCTACCGAAGCGATCTTGCCCTGGGCAATGAGTTTATCGATAAGGGTGCTTTTGCCAATTGTTCCGGCTATTACCATATCCGGTTTAGCGGTACCAAGAGGGCCTACCTGCGGCAATATGCCGGTAACACGCTTAACATCCTGTGCAAATAAACCAGCAGCAATTTTTACTGATTGGTGATCAGCATCGTCAATTACTATTGGCGCGGCTGTTTTATTACCTACCAGACTAAAATCTGTTAGTTTTACGGCTGCTGCCGGGCTAACAGAAATAGCTTGCCCGTATACTTTACAGGCCGAAACTAAAATTAAAAAGGATAAAAGTAATTGGCTTTTCTTTTTCATATCAACAAGTACATTGAAATTTCTGATGTAAAGATGTATTATTATTTTAATATTTCTGCCTTGATAATGTTGATTGTACCAGAGACATTCTTAGTATGGCGTATCACTCCATCAGCCGGTTTTGATTTAAAAAATCAATAAGATTACTAACACCATCACTTCTAATCCGTGGCTTCAACGTATCTTACAATTAATTAATGATTTCGCCTTTATTATTGGCCAATTTTTCGCGGAATTTTTGTAGCTCTTCAGGTGTTTGCCTCATCCAATCTGTTACTTCGCCAACTATTTTCATTGGTGCCTTGGTTCGGTATGAACGCGTTGGATTACCCGGAAATTTTTTATCGGTAACATTTGGGTCATTTTCAAAACTCCCTGTCGGTTCCACTATATAAACATGCTCATGTCCGTCTCCTTTTGCCAATGCCGCGGCAAATCCTGCCCCATTAACCAGGGCTGTAAAATAAATATGATTCATTATTACGTGCGGGTGATAATTAGACATACGCCCTGCGGTCAGCAAATCACCAATCTGCAGGTTTGCTTTCGTTCCGTGATAAAATGGCCCTTTGTCAGAAGGCTTGTCTGCAAAGGATGCTGCTAATTCATAATTTCTTTTTGCATTATCCACATCATTCAAATCTTCATAACATTTGGCAATATTTAAATACAGAGAAGCAAAAGCACTCTTAACGGCATCGTTATTTATTTTTAATGCAAACTGCAAAGTCGTTTCATGCCATCTTAGTTTGTCGGGAATATTTTTTTGGTGCCGGGCCACATAATGAGCCGCAGTAAACTTTTCAAAGTCGTCTGTCGCTTCGTTCCAGGCCTGAAGAAATAGTTTGCTTGCCTCTTCAGGCTTGCCTTTTTCCTCCATGTCCATACCTTGAAGACAAAGCTTAATAACAATGTTGCTTGGATTAAATTCCATTTTTTAATTATTTGTCAGTTTATTACTATATGTCAGTGGTCATGATATATGCAACGATATTGGCCGTATCTATTTGTTCGGAACCGGTCATTTGGTTTAGGCATGCAATTATAGGAAGAATATGTTTTGAACCACATGTCATCGGCGCAACTATTGTATGTCTGCTTGTAAAAGGGATTCAGTTACCTGGAATAACTTTCGTTCAGAAATTTTATTTTTACTTATAGGTAAATTATCATAAGGAAAAGATAATATGTCATAATAAATAGATATTATCGTCGGTTAAATTTGTATATAACCAATAATCAACTTCTTTATGAAAACAGCTAAACTTATGCTATCACTGATAGCACTGGTAAGTGGTGCACTATGCACAGCATTGGCCACTCCAAAAATTAATGCTTTGACAGAAAAACTAGGTGTGCCTTACACAGTAAGCTACATTGCCAAACACTCACCGAATAGCTTGTATGGTGCGTTTTTTTCTGATAATGTTATTTTTCACGAAACAGCCTCACAAGGTAGCTTGTACCGCACTTATGATTGGGATGTAACTTTTGAGCAAAATGGCAGTGTAGTAGCTGAATTTACCACAAATGATTACTATTATTCGTGGACAACTTACTCGTCAACTGATGAGCAATGGAACGGCATTACTACTTACGTTCCGCCGGGTACATACACTGTGAGGATAAAAGACATTAGTGGCGTTGGCAATTTTTATGAGATGTATGCCGGTGGCGTGTATGCATCGCATGATGTAAACACCACTCGTGAGGACGGCGTAATGGAAGGTGTTGTGGTTGACTCATCCGGCTATGTTGATGTAGGCGTAAATCGTGTTCAGTAGTACTGAAGCCATATAATTTTTTGCTTTTATATCTTGCCCATTTTAAGCAAGTTATTACAAACAAGAACAGGGATATAGTTGATTTACTATATCCCTGTTCTTTTTGGAGGATTCGGTAGCAATACTCAACCCATTGAAAAATGAAGAGTTAAAAATAACATTGAAATAAAAACTATTTTTCCAAATACCTTACCGAAACTTTCTGATGGCTAACCACATTAGGGGCACAAGGCATATATTTGTTTAGTTAACCATATGGCAAATATATTTTTGATAGAAGACGAAGAACGGGTAGCTGCTTTTATACAAAAAGCGCTCGAAGAAAGCAGCCATAAGGTTAGCCTATGCCGCGACGGAGCCGAAGCCGTTAAGCTGTTCGCTTGTAACCTGTACGACCTCATTATACTGGATATTTCGCTGCCTTTTTTGAATGGTATAGAAGTTTGCCGCCACATCAGGCAAAAGGATAAAGATATACCCATTTTGATGCTTACCGCTTTAGATAGCATTGATGATAAGGTAAAAGGCTTGAATACCGGTGCTGATGATTACATGGTAAAGCCTTTCCACTTTAAAGAGTTGCTGGCCCGTATCGAAGCTTTATTAAGAAGGAAGAATACTGATAGCGACAACATACTTACACTTGGCGATATCACCCTCAACACCTACAATAATACAATTGAACGTGCAGGGCGTAAAATAACCTTAACCGCAAAAGAATATGCCTTGTTAGAACTGCTGATGCGCAACAGCAACAAAATACTAACCAGGCAAACCATAGCGCAAAAAGTATGGGGTATTGATTTTGACACCGGCACCAATGTGGTTGATGTGTACATGAACTACCTGCGTAATAAGGTTGAAAAGGGCTTTACTGATAAGTACATTCATACCGTTATTGGCAAAGGCTATATATTTAAAACAGAACCTGGCAATTGAAAATAAAAAACCGCCTTTCGTTATATTTTTCATTATTGGGCTCGGGTGTTTTGCTCGTGGTACTCATGGTTATATACCTCTGGTTCCATTCGTTTATCCGCAATGATTTTTTTACGCATTTGAACGACAGGGCCAATGTAGCAGCGCAACTATATTTAAAGGCCGATGAAATTACAGCCGACTCGTTGGGTAAAGTGCGGCAGCATTACCTTAAAAGCTTGCCCGGTGAGTTGGTGCGCCTATACGACAGCCGAAACAGCTCAGCATTTATACCCGATAATAAACAACACTGGGATTTGCAGACCATAGAAACCGTACGCAAAAAAAAATATGTGGAGTTTACCGATGGCGGCAGGCAGGTGCTGGGTATTTATTATAAAGACAACCAGGGCAACTTTGTTATCCTTGTGTCGGCTACCGATATTGAGGGGCAGCATAGGCTTGATAAAATGCTTCAAACCATGATAGTTGTATTTTTTATTGTAGGCGGCCTGCTTTATTTTGTAAGCAGGTTACTGGCAACGCAGGCACTTTCGCCCATAAACGAAGTGGTAAAGCAAATGCAACTGATAAAGGCCACCAACCTTAACCTGCGTGTTAACGAGGGTAACGGCAAAGACGAAATAAGCGAACTGGCCCGCAATTTTAACCGGCTGCTGGCACATTTGGAAAACGCCTTCGAACTGCAAAAAACTTACGTGGCCAATGCCTCGCACGAGCTACGCACACCTATTACCACCATTATTGGCGAAGTTGAGTTTGCCCTGAACAAACAACATACCCCAGCCGAAAACGAAAAGACCCTGCAATTGGTATTGGAAGAAACTGAACGCTTGCGCGATACCATATCGGGCCTTATGGAACTGGCGCAGGTGGATATGGACTATACCGCCGCAGAGCTAAACCCTGTACGCATGGATGAACTTTTATGGGAAGTGAATGAGTTTTGGACCAACAGGTACGGCGCGGGTTTATTAAAAATAAACATCCTAAACCTACCCGAACACGAAGGCCTGCTCAATATCTCTGCAAACCGCCAGCTGATGTTCATTGCGTTGAATAATTTGGTAGGCAATGCTTTTAAATTTTCGGGCAGGCAAACCGTTACCTGTGATTTTTACGCCGATGAACGACTGATACGCCTTAAAATAACCGACTCGGGTATTGGCATACCTTCCGATGATATTGATAAGGTGGTAAGATCATTTTACCGTAGCGACAACGCCCGCAAATTTGCAGGTACCGGTATTGGTTTATTTATTACCCAAAAAATTGTCCAGTTGTTTAACGGTAGGCTAACTATCCACTCTACCGAAGGTATGGGCACGGCAATTACCATACAATTTTTACACGCTGTGTAGCAATTCTAATCCCGTTCTAATCTCGGGCGGGTTGGCGTAGTTTAATTTTGCTCTTCCAAAATTTATACTATGCGATGGAGATATGCGGCAACGCTGATATTTTGTGTTTTTATATTCGATGCCAAAGCCCAAACAGATACACTGCGGCTAACGTTTCAGGATGCTGAGAAGCAGTTTCTCGAAAACAACTTTGCGTTACTTGCGCAAAAATATAACATCGAATCGAGCAAAGCGCTTGCAGACCAGGCCAAACTCTGGGACAACCCGGTTTTAAGCACCGACCAAAACATTTACGACAGCGGCAGTGGTAAGTTCTTTTATCACAATACCGCCCAGGGACTGGGGCAGGTATTTGTTCAGTTAAACCAGGTGTTTACAACCGCGGGCAAACGCGGCAAACAGGTGCAGGTTGCTAAAGACAACGCCAAAGTGCAGGAAGCTGAGTTTAACGACCTGATGCGCAACCTGCGCTATAACCTGCAACTGGATTTCGGCCAGCTATCAACCCTGATAGAGCAAAATAAAGTTTATCAGAACGAGGTATCGGCGGCGGGCAATTTGGTGAACGCCATACAAAAGTCTTTCGATGCGGGCAATACTTCGATGAAAGACCTTATCCGCCTCAAAGCGTTGCTGTTTGGCTTACAGAACGATATGGTAGAGAACAGCCGCCAGATAAACGACCTGCAAACCGAATTAAAAACCTTGGTGCAAGCAAAAGAAACTGCTTTTATAGTACCCTTAATAAACAATGCGCCGATCAAAAGCATCAACCTTGATGTACCATCGCTTATTGAGCAGGCCAAAACTAACCGTGCCGATTACCTATCCAACCAATACCAACTCACATCGGCACAGCATAACCTTGATCTGCAAAAGGCTATGGCTGTGCCCGATGTAACTATTGGCGCATCTTACGATAAAAACAGCAGTTACGCCCAAAACTACTACGGCTTACAAATTGGCTTGCCGCTGCCATTTTTTAACCGTAACCAGGGCAATATCAAATCGGCCAGGTACAGCATACTGAGCCAGGAAAACACACTGAAAGACAATGAAGCCAAACTGAAAAATGATGTGGTTGCCGCGGTTAACGAGTATCAGCTTAATCAGCAACTATTCTCTACACAGCAACTGGAGTTTAATGATCAGTACGACACCCTGTTTAAAAACATGATGAAGGGCTTTAAAGAACGACAGATAAGCCTGGTTGAGTTTGTTGATTTTTTTGATACCTATAAAGACACCAAACTAAAGATACTGCAACAGCAATATAACCTGCAAAAAGCAATTACCGACCTGAATTTAGCCACTGGCACCACTGTAATTAAACCCTGATAAAATACACTCCTGATAGATTAAGATAATGAATACACATAAATTATTGGCCGGATTTACCGCTTTAGCATTACTTGCTGCCTGCAAGGGAAAAGTTGAACAAGTTACCGAAAGTAAACAGGTATGCATCAGCGACTCGCTGGCGAAAATGATAACGATAGATACCGCAAAAACTACCGCCATGAAAGATGAACTGAATCTTTCGGGCGAAGTGGCAAATGATGATAATAACGTAGTAAAGGTGTTCCCCTTTAGTAGCGGGCAGGTGTTGGAAGTTAAGGTTTCGCTTGGCGATAAAGTAAGCAAAGGGCAAACGCTGGCGGTAATGCGCAGTGCCGATGTGGCAGGTAACTATACCGATCTGTCGTCAACCCAATCTGATATCGCGGTAACCAAAAGGCAGCTCGAACAAGCCGAGTACCTTTACAAAAACGGCATAGCCAGCGAGCGCGATTTTACCGAAGCTAAGGAGAACTACAATAAGGCGGTGGCAGCCAACAACAAAGTAAAATCGCAGCTATCCATAAACGGCGGCGGTAATACAAGCGCCAATGGCATGCTGGTAATAAGGGCGCCAAAAAGTGGCTATGTTGTAGAGAAGAATATTACTTCGGGCAGCTTTATCCGGCAGGATAACAACGGCAGCATGTTCACCATCTCGGATATGAAGGATGTTTGGATCTGGGCAAATGTTTTTGAGTCCGACATCAGCAAGGTAAAGCCCGGCTATATTGCCAGGGTAACCACCATCGCTTATCCCGGCAAGGTATTTATGGGCAAGGTAAACGAGGTAAGCTCAGTACTCGACCCGGATAATAAGGTGATGAAGATAAAGATAGCCTTACCCAACCCTGATATGTTGCTTAAGCCGCAAATGTTCACCAATGTGGTTATCACCAATAATGAACATAGCCAATCGGTATCGGTGCCGGCAAAAGCTATCGTTTTTGATAACAGCAAAAATTTTGTGGTAGTGTACAACAGCAAATGCGACCTGAAGGTGCGCGAGGTAAGTGTGATAAAAACAGTTAATGATGTAAGTTATATAGGCTCGGGCCTGCAGCCCGGCGATAAGGTAATATCTAAAAACCAATTGCTATTGTATGATGCCATAACGGGGGATTAATTAGTTAGTAGTGAGCGGTGAATAGTGAGTGGTAATAATTACTACTATCTGCCGGGCATAAACTCATAACCAACACAAAAACCATTCTCTCAACCAACTACTCACTTAATCAACCAACATGAATAAGTTCATAAAAAATATCATCTACTTTTCGCTCAAGCACCGCTATTTTGTGTTTTGTATGACCGCCGTCCTGGTGGTGATAGGGGCATGGAGCTATAGCAATACACCGATAGAAACATTTCCAGATGTTACCAATACACAGATCATCATCATAGCGCAATGGCCCGGCCGCAGTGCCGAGGAGGTGGAAAAATTCATCACCATCCCGATAGAAACGGTGCTTAACTCGGTGCAGAAGAAATCCAATCTGCGCACTACCTCGGCCTTTGGCTTATCATATACCCGCATTATTTTTGATGATGATGTGGATGACGCTTTCGCCCGGCAACAGGTACTGAGCCGTTTGGCTAATGCCGACCTGCCTGATGGTGTAAAGCCTGAAATAGAGCCCCCCTATGGCCCTACCGGCGAAATATACCGCTACACGCTGAAAAGCAAAACGGCATCGCTGCATGAATTGACCGCCATACAGGATTGGGTACTCGACCGCCAGTTTAAATCTGTGCCGGGTGTGGCCGATGTGAACAGTTTTGGTGGCGAAGAGAAAGCTTACGAGGTAAGTGTTAACCCGGCATTGCTCCAAAAGTACGGCCTTACATCGCTGGATGTATATAGTGCCATCAACCGCAGCAACATCAATGTGGGTGGCGATGTGATTGAGAAAAACGATCAAGCCTATGTGGTTCGGGGCATCGGGTTGATCAACAACATTAATGAGATGCAAAACATCATCATTAAAAACGTGAACAATGTTCCCATTCTTGCCAAAGATGTTGCCGAAGTCAAAGAAGCGGGCCTGCCGCGTTTAGGGCAGGTTAGTCGCGACAAGCAAAAAGACGTGATAGAAGGTATCATTGTGATGCGCAAAGGCGAAAACCCCGCCGAGGTATTGGATCGTGTACGTGCCAAAGTAAAAGAATTGAACGAAAGCGTGCTGCCCAAAAATGTGAAGATAGATACCTTTTATGATCGCACCAACCTGATGGATTATTGTACCGAAACGGTGATACATAACCTGCTGGAAGGTATTGTCCTGGTAACAGTTATCGTATTTCTGTTTATGGCCGACTGGCGTACTACGCTTACCGTAGCCATCATCATCCCCTTGTCGCTGCTGTTCGCTTTTATTTGTATGCGCATAAAAGGCATGAGCGCCAACCTGCTCTCCATGGGCGCGGTAGATTTTGGTATTATTATAGACGGTGCCGTGGTGATGGTGGAGGGTATCTTCGTCGCGCTCGACCATAGGGCCAAAGAGGTTGGTATGCAAAAATTTAACAACCTGGCTAAACTGGGCCTGTTTAAAAATGTGGGTGCCGAAATGGGTAAGGCCATCTTCTTCTCAAAGCTCATCATCATTACCTGTTTGGTACCCATTTTCGCTTTCCAGAAGGTAGAGGGCAAAATGTTTTCGCCGCTGGCCTATACCCTGGGCTTTGCTTTGCTGGGCGCTTTAATATTTACCTTAACACTGGTACCCGCTTTATCGAGCATTTTACTAAACAAAAACGTTCGCGAAAAGCACAACCCGGTGGTTAACTTTTTTGAGAACGGTGTGCGGCGCATGTTTACCTACACTTATAAATTCCCCAAAGCAAGTATACTGGTGGCGGTTATATTTATGGCACTTACTTTCTTTTCGGCCAAGTTTTTAGGTACTGAGTTTTTGCCCGACCTGAACGAGGGCGCGTTGTGGGTGGAAGCCGAATTGCCGATGAGCGTGTCGTTACCCGAAGCGGAAAGCATCAACCAAAAGATGATGCAGATATTGGAAAAGTTTCCGGAAGTAAAACAAACCCTGGCACAGGTGGGCCGCACCAATGATGGCACTGACCCCAAAGGTTTTTTTGATGTGCAGATACAGGTTGACCTGAAAAATAAAAAAGATTGGCCCAAAGGATTATCAGAAGATGACCTTATCGACCAGATGGACACACAGTTGAAAAAGATACCGGGCGCGGTTTTCAATTATTCGCAACCCATACGTGATAATGTAGAAGAAGCTGTTGCCGGTGTGAATGCCGCCCTTGCCGTTAAAATATTCGGCCCCGATTTTAAGGTGCTTGACGAAAAAGCCGACGAAGTACTGAAAGTACTCAAAACGGTGCAGGGTGTTGATGACCTGGGCGTATTGCGCAACCTGGGCCAGCCCGAGTTCAGGATAGAGCTCGACCAGCGCAAAATGGCGCTTTATGGTGTGGCTACAGCCGATGCCAATGCCGTTATTGAAATGGCTATAGGCGGCAAGGCTGCTACCGAACTATACGAAGGCGAACGCCGGTTTGATATCAGGATACGTTATCAAAAGGATTACAGGGATACACAGGAAAAAATTGAAAACCTGATGGTGCCCACACTGAACGGCTCAAAAATAGCCATCAAAGAGATAGCCGACATCAAAACACTTACCGGCCCGGCGTTTATTTATCGCGACAATAATACCCGTCACATTGCCGTAAAATTCTCCAACCGTGGTCGCGACTTAGGCAGTACCATTGCCGAAGCGCAACAAAAAGTAGCAAAGCTGGTTAAGCTTGATCAGGGGTATTCTATTACCTGGGCCGGCGAGTTTGAAAACCAGACCCGCGCCTCAAACACCCTGGCACACGTGGTGCCTTTATGTTTGCTGGCTATATTCCTTATCCTGTTCATCACCTTTGGCAATGTTAAGGATGCCACGCTGGTGATTATGAACGTCCCCTTCGCGCTCATTGGCGGTATATTGGCACTACATATCACCAATATTAATTTCAGCATTTCGGCAGGTATCGGCTTCATCGCCTTATTTGGCGTTTGTATCCAGAATGGGGTTATCCTCATATCGGTATTTAAAAAGAACCTGGAAGCCGGCATGCACCTTGACGAAGGCATATTACAGGGCGTAATATCCCGCGTGCGCCCCGTAGTAATGACGGCCCTGATGGCCGCCATTGGCCTCATGCCTGCCGCCATATCAACCGGTATAGGCTCCGAAACTCAAAAACCTCTGGCAGTGGTAGTAATAGGTGGCCTGGTTACCTCGACGATATTAACCCTGTTGATTTTACCTTGCATTTACGCATTGGTACACCGGTTGATACATAAGCGAGAGAACCGCAAACTGCTTAAAAAAATAGGCGCTGTAAACGGATAACAACTCAAAAAGTCCTTCTTTCTCTTAATTTAACAAAACCTCTCCATTTTGGAGGGGTTTATTTTTATTGAATAACGCTCAAAAACTAAATTGTCAACTCTATGGGTGTCCATCCAAAGAGCTACCAAAAATGTTAGACCACAAAAAAGCCTTTAACTTTTCAGCTAAAGGCTTCATTTATTTGAGGTAGGCGGAATTGGACAAATCTCGAACTTTTTGGGAGATTTAAAATCAATCAAAGAGGCAAATATCATGTAGATGACTAAAAATTGTTGGGTATGATATTAACCTTTAATATATTCGAGGCTAACTTCCGGATATTGCATAAAGGTTTGCTTATCGCCACTATCACTGCTAATTATAGTAATAACGTTATCATTTTTTTGATACGCACGAATTTGAACGTAAACTAATTTAATGACGTTTTTAAATTCAAAAGTATAAACTAATTGCCTGTCCATATTCCAATACCTTTTGTTATCAATGACTGAGTACGGTACTTCTATATTGACCCAGTTATTGCTAAATTTCCCACTTTTATAGGAAATAAACAGCCTTAAATCGTTGCTGATTTTCTTGGTCAAAAGTCGAAATTCCACATCTTTTCGATCTTTCCCCCAAAATTCAGGATAACGAGAATAGGATGCGTTTCGTGTTTCATTAGGTGTCCACTCTAATTCGAAGGTACTATCAATATTGGTAGGTGCATTTTGTCCATCGTCTCTAACATGGAGATTACTTGAAAAGTATAGAAAATATTTATTCCAATCATGGGACGACCCGTTTAATAGTTTGACTATTTTGACCTTATAAAAAACGTCAGGATTTGCAACAAGCATTTTATAGGACACACTGTCTTTTGATTCTGAAGATATGCTGTCAAGAAGAGGGATTATTTTTGATACTATGGACACTTCCTGACCAGCAGTTATTATACTTGTTACGTCTTTTAGTACCTTTGAATAATTAAACTTATTGTCTTTGCGCGTTTTTACGGTAACTTCTACACTGTCTGCAGATAATCCCGAATAAACATAATTGCTTCCAACATTCATTTTCAAAAGCGAAACATAGTTTAAACTCTTAATTACCATTTTTTTGGCTTTAACTTGTGTTATTTTGTACCGGTTAATGGAAAAATATTTAGTGATGAAATTTTTATATTCTTGATTATACTCGCTTAACTCATCTGCGCTAATTGAATTGTCAATTTGGGGATTTTCAATATTATCACCATCTAATTTAAAAGTGATTTCACCGGCTCTGTATGATATTACGCCTTTTCCTAAGATGTTTGACTGAGGGTAATTTAATCGTAGCCATTGAGATTGTGAAAAGGCGTTGAAGCTAAGCATGATCAAAAGCACCAAAAGATGATTTTTTGTTTTCATGATGATTATTTTAAGTATTATGTATTATGCATTATGCTAATTTAGAAAAAACATTAACATATTAATAATAAGAATAATACGTAATTATAAAACGGTGATTTTGCTATACCCCTTTTGAACTTTTCTGTTTAGGTAAGAGGAACAGGCCAAATATCGAACTTTTTAGAGGATGTGAAAAGTGTTAAAAGTATCTTAAAATAATTTCAATTACTAAAAATCCAATGTTTACCCTTTATGAGCGTCAATGGGCTTGATATTCGATTTGAGCCTATTTAATAACTTATCAATCTTTTGCTTTTTCTTTTGTGATGATAATTTCAATTTTTAAACCTTTAACTGCTGACAAATATTTAAGCTTGTCATGAAAACTGTTTATAAATTCTGTAATGTCATTTTCGGACATCCTTTCAACATTAACTTTTTCCAGCTTATCTTTTTCAAGTAAGGCTGTTTCAACTCTGATTCTATTTGCCTGCTCGTTTTTTAATTCGACATCTGCAAATTTACTCATTGCATCAGCCTCTTTATTAATAACTTCAGCCATAAGATATCGTTCACCTAATTTACGTTTTTCATTCAGCCAAGGCAAAAAGAATTCAACGAATTTGCGCCAATTTGATTTGTCTTTAAGTGAGCTACCTTTTGGAACGCCCTGATACTTTTCCAAAGTAATATCAGTTTTTAGTTCGTTTGATTGTTCCATGGTTAAGCGTTGTCTATGGCTTTCACCCCTACAAGTTCAAAATTTACTCCTGAACCACCTTTCATTTTATAGAGCAAAGAAATATCTGATAAAATATCTGCAATATCACTATCATTGGCAGTTCCTCGATCCAATATTATCGAAATAGAATTGCTTTCGTTTCTTACGTTAACTAAATCGCCGCTCTCCTGTGTTATTTTATCAGCCAAACTATCCGCCCAATAAGTTCCCGAAATGCTACCCTGCATTAAGTTCTCATCTGTATCCATTTTAATTTTTGCTGTTTTGACTAATAAATCCAAATACTCAAATGTTTGGGGATCTTCAAGATTTATTCTAACGGTTGCTTTTTCCTTCTTATCGTCTTTAGATGATTTATTCTTATTGTTTTTCATGTTCCTTTTTCAACGAAATTATTATTGTCATCTCTAATACTAATATAGTAATTAAATTTGGGCGATAAACTTGTTATTTTCCATTATTTCCTATGTAATGTAGTATTCCTAAGACCACCATATAAATGGATTCTGCCTCATACCGCTTAAAGTCAACGTCTTGCCCAGCATGATGTGATTTCGAAGTTATCGTGGAGGTTGCCCTATTCACATTATCAATCCATGTCATGGTTTCACTATTAACATCTTTTAGCCAATTATAAGCAGTTTTTGATTTGGTTTGTTCTTTAATTGCCTTCAAACTATTGGTGAGCTTATCCATTGCATTTCTGCAATGCCCCACACATTTATTGTAATCGTGCGTATTAAAATATTTTTCCGCCAAATTAAACTCCTTAATAATCCCCTCGTACGCTTCCGTAATATTCGGGTGAAAAATAGGTAATTCAATCAAACGCAAATTGCGATACCCTAAAGACGGTAGCAATTTATCAATCCACTCTGAACGAGGGATATTCACTAAAATTTGAATCTTATCAACTTGAATACTTGTTGGCACGTAAAACTTCACGCCATTACCAACATCAGGAATATATTTTAAATAGCTTTGAATTGTAATTTCGACCGAAAACAACAAATCCCCTGACCTACTTTTTTCAATATGTTGAAGTGCATTTTCGTTTAATAGAAAAAGGGGAGAAAATGTCCGATCCGTCCCATTTCTACCTACAGACATATCTGTTTGCAAAAAGGTTTCGGACAAGAATTGCCCTGTACTTTGTAGCTTCAATTTCGTCGAAATTGACGGAATATCAAAACCATATCCTTCCTTTTCAGGCCGTAAAATAAATTGAATAGGTACTATAAGATATGCATTTAGATTATCATTACTGCCATTGATATTAGTCGGCGTAATCTTGACCGATTGCAATTTTGTCCCGATGTTAAAGCTTGCCTCACTCATGAAAAGTAGTTTCATGCAATGTATGAAATACTTTTATTTAATGATACTATCAACCAATAGTATAAGTTAGTTTGTGTAACATTAATTATAATAATCAAGAATATAATATGTCTACATTTATAAGATCAAATCTCGATAATTTATGAAACACTTTTTTTACAAAGGAAAAAACAACGTCCTGCAATCGAAAGATTTAGAGGAATTTGGTGAAAAAATAAAAATCGTAAAAAAGGACTTTTCTAAACTTTTGGAAAGTCGCAATCTTTCATTTCTTATTGGCTCCGGTTGTTCATTAGGGGCACATGGCATACCTACAATGATGAAATTAGCTGAAGGTTTTTTCGAACCAACTGAAGAAATTACATTGGCAATGTCTCCTAAATTAAGGGGGTTGATATTGTCTGATGAAAGCAAAAAATTATTAGGAGAATACAAAATCGCATTTAATCAAGACCCTTTTGTAAAAAATCTTGAAACGTTTTTAGGCACATTGTACAGTTTAAGGTTTTATCTCGAACAGATTAAAGATGACGTTCAATTAGTCAAAGTTGATATAGTAATAAATGAAACTAAGCATTTTATCCTCTATCAATGCCTAAATAAGGACAATGAAGGTAAAGACATAGATATTCAAAATAACTATAAAAGTTTTTATCGAAAACTTTCACTTAGAGATAGTAATTTACCAAAGCCGAACGTGTTTACCACGAATTACGATTTGTATTCTGAAAAAGCAATGGACGAATTAGGTATTACTTATACTAATGGATTTTCAGGTTTTATTGAACGGTATTTTAACCCTTCAATTTTTAACTATGCTTTGGCCGAGCAAATGGATGTAAGTTCATCAAAGTGGAATGTGATAGATAGTTATGTTTACCTATTCAAAATACATGGTTCGGTTAACTGGATAGAAGTAGAGGACAGTAATAAGTTATTTAGAATTAAAGAATTACAGGATTCTAAATTTGAGTTTTTGAAAGAGCAGACTAACTTGATGATTTACCCCTCTCCAATAAAGCAAAATGCAAGTTTGGGTACACCCTACACCGATTTATTTAGAGAATTTCAAAAACGGATAGCCCAAAATCAAAGTGTATTAGTAACAATGGGATACAGCTTTGCTGATGAACACATTAATAACTTGATATTTCAGGCATTAACAATACCAACTTTTAGATTGGTAATATTTTCAGATTTAGGCTACCATTCCGACGGTAAGCATATATCAACGAAAGCAAACATTGAAAAATTAAAAGCATTAAATGACCCAAGAATTTGGATTATAGGGAGTGATGATGAAACTAATTCACATCAGGTAACGATTGATCAGGAAGATACAACGGTTTTACCTACAACGACTTCCTTAGACGAGGAGACTTTCGAAAAGCCTGAAACCACAACAACTACGCCAGCGGGTAAATCAGAAAAGCACTTGCATTTTTTCAATACAATATGTGATGATTTGTTACCGGATTGGTCTGAAAATATTATAGAGGATCACAACGAACAAATATTAAATCTTATCAATTCCAAAAAGAGCAATTCCGAAGGAGCAACTAATGATTAGAGACGACAAACAACGGGTAATAGGTAAATTGGTAAATATTAACTCTGAAAAGTTTACCGTAGAATTACTCAATCAATCCATTAATTTTACTGTTAATGGATTTGATGACATATATCAATATGCTCAGATAAATGGCTATGTAATTCTGCCCTATCAGGACTTTTACATAGTTGCGGAAATTTTTGGCGTGCGAGAGAGGGATTCTGATACTAACTGGAGAGGCGTCAAAGAACAAGTACTGAGTAAGTCAAATTCTGTGAAGTATTTAGATATAACCCCTATAGGAACAATTCAAGGAAACAAATTTAAATATGGGGTATCTGTTTTCCCTACTTTATATTCAGATGTGCTTTATGTAAAAAAAGAAGAATTAGATATCGTTTTCGAGGTACTAAATGAAACTGTTGAAATTACGGTTGGAGAAGTTGAGGGCACCAAAATGAACTTATTGGATATCGGTACCTCAACGATTTTTCCGGACTATAAAGTGAAGATAGATATTAATAGTTTCTTTGGAGCACATTCTGCCATTCTTGGAAATACAGGTAGTGGTAAATCTTGCACTATAGCTTCAATGATGCAAAGTCTTTTGGTTAAAGAAGGATTTAGTGCCGTAGGAGCATCATTCATTTTTTTTGATGTTAATGGCGAATACCATAAAGCGTTTAGTCAAATTAAAAACCCCGATATTGAAATTAAATACTATTCATTAGATACTCAAAAGGATAAAGACAATTTTAATTATGGTGAAGATTGTGGTATTTGCGACAATATTTCATATGAGAAATTCACTTTACCACACTGGTTTTTAAATATTGATGAATGGGCTTTACTATTACAGGCGAGTGAAAAAACTCAAATGCCAATGTTGCGTTCAGCGTTGGGGTTCTCCCAAAACATGAATGACGTTTCAAAAAACCACATCTATGCAAGTAATATTATGTATGTTTTTGAAAATTGGGATTCACCCGTAGCAAAGCGACAAAGGATTCTTTCTTTAATTGGTAAAAGTAATTTTTCAGATGTAAATGTTGCTGGTTACAGTGCAAGATATGGAAACTTCGAATCGCCTGCCCAAGAAAATGCCTTTAAATCTGCAATTTCGGCAAACATCAAAATTGATGAATTTGTGTTTCCAAAATACAGTAACAATATGTTTGAGTTTTCAGCTTTGGAAGAACATATTGAAGATGCAATACTTTATGAAGAATATCATGGTAATAAACAAATCAGAGATTATTGCTCAAGTCTTGTAACAAGATATAAAAGTCTTAAAGAGCGTGAGGAGTTTCTCTTTTTAACAGCAAATAATGAAGATATTGATAAAAGTAAATTTATAGATGACTTATTGGGTATTAATCCCAATAAAACTAAAAAAACTCAAATTTCGATCATTGATCTAAACTCTGTCGAAGATGAAATAGTGGAGGTCATTTCTTGTGTGATTTCACGAATGATTTTTGAAAAGTTGAAAAAGATAGAACCTCGCAATACCTTTCCCATAAATATTGTTTTGGAAGAAGCACATCGCTATATTTCCAATGACCCTAAAAGCGTATTTGGAAGCGCAAATAAAATATTTGAAAGAATTGCAAAAGAAGGTCGAAAATATGGCTTGTTTCTATTGGCATCTTCCCAAAGACCAAGTGAACTTTCTCGCACAGTACTTTCACAATGCAGTAACTTTATTATTCATCGTATTCAGAACCCCGAGGATTTGTCCCAGATTAGACAAATGACGCCTCATATTTCTGCCGGTATTTTAAGTAGACTACCTTCAATACCAAGGCAACATGCTTTGGTATTTGGGCACGCCGTTCAAATTCCGACACTGTTTAAGGTAAATAATGCATACCCAACTCCGCATAGTAATGACAACGATGTTACTAAGAATTGGTTTATCCCAAAAACTGTTGAAGAAGATTTTAACGATATTTAATTATTATTTCGGAAAAGGACACCGTAGATGACAGAGAACCAGGAGAAATTAGCAGAGGAAATAATTAAGTACACACAAAAAAACTCCAACCACTGGTTGCATTTAGGAGGCTACTTAATAAGGAGAAATAACGACGGCGACAGGCGTTTAGACATATTCGTGGCGAAGGTAATACTTGATGAATTATACGAAATGAATTTGATGAAAAAAATGGACGAAAACTATAATTCAAAGTTGTCCGAAAGTGGCGAGAAATTCAAAAATTTTAAATTTTATAGAACGATAAAGTCGTTAAAAAAAGTCTCACATTACTTTTGGGATAAAGTATTTCCATTGTTAGTTCTTGGTGTCGCGGCCTCAATTCTTGGTGCTTATTTACTTAAATATTTTCAACTAAAATAAATTACCTAATTATTAGACTGCACATTATAAAAATCTTCATAACAAGTAATTTATATAAACTTCAATTACCCGTCTTCATTATTAAATAAGTATATATGTGATCGCTAACCTTCCCATGATATGTCGCAATTAAAATTCTTTCTGTTATGTATTGCCGTTCTTGTTGTAAGTGTGGCTACTCCCTTTTTATTTAACTACAATGATAAATTGGCTTTGAGTATTGCCTGTCTTGGTTCATTTGGAACTATTGCTACATTGTATGTCGCCTATGTAATTTTCATAACATACAATGCCCCAGCAGACATTCAAAAAAAGCGATTTGAATTAGTAGATAGTGCTTTAGCTTTTTTCATTACGAAACGATTTTTGATAATAACTGATAGAGAACATACCTTTTTCTCATATAACACCAAACAGCGGCTTGATAACTGCTTACAGGTACTGAATGAAGATAATTGTCAAACGCAGCCTGTAATCTTATCACTCGAAATACTTGAATATTTAATGGATTTTCAAAATCAATTGGAACACCATTATTTCCCATATGAATTGAAAATGCTGATTTTGTCCAACCTGCCACAAGGATTAGAATTTTTGGCTGAAAATGAATTTAGAGGAAAAATAAAAATTACATTTTCTTATGATACTGAAAAATATGGCTATCCTATAATGACAAACGGTGTTACCGACATACAAGGCTATATCAATTCTATAAATACTATCAGAGTAGCAATGATAAAATATCTCAATCAAAATGTCCCGTCAGAATATCAAATCATTGACGAAAAAATTTAATCGACAATTTATTTATGCTAAAAATTTGGCAACGTTTCCGCACTAAACCCTTTACTCTCCGTCCCGTCAATAAGCAGTTTCAAATAAATATTGTACTTCGGTAACGTGGCAAAATCGTTGTAGCTGAACACGGGGTAAAACTCCTTCTCCATTGTTTTTGCATCGGGCAAACCCAAGCGAAAGCAGATTATTGTACCAACGTTCCCGAGTACCGCGCTTTTAGTTTCAGGCTCCAACTGGTCAAGGTATTGGTGCGTGAGAAACAGCCCAACACCGAACTTCCTGATTTGTGAAAGCATGGTGGCGAACGTGGTGGAGATAAAACTATGCGCTTCGTCAATGTACAGATAAAATGGCTTGCGTTCGTGTATCGGCAGTATTGCCCGGCGCATGGCGGTCGCCTGAATAATGGTGATAAGGAAACTGCCCAACACCGTTGAAACATCCTCCCCAATAACTCCCTTCGACAAGTTGCACAGCACAATCTTGTTTTCTTTCATGCACTGCTCTATTGAGATACCCTCATTTTGCCCAAAAATGCCCCGTAAGGTATCGTTCGCGATCAACACGCCTACCTTGTTGAGAATGGGCAAAACGGTGCTGGCTTGCGTGCTTGCGTTATACAGATTGTATTCTCGCACCCAAAAGTTAATGATGTACTCGTCATTGATATGCCCCAACACCTTTGCCCTGAAATCCCTGTCAAGCAGCAGGGCATTTATATCCAAAAGCGTTGCGCCTGGGTATGAAAGCAGCGTGAGAATTGCGAACCGCAAGATGTATTCAAGCTTGTTCCCCCACGATTCCAAGAACAGCTTTTTGAATGTTGCGATTATTTCAGATGCTACCAACTGCCGTTGGCTTTCAGCGATATTATACAGCGGATTAAAGGCAGGAAGTGAGACCTTGTTAGTCGCATCGAAATACACCACGTCCTTTTTTCGGTATTCGGGAATGCGTTTCAGGATTGCCGTTACCGTATCAGAGTGCGGATCGAGTACACATATCCCCTGTCCCTTGATGATGTCGTCAAGCGCCATGTTAATAAGCAAATGCGACTTTCCCATACCCGTTTTGCCGAGGCAATATATGTGGTGCAATCTATCAGCGGGTTTAATTCCAAATAACTGATTATGATTTCGAAAGTTGGTTTTCGCTATTGGTGTAAATGGTTTCATTTCATACATGCAATAAGCGTAGCGAAACTGGGAATACTATAGTAGTACCCTCTTTTTCATGGTTTCGCGAATTTGTTGGTACTACCAATAGTCACCACTTATTGCCATTATTAGAATATGGAAGTTCCGCAAGATGAATTACTGGCCTTTATAGAGTTGTATCAAAAGGAGTATACCCGAACCCTCTCTACGGACGAGGCTACAGAAGAATTGGCAAAATTACGCCAGTTATACAAACTGGTATATCTTTCAGACATACTTCCTGAACGCCGTAATTCAGCACCGCATACCGCCAATCACTTATGATATACTGCAAAAGCTACACATAAGATTATCAGCTAATCGATTTTAGGTTCAAAAGAGGGGGCAAGCGGGAGTCTTATGTGTAGCAACCTAAGACGATTACCGCTTTCCCCTCTTTTGAATTTTGACATTGCCTATGAAAACAGAAACAACCGCACCATTGAGATACGGCGAGTACCTGCGCAAATCCACCGATGACAAGGAAAAGCAGGTGCTTTCGTTGGGAAGCCAGCGGGACGTGCTCGACAGGTTGCACACAAATCACAACCTCGCCGTCATTGAAACTATCGAAGAAAAGATGTCAGCAAAGCGACCCGGAAGACCGGGTTTTGGTCGTCTGATGACCTTGATAAAGCAAAGAAAAATAAACGGTATTGTTACGTGGGCACCCCATCGCCTAACACGAAACGTAAGCGACTTAGGAGAGATAATCAATCTTTTCGATATTGGCTTACTAAAAGAAATAGTGACTGAAAGTCATACCTTTCGGAACAATCCGATGGATATTTTCATGCTCGGATTTCACGGCTTGCAGGCTAAGCTTGAAAATGACAACAAGGCAATAGACGTGAAAGGCGGAATGGTCAAGTGCGCGAAAAACGGTATCTACCCTGCTTGCCCACCCTTGGGCTATTTGCCTGATAAATTCGGAATCAAGGGGGCAAGGAAACGACTTATCGACCCAATTAACTTTCCTATTGTTCGGCGCATGTGGGAACTGATGCTCATGGGAACACATACACCGTATCAAATTTTAACCATTGCAATTGAAGAGTGGGGGCTACGCACCCGAACAGGCAAGATACCGTCTCAATCAACCATTTATAAAATTTTTCATGATCCGTTCTATTACGGGGAGTTTGAATTTCCAAAAAAGAGCGGGATATTTTACCCAGGTCATCACAAACCAATGATTACAAAAGCAGAGTTCGATAGAGTGCAAAAAATGTTGCGAAAAAAGACCAATGCCCGACCTATCAAACATTACTTCACGTTTGGCGGGCGCTGTCTCCATTGCGGCGAGTGCGGTTGTACCATTGTCGGCATGGCTAAAACAAAGCGACAACAAAATGGCAACGTCCACCATTACGCCTACTATGGCTGTACCAAGAAAAGAGGGCCTTGCAAGCAAAAGCCATTGACTGAAAAAGAAATAATCCTCAATGTCGAAACAATACTCAGCCTTCTCACCATACCGCAATCGCTTCACGATTTTCTGATGCAATGGGTGCTTAAAGAGAATAATAAGCAATTTGAGGCGATAGACGGCATTTCCGATAGCAACAAAAAGGCATTGGATTTTAACGTCAAAAAGAAAGACGGCCTCATTGATATGCGAGCATCTGGCCTAATTACCGATGACGAATTTCAGGAAAGGAAAACGGATTTAGATAACGAGAACGCAAGACTGTCACAATTGGTCAAAGATGCCGATGATAATAAAGTTACATGGTTATCTACAGCGGACAAGTTATTTACGTTTGCCGAATTAGCGGCTACACGCTTCAAGGAAGCTTCTCCAGAACTCCAAAGGGGAATAATGATCAGTTTAGGCTGGAACCTCGCTATAACTGAAAAGGAGCTTGATTTATCAAAGGAAGATTGGATAGAACCCGTAAAACAGATAGCTAAAAAGCTAAATGAGGAACTATCAACGCTGGAACCTCTTTCACCCTTGGAAAATAAGAATAAAATTGAAAATTTGCTTGAAAGTCCCTTTATGTGCTCCCTACTACAGGACGTTAGGAACTCCTTTATCAAAAACCCTGATGCGAGGTGGTTTCCAATTACCGAAACATGGAAGCATGACAAGGAGCAGTTGATAGAATAATTTAAGCTTTATCCACACAATTGATTTTGGTTTTAACATTAGCTTAGGAAATTTCCTGAAACCATGAAAAAGAGTGTACTACAAATATTTGATACAATTGCTATTGTATTGATGTGAATTACAACCACCGACATTATCCAAATATGTTAAGAGTAATTCGCCAAAATCTGGGCTTGAACCAAAAACACGTCTCCAAGTTGTTAGGCCACAAGCGCTCCGCAATGCTCTCTGATTGGGAAAATGCCAAGGCTATGCCAAGTAGTATCAACCTTATGAAATTGTGCATCATCTACAATAAAACGCCTAAGCAGTTATACCCTGAATACTTTGAGAGATTAGCGGACAGGATCTACAATATGTTGTAGCCGTGGTTTGCAAACACCCTTTTTTTGAAAAAATCTAACGAACGAACGTATTTATAAAAAAATATTACGTTCGAACGTCAAAGGTGGATTATCAGCCTAATTTATGTTCCTTATGAAATCAATAAAAAGTTCCATCTACACCCCTGACGAGGTGCAACTGGCCCATAACCTGGCCAAATCGCTTGACGACCAAAAGTCGCTTGCATTCTACCTGTTCTGCACGAAGAAATACCCCAAGGACTATCTGCTCGGCGAACTCATCCACGTGATGGGACTGCCCGACCACAAGGTGTACACAACACGCGCCCGCCTTTTCACCAACATCGTTACCAACTCAATCTACAACACGCATGACCATACTCGGAATTAGCGTGGGGACGAATAGGACTGGTGTCTGCGTGATAAAGGACGGGGTACTGCTTGACCGAAACGTACACAACTTTCAGGTGGTGTGGTCGGACAACAAGTTACGCATCATCATCAACCGATACAAGCGCTACCTGCGGAAGCGGAAAGTGGAGGCTATCGTAGTTAAAATTCCACCCATTAGAAAGCACACCAAGGCGGTGTCTACGCTCATCGGCCGCATCGAGGCACTTGCAATCGAGCATAACTGCTCATTCAACCTCTTTACCAAGAAGGACATAAGCAACCTGCTTAATCTTCACTCCACAAGCTCTCTGTTTGAATATGCACGGCTTGTCTATCCCGAATTGACATCCTACTATCAAAAAGTTGCTGATGGCGACCAGCGGTACTACAAGAAGATGTTCGAGGCAATACTGGCTGCGCGTATTTATTACGAACGGACGGACAAGTCCTGCTTGTTTCCAAGTTAGGTATTAGTAAAAAAACAGAGCGAAATGCTCTGTTTTTTATATTCATTGCTGTTAATTGATAATGCTTTGGCAATCATTTTAGTCCAATAGCACTAAGAACCAATAGATCCTGTAAACTGATGCCGATCGAGAACATATTTTTAAATTTGTAGATGCCCTCATTAGAGATGCTAAGGGGTAAGTAAACAACAAAGCCCAATTTGTGCTGAGCTGTAGCTTTTCAATTAATTATCTAAGCAACCTTGATACGTGACCCATCATCGGATTTGCGTTGCCTCAGAATTATTTATAACCCATTTAAAATCATCTGATTTCCAAAACCTAATATCATCAATATTGTATTTTCCTTTTTCTTTTCCCATGTCTATGAAACAATATTCTCTCAAGCGTTTTTTTAAATCTTTATAATTATAATAATAAACAAGATTGAATCCTGTGTAATCATAAACCTTAATTGGCGAGTTTTTATTTTCTCTCGAACAAAACAGATAATTGCCATTGTAAAAATACATTTCACTATTTTCCTTTTTTAATAATTTATTTGTGTTGTTTTTTGTGATAACAAACACTATCATGTGCAATATATCTTTACTATATATTATTGAATCAATAAGTATTCGTGTATTAAGATCGAACTGCTCATCGGGTTTAAAAGGATGAAGATGTTTATTGAGCATCATTCTTAAAACACCGTCAATTTGCAAAGAATCCTTCGAATAATTTTTTTTGCTGACGTTTACGACATTTTTATATTGCATTGAGAGAGTTGAAGGTTGACTATTACAAGACACTGCAAAGCAAATACTGATAATAAAAAATAAATTTTTCATAGCTTTCTTATTGTTTTACCCATTTTCCGTTTTGAAGAACATATTTGCCCTCTTCTAATTGGGCAATATTATTGACGAATGTTGAAATGGAGTGCTCGGTCTTTGACGGATCTTCTGTGTATGAATTGCCATCCTTTTTACCTTGTTCGTCATCAAGCCCCTGTTGTTTGCCATCAGCTATTCTATTAAGCAGATCGTTAAGGTGTGTTTTGCCATGTTTCTTAGCATTGTGTGTAAATTGTTGTGTGTGTACACCGGCTATTGCTCTCAGTTGCGCAGCTTGTAATGGGTCAAAATCAAATTCACTTATTTTAAGACCATTGCAAAGTTCTGGATGCGCTACAGCATAATTAACTATCGCCTGCACAAAGCCCTTTGCGTAAGCACCTCCCATACTATGACTAACAATTTTAAGGCTTTCCGTAATGACTCCACCTGACCTGCTCAAACTTGTAATAATTGCTTCTGCATCATGGTCGCCTTGATTTTTACCTGCATTATATCTGTTACTTCCCGAAAGATTTCCCTCATTAACATCAGTAATTAGCGATACGGCGGTATTTACATACCCGCCCAAATTGCCATCATAATATCTTGATTTCAAATCATTAAAGTGCCATTGAACGTCCCAGTCGAATCTTTTCCCCGATTTTGAATCTAACCAATAGTTGGTATTTACACCACTTCCCGCCTGCCATCCATTAATAAATATCACTAAATGACCATTTGGATCAATAGCGTTGATTGGAGTATTCAATGCATAATTATACGGAGACCAGTTAAAATAAAGTTCAGCCTTGGGGTCTATATGCCCCCACCTTGCAATCACCGCATCATAGAATCTTGCGCCATAATCGTATTGGTTAGCAAGGTCAGTTTGCATCTCCTTTCCATTATAAAGATAACGGTTGTTGTTGGAATTATCGTATTTAGGGTTACGTAAACCAAAGGCATAATATTCATCTTCCTGTAACACGCCATTTTTATCAAAGCTTACACGATTATTACCCAAATGGTCTTTCAGGTTATATTGATAACTATAGTTCGCCCCGTTTGGCACTGCGCGCCCTTCCTCGGTTTGAATGAAACTTATCGCACTATTATGATAAACTATGCCACTGACATAATCCCATGTACCATCGCTGCCTGTATTTCTTACCTTCACTCCCGATGCTTCGTAGGTATACGTAGCTAAGGTTGCTGAACTTTGCGTTACTGTTTGCGGCAGGTTCAGTATGTTATAACTGATATTCTTGTTTGTGCCATCTGTCGTCGCGTTGCCGTTGCCGTCATAACTGTAACTTCTGAATGCGCTTCCGCTGTTGGTAACCGCGGTTAGCTGGTTGCCTGTATAAGTATAAGCCAATACCGCCGCGCTCGCTCCGCTTCTTGTTAACCCTAAAATGTTACCCATCTTATCATAACTGATGCCATTCTCTGTTAACAATGAGTTGGAATGGTCCGCTGCTGTCAGCCTGTTCAATGCATCGTAGGTGTATTTCATCTTACTGCCTGCAGCAGTATGGTCGGATGTGGTGTACATCTGTGCTATATTGCCGTTATACTGCGGTGTTGCACCTGTGCTAATATTGGTATTATAATCCAATGTCAGGCTAAATTTGCTATTGCTGCTATTCGTTAACCATCCACGTTCGTTATAGCTGTATGTTATATCCTGCAAAAAGTTCGAACCATTATCCGTACTGTGCAAATGCTTTTGATAAGCCTGCCCTGTTTCGTTCAGGTCAACCTGGCTTATCAGTGTCGCGCTTGCCGCACTGTTGATGTTCTCAAAGCTCTGGCGTTTGCGGCCCACGTGGTCGTAAACAAAGGTATTGGCAATGGTTACGGCAGGGCTGCTGACTGCTGTCGCTGTGTAATGGTTCCGTGTACTGGCCGTAACAGCATTGGTAAAGTCGTAAGTATTTACTATCTTATCATAATTACCTGTGTTAATCGTGCCACCTAAGTAATGTTGCGCGTAGGTACTGGTTACCCTGCCCTTGTCATCATAATAGTTCACAGTCCACAGCATATCGGTTGTGCCCAGCACGTTTATTTTCGTTGCTGTGGTCAGGCCCCTTGTCATTATGCAGTTCTCTGTATGGTGGTCGTAGGGCAAATTGGGAATATCGTAATTATCATAATAGCTTACTGATAATTTGGTAATGGCAGCTGTAGGCCAGGCTACGTTCGTATAATCACTTCCCGGTGCACGGCTCTCCCATAAGGTAGTGGCCGAGTTTACTGTAGTTCGCAGCGTTGTCAGGCTGTCTGTTGTTGACAGTATGCCACTTATCACCGTTCTGCCTAAAGCATCATACTTAGTGACGATCCACTGGTTATTCGTTCTTTGGTTGGCATCCTGTGTGGCGACAACCTGGTCAATTTTGTTGTACACCATGTACTCCCAACCCTTGCCCGGAATCTTTTTTTGTACAAGGCGGTCGCGTTCATCATAATGATAACCGTAGATCAAGTTGGTAAATATAGCATTGCTTTCGGAAAAAGTGGTAGCTGTTACCAGTGGAGGTACTACATAGCTTAGCAGGTTGTTGTCATTATAAATATAGTAAGTATTCAAACTGCTGGTATCGCTTTGCCATATTCTTTTTAAAACAACATGGCCGTCCATGTTCTTGAACTCTTCCGTCGTACCAATTTTCCCGCTTGTCCAGTTTTCATCCTTGGTAATGGTTTTGTATAATGTATTTGCCGCATAGCTTGCGCTTGCCGTTGCACCCGTGCTGTTCACCACCCACAGCAATACTTCGCTTGTTGCATTGGTACCATAATCCATCACTACCGTTCTGCCTGCCGTATCGGTGCGGCTGCTTGAAGGCCGCCATACCCTGCCAGGTGCACCCTGTTCCAACGGTCTGTTCAATGGCGATGGCTCAAATATAGTGACTGCGTACGGGCTGGTATTGCTACTGTAGTTTTGTGGTGTGCTTGGATTGTAAAAACTGTATTGTCCGCTGTTACTGTATCCGCTTGTCCCCGTTAATGCATCCGAACGGTAATTGCCAGATGTACCTGCATTGGTAGTATAAGGTAGGTACTTGATGGGTTCTCTTCCCAACGCGTCGTATGCCACCGGCTGTATTACATCTTTTGTGCCCTTGGGGTTGGCCTTTACCTGCACCGTCTGCAATGGCCTGCCCAAGCCATCAAGGTATTGTATTGTCTGGTTGACCTCGCATATGGTATGCGAGCCAAATGTACTTGCATCGGCGATGGGTATCCTCGGCACATAGGTGGCTACGTAGTTCATCGTGCTGCTCGGAATACCTAAAACGCCGCAGTTGAACAAAGATGATGGGACGATAGTTGCACTAAATGCACCTGTAAATCCTGCCGAAAACCCCGTGTCAAGCATAATGCTGTGGGTGGCGATTATGTTTCCCGTAGTATTGGCAGAACGCAGCGTCGTATCCGCTACCTGCGCATAGGCTGTCGATATACTGAATAGCAAACCTGCTACAACCAATAACCTCTTATGATATTTTTTGATCATGTTTTTCATGGCTATTGGTTTTGGTAATGGTAATCGGTATGTTTCAGTATCTTGCCGTCCTGGTCTTTTACGTTAATTAAACGCTGGAAGCTGTCATACTCGTAATATGTCGTCTGTCCCTTGCCACCTATCGCACTCGTCATGCCCACTAACAAGTCATAGGTATATGTCGTCATCTGCGCATCTGTAGGGTGTATGCGGATATCGTCATATCCCGATGCGGTTTGCATCGTGAACGATCCGGTAAACGCCTGTTCGCCTGAGAACAGCCACGCACCGCCACTTAAGTACCAGTAGCTGATGACATACGTACGGCTGTTGGGCAGTGTCCAGCTTACCGAGGCGCTGGTTGAATATTTCCTGCCCGTATGCGCCGTTCCGGTGGTTACACCGCTTGCCGTGCTTTCTTCAAAGCCCTCGTAATAAAACTCGGTGTTGGATGCGTTCTTGCATTCGGCAACTGGATATTCGTGGTTGTATCCCCATTGATAGGAGGTGGTGGGCCCTCCGTGGTTTTTCAATGAAGTGACATTCCCAAAGGCATCATACGAATTGAAAATCGTATAGGTTTGGACTGGGTTGCTGTTGGTTTGGTACTCTATTGAATCAGGCTTGAATTTACCTCCGGGCTTGTTGTAATTAGTCCGCTTCAGCGAAATGGGTGAGCTGTTCAGGGTAACCGACTCTTCAATGGGAATAGTGTAAATATGGTTGTCGATCATGTCCTGATACGTCCCTTGCGGATCATGCGCCGCCGCTACCATTTCATGGGGATAACGGGTTACAGACACCAAATTCTCCTGCTTGCTTGTTAGTTTGCTTACCTGCGTGGGCAGTAGGTTATAGATGTTGTCATAGCTTCGCTTTACCGTTGAAATAATCGGTGTAGTGCCGGTTTGATAATCCAGTGTCTTGGTGGAATCAAGCATCACCCAGCGTGAGTTTTGCGTGTATTTGTAGAGTTCGTATCCCGCAAACTCCATCCATATAGGAGGGCTGTAATGATCCGGGCCATCGAAATACCTGTTCGCTATGTAGGCTGGTATTGTAGTTCCAACGATTGAATTTACAGAGTAGTAATTGAATACCTGCTTGACTTTGGACAATATATCGCCTGAATGCTTGTAGTAATTCGTTTCCTTTTCATATCCGTTTAGATAGCCGGTATTAGAATATTTAAATCCCAGGTTAAAGGTCGCCGCTATCAAAGTTTTAGTTAACCCGTCCCTTTGATAATTAAATTGGTGCATTATCCCGCCGCCTTCGAAACTGTCACCACCCAGGCTTTCCGTTACCGTCCCATACTGAATAGTTGATTGCCCGTACTGGTATAAGGGATAGCAGGTGTTTGAGCTTAGGGTATACTTTCTGCAGAAATACAATTGGATGCCAGTCCTGTAGATGTAGTCCATCATTCTGATAAATATCGGGTCTTTGGGCTTTACGCCTGACGACACGCTTAGGCTGTCGATGTTGGAGTAATAGTATTTTTTAATGGTGTTATGGCCAAGTCCGTCACTGGTAACGATCTTATCTATCCGAACACCTCCGGTGGGTTTATTTACATTGCTTACCACCGCATCACCATTGGGGTATGTAATGTTGCTGGTTGCTTTAATGTTTGGGTATAGCACCTCGATATGGAGATAGTAATTAGTACTCAGTGAAAGCCCCGTAATATTTTGATTGATTTGTTGCCCCGCTTTCAATGTTTGCGAGAACATACTGGCATTATCAGATGTCCTGATTATTTGTACATTGACCAAATCGGCATCGGGATCAACGCTTGTATTCCCATCACCGTCTGCAAGAATCAACGTGCCAGCAAAAAGCTTGAGGAATGGCGGGTAATTATAAAGTATTTGAAAGTTAGCTGAATTGCGGGAAACAGGAACCGTGCTACCTGATGTTTGGTTGTTACCCAAGGTGGTTTTGCCTGGCGGTATGGTGTCCCTTGTAGGGTAATCATTCCCCTTGTAATAAAAGTTATCCAACCCGCCCGAAGGATATTGTATCGTTTTCAAAACGCCTTTTGCCGCGTATGCTGAATCTATCGAGCGATCGGCCGATGCAGTCGCATTGGAGGGGAAAATATGCGCCATTAAAGAATCCGTCTGAATGGGCAGGAAATTAAAGTTGTGCTTGCCATTTGCATAGCCAAAATAGTCCTGTGCAAAAGATGAACGTTGCGGCAACGCCTGAATGTCGTTATAAGTCAAGTGATACACCTGATCGGGCCCGTTTGAACCGCCCAAGTGGTGTATGCCAGTTAGGAACGGACGATGCACCAATGTGGTGTCAATAAGCAATTGCGGATTTTCGTAAGCGGTGCTCGCCGTGGCGGTAGTATAGTCAAACTTGTACCTGTCGATTAGTTTCGCACCTGTTTTTAATGTAACTGAATCTACCAGCTTATCATCAAGCAAGTCTTGTCTGCCTTTATAATAAAAATTCACTGTTGCGCTACCGCAGCTAATACTGGCTATTCGCTTCGTAGATAGGTAAACATAGCTGGTACAGAATGATGTTTGATTGGTTTGGCAAGAGGTTGACTCACCTATGTGATCTCCACCGTTTATTAGATTCCAAAGATCATCTGAACGTTGCGTAGTCTGTGTTACCCCAGTGATATGCTGCAGGTTCACGTCCTCGTAGTGGAAATTGCATCCATTTCCATCCTTGTTTATTGCACTGGAAAGATACCATGCGGTGGGAATAGGTGAACCTTGGATTGGGTTGCTGTCTCCGTAACAGAATGGCACAATGGTGCTTTGCTCGATGTCTTGGAAACTGTAAACGGTGCCATCAGGAGTAGTGATGGCAATCGTCGGGGTTGTGCCGCCGGAGTAATCGATTTTCAATCCCATGTAGGGGATGCATACGGGATGCATATTGCTGTCCAATATGAACTTGCCGCTGTACCCGTTGAAATTGAAATAGAACTCGTCGGGGTCTGAATCATATGTCGCTATCTGGGTAACGTTTTGGAGATACGTCAGCATGCTTTGGTCTAACGCGGTTCCGTCATTTGGCGGGTGGATGCGCGTGCTCAGTTCATCGGGGCGTCCGTTCACTGACCTGATTATCACGCCTCCAGAATTTAGCACCCAGCTCATGCCAACCCGCGAAGCGGCCTCATCAACCTTTACACCGTTGGTCGCATACTTGAGGCTTATGGGCATGCTGAAATCGTGGTCCTTCAGCTCGAACAAGGGAATGGAGAGTTGCAGCGTGCCCGTGTTCAGCCCTATTTCAGGCGAATTGTATTGAATGAGCGCATGGGCTTGCGGGGACGGCGGCAAAACGGCTGGCTGGTTGGGCTGCTGACCAAACACGTTTTGGGACAGTAGCAAAACAAGCAAGAAGACCGTTCCTAATTTTGGTATGGTAAGATATCTAAATAACATTTGTTGGCAGGTTGGAAGTGAGTAATGGTGTTATTTTTGAGTGGATCTTAATTTTTCCTCCAGCTTTTCAATGCGCTTGTTCTGCTCAATAAGATACAGGGTCAGCTCCTCGACCTTTTTGACGAGCGTCTTGTTCATTTCGCCCAAATCCAAGCCGTCCTTTTCCACCTTTTCCGCCGATGGCATGTCGGGTAAATGATGATTTTGGTCTATATATGTTTTAACTTCTGAAAGCGGCTTAAGCGTATATTTTGGGTGGAATACATAATCGGGCCAACTGGTAGCTTCCACTTTGACCTTTTTGGCGTACGTGATGCCGTCGGCTGCTATTCGAAACGTGATTTTGTTTTTTATCTGTGAATCAGTCAGTGTCTGGTTGCCCGTTCCTGTTGAGGCGATTGGCGCAAAATACATATCCCCGTAAATGTTCGAATAGATGACGCCCCCGCCGTTGTAATGGGTGTCATTATTTATATGCCAAGTCGTGTCAGACCTTGTGGCATTAAATCCCAAGTAGCTTGTTCCCCAGTTCAACCCTGCGCCGCTTGCATCGCCTATAGATGCTTTTGTGCACCCATCATCAACTTGGAGGAGTGATAAAGGATTATCGGCACCTATTCCAACATTACCGCTACTGGCCACACCAAAGAAATCATGGTCACTGTTGCGCACCCTTAATAAAGGTGCTCCAGTTACATATGGATCTACCGTGTAGATATCAAGAAGCGATTCCGCATGCACCCCCGTGCCCCGCGCAATTTTAACCCCATGGTAGACATCTATTGTTAACCCTATATTGTTACCAGCAAGCTCCCTATGTGTATTGATGAATGTTTGAGACGACGGCGATTGTATTTTTAGCCCGCCAGTACTGGCTACCGTAAAGGATGTATAGTGTGTCGAATCATAGCCAATCCTTAATTGTTCACTGATTTTTCTCAATTCCAAGCCTGCATCTGGAAAAAGACTCCCTATGCCAACGTTGCCGCTTGTTGGATAGGTGTTGGTAGTTTGCGCTTTCAAAGAAATGGTCACTGCGCACAGCGCAGCCAAAGGGATGAGTTTTCTCATATTTTTTAAATTAAGTAGGAAACAGTTTCAGATGACAGGGGGAAACGGTCATCATTTCAAACGATCGTTATCGTTTGAGAGACCCAAATATAGATTATTTATTTAATCCAAGAATTATAAAGATATTATTACGCACCGTCATGATATTATGCCTAAACACATAACTTTCCTCGCTGGTGATTGCTTATTAATAAACTAACGGGTTTGCATTGCATTCCAGCGATAAGAGAGGTATCAACTGTTCCTCAAAGGATGATTAACCCTTATTATACAAAGGCGCAAGCAGTTCAGAGACTGTAATGTCGAGCCCTGTCGCTATCTCATAGAGGTAATAATAGGAGGGATTTATATTGCCCGCCTCTAATCGCTGTATTGATTGCTGGTCTTTTCCAATGCTATGCGCCAACTTTAACTGTGAAATGTTCTTTCCAGAACGAATTTCACGTATTCGCGCGCCAAGCTTTTTGAGTAGTACTTCCTTTTCCATTGGAAGTATAAAAGAATAGGAAACAACTTACATGTTGTACAACGCATCAGTTGTATTTTTCATTTATGTTTTTTAGATTTGGCCTAACAAGTAACATAACCATCAATGCACTAAACCCTTAAACCAGAAATCATGAAAAAACTCGCCTTTCTCCTCCTGCTGCTGCCCCTTGCGTCGTTCGCCCAGATATTGGGCCTGGGCAAGAAACTCACCGAATACAAGGCGTCAAACGGCATCACGTATCGCATCGGCGACACCGTAAGGCTCGGGCAGGGCTCCGCGCCAAACGGGACGTTCCGGTACGTGCAGTATGCGGGGTGGATGACGTTCATGAGCACGGCTACCAAGGGTGCGGACAGCCACAACTTGGAGCGGAACGGCTCGGGGTACAACACCGTGATTAAAAAGATTCACAGCTCCAAGGCGAACGGAGCAGAGAAGGTGGTGTTTGCGGTCGGAATGGGCGGCGCAAACAACTTCGACCTCTGGATCGAGGACTGCATAGCCTCCTGCGAAATCGCCGCCTGCAAGGCGAATGCCGCTGCGACTACGGCTGCGGAAGGCGGTGACAAGTTTGACCAGTTGAAGAAGCTTAAGGCCCTGTATGACGGCGGCGCAATCACGGCGGCAGAATACGACGTTCAGAAGAAAAAGCTGCTCAATCAATAGGTGCGGTGAACGGCGATTCCGTCACGCTCGGCGTGATGCGGTACAATTACACTCGGCCAATGTCTCTTTCCCCGTAATTGCACCCCTTGCATTTGAGGGGCTTAGTTTTTGCGATGCGCCTAAGGGGTACGGGGATATCCCCGCAAGATAGTGTGTCCCGACGACAAGGCAAGATACCAATCTGTCTCGGAGGGACACACTATCTTGCTACTCCTACTCACTCTATTGAAAAATGAGGCTGTTGAAATATTCCGTCATGGAATTGTTTGACTTCAAGAACTGAACATGGTCTTTCGTTATCACTTTGGTCAGTACCCTGCGAATAATGTCATCGGTCTGTTTTGACAGTTCGCACAATTGAACGGAACTCATCTTGCTTGTACCGCCATGCACATAGGTAGACCGAACTCCATATGCCGCCTTCACGAGCTTAAAAATCTCCAACTTTTCCGTGCTGCTTCCACCGACATAATGCGCTACCCTTTCGGAAACCTTGTGGACTATCTCGTTTGCGTCAACCGAGAACAGGCATTCCAAAATTGACATGTAGTGCGTGATCTTCTGGGGGATATTCGAAGTCCATCGTGCGGTGTTTAGGAACGCCATGGCTCTTTCGATGCTGTTGTCAAACGCTGAGTTTAACTTGCGGGCTGAAACGGTTTCGTCAAGATTTTTTGCCTCGGTTACAATGTCATCAGGGTTGGGGCTGGCAAAATCCTTCGGACAGACTTTGGTATATGTCAGCAAGAGGCCTGTCGCTGCATGTATTTCGGCTTTCGTGAATGGCGTGTCCCCTGACGTGCCGTCGCTAAGGGAGCAGTCGGGGTGGCTGTTCCACCACCGCCATTGTCCAGTTTCGCTATCCACGAAGTACGCCTCTTCCACCTTTATGCTGTTGTCCCTTACGAACCACAGGAACGCAAGAAACGTCTGTATGCTATATGTCGTAATTCTGAAGGCGTTGCCGCTTACGGCTGAATAGCTGGCATCATCGCTCCCTATGTCAAATATCGCGTATCCTAAGGTGTGTTTTAAAAATGAACGGGCCGCCTTTACCCCGACAACTTGCAATATGTCGCCATCGAGAATACGGCTTTTGATCGGATGGTGGTTGGTAAGGTGAAATGAGGGGGTTCGCGCCACCTCCAAGTCGCTGAGAATAAGGTGGCGGATGCTGAACAGTGCTTTGAATGCCATGGCAAATTGATAATTGATAAAAGTACAAAATTACCGCTCCCTTTCCTCAATATCCCTATCGTGCCCTTTCTGCCTGGCTCTGATGGCAGCGATTTCCGAAAGCACTCTTTGCTCCTCACTTCGCTCATTTGGCAGCAGTTCAAACACGTTGGGTTCAAGAATGCGGGAAAACCTGAATTTTATCCCCTCGACTTCCACGCCAGCGGGCTTGGCACCTCGCTCGTAATGAGGCAGGCTTGCCTGTCGAAGCAATTCGAGAAAGTGGCTTTGGGACTTAGCCTCCAAAAGGCAGTGCGATACCCTCTCTTTGACGCTCTCCCTCATTTTAGCCCGGCGTTCCCTGTCGCTCATATACCGTCCACCCTTGCCATGAGCGGGTGCGCTGTTTGAAAGTTGGGGATAGTGTAACTGGTGGTATTTCTGATAGGATGATTTTAGTTCTAACAATTGAGCCTTGCCAAGTCCAAACGATTTGCCTGTGCGAAAATGTAGGGCTGATACGCAAAAATGAATATGGACGTGGCCTTTATCTCGATGCACTGCACCGAGCATCACGCCAGTATTACCACGCAGCCGCATATATTCGTGCGCCAAATCATCGAGCAATTCAGGTGTAAGGAGTGTGTTGTTTTCAACCGCACTAAATGACACTATCTCATGGAACAAGTATATTTGGTCGGAGCGTGATTGTTTGCGAAAAGCCTCGTTAGTGATAAATTCCTTCACATATTCGTCTACAGTATTAGAACGCAGATTGTTGGTAAACATCTGCAACTTGTCCGCCTTTGCTTCGTTCAAAATGTATTTGATAAGCGAAGTGTAGGAGGGACTGTGCCGAGCAAGAATTTTGACGATTGCCATAGCTAAAGCTACTCAATGTATTTGCCAATCCATAAAAAGCACCGATACATTTATATCGGTGCTTGGGGTGTTACTTTTTCAAGAGCGGTAACAGCTCTTCGGGGAACTCTTCCATCGGCCAGCCTTTTTTCAATGTTTCAATAAGGAGGTCGTACGCTTCTTTCCACGAACCTTTGAAGTTGTACAGTTCGGGATATTGTTTTGCATCTTCGAAAGTTGGGAACCAAAAATCTCCTGTTCCATCATTTTTTAGACGCAATTCAAATCCACTGTCTCTTTTCATATTAAAAGACATCGTTGGAGAAAATTCAGAAATCATAACTATATTTTTTTCTAAAAACTCTTTTGCATCATCATTAACGATATAACAAGTAGGGCAAAAGTCGAAGCCAGGCAAACTGAGCAACAATTTTTTCCAATCACTGAGTAACATCTTTATGTGCTCATTTATCGTATAATCCTGTTGCGGTGGTAATTCTGGGACATTGTTAGTGAAAATAACATTATCTGAAGTCAAAAACGGGGAAATTAAGTCAATGATACATTCTCGATCAGCAATAGTAAGTGAATTTGAGGTTAGTAATTCATTGTGGAGATTCTTTAGATGGGTGTGTTGTTCATCAGTCAAAGATATTATTTTCATGGTTTCTGTTGTTAGGTAATTAGAGTAAATAATTCTCGACTTTACTCTAATTACCTAGCAACATGATTTTGCAGGATTTCAGGCAGTATACTAAATTGCTTGGAATTTGTAAATATCAGGGTTTAATTGGGCCATAAGAATCCAAAAACATAGCTTTTAAGGCTGCGTTAAGGACGTCATTCATCCCCTCAAATTTATTACCAATTATTTGTCCCCAACGTAAATTCTTCATCCAGTCCCATTTTACAGTCCCATCATTTGTATCATAGAAATGTATTTCACCTGCTCGTTGTAATATCCCAATTAATTTGTTCTCTATTGATTCAAGAGGTAGGCCTCTTTCTTCGATATAAGGCAAAAAACCTTCACTGACTAACAAATCATGATGAAAGCAACTAAAATATCCGTCACGGCGATTAGAAAGCACCTCCCACTTTAAATGTATATAGCGAGATAGTATTTGCCATACAGGATCATTCTCGTCAGGTTTGCTAAATCGATCTTGTAATTTTAATCCTTCTTCTTTTGTGCGAGAACCATGGTGAACAAGCCACAAAAACGAGTTATGACTTATTGTTACTTTATGTTTTGAATATAAAAATGCGTAGAAAAAAAATTCCCAAACATATAGCTGGACATAAGTTCATCAAAACATTCAAGTCTTTAAAAACAATCTTTCTAAATTGACCTGCTACTGGTTCAGTCTTATTAAAAGCGTTTTCGTCCTGTGATTGAGAACGAGCCAAAACAAATAAAATGATAAATAATTGGCTTTTAAAAAAGTCATCTGGTAACGTTTTTTCGGAAATTTCCTTCCATGTCTTCATATAACCAAAAACATGATCAAGTATGATTTTATTTTCATTGGCTCTAAGTGTGATTACATTTTTGGGTGAACTAAGATAATTTTCGTAATCCTGCCTATTTGTTCTCAATATGTCACCTATCACAACTCTGACGTTTTTGATGTTATTGATACGGTCTAAAAATTGGGTTGAGATAATGTGCTTTGCGTATTTAGTCCAGTCTTCAACAAAAAGAATATAATTGGTTTCTTTTTGTTTCGATAGTTCCAGCAGTTCTTTGTCGGTAAAATAAACAAAGTCTGTTATCCAAAGCACCTTAAAATCGAAATCAGTAATAGAAAGGCATAGTCGCCTTAAGAAAGTAGATTTGCCGGAGCCATGATCGCCATTCATAATTATGGATACTGCGCTTGGCACCTTAAAAGATAATAATATCTGTTGTTTTGCAAAACCATGGCGTTTTCTTTCCTTATCCCAACCTTTAGCGACGCCATACCATTGGCAGTCATCAAGTAATTTGTATATATAAAAGTCTTCGGGAGAAAATGCCAATGTGCTGTTTTCAAGATAGTTTTTATACCCTTTGCTAATTTCCTTTGCTCCCAATAAATTGTTTTCTCCCGCTTCTTCAAAAGTTGAATCATTAGGGTGTACCGTAGATATATAATCATTTAGAGTATCGATTGTCTTCTTTTTTAACCACTTTAATAGCTTCCTGTTGTCATCGTTATCTTCATGATATAAGGCATTATGTAAACTTCCGGTTGAAATTTCTCTACCAGTCCTAATCTTAATATCCTCTTTCAGTCTTTTTATGTGTGGGCTATTTTTACTGTCAGGTATTAGCAACGTAGGATTATCTTTCTCCGCTTTTTTGTTTAATCCATATCGCCAGATAATCTTATCTCTTAAGTTAATAAGAAAACTGACAGTATAAGGATCGCCGTTAGGATTTCTTGCATTCATATTCTTGATTCAAATAGGCCAATGTGCGCGCAAAAGGGCGCAATGTGCGCATCATTGGCTTTATGGTGATTTTTTAGATTGAAATCTTTGTATTAACAAGATACGAAAGATATGAAAAAGCAAAAAAAGAAAAACATTTCCCACTTCGAAGCGGAAATCGATAACAAGATAAGTATTGCATACTTATATGCAATCGAATCAAAAATAAACGCCGTGCAAGCAACTCAGCTATTCAAGGAGCGATATACCGAACCAACACAAATCAATAACATAAAGCCAAAAGAGCATGACACTAAGTAAAAACCGATACTGTTTGCCCGAACTGGACGAACTGGTAGCGCATCAGCTTGCGGAAATCCGCAGGCTGATTGCCATCAACGCAGAGACCTACGCACATCGTAATCTACCCCCTCCTGACAACAACAATATAGGGGTGTACTGGGGAGAAGACCATCGAAAGTTTCAAGGTCTGGTAGATGAAGTTAATCGCCACCTGCAAATTAAAACGAGTATCCATGAGGTAGCCGAGCATAAGCAGGTAACCGAAAGCCGTTTGCAAGATGTCCACAATCGCCAAACAGCAAATAAAGAGAAAGGCCATCAGATAGAAGTACGCCTGAAAGGAAAGAAAGAACCGTACAGCCACCTCATAGTATTGTTGGCTCACGTGGCAACTGGCATCCTCTGCATGTTCGACAGCATATACAATATTCAGGTATTCACCGCCTGGGGATCGGGGTATGCGGAAGCGATGGTGTTAGGCTTGTTCTTTGGTTTTTTAGTGGCGACTGTAACTCATTTCTTTAAATGGATTGTATCGTTTGGCAAAACGCCCTTCCAAAAACGTCTCATAGTGACAGTTATCTTTTCTGTTATGGCCTGCCTGTTCACCTACATGGCAATGCACCGTGCCTTATACCTCGAACAGCAGGCACTCGAAAATACCAAAGTTCATTTTCAGTATTCCCCTATTCCATTTATCATCATTTCACAACTCATCTTTAGCGCAACGGTTGCTATCAACTACTTCTATGTGCCGTCCCGAGAACTGCGCCACGAGATGCGGGAGTATAGAAAGTTGATAAGCGACAAACTTGAAAATGAGGTCGAACTAGAACGCTTGAAACAAGAGGAACGAGCAATTGAAATTGAATATCTCGAAGTTCGGCAACTGAATGCCTCAATAATCGAATACGGCCAATCGCTTGAAGCAATTATCATTAACAAGGCACACGAAGGCCTGTCACTGTTTATAAAGCACAACATGATGCACCGAAGGGATAATGCACACCCACAGTACGCTGATCATTACCCTTTTGAGTTCAACACCAATTTTCATCCCAAACAACCGAATCCATGAAAACGATCATCAAATACGCCTCGCTTATAGTATGTATACGCTGGCGATAGGTTGCACAGGAAGAACCGCCGTTATTGATACTGATATAGTTATTGTACGTGATATAACGGACAGCATGACGGTCACACCCACAGCCCAAAAAGTTGTTTCGCAATTAGGGCTAAAGGCAAACCCGTGGCAAAGCGTCCGCATTACCACCACCTATATATCCGACTTAGACGTGAATGATGTGCAGGTGGCAACATTGGATGCAGAGAGCCAGTGGACGGGCAACCTCCCCATGCGTAAGGCGAAAATACAGCAGTTCATCCAACAGGTGCAACAAGGCCTTGACGTCAGCATCCACACTACCACCCGACCCTACTCAATCGCATTTCGCACCATCGCAAGGCAGGCCAATAAACTTGCCGTGTCTCAAGCAACACATCAATACCTCTTAATCTACAGCGACCTAATGGAGAACAGCAACGTTGCCAATTTTTACGATGCCCGCACCATTGCCCGATTGCACGCAACGCCTCACGATATAGAAAACCAATTACAGGCAGAAGTATCGCTAACACAATTACATGGCCTCGAAATGTGGTTTATCTATAACCCGCAATCCTTCACACAAAACAATACTTATATGAAGATTGCAGGGTTCTATCAGCACATGCTCACCGCACACGGCGCAACCACTCACATAGCCACCAAATTTCAACTACTATGAGGGTAGTTGTTCAGTTCCTGAAATTCCTCTGCTACTGCCTGTTGGCGGTAGCAGAGTTTACCCTCAAAATGGCATTAGACATTGTTTTACAAGCAAAAAAAACATTCACCTGATTTAAAACCCATGGAAACAGCAACCTCATTCATACTATCTTTCATACGAGGCGTGATAATGATTATCGTGGAGTTCTTTCAAGCAATTGGTCTGCTGCTAAGCAGGCAAAACGGCGAGAACGCCTCATTCAGCAGCACGCTGCGGATTGCCACGCCGTGGGGAAAGGGCCTGTATATCGGGCGCAACCGCAGAATGTCCCGCAGGCGCTCGATGGCAAACGCCGCCGTGTTCGGACCGTCAGGTTCGGGCAAAACTTCAACGTTAATCTGTCAAAATTTATTCCTACTCCGACAGTGCAGTATTTTAATTACAGATATAAGCGGTGAGTTGATAACTAAGACTTCCGGGTTTAAATCAAGCCACACTAAGATACTACCCGTCCACCTTTCAGACCCTACAGTTGGCGTTGGGTACAACCCCATAGTCAACATCGAAAATCCCAACGAGATATACCAGGTCATTGACATTCTGGTAGCATCAACGCTCGATGCAGGCTCCAAAGGGGACAAATTCTGGTCGCTTTCCGTGAAGACGATTTTGGTCTTACTGGCGCAACTAACGCTGTATCAACCCGAAGAATACCGCAATTTTGCGAACGTTCTGCACCTTGTTCACTGCCTCTGTTCCCCTGCTTCGTCAAAAAAAGTAGACGAACTGGTGGCGCAAACGGGAGACAAAAAGCTTATCACCGAATACATGTCGTTTATCGGTAACAGCGAAAAAACATTGCAGAATATTTTGGCTTCCGCAAAGGCCGCTTTGGTCATCTTCTCAGATCCCGACATCGCCAAGGCTACCTCGACAACTACCAAAATTGATTTTGCAGAGTTACGGCGTACACCGACCGCAGTCTATCTTTTGGGAAGCGTTGGAACAGCGGAATACTGCCAAATTTTGACGGGAATGTTTTTTCAGCAATTCTTCAATCACGCCTTATCTCGAATACCGACCAAAAAGGAACTACCCATACACGTCATTTTGGAGGAGTGTGCGGCATACTACATAAAAATCCTACCCCTCGCCTTGGCTAATGGCAGAAAACACCTCATATCAACGCTGTTGTGCCTCCAAAGCGTTACCCAATTGAAGTCCCGCTACGGCGAAGAAGCCCCAAACATTACGGTCAACTGCGCCACCAAAATTTTCTTGGGGGGCAATTCAAATATTGACGTTTTGAGGGACATCGAAGCCCTTAGTGGAAAGTGTAATTATATTGACGAAGACGGTACAAAGAAAACTAAAAGCCTCGTTACCGTTGCCGAAGCACGGTTACTGCCAAAATGGAGGTCGCTTATTATAGCCTCCAATGTGCCCATTATTCGTGGGTATCTAAGCCCATACTGGCGCAACCTGAACTTTAGGCAGTACGCCAACATGCCGCCAGTGCAATTGCAATCCAATGCCTCCGATACAGAAATCCCACTGTTTGCATAAATGAAAATCCGTAGCAAACCCTTGTATCAATTCTTACTTGATGCCGATGTCTTGCACGGCACTAAGGAGGCTATTGTGCAAGCCAAGCGAAACTACAGAACGCAGTATAAACGAGCATGGAAAAGGCAAAGCAGACCACGGAAGGAAATCCGCTTCGAGGTAACGCTCAAACAATACGGCATCATCAAGGCACGGGCACGAAAATACAACCAACGCCCAATTACCTACGCACGAAATGTCATTATCGCAGAGGAGGAAGGAACGCACCTCATTGCGGATAGGGACACGCTGTTGCGGGTATTGCAGTTGGTGAGCATGGCTACTAATGCACTATCCACAAACTCAATCCTTTCTGTATCAAAACTTTTAGAAACAGCGGAAACAACGCTTTTGGAATACATACACAATAACCCTTAACGACAAGACAATGGAAAAGCAAATGGACGAAAAACAGCAGGCAGTATTCAACGAAATACGGGAAGTGAGAAAGAGCGACTACGTGCGGGCAATCAGCCGCATAAAGGCGTTCGAGCGGCAGGCCGAACCGAGCCTGACGACCTTTAACGGCACGGTCAAGTCAACCGTGTCGTTCAACCCCTTCCAAGTCATTGAGGAGGAAATCAGCCCGCAGGAAAAGGAGGCATTGGACAGCGCACTTGAAACCATACGCCTGTTTGAAAAAAGGCAGCCGTTCCCCTATGATGAGGAGTTCAACGACATCTATGCCGACTTGGACACCGAAGCGGAAATACGGAACGAGGATTGGGACAATGATTTCGAACTGTAAGCGGTAAAGGGATATGGAGCGGATTGACTATGCACGGGAACACGACCTCACCATTGAGGAAGTACGGGCGTGTCCGTCATTTTCCCACTTCACAGATGAGCAGGCACAGCAGGTCATCGAAACCCTCAAAACCTTCACTAAAATAGTGTTCGATTTTCACAAAAAAACGGGGTCAAAATTTGGAAAGCACCTTAAAAAACCGTATCTTAAAGGCATAGAAATACATTGAAAATCTCACTATTATGAGTGGAGCAACCATCTTAAAGGCCTTTGGAAAAGGCGCGAAGGAACAATCAGTCATCGGCAAAAGGGCGGTGATTTACACCCGTGTCAGTTCTAAGGATCAGGCAACAAATCTTAGCCTCGACACGCAGCGCAAGGCCTGTATCGAATACGCCCTAAAAAGAAACTATGATGTCGTGAAATTCTTTGGTGCCACGTACGAATCGGCAACCAGCGACAGCGAGCGCAAGGAGTTTTCAAGCATGCTTTCATTTGTGAAAAAGTCGCATGAGAAAATATCGCATATCATCGTGTTCAGTTTGGACAGGTTCTCCCGCAACCTCCATTCCATCGCCGTAACTGCCGAGTTAAAGAAACTGAATATATTGGTGGAGAGCGTAACCCAGCCCATTGATATGACCAGTTCAGTAGGGCAAATGCACGCTAACATGACACTGCTTTTTTCTACGTGGGAAAACGAACTGGCATAAGCAAATGTACAGCGGGGATGCGCGAAATGCTTTTGCGAGGTGATTGGTGTACCACTGCACCGTACGGTTATGATAGCATTCGAAAAAACGGCAAACGAACGATCGTTATAAACGAACGAGGCAAACTCTTACGCCGTGCGTTTGAATGGAAAGCGGAAGAGCACCTTTCCAATGAAGCAATCCTTAAAAGGCTTGCTTCAAACGGTATCACCCTCTACAAACAAAAACTTGCGCATATATTCCGCAATCCTTTCTACGCAGGGTTCATCGCCCACAACTTGCTTGACGGTGCGGTAGTGAAAGGCAACCATGAAGCCCTGATAAGCCAGGAACTGTTCTTACGGGTAAACGGTCTCATGGACAACAACACCCACGGGTACAAGGTGCAGGAGGAAAACGACCACCTGCCTCTAAAGCGGTTTCTGCGCTGTGGCAAGTGCGACCAGATGTTGCACGGCTACGTGGTAAAAAAGAAAGGCATTCATTACTATAAATGCTCAACGGTCGGATGCGGGACTAACCGAAATGCAAACGTGCTAAATAATCGCTTTGCGGAGGTCTTGGAGGTCTTGAAACTCGATGTGGGTAAGGACGTATTAAAACTTATCAAACAGCAAGCCATAGCCACGTTTAACCAGTTTACCAAGGGCTATGAGGACGGCTATAGCGTGTTGCAGAAAAAGCACAAGGAATTAACCACCAAAATAGCCCGACTGGAAGAGCGATTCATTGAGGAGGACATCACCAGCGAGTTGTATTAATAAGTACATCGCAAAGTATAACGAGGAAATGGAGGAGATAGAAGAGAACTTGCAAAAGGCATCTGAAAAAGTCTCGAACCTTACGGAGTGCGTAAACTTAGCGGTGAAATTCGCTGTAGACATGCCTAAAAAGTGGCTTTCTGCCGATTACCACACCAAGCAAAGACTGCAAAATATGCTCTTTCCCGAGGGGGTTACCTATGATCGTGAAAACGACCAGTCTCGAACCACAAGAATAAATCCGATGTTTTTGCATCTTGCTCATTTGAAGCAAGTTATCCTGAACGAAAAAAGCGAAATGATTGCTTTTGGGCTTAATCATTTCGCTTTGTCCAATTCGGTAGCGGGAGCAGGACTCGAACCTACGACCTTCGGGTTATGAGCCCGACGAGCTACCAACTGCTCCATCCCGCACTATGTTTGCTTATTGTATGGCTTGGATCATTACTCCAAAATAAGCTTTCCAATTATCGAAATGCAATTTGTATTCCGTTTTTATTGGACTGCAAAGATATAATTCGTTTCTTTGCAGTCCAAATAAAATTTCAAATATTTTTAAATGAGTCATAAGGCAGGTTTCGTAAGCATCATTGGCAAACCCAACGCGGGTAAGTCAACCCTCATGAACGCGCTTGTGGGCGAAAAAATGTCCATCATTACGCCTAAGGCACAAACTACGCGCCACCGTATTTTGGGTATTGTTAACGAGGAAGATTACCAGATCGTGTTTAGCGATACGCCGGGCATCATTAAGCCTCACTATGCCTTGCAGGAAACCATGATGCACCAGGTAAGCGGCTCATTAGTTGATGCCGATGTAGTGATACTGGTAACCGACATTAACGAAAAGCATGATGAGGCCGATGTTCTGGAAAAATTGCAAGGCAGCCAGGCACCGCTTATTGTGGTGGTGAATAAGATCGATAAATCGGATGAGGAAACGGTTAAGCAAAAGATAGCTTACTGGGAAGAAACCCTAAAGCCAAAGGCGGTTTTTGCGGTTTCGGCAACGTTAAACCATAACGTGCAGGCCATTATGTCACTGGTGATGGAAATGATACCCGAGCACCCGGCTTATTACGAAAAAGATTTTTTAACTGACCGTAACGACCGCTTTTTCGCTTCGGAGATCATCCGCGAAAAGATATTTAAAATATACGAAAAAGAGATACCCTACAGCACCGAGGTGATTATCACTGCTTTTAAAGAAGAGGCGAAGATATACCGCATCAGTGCCGAAATTATTGTGGAGCGCGATTCGCAAAAGAACATCATCATTGGCAAAGGCGGCGAAATGCTGAAAAAAGTTGGCACCTACGCCCGTAAGGACATGGAGGAGTTTTTCTTGCAAAAGGTTTTCCTGGAGATGTTTGTTAAAGTGATACCCGACTGGCGCAGCAAAAAAAATTACCTGAAAAAATTTGGGTACGAAAATTAGAAGCAAGAGTCAAGATACAAGAACCAAGAAAAGAGAATATCTTTGCTCGGGTCTTGGTTCCTGGTTCTTAATTCTTGAATCTTAATAAAACATGAGTAACATAGTAGCCATAGTGGGCCGCCCGAATGTGGGTAAGTCTACCTTATTTAACCGTTTAATTGAAGCCCGTAAGGCCATTGTTGATGACCAGAGCGGTGTTACGCGCGATCGCCATTATGGTGTATCAGAGTGGACAGGTCATGATTTTACGGTAATTGATACCGGTGGCTATGTAGCCAACAGCGAGGATGTTTTTGAGACCGCCATCCGCGAGCAGGTGTTGATCGCGATAGAAGAAGCTTCGGTATTATTGTTTGTGGTTGATGTTACTACAGGCATTACCGATCTTGATGATGATATAGCTACTGTTTTGCGCCGCAGCAAAAAGCCTGTTTTTGTGGTAGTGAATAAGGTTGATAATACATCACAACAAATTGATGCTACTGCTTTTTATAGCTTGGGATTAGGCGAGATATACAACATCTCATCCATGACAGGCTCAGGAACCGGCGACTTATTAGACGAGGTTGTTAAATGTTTTGACGACGAAGTTTTGGAGCCTAACACGCTGCCAAAATACACCATTGCCGGAAGGCCGAATGTGGGTAAGTCATCGTTCATTAATACTTTGCTCGGGAAGGATAGAAATATTGTTACCCCAATTGCCGGTACCACACGCGATTCGATACATATTCACTACAATCAGTTTGGTCATGATTTTATGTTGGTGGATACCGCCGGGCTCCGTAAAAAAACAAAGGTAAAAGAGAACATCGAGTTTTACTCGGTAATGCGTACCATTAAAGCATTGGAAGAAGCCGACGTAGTACTGTTGATGATAGATGCTGTTGAAGGCATCGAAAGCCAGGACATCAATATTTTTCACCTTGCGGAGAAAAATAAAAAAGGCCTGGTTATCGTGGTAAACAAATGGGACCTGATTGAAAAGAATAACAAAACCACCAAAGTTTTTGAAGAACTGATACATCAAAAAATAGCGCCCTTTGTTGATGTGCCTATCATCTTTACTTCGGTAATGGAAAAGCAGCGTATCTTCCGTGCTATTGAAGCTGCCAATAAGGTTTACGAAAACCGCAATAAAAAGATCCCTACCTCAAAACTGAACGAGGTAATGCTGCCTATCATCGAAGCTTTCCCGCCGCCAGCCATCAAAGGCAAATACGTAAAAATTAAATACATCACCCAGATACAGGGCACCGCGCCAATGTTCGCGTTTTTCTGTAACCTGCCGCAGTATATCAAAGAGCCTTATTATCGCTTCATCGAAAATAAGCTTCGCGAAAACTTTGATTTTTCCGGTGTGCCGATACAGATATTTTTCAGGCAGAAATAGTAAATGTGCAGATACCTTTTGGATTCGTAAAGATTTGACAACTTGTTTGAAAGTTGTCAAATCTGACCACATGCTACTGTTTTACGTAATGTAGCGCTACGCATCCCGACTTAAATACCTTAGCGGCTACCAGTTTTAAGTTGAGTGTTTCTGTAAGCCCTTCATCTTCCATAAACCTTTTCCCTTGTCCTACAATGCCGGGATGAATCACAAAATGAAATTCATCTATCAGGCCAAGCGCCGTTAATTGGGAGCGCAGGGTCATGCCGGCGATAGAAATATTTTTGCCTGGTTGCTGTTTCAGTTTGCGTATCTCTTCTTCCAGGTTACCCCGAAGAATGCGGGTGTTTCCTTCCACGCTTTCGAGGGTTCGCGAAAAAACGATCTTCTCAACGTCGTTAACACCCTTTGCAAATTTATCGGTGCCTTCTACCCCGGTTTTGTTTTTCGCTACTTCTGTCCAGTAAGGCACAATCAGTTGGTACATTTTACGCCCGTACACCACCAGGTCAACATCTTGCGATATGTCGGCAAAATATTGGTGAATTTCTTCATCGCCATTAAACCTGGTGTGGTCGTAGCAGGCGTCGATACTGAGGTTAACGCCGAAGGTTACTTTTCTCATTGGAATTTTGTTGATTAACGTATCAAAGATAAAACACTGCAGCTATCGTCGTAAGGGCTTAATGCAACAAAAAAGGGGCGATCGTATCGCTTCGTAAAGATTTGACAACTTTCCAAAAGTTGTCAAATCTAAATCATCAAAATAAATTTTACTTGCCCGGGTGATATTTTGCCTATAACTTACACATAGTTAAAAAGAGGCTTATGGAAGATACGATAATGCTAACAGAAGCGGCGCTTGAGCGTGAAGAACTATTTATCAGTTTATACAAAAAAGTTTTCCCGGCGGCGGCTAAGTATATTGCCCGCAGAGGTGGCAGCTTTGATGACGCGAAGGATATTTTCCAGGATGCTGTAGCTGTTTATTACCAGATGGCTTGCGCATCAAACGATGGCATACACAGTACATCACAAGCTTACATTATGGGTATTGTGAAGCATTTGTGGAACAAAAAGTATCGCGAAAATAGCAGGCAGTCGCCATTGGATGAGCACACAGATGGATTAAGCGGCGAACAGGAACAGACTTTATTGTATGGTAAGATAACCACACTTATTGAAACTTCAGGCGGCAAGTGCATGGAACTACTCAAGGCTTTTTATTACGACCATTTGCCTCTGCAAAAATTAACCAAAACCTTTGGCTATAGCAGCGAACGCTCAGCCACGGTGCAGAAATACAAGTGCCTGGAGAAATTAAGAACTGAAGTTAAACAAAAACACTTAAGCTATGCGGACTTTATTGAATGAAGTGCAGGAAATAGAAGCGCATTTGCTGAAACGCAGTTCGCCGGGAGATGCTTTGGTTTTTGAGGCACAGCTTATCTTAGATGATGAACTGCAAGAAAAAGTACATTATCAACAAAAGACATATGAGCTGATCAGCTTTTACGGGCGCAGGCAATTGAAGCGGGAAATTGAAGCCGTACATCAAAAACTATTTACGCAAACGGAGTACCGGAGTTTCGCGACAAGGATATTAAACCTATTCAAAACTAAATAAACATAAGCTTATGAATATTGATAAAGAGGAGTTTCGCCGCTATGCGGTGAAGCACCACAGGATAGCTATGCACCATACTGATCGTTACATCGCGCAAGCCGAACGGGCTTTTACACCCATGGCCATGACGCCGCATATTATTGAGGAACGCCAACTCAACATAGCCCAAATGGACGTATTTTCGCGCCTGATGATGGACCGCATCATTTTTTTGGGCGTTGCTGTTGACGATCATATCGCTAATATCATACAGGCGCAATTGCTGTTCCTGCAATCAACTGATAATAAAAAAGATATCCAGATCTATATCAATTCGCCTGGGGGCGTGGTATACGCGGGGCTGGGTATTTATGATACGATGCAATTCATATCGCCCGATGTGGCTACCATTTGCACAGGTATGGCGGCATCTATGTCGGCAGTATTGTTATGCGCCGGTGCTCCCGGAAAACGCGCGGCTTTAACGCATTCAAGAGTGATGATACACCAACCATCAGGCGGTGCACAGGGCATGCACTCTGATATCGAGATAGCATTTAACCAAATATCACAACTAAAAAAAGAACTCTGCGAAATTACAGCCAAACACAGCGGGCAGGATTATCAAACCATACACGATGCCGCCGACCGCGACCATTGGATGAAGGCGCATGAAGCGAGAGATTTTGGAATGATAGATGAGGTGTTGGTGAGGGCTAATTGAGTTGTGGGTTGCATGTTTCGGGTTATGAGTTAAGTTTTTTCAGCCTGTGATCGGTGTTATCACCGTACCACAACCCTACAAATGGTGCGGTGATAACACCGACCATAAGCTGAAAATCTGCACATCTGCATATTTACTCATTAGCACATTTACCTCCTCCTCTTGACTTTCAAATAAATATTCGTATATTTGCATTCAATAAGTGCGAGGGGACAATAGTCCCCTCTTTTATTTTCAAAAAATTAATGTCGGAAAAGAAAATAGAACAACGGGTTGCCATGCTTGTCGAGGAGAAGATCGCCGACAGGCCCGACTTGTTTTTGGTGGAGATAAAAATGCTGCCTAGCCGCAAACTGATGATCTTAGTTGATGGCGATAACGGCATAGGCATTGCAGATTGCGCCGCTATAAGCCGCTTTGTTGGCTTTAAGCTGGAAGAAGAGGAAGTGATTGCCGAGGCTTATAACCTGGAGGTATCATCGCCGGGGATTGATAGTCCGCTTATCCTGCCAAGGCAATACACCAAAAACGTGGGCCGCAACCTGGGCATAAAAATGCTGGATGGCGCCAAGCGCGAAGGCACATTAAAAAGTATAGATAACGATAACATAATAATAGAAGAAAAAGTAAAGGCAGCCAAAGGCAAAAAGGTTGAGGTGGTTGAAGCCACTATCCCTTTAAGCGAGGTTGCAGAAACAAAAGTTTTAATATCATTCAAGTAAAACAATGAGCAATATTAATTTGATCGACTCCTTCCAGGAGTTTAAGGATTTCAAAAACATTGACCGCCCAACCATGATGAGCGTTCTGGAAGACGTTTTCAGAAGCATGATCAGGAAAAAATACGGCACCGACGAAAACTGTGACGTAATTGTAAACACCGACAACGGGGATTTGGAGATCTGGCGCACACGTGTGGTTATGGAAGATGGCTTTAGTGAGGATGACGACCTGGAAATCGAACTGGCAGAGGCTAAGTTATTAGATGCCGACCTGGAAGTTGGCGATGAGCATATCGAACTGATCACGCTGGAAAGCTTTGGCCGCCGCGCTATTTTAGCCGCGCGCCAAACACTGGTATCTAAAATTTTAGAACTGGAGAAAGACGAGATCTACAAAAAATATAAAGACCGCGTTGGCGAAATTGTAACAGGCGAAGTTTACCAGGTTTGGAAAAAAGAAACTTTGGTATTGGATGATGAAGGTAACGAGTTGTTACTTCCAAAATCAGAACAGATCCCTGCCGATTATTTCAAAAAAGGCGATAGCGTTCGTGCCATCATCCACAAGGTTGATATGATGAACAGCAATCCTAAAATTATCATCTCGCGTACAGCGCCTGAGTTTTTACAACGTTTATTTGAGTTGGAAGTTCCCGAGATATTCGACGGGTTGATCACCATCAAAAAGATCGTTCGCGAACCGGGAGAGCGTGCAAAGGTAGCGGTAGAATCATACGATGACCGTATTGATCCGGTTGGTGCCTGTGTTGGTATGAAAGGTTCACGTATCCATGGTATCGTTCGCGAGTTAAAGAACGAGAACATCGACGTAATTAACTACACTAACAACATCCAGCTATACATCACCCGTGCTTTATCACCGGCTAAGATCACCTCTATTAAATTAGATGATGAGAAAAAAACGGCAGCGGTTTATTTAAAGCCCGATCAGGTATCATTAGCTATCGGTCGCGGTGGCCACAACATTAAACTGGCAGGAAAATTGTCAGGTTACGAAATCGATGTTTACCGTGATGCCGATGAGCAGGAAGAGGATGTGGACATTGAAGAATTTAGCGACGAAATTGATGGCTGGATACTGGATGAGTTTAAACGTATTGGTTTAGACACGGCAAAATCTGTACTGGCACTAAGCGTTGGCGAGTTGGTAAAACGTACCGACCTGGAAGAAGAAACTATAAAAGATGTACTTTCTGTTTTACAGGCCGAATTTGAATAAGCAGAATAACCAAATTAAAACGTATTTTTGCAAAAAAGAATAAAGAGGTAATAAAATATAAATGTCAGACGACAAAAGCATAAAATTATTTAAAGCAGCAAAAGAGCTCAACATTGGTACAGGTACCATCGTAGATTTTTTGGCATCAAAAGGTTACAAGATAGAAAAACAACCTAATGCCAAAATTGAAGGCGAAATGTATGATGCACTTTTAAAAGAGTTTCAGGTTGATAAGATCATTAAAGAAGAAGCCAAGCAAATAAGCATTGGTAAAATTCGTCGCGAAGAGACAGGTTTGCCCGAGCATACCCCGGCCCCATCGCGTGCAAAAGATTTTGAACACGAAGAAATTCTGGTTAAAAACTTACACACTTTTACCCCCCCGGCACCTGCTGTTGAAAAACCTAAACCTGCGCCAGTTGTGGCTGAGGATAAGGACGATGCGGCTTTGCCAGGTGTTAAGGTAGTGGGTAAAATTGACCTGGATAATCTTAACAGTAAAACACGTCCCGAAAAGAAGGCTGAAGAAGTTGCGGCGCCACCGGCACCAAGACCCGAGCCGGCACCGGCCCCTGCACCCGTTGCAGAAAAGCCTGTGCTGCAGGAGGAGCCTAAGCCCGTTGTCGTTGAACAACCTAAGGCTGAGCCTGCTCCGGCACCTGCGCCTGTTGCTAAAACTGAGCCTCCCGTTGCTACTGCACCTGTGGCCGAGCCAGCAGCAGAAACAGCGGATGGCGGCGATGATAACGAAGTAATAAGGGCTAAGGCAGAACAACTAAGCGGACCAAAAATTATTGGTCGTATAGAGTTACCTGTAAGCCAGCCTAAACGCAACCAGCCTGTAGCATCATCAAACAGTGCTGCCGATCAAAGACGTAAACGTAAACGTAAAGATAATGCCCCGGGCCAGGGTCAACAGGGTCAGGGCCAAAGGCCGCAAACCAATGCACCGGGTCAGCCGGGTGCACCGGGCCAGCCACAAGCAGGCGGCGCGCCACGTCCTGAGTTTAAAAAAGGACAGAGCAATATATCACGTCCTGATTTCAGGAATAAAGGCCAGCAACCTACTTCGGCAGGTGGCCAAAAAGAAGAGCCTTCAGAAAAGGAAATTCAAGATCAAATTAAAGCAACACTTGCCCGCTTAAGTGGCGCAGGTAAATCGGGAAAATTTGCTCAACGTGCTAAATTCCGCCGTCAAAAGCGTGATGATGTTGCTGCAATGTCAGAACAGGATGCTTTGGATCAGGAACTACTATCAAGGGTATTGAAGGTTACCGAGTTTGTTACCGCGAACGAGTTAGCTTCGATGATGGACGTATCGGTTACACAGATCATCTCGACGTGTATGAGCCTGGGTATGTTCGTATCCATTAACCAACGTTTGGATGCCGAAACCCTGAGCATTGTTGCCGAAGAGTTTGGCTTTGAAGTTGAATTTGTTAAACCACAGGATGAAGAAGCTAACCTTAACGAGGAAGATGCTCCTGAAGATCTGATCCCTCGTGCACCGATAGTTACGATCATGGGTCACGTAGACCATGGTAAAACATCATTACTCGATTTTATCCGCAAAACCAATGTTATTGGTGGCGAAGCAGGTGGCATAACCCAGCACATTGGTGCTTACGAGGTAACATTGCCTGAAAATAAAGGTAAGATCACCTTCCTTGATACACCGGGTCACGAGGCATTTACCGCGATGCGTGCACGTGGTGCCCAGGTAACGGATATTGTTATTATTGTGATAGCTGCCGATGATAGTGTGATGCCCCAAACCCGCGAGGCCATAAACCACGCGCAGGCCGCAGGTGCACCTATTATATTCGCTTTCAATAAAATTGACAGGCCGGGTGCTAACGCCGATAAGGTACGTGAGCAATTATCAACCATGAATATTTTGGTTGAAGAATGGGGTGGTAAATATCAAACCCAGGAAATATCGGCCAAAACCGGTTTAAATATTGAGTTGCTTTTAGAAAAGGTATTACTTGAAGCTGAATTATTAGAATTAAAAGCTAACCCTAACAAACGTGCCGTAGGTACCGTTATTGAGGCAGCATTAGATAAAGGCCGTGGTATTGTTACCACCGTATTGGTACAGGCCGGTACGCTACGTGTTGGCGATCCGATTTTGGCAGGTTGCTATAGCGGCCGTGTTAAAGCCTTAACCAACGAGCGTGGCGCAAGGGTAGAATTTGCAGGCCCGTCAACACCGGTACAGGTGTTAGGTATGCAAGGCGCGCCTACCGCGGGTGATAAATTTAACTCGCTTACCAGTGAGCCTGAAGCACGCGAGATTGCCAACAAGCGTTTGCAATTACAGCGCGAGCAAGGTTTACGCACCCAGAAACACATTACGTTGGATGAGATCGGTCGTCGTTTGGCTATCGGTAACTTTAAGGAACTTAACATTATTGTTAAGGGCGACGTGGATGGTTCAATCGAAGCGCTATCAGATTCGTTATTGAAACTATCTACCGACCAGATACAGGTAAACATCATATCGAAAGCGGTAGGTCAGATCTCCGAATCAGACGTATTGTTAGCTTCAGCATCTGATGCGATCATCATCGGTTTCCAGGTACGCCCTTCGGGTGGTGCAAGGAAGCTTGCTGAACAGGAGCAGATCGATATCCGCCTTTACTCTATCATCTACGATGCGATCAACGAGATCAAGGCAGCGATGGAAGGTATGTTGGCACCAACATTTGAAGAGAAGATCGTTGCGAATGTTGAGATACGCGAAACCTTCAAGATCAGCAAGGTGGGTACCATTGCAGGCTGTATGGTGCTGGATGGTAAGATAACCCGTAACAGCAAGATCCGCATTATCCGCGAAGGCGTGGTAATTTACACCGGCGAGCTGGCTTCGTTAAAACGTTACAAAGATGATGTGAAAGAAGTTGCTACCGGTTACGAGTGTGGTTTGAACATCCATAACTTTAACAACATTGAAGTAGGTGACATTGTTGAAGCTTACGAGAATGTTGAAGTGAAGCGTAAGTTGTAACAAACAACTTACGTCGCATAATTTTATTACAAGCCCCCGAAATAGTAATTTCGGGGGCTTTTTAGTACTTATCCCCGGTACTAATGCTGACTTCCCCGTTAGTTTTCATATTGATTTCATCTGTACACTAAACCTTTGGTGATAAAAACAGTACAATAGAAATACAGCTACCTTACATGCAAAATTTGATAGATAATACCCCTGCTAAAAAAAACTACGCCTTTATTGATTCCATCCGTGGCCTCGCCATGATCTCTATCGTCGCGGAGCATTCCATGTTTATCTATCCTACCAGCTTCCAGCCGCATGATCTCACCGGGGTGCTCTCATTCGCATTTATTATACAGCTCACCAAATTTGGGACCATTAGCTTCTTTTTACTGGCAGGTTTCCTTATCGGAGAAAAATTCTCCACCTCATCAGCTTGGGAATATCTTAAAAAACGCATAAAAAACACCCTCTTCCCCTGGTTGTTCTGGTCATTAATATTTCTGTTCACCATAGTGCTTGGCAACGTAGTAGCGGCATTCAAATTTGGGAACGGGCATATGGATGCAGATTACGCCGATCAATTCATTGATCATGTTAAAATGGTTTACCTGCATTCAAGTTATTGGTTCATCCCTAATTTCCTATGCTGCATTACCATACTGCTTTTGTTTAAGCGCTACCTGTACTCTTATTATCTCGGTGCAGTTTTCCTGCTTTTCACGCTATTATATGCGGTAAATATTTATGTGGGATGGGTAGAACCGCGCCACACTACGGCCCTGCTTGGGTTTGTATTCTTTTTATGGTTAGGTGCCCAGCTAAATAAAAACCTGGAGAAGTTAGACAACTGGATCAATCGCACACCTATTTACATTTGGGTTATCCTTGTAATCATCACATTCATATTTGGCATGGGCGAAGAAGTTAACTTGTTTTATCGTGATAGTATCGACCCATATAACAGCCTGCGCATTACCAATATTTTTTACTCTATAGCGTGCTTCTTCCTGTTTTTCAGGATCAGGAAATTCGATTTCCTCGATTGGATAAAACCACGCGAAACTACCTTCGGCATTTACCTCATCCACTTTATCATAGCCTGCTCTGTGCTGCCCGAGATATTTATCACGCTAAAGCGCGATGTTAACATACTTCCGCTATGGCAGGTAATGGGATATATACTTTTGCGGTTTATCCTGATCTATGGCAGCACTTTGTTGCTGGTAATGGGCATCAACAAAACCAAATTTAAATGGAGTATCGGCCGTAGTTAAGCGTTAGTTATTAAACGTTTGCATATCTATTAGCCTGCGGTATAAGCCGTTTTTGTCAATGAGTTCGGTATGCGTGCCTTGTTCAACTACGCTGCCATTCTCCAAAACAATAATAATATCTGCATTCTGGATGGTGCTTAACCTGTGGGCAATAATAAGCGATGTGCGGTTTTGCATCAAATTGTTCAACGCATCCTGAACTAACTTTTCCGATTCCGTATCCAATGCTGATGTAGCCTCGTCCAATAACATAATTGGCGGGTTTTTAAGCACCGCGCGTGCTATACAGATACGCTGTTTTTGCCCGCCCGAAAGTTTTGATCCCCTATCGCCTATATTAGTTTGGTAACCCTCTTCGGTAGCCATGATAAAATCGTGTGCGTTGGCAATTTTTGCAGCGGCAATTACCTCATCGAGCGTTGTGCCGGGTTTGCCAAAAGCAATGTTATCAAATATCGAATCATTAAATAATATCGACTCCTGGTTAACAACGCCTAATAGCGAGCGTAATGAATTTGAAGTAAGCTGCTGTATATTTGTACCATCTATCAATACTTCGCCCTGCTGTGGCTCAATAAACCGTGGTATCAGGTCAATCAATGTTGATTTACCGCCGCCCGACGGGCCAACCAACGCTACCTTTTTACCTTTCGGGATGGTGATGCTCACATCATTTAAAACCAGTTTTTCATTATATGCAAATGATACATTTTGCAAGCTGATATTATCTTTAAAACCATCTATCGCCACAGCATCCGCGGCATCGTTAATCATTGGTTTTTCATCAACCAGTTCCAGTACACGCTCGCCCGCGGCTACACCCGAGTGTATATTGCTAAACGAGTCGGATATGGCTTTTGCCGGCCTCAACACCTGCGAGAACAGGATAATGTAAGCTATAAAGTTCTCGGCAGGCAGTTCTGATTTACCAGAGATTACCAGCGACCCGCCATATAGAACTAATGACGAGATCATGGTAACGCCCAAAAATTCTGATACCGGCGATGCCATTTGCTGGCGCTTAGCCATTGACTTACCTATTTTCGAATACCTTACATTTTCGCTGTTAAATTTGTTCTTGATAAAATCAACCGCGTTAAAGGCTTTGATGATCTTTATGCCCGTAAGAGCCTCATCCAGGTAGCTGATCATGTTACCATACGATTTTTGCGACTCGATAGCCTGTTGCTTTAAGCGCTTTACTATGCGCGAGATTATAAAAGCCGATACCGGTATCACCAACATAGAAAATAGGGTAAGCTTGAACGATATGCTGAACAGCATATACAAAAAGGCGATCAGTTGTAACGGTTCTTTAAATACAACCTGCAAGGTTGAAGTAACCGAAAACTGCACTACCTGCACATCCGATGCTACTTTTGATATGATATCCCCTTTGCGCTCATTACTGAAATATCCCATGTGCAGGTCCATCACGTTATCAAATACAGATTTACGCAGGTTAAGTAAAATATGGATACGCAGGTTCTCCATGATCCGCTGCGACAAATACCTGAACAGGTTACCCAACAAAACCGACACAACAATAACCAAACAAACTATCTTCAATGTTTGGGTAGCGCCAAATTTTAAGTCGGCAAGGTTGGCGTAATAATTAAACTTGCCCAATACATCAAACCAGTTTGAGGGGTTAAGCAATTTTGGATCGGGCGGATTTTTATTGAACAGTGTTTTTAATAGCGGCGCCAGTAAAACAAAGTTTAACGTACTGAATATAACAGAGAATATAGTGAATAAGACATACGGAATTGCAAATTTTTCAATTGGTTTTGCAAACGATAGCAGCCTGAAGTAAGTTTTCATTTAAAAGATCAAAGTCAGCAAAATTAAGGATTAGATAGCAATAAGCCTGTCATATTATCTTACTTATTGATACCGGCTATTTGCCTTTTGATAACCGGCTTACCAACGGAAACAGGTTAAGTTTTAGCACAATCAATTTAAACAGTAGTTTACGTCGGCTTAAAAGCAAGGGCAGACGTATTTTAAGGCTTTTAATAAACCTGTCGTTCTCTTCCGGGTTACGCACCTTGTAGTCACCCTTTTTATGTTTCCATAAAAAGTCTATAGTGTACCGGTAATCATCCTTAAATAACTTAGCAGCAAATGTGGGTGCATGCATCTTCACAAAAGGGTATTCGGCTATTCGTGTCCTGTTGTTCCATACTGCGGGTGGTACGTTAAGCTCTTCAAAAATATCATCATCGCATGACGCCACCTGCTTATGGTATATCAGCAAACCTTCGCTATCATCACCCATCATTTCAAACACCCGAACCGAAAGGGCTATAAACCAGTAACCCTCATTTTCATACTGTGCTATCGGGTTAAAAAGTTCTTCTATCGGCTCAACACGCTTAATGATATAGGTTGATACCTTAGGCAATGTAAAGCAGAGTTTCGCGATCCTTTCGGGATCAGTAATAACTGATGTTAGTTCATCAGAAAAGCCAAAGTCCAAATCGTGGTTACCTATGGGCTGCATAAACTCAAAACGCATCCCACCATAATTTTCACCCTTTATGCAATCAAACACTGTTTTAACCGCGCCTTCAAATACAATGTCGTCATCCCCAAAGTACCATACGTATTTACCTTTGGCCTCAGCAAAAAGGAATTTGATATTCAAATCAAACCCCAGGTTTTGCGGCTGATGAAAAACGCTGAACGCGATATCCGTGTAGTTCAGATCATCCAGCAACGCCTTCGTATCATCTGTTGAGCCATTATTACTTACCAGCAGCTCAATATCAACTGCATAGCCGGATGATATGATCTGGTCGTAAAAAAGCTTCAGCGTGGCCCCTATTTTATTCCGACGGTTATAAGTGGGGATACAAATGGATAAGATCATTTTTTTATTAAGTTTACAAAAAGGTAAATTGCAGCCGGCAAACTATTAATATCCGTCAAACAAATAGCCCGCCGTGCATATATAATCAAATATATAAATGTCTAACCAAAATACTAACAGCGCGGTTGTATCAATAATTATTGTTACTTATAACGCTGCTAAAACTTTACAAGCCTGTCTCGATAGCGTTTTCGGGCAAACATACCCGCATATCCAAATCATTGTTATTGATGGTAAAAGTACCGATGGCACTACGGAAATTATTGAAGCCAATGCCGCCAAACTTTATTACCACATCAGCGAGCCAGATACCGGCATTTATGATGCCATGAACAAAGGTATAGCCCAAGCTACCGGCGACTATATTTACTTTTTAGGTGCTGATGATGATATACTGCCCGATTTTTCGAAAATGGCCAATGAACTAACCGACCCGGCCACCATTTATTACGGCAGCGTGCTTACACGGGGTTTAAAACCGTTAGGCCCGGTATCTACCTATTACCTGGCTAAACATGGCATCATTCAGCAATCTATTATATACCCAAAAGCGGTTTTTAAAAAGTATAGTTATAACCTCAAATACAAAACCTCGGCAGATTATGCCCTCAATATGGCCTCATTTAATGATAAGGCTTTTAAACTCGTTTATCTTGATTATACGATAGCCAACTTTGCCGATACAGGGGCATCCGGCCAAAGCCTTGATCTTGTTTTCGAAAAAGATAAAGCCATGCTTGTATTAAAGAATTTTGGCTTCAGGCTATGGGTAAGATTTTTGGTGCGACGGGCTAAAGACCGCAGGCGCGCCCGCAAACACACTACATAGCCAAACACTCGTGGTATAACTGCAGGTACTGCTGTGCCGTTTTGTTCCAGTCGAACTTGGCGGCATGCTTCATAATGGCTTCGGCAGGGTTAATCGCATGGTAATGCGCTAAACCTTCAGCAAAAACTTGTTGCATAGCCTCCGGCTTAAAACTGTTAAAATAATAGGCCAGATCGCCACCCACTTCGGGTAATGATGTTGCTGTGGACAGGAAGACCGCTTTACCAAAATGCATGGCCTCAATAACAGGTAGCCCAAACCCCTCGGCTACAGATGGGAACACAAAGGCCTCGCAGTTTTTATAGTACCATGCCCGGTCATCATCGCTGATGGGACCGGTAATGATCACGCGGTCTTCGCAACCAAACTTTTTGGCCTGGTCTAACACTTTTTGCTTGTAATCTGTTTCTATGCCCGATATAATAAGCTGCAGGTTATTATCCGCCAGCAAAGCAGGCAAAACATGCGCGTTCTTTTTTGCCGATACAATACCAATGGTAAACAGAAATGGGCCTGTGGGTAAATAAGCAGGCTGGTGCCCGGCTTTTAATTCTAACTTATCCGCGCCGTTATAAATTACACTCAGCCTATTTTTTGCCTCAGGAAAATAATGCGCCACATCATTAGCCGAAAACTGCGATATGGCAACTATTTTATGGCTCTTATCAATACGTTCTTTAAGTTTTTTAAGATACAGCTTTAGCTTCTCGGGCGCTATATCTGTTTCGTGCACCTGGTTAATATCATGTATGGTCAGTATCTTTTTTTGGCTCCAAACCTTTTTTGGTTTCAGGCGCGAAAACTGGTCGGCAAAGTGGTACAGGTCAAACCGTTTCTCATCCAAAAAAGTGATCTTGTCAAATTTCTTCAGTACTACTTTCCCTACGTTATACTCATCAAACTTTTCGTTAGCATCAGCATGTACGTAGTAATTCAGGTTAAACTGGCCGTTGTTTTGCGCGGCTAACGCTTTACCCAAGCTCCTGCCAAAATAATACAGGCCCGTATTGGGGTACCGCATCGAGTCTACAGTTACCAGTACCGACGGCTTTTTATCTTTCTCCAATTATCCAGTCTTTTATCTTGTTAAAAACACTTTTCGCGCTAATGCTGTCCAGGCTATCCTGACCGCTTTCTATATGTACCGCCTTTTTACCTATTGGCCCCCACCTGCCCGCGTGTATGCGTTTTACAGATGGGAACAAACCTATAGCGTTTATTCCCGTTTCGGCGGCAATATGTAATGGACCGGTACCACTGGCAATCAAACCATCCGCATTAGCTATAAAGGTAATAAACTGCGGCAAGGTAAGCTTTCCCGTTATATCCACCACATGCTTTGGCAATTTAGTTATCCAGTCTTTCAACAGCTCTTTTTCTTTTTGCGATCCGGAAATAAATACCCGGTATTTATCCGGAGGCAATAATGTAATCAGTTCGGCAAATTTAGTAATATCCCACTCCCTGCCACTCCCTGCCGATTTTGGGTGCAGTATGATATTGATCTTATCCTTACCCAACAAAGCTGCAAATTCAGCAGGTAAAGCTTCCGCGGATCGAAAACAATAGTATTCCGGCAGCTCATTAATGGCCGGAATGTGCTTTATTCCCAATGGCTCCAGCAACCTGATATTCAGCTGCGCCTCATGCAAATCCGATTTCTTACGGCTTAGCTTTACTAATTTATTACAATACAGCCAGTGCGGTATGCGGTTGGTAGTGCCTATCCTTATTTTAATACCTGCGCGCTTAGCCAGGTCGGCAATAGCCTTTTTGGGATAAACGTGAATGATGGTATCTATTTTCAGCTCCTTCAGTTTTTCAATCTGTTCGGATAGCGCCAGTTTTTCTAACTCGTCATAGTTTAAAAAAGTATCCACAGCAGTGCAGCAGTTTATCACCGGGCCGGTATACGTTCTACCCAAAAATGTGATCTTGCAATCAGGGTGCATTTTTTTAAGATAGCCACACATAGGTAGTGTAAGCACCACGTCGCCAATGGCATCGGTACGGCTAATGAGGATATGTTGGCCCGTGCTCACTTAATCAGGTTGTAATTTTTGTACTCACTAATGCGCCAGCCTGTTAGCTCCTCTATAAACTGCAGAAACCGCCTTCGCGCGCCCATTTGCTTCCTTATCTTTTTCTGATCGATGTTCAACTTCCAGTTAGCCGCGGCAACCCTTTTCTTCATCACTTCGGGGTGTGTACCTGTAAAGGTGATCAGCTTATCGGCATTGCCATAGTCAAAATCGTACGATTCCGGTTCTGGTGCCGTCCAGCCCTCGCCCTGGTAAAAATGGTCGAAGTTGTGCATTTTATTGATGATGCCTTTCGGCGGTTTTACCCAGCCGTAATGGTAAATGTAGGCATCTATCAGCTTAACGTTCAGTTTGCGGCCATCTATCCTGAAGCCCTGTGCATCGCGGTAAGCATGCACAGCTTTGTTATTTCTTACAATCCGTATCTCGCGCCTGTACCACCGGCGCGAGTGGCTATAGTAATCGTACGAGCCATAAAAATGTTGGTATTTAAACAGCAGGCCCTCTACTTCCTTATCATGTAAAGTATCCTCCATTTCCTTTTTAATGGTATCAAGGTATTTTTCGTGTACGCACTCATCACCCTGTATATAAAATGCCCAGTCGGCATCGGCACTTATCGCCGCGAAGGCTTTATCGGTTTCTTCGGCAAACACCGCCCCGCCCTCACGCTTGCTTTCATCCCAAACGGTATGAATGATCCTGATCTTTGGCGAACCTATGGTTGCTATCAGTTGCTCGGTTCCGTCATCGCATTTGCCAAGGGCCACAACAAACTCATCGCATAGTGGTAGTACAGAGGTTATGGCCTCAACAACCGGGTAATCATTTTTTACTGCGTTCCTGATAAAGGTAAAGCCCGCTACTTTCATTTACTACAATTAAATAGTAAAGGTAAGCACACGGGCCAAACTACAACAAATTTATTACATCATTTACAAAACCCCCGTTGATGGTTTCCTTTTATACCGCTTGTATCCAAACACAGCAACAATTATGAAAAGTAACAATACCCAAATGTTCGCTATAGCTATCAACCCTTCATCAAAAATAACCCATCCATTTATAAACGCATTTCCCAGCCTTTTAGTGAACGGTAAGCTATAAGCTAATGCATCGTCATTTGCAACCAGTTCTTTGGTTACGGTATTATTTTGATAGAACTTTAAGCCAACAGTACTGTATTTAACCGCATCTTCTACGCGTCGGATATCCATTTGCTTATCAACACTTGCACTTTTTTGAGCAAGCAGGTCGTCAATATTATTTGCCTGCTTTTGTTTTGCGATCAATTCATCGCGATTAGGTGCTTTAAGGTGAGATGCCAATAAGTCTAATGTTTTATCCTGTATGTCCATATTGCTCGTGTCAACAAATGCTGCCATGTGGCCAACCTGGTTCATAAAGTCTTCCATCCGGTCAGATGGTATTTTTACCGTCATATCAGCACTAACATTATAGGATGAAAGACGCATTGTGGAATCGATACTGGCAGCGACTTCGGTACTATGCTGTATTGCTGTTACCAATGAATGATGCATTACAGTGCCTTGCAATGCTGCTGTTAATACTGAAATTGCCTCTCCGGTGTGTCGCACATCTTTAACTTTAAAATGCATATCTGCCACTTTAAGCAGTTTGGGCATCCCCGGCTCAGTGCTATTGTTTGATACAATAGCTGTCGTATCGGCAGATGCAGTTTCGTAGTGATGTGATTTATTACCGCTGCAGCCGGCAATAAAAAAAAGGCATAGCAATCCACCCCAATAAAATAGCTTGGTTTTCATAATTTTTAAAGTTTAATGGTTTATTATTAATGCGTTATAAGCTAAAAGGTAACCTTACGAAAACCGGGTAACTGAATTATTACCGAGTCGTTTTAAACTAAATGGCTGTAACACACCTCTAAAACACTAAATTTACAATACCAATTTAAATCGCTTATTCATGAAAAATAATATCAGCCTGCGGGCGATACTTACCTGTTCGGCACTATTGCTTACCCAAATAGTATCCGCACAGGATAATAGCACCTTTAAGTTTACACAGATAAACCCCGGCCCTTTTGCAGATAACGCCGGACACTGGTATTCTATTTCCGATAAGCACAACATGATAAACGCCCTCCCCGGCAGGCCAAAATATAAACCTACCGAAATAACCAACATTGCCGATAACATCCTGCTGTTCCAAAAGGCAAATGGCGGCTGGCCTAAAAATTATGATGTATTTGCCATACTTAACGATGCGCAGAAAGACAGTGTTGCAGCTGCCAAAAATACCCTTAATACCACCTATGATAACGGCAGTACCTATACGCAGATAGCGGCACTTGCAGGCGTTTATACAGTTACCCAGGTTGAAAAATATAAGGACGCGGCATTAAAGGGTTTCGATTATATATTGGCTTCGCAATATAAGAATGGCGGTTTCCCGCAATATTACCCGCTCGAAAACAATTACAGCAAATACATTACCTATAACGACGGCAATTTTGAGGGCATTATGCGCTTGCTGAAGGACGTTGCGGATAACAAACCACAATATACCTTTGTTGATACTAAACGTCGTGCTACACTAACCGAAGCCTATAATAAAGGGCTCGATTGTATCCTTAAAACCCAGATAAAAGACGATGGTAAACTGACCGCCTGGTGCCAGCAGCACGATGAGGTAACCCTGCAACCTGCCTGGGCACGCAAGTTTGAACCGCCAAGCATTTGCAACGGCGAAAGCGCTAACCTGGTTACCTTCCTGATGACTATTGACCATCCTTCAAAAGAACTGGTAGCTGCGATACAGGGCGCGGTATCATGGTTTGAGGCATCTAAAATTTACAACACACGCGTAAAGACCATCCCGGCCGAGCGTATGCAAACGCCTTTCCGTGTATCAACTGCCGACAGGATAGTGGTTGAAGAGCAAGGCGCGCCACCTATCTGGACACGCTACTACGAGTTAAAAACCCACAAACCATTGTTCTGTAACCGCGATAGCAAAGTTGTTTACTCCCTTGCCGAGGTTGACCGCGAGCGCCGCGATGGTTATGCATGGTATACATACAACCCGCAAAAAGTGCTAGATACCTATCCCGCATGGCAAAAAAAGTGGGCACCTGATAACGATGTGCTGAAAAAGTAAGCTATTATTTAAGCCGCGCTTTTTCTGAATTTGGCCGTAAAATCGTGAACTATCTTTTTGGTTACCCGTTTAAATATCTTCCCATCATAAAATGGGATGAATTTCCAGTAGCCATTATAGTTGAATACCCATTTTAGCAAGCCCTTAATATCCCTGTGCTTAATGCAGCGTCTGATGTCGCGGTCAAATATCAATACTTCAACCCTCTTGGATGAGGTAGTTTTTGACGGCATAAAGCTGATGTTGCCCTCCATGATCCGTTTAATACCGTCCGAAAAATCGTTCTCTGTAAAGCGCGAATATGGCATCCAGGCGTTGGTACGTGCATCCAGCTCTATCAGGTAATACATTTGCCTTTCGGGATGATATATGTACTGTATGCTGGCAAAACTGTTTAACCCAATGCTTTTCCCAAGCGTTTTAAGCAAGGCTGTTATCTCATCATTTTGATAGTACCGCCTGCGTGTAGTGAACGAGAAACGGTTATACATATACGTCAAAACCTCGGCGCAATTGTAGGTTATCAGTTCGCCATCTTTAAATAAAGCTTCCAAACCAACATCTTCACCTTTTATAAACTCCTGCAAAACCAGGTTTTCCTTTACCCGCACTTTGCTCAAACATTCTTCAAACAGCGCAGGCTCTTCGCAATAATGCACCCCAATGCCCGAAAAACTAAAGTCTTCTTTCAATAAGATAGGAAAATGAAGCTGCTGCTGAATGTATCCGATATCATGCTCTTCAGAATAATTGATAAACCGGGGTGTGGCAATCCCATACTTATTGCAAACATTGGACAGCCCCATTTTTGATGATAACAGTTCCCTGTTCTCAATTTTAGTAATGGGCAACAACTTTTTGAACATCCATTCCGAGGAGATGGAATCGTTTAACAGTTTTACAACAATATCCTCCAATAGTACCACCCAATCATAATAGCCGGGGTCTTTTTCTATCAGCGCTACCAGGTCGTTCTTAAATGTTTCGTGGTCATCAACGCTTTCTATCCAATTATCATAGTATTTGTTGGATAACAGCCACGACGCCTTGTCGCAAAAAACATCAACCTGGCAACCCGCCCGTTTAAACATAAACGGTATTTCCCCTGTCGAGTCAAAAAAGCTTGCTATAGAAACCAGTAAAACTTTATACATATAACTTGTTAACGCGTAAAGTCAAAGCACGGGGTTGCTTATCAGATCATCCTAAATTCCTGGTCAAGATATAGATATTTCTTGATTAATTTTCTGCTTTTACCTTCTTAACGGTTAAAATATCCTGCCCGGTTGCATCGCCCTGCTCCTGCAGTTTGCCAAAGGCGGCGGCGGTAGCATAATCAACTATTTCCTGAGGTTTGTTTTGGTTGTAGAAACCGTATATCAAGCCTGCCATAAAACAATCTCCGCTACCCGATCGGTCAACCACACCGGCGCAACTAAAATCGTGCGAGTGGTATTGCTGCCCATTGGTGTACAGGCTGGTGTAATACAACAAATGCTTATCATCACTATCAAAACGGAAGGTATTGGCTACCGTTTTAACTTTGGGGAACATACTGATGATCTGTTTGGAAGTTTCTTCGGCATGAGCTAAATACGCGGCTTTACTTTGCTTGCCGTGTATGTGCTCGTCAATATCCGTCCCTAACAAATGGTTAGCACTCCATATATTGCCCATTACCACATCACAATGCTCCACCAGTTTGGGCATAATTTCAATGGGTTGCTTACCATACTTCCACAAACGTGAGCGGTAGTTCAGGTCAACCGATATGGTAATTCCCTTGCGGGATGCCGCCTCAACAGCCTCAAGGCATACATCTGCAACGTTCTGGTTCAATGCCGGACTTATCGCTGTAAAGTTAAACCACGATACATCTTTCAGCACCTTATCCCAGTCTATCATCCCGGTTTTGAGTTCCGAGAATGAGGAGCGGTCACGGTCATATACCATGCTGCCTTTCAGATCGGCGCCGCGCTCCAGGTAATACACGCCGATACGGTTCCCGCTGAACAGTATCGACGATGTAAATATCCCTTTGTATTCTAAATAATCTATCAGGTGGCGCGACATGAAGTTATCGGGCAATACCGTACAGTACTTTACCGGCACGTTCCATCCCGCCAAAGCGGTGGCCGCGTTGGCTTCGGCGCCACCCATGTATAATAAAAAAGGATTTTTGTCCGACGCATCATCTGCCGCAGGCGAAACCCGCAACAACAACTCGCCGAAACATAAAACCTTAGTTATCATACTTAAAAGCCGAAATAGTTTTTAGCGTTATAGTAACAAATGTCCTGAACAATTTTGCCCAGCCATTCAATATCGTACGGTAATTCGCCGTTCTCTACGTCTTCAGCCAACAGGTTACACAATAACCTGCGGAAATACTCGTGGCGAGGGAACGACAGGAAGCTGCGCGAATCCGTCAGCATACCTACCAAACGGCTCAATAAACCCATGTTCGATAGCGCGTTCATTTGTTTGGTCATGCCGTCTTTTTGATCCAGGAACCACCAGCCCGAACCGAACTGTACCTTACCAGCTACCGATCCGTCGTTAAAGTTACCTATCATGGTGGCCATTAACTCGTTATCCGCCGGGTTTAAGTTGTATAATATGGTTTTAGCCAGTTGGTCGGTGGAATCTAATTTGTTCAAAAATTTCGACAGCATTTTAGCCTGGCTAAAATCACCTATCGAATCCCAACCGGTATCAGGGCCAAGCTTGTTCAGCATACGGGCATTGTTGTTACGCAGCGCGCCTAAGTGGAACTGTTGTACCCAACCTGCCGCGTGGTCCCAGTGTGCGAAATGAACCAGCATAGCCGATTTAAATTGCAGCATTTCATGGTAACTGATGGCCTCGTTTGCACGTATCTTATTATAAATAACTACGATCTCGGCATCGGTATAATCCTCGGCATAAATTTGCTCCAAACCATGGTCGGATACTTTACAGCCGTTATCAACAAAGTACTGGTGGCGTTGCTTTAAAGCAGCTAAATACGCGTCGAAGGTGTCAACGGTGATCCCGGTTATGGCGGCTACTTTATCAATATAAGCGTTTAAGCCGGGTATATCATCGGCAGCCATCGCTTTATCCGGGCGGAATGAAGGCAATACCTTGGTTTCAAAGCCATCGGCAGCTATCTTTTGGTGATGCTCCAGGTTATCAATCGGGTCATCTGTAGTACAGATCACCTTTACCTTCATTTTTGTAACCAGGCTACGGATGCTGAACTCTTTGGTTTGCAGCTTAGCGGTACAGGTATCATATATCTCTTTTGCATTTTTTCCCGAAAGGATGGCATCTACACCAAAATAACGCTGCAACTCTAAATGTGTCCAGTGGTATAATGGGTTACGCAGTGTATAAGGCACAGTTTCGGCCCATTTTTCAAACTTCTCAAAGTCGCTTTTTTTACCGGTAATGTAATCTTCGTTCACACCATTGGTACGCATGGCACGCCATTTATAATGATCACCATATAACCAGATCTGGGTAAGGTTTTCAAAGCTGATATCATTAGCTATCTGATCCGGTGGCAGGTGGCAATGGTAGTCAATGATAGGCATATCCTTCGCATAGTTGTGATACAACTTAATAGCGGTTTCCGATTGCAGTAAAAAATTTTCGTCTAAGAACTTCTTCATTGTGTTATTCAATTTCACCGATGAGAGTTGATTTCACCGATTATATATTAAGGGTATTTATTATCATTTTCGCAATACCCATCTAAAAAACCATGGGTATCCTTGGGTATTCATGGGTATTTTTCGATTAATTTACCCATGTCAATTATCAAATTCTCAATTATCCTCACCTAAACCTTCTTTTTGGAGAAGGCCGGATTGAGGCCAACACATGGGTATTTATGGGTATTTATGGGTATTTTACACACGCATCACCCACCATGTCATTGCGAGCCGCTCCTTCAACGGCGTGGCAATCACTGAGGCAAGTCTCGAACTATGTATGTCGTCAACCTGCCCCAGTGATTGCTTCGTTCCTCGCAATGACATGGTTAAAAAGCAGGTAAAAACAGGTATTTTAAAGAACAATTTTATAACGCTTTCCGCTACGTCCCATGCGCTTCGCGACCACTACAAAAATACGCAATTCAACCCTAAAAACTCATAACCAACAACACAAAACCCACAACTCACTACAACGATATCCCACGTTTCCACGGAATAAAATCGTCCTGGCCGTGCCTTACTGCGCTAACTTCTATCTCGCCACTCGCCACCCTGATCACGTAATCTAAAATACGTTCACCGGCCTGCTCAATGGTTTCTGTACCGTCAATTATCGTCCCGGTATCAATATCAATAATGTCACTCATTTTGTTGAAGAGCGTGGTGTTGGTCGATATCTTTACCACAGGTGTTATCGGGTTACCCGTTGGCGTACCTAAACCTGTTGTAAACAATACCACGTTAGCGCCGCTGGCTACTTCGGCAGTGGTACTTTCAACATCGTTACCCGGTGTGCACAGCAGGTTCAAGCCTGGTTTGGTTACCTTTTCGGGATAATCCAATACATCTACCACAGGTGATGTACCGCCCTTTTTTGCGGCTCCTGCCGATTTAATAGCATCTGTTATCAAGCCATCCTTAATATTTCCCGGCGAAGGGTTCATATCAAAGCCCGAACCTACTTCTTCGGCACGCTGACTGTATAAATTTACCAAATGACTAAACCTGTCTGCCTTGTCTTTGGTTACGCAACGGTCTATCAGGTTTTGCTCCACACCGCAAAGCTCCGGGAACTCCGATAAAATAACTGTCCCGCCAAGGCTAACCAATAGGTCTGACGTATAACCAATAGCCGGGTTAGCAGATATACCCGAAAAACCATCCGATCCACCGCACTCTAAACCAATGGTAATTTTGCTTAAAGGAGCAGGCTGGCGTTGGTTGTTATTCGCTTCCATTAAGCCTGCCATGGTTTGGCGTATAGCCAACTCCAGCATATCCGATTCCTTACCTACCTTTTGCTGATCCAGCACATACAGCGGTTTCTTAAAGTTCGGACTGCGTTTTGCTATCTCTTCTTCCAGTATGCTTACCTGCGCGTTTTGGCAGCCTAAGCTCATCACAGTTGCACCCGCAACATTAGGGTGGGTAATGTAACCCGCAAGCAAACCGCAAAGTGCCTGCGCATCCTGGCGCGTGCCACCGCAGCCACCATTATGTATCAAAAACTTGATCCCATCCACATTCGGGAACAGGCGCTCTTCCTTAGCAGTAGCTTCGCCGCCTTTTACTTCGGTGTATAAAATTTCGTCAACGCTGCCTCCATTTTTTACCAGGTTTATCAGCTGCTGCGCCTTGCTTTCGTACGTGTTTTTACGGCCGTAGCCTAATTGCTTTACCAGGGCATCCTGCAATACCTCTATGTTGCGGTTCTCGCAAAATACCATTGGTATCACCAGCCAGAAATTGCCTGTACCTACGCTGCCATCCTCGCGGTGGTAACCGTTAAAAGTACGGCCCGCCCATTTCGATGCATCGGGCTGCTGCCAGTTATCATGGTGCTGTGCCTCTAAAAAGCCGCTTGCCGCGTGCTTTACATTGGCAACGGTTAGCAGGCTACCGGCAGCGATAGCGTTTTGTGCCTTGCCTACCAACACACCATACATTATTATCTTCTCGCCCTCGGCAAAATCATGCTCGGCAAATTTGTGCTTGGCGGCTATAAACTCTTTAACAGTATAAGTTTTACCCGAATATTCCAACTGCTCGCCTGGCTGCAGGTCGGTCAATGCAACAACTACGTTGTCGGAAGGGTGTACTTTTAAAATGCGCTGTTTCATAAAACTTGATGGTTAATTGCTGTGATAGTTAAATACTAAACACGTTTTACATACTTTGTGTTTGTTTGGCTTATAATCCTGACAAAATTGTTTAATTTTTACAAACACTTTATAACCTCAATTACCTCAATAGTATATTATTTTACCGTTAGCGCCCATTTTATAAGGTCGTTGGCGGCTTTTAAATTATCATAATCTGCCGGTAGCTTCCTGCCATCGGTATACTCATTGTAAAACCATGGGTCGGCAACTACAAATACTTTGCCTTTGCCATACTTAGCTGTCGCGATGATGATGTCTTTGTTATCCACCAAACTTGCAACGGCAGGTGCTTTCACCGCGAAGGTTGATATCTCTTTAATGTATATCTTTTTCGCTGTTTTAAATACAGGGTCGGTTGCAGGTATCATTACCGCGCCTGTTTCAAAATGCGGAGTTACCACATGGTTACGGCTGTCCTCGTTGTCATGAATACCAAACTTAGCCAGCAAATTGTTCAAATGCTTAAACTCGGCATTGCCGGTATCGTTGTTTAACACGATCAGCGTTCCGCCCGCTTTCACCCATTCAGTAATGGCGGTAATATGCGGTGTTTCAATATATTTTGCATCAGGGTTCTCTTTCGGGATATCCGGGTCAACAATGATATACATATCGGCCTTTTTCAGGTTATCCGCGGTCGGGCCCTGGTACAAGGTTTCCGTCTTCACACCATAATTGTGGAAAGCGTTCGCGAAGAACGAAAAACCATTATTATCCTGCTCTTCCCATTTATAATGGAAAGATAGTGCCGGGTCGCCAATAATTTTATCCGCACGGTGCTCATTGTTAAAGTATGAATCCAACAAAACAGTTTTACCTTTACCCAAATTGCGCTTAGCTAAACGCTCCATCTCAACCGAAGCCTGTAAGAACGCGCCAACACCTTTGGCATCGTTAACGATCACCTTTTCGCTCAGGTAATAAGCATAGCTGCCATCGCGGTAAGGGTTACCGCCCAGTCCCGATACACTTACCGTACCTTTCAGGTTCACCTGACCACTGGCGTCGGTCTCAATAAACTCCTTCAAAATACCTTTGTAACCTTTATCGGCCACAGCTAAATAGCTATCGGGCAAATAACCATTACGGATGCCCTTAGCCAAAGCATACACAAACATGCTCGACGCCGAAGCTTCCAGGTAATTTCCTTTTTCCTTTGGTTTATCTAAAATATCATACCATACACCGCTTTTGGCATCCTGTACTTTGGTAACAGCAGCAGCAAAACGGTTTAGTATCGCGATAATTTCAGCGCGTTTTGGATGGTTAGCGGGCAAATAGTCAAGCGCGTCAACTAAAGCCATACCATACCAGCCCATTGCGCGGCCCCAAAACTCGGGCGAAAGGCCTGTTTGCGGGTTGGCCCATTTTTGCTTTTTGCTATAATCCCAGCCATGGTAAAGCAGGCCGGTCTTTGCATCGCGGGCATGTTTTTCCATCAAAATGAACTGGTTGGCCACATCGTCAAAATCGGCATCTTTATGCACCATTCCTGCATACTCAGCATAAAACGATTCGGCCATATACAGCCCGTCCAGCCACATTTGTTCTTCGTAAATCTTTTTATGCCAAAAACCACCTTCGGGTGTGCGCGGCTGTTTCTTCAACTGATCATATAGCGTAGTGGCAGCCTTGTAGTATTTTGGCAAACCTGTAACGTTATACAGCATCAGCAAATTACGGCCACATAAAACGTTATCTAAGGTATAAGCCTCGCTTTTATACCCGGTTATCTGGCTACCATCGGCGCTTATCAGGTTATCCATACTTTGCTGGATGTATTTAAAATACGTCCTGTCGGCTGTTTGCTGCCAAACGCCTTCAATACCTTTCAGTATTACGCCTTCATCATAGTTCCATCTTCTAAATGGCTTTTGTGTTTTATCGGCGGTATCTGTTGTCCATACCTTCATTACCGTTGCCGCCATTTTTTGCGACATCGGTATTTCCTGTGCCTGCACGTTCGCGCCCACCGCGAACAACAGCAAAATAACAGGTAACTGTTTTAGTTTTTTCATCCCTATTTTTTGTTTATTTCGATTGATTTGCTTGTTGCTCCATCAGCAAAGACCAATTCTTTTTTTGCCGATGCAGTGTTGGTATTGCTTACCGCTATACCGGCAGTACGCATACCCGATATCTTGAACAGTAATTGACTGTCGTTATTATAGCTAATGCCATCAAGGCTCATGTTCTTACTTTCATCGATACTGATCACCGGGTTAGTATCGGTTGTGATCATCTTAAAGTTTTTGATGTGGATATCCTCCGCTTGTGTGCATACTATGCCTTTTTTGGCAGATATCACCATGTTATCCAGGTACAAACCTTTGATGCTCATCTCGGGTAACCCACGAATAAACAACGCCGTTTGTGCCCCCGAGCAAACAATATTGCTCACATGGAAATCTTTAAATTGCGGGGTAGCTTCGGTAACGGGCATGGTTACCACTTTAGGCGCCTGGCGGTTTTCGCCTGCCAAAACCACGGGGTCTTTGGCCTCATAATACATGTCGAACAAAATCGCCTCGGCGCCAATGTCCTTCATGCTGATGTTGTTGATGTAAATTTTTTCGACAACACCGCCGCGGCCGCGAGTGGTTTTAAAACGCAGGCCAACATCGGTACCCATAAATGAGCAGTTGTCTACAAATATGTTTTTAGCGCCGCCGCTCATTTCGCTGCCTATCACAAAGCCGCCATGCGCATGGTAAACCACACAATTGCGTACAATAACATCCTGCGTTGGCTTGCCCAGCTTACGCCCTTGCTCATCACGGCCCGATTTAATGCAAATGCCATCGTCACCCACATCAAACGTGCTGTTCTCTATCAGCGCGTGGTCGCTCGATTCCAGGTCAATGCCATCGCCATTCTGCGCGTACCAGGGGTTTTTAACGTTAACGCCCCTTAGTGTAATGTTTGAACATAAAAACGGGTGCAGGTTCCAGGCGGGCGAGTTTTGAAAGGTTACGCCTTCAAGCAATACTTTGTTACAGCTGTATAAGGCCACCATATTGGGGCGCAAAAAGTCTTTATACGCTTCAAAATCCTTAATGGTAACGCCGTCAGCCAATACGCCCGGACTTTTAGCCATAGCGCCTTTCAGCGATTTTTCAGAAGGGTACCATGTTTTACCATCAACGCTCAATAAGCCTCCCGAAGCTATTTTAGCGGCCCATTGGGTAGCGTTTAGCTTATCCTTTTTCACCATGCGCCATGCATCACCATTACCATCAATAATACCGTTACCGGTGATGGCCACATTCTCCAGATCGCGCCCGGATACAGGCGATTTACAACGACCGGCCCTTAAGCCTTCGTAAAAACCTTCTATAATTGGGTACTGGTTAAAATCAGCGCTAAATTGCAGCACCGCGTTGCGGTTTAGGTGCAGGTTTACATTGCTTTTTAATTCGATAGGGCCGGTTACCCACATACCTTCGGGCACCAAAACTACTCCGCCACCTTTTTGGCTGCAAATGCTTATGGCTTTATTAATACTGATGGTATTTAAGGTAACACCATCGCTAATAGCGCCAAAGCTTTTTATATTAAAGGTATCGGCTTTAAATTTGGTTTGCTGCACAACCGGCAAAGTTATGTTACCAAATTGCGCCATTACCGCCGATGCGCCAAACACCAGGCAAAAACTAAAGCCAATAATCCTTTTTATCATATCCTGATTATCTCAACTCGTTAATAGCAACAGGGTCCATATCGCTGTATACCTGGTTCTCGCCGCCCATACCCCAAATAAACGAGTAATTAGCTGTACCACAACCCGAGTGGATTGACCATGGTGGCGATATTACCGCCTCGTTGCTTTGCATTACCAAATGGCGTGTTTCTTGTGGCTGGCCCATCAGGTGAACTACAATCTGCCCCGGCTGTACATCAAAGTAAAAGTACATTTCCATACGGCGGTCATGCACGTGCGATGGCATGGTATTCCAAACCGAACCTGTAGAAAGCACGGTTAAACCCATTACCAACTGGCAACTGCGGATACCTTCCAGATGGATATATTTATAGATAGTACGCGCGTTAGATGTTTCCGGCGAACCGATACTTACCGGCATAGCTTCTTCTTTCTTTAGCAAACGAGTAGGGTAAACCATATGCGCCGGGTACGATAGTAAGTAATACATCGCCGGGTTTTTAGGGTCAACACTTTTAAATTCTACGTTCTTGCTTTCTTTACCCGCGTAAACGCAGTCAAGCTTGTCAACGGCAAAAGTTTGCCCGTCAACAATAACCTCACCCGGGCCGCCAATGTTTATGGCGCCTAATTCGCGGCGCTCCAAAAAGTATTCGGCGCGCAGGTTAGGGTAGTTACCCAAAACAATTGCTTTATCAGTTGGCACAGCGCTGCCCACTATCACACGGTCATAATGACTATACACAAATTTCAGCTCGCCGGGCTGCATCAAACCATCAACTAAAAAATTGCCGCGCATCTCGGCGGTGGTCATGGTGCTTACCTCTTTTGGGCTGTTATGATATCTTTGTTCCATTATATTTTTTATTACTCTGTTTTATTTTATCATTAAGTCATCGGGGTCAGTCATTGCCTATCGCCCAATCCAATTCATTCGCACAGTTTTTTAATTCACCTGCACATATCTACTCATTTGCACATTAAATTACCGACCCATCCATCCGCCATCAACAGGCAAAATAACGCCGTTAACATAATCAGATGCAGGCGCTGCTAAAAATATGGTTGCTCCGCCTAAGTCGCTTGCCTCACCCCAGCGTGCTGCGGGTATACGGTCTAAAATAGATTTGCTCCTGTCCGGATCGGCACGTAAAGCTTCAGTATTATCAGTAGAGATATAGCCTGGCGCAATAGCGTTCACATTTACACCTTTTGATGCCCACTCGTTAGCAAAAGCTTTAGTTAAGCTGCCGATAGCGCCCTTACTTGCCGCGTAACCCGGCACATTGATACCACCCTGAAAAGTTAATAACGACGCTGTAAATATTACCTTACCATAACCCTGCTCTATCATATGGCGGCCAATTTCCCTTGTCAGGATAAAAGGTGCATCCAGGTTAATGTTCAATACGGTATCCCAATAATCATTAGGGTGCTCGGCGGCAGGTTTACGCATAATGGTACCCGCATTATTTACCAGGATATCAATTTTAGCATTTTCAACCAATACCAGTTTAGCAAAAGCCTCTAATGATATACGATTTCCAAAATCGCATTGATATGCTTTGAATTTACGGCCAAGGGCATTTACTTCTTTTTCAACCTCGCTGCCACTCAGCGCCAGGTTTGCCGATACACCAATAATATCAGCTCCGGCAGCTGCCAAAGCTAAAGCCATTGCCTTGCCAATACCTCGGTTACAGCCTGTAACAAGAGCGGTTTTTCCACTCAGATCAAATATTTTTTGCATTTGCATGTATAATTGCCGTCACCGGCGTAGTGTGTTTTAGGGAATATTTAGTTTATAAAGCAATTTTAAGGAGATTTTGCTACACAACCGCCATATAAGCCTAAATTATTTTATGCAAACGTTACCGTAGGGAGTTATTGGTTCTTAAACATCTTATCCAAAAAATTGGCAGTATAATTAAGCACCGGCTCAAACCATGGATTGAATAGCAGAAAAGGGTGCGGAGTATCTGGAAAGGAATGTACCTCGCTGTAAATATGCATCGAGTCGAGTTTATGTATAACATCCGTTCTGCCGGCATGCATACGGTCAACCGAGCTATTGATAAACGCTATAGGAGGAGTATTTTTATTAATATGGCTAATTGGGCCTGCCTGTATCCACAGATCGGGGCGCTCTGTTTTGTTTGCACCGAACCAAAGCGTGCCTGCCGATTTTTTCTTACTGTCATCCCCCTCACCTGATTCGGGGTGGATAAAGGCCAGCGTACCATCGGCATCAACAATGGCTTGCACCTTATCGCTAAATTTATCATAGCAGCCATCGCCGGGAAAGGTTTTATCACCCGCGGTTGTTCCTATTAAAGTAGCCAGTTGCCCCCCTGCCGAGAATCCCCAGGCGGCAATTTTATCAGGATCGATATGATAAGCTTTGGCATTGGCACGCATCCATTTTAATGCGGTTTTTAAATCGTTCACCGCGGCAGGGTAAAGTGCCTCGGTGCTTAAACGGTACTCCACAGTAATGGTAACATAACCCCTGGCGGCCAATTGCTGCGCCAAAGGAATATGCTGCGATCTGTCGCCCGAGCGCCACCCCCCGCCATGTATAATGAGCAATGCAGGCAAAGGCGCTTTATTTGCTGTAGGATAAAATACATCCAAATGCAGATCGCGCTTATTGATGGTGCAATAAACCACATTCATTTTTGATGTGATGGTAGCGGGAGCAGGTGGGTTAGCGATAGTGATATTCGGATACTTTTTTAACGCGCCCTTATATGCACTGTAAGTAGTGAACGAGGTATCGCGCGGTTCGGGAAGCTGCGCAAATACACTACCCGCAAGTAAACTTAACGCTGTTATTACACCAACTGCTTTCATGTTATCACAATTTTATGTTGCTGTACTATAGCCTATTATCAAACAAACTTAGCGCACTAATGGCTCAACCCTGAACCAATCAAAATTGGCATAACCCGAGTCGTTTATCTGTGTGGTACGCGAGCAGAATATACCCATTTTCGAGCCTATCCATCGCCCAACTTCAGCCTGAAACTCCGTACCCGTATCGGTAAACGTATTCCCATCCAGGCTATAGCTAAATTTGCATTTTGCACCTGCGCTAACTTTCATCCTGAAATAGATAGTTGGGCTGCTTACTTTCATTAAGGTTTCAGCTTTTTCGGCATTGCCTTTAACAGCGTCTTTACAGGTAATATATTCAAGGCTGATTTCACCTTTCTTACTATGCAGGGTTAAACCGGCATAACTAAAACCCATCATTACCAAACCGGCTCTTTCATCAAGCTTAATATTAGGTTTAAAGGTAAATTTTGTGGTTACCATAAACTCATCGGCAGGTGTTTTTTGTAATAACAGGTTTGGGGTATCCCACAGGTTTTTCGCACTGTCGTCCATGTACGAGAACAAGGTTAGCACGCCTGAATTTGTAGTAGCGTACCAGGTTGATTTTGAATTGGCCATCCATTGCCATTGTTTACCCAACACAACACTATTAAACTCATCCGATTCGGCTGGTGTTTCAATGGGATATACTTTACCAACATTGGGTTTTTTATAAGTTAATACCGGCTCGCCTTTGCCCGTTCCTTTTGGGTCAATACCTATAACAGGCCAGTCATTTACCCATTTCATAGGTTGCAGGTGGGTAACGCGGCCATAAGCTTCTTTATCCTGGAAATGCAAAAACCAGTCTTCGCCGGTTTGGGTATCAACCCATGCACCCTGGTGCGGGCCATTGGTAGTTGATTTACCCTGGTCCATTACCACTTTACGCTCATACGGGCCATATATATTTTTAGACCGCAACACCAGTTGCCATCCTGTTGGTACACCGCCCGCAGGGGCAAAAATGTAATAGTAGCCATTACGTTTATAAATTTTAGGTCCTTCAATGGTAGGGTCTGTTTCGTGGCCATTAAAAACCATTACACCTTCATCAATTACCCTGGTACCGGCGGCGTTCATTTTATTTACAGTAATGATACTTTTTATACCTGCCCTGCTACCTGCCCAGGCATGTGCTAAATAAAGTTGCCCGTCCTCGTCCCATAAAGGGCATGGGTCAATTAAGCCCGCGCCTTCCATTACTAATAAGGGTTCAGACCAGGGGCCCGCCGGATTTTTGGCTTTTATCAGGTAAATGCCGTAATCGGGATCGGGATAATAAATATAAAACTCGCCATTATGAAAACGGATAGCCGGCGCCCAAACGCCATTGCCATGCTGTGGTTTATTAAAATGATCATACGGTGGCTGGCGCAATAATGCATGACCGATAATACTCCAGTTTACCAGATCTTTTGAGTGTAATATGGGCAGCCCCGGAATATCTTCAAAACTTGATGATACCAAATAAAAATCATCACCTACACGTATCGCATCAGGGTCGCTGTAATCGGCATTCAATACCGGGTTTTTGTAAGTACCATTTCCGTTATCGGCCACCCAAACTTTCGATACGTACCGGGGTTGTGCCGAAGTTGCCGCCGGGGTTACTTTTTTTTGCTGCGCCATTGCCGTAAAGGCTGCAAACGTTATAATTGCTGCTGCAAGATGTTTTTTCATTGGGATAAAAAAGGCTGTGTTGGTTTTATTTTACAATAGTAAAAAAGAAAATGCAATCGCTTGCATTTTTTTGTAAAAGAGTGTTGATACACCGGCTAACAAGCTTACACTTAAACCGATATCAATTACCAAACAATACTACTTATACAGGCCGCCAACTTACTTATCCTTAATAGTGATATTCCGGGGAATGTTGTTCGCAGCATTCTTGTTTTTCGTCTCCCGTTGTTTCTTTGTTTTCTGCCTGTTCTTTAAGTTTTACTTTTCTTAACCAGTAAACTAACCTGCTGTAACTTACCTTATTTAACCGGCAATACTCTAACTGTGGCAAGCCACTCATTTTAAAAGCATTAACATGCCCTTCCATTTCATTTGCCGCACTCCGTAACATATAGTTCTTACTCAGGTCTTTAACCGGCTGAGCGTTCAATAAACCTGCCTGCGATATGAAATACATTTTTAAACTATAATTGGTAAATAATTATTCGCGCTCTATTTTTAATGAATAGGCAATATCACATGGCTTTTCGGTCGGGAAAGTCACCCTTAAGCCGCTTTCATCCTGCGAAAATGCCAGGTCACCTGTATGCCCTAACATGCTCACCTTTTTCACCTTACCAATGGCAGTGCCAAATGGCACTATTGTTCCTTGGTTGCCTTCCGGCCACTTTACAGCTATCGCATACAATGTTTTACCTTTTGTGGTAAAGCGGTAGTCGCCGTCGCTGGCCTTAGTCCATGCACGGGTGCTATAAATAGCATCGCCATTAACGGCAAGCCACTTGCCTATGCCAAGCAATACCGCGCGCTGGTCATCCGGAATGGTGCCATCACTTTTGGGCGATATATTCAGCATCAGGTTACCGTTGCGGCTCACATTTTCTATCAGTTTACGCACTACCGATGCTGCCGATACTACTTTCATACCCTCTACATAGCCAAACTTATCGGCAATAGGGTCATCAACCTGCCAGTAAAAATCGGTGAGTTGTTTTGGTGCACGGCCTTCGCGTTCAAAATCGGTAACAGTACCGGCTAAATAGGCATCGCTCTTGGTGGTAATAGTTACTTGTTTACCCCATTTGGCAGCACTGTTATAGTAATAAGCTGCAAAACGCAGTTTTATGGAATCGAGCCTGCGCGGATTAACGCCATTATCAAAAAACACCATATCTGGTTTATATTTATCTACTATCTCTTCGTTCCGGGCCAGCCATTCTTCTAAAAAGGCCTGGCTTTGCGGTGCAGCCGGGTCGGTTACCATTTCAACACCGGGCTGTGTGCCTGCCGCGGCTTTTGCACCACGTATTGGCGGTGGCTGCGGCGGACCATAAAAATCGGCGTATTTAGGATCTAACACGTCGGTTTTCATTTTGATGGTTGGATACAAAAAGTCCCAGTTTTCCATCCTGTGGTTTGATATCCCAAACTTGATTCCCTTTTTACGTACAGATACGCTCAGATCGCCAATAATATCACGATGCGGGCCCATGTTCTTGGCATTCCATTTGGTTAGTTTGCTATCATACATGGCAAAACCATCGTGGTGCTCGGCAGTAGGGCAAATGTATTTGGCGCCTGCTTTTGCAAACAGATCCGCCCATTCATCAGGATCAAATTTCTCGCACTTAAACATGGGTATAAAATCCTTGTAGCCAAATTTATCAGGCGTACCAAAATGCTCAATATGCCATTGTGTAAAACCCTGGTTGGTGTACAAGTGGTGTGGGTACCACTCACTGCCATGTGCCGGAACGGTGTATACGCCAAAATGCATAAAAATACCAAACTTGCCATCTTTAAGCCACTCAGGCACCTGGTAATTAGCTTTGATAGATTCCCAATCAGGTTTATACGGACCAGCCGGGCCAGCTGCCGCACGGCCATTGGGCAGTTTTAATGTTTGGCGGGCGGGCGCTTTTTTACGAGCCTCGGTTACCGAATCGGTTTGCGCAAAGACGTTAACACCAACAAAAAATAAGAGGGCGGTTATTAAAATTTTGATCGGGGTTTTCATATTCTAAATTAATGTTATGGTATAATGCAAAGTATAATTGATAGCAATAGCTAACAGGTTTGCCATGAGCATAATTGTATTGGCCTTATGTAATAAAATGATGGTTTATATAAAATCAAAGCTATAGGGTTTGCTTTTGTAAAGTTTTACAAAAACCGACTTTTTTTTGTCTGAAAAAGATATTGCATATATTTGTTACAATATGATCAAACGTATTCTCAAGCATAGCTTTTCATTGTTAAACACTGACCATGTGCGGCTTGGGGAACGTTGGAACTATCAAAATGTGATAAGCCCTTATCACCGCATATATTATATTGACGAGGGCAAGGGTGAATTATCGGATATGGAGAAAACACTGCAATTAGAGGCAGGCTTTCTTTACATCATTCCGAGTTTTACTTTGTGTAACATGGTATGTAAAAGCTACCTGAGCCAATACTTTGTACAATTCTTCGAAGAATCATCAGATGGCATTTCGTTATTTGCAAACAACCATTCAATAGCGCGGGTTGCAGCTACTGATAATGATGTAATTAACTTTAAGCGGTTGGTGGCCATTAACCCGGGGCGGGGCATCAACCGGTCTGACAATCCGAAGATATACGAGAAAGACATGTTTTACCAGGAATACCAGGAGTTGAACAACCATCAAAATATGGCCAATTTTTTAGAGACACAGGGTATATTACTGCAGCTGGTATCGCGCTTTGCCATTCCCGAATTGCTCAATGTAAAACCTGTACGCTTTATTCCTGCCAAAGTACTGGATACCATTAGTTTTATTAGTGTTAACCTGCATACTCCCATTACCATTAGCTTACTTGCCGGCCGCGTAAACCTGCACCCCGATTATTTTTCGCGCCTGTTTGAGCAGGGCACGGGCATCAGGCCGTTGGCTTACCTGCAGGAAAAACGCATTGAGCGGGCGCAATACCTTATGGTAACCAGCCAGGATACCTATTCGGAGATTGCTGAAATGACCGGTTTTGAAAGCTTATCGCACTTTTCAAGAACCTTTAAAAAAATCACAGGCATATCGCCGGGAGTATACAAACGGCGTATCTATAATGATTTTTAATTATCCTTTGCGGGATTTGCAACCTATAAAAAGCTTAACTTTTTAATAACAATCTACCTTGTTATTGGTTATGTTTGTTATATGGACCATGATACACCTAAATTCTCACAAACAAATCAGCCTATACTAACTTTACGTGAGGAAACAAGTGCATTACTTTCGGCCATTATTGAATCGTCAGACGATGCTATCATTAGCAAAACCCTGCATGGTATTATAACCAGTTGGAACCCTGCTGCCGAAAAGTTGTTCGGGTTTACAAGCGTGGAAGCCATTGGGCAGCACATTACCATGATCATTCCGTCGGAACGATTAAAGGAGGAAGATTTTATTATCAGCCAGGTATCACAAGGTAACCAGGTTAATCATTTCGAAACCATGCGGCAACGTAAAGATGGATCGTTGGTAAACCTGTCAATATCTGTTTCACCGATCAGAGATTCAACAGGTAAAATTATCGGGGCATCTAAAATTGCACGAAATATAACAGAACAGCGTAAAGCAGCCGAAAGACAAAGTATGCTGGCAGCTATTGTAGATACGTCTGATGATACCATTCTTAGTAAAACCCTTGATGGGATCATTACCAGTTGGAACAAAGCAGCAGAAAAAATGTTCGGTTATACCGAAGCAGAAGCTGTTGGTAAACACATATCCCTTATCATCCCCGCAGATCGGTTGAATGAGGAAGATTATATTATTGGTGAAATACGAAAAGGAAATAAAGTAGATCATTTCCAAACCATTCGGCAAGCAAAGGATGGCCATTTGGTACCTATTTCGGTATCTGTTTCTCCTATTACCGATCTGGAAGGCAAAGTAATTGGCGCATCAAAAATTGCGCGGGACATATCTGTTCAACAAGCAGATGAGGAGGAAAAGAAGCAACTTTACGAGCAGATCAAAAAACTGAACGAAAAGAAAGACGAGTTTATTGGGCTGGCCAGCCATGAGTTAAAAACACCGCTTACCAGCATCAATGGCTACCTCCATATACTTGAGCGAATGATAACCGATGAAAAAGCATTGCAATTTCTGAAAAAATCACAGCACCAGGTTAAAAAACTGAGTACGTTGGTTTCCGACCTGTTGGATATTTCCAAAATAGAGGCCGGCAAACTGCAAATTTCTATAGAAAATTTAAACATCCGCGAAATTGTGGATGATGCCATCGGGCTATTATCGCATACGCATACCCAATACCGCATAACACTATATTCCGATGTGAAAGAATTGAACATGCAGGGCGACCCGGGCCGTATTGAGCAGGTTATTATTAACCTGCTTACAAACGCTATACGGTATTCACCCGGCACCAATCAGATCGAGGTATTCCTGGAGCAGCATCCCGGTAAGGTAAAAATTGGCGTTAAAGATTTTGGCGTAGGCATTGCTGCCGATAAGTTAAAACACATTTTTTCGCGGTTTTATAGGGTAGATGATGTTAACCCCAATATTTCGGGGCTGGGCATTGGCCTTTATCTTTCTCACCAGATAGTAAGCAGGCACAATGGCGAGATATGGGCGGATAGCCAACCGGGCGTTGGCAGTACTTTTTGGTTTACGTTGCCCTTGCTTTAACCCATTTCATCCAACAAAAAAGGGCTTGCCGGTATTACCGGCAAGCCCTTAATTATTTGCTTATTTGTTAGCTGTTTTTATTGCTGTGGCAGTCCATAACCATTGCTGATTTTTCCTTTAGATTGGCTGATGGTTGAGAAAGGAATAGGCCAGTAATACCTTGGTGGATCATTGGCAGTTGTTATACCTGAAAGAATATTTCTTTGATAATCAGCATAACCGGTAACAAGGTCAACGCCCCAATTGGTTTTAACATATCCCTGCAATACCAGGGCAGCAGCTACCGGGCCGGCAGGATCAATGTACTTAAACATGCCCTGTATGGCAATATTATGCGTAGTACCCACCACTTTGCTACTTACAGTTGAAAGTGTGATATAGTTATATTGGCCTCTCCACGCGGGATATGCTGCCGGGTTTGCAACGGTATCCGCTGCCGCACAATCAAAAGTTAACGGGTTGGTTAAGGCAACCTTTTTTGTCCAGATGTATTTTGAGAAATCATTACCATTAGCAAAATGATAAAATCCGTTGGCATTAAGGCCAGCTACCACTGCTGCCATTTCTTGTTGAACGGCGATCGCTCTTTCAGAAAAAGTACCCGAGCGTATCAGGTCCCAACGGCGTGTACCTTCGCCTATTAATTCAAGCTTGCGTTCTTGCAGTACAGCATCTTTTAATGCCTGGCCGGTTAGCGCACCAAAGTCATATTTTGCGTTACCAAAGGCTCTTTCCCTAATTTGATTAACTAAAGCAATGGCATCATTTTCACCAAGCTCAGCTTTAACTTCGGCCAGCATCAGTATCACATCAGCCATCCTTAAAATAGGCCAGTTTATCCCCGAGTTCCTCTGTGCTGCAACGTATGGCGGGTTCATGCGGTTCTCATCCCATTTATTTGTAGATACGCCACCTGCTGTTTTACTGCCCGGAACAAATGTTAACATTTTTTCGTTACCGTCACCATTGCTTCCTGTAACGGCTACACTGGCATCTCTCCGCTTATCAGCGTTTAAATACTCACCAAAATAAACAGTAGGAACAATGCGAAGAGCACCAAACGTTTTTGTAGGAGCGGCAAGCGTGCTACCACCATCAGACGGTCTTCCAAATGCATAAGGATACTCACTTGTAGTTGTTAACGTGCCTCCCTGTATATTCCCCAGCTCAAACACAGACTCCGGGCTTACCGTTAAGTCAGCAAAATATTGAAAATGCCTTTGAAACGGGTTGTTGGATGTACTCCTGCTATCGGTGGTAATTAAACCTGAGGATCCTTTATTGTCAATAGCTGCCTGGAAATATGTTTTAGCTGTTTGATAATAAGGTAAATAATCGGCACGGCGGGCGTAAACGCACTTGTTGGCCTCGTTGCCCTTTTTGGTAAAGGTTAAATTACCATATAAACCTGCAACATCAGTACGGATGGTTTGATACCCGCCCGAATTTAGTGCCAATTCCCCTATAAGGGCATCACAAAACGTTCTCGACATACGTTCGGCATTTATATTGCCTTGCCCTAACCGGTACATTAATGGCTCGGCTTTTTTAAGGCTTTCTATCAAATTATCATAGATAGTAAAACGCGACGATAAAGAATAATCTGTTACAACCGTATTTTCATAACCATATGGCACATCGCCAAAATGTTTAATTAACTGAAAATAGCAAAATGCCCGAATGGTTAAGGCTTCGCCATAAAGGTGGGTCCAGTCGGTAGTTTTGTTGGCAGCAACATCCGCCAGATAAGCAGGTTTTGTAGCAATAACATCAGCTATCTTAGCCGCTTGAGCAATAGTAGCATAAAGGGCATTAAATGCACCCTCGGCGGTACTTACCGGTAGTAAATCTGAACGTAAAATGGCATTTAGGTTATTGGTAGAACCAGATTCCGGGTAATACTCACCATCAGATCCCACAGGATCGTTCCAGCGGTAGCCACCCATAACACAATTTTGGCGGTAATTAGCATAACACCATGATAATGTTTTGAATGTTTCTGATGGTGTAGCTGTAACAAAACTATCATCTACACTGGATGGAGATGATACATTAAGGAAATCTTTTTTGCATTGTGTGAAACTGAGGCACAATGCAACTGCTGCTATATATTTTATTGACTTTTTCATCTTTTAATACTTTTAATTGTTAAAAACCAAGGTTCAAACCAATAATGAATGAACGTGCACGCGGATAGGTACCATAATCCAAACCTGTAGTTGGAAACTGGCTGCTCCTGCCTTCATCAACGTTAACCTCCGGATCAAGGCCGCTATAGCCTGTAATAGTAGCCACATTATAAATGCTACCATATAACCTAAGGTTACTGATATGAATTTTTGAAAGTATAGATGTTGGCACACTGTATCCCAGGGTTAGTGTGTTCAAGCGTAAGAATGAGCCTTTCTCGATGCCCAGGGTAGAAGTTACGCCCATTTCGCCATACGATAGCGGTAAGGTAGCGTTTGCATTTGCCGCGTCTAATTGGTCGGGGGTTCTTAACCTTACCAATTGGCCATTAACAACATCATAAATTTTATAGGCGTTATTCAAAATCGCCAGTTTGTTTTCGTAAACACCCGCCTCTTTAGGCCCATACAATGAAGCCAGTTTGTTTGCATTATAAATATCATTACCATAACTCCAGTTAAAATTAAGGCCCAGGTCTATATTTTTATAACTTACATTAAAGTTGAAACCACCTGTATGAACCGGAACTGTTTTTCCGATAACGGAAAGATCATTATCATCGATCTTATTATTGGAATCATCCCTGTTTACAAATTTAGGAAGACCCGGATAAGCGACCTGGCCCGAAGGACGGTCAGTGGTTACTAACCCATGCACTACGCCAACAAAGGTACCAATATCAGGGATGCCGGGTTTTAGCGTATACATACCATTAGTTGCGTTATACGTAAAATCTGCAGGAGTATATATACCATCATAAGTTAAACCGCGGATCAAACCAACCGGATTGCCCTGTAACAACACATAGTCTGACGATGGATATGATGCCGAACCGGCCCACCCGGCAGAATAATACGGGTTCACGTTCGGATCTATCTGATCGATATTATTTTTGTTAAAGTTAATATTGCCACCTGCAGTAACCTTCCAGTCTTTGTTTTTCCAGATCGTACCGTTAAGCGATATCTCGATACCTTTGTTGCTGGTTTGACCCACATTGGCATAAGTTGTTAAATAACCGGTTATTGGCGCAACTGGCAGGTTGAAAAGCAGGTCTTTAGTGTAATTCCAATACAGATCAACAGTACCTGTTAATCGGCCTCCAAACAAGCCAAAATCGGTACCTATACCGCGGGTAACGGTGGTTTCCCAGGTTACATTAGGGTTTGCCAGGTATGACGAAGGTTGGTAAGCAGATGTACGTGTATGATTAATGGCATATTGCAATCTCTGATCTGTTACTGATCCGAAAAGCTGTTGCGTAGCATTAGGAATCTGATTATTACCAATTGAACCATAAGCTACGCGGAGTTTTAAATTATCAAGCCAACTGATGTTTTTCATAAATGATTCGTCGGATACCCGCCATGCAAAAGCCGCACCCGGGAAAAAACCCCATTGATGACCAGGAGCAAATTGTGACGAACCATCTTCACGGAATGTGAAAGTGAACAAGTAACGGTCAAGTAACGAATAATTAGCACGCCCAAAATAAGAATTAAGACGTACAGGGAAATTTACACCCGAAGAGAATGACAATGATCCATTAACTGAATCATATTGGTTAATTTGAGCGAAGGCTGTTTCTTTAGTAAAATTTGAAGGGAAGCGGGTTGCTGTTATAGATAAGCTTGTACCGCCCGTATTTGATACTTCTGTACCTACTAAAACATTTAATTTGTTCGCTTTATTGATATTGAACTCATATGCGAGTGTATTTGCCCAACGCAAATTCCAATTGTCAGATTTGGTATAGGCGGCATTACCTGCATATAATTTATTACCGGTAACATCATCAATATAATTATTGTAAGTAGCGCCCGACCAGTTTTGCCGCTGGCCCCATCCGCCACCCATACTGTAATCAGTATGATAAACCAAGCCCTTAACAACTTCCCAATTTAATGATGCAATACCAATAAAATTTTGATTTGTAGTGAGGGGCTCATTATCAATGGTACGCGCAACAGGGCTATGCGTGTCCCACATTGAGGCTGTACCGTATTGCTGTATATTGCTATTTTGTAATGCAGCCAGGTCGCCTAAAATATGATTGGTAGCAATAGGGCGGAAACGGTAAGAAGAAGAAAGAATTGAGCCGCTGCCGCTGGTTGTGCTTTCATCGCCAAGTGTAGGGACGTATGAATAACGTGCATTCAAATCAAATGTAACGTTGTCAAACACTTTATGGCTTACCTTGAAGTTTGCAGCAGTACGTTTTTGGTATGAATTTAACTTCATACCCTGGTCATCAGCGTAATTAATGCTGAACAGCATTTTTGTTTTATCTGTTCCACCTGTTAAGGTAAGGGCGTGGCTCATAGACGTAGACCTGCCATACACTTGTCGCTGAATATCATCAGTTGGCAAATCCCGGTAACTTTCTATCCCACCGGGGTTTTTAGTGGTATATGAGCCAAGGCCAAATAATTGCTCAAACGGAGTTTGAAAAGCAACCGCGTTGGCTGCAGAGTTTGCCCAAACGTATTTCAAATAGTCATATGGCGCTAATGCTTCTAAATATTTAGTTGGGGTATTAAATTTAGCATAACCATTATAGCTAACACTGGTTTTGCCTGCTTTTGCCGATTTTGTGGTCACCAAAACCACACCGTTAGCTCCCCTTGAACCATAAATAGCAGAAGTTGATGCTTCTTTTAATACATCAATGCTTTCTACCTGGTCAGGAGCAATATCACTCAAGTTGCCGGGTATCCCGTCAATAAGTATCAAAGGTTGGTTGCTTTGAGATATGGAGCCCCCGCCTCGAACACGGATATTGATACTTGCACCCGGGCGTCCATCTTGCGAAACAACACTTACCCCTGGCAGCTTTCCTTGCATAGCCTGGGCAATATTGGGAACAGGCGTAGCCGCTATATCTTTACCACTAACTGAAGCTACAGAACCGGTAAGGTCACGTTTTTTTACCGTACCGTAACCAATAACAACAACCTCGCTCAGGGTTTTGTCGCTTTCTTTTAAAACAGCATCAATGTTTGTCCGTTTATTGATCGTTACTTCGCTGGTAGTAAAGCCCACAAAAGAGAATACCAGCGTGCCTGCTGTGTTATTAACTTTTAAAGTATAATGACCCTTAACATCCGTAACGGTTCCATTAGTTGTGCCTTTAACAGTTACACTAACACCTGGCATGGTTTCTCCCTTATCATCACGAACGGTACCATTTATGGTTTTATCCTGTTGCGCAAATACCTGGGAGGCCATTACTAACATAAAAACGATACTGAGAAAAAAGCGGCAATTAAAAAGTTGGATTTTTTGTCGCCAATGCTTAGCATCAGATAATGATTGATTAAAAAAATTCATAATTAACGTAGGTTTTATAAGAGGTTCATAAATAAGGTCCCAGCGGAATGGAAGTTTTGACGGCGCGCGCTGGGCGATCTTTAATTATTGATGTAATTGAGTTACTGAATAAATTGGAACACATGATTATATTGCAGGAATTTAGCATGCCATAACCGCTCCTTAGTGCATTGTACTGGCGGTAAAATTAGTAGGGCCTCTTAACGATTTCTCGTCGGTTTGCCCGATTTGTGGAATTGCCTTGAGTGATTGCACTGCAGGCACAAAAAAGAAGGGTAAACATTTTCTCATCATGTATTAAGTTTTATTGGTTAAAACAAAGAACAATCCCGACTATGTTAGCGGGAAAATAATTGGTTACAAAAAAAATGCTTCAGATTATCTTAAGCAGGTAATAATAATGGTTTATATAGGTGCCTTTGTTACAAGGCTATATTGCGCAATCGATTGAATTGCATAGCAAACTTAAACGTAACAGATATATTACAGGTCGAAAAATTGACCAATGAGGGCAAATATTTGGTTTTTATATTTATTTCCGCTATTCCACAATACCCGAGGCAGGGATGTGGCAATTATATTTGAAGTAAAGCTGAAATACTGATAGTGGCAATACTTCCGCCGAAGATTATACCAAAGGTTTAAGTTGCCTCTGGATAGTATGAACTTACTTTATCGTAGCCTGTTTTAATTTGCCACAATTTTAAAACTCCCAGCGCTTAAAAGCCTCAATGGCTTCGTAGTTAGCCAGGCCAAGCCCGTCGTAGGCTTTGGCAGTTTCGCAGGTACGTTCTTCAGCTCGAACCCAAAATTCACGCGCATCGTCGCCAGGGAATACCGGCATATCTTTTTGAGATTGATGTTTAAATATGGCTAAGCGTTTACGCTTAACTTCTTCCGGCGAAAGCGGTACCGCCATTTCTATTTCGTGTATCTCAAACTCGTGCCAGGCGCCACGGTACAACCACAGCCAGCAATCTTTTACCCAGTCTTCGGTAGCTTTTAAGCGGATCAAGGCCTGGTACACAATGTTAAAGCAAACTTTATGGGTACCATGCGGATCGGCAAAATCTCCTGCAGCAAAAACCTGGTGCGGCTTAACGGTATTTAACAGCGCCATGGTTTGTACAATATCATCCTCATAGCTTACCGCTTTCTGTGTTTTTAGCCTATCGTAAAAAGGCAGGTTTTGAAAATGGATATTGTTATCCGGTAAACCGGCAAATCTTGCACCTGCAATAGCTTCGCCTTTACGGATCAAGCCTTTTATGGTTTGTATAGCTTTGGTATCGGCCTGGTTAGGTAATTTTGATTGGAAGAACGAACGCATCTGCATATAAAGCGATTCCTGTTCGGTGGTATCCCGGCCCTCGCTTTTAGCCAGATCGATAGAAAACTCTACATATCGTAAAGCATCATCGTCCCACACCGCGGTATTTCCTGATGTTTGATAGGCTACATGTACTTCGTGACCCTGATCGGCCAGGCGAATAAATGTTCCTCCCATCGATATCACATCATCATCAGGATGGGGCGAGAATATAACCGACCGCTTTTTATTAGGTTGCGAACGTTCGGGCCGCTGGCTGTCGTCGGCATTGGGCTTGCCTCCCGGCCAACCGGTAATGGTGTGTTGTATTTTATTGAAAATGTTAATATTAATATTGTAAACCGGCCCTTGTTCGGTAGCCAGCTGCGCCATGCCATGGGTGTTGTAATCTTCTTCGGTTAATTTTAATATCGGCTTGTTTACGGTTTTAGCCAGCCATATCACCGCTTTCTTTATCAGGTTCTCGTCCCAGTAACAATCTTTTACTAACCACGGGGTATTAAAGCGCGTTAGTTCCGAAGCTGCATCTTCATCCAGCACAAACTCCACATGATCTGATAGTTGCAAATATGTTGCTGGCACTTCTGATGATATTTCGCCCTCGACCGCTTTTTTTACTATTGAGGCTTTTTTAGCATTCCAGGCCATCAGGATAATTTCTTTGGCCTTAAAAATAGTGCCTATACCCATAGTAATAGCTTTGGTAGGTACATTAGCTTTACCCCCAAAATCGCGCGATGCGTCACGGCGGGTCAGATCATCCAATGTAACCAGCCTGGTACCCGAGTTTGGGGCCGATCCTGGTTCGTTAAAACCGATGTGCCCGGTTCTGCCTATCCCTAATAATTGTATATCAAGGCCGTCATAAGTGCTTATTTTTTGCTCATAGGCCAGGCAAAACGCTTCTATATCTTCACGTAAAAGCGTTCCGTCGGGGATGTGAATATTGGCCCGGTCGATATCAATATGATCGAACAGGTTTTCGTTCATAAAGGTTACATAGCTTTGTACCGCGTCGGCTTTCATGGGGTAGTACTCATCCAGATTAAACGTAACAACGTTTTTAAAGCTTAAGCCCTCTTCTTTGTGCAAACGGATCAGCTCTTTATATACGTTAATGGGTGTAACGCCTGTAGCTAAACCCAATACTGCTTTTTCGCCTGCTTTTTGCTTTTTTACAATAATATCGGCAATACGGCGGGCTACAACTTTGCTTGCTTCCAGTTGGTTAACAAATACCTTTACCGCCAACTTTTCAAAACGTGTTTCTTCTAAAAGATTTAATCGTGACATAATTGATATTGTACTGTTATCGTTTAAATACTGAGATCACTTTTTTACTACCCGTTACTATTGCTACCATAACCAACCCGGCTATCAATCCGGCACTGAACTCCTTAATCATCGTGTGCAGGTTTGGAAATATATGGTGTAAATATTCAATGTTATGAACAAAAATACCCCCCGAAACAAAGATCAAGGCAATTGTGCCGGTAACGGCTAAAAGCTTAATAATAATGGGTAATGATTTAACAAGTAACAAACCAAGTGCCGCAAGGAAACCTTTGTTATTGGCGTGCCTCATCAACCGGTATCCCGCGTCATCCATCCGTACAATTAATGCAACTATGCCATAAACGCCAATTGTAGCTAAAAACGCGACAACGGTAACCGTTGTGATCTGTATCAGCAGGGGTTTTTCTAACACGGTTCCCAACGCGATGATAACGATTTCGATAGACAGGATAAAGTCGGTTAATATGGCCGCTCTAACTTTTGCTTTTTCTGCCTCTGTACCATTATCGCCGGTATCTGCAACTACTTCATGAGCCGTTTTTGAGCGATGAAAAAAGTATTCAATTATTTTTTCTACGCCTTCATAAGCCAGGTAAAACCCACCTAAAACCAATGCCATTTTAATAGCAACAGGAAAAAACACATTGAGCAATAAAGCTATGGGTACAATAATAAGCTTATTAACAAATGAGCCTTTGGTAATTGCCCACAGTACAGGCAACTCCCGCGAAGACAAAAAGCCGGTAGCTTTTTCGGCATTCACAGCCAAATCATCGCCTAATATGCCTGTAGTTTTAGTTGCCGCAACTTTGGTTGTTACGGCAACATCATCCATCAAAGCCCCTATATCATCCAATATCGCAAAAAAACCTGATGGCATGTTATTAGCGTTGTATGTTGTAAATATAAACTAATCCGATTTAGCAATATTAGTTTACCTAATATTTTAGCCGCTAACTTACAAAATCCCCTATAAAAAGTATCAGATGTTTTAACTTATGGCATTAAGCTTTGTGTTAAAAAAGCAAGCAGTAAAAGCCGAAGTAAGCCTGCCATTCAGAATGATCAACAAAGTATTGTTAGTTGTTTAAAACAACGCCATCTTTAATAATTGTTTTATCGGCCATAAAGTTTTTATAATTATCAAACGGGTTTTTATCCCAAATAAGTATATCTGCTTTCTTTCCTTTTTCAATCGAACCATATTTATCATTTAAGCCCAGGGCTACGGCTCCGTTTATGGTTGATATCTGCAGAATTTCAGGAATAGTAAAACCATATTCCGCCAAAAGCAGCTGTTCAGAAATAATGGCCTTGCCACCGTTGGGCCAGTCGGTACCGATCCGGAGTTTTATTCCCCTGGCAGATAATTGTTTTACGTAGCCCATAAATATTTTAAAGTTTTCCCTGCACCTGGCTAACTGCGCTGCGGATAACGAGGTATCCTGCTTGTTAGTAAAATAGGTTAATCCAAATGGCTCGGCCATCAGGTGTATAGATGTAGAAAATGTAGTATTGCTTTTGGTAAGTTTGCTTATCAAAACATCCATCACTGCAGGCTTTTTATCGTGAATAAAACGAAACATCTCCAAACGCTCTAACTGCCCGTTCTTTTCGGCGCCCGGGGCATAATATTTTCGCATATCTAAATCAAGGTCTTTACCATCGGTTTGAACATGAAAAACACTGTTAACCAAAGTCAAAGCATGTTCATAGTTACGCAAGCCAATATCAAACGCGGTATCTATAAACATTACATTCTGGTCAACATGCCCGTAAACTTTCATCCCCAGGCTATCAGCAGTTTTAAACGCCGCTTCAAATTCCGGTCTTCGCAATTTCCAGTAAAGCTTAATATGCCTTATGCCCAATTGGTAATATGCTATAACTTTTTGTTTTGCCTCCGCAGGCGAATTAACAACGGCATGGTTAATATAGGGTTTACGGCTCTGGCTGGAAACCAATGCCCCGCCAACGGTATAAATGTCCAGGTAATTGGGCTGCGAATCATTATGCCAACTCAATATCGGCTGCATCCATTTTTCGGGCTGCCCCATTATCATGGCGGTAGTTACTCCATAAGGCAAAAAAGTATCAGAGAGTCGTTTTCTGTAAAATTCCAGTGAGTCTTTTGACAGGTAATCAGGTAAAGGGCCATAGCTGCGGTAAACATCAGTGGGATGAATGTGCGTATCGATAAAACCCGGAGTTACCAGTTTCCCACCGGCATCAATAGTCTTTGTAGCAGCATATTTTTTTTGATCGCCTGTTACTTCAGTAATGATACCCTCTTTTACCAGTATCGTTTGCTTTACTTCAAGTTTCCCGGTTTTACTGTTAAATACCTCTGCATTTTTTATAACCAGGTCAAATTTCGCTGCCTGTCCAAAGCAAGTAAGCGTGGCAAAAAAAGCCAATATAAACGTAACTAATCTCATAAATTTTAAATGATATAAACAAAGCTATGTATTTATATAATACTATGCAATACAAAGTACCATTTATTATAACATTAATTAAAAATGGTTTATATTGCGTTGGTAACCGCCGTAATCTTACACCATTATACCCGCCAAAGCCGTCTTAATATTTCAATTACCATAATCGTTTGCCTTGGTTTATCTTTGTCGTTAATTCAATACCCCATACAGTGATCAATGTAAATAACATTTCCGTTTCATTTGGCGGAACCACCTTGTTTAGTGATGTAACCTTCTCTATAAACGAGAACGACAAAATAGCCCTGATGGGTAAGAATGGTGCAGGTAAATCCACCATCCTCAAAATAATTGCCGATGAGGCCAAACCTACCACCGGTAGCGTAACCGGCCCTAAAGACGCGGTAATAGCCTATTTGCCACAGCATTTGCTTACGCAGGATAAGGTTACTGTTTTTGAAGAGACCATGAAAGCTTTTGCCGAAGCCAACCAGATGCAAAAAGAGCTTGACGAATTGAACGAGCAACTTAACATTCGTACCGATTACGAAACGGATGACTACATGAAGCTGATCGAACGCGTATCAGAACTGAGCGAGATAGTTTATACCGTAGAAGAAACAAACTATGATGCAGAAGTAGAAAAAGTGCTGAAAGGTTTGGGCTTTGAACGTAAGGATTTTGGCCGCCAAACCTCCGAATTTTCGGGCGGGTGGCGCATGCGTATCGAACTGGCTAAAATTCTGTTAAAAAAGCCCGATCTTATTTTACTGGATGAGCCTACCAATCACATGGATATTGAGAGTATACAGTGGCTGGAAGATTTCCTGATCAACTCGGCAAAGGCGGTAATGGTGATCTCGCACGACCGTGCCTTTGTAGATAACATTACCAACCGTACCATTGAGGTGACGATGGGCCGGATATATGATTATAAAGCCAAATACAGTCATTATTTACAATTACGTGCCGACCGCCGCGTTCACCAGTTAAAAGCTTACGAAGAGCAGCAACGGTTTATTGCCGACAATCAGGAATTTATAGACAGGTTCAGGGGCACTTACTCTAAAACCTTACAAGTACAATCGCGTGTAAAGATGCTGGAAAAGTTGGAAGTTATTGAGATAGATGAAGTAGATACATCAGCATTACGATTGAAGTTTCCGCCATCGCCGCGTTCGGGTCAGTACCCGGTAATGGTAGAAGACCTGACTAAAACCTACGGCGATCATGTTGTATTCAAAAACGCGTCGATGGTGATAGAGCGTGGCGAAAAGGTAGCCTTTGTCGGCAAAAATGGTGAGGGTAAATCAACCATGATCAAAGCCATCATGAACGAGATAGATTTTGAAGGCAGCTTAAAAGTTGGCCATAATGCCAAGATAGGCTACTTCGCTCAAAACCAGGCCGCATTGCTCGATGAAAACCTGACCGTATTCGATACCATTGACCAGATACCGTTAAGCGATGGCACCGTAAAGATAAAAGACCTCTTAGGCGCGTTTATGTTCAGCGGCGATGATACCACCAAAAAAGTGAAAGTACTTTCGGGAGGAGAGAAAACCCGTTTAGCCATGATCAAATTATTATTGGAGCCGGTAAATTTGTTGATACTGGATGAGCCCACTAACCATTTGGACATGAAGACCAAAGACATTATTAAAGACGCGCTCAGGGATTTTGATGGTACGCTGATCCTGGTATCGCATGACAGGGACTTTTTGGACGGGCTGGCTCAAAAAGTATTCGAGTTTGGCAACAAACGCGTGCGCGAACACTTTGAGGATATTAAAGGATTTTTGGCCTACAAAAAAATGGATAGCTTGAAAGAGATAGAACAAAGGTAATCCACGTAGTGCTTGCAAAAGGTAAAATCCAATCGATCTACTCCCACATAATACTATATTCAGGGTCTTCCATAGTACTCACATCGTCGGCATTTTTAAGCAGGGGAAGGGAATGTAGATTTTTTTTAGACTATGCGAAAAGTATGCGAATAAAAAAACCCCGCTTGTCTAAGCGGGGTTAAATCATTGATTTTAATTGCTCCTGAGGCTGGGCTCGAACCAGCGACCCTCTGATTAACAGTCAGATGCTCTAACCAGCTGAGCTACTCAGGAGTGTTTTCCGGTTTGGAGTGTGCAAAAGTATGATTATCCAGCTAAATTCACAATATTTGTCAAAAAAAAATTTCAAATTTATTTATATGAGTTTATTAGTTATTGGTACTGTGGCATTTGACGCTATTGAAACACCCTTTGGTAAAACAGATAAAATTGTTGGCGGGGCCGCTACCTATGCAAGTTTGGCCGCTTCTTACTTTTATGACAAGGTGAAAATTGTTGCCGTTGTTGGTGATGATTTCCCTGAAAGCGAAATAAAAAACCTGAACAATCATAATGTGGATACCGAAGGCTTGCAAATTAAACAAGGCGAAAAGTCGTTTTTTTGGGCAGGTAAGTACCATAATGATATGAACAGCCGCGATACTTTGGTAACCGAGCTGAACGTGCTGGCAGATTTTGACCCCATTATACCTGAGAGCTACCAGGATTGCGAATACCTGATGCTGGGCAACCTTACCCCGCAAATACAACAAACGGTTATTAAACGCCTTAAAAACCGCCCCAAGCTTATTGTGATGGATACTATGAACTTTTGGATGGACATTGCCATGGATGACCTGCTTGAAACTATTAAGATGGTTGACGTTTTAGCCATTAACGATAGCGAGGCGCGTCAATTATCGGGCGAATATTCATTGGTAAAGGCTGCGCGTAAAATAGCTGCTATGGGCCCTAAATATTTGATCATTAAAAAAGGTGAGCATGGTGCATTGCTGTTTAGCGAAGGCAAGATATTTTCGGCGCCGGCCCTGCCACTTGCCGATGTGTTTGATCCTACAGGCGCTGGCGATACCTTTGCCGGAGGCTTTATTGGTTACCTGGCTAAAGTTGGTACTATCAACTTTAATAACATGAAGAATGCCATCATATATGGTTCGGCATTGGCCTCCTTCTGTGTAGAGAAATTTGGTACCGAGCGTTTAACGAGCCTTACCCCTGCCGAAGTTTCGGCACGCATACAGGAATTTGTAAGCTTGTCGCAATTCGCTATTATAGAATAAGAGCATATATAACAAAAAGCCCGCACATCAAAAATGATGTGCGGGCTTTTGTATTTCAGGGTTATGTATTCTTCAGCCTTAAAATTATATCTTCACCTTAACAACCAATTTTTTAATAAAACCGTCGCCTATCATTGGCGCGTGAACATCATTAGGGTAAAATATTACAAACTGGCCGGCATTTAGTGTAAAATACATTTCGGCGGCGTCACTATAAAAAGAAACGTCTTTTTCTGCATTGTATTCGCCTTTAAGCGATTTACAATCGTTGCGGGCTTTCCAGCCCATGGTTTCAACTCCGCTGATCAGCACCTGGATATCTATATTTTTATCGTGGCACTCAAATTTTTCGGCGGCGGCTTCTTTTGTAGCGCCATCTTTTGCCATTACCGCGTATTTAACACCATCAACTTCGTATTTGCCAACCTCAAGCGCGTTCAGGTCGATAGAAGCCAGGTGGTCAAAAGCGGCTTTAAAGCCCGGGTGCAAAGCGATGTACTGGTCGCCGTTCGCTAAAGTATCTATGATCATAATTTTATTTTTAAGTTATTGATGGTTTGTTGATTCTGCCACAATTTCTCGAATCTTATCTATCAAAAATGTGGTTTCTTTGATATGATGTTCATTTAGTCGGCTATATCTTTCCTCCCATGATAACGTAACATCGTCTACATATTTGGGGACTTTGATCCATTTATACGTGTTTAGTATTTCGTCTTTGTCAATCATGGTTTGATTATAATTAGCAAACTAAAAATCCGCCCCAGCGAGGCCAAGGCGGATTATTATATTTTGTCTTTCGGACTTTCGGTCTTAGCGTTGTACGCGGCCCGAACCGTCACCTTTAACCAGTTCCTGAACTTCGTTCAGTGTAGCGTGGTTTAAGTCGCCAGGGATGGTGTGTTTAATTGCTGATGCAGCAACACCAAACTCAGCAGCGTCAGCCATTTTCATACCGGTAACTAAACCGAAAATGAAACCGCTGGCAAATGAGTCGCCTGATCCTACACGGTCAACAATACGTACATTATATTCTTTAGTGTGGTAAAACTCGGTACCATCATATACCAATGCGCTCCATCCGTTGTCAGATGCTGAGTGGCTTTCGCGTAAAGTTGATGCGATGTATTTAAAGCCAAATTTAGCTTTCATTTGTGCAAAAACGTCTTTGTAACCATCAAGGTTCAATTCGCCTTTGGTAACATCAGTACCGGCAGCTTTAAAGCCTAAAGTAGTATCAGCATCTTCTTCGTTACCAATACAAACGTCAACATATTTACAAAGCTCGCTCATTACCTGCTGGGCTTTTTCTTTGCTCCAAAGTTTTTTACGATAGTTAAGGTCAATACTGGTTGTAATGCCTTTTGCTTTAGCAGCTTTTAAAGCAGCTAAAGTTAAAGCAGCAGCTTTATCGCTCAATGCCGGGGTAATACCTGTAGTGTGGAACCAATCGGCACCTTCAAAAATTTTGTCAAAATCAAATTCGCTGGCTTCAACTTCGGCTATCGAAGCATCGGCACGGTCATAAACAACCTGCGAAGCACGCATAGAAGCGCCTGTTTCTAAAAAGTAAATGCCTAAACGTTTACCGCCACGGGCAACAAATTGGGTATCAACACCAAAACGGCGTAAGTGGTTAATAGCAGCCTGGCCAATAGGGTTAGCCGGTACCTTAGACACGAAAGTGCCATTCAATCCGTAATTGCAAAGTGCAGCCGCAACGTTAGCTTCGCCGCCACCATAGGTAACATCAAAGGTATCGCTGGTTACAAATCTTTTGAAATCAGGAGTGGATAACCTCAACATTATCTCTCCAAGAGTTACAACTTTTTTAGACATCGATTTTATATGATTTAATTGAAAAATAGATAAAATTAAGCTTCAGGTTTATGTAAAGCGATTCAAAAGTACATTAAACCTCATTAATTACTAAGTTTTTAAATAAAAAATCATCGGGAACGATTGCGTAAATTTTTTACCACTAATTACCTATACTTTTAATGTTTAACTTATTTCTTTCTACTTTAGCCGTCAAATCAATTATTACTTCAAAAAATCATCATGGATAAAAAAGCTGAACTTTTAAAGCTGATACCAGAGCAAGGTATTTTACCACTTTATTTTAATAAGGACGAGCAAACCAGCATAGAGCTATTACATGCTTTATACGCGGCAGGCATCCGTACAGTTGAATACACTAACCGTGGCGAAGCAGCATTAAAAAACTTTGCTACTCTGCGTAAAGTTTGCGATACCGAATTAAAAGGAATGTACCTGGGTATTGGTACCATAAAAGATGGCGAAACCGCCCAAAAATTTATTGATGCCGGTTGCGATTATATTATCAGCCCGGGATTGGTAGAAGATGTTGTTCCGGTTGCAGATAAAGCTAACATGCTTTGGTTCCCGGGATGTATGACGCCTACCGAAATTATCAAGGCCGAAAAATTAGGCGCCAAGGTTATCAAATTATTCCCTGGTAACATGCTGGGCCCATCTTTCCTTTCGGGGATAAAAGAATTGTTCCCTAACCTGTTGTTTATGCCTACCGGTGGTGTAGATATGACCAAAGAAAGCATTGGCGGCTGGTTTAAAGCAGGCGTTTGCGCTGTTGGTATGGGCAGCAAGCTCATCACCAAAGAGGTTATGGAAAAGAAACAATATGCCGAACTAACTGCTGCTACAAAAGAAGCTATTGCCATAGTTAACGCAAGCAGATAGTGATTGCACCGGGTAAGTTAACAAGGGGGCTATCGCTCACTCAAGCCACGTCGCTCAACATGATCTACATGGTTGGCATTGGCCCCTTTGTTACCCTTTCAATAGTAGTTGGCGCCATGAAAGGCCCGCAATGTATGCTTGCCTGGTTATTAGGCGCGTTGCTGGCTTTTATGGATGGCTCAGTTTGGAGCGAGTTAGGCGCCAAATGGCCCGAAGCAGGCGGCAGTTATGTTTTTCTGCAAAAGCTATACAATAATAAATGGGGCAGGCTGATGTCTTTCCTGTTAATATGGCAAACCTGCATACAGGCGCCCCTGGTTATTGCCAGCGGAGCCATTGGTTTCTCAAAATACTTAGCCTACCTTATCCCCCTAAGTAATTATGCCAAACAAGCCGTTAGCGGCGGATTGGTCCTATTGGTTGTGGCTTTGCTTTACCGCGATGTGAAGAGCATCGGTAAAATATCCGTTTTTTTATGGATAGTTACCGGCGTTACTTTCGTTTGGTTGCTGGGCTCGGGCATTATGGGTTTTGATGCGAAAAAGGCTTTTACATTTTCAAAGGACGCTTTCGATTTGACACCTATATTCTTTGTTGGTTTAGGCCAGGCATCACTGCAAACGGTGTACTCGTACTTAGGCTATTATAATGTATGTAACCTTGGCGGCGAAATTGAGAACCCCGAAATAAATATCCCGCGCAGTATATTTATTTCGATAGCGGGAATAGCATTTATTTATCTGGCAATGCAACTGGTTGTGCTTGGCGCGATGCCATGGCAGCAAATAGCCAAGTCGGATTTTGTTATCAGTACGTACTTTGAGCAGATATATAATGTACAGGTAGCTAATATTGCTACGGGGCTAATACTCATTATCGCGGCGGCATCATTATTTGCGGGCATGCTGGGCTACTCACGCATACCCTACGCGGCAGCTATTGATGGTAACTTTTTCCCGGTATTCGGTAAAACGCATCCTACCAAAAAGTTCCCGCATGTATCGTTATTAGTAATAGGCGGCATCGCTTTCGCGTTCAGTTTATTGTTCAAAATGAAAGAAGTGATAACGGCTATTATTACGATGAGGATTTTGGTGCAATTTGTGGGCCAGTCGGCGGGGGTTATTTACTGGCACTATAACAAGCCTAAAGAACCACGCCCTTATAAAATGAAATTGTTCCCTATACCTGCCATACTGGGCATTATTATATGGCTTTTCATCATGTTCACCAGCGATGTTAAGTTTATCGTGGGTGCTATTGCTATCATTTTATTAGGCGCGATAGTGTACGTAACCGTGGTGAATAAAACCTTTTTTAAACCGGCAATACAATCCAACCAATAAATTACATATAACCAATTAGCAATTTTATAACTTTACAGCTTTATAAACCAACCAAAAATGAATCAAAAAACAATAGGAAAGTACAGGTGGACCATCTGCGGTCTCATCTTCTTTGCTACTACGATCAATTATATTGACCGTAACGTAATAGCATACTTAAAGTCAACCTTTCATGATCAGTTAGGCTGGACGGATGGCGACTATGCCAATATCGAGATAGCCTTTAAGATCTTTTACTCGCTGGGTATGTTGGGTGCCGGGCGTATTGTAGATAAATTAGGCACTAAAATTGGGTACGGTGTTTACACCTTTTTATGGAGTTTGGCCGGCGTTGCAACGGCATTGGCTAACACAGTATTGGGATTTGGCATTGTGCGCAGCTTTTTGGGCCTTGCCGAAGCAGGTAACTTTCCGGCGGCAATTAAATCGGTAGCAGAGTGGTTCCCTAAAAAAGAACGCGCGCTGGCTACGGGTATATTTAACTCTGGTGCTAACGTAGGTGCCATTATTACACCAATAGTTGTACCTATTATATTGGTTAACTGGGGCTGGCATTGGGCTTTCATCAGCACAGGTTTACTGGGCTTTGTGTGGTTAATATTCTGGCTGATGTTTTACGAAACACCACAAAAAAGCAAATACGTTGGTGCTGCCGAGTTAGCTTACATTGAAAGCGACAAAGAAGTTGTAGATAATGTAGTGGTGAAAGACCATACATACACCTGGGCACAGTTGTTGGGTTATAAACAGACCTGGGCTTTCGTTATCGGTAAGTTTTTAACCGACCCGATATGGTGGTTTTACCTCTTTTGGTTACCCGATTATTTCGAAAGTGTTTTCCACTCAAAATTAGACGCTGCAAGCTGGCCGGTAGCTACGGTTTATATCATATCAACCGTGGGTAGTATAGGCGGTGGCTGGATACCTTTGTGGTTAATTAAGCGAGGTGTTCCCGTATTCAAAGCACGTAAAATGTCGATGTTGGTATATGCCTTCTTTGTTATCCCTATCGTGTTTGCATTGATATTAGGTAAAATGAACATGTGGTACGCCGTAGGTGTTATAGGTATAGCCGCAGCGGCACACCAGGCCTGGAGTGCAAACATCTTCACCACCGTGAGCGATATGTTCCCCAAAGGGGCAACAGGCTCGGTTACCGGTATAGGTGGCATGGCAGGTGGATTGGGGGGTATAGCCTTATCGCTGTTCGTACAAAAGCAAATGTTCGTGTACTATCGCAGCATTGGCCATATCGAAACAGCTTATTATATCATGTTCGCTATTTGCGCCTCGGCGTATTTGCTGGCATGGGTTATTATGCACTTTTTAGTACCCAAGATGAAGCCCATCACAGGCGGAACTCCCGGCGTATAATTAAGGCCTTATATATTTTATTAAAGGGGGCTTAAAGCCCCCTTTTTTTGTTCACGCTTTTTTTATATCAATTAATAATTACCTATCACACAATCAAAAATGAGTTTTACAGAACAATTAACATCCCTGTTTATCAGGGAAGATGCCATCCCGGAGGAGTACCGGCTGGATGGCGAGGTGCACCAGCGGGAGTACCTCTGCAACGGGGAAATGCGCCAATGGGCTGGCCCTTTCCAGGAAGTTTATTCGCCGGTGTGTATACCGGGCGCAGATGGCCTGCAGCGTAAGCTGATAGGCACATACCCCATCTGTACCGACAAAGAAGCTATGGAGGCACTTGATGCCGCTACCTTAGCCTACAACAATGGCCGTGGCGAATGGCCAACCATGAGTGTTGCCGACCGTATTAAATGTGTAGAGAACTTCACGTTTAAAATGATGGAGCAACGCATCAAGGTGATCAAGCTCATCATGTGGGAGATCGGCAAATCATGGGCCGATTCGACCAAGGAATTTGACCGTACGGTGGAATACATTAACCTCACTATTGACGCGCTAAAGGACATCGACCGTGAGTCGTCGCGCTTCCAGATAGAGCAGGGTATTGTGGCGCAGGCGCGCCGTTCGCCTTTGGGTGTAGTACTTTGTATGGGGCCGTTCAACTATCCCTTAAACGAAACCTTTACCACGTTAATACCTGCCCTTATCATGGGCAATACCGTACTCTTCAAACCTCCGAAACATGGTACACTTTTACACTACCCTTTATTAGAAGCTTTCCGTACCTCTTTCCCGAAAGGTGTAGTAAACAGCATTTACGGTCGTGGTGCTAATACAGTGCCGGGATTGATGCAATCGGGCAAGGTAAATGTGCTTACGCTGATCGGATCGAGCAAGGTAGCTAACGAATTGAAAAAAATGCACCCTAAGGTAAATCGCCTGCGTGCTGTTTTAAGTTTGGATGCCAAAAACGTAGCCATCGTTACCAAAGATGCTGATCTGAAATTAGCCGTAGGTGAAATTGTGTTAGGTGCGCTTACCTTTAACGGGCAGCGTTGTACCGCGCTAAAAATCATCTTCGTGCACAAATCGGTAGCTGATGAGTTCAATGCTTTGCTTAGCGCCGAAGTTGCCAAACTAAAAATTGGCATGCCATGGGAAAAAGGTGTAAACATAACCCCGCTGCCAGAACCGCACAAGCCGGATTATATTAAAGAGTGTATTGACAACGCCATTGCTAACGGGGGCAAAGTGATCAACGAGAATGGCGGGGCTACTTCGGCATCCATCGTATTCCCTGCTATTGTTTACCCGGTTAACGAGAAGATGAAGCTTTACCGCGAAGAGCAGTTCGGGCCGATCATCCCGGTGGTACCTTTCGAATCGATTGAAGAACCTATCCAATACCAGATCAACTCGGTACACGGGCAGCAGGTGAGTATCTTCAGTAATGACCCGAAGGAAATATCCGACCTGATCGATCCTTTTGTAAACCTGGTTAGTCGTGTAAATATAAACGCGCAATGCCAGCGCGGCCCCGATGTTTTCCCTTTTACAGGACGAAAAGACAGCGCCGAAGGAACGCTTTCGGTTGTTGATGCGCTGCGGGCATTCTCCATACGCTCATTAGTAGCAACAAAGCTGAACGATACCAATAAAGGTTTGGTAAACGAGATCGTAAACAATCATGATTCCAACTTTTTAAGCACGAAATATATTTTCTAAAACTCGTGCAACCTATTTAATTACAGCCTCGTCTTTAAAACAGAAGACGGGGCTTTTTTGCGCCCCTTTATTTTAGGCAAACTGTAACATTATTTTAGATTCCCTTATATTAATTGAAGGTTAAATTCGTTTATCAAATATTACGCCGACCGATATATTTTAAATTGTAATGAAATTGTAAAATGGATGATATCATCCAAAATCACTAAACCAATTAATTCTAACACCGTCTTATCTATATAAAAACTGATTTTAAACACATGAAAAAAGCACATAAATATTCATTCACTTCTCTTGCAGTGGTAATGATCACGGTTTTCACATTCTCATTTAGTTACGCCCAGCATGGCCGTGGTAACAATGGCGGTGGTGGCCACTTTGGTGGCGGCAGCCAGCGTTCTAATGGTGGTGGTAGCCAACGTTCATTCGGCGGTGGTGGTAACCAGCATTATTCGTCGCCGGGCCAAAGGTCTTATGGTGGCGGGCAACAGTACCAGCAGCCACGTACAAATGGTTTTACACCCGGCGGTGGCTCACAGTCAAGGGCATATCCGCAGGGTGGGCCTGTTACAAGGTCGTATTCTTCGCCACGTATAGTGCCAAGTTACAGGGCGCCGGGCTATGGTGCGTACCGCACACCTTATTATGCAGGCCGTGGCGGCAGGTATGAAGGTAGTGGCTATTACAGGGGTGGCCGTTATTACGGTTATAACCGTCCTATATTTTCAGGTGGTTTTTACAGCAGGTATTATGCCCCGCGCTTAGGTTTCCATATTAATGTATTGCCTTTTGGATATTATCCATTTTATTATGGCGATAACCGGTATTACTATAACGATGGTTTCTTTTACCAGCAATATGGCAATAACGACTACCAGGTTGTAGCCCCGCCAATTGGTGCCGAAGTAAATCAATTACCTGCAGGCGCTAAAAGCATCATGATAGATGGCGTACAGTATTATGAATTAAATGGTGTGTATTACCAGCCTGTAACTAACGAAGATGGCAGCGTGAGCTACCAGATAGCCGGAAAAGATGGCCAGTTGGAAACCAATCCCGGTCCTGATCAAAACCAGCAGCCCCAGGATGATTATCCACCGGCTAACTAATTATAAATTAACATAGGTTATAAGTGCCCCGGTTTGTAACAATACACATCGGGGCATTTTTATTAAACGGTTATGATAATTGGATTTAATTATAATTTGTACCTTTACTGAATTATTTGACAATCAAAATTAAAAAAACGCACCATGGCACACGGGATCCTTTTATTTATTAGCGGGCAAGATCTGATCATTATCGCTGTTGTTGTCCTATTGCTATTTGGAGGCAGAAAAATACCTGAATTTGCTAAAGGTTTAGGCCAGGGCATCCGTGAGTTTAAAGATGCTTCGGAAGGCAAAAAAGATGAGAAAACTGCTTCGAAAGAAGAGTCTGAAAAGAAATAAAAATTCAGAGGCCGTAAACCGGTTTCTAATAAAACAAAAAGAGGGAGCCTGATCTGTTATCAGGCTCCCTCTTTTTGTTTGGTTATTTGCTATCCTTTAAAAGTTAAGTTTCTTTTCTGTTTCTGTGTTTCCGGGCTGTTGCTGTTTGTACGAACTGCAATCCAGGGTAATGGTGAGTGGTGCTTTAGGCGGGTCAAAATCAACACTCCTTTTAATGCCTAACGCAGGGTTTGCATATACCTTTTTCATGTACAACGCAAAAACAGGCAGTGCCGAGTTTGCACCCTCGCCTAAATATGTAGAGCGGAAGTGTATATCAGGGTCTTCGCAACCTGTCCATACACCGGTAACCAGTTGTGGCGTTACACCAATAAACCAACCATCCGAGTTATTTTGCGTAGTTCCGGTTTTGCCGGCTAATGGGTTTGTTAAACCATACTTGTAACGGGCACGGCTGCCTGTACCATCTTCTATTACCCCTTTAAGCATGTAAGTCATTACATAAGCGGTTTGCTCGTTCATGGCTTGTACGCCTTTGGGCTTATGTTCATATAATACGTTACCATTTTTATCCTCAATACGCAGCAGGTATGATGGCTCGTTCCAAAAACCATGATTGGCAAAAACACTATAAGCGCCCGTCATATCAAATACCGAAGCGCTGAAAGTACCCAAACAGATAGCCGGGTATGGTGGCACATCCGTTGTTATACCCATTTTTTTGATGAGGCTTACCACGGGTGTAGGTGTAACTTCGCGCATTACATAGGCCATTACATAGTTTAATGAATGCCCTAATGCTTGCCTTAAAGTTACCAAACCTGGCTTTGCATCTTCGGCTGATGATCTGGGTGTCCACGGATCGCCGTAACCGGTAATAGTTACGGGTACATTATCCACCTCCATACAAGGCGAGTAACCATTATCAATTGCTACCGAATAAGTAAACGGCTTGGCTGTTGAGCCAACCTGCCTTGCGCCGGCTTTTACGTGGTCGTATTTAAAGTGGGTAAAATCAATACCGCCAACCCATGCTTTGATGTAGCCGGTTGTAGGGTCCATACTCATCAGCGAGTTTTGGAGCAGCATTTTGCAATACAATATCGAGTCAACCGGTTTCATCAGGGTATCAATATTGCCATGCCAGGTAAACAGGTTCATTTTTACAGGCGTATCAAAATCGGCTTGTATCTCTTCATCGCTTTTGCCTTCGGCTTTTAATTCATGGTAACGATCAGAGCGTTTCATACCCTGGTCCATCAGCAAGTCAAAATTGCTGATCGTTTTTGCCTTGTTTATACCTTTCCAATGATTATTGAACTGGGCCTGCAGGTTTATCATGTATTCTTTTTGCGCGCCTTCGGCATACTCCTGCATGGTTGAATTTATGGTAGTATAAATCTTCAGTCCATCGCGGTCAAGGTCATACGGCACGCCATCCTTTGTGATATTCTGCTCCTCAAATATTTTTTGGATATCCTTTTTAAGTATCGCCCGAAAATATGGCGCCAAACCTTCATTATGATCTGTAGGGTTAAAATCAAGTCCTAATGGTTTTTGTTTTAACTGCGCAGCCTGCCCATCGCTTAAAAAACCGGCATCGGCCATCAGGCCCAGTATGGTATTACGGCGGTTCAATGAGTTTTGCGCATGTGTTATAGGCGAGTACAGCCCGGGACCTTTTAACATCCCAACCAAAACGGCCGCCTGTTCGGGCTGCAGTTTATCTGGCGAGGTATTAAAGTAAGTACGCGCAGCCGATTTAATGCCAAAAGTATTGTAAGCACCAAAATCAACCGTATTGAGGTACATGGTAATGATTTCTTCTTTTGTATAACGGCGCTCAATGCGTACGGCGGTTATCCATTCCTTCAGTTTTTGAAATACACGCTTTACGCGATTTTTCTCGCGGCTTTTATCAGAAAACAGGTTTAGCGCCAGCTGTTGGGTAATGGTACTGCCACCTTGTTTTTTACCCACCATGTTATAAAGGATACTGGTAAAATTACGGCGAAAATCAATACCGGAATGGTCGTAAAAGCGCTTGTCTTCGGTAGCTATTAACGCGTTAATTACATTTGGCGATATTTGCTTATACGTAACGCTCGATCTGTTTTGTACGTAGTAATTACCCAGCTCCTCTTTATCTTCCGAAAATATGATAGACGCCTGGTTACTCTTAGGATTTTCCAGATCGCGGAACGATGGCAATGTGCCAAAAGCACCCAGCCATGTTAGCGTTATCAGCAATGCAAAAAACAAAAAGCAGCCGCCTATAACTTTCCAGATCACTAAATTATAGCGTTTAATGTCTTCGGGGCTTAACTTTTCTTTCTGGTTCCTTATGTACATGTCAATATTTTTTTTGATAAAAATCAAAGTAACTATCCAGGGTATTTTTGTTGGCTAATTTATCCAGATTTTCTTGTGTGATGATAAAAAAGGTATATTTATCTGCAGGCACATTCATAATTTGGGGCAATAGCGGGGCAATGGCACGCGCGTAAGCTTTTACACTACTTAAACTATTAAAGCGGCCTACATATATTAACTGGTTACCCTCAACAGCTTTTAACTGGTGTTTTATATTATTGTTATTAGGATAATTGGCCCTGTTAAACTGACCAATACCAAAACGTGATGGTGCCAGATTTGTTCTGTTTGTATTTACATTAACTACAAAATAATAGTTGGTACTATCGCGCAATGAAAATATGGATGGCTTTTCAACTTCTTTTACTATCGCTGTGCTATCTGTTTTTACTATTGGGATAAGGGGCTTAGCCGCGATAACACTATCGGGCTTAACAACCTTAGGCTTTACAACAGCTACGCTATCCGGTTTTGGCAATTGTGGTTTTGTAACCTTAACTACTTCAGCAGGCTTTGTAACGGGTTTAGGCTGCTGCGGCTGTACTTTGGTTATTACCGGGTTGTTAGGGTAATTGCGTGGTTGGTCAAATTTTTCATGCTGTTGCATAAACGGCACTTCGTTAGGGTCGCTATCCATCAGCACGGTATCACGTGCCGCAAGGTTATCCTGGTTAGCTATAATAAAGTTGATGTGTTGTTTTATCAGTGGCGTTATTAACCTGTCATTCGGATATTTCTCCTGTATCTCTTCCAGCTCGGTGCGGAAAGGTGCCAGCTTTTGCTGATGCCCCAATGCCACAGCGCGCAGGTAATACACCTGTGCCAAAAACTCGTTATTAGGATAAAGTTTGATCAGTTCATCGGCACGGCTAATGGCATCGGCATATTTACGTTTTGATACCAGGTCGAACAGTTTGCTGTAAAATGCCGAAAACTCGGCGTTCTTATCATTCAGTTTCTGGTTATACTGAGGGTCGAGGATAACTTTAGCAAAATCTGTTTCGGGATAACCCTTTAACAGTATGTTCTTATACTTTTCAGACCGGGCATCGTCAACATCGCTGTAAAGCCTGTACAGGTTATAATACAATACCGATTTGTTTACATTATTAGGGAAACGGGCCAGTAGCATCTCGTATGTTGCAATGGCCTCTTTTTTATCATCCAATATATCACGATAAAAATTGGCAATATCTAAGTAGGCATTATAAATACGTGTATTTGATTGCTGCAGTTGCGCCGCGCTGAGCGGTACATTTTGCAACAAGTCCTGCTGTATTTTGGTATGGGCAACATCATCAGTAGTTTTTACAGGGCCGGTACCTGCCCCGGTATTGGCTATACTTTGCTGTATGGCAGCCACCTGTACGTTGTTTGATTCGCTGCCCGATTTTACACTGCGCCTCCAGTTATCAGCATTGGGGCGGTTACCCCAAACACGTTTAAAATCATTGTATCCCTGGCTTACCGCGCTGGCATTGTTAAAATAAAAATTATTTGCAGCGCTAATGCCCCCGGTATTACGTGCCGGTGAGGGAACACCCGAAGAACTATTAACTGCCATATTACCTTTAGCAGTAGCTGTTGTAGCCTGCTGCAACAGCTGCCGATTGGATATTTCCTTCACTTTTGCCAAACGCGCGTTCTCATCCAGTTTAGCCAGCATCTGCAAAGTGTCCTCGCGCGATATGGTCTGTAACCTATCGGCCAGTAATTGCAGGTTATTGCTCTTTTTCAGGATGGTTTGATAGCCCGGATAGGTTGGTGATAAACTGGTTAATGTGCTATCGTAATATTTTTTGGCGGTAGTGTAATCAGCCTTATTCTTAAAGTTGATCTCGGCGAGGCGCAGGTACGATAAGCCTTTTTGGTTAAAATTCTTGGTACTGTTGCGTACGGATAGTTTGTAATTTTTTACAGCCTCGTCCACATTATTCTGCGCCAGGTACAATTCGCCTATCTGGAAATATATCTGGTCAATAAAATCTGCATTCTTATCATCCTTCAGCAGTTTACGCAACAAGTCGATCCGGCTTATGGGGTGCCCGTCTTTACTTTCCTGTATCCGTATCCTGTTCAAACTGGCATTGAACGACATTTCGAACTGGGCATTGCTGTTCTCAACACGTACATAATTATTATAAGCGTCGGTAATATGATGGTTCAGTTCCTGCAGTTGAGCCAAAATGAATGTCCAGCGCAGGCGGTGGTAAGTATCATGGGTATAGTGTACGGCCTGTTTGCCCATTTCTTCGGCATGAGCGTATTTTTCCTTGTCAATATCATATTGCATACGTGTAGCATATACATCAGCAATATTTTGTTGCTTGGGGAAAATGTTCAGCATGGCAGTATCCAATACACTATCGGCAATACTATATTGGTTATTGCGCATCAGGGTACGGGCCTTCCAAACCAATGCATCCTGGGTAAGGTTTTTATCTTTAGGATAATTGCGTACCACATAACTAAAAAACTCGGCCGCGTTAAAATAATTGGCCTGCAGGTAATTGGCCTTGCCCAATATCAGGTAGGCATCACCAATGTAACGGCTCTGCTCCTTATCGCTGATGATCTTGTTACCACGGGCCACCACGGCCTCCAGGTCCTTATCGGGCGTTTTACTGCGTAGCGTGGTATCCGGGTAAACATCTAAAATTTCGGTATAATTATCGGGGTACAGTGCCGCGTATGCCTCCTGCTTTTGGCGCAAAACATCGTTTGCGTTAAACAGTATATTATAACGTGTAGTTAAATTTTGCATAGAGCGGTTAAAGGCACTTTCTTTTTCGAAAGTACAACCGGCAACTAAAACACACATTATAAACAGGTTAAGCTTATTAAAAAGCCTTGGTAATAGCAGTTTCAAATCAGTTTGTTCGATTAAACAATAATAACGCTTTACAAAGGTATTTTATTAATTATTTGTTTCAGATTATTTTAACACCATAATAATTGAATTGATGCAAACGAGAGCGGTTTTTTAACCTGACTTTAGGATTCTTATTTTCAATGTGATAAAAATCACAGATAATTCCATTGGAATAAATAATTTCGCGGATGCAAAATTCTGAACCTAAGGACGATGATAATGCCGCCGGGGCAAACAGCATTGCCAAGTATGGCGGTGTCGCTTTCCAGATGATTGCTGTTATTGGTGTTTTCGCTTATGTCGGTTACCGCATAGATCAATCGACCGGGCACAAAACCCAATGGGTTACAGCACTATTGGCGTTAATTGGCGTTTTTATTTCCATGTATATTGTTTTCAAATCGTTAAAAGGATGAGTTTGTTCCGTTTTATATTATACTATTTGGGTTTTGTTATTGTAATAGCCATCCCACCAATGGTACTTACCGAAACCGCTTATGCCTATTTGCTGGTGCCACATTTCTGGGTATTGTTTTGGTACATGGCTATATTAACCCTTATTGTAATTGTGTTGGTACTAATGGTGCAAAAAAGCAACAGCGAATTTTACGCGCAGGCATTTTTAGGCGGAACCACCTTTAAGATACTGGCATGCCTTATTTTTATGGTGATTTTTTTGCGAAAAAACCAGGTTGATAAGCTGTTTTTTATGGGCGACTTTTTTTATATATATTTCTTAAATACTGTCTTTGAAGTTTATGGTTTGTTGCGTAACTTGCGCAACCAAAATTTAAGGTAAAAACTTGATTGGAATTAATAAAAACTCGGTTTTGAAAATAAAAATATTTACCCTACAGCTTGTTTTCGGCGTTTTTTTAATGTCGATGTTATTTACAACACCAACTTTCGCGGAAGAAAAAGCGGCTGAAAAGACTGAACAGTACGATCCTAAAGGACCAATTCTTGAGCACATTGCCGACTCGCACTACTGGCATATGTTTGGCGAACACTCATTACCCCTACCTGTAATATTGTATACAAACAAAGGCATCGAAGTATTTTCTTCGCATGTTTTTGAACATGGTAAAGAAGAATACCAGGGCAATTATAAATACGCCCTGATTAAGGATAAAATCAAACCGGTAACAGAAGCCGGTGAAATTGATACTACCGTTCGTGTTTGGGATTTCTCTATCACCCGCAACGTAGCTTCAATGTGGATGGGCATGGCAATATTGCTCATCATCTTCCTTAGCGTTAAAGGCAAATACAAAACCCGCGCGGGCAAAGCGCCAAAAGGTTTGCAATCCTTTATGGAGCCGTTGGTTCTCTTCGTTCGCGATGAGGTTGCTATACCAAACATTGGCCACAAGTACAAAAAGTACATGCCGTTATTGCTAACCATGTTCTTCTTTATCCTTATCAGTAATTTATTGGGTTTAATACCTTTCTTCCCGGGAGGCTTTAACTTAACAGGTAACATCGCGGTTACTATCGTATTGGCTACTATTACTTTAATTACTGTAAACTTTAGCGGCAACAAAAATTACTGGAAACACATTTTCCTGCCACACATACCGGTTTGGTTGTATCCTATCATGATCCCTGTTGAGATCATCGGTATCATATCAAAACCGTTCGCGTTGATGATCCGTTTGTTTGCCAACATCACCGCCGGTCACATTATTGTATTGAGCTTAATATCTTTAATATTTATTTTTAACTCACTGTGGATGTCGCCGGTATCGGTTCTGTTTGTAGTGTTTATGGATACCATTGAGTTACTGGTTGCATTTTTACAGGCGTTTATCTTTACCATGCTTACCGCTTTGTTTATAGGTATGGCGGTAGAAGAACACCATGCAGAGGCTCACTAATTTTTTTTGAATTAATTATCTATTATATATACACGTTTTAAATTTAACAAACAATGGTTGGAATGATCGCAATGATTGCTCAGGTAGCTGCAGCAGGTATTACAGGTAAAATTGGCGCTTTAGGTGCAGGCTTAGCTGTAATTGGTGCCGGTATCGGTATCGGTCAAATTGGTGGTAAAGCTGTAGAGGGTATTGCCCGTCAGCCGGAAGCTGCTTCAAAAATCCAAACTAACATGATCATCGCTGCGGCCCTTGTAGAAGGTGTTGCTTTGTTTGCCGTGGTAGTTGCCCTGTTGTAATAACAGGCAAAAAAAAGAAAAAAACAGCCCGGTGCGATTGGCCCCGGGCATGTTTTAAACTTGATTAAAAAAAAGACAATAATTAAAATATACTATGGAATTAGTTACACCGGAAATTGGATTGGTTTTTTGGACCACGGTATCATTCCTCATCCTATTATTCATTTTAGGCAAATTTGCCTGGGGACCAATTTTATTAGCTATAACAGAGCGTGAAACCTCTATCGAAACTGCTTTATCAAGAGCTGAAGCAGCTAAAGAAGAAATGGCACGTTTAACCAGCGAGAACGACGCTTTATTAAAAGAAGCCCGCATTGAACGCGATAACATTTTGCGTGAAGCTAAAAAGATGAAAGACCAGATTGTTAGCGATGCAAAAGAAACCGCTAACAAAGAAGGTGCTCGTTTGATAGAAAAAGCACGTATCGAGATCGATAACCAAACCGCTATTGCAATGGCACAGGTTAAAGACCAGGTGGCTTCGCTTTCTATCGAGATAGCTGAAAAGATATTGCAAAAGCAATTTGAAGATCAAAGCAAACAGGACGCTTTAGTGGCTGATCTGTTAAAACAAGTGAAGTTAAACTAAGTCCGGGTCTTGAGTCCCAAGTCTTGAGTCCGGAGTCTTTTGAAGATACTTGACTATTGACTACCGACTAAAGACTATAGACTTTAGACTAAAAAAATAATATGTCTGAATTAACAGTAGGAGCCAGATACGCCAAATCATTGATCGATCTTGCAGAGGAGCAAAAATCCCTGGAGGAAGTAAAAAATGATATGGACCTATTTGTGCATACATTAAAGGCTAATACAGAGTTACAGGCAGTTTTGCGTAACCCTATTATCAGTCACGATAAAAAAGTAAAGATACTGGAAGCGGTTTTTGCAGGCAAGATCAGCAAAGCTACCGATGGTTTCTTTAAGATCATGATCAACAAAAGCCGTGGCGAGTTATTGTATTTTGCCGCTCAGGAGTTTGTTAATCAATACAACGTTAAAAAGAATATTGTTAAAGCTACCATTACATCGGCTACAGCTTTATCAGAAGATAATAAAGCCAAAATATCTGCTTTAATAGCAGCCGAAATTGGCGGTAACATTATATTGCAAACCAAGATTGACCCGGCATTAATTGGCGGCTTTGTACTAACGGTTGGCGACAGGCAGGTGAATACCAGTATTGCTGATAAGTTGAAGAAACTTAAAAGCGATTTTGCCCATAAAGTAATTGAATAATTAAAAACAACTCTAAATAAATTAAAAAATGGTAGAGGTAAGACCAGACGAAGTATCGGCAATTTTGCGTCAGCAATTGGCGGGCTTTAAGTCAGAATCTGAATTGGAAGAAGTAGGTACCGTGCTACAAGTAGGTGACGGTATTGCCCGTGTTTACGGATTAACAAAAGTACAATCGGGCGAGCTTGTTGATTTTGACAACAACCTGCAAGGTATTGTATTGAACCTTGAAGAAGACAACGTGGGTGTGGTATTGTTAGGCCCGTCTGACGCTGTTAAAGAAGGTGACACTGTAAAACGTACCAGCAAAATCGCTTCGATAAAAGTTGGCGAAGGCATGCTTGGCCGTGTGGTAAACACACTTGGCGAGCCAATTGATGGTAAAGGACCAATTACTGGTGCTACTTACGAAATGCCTTTAGAGCGTAAAGCTCCGGGTGTTATTTACCGTCAGCCGGTTACCGAGCCTTTACAAACCGGTATCAAAGCTATCGACGCGATGATCCCTATTGGTCGTGGCCAGCGTGAGTTGGTTATTGGCGACAGGCAGACCGGTAAATCGGCTGTTTGTATCGATACCATTATCAATCAAAAAGAATTTTACGAAGCAGGAAAACCTGTTTATTGTATATATGTTGCTATCGGCCAGAAAAACTCTACCGTAGCTAACGTTTTACGTACGTTGGAAGAGAACGGTGCATTACCGTACACTATCATTGTTGCCGCTTCAGCATCAGAGCCTGCTCCAATGCAGTTTTACGCTCCGTTCGCAGGTGCTGCTATCGGCGAGTTCTTCCGCGATACCGGACGCCCTGCGTTGATCGTTTATGATGATTTATCAAAACAAGCTGTTGCTTACCGTGAGGTGTCGTTATTATTACGTCGCCCACCGGGCCGTGAGGCGTACCCTGGTGACGTATTTTACCTGCACAGCAGATTATTAGAACGTGCGGCTAAGATCAACTCTTCGGATAAGATCGCGCAAGACATGAACGATCTTCCTGAATCTATCAAACCTTTGGTTAAAGGTGGCGGTTCGTTAACGGCATTGCCTATTATCGAAACACAAGCAGGTGACGTATCAGCTTACATCCCAACCAACGTGATCTCGATCACTGATGGTCAGATATTTTTGGAGTCTAACTTGTTCAACGCGGGTGTTCGCCCGGCTATCAACGTAGGTATCTCGGTATCACGTGTAGGTGGTAACGCGCAGATCAAATCGATGAAGAAGGTTGCGGGTACCCTGAAACTTGACCAGGCACAATACCGCGAGTTAGAGGCTTTCTCTAAATTCGGTTCGGATCTGGATGCTTCTACCAAAAACGTGCTTGATAAAGGCGCGCGTAACGTGGAAATATTGAAACAAGGCCAGTTTTCGCCAATGACTGTTGAGAAACAGATAGCGATATTGTACCTGGGTACTAAAAACCTGATGCGTAACGTACCTATTAACAAAGTTAGGGAGTTTGAGGCTGAGTTTTTACAACAGTTAGAGCAACGTAACCCCGAAGCTTTAGTAAGCTTAAAAGCAGGTAAACTGGATGATGCTATCAACGCACTGGAAACAGTAGCTAAGGAGTTGACAGGAAAATATTAATTTGTAGTACGGTAGTACATAGTAGTGAGTATTTAGACACAAGTCTGAAATCAATCTAACTACTATGTACTAACTACTATGTACTCATAGTAAATGGCAAACTTAAAAGAAGTAAGAAACCGGATCGCGTCGGTAAAATCAACGCAGCAGATCACCAAAGCTATGAAAATGGTTTCGGCGGCAAAGCTGAAGCGTGCTACTGATGCTATTGTGCAGTTAAGGCCCTATGCCAATAAGCTGAACGACATACTAAGTAACCTGTCGGCAAGTTTAGAGGATGGTTCTTCGCCGTTTTTACAGGAACGCGAGCCTAACAAGGTTTTGGTTGTTGTTGTAACATCAAACCGTGGTTTGGCAGGTGCATTCAACGCCAACGCTATTAAAGCGGCTAACCTGTTGATCTCGGATAAATACAGCAAGCAATTGCAGGCAGGCAACGTATCTATTGTTGCTATCGGTAAAAAGTCGCAAGAGTTTTACGCACGCCGTAAGTACAATGTGATCGGTAATAATAACGAGATTTTCTCGGCTTTAACTTTCGATAATGTATCGCTCATCACAGAGGCTATTATGGCCGGCTTTTTAAAAGGCGAGTATGACCGTGTAGAGATCGTTTACAACCACTTTAAGAATGCTGCTATGCAGTTCATCAACGTGGAGCAATTACTGCCGGTACCAAAGGCTGAAAAGAAGGCTGATGCCAAAACATCAAACATCGATTACATCCTTGAGCCATCGCAAGAGGAAATTGTTGAGCAACTGATACCAAAAAATATCAAAATACAACTATACCGTGCAGTATTGGATTCGCATGCATCAGAGCATGGCGCCCGTATGACGGCTATGGATAAAGCCACCGAAAACGCAGGCGACCTGTTGAATGCTTTAAAACTAAGCTACAACCAGGCACGCCAGGCAGCCATCACCACCGAGCTTTCGGAAATTGTAAGCGGCGCGGCAGCATTATCTGCATAATATTAGAACCACTTGTACATCTAACATAAGGGCTCCGTTTTACGGGGCCTTTTTTGTGGGGGTTACTTTTTAAACCAGCGTTTTATCTTCTTAAAAATATCATCCTTACGGGGCTGTGTTAAACCATCATGGGTAAGCTGGTTCTTCATGTTATGCTCAAGCTTTTCGGCGTACTCTTTTGTAGCGTCATCGGCTTTCATCTCCTCAATAAAGGGTAAAGCGAATGCATTGAGTTGCGCGTTTTGCGATACGGTATAATAACGGCTTATTATAGCCCCTTCTTTGTTATTGTTAATAGGCTGCTGTTCGTTCTCGACAAACAAATCAATATGATATATATCGGGATTAAGTACTTTCAATCTTTCTGTGCCTTTCCGTTCATTACGCCAGGGGTGTTCTTTAAACCTCAACTGTCCTGAAAAAAAGCTCTTTTCCCATATCGATACCTGGTGCGACATAAGGTATTGGCTGCGGTTATTATCGAGCAAGGTAACTGCTAACCCGTTAATGTACCTGCCTGCAGTAACTGTTTTGTAAACGCTATTGCTGGATAACTTAAAAAGGTCTGCTTCGTGCTCAATGGTAAAACTAATGATCTTGTTCACCGTGTCGGCATCAACAGGTTTACAAAGCCACATATCTTCCTGGAAATACATCACATACGGCTCAGGTATCGCCTCAAGCCCACGTAATAACCGTTCGGACCACTCCCCTTTGCCGGTTTTAATATTTGTAAAGATATCCGAGTGAAAATCCTCATCCTCCGTTAAAAAGTAATAGCTTACAGGAATATCACCGGAAGGAAAATACTTTTTAAAGAAATACTCAAACCCCGGGTACAGAAGTTTGTACCTGTCGCAAGTGTGAACGATGAGGGCAATTTGGGTCATTGGCGGATAAAGATATAAAAAAGCCGTCATTACGAGGTACGAAGTAACCTCTGCGCGATAGGTATCCGATAAGCCTCATAGATTAGCATCTGTAGAGGTTGCTTAGCTATCGTTCACAATGACGTTAAATATAAAGCCCATTCCTTAAATCAAGAAATGGGCTTAAATCCGAAATCGAACATTCGATATCCGAAATCTATCAAATATGTATCGGCCTATTATCTGTAGCGGCTAAACAAGCCTCTCTCATCGCTTCTGTGTAGGTTGGGTGTGCATGGCTCATTCTGCTGATATCCTCTGCACTGGCGCGGTATTCCATAGCTACAACAGCTTCTGCTATCATATCCGCGGCACGTGGGCCGATGATATGTACACCTAGTATTTCGTCGGTAGTTTTATCGGCTAATACCTTTACAAAACCATCCATATCACCACTGGCAACCGCGCGACCGCTGGCTTTGAACGGGAACGAACCTGTTTTGTATGCTACGCCTTTTTCTTTCAACTGCTCTTCGGTTTGGCCTACCGATGCAACCTCAGGCCAGGTGTACACAACACCCGGTATCAGGTTATAATTAATGTGTGGCTTTTGTCCGGCTATCAGCTCAGCCACCATGGTACCTTCGTCTTCAGCTTTGTGGGCAAGCATGGCACCACGTACCACATCGCCAATGGCGTAAACACCTTTTACCGATGTTTCCATGTGGTCGTTTACGGTGATCTTTTTGCCGCGCTCTTCAACAGTAATGCCAATGTTCTCTAAACCTAATTGGTCGGTATAAGCAACACGGCCAACGGCTACCAGGCAGTAGTCGCCTTTAAGCTCCATTTTATCGCCTTTAGGGCTATCAAATTTCACAGTTACTTCTTTACCTTTTACACTTGCACCGGTTACTTTATGACCCAGGTAAAACTCCATACCTAATTTGGTAAGTACCTTTTGCAGTTCTTTACCCAAACCTTTATCCATGGTTGGGATGATGCCATCCATAAATTCTATCACAGATACCTTGGCACCTAAGCGTGCGTACACAGAACCTAACTCCAAACCGATAACGCCACCACCAATTAATACCATGTGTTTCGGTACTTCGGTTAAGGTTAAAGCCTCGGTGCTGGTTATGATGCGTTTTTTATCAACTGGCAAAAACGGCAATTGCGATGGTTTTGAACCTGTAGCGATGATGACGTTAGTACCGGTAATGGTTTCTGTACTACCATCTGCCTTAGTTATCTTAATGGTGTTCTTATCCACAAACGAACCCATGCCCTGATATGATGTTACCTTGTTTTTTTTGAACAGGAAAGTAATGCCCGCGGTATTTTTTTGAACTACTTCGTTCTTACGTTTGATCATCTGCGACATATCTACCTTCAGGTCTTTCAACTTGATGCCATGTGTTTCGAAAGTGTGGGCGGCATTGTGGTAATGCTCACTTGAATCTAATAAAGCTTTCGACGGGATACAGCCTACATTTAAGCAGGTACCGCCAAAGGTTGAATATTTTTCGATGCAAGCGGTTTTTAAACCCAATTGCGCACAACGTATAGCGGCTACATAACCACCGGGACCAGATCCGATAACAATAACATCAAATTGCATAGTGTATAATATTTAAGCGGGGCAAAGTTAATGATTATGAATAGGGTTATGAAATATAACGCGCCCTTTATCAAATTTTACAGCAATTATATACTATGGAACCGTTTACTTAAATTAGCTTCTCAAACTGACTTCAATATCATGAAAAAACTCTTACTCGCTTTTTGTTTGGCGGCATGCTTTACCGCTGTTGATGCCCAAAGAGGTGGTGCACCATCTTCACAAGCTGCTGACGATGCGGCTTACATTAAGGCCAATTACACCAAAACAGAACAATATATTGCCATGCGCGATGGTAAACGCCTTTTTTGCACCATTTATAGTCCTAAAGACCAAAGTAAGAAGTACCCCATTATGATGACCCGCACACCATACAACGTTGGCCCTTACGGCGAAGGTTATAAAGGTGCATTGGGGCAAAACATGCTGCTGGCCAAAGAGGGGTTTATTTTTGTGTACGAAGACGTGCGCGGCCGATGGATGAGCGAAGGCGACTTTGTAAATGTGCGCCCGCAAATAAACGGCACCACAAACACTTCCAAAATTGACGAGAGCACCGATACTTATGATACCATAGACTGGCTTGTAAAAAACCTGCCGAATAACAATGGCCGCGTAGGTATCGAGGGTATATCTTACCCGGGGTTTTACTCTACCGCATCATTACCTAACGCTCACCCTGCACTAAAGGCGGTATCGCCGCAGGCACCGGTTACCGAGTGGTTTATTGGTGATGACTTTCATCACAACGGTGCTTTTTTCCAGATGGATGCATTCGCATTCCTCACCAGCTTTGGTGTGCCGCGCCCCAAGCCCTTAACACCCGAGCAATTTAAAAATGGCATAAAATTCACCCAACATGATAATTATAAGTTTTACCTTGACCTGGGCGCTTTACCAAATTACAAAAAGAAATTCCTGGGAGATTCTGTTAAGTTTTGGGATGATATGATGAACCATCCCAATTATGATGCCTTTTGGAGTACGCGCAACATTACTTCGCACCTAACCAATGTTAAACCCGCGGTAATGACCGTTGGCGGTTTTTTTGATGCCGAAGATGCTTTTGGCGCGCAAGCGGTTTACAAAGCCATCGAAAAACAAAACTCGCAAAACACTAAAAACATGCTGGTACTGGGCCCCTGGTTTCATGGTGGCTGGGAGCGTGGCGATGGCGACCTGTTCGGCGATCAGGATTTTGGTTCGAAAACCAGTGTTTGGTTCCGCGAAAATGTGGAGCTGCCTTTTTTTAACTATTACCTGAAAGATAAAGGCGCCATGGATTTGCCCGAGGCTACGATATTTGTAACCGGCGAAAACCAATGGCATAAATTTGATACCTGGCCTCCAAAAAACACAGTGGAGAAAACACTGTACTTTCAACCTAACGGCAAGCTATCTTTCACCGCGCCAAAGGTTACCAACAGCTTTGACGAATACGTGAGCGACCCCGCCGCACCCGTACCTTACCAGGATGGTATACAAGAGCGCCGCACCCGAGAGTACATGCTGGATGACCAGCGTTTTGCCTCGCGTCGTCCGGATGTAAAGACTTACCAAACCGACGTGTTGGCCGAAGATATCACCATGACCGGCCCTGTAATGGCGAACATCTATTCTGCTATTAGCAGTACCGATGCCGACTACGTGGTGAAACTGATCGATGTTTTCCCTGATGATTACCCTAACCCAACAACAAACCCTAAAGGCGTTACCATGGCGGGCTACCAGATGCTGGTGCGGGGAGAGATATTCCGCGGGCGCTACCGCAACTCGTTCAGCAAGCCTGAGGCATTTGTGCCGGGTAAAGTTACCCAGGTAAAATACGCCCTGCCCGATGTTGGCCACCAGTTTAAAAAAGGCCACCGCATAATGATACAGGTGCAAAGCTCATGGTTCCCGCTGGCCGACCGCAACCCGCAGAAGTTTGTGGACATTTACAAAGCCAAGGATTCGGATTTTGTAAAAGAAACCATCAAGATATACCACGATACTATGGCACCATCAAGCTTGAAGGTTACGGTGCTGCAATAATTATGAAAAAAGATAAGATCATTGAGAAGATAAAGTTTCATTGTGAAACAAAGAAGTATTGCAGGCTAACCAGGAAAGTTTCTAAACATAATATCCAGTTTAGCAGCGGATATATGTTGGATTATTCTGATGATTTTATCTTACTTCAAGAAACAGATGATTTTATCTTTGATGGGTATAGTGTATTACCCATCAAAGATATTGATCACCTAAGATATAACAAATGGGATAAGTACTACCATAAAATAATGGGATTGGAAAATCAATTGGAGCTTGTTGGTATAAATTATACTGTTGCCCTCAAAAACTGGAAATCTGTTTTCAAATCGCTGCAAAAAAACGGTTCAAATATAATTATTGAGTGTGAAGGAACAGAATACAACAGTTTTTCAATTGGCCATATCATCAAAGTAAGTAAGAGTGATGTTACTTTTCACAACTACGACCCGACAGGTTTATTTGATAAAAATCTCAGGGTGATCGAATATGAGATGATAACAAAAGTACAATTTGGTGATAGATACAATAACGTATTCGGTAAGTATACAAGGTATAGAAAAGAAAAATGAAATTTAATAGGTTATTTACATCTGCACTAATTTTGGGAGCAATTTCCGCTCATGCCCAACTACTCACCCCAAAAGAAAAATTCACCCGGGCTGATAGCCTTCGGGGCAGCACAACCTCGCCTTTACGCACCTGTTATGATATCAACTATTACCATTTGGATGTGAAGGTTGATATCGATCAGAAATTCATCAGCGGTAGCAACCTGTTTAAGTTTACGGCAACACGCAATTTTACCAAATTGCAGTTTGACCTGTTTGCTAATTTGAAGGTAGATAAGATAGTTTACAAGGGTAAAGCGCTGCCTTATAAACGGGAGTTCAACGCGGTATTTATCACCTTCCCTAAAACCATTTTAAAGGGCGCTAAGGATGCTTTTACTGTTTACTATTCGGGTAAGCCCACCGTTGCAAAAAATGCGCCTTGGGATGGCGGATTTGTGTTTGCTAAAGACTCTGTAGGCAAACCCTGGGTGGCTACTGCCTGCGAGGGTATGGGCGCCAGCGTTTGGTGGCCTAATAAAGATCAGGTAGCCGACGAGGTAGACAGCATGCTCATCAGCATCAACGTGCCAAAGGGCTTGAAAGATGTATCGAACGGCCGCCTGCGCAAAACTACCGAACTGCCGGATGGTTATATACGTTTTGATTGGTTTGTTGCTAATCCTATCAATAACTATGATGTAGCTGCCAACATTGGCGATTACCAGCATATTAGCGACAGCTACGATGGCGAAAAAGGCAAACTGACACTGGATTACTGGGTGCTGCCCGAGCATATCGCGAAAGCCACCAAACAATTTGGCGATAACGTTAAACCAATGCTCAAAGCTTTTGAACATTGGTTTGGCCCCTACCCATTTTATGAGGATGGTTATAAACTGGTTGAAACCCCGCACCTGGGTATGGAACACCAAAGCGCTGTGGCTTATGGCAATAAATACCTGAACGGGTATTTAGGCCGTGATCTATCGGGTACGGGCTGGGGTATGAAATGGGATTTTATTGTGGTGCATGAGAGCGGCCACGAATGGTTTGGCAATAACATTACCGATAAAGACCCGGCTGATATGTGGATACACGAAGGTTTTACCAATTACTCGGAATCATTGTTTACTGAAATGTATTATGGCAAACAAGCCGGTCAGGAATACGTTCATGGTACTCGTCGCGCAATTGCGAATGATGAACCGATCATCGGTATTTATGGTGTGAACAAAGAAGGCTCGGGCGATATGTATTATAAGAGCGGCAACATGCTTAATGCAATACGCACCATTATAAACGATGATGAAAAATGGCGCGGCATACTGCGTGGTTTGAACAAAGTGTTCTATCATCAGACGGTGACCACTGAGCAAGTGGTGAACTACATTAACAAAGAAGCCGGCATGAACCTGACCTCGATATTTGACCAATACCTGCGCTATAAAAATATTCCCACGTTGGAGTTCAGGTTTGAGAAAGACCGCGCTCTTTGCCGTTGGATAGCTGATGTTAACGGATTTACCATGCCTGTTAAAGTACGCGCCAAAGGTGGCGAATATAAATTCATATCGCCATCAACTACTTTTAAGCCTATCGATCTGCAGGGTATAACTAAAGATAATTTGGAAGTAGATACGTTTAATTATTATATCGGGGTGCTGATAGATTAGCCCTCCGGGGGAGTTTTTTGGCCCTTATAGTGGGAGATAAAAGGTTTGCGCATACTGTATTGAGATATTTTGTTTTTAGGTGTAACGTATTCAAATCGGAACCCGTCTTATAAAAAACAATTAAGCAACAACCATGAAACAATTTACCGGAATTTTACTTGCCGTGATGCTGTTATGCGGCATCAACAACGCGTTCGCTAAAACAGAAGACAGGCATTTGAGCGGCTTTAATGCCATTAGCCTTTCGGGATCTTATGATGTATATATAACACAGGGCAATACCGAATCGGTAAAGGTAGAAGCCCCTGATGATGAGATAGAACGTATTGTTACCGAAGTACAGAACGGTGTATTAAAAATATATACCAAAAAAGGCTCGTGGAACTGGAGTTGGAGCAATAAAAAAGTAGCGGTTTATGTCAATATCAAAACCGTGAACAGCCTTGGCATATCCGGTTCGGGCAATGTATACTTTAAAGAAGGTATTAATGCGGATGCTTTAAAAGTACGTGTATCAGGCTCGGGCGATGTGTATGGTAAACTGTCTGTTAAAACCTTAGAAGCGATCGTTTCCGGCTCGGGTGATATCAAGGTTTCTGGCCATGCCGATAATGCTACGGTGAGCGTTTCGGGCTCGGGTGATTATACCGCACGCGACCTGGCCACTGTGGGTACCACTATCCGTGTTTCGGGTTCGGGCGATGCAACGGTTAACGCCAGTCAGAAACTTGAAGCAGCTGTTTCAGGCTCGGGCGATATCAGGTATACCGGTGGCGCTTCACAGGTGACCACATCGGCCCATGGCTCAGGCGAGATACACAGAATGTAAAATAGTATAATTAGTGGATAGGGAAAAGGCGATGGGTAAAACCATCGCCTTTTGTTTTTACTCCACCACAAAGCTGATCATCCCGCTATTCCGCGAGCCTGCAAAAGGCTCGGTGCGGATAGAGAAAAAAAGCTCGTATTTACCTTTCGCCATTGGCACATTTACCGGGAAAGCATATTTTGCCTGCCCCTTTTGCGGGATGTTAATCATATTAAAATCCGCAGGGGCCTGGGTTTGATATTTGATATCACCACCCTGAAAAAAGCAGGCATCTAAAAATGCTTTATGCAGGTACCCCTCATCGCCAAAACTGATAGGGTGCGCGTATGGGTTATGGATAGTAAGGTTAAAATAAACTAACTGCCCTGGTTTCGCCTTCACGTTTCCGGGCGCAATATCGATCCCGGCTTTCTGGTAAGTCCGGGCATCGCTCACCCAGCCGCTGTAGTATTTGCGGTTATACTCATCAACAACCGAGTCGGTAGTTAAACCCTTTTCGGGATTATCCTGCAGGTAATAAATACGCTCATGCTGCAGGCTATCTTCAATGGGCCATATATCATATTGATTTTTGCGGTAATAGCGCGAATCATAACTCATGGCCCTGGTGGAGTTGGTGTAATAATTGTATTTGGACGGATCCTGGAAACCATCTCGGATGATCAGGTGGCTTTCGCCGATGCGGCTGCGTAATTGCTTTGCCCATGTACGGAAACCGAAATAGCTTTTAAACTGCCCGATGTTCATCACAAAAGGATACTGAAACAACAACGCGGAGCGCACAAATAAGATAAACGCGATATTGATAAGGGCCAGCTTATAAAACCATTGGGGCGGGTTACCTGCCTGCGCAAAACGGATAAGCGCCAGCATGAGTAAGGGTACAAAGGCTATCAATGTCCAGTGTGGCTGTACTTCGCCTTTTAACGTAGTAATGAAAAAGAACAGGAACGTACCGATAAAATTAAAAAGCAGGCAACGGATAAAACTATCGTTCACCCTGGCCTTTGCTGCCGAATAGAATAAAAACCAGCCCACAAACGGGCCTGCCATAGCCAGTTGCCCTAATGGGTAAAGCGTAGTAAAATCCAACCGGTACACACTTGCAGACCTATCAAACAAGTGGTATTTTATAGATGGATAATCATGATGTACCTGCCATAAAATATGGGGTATAAAAAGCAGCATCGCGCCCAAAACAATGAGGTAAAAACTTGGCCTTGTAAGCAGTTTAAGGTTTGACAGTATTGTTAAACCCAGCAATATAATGCCGTGGTATTTACTGTACAGCAAACAAGCGGCAACTATGGCGAGTATGAAAGCTAAAGTCCATTTATCTTCGTCAATATAGCGCTGGTAGAAATAGTAAAACAGTACGGTAAAGAATAACAGCGGCGAATCGGGCGTGGTGGTAAAGCCATAAATGTGAAATATGAATAGCCCCGATACCACCAAAATAAACCATTTGTCGCTGGCGTTATACTTTTTGAGGACAAGCCATAACAGGTACACAGATGCCGAATTGGTAAATACTGTGAGCAGGCGCAGGCCCAATTCATTATGCATCAGGGTATCACCTATCTTAATAAAAACAGCTACCATGGGCGGGTGGTCAAAATACCCCCAGTCTAAAAACCTGGAGTATACCCAATAGTAAGCCTCATCGCCATGCAGTTCGAGCGTGTAGGCTTGTATGGCGTTTAGCAACGTCCAAAGCAGCAGGAAATACCAGATGGGCTTGTTGGATTGCTGAAGTGAACCGGGTTGCTGCATGTGCTATATATCGCTTCAAATTTATAGAAATAATGCTACTTATCAGGTTTTTAAAAGTTGACAAATCTATTACTTCCTATTGTGTAATATTGAAACGTAAACCATAACCAATTATCACATGACCAAAGCTTTCGAAATTATAGCAGCGCCCCGTACCAAAGCGATAGAGATACTTAAAGAACTGAGCATTGACCAGTTAAATACCATACCTGCCGGTTTTAATAATAACATTATCTGGAATGCCGGGCATATGATTGCCGCCCAACAAGGAATATGTTACAAACGCGCGGGCCTGGATACCATTGTTGGCGAGGAGTTTTTTAACACCTTTAAACCCGGCACAAAGCCAGAAAGGATTTTTGATACTACCGAGGTAGAAAATATCATCAGCCTGTTCAGTACTACGCTTACCCAATTGGAGGCTGACCTGCAAACTGATATGTTTAGTAATTACCCGGCATGGGTAACCCGTTACGGTGCGGAGTTGACCAGCGTTGCCGAGGCAGTTGCATTTTTACCTTTTCACGAAGGTTTGCATATTGGAACCATTGTGGCGATGAGGAAGTTGGTAGGGTAACACGGATTAGATTTGACAACTTTTAAAAAGTTGTCAAATCTGCCAAGGAACAAAAAAACCCGGATAAACCGGGTTTTATATTTCTCTTCAGATAATCGTAGGGGCTAAACGCCCAATAACAACCTCGCAGGATCTTCCAACAATTGCTTAACGCGAACCAGGAAGCTTACCGACTCGCGGCCATCGATGATGCGGTGATCGTAAGACATGGCTAAGTACATCATAGGGCGGATAACTACTTGTCCGTTTATGGCTACCGGGCGCTCAATAATGTTGTGCATACCCAGGATAGCCGATTGCGGCGAGTTGATGATCGGCGTCGACATCATCGAGCCAAATACACCACCATTGGTAATAGTAAAGGTACCGCCGGTCATTTCTTCAATGGTCAGTTTGTTTTCGCGGGCTTTACCTGCTAATACAACTACGGCTTTCTCAATTTCGGCAAGGCTCATGGCACCCGCGTTACGGATAACCGGAACCACCAAACCCTTAGGTGCAGATACAGCGATAGAGATATCAGCAAAATCGCTGTATACAATCTCTTCGCCTTCAATACGTGCGCCAACGGCAGGCCATTCTTTCAATGCCTCGCAAACCGCTTTGGTGAAGAACGACATAAAGCCTAAGCCAACGCCGTGTTTCTCTTTAAATTTATCTTTGTATTTGCTACGCAATTCCATTATCGGCTGCATATCAACCTCGTTAAAGGTGGTTAACATGGCAGTCTCGTTTTTAACAGCAACCAAACGTTTAGCTACCGTTTTACGCAACGACGACATTTTTTCGCGGCGCTCATTGCGTGAACCCGGTGCAGCGGCAGGCGCAGCAACAACAGCAGGTTTAGCAGCGGGCGCGGCGGCGGCAGGTTTCTGCGCGTTCAACGCATCTTCTTTAGTGATGCGCCCATTTACACCGTTACCGGATACTGATGCAGCATCAATACCTTTTTCGGCTAATATTTTACCTGCAGCAGGCGATGGTGTGCCTGATGCGTAGTTTCCTTTTGAATCTGCCTGAACAGTTGGTGCAGGTGCTGAAGCAGCGGCAGGAGCAGCAGCAACAGGAGCGCCTCCACCAGCCACGCTACCACCGGCAATACTGCAAACCACAGCGCCAATTGGCAATACATCACCTTCTTTAGCAATGGTTTTTAATGTACCTGCTTGTTCGGCAGTTAATTCGAATGTTGCCTTATCTGATTCTAACTCGGCAATGGCCTCATCCATTGCAACAGTATCACCGTCTTTTTTGATCCAGCGCGATAATGTTACTTCGGTAATAGACTCGCCTACAGGTGGAACTTTTACCTCTAATGTTTTTGCAGCAGCGGCAGGAGTTGCAGGTGCAGCTTTTTCTTCAACAGGGGCGGCAGGTGCTTTATCAGCAGCAACCGGGGCAGCTGCAGGCGCAGCACCACCATCTTCAATTTTGCATACAACAGCGCCTACCGGTATGGTATCACCTTCTTTAGCTATCGTTTTTAAAGTTCCGGCTTGCTCGGCAGTCAGCTCAAATGTCGCTTTGTCCGATTCTAATTCAGCTATCACCTCATCCATTGCAACAACATCGCCGTCTTTTTTTAACCAGCGCGATAAAGTAACTTCTGTAATTGATTCGCCTACCGGCGGAACTTTGATTTCTAAACTCATAATATTATATCGTGTAAACTAATTAATCGGCGCTGGTTTCGGCCATTTTTTCAACCGTTTTTTTAACTGCTTTTTTTACTTGTTCTCCTGCCGGAGATTCGAATGCTTTACCAACAATATACATTTGTTGTGATGTATGTTGTTTTGCATAACCTGTAGCCGTGCTGCTGCTTTCCTTACGGGAGATCACATCTAACTGTAATTCACTTTTGCGGAATTTGCGGCACATATAAGGCCAGGCACCCATATTTTCAGGTTCTTCCTGCACCCATAAAAACTCTTTAGCATTAGCATATTTAGCTTTTACTTTCAGCATTTGAACTGTAGGTGTTGGGTACAGTTGTTCCACACGTACAATGGCTACATCTTTGCGTTTATCTGCTTGTTGTTTGTCCAACAGGTCATAATAAATTTTACCTGAGCAGAATAGTACGCGTTTAACCGCTTTATCGTTAGCATAGCCATCATCTATCAACTCGCGGAATTTACCTTTGGTAAACTCACTGATAGGCGATACACATTTAGGATTACGCAATAAACTTTTAGGCGTAAAAATAACCAAAGGCTTACGGAAATCGCGGTGTAGCTGGCGGCGCAGTATATGGAAAAAGTTTGCAGGGGTAGTACAGTTAGCCACCTGTATATTGTTATCGGCGCAAAGCTCCATAAAGCGCTCAATACGTGCCGATGAGTGTTCAGGCCCCTGGCCTTCATAGCCGTGTGGCAATAACATTACTAAACCGTTACCACGTTGCCATTTAGTTTCGGCGCTGGTAATATACTGGTCAACAACAATTTGGGCACCATTAAAGAAATCGCCAAATTGAGCTTCCCAAATGGTTAATGTATTCGGGTCGGCAAGGGCGTAGCCATACTCAAAACCTAAAACGCCATACTCAGATAGCAGGGAGTTAAAAGCTTCAAACTTAGCTTCGGTACCTAAAGTATTTAATGGTGTATATTCTTCTTCCGAGTCTTCAAGCGTTAATACCGCGTGGCGGTGCGAGAAGGTACCGCGTTTAACATCTTCGCCGCTCAGGCGTACATGGTGGCCTTCTTTTAACAAAGAGCCATAAGCCATTAACTCGCCCATTGCCCAATCAAACACTTGGGTTTTGTTGGCCATGTTTTTACGCTCCTCAAAAAGTTTTTCTATCTTTTTAAAGAAATCTTTATTGGCCGGCAGCGTTGAAATACCTTTTCCTATTTCCAGCAATTCCTTTTCGGAGATGGCTGTTTCGGGCGATAAGTTAAATTCTTTATCGTTAGCAATGTGTAAACCCTGCCAGGCGCCTAAAAACATTGGTCTGGTTTGGGTAAAGTGTTCTTCGGCTTTTGACTCGTCGAGCATTTTTTGTAATTGCGCACGGAATGTTTTTTCCAATTCGGCAGCGTAAGTAGCGCCAATGCTTCCCTGGTCTAACAGCTTTTGATTGTATATCTCTTTCGGGTTAGCGTGCGACTCGATAGCTTTATACAATAACGGTTGAGTGAATTTAGGCTCATCTGCCTCGTTATGGCCGTAACGGCGGTAGCATAAAATATCGATAAACACATCATCATGGAAAGTTTGACGATACTCCATAGCCAGGTTAACCACGTAAGCCAAAGCTTCGGCATCATCGCCATTTACGTGGAATACCGGCGATAATACAGTCTTTGCAATATCAGTACAGTAAGTACTTGAACGGGCATCTTTATAATTAGTAGTGAAACCTATCTGGTTATTAATAACCAGGTGAATGGTGCCGCCTGTGCGGTAGCCGTCAAGTTTCATCATCTGTAAAACTTCGTAAACAATACCCTGACCCGCGATAGATGCATCACCATGTATCAATATAGGTGCTATCTTTTTATAATCGCCATTGTATTTAAAATCAATTTTTGAGCGCGTTAAACCCTCAACAACCGGGTCAACCGTTTCAAGGTGCGATGGGTTTGGCACTAAACTTAAGTGAACCTTTTTACCGTTAACGGTTTCAATATCATTTGAGTAACCCAGGTGATATTTCACGTCGCCACCAAATGACGACTCTGCATCATAGCTTTTGCCCTGAAACTCTGAGAAGATCTCTTTATAAGGTTTCTTCATGATGTTACACAACACGTTCAACCTGCCGCGGTGAGCCATACCGATAACAAACTCTTCCAGGCCCAGATCGGCACCTTTTTCAATAACCGAATCAAGGGCCGGTATAACGGCTTCGGCACCTTCTAACGAGAAACGTTTCTGGCCCAAAAATTTAGTTCCTAAAAAGTTCTCAAATACAACGGCTTCGTTAAGTTTGCTCAGTATCTGCTTTTTCTCGTTGATAGAAAAATTTGGTGTATTGCGCACCTTCTCCATCCTGTCTTCAAACCACTTTATTTTTATAGGGTTACGGATGTATTTATACTCGGCACCAATAGCCTGGCAGTACGTTTGTTCTAATAAGTCGTGTATATCACGCAGTTTAGCGGCACCCAGGCCTACCTCAACGCCCGCGTTAAAAACGGTATCCAGGTCAGCATCAGTAAAGCCGAAAGTTTCGAGTTCTTTACCCGGGAAATACTGGCGGCGCTCGCGTACCGGATTTGTTTTGGTGAACAAGTGCCCGCGCGAACGGTAACCATTGATCATGTTGAGTACATTGATCTCTTTTAAGAAATGCTCATTACTGCCGGCATCGGCAGTTGTGCCGCCGGTAGCAACACGCGGTGCTGATCCTTGTCCGAAATCAAAGCCTTCAAAAAACTTTTGCCAGCCAAAATCAACCGATTCGGGATCTTGTTTAAAGGCGTCGTAAAGAGAATTAATGTAGTCTGCGTTGGCAGGGTTTATATAATTGAGACGATCCATGTAAAAAATCTATAATCAATGCAAAATTAAAATATAAAAGCCACAAAAAACCTATCAAATTAGAAATAACTTTTAAGAAAATGATAATAATTACACTTAAAAAGCAGTGTTTAATGATTTTTCTCAGCAAAATCGGGCAAAAGCCTAATTATTATACCAATCGGTACAATAATGATATTAGCCTTATTTTAAACCTGTTTTGTGCGTTAAAGTTTTGCGCAGGTATTGCACAAATAATGAAACCCCCTCGATGCCGACAGCCAGCAAGCCAATTATTACTGTAAATTCTTCAAAAGAGTTCAAAGCTGTTTGAGTTTGATATGTAATATAACGTCAACACAGGACGAATGTTACACTTTAACAGGCAGAATTTTTTCAGTTGTTTCTGCAATAAACCCAGGATAATTTACGCCTAATTGTACGTGGTACATATTTAATTCGTTTATGCTTAACGCGAAAGGGGTTTGTACCAGCTTGGCGGGGATATCCTTCAGTTCGGGCAACCAGGTTTTTACGTATTCGCCTTTAGGATCGTATTCGGTGGCTTGCTTAATGATATTAAAATGGCGGTTCTCACGCGGATCATTCCCTACACCGGCTACATAGGCCCAATTACCCCAGTTGCTGGCAGGCGAGTAGTCTAACAGTTTTTCTTCAAAATAAGCTGCGCCACGGGTCCAGTTCACTTTTAGGTCTCTTACTAAAAAGCTGGCTACATTTTGGCGGCCCCTGTTGCTCATAAAGCCGGTAGCATTAAGCTCTCGCATGTTAGCATCAATAAAAGGCATGCCCGTTTGGCCATTCTTCCATTTTTCGAACAGTTCATCCTGGTTCGCTGAAACTTCGGGAGCTTCGCCTTTAAAACCACCTGCTTTAAAAAACTGATTACCATATTTTTTAAACATAAACCGGAAATAATCGCGCCAAAGCAATTCAAATATGAGCCAATAGGTAGAATCGTTTGCGCCCCGCTCCTGCTCATAACGCTTTACCTCCCAATACACCTGCCGGGTTGATAAGCAGCCGACAGATAACCATGGCGAAAATTTTGATGAATAATCGGCGCCAAGCAAGCCGTTTCGGGTAAGCTTATAGGCTTTAAGCTTATCGCTTCCCCAGAAATAATGGTTCATGCGTTGCAATGCTTCTGTTTCGCCTCCGGTAAACTGCATTACTGCCCGGCTATCATCAACCGGCTCTGTTAAACCTAACTGCGCAATGGTTGGCATTTCGCCTGCATCCGCAATTGATGGTACTGTAATTGCAGTTGGTGTTTCAAAGCAAGGGCGGATATCACTGTCGCGTTCTACTTTTTTACGGAATACGGTAAACACATCCGGGATATCTTTAATAGGAAAGGGAAGATCTTCTTTATGATAAAAGGTATGGCCAATGAAATGTTTAAGATTAAGTTTTATCTTCCAGAGCACGGCTTCAACTTTTGATGATATATTGGTTTCTTCGAAAGCTACTTCGCGGTGATGATAAACTTCGGCCACCTGGTATTGTTCTGCCAATTGCGGGATGATCTGCACCGGATCGCCCATGCGCACAATTAGTTCGCCCCCTAAGCCACGCAAAGTATCGCGTAAGTTCTGCACCGACTCGATAAGAAACTTTGCCCTGAAATTACCTGTTTTAAGCGTACCATACTGTGTGGTTCTAAAATAGAAAGGATCGAAACAAAACACGGGCAAAACTTTATCGGCCTTACGGATGGCCTCCACTAAAATTTCATTGTCGTGAATGCGAAGATCATTTCTAAACCAAACCAGTATTGTCTTTTCGCTCATATCTTAACCTAACGTACAGCTAATCCGGTAAAATTGCGAATTTTTTATTTTTCCTGCATGCTTCGCTGCAATATTTGACATCATCCCAACATTTGGCCCACTTTTTTCGCCAGGTAAACGGGCGTTTGCAAACTTCGCAAACCTTTTGTGGCAGGTTCTCTTTTTTTACTCCGGCAGGCATACAGGGTTTTTTAACACAAGACTGACAAAATTAAAAATCCCGCGGCATAATCCATTACGTATAGTGTTTAATATTGCTGCACAATTATACGCTAACAAACTGCATGACAGACCAACAACAATTAAAATCAGCATTCGCTGCTACGGAAGACTTAATTGATACGATCGGCGATGATCATATTGCCACCAACTTTAACACCCCATTGCGAACAGATGCTTTTGAATTAGACGACGATCTTAAAATTGAACTGATTGAAAAGCATTTTAAAGAAATAATGAACGTTTTAGGGCTCGACCTTACCGACGATAGTTTGAAAGGAACGCCCAAACGTGTAGCCAAAATGTATGTTAAAGAAATTTTTGGGGGCCTAAATCCTAAAAATAAACCTAAACCAACCCTGTTTGAAAACAAATACCAGTATAAACAAATGCTGGTGGAACGGAACATTGCTGTTTACAGTAATTGTGAACACCACTTTGTACCCATAACCGGCAAGGCCCATGTGGCTTACATCAGCAGCGGGAAAGTTATTGGCCTGTCAAAATTGAACCGCATTGTACAATACTACTCGCAAAGGCCGCAGGTGCAGGAAAGGTTGACCATACAGATAGCCAACGAATTAAAAGAAATATTAAACACCGAAGATGTTGCTGTAGTGATAGACGCGCACCATATGTGTATATCATCACGCGGGATAAAGGATACGGATAGCTCTACAGTAACAGCCGAATACAGCGGCAAATTTTTAGATGCAGATACAAAAGCTGAATTTTTAAAACATATCGCATAATGGGATTTGAAGGAAAAAACATTTTAGTGGTTGGGGGTAGTTCGGGGATAGGATTGGCGTTGGTAAGGCAATTACGTAATGCAGGGGCCACGGTATATAATGCATCAAGGCATGTATCAACCGGGTGGCCCGATGGTGTAACACATATAGAGCTGGATGTGTTAGCGGATGTAGGCACATTGGCCGCGCAGCTGCCTGAACAACTACATGGCCTGGTTTACTGCGTAGGTAGCATTAACTTAAAACCTTTCCATCGCCTAACCAAAAATGATTTTTTGAATGATTACCAACTAAATGTTGTAGGTGCTGCCGAGGTGATACAGCAAGCTTTAAAGGCTTTAAAAAACACTCCCGAGGCCAGCGTAGTATTATTTAGTACCGTTGCAGCTAAGGCGGGCATGGGGTTCCATGCCAGTATCGCGGCGGCAAAAAGTGGCGTTGAGGGCTTAGCACTATCCTTAGCGGCAGAATTGGCTCCGAGCCGTATTCGTGTAAATGTTATCGCCCCGTCGTTAACTGATACGCCTTTGGCCGCGGTATTATTAAATACACCCGAAAAAAAGGAAGCATCGGCCAAACGCCACCCGTTGGGTAAATTTGGAACAGCTGATGATATCGCGGCGGCGGCAAAGTTTTTATTGTCGGACGAAAGTACCTGGATGACCGGCCAGGTGATAGGTATTGATGGAGGTTTAGGTAATTTGAGGAATGTATAACAAGGAGATGATCATATCCAATACCGATATCCTTGCCATGGACAAGCGTTATCGCGCAAATTTTGTTAATAGTGTATCCGGATTTAAAAGTTTGCAGATGGTAGGCACAGCAAACGATGCAGGTATCACTAATCTGGCTTTGTTTAATTCCATTTTCCACGTTGGTGCAAACCCGCCGTTGTTGGGAATGGTAATAAGACCCGACGGGGCCGAACACGAAACCCTAAATAATATTAAGGCTACAGGCACGTACACTTTAAACAACATATTACCACAATGGTATGAACAAGCGCACCAAACAAGCGCAAGGTACGCGGCCGGCGAATCGGAGTTTGAGGCTTGTGGCTTTAATGAGCAATATATTGAAGGTTTTAAAGCACCCTTCGTTAAAGAGGCTACAATAAAAATAGGTTTAAAATTGAGCGAGATCATCGAAGTGTCAATTAACAATACCTGTATCGTAATTGGCGAAATAATATACTTAATTTTAGATGAGCAACTGATAAGCCCGGATGGCTATGTAAGTCTGGAAGAAGCAGGCTCGGTAACGGTAGCCGGGTTAGATAGTTATCACACCACACAAAGCCTTGGCCGTTTAGCTTATGCCAGGCCGGGGAAACATCCCGAACCTTTGAGCGTTTAATCATTATAAAACAATCCGTAAAATCAAATAGCAATACCATGGTAACTAAGGAATCAATCCAAAAAGCTTACATCGATTATGTGTTAACCGATGGTGAGCAACCAAAATCTGTTTATGTTTTTGCCAAAAAGCAAAAAATGGCAGAGGAGGAGTTTTACAAAGTTTTTGGCTCGTTCGAAGCCATTGAACAAAGTATATGGACAGACCTTGCGGCTACAGCTATTGCCGAAGTAAAAGGCCAGCAGGTTTGGGCCGGGTATTCGGCGCGCGAAAAGGCTTTATCGTTTTTCTATAGCTTTTTTGAGTTACTGAAAAGCAAACGCAGTTTTGCCACCTGGAGCGTGAAGAAGATACATAAAGGCTTTGCTACGCCAATGGTATGGCAAGGCTTAAAAAGCGAGTTTGAAGCGTTAAGCATCAGCATTTTACAGGAGGGCATTGAAAGCACTGAGCTTGCCGACCGCAAATTTTTTGCCGACCGGTACAAAGACGCCCTTTGGGTGCAGTTTGTATTTACACTCAATTTTGGGATAAACGATATTTCGGCCGGGTTTGAAAAAACGGACGAGGCTATTGAGCGCGGCGTGAATGTTACGTTCGACCTGTTCCAACGTTCACCGATAGATAACCTGCTCGAGTACGGTAAGTTTTTAGTGAACAACGGCGGTATAAAAGAAAAGATGGGATTTTGAGGGAAGTTATTAGGTTGAAGGCCACTCAACAACTTAGTAACCAAGTAACTCAATAACTAAACATGAAAGAACAAAACAGTATTCCAACCAGTAAAGTACAACGCTCGGCCAAATTTGTGGGCACGGGGTTTAAAATTGGCGGTAACTACATTAAACACTACTCCAAAAAGTTGTTTAATCCTGATATGAACAACGATGAGTTGAACCAGGATAACGCGGCAGATATTTACGAATCGCTAAGCGAACTGAAAGGCAGCGCGCTCAAAGTGGCGCAGATGCTGAGCATGGATAAAAATCTGCTGCCGAAGGCTTATGTAGATAAGTTTTCGCTGTCGCAATATAATGCGCCACCCTTATCAGGACCGCTTATTGTTCAAACTTTCCGCAAGCTGTTCGGCAAAACGCCCGAGCAGATCTATGATAAATTCGAGCTACGCTCTACCAACGCGGCATCCATTGGCCAGGTACATCGTGCTGAATTAAAAGGCCGTAAACTGGCTGTAAAGATCCAGTACCCCGGCGTTGGCGATTCTATTTCATCCGACCTGAAACTGGTAAAACCTTTTGCGTTCCGTTTACTCGGGATGAGCGAAAAGGAACTGGATATTTACATGAAAGAGGTGGAAGAGCGCCTGCTGGAAGAAACTGATTACGATTTGGAAGTGCGCCGCTCCATCGAATTTTCGCAGGCATGCGCTAATTTGGACAATATCGTTTTCCCGGAATACTTTCCTGAGTTATCCGGCAAACGGGTAATTACCATGAGCTGGATAGAAGGGATGCACCTGAAAGAATTTTTAGCCACCAACCCGAGTCAGCAATTGCGTAACCAAATAGGTCAAGCCCTTTGGGATTTTTACAACTTTCAACAACATGAGTTACGTGCAGTACACGCCGATCCGCACCCGGGTAACTTCCTCATCACACCCGAAGGTAAATTAGGAGTGATAGATTTTGGCTGCATTAAAGAAATGCCCGATGATTTTTATTACCCGTTCTTCTCCACTACTTCAAATGAACTGATCGACAATAAAGAAGAAACGTTGAAAGCTTTCCGCCAGTTAGAAATGATATTACCAAAAGACAGCCCTGGGCAGGTAGAGTTCTACTACGGAATGTATAAGGAAATGATCGGACTGTTTGCCAAACCGTATTTAACAGAAACGTTCGATTTTAGCCAATCCGACTTTTTTGATAACCTGTACAACTTCGGCGAAAAAATAGCCCGCATGCCCGAGTTTAAACAAGCCCGCGGCGTAAAGCATTTTATATATGTTAACCGCACTAACTTTGGGTTATACAACATTTTGCATGAGCTGAAAGCTGAAGTAAAGACGGATACGTACAAACCGCATGTGCTGCTTGAGTATTAATGTACTAACATTTTAAAACCACTCCCCTTTTCTCTTGTTGCAATAATTATGAAAGTGTTGATAGCCGGAGCAAATGGATATGTGGGTACGAGGTTGTTGCCTGTATTGTTAGAGCAGGGACATGATGTTGTTTGCCTTGTTCGCGATAAGCGCCGCTTTCGCGAGATGAGCGATTATGGCGATAAGGTAACCATTATTACCGGCGATCTGCTCAAAGATTCTACAATGCAGGCATTCCCGCCCAATATTGATGCGGCTTACTATCTGGTGCACAGCATGACGGATACGCCGGAGTTTGCACAGCTGGAAGCACTCTCGGCACACAACTTTATACAAGCTTTAAATACCACCACCTGTAAACAGGTTATCTTTTTAGGCGGGATAGTAAACGATGGCAACCTGTCCAAACACCTCAAATCGCGCAAGCATGTGGAGGATGTTTTGCGTGAGGGTAATGCTGCTGTTACTGTGTTACGGGCTGCCATCATTATCGGTTCGGGGAGCGCCTCCTTCGAGATCATCCGCGACCTGGCCGAGAAACTCCCGGTGATGACAGCCCCGCGCTGGGTGAATACCAAATGCCAGCCCATCGCTATACGCGATGTATTGGGTTACCTGGAGGGTGTACTGCTTAACGAGCAGGCTTTCAATAAAACGTTCGATATTGGCGGCCCCGAGGTACTCACCTTCAAACAAATGCTGATGGGCTATGCTAAAGCCCGCAAACTCAACCGTAGGATTATCGTACTACCCTTTCTATCGCCAAAAATATCATCGTACTGGTTGTATTTTGTTACTTCAACAAGTTATCAGCTTGCGCAGAGTTTGGTTGACAGCATGAAGAACGAGACTATCATGAAGGACCATAGCATTGATGCTATCGTCCCACGAAAGTGTTTAACTTACCAGGAAGCGCTCGACCTTGCATTTGTAAAGATCGAGCAAAACTCGATCGTATCAAGCTGGAAAGATGCCCTTAACCAGGGCTACCTGCATGCCGACTATAACTTTATGGACCAGATAAAGGTACCACAAAACGGGACGGTTGAGTTTAAGGTAAATACCGAATTTGAGCAGGATAGCGATACTGTGCTGAAAAACATCTGGTCGATAGGTGGTAACCGCGGCTGGTACTATTGGGACTGGATATGGAACCTGCGGGGTTTTATCGATAAAATTGTTGGCGGGGTGGGCTCACGCCGGGGCCGTACCAGTAATGTGAGCATTAAAGCGGGCGATGCGCTTGATTTTTGGCGGGTGCTGCTGGCCGATAAAAAGAATTGCCGCCTGTTGCTTTACGCCGAAATGAAATTGCCCGGCGAAGCCTGGCTTGAATTTAAGATCATAAAAAAAGAGGGAAAAAATTACCTGAACGAGGTAGCCACCTTTAGGCCCAATGGTTTGTGGGGGCGCGCGTACTGGTATTTAATGTGGCCGTTCCACTTGTTTATTTTTAAAGGCATGGCGCGCGAAATTATTAGTTACCGGGATAAAAAACGGTTATCTGACCTGAAACTTTGAAATTTAAAAAAGATTTTATTAATTTAGTATAAACCTCTATTAAACCCCCGTTTCATGAAAAAGATTAGGCACATCCTCGAAGATAAGGGTCACCAGGTGTACTCTGTAACTCCCGAAACCTCGGTTTACGATGCATTACATATGATGATGGAAAAAAATATCAGTTCATTACTCATCATGGAAAGCGAAGTGTTAAAAGGCATTTTTACGGAACGTGACTATGCCCGTAAATTAGTGCTGATGGGGCGTTCATCAAAAGAAACGCCTATAGGGGAAATTATGACAGCTAACCTATTCACCATAGCGCTCAACGAATCAATAGATCATTGCATGGAAATGATGAGCAATCATAAAATACGCCACCTGCCTGTTATTGATAATAACCGCGTTACCGGTATGGTATCTATTGGCGATGTGGTAAAATTCATTATCGAAGATCAAAAAAGAACAATTCAGCAACTGGAGAGTTATATAGCCAGCTAACTTATGTAAGTGGATGATGTAAAATGGAAGATGTTTTTCTATTGCTTTTCACATCTTCCATCTTACCTTTTACATCTTCCATATGAATAACATCCTCATTACAGGCGGCACGGGATTACTGGGCAAACAATTAACCGATGCGCTTATTATACAAGGCCACAATGTAAGCCACCTGAGCCGCAGAGCCGGGAATAACGCTGTAGTTAAAACCTTTTTGTGGGATATTGCAAAAGGGACAATTGACCCCGAATGTATTAACGGTATTGATACCATTGTGCACCTTGCGGGAGAAGGCATTGCCGAAAAGCGATGGACAACGGAGCGTAAAAAGCTGCTCATAGAAAGTCGTACCAAATCAATCGGGCTGATCTATAAACTGCTCAAATCAACACCACATACGGTTAAACATATTGTTTCGGCTTCGGCAACGGGTTATTACAGCGACCGGGGTAATGAACTATTGACCGAAACAAGCCCACCAGCTCATGATTTTTTGAGCGATTGTTGTGTACAATGGGAAAAAGCTGTTGATGAAGGCGAAGCCCTTGGCCTACGGGTAGTAAAATTTCGTACGGGGGTTGTGCTTAGCCCGGCCGGCGGGGCGTTGCCGTTAATGGCTAAGCCTGTTCAATTTTTTGTTGGCTCGCCACTGGGCAGCGGCAAACAATGGATACCCTGGATACATCACCGGGATGTGGTAGCTATGTATTTGCTCGGCATAACAAATGAAAAACTTACAGGCGTTTATAATATGGTTGCCCCCAACCCTGTTACCAACGCTCAATTAACCAAAGCTATTGCTAAACAATTGCACCGCCCGCTTTGGGCGCCACGTGTGCCCGCCTTTGCCCTAAAGCTGCTTTTAGGCGAAATGAGTTTGGTAGTATTAGGCAGCACCAAAGTTTCTTCGGGTAAAATTGAGCAAACAGGGTTTAAATTTAGTTACCCTGATGTGGAGAGCGCCTTAAAGGAATTATACGGTGGCTAACTTACAAAAGAGCAAGCCCCGCGTATCTTAATTCGCATCCCTGTATTAAGCTATGGTAGTTTCTTAAAATCGTAAGTGGTGTATTCAATAAAGTCGGCAACTTTTACACGTACAGCCGTTACCTGCCCGTTTTTAACACTGAACGGAAATACCGCTTTGCCAAATTCCGGGTCGGAGAACGTTACATAGAAACGGTTTTGGCCCAGGGGCTGCATCAACGCAAACATTTTAGGGTGATGCTCAAAATGCATTTGCAATTCGGTATTATTTTCTCCGCCCATGTCAATGGTCATATTTCCGTACAGATCATTAGTATACCGGCCGGTGTAGGCACTCAGCGGCAAACCGGGCGCAAGCTTTAAAGCTACGGTGTCGCGTAATTTTTTATCCTGCTGCTGTTCGTTCGCTACGTTTGCCTTGTACCGGGCAAGGTATTTATCGCTGTAGTTTTGGTAGGGTTTGTTGTTTACAGCGTCAATGATCTCCCATTTCAGGGCATCGTACAACTCGTTTTGATCTGTATTGGTGAGGATGATGATTCCCAGGCGCTCATCGGGCACCATTGTTACTGATGATACAAAACCGTTAACGCCGCCGGTATGCATTACTATGCGATGGCCCGCATACGTTTCCAGTTCAAAGCCAAGGCCGTATAACAGATCGCTGGTGCTGCCATCAGGGTGATGATCTTCTCCAATAATATCCTGTGCGGTGCGGGTAGCTTTTATCGCCGAAAAGGGGATAACCTGTCGCGGCCCTACCTTGCCATCGTTTAACAGGCAAAGCACCCATTTACTCATATCGTTAACCGATGAGCTGATACTGGCAGCCGGGGCCAAATTATCTATCATAGGATAGGTAATTGGTACCAGGCGGCCATCGGCAATGGTATGTGCAGCAGCCTTATTATATACAGTCGGCATATCTTTACTCAATACTTTGCTATAGCCCATGCCCAGGGGGGCAAAAAAATAATCTTTAATGTACGATTCCCACGAGCGGTCGGTCACTTTGGTTATTACCTGCCCCGCGGCAACAAAGGCGGCATTTGTATATCCCCACCTGGTGCGGAAGGGGTACAAAGCTTTTACATGGCTCATTTTTTCTATCACCTCATCGCGGCTCAGGTCGCTTGTCCAATAGGTAAAATCGCCTTGGAAGGTACCAAAGCCAAGGCGATGGCAAAGCAGGTCGCGCAAGCGGACGTCTTGCCCGGCTAATTGGTTATCCAGCTTAAAAGTGGGGATATATTTAGTAACCTTATCATCCAGCGAAAGCTGTTTTTGATCTTCGAGTATGGCAAGGGCGGTGGCTGTAAAAGCTTTTGTATTGCTGCCTATCATAAAAAGGGTATTCTCATCAACCTTATTATTCAGGCCAAGCTCTTTAACCCCGTAGCCTTTCATTAGTACCACTTTGTTATCTTTTACAATACAAATCGCGGCGCCTGGTACACGCCAGTTAGTTAATGCACGGTTAATATAGGCATCAAGGCTATCGGCAATAAATTTAGTGCGGTTAATGGTTTGCGCTAAAGCGCTTGTTATAAATAGAATAAGACACAGGGGAACTAGTATTACAGATTTTCTCATAAATTGCAACCAATATACAGTAAAGCTAAAGCGAAACATCTTAAAGTGCTGAAAAAAATAATTCGAAACGGAATGACTATTAACTTTTACAGATTGAAGGCAAGTTTGTTTGCAATTATATTACTAACTGCAACAAATACCGCTATTGCGCAATATGGCAATGAAACTCAATGGAGCAAAGATGGCTTTCATTATTATAGTGCTGATGCAGGGCAGATAGTTGAAACGGACGCGCGGGATGGTTCGAGCAAAATAATTGTAAGCCAGCAGGTACTTAGCCCTGCAGGTAAACCGGCCATTGGTGTAACACGATTCGCTTTCGCGGATGACGGGAACTCGGTACTGATCAATACCAATACCCAGAAGGTTTGGCGTTATGATACCCGTGGCGATTACTGGGTGTATAACCTTGCCACCAAAAGCCTGAAACAGGTAGGCAAAAAACGGCCGGCATCATCGCTCATGTTTGCCAAATTTTCGCCCGATGGTAAAAAAGTGGCCTATGTAAGCGGCCATAACATATATGTAGAAAACCTTGCAACAGGTGCAGCGCAGCAACTCACTAAAGATGGCTCTGCAAAGCTGATAAACGGCACGTTCGATTGGGTGTACGAGGAAGAGTTTGACTGCAGGGATGGTTTCCGATGGTCGGCCGATGGCAGGTCAATAGCATACTGGCAGATAGATGCGCGTAAGATAAATAATTACCTGATGCTGAATACTACCGATGCGGACTACCCTTTTGTTGTACCCGTAGAGTACCCTACCGCCGGACAAGACCCCAGTGTATGTAAAGTTGGCGTAGTTAATACAACAACAGGCATTACCACCTGGATGAAAGTACCCGGCGACGCGGTACAGCATTACATCCCCCGTATGGAGTGGGTGGCAGGCAGCAACGACATTATTTTGCAGCAGCTAAACCGCGCCCAAACACAAAGCACTATTTATACCTGCAATGCCAAAACAGGTACGGCAAAAGCCATATCGACCGAGAAGGATAATGCCTGGGTTGATGTACGCTCGGCATGGAATGGAGGTGAACAAGTGGGCTGGGATTGGATAGAAAAAGGCAAGGCCTTTATTTGGGCCAGTGAAAAGGATGGCTGGCGGCATTTATACCGCATGGGCCTTGACGGTAAAGAAACCCTGCTTACCCCCGGCAATTATGATATTACCGAAATGAACCGCGTTGACGAAGCGAACGGCTATATCTATTTCACGGCATCACCCGCTAACCCAACGCAACGGTATCTGTATCGCGTAAAGCTAAGCGGTGGTGACGCGCAGCGCATTACACCCGAAAACTTGCCGGGAACACATAACTACGATATTTCGACCAACGGCAGGCTTGCGCTGCACGATTTTTCAAACAGTTATACACCACCCGCGCAGGAAGTGGTGAGCCTGCCGGATAACAAACATATTGCAGGGGCAAACATTATTGTTGATGAAGCTAATAAGCCCAAAAATGCTCCCGAGTTTTTCAGGGTAAAAACTGCCGATGGCATTGATATTGACGGTTGGGTAAAAAAGCCGGCTAATTTTGACCCTGCCAAAAAATACCCCGTTGTATTTTATGTTTATGGCGAGCCGGCATCGCAAACTGTTACTGATACGTACGGCATTGGGCGCACCGGTTTATACCGCGGCAACATGGCGGACGATGGTTACCTGTATGTATCGGTTGAGAACCGGGGCGCTCCGGCACCGCGCGGGCGCGAGTGGCGTAAAGCGATATATAAAAAGATAGGTATTGTTAACATTCGCGACCAGGCCATGGCTGCCAAAGAAGTTTTGAAATGGCCCTATGCCGATACCAGCCGTGTGGCGGTATGGGGATGGAGCGGCGGCGGCTCATCAACCCTGAACCTGATGTTCCAGTACCCCGGGATATATAAAACAGGGATAGCCATAGCGGCGGTGGGCTGGCAGCTATCATACGATAATATTTACCAGGAGCGCTACATGGGCGTACCCATTGACGATGCCGGGCGCGCTGCCTTTATAAACGGATCGCCGGTTACGTATGCGAAGAACCTCCGGGGCAACCTACTATATATACATGGCACGGGGGATGATAACGTACACTACCAGAATGCCGAAAAGCTGATAAATGAACTGATAAAATACAACAAACAATTCCAGGTAATGCCTTACCCTAACCGCACACATTCCATATCTGAAGGTGAAGGCACAAGGCTGCACCTTGGCACCATGTTCACCCAATATTTAAAAGAGCATTGCCCGCCGGGTGGCAGGTAGTTATTTATGATAAGTCTTCTCAAACAAAATATTGCCCGGCATATTTCGCTTTCTGAAAGTGAAACGGAAGCGTTTTGCAGTTTATTTCAACACAGGCTGATCACGAAAAAGAGCTTTTTATTAAGAGCGGGCGAAGTGTGCAAGTTTGAAGGCTTTGTTACCAAAGGAATTTTCAGGGTGTATCACATTGATAAAGACGGGGCCGAGCAAATACTGTACTTCGCGATAGAGAATTGGTGGATAACCGATATCGACAGTTTTACTAACGAAAGGCCGTCGCAGCTTTTTATCGAAGCGCTTGAAGACAGCGAGGTGCTTTTAATTTCAAAAAAAGATAAAGAGTTTGCCTATGCAAATTTGCCGCAGATAGAGAAACTTTTTAGGATAATGACCCAAAAAACGCACGTTGCCCTGCAAAGGCGATTGATAGATAATTTGAGCAAGACAGCCGATCAGCGCTATCTCGACTTTATCGAAAAATACCCCCAATTCTACCAGCGGCTTTCCAATCTTCAAATAGCCGCCTACTTAGGCATCAGCCACGAATTTTTGAGTAAGATAAGGCACAAAATTGCCAATAAAAAATAAGGCAGATTTCATTTATTGAACTTGTTCAATGTTTTTGGGTATGGGATGATCGCATCTTTGTATCATCATTAAGCACAATAAAATGAAACCAATTATTTCAACAGCATTTTTAATCATCTTAATCTTATTCAAAATGGAAGCACAGGCACAAAGTTTCAAAACCATTGAAACAGGTAGTTTTAAATTAGAAGTTTACAACGCATCAGAAAACAGTTTTGGCGTAGCATCGGTCATCGTATCCGGAAAAACAGACGCGGTTTTGATAGACGCGCAATTTACCCTGGCCGATGCTGAGAAAGTAGCACAGCAGATAAAAAATTCGGGCAAAAAATTAACCACAATTTATGTTTCTTTTGGCGACCCCGATTTTTATTTCGGACTGGAAGTATTCAAAAAGCATTTTCCCGGGGTTACTGTTTATGCATCGCCAGCTACAATAGAATATATAAAAGCTTCGGCACAGAAAAAATTAGACGTTTGGGGAGGCCAGTTGGGTAAAGCCATAACATCAAATGTTGTTTTACCACAGGTTTTAAAAGGAAAGAGCATTGAGTTGGAAGGTGAGCAATTAGAGGTCATCGGCCTGGAAGAGTTTCCATCTAAAACTTTTGTTTGGATACCTTCTGCCAAAGCTGTTGTGGGCGGCATCAATGTATTCGGAACTACTTTTCACCTTTGGATGGCCGATGCGCAAACCGCAGAAGCCCGTCAGCAATGGATAGATGTGTTAGACAAAATTGAAGCGCTGCACCCGGCTATCGTAGTACCGGCCCACGCTAATACCGCAAGCCCGTTCGATCTGAGTACGGTGCAACATACCAAAAGCTATATCCGGTTTTATGAAGAAGCTTTAAAAACCAACAAAACATCTGCAGCGCTTATCGCGACATTAAAAGCAAAGTACCCTGCCTTAACTTTTGATATTGCCTTGCAATTGGGCGCGAAAGTAAACACCGGCGAAATGAAGTGGTAAGCAATAGCTTACCGTTAACCTGGCAATACTAATTACACCGATGGTTATATTTAAATAAAAGTAAAATGACGAATCTTGAAATTATACAAAGCACTTATGAAGGCAAAACTTCTGAAGAGAACGGAAAAAATTTGGCCAGCTACGCGGCCGAAGACCTCACGTGGACAGAAGCCAAAGGCTTTCCGTATGCCGGCACCTATATAGGTTTGGATAGCATTACCAAAAACGTTTTTAGCCGTTTGGGAAGTGAGTGGATAGATTATAAGTTTACTCCGGAAGATTATGTGGCAAGCGATGATAAAGTTGTAGCCTATGGCACTTACACCGGCACATACAAAATAACCGGCAAGGCAATAGAAGCCCGGGTAGCCCATGTTTGGAAACTGAAGGATGGAAAAATTAAAAGCTTCGAGCAGTTTGTAGATAGCCAGCCGGTTAATAATGCCTTAAAATAATAGCATAAACATACCGAGCCCTCATTTATCAGCTGATGAATGAGGGCTCTTTTAATATGAATTACCACCGGTTATTGATAGTTTTTGTCGCTATCGTTCGACACGGTCAGATCATCGCTTGTAATGCCGTCGCTTTCAAAGTCGTTTTTGCGGCCCAGCAGGGTAAAGTTTTCTGCCACTACTTCGGTAGTGTATTTGCGGATGCCTTCTTTATCTTCAAAAGAACGGGTGCGTAATTTGCCTTCAATGTAAACCAGTTTACCTTTTTGCAAAAACTTTGCCGCCACATCGGCAAGGCCGCGCCACATTACAATGTTATGCCACTCGGTTTGCTCAACCTTACGGCCTTCTTTATTAAACGTTTCCGAAGTTGCTAAAGGGAAACTTGCTACTGATACCCCGCCTTCAAGCGTACGAACATCGGGGTTCTTGCCTAAATGGCCAACCAGTATTACTTTGTTTATTCCAGACATATTATTTAATCAGGGCGTACAATTATTCTATAACTCAATAAATTTAGTTAAAAATAGAAAAATTAATTTAGGTAACGCCAAGTTTTTTATTTTTTCCACTTCTATGAAAAAATAGGATGCCTTTAAATTAATGTTATTTACACCTATAGCAATATGAAATAAACGCGCATGTATGTGTTGATGCGTTAATATGTGCTTTTTTTGAGGATATTCTTTAATAATATGTGGCATAATTCCGAATAGGTTAGTCATTTCTACCGACGAAAATAATTTCTCCACATTCTGTTCTCCATCAGTTTCTATCATCGGCAGGTCGTACATGTTTGCCCAAATGTCTGTATCGTCCCGCTTGTTCAGTAATATTCTATCTTCATCAATAACTACGAAGTAGTTAAAATAGCGGTTTTTAACCGTGAGCTTTTTAAGTTTAACCGGCAGGGTGTTAACCGCGCTGTTATTATAGGCAAAGCAGCCATCCCGCAAAGGGCAAATACCGCAATCGGGGCTTTTGGGTTTACATTGCAGGGCGCCAAACTCCATCATGGCCTGGTTGTGCAAGGCCGGGTATTCCTTATTAAGCAAATCATCCGCCATTTGTTGGAACAGCTTTTTGCCTTTAGTGCTATTAATAGGTTCGTCAATACCAAAATAGCGTGCAATAACCCGGTTAACATTGCCATCAACAACGGCTTTAGCCTGGTTTGCCGAAAATGATGATATGGCCGCGGCGGTATATTCGCCTATACCCTTAAGGGCGATAAGGTCATTATAGTTAGACGGGAATACGCCGTTAAACTGCTGTTTTACCAGTTGTGCCGTTTTGAGCATGTTGCGCCCCCGCGAGTAATAACCCAATCCCTGCCATAGCTTTAAAACCTCATCTTCGCTTGCCGCGGCAAAGTGTGTTACCGTAGGATATTTTTCGGCAAAGCGGTAAAAATAAGGCATCCCCTGCTCCACACGTGTTTGTTGTAAGATAATCTCGCTCAGCCAGATAACATACGGATCAGTAGTATTTCGCCAGGGCAGGTCGCGTTTATTTTGTTGATACCAGTGTACAATAGTTTCCGAAAAATTCATCAATATCAAAGGTAAGTGTTTTGCTTAATAGTGCCCTGTATAGTATTTTGGATACGTTCTGTAAAAATCTTATTTTTTATTTTTCTCTTTCGTTTTTTAGCAATACTTTTGCAACCCCAAAACAGTTAAGTATTTACAAAAATTAATAAAGAAAAACAGGTATGACCAAGGCAGAAATAATAGCTGAAATCTCATCTAAAACAGGCATAGAGAAAGTTGATGTACAGGAAACTGTTGAAGCGTTTTTTAAAGTAGTTAAAACCTCGATGGTAGGTGGCGAAAATGTATATGTTAGAGGTTTTGGAAGTTTCGTAGTAAAAAAGAGAGCAAAGAAAACCGCTCGTAATATTTCAAAAAACACTGCCATTATTATTCCGGAACATTTTGTACCAAGCTTTAAACCGGCTAAAACTTTTGTTGAAAAAGTACGTACAGGTAACAAAACAAAAGCAGTAAAATAATTTAAGCGATGAAAAAAAGTCAAATAGCCCTTATTATAGCAGTTGTTGCCATAATGGGCTATTTGTTTTCATTAAAACCGGTTGCTTTAATTAAACCTAAAGAAACCCGCAGCAGTGCAGGAGCCAATGTTACCGAAGCTAAAGCCGCTACAGCAACCAACATTAATGTTGAGTATGTATCGGTAGCCGCCAAACAAGCCATAGGCAATAACCTGGCAGGCGAGATAGGGGCATTAGAAGCAAATTTAAAGACAGCAGGCAACGATGCCGATAAGCTTAAGTTAGAAAAGCAACTGGCACAAAAATGGGATGACGTAAATCAACCCGCACCCGGAGCTTTTTATTACCAGGCCATTGCCCGGAGTGAAAACACCTACCAAAACTGGATAAATGCAGGCGACAGGTTTAATGACGCTTACAAAGCAGGGGTAGATACATTAGCACAGCCGGTGTATGTTACCAACGCTGTTGAAGCGTTTGAGAATGCCGCAAAACTTAACCCCGATGGCCTTGATGCCAAAACAGGTTTAGGTATTGCCTACGTAAATGGAGGTGCACCAAGCCCGATGCAGGGGATAGCTTTATTGCTCGAAGTAATAAAGAAAGATCCGGGCAATCGCAAAGCAAGCCTCAATTTAGGTTTGTTTGCCATGAAATCGGGCCAGTATGAAAAAGCCGTTGAGCGCTTTAAGGGTATGATAACCCAAAAGCAGGAGGTTGAGCCATACTTTTACCTTGCTGAAAGTTACAAACAGCTGGGTATGAAAAAAGAGGCTATTGAAGCCTACCAAAATTGCAAAACATTGTTGCCGGACCCCGCGTTCGGACAACGTATTGATGAGTTTATAAAGGAATTAAAAAATTAAAATTTATTATTATGCCAAGCGGTAAAAAAAGAAAGAGACATAAAATGGCCACTCACAAACGCAAAAAACGTTTGAGAAAAAACAGGCACAAAAAGAAATAAGCAGCTTTCTCTGTTTGTTAATTGCCCTTAAAGGGCAATTGATGTTATTGTTTAAACCATCGTATTTTTAACGTAAAACCATCTATGTGGTTTGAAAAAGAAATGGAGTAGCCATTGGTAAAAGAATTAATTATCGATGCAACCCCCAGTGGGGCTACTATTGCTTTATTACAGGATAAACAACTTGTAGAACTAAACAAAGAGCAAACCAACAACAATTATGCTGTTGGCGATATTTATCTCGGCAAGATCAAAAAAATCATGCCGAGTTTAAATGCTGCTTTTGTGGATGTAGGCTACGAGAAAGATGCGTTTTTGCACTACCTGGATCTTGGTCCGCAGGTGCAAAGCTTAATGAAATTGGCCAAGCAGGTACGTGGCGGCAGCTATCAAACCAAATTGCTTGATAATTTTAAAATGGAGCCCGAGATAAACAAGGCGGGCAAAATTGGCGAGGTACTGGCTAAAAACCAGTTGATACCCGTACAGATAGCTAAAGAACCTATCAGTACCAAAGGGCCCCGTTTAAGTTCTGATCTTTCTATCGCCGGAAGGTATGTTATCCTGGTTCCGTTTTCGGATGCTGTTTCTATATCCAAAAAGATAAAGAGCAATACCGAACGTAACCGCCTGCGTAAAATTATCGAAAGCATCAAGCCACAAAACTTTGGTGTGATCATCCGTACGGTATCCGAAGGTAAAGGTGTTGAAGAGATGCAGAAGGATTTGCTTGATCTGGTTTCCAAATGGGAATCGTTCATCACCCGCCTGCCATCAACCGAACCCGCTAAAAAGATATTGGGCGAGATGGACCGCACATCCACCATCCTGCGCGATATACTGAATCCCGATTTCCAGAATATTTATGTTAACGATGTTGGCATTTACGAAGAGGTACGCACGTACATCAAACAGATATCGCCGGATCTGGAAGGAATTGTTAAGCTACATAAACACAAAGAGCCCATTTTTGAGCACTTTGGTGTTGATAAGCAGATAAAAGGCGCTTTTGGTAAAACGGTAAACCTTGCCGGTGGCGCTTATTTGGTTATTGAGCATACCGAAGCACTGCACGTTATTGATGTGAACAGCGGTAACCGCACGGCTAACAAGGAAAACCAGGAAACCAACGCTTTCCAGGTAAATAAAGAAGCAGCAAAAGAAATTGCCCGCCAGTTGCGCCTGCGCGATATGGGCGGCATAGTAGTTGTCGATTTTATCGACATGCATAAACCGAACAACCGTAAAGATCTGTTTGATTATTTACGCGATGAAATGGCCCTCGATCGCGCCAAGCACACTATTTTGCCGCCAAGTAAATTTGGCCTGGTACAAATAACCCGCCAGCGCGTAAGGCCCGAAATGAACATTGTTACTACCGAAGTTTGCCCCGCTTGCGGCGGCACAGGCACCATTAGGCCTACGGTATTGCTGATAGATGATATTGAAGATAACTTCAACTACATACTAAAAGAGCAAAACGAAAAAAATATTACCCTTTGTGTACACCCGTACATTGAGGCCTACATTAAAAAAGGTGTATTTAACCGCCAGATGAAATGGTACTTTAAATACAGCCAGTGGATTAAAGTAAGCAGCAACCCTGCCTACCAGATCACCGAGTTCCATTTCCTTTCGGGGAAGGGCGAGGAGATAAAGCTTTAATTTGCAAATGTGCAGATGAGTAAATGTGCAAAATGGTGGTAAACCGTTTGCACATTTTTTGTTTTAGGTAAAAACCAGACGGGGTAAGAATTAAATTTTCATTCAACATGCATTTTAACTGAACAATCATAACATTTTAGTGACAGTTAAACCTTGCTTGTTTTAAGTGGTTAAATCATTATTCATTAATAAAACGATCGGTTATTTTATTAAAAAGTAAACCATGGAACAAGCAACAAACAATCAATCAAAAAACAGCGCCACTTTTGGTGAAACGTTAACCTTTATCGGGGTAGTTTTAGCACTTATTTTATTGTCGGCAATACCAGGCTGGGCGCAACAGGTGGGTTTACCTGATGCTGAAGGTAAACCAATAGAAATGAGCGACGCGGTAAGAGAAATTGACGGCAGCATTTATATAAGCATAGACTGGAGCGACGGAACGATAAGCCGCAGCGATAACGAGAAGTACTATAACCTTAAATTAAGGTATGATGAGTACGATGACCAGATTGTATTTGAAAACAGCAAAAACGAAAGCGATGTACCGGTTTTTACCGATGTGAACGGTTTTACTTTAAAAGATTTTGATGGATTGGATGTGGCAAAGTTTAAAAACGGTTTTCCGGCAGTGGATAATTTGACTGCGAAATCGTTTTACGAAGTGCTATGTGATGGCAAGATAAAACTGCTAAAGCATTATGCTAAAACCATTACCGAAGTTAGCGACCCCGGTGCAACGAGCACTACAAAATCATTTAAGGATGAACAGGATTATTATATCCTGAAAAATGGCGCCATGACAGCCGTTAAACGTGATGAAAAGGATATATTGGCTGCTTTAACCGATAAGGAGCCACAAATAGCTACCTTCATCAAATCCAACCGAATTAAGTTTAAAAACGATGCCGACCTGGGCAAGTTATTTGATTATTATAATACGTTGGAGTAATTTGCAAATGTACAGACGAGTAAATGTGCAAATGGTGATGAGCTGTTTGCACATTTTAGTTTAGTGAAAAAGGCGCTAAGATTTTAAACTGAATAGCATCAAGGTTCATCAGTCATCGTGCCGAAGTAGCGGGCGTTTGGGTTTTTTAACCAGATCACGCAGAAAAGCTATCGGTTCGATGTAATAAGGGTTCTTGTGTATCTTGCCGTTCAAAATAACATAAGGGTGGGTTGCAAGTACATCTACCAGTACCCTGGCGCTAAAGCGGTTAATATCATACATGCATATTAAAGAGCATACATGCTGCGGAACCAATTGATTCAGCTTAGCCTCATACTCGATCAGTTCGTCGGTGCCGGCAACATTTTTTAACGCCCACGCCATATCACCGCAGGCCCTAAAGCTATCGTAACCGGCATCTTCGTTGGAAATAAGGGCATCTTCTAACTTTTTATACATTTTATCGGCAGCAAAATAGCCTCCTTGTAAATAGGTATCATCGGCCGATAGTACTTTCAATTGGCCACTTTCAAGTTTACTATCAACCTCAATGCCAGCATTTTGCAGCCGATGGCAATGATCGTTGTAAGATGTGCTCTCCAGTATATTTAATATCTCATCGTTATTTTCCAGGCCTTCTTTAAGGTATGGAAGGATAACATCGTAACGTTCGTCTTCACCATCAAAAAAACCACAAATATGCATTGGTGTGCTGTGGGTTTCACCGCATACTGTCAGGGATGTTTGTTTTATCATGTTATCCCCTAACAAAGATGTATATTATTGGTTTTAAAAAATTATTAGTACAGGATATGGTGCGGTGATAACACCGGGCATAAGCTGAAATAGATATAATTACTAATAAAATTAGTAATTATCAAAATCAATTTGCACATTTGCACATCTTCAAATACGCACATTAAAGAAACGTGGCTAAAACTAAAACATCATATTTCTGCCAGAGCTGTGGTTACGAATCGCCAAAATGGTTGGGTAAATGCCCGTCGTGCCAGGAGTGGAACACTTTTGTAGAAGAGATCATCGAGAAATCGAACGGTTCCATCCCCGATTGGAAAGCGGCTTCTACATCAACATCCATGCAACGATCAAACAAACCGGTATTGGTTTCGGATGTTGTATTTGAGGAAGACCACCGCATGCTTACTCCCGATAAGGAATTTAACCGCGTTTTAGGTGGTGGTATTGTTCCGGGTAGTTTGGTGCTGATAGGTGGCGAGCCCGGCATAGGCAAATCAACCCTGATGCTACAACTGGCCATGAATATGCCTGCGTTAAAGGTGTTATATGTTTCGGGCGAGGAAAGTGACCGGCAGATAAAAATGCGTGCCGAACGGCTTTCGCCAAACGCGGGTAAAGCGGGTGGCGGGTGTTTTATATTGACAGAAACATCCACACAAAACATATTTAAACAGATAGAGCAATTACAGCCCGACCTGGTAGTGGTAGATTCTATCCAAACGCTCTACTCCTCGCATATCGAATCAACCCCGGGCAGTGTATCGCAAGTGCGGGAGTGTACAGCCGAACTACTTAAATTTGCCAAGGAAACAGCTACCCCTGTATTTCTGATAGGCCATATCACTAAAGATGGTATGATAGCCGGGCCGAAAATATTGGAACATATGGTAGATACTGTTTTGCAATTTGAGGGCGACAGGCATCATGTGTACCGGATATTGCGTGCCATCAAAAACAGGTTCGGTTCGGCATCTGAGTTGGGTATTTATGAAATGCTGGGCGAAGGCTTGCGCGAGGTTTCTAATCCATCCGAGATATTGTTATCGCAAAGGGAAGAGCCTATTAGTGGGGTTACCATATCAGCCACTTTAGAAGGCGTTAGGCCTATGCTGATAGAGACACAGGCATTGGTGAGTACATCAGCTTACGGAACACCTCAGCGGTCAGCCACGGGCTTTGATACAAAGCGCATGAACATGCTGCTTGCCGTGCTGGAAAAACGCTGCGGTTTTAGGTTGGGGACGCAGGATGTTTTCCTGAATATTACCGGTGGCATCCGTGTTGAAGACCCGGCTATCGACCTGGGTTTGGCAGCGGCTATCATCTCATCGCACCAGGATATTCCTGTGCCGTTTAAAACCTGTTTTGCTGCCGAGCTGGGTTTATCTGGCGAGATACGTGCCGTCAATAAAATAGAACAACGCATTGCCGAAGCTCAAAAGCTGGGTTTCGAAGAAATATACATATCCAAATACAATATTCCGTCTGCTGCCAAGGATAAAAAGATGCTCGATTTTTCACGCTTCAGCATCAAGGTGATACCTGTGGCCAGGATAGAAGAAGCCTTTAACCTGTTGTTCGGATAATTTGGAGGAGGAAAGAGCAAGGAATAAGGAGTAAAGATTTATGCAGGCATTTCCTTACTCCTTGTTCTTTATTCTTTGCTCAATTAGCTATGGCGTAGTAACTATCGAAAGCTTGCGGATGGCATGGTTGCCATAGTCAGAAACAAACACATTGCCCGATGCATCTATGGCTATACCGCGCGGGCTATTGAACAATGCTGCCGTATTTAAGCCATTTACAAAGCCTGCAGTTGCAGATACACCTGCTAAAGGATAGATTACGTTGTTTGTAGTTATTTTTAACACGCGACCATTACCATCCGTAGTATAAACGTTACCGGCAGCATCAAGAGCGATACCCCATGGCGCACCCAGCACTGTACTTAATGTTGTAGTACCAATTAATGTTGACACCGCCCCGGTAGGGGTAATGGTACGTATAGCGCTGTTTGTAAGATCGGCAATATATACGGTACCGGTACTGCTAACAGCAATGGCACCCGGCGATGCAAACTGTGCTGCCGTACCTGTACCATCAACAAAACCGGCGGTAGTGATGCCGGCAAGTGTAGATACTACACCCGCTGTTGTTATTTTACGGATCATGTTATTGCCGCGGTCGGCAACGTAAACATTACCGGCAGCATCAACTGCTACACCTGCAGGCAGGTTAAATACAGCGCTGGCACCTGCACCATCGGCATAACCTGTATAGCCGCGACCGGCTAATGTGGTTACCATCCCTGCGGTGCTTATTTTACGGATCATGTTATTACCCATATCGGCAACATAAACATTACCTGCGGCATCAATAGCTACACCCTGCGGGCCATAAAACTGTGCTGTAGCAGCAGCGCCATCCTGATAACCTAAGGTTCCGCTACCGGCATAGGTAGATGTAACACCTGCAGGCGTTATCTTCCGGATAACGTTATTGTAAAAATCGGCAACGTAAATATTACCGGCAGCATCTGTACAAAGGCCAAGCGGATTGCCGAATTGAGCTATGGTACCTGCACCGTCAACATAACCACTTGTGCCTATTCCGGCAAATGTGGTTACTGTGGTATTCAAAGCAAAGGTAGCAGTAGCCGTTTTAAACTGGGCAACACTGCCATAAGCAGTTGCCGTGCCCGTAATAACATAAGTGCGGTAATAGTAGATAGTATTGGGTGCCAGGCCGCTTAATTTGCTGGCAAAAGTTAAGGTATCAACACTTACTGTTGTCTTTGAATCGGCAACGGTAGGTGATTGATTGGTGGCGCTATAGCAAATACCCATTGATGTTACTGAACTAAGGCCACTGCTAACCAGCACGCCAAAAGTTTGTGCGGATGTACCGGTTACACTACCGGCTAAAGGAAAGGTATAAATAGAGGGTTGAATATCATCGCTGCTGCTTGATTTACTGCAACCTTGCGATAATAAAACAACATATAAAAGGCAAACGAACAGATAAGGTAAGGTTTTCATTTTCATGAGGGTAAAAGTCCCGGGTGAAAATGAAATTTTGATGAAAAAACACTACTGTAACCTGTATTTAACGTTTTTTAACTAAAGCTTAGAAGAAAGAGGCAAGAATCAAGAGCCTAGATATCTTTGATACACCATGGCTTACCATTTAAACAAGAGAGCCAGGACTTTTTTGTCTTGGCTCTTGATTCTTGTATCTTGATTCTTACTTAGAAAGGTACATCGATTTCTCTTTGTACAAATGGCGGAAGTATGGGTCCTGCAGATCGGGGATGAAGCGGATAGCCTCACCTGTCGATTTCATTTCAGGTCCAAGCTCTTTGGTTACTTCAGGGAACTTATCGTATGAGAATACAGGTTCCTTAATAGCATACCCTTTTAGCTTACGCTCAATGGTAAAGTCTTTTATTTTATTGGCGCCCAGCATTACCTTGGCGGCGATATTGATATAAGGCACATCATACGCTTTGGCGATGAAAGGCACCGTACGGCTTGCACGCGGGTTAGCCTCTATAACGTAAACCTTCTCGTCTTTTACGGCGAACTGGATGTTAAGTAAACCACTTACATTTAAAGCTTTCGCGATTTTTATGCTGTGCTCTTCCATTTGCTTTTGCACATTGTCCGACAGGCTGAATGGTGGCAGTACGGCGTACGAGTCGCCCGAGTGGATACCGGCAGGCTCAATGTGCTCCATCATACCAATAATGTGTACATCCTCGCCATCGCAAATCGAATCTGATTCAGCCTCTTCTGCCCTATCTAAAAAGTGGTCAATTAAAACACGGTTTCCGGGAAGATTTTTTAACAGGTTAACTACCGCTTTTTCCAGGTCTTCATCGTTTATCACAATGCTCATGCCCTGGCCACCTAACACGTAGCTAGGGCGCACCAATACCGGGTAGCCAACCGCGTGGGCTACTTCAATAGCCTCTTCGGCACTTTCGGCAACGCCGTATTTAGGGTATGGAATGTCAAGTTCTTTCAACAGATCAGAAAAACGACCGCGGTCTTCGGCAATATCCATATTATCAAAAGATGTTCCGATAATCTTGATACCGTGCTCATGCAACTTCTCGGCCATTTTAAGGGCTGTTTGGCCACCTAACTGAACGATAACCCCTTCAGGTTTTTCCAGTTCTATGATCTCGCGAACGTGCTCCCAGAATACCGGCTCAAAGTATAGCTTATCGGCCATGTTAAAGTCGGTTGATACAGTTTCGGGGTTACAGTTGATCATGATCGACTCGTAACCACACTCTTTAGCGGCAAGCAAACCATGTACACAGCTGTAATCAAACTCAATACCCTGCCCAATGCGGTTAGGGCCCGAGCCTAAAACAATGATCTTCTTTTTATCCGATGGGACAGATTCGTTCTCGCCTTCGTAAGTTGAATAGTAGTACGGGGTTTTAGCCTGAAACTCTGCCGCACAGGTATCAACCATTTTATAAACCCTGTTTATGCCTAAGGCCTTGCGGCGCTGGTAAACTTCTTCTTCGGTAGTGCTATTGCCCAGTATAAAAGCGATCTGCACATCGCTGAAGCCTTTTTCTTTAAGGGTACGCAAAAAGTCGGATGGGATGTTGCCAACCGAGTAGCGGCGCAATTCGGCCTCCAGGTAAATCAACTCTTGAATCTGGTTTAAAAACCAACGGTCAATTTTGGTAGCTTTACGGATAGACTCCATTGGCACACCCAGGCTCATCGCATCGTAAATGTGGAACAGCCTGTCCCAGCTTGGTTTTTCCAGGCTGTGCATAATCTCGTCAAGGTTACGGCTCTGGCGGCCATCGGCACCAAGTCCGGCACGACCGATCTCTAAACTCTGACAAGCTTTTTGCAGCGCTTCAATAAAGCTGCGGCCAATGCCCATCACCTCGCCTACCGATTTCATTTGCAGGCCTAACTCGCGGTTAGCGCCTTTAAACTTATCAAAGTTCCAGCGTGGTATTTTAACGATCACGTAATCCAAAGTAGGCTCAAAGTAGGCCGAAGTAGTTTTGGTGATCTGGTTTTCTATTTCATCAAGGTTGTAACCGATAGCCAGCTTTGCAGCGATCTTGGCAATAGGATAACCTGTAGCTTTTGATGCCAGGGCTGATGAACGTGATACACGCGGATTGATCTCTATAGCGATGATCGATTCATCAGCCGGGTTAACCGAGAACTGCACGTTACAGCCACCCGCGAAGTTACCAATGGCACGCATCATTTTGATGGCCTGGTTACGCATTTCCTGGTAGCAGCGGTCGCTCAGTGTCATGGCCGGGGCCACGGTGATCGAGTCGCCGGTGTGGATACCCATCGGGTCGAAATTCTCTATCGAACAGATGATGATCACGTTATCGTTACTGTCGCGCAGCAACTCTAACTCATATTCTTTCCAACCCAAAACAGCCTGCTCTACCAAAACCTCGTGTGTAGGCGAGGCCTGTAAACCACGGCTAAGGGCGGCGTCAAAATCTTCTTTTTTGTGTACAAAGCCCGCGCCTTTACCACCAAGCGTATAGCTTGGGCGAATAACCAGCGGGAAGCCAATGGTTTGGGCGGCTTCTTTACCTTCAAGGAATGAGTTGGCAATTTTTGAAGTTGCCACACCAACACCTATATCTACCATCAACTGGCGGAAGGCTTCGCGGTTTTCAGTTTTCTCTATCGCGGCAATATCAACACCTACAATTTTAACCCCGTATTTTTTCCAAAGGCCTTGCTCATCAGCCTCAATACAAAGGTTTAATGCAGTTTGGCCACCCATAGTTGGCAATACGGCATCAATTTTTTGCTCCTGTAAAACTTGCTCAAGACTGGCAGTGGTTAAGGGCAGCAGGTAAACATGATCGGCAATAACCTTATCCGTCATGATGGTAGCGGGGTTACTGTTGATGATGGATACCGAGATACCTTCGTCTTTTAATGACAAGGCCGCTTGCGAGCCGGCATAATCAAATTCGCAGGCCTGACCAATAATAATAGGGCCTGAACCAATAATTAAAATGGATTTTATGGAGTTATCTTTGGGCATAGGGCTTTGATATGAAAGTCAAAAGTTCTAAGTTAAAAGTCTGATAGTATAGGACTTTTTCTATGCGCTGAATTGGGCAAATTCCCGTTTTCGGCTTCGGGATGCAAAGATAGGTTTTTGAACGGTTTAGGCGAATGTTTTTTGAAATAATTAATCGGGTTTATGTACATCTTTAAACTTTATCATGTCAATCAGTTTCAATTCTTTGTCGGTATCAAAACCGCAGGAAGTAGTAAATTTTTCCGGATTACTATAAGTGCCAAATAACATATCCCACCAAACAATATCGCCATAATTATTGCTATGCTTTTCATACTCATGATGTATACGGTGCATCTCGGGCCGTTGAAATATATAGCCTATCCACCGGGGTGTGGTTATGTTGGTATGATAGAAAAATTCGCCAAGAGCGGTACAAAGGGTATATATGGCACCTGCTTCCAAACTCAAGCCCAGCAAGGTGTAAACTAACAGACTGCCGATAATTGAATTGACCAGCATTTCGACCGGATGTTTGTAAAATGAAGTGATAACCTCAATCCGTTGGGCGCTGTGATGTATCTGGTGAAAATGTCGCCACAACAAATCGCTTTGATGGCGCCAGCGGTGCCACCAGTAAAAAATAAAAGTGGCAATAAAATAAGCAACAATGCCACCTGCCCAATCGGGCATTATCGCCGAAAGGTTAAATACTGAACTTACTGACAGCCATTTTTCCCAGCTATAGCCTGCAAGTGTAACTATTAATAACTGGAAAAAGTTGATGGCCAGTACACGTATGGTCCATGTAGGCACCTCGGGAAGTTTCCAGCCGGGGATGAGCCTTTCAATAAGAAAACAGGCTGCGAAACAAATAAGAATAATGATAAGCATAACGTTTGATTTTTTGTTTAGTCAAATGTCTGCCTATTGTTTTTGGTTCCTTTTGACTTAGGTCAAAAAATCACTTTCCTGCTCTTATTCTGCTAAGCGTTTCTTGCTTAATATTTAAAAATGATGCGATGTGTCCAAGCGATGCCTGTTGCAGGATACCAGGATAATTATTTAGTAAAGCCTGATATCGCTCCGCAGCCGATAGGGTTTGCAACTGAATTGTTTTTTCTTCGTTACGGATATAATATCTTTCTGTAATCAACCGGCCTGTACGGTTAAACTCGGGATATTGCTGATAAAGACTTTGCAGTTGATCCCAGGTAATGGATTGCAAATCACAATCTTCCAGCACCTCGATATTTTCGAACGACGGCTTTTGTGTAAAAAAGCTATATACTGAAATAATAAATTCACCTTCGCCCATAAACCAGTTGGTATACTGGTTGGCATTTTGATGAAAGAATGAGCGTAATAAACCTTGTTTAACGAAGTAAATGCGATGCGCTACCTGGCCGCTTTTTAATAAAAGGGTTTTCCTATTAAAATGCTCTTCTACTAAATATGATGTTATTTTATCTTGAAGTTCGACAGATAAAATAGACAGATTATTTATTGTATTGATAAGTTGAGAAGCGTCTATCATATCATAAATGTACAAATAACTGTGGTTGACGCGACATTACCAATGCCAAATTTTGTATATTTGTATGAGAAGATTTAAACCAATTAAACCTCTAAAAATTTTTGATAATACCTACTTTTACTCCCCTGTTACATAAACCGGCCTGTAAAAATTTGTCAGAATCGAGAGCATAATAACTCAACCTAAATTGAACATCCTGAATAAAATGAATATCTGCAAATATATATGCCCCGGTGATTCCCATGCTATTGCCCGCAATGACATGGCGGGTAAATTAAGTTTGAAAAATACCTGTTTTTACCTGCTTTTTCTGATGGTATATTTAGCCTTAACTTTCAATACCGCTTTGGCGCAAAGCACAGCAAAACAAGTTGGCGTTTGGGGCGACCAAGGTGACGGCACTTATAAAAACCCGGTGCTTAACGCCGATTACTCAGACCCGGATGTGATACGAGTAGGGCGCGACTTTTATATGGTATGCTCCGATTTTCATTTTATGGGGATCCCGGTGCTGCACTCTACCGACCTGGTGAACTGGACCATTATTGCCCAGGTGTATAACCGCATGGATATTGAACCTGGCTACAGCAACATGACCAAGTATGCCAAGGGTAGCTGGGCACCGGCGCTACGCTATCACAATGGTAAATTCTATATTTATTTTTGCACACCCGAGGAGGGTTTGTATATGAGTACTGCTACCGATCCGGCGGGCAAATGGTCGCCATTAGTTGAGGTAAAGCGGGTGGCTAAATGGGAAGACCCCTGCCCTTTTTGGGATGATAACGGACAGGCATATTTAGGGCATAGCCGTACAGGTGCCGGGCCCATCATTATCCATAAAATGAGTGCCGATGGTACGCAGTTGCTGGATACGGGTACCGTGGTTTACCGCGGGCCGACAGCCGAGGGCACCAAAATTTATAAGCGCAATGGTTATTATTATATCATCATCCCCGAAGGTGGTGTAGCTAACGGTTATGAAACCGCACTTCGGTCGAAAAGCATTTACGGGCCGTATGAGCGCAAGATCGTATTAGAAAAAGGGACTACCAAAGTAAATGGCCCGCACCAGGGCGGCTGGGTAGAACTGGATTCGGGCGAATCATGGTTCATGCATTTTCAGGACGATGGGCCTATTGGCCGTGTTGTGCATTTGCAACCCATGAAGTGGGTAGACGACTGGCCCGTTATGGGCGTTGATATTGACGGTAACGGCGTAGGCGAGCCGGTAGCTGTTTACAAGAAACCCAACGTAGCGAAGAGTTATAAGATCAGCGCCCCCCAAACATCCGACGAGTTTAATAAACCAAACTTAGGCCTGCAATGGCAATGGAACCATAACCCGGTAGATGGCAAATGGAGCTTAACGAATACGAAAGGATATTTGAGCTTAACAGCTATACAATCGCCAAATAATAAATTAGCCAAAAACACCATCACTCAAAAGCTGATGGGTAAAAAAGGCGCAATGACTACAAAGCTCGACCTGCAAAATTTGGCAGAAGGCCAGCGTGCAGGCCTGGCGCTATTAGGGCAAAATATTTACGAAATAGGTGTAATAGATACCAATGGTAAAACCATGCTTTTCGCGAATAATAATGGAAAGATAATATTGGGGGCAGTACTATCGCAACAAACCATTTACCTGCGCCTTGCCGCCGACCTGGAAGGCAACCACACCATAATGCAATACAGTTTGGACGGCAAAAGCTTTATGCAACTGGGCGATGAATGTGCACTGAGCCGCAAAAACTACTGGAAAGGTGTGCGGCCGGGCTTATTCAGTTATAACGTAAAGCAAGATGGCGGCGTGGCGCTATTCGATTGGTTTAAGTATAGTTATGATGGGCCAATGGGAGGGTTATAGAATCAGGAGGCAAGAATCGGGAATCAACACCCAAAGAGTTATTAATGACACCAGACCTGTTCTGAGATTTAAAAAAGCGTTGGTATTGTGCGATTTCCTCCCAAAGGGAGGGTATAGGGAGGGGTTTATGCGACATTGCATCGTGCATTTACCCCTACCCACCACTACACCATTCAGCCGCACCCTTCCCCGAGGAAGGAGTTTTGGTAGTTCTATTAATCTTCCGAACACCTGTGTTGGTAACACCAACTACGGCGGAAGCTGTTAAAAACAGGTATGGTAAAAACACTACCGTGTTCATTATACTTTTACCTGTTGTACCGAGCCTCTTAAAATTGTTAAACTTAGCTTGCGGCTATTTTAGCGGCCTTTAGTTTTTTACCTTTTTTATTACGCTTTCCTACCCACACCATTAAACCTGTTATGGGTAAACTTGCGCTGATCAGACTGGCTAAAAAGGCTATTATTTTGCCGAATAAGCCCAATATTTGCCCTGTGTGCAAATCGTAATTGGCATCATTCATTTTCATACCCGGGCTCTTACTATCCTGCGGTAAAAATTGAATTAACCCTCCACCGTTATTAAATGTATACCTGTCGCTCAAATAAAAGCGCATCGATTTATAATAGGCCGTTACCGTAATGTTGCTCACAAAAAACATCTGCGCCTGCGGCGAGTGGCTTACCGAATATGCAAACGCGGCATCAACAGGTAATTGGGTTACAACGCTATCAACGGGAGTTTTCAGTTTAGCAGGCGGCTTATCATCCGGAAAACCCCGACCAAGGTTGGTAGCCTGGTATATCCCTGTATGCATCCAATCATAAGCGAATGATAAGCCTGTAAGTGCCAATATCAGCGCTACAGCACAGGCATAAAAACCCAGCACATTATGCAGATCATAATTTACACGCCGCCAGCGGGCGCCCCATTTAATAGTTAAGCTACGCTTCACATCCTTTTTGCGCTTTGGCCACCACAGCACTATACCTGTTATCATCAGTATCACAAAAATAATGACGGAGATACCCACTACTTGTTTGCCAATTACGGGGGGTAATAATAAGTATAGGTGAATAAACTCTACTATGATAAAGAAATTACGTGCAGGGTTTTCTGTATGCAGCAGCTTGCCGTTATACGGGTTAAAATATAAAGCAAAGCTCTCCTTTTTAGGGGTTGTTACGGTTATAGCAGCCGGGCGGTCTGGCCCGTAATAAATAATACGGACACCAGCCTTGCCACCGGGGTAAAGCGCCAGGGCTTGTTTTTTGAGTTGCGATGGGGGTACGTATGGCCTGTTTTGTTGTACCACGTGCCTGTAGCTGTACAAGGCGTCCTGAATATCATCCTGAAATACAAACAGGCAGCCGGTAGCGCTTACTACAAACACCACCAGCCCGGAAATAAAGCCGAGCCAGCGGTGTATCCATAAAATACTTTGTTTAACAGTCATGCTTAAAAACGAAAACTGATGTTAGCGGCAACGTTCCTCGGCGCCTGTACCTCTATAGTGCTCCAACCTTTAAAGTATTCTTTCCCGGTAAGGTTGTTCATTTTTAAACCCAAACGGAATGTTTTGGTATTGTAAAACAAGCTTCCGTTAAGTATTATGTATTCGGGCAGGGTAAACACACCTGTAGTAAGCGTATTGGCCGTCATGTTCTTTCCTGCGTAGTTACCACCAAAGCCTATGCCCAAACCTTTCAAGTCGCCTTTGTGTAAGGTATAGCTTAACCAAAGGTTAGCCAGTTGCGCGGCCCCAGCCGAGTTTGGCCTACGGCCTTCTAACTGTACGGTACTTTTGGTGTATTTGCTATCGTTATAACTAAAGCCGGCTATAACATTCAATCCGTTAATGGGGTTGGCTATCACATCAAACTCTACGCCTTTGCTTAACTGGCTTGCATCCTGTACAGTTATATTGTAGTTTTTGCCGTCGCGTGTAAGTACATCTGTACGGGTTACATTATCTACCTGTATATCATAGTAGCTTGCCGTTACGCTCAGCTTGCTCTCAAAAGCGTCCAGTTTTATACCACCCTCCAATTGGTTGGCATGCTGCGGTTTAAACGTACCCGAAATATCGGCCAGGGGCTGGGTAACCGGCGCTACGTTTTTAAAGCCGTTCATATAGTTACCAAACACAGATACCTGGTCTTTTACCAATTGGTATACCAAGCCCAATTTTGGCGATATGGCGTTTTGGGTATAGCTGGTTGTAGTTTGGCTGTCAAAGCGGTCGGCACGTAAACTTAGCATCGCTAACAGGCGGTCGGTTACGTTCAGCACATCCGATGCGTATACGCTATAAACATAGCCATAAGTACTGTTTTTTGTAGGCGCATCGGTGCTGGCACCTAATTTTGCCATTACCGCCGAGCGGTTAATAGCAAGGTAATTTGTACTGGCAGCCGAACCGCTGATGACATCAAAAGCGATATAAGGCGAGTTGCTGTTATTGGTATTCTGGTTCAGGTAATCAACACCAACTACCAGGCGGTTGCGCAGGTTGCCTATTTTAAAATCGCCAATAAAATTCTGTTGAATATCAACTGCTGTACTGGTAGAATTTAGCAATGAGATGTTGCGCTCCAAAAGGTCATCAGTAGTTGCCGAACGAATAAACTCGTACTGGTAAAATCCATCCGATTTGCGTGTGTTTGATGAGAATATGGTTTGCGATGTCCAGCTATTTGATAATTTTAACGTGGCCTGCCCGTGAATGTTAGCGGTAGGCGTTTGCATGGTCAAATCGTTACTGGTGTATGAGCGTTTCCAGTCGTAATTCAGGTCGGCAGGTGTTGTAGCAATGAAAGCCCGCGAACGGTTAAGGAACACCGATGCCGGGCTGGTACCTTCGTACTGGTAAAATTCAGCACCAAAGTTAAAGGTTAGCTTATCTGTAGCCCGGTACTCAATGGCCGGGGCTATAAATGTTGATTTAGAAAAACCGGCATCCTGAAAACTGTTCTGATTAGTATAAGCGGTATTTAAACGGAAAAGTAAATCCTTTTTAGCACTTAACGGACCATACACATCGGCCGTTAAACGGTTTAAGCCAAAACTGCCGCCTGTATAACCAATCTCGCCACCGAGTGTATCAACAGGCTTTTTTGTTACCACATTTACCAAACCGCCAAAGGTGGTTAAGGCGCCGCCAAATAAAGTACCCGAAGGGCCTTTTATTACTTCTATCTTTTCAATATTTGCAGGGTCAATATCGCCATTGGTTTGGCCGGCTATACCATCAACAACGCTTACCTGTGTGCTAAAACCACGTAAGCTATAATAGGTAGCCCCATCGCCGTTGCGGCCGGTAGATGTCCATAACTTATCCAGCCCCGGCGCATTCTTTAATGCATCGCTAAAGTTGGTTACTACCTGTTCGGCCATCAGTTCTTTAGAAACCGTACTGTAAGCCTGCGGGTTTTCCAGGTTAGTTAAGGGCATCCTTGCCACCATTTTGCTTTCAAAATTGGCAAATTTGTTTTTACGGGCAGTCACAATAACTTCCTGCAGGGCCTTGTTATTTTCGGCCAGTACAAAATCAACCGTAAGGGTTTGGCCCGCAGCTACGGTAATGTTTTTGCTTTGTGGTACCAAACCTACAAGGCGCGCCATAATGGTGTATTGGCCCGGCGTAATATTTTTTAATTGATAATGGCCTGCCTGATTAACCAAAGTACCTTTGGTTGTACCGGTAAGCATTATGCTCACCATTTCGGCGGGTTTACCATCGGATGTTTTTACTGTTCCGCGAATGGTGCCTGCCTGCTGGGCAAAGGCCGAAAAAGAAAAGATAAATAATGTGATGACGATCAAACATCGGCTAAAGAAATAGCTGTTTCGTAAAAAAGAATACATACGTTTGTAAGAATAATTAATGGTTTGAAAAATCTGTTGATTGTACCCGATAGGAAGTTTGGCGACGGATCATCGGGTTTTTTTGTATCAGCTTGTTAAGGGGGAAGGGGCAGGTACATATTGATATTTTTGACAAAAGTACTCTTATTTAGAATAAATCCAAATAAAAATAACATTCAAATTATTGACCTGCTTCAGGTATTAACTACAGTACAATACCCTATAATAAAAAAGCCCCTTAACGGGACTTTCTATTATAAAAATTTCGATTTAACAAATTGGTAGCCACACGCAGTGGTAGCCTGTCGCATAATGCAGCAAATTAAGCTGAAAGCTTAAGACATTTTGGGTCAAAGCATCCTGCTTCAACCAGCGTGAAGAAGGAAATTTATAACATTCCTGCCGCCTGATCACTCAATCATTAAACTAAAATACCCTACATAACAGCCCTTTCAAATACTCTCCTTCGGGGAAGGAGGCACGAACGGGGTGATCTGCAGGTTGGCAAAACTGGTGGATGAACTGCACCTCTTTACCGGCATCAAGCGCGGCCCAGGCGAGGATCTGTTTAAAGGTGGTCATGTCCATAGCGCCGGAGCAGGAATAGGTGGCCAGTAAGCCCCCTTTTTCAAGAATGAGCATGGCAAGGCGGTTCAGGTCCTTATAAGCCCGTGCGGCGCGGTCTAATGCCGAGCGTGATGGCGCGTATTTTGGCGGGTCGAGGATGATGAGGTCGAATGTTTCGTTATCTTCTTTAAACTTGCGCAGTTGCTTGTTTACGTCGCTCTTAATACTGCGATGCTCCACCGCAGCGAAACCATTGAGCGCGAGGTTACTTTTAAGTGTTTCTATCGCCAGCTCAGAACTATCCACACTGGTTACTGATTTAGCACCATGGCTAAAGGCATTTAGTGTAAAGCCACCGGTATAACTAAAGCAGTCCAATACGTTCTTTCCTTTTGTGTATTCTGCTACAATTTTGCGGTTATCGCGCTGATCGCAATAAAAGCCTGATTTTTGCCCTTCGGCAATGTTGATATGATACTTAATGCCATTCTCCACAACCGCTACCAGTTCGGGCGGCTGGTTTCCCGCAAGGATACCGAATGATGGCGCCATGCCTTCGTGCTCGCGCGATGAAGCGTCAGAACGATCGAATATACTGGCAGGGTTAAGCAGCTTTTGCAACTCATCAATGATGATCGGTTTGATGTTCTCCATCCCCGAGGTCAATATTTGCAGGGAAAGGTGATCGGCATATTTGTCAACAATCAATCCCGGAAGGTAGTCAGATTCGGAGAAGATAAGGCGGCAGGTATCGGTAACGCCGGGTTCAAGAAGAAACCGCCTTGCTGCCACTGCTCCTGCCACTCTTGCCCGCCACCAAGCCTCGTCGATGGTTACGTCTTCATTCCATTCCAACAGGCGCAGTGCCACGCGCGACTTATCGTTATAAAAACCATAGGCCATGAAGGCGCCTTTAGCATCGAGCAGCTTTACAATCTCGCCATTTTCGGGTTTACCTTTAACACGTTCTATCGCACCCGAAAATACCCAGGGATGTTTATGTAGTACCGCTTTCTCTTTGCCTTTTTTTAGTATAACGTCGATCATGATGGGGCAAAGGTAATTATTTGAGTTGTTTAGTTACTGAGTTATTAAGTTTGGATTACCGGATACTTAATAACTCAACAACCCAATAACTAATAACTTTTATCTTTGAACCATGGAAACCATAACATGGCATGATTTTGAAAAGGTTGAATTGCGTGTTGGTACGGTGTTGCAGGTGCTTGATTTCCCCGAAGCCAGAAAGCCTGCCTACAAGCTGCAGGTTGATTTTGGCGAACTGGGCATTAAATGGAGCAGCGCGCAGATCACGAAGCATTACACCAAAGAAGAATTGACAGGCAGGCAGATCATAGGGGTGGTTAACTTCTCTAAAAAGCAAATTGCTACCTTTATGTCGGAATTTTTGGTGACCGGCTTTGCCGATGAGAACGGCGATATCGTTCTTTCGGGGGTAGATAAACCGGTACCAAACGGATACAAACTGATATGACAACATTTCAAATTATAAATCTCATCATCGGCCCTCAACTGATCGGGATAATTATGCTTTTGGTTGGGTTCATTCAATACCGCTTCCCGCCAAAGCACATCAACAAGTATTATGGCTACCGCATGGGGCTCGCTTTAAAAAATCAGCAAACATGGGACGCCGCCAATAGCTATTCGGGTAAGCTGATGATGAAAATAGGGCTGATATGCATTGTTGGAGGTATTGCTTTAGCATTAATATTAGGGAGCCATGCCGAACCTGCCATGCCTTTGCTGGCCATGGCATCGGGCATTGCATCGCCCATTGTGATGATGGTGATGACAGAAAAGTATATGGATAAAACTTTCGATAAGGACGGCAATGCGCTATTATAATTTTGAAGATGAGCCGGCCATAGTGCCCGATGAGTTTTTTATGAAGGAGGCTTTTAAAGAAGCCCAACTGGCTTTTGCCGAAGATGAGATACCTATTGGCGCTGTGGTAGTGTGTAAGGGACAAATTATAGGCAGGGGGCATAACCTTACCGAGCGGCTGAACGATGTATCGGCGCATGCCGAAATGCAGGCTTTAACGGCCGCCGCCAACTATATGGGTGGTAAATACCTGCCCGAGTGTACGCTGTATGTTACCATGGAACCCTGCGTAATGTGCGCGGGTGCCAGTTACTGGTTCCAGGTTGGTAAAATTGTTTTTGGAGCTTATGATACAAAATTAGGTTTTGGCAGGTTGAACCAAAAGGTAACGCATCCCAAAACATTGGTAACAGGCGGCATTATGCAAAATGAATGCTCTGAACTGGTGAAAGAATTTTTCAGACGAAAAAGACTGAAAAGTTGACATTTAATTAAACAAATAACCATTAGTTGCCTTTATATTTGTACTTCACATATTCTAATTTAACCTTTAAAAATAAATCACTATGGCTTTTGAATTACCAGCGTTATCATACGCTACCGACGCACTTGAACCACACATTGATAAAGCTACTATGGAAATTCACCATGGCAAGCACCACCAGGCTTACGTTACCAACCTGAACAAAGCTTTGGAAGGCAAACCTGAGGCTACAAGCAGCATCGATGATATCATTCACAATATCTCTAAATTCCCACCTGCTGTACGTAATAACGGCGGCGGCCATTACAACCACACTTTCTTTTGGACCATTTTAACTCCAAATGGTGGTGGCGAGCCAACAGGCGATCTGGCAGCAGCTATTAACAGCACTTTCGGTTCTTTCGCCGATTTTAAAACGGCCTTCGCTAATGCAGGTGCTACACGTTTTGGTTCGGGCTGGGCATGGTTAATTGTTACTGCCGATAAAAAATTAGCTGTAACATCAACCCCAAACCAGGACAATACCTTAATGGATATTGCCGAAGTTAAAGGTACCCCGGTTTTAGGTTTAGATGTTTGGGAACACGCTTACTACCTGCACTACCAAAACCGCCGCCCTGATTACATCGCGGCTTTCTGGAATGTAGTGAACTGGAACCACGTTGCTGATCTGTACAAAAAAGCAATAGCTTAATTATACAGTCTTTTATTAAATATTAAAAACGGTTGAGCCATTGGTTCAACCGTTTTTTTGAATAACGTCATTGCGAGGCACGAAGCAATCTTCGATAGAAAGGCAGGCGATATGCTTTGGCGCAAATGAATAATTTAGGATTACTTCGTGCCTCGCAATGACGTATTTTATTTAAAATGATCCCACCATGAAAGCTATCGTACTGGAAAGTGCCGAAAATCCTATTGTTATAAAAGAAGTTGCCAAACCGACGTTATCACCCGGCGAAGTTTTGGTGCAGGTAAAAGCCGCGGCATTAAACCGGCGCGATTACTGGATAACTGTTGGCAAATACGCGGGCATAAAATATCCAACCATTTTAGGTTCGGATGGAGCAGGTGTAGTTGTTGAGGTTGGTGAAGGTGTGGATAGCGGATTAATAAATAAAGCGGTTATTATTAACGCCAGCCATGATTATGGTGATAACCCTGAATTTCAGGGTAAGGATTTTAAGATATTAGGCTTGCCAGATGACGGCACCTTTGCCCAATATGTAAAAGTAAACGCCGAATATTTATATGATAAACCGGCACATTTAAGCTGGGAACAGGCTGCGGCCATTCCTCTTGCTGGATTGACGGCTTACCGGGCATTATTTACCAAAGGTAAAGCCAAAAAAGGCGATAAAGTATTGATTATAGGCGCGGGCAGCGGTACGGGTACATTTTTGATACAATGGGCCGTAGCGGCAGGTTGCGAAGTATACACAACATCAGGCTCGGCCGAAAAGATTGCTTTGACCAAAAGCTTGGGGGCAACGGCCGGCGTTAATTATAAAGATGCAGATTGGGATGAACAGCTTAAAAAGCTGGCAGGCGGTTTTGATGTAGTTATTGACAGCGCCCTGGGTGAGGGTTTTTCCAAAATACCCGACCTTTGCAAACCCGGCGCACATATTGTTACTTTCGGCGGTACGGCAGGCAATTTCCCGGAGTTTAACGCGCGTAAGTTTTTTTATAAGCAATTACACCTATCGGGCTCTATGATGGGTACTGTTACAGAGTTTGAGGCCATGCTTAAACTGGTTGATGAGCATCACATTATACCTGTAGTTGACCAGGTATTTACTATGGATGAAGCAAAAGCGGCCTTTGCTGTGATGGAGCACTCTACACAATTCGGCAAGATCGTTATCCGCATGTAATATGCTGCAGTTACGGGTATATGCCATTAAATGGGAAACTGCAGATACGGCTACGTTTTTTTTAAGCGAGGTTGATGGTAAGCATATAGCTTATAAAGCAGGACAATTCATTACACTGGTATTTACGCATCATCAAACCGAGATACGCCGTTCCTATTCTATCAGTTCATCTCCCGGTGAAGCTTTGCTTGCTATTACTGTAAAACGTATCCCCAATGGTGAGATATCACGCTTTTTATTGAGTAAAACTAAAATTGGTGATGTTTGGAACGCCTTGGAGCCTTCGGGTAAGTTTGTTGTGGCCGATCATCAAAAAGCAAAAAATCTGTTTTACTTCGCGGCAGGGAGTGGTATTGTGCCGGTCTATTCACAGCTAAAAACTATTTTTTCAGAATCCGGCAAAAGCCATGTTACATTGGTTTATAGTAGCCGAAATACACAGTCAACACTATTTTATGCAGAGTTGAACCAAATGGCCATAGCCTACGCCAATCGGTTTACGCTTGTTAATCTTTTCAGCGAAAGCGAGAAGGGTTTGCGGCCACGGCGTTTAAATAATGAACTGGTTATTCAATTGGTGAATAATGGTTTGAAATACCCGGCAAACGATGCGGCGTTCTTTTTGTGCGGCCCGTTTGTGTATATGCGTATGATAAAGCTAACACTGGTAACCATGCACTTTAAACCCTCGCAGATACGCAAAGAGAATTTTGTGATAGAGGCCATACCCGAAGTTACTTTTACCACCTATCCTACCAGGGAAATAAAAGTAGATTTTGCAGGTAAGGTATACGATCTCATCGTCGGTGAAAACCAAAGCATATTAGATGCGGCATGGCAAAACGGCATCCATTTACCTTACAGTTGCAAGGCAGGCATTTGCTCAAGTTGTACGGCAATTTGCAGCAGCGGCAAAGTTGCCATGAGTGTTAATGATGTACTGACGGATGAGGACATGCAGAATGGCTGGATACTTACCTGTACAGGTCACCCGGTGAGTGATGATGTGATTATTGGATTTCCATAACCTCTTTCTTCTTTTTACTGCGCATCCGTTTTGGTACAAAGTCCAGTATTTCGGCTTTAAGGGCCTCTATCATCCGGCGCTTAAGGTAGTTTTTCTGGATAACGATGCTTACCTCGCGTACAGGCTCGGGAGATTTGAAATAGCGTACTTTATCGAGTTGCTTCTCTGTCAGGTCTGATAATGAAAGCTCGGGTAATATAGTAGCGCCGCTGTTTTGGTCAACCATGCGTTTCAGGGTTTCAACACTGCCTGTATTGTACTCAAAATGCTGGAACCCTTTGGTTGCACGGCGGCGTTGGCAAATGTTCAATACCTGCTCGCGCATGCAGTGGCCCTCGTTCAATATCCATATCTCTTCCATATCAATATCATCTGGATTGATGGTTTTCTTTTTAAAGAGGTTACTGTTTTTAGATGCGTAGGCAATAAAGTTCTCGTAAAAAACAGGGATCTCTAAAATAGCCGCCTCATGTAATGGCGTAGATAAGATGCCGCAATCCAAGGTTCCTAATTTTAGCTTTTGGATGATCTCTTCTGTGGTTTGCTCCCATACAATGAGTTTAACTGCAGGGTATTTCTCGATAAAACGGGCAATTATACGCGGCAGCAGGTATGGCGATACCGTTGGGATGATACCGATCTTCAGTTCGCCTGATAATTCTTTTTGCCTGTCGCTGATGATCTCTTTTATCTTTTGGCTTTCAGATAGCAGCACACGTGCTTGCGCAATGATCTCTTCGCCTATTTCGGTAGGTACAACAGGTTGTTTGCTGCGGTCAAATATTTTTACGCCCAAAGTATCCTCCAGCTTTTGTATCTGCATACTTAGCGTTGGCTGCGTTACAAAGCACTTTTCGGCAGCTAAAACAAAGCTGCGGTAGCTATCTAAGGCAACTATGTATTCTAATTGTACAATGGTCATATCTACAGTATAGTTTTAATCTATTCAAATATAACAATATCATTGATTTTTTCTATACCATAAATCAATGATATAATGTGATCAAAATCCACACTCATTTGAAACAAAAAAGGCAGCCTTAGCCGCCTTTTCGTTTTCTAAAATCATCTGTTTAATTAGCGGCTGCATACACAGCAGCTTGTTTAGCCATTAGTTCGTTACCCTTTTCAATGCTATTCCCGTTCTTATCATCTTCGGGCTTGTTAATATAGCTGGATATCAATGTACCGGTTTTGGCATCTATCAGGCTGATCTCGTATTGAATGCCATATGCTTTAATACGGGGCGTAAAAGCCAGGCCGTTGGTGCTGGTATTCACCACAGCATCAAATATGGCTTTACCGGTATTAATACCGCGCGCTAATCCTTCAGACATATATCGTGTACGCACCAGGCGCACTTTAAGTACCAGGTCGGCCCTTGCTAAACGGCCAAGGCTATCAGGTGCCATTTTCCAGGCAGTTCTCAGATCGGGAACGGCACTTTTAATACGGTCGTTCACCTGGTTGCTGTTCATCATCTGCACCTGCTGTTGGAACTTTTTAGCACCATGTTTTGAGGTATGCATTAAAAAGGTTTGCTCAACCTGTGTTTGGGTTGAAAGGCTTGTCGCATTCTCTTCGGTACGGGCATCGTCTGTTGTAGCTGCAGGTACGCCGGTATAGTACACTTCAACAGGCAGCACCGCTAATTTTTTCCCGTTAAAATCATGCGAAGATAAATACGAACGGTTATTATAAACATCGTGCGAACATGAGGACAACATTACCAATATTATCCCCATCATTAAATATGATAAGGTTTTCATATTAGTAAGACGATAATATCTTATCAAGCGTTACAATAGTTACGTTATATATGTTAAATAAAAATGCCGAACCAGGTTTCATCCCAATTCGGCATTCCAATTTATATTGAACGGGTTATTCTACCGTAACAGACTTTGCCAGGTTACGTGGCTGATCAACGTTACAGCCACGCATTACCGCAATGTGGTATGATAACAATTGCAACGGAATAGTTGCTACCAGTGGCACAAATGCTTCATGTGTTTCGGGAATTTCGATAACGTAGTCCGCCATTTCCTTTACATCAATGTCACCTTCGGATACGATAGCGATCACCTTTCCTTTACGGGCCTTTACTTCTTGTATATTGCTTACTACTTTCTCGTACGATGAGTTTTTAGTGGCAATGAATACAACAGGCATTTCTTCATCTATTAAAGCGATAGGGCCGTGTTTCATCTCGGCTGCGGGATAACCTTCGGCGTGGATGTATGATATCTCTTTCAGCTTTAAAGCACCCTCTAAAGCTACAGGGAAAGAACTCCCCCTACCCAAAAACAGGAAGTTGCGCGAATCTTTAAACACAGCTGCAATATCCCTGATATGATCATTGGCCACTAATGCCCGTTCAACTAAACCAGGTATCTCGTTCAGTTCGGTAAGGTATTCTATCAGTTTACTTTGGGTTATGGCACCACGTACCTGTGCTATGTAAAACGCAATCATGGTTAAGGCGGTAACCTGCGCGGTAAATGCTTTTGTTGATGCCACACCAATCTCAGGCCCGGCGTGTGTATAGATACCCGCATGCGAGGTGCGCGGGATGGATGCGCCTACCACATTACAAACACCAAATATAGTTGCGCCACGCTCTTTAGCCAACTCAATAGCTGCCATGGTATCAGCAGTTTCGCCCGATTGGGAGATGGCAATTACCAGGTCTTTTTCGGTGATGATGGGGTTGCGGTACCTAAACTCTGATGCGTATTCAACCTCAACAGGGACACGTGCATACTCCTCTATCAAATACTCTCCTACCAAACCTGCATGCCATGATGTTCCGCAGGCTACAATGATGATACGGTCAATGTTTTTGAGTTTCTCTGTGTATTCTTTTATACCGCCCAATTGAACCTTGCCGGTTGTAGGGTAAATACGGCCACGTAAACAATCGCGGATAGAGCGGGGCTGCTCATAAATTTCCTTGATCATAAAGTGATCATAACCACCTTTTTCCAGCATCTCCAGCTTAAGCTCAAGCTCGTGGATATACGGGGTTTGAATGGTATTATCAATATTTTTAACCAGCAGGTCATCCTTGCGGATGTACGCGATCTCGTTATCGTTAAGATAAATTACGTTTTTGGTGTACTCCACAATCGGTGTAGCATCTGAAGCTACGAAATACTCATCTTTACCAACGCCAATTACCAGTGGGCTACCTTTACGGGCCGCTATTATCTGATCAGGGTCGTCAGCACTCATAATTACTATCGCGTAAGCACCAACTACCTTGTTTAAAGCCACACGCACAGCCTCGCGCAGGTCAAGACCCGTTTCGTTCTGAATATCTTCTACCAGGTGTATTAAAACTTCGGTATCGGTATCGCTTTTAAAAACATGCCCCTTGGCAAGCAAAGCTTCCTTTATAATGCCATAGTTTTCTATTATACCATTGTGTATGATGGTTAACTTACGATCGCCGGATGAGTGGGGATGCGAGTTTCTGTCGCTCGGTGCACCGTGGGTTGCCCAACGGGTGTGGCCCATGCCTATATGGCCTTTCAGGCTAATATCTTTTACAAAATTTTCGAGGTCGCTTACCTTACCTGCCTTTTTATAAACTTTTAATTCTTTATCAAACAATGCTACACCGGCGCTGTCATAACCACGATATTCTAACCTGTGAAGGCCTTTTATTATGATCGGATAAGCATCCCTGTAACCTATATAACCTACAATTCCGCACATAGTATAAAATTTATCGAATGTAAAAAAAAAGCATCAATCTGCTTAATGCAAAATTGATGCTAATATCTGATTAAGTTGCGAAATACAAATTCTTATTTCGTCACTTTATTATAAAGTATGTTCAACTTCATTTTATAGCCCGCGGTATTTTTACCACCACCTATAACCGAGCGGCCATATATTTGAGGCGAACTGGCGAAGCTTATAGAAGCCCCTCCGGTTGATACGCCTGTTGTATCGCCTGCGGCAATAAAGGTGCCGTAGTCTTTCAATTTACCACGTAGCAGATCATCAATATAACCTGTAACAATGAAACTGTATGATTGATGATATTTATCAAAAAATCCTCCAAAATAACCCAGACCTAAGAATCTTGGGTCCGATGAGTATGCATCAGGTATTAATGCCCGTTGGTGTGCAATATCATATTTATACATGGTTAACCTTGGCAGGGGTGCATACGGTATGCCCGATCCTGCAACCGGGGTAATGCGTAACTCGGCCTGATTTATACTGTAATCTATAATACTATTGGTATCAACTGCCGGGTTATCGGCAAAACTTTTTTTACGGATATCGTGCAGTAACCTTGCCCCTTTACCACTTAAGTACGGGAAACTCAATTTACCACGCAAACCGGCCAAACCTTGTAAATATACATTGGCAAATGATGCTGTTGACGGATTAAGCGGGTTAGTTTGGTTTACAATATCAGCGTTAATACTATGGTCGTGCTTTATTTCTACGGCGTGCGGGTATCCTAATGGCAAGGCGGCCAGTAAGGTATCAGGCGTAGTTGTTGGGTGCAGCACACGATAGTAAATATTTACCGAAGCTGATGATGACATGTTAAAGAACAATACAGCTCCCGGGTGTGCAAGTGTTACAGCTGTGGTATTTACTGTAATGTATAAGCCCTTTAACTCGTTCTGGAAAACCTGATTGGTAGCAAGCGCGCTGGCAGAAGCACCAAAGAAACTATTCTTAAGAAAGGTTTTATCAATAGGTATGCGAATGTGAGCAGGCACTTTTTTCAATGTATCAGGACCACCAACAACAATCTGCCTGATGTACAGTGAATCGTTAGGGCGAAGGGCAAAAGTTTTTGCACCCAAAACCGTTGAACTATGCGGGAATGTACTATTACTGTAATATGATTTATTAGTGCTTATTGGTGTATTAAGCTGATAAACTGTGGCGTTTAAATTACCCGTCAGGTCGCCATATGCTCCTTTTACATAATTAAGTACTAATACTGCCGAATCAATAACCAAAGGATCGCCAATTGCGGTAAAAGACGTTTCGCCGGGTAAATTAAGTGATGTGGCAATATTAGCTTCGGTTGTACCTAAAGTAGGGTCTTTAAAAAACGCTAATGGCACATTAGTGATGCTGCTTGTGCTAACTGTATCATCTGTGGCGGTGGTAGTGTTTATTGTAGTACTATCTACCAGGTTAGCCTCGAGGCTTTTGGACGGGTCGATACCCAATCCTATGCTATCCGGATTTTTACAACTCGCTAAAATAAAAAGACTTATCAACAGGGTTAATAAGTCTGATTTTATAAATCTCATATATAATTTTATCTAAAACAATTTTTATGCAACATGCACCAATTCTTCATTGGTTATTTCGTCGTAAAAATTGTAATAATTTTCGTAATCTGAAGTAGATTCGTAATCTAAAACCGATTTATTGCTGTTTTTAACATTATTTAACACATCCTGGTCAATATTAGCACTGCCCAGAACTATCGCATCCGAGTACTGGATAGCACCCGCATATAAAGCTGAGTTGGTACCCGGCTGGAATACTTCGGTATTGCTTTCCGTCATATCTGTCATCACTGCTTTGCGTGCAAAATCATTACTCATTTTACCGGTAAAATCGTTCTCGTAAATAGAATAAACTACTTTCGAGTTTTTAAAGGTAGGATCGTCTTTGTACGTAGTTTTTAAATATGCAGGTACCAAAGCACTCATCCATCCATGGCAATGAACCACATCCGGTGCCCAACCTAATTTTTTAACTGTTTCCAATGCTCCTTTACAAAAGAAAATCGTTCTTTCGTCATTATCGGCATAAAACTTACCATCTTTATCTGTAAAAACGTGCTTGCGCTGAAAATATTCTTCGTTATCCAAAAAATAAACCTGCATGCGTGCAGCCGGGATAGAAGCAACTTTAATGATGAGTGGGTTATCGTTATCGTTGATGATGATGTTCATTCCCGACAAGCGAATCACTTCATGTAACCTGTTCCTGCGCTCATTGATGTTACCAAACCTTGGCATCAGAATCCTGATCTCAAAACCCTTATCCTGCATTGCTTGCGGAAGCTGGCGTGTGATTTCAGAAATTTTTGTTAGTTCAAGGAAGGGAGACATTTCATGAGTTATGAACAAAAGCTTAGATTTAGCCATCTCTAGTCTGTATTAATTTTATGTAAAGAACTCAAAAAATTTGAGTTTGCAAATATAAGCATTATCTTAAGATATATCAACGATTTATGCAAGTTCTTTTGGTAATATTTAACCAATTATTAATCTTTGCGCTCTTTTTAAAGACCAAAGCCCTTGAAAATCTTTACAACCCGTGAAAACCTTCATAATTATTTAGATGAAAGGCGTTTAAATAATAAAACCATAGGCTTGGTACCTACCATGGGAGCTTTACACAATGGCCATCTATCGCTTTTAGATTTTGCCAAAAGCCAAACCGACGAAGTGGTTTGCAGCATATTTGTAAATCCAACCCAGTTTACCGACCCAACTGATCTGGAAAAGTACCCCAGGCCGATAGAAAGCGATATAAAAAAATTAGAAAGCGCCGGCTGCGATGTACTTTTTAACCCACCGGTTAGCGAAATGTATACCGCCAACGAAACCTGGCACCTTAACATTGGCCACCTGGAGCACCTGCTTGAAGGCGCCATAAGGCCCGGCCATTACCAGGGCGTTACACAAATTGTATCGAAACTGTTTAACCTGATTGAACCTGATATCGCCTTCTTCGGCCAAAAGGACTACCAGCAGGTATTGGTAATTGATAAGATGGTGCAATTGCTGAACATGAAGGTTAAAGTGGTAATGTGCCCTATTGTACGCGAAGATGGCGGCCTGGCCATGAGCTCGAGGAACGTTTACCTGAACGCTGCCGACAGGGAACATGCCCTGGTTTTAAGCAAAGCGCTAAACCTGGCAAAAGAGCAGTTTGCACACCATACTTTTACCGAATTAACTAATTTGGCTACAGATTTTATAAACACCGAACCGGGCGTTAAGCTGGATTATTTTGAAATAGCCGATGGCGACAGCCTGTACCCGGCAACGCCACTGTCTAAAAAAATAGTAGCGCTGGTTGCAGCACGTGTGGGTAATACACGCTTAATTGACAATGTGATATTATCATAAAATAAAACCATGAATGCGAAACGCTTTACTTGTTTATGTTTATTACTAACAATATGTATAAGCGTTAGCGCTCAAAAACGCCAAAACGTTTATTTTATGAAAGATAGTGGCAAGCAGGTAAGTACCCGCGACAGCGCAGATTTTATCAGGATAGTTAGCGAACCCGACTCGGGTTTAAATCTTTATAACATAAAAGAGTATTTCCCGCAAGGAAATATTAAACTGATAGGTAGGACATCAAAAATAGAACCGCCGGTGTTAGAGGGGCAATGCATCACCTACTTCCCATCGGGTAAAAGGAAAACAGATTTAAGATATAGCGGCGGAAAAGTATTTGGCGATGCGTTTGAATATTTCCCGAACGGAAAGCTCTATGCCGCAAAAAAATATCCCGCAAAGGTAACGGGTTATGTGAACGATGATTACCTTATTGACGCGTGTAACGACTCGACCGGGAAAGCTTTAGTTACCGATGGCAACGGGCACTACGTTGGTTATAATGATGGCGACTTTAAACGAGTGTTTGAAGAAGGCGATGTAAAAGCCGGATTAAAGGATGGCGAGTGGAAAGGCAGCGAAGAGAATAAATACGACACCATACGTTTTGTTGAGCATTATGCCAATGGCAAAATAATAAGCGGCGCGGCTATTGATAAGAACAAAAAGGAATACCGATATACCAAACGCAATGTTGAACCAGAGTTTAGGGGAGGCGAAAGCGCTTTGTACAGATACTTGGGTTATGCGATAAGATACCCGAACGAAGCTAAAGAGAATGGCATACAGGGCAGGGTTATTCTCAAATTTATAGTTGAAAAAGATGGCTCGGTAGCCAATATAGAGATATTGAAAAGCCCCGATTCTCAGCTGACGCAAGAAGCTATACGCGTGCTGAAAAACTCACCCAAATGGACCCCGGGAATGATGTATGGCCGTAATGTTAGGGTACTTTATACGTTGCCGGTAAACTTTGCACTTAATTAATATAAGCCGCCAAGGCATGTCTTAACAATTCAATAAGTTCAGGATCGTTAAACGGGTAGTTATCTTCAATATCCAGCACTTCCAACTTCTTTCCGGCTATAGCCGAAGCAAAACGTTGCTTTATAATGTCGCGGTGTTTGCGCTCCATTACAAATATTACATCCGCCCATAAAATGAGCTTTTCGCTTACCCTGATGCGGGCCTGCCCGCTTGTACCCGCAGAGCGCGCATTATGGTTTGGATGGTTTTTAAACAACAATTCGGCCGTTGGGCTGCGCCATTGGTTTTTGCTGCAGATGAAGAGGAGGTTAGGCATTATTGAAAGTGTAACGATTTAAATATACCATCAGGGATATACCATTTTTAGTAAACCCTGGTCAAATCAATTTCATCATTTTCACACCTGCACATTTGCACATTATTTTTTAACATTCATCCCCATATAATCCAAAGTCAAATTACAAAGCGCTTTAACGCCCAGCGTAAACCCGCTTTCATCAATAAAAAAATCGGGGGTGTGGTGAGCTGGGGCGGTTAGCGGGTCGCCGCCTTTGGGTAAGCCGCCTAAGTGCAAATATATGCCCGGTACTTTTTGCTGGTAAAAGCTAAAATCTTCGGCACCGGTTTCGGGGTGGCGGGGTACAATATTTTGCGGGCCGGCGGTAGCTTGCAGCGTAGGCAGCATTTTTGCCACCAGGGCCGGGTCGTTATAGGTTACGGGGTAATGGGCACTGTAAGGTATTTTTAACTCGGCAGTAGCGCCATTGGCTTCGGCAATTTTGGTGGCTATGGTTTTGATGCGTTCGATGATCATTTTTTCATCCGCATCGCTAAACGTACGGATGGTGCCCAACATGGTGATCTGCTCGGGGATAATGTTTGATCGGTTACCACCATTAATAGCGCCTATGGTTACCACGGCGGGGTTATCGGTAATGTGCAGGTTACGGCTCACCACCGTTTGCAGAGCGGTAACGATTTCGGCCGAAGTAACTACCGGGTCAACGCTGTTCCAGGGGTAGGCCCCGTGCGACGAGCGGCCTTTTACCACAATTTGCATATCGTTCACCGCCGCCATATCAGGGCCCGAGCTGTAGGTAATAGTACCTACCGGCTGGTATGATTGTATGTGCAGGCCAAATATGGCATCAACTTTAGGATTTTCCATTACGCCTTGTTTTACCATCTCCTGCGCGCCGCCCACTTCGCCGGGGGGTACGCCCTCTTCGGCGGGTTGGAAAATGAATTTAACTGTACCGTGGATGTCAGCTTTCATAGAAGATAATACTTCTGCCACACCCATCAGTATCGCCATGTGCGAATCGTGCCCGCAGGCATGCATTACGCCCACAGGATTACCCATATAAGTTGATGTAGCCTTTGATGCGAAAGGCACATTGGTACGCTCTATAACGGGGAGGCCATCCATATCGGCACGCAGTGCAACAACCGGGCCGGGCTTCCCTCCAACCAATAAACCAACTACACCCGTGGTAGCTACGCCTGTTTTAACCTCGATACCCAAAGAACGCAGGTGCTTTGCAATGATTTCCGACGAGCGCACCTCATGGTTACCCAATTCCGGGTGCTCATGGAAATCCTCGCGCCAGGCGATGATCTTTTTTTCGATGGCATCGGCACGTTTGGCGACTTCTGCTTTTGATGTGCTTTGCGCGAAGGAAGCAGCCATGGTTAAGCTGCATAGTATGCTGAGTAGTGGTTTCTTCATTTTTGTGGTGTTGTGTTAAGGTTTAAATATAGCGATTAAGTCCAATACCTGTGTTTGTGATTTCGTATATTTACAATATGGATGTTATTTTCCAAAAGAGCGCTGACCCATTTTTAAAAAGGATATGGCAAACTTATTTGACTACCTTCTCAATTATTCATAGCTTGATTTGTATCCCTTTTCTCGTTTTTCTTAATACAGCAATTTTCTCAAACGGCAGTATTGAATTAGCAGTTTTTTCGGGCTTAATACTTTTAGTCCTTATCGCTTTTAATATTTGGCAATGCTATAAATGGATGACTTGTAAAATAATTAGCGTAACATTTTCGAATGACGTTTTTACTATCATAATTGTAAATAAGGATGAAGAACGATCGTTTCAAATACTAATAGAAGATATCAACACGAGATTATACTGGAGAAACCCTAATAAGCAATACATGCTTACTCTCTGTATCAATAAAGGCAATAATTTGATAGCTAAAGTTTACGCTTGTAGGAAAAAAGATGAATTTGATCTGAAGAATATCCCCTACCAGATATATAAACAAAAGGCTGTTGCAGCTAACAATCCATAAAACTATGGATTATCGACCATGGACTATGGTCTGCAATTTTCGTAACTTTACACTATGCAACCCTCCTACCATAAATACAACGCAAAATTCCAACAGGCCCTCGAAACTTTAAACCCGCAACAGCTTGCAGCGGTGAATAAAATGGATGGACCGGTATTGGTGGTAGCCGGGCCGGGTACGGGTAAAACGCAAATCCTGGCGGCACGTATTGGTAAAATACTCACCGAAACAGATGCCCGTCCGCATGAGATTTTATGTTTAACCTATACCGATGCGGGTGCAGTTGCTATGCGTAAAAGGCTGTTCGATTTTATCGGCCCGGATGCATATCGTGTGAATATATACACCTTCCATGCGTTTTGTAATGAGGTAATACAGGAGAACCTGGAGTATTTTGGCAAGATGAATCTGGAGCCACTGTCCGATTTGGATTCGGCTTTACTATTCCGAGAATTGGTGGATGAGTTTTCTAACACGCACCCTCTGAAACGCTTTACAGGCGATGTATATTATGATGTTTCACGGTTGAAAAGCTTGTTCTCGACCATGAAGCGCGAGAGCTGGGATGCAGCCCTGATCAAAAAAGCTGTGGAGGAATATTTGGCTGATATCCCATTACGGGATGAGTTTACCTACAAACGCGCCAATGCCAAGCTGGGCATTAACGTAGGCGATCCAAAGCAAAAGGATATTGACGCAGTTGCCGAAAAAATGAACCAACTGCTGGCTGCAGTTGGCGAATACCAGAACTACGATGCCAAAATGAAGGCGCAGGGGCGGTATGATTATGACGACATGATCATTTGGGTGCTGCGCGCTTTCCGCGAGAACGAGGAGATATTACGCCGTTACCAGGAACGCTACCAGTATATTTTGGTAGATGAGTTCCAGGATACGAGCGGTTCGCAGAATGAGTTGTTGAAGTTTATACTGAACTACTGGGAAACCCCTAACGTGTTTGTGGTTGGTGATGATGACCAGTCGATATACAAGTTCCAGGGGGCGAACATGAAGAACATCCTGGACTTCGCGAATGATTATGTGAGCACGCTATATACCGTGGTATTGAAGCATAATTACCGCTCCAACCAGCATATCCTCAATATCTCGAAAGTATTGATCGATAATAATAACGAGCGTTTAACCAAACAGCTCGCGCTGGATAAAAACCTGCAATCATCGCACCCGCGTTTTGATGAGCTGGCCGTTGAGCCCGTCATTCGCGAATACGATAACCCGGAGCAGGAAATTGTTGATGTGGCATTGCAGATAGAAAAGCTGATAAGTAACGGCACCGAGCCCGGTGAAATAGCGGTGATATACCGCAACCACAACCAGGTGGAAGACCTGGTGCATTTCCTTGACCAGAAAAAGATAGCGGTAAGCACCCGCCGTAAGATCAACGTGTTGGAACTGCCTTTCGGCGAAAAGGTGATCTCGATTTTACGCTACCTGGCTATGGAGCTCGATTCGCCGTATAGCGGCGATGAGTTGCTGTTCGAGATATTGCATTATGATTTTTTTGGGATAGCGCCGATAGAAATAGCCAAGGCCAGTATCGAGGTGTCGAAGAACAATTTTGGCTTAGCCAACAACCAGGGTAAAACATCCTTGCGCCGCTACATCCACGAGATGAAAACGCCCAAGGCCGATCTGTTTACCCCGGCCGACCAAACCACCAAAATGAAGTTTTTGGTGAACGATATTGATATGCTGCTCACTGATGCTGTGAGTCTAACGCTTCAACAGTTGTTCCAGAAGATGATAGCCAAGATGGGTATCCTCAAATACATTATGGAGCAGCCCAATAAGGGTTGGTTTATGCAGGTACTCACCAGTATCTTCAACTTTTTGAAGGATGAGAGCCGCAAGTTACCCGAAATCACCCCGGCAGATTTTGTGGCCATTATTGACCTGATGAAGCGCAACAGCATATCGCTGGAACTGAACCAGGTGATATTTGCCGAGAACGGAGTAAACTTTATGACGGCGCATGGCTCCAAAGGTTTGGAGTTTGAGTATGTGTTCCTGATAGGTTGCACCAAAAAGATATGGGACAGCAAGGGCCGCAACTCGGGCTTTAGTTACCCCGATACGCTGACCATGGCTTCGGCAGATGATACCGCGCAAAAAGAAGAATCGCGCAGGTTGTTTTATGTGGCGGTGACGAGGGCCAAGCAATGCCTGATGATATCCTATCCCGGCAAGGAAAAAAGTGGCAAGCCACAGGAATCGTCGCAGTTTATTGGTGAGATTTTGGCCGATACGCACCATAACATTGAATATCCGAAAGTGAATGAGGATGCGATGATGGAGTTTTTTATGACCCAGTTCAACGAGGCCGAAAAGCCCAAAGTGAGCCTGATAGATAAAAACTACATTGACCATCTGCTGCAAAACTACACCCTATCGGTAACGCATTTGAGCAATTATTTGGATTGCCCGTTGAAATTCTATTTCCAGAATTTGATCAGGGTGCCGGCGGGCAAGAGTCCGGCGGCTACGTTTGGGCAGGCAGTGCACTGGGCGCTAAATAAGGTGTTTCGTGCTTTGGCGGATAACAATAACGAGTTCCCGGCAACGGATGATTTTATGGGGCAGTTCAGGTGGTATATGTACCGTAACCGCGATTCGTTCACCAAGGAAGATTTTAAGTTACGACTTGATTATGGTGAGAAGATACTGCCACCGTATTACGAGCAAAATCTTACCAAATGGAACAAGATCGCCATCACCGAAAGGGGTATAAAGAATGTAGAGATAGCGGGCATCCCAATAAAGGGTAACCTGGATAAAATTGAGTTTACCGGCAAGCAGGTAAACGTGGTGGACTACAAAACGGGCAAGTATAAAAATGCTAAAAGCAAATTTAACCGCCCTAACGATAGCGAACCTATTGGTGGGGATTACTGGCGCCAGGCGGTATTTTATAAGATTTTAATTGATAACGACCGCACGCTGGATTGGGAAGTGATAAGTACCGAATTTGAGTTTGTTGAACCTATTAGCGAAAGCGAGTACCACAAAGAAAAGGTGGTGATAACCCCGCAGGATGTGGAACAGGTTACCGGGCAGATAAAGGATGTTTACCAAAAGATATTGAACCACGATTTTAATACCGGCTGCGGTAAAAAGGAATGTGATTGGTGCCATTTTGTAAGGAGTAATTTTGAGCAAAAGGAGGAGTTACAGGAAACAACCGAAGACGATATTGAACAATAATATGCAGCAGCAATTTTTAACATTCCGCCGGTTTAATGAACCGGCTTTGGCCAAGAGCCTGACCGACTTACTTGACGCAAACGAAATTGAATATGAAGTAGGCGAGGAATCGTTAATAGCTAACCCGCTCATGGTATCGGGTGATGAATTGATGAGAGAGTACCTGATTAAATTACAGCAACACGATTTTGATAAGGTAAACAACCTGCTCGTTGCCGAAGAAGAAGAAGCACTAAATGATGTGGAAGCCGGTTATTACCTGTTTGACTTTACTGACCAGGAATTAGTGGATATTGTTAAAAACTTTGATGAATGGAGCGCGTTTGATTTTGCCCTTGCCCGGAAAATACTGAAAGAGCGCGGTGTGGTTATTAACGACCGGCACATCGCGGATTTTAAGCAGGACAAGATAGATATGCTGAAACAACCCGAAGAAAGGCAAACTTTAGGGGTAACATTAGGCTATATTTTTTCGCTTTTGGGTGGCTTGATCGGTGTTTTTATTGGCTGGTATTTATCAACGGCGAAAAAGACACTACCTAACGGCGAGCAGGTTTATAGCTTTGCCGAGGCCGACCGGAAACATGGTAAAAATATACGCATTCTTGGTATCGTAATGTGCGTGGTATTTATTGCTTTGAAAATTTATCTTGTACAGTAAGCGCAACTACAGCGGTGCAGAGGCCTAATGATATTGCATTTTATTTTTTTATTCTATAAATTAGTTTTGAAAGTAAGATTTTTAAACCCTTAATTATGGAAGAAAAAATACACGACAAACAATTTGAAAAAACCGCAGAAGTAAGGGAAGCATGGCATAAGCCGCAAATTATAGTTTTAGGAGCTAAAGATAATACCCTGGGTTTACCAACCACAGGCGATGATGGGCACAGCGATGGTACCTAATATTTTATACCCAGCTCTTTATTATTGCATTAAACAAAAACTACTATATTATATATATGCAAACGCAACACATTACTCCCCTTACCAATCAGCCATCAAAAGAAACCTGGCGCAAACCTACTATCGAAATACTTTCAGTTAATAATGAAACATTAGGCCTCGGCATCGACCCTGACAGCATTATTCACTTTTTTATGGGGACGTAAAAATACTTTACAATAAAACCGCTTTATTACAGATATAACATAACACCTGATCTTATTAATTGTATACCCGAATGTGTATTTCGGCCCCTTAATTTGCGTTCCGTACAAAAGTGTGTTTCCCTGATCCCATAAGACCTGCAAAAAGGTAATTTCCCTCAGCAACGGCGTTTATCGGTTTGCCGTCAACCATTAACCGGTTCCCGCTTGTACCACTTTTAGGTATATATACCTTCGCCTTTACGTTTGCGGGGATGGTGAGGGTCATCACATAACTTTTAGCGCCGCGTTTCCATTCAATGCTTACATCGCCACGATCTGTAGGTAAGGTTCCTTTGGCATAATCTAGTGCATGGTTAAATTCGAGTGGTTTTACCTGTATCAACTTATGTTGCGCTTTAAGCACTTTAATGCCCAAAATATAATCCTCCATACCCAATAAGCCCACTGCTCCCCATGGGTGCGACATACTATCGTTGCGTTTATCCGCATCCCAGGATTCCCATGTTACGGTAGCGCCTTGGGTGATATTTTTGGCCCATCCGTCCCATTCGGTATTGGTGAATAGATTAATCAAGTGCGCGCCCTGGTCGGCTTCGCCAATGGCGAGGGGCAGATATCTAACCGTTACCATACCAACGCTCATTTTTTGCTTTTTTATTTCATTTATAACCGCATCCCGGCTGGCAGGTGGCACAATACCCATTGCCATTGGATACATATTGGCATGTTGCGATGTATGTGTACTTGGCGAAAGATCAGCGTGTAAACCATCGTTGTAAACGCCATTACTATTGATGAGTTGCGTGTTGATGGCTTTTTTTATAGCCATGGCTTTATCGGCATAGGTTACGCTATCAGCAGTATTACCTACTACGCCTGCAATTTTCGACAGGTTACTAAAATCAATATAGGCATAAGCGTTGATCACAGTACGGGCTTCGGTACTCATATCATAGCCATAACGCATCGGCGAAGGCCAGTCGATAATACCATACAGGTAAGGCCCGCTGCCGCCGGCCAGGTTATGGATAAGCCCGGTTTTTGGGCTTTTATAACGGTCAACGTAATCGGCTATTTTTTTAAGGCGCGTATAATTATCAATTAAAAACTGCGCGTTGCCGGTTTGCTCATAGTAATCCCAAACCCAAACAAGATACGATTGTGTATAATCGGGTATATCCCTTTTGCCATCAACATTTGGGTATACTGAGTTTAGGCGGCCATCGGGCCAGTACTGGTCTTGCGACTGCATAAACTCGTTGAGTACCCGGTCGTTCATTACCCGGTCGCCCATCACGCTCATAGCGGGTACCGCTTCCGACCAGCCATCACCTAAAAATGAACCCTTTTCGCGCGTAGGGGTATCTACAAAGCCTTCCTGAGCACCTGCTACCAGTGAGTATTTCATCAGCTCCCAAACCCGGTTGAGCATGGTGTTGGATGAGGTAAAGGAGGAGCGGTTTTCGTCCAACTCAAAATGGCGCATAATAAATTTAACATTGACCGTAGTTAACACATTGGGCGAATTATCGATCTCCAGGTAGCGCATTCCCAAGTACACCATGGGCTTAAAAACAGCATTGTTGCCATTTAATATAAAGTAATAAGCCAGGTTGGTACTTTGGTTCATCTTTTCGTTCATGGTGCCATCGTTGTTTAACACAAAGCCACCGCGCATGCTTACCATGTCGCCCGCGTTGCCACCCGAAAAATTAATGACCGGTATGCCGGCATAAATTTTGCCAAGGTCAACCAGGTATTTGTTCCCGCCGAGGCTGGTTACGCTTAGGGGTGTAATTTCTTTTTCGATAACACGGGTCAGGTCTGGCTGGAGGTTATTTATCCATGGCGCTACGAGCGGGGCGCCTATTTCTGTAGCGGTTGGCCATGCAGTATCATCGCAACCGGCGGTAAACCAATTGGTGATGGCTTTGCGCGAGTCTATTTTATCCTGAAAGCCAATACCCTCGCCCCCACGCTGTGGCTGCCCGGTAATCCAATATTCGGCCTGATGTTGTTTCCAGGTGCTATCAGTACTGATGGTTGTTTTAGAGCCATCAGCATACTCGATAATGGTTTTCATGATAAAGCCACGCTGACTGGGAGCACGACCCTGGCCGCCGCCATACCAATGGGTTAGTGCTGCAATCAGATTCCGTTCACCGGGATGGATATCGGCAGTTACATCAAAAGCGTGGTAATACTGATATTGCGGGTAATGATTAACCGAGCCTTTGCTGATGAATTTGCCATTGATGTAAAACTCGTAATTATGCACGGCAGATATATAGGCTATTGCACGCTTAATGGTTTTAGCGGGCAGAGCTTTTGTTTTGCGATAGTAGGTATAATCATCCTTATCGGTGGTGTTGCGTTTTACCCATTTGGCGCCTGCCCAATCCTGGCTGTCAAACAGGCCCGTATCAAAATATTGCGTAGCCGAATAAGGGCTTTCGTGCCCGTCTTTGTCCCATGTTTTCACTTTCCAGTAATACCGGGTTGCGGGTAAAAGCGCTTTACCAGCATAATATACATAGTTCTGTTTGTCGGATTTTACTTTACCGCTGTTCCAAACATCTGCGGCAGCGGCGTTGGGGTTTGTTGATACCTGTAACTGGTATGCGGTTTGTACCTCGTTGGCATCGGCATCATTTACGTACCAGCCAAAGTATGGTTTTGCTTCGGTACCTATTGGGCAGTATTTGTTATGGCAACGCAGGTTTAACGGCTTTCCCGGATTTGCGGCCAATAAGCCAAATGGCAGCAATAAGAACAACATGGCCGAAAAGCAAAAACTAATACGATGTTTCATGAGATAAGGAGGGTTAAAACTGGTAAAAACACCTGTTGGTAACAGGCTATTTAGCTAAACAATAATATTTAAACTTTTAGATATAGCCAAATTAAGGTAGACCGAACAGCAGGATTGTTACAAGTTACGCTTCTCTAAACTTGATACAGCGAATGCGTTTTATAGGCTGATTATTGCGCTCTTGTTAATATATCTTTTAAATCAGCAATTTGCACGGTACTTACACCTGTGTTATAAATGGCATTACTACCACCAATAACCATTATATGATTATAAATTACGATAGCTCCTAAATGCTTTCGGGTACTAAAATTAGATTTAACAACTGTAAATTGCCGGGTTTGGGTATTAAAAAATCCAACAGCATCTTTATCATCATAACCTCCTGCAATAAAGATAAGATCGTTACAAGCAGTAATTCCATTAGCTGAAATAGGTTTTGGCAATTTGCCGATCAAAGCCCAAACCTTGTTTTGAATATCATAAGAATAAATATTTGAGCTGGTATAATTCCCTTGTGGATTAAAGCCTCCGAAGACATATAAAATACCATTGATCACGGTTCCTGAAGTCTGCAATTTCTCGGGCATATCCGGAAGTTTATTAAATGCCTCCATTACAGGATCAAATTCATAAAAAGAATTAACTGCGACACTCGAAGTCATATTATTGATGCCAGTGCCTCCTCCAAATACATATATTTTGTTATTCCATACTGCTGATCCCGCGTATGCTGTTGGCAACGGATTTTTAACTTTTAATAATTCAACCTTACCGGTTTTAGTATCAATTGTCTCAACGTTTTCAAAATACGTATAGTTAACCGTTGAGGTGATACCACCAATTACGTATATTTTTCCATTTGAAGGTATATACGCCGAGGTAGCTTGTATTGTAGGTTTAAGGTCATGTGCTAATAATGACCAATTATTAGATTGAGGGTCATATTTTAATGCCTGTGTACAAATACTCCTGCCAGATAACCCACTAACTGTATACCCATAATGCCCATCTGATGTACATGCCTCGTAGTACAGAGGAAAAGGCAAATTGCTAACGTTTTTAAATACCAGTTTTTCTGCGCTGTTTTTAATTTTAACCTCACCCAACAGTATTTGCTTATATTCCAAAACAAAAGTTCTCGTTCCTTTTGTCAGAATATCAATTCCTTTGATTTTTAATGGTGTATATCCAATACAGGTAATTGAAATTTCGTCACCAGTATCTAAATGTCGTCGGGCTATATTTAGCCTACCTGTTGAGTCAAATAAAAGAGTATATGCTTTGCTGTTATTGATAAATGTAGCATTGGGGATCGCCTTTCCATCATTATTTTTAACAAAAATAATGATGTCAGCAATACCTTTAGTTGTACGATAAACATTATTGTTAGTAAAGCTTAAACCTATCATTCCTGGAATTAGTAAGGTCAAAGTGAGCAAGTAATTTAAAACCGCTTTCTTCATAATGCTATTTTAAGATCTAAATATTACAGTTGTACAGACTGAATGAAGCTTCTTCCTCAAATAACTCAAAAACCTGTACCATAACCGAAAAACACATTCACATTTACCGGCAACTTGCCTGTTGGTTTTAATTGCCCCAAAATAACCTTTACTGCCGAGCGTTGCATTTCATCGCTTTTTTGGTAGCCCATTAGCAACAGGCTGCTATTTTCTATCCCGGGTAAACCGGCAAGAGTGTAAGGGTTGGCAAAAACACTAATAACAGCGTTTGGTTGCGCTGCCAGCTCTGTAATAACCAGCTTTACCTCATTACTGAAATCCAGCTTGCTTTGCGGGCGGATGCGGGTATCGTGTACGCCAATAATGACCTTATCATATGCTTTTAGGGCTTGGCGCAGACTATCGATCTTTTGGGCGCTTGCCGTTTTGCTTAGGCTGAACAGGGTGCTATGGGTAAAGCTTTTTTGCAGTTCGCGCTGGTATAGGGTAGTATCGGCTGTGCCTATGCTGATGATGGCTGTTTTTTTTGTAAGATCGTCCGCGATGATGGTATAGTCGTTTTTAAGGCAGGTGATGGCCGCATCGGTAAGCTGCTGCACCAGGGCTTTGGCTTCCGGGCGGTTCAAGTCGGCAATCAGGTTTTCTGTCCGGATATCCTTTACATTGTTAAGCCCGGCCCAGTATTTGGCGGCCAGCACTTTTTTAACCCTCGCATCAAGATCGCTCATGGGTATGAGGCCCTGGCGGATAGCTTTTTTAATTTTATGGATGGCACGCCTGCTGTTTTCGGAAAGCTCCAAAATATCGTTACCGGCAATAAATGCTTTAACATCAGCCTCTCCATCGGGGAAGTATTTTACTACGCCTTTCATTCCCATCGCGTCGGAAACGATGAGGCCTTTAAAACCCAGCGAATCCCTCAGTATCCCGGTGATGATGGGTTTTGACAATGTGGATGGGAGGTGCGCGGTATTATCCAGCGCGGGGATGCTCATGTGCGCCACCATAACCCCGCTGATACCTGCTTTTATCGCCTCGCGGAATGGGTATTCCTCCAGGGAATCCAGCCGCTGGCGGGTAAAAGGCAACTGCGGCAGATCGAAATGTGAATCGACATCTGTATCACCATGGCCGGGAAAATGTTTCGCGGTAGTGAGGATGCCCGCATCCTGCATACCTTTCATGTAAGCGATACCTTTTTCGGCTACGTTGTATTTATTATCACCAAAGGAACGGAAACCGATAACAGGGTTATTGGGATTGTTATTTACATCCATATCCGGTCCGAAATTCATTTGCAGGCCCAGGCGTTTCAAATCCTGCGCCACCTGCTGGCCCATTTTGTATATAAGGGTATTATCCTGTATGGCGCCCAATGTCATCTGGTAGGGGTATGATATGGTAGAATCCAGGCGCATGCCTAAACCCCATTCGCCATCCATAGCAATAAGCAATGGCACTTTTGCTAAACGCTGGTATTTGTTAATTAATGTAGCCTCGCGCACAGGGCCACCCTGGAAAAATACTATGCCACCTAAATGCTGGTGTTTAATTACCTGCCCTACCGAATCCTGATAGCGCCGGCTTAAATTAGTATGCGCCCGCACCATAAATAGCTGGGCTATTTTTTGCCTTTTGGTGAGCCTGTTAAAAACAGAATCGACCCAATGGTTTTGCTGGTTTAACGATTGTATGAAGCTTTGCTGGGCCCATGCCCCGCCCGCAAATGCCGCCCATAAAAAAAGTATAATAACAAGTGCTTTGCCGTTTGCCTTCATATCAATTCAATTAACACAATTATCAGCAAAATAGTGCTGATAATAAATTTCTATAGCTAAAAGAGCTAAAGACACACCCTATTGTATAGTAAAATATACAGCAATCAAGCATTCGCAGGCTGATCTTGGCGGCACACTTACCCTCCAAGAACCTTAAAATAATGCACTTAGGTGTAAAAACAGGGTTTGGGAGATACAATGGCATGCTTATTTCATTGCGGTATCCAAATAAAAACAAATAACATGAAGAAGATTATATTTTTAGCTATGGCCCTGCTGGTGGCAGCTGCTGTAAATGCACAGATCAATTTTGGTATTAAAGGCGGCGGTAACCTGTCGAACATTATAAAAACCAACGATAAGAATTTTAATACCAGTTTTAAAGCAGGCTTTAATGCCGGGGTACTGTTGGATATTCACCTGGTTGGCCCTTTATCTTTTCAGCCTGAGGTATTGTACTCAACTAAAGGCTACTCTGCACAAACCACTTATGGTGTGTTTGATCAACGCACCAATTTTATTGACGCGCCATTGTTAGCCAAAATTAAATTAGCCCCCGGCTTTAGTGTAGTTGTTGGTCCGCAGATTTCATTTTTACTTGACACCAAAAACACTTATGATAACGGTTTTACCACCGTTGTACAGCAACAGTTTGAAAATGATAAAGACAAGTTTAAAAAGAGCCTGATTGACGGTGTTATTGGTTTTACCGCGGCGGCCAGCAAAAATATAGACATTGAGTTTCGCTATACACTGGATCTGCAACAGAATAACCAGGATGGTACCAGCCAAACCCCGCAATACCGCAACCAGGTATTCCAATTGGGTTTAGCTTTTAAAGCGTTTTAATTAAAACAGATAGTTTTTTGAAAGGTCTTCTCCGGTTGGAGAAGACCTTTTTTTGTTGCCCGGAACTATCGTAACCTATCCGCCGACTTTACCAGTTTATCGTCGCTCCTGATAGCTTTTATCGCCATGAGCACAAAAATTATAGCTACCGAAGGCATAATGGCGCCATAGTAAAAGTTATTGAATTTAAAAGTGCTGGCATCGGCAAGACCTTTAACGGTTTGGGTCATCCAAAAATAAAAACCGATAAGGGCCAGCATCCAGGCATAACAAAGCGCTATTTGCTGTTTACGATCCCGGTACCTGAACATAATGAGTAAAGGTATGATGGCGAGCACTACGGCAACTATGGTAAGTGCTAAAAAAGATGTAGTGCGTGTTAGGTGGCCGGCAACATCCTGGTACATACCATCTATTTTAAAGGTAGTTGCTGCTCCGCCAATATCTACATTATGAGCTATAGGTAAAACAAACATGGCCAAAACCGCCACCGTGGCTAATAATAAATATACTGATTGTATTCTTTGTAACATGATATGATATTTTGAAGCAAAGATAATTTGTTTGCGCAATATTAGCGTGCTTGTTATTACAGCTTTGGTTAACTTTGCGCGTGACCAAAACACAACGTTATTTTATCGAGATCGCTTTTGATGGTACACGCTACCATGGCTGGCAAACGCAGCCCAATGCCATTACTGTACAAGAGGTGCTGGATAAAGCTTTAAGTACTGTTTTGCGGCAAGCAATAGAAACCGTTGGCTGTGGCCGGACAGATGCGGGGGTGCATGCGAAGCAATTGTTTGCGCACTTTGATGTAATGGAAGATGGAAGAGGTAAAATGGAAAATGTGGATAGCGTACTGCGCAGTATCAATGGTTTATTGCCGATTGATATCACAGCGAAAAGATTGATCCCGGTTGATACTGAGGCGCATGCACGCTTTGATGCTACGTTGCGGAGTTATGAGTACCATGTCCATTTTGAAAAAGACCCGTTCAGGAATAATTTTTCGTGGCAGGTGCGGGATAAGCCCGATGTGGAGCTGATGAACAGGGCTGCTCAAATAGTTATGGAGTATACCGATTTTAGCTGCTTCAGCAAATCGAACACGCAGGTTAAAACCAATAATTGTAAAATAGCGCGTGCTGAATGGGCTTTGCATAACGATAAGGCCATATTCTATATCTCTGCCGATCGCTTTTTGCGCAATATGGTGAGGGCGATTGTTGGTACATTAATGATGGTTGGCCGCAAAGAAATTGAACCCGAAGAAGTACGACAGATCATCGAAAGTAAAAACCGCTCAAACGCCGGAACATCAGTACCGGCCTGCGGCTTGTATTTGACTGAGATAAAATACCCGTACCTTTAGTTGCTCGTTATTAAGTTATTGGTTGATGGTAATAGAGCTTTATACGTAATTTTGAATGTGGCTAATAACATAGCAACCTAATAACAAACAACTCACCAATGTCGCAGGTAACAGGTAAGGCAATTGACTGGAAATTATTGAAACGCGTAATGCGTTATGTAAAGCCCTACAAGGTAACTTTTGTTATCGCTGCTTTTTTGACGGTATTTTTAGCCGTAGCGGCTTTGGTGCAGCCCATCCTTACCCAAAAAACATTGGATGATTATATCCTGACGGGCAATTACAACGGCATGGTGCTCATGATCGCTTTAATGCTGGTAACACTCATTATCCAAACCGCGGCGCAGTATTATCAAACTTATTTAACCAATTCGCTGGGGCAATCGGTTATCCGTAATTTGCGGATAGATGTGTTTAACCATGTTACCAGCCTGCGTTTAAAATACTTTGACCGTACGCCTATCGGCGTGCTCATTACCCGCACCGTATCCGACCTGGAAACCATTGCCGATATCTTTTCAGAAGGGCTGATCTCCATCATCGGCGACCTGCTATTGGTAATAGCCATTGTAGCTTATATGCTCATTTGCGATTGGAAATTAGGGCTCATCACACTAATACCTATCCCCTTTGTTATTCTGGCTACCTATGTGTTTAAGGAAGCCATTAAATCTTCTTTCCAGGAAGTGCGCACGCAGGTAGCCAGGCTCAATACCTTTTTGGCTGAACACATTACCGGGGTGAGCATTATCCAATACTTTGCCCGCGAAGACCAGGAGATGCGCAAGTTTAACGAGGTGAACGAAAAACACCGCGATGCCAACATCCGCTCTAATTGGTACTATTCTATCTTTTTTCCCGTGGTGGAGATCTTCTCGGCCTTCTCGCTTGGCCTGTTGGTTTGGTACGGCTCCAAACGTATCCTGTCCGACCAGGAAATGGTACTGCTTTATGGCAAAGGTGTAACCCCGGGTTTAATATTCGCCTTTATCTTTCTGCTCAATTTAATGTTCAGGCCAATACGCCAGCTGGCGGATAAGTTTAACACCCTGCAAATGGGTATGGTAGGCGCCGACCGTATTTTCAAGGTTTTAGATACTGATGAAGTGGTAGTTAACACGGGCACTTTAAAACCCGAACATATTAATGGCGAAATTGAGTTTAACAAGGTTTGGTTTGCTTATAATGATGAGAACTGGGTATTGAAAGATATCTCATTTCACATCAAACCCGGCGAAACACTGGCTTTGGTAGGCGCAACAGGTGCCGGCAAATCATCAACCATTAATATACTGAACCGTTTTTATGAGATAGCACAAGGCAGCGCCAAAATAGACGGTTTTGATATCCGCGATTATGATCTGGACTTCTTGCGTACCCAGATAGCTACCGTTATACAGGATGTGTTTTTATTTACCGATACCATTGCCAATAACATCAGCCTGAACAACCCTGCCATATCGCGCGAACGTATCATCGCGGCAGCAAAAGAAGTTGGCGCGCACAATTTTATTGAGCGTTTGCCGGGTGGATATGATTATAATGTGATGGAACGGGGCTCTACCTTGTCGGCCGGGCAGGCGCAACTGATATCGTTTATACGTGCGCTGGTTTATGATCCTAAAATTTTGGTGCTGGATGAAGCCACCTCATCTGTTGATACCGAAACCGAAGAGCTGATACAAACCGCAATTTACAAGCTAATGGAGGGCCGTACCGCTATCGTTATAGCCCACCGCTTATCTACCATCCAAAATGCCGATAAGATCATCGTGCTTGACCATGGCGAAATTATGGAGATGGGCACCCACCAGCAGTTGCTGCGCATTACCGATGGCTACTACCGTAAACTGTACGATCTGCAGTTTAACTCGACAGGTATCAGGGTGGGATAAACTTCTGCTTAAACTTTCAACTCATCTATCAGTGCCGAAACCGACCGTACTATGGTGCTCATAATAGCAGGCGTATCGGTTAATTTGGCTATCATAATGCCACCCTCAATCAATGCTATAATTGATATGGCAACAGCTTCCTGATCGGTACTGCGTTTAAACTCGCCTGCATCTATACCACCTTGTACCAGGTTGGTGATGCCCTTTTTCCAGCGCAGTACCGCTTTTTCGGCACGTTCTTTTAATAAACCTCCGGTATCATCAGCCTCAACTGCCGTGTTTAATATAGGGCATCCACCTTTAGGAAAACCGCTGCCGGTATAAGCATGATACACCTTAACGTACACCATCAGCTTATCGCGATAGCTATCGGCCCGGTTTATTTTATCAATGGTTGAGCGCGTAATAATGCTCAGGTTATGATCGAAAGCGGCAAGGGCTACCTCTTCTTTATTTTCAAAATTGCCGTATATACTGCCCTTGGTAAGGCCTGTAGCATCCGTAATGTCCGACAGGGCAGTGCCTGCATAACCCTGCGTGTTAAACAGGGCGGCCGTAGCTTCGGTAATAAATTTACGGGTACGCTCGGCTTTAGGTACTTTGGTTTCCATTAACAAATATACCAATTGGTATTTAGCAAACAAGTAGTATGGCATAATCCTATTAAAAAAAATTGCTACCTTATGCTGCTCAAGCTAAACCCGTAATGAAGAAGGTACTCCTCAACTTAAACTTCCAGGTACTTATTGCAATATTGCTGGGCGTACTTGTCGGGAAATATTTCCCAACATTTGCGCCAACAGCCAAAATCATCAGCGAAAAATTTATCGACCTCATCAAGTGGCTCATCGCGCCTATTATCTTCCTTACCATCGTGCTGGGCATCGCCAGCATGGGCGATATCAAAAAGGTGGGCCGCGTTGGCGGTAAGGCCATCCTGTATTTCGAGGTCATCACCACCTTCGCCCTGTTCATCGGGCTGGCGGTGGCCAACATATTAAAACCCGGCGAGGGCCTGGCCGTTGCTGCCTCGCATAACGCTAAAGACCTTACCAAACTGGCCGACTACGAAAAGCAGGCCGGCAGCGGCTGGGATTTCCTCACCCACATCATCTCGCCCAATATGTTCGACTCGTTTACCCGTGGCGATATATTACAAATATTGCTGTTCGCTATATTATTTGGCTTCGGCATCAGCAAAATGGGCGCCGCCGGTCAATCGCTGCTCGGCACTTTCGATAAATTAGCCAAGGTATTCTTCAACATCATGAAGATGATCATGCGGCTTGCCCCGCTGGGTGCCTTTGGTGGTATGGCCTATACCGTGGGTACCTTCGGCGTAAAAACCCTGCGGCCGCTTGCCGCGCTTATGGGTTCGGTGTACCTCACCATGTTCCTCTTCATCTTCGTGGTGCTGTTCATTGTATGCAGGCTATGCAAATTCAGCCTGTTCAAATACCTCAAATTCATCAGGCAAGAAATACTGGTGGTGCTCGGCACCTCATCCTCCGAAACCGTTCTCCCCGCCATGATGGAGAAGATGGAGCAATTCGGCTGCTCCAAGTCGGTTGTCGATCTGGTAATCCCCACCGGCTACTCCTTCAACTTGGATGGCACCACCATTTACCTCGGTATGGCCGTCATCTTTCTGGCGCAAGCCTTCCACGTGCCGCTCACCTTCGGGCAGGAACTCAGCCTCATGGGCATCCTGATGGTAACCTCAAAAGGCGCGGCGGCCGTTACCGGCGGCGGCTTCATCGTACTCAGCTCAACCCTCATGGCTACTAAAATGATCCCGGTCGAGGGCCTGGTGGTATTGTTCGCGGTGGACAGGTTCATGTCCGAAGCACGCGCCATCACCAACATGATCGGCAACGGCATCGCCGCCATCGTCATCGCCAAAAGCGAAAAGGAGTTTGACCAGAATAAGTACCTGTCAGCGACCCGTTAATGTGCCAATTTGCAAATGTGCGGATGTGCAAATGATATCAAATTATGTCATGCTGAACTTGTTTCAGCACCCCATCATACAGGTAACCACTGGACCTAACCCAACACGTCATTGCGATCCGCTCCTTCAGCGGAGAAGCAAACCTTTGCGAGCCAGTCACGCCTGACATTGATCCATCGACAGGCCAATGACTTAATGACCTGATGACCCAATGACCAACCAAATTACAAATTTCGCAACCCATTTACCCAATATTGGGTATTTTCCTTGGGTATTCTTGGGTGTTTTTAAGTAAATCCGTTTGTCCTATTATGAAATTTGTAATCTTCCTATCGTTTTTGTCAGGTCATAATTCACGCATTCTTTTTTTGTCATTGCGAGGAGTCCCCTTTTCGGGGACGACGTGGCAATCCCTGAGACAGGTTTGGAACTATGCATATCGCCTACCTTTCTCAGGGATTGCCACGCTCGTGCTCGCAATAACAAATTTGAGATTGGGGGGGGGGTAAAAGTGGGTATATTTCAATGAACTTTTTCGTCTTGATTCTTGCTTCTTGACTCTTGCTTCTTACACTACCTCATAAACCAATGCATATAACCACAACTACCGCACACAAAACAGGTAGCTGTTTTATCCGCCCATTCCATGTTTAAGATGGTAAGCCCCGGCGAATGCAACTGCTCCTGCCGGGTGTAAAATGTATCTGTACCGCAAAAGGTGCAGATGAGTTGCTTGCCGTCAATTTCGTAGTTTTTTGGTTCTTCTTTGCTGAATAGTCCCATGATGGTTTAAATTTTTATTTAAGGTAGGGAATATTTACAAAGCGGTAAACTATAAAACGTTTTCTGTCTTGCATCTTGACTCTTGCTTCGCCTCTTTCTTAAAGGGGGATAAGTAAGATGCTAAACTCATTTTCCATTCAATCATTCAGAAAATCAATCACTCAATAATTGAACAAGGGGGGATAAAGTAAGAATCATTTCAAAGAAAAATCGGTGTAATTACCTATCAATCGGTGAAATCCCCATCACATACAAGGTACGCATTTTTGGTGAGATTGGCAAGAGAACTTCCTTGCAAATGCACAGTAATTACACCAACTATTCCCTGAAAAAAGAATTTTGGAAATCTAACTTGATAAAAATTAATGTAGATGTTTTGTACAATACAAAAATATTATATTCTTATATTTCAAAAATATTCATTTTTAATATTTAGTTTACATGGCTAAAACAAAAAGATCAAATAAAAATCAAGCTCTTTTACTATTAAATGTTATCGAGTCTGTAAGATCGCAAAAAGAAAGTGGTGGACAAAAATCTTTCGATGCCGGAATCTCTGAAATTTTTTCTCTATTAATAGCAAATGCAATTCAATACGAAAGGCGAAAGCAAGAAAACAACATAGAAATAGAAATTGAAAAATTCAAAAAGATTAATAAGGCAAAATTGTTTTTAGAGCCTGTGAATATATTTATTGGAACTAATAATTCCGGGAAAAGTAGTTTTATTCAAGGCATTCAATTTGCCATTTCAAGTGCCCAAACTTTACAACTCAAAAAAGCTAACTGGGTTAAAAAAGGCGATTCACGAACACTATCGTTAGATTCCTCAGATTTTTTATACACTCCTACTCGTCAAATTGAGAACCTTTATCATGGCGTTAAATTAACGGGCGCAAGAACAAAAAATGAGCGAAAAGAGATATGTTTTAAATTCAAGACTATTGTTGGAGAATCGCGAGTAAGTGTTGCAAGAGGAAAAAACGGCGGTTTTACTACGACGCACGTTGGGCGGTTACTGGGGGAACAACTTAATAGCATTAATTCACCTTTTTGTGTTTATGTCCCTGGTATTGCTGGTATTCCAGTAGAAGAAAAATACGAAGTTGTAATTTCGATAAAAAAATCAGCGACACGAGGTGATAGTAATAGCTACTTAAGAAATATCATTTATAGAATTTCTGAGGACAAGTCAAAGTGGGAAAGATTTCATACATCCATAAATAGGATTTATCCTGATATTGTTGTTGAAGCCTTTTTTGATGAAAATGTCTCAGAATTTATAAATATCACAGTCAAAACGAAGAATATTGTTTTACCTATAGATTCAGTAGGAACTGGAGTCTTGCAAACTATTCAAATATTTGCATATCTCGAATATTTTACCCCCAAAATTTTGCTTTTAGATGAACCAGACTCACACATACATCCAACTAAACAACATCTTTTGGCGAAGGAGTTATCTGATCGCGCGAGAAAGGACCGTGAATTACGCATAGTTTTTTCGACGCATTCTCGCTACATATTAGATGCGTTAGGAGAAACAGCACAAGTTATCCATTTTCAGGATGGTGGGGTGTTTTCTGGAATTAAAGGAAGTAAAATCTTGTTAGATATTGGAGCTGCTGATGCCGACTATTTGTTTTCGAAGAAGTCGTTAAAATATATTATCGTAACCGAAGACGTTGTTGATGGGGTTGAAGAAAAGAAAGCATTCCTTAAAAAATTTGTGATTGCGAATGGACTATCGGAAGATGAATTTGTCCTTCACTCATACGAGGGTTGTAAAAAAGTTCATTTTGCGAAATTGCTCGAAGGATTTGTTAGAAAACATATACCAAACGTAAAAGTTATTGTACACGTCGATAAAGATCAGAAGGAAGAATTAGATAGAGACTTACAAAAGTTCACTGCTGATTGTGAAAATCAAGGAATATTATCTTTTATTACGGAGTACTCTGAGATAGAAAATTATTTTTGTCAGCCAAAACATTTAAGCCAGATTTACAACTTACCTTATGCTGACTGTGAGCAAATTTATCACGAAAAAGTTTCTTCTTTAGAGCAATTTACGAAAGATAAAATTGCTAATTTCTTGTTACGTGAGAGAATAGAGTTATGCAAAAATTCTAACAATCAAATGGACATAAAAATAGTTAATGCCAATACAGACAAAATATATAAAGAAACTGGAACTGCATTAACTCCAGGTAAAGAGTTATTGGGTAAAATTAAATTGCACATGCAGACCGTATTGAAATTAAACCCTAATCTAATTGTAGATCAAAGTTCGGCACTTACATCCGAAACATTTCAACTTTTAATTGCAGAAGAAGCCAATTAGCTTATTTTTTAAATCTTAACATGCTGGTTCATGTATCCCTCTTTGCTGGCGTACGCAACGCTTCTGCCCGAAACACCCTAAAACTTATTCCCTTCTCAACTGTTGTCCCACCATAAACCAACCCAAACTATGAAAACGATAACAGTCCCCGGCGATCCGCATTCGGTACGTGCCCTGATGGTAAATAAAACGGAGATCTTCCACGACCACGAAACAGTACGCATCGATTCCTCGGACGGCAGCCAAAGTGTCGAAAAAACCATCTTCCGCATTGTTGATGCCGGAGAGGATAAGTGGGAATTGCAGTTTGAGTAGGCGATATTACCAGTAGTTATTCTTCTTAACCGCTTTGCTTTTCGCGTAAGGGATAGCAGCGGATACCGGCCCGTGGCTAAGGCCCGTGCAGTATGAGCGGATAGCCCGGCCCGCTTCTATCGGCGGGGTACGCCCCCTTGCTTCATTCTTTATATTTCGATAGCTTTGTATAACACAGCAAATCAAAACTTATGGAACTGATCATCGATTTCGATAACATTAAGGAACCAGGTAAAAAGGAATGTTTGCTACAATCATTAAAGTTAATGGGTATTGGTTTCCAGGCTACCGAAAAACCGCAAACTTTGCAGGAGTATAACGCCGACCTGGAAAGTGGTGAAGCCGAAATAAAACGCGGCGGCTTTATAACTACCGAAGACCTGAAGATTGAGATGCGTAAATGGTAATTCTCATCGCATGCTAAAAAGCTTAACACTATCTTTCATCCTGTTTTTCACGCTCCCCAGTTTCGCACAAACAGTTCATCATAAAAAACCTATACCGGCTTACCAGGTAAAACTGGCACACGTTATCGATAACCTTAAAGCCGATTCCGTAAAAATATATTCATTTTCTTGTGGCACACCCATTAAGCCACCGATAGGGATATTGCTTGAAGAACCTGATGAGAACAAAGATATATATCGCGAGGCGTTAATCGATTCCACTCAACATTGGGCATCCTCACTTGCCGATAGTGGTAAAGTTTTGAAAAAGAACGACATAAGAAACATACTTAAAACACTAAAATACAGCTATCTTGATGTATCCGGCAGCGACCCTAACGGCTGTAGCCAGCCACGAATGGGAATAATGTTTTTCAAGGGCGGCATCGTTAATGCTCACATATCAGTTTGCCTGGCATGCAGAAAAATGACTTTCGAGGAGTTTAAAAACGGGCATGTTTTTCATCACTATCGGTGGGGAACGTTAGGCCCTAAAACTTACACTTACTTCAAAACACTTTGCTCGACCTACAAATTACTTTGCTGCAAAAGAGAATATTAACTTAATATCTTACACTATTATAATTAACCAACCACGTCACGATGCTGAAAAAACTACTCCTCCCGCTATTCATTTTATTATTATCCCAACACCTCTTCGCCCAGGAAGAATACGTAAAACCCGGCCAAACCATCGCTAAAGACGCTGCACCGGGCATGAAGGTGAAACTCCTCAACGAAACGGGCAAGGGCCACAAAGTATACCTGGTTGTAATGAACCGCGGCGATGATATTTTGTCGGGCCTTACGGCCTTTGCCGAAAAGTACAATATCGGCTTCGCGCATTTTACAGGGCTGGGCGCGGTAAGCTCGGCAAGGCTGGGTTGTTATGATCGCGACAGGCAAATGTACCACATCATCCCCGTAAAGGGCCAGGCCGAAACGGTTTCGTTTATTGGCAACATCGCTACCTTTAACGGCAAGCCTACGGTGCATGTGCACATGGCGGTCGCTCAAAGCGACGGGCTGGTGCGTGGCGGCCACCTTTTCCAGGCCAATGTTTGGCCCACGCTGGAGGTGGTAGTGACGGTGGAGCCCCTCTCGATATACAAGAAAAAGGAGAACGATACAGGCTTCGCGCTGACCGACCCGGACCTTAATCAATAACAATATCGCGACATTTTGCGCTAAATGCATTTTAATGCAAACAGGCTTTGACTTTATAGTCAATAAGATTAGATTTGCGCAACAAAAATCCAAACCATGAGTGTTTTAGTCAACAAAAATTCTAAAGTAATAGTACAAGGTTTTACAGGTAACGAAGGTACCTATCATGCGTCGCAGATGATAGAGTACGGAACCCAGGTAGTTGGTGGCGTAACGCCAGGCAAAGGTGGCCAAAGCCATCTGGACCGCCCTGTGTTCAATACCGTTAAAGATGCTGTTGACAAAACCGGAGCCGATGTATCTATCATTTTTGTACCGCCGGCTTTTGCTGCCGATGCCATTATGGAAGCTGCCGAAGCAGGTATTAAAGTTATTGTTTGTATCACCGAGGGTATCCCTACAAAGGATATGGTTTTGGTTAAAGAATATATCAGCGACAGGGATTGCCGTTTGATCGGTCCGAATTGTCCGGGCATCATTACCGCCGGCGAGGCTAAGATCGGTATTATGCCGGGCTTTATCTTCCGCACAGGTAATGTAGGTGTAGTTTCAAAATCGGGAACCTTAACTTACGAAGCGGTTGACCAGGTGGTTAAAGCAGGTTTGGGTATCACTACTGCCATAGGTATTGGTGGCGACCCTATCATTGGTACACCAACCAAAGAAGCTGTTGAGTTATTAATGAACGACCCTGATACCCACGGTATCATTATGATAGGCGAAATTGGTGGCGGTATGGAAGCTGAAGCTGCGCTTTGGATAAAAGCTAACGGTACTAAACCGGTAGTTGGCTTTATAGCCGGCCAAACAGCGCCTCCGGGTCGCCGTATGGGCCACGCGGGTGCTATTGTTGGCGGTGCCGATGATACAGCTGCCGCTAAAATGAAGATCATGGCCGAATGCGGTATCCGCGTAGTAGAATCTCCTGCCGAAATTGGCGCTGCCATGGCTGAGGAGTTAGCTAAATTGAAAAAGTAATTAGTATTTAGTACATAGTATTTAGATATTGAAAGTCCTGACCTCTTGCGAGGTTGGGATTTTTTGTTTGAAGACTTTTGACTGTAAGGTTGCAAACCAAAACCCGACTAAACCGTATATTTATATAAATGATTAAATCGATCATTCAATAAATCAATCATTCAATCAATATGTCAAACTACAATAAACTAACCCCCGAAGAAGAATACGTTATCGTTCACAAAGGAACCGAAAGGCCATACACCGGGGAGTATACCAACAATAAAGTGCCCGGCGTTTATGAGTGCCGCAGGTGTAATTCGCCGTTATACAAATCGGCAGATAAGTTCGATTCGCATTGCGGCTGGCCAAGCTTTGATGATGAGATACCCGGCGCGGTAAAACGTGTGCTGGATGCCGATGGCCGCCGTGTGGAGATCGTTTGCGCCAATTGCGATGCGCATTTGGGCCACGTGTTTGAAGGGGAAAGGTTTACCCCGAAGAATACAAGGCATTGTGTAAACTCGCTGTCGATGAAGTTTGTGCCTGATGAGGCTTGATATTACTGCGCAGTAAACTTTTTCTGTACACCAAAATAATCATCATTAGCTACGCCGTCGCCGTCAAAGTCTATCATCCCGTTAAAGGTAGCCTTGTTATTGGCAATGCTGAGTTTCATTTTCAGGGTGGTTTTAGCAGGCTTTAACTGTTCCATCGTAACAGAATCGCCTTTAATGAACCAGGTGCCGGATGGCGCTTTAAAAATACTGTCTTTCAGGTTACGGTACTCAGAGTAATAAGTGCCATCTGCTTTAAAATAGGTGCGGATGGGTTTAATACCTAAACGGGTTTGCCAATTAGCGCTATCGGCCTCCATTATGTTTACTTTACCTGTTTTTAACGATGTCGCTTTTATCTTAACATAAAAATTGCGCCATTCGCCAATCAGTTGCGCGCTTAAACTGGTTTGAAATGGCTTAGCCGTAAATGCCAATAGGCCAAAACAAATGGCAATTGCTATGGTAATCTTAAACGCTTTCATGTGTACTCCGCTTTTTGGGTTTTGGCTTTTGTGTTTTCTGCTGGAAAAATCTAAAAACCGATACCAGCAGCACCGCCCACAAGGCAAGGCAAATAATATCAAAAATAAAAAAGAGTGTATCGGCAAAAGGCTCCAGGTGAAATACCCGCTCAATCGCATGCATCGGGAACAGGATGATATTATCAATAGCCCTGCTTGTGCTTACAATAAAACCGTTCTCCATTGCGCCCTGGTCATTCCAGCCCACGCATACCATGGCCAAAAAATTTACAGGCAGTAAGGCGCTAAATACAATAAGCGTTAATTTTCCTTTAGATATACGGCGGGCTTTTATCATTCGGCTAAAACAGGTTGACTAAACGTTCCAATGCCATACCCCGCGAACCTTTTATTAATACAGTAGCATTTTTAACAGGCTGCGCTTTCAGGGCGGTTATGGCTTCATCCGCATCACGGAAAAATATGGCATTTGTTTCACCCTTTTGGCGATAAAATTCTTCACCAATAAAAATACGTTCATCAACAGGGGTAACCATAGCTTTGTTAATTATAGCGGTATGCTCGGCGGGGCTTTCATCACCCAGTTCAAACATGTCCCCTAAAATCAATATTTTATGTGGAAAATCCAAAAGTCCCACATTTTCAATGGCTACCAGCATACTGCTGGGGTTGGCATTGTAGTAATCGCATATCAGGGTGTTGGTTTCCGTTGTCACAATTTGCGACCGGTTATTGGTTGGTGCATAGTTTTCAATACCGCGGTTCAGCTCCTCTTCGGATAGCTTAAAGTAATGCCCGATGCATATTGCCGCCAGAATATTATCCAAATTATAAGCCCCCGTAAGTTGCGATTGGGCTATATGATAAGTGCTCTCCTTCAGTTTCCATTGCAGTTTCAGGAAAGGCGAATTTTCGATGAGCTTACCCGATACGGCATTGGCTTCATCAGCACCATAATAAACCACATTTTGCATCGAACGCTCTTTTACCATATCAAGCAGCACTTCGCTATCCGCATTTACAAATGCTACACCCTTGCTTGTTTTGAGGTAGTCGAATAGCTCGCCTTTGCCTTTTTTAACACCCTCACGGCCGCCAAAACCCTCCAGGTGGGCGCGGCCTACGTTGGTGATCAGTCCGTGTGTAGGCTGGCAAATATTGCTCAGTAATTCAATCTCCTTTTGGTGATTGGCACCCATCTCAACAATAGCTACCTCAACATCGCTTTTTATGGCAAGCAAAGTTAAAGGCACACCAATATGGTTGTTCAGGTTGCCAATGGTGGCATAGGTTTTATAGTGTTGCGATAACACGGAATTAATAAGCTCTTTAGTAGTGGTTTTCCCGTTAGATCCGGTTAGCCCGATAACCGGGATTTGCAGTTGGCTGCGATGATATTTAGCTAACTCTTGCAAGGTAGTAAGCACATCATTAACCAGTATTTGTTTATCGGATGTTTGATAGGCCGGGTTATCAATAACGGCATAAGCAGCACCCGCGGCAATGGCTTGTTCTGCAAAGGTATTGGCATCAAACTTATCGCCTTTAAGGGCGAAGAATATACTCCCCGGTGCTATTTTGCGGGTATCGGTGCTGATAACCGGGTATTGTTGATAGATAGCGTATAGTTGTTCGATGGTCATTTGTTGTACAAGTATAAAAAAAATCAGTAAAAAAGCATGGCCTTGTGCGATTCCCCTCTTGAGAGGGGCGGAGGGGTGTGTTATATAAGTAATGCAAGGCAAATAACACACCCCTGCTACCGCGCTTACCCTTCGCGCCCCCTCTCAAGAGGGGAATAAAAACATACTATTTATTTTCTTTCATCCCCTGCATCCAGGCTATTACGGCTTTTATCTCACCGTAACTGTAGCCCTCGCCCAAAACTTCTTTTAACGGACTTAACTGAGCATCGCCATAACTTTCAATTGCATTTTTAATGGCGGGTATTTTTTCAGGAGCGGTAATTTCCGATACATCGATCTCGCCGCTTTTTACAAAAATGCTGAGGTGGCCCTCTATCGTAACGGTTGATAAACCACGCACTTTGGCTATTTCACCCACAGCCATGCCAGCTTTAAACAGGGTGAAACTTTCGCGCTGTGTATTGTTCGGGCCTGATGATGATTTTGCCTTACGTTCCTTTTTGGGAGATTTCAGACTTATTTTAGACGTAAGATCATGCTGCTTACAATAACTAACTATCGCCGTGCTGAATGCCTCGCCATAGCGGGCAAGCTTTACATCGCCAAAGCCGGATATTTGCCTTAGTTCGCTCAGCTCCTGCGGCAAATAGGTAGCCATTTCCTGCAAGCCGGCATCCGATAAAATGATATAGGGTGGTACATTTTCCCTGTTGGCAATTGTAGTTCGTATTTGTTTCAATTCGGCCAATAAACCGGCTTCATACGGCAACGCAAATTGTGGTGTTTCCCGCTCGTGGATAACCTGTATTTTGGTGAGTAACACTTCCTGTTGCCCTTTGAGTACCAATGATGCTTTGGGCTGCAGTTTTAATATCGGGTACGGGTCGCCTTCAATGTTGATGTAATCCTGCGCCATCAGTTCGCGAATGTATTGCTGCCAGTCGGCTTTGCTGATATCGGCACCAATGCCGTAGGTTTTGAGCTGTTTATGGCTTTCGCGGATCTTTTCGCTTTTTGAGCCGCGCAAAAATTCAATGATATAACCCATCCCAAAGCTTTCGCCGGTGCGGGCTATAGCCGAAAACAGTTTTTGCGCTATCACTGTACCATCTATCTTTTCTACATCGCTCAGGCATACATCGCAGGCGCCGCAATGGTCGGGGGCCTGTTCATCAAAGTATCGCAACAAAAACTGGCGCCGGCAGGTGTGCAACTGGCAAAAGCGTACCATATCATCCAGCTTTTTCAGCATGATCCTGCTTTGCTCTTCGTTACCTTCTACTTTGGCAAAGCCTTTCAGCTTTTCGGCATCACCGTATGAGAAGAACAGCAGGGCCTCGCTCGACAAACCATCACGCCCGGCGCGGCCTGTTTCCTGGTAATAGCCTTCAATGTTTTTGGGCAGGTCCATGTGCACCACATAGCGTACGTTGCTTTTGTTAATACCCATCCCGAAAGCGATGGTAGCGACGATGATCTTTACCTCATCGCGTAAAAAAGCTTCCTGGTTTTTGTCTTTGGTAGCGCGGTCTAACCCCGCATGGTAAGCCTCTGCCTGGAAACCCTCATCGCGCAGATCTTGCGCAAGCTTTTCGGTCGATTGTCGCGATAAGCAATAAATAATACCCGATTCATCTTTATGCGTATCTAAAAAGTCAAGCAACTGGTCGAAGCTTTTCCTTTTGGGGGATATGCGGTAACTGATGTTATGCCTGTCGAACGAGGAGATAAATACAGCCGGATCGTTCAGGTTAAGTTTATCGAGGATATCGTTTCGTGTGATCTTATCCGCCGTAGCGGTTAAAGCAATTACCGGTATGTTGGGGAATGATATTTTCAGTCCGGCCAGCATCAGGTATTCGGGCCTGAAATCATGTCCCCAGTGCGATATACAGTGCGCCTCATCTATCGCGATGAGCGAAACTTTTAATGTTTTGAGGAAATCGATCAAACGGCTCTCGGAGCTGAACAGCCGCTCAGGCGCGAGGTATAAAAGTTTGATCTCGTTATTACGTAATTGCTGGATAAGCACCCGCTGCTCACCCTCATTTTGTGATGAGTTGAGGAATGCCGCTTTGATGCCGTTAATGTTCAACGCGTCAACCTGGTCCTTCATCAAGGCTATCAATGGTGATATCACTACCGTTAAACCATCAAACATCACAGCGGGTAACTGGTAGCAAATTGATTTACCGCCCCCGGTAGGCATCAGCACCAGCGTATCCTGTTGTTTAATTACATTATTGATAATGGCTTCCTGCTCGTGGCGGAAACCGTTGTAACCAAAATATTTATGCAGTGCTTCGTGGGTGGTCATTCACGGTAAAGTTAATATCTGCAGGCATGTTTATGTACGCTATAATGCTTTTTTTGATAAATCTTTTTTAGATTAGCTTGTCACATGAGCTGAAATGAAAAAATACCTCTTCCTTGCACTATTTGTCTGCCTGTTTTTTAATGGTTTCGCACAAAAGCTAAAATCACCATCAGAGTTTTTAGGTTATGATTTGGGTAGCCAGTTTACCCCGCATTACCGCATAGTTGATTACTTTTTATATTTAGGGCAGGCATCAAAAAACATAAAAGTATTACCCTTTGGCAGCACCAATGAGAACAGGCCACTCTTTGCGGCATATATTGGCACCGAGGCCAATATTAATAACCTGGAAGAAATACGCAAAAATAACCTGCGCATTGCGGGGCTTGAAAGCGGCACCGCTAATACCAACGGCCCGGCTATTGTTTGGCTAAGTTATAACGTACACGGCAACGAGCCCAGCAGCAGCGAAGCCGCCATGCAAACCGCATATATTTTGGCAAATCCCGATAACGCCGAAGCCAAAAAATGGCTTGTTAATACCATTGTGGTAATTGATCCCTGCCTTAATCCCGATGGCCGCGACCGCTATGTTAACTTTTATAACCCCATACACAGCGCCGTGCCCGATGACAACCCATCATCGCGCGAGCATTTTGAGCCATGGCCGGGCGGGCGCGTAAACCATTATTATTTTGACCTTAACCGCGACTGGGCATGGCAAACACAAAAAGAAACACAGGCCAGGCTGGCGCTATACAACCATTGGCTGCCACAAATACATGTCGATTTCCATGAGCAAGGTTATAATAACCCTTATTACTTTGCTCCTGCTGCCGAGCCTTTTCATAAAGTGATTACGCAATGGCAAAAGGATTTTCAGATCACCATTGGTAAAAACAACGCCAAATACTTTGACCTTAACAACTGGATGTATTTTACCAAAGAAGAGTTTGACTTGTTATACCCATCATACGGCGATACGTACCCATTATACAACGGCGCTATCGGGATGACGTATGAGCAGGGTGGTATTGCAGCGGGCCTGGGCATTGCCACCCGCGATGGCGATACACTTACGCTGGGCCAACGTATTAACCACCATATTACCAGCGGGCTAAGTACGGTTGAAACCGCATCGGCAAATGCGCCCAAACTGCTAGGTGAGTTTAAAAAATTTTTTAGTAATAGTGTAAATAGCCCTGCAGGCGACTTCAAAGGCTACGTGATAAAAAATGATAATACAGATAAAATAGAGACCCTTGCCCAACTGCTCGACCGCAACGGCATACAATATGGTTTTGGTGGTACAGCAAATGGCCCCGGCTTTAACTATTTTACCGGCGCTACCGAAAATTTCGCTATTGATGCTAAAGATCTGGTGATAGATGCGCACCAGCCAAAATCGGTTTTGCTGAGCGTATTGTTTGAGCCAAAAACCTTCATGACCGATAGTAATACCTATGATATTACCGCCTGGGCCCTGCCTTATGCTTATGGCTTAAAAACCTATGGTTTAAAACAAAGCGTAAAATTCCAGGCATCAGCTATGCCGGTTACGCCCGAGAAACCTATTGCTACCGACCACCCTTACGCTTATGTATCGCAATGGAAATCGATGGCAGATGTACGCTTTTTGGCGGCCTTGCTAAAACTGAATATAAAAGTGCGCTATGCAGAGCGGCCTTTTACTGCAGCGGGAAAATCATTTGATGCAGGCTCGCTTATTATTACCCATGCAGGGAACACGCAAACCAACTTTGACCAGTTGATACAGCAAACCGCCTTAAAGTTTGGCCGTAGCCTTACCGCGCTTGCCAGCGGCTTTGTAGATAAGGGTGCCGATTTTGGCTCGGCGCAGATACGCTATATTACCAGGCCACGCATTATGCTGGTGGCAGGGGATGGTGTAAGCTCGGGTAGCGTGGGCGAGGTTTGGCATTTATTTGAGCAGCAAATTGGTTACCCTGTAACTGTTGTTCGGCTACAGGATCTGAACCGCATTAAGTGGAGCGATTTTGATGTGGCTATATTACCCGATGGCGGATATGACAATGCGCCTCTCGAAAAGATACAGGCCTGGATACGCGATGGCGGCAAACTGATAGCCATGGAAAATGCGGTAAGCAGCCTTATTGATAAAAAAGGCTTTAACATCAAAAGCAAAACTACCGAGAAAAAGGATGACAAGAAAACCACTACAGCAAAAGACCTGATACCTTATGAAGACCGTGACCGCGAGGCCCTTAAAAGCAGCATCCCGGGCGCTATCTATAAGCTGAGTTTAGATAATACCCACCCGCTGGCATATGGGCTGCCCAAATTCTATTATTCGCTTAAGCAGGGCGACGACCTGTACGACTACCTTGGCGATGGCGACTGGAACGTAGGCACTATAAAAAAAGACGCCTACCAGGCCGGTTTTGTTGGCCAGAAAACCAAAGCTAAATTAAGCGAGGGTATGCTTTTGGGTGTACAATCATCGGGCCGGGGCAGTATTATTTATATGGCAGATGATCCGCTTTTCCGCAGTTTTTGGGAGAATGGTAAGCTGTTATTCAGCAACGCGGTATTTATGGTTGGGAAGTAAGTTAATTTCGGATGTCTGAATTTCGATATCGGGTTTGACGGATGTGCTGCTACACTACCCTTAAAAACTAACAACAAAATAATTACTTTTGGCAACCATGAGTAACCGCCATAAACTTTACTTCGCGTCTGATTTTCATTTGGGAGTGCCCAACTACGCCACCAGTCGTGAGCGTGAAGATAAATTAGTGCGGTGGCTGGATATAATAAAAGCCGATGCCACCGAGGTGTTTTTGATGGGCGATGTATTTGATTTTTGGTTTGAATATACTACCGTAGTACCAAAAGGATATGTGCGTTTTTTAGGCAAACTTGCCGAGCTTACCGATGCGGGCATTAAACTCTACATGTTTAAAGGCAACCATGATATGTGGATGTTCGAGTATTTTCAACAAGAGTTTAATGCCACAATCATTACTAACGAACTGGAGATTGAGCGAAACGGTAAAAAGTTTTACCTGCACCATGGTGATGGCCTTGGCCCGGGCGATGCCAAGTATAAAATGTTGAAAAAGTTTTTCCGCAGTAAAATTTGCCAATGGCTATTTGAACGGATACACCCAAATTTGGGCGTAGGCGTAGCAAACCACTGGTCGCACCGAAGTAAAGTGGTACAGGGGAATAACGAAGTACGTAAAGTATTGGAGCAGGAATGGCTGGTGACCTACTCACGCGAAGTGCTGCAAGCCCGTTTTTTTGATTACCTTATTTTTGGCCACAGGCACCTCCCACTTGATATCCAACTCAACGACAAAAGCCGCTACATTAACCTCGGCGATTGGCTTAACCATTTTAGCTATGCCGTTTTTGATGGCGAAGAGCTGAAGTTGGAATATTTTGAGAAGAGGTCGGAAATCTGACATCGATATCAGCTATGATCCCAAAAGATGTGATAGTTCCAGCCAGTTATTAACTCTTTGTTCCTCCCCGGTATGGGCAGCTATCATTGTATAAATATCTGCTGCATTTTTACCCTGTTCTATCAGATATTTGATAGAAGTATCCCCTGCAGATTTTGATAGCTTTTTATTACCATCGGCCATTAGCAATGGATGATGGTAAAAATTTGTGTTAACAAATGCATTTTCATCAAGCCTGTTTGCCAGTTGTAACTGCGCAAGCGTTGAAGGCCAAAGATCCTGTCCGCGAATGATGAGATCGATGCCGAAATGAAGGTCATCAACCAACGATGCTAACTGGTACGCAGGGTAGCCATCCCTTTTCCGTACAATGAAATATCGCATATCCGGCGAAAGCCTGGAATTTACTATCCCGGAAGGAAATGTGCGAACAGCGATGGGATTACTATCAGTTTTAAAGCGCCAACTGGTATTAGGGGTATCTAAGGGCAATCCTTTATTAAGGCAAGTACCGGGATAAATTCCGCTTTCGGGGATATCGGCGCGCGAGCAACTACAGGCGAATATACTGTTGCTTTGTTTCAGACGGTTAAGCGCATTGTTGTATAGACCCAACCGCTGCACTTGCGACCAATGTTTGTTAAAATCGCCCATATCGCGCGGACCTTCGTGCCAGGATATCTCTAAAAAATTAAGGGTATCAAAAATATCCTGAACATATTCGCTGCGCATGCGGGCCTGGTCGAGGTCGTCAATGCGGAGTAATATTTTAGCCCCTGTTTTATGGGCCAACGCAGCAGTGATGGCGAACGACAGCGCATTCCCCAAATGTAAAAACCCGCTTGGAGTTGGCGCTATACGTGTTTTATTAAAAATAGCCTTTGCTTGTTGCATTTGGTTGACTGATATCGGGATTATGCCTAATTGGCATGCAAAATACGTTTATTACTTAAATTCTGTACTTTTGCATATTATTTGTAGTATTAGGTATAGGTTATTGATACCAATATAACGCAATAACAATTTCAAAATAACATGTTAGATAAGTTAGAAGCGATAAAAGAACGCTGGCAAGATGTTGAACGCGAGTTAAGCAGTCCGGATATTATGAAGGATATGAAACGCTTTGCCGCGATGAATAAGGAATATAAAGACCTGACCAAGGTTGTTGAAGAGTACACCGTGTATGCCAACGTGATGAGCAACATTGAAGCTAACCGCGAAATTTTGGCTACAGAAAAAGATCCCGACTTTAGGGAGATGGCTAAAGCCGAACTGGATGAACTATTACCACAGCAAACTGAGCTGGAAGAAAAAATCCGGTTGATGCTAATACCTAAAGATCCGGAAGATAGCCGTAATGCTATTGTTGAGATACGTGGTGGCACAGGTGGCGATGAGGCCGCGTTGTTTGCCGGCGATTTATACCGTGCTTATATCCGCTTCTGCGAAAAGCAAGGCTGGAAAACCGAGCTGGTTGATTATACCGAAGGTACCGCGGGTGGCTACAAGGAGATCATTTTTAACGTGAATGCTGAGGATGCTTATGGTACGCTAAAATTTGAATCGGGTGTACACCGGGTACAACGTGTACCTGACACGGAAACACAGGGCCGTGTACACACTTCGGCTGCATCGGTAGTGGTTTTACCCGAAGCTGATGAGTTTGACGTGGAGATCCATGTAAACGATATCCGTAAAGATCTGTTCTGCGCTTCGGGGCCAGGCGGACAATCGGTAAATACCACCTATTCGGCCGTAAGGTTAACGCACATCCCTACCGGGATAGTAGCACAATGCCAGGATCAAAAGTCGCAATTGAAGAATTATGACAAGGCTTTAGGCGTTTTACGCTCGCGTATTTACGAAATGGAGCTTCAAAAGCACCTCGAAGAAATATCGAAGAAAAGAAAAACGATGGTATCAACAGGTGACCGTTCAGCAAAGATACGCACCTACAATTATCCGCAAGGGCGTGTTACCGAGCACCGCATTGGCCTCACTATCTATAACTTACCCGAAGTAATGAACGGTAATTTATTAGAAATAATGGAAGCCCTACAGTTTGCCGAGAACGCCGAAAAACTGCAGGAAGGAAGCATTGCATAAAGAATTTTAAAATTTATTTGCGGATTGAAATTAAGACCCTATATTTGCAATCCCAAACACGGAGTGGTAGTTCAGCTGGTTAGAATACATGCCTGTCACGCATGGGGTCGCGGGTTCGAGTCCCGTCCATTCCGCCAAAGGGTTTATTCCCTAAAAACGCTTAAATCAAATGATTTAAGCGTTTTTTGTTTAAAGAGCAAAAATGTATCCTTAACTACACATATGAGTTGATGTGCTTTTGATCTTCCATATAAAACCATCAAGCACATAATGGGTAGATTGAGGCAAGGCAAGTAACGGTACCAAAAGTGATAACACCTGCTCGTTGCGTATTGTGGGTAATGATGTAAATATCCCGAACACGCTTCCATGCTCTTTCCATATCATCCCGTCCCACAAGCCCTCTTCCAGGTAGGCCAAAAAAATCAATAGCATAATAAAAAACAGCACGCCACTATACCGGCCAAAAGTATTCTTTAAAATGATGCTCTCTTTGATTTTACTTTTTTTGTACCTTTTTTTCTCAAACACCCATATCAGGGTCATATACGGAACCCCATGCGAGATCACATTTAGCGTAGTAAAGGCCAGGTCTCCGTTAAAGTAAATTATGCCGAAATACCATGAGAAAAAGGTGCCTGCTATCAGGATATTTCGCGGCCAGTTAATAATTTTGGTATTGATTATATAAATGCCCTCTTTAATTAAGTAAAGCACTATTATTACAAGGTAAACCATAAAGCCCAGGGCCTGTAATGAGGGTGAAGAATAGGATAAGATGTCGTTCTCTACAAACCAGCTAAAGTTTCTCTTATCTCCAAAATGCCAATAAAATAATGGATAAACTGTTGCCGAATAAATAGCCAGTTTATCGATAAGTCTGAACCAGTAACTGCCCCTCTCTTGCCTGGAATATAAGCGCATAAAACCATATTGCTGCCTCACAAAATGGAAAACAGCAAGATAGGCAAGGATGCGCCAAAACAGCATACCATCATAACTATGCAGTAAAACGCCGCCTATATAACATGCAATTGGTACTATAATTAACAGCGTGTTTGTTTTATATGCCCTGCTATTAAAATAGGTACGATAAAGGGTACTGTACACATGGGCCACATCTATAAAAACAACCAGAAAAAGCCAATAATAAACCGGGATGGTAGTTGTTACCTGAAACCGGCTTGGGAAACAAATAACCAACAATAAGGCAATGAACGGAGGCGATAGTATAAATATCCCGTCAATAACTGCCGAATGCAGCCAGGGCTGTTTATATATTGGCTTACTTTCCATAAATAGCCAAAACCTGTTTAGCGGCACGGATACCCTGGTGAAATGCTTCTTCAAATATCGATATTCCACTCAGATCTGTATGTGCAAAAAACAGGGTATTATTAACCGGTTGTTTAGCCGCATCCCTGTTTGGCCCCCAAATGTAATTTACAGCCGGATATATCATGCCGTGTCCCCATATCCAGCATTCCACATGTTCAATGGCTTCTGTAATGCCCGGATGCATATATTCTAACTCCGGAATCATTATATCCATCCACTGCTCATAAGTGCGGGTATAAGCTGCAAGACGCGCCACCCGTGGTTCATGATCACATAATGGGAGGTACCAGGTTAAAACTCTTTTTTCGTCAACCATATTAATTGTTTGCTGCCCTGCATTAACATAACCAACAGATGGGGTATCATAAGCAACATTATCCCAACATAAACCCATTCCCTTTGCCTGTGGTAAATGATTAACGGTAATATTAGCAATAAACCATGGCGAATAATTAAAGCTGCTGTAATCCATAATCCTGGTTACGCCTTCTTTTAACAACCTTTGGTTTATAAACTGTGGGGTTGCCATAATAACATTATCGGCAACTATGGTACTTGTTGTGCCCGATGTTATATTATAAATACCTGCCACAACTTTACCTTGCTGATTGTAACTGATGCTGTAACACATAATCTTTTTAAGTACATGCCCGCTCACATCGGCTTCCAGTTTTTTTGTTAGCCAGCCATTACCTTCTGGCCAGGTTAAAACAGCATTTGCATCGGCGTTGGCGGCTTTGCCCCTGCGCGATGCAAAGTAATGCAAACCGGCCCAAGCCGATATCTTATCTATTTTTTGCCCATAATCATCTTTACAACAGTAATTTACATACCATAACAAGTATTTGGAGGTTAATTTTTGCTGGTTTAGATATGTTTTAAAACTTATTCTATCCAGGGCCCTGAAGCTGTCATCGGCAGAACTATTGTCTATCGGGATATCAAAGGCATATTTACCGTCGTTTCCTTTTGCCATTTTAAACTGCTCTATCAGCGTAAAAAACTTTTTCACCTCAAATTTGTCTGTGCTATTCAGGCCAAACTCGGGCACTAAACCTTCCTGCCATTGCCCGTTAATAAGCAGGCGCTCTTCCGGATCAAAACACAAATAGTACTCGTTGTAAACAGGCAGGTTATTTTCAAAACCGGTAATTACACCACAATGTTGTAAAAAATCCGTTAGCAAGGTATCTTCGTTATTAGCGATAGTGATATAGTGAGCTCCCAACGGGTATGCTGATACATTGTTTTTTCCTGAATGTGCATTACCGCCTACGTGATCTTCCAATTCCAGTAATTCAAAATCAAGGTGGCCCTGCATTTTTAAATAACGCGCAGCCGACAGGCCCGATATACCGCTACCAATAATAAGCGTTTTAACCTGGCGCGTACCTGTTGATACAGGTAATGATAACTTATCGCGCAAAATATGCCCCGCCTTTGCATTTGGGCCTTTTATAGTGCCTGTAATATTCTTATAAGGAGTATTTGGCTTGAGCTTACGCAGGCAGCCATTTAGCATAATACCCGTAGTGATGATACCCGCTTTAAGCAGGAATGATCGCCGGTTCGATCCACTTAAAAGATTAGCGCCTTTATAAAACGGATGACCATTCATCTTCAAAATATTTTACCAGCACCTGGTTATTTAGCTTATTCACTTCTGTTTTCACTTTTGCCATATCTTTTGGAAAATAAAACATGAGGTCAAGACTCTCTTTGGTGATAAAGCGCATCCCCGGTAAAAAGGTAGTTGGTTTTTTATATACCAGGCTTTCTGTTGCCATAATATAGCCCCACTCACCAAACGATGGCACATTGTTGTGATAAGGTATAGTATGAAAGCCTACAGAACGCAAGGTAGTATCAACTGTCCAAAATGATTTTGGCGCTACGTATGGCGATGTAGCCTGTATCACCATGATCCCCCCGGATGCAAGAGCTGTTTTAGCAAGTTTATAAAATGAGTTGGTATATAATTTACCAACTGAATAGTTTGATGGGTCGGGGAAGTCTATCACCATAAAATCAAACTTCTTTTTGTCCTGTCGCAACCAGCTAAAGGCATCAGCATTAATTACCTTTACCTTAGGTGATAACAGCGAGCTTTTATTAAGATTCAACAACATCCGGTTTGATTTAAACAAACCCGTCATGCCTTTATCCAGATCAACAAGCGTTACACTTTGGATATTTGGGTATTTCAATATTTCTCGCACGGCAAGGCCATCGCCCCCACCCATTACCAATACATTATGCGCATTAGGCAAAGCCTGCAAACCTGGATGCACTAGTGCCTCGTGATACCGGTACTCATCATCTGAACTAAACTGCAGGTTGCCATTTAAAAAAAGGCGCAGCACTTTTCCTTTTTTGGTAAGTATAATCCGTTGATAGGGTGTACTTTTTGAGTAGATTATGGTATCCGCATAGGTAAGGCTTTCCGAAAAATTAGTAATAACCCCTGCATATACAAAGCCAACTAAAAGTGCCATCATACTCAATATGGCACTTGTTTGTAAATATACTGCTGCCTTAATTTCTTTTTTAAAACTGATACAAACAATGAGCGCCACACCAACATTAAGGATACCCACCATGTATGATGTTTTTACCAGCCCAAGATAAGGTATTAGCAGTAACGGAAATACAATAGATGCCAGCAGCGCACCAATATAATCGAACGTAAATATTTTTGAAACGAGATCCTTAAACTCGTACCTGTCTCTCAGTATCCGCATCAGCAGTGGAATTTCCAGCCCTACTAATACCCCTGTTATACCCACAAGGCTGTAAAGTATAATGCGGAATGACGCGACACTCTCAAATACTAAAAACAAAATGGTAGAGCTGGTGCCACCAACAAGGCCAACCAATATCTCTAACTGGATAAACCATGAAATGATATTTTTTTCGAAGTATTTGGATATCCATGAGCCTATACCCATCGAAAACAGATATGCTCCTATAATGGTAGAAAACTGCGTAACAGAATCGCCCAACAGATAACTGGCAAGCGTTCCTGCTATCAACTCATAGATCAGACCGCAGGTTGCTACTACAAATACCGATATAAGCAGCAGGGCATGCAGTTTTTTATTCATATCAATTATCCGTGTATTGCCGAGCTGATGATCATAGCTACTGCTATCATAAAAGAAGCGCAAACGATAGCAAGCGCGATGTTGTTCTTATCAACAACTTCTTTCCACAGGTTTTCGGGTGTGATCTTTTCAATTATCCAATACGATATCAGCAGGATAATGATCCCTATTGCCGAATACAATATAGAAGCTATAATGTACTTGTAGTTAATTAATTCGTGTAAGCTCATAATAATAATCTTTTATTTGTGATAAAATACGTGAACACCCCTTACGTGGCTATTGTTATTATATTCAGTGTTTTTGGTTATTGTACTGCTTTCCCAAAAGGCTATCCCATAAAAGGAACTGTAAGCGTAATACCCTATTATTAAAAAAGCCAAAACCAGGTAAATGCGTACCGCTTTAATATATTTCATTTTAGTTGTGAGTTTCATACGGTGAATAATCACTGTTCATCCACCTCTTTTTTTCGAACATGCGCATCCTTAACCAAACATAAAACGGGTAAAGGCATAGTAATAAAATAGAAACCCATACATTTCGCCATATGATCGGATCAGCAACAATGTTAATATGGATGTTTTTACTGTTCAGATCGCCGGATGCCGGGTAAATATTTAAATGGTATTTGCCGCGCGGAATAGCAGACAAGAGCACATTGGCAACCTGCGAACCTTCCGACCAACTTTCTCCATCTTCATATCCGTGATAATATTCAATACTTTCGGTCACTTCCCAACTTTGGTTATTACTTTCATTAACCAATACTACGGTTGCTTCTACCCAATTGTTGTCAATATCCGATCTTATAAAAAACTCCAATGCTGATGAGGTGTTCTTTAAGTTGAATGATTGCGTAACAAACGGCTTAAACTCGTTAAGCTTGGTAGAATCATTTACGATGTAATAATCATTACTCATAACCTGGTACTCCGGGTGGGTAAATGATACAATAAGCCCGACAACCGCCAATAATATGATTAACAATGGAGTAATTTTAGCTACTGCAAACCATCGTTTAGCATGTACAGATGGTTCATTAGCGCCAATACCTATTTTCTCGGGAAATTGATCAAGGTTTACTTTAAAGGCCTCAGCTATTTCGGCAGGCTGAACATATTTACCGAGATAAAAATCGGCACCCGATATCCCCGGTTTCCCCTGCTCATTATAAATAATATTAGGGGCTGCAACAAACTCTGATACATGGGCCTGCTCGTGCAAAATATCCCAGTCAAACTCACCAATCAGCGCAGTGGTTACAGCGGTATATTTATTAAAAAGTTTGTATTCATTTTCTCCGTAGTCAATAAAATCCCAATTGTTGTTTTTGAGCACTTCAAGGTCAGGGTAAAACTCCTTTCCTGCAACAAATGTCCAATGGCCATCGTACTCTGCAAAATTAGCATAACCTTTTTCATAGTTGTAAAGAATATATTCGCGCCACGCGTAAGCAGTGCCTTTTTCCTTTTTTTCTATATAGCCAATTACCTTAAAGGTATAATCATTAAAAGCACCTATCGAGCCCAGTTTAATTACAGGCTCTTGTTTTAGCGGTAAAATGTGTTTTTGAAAAACAGGCGTACTCTTGCCCGAAAAGCGAATAAGTGAATTACAAGATCGGCACACACAAAATTCACTACCCTCGGGGTCGTAAAGCACTATCTGGTCCTTGCATTTAGGGCAGGCTACATCTTCTGAGTAAGGAAAGGCCCTTAAATTTATTGTAGCCATATTACCTTACCAGTTCCGTTTTTTTCATTTCGGTAGCTTCAAAAAATTCTAATACATCACTATAAATAGCCCGAACCTTATCAGAGTTATCTTTTTGATAATTCGATAAAAAAATATCAAACGTAGCCAGGTTAAATTCGGGCCAGGTGTGAATAGACAGGTGTGACTCTGTTAAACAAACTACTGCCGTAAAACCGGCTCCATCAAAATCATGATAAACCTCGCCTACTTTTTCGAGGGAATGATCAACGATCAAACGATCGAAAAAGACTTTACAGTTTACAGATGTTGAAAGACTTAAAATATTGGATACAGAAAATTCCACTAAAATATGCAGACCGGGTTGATAAGGCATTTTTTATTTCTTGTAACCAAAAGTATTCAATATCCGGGCGTTTTCCAATACAAAAACATGTGCTGTTTAATCTATTTAACTCACCTTACGTTTTGAGGATCCCAGCCGGGGAAAATATTTTTTAGAGTGATATTATTCGCTTCGGCCGAGGTTAATTGCTTTGACCATGATACCCGCGAAGCTGCCGACCCGCCCGGGCCATAGTTTTGATACTCGGCATAACGCGCTGTTTTATAACTTTCTGTTTGGTTCCAATTGCTCCATCCTTCGGGCTTAACATGCTGGCCTATGTTGCAATGCATATAAACCACCATGCTATACGGCCGCCATGGCCTGCCTAATGATACCGAATGCAGGCTGGTATCGCCTGTTAAGGTACAATTATTAAAAATAAAGCCATAAGGGTGGCTTTGCGGTGTTGATGCAGCCGTAATATGCGAGTTTTTTTTGCTGTGGATATGGCAGCTTTCAAACCATGCTGTTGCAGCACCGAATATAAAATCGGTAGTGCCTTCAATATAACAGTCTTTATAATACTGGCGGCTGGTCTCGCTGTTCAGAAACAAAATGTCCTGATTGCCCGTAATCCTGCAGTTGATAAATACAGCCCGGTCGCCCCGTGCTTCCAACGCTACAGCCTGGCCCGCGGTAAAGCCGGCATCGTTACGAAAGGTAATATCATGCGCATAAAAGTCATTGGCATTCATTTGAAAAGTGTAAGAATTTTGTGTGTTAATACCGCGCCCGTTAGCAGTTACCTTGCCGGGATGATCATCATAGGTGAGTATTGTACCAGAGCCTGATTCGCCCTTCAACTCAACAAAATTTTTGCCCGAGTCAAGGCGTAGTTTTTCATGATATGTGCCGTTTTTAACATAGATCACCACACGGCTTGTATTATGTGCCGGTATGGCATCAAACGCGGCCTGAACGGTTTTAAAATCGCCGCCGCCATTTTGATCAACAACGATCTTTTTTTGCGCAAACGCATTTGCACAACACATAAACATTAGGGCACAAATTATCTTTTGCATATTATTTTGATGTGGGTTTCCAACCGTTCAGGATCTGTTCTTTAGTATAAGCTTTAGCTTCATCATCTGTTAACTGGTGCGACCACGCCACACGTTTCTCAGGCTGATAACCATCTCCGGTATTTTTATACTCGGCATAGTAAGCCGTTTTTTCATTCTCGGGGTTGCGCCAGTTATCCCACCCTCCGGCAGAAACTACCTTACCCAGATCACAATATAAGTATACAACCTTGGCATTTGGCCTCCATGGGCGCCCAAGCGCAAAGCTGTTATCGGGTGCGCTGCCGCTTATTTTACAATGCATAAAAACATACCCGTACTTAGTAGTATCCAATGTTGAGGCAGCCGATATGTACGAGCCACCCTTTTTACAATAGATATCACAATTCTCAAACAACGCGGTTGCCGCGCCGAATATGAAATCGGTAGTTCCTTCAATGTAGCAATCTTTATAGTATTCACGTGTACCCCTGCCGTTGGTATATATGGTATCCTGGAAACCAAGGAAACGGCAATTGTAAAAAGCGGCCTTATCGCCGGCAACGTAAATAGCCAGCGCCTGCCCAACCGGTCCGGCTGAATTTTCGAAAGTGATATTTTTAGCGGTAAAGCCGCCGCCATATACATAAAAACTTGCCGTGCGCGATGTGCCTAAAGCCTTACCCGTGCTATCCAGTCGGCTGGCATAATTATCAAAGGTGAGAATGGTGCTCATGGCGTCCTCGCCAATAAGGGTAATATTGATCTTTGATACAGCCACTACAATACGCTCTTTATACGTACCTTTTTTTACAAAAATCTCAGTAACTGATCTGTTGTTATCAGTAACGGCGTTAATGGCTTCCTGTACGGTTTTATAGTTGCCGCTGCCATCCTGCGCTACAACAATTCGTTTTTGAGCCTGTGCATTGATCGCGAAAGCGAACATGATGCTTAATATGATCAGTTTTTTCATTTTGCTTGTGGATTTACAGTTGCTGCGTTTGTGCCTTTTACTATTCTGTCGGCCAGTTCAATGCGTTGCGCCTTAAGCTCATTTAATACAATTTCGGCAAGTTTACGTGCGCCAAACTCGGTAAAGTGTGTATTATCATGCCTGCCCAAAGGGTAGTTTGGATGTTCCGCCGAATCCAGCTCCATAAATAATAGCTTTGACCTGTCAGGACCCATTTTCTGATAAAGTTCACGGCTTCTTTTATCCAAATCAATAACCGGAACCTTGTACTCATCGCCTACTTCGAAAACAGCTTTCGAGTACTCTATATGTGTTTCTTTTATATTTCCGTCTTTATCGAAGCTCCGTCTGCCTACTGGAGTTACCAGTATTGGGATAGCATTTTTTGCACGGGTTTCGGTAATGAACTTAATGAGGTTCTTTTTATAATCGGGCACGGGTGTGTAACGGGCCGCAAATTGCGGTTCTTTAGCTTCATCATTATGGCCAAATTGCATAAATACATAATCACCGGCCTTAAGGCTATCAGCAACAGGCTTCCAAAGGTTCTCCTCTAAAAATGTACGGGTGCTACGGCCCCCTCTTGCTCGGTTATCAATAGTAACGCTTGCATCAAAATAATTTGCAAAAGGCATCCCCCATCCGTTTATTGGGAATTGTTTAGCTGTGTATAAACAAACGGTAGAATCGCCTATAAGATAAACTTTTATAGGAGTTGGAGGCACCAGCTTGAATGACATGAGCACCAATGCTCCGCATAAAATTGCGCGTAAGTATTTTCTGTTTTTCATATCTACTATTTTACTCCTATGTGCGATATAACGATCCTGTTAGCTAAATCGAGTTTCAAAGCCTTTATATCGGCCAACACCATTTCGGCTACTTTGCGTGCACCCAGTTCGCTAAAATGCGTATCATCACTTTTACCGTCGGGGTAGTTAGGGTTTTCGCCGGGCGTTAAATAATTAAACAGCATCTTAGAATCTTCGGGGCCAAATTTTTGTATCAGGGCCTGTGCTTCTTTATCCAGATCAATAAGGGGTACATTCTGTTCCTGAGCCACAGTGCGTACTAATGCCGCATATACATCGTGCGTACCCTGTACCTTACCATCCTTATCAAATTTACGGCGGGCAACCGGTGTTATTAAAACAGGCACACCGCCTTTAGCCTTGGTTTCGGTTATAAAACGTACCAGGTTAGCTTTATAATCCGCTTCGGGTGTATAGGTGGCTTTTGTAGGCACTTCGTCATTATGGCCAAATTGTATCAGCACGTAATCTCCTGTTTTCAGGTTATCGGCTATCGAGTTCCATAAACCTTCGGCAATGAATGATTTGGTGCTACGGCCATTTTTAGCGATATTTTTTACAGTAACTGTATTATCAAAAAACGCCTTGAATGGCATACCCCAGCCGGTTTCAGGGAAGGTTTTAACGGCCTTATCAGCCATGGTAGAATCTCCGGCAAGGTAAATAGTAACAGGCCCTGGCTGCAAGCCAAAACTCATTACCAAGGGCATAAGCAGGCATAGCGCGTACAGGCTGATTTTACTGAATAAAATTTTCATACGGATTATAAAAGGTAGCCCGAATATATATTTTATCCGGGTAACTTCAATAAAATGCCTGTAAATAAGCTGCTACATTCTATTTCCACACATAATAAAGCACCCCGTTTTTATCATCGGTAATATAAAATGAGTTTACATCATTCATCATTACATCACAAGGCCTGCCCAGGCGGTCTTTGTCTGCCGTCCCGACAAGGAAACCTGAAACAATATCTACATATTTGTCTTTCCCGGCTACCAAAACTACAGCATTACCCCGTTGGCGTTTAACTGTAGTTGAACCATGTAAGGCCACCAGGAAGTTACCTTTTAGCAAGGGGTCATTAAAATTAGTGAACTGGTCAAAACCAAGCGGAGCAGAGTGCGCCTTAAAGCCACAATAAGCAAGTGGCGGCGCAGCCGGTACTTTGATGTGCTGGTATTTGGCAGAATCCATCATAGCCACATCGGGGTATATTTTTTGCTGGTATTGAAAGTACCAGGGCCAGCCATAATTTTTACCTTGTTCAATTGTACCAAAAAGGTCTTCGGGTTTATCGGCGCCAAGTAGGTCGCGGCCCATACAGGTGCCCCACAATTTATTACCGGCCCATTTAATAGCTACGGCATTGCGGATGCCTGATGCATATACTTTTTGCCCTGTACCGTCGGGGTTCATCTCCAGCACCATGGCCCTCACATCTTCTTTCTTCTCCACACAGGCATTACAACTGCTACCCACACTTACATAAATTTTTCCGTTATGCTGCGCCAGGCTGCGGGTAAGGTGCCAGCCACCATATTTATAACTCAATCCCCTATCCGGAAAACGGGCAAGCACCTGTCCGTTGCCTTTTAATCCCTTATCCCCGTTGTGATAGATGTACCGCGATAGTTTATCTGTTTCTGCTATGTAGATATAATTTATGCCTTTATCATTGTAAAACATTACTTGGTTGGGGTTGTGCAGGCCATCAGCAAAAACAGTTGTTGTTTTGAAGGCTTTAGTCGCACTATCCCAATCTTCAAAAAGATAGATCTTACCGGCTTTATTATCTGCCAGGCTATGCATATCGGTCGCAAACAATTGCCCGTCCGGGCTTTTTGAAAGAAAGCGCAGGCGATGCATCCCCTCGGCAGCTACACTGATGTTGTAGCTTTTTAACACTTTAAGATCAAGCGGGATACCTTTCTTTAATACGATGTGATGCTGCACTAAAGCTATCTGGGCCTTGAGGGTATGTTGAGAAATCAAGAGCAATGCAGCTATTAAAAAGCAACGTATGTAGTTGAAACAACAAATAAGCATGGTGTTTTAGATTTGCTGCAAGTTATAAAATAACACCCGACTATTATGCGGATAATCATTTCTATTATTGTATTTATAAACAGATTGACAGTCAATACAAACAAGGTATTACCCACCTGTTATATGCAATATTTGCTGATAAAATAATTTATCATAAGATAGTTCATATTCCAAAAGACTATTTAAACAAAACTTTTTGTCGGTAAAAAAAACAGACTTCCATAAGTTACTACTGTTCAACACTTTCGTTTTTAATAAATTTAAAGTCCTTTTTAAGAATAATATTTAATTTTTAATTAAAACAGATACTTTTTTAGAATATTTCTTTCAATAATTTGATTTAATATACTTAAAATGAATACTTTTACGGTTTTGTAATAAATATAATTTAACTAATAACATATGAAGAGAGTATTTACTAACCTTTTAACTTTATTATTTTTATTGAGCTGTGCTGCCGGATATGCACAAAAAACGACTAAAGCAAAAATTTCAAATATTGATACGATATCTATAGATCTGGCTTTATCAAATACTGCTCCTTTATATCAAATAGCTAATAAAAAACCTGTAGTAGTTGTTATCCATAATTTACTGCCTAACGGCCATTACACCATTAACCAAACACGTAGCTTAAAGTTATCGGGAACATTACCTGTACCCGCTACAGCTGCCACCGGCGGTATTGACCCATGCACAGGTTTAGAGCAGGCACTGCGTGATGCCAAAACCGAGACTGAATTTGGCCAGTTAATGGCTATCGCTAAAAACAACAATTGTGAGTTTTACGAAAAATACCTGTCTGTTTCAACATCCGACCCGATCACGGTTTCAAAACTGAATAACGAAGTGTTTACTTTAACAGTAACCAATTCTGACACGAGAAAAGAATGGACATTAACCATACAAACTGAAGAAAGCGGCCAGTTTGTTACTGTATATGGCTTTACTTACATCCCGTTTGCTTTATACAAACCGCATACTCATTTTGCGCAGCAAAACCGCGATGCCAGTGGCGCGCCGCTTGGCACTTATACCATTACCCCTGCTTCAAGCGAATCGTTAGCGCAATATGCTCCTACAGTGGCTTTCCATTACATTACAAAGCAATCTGGCACGTTAAGCAGTAGCTTTACGGCCGGTTTAGGTGTGGCGCTTAATAGCAGCAGCCCGGGCATATCGCCTATTGTAATTGCAGGTTACTCGTTACTGTACAACCAAAATATGGGTATTAACTTTGGTATAGCAGCACACCAAATGACTAATTTGAAAGGCCAGTTTACAAGCGGGCAGGTTATAGCAACAAGTTTACAGGAGGCCGACCTGAATGAGCAGGTTACACGCTTTAACCCCTTTGTTTCAATTATCTTCCGCTTTGGCTCAAGCCCGTTCTCGGCTAAAAAAACACCCACTAATACAACCGGAACACTTTCAAGCCGTTCATTAGGTTCTACCTTATCCCCGTCAAAATAACAGGCTATCTTTATAAATAAGAAAGGCGCTCAGATAACCTCTAAGCGCCTTTCTTATTTAATATCCTTTTCTATTTCACTAACTCAAAGCCCCAGTCTTTTCCTTTATCTATAGCGGGTACGCCTTTATCCATCCAAACGGGCATGGGTGCACCTTTTAAATAATGGTCAAAAAATTGTTGCTCCCGTATCTGTATGTCTTTACGGTTTTGGCGCTGTACCAGGTTATGCGCTTCGCCGTTATACACCAACAGCCAAACCGGTTTGTTCAGTCGGCGCAGGGCGCTAAACATTTCAATACCCTGGTACCATGGTACGGCACCATCCGCATCGTTAGACATGATAACCACAGGCGTTTTCACCTTCGGTAATTGGAACAATGGCGAGTTTTGAATATACAACTCGGGTTTATCCCATAAGGTAGCACCAATACGGCTCTGTGTTTTTTCGTACTGAAACTCACGACTTACCCCGGTTTCCCAGCGGATACCACCGTAAGCCGATGTCATGTTGGCTACAGGTGCACCTGCCCATGCGGCAGCGTACATATTGGTTTGTGTGATCAGGTAAGCTACCTGGTAACCTCCCCAGCTTTGGCCCTGTAAGCCAATATGAGCCCCGTCAACCCAGGTATTTTTCTTTAATGCTTCAACACCCGAGTTTACATACTCAACTGCTGATGGTCCCGGGTAACCGGTTTCGTAACTGATATCGGGCGCGAAAACCAGATAACCGTTGCTTACAAAAAACGGAATGTTTAAACGCGAAGGTGTTGGCATTGGCGGAAGGTAGTTGTACAAACCGTCCGATAAGCGCTCATAAAAGTAGGCTATCATTGGGTACTTTTTATTAGGGTCAAAGTTTTCAGGCTTGTATAATATACCTTTTGAGGTATGGCCCTTTGGCGTTGTCCATTGTACCAGTTCCGCAGTGCCCCAGTTATAATCGGCTTGCTGAGGATTGATAGCACTCATTTTAACTTCCTTTTTCAAATCGGCAGATACATACAGATCGGGCGATGCCTGGTAGCTTTCTTTGGTATAAATAAAGTTTTCGCCCTGCTTTGCCTTAGTTAATGCGCTGTAGCTGTTTGCTGCCATAATTACCTTTTCGGGAGCTTTGTCGCTTGCTATATTTTTACGGTAATAGCCCCATTGCTTGGTTTCTTCGCTTTGGGTACGTAACCATACGGTTTGCTTGTCTTTAATAAACCGCTGCTCAAAATCTGTATTCAAGTAGCGGAAAGTTAGTTTTTCTTTACGGCCAAGACCATTAGTAAAGCTCACAGCCTTACCCGTTGCAGGGTCAATGCTCCAGATATCATAACGGTCATTTATTAAAACGGCTTTGTCTTTTTCTGTCCAGCCGGCAATACCGTATGACCCCGGATCATCAGGTACATCGTTCAATTCATCAACAAATTTTGTTCCTGCTAATGCTGTGATGTTTGTTTTAACTTTTGTAGCTACATTGTAGGTGTAATAGTTATGATCTTTAAAATCAAACCAAAGCACATAATTACCACCCGGCGAAAGGCTGTATTGTGCCCTTAAACGGTTGCTGATACGTGTACGCTCTCCTGTTTTTATATTGATCAGGTATGCCTCGCGGCTGGTGTTGCCTTCCCATTGCGTTTGTACACGCGCGCCGGTATCAGTAGTCCCTAATGCATAAGGCGCATCATTATTATCTGTGGCAACCAGTACATTCTCTATACCTTCATCACCTAATTGCACCAGCTTTTTACCTGCGTCATCCGGATCAATTACAGCGAGGTAGCTGCGTTTCAGATCGCGCTGCAGGGTACGTAACTGCTCGGGCTGCAGGTAATCGTCTTTATAGTTCCATATATCCAGGTGGGCAACTTCAAAATCAACAATGGTGGTATCTATTGGTTTAGGGATGGGCGCTGTTGTAAAAAACAGGTTCTTCCCGCTTTTGCTGAAATATACCCTGCCATCGCCGCTTACAGCCCATTTGCTGCGCATTCCGGCAGAGCTTTCGGCAGCTATAACTTCGGCGCTATCTTTAGTTGCATTATAATAATAGAGTTTATATGGTTTTACCTGTGCCTTTTCGGGATTCTTTTCGGCGGTAAAGGCTAACTGTTTACCATTTTCATCGAAAGTTAAATTGCGGTAAGTACCCTTGCCCGAACTTACTAATTTGGCGGTATCCTTTTCCACATCGTACACATACACACCTGTTTTTACATCCTTATCCCGCGGGCCTGCCAGTACCGCAAAAGTCACAAACTTGCCATTTTTGCTCAACAGGTAATCTGTAACCAGTTTATAGGTATGTTGCTTACCATTTAGTGCCATATTTTTAATGGTCAGGTCGCCACCGTCCTTACTTGCAGGTGCAGCTGCGCCGCCGCCGGCTCCCCGGCCCCCTCTGCCTCCACCTGCGCCGGCTCTGCCAGCGGGCGCGGGTGTTGCACCGGCTGCAGGAGCAGTTCTGGCACGTGATGTATCGGTAGCTACATTGGCCAGATAGGCAATAACGGGTGCCTTATCGGCTATTTTGAATGATTTTACACCGGGAACTTTATTGAGGTCTTTACTTCCCAGGGCTACCAAGCCCAGGGTATCTTTCGGGAAAGCATCGGGGCTTTTCTTTTTGATCTTCGCCATGCGGGTATCAGCATAAAACGGGCGGATCAAAAATATAGCATACCTGGAGTCGCTGGTTAACCTTACCGTATCAGCGCGGGGTATTTTTAATTCGCTGGTATTCTTTACGTCTTTTATATAAAGGTTGGCATCGGCCTGCTGTGGCTTTGCTACATACACTACCCATTTACCATCATCACTGATGCGTTCGCTGGCAATACTTTGCCAGTTATCATAAACAGTGTGATCGAGGGGCTTTTTGGAGGTTTTTTGTTGAGCCGAAAGTTGACTGCAGGTTGCAACAAATACCGAGAGGAGGAAAATTTTACGCATATCGGGTCAGTTTTATAATGTAAAACCAATATGCTAAAAACTTTATAATTATGCCTCCATTGCTATTAAAAAGTTACATACAACAAGCCTTTACGTAGCTAATTCGCAATTATGGTGATTTTAACATGTTTTACCGGCCACAAAAGAGAGATACCAAATTATATACTGCCATCTTGTTAAAGCACTATTTTAAATTTAGCGTTATATGCTCAATGGCAATGCATATATTTAATATGCCTTAAATTATTTTACAACAATTGTCCAATTTTACAATGCCCTCTCATTATCAAGGAAAAACCATTTAAATTAAAAAATCATGAACGAATTTGCATTTATCTTTAGAAATGACCAGGACCCTGATGTTAAATATTCGCCCGAGCAAATGCAAGGCGTATTAACCCAATGGCGCGATTGGATGGGCAGCATTGCCGCGCAAAATAAGTTAGCCAGCCCGGGCAACCGTTTAGGTTTCGAGGCAAAAGTATTAAAGCCAAATGATGTAATAACCGACGGGCCTTTTGTAGAAATGAAAGAAATGCTGAGTGGTTTTATTGTGGTGAGAACCGAAACTATTGAAGAGGCTGTTGAATTTGCCAAAGGCTGCCCGGTATTAAAAATGAATGGCAGTGTTGAGGTGAGGAGCATTATCCCAACTGCTATGTAAAAACCGAAATGCGGCTGTCATTTTAGTGGTGGCCGCATTTAATTATCAGCTCCCCATGGCATACACTACAATATTTACCGCAAACCTGGTGTTATCTTCCGCTAAAAAGCGTTTATTCCTAAAGTCATAATCCCACTCACAGCCATAATCCTTATTACTGTATAATACCGCTATGCGGCCGTTCACTTCATAAGCTTTCAGGTAATCGTGAATAAGATCGTCGCCCCAGCCGTTAAGCTCAAAAGCAGTGTTTGGCGGTTTATCGAACTTAAAAAACGAACTGTAAATGGGGTGCGTATTGGGTATCTTCCTTAAACTCTTCGGCCCAAACAAGGCATCCATTTGTGCTTCGAACGATTTGGCGAACAGCCCATCGATATCATGGTTGCAATCATCCACAAAAACAAAGCCCCCGTTTTGTACATATTTTTTAAAGTTGGCGCGCTCTTGCATATCAAACTGCACCAGCTTGTGGCCGCTGAGATAACAAAACGGCGCGCTGAAAATATCGTTGCTATCCAAAGCGATCACTTTTTCTTTGGGATCGAAAGGGATGGTGGTATATTCTAAAAGCGAGTTAAGCACGTTTACAGGCATGCGCTGGTCGGTATCCCAATCGCCGCTATGGTAGCTTAGGCGGGTAAATGTAAACTTTGTGCTAATGGCCATGTAATGTTAAACAACTAAAGTAGTACAATATTTTAAGCAAAATCCGATAATTTGTGACTATCTTGTAAATATTTGGATACTTTACTGCAAAACTTAATAAAATATTGCTTACTAAGCTAAAGCAGTATATATTGTGTTTTCAAATTTTACTATCACAAAATTAATGACCTCAACACAACTGACAGAACAAGATATTAAAACCTTATTGGCGAAATTACCATCGTTAAAAAAGGAAATACAAAAGGTAATTGTTGGCCAGGATGAAATACTGGACGAACTGCTGGTTGCCTTTTTAGCCGGCGGCCATTGCCTGTTGGAAGGCGTACCGGGGCTGGCAAAAACCCTCATCGTTAAAACCATGTCGCAGGCCCTGCACCTATCATTCAGGCGTATCCAGTTTACACCGGATTTGATGCCGACCGATATTGTAGGCACCGAAATTTTGGAAGAGGACCACGTAACCGGCAAGCGCTTTTTCAAATTCAATAAAGGCCCGCTTTTCGCGAATATTATTTTGGCTGATGAGATTAACCGTACGCCGCCGAAAACACAATCGGCCTTGTTAGAAGCGATGCAGGAGTTTGAGGTTACTTATGGCGGGCAAACGTACCCGCTGGATAAACCCTTCTTTATCCTGGCCACCCAAAACCCGATAGAGCAAGCCGGAACCTACCCATTGCCCGAAGCGCAGCTCGACAGGTTTTTACTCCTGATAAAAATTGGCTACCCTACCGAGGCTGAAGAATATGAAGTATTGAACCGTACCACAGGGACAGCGAAAGCCACCATCAATGCCATCATCAACGCAGAAGAGATACAGCAGGCGCAGGCACTGGTAAGGCAGGTAACCATTAACGAGGACCTGATAAGATACGTAAGCAGCCTGATCCGCGCTACACGCCCTGATACTACAACCCTTACTTATGTTAAAGAGTGGGTACGCTGGGGCGCAGGCCCGCGGGCAGGCCAGGCCCTGATATTGACGGCCAAAGCAAGAGCCCTGTTAAAAGGTAGGTATTCGGTGCTGATGGAAGATATCCACGCCATGGCTATCCCTGTTTTAAGGCATAGGATACTGACCAACTTTAAAGCCGAGGCCGAAGGAATAACATCGGATAAAGTGACGGAAGAGTTGATACAATTGATACAGCGACCTTTAGTTTGATGGAAGACGTAAGGTGTAAGAGGTATTGTCAGTCTCTTTACATCTTACCTTTTCCATCTTATATAACATCTCACATATTACATAAAATAAAGTGCTCGACCCCAAAACATTAATGACCATTAAGGATTTGCCGCTGCTGGCAAAAACGGTTATTGATGGCTTTATGAATGGGTTTAATAAAAGCACGGTGAAGGGGCCGGGGTTGGAGTTTAGCCAGTACCGAAGCTACCAGCCGGGCGATGACCTGCGTTGGCTGGACTGGCGCATGTTTGCCCGCAGCGACAGGTACTATATCCGCGAATCGGAAATTGAGACGAGCATTTCGGTACGGTTTTTAGTGGATGCGAGTGCGTCAATGAACCATGATGATGACGGGATAAAGAAGATAGACTACGCCAGATTTTTAACAGCTTCGCTGGCTTATTTGGCCAATTTGCAGGGCGACGCCATTGGAATGTATGTGTTTAAAGAGGGCGAATTGTTTTCGCTCCCATCGCGGCCCGACCCACAACATTTGCAGCGGTTATACTATCAACTTGAGCAAATACAACCCGCCGGAACATTTACCAAGCCCATACACTATAAAGAACTATTTGCCGGAACCGGGCGCAAGGAACTGTTGGTATTTGTTACCGATATGTATCAATCAGAAGGCGAGATCAGCAAATTGCTGGACTCGCTGACGGCGTTAAAACACGAAGTAGTTGTTTTCCATTTAATGGGACAAAATGAGTTGGATTTTGACTTTAAGGGCTACTCCACATTAGAAGATTTGGAGACAGGCAAAACGGTGCAGGTAAGCGCGCAAACTAAAAAACAATACCAGGAAACCCTGGATCAGCATATTTCGGCCTTACGGATGCAATTGCTGGGCAAACGGATTGCCTATAAAATGATAAGCACATCGCAACCGCTGGACGAAGCATTGCGCGAGTTTTTGGTGCAGCGGAATACCATCCTTCGCTAAAGCTACGGCTGGCGAAGAAGAATTAACAAATAACAAAATGAATTCGTAATACGCAATACTAATAATGCATTTCCTCAATCCGATATGGTTTTTAGCGGTGGCGGCGGTATTGATACCGGTGGTGATACACCTGTGGAATATCACGCCGGGGAAAACATTAAAGGTGGGGAGTATCGCATTGATGGGAGAGGCATCGCGGCAAAGCAGCAGGAGTTTCAGGTTGCTGGATATTTTGTTACTGATGTTACGCTGCCTGATCCTGGTATCATTGGCCGGGCTATTGGCGATGCCACTTTTAAGCCATTTGGCGAATAACAGCAAAATAAAAGGCTGGGTGATGATACCCGGTAACAACTTTAAAGAAACCTATGCGCGGTTTAAAAAGCCTGTTGACTCACTTACCGCGGCAGGCTATGAGTTTCATTATTTTAATGCGGGTTTTGCTAAAGCCAACTTATTAGAGGTACTGAAAGACACTACTAAAGTTACGGATAGTACCGCAGCCAATTATTGGGATATGCTTGCGCGGCTGAATGGTAAAGCACCCGCCAGGCTACCTGTTTATTTGTTTACAGATAATGCCGCGAAGCACTTCGGCGGAAACAAACCTACCATTATTGCCAATTTAAAGTGGCAAACTTATAGCCCTGCCGATTCAACAAGTGAATGGCTGGAGAAGGCCTGGTTTACAAAGGATAATAACATCAGGGTGGTTAAGGGGGATAGCCATCAATATGGCACTACGTTTTCAACATATACCGTACAACCGGGACAAAGCAATGCTCTGTTTAATGCAGCAATTACCAATGGCGGAGTTACAGTATCGCTGAAAAGCAAGCCGCAACAAACTGTTATAGCCGATACTTCGGTTTTTAGAATAGCGGTTGTTGCTGATAACGGTGAGCCGGATGCAAATTATTTGAACGCGGCTTTAAAAGCCATCGCCCCATTGATACCGCATAACGTAAAACTGGTGAATTATACCAATGCTTTGCAGGTTAAACAAAAACAAACCTGGTTGTTCTGGCTGGCTAAGAAACCAGTTGATGTACCGGCAGCGCAATTGGCTGATAATTTATTTGTGTACCAAACGGGTAAAGAGCAGGTGGTTAACTCGTGGTTGGGCAATGTGCAGGTGCCGGTTTACAAATTGATCATTTCGGAGAAAAAAGATGAGCAGATAGTTTGGCATGATGGATTTGGCAAACCGGTTTTAACAAGCGAGCAAAGTAAGGGATTTAAACTTTATCGCTTTTACAGCCGCTTTAGTCCGGCGTGGAGCGATCTGGTATGGAATGATAATTTCCCAAGGATGCTGCTGGCTTTGGTGAGTGATGAGCAGCTTTCGGCCCAAAGTGCAGCAAATGATAAACGGGTAATGGCATATAAACAAATGATGCCGGTGATGAGCAATAATGGTAAACAAACTTTGGCAGGAATGGCAGATGATATTGATCTGTCGCATTACGTATGGCTGGTTCTGATACTGGCATTTTTTGCGGAACGGTGGTTATCTCATCAAAAAACTAAAACAGCAAATGGATAGCAGCGGCATACAACACCTAAACACCATACGCAGCCGCTGGGTAGCCTATGAGGTTGCGGCCAATGTTTTGGTTGCGCTGGCTTTTGCTACCTTGGCTTATAGTGTTATTGGTTTGGGGTGGGCGTCGGCGGTATTGATTGTGACCTTGTTGATATTGTTAGCTGTTGCGAAACCATGGGCAATTACCGAAAGTAAAGTTGCAGCCTTGCTAAATATCCAATACCCGCAACTGCAAGAAAGTTGCGGATTGGTATTGAAACCAAAGGATAGCCTCAACCTGCTGGAAAAGCTACAACTGGCTAAAGTTGAAAGGGCTTTGCATGATCTAAATGGCATGCCGAAACAACTCACCAAACATTTGCGGCAAGCCGGTTTATTTTTGATGCTGATGCTGGCGGTAAGTTTTGCCATCGCGAAAAGCGGGATATTGATACAGAAAGTAAAGAGCGCGTTAAGCCCGGTACCAACAATGGCTGAAAGAATTCCTGAAAAGGTATTGCCGCAGATAGCTAAAAACATACTTATAATTTCTCCCCCTGCTTATACCGGCAAACCGGTGCGGGAGCAGAGCTACTTTACTTTAAATGTAGAAGAAGGATGCAGCGTAAAATGGGAGATCAGCACCAATATCGCGGTAAAGCAGGCGGCATTAGTATTTAATGAGATCGAGCGGATCAGTTTATCGGCAAATGCCGGGCATACGGTATTCACTACTCAAAAAATCATAACCAAACCCGGCTTTTACCAGGTGGATATTGATGGTAAGCTATCCGACCTGTACCAGGTGGAGGTGATAAAAGATGCGTCACCGGTGATACGTATCATCACACCAAAACCATATACCCATATTGAGGCTGGCGAAGTGCCACAAGTAAACATTACGGCGCAACTGAACGATGATTACGGTATTAGTAATGCGCTGTTGATGGCAACAGTTGCCAAGGGTACAGGCGAAGCCGTTAAGTTTAAGGAATACAAGATACCATTTAACACTTCGTTTGGCGAACATAAGCCTAAGTATGATCTGCAAAAGCTGATCGATATGAAAAAGCTGGATATGGAACCCGGCGATGAACTTTACTTTTTTATACAGGCTACCGATACCCATAATCAACAGAGCCGAACGGATGCTTATACGGTTTCGATACAGGATACAGCGGCGCTGCTGAGCATGAACGGATTGGTTTCGGGCGCGGATTTTAAGCCGGAATTTTTCAGGAGTGAGCGGCAGATCATCATTGATGCCGAACAGTTATTAAAGGAACGGGACACTATTAGTTTGGATGCCTTTAAAAAACGAAGCAATAATTTGGGGATAGACCAGAAATTGTTGCGACTGCGCTACGGCAAGTTTTTAGGTGAGGAATCGGAATCAAACATTGGTGAACATGAGGGCAGCACATTAAGCGACCCCGCCGATTTTAATAATGTGAACAAAATAATGGATGAGTATGCCGATAAACACGATAACTCTGAAGATGCGGGCTTTTTTGATGCCAAACAAAAAGACCAGCTAAAAGCTACCCTTACCGAAATGTGGAACGCAGAGTTGCACCTGCGTATTTATAAACCGCAGGAAGCATTGCCCTTTGCTTATAAGGCATTGCGGTTATTAAAGGATCTGCAACAAAAGTCGAGGGCGTATGTTGCCAAAACCAGCTTTAAAACACCACCATTAAAAATGGAAAAGCGTTTGAGCGGAGAACTGAATAAGATCATCGGGCCGGATCTGCATTCAACTGTTAAGCCTTTGGATAACCCGATGATTAACCTGCAAAACGCGGTGAGCGTGTTGGAGCAACTGAAAAGTAAGGCGCCGATAGGCACACAGCAGTTTAGGACCTTACAATTAGCGGGGCAGCAATTGAGTATAAAAGCATCGGCACAGCCGGGTGTTTACCTGGCTTCGGTAAGCGCAATGCGCAGAATATTGGCAGCGCCTGCGCTGGCACAGCAAGCAGATATTGGTCGGGTTGAACAGGCCATTCAACAAACCTTGCATACAGCCAAACCTATGCCGCGTGCTGTACAAACTCAGCCTGATATGGGGATATCCCAACAATACTATAAAAACCTGGACAAATGAGCTGGAGTATTATTGTAGCCGTTATTTGTTTAGTACTGCTGATCTTTTCGGTTTGGAAAGAGGCAATGCGCGTGAACAGGGGACATTTGATTTGGCGTATGGTTGCCGTTACTGTAGCTGTGGCTATGCTGGCTTGTATAGCGTTGCCGCTTACTTATACAAGCACGCAAAAAACACCGGATGAACATCGTGCCGTTTTATTAACCGATGGTTTTAGCGTAGATAGCTTAAAGCAATACCCGGGCATACCTATATTTACCACTAATGCGGCAATTAAAAAGGAATATGCCAAAGCAATTCTGTTAAATACCCTAACGGAGATAAAAACCAACCATCCCGATATTACCGGCTTGAATATTTGGGGATATGGATTAGATGCAGATGAATTAAAGCAATTAGATAAAATGCCGGTGCGGTTTGGCGCCGCTGTAAAGCCAACAGGAGTGGCCACGGTTAACTGGAACAGGGAGTTAAAAAGCGGCGAGGCGCTAACTGTTCAGGGGCATTTGAATGGAGATGACGGTAAGCCATATCAACTCATATTAAAAGGCCTGAACGTTACTTTAGATTCCATCACCGTAAAGGGGAACAGCGATTTTGAATTGAGGTCCACGCCAAAAATAAAAGGGAATGCGGTGTACAACCTCATCGCGAAAAGCGATAAAGATACTTTGGAGAGTGAGCAGTTGCCAATACATGTAACTGCTGTTAAACCGGTAAGGATATTAATACTGGCCTCTTCGCCTGATTTTGAGAACCGTTTTTTGAAGAATTGGCTTAGTGCTAATAGTTACGCGGTACATATCAGAACTGCTATCAGTAAAAATAAGTTCAGTACCGAGGCTATCAACGCTTCGCAAATGCACCTGGTCAATTTGAGCGCGGCTACCTTTCAAAATTTTGATGTGATATTGGGAGATCAGTTAGCGCTGCAAAGTTTAAGTGCCGCCGAATCATCGGCCTTAAGGCAGCAAGTAACACAAAAGGGCTTGGGGTTAATTGTTCGGGCGGATAGTACGGATAAGGGTGCGATTTGGTTTGGAAACAGCTTCCCGCTTAACCGTATATCGGGACAAACCCAAAGCGCGGCGGCTTTGCAGTTATCCGGAAAAACCATACAAACAGAAAAGTTGGTTACTGACCCTGTAAATATAATTTATAAAGAAGGTACACAGATTTTGGTGAGCGATGCCCGGAATAAGGCATTGGTAAGCACCTGTCTTGCCGGTTCGGGTAAGGTGATATTCAGTACCATTAACAACACTTACAGTTGGATGCTGGCCGGTGATGAAAATGATTATACGGCTTATTGGAGTTTGCTGATCAGTAAGGCGGCCCGTAAAGCAGCTGTGCCCGTATCGATCAATTTGGTAGATGATTTTCCACAGGTTAATCATGAAACAAGGATGCAGGTTTTAAGCGGATCAGCACCGGGACAGGTGAGTGTTGCGGCAACAAACCCGGCGTTTGTGCAAAGTGTGGCTATGCCATTTTTATGGTCGGCGAGTATTTGGCCCGTTAAACCGGGATGGCAAACGGTGGCAAATATTGGTGATGATGGCAATGATTTTTATGCTTTTAGTGAGAAAGACTGGAAAACCATTAAAAACATGCGAAAGATTTTTGTTACAAATAGTTACACAAAAGAAAATTTGCTAAATTACACCCTCCGGACATCAACTGAGCGACCAATAGTAAAGCCAATCTCCCAGATATGGTTTTACCTGCTGTTGTTGGCCGCTTGTTCTTTTTTGTGGGCCGAGGCTAAATTCGGTTCAGCATAACGTTGAAAAAACTAACACTAAACTTCATAAACAAAAGGAGGATGAAACCTTGAGACGCAGAGATTTTCTTTATTTAACAGGAGTGGGCGCTACGGCGCTGATGCTGCCGGGTTTGCCATCATTGGGTAAGCCGATAGACCAGGAGGCCGCGTTAGAATACGTGGACGTAAAAATTAAAAAGGAACTGGCCGATGCCGCCTTAACCGCCGCGAGAGCAAAGGGTGCAACCTATGCCGATGTGCGTATTGGCCGTTATTTGAACCAGGCCATTATTACCCGCGAAAACCGCGTGCAAAATGTTGGCAGCGGCGAATCATATGGCGTGGGTATCCGCGTGATAGCAAATGGTTGCTGGGGCTTTGCCGCTACCAACCAAATGACCAAGGAAGGTATGGCAGCCACCGCCGCAAAAGCGGTGGCAGTGGCAAAAGCGAATGCCAAAATTGGAGGTAAACCGGTTGAGCTTGCCCCGCAAAAAGGGTATGGCGAGGTAAGCTGGAAAACACCTATCGAAAAAAACGCTTTCGAGGTTCCTATTAAAGAAAAGGTTGACCTGTTGCTGAATGCAAATGGTATCGCCATGGCTTCGGGCGCAAGCTTTGTAAACTCTACCTTGTTTGCCATTAACGAGCAAAAATACTTTGCCTCGACAGATGGTTCATACATAGACCAGGATGTTCACCGCATTTATCCAAACTTTAACATCAGCAAGGTTGACCGTGCTGCCGGTAGCTTTGAGTCTATCCGTGGTTCAAGCTCTCCTAAAGGTTTAGGTTATGAATATATGACACCGTCTGATGCTGAGAAAGTAACCGGCGTAGTAACCCGTTATAAAAATCGTTACGATCTGTTAGAGGATATCAAACAAATGTCGCGCGTGGCGAGTGAAAAGGTAGTATCTAAATCGGTTGATCCGGGTAAGTATGACCTGGTATTGGATCCATCGCATTTATGGTTAACCATTCACGAATCGGTAGGCCACCCAACTGAGTTGGATCGTGTATTAGGGTACGAAGCAAATTTTGCAGGTACCAGTTTTTTAACCTTAGATAAATGGAAATCTAAAAACTTCAAATTCGGCAGTGAGCATGTAAACATTGTTGGCGATAAACTGCAGTATGGTTCGTTAGGCGCTGTTGGGTATGATGACGAAGGTGTTAAATGCGGTAAATGGGATATTATTAAAGATGGTGTATTGGTAAATTACCAGGCCATCCGCGATCAGGCGCATATCATCGGTTTGAAAGAATCTCAAGGCTGCTGCTACGCGCAAAGCTGGAACGATGTACAGTTTCAGCGGATGCCTAATGTATCGTTGCAACCGGGTAAAACACCGCTGAGTGTTGATGAGATGATCAAAAACGTAGCTAAAGGTATCTATATCATTGGCGATGGTTCGTTCTCTATCGATCAGCAACGGTATAACTTCCAGTTCGGCGGACAAATGTTCTACGAAATTAAGGAAGGTAAAATTGTTGGCATGCTTAACGATGTATCTTACCAGGCCAATACGCAAGAGTTTTGGAATAGCTGTGTAGCCGTTTGCGATGAACGCGATTACCGCATGGGTGGTTCGTTCAACGATGGTAAGGGCCAGCCTTCACAATCAAGCGCGGTATCGCACGGTTCGTCAACAGCGCGATTTAATGGAGTTAACGTAATTAATACTAAACGAAAGATCGGATAATTGTATGCCTATATTAAGTAAAGAAGAAGCACAGGCTTTATTAAAGAAGGTGCTTAGTTATTCAAAAGCCGAAGAGTGCGAAGTAAGCTTGTTTGGCAGCGATGGCGGTAACATCCGTTACGCGTTGAACGCGGTTTCTACGGCGGGCGATATTAGTACTACCGGCCTTTCGGTAACATCGGCCTATGGTAAAAAAAGCGGCAGCGCTAATATTAATGAATTTGATGATGCGGCTTTAGAGCGCGTGGTACGCCGTTCAGAAGAGTTGGCACAATTAGCCCCTGAAAACCCGGAGCGCGAAGATATGCCCGGTCCGGCTACCTTTAAAGAGTCAACAACGTATAACCCAAAAACCGCCGCCATGACGCCCGAAAGCCGCGCCGAATTGGTAGCTAAAAGCCTGGACGTAACCAAGAAAGCCAACCTAAGCGCAGCAGGATTTTTAGAGAACAGTACCACTTTTAGCGCGGTAATGAACTCGAAAGGTTTTTTTGCCTATAACAAAAGCACCGATGTGATATTCTCGGTTACTACCCGTAACGATGCCGGTACAGCATCGGGCTACGCGGCACGTGGTTTTACCGATGTGAGTAAGTTAGATACCGAATCGGCAACACGTGTTGCCGCTATGAAAGCCAATGCATCATTAGGCGCACGCGCCATTGAGCCTGGAAAATACACGGTGATACTGGAACCCGTTGCGGCTACCTATATGATGGAAAACATGTTCCGTTTTGATGCACGCAGCGCCGAGGAAGGCCGTAGCTTTTTAAGTAAAAAGGGTGGCGGAACCCGTTTAGGTGAGCAATTGATGGATGAGAAAGTAACCATCTATTCAGATCCGTTCGATCCTGATCTGCCATCATCAACCTGGGGCCGTGATGGCTTGCCGCGCGAAAAAACAGTTTGGATAGATAAAGGTAAAGTAGCCACGTTAAGCTATTCGAAATACTGGGCCAAAAAGAAAGGTGTTGCACCGCAACCGGGCCCGGGCAATATCATTATGATGGGCGGAAACACCTCGCTCGAAGAAATGATCAAAAGTACCGAAAAAGGTATTTTAGTATCGCGCCTATGGTATATCCGCATGGTTGACCCGCAGGTATTGCTGTTAACCGGACTAACCCGCGATGGTACTTTCTATATTGAGAATGGCGAGATCAAATTCCCGGTGAAGAACTTCCGTTTTAACGAAAGCCCGGTAATTATGCTGAACAACCTGGAAGCCCTCGGTAAACCGGAGCGCAGCATCAGCGTAGAATCATACCAAAGCTATATGATACCACCGATGAAGATCAGGGACTTTACTTTCTCGTCGTTGTCGGACGCGGTGTAATGCAATGATTGATTGAGTGATTTTTGATTGATCGATTGTTTTTCGATCAAGTTGATAATGAAGCCATCTGTAAAAGGGTGGCTTTTTTGTTTCCTTACAAATCCATCCTCATCACATAATCGTTCATCCAATAATCCCCGATGGGAATATCTTCTTCTCCAATCACATAAAATCCCATCTTTTCGTAAAATCCTTTGGCTTTGTTATATCGGTTCACGTTAAGATCAAGCGCGTAACTATCTGCGTTTATAACACGACGGCAAACTTCGTCTATCAAAATTTTGCCATAGCCTTTGCCCTGGGTTTGGGGCAGACAGTAGAGTTTGTGAAGTTTGTAGATGTCGGGGTTTTCGTCGCGGGGCGAGTATCCTGCGAAAGCTACGGGTTCTTCATCCTCAATGAGCAATAAAAAGCTTTGCTCGCCGGTGGCAATCTGTTGGCTTATCTTTTCAGTGGAATACAGAACAGATAACATATAGGTGATCTGTTCTGCGCCCAATATAGGCGAATAAGTGGGCCACCAGGTTTTTTGGGCGATATTGATAATGGCACCAACATCAGCTATATTGGCTTCTCGAATTTGGTAGGGCATTGTTATTCAGCTTCTGTTTCTGCAATAATACCGGCAGAGAAATAGGCTTCCAGTTCTTTTAATGTTGATGCGCTGGTAACAATATCTTTAATTATTTTACCTTTTTCCATCAGCAAAATACGGTCGCATACCTCGGTAACATGGCTCAAATCGTGACTTGATACAATGGTTGTCATGCCTTTGGTTTTGTTCAGGTCCTTCAGCAGGTTTTTTAAACGTATCTGGGTGCTTGGGTCAATATTGGCGAAAGGTTCATCCAGCATTAACAATTCCGGACTTTGCAGTAAGCAGGCGGCAACACCAACCTTGCACTGGTTGCCTTTCGACAGATCGCGGATGTATTTGCCTTTTTTCAGTATCTCACCGTTAAAAAACTCACCGTATCCCGCAAGGAAATCATCCACATGGGCACGGCTTTGGTTATGCAGGCCGCCGATGAAGTAAAAATATTCTTCGGGGGTAAGGTAATCTATCAAAAAGCCTTCATCAAGGTAGGCTGCGCTGGTGTCTTTCCATTTTTCGCCCCGGGCAACGTTCTCGCCGTTTATCAGCGCTTCGCCGCTTTCGGGGCGTATCAGATCGAGCAGCATACGGAACAGGGTTGTTTTACCTGCGCCATTATTGCCTATCAGCCCTACGCTTTCGCCTTTGCGTATCTCAATTTGCGGTACATTAACTACTATAACACCGGCATATACTTTTTTTAGATTCTTAACTTCTATCATAAATTATTTATTTCTAAAGCCTTCGGCTATGGTGTATCTTTTTTCCTGAAAATCAGCTTCCAGTTTTTTGATCCAGTAACTACGCGTAAATACAAAAAGCACGCCTGTTATACCGATGATGATCAAAGCCATATCGGCATGATGAAAAAATGAAAGCGGGGCATAAATAATGAACGGTGTTATCATGAGCGGGAAACCGATGAGCAACTGCGTTGCCCCTACGCCTTCCCAGTTAAAGGCCGCGCCCTTGCTCAGATCGATACGTTTATAATTGCGGTTAGCAAAAAACAATACCACAAGTGTATTAACCCCAATGTTCCACAAATACATTACAAAGTTTATAAATACAGCATGCCAGCCAAAATGCACATATGGTATAGTGAGCAAAAACGCTACGGTTGATATGGTGGTGAACAGCAGGAACTTGGCACGTAAAAAATCGCGAAAGTTAACCTTGCTTACCAATATGCCATCAAAATGGCTGCCTTGCCAGCCATACATGTGCTGCCCGTAGCTAATGATGAATATCCCCGTCATGAACATGCCGCAAAAAACCTTGCCGGCCTGGAAATTTGCCATTTTGGGGTTAATAGATGGGATATAAAACATCAAACCATAAAACATCATAATAACACAAATAACCAATGCTGAGCGGGAGCGTTTGTTGCGTAAAATGAGTTTGATCTCGTTGCCAACCAGATCGCCTACTTTGCCAAAATAGTTAAGTACCGGTATTTCGGTGCTGGTTTTATAGGCTTCTTTTTTCTGCGAACCCAGGTCTTCCAGGTAAAGGTTTTGTTTGAGATACAAAAAGTTGATATAGTACATTGCTGTGGCAAGCAACACCGGCAGTAAAAACAACCATGGCATGGTTTGCAAATGCCCGAAGAAAAGGAACGACAGGTTTTTGAATGAGATAATATGCCAGCCGTAATCGGCAGCTAAGAGGGAGACAAGAAACGCGGCAAAACCTACCGAAATCCAGCCATTTAAATTAGACCGGCGTTTTATGTAAAGGCTTAAATAGTTATTAAGCACCATAAAACCTATAATAGATAGAATGAATGCCGTTGCTACCAAACCGCCACTATCGGGCTTTACCACTTTAAATATAAAAGGTAAAAAGAGAATGAACGGCCACAGGTTAAAAAACGACTGTAAGGAAACGAAAGATAGATATCTGATAATTGTATTCTTTTTTATCGGCAGGTGCAGGTAGGGTTGTACTTTTAAAGTTGGCAGTTCCTGCAATTGAAACCGCATCAACAAATCGAACAAATAATAATACAGGATAATACCGGAAAATATGTGAACCAGGTTTTCGGTTGGGGCCACCTCTTCTAATATCTTATCTAAAAAAAAGCCAAGCGCAAAAACATAAAGCAACATAATGAGGATTAAAACCCCCATTACAATACGTACAGCTATAGTTTTACCTGTACCCTTGGAGCGCCAAAACGACTTTAGTTCGTGTTGGATAAAAGTTATAGTCATTTATGTTGTCAGTTACATATTAAATATTGTCATTTCGAACGAGTGAAACGAGGAGAAAACTTCGCGAATAACATCAGCAATACATTGAGTGCTTTAATCGCTTTGTAAAGATTTCTCCCTGCGGTCGAAATGACAGAGGGCTACAGTTGCTAATATAACTAATATTTATACCTGTCGCCCCAAAGTTTTTTTAACTTCTCTTTTGACTCTGCTTCGCGCGGATTGTTACCGGGTTCGTAAATTTTGGTGCCGCGGATGGCATCGGGCAGAAAGTCGAGATCTACAAAGTTGCCTTCGTAGCCGTGGGCGTATTTATAATCTTTACCATATCCAATGTTCTTCATCAGTTTAGTTGGGGCGTTGCGCAGGTGCAGGGGTACGGGCAGATCGCCGGTTTCGCGCACCAGGGCCATAGCAGCGCCAATAGCCGTAGTTGCCGAATTGCTTTTTGCCGAGGTAGCTAGGTAAATTACTGTTTGGGATAAAATGAGCTGCGATTCGGGCATTCCGATCACATTCACCGCGTTAAAGCAACTTTGGGCCAATAGCAGCGCGTTAGGGTTAGCATTGCCAATATCTTCGGATGCGAGGATGAGCATACGCCGGGCAATAAAAAGCGGATCTTCTCCCCCGGCTATCATCCGCGCAAGCCAGTATACCGCGCCGTTCGGGTCGCTGCCGCGCATTGATTTGATGAAGGCCGAAATAATATCATAATGCTGCTCGCCCGCCTTATCATACAGCGCCATGTTTTGCTGTACATGCTCCAGTACTAATTTATTGGTGATGGTAAGTTTCTTACCATCAAAGGCATTAACCAGCAATTCGAAAATATTGAGCAGTTTACGCGCATCGCCTCCCGAAAGGCGGATGAGGGCCTCGTATTCTTCAATGTTGATATTCTTTTTACTGATCACCTCGTCAACCTGTTGGGCGGTTTGGAGCAGGTGGATCAGATCGTCTTCGCTTAACGATTTCAAAATATACACCTGGCAGCGCGACAGCAAAGCCGAAATGACTTCGAAAGATGGGTTTTCGGTTGTTGCGCCGATGAGGGTAACGATGCCGCGTTCAACAGCACCCAGCAATGAGTCTTGCTGTGATTTGGAGAAGCGGTGAATCTCATCAATAAACAGCACGGGTAAAGACTCGCCCTGTTCACGCAGGATGGAAGCTTTCTCTATAACCTCACGTACATCTTTAACACCGGAGTTTATAGCGCTAAGCGTAAAGAATGGCCTGTTAAGCGATTGTGATATGATATAAGCCAACGTAGTTTTACCCACACCCGGCGGCCCCCAGAATATCATGGATGGCAATGCACCACCCTCAATGGCTTTGCGTAATACCGCGCCGGGGCCAACCAAATGTTTTTGCCCAACATACTCGTCGAGGTTTTTGGGGCGCATGCGCTCGGCTAAAGGAGGTAGATTACTCATGATTGTAAAATTCGAAAATTCAATTACTAAATCCTAATTTTGTTAGCAAAACATATTTAATGAGCCTTAGTTTTGATCAATCTACTTTCCTTCACTTGTGTGATGAAGTTTGTAAAACAGATTATGATCTGAACAACATCCTGCAAAAGTATGGCTATCCGCCGATGTGGAGCAGGGAAAACACTTTCGAATCATTGGTACATATTATTCTGGAGCAGCAGGTATCGTTGGCATCGGCATTGGCGGCATTGAATAAGTTGAAGGAACGGATACAGGAAATAACACCTTTGCGGGTGTCACTGTTGACGGACGAGGAGTTAAGGGCCTGTTATTTTAGTCGCCAAAAGACACTGTATGTAAAGCATTTGGCAGAGCACATTGTCAGCGGAAAGTTAAAGCTGGATGAGTTGCCGCAACTGGATGATGATGACATACGTAAACAGCTCTGCGCAGTTAAAGGCATAGGCAACTGGACGGTAGATGTATACCTAATGTTCGTACTGCACCGGGCAGATGTTTTCCCGGTTGGCGATTTGGCAGCGGTAAATGCGTTGAAAAAAGTAAAAGGCTTGCCTGCATCGGTTAGCCGTGAAGATTTGTTGTTGATAGCAGAGGCTTGGGCACCTTATAGAACAGTGGCTACCATGTTGTTGTGGCATTTTTATTTGGAGGAGCGGAAGAGCGTTTAATGTGCAAATGGAATATGTGCAGTTGTGCAAATGAAACGCCCTCCCTTTAGCGATGGATTTGAAACCCATCGCTAAATGTGAAATAAAAATTCTATCCAGCCGTTTTTAACTGCTGATTAAAAAATGTATATTTGAAGATTGACCCTTAATGTTGAAAATGTTTAGAGTACTGATACTCATTCCCTTATTATTTATACTTTGTTTGCCTGCCAGCGCACAGTTTGCATGGCTCAAAAAAAAGGAACCGGTTGTTGTTCGCAACCCGGATGTAGCGCCGGCACGTATGCCCGCTATTAATTTTGATGCTCCTGTAAGCCATCCTGCCATAAAACCCAATGTAGATTTTGGGATGACGCTCTACTGCTTTGAAGCGACTGAGGCTGCTACTTTAAAAGCCTTATACCATACCCGCCGGTTTCACCAGGATGCGGAGGCTATTAAAAACTACCGCGCCCTTATTGACCTGTATATTAGCCAGGGCCACTACTCCGAGGCTAAATGGCATTTGCTGCAATGTAATTTCCTGGCGCAACAAATTGGCGATACTGAAACCATCCTGTACTCGCTTACCCAGGTAGCTGCTGTTAAAACACAAATTGGCGAGTTTGAACTTGCGCGAGAAGACCTGGTACAGGCACGCAGTATTGCCACCTACTATTTACGCGCCAATGATGTTGCCGATATTGATAAACGCCTTAACCTGCTCAAAATAAAACAGGTTGCCAATACCAAAAGCGAAAACCGGTATGCCGCCGTTGTTGAGGATGAAAAAAACGGCAAGTAATGTAACTTCAGCCTCATCCTATTGTCAAACAAATAAAACATTATTGTAATATTGTTATTCTATTATGCAATGGCTGCAAGCTGTTTCTTTTTTTATATACTTTAGCCAAAATATTACGTTTATAAATGTTTAGTTCGGGATTTAATTTAACTGCAGTAAAAGATATGTTTAAGAGAATATATGTACTACTAATTTTAGGAGCCGCATTGGCATGTAACGCATCGCCGGTAGGCTCGTCAAATTTCGACCTGAGCGAATTGCATTTGGAAGATGGGATAACACCGGTTAAAAAATCGGCCAGGGTTGATGGCTCTAATGATCTGCAGCCTGATGAAAAGCAAAGTTTGGTGAGCCGTGTAGTGGCCCAGATGATCACCAATAACAACTACAAAAAGGTAAAGCTTAACGATTCATTATCAGCCGTGATATTTAACCGTTATGTAAAAAGCCTTGATGATAACCACGATTATTTTTTAGCATCGGATATTGAGGGTTTTCAGCAATATAAAACCAAGCTTGACGACGATTTAAAAAGCGGCGACCTGAGCAACGTGTTTTATATGTATAACGTTTTCCAAAAACGTTATGTAGAGCGTGTTAAATTCTCGATAGCACAGTTGGATAAAGATTACGACTTTACAAAAGATGAGGTTTTTGCCTATAACCGCGAAAAACTGCCTTATGCAAAATCGACAGGAGAATCGGACGAGTTGTGGGCAAAACGTGTTAAATATGACCTGTTAAGCCTTAAACTGGCTACGCCCGACCTGGCCAAGGACAAAGAAACATTGAGAAAACGTTACCAAAACCTGTTGAACCAATCGGAAAAGCTTTCGGCTGCAGATGTTTTCCAGAAATATATGGAAGCTGTTACCGAAGCTGTTGACCCGCATACCAATTACTTTACACCATTTAACGCGTCCCAATTCAACATGGAAATGTCGCGCTCGCTGGAAGGTATTGGCGCTACGCTGACTACCGAGAACGACATGGTGACCATACAAAGCATTGTGCCCGGCGGCCCGGCTTACAAAAGCAAGCAAATTGATGTTGGCGACCATATTGTTGGCGTTGCACAAGGTAAAGATGGCGAATACCAGGATATTATAGGATGGCGCTTAGATAACGCCATTGGCTTGATCCGTGGCCATAAGGGTACTTTGGTAAAACTGAAGGTTATCCCAAAAGGAAAAGCAACTTCTGATCAGCCTAAAATTGTAGAGATCGTTCGTGAGAAGATCATACTGCAGGATCAGTCGGTTAAAAAAGAGATCAAAACTTATAACAACAACGGCAAGATCACCAAGATCGGCATCATCAATATCCCTGCATTTTATATCGACTTTAACGCTTACCGTGCCGGCGACCCGAACTACAAAAGCACCACCCGCGATGTGAAGCTGATACTGGATACCCTGAAACAAATGAATGTTGATGGTATTGTAGTCGATCTGCGCGAAAATGGCGGCGGTTCATTATCAGAAGCCATCAGCCTGACAGGTTTGTTCATCAAATCGGGTCCGGTAGTACAGGTTCGCGATTCGCAGAACCGTATCGAGGTTGACGAGGATGATGACACATCGGTATCTTACGCAGGCCCTATGGCTGTATTGGTTGACCGTTTCAGCGCGTCGGCATCAGAGATATTCTCGGGCGCGATACAGGATTACGGCCGTGGCATTATCATCGGTACACAAACCTATGGTAAAGGGTCCGTACAAAACGAGATAGACCTTGATAACGTGATCAGTCCGGTTATGAAACAACGTGTGTTGGATGCCATGAGCGCGCGCCTAAAAGCAGCACCAGGCAAAGCTATCACAGGCAAGGTTGATTCTACAGGTAAGATCGTTGCAGCGCCAACCAACCAAAGCACATTTGGTCAGCTTAATTTAACTATTGCCAAGTTTTACCGTGTTAACGGCAGCTCAACTCAACATAAAGGTGTAACACCGGATATCGCTTTCCCATCGCTTATCCCGATGGAAAAATATGGTGAGGATACCGAACCATCGGCTATGCCATGGGATACCATCGCGGCAAGCAATTATACCAAAGTTGGAAACTTTACAACGGTTTTACCGAAACTAACACAGCTTTACAAAGCTCGCCAGGTAAACAACCCTACCTACAAATACCTGATGGATATACAGGCCGACTACAAAAAACAGGATACTGAAAAATCGGTATCGCTAAATGAGGTAGCCTTGAAAAAACAGCGTGATGCAGATTCTGAAAAGAATCTGGCCCGTGAAAACACAATACGTGTAGCCATGGGATACCCGGCTTTAAAGAAAGGTGATAAAAAACCGAAGAACGAAGATATTGACTTTATTAAGAAGGAAGCCGGCCAAATACTGACCGACTACATTATGCTGGATAACAAGATAACTAAGGTTAACGGTACGCATTAATAAGATATCCCATCAAAACATTGATAACAAAACCATGTTATCCAAAGGCTTAGTATATCACTAAGCCTTTTTTTTTATGGCTAAAAAACCGCTGCTTGAATTTACTGATCGTGGGATATATTGCGCTCAGGGTTTATTTTATATAGACCCCTGGTTGCCGGTTGATGACGCGGTGATCACACATGCCCACTCTGACCATGCCCGTATGGGTAACAAACGATATTTAGCTCACCATTACTCCGAGCAAGTATTGCGGTACCGTTTGGGAGCGGACATACAACTGCAAACCGTGGAGTATGGCGAAACCGTGATGAAGAACGGCGTGGAGATCAGCTTATTCCCGGCGGGGCATGTGATTGGCTCGGCACAGGTGCGGCTGAGTTATAAAGGCGAAGTTTGGGTGGTGAGCGGCGATTATAAGGTGGAAGATGACGGCATATCTACACCTTTCGAGCCGGTGCGCTGCCACCACTTTATATCGGAATGTACTTTTGGGATGCCGGTTTATAAATGGAAAGCGCAAACGGATACCTTTAACGAGATCAATACCTGGTGGCGGCAAAACGCGGAGAATAATGTAGCTACAGTTATTGTGGGCTACAGCCTGGGCAAGGCGCAGCGCGTTCTGCAAAACCTCGATCTTTCTATCGGGAAAGTATATACCCATGGCGTTATTGAAAACACCAACGAGGCACTAAGGCGTAATGGTATCATCCTGAACCCTACCGAAAGGATAACGCCACTTACCACGAAAGAGGAAGTGCGAAAAGGTATTATCATCGCGCCGCCATCATCAGTTGGTACGCCATGGATGAGGCGTTTCGGCCCATACGATTTTGGATATTGTTCGGGTTGGATGAGTATACGCGGCGCCAAGAAACGCCGCGCAGCCGACAGGGGTTTTGTACTATCGGACCATGCCGACTGGGATGGACTGATCAGCGCGATCGATGCTACAGGTTGTGAGAAGGTATACCTGACACATGGTTATACAGCCAGCTTTTCGAGGTATTTAAGTGAGATCGGCTTTGACGCGCACGAGGTGCATACTTTATATGGTGGCGATGAAAATGAAGAAGAACCCAAAGCCGACCCGGTTGGAGATGATAGCAGCGAAGTGAAAATAAGCGACCTATCCACAGCTGCAGATATTGGCGAAGCGAAAGAGGAGGGTTTAATATGAGGGCCTTCGCGCAGTTGTTTCTATCGCTTGATGAAACTAATAAGACCAATGAAAAGGTCAGGGTATTAAAGGATTACTTTTTATCGGTACCCGATACAGATAAGATGCACATGCTGGCCTTGTTTACCGGTCGTAAGCCGAAGCGACCCATCAACTCCACACTGATACGCACCTGGGCCATGGAACTATCACATATCCCGGTTTGGTTGTTCGAAGAGAGTTACCAGGTAGTAGGTGATCTGGCAGAGACCATATCGCTATTGTTGCCTCAGAATACCATCAGCAACAGCAAAACCTTGACGGAATGGATAGCCGAAATTAATACCGTAGGGGCACGCACCGAAGAAGAAAAAAAACAATGGCTGATCGAATCATGGGGGATGCAGGACAGTCAGGAAAAGTTTGTGTTTAACAAGGTGCTAACCGGTGGCTTCCGTGTTGGGGTATCGCAAAACCTGGTGATCAAAGCTTTGGCAGATATATCCAAACTTGATGCCGCTACGCTTACCCACCGCATTATGGGTAACTGGATGCCGGAAGATTACACCTTTGACCAGTTGATTGCCGAACAGGGTGCCTCGGATGATATATCTCGGCCCTACCCTTTCTTTTTGGCTTACCCGATACAGGAGACATCGGAAAAACAGAAGTCGCCTGAAGAGCTGCACGGCAGCCTGGGTGATGCCGCAGAATGGCAGGCCGAATGGAAATGGGATGGCATACGTGCGCAAATGATCAAGCGCGACGGCAAGATATTTATATGGAGCCGTGGCGAAGACCTCGCTACCGAGAAGTTCCCGGAGTTGCACCCCTTTTTAAATGCCCTACCCGATGGTACCGTATTGGACGGGGAGATACTGAGTTTTCAGAACGGGCAGCCCCTCCCCTTTAATGTTTTGCAAACAAGGATAGGCCGCAAAAATCTCAGCAAAAAAATATTAGAAGAAGGCCCGGTGGCGGTTATAGCTTATGATTGTTTAGAGTATGGCGGCGAAGATATCCGCAATAAAACACAGGTGGAGCGCCGTGCTATTTTGGAGCAATTGCAACAGGAAACGGATGAACCCGAAATATTCCGCATATCGGAACTGATCAATTTTAGCGATTGGGATGAACTGGCGGAGATACGCACACGATCGCGCAGTATGATAGCCGAAGGCATTATGCTAAAACGTAAAAGCGCGCATTACCAGGTAGGCCGCCGCCGCGGCGACTGGTGGAAATGGAAGATTGATCCCTTATCGGTAGACGCGGTAATGATATATGCCCAAAAAGGCCATGGCCGTCGTGCCGACCTGTACACCGATTATACCTTTGCCGTTTGGGATGGCGATAAGCTGGTGCCTTTTGCTAAAGCCTACTCGGGCCTTACCGATGAAGAAATACGCAAGGTAGATAATTTTGTAAAGCGCAACACGCTGGAAAAGTTCGGACCGGTACGTACCGTGAAGCCACAATTGGTTTTTGAGATCGGTTTTGAAGGGATAAACCGGTCGACAAGGCATAAATCGGGTATCGCGTTGCGCTTTCCGCGGATATTAAGATGGCGGATGGATAAGCCGATGGAAGAGGCGGATACGATCGAGACTTTGAGGGGGATGTTGTAGGATATGTTCCCGAAATAATAAAAGTATTAACTTAGGCGCATGGCATTTAAAACATATATCATCAGCGGGGCGGGTAGCGGTATTGGCAGGGCAATCGCGCAAAAACTATCGGAACAAAACCAATGTGTTTTACTGGGGCGCAATGAAGCCAGCCTGCAACAAACTTTGGCAACATTAAAGGGTGGGGGACACCAAATTTTGGTGGCTGATATTAAAAGTATACACAGCCTTGCGCAAGCAGCAAAGACCTTGGGTGATATAAAGATCAGTGGACTGATAGCTAACTCGGGTATTGGTGGCGAGAACCAATGGGGTGTTAACGACCGCTGGGATGATATTATCAGTACCAATCTTACCGGGACCTATAATTTTGTGAATACCTTTTTACCTAATTTGAAAGACCAGCAGACTGAAACACATGTACTCATCACCTCATCGGTATTGGCGCGTTTGGGCGTGGCTAATTATTCAGCTTATTGTGCTTCGAAAGCGGGGTTGCTGGGTTTGATGCGGAGCTGGGCGGTACAGTACGCGACTGAGAAGATATTGGTGAATGCCATTTGCCCGGGCTGGGTGGATACCGAAATGAGTCAGGAAGGTTTGCAGGGTATTGCCGATGGGATAGGAATTACTAAAGATGAGTTTTATGATATGGCAATGCAAAGCGTACCCTTGCGCCGCATGAGCCAGCCCGAAGAAATTGCCGACCTGGTAGCCTATCTGCTTAGCCAGAAAATAATAACAGGGCAAACCTTTGATATTAATGGCGGGGCGGTGATGAATAGCTGATTTGATAATTCAAAAATTAAAAGTCAAAATTCAAAAAACAAGGTGATTACCCCGCCTGAATCCTGCTACATGATACTTGCTACCTGATACTGTTTTTGTTAAGATCGTACTAATTGTTGAAAATTTTAAATTCTGTTTTTTTAAATCAAATTATTTCCCTATAATTGCAATCCGATTTTTACGGGTTAAAAATCGGCTTTAAGCGCTAAAAATCATGGATTTAGTAAAATTTGTTGAAGAACAATCAGTAGAAAAAAAGCAGTATCCTACTTTCAAAGCAGGCGATACTATCAGTGTACACTATAAAATCAGAGAAGGTAACAAGGAACGTATCCAGGTTTACCAAGGAGTTGTTATTCAACGTAACAGCGCCGGCAGCACCGAAACTTTTACCGTACGTAAAGTATCTAACGGTATTGGTGTTGAGCGTATATTCCCTTACAACTCTCCAAACATCGATAAAATCGAGTTGAACAACCAAGGTAAAGTTCGTCGTGCTAAATTATATTACCTGCGCGAACTTACCGGTAAAGCAGCACGTATCAAATCAAAAAGGGTTTAATCTCTTTTTAGAAGAAATATTCAATTAGCCTTCCTGTGCAAACAGGGAGGTTTTTTTGTTATCCCCGATTTAACATGGTTAAAACAGCCTGATCTTTATCCCTGCCAAACAGGGTATATATTTTTAGCTGGTCAGCAATGTTGGGGATCAAAAAAGTTTTGTCAGCCAGTTCTATTTGTTGGAGCACACCGATCATTTCCCAAAGGTTTATCCAACCTGCTTGGGTATTCACCAGCAAGTCGCCCATTACCTCAACAGGTGTATTGTTTATTATATACTGGCTAAACTGCGATGTGAATTTATCTTTACCCGCGGTTATTTTAGTTTTGATACGATAGGCAGATAACAGCTCTTCGAATGCCCTTGCTGTTTCCGTGCTACATAAAATATCAACATCGTGCGGCTTAACAGGCAAGCCGTGTAAATATAAACTTGCCGAGCCTATGATCATCCAGTTTTTTGAAACCGGTGTGAGCAGGTTGTGCAACAGGTTTAATGCTTCTGTAAGATCATCAGTCATTGTCTTTCAACAGATCGGGGCGGCGGGTTTTAGTGCGTTCGAGGGCTTGGTCAAAGCGCCATTTTTCAATTTCGGGCGTGTTGCCGCTGAGCAGGATATCGGGCACTTTATGGCCGTTCCAATCTGCCGGGCGGGTGTACACAGGGGCATCCAGCATATCATCCTGGAAAGAATCGGATAAAGCGGAAGTTTCATCATTCAATACGCCGGGTATCAATCGCACCACGGCATCTACAAGCACCGCTGCGGGCAGTTCGCCGCCTGAGAGTACATAATCCCCAATGGAGATCTCCCGTGTTACAAAGATATCGCGGATGCGCTGGTCGATGCCTTTATAATGGCCGCACAAGATGATGATATTGCCTTTGATGGAAAGTTGGTTGGCGATCTTCTGGTTCAGCGTTTCCCCATCAGGCGACATGAAGATGATCTCATCATAATCACGTTCACTTTTCAACTTCTCAATGCAGCGGGCAAAAGGTTCGATGGTCATTACCATGCCACTGCCACCACCGTAAGGATAATCATCAACACTTTTTTGCTTTTGGGTGCTGTAATCGCGCAGGTTATGTACTACAATTTCGGCAACGCCCTTTTTTTGCGCACGTTGTAAAATAGAGTGGGCAAAGGGGCTTTCCAACAAACCGGGAAGTACAGAGATGATATCAAAACGCATTTTCAAAGATAGAATCAAGAATCGAGAATCAGGAAGCAAGACGAATTTAATTTACTTATCGCCTTGATGCCGCTACATTACCTTCTGTATCACCCATCGGTGGCCAAAAACGTCCTCAAGCTCGCCCTGGCGCCAGCCGTAGTCGTGATCGGTTACCGGGGTAATTATGGTTGCACCCGCTGCTACGGCTTGGTTAAACAGGGCATGTACATCATCAGTCATCAAACCAATAACTATAGTAACACTGTTATGGTCAGCAGGCAAAATATCGCCTGAGTTGGGCATTACTTCGTGGATATGAAATGTGGCGCCGTCTATATTAAACTGCGCCACGTGAATACTGCCGTCATCATTACGGATACACCAGTCTTCAACCGCGCCAAATGCCCTGGTGTAAAAACCTGCCTCATGAATGTTTTTGCCGATGGCAAGCATAGGTGCGAATGCTGTTTTAGTTTTCATTAGGTGATGCTTTTTAATCTGTATCCTCTAATGTAAATATTTGCTCGACAGGTTTTTCAAAAACACGGGCAATTTTTAGTGCCAGTACGGTTGAGGGTACGTATTTATTACTCTCGATGGTATTAATGGTTTGGCGCGATACGCTGATGAGATCGGCAAGCTCGGCCTGGGTAATATTTTTTATGGCGCGCTCAACGCGGATGGTATTTTTCATAATGTTATTCCTCCTTTAATGAGCGGTTAAGCCTGAACATTTTCCAGCGGAAGATAATGATAAACAACATGAGCGGCACCCATAAATTAAGGCGAAGCATGTCTTTATAATCGGCTTTGCTATTGGTAAAGATAAGGCAGATAATGAGCACCAAATAATTAGCAAAAATAGCCCAGCGCAATGATGATAAACGGATTTGATAGATCTGCTCATCCTCGATCTTCTCGCGCGAAAAAGCGATGAGGAACAAGCCCAGCACCATGAGTACCACCGTGGCGATAAAGAACAAGTACGGCAGGTTAAACAGATTGCCATCATCATAAGAATGCAGGTGGTAAATATCCCAGATATGCATTACCGGTAAGTGAACCAGGAACAGCGCGAGCCCCAGCCAGCGCGTCCAGGTAGGGAATAGGAATTGAGGTTTCATAAATAAGTAAAATTTGTTTTACCAAATGTAAAACAAATTGGTAACTATATATCAGTTGGGACAGGTTTATTTTAAGGGTATTTGCGATGGGTGAAAGTAAGAATAGATTTGCCACACCAAAAGAGCCGATGCTGCTAATCCAGCAAGTACTGTCCCCCATGTCAAAGCAAATTCCCGAACGTTACGCCTCTTATTTGATGTTTGCTCAGTATTAAGCTGTTTTTCATACCCGCCAGTCCCTTGAAATATTGACCCTTCAATAGTTAAGTAGTAATTGGGTAGCACATCATTATCTGTATGCACCTCAATATATCCGTCTTTATGGATTTTCCTTAAAATCTCCCTAAACGTAACAACTTCTATATCAACACCATTTTTCATAAGAATATCATTCACGTAACTAATATTCATTTTCTGATTTCTTTCTTCTATTTTAAATGAAAATAGAACCTTATCAAGTTGTTGATGTAATGAAAGTTTTTGGGTTGACGACATAATATATTAGGGTTTACCGAAGATAGCGATTATCCTCATACACTATAAATATCTTCCTGAATCGCCGAGCCATAGCACAATGACTTACTAAAATATTTAGCAAATAAATCACACCATAAATCATAGAAAATCAATAACTTAAAAGTCAATTGTTGATAAAAACAAGCCATTTTAGCTAACAAATTGTGGATAACTTGATAAAATGGTATGTTAATTGCGTATCTTTGCATACCCAAACGAAACATTAACCAACTACCAACATGTTAACTGCAACTAATATAGCAGACTATTTTATATCGCTGTCAAATGCAACGGAAAACTTAATTAGCAATTTAAAGTTGCAAAAATTGGTTTATTATGCACAAGCATGGCATATAGCAGTTGTTAAAGAGCCACTTTTTGAAGAGGATTTTCAGGCGTGGGTTCATGGGCCTGTTATACCATCTTTGTACTTTCAATACAACTCATATAAATGGCATCCGATAATAAGGGATGATTTAAACGAGGATACATTAAAGCAGATCGGTTCTAATTTTTCTCCTGAAACTCAGGAGGTTTTGGATAATGTAGTTAGCGAGTATTTCGGCATGGAGGCGTATGCTTTGGAATTAAGCACCCACCTTGAAGATCCTTGGCTTATAGCACGTGCGGGGTTGCCGAAAGACGAGCCATGTACAACAGTTATTAGTAAAGAAAATATAGCGGCTTATTATAGTCAATTTTTGATAGATGGCTAAGTGGGATAAAAAAAAGAGTGAGGTTAAAAACACAAAATTCATTAACCCCACCAAGGAGTTAGTTTCTAAAGAAAATGCACACCTTGAACTTGTTAAATTCTCATTCAAATATTTAGATACAGAACATCAATCTTACCTTATATCGGATAGAGACACTGATTATTTTTTGAAATTTCTTGAACGAATAAAAACGATATGTCGGATGACTTGTGCATCTTTAAAATATCCCACCGTGCAATCTTTAAGAAATCATTACATAAATTGGGATCATACTACGCAAGATTGCTTCGGCTTACCAAACGAAGAGCAGTTGGTTGACAAACCATTTCAATTCGGAATCTCAGCAAATGAACATGGGAGGGTTATTGGGTTTTTTATTAATCAAACCTTCTACGTAGTTTGGTTTGACCCGAAGCATAACACCTATAACTAACTTTCTTCTTTTTTAATAGGAGGCTTTGTATTAGCCGCCATCTTAATCATATCCTCAAGCGTACCATTAAAAGTTACTTTAGGGTCGTAAGCCTCGGCACGTACCTTGCGCTTAACCTTTGGTTTTTTTTCCTCTGCCATATTCAAAGTTACTTAATTAAGTTAGCATAAGTCAAGCGTACACCGTTAACGTTTTTAATAGCATCCTCGAACCTTAAACAGTCGGATACCTTGCGGGTGTTATAACGATACCCAAACTCATTACAATAGCGTTGTAAGTGTTTTGGTGATACGTAGTGATAGATGCCGATAATACCTCTCTTTAACAGGCTAAAAAAGCCCTCTACTGTGTTTGTGTGAAACACTCCTCTTACATACTCACTTGTAGCGTGATTAACTACCTCGTGCTTGTAAGAATGTTTGAGGCTGCCATACATAGTTGAACTGTCAGTCACAATTAAAGCATCCTCTCTTACATTTGCCTGTATGATAGGTAACACATCAGATGTTTTCGGGCGGGTGGTTGATAGTAGCGTAGTGCGAACCTGACCGTCCCTTTGAACGATAGCAAACACGGCTGTCTTAGTGTCTACCCATTGACCGTTAACTGCCCTCATAGCGGCACGTTTCTTATTGCTTTTATTTTTTAAAGAACCACCTACATAGGTTTCATCAATTTCAACCGTACCATCTAATTGCTCTGATTGGTTGCTTAACAGCATTTCACGGATACGGTGTAAAAGAAACCATGCGGTCTTTTGAGTGATGGCTAAATCCCTACTTAACTGTAAAGAACTAATACCCTTTTTGTGTGCTGTACATAGGTACATTGCGGCAAACCAGGTGCGCAAACTGATCTTGGTATTTTCAAAGATTGTACCTGTTGTTACGCTGAACTTCTTAGCGCACTCTTTCGCTTTACATTTGTAGCCTCTGTTAGTAATATAAGCCCCTACGTTACCACAGTGAGGGCATGACGGTGTATCACTCCAACGGCTCTTGGCTAAGTAAGAAATACAAACTTCCTCATTTTTGAAGTAGTCTAAAACTTGTAAAAGGCTGTTGAATTGTGATGTCATTTACTTAATATTAATAACTTAATGGGACAAATATAAAACAAGTCCCACAAACTACCTAATTTATTTGAAAATATATTTGTAGGTTAGATATTTAAACCCAAATCGATGAAATTACCAATAGATTTACCCACCTATCAATTTGAGCATTTATCGCAAGGACATTACTTAAGAGGCGTATTGATAAATGAATTTTCAGGGCTTGAAAAAAAGATAGAAAAATTTATTGTAAGCTACTTTATTGATGACAAAGACAAGGGTAACGAGATGTCAAACATCATATTGGATAGACTAACTTTCGAGGCAAAGAGAACATCTTTTAAGGCTATTTTAGATAAGCGGTCGGTTGAAAATGGATTTGTAAAAACAAAGAATAATAGTTACCCTGAAAGCAAGTTTTTCGATGAGATAAGAAGATTAAACGACCATCGAATTTATTTTGCACACTATGTCATGGTTATGCCAATGGCGATAACAGATAATGTCATTGGATTAGCTGAATTCAGGGACAGCGTAAAAATCAAATGGTACACTCAAGAGCAATTTGAAACCCTGATTGGGGATATTATGATAGCCTCAAACAAAATACAAGCGCTCATCGATGGTCTGAAATCCACATAAGCCCCTCACTACTCTGTTCCGTTTCGAACCGTACTAATTTCGGTCACAGGGGTTTATATGCACCTACTAAGTTACTGCCAAAGCAAGGGCATTTTCAAATAAATGTAAATTATACTACGTATAATTTAATCAATAAACCACGCGCGTATTTATAATAGAAATCGGAAAATTCTGCCTGAATTTCAGGATCGGCGAACCGAAATTGAAATCTGAAAACTTTACCGCCCTGCGTAACCATTATCTCATTCTCGCTTAATGTAATCTTGATAGCCTTGCTATCTCTGATAAGTTCTTGTAACTTTTTCAAATGCTTTTTTACAGGTATGTATGCAAAATGAACACATGTTTCGTTTAACTACGAAAAACCATATTATTTAATTTCGTATATTTAAGTGGGAATAACGGATGGCAAAGAAAACACCAAAAGTTACAAGGCTGATAAATGGGCTTATTGAAAACGATTATTTCAAAACAAATCGTTCACTGGCTGATATAACCAATGCAATAGTAGAACAGAGCGGCGAAGTATTCTACACTAACCAAGTATCAGGGATAATACTGGTTATGGTAAGACAAGGCAAACTAATAAGGTCAAAAGACGAAACGACAAAGATGTATGCGTACCGCAATCCTTAAACGCTTTGTCCCAACTGATATATAGTTACCAACAAATTTTACTTATGTCAAGTATACTGTACAAATTATTTTTACTGCTTCACGTGATATTGATCAGGCACAGTAAAAGGTAAATGCTTATATTTAGGCAAACATCATCACAGCTACATGAAATCAATCCTGCAAAATATACATCCTATCATTTTTTTGATCGTGGCCACCACGCTTGAAGTTACGGGCGATGCCATAGTAAGAAAATCAATTTATGACCATACCGGTATTACAAGGCTTGGCTTGGCAGCGGCAGGAGCTTTATTGCTGTTTGGGTATGGGTTTTTCCTTAACCTTGCGCCGGTGGAATTTGGCAAAGTGGTTGGCCTTTACATTGCCACGCTGTTTGTTGTATGGCAGGTGATAAGTTATATCACATTTAAATCGGTACCTACCATGCCCGTTATTGTTGGTGGCATTTTAGTGATATCAGGCGGACTGATCATTACTTTTTGGAAGACTACCTAACGAGGAGATGTATGCGACCGCGTTCCTTACTCCAAATAAATATCCAGTAAACCTTCGGGCAGGTCAACGTACACAATTTCTTTCACTACATCAATCCCGGTGATTATACCTTCGCTGAGCGGGAAGAGTACTTCGCGGTTTTTATAGACTACGGTGGCTATTAATTGCTGTGGAAGGTCCTGCAGTTCAATGATCTCTCCAAGTTCACCTTCGTCTTCATCAATGGCGGTAAAGCCCATCAGGTCGCGCAGGGTAAACTCGTTCTCGTCTTTTACAGGTTTTAGTTTATTGGAGAGGTAGATGTCTTTTTTGGCAAGCGGGGTGGCTTTGTCAATATGATCAACATCTTCCAGGTAAATGTAAGCGGTGTTCTTCATTGGCATTTTAAACGACTCCACAAAGTACGGTACAAGTTTGCCGTTCACCTCAAGGAACAGGGAATCAAACTGCAGTTTCTCGGGTGCATCATAATCAATATAAGCCTGCAGCTCGCCTTTTAACCCGCGGGTTTTTAATACTGATCCTATCCTAAAGCAATCTTCTATCTTCATGGTGTGGTTTACAAATGCCTTTAAAAAAGTATAGCGAAGTACTCCTGGTTAAAAGAGGTGCTTCGCTATAGCTTAATGTGTTTTACTGCAATTATTCAGCAGGAGCTTCTTCAGCAGCCGGTGCTTCAGGGGTTTCTTCAGCAGCTTCGGCAACGGGTGCCTCTTCTGTTTCTTCAACCGCAGCTTCTTCTTCTACTTCTTCAACAGGAGGAGCATATTTAGCAGCTACTGCAGCGGCTTTATCTTCCTTCTTTTTAGCTTCAGCAATCAGAGCCAATTTACGGGCTTCTTCTTTAGCTGATACTAAGCTTGATTTTTTACCTGTGATTTTGCCATCTTTCTGATCTAACCAGGCCTGGAATTTCTCGTCGGCTTGTTCAGCAGTTAATGCGCCTTTTTTAACACCACCTTCTAAGTGTTTTTTGTACAAAACACCTTTGTAAGATAATATTGCACGGCAGGTATCGGTTGGTTGTGCACCTGTGTTAACCCACTCTAAAGTTTTATCGAAATTGATATCGATAGTTGCAGGGTTAGTGTTTGGGTTATATGAACCTAAACGCTCAATAAAACGACCATCGCGTGGTGCGCGTGAGTCGGCTACTACGATATAATAAAAAGGTTTTCCTTTTTTACCGTGTCTTTGCAATCTGATTTTAGTTGCCATTTTTTAAATTTATGTATTCAACATATTTCCCGGAGCCTATTCTGCGGGGCTGCAAAGGTAATCATATTATATTAATTTGCAATAGGGTTTGGTAAGATAATGAGATAGTTGGAGAAGGTTTTACCTACAAACCCCTCCCCTGCACCCTCCCGTTGGGAGGGAATCGCACAGGCCACCGCCTTTTGTAAGAAATTTGGTGCATTATAACAAAAAGCCTCCCGCTAAAATTAACGGGAGGCTTTGTTATTTATATAGTTAGATACAATTACCTGATACCGCCATACACATTGTTAAATGTGCCGCCTTGCGGATCGATACCTGAGATACGCAGGTTACCGTCTTTAATACCGCCTATGGCTTTATCAATATCGGCTGAGCTGTTTACCGGTACCTGGTTGATGCTGGTAATAACCGAGCCAACTTCGATACCTAACTCATCGAACATTTTGCCTGAACGAACCTGTGTTACTACTACGCCCGATTTTACACCGAATTTAGCTTTCTGGCTCGCGCCAAGCGGTTGGAAACTCGCGCCAAGCTTGTTGTAGATCTCTTCGGCTGATTTTGACGCCAAAGCATTTTTAGCAACAGCAGTTTCGCCTTTTAAGGTTACGTTAAAGTTTTTTTCGTGGCCATCGCGCATAATGGTCAGGTCAACTTTATCGCCGGGTTGTAAGCGGCCGATGGTTTCCTGTAAGTCGGATGACTCAGTAATAGTTCTGCCATTTACTTTGGTGATGATATCGGCAGGTTTAACACCGGCTGCCTCTGCGGCGCCGCCTGCTACCAATTCATCAACATACAAACCGTTGGTGGTGCTTATTTTTAATTCCTGTGCAACATCCGGGTTTAATTCGCGGAAGCTAACACCTATGAACGCGCGTTTTACAGCACCATATTTTTGGATATCGTTCAATACTTTTTTAGCCAGGTTAACCGGGATGGCAAAGCCATAACCTTCGTAAGAACCTGTTTGTGATGCGATAGCCGCGTTGATACCGATGAGCTCGCCTTTGGTGTTTACCAATGCACCGCCGCTGTTACCCGGGTTAATGGCCGCATCTGTTTGTATGAACGACTCGATAGCTTTGTTTGCTTTAGGCGCAGCGGGTTGCTGCTGCCTCATGCGGCCGCCAAAAGGATTTGCATCCTGCTCGTCATCCTCATGGGTACCAATGATACCGATGTTACGGCCTTTGGCGCTGATGATACCGGCTGTTACTGTAGAGGTTAAGTTAAAAGGGTTACCTACAGCCAATACCCACTCGCCAACACGGGCATTATCGCTGTTGCCTAATTTTACGATTGGCAAATTGGTGCCGCTAATTTTGATCAAAGCCAGATCTGTATTAGGATCGGTACCGATCACTTTGGCCTGAAAGGTACGCTTATCATTCATGGTTACCTCTATCTTATCGGCCTTATCTACCACGTGGTTATTGGTAACGATATAGCCGTCGGGCGAGATAATCACGCCTGAACCTGATGCACGTTGCGGGCCCTGCGGGCGCACACGCTGACCGAACATTTGGCCAAACATTTGTTCCATTTGATCTTGCCCGCCATTGCTTGCCGCCGCGTAGGTGGTACGAATATACACTACGGCCGGCGTTACAGCCGCGGCTGCTTCGGTAAAATCAAGGTCGCCGGTGGATGATGCCATGATGGGGGCAGTTTTGTTACTGGCGAAGTAAACCTTTTGCTGATCTTCGAAAGATAAACCGCTGGTTTTAGGTTCGATGATCTTGTACGCGCCTACTGCGATGGCGCCGCCTACAAAGGCTGTTAAAAGTGTTAATCCAAAACTTTTCATATTCATTTTCTATTTTCTCCTTGTTCTAAATATCGATCTCAAATTTAATACCATATAGACGAATTTGTCAATACTAAATTACCTGTCAATGTGTTAAAATATGTTAAAACGCTTTTTATTCCCTCCTTGGGGAGGGGCGCGCCGGATTGTGAAGTGGCAGGGAGGGGTTATTCGCCATGCCTATTGCATAAACCCTCCCTGCACCCTCCCGTTGGGAGGGAATAGCACAGGCCAATGCTTTTAACATTTTACCCTAAAATTACGCCATTTTAAATTAAACCAGTTAATATTGCAACGTGAAAACAAAGTTTTATAAATACCAGGGCGCAGGCAACGATTTTGTATTGGTGGATAACCGCGATCTATCATTTAATCACCAAAATCCCGAAACTATTGCCCGCATTTGCGACCGCCGCTTTGGCGTAGGTGGCGATGGTATGATGTTTTTACAACTTCACGATGGCTTTGATTTTGAAATGGTATACTACAATGCCGACGGTAACCCGAGCAGCATGTGCGGCAACGGCGGGCGCTGCATTGTGGCCTTCGCTAAATATTTAGGTGTGATTGGCGAGGAGACGAACTTTTTGGCAGTGGACGGGCCGCATTATGCCAAAATTTCAGAAAGCGGCGACTGGGTGAGTTTGCAGATGATTGATGTTGACCATATTGACCGCGACGGCGATGCCTATGTGCTCAACACCGGCTCGCCGCATTATGTGCGGCTGGCTACCGGCCTGGCCAATAAAGATGTGTACCATGAAGGACACGCCATACGCTATAACGATACTTACCGTGCCGAAGGCATCAACATTAACTTTGTGGAACCCGCTACCGACGGCTACTTTGTGCGCACTTACGAACGCGGCGTTGAAGATGAAACCTACGCCTGTGGCACCGGCGTAACCGCCGTAGCCTTAGCCATGGCCCTGCGCGAAGGGCAAACCGGGCATATTGTTACTCCGATAAAAGTACTGGGTGGTAATTTGAGCATTTGTTTTGATTATGAAGGGGCTAAGTTTAGCCATATATTTTTGGAAGGGCCTGCGGTGAAGGTGTTTGAGGGTTTTTTGGAGGTCTGATGTCGGAGGGCGGAAGTCGGAGTTGATTATTTCGGATGTTTGATTTCGGATTAACTTCGTAAAGGGTTTCACCGTTTACCCGTAGTTAAAATGCACCCCTGTTGCGCCTTTGCTTTTCGCGAAGATTAAGAAAGCTTTAAAGTTTCTGAGGTCTTGCCCGAAATTGTTGCCGATGTAGTCATCACCTGTATCTTTTTCAAAGTCGCTAAAATATACTTCGCGGTTTATAGTTTCAAATGCTGTTGGCGCAAAAAGCGAGGGCAGGTTATCTATTTTACTTACCTTTTCAATTAATATATCGATGAACGCTGAAACTTCGTCGATATTCTTGTCGAGTTTGGCTTTGTCGGCAGCAGCTTTCTTTAAAATGTCTTGCCGTTCCTGCTCATTATTTGCCGACGAAAGAAAATAGTCCATCGCATCAACATTTGGATAATTGTTCATTTCATAGAGTATCGAGATATCGATGCCCGTGATTGTTCCTATTTGGTCGAGTTCCGGTTCTTCGTCAAAAACAACATCGCGACGGCACATCAGGTTGCAAAAGGTTCTGCTTAAGCTGTTCTCAAAAAAATAATCGTGGCCGTCTTCTAACCATAGGTCAGGGTTATTGGTGCCGAGGTGAATATCGAGTCCCATGGTTTAAAGGTAGGTAATAGTTGTGAAACATTTAATGGCTGCGATTTGTAGCTTTGTATATGGCAGATGTACACAGCAAGGCGGTTAGAAGTTATAACATGTCGCGTATAAAGGGTAAGGATACCAAGCCCGAAATGCTGGTACGCAGGTTTCTCCACAAAAACGGTTTCCGTTACCGCCTGCACTTAAAAGACCTGCCCGGCAAGCCCGATATTGTTTTACCCAAATACAAAACCGTAATATTTATTCATGGCTGCTTTTGGCATGGGCATGAGGGCTGTAAGTATTACGTGGTTCCTAAAACACGTACTGAATGGTGGTTAAATAAGATTGAAACAAATAAAAAGAGAGACAATGAGGTTAAAAGTCAACTAATAATGCTCGGTTGGAATTTAATTAATCTTTGGGAATGTGAACTGAAAAAAGCCTCGGTCCCCCAAATTCTTGAATGTCTTTTGGACAAAATAAAACTAAACTTAATAGTCAGATAATTCTAATTTACCAATTCTAATTGCCAGATATATTAGTTTTTATTTTGCTAAATATTCTGGTTTTGATATTTAAATTTTATATTTGAGCATTAACATTATATATGAGCGAAACAGAATTACTTTTGACTGAACCTTTAGTCGCCTATCAAACAGCGTTAGATGCAGAATTGCAAAGTGGTCACTGGCAACAAAAAACATTCACTAATCCTAATGCCACTATTAAACTGGCTACTTTGTTTAGCGGTATTGGTGCAGTTGAGCACGCTCTTCATAGGCTTAACTTGAGCACCTCTATTACATTTGCTAGTGATATTGATAGTCATGTAAAAAAAAGCTACATGGCAAATTATGATTTGGATCCCAAAGACTGGTACAACGATGTAACAGAATTTGATGCTAAAAAATATAAAAACAGCGTAGATTTACTTGTTGGTGGAAGCCCGTGCCAGGCATTCTCTATGGTAGGTAAACGGTTAGGACTGGAGGATATAAGGGGAACATTATTCTATGATTTTGCCCGTATAGTTAGTGAAACCCAACCTAAGGTCTTTATTTATGAAAATGTAAAAGGATTAACAAATCACGATGGTGGTAATACTTGGAAGGTAGTACAAAATGTCTTTAAAGATCTTGGATACAAGATCTACACGCAGTTACTTAATGGTAAAGACTTCGGCATTCCACAACATAGGGAACGAATTGTTGTTGTCGGATTTCTCGACAATAATGTCGATTTTAGTTTTCCGGAAAAAATACCGTTGGAGCATACCATGCAAGATTTTTTGGAAGACTTTACGGAAACAAAGTACTATCTCAAAGAAAAGGGAATCAAATTTGTAACCAGTACGAAAAATAGGATGAAAAGGTATACTCAAATTAATGGGGATATAGCCCTATGTCAAAAGGCAAATCAGCAATTTAACTGGCATGGTGATTTTATTTTTGAACCTGAATTTGATGATACAGCGTTCGATGAGTTTATTTTTGATGTTAGAGATGTTGAAGAAAAATACTATCTATCAGACAAAGTACGTGATTATGTTTTAGCAGGTGGCACAAAAAACTGGAAAACCAGTACAAAAACAGACCTTTCTATAGCAAGGCCTTTGCTACAGTCAATGCATAAAATGCATCGCGCTGGAGTTGATAATTATGTAACGCATAAAGGGCGGATTAGAAAGCTTACACCAAGAGAATGCTTGCGTTTGATGGGCTTTCGAGATGATTTTAAAATAGAAGTAAGCGATACTCAAGCCTATCGTCAAGCAGGAAACAGTATCATCGTTGACATGCTTATTGCTATATTAAAGCAGATGGATATTACTAAATTCAGCAAATAAATATGAATAGAATTGACATTTTGAATAAATCTTATGAGATTGTTGACGAGATTGAAAGTATCGCAATTGTAGATTCATTTGTCAAAGTCAATAAGTTAAAGCCAATTATAGTAGGAGCTAAACCAGGCCATGGCGAGGCTAGATTATATGTTGGGCCTCAGTCAATTGATAATGATTTTAAGGTCTTCTTTAATTATTTTCAAGATAATTCATGTTTCTTTCTTAAATCGGATTTTTTGGATTACTTAAATGATGCAGAATATGAGTATAAAAATCAAGAACAAGAATATAATAAGGATTTAAAACCTTTATGGTCTGAAAACATTGACGATACAAAGGAACGTATAGAAGATCTTTTTTTATTTGCGATTGAACCCGCAACAGGAACTAAAGATAAAGCGCGTTTTTATATTAGATCTAATGATGATGCTTGGGAGTTATTTAGAGTAATTGCTTTACCAAGAATTTCTTATTTGTCAATATTGAAATTAAAATCAAAAGAAGGAAACATATATTATTATTTCAAAATATTTTTAGACTATCATTTTAATACAAATAACCATCCTTCTAAAATCCGACAAGAAGAAAAGGCTATTGAAGAATCAACTTCAATTAGTACCACAAAGAAGGAGGTTATTATTAGTGCGAGAATAGGGCAGGGAAAGTTTAGAGAAAAGCTTTTACAACAAATGTTTTCATGTCCTATTACAGAAGTTTCTGATGAAAGGTTATTGATGGCAAGTCACATAAAGCCATGGGTTAAATCAACAGATAAAGAAAAGACCGACCCCTTTAATGGAATAATCTTAACTCCAACATATGATAGAATGTTTGATCAGGGTTTTATTTCGTTTGATGATGAAGGAAAGCTATTAATCTCTCCATATATCTCGCCATTAAACATTAAGAAATTGAACATAATTAAGAACAAAATTTATAAAATTCAACCCAAAGGGAGGGAAAAATATTTGGACTATCACAGGAAATTCATTTTCAAATCCTAAAGTTCACTTATATCCGATTGACAAATTTTCCCACCAACTTACCTTTACTCATTCAAAACCAAATGAGTGAATTACCCAATCGACTTTTCAAAGCCCCTGCTAAAAGCAGAAAATGGCACCAAGTTCATTTATCGGCTTAAGCCCGAAGTTCAATTCCTTAAAGTCGAGTCGGAATGTTTTGATTTAAATTTGAGGATGCTGGAGTCGCGTTTGCCCGAACTGCTTGCTTTTATTCTTTATCATCAATACAAAACTGGTGTATCAAAAACCTCAGAATTGTTAGAGCTGTTAAAACAAGCTAACCCAATGAACTTTAAGTTACATGGCGGGTGGTATTTTTATGAGAGCAGATTTATTAGATTGTTTACGGCTTCGCTATCGGGAATGCTGCCAGATACAGTTTGGGAAGGCGACGACTATATGATGTACTATTTAAAAGATTCGCATCAGTTTTTATTGAACAATAGCCAATTCGACATACTCCCAGCCGAGCAAAGCGGCAGCTTTCTCAAACTAATACTTCAAATTAGTTTTACAGCGAATGCCCAACATCAAATTTAGCTACCTCTACCGTGATGGCGGCAATTACAAAGCCTTTGGCGAGGTGGTGTTTGCTAATCCTGATGATATCCCCTTGGCTGAGGTGGAAGCCGGTATTAAAGCCAAACTGATTGATGAAACTTACTTTTACCATAAGGAATTTGGTGTACCGAATCTGCTCCTGGGTACCTTCGATGACGACTTCGACCCCACCTGGCACGAGTTTGAAAGCGTAGCCGAAACTTGCGAAAGCGCCGTTTTTTCGTTATCTTTATGGGTGTCTGTGATTTCACCGATTGTTGGATGATTGCACTGATTTTTTCTTTGAAATGTTCTTACTTTATCCCCCCTCTAAAGAAAGAGGCAAGAAGCCAGAATAAAGAGGCAAGACAAATAGAAGGGTGTGTTTTATTCATACTTCCCCCCCTTTTTCATTTCGACCGTAGGGAGGAAACTTCTCAAAGCGATGTTCGAAAGCGATAGGTTGGCATTTGACATGTATGGAATGCCTGTTTAGTTCGCGAAGTTTTCTCGTCGCTGCGCTCGCTCGAAATGACATGGTGGATGAGGTAATGGAAACGAATTATACCCAAAAATACCCAAGGGTTGGACGGATAAGATTTGCCAACTCTTAAAGAGTTGGCAAATCTGCATAAGGGATAAATTATCAAAATGGCAATACACCCATCATTTTTAGCCCAAGAATACCCAAGGGTTAGGGCGGTTTTGAGGGGTTTGATTATGAGATTTGCAATTTTACGAACTTAGGTTAATTGCCGCTAAATTTGTGCCCGAATTTTTTGGGGATGCTGTAATTTATAGGTAGGTTTGAATTTTTTGTTGATGTAGCTTCTTTAAATTTTTTACATCAACCTATGTTACGTGTCGATAGCAGCAAGCCTTGTCAGATTGTTTACAGTATATGTAAGCATGAGTTTTTAGGCTATGTTATTGAGCCGCACATTGTTCAGTTGAACCCCAACGGCGAGTTTTCGCTTACTTACCAACGTTTATTCAGTAATACGGCCAAGGAGTTTGGCAACTGTATAGATGATACCGATATCAAGCTTATTAAGATACTGGACGAACTGGAGCAGGCCAACGTAATACGTAAATATCATAAAAAGCAGATCAGGCCGATAGAGTTCTTCGCCAAAATCTTCAACGACCAGTTTTTTGATACCATACGCCCCAAAATGGAAAAGCGCATGGTAGAGGCCCTCGCCCTGATGCGCGATAAGCAGATATACCAGATGAGCAAGGAGGGCTACCCTGCCGGCAAAAAGGTGGTGATAGCCGAAGAGGCGGCTTCGGTACTGTTCCATTTCAGGCGGAATGAGGAAGAGATACGGTATTTCCCCACCATAAAATACCAGGGTATGCGCATCGAGTTCATGTTCAAAAACGCGGAGGTGATATGTAACCACCCCGCCTGGATGTTGCTGGATGATGTGCTGTACTACTTCGACAAAGAGATTGAGGGCAAAAAGCTGGTGCCTTTTTTAAACAAGCGCTACATAGCCATCGCGCGAAGCAATGAGCAAAGCTATATGGAGAAGTTTGTGGCCCCGCTGATAGAAAAGCATAACGTATATGCCGAAGGCTTTACTATTGTGAGCGAGAAGTTTGAGGCCACACCGATACTGAAACCCATATACGTGGAAGGCGGTGTATCGCAACTGCAACTGTACTTCCGCTATGCGGATTATGTGTTCCCTTACGGGGATGGCAGGGTGGTTTCGGTACGGATAGAGAAGCAGGGCGACGAGTACTTCTTCCATCGCGTAAAGCGCTCCATTGCCTGGGAAAAAGGCAAGTTAGAGCAGGTGGAAAAGATGGGATTGAAGATGGTATCGTCGCTGTTCCAGAATTTAGAGGTGGCTGTTGAAGGTGAAGAGGAAGACAGGTCGTTCTCGGTGTTCGAGTGGATGAACCAGCACCATGATGAACTGATTGCCGATGGCTTTGAACTGGAGCAACCTGAGGGTCAAAAGCGTTACCTCTTTGGCAACAGCAAGATTGACCTGCAGGTAAAGGAAGGTAATGATTGGTTCGATATTTATGCCGTAGTGCATTTCGGACCATACCAGATACCGTTTATGGAACTGCGTAACCATATCCTGAATCGCAAAAAAGAGTTTTTGCTCCCGAGCGGTGAGATAGCCGTAATACCCGAAAAATGGTTCTCGCAATACGGTAACCTGCTGGTTTTTGCCGAGCAGGATAAAGGCCTGAAATTGCGCAAGCACCATATCGGGTTAATAAACGATCTGGCGGATGGCGAACTGGCGGGCATCACCATTAACCGCAAACTGCAACGCCTTACCGACTTTGAGCAGATGGAAGAGGTAGCCATGCCGCAAAATTTTACGGGTACGTTGCGCCATTACCAAAAGGCGGGCTATAACTGGTTCCACTTTTTAAAGGAGTACCATTTTGGCGGCTGTTTGGCTGATGACATGGGTTTGGGTAAAACCATACAAACCCTTGCCCTGTTGCAAAAAAACAAGGAGGATGCGGAGGCGCAAGGTGGTAAGTGTACATCGCTCATTATTATGCCGACCTCGCTGATATATAACTGGCTGAACGAGGCCAAAAAGTTCGCGCCGAAGCTGAAAATGATGGTGCATACGGGTACACTGCGTAACAAGAACCCGGAGGTATTTGGCCGGTATGATGTGGTGATAACCACCTACGGCATTACGCGGATAGATATTGATGTATTGAAAGCCTTTTACTTCGACTATATTATTCTGGATGAAAGTCAGAACATCAAAAATCCATCGTCCAAATCGTACCAGGCAGTAAAGTTGCTAAAATCGGGCTTTAAGCTGATACTGAGCGGTACGCCGGTTGAGAACTCGGTTAACGACTTGTGGACGCAGATGAGCTTTATCAACCCGGGATTGCTGGGGAGTCAGAAGTTTTTTATGGATGAGTTTGTAACGCCGATAGAAAAGAAGAAAGATGAGGAGAAGGCGCGCAAGTTGCAGGCGCTCATCAAACCCTTTGTGATGCGAAGGACAAAAGAACAGGTAGCAACCGAGTTACCGCCAAAGACCGAAAACCTGTTCTACTGCCAGATGAGCGAGGAGCAGGCCAATGTGTACGAGGAGGTAAAATCGGAATACCGAAACGAGTTGTTGCAGGCTTTAGAGGATGGCACCTTTGCCAAAGCGCAGATGCAGGTATTGCAGGGCTTGATAAAGCTGCGCCAGATAGCTAATCACCCGGGTATGATAGACGAGAACTATGAGGGTGATTCGGGCAAATTTGAAAGCGTTACGCATACCCTGATGAACGTGCTTGATGGCGGGCATAAGGTGCTCATCTTCTCGCAGTTTGTAAAGCAGCTTACCATCTATCGTCAGCATTTTGAAAAGGAGCATATACCTTACACTTATCTTGATGGCAGCACGCAAAATCGGGGCGAGATCGTTAAAAAGTTCCAGGAGGATGAGAATACAAGGGTGTTCCTCATCTCGATAAAGGCTGGTGGCGTAGGCTTGAACCTTACGGAAGCTGATTATGTATTCATCCTCGACCCATGGTGGAACCCGGCTGTTGAACAGCAGGCTATTGACCGTACGCACCGCATAGGGCAAACGAAGAACGTATTCATTTACAAGTTCATCACCAAGGATACAGTGGAAGAGAAGATACTGGCATTGCAGCAACGCAAGCTAAGTTTATCCAGGGCGTTGATTACTACGGAGGAGAGTTTTATTAAATCGCTTTCGGCGGATGATATTAAGGAGATACTGGCGTAGGATGTAAGACGTCAGCCTTCGCTAAAGCTACGGCTGATGAAAGAAGATGTGACAATTGTATTGTCATGGTGAATTTATCCAACCATATTTAACATATCTTAATATAATTTAACATTATTTTAATTGTTTTAATCGCCTGAGCATCTTACATTTGCATCATCATGAAAAAAACAGGGGTCTTATTATTTGCAATGTTACTCGCCGCTACGGTGTTTGCAACTGCTCCTGCCGCTATTGATAAAAAACTATGCAGCTGCCCGAAACAGCTTGCCAATGGCAAATGTGTGGTTGACTCTTTATCCAAAATAAAACCTGCAAGCCCTGTTAAAAAAGCGGATGCACAGGCAAAGAAAACCTGTAAGACCGAATCCAAGTCGATCTTTTCCAGCTTATTTTCTGTTGAGTTCCCTACTTCAGCTATCGAAGAGTTCTTCCTGTCGGCACAAAAAGTGCTGATTGAAAAGTTCTCCTGATCAGTAGCGGTGCCCGGGCTCGTGCTTAGGCGTAATAACGGTTATTAAACCTATCACAAACAAAACAATGCCGATAAAACGCGGCCAGGCGAAGGACCTGATACCATTTAAATTAACCGTACTATCAGTTGATTGAACCGCGTTTAACGTGTGCAGGTTCTGAAAAAACATTGCACCGATGATCACAACAGCAACACCTGCTATCATGAAATAGATTCCAGTCTTATTCATAATTTACTTTATTGGTTAACTATATAACGGTCAATGTTTTAATATGTTTTATTTTGTTAATTGATAATAATTGCATCAATTTCACTTCTTTAGCGTTATATATCAAAACAAAGCTCAAATGAAATTTATCCTGAAATACATTAAAGCCATTCCGGCATTAGTACTTATCGCCGCGTTGGCAAGCTGTGGCCAGCCTAAAGACCTTAACTTTGGCCTTGTGCACAATGTGAATGTGAAAAGCTTTACCACCGGCGGCATCACTATTGAGGCTACCCTGCCTATTGAAAACCCTAATGGTTATCGTATAAAAGCCCAAAATGCCGATGTAAGCGTTTTAGCCGGCAATAAAGAGATAGCCCGTATTAAACAAAACCTGCCTGTAACTTTGCCCGGTAACTCAAAAGGAGAGTACACCATAAATGCTACTATCAGCGTAGGGAGTGGCAGCATCATGTCGTTAATGAGTGTGTTTAACAGCAATGCAGATCTGAACCTTAACGGCACGGCACGGATATCATCATTCCTTGTTCACCGCGATGTGCAGATCCATCAAACAGGGGTTCAAAATTACCTGAAGCCGATCATTAGCGGCATGAAGTTATTTTAAAGCCAAGCGGGCAAAGCATTTTTTGCTTAATTTGCCTGCAGAATGCTTAAGCCAATTGTTGATACTGTAAAATACCTGTTCCGTTGGGTGGCACTGGTTATACCCGTGGCGGCAGTTACCGGCAGCATGGTAGCCTTATTTTTGTGGTTATTAGGATGGGCCATTCATTACCGCTTTGCACATCCCTGGCTGCTATATTTATTGCCCCTGGCGGGGATAATGATACACCTGGCATATAAATACTATGGCAGTTCATCAGAACGTGGCAATAACCTCATTATTGATGAGATACACCAGCCCGGCGCGGGTATACCTAAGCGCATGGGCCCGCTCATTTTGGCAACTACCGTTATTACCCATTTATTTGGCGGCTCGGCAGGGCGCGAGGGTACTGCCGTACAAATTGGCGGTAGTATAGCTAACCTGTTTGCAGGCTGGTTTAAGCCGGAGCAAAAAGAGGTGCAAACATTACTTACCGCGGGCATAGCCGCAGGCTTTGGCGCAGTATTCGGCACACCATTTACAGGGGCTGTTTTTGCTGTGGAAGTATTGAACAGCCGCAAAACCCATTATGCCGACCTATGGCCCTGCTTACTGGCGGGCTTTATTGGCGATTACACCGTTTACCTGTGGCGCATTAAGCATACCGTTTACCATATTGATGCCTTTGTAACCGGCGACTTTATTTTTTATACCCTCATGCTGTTAAAGGTTATCCTTGCGGCGATGTTATTCGGGTTGGTAAGCTGGTTGTTTTCAGACCTGGCACATCTTATTAAAAAAACATTTTTGAAGCTTTTTAAGATAACCTGGCTGATCCCCGTTTTCGGCGGCGTTATTATCATCGGGCTAACACTACTACTGGGCAAACCCGATTACCTGAGTTTGGGTGTTGATGCCGAATATCCAGGTGCAGTAACCATTGTATCAGCCTTCCATAACGGTGGCGCCGATGTATTGAGCTGGTTCTGGAAACTCATTTATACCGCCATAACCCTCGGTACAGGCTTTAAGGGCGGCGAGGTTACGCCATTGTTTTATATTGGGGCAAGCCTGGGTAATACGGTGGCAACGTTTCTTAACGCGCCGGTTAGCTTGTTTGCGGCTTTGGGTTTTATCGCGGTTTTTTCGGGTGCTACCAATACACCTGTTGCCTGTACCATAATGGGAATGGAACTTTTTGGCATACAATATGCACCGTACTTCGCGGTGGCTTGTTTTATAGCCTACCTGTTTAACGGTAACTCGGGCATCTACCCGGCACAGTTTAAAAACAGCCAACCCACAGACAGAAAACGATACCTGAGAAATAAGTTGTCGAAGTATAAGATATAACCTAAAACAAGAAACATTTTGCCTTTGGTTGCGTTAATATATTAACCTTATACCTAAAAATCCGCATCATGAAATTTCAAAGGATCCTGATCGCTATTGACGATAGAAAATACTCCAGGCACGCAGCCGAATATGGTTTTGAGCTGGCCCATACATTTAAAGCCGAAGTAGCCCTGGTTCATATTGTTGAGCCGGTAGTGATAACGCAACCTAACGATCCAAGCATGCTTGGCGCATTTGTACCAAGTATGGGTACAGAGAACATGGAGATTGAAAAGATACAGGAAGACCAATCAAAGAAACTGCTGGACGAAACTATTGCAACATTAGGGGATGGTCTTGAAGTTACCCAATTCAGCGAACTGGGTTCAACTGCCGATACCATTATCAGTTGCGCTGTTCAGTTTAGAGCAAACCTTATTGTTATTGGGACGCACAAACGCAGCGGGTTTGACCGCCTGTTGATGGGCAGTGTTGCCGAACGGATTTTGCACCATTCGCCTATACCGGTACTTATCGTTCCGGCAGAAGAGGATATGGCTTAATACAACAGCCTGAACTTAATGGTATGCTCTATCTGCTTTAATTCGGTAAGCAGCTCTTTATCATAACCAGCGTTCACATCAGTAATAACATAGCCTATTTGCGGGTTGGTTACCAAAAACTCGCCCACAATATTGATGTTATGTGATGCGAATATCTCGTTGATCTGTGCCAAAATACCGGGAACGTTTTTGTGGATATGAATAAGCCTGTGCGCGTTGTTTACACGTGGGGGCTGTAGCTCGGGGAAATTACAGCTCAGGTGCGTTTTGCCCTCGTTCATAAAGTCCATTACCCTTTTAGGGATAAACTCAATATTACGTGGATTATACTTAGGATCATCAAAAATAATGATGCCGTTTTCGCAGGCTGTTTCGGCTATCTGGCGGTAGTTAACTTTGCCAAAACAACCAATAGCTTTAAGTCGGGGCGCATTTTCTAATTGCTCAGCGGTAGGCTGATGCGCCTCATCGCAAAACAGGATACCGGCTTCTTCCAGGTACTTATCTTCAACAGTATCACGGTGACGAATGTTGTAACCCTCTTTTTGAAGCGCCGTGAGCGCCTCCTCGGCAACATCACCAACTACCAAACACTTGATGCGGTTTTTAGGGTATGATATGGCCCGTGGAAAATTGTTGAGGTATAAAAACTCATCAAAGCTTGGCGTAACGTGGTCGGCCTTTTCAGCCACGGCCTTGCGCTCAATATTTTCGGTAAAGGCGAAGAAGGTTTTGATCATTCCCGATTCCTTCAACTGGAAATCAGAGTGCCCATCGCCAATACCAAATATTTCGCCTTGCAGATCAAGCACCTTTAATAGCTTCACCTTACCACCCTCCTGCGAAAGCGGGTTATCATGGTCATAGCCTATAATATTGCCATCAGCATCAAACTCAAATGTATTGGCGTAAATATTCTCTTTCTTAATATGATATTCGGTAACAACCGGGGTAATAAACTCTTTAAAGCCACCCGAAACGATCAATACCTCATCAGCATGGTCACGGAAAAACTTTTTATTACGTGAGAAAGACGCGGATACCTTCTTTTTTAAATGGCGGATAAGCTGTTGCAGATGGTCCTGGTTTGCCTCTAACAGTTTTACACGGCCTTCCAAACTTTCAGAAAACGAAAGCTTACCTTCCATAGCGGCATTGGTAAGGTCCTCAATTTTTTTGTAGATGCTTTCTCTGTCGGGATGATCTTTTAAAGATATGCGGGCTAATTCGTCGAGGGCCTCAACCTGGGTAAAAGTACTGTCAAAATCTATAATAAAATACTGACTCATGTGTGTAATGTGCAAATTTGCAGATGTGCAAATGTGCGAATTAGTTGACGATTTTAGTAGAGTAATTTTAAAGGTGGTAAAGATTTGACAACTTTTAAAAAGTTGTCAAATCTGGCGCTGAAATTTACGAAATCCTCAATATTGCACAAATTTCACCAATACTTTTACTAACCGGTTTAAATTCTATCCCGATAGCTTTCTTTATTTTCTTATTACAATAGTTCATTGATTTTGATGCCGCTTGTGCCGATACTTTATCCAAACCTCTAAAACCGCTTATCGCGCCAAGTACAACTGATACACGCCAGGCTAAACCAAGCATCCAGGGTTTGGCTTCGCGTTGCGGCGGTTTAAGGTCAAAATTTTCAGCGGCCTCGGTAAGCAGGTTTTTCCAGGTCCAGTTTTCGGCATTGATAATGTAGCGCTTGCCGGTTATATCCGTATCCATCAGGGCTATCATGCTTTTAGCCACATCTTCCACATCAACAAAACCGCAGCTGCCACCGGTATAATACTTCATGCCCTTGCGTACACCAGCGAATATTTTGCCTGTGCCTTCTGTTCCTGCGGCTGCACCTATAATAAGCGATGGGTTAACAATTACCGCATCCAAACCTTCGGCAATACCACGCCAAACTTCCATTTCACTTTCGTATTTTGATATGGCATAGCCATCCTCATGCGGCGTTTCTTCCAGGTGGTTATTCTCGGTAGTGAGCTGGCCGGGTTTGGCCATGCCAATTGCAGCAATAGAGCTTACATGCACCAGCCGAACACCGTTTTTAAGGCAAAGGTTTACGATGTTGGCTGTACCCTCCACATTAGTTTTTACCATTTCGGCCTTGCGTGCCGGGTTAAATGATACAATGGCCGCGCAATGGTAAACATGGGTAATGCCATCAAAGGCATCGTCCAAAGCAGGGATATCCAGCACATCAGCATCAAGCCAGCGGATATTTTGGATGGCCAATAGCTGTTGTGGTATCTTAGATAATTCGCGTTTAGTACAGGTTATATTATCCCCTGTTGCCGCGAGTTGCTTTACAACTTCGGCACCGAGGAAACCTGTTGCACCCGTAACCAGTATATTGCTGCTATTTTTATTCAAACCGATGCAATTTTATGCAAAATTAGTTGATATTTGAGTGCCTGATTTAATAACAGTATGACTTTAGCAGATTTCTTTGCGCCGATAGATATTAAAAAGATATACCCAACACAGGGCTATTATACCAGCCACCTGGGTATGAAAATATCGGCATACACAGAAACCTTTCCCGACCTTGAAAATGACAAACCCGATATTGCCATTATCGGCGTACAGGAAGACCGCCACGCCATTGATAATTCGGGCTGCGCGCTTGGGCCTGATTATATCCGCGAAAAACTGTACCTGCTTAACGAGGGGCCTTATTCCACAAAAATTACCGATCTGGGTAATATAAAGCAAGGCGAGAGCATAACTGATACATATGTTGCCTTAAAAACCGTTGCCGGCGAATTGATAAAGAACGGCATATTGCCTGTTATATTAGGTGGCGGACAAGACCTTACCTACCCGCAATACCTGGCTTACGAAGGCCTTGAGCAAAAGGTAGATGTAGTAGTGATAGATGGTTTATTTGACCTGGATGATGATATAACCCAACAAAATATTCAAACCACCTCCATATCATACCTTAACCGTATATTTTTACACGAGCCCAATTACCTGTTCAACTTTAGCAACCTGGGCTACCAAACCTATTTTGCCAGCCAGGAGAGTTTGCGTGTAATGGAAAAACTATATTTTGATGCGCACCGCCTTGGCGAGCTCAGCGGCAAGATCAATGTTGCCGAACCCATCATCCGCAATGCCAGCATGATCAGTTTTGATATCGGTGCGATACGCTCATCAGACGCGAAGGCGAATGCCAATGCCAACCCCAATGGTTTTTATGGTGAGGAAGCATGCCAGCTTTGCCGCTATGCAGGTTTTAACGATAAATTAAGTTCGATAGGGTTTTATGAATACAACCCTGCCTATGATGACAACGGGCAAACCGCGAAACTGCTGGCGCAGATGATATGGTACTTTATTGATGGGTACTATAACCGGAAAAAAGATTTCCCTTTACAGCCGCGCTCACAATATTTGATATACAAAACGAGTTTAAAGCATGAGGATCACGAGGTGGTATTTGTAAAAAGCAAAAAATCTGACCGTTGGTGGATGCAGGTACCTTACCCGGCAGGTGGCTCAAAAAATGAGCGTTTTCATTTAGTACCCTGCCGTTATGAAGATTATAATACTGCCGTGGGTGGCGAAATGCCCGACCTATGGTGGCGCACATATCAAAAACTGGTTTAACACCAGTACCAATTAAAAAGAGTAAAACCAAACAATGAAACGGATCATCTTATTAGTATTGGCGGCCATACCAGCTGCCTTGTTTGCACAAACACCCGATAATTATACCATAACCAGTAAAATTGGCAGCAACATAACTACCCCTGCCAGGGCCTACCTGATACATACCGCAGGGGGCAAAAACATTATCGACTCCACTAATATTATTGGTGGCGCCTTTAGCTTTCATGGCTATGTGCGCGAGCCAAACGGGGCTATTATTGTGATAGATGCAAAAGGCACAGGCTTGAGGAATATGGACAGGAGTGCCGATGCGCTAAATCTTTACCTTGAAAAAGGCACAATTAATGTTAATAGTGCAGATTCTGTAGTTAAGGCTACAATTACCGGCTCAAAAACCAATGATGATAACATCAAATTAAGAGAAGCTTTAAAGCCGATTTTGGCGCAGGCTAAAGCGGTAATGGATGAGGCGAGAAAGGCGCCGGATGCTTTAAAGATAGACCCCGCTTTTCAGAACGGTGTGCAGCAGAAATATAAAGTAGTGCAGTTTCAACAAGAAAATCTCATCAAAAAATTCATTAAAGAAAATCCCGACAGCTATATCAGCTTAGCTGCGCTTGGTTCGATCAGTGGCCCCACCGGCGATTTGGATGAGGAAGAAAAGTACTTTAATTTATTATCTCCCGCGATCAAACAAACCGAAACTGCAAAAGAGTTCCTTAAATCGCTCAATGCATTAAAGCTAACGGCAGTTGGATCTATGGCTCCTGACTTTACGCAGGCTGATACCAGCGGCAAGCAGGTAAAACTATCATCTTTTCGTGGAAAATATGTTTTGTTAGATTTTTGGGCATCATGGTGTGGCCCCTGCCGCCAGGAAAACCCCAATGTTGTAAAAGCCTATAACACATATAAAACCAAAAACTTCACCATTTTGGGCGTATCGTTAGACAGGCCTACAGATAGGGAAGCCTGGATAAAAGCGATAAAAGATGATGGCCTGACCTGGAACCATGTATCCGACCTGGCTTTCTGGAACAACGAAGTTGCTGCCTTGTACAGGATAAGTTCTATTCCTCAGAATTTTTTGATAGACCCAACAGGTAAGATCATTGCCAAAAATTTGAGAGGGGCTGAACTGCAAATTAAACTGGCAGAAATATTTAAAATGTAAAGGAGCAATCCTCCCTACAAATAGCGATGGGTTTCAAACTCATCGCTATTTTTGTTTAAAGCCGTATATTTATCCATATGAAAAAACTCCCGGTAGCATATACTTGCTTATATTGTATTGCTTTTGTGCTGCTTTCTATTTCTTCTGTCGCCCAACCTCCCGTTGAAACCGGCACCTTTAAACAAACCGATCTTGTTGAACTGAAAAACATAGTGCCTAATGTTAAACTTGATATCAGGTATGCTACAAAGAACAACTTTACTCATCGCCCGGTTTACACACAGGCCCGCGCCTTTTTGCAACGGCCCGCAGCCATAGCTTTGGTAAAAGTGAGCAATACCTTAAAGCCGCTTGGCTATGGCTTACTTATTTTTGATGGTTACCGCCCCTGGAGTATTACCAAAATGTTTTGGGATATTACACCGGTTAATAAAAAAAACTTTGTTGCCGACCCAAAAAAGGGTTCAAAACATAACCGGGGCTGTGCAGTAGACCTCAGTTTGTACGACCTCAAAACGGGCAAAGAAATTGAAATGACTGGAGCTTATGATGAAATGACTGAACGCAGTTACCCTACCTATACTGGTGGTACCGCGCAACAACGTAAAATACGCGACCTCCTCCGCTTAACAATGGAAGCTAATGGATTTAAAGTGAACGAGTTTGAATGGTGGCACTTTGATTATAAAGACTGGCACTTTTATGCCATTACCAATGTGCCATTTTCAGAGATCAGGTAAGTTGTGGGTTCTGGGTTGTGTGTTATGAGTAAAATAAGGAGTCGTTAATTCTCTAACACATAACAGGCAACACGCAACTAAATTAAGTCGAAACCAATATCTTTCCTGAAATACACCCCATCGTAATAAATACGGGCGGCATCGGTTGTGGCATGTTGTAATGCTTCGAACAGGTTATCCTGAATGGTGGTTACCGCCAATACACGGCCGCCTGCTGTTTTAACCTCGTCATTCTCCAACATTGTACCCGCGTGGAACACGATAGAATCGCGAACGTTATCAATACCCGAAATTGCCTTGCCGTTTACATAATCGCCGGGGTAACCGCCTGCAACGCACATTACCGTAGCGGCGGTTTTGTTTGATATTTTTAGTTCTACGGTATCAAGGTTTTCATTTGCTACGCCTAACAACAAATCCACAAAGTCCGATTCGATACGTGGCATTACGCTTTCGGTTTCCGGGTCGCCCATGCGGCAGTTGTACTCAATTACCTGCGGCTCACCGTTGCAATTCATCAACCCTATAAATATAAAGCCCTTGTAGGGGATGTTCTCTTTCTTTAAGCCTTCAACGGTAGGTATTACCACACGCTCCTCAACCTTACGCATAAATTCAGCATCGGCAAACGGAACCGGCGATACCGAACCCATACCGCCTGTATTTAAACCGGTATCGCCCTCGCCTATACGTTTGTAATCTTTTGCTTCGGGTAGTATTTTATAGTTCTTACCATCGGTCATCACAAAAACAGAAAGCTCAATACCTTGTAAAAACTGCTCAACAACAACGCTTGAGCTTGCCGCGCCAAATTTAGCGTCTTTCAGCATCAGCGTCAGTTCTGTTTGTGCTTCTTCATTGGTAGTGCATATCAGTACGCCTTTACCTGCAGCCAAACCATCCGCTTTTAATACCACGGGTAATCCCAACGTTGTCGCGTAAGCTAAGCCCTCCTGCAAAGTATCAATGGTAAAAGTTTTAGAGGCCGCGGTAGGTATACCGTTCCGGAACATGAACTGTTTGGAAAAATCCTTGCTGCCTTCCAGTTGCGCGCCTTCGGCCTGCGGGCCTATAACGGGAATACCTTTTAGCTTTTCATCCGCAAGGAAATAATCGTGAATACCTTTCACCAGTGGCTCTTCAGGGCCAACCAAAACCAGTTCAATAGCGTTATTAAGCGCAAAATCGCCAATGGCTTTAAAATCGTTCACTTTAATGTCAACGTTTGTACCGTATTGCCCTGTTCCGGCATTACCCGGCGCGATGAACAAATTACTGCATTTTGGGCTTTGGCTTAATTTCCAGGCGAAAGCGCTTTCGCGGCCACCCGAACCGATGATAAGGATATTCATGCAGGCAAAGATAGATAAATGTGTGTATGTGCAAATGAGTTTTTGATGTGCAAATGACTATTCAAATCAAACATCATCTGCACATTTACTCATTTGCATATTTGCACATTGTTTGTTACCGTAGTTTCGGCAATAAACCGTAATTTCGCCTGTCATATTGACTTTAAATAAGTAATGGCTTAATTGTTGATTCAGCCATTACTTTATCATAATATTATAAACCATGTTGGGATTTATCAGTAAGCTTTTCGGAAACAAATCGGACCGCGACGTAAAGAGTATACAACCTATAGTTGAAAAAATAAAAGCAGAGTACGCAAAGCTTGGCAACATCAGCAATGATGAGCTTAGAGCGATGACCCTTGACTTTAAAGAAAGAATTAAAAACGGCCTCGCCGATATTGACGCCCAGATAGCCGATGTTAAAACACAGGCCGAAGACAGCGAACTTGAAGTAAGTGCTAAAGTTGAGCTGTATTCGCAGATAGATAAGCTTGAAAAAGACCGCAACAAAGAGCTTGAGGTTATTTTAATGCAGATATTGCCCGAGGCTTTTGCTGTAGTAAAAGAAACTGCCCGCCGCTTTACCGAGCTTAAAAGCATTGAAGTTACCGCTACTGATTTTGACCGCAACCTTGCCGCCAAAAAGAAAAATGTAGTGATTAAAGGTGATAAAGCCACCCACAGCAGTACATGGCTGGCGGCGGATAATGAAATGACCTGGAACATGGTACACTACGATGTGCAGTTAATAGGCGGTATTGTTTTACACCAGGGTAAAATATCCGAAATGGCTACAGGTGAGGGTAAAACCTTGGTTGCAACCTTGCCTGCATACCTTAACGCCCTTGCCGGCCAGGGTGTACACATTGTAACTGTGAATGATTACTTAGCACGACGTGACTCCGAGTGGATGGGCCCGTTATACGAGTTCCATGGCCTGTCGGTTGATTGTATTGATAAGCACGAGCCTAATGGCGAAGAACGCCGCAACGCGTATCTGGCCGATATTACATTTGGTACCAACAACGAGTTTGGTTTTGATTACCTGCGTGACAATATGACACGTAGCCCCGAAGAGTTGGTGCAACGCAAATTACACTACGCCATGGTGGATGAGGTGGATTCGGTATTGATCGATGATGCTCGTACGCCTTTGATCATTTCGGGCCCTATACCACGTGGTGATGAACATGAGTTTTACGAGTTAAAACCACGCATTGAGCGTTTGGTAAACGCGCAAAAATCATATGTATTAAGCGTACTTAATGAAGCTAAAAAACAAATAACCGAAGGTAATACCGGTATTGAGGATGGCGGTTTATCATTATTACGCGCACATCGCGGCTTACCAAAAAACAAAGCTTTAATAAAATTTTTGAGCGAAGGCAGTAACAAAACAACGCTGCAAAAAACAGAAAACTATTACATGCAGGATCAGGGCAAAGAAATGCCTAAAGTTGATTCTGAATTGTTTTTTGTGATAGATGAAAAAAACAACCAGGTTGAGCTGACTGAAAAAGGTATTGAACTCATCACCACTTCGGGCGAAGATCCACACTTTTTTGTGATGCCTGACGTGGGCACTGAAGTTGCCGATATAGAAAAATCGAGCTTAGCCGCCGAAGAAAAAATCGCTAAGAAAGACGCCCTGATGCGCGATTTCTCGATCAAGTCGGAGCGTATCCACTCGGTTAACCAATTGCTTAAAGCTTATACCTTATTCGAAAAAGATACGGAGTACATTCTGGACGATGGCAAGGTAAAAATTGTTGATGAGCAAACCGGCCGTGTATTGGATGGCCGCCGTTACTCGGATGGATTACACCAGGCTATCGAAGCTAAAGAGAACGTAAAGGTGGAAGACGCGTCGCAAACCTTTGCTACCATTACCCTGCAAAACTACTTCCGTATGTACCACAAGCTTTGCGGTATGACGGGTACTGCCGTAACTGAAGCAGGTGAGTTTTGGGAAATATATAAACTGGATGTGGTGGAGATTCCAACCAACACGCCAACATCCCGTAAGGATGAGCAAGACCTGGTTTACCGTACCATTCGCGAAAAGTATAACGCTGTTGCGGATGAAATAGTAAAACTAACACAAGCAGGCCGCCCGGTACTGGTAGGTACAACTTCGGTTGAGATATCTGAGTTATTGAGCCGTATGTTAAAACTGCGGGGCATCAAACACAATGTATTGAACGCCAAAATGCACCAAAAGGAGGCTGATGTTGTTGCCGAAGCAGGTAAAAGCGGAACGGTAACCATAGCTACCAACATGGCCGGCCGTGGTACGGATATTAAATTAGGTGCAGGTGTTAAAGAAGTTGGCGGTTTAGCCATCATCGGCACCGAGCGCCATGAGTCGCGCCGGGTTGACAGGCAGTTGCGCGGTCGTGCAGGGCGCCAGGGCGATCCGGGCACTTCACAGTTCTTCGTATCATTAGAAGATAACCTGATGCGTTTATTCGGATCGGAGCGTATATCGAGCCTGATGGTGAAGATGGGTATTGAGGAAGGCGAAGTGATACAGCACTCCATGATAACCAACTCAATTGAGCGTGCGCAAAAGAAAGTAGAAGAGAACAACTTTGGAATACGTAAACGTTTGTTAGAGTATGATGATGTGATGAACTCGCAGCGTACCGTTATCTACACCAAACGTAAAAACGCTTTGTTTGGCGAACGTTTGGATGTTGATTTGAGCAATACCGTTTATGATGTTGTTGAAGACGTAGTTACCGAATACAAAGAAGCCGCTAATTTTGAAGGATTCCAGTTAGAGATCATCAGGTTATTCTCGGCCGATCCATCGATCTCTCCTGAAGAATTTCTTACAATTTCCCCCGCTAACTTAACCGAGCAAACCTTCCAGGAGGTTACGGATTTTTATAAACGCAAAGCCGAAGGTATAGCTAACCAGGCTTACCCTGTATTGAAAGACGTTCATGACAGCCGTCAGGGTATCGAGAATATTGTTGTTCCGTTTACGGATGGCATTCATGGTTTACAGGTAGTTGTCCCGTTAAAGAAAGCGATCGATAATCATGGCCTGGAAGTGTTCAAATCGTTCGAAAAAAACGTTACGCTTTCGCTGATAGATGATGCCTGGAAAGAGCACCTGCGCGAAATGGACGAATTAAAACAATCGGTTCAGAACGCGGTTTATGAGCAAAAAGACCCGCTGTTGGTTTACAAGTTTGAGGCTTTTGAGCTGTTCCGCCAAATGTTGCTGAATACCAATAAAGAGATCGTAAGCTTCCTGTTCCGTGGCGGTATCCCGGTACAACAGCAAGAGGATGTTGTTGAGGCTAAACCACAACCTAAAACCGATATGCGTAAAATGCGCACATCGAAACCGGAATTGATCAGCGACAGCGGCGCAGGTATACCTGAATTTGATGATACCCGCGAACTGCAAAAACAAATGCCGGTGCGTGTGGAGCAAAAAATTGGCCGTAATGACCCCTGCCCTTGTGGTAGCGGTAAAAAATATAAAAGCTGCCATGGTGTAGGTGAGGGGTAAAGCCCCCTAACCCCCTAAAGGGGGGAATTGAAAAAACATAATGAATAAAAGCAATAACATATCAATAAGCCAGGTAGCGCAACGATGTGTTATTGCTTTTTTTGTTTTAATATCCGTTGCATCGATGGCGCAAACGCGCGGTACTTTAACTGTTGTTAAAGATGCCAGGATTGATACGTTGATTGCCAAACGATTGGAGTTAAGCAAGGCAGGTGGTTCATCGGCAGCAACCATCAACAATTCGGGAAATGGTTACAGGGTGCAGTTTTTTGTCAGCTCAAACCGTACCGAAGCTTACAATGCCCAAACCAGGTTTAACGAGCTTTACCCTGAATATAAAACTTATATTATTTATAGCGAACCCAATTTTAAGGTTCGCGCCGGAGATTTCAGGACTAAATTGGAAGCTACCCGCCTGATGGAACAATTACGCGGACAGTTTACCAGCCTGTTTATTATTTTCGAAAAAATTAACCTTCCCGACACCAAATGATAAAGGAAAAAGTACAGCAGCTTGCTAAAAGCATTTTTGATGATGTGGTTACCAACCGCAGGCATATCCATGCTAACCCCGAGTTATCATTCAACGAATACAATACCTCGGCATTTGTGGCTGCGCAATTAGATGCTTTGGGTATTCCCTACCAAAAAATGGCTGATACCGGTTTAGTGGCTTTACTTAAAGGAGCCAAACCATCCGATAAAGTTATTGCCCTGCGCGGGGACATGGATGCGCTGCCTATTTTGGAGGCTAATGATGTGCCCTACAAATCGAAAAACGAAGGAGTGATGCATGCCTGCGGGCATGATGTGCATACGTCGTCGTTGTTGGGTACAGCTAAAATATTAAGCGAGCTAAAGGCTGATTTTGGCGGCACGGTGAAATTCATCTTTCAGCCTGCCGAAGAGCGTTTGCCCGGTGGCGCGAGTGTGATGATAAAGGAAGGTGTATTGGAAAACCCGAAACCGGCGGCAGTATTAGGGCAGCATGTAATGCCTTTGATAGATGCCGGTAAGGTAGGTTTCCGCCCGGGTAAATACATGGCCAGTACCGATGAGATATACGTTACCGTAAAAGGTAAAGGCGGCCACGGCGCGCAACCACAGCAAAACATCGACCCGGTAATTATTACAGCACACATGCTTGTGGCTTTGCAACAAGTGGTAAGCCGCTTTGCCGACCCGAAATTACCTACGGTATTGTCATTTGGTAAAGTGATTGCTAACGGCGCAACCAATGTGATACCAAACGAGGTTTATTTAGAGGGTACATTCAGAACACTTGATGAAAAATGGCGCGCTGAGGCTCATCAGAAAATGAAGAAAATGGCCGAAGGTATTGTGGAAAGCATGGGCGCTACGGTTGATTTTAATATTGTGAACGGCTACCCTTTCCTCATCAACGAAGAAGAGCTTACTAAACGCAGTATAGCGCATGCCCAGGATTATTTAGGTAAAGAGAATGTGCTGGACCTTGACCTGTGGATGGCTGCTGAAGATTTTGCCTACTACTCGCAGGTATCTGATGCTTGTTTCTATCGCTTGGGTACCCGCAACGAAGAGCGCGGCATTACCTCATCGGTACATACCCCAACCTTTGATATTGATGAAAAGGCGCTGGAAGTAAGTACCGGCCTGATGGCGTATTTAGCTTTGAAAGAGTTGGGTAACTAAAAAATCGTCTTGCGAGGTACGAAGCAATCTTCGATAGGCAGGTAGGCGACATGCACGATGCAAATGAATAGTTTAGGATTGCTTCGTTCCTCGCAAAGACGAGAAGTTTATAATATAATTAATGAAAAAAGCCGCCATCATCATATTCTTTCTTTTTATTGCCGGTCGTGGCTACTCGCAACATATACTGCGTTTTAATCCTGATACATTAAATACCATCGTCATTGATTCGGCCTATGTAAATATCCGGGCTCACCGGTTAAACGTGCAGGATTTTATTAATGCCATGCTGCGCGATACAGGCTTTTACAAAGCTTTCCAGAACATGAAAGCCTACAGCTTTGATGCCGAGAACCGCGTATTCAGCTACGACAAAAATAACAAGGTAAATGGCAAGGTGTACCGCAAGATACACCACAGTAACCTGGGCGGCCCTCATAAAATGACCATTCTTGAAAAACAGGAAAGCGGCGACCTCTACAAAAAGAACGGCAAGTACCAATTGTACACCATGGAAATGTTTGACTACATTTTCATGAACGATTATAACTCGGACTTTATGTCGAAGAATGCCGGCGGGCCGGTGCCTAAAGGTACTAATGAGGGGTATAAAGACAAACTGAAGACACTGATATTTACACCCGGCCGCAAGGTAAAAGGCATACCCTTTGTGAGTGGTAAAACCGAAATATTCGGCCCCGACCTGAAAGAGTTTTATGATTACCAGTTTGCACGCGGAACTTATTTAGATACCATCCCGGTTTACCGCTTTAAAATCACGCAAAAGAAAAGCAGCGCCGATGATGATGTGATGGAGAAAGAGATCACCACCATATTTGATATGCGTACCTTCCAGATACTGGGCCGGTATATGGATCTTAAATTCCACAACTTTTTGGTTGACTTTGATGTGCAGATGAATATTGAATGCAATAATTTTGGCGGGCAATTATTGCCTGTTAAGATCACCTACCAGGGAAACTGGGATATCCCTTTCCACAAACAAGAACGCGCGAGCTTTTTGATCGTTCATAAAAACTATCAAAAAGAAAAGTAGTATTAATACTTTAATGGCCCGCTGGTTAATGTTACCGTTAAGGTATCCGTACCCCGATATGCAACTAACCTGGTACTGCTCACAAAGCTCCCCGTTTGTACAGACGATACTGAAAATGAGTTGACCACATCGGTGCTAAAACCTTTATTGGCGTCAAGAGGTAATAAATTATCATTCGAGACACCATCACCCGAAGTACGAATAACGATCTTATCTGCATTGGTTGTCCCGTTCAGCTTTACATGAACCATACCGCCATTGTAGAGCCTGGTGAGGTACCATTGTGTGCTGTCAACTTTTATCCAGGTGCCCTTGGCATCGCTGTAGCGATTGGACGGAATGGGGACATCGGCACTGTCGTTTTTTTTACATGAAGCTAAAGCAAGCAGGCAAATTATCCAGGTAAGGTTTTTCATATGAGATTTTATTGGTTTATATGCCATTACGCATAGTTTGCGACGACCGCTACAAAAAAATGAGCATATAAAAATATGCTCATCTAATTTACCTAATTGTAAAGATATTTTGCAAACCAAAAGTCTAAAATTCCGCTGTCTTAGGTGCTCTTGGGAAAGGGATCACATCACGAATATTGCCCATTCCGGTAACAAACAGCACCAAACGCTCAAAGCCTAGGCCAAAGCCGGCATGTTCGCAGGCACCGAAGCGGCGGGTATCAAGGTACCACCATAGCTCTTCGGTTGGGATGCCCATTTCGTTCATGCGCTGTTCCAATTTATCTAAGCGTTCTTCACGCTGCGAGCCACCCACAATTTCGCCAATGCCGGGGAACAGGATGTCCATCGCGCGTACGGTTTTACCATCTTCGTTCTGGCGCATGTAGAAGGCCTTTATTTCTTTGGGGTAGTCGGTTAATATTACGGGTTTTTTAAAGTGTTTCTCTACCAGATAGCGCTCGTGTTCGCTTTGCAGGTCGGTACCCCAACCTTCTATCAGATATTGGAATTTCTTTTTCTTGTTGTGGCTCGAGTCCTTTAGGATATCGATAGCCTCGGTATATGTTAAACGTACAAAATCATTCCCTAAACAAAACTGAAGCTTCTCTAACAGGTTCAGTTCAGAGCGGTCTTGCTGTGGTTTTTGTTTTTCCTCTTCTAACAAGCGTTGGGTTAAAAATTCAATGTCTTCGGCATTATGTTCCAAAGCGTAGGCAATTACATATTTCAATAAAGCTTCGGCTGTATCCATGTTTTCGGTCAGGTCGCAAAAAGCCATTTCGGGCTCTATCATCCAAAACTCAGCTAAGTGGCGGGTAGTGTTCGAGTTTTCAGCACGGAACGTAGGGCCAAAGGTATAAATATCGCTCAGTGCCATCGCGCCAAGCTCACCTTCTAACTGGCCGGATACGGTAAGGTTGGTAGCTTTGCCAAAAAAGTCTTGTTTAAAGTCAACATGCCCTTCGTCATTCAATGGCGGCTTAACAGCGTCCAATGTAGTTACGCGGAACATTTCGCCTGCGCCCTCAGCATCCGATGCCGTAATTACCGGCGTATGCAGGTAAACAAAGCCGCGCTCGTTAAAAAACTTGTGCACGGCAAATGCCAGCGTGTTACGCACGCGAAATACTGCACCAAACGTGTTGGTACGGAAGCGCAGGTGGGCGTTATCGCGCAAAAACTCTAAGCTGTGTTTTTTAGGTTGGATGGGGTAAGTAGTTGGGTCGCAATCGCCCAGTATTTGTAAAGTTTTGGCTTTAACCTCTACCTTTTGTCCCTTGCCTAATGATGGCACAACTTCGCCGGTAACGCTGATGGCGGCGCCGGTGGTAATACGTTTCAGGGTATCTTCGTCAAGGCTATCCAAAGCAACAACGATCTGCAAATTATTATTGGTCGATCCATCATTTAAAGCGATAAACTGGTTGTTACGGAACGTACGTACCCAACCTTTAACGGTTACTTCAAACCCGGTTTCTTCCAACTGCAATAGTGCTTTGATCTTTGTTCTCTGGCTCATTATGTTAAAATGTATGAGCCGCAAAAATACAATTATTTGGCAACTAGGGGAATGGAATTTGCCATTATAATAAACAGACTGACGATCCCGTAGGGATCAAAGCTCGGTAGAAAAATACATTTTAGGTATTTGCGTGCCGTAGGTACGCTACATTCGGTTACGTACCTACGGCACGGTTTTGCCTGTTTGAAATTTATTACTACCGAGCTTTTGCTCCCATGGAGCAACCTGTCTAATGGCTATCCTGTCAAAGTTCATTTAAAAAGTATTATCCGGATTACCTTTCTACATTGGCCGAACCTTTATAAGTTTGCAGCAACATTCTGCCCGTTATGAATCCGAAACTGAGCTTGTTCATCGGTGTTATTTGCATCGCGTTTTCGCCCATATTTGTAAAAATAGCCGGGGTATCTGCACTGAGCGCGGCATTTTACCGCATGCTTTTTGCCTGGATGGTAATGGCGCCCTACTGCTTTATATACAAAAACCTGCGGCTCGACCCAAAGGTGCTGGTTACCGCGCTCATAGGCGGCCTCGTATTCGCGCTCGATCTGGCGGTTTGGAATATCTCTCTTCTTAAAATAACAGCTACTGTATCAACCCTTATCGCCAACCTCGCGCCGGTTTGGGTGGGTATCTTAAGTCTGCTCATCCTGAAAAAGCAACCCGGCATCAGCTTTTGGCTGGGTACGTTGATCGCGATAAGCGGCATGTGTATTTTGGTGGGGATAGATAATTTGCTGAATTTGCAACTTAATGAGGGTGTGCTTTATGCAATGGCATCGAGTGTATTGTATGCTATTTACATCCTCATCAGTAAAAGTGTGCTTAACCGCATGGATGCCATTGTATTTATGTTTTACAATATGTTGGCGGCAACCGTAGCGTTGGGTACGTTCTGCCTTATTAATGGCGACCAGTTGTGGAATTATACCGGGCATAGCTGGCTAATATTAATTACATTGGGTATTATTTGCCAACTGATTGGCTGGCTAACCATTAACCATGCCATGAGCCGCATGGACCCTACCCGTGTAGCCATCGCGCTGTTGGGGCAATCAGTAGTTACAGCATTGCTGGCCTGGGTAATGTTAAGCGAGCGGGTCGATTTTGTTGAACTGGTTGGTGGCGCGATAGTTTTGCTGGGTATTGGGGTTACGTTTGTGAAGAAACGGGTATTGATTGGTTAACTTTAATTATATTTGATTAGAGCGAGGTTTAGCAAAACTTCATTTCGAAACAAGGTACGAGTGAGAAAACTTCTCGAATTACATCGTTGGGATACAAATGTCGCTTTGAGAAGTTTTCTCCTCGCTATCGCTCGTTCGAAATGACATTTTTAATTATTCTTATCGTTTAGGTAGCTGCGTATAAATTGTATTTTTGTGATCCATGATAAATAAACTCACCGTTGATAAGATAATGGAGGCCACCGATATTGTTGAAGTGATCGGCGAGTTTGTTGTGCTTAAAAAACGGGGGGCTAATTACGTGGGGCTTTCGCCTTTCACTAACGAGAAAACGCCCTCGTTCACGGTATCTCCCGTTAAGGGCATTTTCAAGGATTTTTCGACAGGGAAAGGTGGCTCTGCCGTTACCTTTTTAATGGAGCATGAAAAGTTTAGCTACCCCGAAGCCTTAAAATGGCTGGCCAAAAAATATGGTATCGAGGTAGAGGAAACACAGGAAGCGCCCGAAAACCGCGAGGCCGAAAACCATCGCGAAAGCCTGCTGATCGTTACAGGTTATGCTTCAAAGTTTTTCCACGAGAGTTTGCTGCAGACTGATGAGGGCAAAGCCATTGGCCTGAGCTATTACCGCGAGCGTGGCTTTAACGATGCCACCATCAAAAAATTTGAGTTGGGTTACTCCCCCGAGCAGCGAAATGCATTCTCGGAAAAGGCTGTAAAAGACGGCTACCTGCCGGAATTTTTATTGGAGACTGGACTATCGGTAAGATGGGAAGAAGGGCCATTGAATGATCGATACCGCGGTCGGGTGATTTTTCCTATACATAGTCCTACTGGTAGAGTAATAGCATTTGGTGGAAGGACACTCAAAAAGGATAAGAATGTAGCCAAATATGTTAACTCGCCCGAATCGGAGATATACCATAAATCGAATGTGCTGTACGGCTTTCATTTGGCAAAAAAAGCAATTCGGGAAAAAGACCTTTGTTATTTAGTTGAAGGGTATGCTGATGTCATTTCACTTCATCAAGCAGGTATTGAAAATGTTGTTGCATCATCGGGCACATCGCTTACAGTTGAGCAGGTTAAAATAGTAAGTAGACAAACAAAAAAGCTGACCATTTTATATGATGGTGACTCTGCAGGGGTTAAAGCCGCTATCCGAGGGCTTAGTCTGTTATATAAGGAGTCATTTAATATAAAAGTTGTACTATTTCCAGAAGGCAACGACCCGGATTCTTATGTAAGAAGTTTAGGATCATCTAAATTCATAGATTTTATTGATAGGGCCTCTAAAGGATTAGTTGAGTTTTATATAAGCATTATAGATGAGAAGGAATTAGCCGACCCGTTAAAAAAAATAAAAGTTAGTGACGATTTAGCGGAAATAATCTCGAACCATCCTGATGATTATTTTAGAAGTAGCTATGTCAAGCAAGTTGCTGAAAGACTTCGTATCGATGAGAGGGCTTATCTTTCTGTTGTAAACAAAGCGTTTGTTAAAAAATTCACCACAAAAGAAAGACCACGGCTTGAAACTCCTGAAGTAGAAGAGGTAGAAAAACCAAACGTCCAACAGTTAGCAAAAGAAGAAAGCGAATTATTATATCCTGGGATGGGTCAGGAAAAAGAAATCATTCGCCTATTACTCACATATGGTAATCAAATAATCAACTGGGATGGCATTGCAAATACTTATATCGGCCCGTTTATGATTGCCGAATTAAATGATATTGAATTTGAATATCCGGTTTATAAAGCTTTTGTTGCCGATTATTTGAAAGAGGTAGAAAAAGGCAATCTGCCCGAGGAGACCTACTTTATCAACCATAGCAATAAGCAAATAGCCGATATAACCATTACTTTGCTATTGTCATTATATGAGTTGAGCCCTAACTGGTACGAGATGCACCAGATACATACATCGGATGAAACGAAGAATATGAAAGCGACCATTTTGAACGCCATATTCCATTTAAAAAAACAAAAGGTTGGGGTAATATTAAAGAACATCCAAAAACAACTGCAGGAAACCAAGGGGCCCGAAGATGAAGAAATACTGCTGAGCCAGTTTTTGCATATGAAGAAGGTGCAGAAAACCATAGCCGATTACCTGGGCATTGTAATTACCGAATAATGGCTACCCATAACGACCTTGGCCGCCACGGCGAGCAATTAGCTAAAACACATTTGCTTGCTTTGGGTTATGAGATACTGGACGAGAACTGGACATATGGCAAAGCCGAAGTTGACCTGATAGCATATAAAGATAAGACCATTATATTTGTTGAAGTGAAAACCCGTAGCGGCAATGGTTTTGGCGAGCCGGAAGATTTTGTGGACAATCGGAAACAAAAATTGCTGGCCAACGCGGCAGATGAATATATTTACCTGGTAAACCACCAGGGCGACGCGAGGTTCGACATTATATCGATATTGTTTAAAGGGCAACAACAACATAGTTTAAAACATATTGAGGATGCCTTTTGGCCGTCCTCGTCAATTTGAATAAAAGATAATGAAATTAAGAATAGCGCTATTTGCAGTATGTACCGCTTTAATAATTACCGGTTGCCGTGATAAGGACCAACCAGCTTCATTAGGCATAAAACCCGACGCCGGCGATAGTTATAAGCTGGGCGATGAAATAGCGGTTAGCGTGCAATACCCGGCAGATATAAAAGCCGATTCGGTAGTGTATTTGGTAGATTCGGTAAGGTTTACATCCCGCAAGGATACCCTGACCCAAAAATTGAAGACCGACTCGATGACCTGCGGCTCAAAACTGATTACTGCGCGTGTATATTCGGGCGGTAAAGCACAGGAGGTTTCTACCAATGTGGTGATCAAGGCAGCAAAGCCACCGGTTGAGTATACTTATAAAGTGGAGAAGGTTTTTCCGCATGATACGGCTTGCTATACCGAGGGGCTGGAATACCTGGACGGTTACCTGTACGAAAGCAAGGGCGATTATGGTCGTTCGGGCTTGCGCCGTGTTGATCTGAATACGGGCAAAGTAGTACAAAGTACCAACATGCCGGCCAGGTTTTTTGGTGAAGGTATCTCTGTTGTTGGCAATAAGATTTTACAACTGACCTACAAAGAAAAGGTAGCCTTTATATACGATAAGAAGACTTTTAAAGTGATAGACAGCCTTAATTATAACTGGGGGCCCGAAGGCTGGGGTATGTGTTATGATGGCACCAAACTATATCAGAACGACAGCAGTAACCGCATTTGGTTTTTGAGCAAGGATACTTTTAAACCAACCGGCTTTATTGATGTGTATGACGACAAGGGACCTGTTAATGCTATTAATGAAATGGAAATGATTAATGGCAAGCTTTACGCCAACGTATACACAACAGATAATATTTTAGTAATAAACCCTAAAACAGGCGCGGTTGAGCAAAAGATAGATATGAAAGGCATTTACCCGCAAGCAGACCGCCCATTGGATTTTGATGAAAGCAATAACGTGCTGAATGGTATTGCTTATGATAAAGCCACCAAACGCATTTTTGTTACCGGTAAAAAATGGCCGCATTTATACCAGGTGAGCTTTGTGAAGAAATAGGGGTTTGAGGCGGTGCGGTGATAACACCGACCGCAGGCTAATACCATTTCTACTTCATCAGCACACCTATCACCAGGAACGCAGCACAAATTGCAGTTAATATGAGCAACAGCGGGCCGATGAAACGAATCCACGTTTTGAGGCTTACGTTCACTAAGGCCAACGATGGGAGGATGAGCCCATTTGGAGTAATAAAACCCATAACCCCCATCCCGAAAAGGTAGCAGTTAACAATTTCGCGGCCGGGCACACCAACTACCGCCGCTAACGAGCCGAAGATGGGCATGGTCAGCACCGCCATACCCGATGAAGAGGAGATAAACAGCGTGAATACCCCATACAATAGAAACAATACGATGATGAATAGCATGGGCGGCATACCGCCAACCATTTGCGCGGAGTAAAAAAGGATGCTATCGCTGATGTGGCCATCATTGAGTATGATAGTAATACCGCGGGCAACGCCGATGATGAAGGCTACGCTGATGAGATCTTGCGCACCACGGATGAAGCGCTCGAGGAATACCTTTTCATTCATCCTGACCAGGAAGGCGACGAGTATGGCGGCAGCGAGAAAGATAGCCGACATCTCGGTCATCCACCAGCCAAGCCATATTACGCCTGCTATCATGCCAAACAACGTAACAAAGAACAAACATAGCAGCCCAATGTTACGTGAACTTAGTGTGGTTTGGGAATTAACATCATTATGCACAATGGCAGAGTATGGTGAGGAATTTCCACGGTCGAAACGATAGACCAAAGATTTTGTGGGGTCTTTTTTACACATATTGGCATAACGCACAATATATGCGATGGTAACAATCGTGGTTATAAAAAAAATTACCATGCGCTCAAGTAATCCATCGGTCCAGTTAATTCCAGCGGCGTTCGACGCAATAATTACCGAAAACGGGTCGGAAAAAGAAGACAGTGTGCCCAGTTGCGTACCCGCGAAAATTACAGCCACGGGCACCAGAAGATCATATCCGGCGGCAAGATAAAGCGGTACTAAAACCGGGTAAAATACCAACGCTTCTTCAGCCATTCCATAGCTTGAGCCGCAGAAGGAAAAGAAAAAAGTAAGGCTGATGATGAGCCAGGCTTCGCGCCCTTTCATTTTATAGGAGAGGTATTTTATACCTTGCTCCATAGCTCCGGTTTCCTGAAAAACCATCATAAAACCACCAATAATGAGGATAAAGAAGATAATATCGGCTGTATCAGTCAACCCTTTTATGGGTGCCTGCATTACCTTTACAGCACCTTGCTTATTAGGGTGCAATTGATGATATGTACCCGGAACAGCCACCGGCTTGCGGATATCGCCGCTCTTAAATTTGATGAGCGGTATGCGTACGTTCAGGCTATCGAGCGTATGCTGGGTTGCACGTAAACTTAGCGTACCTTTAGGGGTATTGAGCGAAAATACGTTATCGGAATAACTCAGCTTATTATACTCCCCCGGTGGCAACAACCAGGTGGTAAGCGCCGAAATAATAATAACAATGAGCAATATAGTAAGTGGGGCGGGCAACTTTTTTATTAAAGGCATAGTTATTGAATGTTACTTAGCAACTTAACAAATTTTTGCCGCTATTAAAAAAACTTTTTTTAAAGAAGTTACGTAAATTATGTTCCCTTTCCCCTGTGTTGAAATTAAAAACAACTAAAATATTTTTCATCCTATGAAAATAAAAGTACTAATTGTTGCAGCATTGATGAGCACGTTTGCAATAACATCATGTAAAAAAGTAGCTGATAATGGCGAAATAGCAGTAAACACTACCATTAATGATATTAAGGTACCTGCCGGTTTTACCTGGGAAAGCTCCAGAGCGGTAAGCTTTACCGTAAACATGACCGACTCTCGTTTTGGCACCAACGCCGTACATGTAATATCAGTTTACGATGGCGACCCAAGCAATGGCGGCAGCTTAGTATCGCGTGGTTCGGCAACTACTACCACCGCTTATACAAGCAATCTGTATTTATCAAATCAAATTAAACAGGTATATGTTGTTAAAACATCACCTGATGGTTCGAGCATCACACAAAAAGTAACAGTGGGTACAGCGCCTGTATCAATTACTATTGGCGCTATTGATCCGGCTGTAGCTTCTGTAGGTTCGTCTTCATCTGCTAAAATATTAGGCGGTACCGTTACCAGCCCCGATTGTAATAGCGGTTGTACCGTAACCATTACATCGTCTACCAATAACTTAAATGTAAACACCGGCGATTTGATTTGTATTACAGGCAGCAACATTACTGTAAGTTTCAGCAATATTAATGGAGGTACCGTAAGGGTTTGCGGCAGCAATGTTACTTTGCAAAATGCTAACTTAAATAACTCATCAAGTTTAATTATTACCAGCAGTGGTTCGGCTACAATGTCTGGTAACATCAACTCTACTTCTGCTACGTTGCAAAACTTTGGTACGCTTACTTATTCAGGTTCGTTTAGCGATAATGGTATTTTTGATAACGAAGGTACGTTTACCAACAGTGGCGATTTTAACATGAACAGCAACTCAAACTTTACCAACAATGGCACCATGACCGTTAGCGGGGCTATGAATGTTAATACCAGCAATGCAACAACAAACAGTGGTTCGATAACAACAACCGGCGACTTTACTGCTAACTCAAACAGTAACTTTACTAATAACTGTTCGCTGAATGCACGAGGCAACTTTAATGATAACGGTACAGTTAAAAACTACAACCTGATAAAAGCGGCAGGCACAGCAACAATTAACAGTAACAATTACCTGTACATGTACAATGGCGCTATGATATCGGCTGTTACGATGATGCTTAACGGTGCTATTATTGGCTCGGGTAGTACATCCCTTGTTAAAATATCAGGTAACACTACTATTAACAGCAGCGGTACGGTACAAAATGCTATCCAATACTGCTCCGGTGGATCATTTACAAATTATGGCAGTTTTTCTGGTGGTGCGGCACAAGGCTGCTCTGTTTACATTGCAACATCGGGCTGTAACAGCGATGGTAATGGTACGCCTACAGTAACAGATACTGATGGTGATGGTGTTGCCGATAACCTTGACGCTTACCCAACTGATAAAACAAAAGCTTATGATAACTACTATCCATCGGCAGCAAGTGGCGGCGTGGTAGCTTTTGAAGATCAATGGCCCGCAAAAGGTGATTATGATATGAATGACCTTGTAATAGGTTATAAATATAAAATTGTAACCAATGCAAGCAACGTGGTTGTACAAGTAAGCGCTGCCTACAGCTTAATGGCAACAGGCGGTACAGTATCAAACGGTTTTGGCGTACAGTTCCCTACAACATATGCAAGCGTTAGTGGTTTAACCGGCGGTACTTTAGAGAGCGGCCAAACTAAAGCAGTTGTTATACTGTTCAGCGATTCGCGCAACGAAATGGCTAACTGGAATACGGTAGCAGGTGCAACAACAACTGCAACTAAAACATATACAGTATTATTCAATATCACTAACGGCCCTACATTATCAGCCTTCGGTTTAAGCTCGTATAATCCGTTCATCTATAACTTCGGGCGCAATCGCGAGGTTCACCTGATGGGACAAACGCCAACAGACCTTGCTGATAAAACCTTACTGGGCACACAAGATGATAACTCAAGTGTAGCATCAAGCAGGTATTATGTAACTAAAACAGGTTTACCATACGCTTTAGATGTACCGGTATCAACTTTCAGTTACCCTTCCGAAGGTTCGGATATTACCAAAGCATATTTACACTTTAGTGATTGGGCAACATCAAGCGGTAGCAGTTATACTGATTGGTACAGCAATACAGGCACAGGTTACCGTTCAACAACGTATATATATAAATAAGAAATAAATGTGAGGTGGGATAAAGCCGGGAGATGTTTAATGCATCTTCCGGCTTTTGGTTTTAGTCTATTTTGATAAACTTACCATTAATATCAAAAACAACATCTTTGGCGCCTTTTATCTCGGCTTCGTAAAATGGCTTACCTTCGGCATCTGTTCCTTTACCGGCTTCTTTTACTGCGGTTTTATAATGCTCTTTAACATAAGGCACTACAGTTTTCGGTAGCTCGCTTATCGGGATGATATGTACATACTCTACAAAAACACCGGCAGGTGTAAACATAGCGGCATTGTCTTCGCCCGATTTACCACCCCAGTTGGCTTCGTAGTTGCCTTTTTCCTTTTCCCAGCCAACTTTTGTAACCGCAGGGTAACGCTTAGCAAACTCGGCCTTAACGGCAGCAGGCACTGCTGATGCTTTTACATCCTGTGCGAACAGGTAACCGCTGGTGCTTAATGCCAGCAAACCTGTTATTAATAAACTCTTTTTCATGATGGTATTTTTAAATTGATTTTTACCAATTTTAAGTATCCATTCTGATGAAAAACTGTAACTATTCTGTAGTAAAAATGTAGACAGCGTGTTTGACTATTCTATTTTCACGAACCTGCCTTCGCTTGTAAACAAAAGGCATTGTCCGCCTTTTACCTGTATATCATAAAACTGCTTGCCTGTAACATCAATACTTTTGCCGGCTTTAATAATAGGGCTATGGTAATGCATTTGCACGTAGCTTATAACCGCAACAGGTAAAAACTTAGGGTCGGTAGGATTACTGAGGCGTACAAAAGCGCTGGAGGGCGTAAATATCGCTGAATTTTCTTTGTTGGTTTTATTACCCCAGTTGGCCTGGTAGTTTGCACCCCGTTTTTCCCAGGTCGCTTTACCGGCATCGGGGTAGCGTCGCATTAATTCCGACCTTACAGAAAGAGGAACGCTGGCAGGGCTCAGTTTTTGAGCGAATAAATAAGCCGGGCAAAAGCATGCAAATAACAAAGCTATCAATAAATACTTTTTCATTATTGGTTTAATTGGTTGTAGCAAAAATAGTTATTTCTTCTTTTCATTATACTCATAAATGCCGCCATCGGGGCATTGGAATATTGTTTTTAGGGGGCGTTGCTGCTGTACCTGTTTCAAGGTAAACAAAGCCTTATCCGGTAACTGATCAAAATAAACTATATAGAAATGCTTTTGCGCATAAAACTTTTTGATCTGTTTTGCCGAATCAATATTGGGGATATACTCCGACCCTTTACCAGTGAAAAAATAGAAGCCCTCGCACAGGTTATTATAAATTGGGTATCCTGCCTTAAACAGATTTGGCTTTTTGAGGGTTGCCACCAATGGCGATTTATTCCAGCTATCATCAGTAAAGCCGGGAACACCATAGTCCCCTTGGTCATAGTAGCGCTGGTAATCAATATTGTATTCGTTATAAATAAATATTAATCCCACACAAGTGGCTAAGGTAATGGCGATGAGGCGGAATCTTGACCGGCTATATTTTAAAACCATGGGCAGCCAATACGTACATCCCAGCAAAAATGGGATGAACAAAGCAGATAGCAAGCGGTTGTTCAGCGTTTCAAACTTATTTACGGTTGCCCATAGTATCATAAACAAACTACAAGCAATAAAATAGGTGATGATAATATTTTCGTAAGTGGTAAAACGGGCCTTGCGTACAAGGGTGTTGTATAAAAATATCCCGCTGAAAGCCAGCACCAGCAATGCCGTAATAATAATGGCCCAGCCATACTGCTTTTCGGTAAGGGTAAACCAATCGCAAAATACGGTGCCTGTATAGTGCATGTTTTGGCTGAGCGATGTTACGGATTTGTAACGCGGCCCCGTACCCGTATGTGTTACTAACGAATTGCGTATGATATTTACAATGAGCAAGGATACGCTGATACCTCCAAACAAAAATATATGACTTATTTTTTTGCGGATGTTGAGTTGCTTATCGCATAATAAAAGCAGGCCGCCTGTAAGTACTAAAGTTATAGCGGCATAACGTGTTATACAGGCAATGGCAGCTATGGCACTAACCCATAACAAAGCTTTTATACTATGTGTATCGAGATAGTTTTTGTATGCTATGAAAAACAGCAACATGAGCACCATAAACAGCGTTTCGGACCATAACATGCTGTATATTTCGAGCAGCGATGGGCTAAGCACCAAAGCGATGAGGATAAACCATTTGTATAGTTTTGATGGATAAGTAAAGCCCTCCATAACCACTCCCGAAAGGAAAATAACCGAAGCGAACATAAGGCCTGTTAGCGTGGAGGCTAAAGCCAATACATCGGTATGAGTGATGAACTGTACAATTGCCAAAAATATGGGGAAGAACACCGGGAAAGCTACGATGGGTTTACCACTAAAAAAGATGAGCCCGTGGTGCGCGTTTAAATTACGGGCGGTACTAAGGTACATAATGCTGTCGGGCGAAATACCCACTCCGGCATATCGCGTAAATATATTGACTACAAAAAAACCTGCTATAGCGGCAATGAGTGAATCGAGATGTTTGGTAATGAAACTGCGGATATTTACAGGCATAGGCATGCTTAGTGTTGGGCGTAAAAATAGTAATTATAACGATTTATACGATCAATGTGTTTGGCTAACCTTTTTGAGATGGGCAATTACGCTTTAGGCCTGCTCTTCCCAAACCTGGCATAAATGCAGAATTGTGGACACGGCTTTTTGCATATCCTGTACAGATACCCACTCCTGCTTACCGTGAAAGGCATGCTCGCCCGCAAAAATATTAGGACATGGCAAACCCATAAATGACAGGCGCGAACCATCAGTTCCGCCGCGGATACTGCGTAAACGCGGCTCCATACCTGCACGCCTGATAGCTTCCATGGCATTATCAACAATAGCCGGGTGTTTATCTAATACCTGTTTCATGTTGCGGTACTGTTCTTTTACTTGCAACTCATAACTTGCCCCGGGATAAGCCAGCAATACATTTTCAGTGATCTTTCTAATCACATCGGCATGCTCTTTCAGCTTTTCATCTTCAAAATCGCGGATGATAAAATCAACTGTTGCCTCCTCTACATGCCCGCCAATATCAACCGGATGTACAAAACCCTGTTTGCCCGATGTACCTTCGGGCGACAGGTGATACGGTAAAGCAGCCACAATAGCACCTGCAATTTTTATAGCGCTTTGCATTTTGCCTTTAGCGAAGCCGGGATGCGCGCTAATACCGTTGATGATCAGTTTCGCACCATCTGCCGAAAAGGTTTCATCCTCCATTGTACCGGCGCTTTCACCATCAATGGTATAGGCAAAATCGGCACCAAGCTTTTTCAGATCAGCCTTATCAACACCGCGCCCTATTTCTTCATCAGGCGTGAACAGTATTTTTATTGTTCCATGTTTTATTTCGGGGTGGTTAACCAACTGGTATGCAGCATCCATAATTTCGGCAATACCTGCTTTGTTATCCGCACCAAGCAAAGTAGTACCGCTGGCAGTAATCACATCGTTGCCTATCTGGTTCTTAAGGTCGGGGTGCTCGCTTAAACGGAGTACCTGGCTCTCGTCATCGGGCAAAATAAGATCACGGCCATCATAGTTTGCATGAACAATTGGTTTCACATTAAGCCCGGTACAATCGGGCGAGGTATCCATGTGCGAGCAGAAGCAAATTACAGGCACATTTTGTTTGTTTGTATTTGCCGGAATAGTTGCGTAAACGTAACCAAATTCGTCTATATTCGTATCAGTAATACCTATGTCGAGCAATTCGGCAACAAGGATATTGCCCAGGTTTTTTTGTTTAGGTGTTGACGGACAAGTTTTTGATGCGGGATCGGACTGCGTATCCACAATAACATAGCGCAAAAATCGTTCAGCTACTGTAGACTTAAGATCAGAAAATTTGAAAGAAGTCATGATAATACCAAATGAAACTTTATTTTTGGTAAACTTAGTTAAAAAATATTGCCGGGTATAAACCGGCCGGGCTACAAATAATATTATATTTTGAAAAAAGCTTTAATAATTCTTCTTCTGGTTCAGGCATCAATTTTTACCGCCAATGCACAAATTGGGTATAATTACGCACAATGGAGTTTAGGTACCGGCATAAGCTATTTAAAAGGCAGCACCAACGTACAAAGCGAATCATCACATCCGGCTTTTAATTTTAATCTCGGCTATAATGTATCGCCATACATAAGCGTTACGCTCGATTACCAGTTTGGTAAATTATCGGGTGGCTATAATGAGTATTATCCTAAAGCTGTAGCGGCTTTAGATATTACTGATCCTAATTATGCTACTATGTTCCAGCTTTTAACTAAGACTTATGATCTACTAGACCCTTACCACCTTAGCTATACCAATAACTTCCAAAAACTTAATATTTATGCCGATGTGCAACTTGGCGAGTTTATGGATTATGCAAATGATGGCATTATAAACAAGATATTAAAGAATATTTATGTCGGTTCGGGTGTTGGTTTGGTATTTAACAGCATTAGCGATAATAACGACCGCCTTAGCCCCGATGGCACTTATTACATCGGCGGATCGGATAATAGTCAGGATGTTGTTATCCCTTTACGGGTAGGTTATCAGCATAAAATATTTAACAATTATGATATGCCTTCTGTTTTAATTGAAGTAGGTTATCAACGCAACTGGGTTTTAGGCTATGGCCTTGATGGTTATGCCGACCCGCTGGTTGTAAAAAAGACCTTCGAGCAATTTGGCGGGTTTAATATAGGTGTTAAGTTTAATTTTGGCAGCATAACCTCATATCGCAGGCCAATACACTAATATTCCTCTTCTTTCTTTCTTTTGGAATGACTGAATTACCGCTTAGCATTGATTCAGTTCTTCGGATATGTTTTAATTGTTTTTAAACAGAAAAAGCAACATTGTGTAAAACTATTGCGGTTAACTTAACATATAATTAATAATTTTTGCGGTGGTTCAATTCTATGTTAAATTTTATGAGTTCTGTTTCTAAAAACACATTGCTGTCTGTTTTCTTTACCTTGTCGATATTATCATGCTCACAAAGTAAAGACAAGGATAAAGGCGCTTCCGAAGAGCGTGCGAAGCCCGATCTTTCTATCCTTAAATACGACAAGAACAACGCGGATAAGCGCATTGACGAGGTAATGCAGCACCTGCACAGCCACGCCGGGTTTAACGGCAATGTGCTGGTTGCCAAACACGGTAAAATAATATACGAGAACAGCTTTGGATGGGCCGATTACCTGCGCAAAAAAATGCTCACTATGGACTCACAATTCGAGCTTGCATCGGTAACAAAAACAATGACATCGACCGCTATTTTGCAATTGGTAGAACGCGGAAAAATTAAGCTGGATCAAAATGTAAAAGACTTTTTCCCTAACTTTCCGTATGATGGTGTAACCATTAAATTGTTGCTTACACACCGCTCTGGCATGATGAACTATGTGTACTTTACAGATGATATTTATCGCAAAGAGCATCGCGATCAACGCAAGGGCATCAGCAACCAGGACGAAATGAACCTGATAGCAAAATATAAACCCGCACGCTTTAATGTGCCTGATAAGCGGTTTTTATATAATAACTCTAACTTTATGGTGCTCGGTTCTATCATAGAAAAAGTTACCGGTATGCCCTACTCCAAATACATGAAAGAGAATGTATTTGCACCGGCAGGTATGAGTCATACAGCCGTATATTCAAAAGCCGAGTATGATAAGATACCTGTTGACGTGGTTGGGCACGACAGGGGTCAGTGGAAATACTCGGTAGCACAAAACTTTTTAGATGGGCCTGTAGGCGATAAAGGGGTTTACAGTACAGCAGGTGATCTTTACCTTTTTGACAATGCTTTGCGCAGAGGCATCCTGCTTAAAAAGGCGAGTATGGATTCGGCCTATGTACCACGTAACCCTATGCTGCATGGCCATTTTAGCTATGGATACGGCTGGCGGGTTTTTGAAGCGCCGGGACAACAGGTAATTTACCATACCGGCTGGTGGCACGGGTTCAGGCATATTTACCTGAGAGACCTGAAGAATGATATAACCATTGTACTACTCTCAAACTTAGCCAATGGCAGTTTGTTACACCTTGACGATCTGTTTAAAGCCGCGGGTATGCCGGTAGTGCGCAAAAGCGCATATAATGGCACGGGCGAAACAAGCGACGACTAATTGGTGTTAACCAGTAAAATATAAAACGATGTTCGATAAAATATTAGAAGCCCAGCAAAAAGCGGGCGAAGTTAAACAAAGGCTCGATGCCATTACAGTAACCGGTACTGCCGAAGGTGGCAAAGTAAGCGTTAGCGCTAACGGAAATAAAAAGATTATCTCCATTAGTATTGATGAGGAAATAGTGCAGGAAGCCGATAAAGAGCAATTGGAAGACCTGTTACTGATTGCTGTTAACAAAGCTCTGGAGCAAGCCGAAAACGTAAACCAGGCCGAAATGGCTGCTATGACACAACAAATGTTTGGCGGACTTGGTGGTCTTGGCGGGATGTTTGGTAAATAGCTGTTAATTCACTAACAGCTTATACCCTTTGCCGTGCACGTTAATGATCTCTACTTTTGAGTCGTCTTTAAGGTACTTGCGTATCTTACTTAAAAACACATCCATACTTCGGCCGTTAAAGTAGTTATCATCATGCCATATGTTCAGCAGGGCTTCTTCGCGGGTTAGTACCTCGTTCTGTTTAAGGCATAGTAAACGTAATAACTCGGCTTCTTTTGTTGATAATTTTTGATGGTTATCACCCTCGTGTATCATCTGGCTTTTGTAGTCAAACTCATATTTACCTATTCTAAAACTGGTTTGACTATTGGAGCCTTCCTTGCCCCCTTCGTTTACGCGTTTTAGTAAAGCGTTTATGCGCAACAATAGTTCTTCTATCCTGAAAGGTTTGGTTATATAATCATCGCCACCCAAATTAAAAGCCTGGGTTTTATCTTCTATCATCGCCTTAGCGGTAGCAAAAATGATAGGTACATTAGCGTTCATTTTACGGATCTCTTTGCCGAGGGTAAAGCCATCTTTTTTAGGCATCATTACGTCGAGTATCAGCAGATCATACTGGGCCTTGGTAAATGCCTTGAGGCCTTCATCACCATCTTTGCATAATACTACTTCAAACTTACCTTTCAGTTCCAGGTAATCCTGCAACAGCAAACCTAAATTGGGATCATCTTCAACAAGTAGTATTTTTTTCATGCAGTGATTTTTTTTTAAGCTGAAACCCTATCAAACTTCAATTCAAATTCAGAGCCTTTGTCCTTTTCAGATTTTACGCTGATACTTCCATTCAAACGCTTTACAATGGTATTTACATAACTAAGGCCCAAGCCAAAGCCCTTAACATCGTGCAGGTTACCGGTGGGTATACGATAAAACTGCTCAAATATTTTTGCCTGTTGATCATAGCTCATGCCAATGCCCTTATCTGCTACCTTGATCAGCACCTGTTTATTTTTTATCTGTGTGGTAATGGTAATTTCGGGTTTATCGGCGCTGTATTTAATAGCGTTATCAACCAGGTTATATATCACGTTCGAGAAATGCAGCTCGTCGGCTTTTATCATTAAAGATTCGTCGGCACTGGCCAGGTCCATTTCCATCTTAACATCATGCTTTTGCAGTTTTAACAGCATGCTATCAAGCACAGTAGTAATCATCTCATTTACATCAACAGTTTTAATATCGAGTTTAAAATCGTCTTTTTCAATCTTTGCTATGTTTAGCACCCGCTCAATATGGCTGCCAAGGCGCACATTTTCTTCGTATATGATGTTGGCCAGTTTTGATACCCGTTTTTTATCCTGCGCTATCTCATCATCCCGCAAGGCTTCGCTCGCTATCATGATGGTTGAGACCGGGGTTTTAAACTCGTGGGTCATGTTGTTGATAAAATCGGTTTTCATTTCCGATATCTTCTTTTGCCTCAATATCGCATAAATGGTAAAACCGAAGCAAAAGATCAGCACCATTAATAAACCACCTGTTGTAGCCATAGATGCTCCCATCCTGCTCAATATTAAGGAGTTTTTTTGCGGGAACAGCAATTGTAACTGGCCGGGATCTTTTATCACCTCCTGGTTAAATATGGGCCTTTTGTAAGTATTACCGGCAACAAAAACAGGGCGCTCACCTTTTGTATCCATCGCCTTGGAAAATATAAGCGAATCATTATGTGCTGTTGTTACCTCGTAGCTGAAGGGTAGCGTAATGCCGCTGTTGATGAGCTCAAAGCGTAATAGAGAATCGATCATGGCCTGATTTAACCGTTGTTGTAAAGGCTCATCGGTACGTTGGTAATCATTAGCCAGTTTTTCAAATATGGCTGTTTTTGGCTTTGCAGGGCTTTCCGGCTGATCGCCAGTTTCTACCTGCAACATGTGCTGCACGCGTTTAAGCTGCAGTTCCTTCTCTTTCCTGTCATGATCGCGTTGCCATAACGGATTAATATGCCGCTCTGATATGATCTGCGGACCAAACTGAGGATCATTGTATACAAAGCGTGTGGTATCGTATTTATTGAGTTTACCTATAATACGCATAGTTGGCAAAGGTACCAGTTTAGGGGTAATGGTACGCTGTACCTGTCCAAATTCATTGGTAAACTCTTCTACATTAACCTGCAGGCCAACCTCATCAAGGTCCCTGTCAAAGTTGTGCATAGCTACCAATTGTTTCAGGCTGTCTTTTAATTTAGCAATACGTTCCTTGTTAAGTTTGCTGCCATTGCGCATTACAATAACCGACGAAAAATGACTATCGGCACTATCGCGCATTATGGTTGTTTTTGTACCGTTATCAACTGATTGATAAACAAACTTTTTGTGTTTGTATTTTACATTGGCCGGAACAGCTTTTCGTTCCTCATCGGTAAGCATGGGTTGAAACCTTGCCCTGGCATTTAAAAAACTGATCTGATCGTGTTGGTTTACTTTTGATATGACGTTGTTCAGCGCTTCGTTAACAGAGCTATCAAACAACTCTGACTGCAGACGGTATGACTGGCGCAGGAAATAGAATTGCATAGCCATAACACCTAATAAGGCAACAGCCATTGATACGGTAATTAAAACTATACTCCTCTTTTTCATTCAACTACAAAAATATCGAAGTTAACATCAATAAAATCGTCTTTAACATATTTTAACATATCATTTAACACATTAGCGTACAACGGCTTAGTAACTTTGATGTATAAAATTCATTGTTCATTAAAACCCCTCGTCATGAAAAAATTAATAAACCCCGGTTTTGAATTTGCCTTCGCGCTTGGCCTAATTGCCATATTTGCATTGCCCCCTATTGTAATGGCGCAAGAGCATAAAGAACTTAATGTTACTATCACCAACAGCGATACCACAATAAACGGAAAAAATATTAAAGAACTGCCGGCTGGCGAGCGCAAAGACGCGTTAAAAAAACTCAACAACCTTAACAGTGATTTTAACCTGAAAATTGATAGCGAAAAAGACTCGGCCAAACGATTTACTTTGCGTATGCGAACAAATGGCGACAAGTCGCAGGATATAATTATGCAAAAAAGAGGCGGGCTGGATGAAATTATTGCTACAATACCCGATATGGAAAAAAGCTTCAGATTTGAAACTGCCGATAGCGCCGGTAAAGTTGAGTTGCGCAAATTGTTCAAGGGTGATGATATGATGCCGGATATGAACTTTCGTTTTGAGCCAAAATATCCCGGCAATGATTTTCCGCAGGTATTTACTTATAACAGCCCCCGCGCAGGTATAACGCGAATGAACCGTAAGAACACACAAAGCTTTAATTATGCATATACTGATAAAGATGGCATTAGCACACATATTAATTTTAATGCCGGCGATGCAAGCGCTGAGAACGTTAAAAGAATAACCGGCAATGAAAAAGCCGACCTGGAAATAAAAGACCTTAACATAACCCCATTGTTTTCATCAGGTAAAACTAATATCAGTTTCTCGTTACCCGTAGCAGGCTATGCCGAGATTACATTGAAAAACACCGAAGGCAAAGTAATTTGGACAGAAAAAACAAGCTCAGTAAATTTTGCCAAAAGCTTTGATATGCCGCAAAACGGTGTTTACTATCTGCAGGTTAAACAGGGCGCTAAAATCGGTTTAAAGCGTATCACCAAAGAAGAATAACAGGTTTAAGTTTAGCCGTAAACAAAAATGGGCCGCAATATTTGCGGCCCATTTTTGTTTTACTTGAGGTTTAAGAGGTAGTTATGCATGTTGTCGCTTAGCTTTTCTACATCCCACTCATCGTTTAACTTTTTCAGGAAATATGCCTTTACATCATCCCATTGATAATACGGGAAAGCGTTTGTTTTTAATCCATCAATAGCCACTTCTTTCTCATTCATCATAAACTTAATTACGTAATAGCGGCGGGTATCGGGCGTGGTACCTTTGTACAGTATCCATTGTATGTTAGCCGCCAAAGGTATCACCTCGGATGCTTTCCAAACTTTATCAAACTTATAAATATCGGCGCTCTCTTTATTTGCACCCTTAATATTCATTAATGCGGCAAGCGAAGCGATAGACCCGGATGTAGTAAACCTCACATCGGCAGCAACAGTTTGGCCTACCGAATATGCATCGGTGGTATTTATAAAATTAACCAATAAAGGTACTGCACTGCGTACCTGTATTCCTGCTTTATCATTACCCGGTCCGCTTTTATAAAACTCCGCTGCCGAATTTAGTTTATCAAACAGCTCCAGCTCCTCGCAGGTAAAAAACGAACGGATATCCAGTTGTGCCCAGGTATAACCGGCTTGCGTAATTTCGCGTTTAATGGAGTTTGTTACCAAACTCAGGTCGTACATATCGGCAATAAATTTATTCTGTACGGTTTCGTCAATGCTATCAAAAAACTTTTGCTCAAAAAAGCGGGTTAAAAAACGTACGTTAAAGTTTTCGGGGCGTTTTGCATCGCGTATATTGTCAACATTGTCTTTCCAATCGCCGGTTGTTGCAAACTCTTTTAAACCCGGGGCAGCACCTAAAGGTTGCAGGTTATCATCATCATTGTAATCTGGTTTATCGCATGCCGGATTATCTAAGCTACGGCCTAAACCAGCCAATAATGCTTCGGCGCTTTGAGTCATCCTGTTTTGTTTTAAAGCCGATACTTTAACACATGAACCCGGCTTAAAAACATCGCGGTAATTAACCCTCATACGTGTGCCTATACCCTTCAATTCATCTATTCCCGACAAGGATAAATTATCAAGTTTGGGCCGTTCAATACTTTGTATCAATAAAAGCATTTTTCGTAGTTTGTTACCATCCACTTTTAAAGAGTGGGCACTATCCGCTTTCATCAAAATGCTGTACACAAATGATGTAGTTACATCTTTAAGCATATGCGATGCCCCGTTCCTGCCAATATAATTTATAAAAATGGGCGTATACTCGGCTGGTGTTGGTGTGTATTCGGGCTGGGTAAATGTGTAAAGCGATTCGCTGCCCCAAAACTGGTCGGAACAATTGTTTTGCGCTTTCGCGATGTTTACGCAGGCAAGGCTTGTTAAAAAAGATAAGTAAAACAGGCTTTTTTTCATTTGTTATAATTATGTCAGGCTATTTCAGAAAATATATAACGATACCCTAAAGGTATAATTATACAATTGCCCGAATATAAGCAGAACGTATTAAATAAAAAATGCGTTGCCATGGCAACGCATTTTTTATTTGCCCGGATATGTACTATTTTAAAAGTGCTGATTGCCAGACCTATCAGACTGGTAAGCACCTATATCTCTTCCCGGAGGTGTTATTTCTGTTGCACCAAATTTGGAATCGATGGGCACATCTTTACGTGGGGCAAAACCGGTATACCCTTTGCCTATACAAGGTGATGTTGGCAATAAAGCAAAATTATATGAACCTACGGTAGCTATATCTTTTAACTTAACCCCTGCAGGTAAGGGCACCGGACCATTAACAAACCTTGGATTGTTAATGCCTATTACAGATTGTGGCGCTGTGTACACATCTCCGGCTTTCCAACCGGCAGGTAAATAAGAATCAGGGCTTGGTATATCTGTAAGTGGTGCTTTAGGGAATGCTGTGCTAACAGAAAGCGACGGATAATTCTGACTTGCCACAGCTATCGAATCGGCATAATAAAAATTATAGCCATACCTTAAATTGGCTGTATCGGCAATTGGGTTTTGTACTACCCTTAAGCCAAATTTACAGTTTACAATTAAATTATTGTAAGCCAAACCACCGGCACCCTCTTCGTAGTTAATAGAACCTCCGCGGCCAGCAGCGGCACGGCGATAACCACAGTTAATAATGGTATTGTTATACATACGTACGTTAGAGCCCGGCACGCCAACCGCTGCACCCGAGTTTGATAGTTTTGGGCCATTGGTAGCAATACCTATACAAAGGTTATATGCAAAGTCACCTATCGTGCCCGATTTTGCATTCATCGCTTCTCCACCCGTATATCCGCATTTTTCGAATGTATTACGCATTACCGCTATTTTACCACCCAAAATACGGAAAGGATCATCAACACTGCCATACAACCATGAGTCTTCTAAAACAAATACGCCACCCGGGTTTTGGAAAAAAACAGGGTACGGGCTTTTTGACAACGCTGCAATAGCATCACTTGGCGCGCCGCCTCCAAATTCAATATGCGTCCATTTAATTACCATTAATTTACACGTTGGGCCGCCAATGATGCCTGTCCATTTACCTGCAAACGCAGGGTCTTTAGATGGGTCGGCTCCTATTTGGTCTGTTTTGGTTACACCCGCGTAGGTTATTAAATTTGGTTTATCTTTAGTACCTAAACAAATTAAGGTACCCTTTACACCTAAACCATAATTACCTGTAAAGTTAATTGTAACCCCTTCTTGTATAATGAGTGTATCTTTAACATCAACAAGCAAGTTGCCGCAAACAGTGTAAGTTTTACCGGCAAGCATGGTACCTTTTATCGCCACAGTAGAAGTTCCTGTTCCCAGGCAACCTACATCGCTTATAGGGGAGGCATCTAAAGCTACAGGTGTTGAGATAATTTTATAGTCCGGATTTTTTTTACACGAGTAAAAAACTGCCGAGGCCACGCTAAGCGCAATAAATATGTATATGATCTTTTTCATGATGATTAAAGTTTATAGCGGATGCCGAATAAATAATTTGGTTTGAAATAATCCTTTTGTACAATAAATTTATTGTCGGGATCGGTTTGCAGGGCAAGTTTACGGTTACCGGCTGCCGCGTAAGCGGTATACGATTGTCTGATATCCAAAATAAACGGAGAGTTGGTAATGTTATTGATCTTACCGTAAACCGAAAACTTTTTCATGAATTTTTTCTCGATGGAAAAATCAAGCTGCTTGGTAGGCTCTTGCCAGTAATCTAAACCATAATAAGGGCTAACAATCGATATCCTTGAGCCTGTGTAAACAAAGGCAACCTGAGCATCTAAACCCATTTTAGGATTTTTGTAAACCAGGGCTATGTTACCTACGTGATCAGACTGACCTTGCAGCGGCCTTGTTTCATCCTGAAAACGCGATGTTGTACCAACACCCGGTGCAGAATAAGAATAAAGCTTAGGTGTTGTTATGGATGATTTAGTGTAGGTATAGTTAGCAATAATTCCAATAGGGCCAAAATACTTGGTGTAAACCGCTTCGAAACCGTAATTGGTTGCTGTACCAAAATTTTGAGGAATCAGCGTTAATGTTGTAGCACCAGATTGAACAGTAGTACCCAATTGCTCATTTAACACATATCCGGTTTTAACAGCAGAGTACTCTATAGGGTCTTGTATCTTTTTATAAAAAACACCTATCAACAATTCATCCGCATCCTTAGGGAAAAGTTCATAACGCAGATCTATATTATCTGCAGTAGTATGGTTTAAGCCACTCGGATTACCAAGTTCTTTAAAATAATCGCCCTGCTGGCCATCGGGTATCATTTCGGCAAAGCCGGGGCGGGCCAGTGCCCTGTAATATGATAATCTTAAACTTTGGTTTGCGGTCAAATTATATTTTAATAAACCGCTTGGCAAAAAGTCGCGGTAGGTAATTTTACCATCCCTGCCATAACTTGATGCGCTTAATTGTGAGTTATAAGTTTGATCGGTGTTTTCAACCCTTACGCCACCAATGGCTTCTAACTTATCGGTTAACTGCCACTTGCCTTGCAAGTATCCTGCCGCTATCGTTTCGTTAAATGTGTAATCATTCCCATCCGGCGCAAACAAAGAAGCATCTGCACCTTTAAATCCATATTGCGCGTTGGCTATTCCTGTATAAACTTGCGATGTTGTAGCACCTAAAACAGGGCTCAGGCTATAAGAGTTGTAATAATTATCTCTTGTTTTTTTCCTGATAACACCACCTGCCTTTATTTCAAATTTCCGTTTTAAAAGGTTGAAACTTTCGGTAAGGTTAGCATAAGCCGAGTAATCCTGGTCACCGTTGTGTGTCCATATCCTTGTCATACCTTGAACAATATCGGGGATATTGGGATTGGGTACGATAGGATATTCGTGGGTAAAATCTGCCTGATCGGGAGTGTGGCTGTTAGCCTGCGAATATGCCAATGACCAATCTGCTTTTAAATGGTCATCAAGTTGGTGCACACCCTGTAATGTAGCATTGTATATGGATTGATATTGCCACCTGCTGCGGCTTTGCGCATCAACTAACGAGTTTAACGCAATGGTATCGCTTATAATGCGGCTTTGGTAATCATCCGTACGTACAAGTACATTTACTAACGAAATTTTGTTATCCTTATTAAACTTATAATCAAGCTTGGCATTTAAACCTAAGCGCCTGCTTTGCTGCGAGTAGCTGCGGTTTTGCAACTCAATAAATTGTGGTGTGTTATTAATTGCCGGCGAAGCATTTGGCAGGTAAAAAGTAGAATTATTACCTGTATAATTATTTTGATAACTGGCCGATAATATGTACCCCAATTTTTTGGAAGCGCCTATCCTGTCACCAAATGTGATGCCTAAATTGGTATTGATCGGATTTTTTACAGGAGTGAAAATAAGGTTGTTAACCGGGAAATCGGATGCGGTTGCATGATAGCTACTTCCTTTAGCTTCTGATGGCGACTGTTTGTTAATGGCAGACCTGTCGAACTCTAAAAAATCCCGACCGTTTAATACAGTATTGTAACCCATAGCAAAATTAACCTGGAACAAGGGTTTTGCCGGGGCTTCTTTCATCACTAAATTGATCGTACCGCCAATAGCATCGCCTTCCATTGATGGTAGCAGTGTTTTATTTACTTCTAAGCGCTCCAATAACTCTGATGGGAAAAGATCCAAAGGAATAAACCTGTTTTTATTATCAGGGCTTGGTATTTTTATACCATTAATTAAGGTATTAATATACCTTTTCTCCATACCACGGATAATAGGGTAACGGCCTTCGCCGGAGTTACTTCTTTCGATAGTAACACCTGATACCCTTTGCATTACGTTAGCAACAGTTACATCCGGCGATAATTCGATATTCCTTGCTGAAACGATGTTAACCAATTGATTAGCACTTTTTTCGAGCGTACGGGCGCGTTTGTCGTTCGAGTTATCGTTATCGGTAATATTAACCGAACTAAGTTCGTGGGTGTTTGATACCATTTCGGCATTCATAACAGTAACTTTGCCGCCAGCTACTGTTATATTAAGCTGTTTGGTAACATAGCTAACAAAGCTAAACTCCAACACATAGCTGCCAGGTTTAACATCTTTAATTGTATAGTAACCATCAAGTTGAACGAACCGACTTTTGCCAATTCCTTTTAATTGTACGGTTGCGCCAACCATGGGTTCTTTGGTGGCAGCATCAATAACCTTACCTCTGATTATACCTTGCGCAAATGAGGATAGGGGGATGACGGAACCAAGTAAAAATAGCAGTAATAGCCTGTAAAGAAAGTAGTTGTATTGCATAAACGGGAGTTAAATTTCGGCAAAGAAAGCTCCCGAAAGCTGTAGTAATTCTGAATTTATAACCTACCCACAGAACAGATAATCTATAAATAATATTAACTTAACATAGCCTGAAATATTAGGCAGGTGTTAATAATGGCCTAATAATTTATTAACGTAATAATGCTTTATTTTTAAAGACATTCAATATCATTATCACCTGAGATTAAGTAAGTACTCATGCATATTCCCAGTAAGTTCCACATGCAATTTTTTGAGTTTATTCAGATAGTGGGCACGCACGGCATTCCATTTATAATAAGGAAAAATTGGGGTACTGAGACCACCAATGCTTACTTCTTTTTCGTTCAGAAAAAATTTAATAAGATAGTTTTGCTTGCTATCCTTAAACAATACCCATTGAATATTCGAGCTCAGTGGTATTACTTTTGATGCCTGCCAAACTTTTTCATACTGCAAAATATTGGTAGTGGGTTTACTTGCACCACTTAAGCCAAGCAAAGCTGCAAAAGGTGCAATGGTTTCCGCATGTGCAAAACGCAGATCGGCTACAAGGTTTTGCTTTTGAATATATGCATCGGTAGTATTTATAAAACTAACCAAAAGTGGCACGGCATCACGCACTTGAATGCCATCAGCATTAAGTGCGGACCCTTTTTTCAAAAAGTCATCGGCAGAAGCAAGCAGGTCGAGCACGCGCAATTCATCGCATGTAATCAAAGATCTAAAATCCAACTGAGAGGATGTATAACCTGCGTTACTGATCTCTTTTTGAATAGAGTTTGTAATACTACTAAAGCCGAAAATATCATCTGTAAACTCATATTGCGTGTTGGAATTAAGTTGCGATGAGAAAGCTTTTGTGAAAAACCTGTTAATGATCTTTGAATCAAAATCATTTGGTTTATTTACCTTAGTTAGCTTTTCCATCTGAACCTTCCAATCACCATTTTTTTCAAAGTCAAGGTACGCCGGCGCTATCGAAAAAAACCGGAGCATATCATTATCTATCCTGGCATCATTTCCATCCGGGGGATATTGCAAACCTTTTAAAAAAGCTTCGGCACTTTGTTTGGTGCGTTCTTCTTTTGTAATAGTAACGCTTACCTTATACCCGGGTTTAAAAATACCTGTGTTGCGTAACCGCATTCTTTCTCCAATGGATTGGAGCTCTTCGGCACCACGTAGTGATATCGATTTTAATAATGGCTTTTCTATTTTTTGAAGTAAGTCAACCATGGCCTTTAGTTTATAACCTTCGGGCGTTAAAGCCTTGGCGCTATCTGCTTTTTGCAACAAGGTATAAGCCAGTGTACCGGCCACATCCTTAGTTAAATGGCGCGAGCCATGCCTGCCAACATAGTTAATATAAACAGGGTGATAACCTTTCGGGATTGCGGTATACTTTGTTTGCTGTGGCTGATAAACGGTTTTTGTACCCCAGTATTTATCGGCACAGGTTTGCGCCTGTACAGATAAGCTGCATACCGAAATGATAAATAAAACAAAAGGGGCTATCCTGTTCATACTTCAAGTTTAAAATAAAAAGACCGGGAGCTGTTAACTTCCGATCTGTAATAAATATTTGTCAATATTAATGTAAGTTGCCGGTACCATCACTTTGGTAAGCACCAATATCTTTACCCGGCAACGTAATATTTGCACCGAAAGTGCCGGTTGCGGCTACGTTGTTTTGCGGGGTAAAATCGGTTTTACCCTTGCCCAGGCCCAGTGATTCTGTCAATAATTTTAGATTTGAGCTACCTACAGCTACCGTAATAAATGGCTGAGAACTTGCGGCAATGGGTCCCGGATTAGCAGTAAAATCATATTGGTTTACATCAAAGCCATAAAATTTGGGGTTATTAGCTTGTGGCGTAGTTGATGTGATATCGGTTGGTGCTTTGGCAGCAAGAACTGCCGGCGCGCTATCTGTAGTATAAAACTGGCCAACTATAGCTGATGAGTAACCATAAAAATAGTTGTTACCGTATAGTACATTATTCACATCTGCATCGGGAGTGATACGCAAACCAAAACGGCAATTTACGATCAGGTTATTGTAAGCACGCCCCCTGGCGCCCTTTTCAAAATCGATAGAGCCGCCGCGGCCGGTTTTAGTTTGCCTGAAACCGCCATCAATAATGGTATTGTTATACACTGTTGCGGTACATTGTATACCAGATGTACCCGAATCTGAAATCTTAGTAGAATTAGTTGCTGAGCCAATAAAAACATTGTAAGCAATATCGCCTAAAGTTCCCGTCTTAATATTAAAAAACTCACCGCCGGTAGCGCCGCACAATTCAAATGTATTACGCATCAGGCTGATGTGGCCCCCACCAACCTGTATGTTATCATCCTTAGCACCAAACAACCACGAATCTTCAATAATGAGGTTTTTGGTAACATTGCCAAAGTACATATTAAACCTTGCCGTTCCGGATGGGTAAATAGCAGCATTATCATTAGGCCCTGCAGGGCCGCCGCCAAATTCAATGTGCGTCCATTTTATAATGCAATCGCCGCCTTTTGGGTTTGGTACTGCGGCCGTAACAGCAGCAGGTGTAGAGGTAATACCACCCCACCATCCAAAAAATACTTTAGTATAATTCTGTGCAGCAGCTTGTGCATGCAGGTCGGCAGCGTTTTGAGGGGTAATATAATTAGGCTCGTCTTTAGTACCCAAACTTATAAACGTACCGTGGTTAAAAATTTCGGGTGCAGTTGCTGCCGTTAATCCGTCGCATATCGCAATTAAATGTACGCCACTTTGTAATAGCAGGGTATCGCCATCATTTATGGTAATATCACTTTTAAAATAATAGGTTTTGTTGTGCAAAAGGGTACCTTTTATTGTTCCTTTTAATGTATCTGTTGTGATCGGATTTGCCGTAACCACCAGGGCCTCGGCAACATCTACTATTTCTTTTTGATGGCATGAGCTTAAAACAAGGCCCAATCCTAATATCATCATTAATTGGCTAAATATCTTTTTCATTGCTGCTGTAATTAAAATTTATAGTGGAGGCCCAGTATGTAGTATTGCTGATAGCTGTCTTTACGCACAAAGGTATTTTCGCCTGCCTGCTGATGCTCTATAGGTTGCCCTGCATATCCAAAGGGAGCCAATGGTGGGTATGGCAATTTTATAAATAACTCATATGGTGTATTTAACAGGTTAGTTGCCTTGGCATACACAAATAATTGCTTAAACACTTTCTTCTCGGCAGATACATCCAAACTTACAAAACCCTTTTGCCAAACATCATTATCCAGGTATTTGGATATGCTGTTGATACGCTCGCCGGTGTAAACCGCAGATATTTGTGCGTCTAAACCGATCTTTGAATCCTTATATAATAACGACAGGTTGCCTATATTTTTAGACTGGCCCTGTAACGGGCGGGTTTGATCAACCGTGCGCTGAACTAAATTACCTGCGCCATCTTTATAAGCCTGCTGTTTAGATGTTGTTATTTCTGATTGTGTGAATGAGTAGTTAGCACGCAATCCAAAATGACTGATGTACTTGGTAACATCCAGTTCAAAACCGTAATTGTGGGCTGTACCAAAGTTGCCTGCCTGTAATACGAGTTCTTTGTTTGAGCTTGAACTTCCAAGTGCGTATTCGATAGGATTAACTATCTTTTTGTAAAAAACGCCTACCAAAAGCTGATCGAGTGCTTTAGGAAAAAACTCATAACGCAGATCATAATTATCTGCTGTGGCATGTTTTAAACCGGTGTTACCTACTTCCTGGTAATCAGACTCCGGATCGCCACTGGTATGTGGTATAATTTCGTAAAAGTTAGGGCGGCTTATTGCAGAGTAGTAAGATGCGCGTAAGTTCTCTTTATCCGAAAGCATGTACTTAAAGCTCAGGCTCGGTAACAGGTCGTAATATTTTATAGATCCTGTTTTACCGTTAGCGGTAACCGGAACTGCATCAACCCAGCTTTGACCGGTATGCTCATAACGCACGCCTCCTAAGGTTTGCAGCTTACCAATAGTAAACTTAAACTGACCGTATGCCGCGGCTACATTTTCGGTAAAGGTGTAGTTAAGTGCATCGCCGGGGGTACCTTGCCTGTTAGTGGCCAGTTCGAAAGTATTGTTATCTATATTACCATCGTATAGCTGGGCAGGGGCCGTGGCAGGGGTGGTTAAAATGTAATTATCATAAGTGCTGCTGCGGGTTTTGTTACGATACATGCCCCCTGCACTAAATTCAACACTGGTGTTGAATAGCTTTGGTGTATAAATAAGGTTCACATAACCGCTTCTATCCTGATCGGCGTTGTAAGCAAACGTTTGTACAAATCCGTTAGTGGAGCTGCCATCAACTTTTAATGGTTGCTGAACAATACTGCCAGATACCAATGCATTTGAAGTAGACAGGTTTAATGTATACCTGTTTTCGTTAGCTACGGCCTTGGAATAAATACCCGACCAGTTGAACGTTAATTTATCACTTAAGCGGTGGTCGCCGCGTAACGAAAAATTACCGATCTGCTGCACATTGTGAATGGTTCTGTGCCTCTGGCCAATTGTGCCGGTACCAATGGCTGTACGTGCCAGTTGCAAGCCTGTATCTGATTGAAAGCGGTATTGGTTTTGAGTAAGATTGATATAAGCGGCATCGAACGTTAATTTGTTACGGTTGTTAAATCTATAATCAAACCTTCCTATAGTGCTGGTACGTTCTTGCTGGGTACTGTAAAATCTATCGCTAATGCTGGTGGGGTTCGGTAGATTGGTACTGTTATCAACTGTACTGGTTGAGAAGAAAAGGCTTTTTGTATCCTTATATATATTTTGATAGCTTAAAGAGATCAACGCGCCAAATTTTTTATCGGCAGTGCGGCCGCCAATACTTAAGTTGGCAAGAGCGCCTAATGGCAGTTTTGAATTGGTAAGATGTTGCGCGTTGTTCGAAAAATCAGCACGGGTTGCAATATAGTCATCACCTTTATTAATGCGTGGCGAACGGTACGAAGCATCGTTATCACCAAATTTAACAAATCCCCGGTCAGCCACACTTTGCGAAAAGCCGGTACCCAGGTTTAGTTTTACAGTAAAGTTATCGGGTGCATCTTTTAAAACAAGATTGATACCACCGGCAATTGCATCGCCTTCCAATGCCGGGGTTAATGATTTGTATACTTCAAGCCTGTCAACAATATCGGCAGGGAAAATATCAAGTGGTACATAACGGTTCTTGTTATCGGGGCTTGGTATTTTGTAGCCGTTTATTAAGGTATAAGTATACCGCTTATCCATACCGCGGATAATAGCATACTGGCCTTCGCCGTTATTGCTCCGCTCAAGCGATACACCTGATACACGCTGGGTAACGTTGGCTACTGTAATATCCGGCGAAACTTCAATGGTTTTTGCTGAAACGGCATTCAAAATCTGGTCTGATCGTTGAACGGTTCTTATGGCACTTTGATCGCTGCCACTATCTCCTTTTCCTTTAATGCTTACCTCTTTCAGGTCTTTCTGTTTAGTTTCAAGCTGTATAGTAAAAGACAAAACAGCGCCCGACTTCAATTGAAAGTTAACATCCTTACTTTGGTATGAAATGTATTTGGCTTCAATCTCATAATCACCGGCGGGAGTACCTTTAAATATAAAACTACCATCAAGGCCGGTAGCGGTAGATTTTTGATAACCGGCTTTGTTTTTTAAGATCACAACCGCGCCAATTAAAGGCTCAGCATTATGCTTATCAAGCACAATACCTTTTACTATCGTTGTATTGCTCTGTGCAAAACCGATATTTAAGGAACAAAAAAATAGAAATAGCGGGAGTAAAAGTTTTTTCATGAACGGGTGATAAGATTATTGGCGAAGATAGCCCCGTCATAAAAACGCAGTGTAATTACAAGGTTAACATATTGTTATATGCATGCATAGGTTACCCATTCACACCTTTTACAGCATGTCATAACAAAAATAATACAATGCAAGTGTAAGGCAAGATATTGTAGAAATTCTGAATTTTAAGCCAGATCAAAAAAATTAATCAACCGATACGGTCAAGCCTTCCTGTTGTAATATTTTGCGATAAATTTCCATTTCGGTGAATGAACCTTCCAACACAGCGCATTTACCATCGTTGTGCACTTTCCAGGCAATTTTTTCGCTTTGTGATTCAGTATAGTCCAGGTATTTCATCATGCAGTATATCACATGATCGAACGTGTTATGATCATCGTTCCACAAAATAAGCCTGTGCATTTCCTTCAGGCTGGCCAAAATTTCTTCGAGGGTGAGGGTCTCTTCTTCTACCTGTGTTGACATAGGTTCCAAATTTACCAAAAAACAGGTAAAAACAGGTACTTACTTTGCAGAACGTGTCATTTTTTCAATCCCATCCCACATTTCGGGCGTTACCATTTCCAGCGCACTGAACTGTCCTGCGCCCTGCAGCCACTCACCACCATCTATGGTTATTACCTCGCCATTGATATATCCCGAAAAATCGGAAACCAAAAAGGCCGCCAAATTTGCCAGTTCCTGGTGCTCGCCAACACGTTTTAGGGGCACACGGTTCCTGAAATCAAACTTGCTTGCCATTTCGCCCGGGAGCAATCTTTCCCATGCACCTTTTGTTGGGAAGGGGCCCGGAGCAATGGCATTGGTGCGGATATTATGCCTGCCCCACTCTACAGCCAAAGAGCGTGTCATGGCCAGTACGCCACCTTTTGCGCAGGCTGATGGCACTACATATGCTGATCCTGTAAAAGCATAGGTGGTTACGATGTTGAGTATATTACCTGAAATTTTATTAGCGATCCAGTATTTACCTAAGGCCAGCGAGCAATTAACCGAACCCTTTAACACAATATCAATAACAGTAGAAAAAGCATTTGCAGATAAGCGTTCCGTTGGCGATATAAAGTTACCGGCAGCGTTATTCAGCAATGCATCCACCTGCCCAAATTGGGCTATGGATGCGTTCATCATCGCCTCAACTTCATCATAATTGCGCACATCGCATTGCAATGCCAAAACTTTGCCGCCTGTTGCAGACTCCATTTCGGCGGCAGTTTTGGTTAAAACCTCCAGCTTACGGCTGGTGATCACCACATTGGCGCCAAGCGTTAAAAAGTAAGTGCTCATGGCTTTACCCAGGCCCGTGCCACCACCTGTTACAATAATGGTTTTTCCTTTCAGCGCATCGTCGCGGAGCATCCCCTGTATCATGCTGATTTTTGTTTTAAGTTTTGAATGATCATTTGCAATACCTTACGTGTTTCGGGAGCCCACCATTGTTTGAGCATCATGTTGAGGTTTTCGGTTTGGTCGGCACTTGCTTTCGCTATCAGCTGCTTACGCAGGTTCAGTTTGCTTTGGCTCCATGTGGCCGCGTTAAACTGCATGTAGGTACGTATCTTTTTCTCAGCTGTACTGATGACGCTTTCGGGATTAGATATCTCGTCTATCAAACCTACCTGTAAAGCCTCATCAACCGATAGCAGTTTACCTTCTATTAAGTATTGGTAAGCGTTTCGTTGACCCAGCCAAAAAGCATATAGGTCAAAAATACTATCCGGAACTATGATGCCTACGGGAATCTCGTTCAAACCAATAATGTATTTGCCTTGTGCCATCACCCGGTAATCGCAACATAAAGCAATTACACATCCACCTGCCGGGCTGTGCCCGCTTATGGCTGCCACCATTGGCTTTTTAAACGAAACCATTTTAGCCTGCAAGGCCAAAAAGCTTTTCCAAAAAGCAGCTATTTCTTCTTCGTTATAATCGTAGATCTCTATCAGGTCCAGCCCTGCCGAAAAGAAGTTTTCCTTTCCGGCGATAATAAGCCCGCCAATATTATCATCAGTATCTATGCTTTGGATAAGCGTATGCAACTCCTTTATCATCTCGGCATTCATCGGGTTTGATTTGCCCCGGTTAAGCGCGATAACTGCAAGCCTGTCTTTTATGGTAACCTGTAAAGTATTCATTAACTCCTCCCGTCCCTTAAAGGGATGCTTTTTAAAGTTGGTTTATTAAGCCAAGGTCGGGTTAATTATTTAAATTTACAATGCATGCATAGTAACTAATTCTACGGTCAGCTCCTATAGTCCTGGTTAGTTATATTAAAAAATGACAGCTCCTCGCCTCCCCTGGTAATATGTTTACCTTGTTTTAATCCGGCTTTTAACAATACTTGTTGCGATGGGATGTTCACATGATTAGTTACCGCAAAAATTTCGGCAAGACCCATTTGTTCAAATCCGTAGGATAGTAAAGCTTTTGCCATTTCTGTCGCGATACCTTTGCCATGATAATTAAGGTGCAGTACATAACCCAGTTCGGCCCAGTGCGGCTCTTCGGCAACATATTTTAAAAGTGCCAGGCCAATAAAATCGCCGGTAAGGCTGTCAAACATTCCCCAGCGGGTTAGCTTTATGCCTTTCAGGTAATCGGCTATGGTATCAATAAATACATCACGTATTTGTTGCTCATCACGTTTGGGCAGGTATTCATTTATACGGGTATCATTCATCAGGTAAAAAAAGAGTTCCTGCTCTTCGGGTAAAAATTCGCGGATGATGATGCGTGGAGTTTGCGTGATAATAGCCATGTACCAAATTTACATGATAAGCTTTTGTTTTTAAAATGGCATGGTTTTGTACCTTTGCCGAATGGCATCCATCAAACCATCTACTCCACGCGGCACACGCGACTTCTCGCCCACAGAAATGGCGAAGCGTAATTATATTTTTGATACCATTAAAACGGTTTTCCGCAAGTATGGCTATCAGCAAATAGAAACCCCCGCGATGGAAAACCTATCGACCCTGATGGGTAAGTATGGCGATGAAGGCGATAAACTGATATTTAAGATTTTGAACAGCGGGGATTTTCTAAGTGACTACGATTTGTCTGTTGAAGATGCCATCTCAAAGTTAGAAGATGAGCAAGAGATACCAAAAAGCCAAAAATTCGGAGATAAAATCTTGTCATATTTAAAAAATAAAGATCAGGCGCAAAAGGTTCTACTTGCAAATGGCATTACATCTTTTATTTCGGAAAAAGCCCTCCGCTATGATCTCACTGTTCCATTCGCTCGCTATGTGGTGATGCACCAGAACGAGATCACATTCCCGTTCAAACGCTTCCAGGTACAGCCTGTTTGGCGCGCCGACAGGCCACAAAAAGGCCGTTACCGCGAGTTTTACCAATGCGATGCTGATGTTGTTGGCTCTGAAACTTTGCTAAACGAAGCCGAGTTTGTATTGATATACGATGAAGCTTTAAGCAATTTAGGTCTGACTGATTTCACCATAAAAATAAATAATAGAAAAATTCTATCAGGAATTGCAGAAGTTATAGATAAATCCGATAACATCATTGATCTAACCGTTGCTATTGATAAACTGGATAAGATAGGGTTGGATGGTGTGATAAAAGAATTGAATGAAAAAGGATTCAGCGATGCTGATATTGAGAAATTAATGCCTGTAATTTTATTAGAAGGCAGTAACGAAGAAAAACTGCACGATCTGCGCAAAGCGTTAAAACACTCAGAGATAGGTTTGAAAGGTTGTGATGAAATTGAAACCATTTTTGATTATTTAAAAAATCTGCGCGACACCAAGGCTACCATTGAGCTGGATATTACTTTAGCCCGTGGTTTAAATTACTATACCGGCGCCATATTCGAGGTAAAAACCAATGAAGCTGCAATGGGTAGCATTGGCGGCGGTGGCCGTTATGACGACCTTACCGGTATGTTCGGTTTAAAAGGCATTACCGGTTGCGGTATCTCTTTTGGTGCCGACAGGATCTATGATGTTTTGGAAGAGCTTAAACTTTTCCCGGAAACGGCCATACAAACCACACAGGTATTAATATGCTGCTTTGATAAGCACGGTGAAACTTATGCCCTCCCATTTTTACAGGAACTACGTAGCCGCGATATCAGTGCCGAACTTTACCCGGCAGGCGCTAAAATGAAAAAGCAGCTGGATTATGCCAACAACAAGCAAATACCTTACGTAGTAGTAATAGGCAGCGACGAAATTGAAAGCGGCTTGCTTACCCTAAAAAACATGCAAACCGGCGAACAGGAAAAACTATCGACAGAAATGATAGTGGCTATGCTTGTTGGATAGTTAAAAACTATAACATAAAAAAAATAGCGATGAGTTTAAAACCCATCGCTATTTTTGTTTGAAATGATATACTTTATATCAGGCTCACACTCCTGTTAACAAACTCTGTTAACTCAGCACCGGTTAACATTCCTTGCGAAAGTAACGCTAAGTCAAATGCCTGGCGGGCCAGCGCGGTTTGTTCTTCGGCGTTACCGTCGTTAACAATACGGCTGATCAGTTTGTGGTTACCGTTAATGGATACCTTGTAATTATCGGGCATCTGGCCGTAAAAACTCATGCCACCACCCATAGCTGCCATTTCCTTCATGCGGCGCATAAACTCGTCCATGGTAACTGTTACAGGTAATTCGTCGGGGCTCAGGCTTTCTACTTCAACTTTCATATTTGGTTTGCTTATCGCTTTCTCAAATATGGCTTTAACGCTTGTGGTTTGCTCTTCGGTTAGCACATGTGCAGGTGCATCGCCTTTGTTTACCAGTTTATCAATTACATCAGCATCCACACGCTTAATTACGGTTTTCTCCAGCTTCTGCTCCAATAAAGCCACAAAGTGGTTATCTATCGGCGAGTTCATCAGCATAACATCGTAATCCTTTTTATTGGCGCTCTGTATAAAACTATCCTGTTTTGCAGGGTCGTTAGTGTAGATCAATACGGTAGCATCGTCTTTGTTGGTCTGGTTTACCTTTACCTTCTCAGTATATTCCGGGATGGTGTAAAACTCATCTTTAGTATTGGTGATCAGGGCGAAGTCTTTCGCTTTATCATAAAACTTATCTTCGCTTACCATGCCGTATTTAACGAACAGGCCAATATCGCTCCATTTTTCCTCGAAACCTTTGCGATCAGCTTTAAACAGTTCGGCTAATTTATCTGCAACCTTTTTGGTAATGTAGTTGTTGATCTTCTTCACATTACCATCAGCTTGTAAGAAACTACGCGATACATTCAGCGGAATATCCGGAGAATCGATCACACCGTGCAACAGCATCAAAAATTCAGGCACAATGTCTTTCACCTCATCAGTAATAAACACCTGGCGACTGTATAATTTGATCTTATTCTTGGTGATCTCAAAGTCATTCTTCACTTTCGGGAAGTACAATACGCCGGTCAGGTTGAACGGATAATCCACATTCAAATGGATCCAGAACAGCGGGTCTTCCGCCATCGGATATAGCTCGCGGTAAAAGTCGAGGTAATCAGCATCTGTCAAATCAGCAGGTGCTTTTGTCCAGATAGGATTGGTATTGTTGATGATGTTATCAACTTCAAATTCGGTATATTTTGGCTTACCTTCTTCGTCTTCACCATCCTCATCGCGCTCGGTACGGGTACCAAATTTGATAGGTACCGGTAAAAACTTACCGTATTTGTTCAGTATTTCCTCTAAGCGGTGTTTCTCTAAAAACTCTTCGCCATCAGCATTTACATGCAGGATGATGGTTGTACCACGCTCGGTGCGATTACCTTCGCTGATTTCAAATTCGGTGCTGCCATCGCATATCCAGCGGGCTGGTTCTGCGCCTTCCTGGTAGGATAATGTTTGAATTTCAACTTGGTCGGCCACCATAAACGCGGAGTAAAAACCAAGGCCAAAACGGCCTATGATCTCATTCGCATCCTTGGCATCCTTAAATTTCTCCATAAACTCGGTAGCTCCCGAGAAGGCGATCTGATTGATGTATTTCTTGATCTCATCAGCCGTCATACCTAAACCATTATCGCTGATGGTAATAGTTTTGGCATCCGCATCAAAAGCAACCTCAACTTGTAAGTCGCCTAAAACACCGTTATATTGACCAAGCGAAGCAAGGCGTTTTATTTTTTGTGTAGCATCAACCGCGTTAGATACCAGCTCGCGCAAAAATATCTCATGGTCTGAGTATAAAAACTTTTTAATGATGGGGAATATGTTCTCGGTATGTATCGAGATCGTTCCTTTTTCTTGCATATCTGTTCGTGTTATTTTTTGAATTGATTTACTGATAGGCTATTATCAAGCCCCGTTCCAAAGGGACGGAGTTGTCAAATTGGCAGATGGGATTACTGCGGGGTTTGCAGGTACAACTCTTCCACCTTCTTCCTTGCCCATTCGGTTTTACGCAAAAACTTCAGACTCGATTTTATGCTTGGATCGCTGATAAAGCAATTGATCTTTATTTGTTTGCCCAAACGCTCCCAGCCATAAAATTCCACCAAATGCGTTAAAATGGCTTCGAGGGTTTTGCCATGTAGGGGGTTATTGGGCTGCTGATCCTGCATTTTTATCTGACTGGTTTTCGGCGGCTAATTCAGCTTCTTTAACAAACCTCACTTTTATCGCATGAATGATACCGGCTCTTAGGCTGAGGAGTAAATAAGTAAGGTACAGATCGACTACGATAGAAATATGATCGCCATCGGCAATAAAAAAAACTAAAATAAGGGTATTGATAAAAATAAGGGTGCCCCAAAAAACATCCCATAATAAACCTTTACTATAGCCGGGAGGCTGTACCGAGAATAGATGCGCTTTAAACTTGCCTTTGCTTGCGAAAAAGATCACAAAAACATTGAGCAGTACCCAGCCAATCGCTATTAAAGGGATTTTGCTGCCTAAGGGGATAGAGATATCATCAACAAACCAGGGATAATCTCCCCGCCCGCTCCTGAACAGGTAATGCCAATATACACCCGGGATAAGCAACAGCCATACTATGTTTGATACGAAGATAAGGCTGCCTTTGTCAAATGTTTTAACAGCTTTAAAGTTATGGTACTTCCTGATCTTAGTGCTTAAGGTAAAGCAATAAATAGTAACTGATGCAATAAGTAAACCAAAAGATATGTCCATTAGCTGGGGCCTGTTTGTTCTCAGGTCGTCCAGTTTTTTGTAGTAATATGGCTCGAAATCTTTAAATGTATGATTGGTCATGGCTTTCATACCACGGTCATCAAGCGCTTGTTTGTAGGTATCGTTGGTATAGGTTGGCATACCTAACGAATACACCAGCACAGCCGCGCTGATCACTATTAAATAAACAAGCACCTTTTTTACCAGCATCTTTTAAATTATCTGTTTAGACATAGCTAAGGTAATAATTATGTACTATATCGTGATGTTTTATCAAACAGAACTTATGAGTGCTGCCAGCACCTTTTGCAGTTCTTTCAAAAGTTCGGGATCAGTAATTTGCCCGGCGCTATTTACTTTACTGCGGATGAATGATATCAGTAGTTTAGCATTGTCATCAATCTTTGCGGATATAGCACCAAGGGTTAATAGCAAAGAAGTATGCGCGTGCCCACCTTGGCTTGATGCAGTTATGAGCGCCACCGGCTTATCTACAAAATCTGATGATGATACCGTCCAATCCAACGCGTTTTTTAAACTGCCGGGCACACCAAAAGCATATTCGGGTGTGCATATCAAAACAGCATCGGCATTTTTTAGTTGGGTACGAAATGCTGTTACTGATGTTGGTGGCATATCATTATCCAGGTCGGGATTAAAATGCGGCAGCGTTGCCAGGCTTTGGTAAGTTGTGATAATTACATTACCAGGGGCCATGCCTGCCATAACATTGATTATAGCATTGTTTGATGAGTTAGGGCGCAGGCTGCCCGATATGGCGAGAATATTGATGGTTTTCATGATAAATTAATATTCGAATTTTTCAGACCATGCTATACCATCTGGCAACTCTGCTTTACTGAACTCAATATGAATAACACGCCTCGGCTTATTGTTTACTGTTTTACCCGATGCATGTAACAATAATGGGCGCATTAGCATAACACCCCCTTTTTTTACACAACAAGTAGTTTCCGTTTCGGTATTCCAATTAATAGTTTCTGCACGGTAAACACCCTTCAAATTTGAACCGGGTATTACTCTAAGTGCGCCATTGTCTTCATTAGCTTCGTCAAGGTGTATCCTGATGGTAAAATTATCCTGTAAAATTTTGATAGGCGGTTGCACAGCAAATTGGTTCTGCTTAACTGTCCATGGGCCGAAACCACTCAATTCAATTTTATTATCAACGGAGATGGTCAAGTCCTGATGGTAAGCAACAAACCAGTTTGATTGTGCTGGCTTATCAAAGTAGATAGACTTGCTAACAAAATATCCCTTGCCAAAAAGCCCGGCTATCAATTGTTTCAATTTATCATTAAAAACAACCTCAGCAACTTGTGGCACTTCCTTTATAAATTGCCTTATAGCAAACAGGTCTTGGGTTTTGCGAAAAGTATCTTTGTTAGTTGGCGCGTTATTAATTATGCTATTGATATTTTCAATTTCGGCATCGCAATAAATACCGTTTATTATTGTAAAGCCGTTTAAATCAAAGTCAGTTACTGATGTCTGAAATACCATTTTGATAGAATATCGTGTAAACTAATAAACAGATATTAGGCTGTTTAAGCTACCGTCTAAAACACTACGCAATATTACCCGCATTTTTCGTTATTTTTGCATGTGTTTATCGGTATGAAATATAAATTTTATTTGTTGCTGTTTGTTGTGATAGGTGGCGTTGCGATGCTAAGCAACTCGTGCAAAAAAGATAACAACGACCAGCTTTCTTATTTTTTAACTAACGGTACCTGGAACCTTGCCTCGCAACAGGTATTTCATTTTGTTGGCGACACGTTAAAAAAGACAGATACCATCACCTTGGCATGTACCCAAAAACTGACTTTTAAGCCCGATAACTCGGCTTTGTACCAAAATTATAAATGTAACAGCGGCACAGCTACCGGGCAATGGAACATTACGCAGGATAACATCACCTTGCAATCGCCAATTATAATTGGCACCGATACGTTGTTTAAAAATTCGCAGATCATTAATTTAGGTCAGTATTCGTTGGTATTACAAACGGGCAGCATTAGCCCGGTATATACATCTAAAACTGTTAGAACCATTACACGTTATGGTTTTATACACCAATAGCTATTTTTTACTGCTATTGTTGCAAATGGGATGTTAAAAATTTTATATTTGAAAAAAGCATTTTAAATACTTAATTCTTGAAAAAACGGATCGCTATTTTTGCTTCGGGCTCTGGTTCAAATGCTCAAAAAATAATGGAGCATTTTAAAAAAAATGCAGATGCCGAAGTCGCGCTTATTTTAACCAATAACCCCGAAGCATATGTATTGCAGCGGGCCGATAATTTCGAGATCCCATCGCATGTTTTTGACAGGCATGAGTTTTACGAAACCGATGACGTAATCAGGCTATTAAAAAACCTGCAGGTTGATCTTATTGTATTAGCCGGCTTTTTATGGCTTGTACCGCAATCGTTATTAAAAGCATTTCCAAACAAGATCATTAACATCCACCCATCGCTGTTACCCAAATATGGCGGTAAAGGCATGTATGGCGATAAGGTACATAACGCCATCCTTGCTGCTAAAGAAGAAGAATCGGGCATTACCATCCATTTTGTGAACGAAAATTTTGACGAGGGCGAGATCATCCATCAATCACGCTTCCGTATAGATGAAGGTGATGACTTGGAAATGGTGAAATTTAAGGGCCAGCAATTAGAGCACACCCATTTTCCCAAAGTAGTTGAGGGCTTGCTAAAGAAAATGAGATCTTAGAGATAGAAGCCAGCCTTCGCTAAAGCTATGGCTGGTGAGACAAGAATCAAAAGCCGATAATCAAGATACCTTGATTTTTAACTCCAGGCTTTGATCATCTTACAATAACCAGACTTATATGTTCCAACGTAGCAGCGCGCGTAGCCTTGTTTAAAAATTGGGGCTTAAGGCGGGTTATCCAATAGCGGTCAAACTCGGTCACTTGCGTTATGTTCCATCCCCTGCTTTTAAGGTTCTGAATATTGCCTGTTGGTGTATATAGTAAAAATGGTTTTGCCGGAAGCTTGCCTGCGCCATTAATATCTACAGTAATTAAGGGTTGGTCCAGATAAAACTCTAATGGATATGTATAATCGCCCATGCTTTGTGCAACAGGCATCTTTTGTCGGCTATTAAACGCATTGATATAAAAAGCAGCCTCGCTACCTGCCTGGTATTTTAACAGCGAAGGATAAAAAACAAGGTTTAAATAGACATTAATGATACAAGCGGCCAAAACTGTCATTACCCCAATTTTTTGATAAGCTACCGTGGTGATACGGCCTGGCAATAATATCATTAAAACAAACAGCACAACCAACAGGGCTGCAATAAACCAATTGAAGGTTTCGGGCTGATAAAAATAGTGCAGCATTGTTATACCCGCTATCAGTAATACTACAACGATGATCTGCACCACGCGTACCGCCTTAATGCTTTTAACACTGTGCAAATATTGAGCCGTTAATATGGCATAAAACGGAAAGATGATGTTGGTATAAAAAGGCAATTGAAACTTTGATGCCGAAAAAACCAGGAAGGTTAACAGCGAACCGCTAATACAATACCACTCCATGTTACCTACATTTTTAATACCATTTTTCAAGAACTGAAACACTGCAGCAAACAACAATAACGACCATGGCAAAAAGGCCCATAAGGTGGTATGAATAAAAAACGAAGGATCGCCATGGCCTTTTATGGGCCCGCTATTAAAAAAGCGCCCAAACTGGCTATCCCAAAAAAAGAATTTTATGCCCGATACATTGTGCTTGCCAAAAACAGTCAGCTCGGGGTGTTTATCAAACTGGTGATAAAGGCAATATATTTCGGGTAAAATAAACAGGAGCATTAACAGCCCTGCCATGAGCCAGCGAAAGTTAAATAGCTCTTTCCACTGTTTTTTTATTAATAGCTCGCCCGCAATGGCACCGCAAATAGGTATCAGGGCAAACATGCCTTTCGTCATTACGGCACAGGCGGCAAACAGGCTACCCAGTACCAGGGGCCAAAACATTTTGTTTTGATTTGCTTTATAAAAATAGTAAACCGACGCTATGATAAGCCCTGTTAAATAAGGCTCGGCACGCACATCGTTATTTGATATAACAATATGTTCGGCGGTAAGCAATATCAATGCCGCCCAAAGGCCGGTTTGTTTGTTGTACAGGTTTTTAGCTAACAGGTAGGTGTACCTGGCGCCAAGCATTAAAAACAATATACCCGGCAATTTATATGCCCATGTAGTAAAACCAAAGCATTTAAATGATAGTGCAGTTATCCAAAACGGAAAGTGGGGCTTATCAAGCCAGTTGCGGCCTTCGGCAAACAGGTTTGTATAATCGTTACGCAAAGCCATTGTTTTGGCAATGGTAGCATACAATGCGCCATCGGGCGCAATAACAGGGACAAACAAACCGCTAAAATTAAGCAGTACTGCCAGGGCAATTAAAGCATTAAGCCATTTTGAAGATGTATCGGGTTGTAGTTTGTCCATTTATAAAGCATGTAAATATAGGCAGATTTTTATTTACCATATTTCTGCTCCTTATTGCTCAAACTATAATGCTGTTGCTAATGTTAATAAGCATTGCCTTTTAATTCAAACATGACTTAGCCGTATAAATTTCGTAACTTTCACCAGATACCTATTCAGAAAAAATGCCCAGGCTGACTAAAAAACTGTCTATCGGAAAAAGCTATATTAATAGCCCGTTTTATATAAAATACGGAGTGCCTGTTTTGCTGTTGGCATTGGTTACCTTATTCAAATTATGGTTAGCCATTATCATCGGAAAAAAAATAGCGTTCATGCTCTATTTTGGGGTAGTGATCATCGTATCGCGTTACTTTGGCAGCCGGCCGGCAATAGTTACCAGTATCATTGCTCTTTTTATTGGCAACTATCTTTTCATCGCACCATACTATACCATTACATTAGGCAAGGTTGAACTTACCCAGGATGCGTTATTTATATTAGAGTGTAGCCTTATTATAGGATTAAGCAGCGCACTGGCCAGCGCGATAAAGCGTGTACAAACCGCCGACAGGCTTTTTAAGGCTTTGATAGAAAAAAGCGCAGAGGGTATAATTATGGTAAATGCTGATGGGCAAACTACCTATTGCAGTCCGGCAATTGAGGATATATTAGGCTATACTGCCGAAGAGTTTTTAAGCTTTGAATCGTGGTCGCTGATGCACAACGATGAAAAACTTGATGTTAAGGAAGAGTTTTATCGCCTTGCAGGGCATCCGGGTAAAACCATCATTTTACAACATCGCATGAAGCATAAAAACAATTCGTGGGTATGGATAGAAAGTAAAACAACTAATTTATTGGCAGAGCCTGCAGTAAATGCCATTATTTCGAACTTCAGTAATATCACAGCCCGGATAACGCTCGAAAAGCAACGTGAAGATTTTATTGGCGTTGCATCGCATGAGTTAAAAACACCTATTACAAGTTTAAAGGCTTATACACAGGTGCTGCGCGCCCGCTTTAAGAGCAATCCCGATACAACATCCTATAGTATCGCTAAAAAAATGGATCAGCAGGTTAATCATATTACCCGTATGATCACATCCTTACTTGATATTACCACCTTGCAAACCGGCCAGCTAAATCTCAACATAACCGAATTTGATATTAATAAAATAACACTCGAAATTATTGAATTAGCGCAGCAAACTACCATTAATCACACCATTAAAGCAAGCTTAACTGAGATAAACCAGATAACGGCCGACAAAGAACGTATTGGCCAGGTTATAACAAACTTTATCTCTAACGCCATAAAATACTCGCCGCAAGGGCTTGAAATACAGGTAACTTCCGAAATAAAAGGGCGCGACCTTGTTTTCTCTGTAACAGACCACGGGCTTGGGGTATCAGAAAAAGAGCAGGATAAAATATTTGAACGTTTTTACAGGATAGACAGCTCTAAAAATACTTTCCAGGGTTTAGGTTTGGGGCTTTATATCTGCATGCAGATCATTAAACTTCACCAGGGCCAAATTGGTGTTAGCAGCGAAGAGGGAAAAGGGTCAACGTTTTGGTTTAGCCTGCCCCTTAGCGCAATTAATGCACTATAATACTTTGCTACTAAAATAACAGGCAAAAAAAAGCATCCACTTTCGTGGATGCTGTAACGATAATTTATAATGTTTTTTTATTAAGCAAGTTTTACATTTACCGCATTAAGGCCTTTTTTACCTTCTTGAACATCAAAAGTAACCTCATCGTTTTCACGGATTTGATCAATTAAGCCTGACACATGAACAAAAATTTCTTCACCGTTTTCTGCTTTAACGAATCCAAAACCTTTAGTTTCATTGAAAAATTTTACTACTCCAGTTTTCATTATATTGTATTTAATTTATTGAATAAGGTTGCAAAGTAAGACTAATTTATTGAAAAAACAGCATTTTTCGATTTTATGCGATAAGCGTGACGTTAAAATTTAGCATTTACTATCAATTTGTTAGTGTAAAGGCATAAAAAAAGCACCCACTTTTTGGTGGATGCTGTAACGATTTTTATGATGATTTGGAATTAACCAACAACTTTCACATTAGTCGCATTTAAGCCTTTTTTACCGTTCTCAACATCATACGTAACTGAATCGTTTTCGCGGATCTGATCAACCAGGCCTGTAGTGTGGACAAAAATTTCGGCACCGCCATTTGATGGTACGATGAAACCGAAACCTTTAGTTCCGTTGAAGAATTTTACTGTTCCCTCTTGCATTGTATTGTATTTTAATTTTTAATAAGCGCGCAAGGTAACACTAATTAATTGATAAACAGCAATTTTTAATTTTATAAAACTAAAACTGGTATATCACGGCGTTAATATTCATGCCTGCACCCACCGAGGCAATCACCACTTTATCGCCCGGGTTAATGCCCTGGTCTTTAATTTTCCCTTTAAGCATCAAATCCAGCAAGGTAGGTACCGTAGCCACCGAACTGTTGCCCAACCATGATATCGTCATAGGCATAATAGCCGGATCGGTGTACTCCATATCATAAAGCTTAAACAACCTGTCAACTATAGCGGCATCCATTTTATCATTGGCCTGGTGTATCAGTACCTTTTTAATTTCCGACAGGTGCACCCCCGCCTTATCTAACGCAGCCTTAACAACCATAGGTACTGTGGTTAGTGCAAACTCATACAACTTGCGGCCGTTCATCTTCAAAAAAATATCATCGCGCACATGCTCATCATTGTACGATTGCTGCATGGCAAGCAAACTGCAATGGTCTATCGCATAAGTTTGTGTTTTATGCGCCAATATCCCTGCTTCGCCATCGGTACTCGCGTATAATATCGTTGCACCTGCACCATCGCTGTATAACATCGAGTCGCGGTCGTACTTGTCAAATACGCGCGATAAGGTTTCTGTACCGATAACCAAAACACGTTTAGCATCGCCCGATCGGATAAAGTAATCTGCCTGTATAATGCCCTGTACCCAACCCGGGCAGCCAAAAGGCAGATCATATGCAACACAGTCCGGGTTCTTTATACCCAAACGTTGCTTTATGCGCGATGCAAGCGTAGGCACGGTATCGCTGCGGTTACTGCCAAAAGCTACATCGCCAAAGTTATGGGCAACAATAATATAGTCCATCGTTTCCGGGTTAATGCCCGAACTGCTAAATGCTTTGGTGGCGGCAATATATCCCATATCTGATGCTACCTGGTCAACAGCCGCGTAACGGCGCTCGGCTATTCCCGATATATCTTTAAATTTTTCGATAACGGTGGCATTGTCTTTTTCAACACGCTCACCGCTTTTTTCAAAAAAGTTTTGTTCTAAAAAGTTCGAATTTGGTATGATGCTTTCGGGTATATAGCTCCCGGTGGCAACAAAAATAGATTTGATGTTATTCATTTAAATTTATTTGGTACAAGGGATAGCTAATGTAAATACTGACAGCTGCTCTTATCGCCGGCAACGGCAATTCAAACTAAATCAATAGCTAACTGTAAACTATATCCTTCTATTAATAAAATAAACTTAGGCAAAATACTTTACATAAAAGCAAATAACTAAGAATTTATTATTAAGACCAAAACGGTATTTGGTATCAAATAGTTTATTTCAACATCACTTTTGTAGCTCCGTAGCCAAATTTTTCTTTGCGGGCATCCATAAAGGTTTGTACCTGCGGGTGTTTGCTTACTATTTTATGCAGCTCGGTTTTTAGTGTGCCGTTACCTACACCGTGTATAAAAGTTATGGCGGGCAGCTTGTGTACTATGGCGGCATCCAACGCTTTGCGGAAGGCCGATAGCTGTATATTCAGCATCTCGGCACTACCTAAAAACTGGTAATCATCGCGCAGTTTTTCTATGTGCAGATCTATCTCGTTAACGGGCCTTTCAATTTCGCGTTTTTCTTCGGCGGGTTTAAAAAAACTTTCTTTTAATTTTTCGGCATCAATAACAACTTCAGGTTCATCTAACCTTATCAGCCATGCCTGTTCCTTTAATAAAGGCACCAATTTTTTAGCTCCCGAAAAATCCTTGGCCTTAAAATTCTCCTTAATAACCAATGGCTTTTGTATCGCGATGTTTTGCGTGGTATAAAACAGTACCTGTAAATTAAAGGTGGGCCATACCTGGATATCCTGCAACGGGGCCGAGTAAACCTTTGCTGCCGATTTTGGTGCGATGATGCCGGCGTATTCACCTTTGGTTTTATGTAATTTATCAGTAGTTAATGTGCTTAGTAACTGAAATGAAGTTTCATTCACCAAATGAAAATGCACTACCGAAGCAATGCGCTGGTCGGTGGTTACAGCTAAATAAACACCTTTGGTATCAAAAGCGCCATCAGCGGGCTTGCGCTCATCAAATGCCTGGCTCTCCACCGCGGTTGATTTGTGGCCATGTACTGTAGTTACTTTGCTTGCTAAAACAGGGATCTCAAAATCATCATCGCCGGTAACGCCTACCATCTCATCATCAATAATACGGGTTACATAGCCCTCCATTTTCTCATCAACAAAGCGCACAAAATCACCTAATTTTATTTTCATGTGGGCAAATGTAGTGAAATGGGTTTGATGCTTCGCTAATGTGCGAGTGTGCCGATGTGGGCCTCGCCAATGTGCAAGTGTGCAAATGTGCCGATGTGCGAATGATTTTTGAATGTGCCGGTGCGCAAATGCCACAATGACCAATGACTTAATGACCCAATCATAAAAACTTCGTCTTTTAAGTCCCCGCAGGGTCTCCCAACGGGGACCCTGCGGAAAGCGACAGGTCACAAAGCGGCGTTTCCGTTTCAAAGTCCGTTTAAATTTTCTTCATCCTCTTTCCGCCGCAGGCGAAGAGAGGGTCGGCGGCGAAGCAACGCCGGGGTGAGTTTAAGTCCCCGCAGGGTCTCCCAACGGGGACCCTGCGGAAAGCGACAGGTCACAAAGCGGCGTTTCCGTTTCAAAGTCTGTTTAAATTTTCTTCACCCTCTTTCCGCCGCAGGCGAAGAGAGGGTCGGCGGCGAAGCAACGCCGGGCTGAGTTTCCTCCTTCCTCGACCACCGCTTTACCGGCAAATAACTTTTAACCATCATGCTGCCCATCCTTTTCTCAATATACAAACCCGTGTACGGACTATAATACGGGCAACTCTTATCCCTGTCCGGGTTATCATGTTTAATCAGGTACCCCTCAGCCGTATACTGCCCCTCCCTGTCCCCAAACACCTTTCTTTCTGCCGCTACAACTTGTCCTTGCTCCTCACCCTGCTCCACAGATTGCTGACTTCCACCCTCAGGCATCCGGCTCTCGTCGTCTTGCCTCTTGATTCTCGACTCTTGATTCTGTCCTCCCTCGTCTTGCCTCTTGATTCTCGACTCTTGATTCTCAACACCAACCCTTGGGTATTCTTGGGTATTTTTCAATTTCTCCTTCGCCTCCTTTTTCACCTGCTTCAGTTTCAGCGCGAACTCCGCCTTTATCCGTTTCTCGGCAGCCGCCACAGCCCTTGTTATCCGCTTAGCTATCTCCAGCTCTTGTTCCGTTTCTTTCTTCGCAAAGCTATCATCATCGTAACGGTCCTGCTCATCCAGGGTTTGTCCACTCACCACCCAATACATAGCCGCCTGCTCTATGTTCTGCCCCTCGTAAAATTTAATATGCTTTGCTATCTTATCCAGCGCCGACAGCTTATTATTCATCCTGATCTTAATTGTTGTCGCGCCCTGCTTATCCTCCGTCACCGTATAATTCAGCAAGGCCGCCTTTGTATCCTCGTCCACCTCATGCATCGGTTTGGGTTTACCATCCGCGCCAAAAAAATTACTCATCCGTGCAAAGCCCACCGTCTTCAGTTCAGCCAGCAGCATTTGCTGCGTTACCTGCGCCCGCTCAGCCGCCTCGGCACCCCGCTGCTGCAGGTGGCACCTGATTTTTGGCAAGGTCATCAAATACCCATTCAGCGCCGTCGCTGCCGAATATCCCGCCCGCAGCGCGGCCTTAGTCGCGTTAAAATCCTTAAAATACTCTTCACAAAATAATGCCTGCTTGCGGCTGAGGTTCAAAAACTGGTCCATTGGCTTTGGGGTTTGTTTGGTTAATGGTTTGGTTGCTTACCGCCGATAAGCAGGCGCTTATCCAAATGGCGATAATTATTACTTTTGAAATAATTAAAATACAAATATCGTTATTTTATGGGTTATTCGCAAGTTTATTTTATTACAAACAAACTAACTCATCCGCCCTTGTAAGCCTTGCGCGCGTTTTACTCACCCCAAATGCGCTTCGCTGTTTGACCCTCTCTCCCACAAGCGGGAAAGAGGGTGAACCCCATTATTTTTTTACCCTCTTTCCGCCGCAGGCGAAGAGAGGGTCGGCGGCGAAGCAACGCCGGGGTGAGTCAAACGCCAAGCAGGTAAACAAGCGGACCACCGTGGCTGGCGCACGCGTGTCGCGTGTGCAATAGCCAGCAATAAATGCTCACACCCTGCTTTAAGCCCACCTATCGCGCAGAGATTGCTTCGTCCCCCGCAATGACGCGAAAAAACAAATTGCTTCTTCCCCCGTCAGTAAAGCAGCTTCGGGCAAAAGCGGAGAAAACAATGGTGGCCATGAGCGTTGGCAGGGCATAGCAATTTTTGCAGAAGCAAGGCCAGGAGCGCGCAAAGCGGGGGCAAAAAGTTGCAGCCCAGGTTTTCGCAGATTTGTGCGCTTGCCCGCCGTAGCTTAAGCGAAGGCAGGGCGGGGCCTGTGCGGAAAAGAAGCCTTTTTACTGACAAGCCCTTTGGTTACTTTGGGGCTCCAAAGTAACTAAGCCTGTCGCGGCTATGAGCGACCCGATGATGCTTATCGTAGCCGTTCCGTTGTGGTACGGTGACAACACCGACCACAGGCTTTAAATGACATAAAAAAGCAACATAAACTTTCCTTAATTTCGAAACCAATAAGTCCACCATCATGAAAATACCATTCCATCAATTAAAAGCCGAGTTCCTCCGCGTACTCGTAAAATACAACTTCAGCCCCGCCAAGGCCGAACAATGCGCTACCATATTTGCCGAAAACAGCCGCGATGGCATTTACACCCACGGCATCAACCGCTTCCCCGGCTTTATTGAATACGTTCAGGATGGCCTGGTACAACCCGATGCGGAGCCGACTTTATTCAATACCCTCGGCCAAATTGAGCAGTGGGATGGTAACCTGGCACCCGGCGTTTTAAACGCGACTTTTTGTATGGATAGGGCCATAGCTTTGGCAAAGCAAAACGGCATTGGCTGCGTAGCCGTCCGTAACACCAACCACTGGATGCGGGGCGGCACTTATGGCTGGCAGGCTGCCAATGCGGGCTGCATAGCCATCTGTTTTACCAATACCATTGCCAATATGCCGCCATGGGGTGGCATCGATCCGCGGCTGGGTAACAACCCTTTAGTTATAGCTGTACCCAAACAAGGCGGACATGTGGTGCTGGATATGGCCATGTCGCAATTTGCATATGGCAAGCTCCAATCGCACAAGGCAAATAATAACGAGCCTTTACCCTTGCCGGGAGGGTATGATGAGGAGGGCAACCTGAGTACCGATGCCGCGGCTATTATCCAATCAAAAAGAATGCTGCCTGCAGGGTTCTGGAAAGGCTCAGGCTTAAGCCTGATGCTCGATCTGCTTTGCACCATCCTGTCGCAAGGCAACTCAACCGAAAAAATTACCGATAGCGGGAAGGAATCAGGCGTATCGCAGGTGTTTATCTGCATTCATCAGCCCGATGCCGCATTGACCGAGCAAATAACACAACAAATCATAAGCTACGCTAAAACCAGTAATCCCGAAAAGGAGGGCGGCGTTGTGGCGTACCCCGGCGAAAACGCCCTAAAAACCCGCGAACGCAATACCCGCGAAGGCATCCCCGTGAACGAGGCAATATGGAACAAGGTTTTAAGTTTGTAATAAAACCAACAAACTATATTGCTGTTATTTAGTTTATGAGATTTTTACAATACCTGCTATTTACCATATTATGCCTGTTATTTATCAGCGTTAAGGCGCAAAAACCAGCCTTGCCTTTCCCGCAGCATGCACGCTATACTCCGGGCAGTATTTTGCCGAACCATGTCAAACAGCGCAAACTGGATAAAAGTGTGGAGTCGTTCTACATCCTCTGGAAGGCGCGTTATATCCATACCAATTGCAAACCGGGCCAGCTATATGTTTGGTTCGAAAAAAAGGGCAATAAGCAATGCGTATCCGAAGGGCAGGGTTACGGCATGGTGATAGTTGCCCTGATGGCCGGCTTTGATAAAACCGCAAAAACCACTTACGATGGTTTATACCGTTACTATAAAGCCCACCCCAGCAAGCGCGCCCCACGCCTGATGGCCTGGGCGCAAAACAGTAATTGTAAAGATATTGATGGCAGCAGCGCTACCGATGGTGATATGGATATTGCCTACTCGCTTTTACTGGCTGATAAGCAATGGGGCAGCACCGGCGAAATAAACTACCGCGCCGAGGCCCTGGCCATGATAAACGCCATAATGAAGCAGGAAATTAACCCTAAAACCTTTGCGCCACTGCTAAGCAATGCTGTTGAGTACGATAGCAAAGATTATTTTGATACCCGCGCATCCGATTTTATGCCCGCCAATTTTAAGGCATTCAGTTTAGCAACAGGCGACCTGAGGTGGAACAAGACCATCATCAACAACTATAAACTGTTTAAACTGATGCAGGATAAGTACAGCCCCGATGCGGGTTTGGTACCCGATTTTATCCGGAACGTAAATAAAAAGCCTAAACCTGCCGGGCCAAAATTTTTAGAATCGGTTTACGATGGCGCTTACAGTTATAACGCCTGCCGTGTACCATGGCGGCTTGCTACCGACTATTTAATGTATGGCGATATGCATGCAAAAGCTTTTACCGACCGTGTAAACACCTGGTTGCGTGGCACTACCAGGGATGACCCCGACAATATTTCGGCAGGCTACACCCTTGCGGGGAATGACATTAAGGGTCATTATTTTGAAGCCATGAGCTTTATAGCACCTTTTGCCGTTGCTGCAATGGTTGATGCAAAAAACCAGGTTTGGTTAAATAAATTATGGGATTATATAGTTAACTTTACGTTAGATGACTTTGATTACTACGATAATAGCATAAAGATGTTGAACATGATCATACTGTCGGGTAATTATTGGCCACCTAAATGATACTTTTTTTTGCAGATTTAAGTTAAAGAGATATTTTTAGCACGAAATTCAAACTTGAAATAAAGCACATACCCCATGTCATTCTACACCACCGAAAACACTGAAGAAGCAATTGTTATGCTACATGATCTGCCAATGAATATTGGCCCTGATGATGAAGATGATGATGACGATAACGAAGAAGATGAGATCGATTTTGATGATGACGATCTGGACGAAGACGCCAACGATGCCGAATTGTTAAAAATTGATAAAGACATCGACTTTGATATAGACGATGACGACGACGACGATTTTGACGATTTGTAAGCGCTTATAACAGGCTTTCAAATTTTTCCCAAAAACCGTCTTTAGGTAAAGGAGCGTAGATATCTATTGGCTCCTTTTTTATTGGATGGATAAATTGGATGCGCCTTGAGTGCAGGCAAATACTTTTTTTGAGGCTGCCGCGGGGGTAACCATATTTATTATCGCCAACTATCGGGCAATCTAACGTAGATAGCTGTACCCTTATCTGGTGCGGGCGGCCCGTTATCGGGTCAACCTCAATTAAGTAATAGCCGTTAAGCTCACCGATCAGCTTGTAGTTCAACTCCGAGCGCAGGCTGCCATTTACTTCTTTGTCGTGCGCTTTGGTTACATTTTTTTGCGGGTTTTTAACCAGCCAATGTACCAGGTTGCCTTGCTCCGGCTTTGGCCTGTTACGCACTACAGCCAAATAGGTTTTATGTACTTCGCGGCCTTTAAAAAGGGCATTCATCCGCTCCAGCGCCTTGCTTGTTTTAGCAAACATAATGATGCCGCTCACCGGCCTGTCTAAGCGGTGTATCACACCTAAAAAAGCGCCGTTAGGTTTGTTGTATTTAGCGGCAATATATTTTTTTACCTTTTCATCTAATGATTCATCGCCCGTATCATCAACCTGCACAATATCGCCGGCGCGTTTGTTTACCGCGATAAGGTGATTATCCTCGTAAAGGATATCCTTATCGGTGATATCATAAGCAGGCTGGCTTTCAAATTTAACCTTTTTGTTTTCGGGTCTGTTAGCGAAGTTGGAACTCATAATTAATACTGCTCTTTCTCACTCGGGAAATCCTTAGCTTTCACATCACTGATATAGCCTTGTATGGCATCGTTCATCACATCGTACAAACTGGCATACTGGCGCAAAAAGCGCGGACGGAAACCTTTGTTCAGCCCCAGCATATCATGTATTACTAATACCTGTCCATCGCAATGCTGGCCTGCGCCAATACCAATGGTGGGTATAGTTAACTGGTCGCTCACTTTTTTTGCCAGCGTTGCCGGTATTTTTTCTAACACAATAGAAAAACAGCCCAGTTCCTGTAGCTTCAATGCATCTTCAACCAATTTTCTTGCTTCGGCTTCTTCCTTAGCCCTTACCGTATAGGTACCGAATTTATAAATGGATTGTGGTGTTAAACCTAAATGCCCCATTACCGGGATACCCGCGGTTAAAATGCGGCTTACCGATTCGGCAATTTCTAAACCACCTTCTATTTTAACCGCATGCGCGCCCGATTCTTTCATGATACGGATAGCCGATGCCAAAGCCTCCTTAGAGTTGCCCTGGTAAGACCCAAAAGGAAGATCAACAACTACCAAGGCCCTTTTAATAGCACGCACTACGCTGGATGCATGGTATATCATCTGATCAAGGGTAATGGGCAGCGTGGTTTCATGGCCCGCCATTACGTTCGAAGCGGAATCGCCAACCAATATCACATCAATCCCCGCGGCATCAACAATGGTGGCCATCGAGTAATCGTAAGCTGTCAGCATGGCTATTTTTTCGCCGCGCTGTTTCATTTCCTGTAAAATGTGTGTGGTTATCCTTTTAACTTCTTTATGTACTGACATAATGATTGGTTCTGAATGCCAAAGTTATATCATTATTTTGGATGTGTGATGTCCGATGCCGGAATTATTGATAAGTGCAAAGTCAAAATTCAAAAAATTCGAAATCGAAATTCCGATATCCGAAATAATCACTACCTTTGTCTTTTGTGAATACAGGAGTTCCATACTTCATTTTTTCAAACACATTTGGCGGACAATTAACTGCATTTCCGCTGTTTTTACAATCCCTGCAATTTTCATCAAATGACTAATTTCACCAAATTACCTGCAATACTATTACTGGCCGATGGCACCGTTTTTTATGGCAAAGCCGCCGGAAAGATTGGAACTACTACCGGCGAAATATGCTTTAATACCGGCATGACGGGCTACCAGGAAATTTTTACCGATCCATCTTACTTCGGGCAAATTATGGTAACCACCAACGCGCACATTGGCAATTATGGTATCCAGGCAGATGAAGTTGAGTCGGATAATATTCAAATTGCAGGCCTGGTTTGTAAAAATTACAACATCGCCTACAGCCGCAAAAGCGCTACCGAATCCATCCAGGATTACTTCCAGGAGCAAAATATCGTATCGATATCTGATATCGATACCCGCCAACTGGTTCGCCACATCCGCGATAAGGGTGCCATGAACGCTATCATATCATCAGAAATTACCGACATTGAAGAATTAAAAGCAAAATTAGCTGCGGTACCATCAATGGACGGGCTGGAGCTTTCATCGCAGGTATCAACAAAAGAAACTTACTTTTTTGGTGATGAAAATGCAAGCAAGAAGGTTGCAGTATTAGATTTAGGTGTGAAGAAAAACATCCTGCGTAATTTCTCGGAACGTGATGTTTATGCTAAAGTATTCCCGGCAAAAACATCTTTCAAAGAGATGGAAGAATTTGCACCGGATGGTTACTTTATCTCTAACGGCCCCGGCGACCCATCGGCAATGCCTTACGCTGTTGCTACTGTAAAAGAAATATTAGCGGCCGATAAACCAATGTTCGGTATTTGCCTTGGCCACCAATTATTGGCTTTGGCAAATGATATCCCAACCAAAAAAATGCACAATGGCCACCGCGGTTTAAACCACCCGGTTAAAAATATCATCAAAAACCATTGCGAAGTAACATCGCAAAACCATGGTTTTGGTGTAGTGCCTGATGCTGTCCGCGCGTCGGATAAAGTTGAGATTACCCACATCAACCTGAACGATCAATCGATAGAAGGCATCCGCGTAAAAGGCAAAAAAGCCTTCTCGGTACAATACCACCCCGAGTCATCCCCCGGCCCGCACGATTCGAGGTATTTGTTTGATGATTTTGTGGAGATGATAGGGTAATAGCATTCAAATTAACATATTTGACAAAGCCTGGCAATATTTTGCCGGGCTTTGTTGTTATTTCGTTATTTGATAATTATTAAAAAACCAGTAACTTTAATTGAAAATAAATAAAAATGCAAACCGCCGATAAAACAAAGGTGCTTCAACTGTTCAACAAGCTTTCTAAGCCCGAACAATTAGATGTGTTCGAGCAGATCAGTGAGCGAACTTTTGCTGAACGTTGGAAATTGATAGATGCGAACCTACCTGACTTTAAAATATCCGAAGACGATATAATGGAAGAAGTACGCACAATACGTTATTTAGCTTCTTAGGTCTGCCTATCACACTCCTTCCTTTGTCATCAAATTGCTTTAATTTCAATTAGTTAGCTATCCGTTGCTTTTCTAATTAAATAAACGTACCTTTGCAGCCGATTTAGCAATATAGCTAAATACGTTTTTTAAATATTTCATGAACCCATTTAGTACACTTGGGATCCGTCATGATATTGTTAATGCCATCTCTGAGTTAGGATTCGAAAATCCTACGCCAATCCAGGAGCAATCTATCCCGGTATTGTTAACAGGCAGCAACGATTTTGTCGGATTAGCCCAAACAGGGACCGGGAAAACCGCCGCCTTCGGATTGCCACTGTTAGAATTGCTTGATTTCGAAGAAAATCATCCTCAGGCACTCATCCTTTGCCCTACACGTGAACTGTGTTTACAGATCACCAACGACATCAAAAATTACTCTAAAAACATGACCAACGTTAACGTTGTGGCTGTGTATGGCGGAGCTAATATTTCTGATCAGTTACGCCAGATTAAACGCGGCGTGCAAATTGTAGTAGCTACGCCAGGCCGTATGCTCGATATTATCAACCGTAAAGCCATCAACTTTTCGGAAGTACAATTCGTAGTGCTGGATGAAGCTGACGAAATGCTCAACATGGGCTTCCAGGAAGACATCGACAGTATCCTGTCTACCACACCCGAAGACAAAAAAACATGGTTGTTCTCGGCTACCATGCCTACCGAAGTTCGTCGTATCGCAAAAAAATACATGACCGATCCGTTCGAGCTGACTATGGGCGAAAAGAACACAGGTAACGTAAACATTGAGCACGAATATTATATCGTTCGTGCACGTGATAAATACGCTGCCTTTAAACGTATCGTTGATTTCAATCCCGAAATTTTCGGTATCGTATTTTGCCGTACCAAAATTGAGACCCAGGAAATTGCCGAATCGTTAATTAAAGATGGTTACAACGCTGATGCTTTGCACGGCGACTTATCACAACAACAACGCGATAAGGTAATGAAACGCTACCGCGAGCGCAGCCTGCAATTATTAATTGCTACCGATGTTGCCGCACGTGGTATTGATGTGAACGATGTTACGCACGTTATTAACTACTCGTTACCCGATGAGGTTGAGAACTACACCCACCGTAGCGGCCGTACCGCACGTGCCGGTAAAACTGGTGTGTCTATCGCCATCATCAACTCAAAAGAGTTAGGTAAGATCCGTCACATTGAACGCATTATAGGTAAAAAATTCACAAAAGCAGAGATACCTAACGGTTTTGATGTTTGCGAGAAACAATTGTTCGCCATTGTTCACAAAGTACATAACGTAGAAGTGAACGAGCAGCAGATAGAGCAATACCTGCCACGCATCATGGATGAGTTTAAAGAGTTGAGCAAAGAGGATGTGATCAAACGTTTCGCGTCTATCGAGTTTAACCGCTTTTTAGAATATTATAAGAATGCCCCTGATTTGAACGCTCCTGCTGACGATCGCTTACGCGATGACCGTGGCGAGCGCGGCGAACGTGCTCCACGCGCTGCAGGTGGCAAATCAGAATACACAAGGTTGTTTATCAACTTAGGTTCGGTTGACGACTTTAGTCGCGGCGACCTGTTAAACTACATTTGCAACACTGCTAAGATTAGCGGTCGCATTGTAGGTAAGATAGACTTGAAAGGTGTATTCTCATTCTTTGAAGTACCAAATGAAGAGTCGGACAAAGTATTTGAAGGCTTTAAAGGCGCCGAATTTAACGGACGCCCTGTACGTATAGAAGTAAGTGGCGAAGGCACCAGCGAACGCCGTGAAGGTGGTGGTAACCGCGACTTTAAACGCCGCGAAGGTGGCAGTTATAGTGGTGGTGGCCGCAGAGAAGGTGGTTACAGTGGCGGTGCTCCCCGTGAGCGCCGCGAAGGCGGTAACTCAGGTGGTGGCTTCCGCGATTTCTCGGGCAAACGCCGCGAAGATCGCAGCTCCGGTAATGGTGGTGGCGAACGCCGCAGAAGGCCTTAGTTGTTAGTTTGTTCCTGCATGCGGGAACATAGGTTTAAGTTTAGTTTAGCAAAGCCCTGGCGATAGCCGGGGTTTTTGCTTTTTGGGATTTATTCTCCTGCGTCTTTTAATACACGGTCAATAATGCTTTGCGCTATTCTGAAATTAGTTTGCTGAATATTGTCAAAGTAGGGCTTAAGGGATGGTATCAAGCCGCTCTTCTTCGCAATCAAAAGTAAACCTATGGTTCCCTTTACTGTTAAACCTAATCCTTCGGCAAATCTTCGCGCTGCTGCGTCATCCAAAACAATAAAATCATAAGGTATTTCAGAAGCAAGGGCTATAGCACTCGCTTCGCCAAGGTCAACATGATCTAAAAACTGCTTTTGAAGGGGGTTTATTTTCTACCTGCTTAATCAAGACCCAATTGGGTAATTGATGCCTAAATTCAGCAACAACTTCTGGTGTTGTAATAACTTCAGGAAATAACTGATTTAGCAGGTCAAGAGCGTTAAGTTTAAACAGAAGGCTAAAGCAACTCGTATCAGTAATAATTACCTTATATCCCTTTAGCATCGGCTATAGCAGCTTCGGCACTATCATTAAAGTAATGTACTCCGTATTTGATTAGAATTTCGGCAAAGTCCCACTTCTTCATATTACACATTTCGGCAGCCTGGCCTAATGATATCTTGCCGGATTCGTATAATTTGGCTGCTATCAAACGGACAGTTTCGTCGTGCTCATTTTCAAGCGCTTCCGGAACCTGTAATGTTAATGTAGTCATGTTGTGAAAATTACACTTAAAGGTAAGCAAAGTATCTGATATTTAAAATACTGATAGGCTTCAGCGAGTTTCAATATTCTTACCTGTTAAACACCACCAATGCCGAATCCGGGTATTCCAGTTTTAACTCGTGGTCGTCTACTTTCCTTACAACAAATTTGGTGTAGGGTAAAGCACCTTCGAAACTGGTAAATATGGTATCCTGTTTTACAAAATAATCTTCCGCAATAGGGGAGTCGCTATCTAAAGTAAATGCCTTATTTGTTATTTTAAGAATAGTAGCGCCATCGGTGGAATGCCACTCGCCTTTTAGCTTAGTAGATACCGGACTGCTGCTGCATGCCGCTGTAAAAAGTATAGCGGCCCCGGCTATATGTATGAGTATTAAGATGTAATTTTTCATTTGTTATACCTCCCAATTAAGTTCAGCAGGTATGCTAACTCAATTCTTCGGCCAAATGTTGCATTTCGAGTACCGGGGAGCGTTTCTGATACAAAATAGCATATACTGCCCTGCATATAGGCATGTTTACCTTGTACACTTTATTAACCTGGTGTAGGCAATTTACTGCATAATATCCTTCGGCAACCATATTCATCTCCAACTGGGCCGATTTTACGGTATAGCCCTTCCCTATCATATTCCCAAAAGTACGGTTACGGCTAAACTGCGAGTATGCTGTAACCAGCAAGTCGCCCAGGTAAGCCGATTCATTAATATCCCTGTCTATCGGGTGTACAGCATCCACAAAATACTTGATCTCGCGGATGGCATTTGATATCAGTACCGATTGAAAGTTATCTCCATACCCAACACCATGGCAAATACCGCTGGCAATGGCATATATGTTTTTGAGCACAGCCGAATACTCGGTACCATAAATATCATCGCTCTCGTTGGTTTTGATGTAGCGGGTACGCAGCATCCCCGCAAAGGTTGCGGCAAGGTCAGCATCTCGCGAAGCAATGGTAAGGTAAGATAGCTTTTCCAACGCCACTTCTTCGGCATGGCAGGGGCCGCTTATCACCACAAAGTTTTCGAAGGGTATGTTATAATGCTGGTTCAAAAAATCACCGATGATCTGGTTCTCATCCGGTACAATACCTTTAATTGCCGATATGATCTTTTTGCCCTTAAAGTCATCAGGTGTTATGTCTTTCAGCGCGTCTTTCAAAAAGGCGGCGGGTACGTTTAGCAGGATATAGTCGCCTTTAGCGATCAGGTCCTTCAGGTTGGTGGATATATGCTGCGCAGGCACCCTGATCTCAACCGAGCTCAAATAATGCGGGTTATGCTTGTATTTATGGATATGCTCAACGGCCTCTTCGCTACGCATCCACCAGTAGATATCTTTATCTACCACGTTATCGCTCAGCATTTTAATATTAGCTGTGGCCCAGCTGCCCCCGCCTACTACGGTTATCTTTTTCCTGTTTGCTATATCCATTGAAAGTAAAATGTCCTGCTGCGAAGAGATTGGTTGACTCTTTACAGCAGGACAAAATAAGCAATTATTGTGCAGATAATCTATTTCCTAACGATAAATCGGCACTGTGTGTTGGGCTCCCCTCTTGAGAGGGGCAGGGGTGTGTCATTTGCTACATGCATGCCGAATAACACACCCCTGCCACCGCAGATACCTTCGCACCCCCTCTCGAGAGGGGAACTAAAACCTATTTCTTATCAGCGTCGGTTGCAAACAATTTTGATTTGTCAACTTTTTCCACCTTCATCTTGTCGTTCAGTGTTTTTGTAATCGCCGAGTATGGCCCCGAAACAACTTCTTCGCCGCCATTCAGCCCGCTTAATACCTGTATGTAAGTATCGTTTTGTATCCCGGTGGTAACCAATACCTGTTTTACAGTAGCGGTAGCAGGCTGGTAAACAAATACGTATTCCTTTACTACATCGCTGGTGGTTTTAATTTTTTTATCATCAGCTTTAGGCGCACTTGGGTCATTTTTCTTTTCGATGCGGGTAGTTACCGATTGTATTGGTACCGACATGGCCATGGTTTGGTTGGTTTGTATATCAACCGTAGCCGATAAGCCCGGTTTAAATGGCGATGGATTTTTCGAACCCACCGGAACCAGTTTAGCGTAAGACTCCGGTGATATCCTGATCTTAACGGTAAAATTGGTCACCTGGTCGGCACTGGTACCTACCACATTGGCCGAGCTACCTATTTCGCGCACCACACCTGCAAAGTTTTTACCCAAAAAAGCGTCCACCTGTATCTTAGCCGAATCGCCGAGGGTAACACGGTTAATATCGTTTTCGTTCACATCAACATTTACATCCAGTGTGCTCAGGTCAGATATCGTCATGATCTCGGTACCTACGTTTTGTACGGTACCCAATACACGCTCGCCTTTTTCAACTGATAATTTGGATACAACCCCATCAACCGGCGAGTAAATGGTGGTTTTAGCTAAGTTATCGCTGGCTTCTTTTACCGACGCGGCCGATTGTGCTAAACCATAGTTAGAGCCGATCTGGCTTTGGCGGGCCGCCTCAAGCGATGCTTTTGCCGATTGGTACTCCGCCGTAGCGGCATCCATTTCTGCTGCTGATAACACTTTTTTGGCGAACAGCTCTTTGCTCCTTTTATATTTTGCTTCTGAGTTTTGGAAATTGGCTTGCGATTGTGCCAGCATCTGGCCTGCATTGCCCACACTCGCTTTTTGGGTATTGTATGATGCCACAGCACGCTCATAACCCGATTTCAAAATATCCGGGCGAACTTTACACAGCAACTGGCCTTTCTTTACCACATCGCCTTCTTTTATCGGCAACTCTACTATCTCGCCCGAAACTTCCGAACTGATCTTGATCTCCACCTCGGGTTTGATCTTACCGCTTGCCGAAACTGTTTCAACAATATTGCGCTTATCTGCCTTTTCAACCGCTACCTGCGTAAGCGCCGGCTTGCCAATTATACCTGCCGATTTTAAAACAATTAGCAGCACTACAACTACGCCAAGTGCTATCAGTATATATTTAGTAGTCTTTCCCATAATTTCTTTTTATTTCGGATATCGGATTTTCGATTTCGGATTTATCTCTATTTTATTAATTCAATTTTTTAACATTTCAACCTTTCAACATCCCCCTTACAACGTTATCGTATTCCCCAGGTAATAATCGATCACCTTACTACGGAATATTACCTCGTACCGGGCCTGTATCATATCAAATTCAGATTTGTTCAGGTTTGTCAGGGCTGTATTATAGTCCAGCGAATTTACCAAGCCTACAGTATAACGTTGCTGTGTTACATTATAAGCGTCTTTATTTGATTGAAAGGTTTGCTGTGCCGATATGTATTTTTTATCAGCCGCACGTACATCCAGCACTGCCTGCGCTATGGTTTTGTTCAGGTTGTTTTTAGCCAACTGCTCTGACACCTGCGATAGTTGAAAATTGATCTGCGCTTTTTTCACATTGGTGCGTGTAGCAAACCTGGTAAATATGGGTATCTGTAAGGATACACCTAAAGATTGGTTAAAGTTATCGCTTATCTGGTCGGTAAAAGGGTAAGGCACAAACACCACACCACCCGGCCCGGTAGTGGTTAGCTTACGCGCGTTTGAATAGTTTGACCCGAACGACCCAAACATGGCCAAACTTGGATAATAATAACTTTTTGCTACCGCTATGTTTTGCTCGGCAGCTTGCTTTTGCACTGTGGCCAAACGCACATCGGGGTTAACGGCCAACGCGCTGTTAAAAACAGCCTGGGCGTCGTACATGGTTTTCACATCGGTTAACTTGCTAATATCGGGGCGTTCTACCGCTATTTGTGTGGCAGGGTCCATTTCCATAAACTGTTTTAAAGTCAGTATCGAAATATCCAGTTGGTTTTGAGCCGTGGTTAAATTAAGCTGTGATGTGGATACCGTCGCTTTTGATTGCGACAGATCGGCCAGGGTATTGTTACCCACATCAAAATTCTTTTGTACTTTATCTAAGGTTTGGTTTGCTATATCTATTTGCTGTTCGGCAGCTTTAACCAGGTCCTGGTTTGATAGTACCTGCAGGTAAGTAGTAATTACATTCAGCACAAGGTCGTTCTTTACCTTGGCCGTGTTGCTTTTATCTACATCAAGTAACAGCTTGCTCTCTAATATCTGGTTACGCAATAAGCCACCCTGGAAAAGCAATACCTGCGATGATACGTTTCCGCTTAAGCCAAAAATACTCTGGTTAACAAATTGATTGGTTGACGGATCGACACTGCGGCCAAAATTGAACGATGCCTGCGGGTTAGCCGACAGGTTTGGCAGGCGATTATTTTTAGCCTGCTTGTAGTTTTCGTTATCTATAGCCTCGTTAAACTGCGATTGTTTGATCTGCAGGTTATTATCCAGCGTAAGCTGCACTGCCTTTTGCAGGGTTATTACTGTTTGCGCATCGCTTTTAAAAGCTGTGGCAGACATCAGCAAAAAGCAAATACAAATTGCTATAAAGGCGCTTTTTGTTTGATGTGGATAAGGTAAGCCTGTTTTCATGTTCCGTTTTATGCCACCAGGATAATTTTTTTTGCCTGATTGTAATTTATTATTTACCAATTAAAGATACCTTTGTAAACTATTTGTTAACCAATGTACCTCATTAAGACCCCACTATTGCTAAAAAAGCTGTATCCCAATTTGATATGGAATTTAGACAGGGCTCAAAATAGCATTTATTTAACCTTTGACGACGGGCCTATACCCATTGTTACACCATTTGTATTAAAAACTTTAAAACAATACAACGCCAAAGCCACCTTTTTTTGCATTGGCGATAATATACAAAAACATCCCGACATATTTGAACAGGTTACCGCCGACGGGCATGCCATAGGTAACCATACCTTTAACCACCTGCGTGGCTGGAACACCGATACCCAACTTTATGCCGATAACTTTAAACAGTGTGATGATCTGGTACACAGCCGGCTTTTCCGCCCGCCATACGGGCGCATCAAACGCAACCAGATATCGGCAATAAAAGAACTGAAAGATAACGTTAATATCATTATGTGGGATGTATTGAGTGGCGATTTTGATATTAAGCTCAAACCCGAAGTTTGCCTTAAAGATGTGCTCACTTCGACCGAGCCGGGTTCTATCATCGTTTTCCACGATAGCCTGAAAGCTTTCCCCCGTCTCGAATACGTACTACCCCGCGCCCTGAAATACTGGGCAAAAAAAGGGTACCAGTTTAAGGCGCTGGGATAAAACATGTAAGTATGTCATTGCGAGGAGGAACGACGTGGCAATCACCGAGAAAGTGACGAGTATTGCTTATGGGTTACCTGTCGCTGAGATTGCCACGTCGTGCTGATAGAAGCACTTCTCGCAATGACATAGTTTGAAAAAGACAGTTATTTTTTAGCTTGTCTTGCATCCTGATTCTTGTTTCCTGCCTCTTTTTATTGATCGTTCTGCGGGAAAACCCTGACAGTTTTAACATACCTGTGCTGGTAATCATCGTTCAATAAAGTTTCGGTAACACCATTTGCCCTGCCCGATGTGGAATGAATAAATATAAAGCCGGCAGGCCCGTTATGTAAAACTATGCCCATATGCCCTACAATATGGGTAGTACTGTCTGTACCGGTAAACAGTACCAGGTCGCCGGGTTTGGCTTCCTTTTCTTTCACCTCACGTTGCACCGTAGTAAAATCAACCGAACTCCGCGGTACACTTATCCCAAAATGATTAAATACATAAGTAATAAATCCCGAGCAATCAAAACCATCGGCCGGGTTTATCGAAGCATATTTGTACGGTATACCATTCAGCGTTTTCGCAAAATCTGTTACCTCGGCAGGTGTAGTGCTGCCGGTTATTATGGTAATAGGGGCTTTAGGCGCAGCGGTTAAAACAGTATCACCCAAATTACTTTCATAATCAGTACCGCCCCCCGGCCTGGTGCAGGCTAAAAACAACGCAATTAACATCCAACTTACCGGGGCATAAACCTTCATACACTGCATGGTACAAAAATCCGTCCAGCATTAATTGCATCATATTAGTCCCAACAAAAAAACAGTGTGGTTAGCACCCCCGCCATAAGCCAAAGTAACTTTGTAAAAACAGGCAACGATTGCAGGTATTGCAGTACCAGCTTTACCCTCGCTATGTTTTTACTATCAGCAGGCGTTATTATAATAAACTTTTTGTACATCGCTCTTCTCTATATCTAATCGGTTGTATTACCTGTTTTGGTGGCTATGCTTATAGTTTTGTGATAATGTCTTGTAAAAAAAACATAACTCTTTTTATAGCAATACCGGCAGCGGAACCGCTGCAGCGGCAAGCCAAAAACAAATAACTTTACCAGCATTGGCCTTTTTATCCTGTCCATCTCCTGATGACAATATTCACATGAAGGATCATGTCCTTGTGTTATGATCTGCATTCTATCCCTTTATTTAAATAAAAAAAACGGCCCGCCTTTAAATTATTAACAGTTTGATTGTGGTAATGGCGTTCCGGTAATGATGAATAATAGTATGACGAACGCCGTAGCGCTATCAGCATCCTATCAACCGGAAATAAAGGAATATCAAATTCGCCGGCAACAATTGAGCAGGCAGCCAAATTTTACAGGTACCGTTGGGTGGGTACTAACTTTAGCATACCTGTTTTGGTTTGTAGTTTCTACAGGTAAAGTATGCCTGTAAACCATTTTAAAAACAAATGAATGAATACTGCAAAGCGATTTTCTGGTTGACGTTGAAACCTTATCGGTACGTTTAATGGTGTTTTTCACACCTTTAAAGCCCCCGTTCGAAATTTTAGCGTAGCCTATTTTATTTGTATTGGCAAACCAACCGTTGTTGCTTTTAGGCATCACAAATAAAATAACAATGCACATCAGCAAATACACCGCCGATAATGACAGGATAATAGCCTTTTTCTGTGTATAATATGTTACTGTTTTCAAACGTCGGATTACATTAGGTAAGCTATGTTACGGCAAAAAAACATAACTTCAAAATTGAAGCCTATAAAAGGGTAAAAATACCCTGTTGTAGGTATTGCTAAAATTCACAATTGCACTTGCAAAATTTAGCTTTTGCGATAATAAAGGCCCTTATTCGTAGCTAAAAATAGCACCCCGTTATTTTCGCGAATTACGGCCGTGCTTATTCCGGGTAAAAACTCCTCGCCGTTTGCCCAGGTTGTACCCGCGGGGGCAGCTTTATCACGCTGCTGTATCCACGTACCTACTGCTATGGTATCCTGGTTACTGATGGAGTAATATTTACTGCTGCCCACCAATAGCCCATGCATAAGGTATTTTGTTATATCTGTTTTCAATCTAAGCGTATCCGCGGCCCAGCTTGTTCCCTGGTTATCACTACGCATAATTAGCTGCTGGGTAGGGTACTCCATATACACCTGCCCTAAAAGGGTGCCCTGGTTGTAAACCATATCTATTGTATAATCAGACCACCATGTATTAGTGCTATACGTAGCATGATTATAATACGCTTTACGTACCCACGCTTGCTGCGCGGTACTGTAGGTTGCAAAACTGTATGCGGTTGCTGCAAATATATCCGTACCGGTAGCTATAACCTTAGTAGCTGTATTATCAAAACCAGGGTATGTTATCCCGTTTGTAAAAGACTCCCACCGGTTTGTAATCGTATTTAACTTCAGTACACCACTGCGATAAGATGAAGCGTACAGGTTACCGTTCCACGTGGCAAAAGAAGTTACCATCTCCGTTGGGTTTCCGGCATCCGCCCAGGTTTTGCCATTGTCGTTGCTCGAATAGATATTATAATCGGTACCTGCGTATATTTTATTACCGAACACAGCCAGGGCCGTTATATGTATGTCTGGAATGGCTGAAACTATGCCGGGTTCGATTTGCGCTGATACCGCCCATGTGGCGCCGTTATCAGCACTCATATAAACTTTTCTTGAAGTTGCCGACCCGGCATAGATCACATCATTAATGATCTCCAGCGCGGATATATTTTCACCGGGTATTGTAGTGAGCCTGGCCCATTGGTTAGTTGGGCTTAACGGTGCATCGGGCGAAGGATTACTCTTTTTACAGCAGGATATTAACAGCAACGAAAGAATTAAAGGAAGGGCAATAAATTTTAGTACAGATCTCATCATCATTAAACTTGTTTTAGAAATAGGTATTGATGGATATAACTGCGAATAATAAATAAGCGTTGCCTTGGTGGCGAAAAAAAATGATTTTGGCTTATTGGCTGTTGGGCTCAGCCTGAAAGAATCTCTTCATGCATTAACTGGTCGAAGTTTTCAACTTAGTCCTAACCGCAATGTTGCAAGCATCCTGCTTGCGAGGTTAAGCTGAAAGCTTGAGACATTTTAGGACGAAGCTGGAAGCATCGACCCATGGAGAAGGAGGTTAAAATATTAAAGGGTTTTATTAAGGTGTGAAGTAAATTTATGAGCCTCTTCATAAAATTTACATATTGACTCCCGTTTTTTGAAGTCTAATAAAGACACTACTTTAAACTCTTGATTTATTTCTTCACACTTGTTCATAACATACTTTTGAACGTATTTATCATCATCAAAATCCTTAAAAAGATCCAGTTGATAATTATGTTTGTTAATAAATGATGCTTTCTGAAGATTATCTAACATAACAATACAAAAATATATTTCCTTATTGAATTTCCAAACCTTCCTTTTTAAGTTCTTCAGCTATTTTAAATTCTAAAACAGGAATAGCTTCAAGTGAAAGTGTGGATTTTGGCTTAGCTTTTTTGAAATCATAATCAATAGGTCTTCCATCTCCATTATTACTCTTTCGCGAATTTGGTGTCATTTTAAACAATTCCATAAATCTTGTAGGAGCAACACCATCATACATTAATATTAGAACCTTGTCTTTCTCTTGCTCATTTTCTGTTATCGCATCAAAATGCAATTTGGTTGTAAGACTTTTTCTATACGGCTCAATATAATAAACTTTTTCAATCCCGGCAACTATAATATGTCTAGCGCAATTGTGACAGGGGTAAGTAGTAATATATAAACTACCTCCTCTCACTTTTTCACCAGCAATTTGAGAGCCAGTAATAATTGCATGCATTTCGGCATGTATTGCTCTAGAAAACTCTACTAACCCTTTTATTTTTGATTTCTTTATCGCTTTTAAAAAATCGACTCTTTGCGCTTCTTGAATAAGTTGTGATTTCATTAAAATATCTACCAACTCAGTAGCAATTATATTTTTTTCTTGATCATTCCAACACCCTCTTCCAACATTAAAGCATCTAGAATCGCTTTCGCCCAAAGGGTCATGATTATCCGTTTGGTACAGTCCTCCTTTAAATTTAGGAACATCGTTCCAACCGACTGACAATATCTCACCTAATTTATCAGTTAAGGCAGCACCAACCTGTCTAGATAAACAAGCGGAATTACCGGCAGCGCATGATGCTTGATACATTGCTGTTTCATCCGGTGTCGGTGTAACCACTTTAGAGCCAAAAATTAAATGCAGATATCTTTCTAACCTTTTCTCTATTGCATCACCAACGAAAGTATCCAATCTTAAAAAAAAATCCGACTGAATAAAGGTATCTCTTACTTTTTGTCCATGAGAGATTTCTTCACCAGAATCACGGTCTATTAATTTATCAATATCAGATTCCTTCATTTGTTCTAAATCTGCAAGATGCCTTTTTCTTATATGAATCGGGGAGAATATTCCAATTGAATAGTGAATATCTCTATAAACTATTCTAAATAACTCTAACTCATCGAGGTTTTTAATTGAATCAATAATATAGCATTTGCGTCTAGTCTTAAAAGCTGACTCTTTTTTATCATCTCTATTTTTATGTCTATCAAATGCTATTTTTTGAATACACAATTCTGCCAATATGCTTGATCTATGAGATAGCCTCAATTCATTCCCGCCATCAATGAGTTTTTTTATATATTCATAATAAGTAACCCCTTCCCGATTTAAATCCTTGGCTTCTTTTGAATGTTTTTTAATATATGTACTCAAATTAATAATTTCAACTTCATAGCTAAAAACGTTTTCAAGAATAAGTTTTAGCTTTTTAGATACCCCATGAATATCTGTCCCTATAAACCCACACAGCGTTATTATTAATTCTTCTGAATGCGTATCCTTTAATAACTCTTTAATTTCCTTGTATGTTTCTTCATCACCACTTTGGTACGAAGTTGATAACTTCAATTGAACTGCTGCTTCATTCATATTATGAAATATTAAAATATATGTGTAATAGTAGATATATAAATTCACATTTACAATTCATGTAATATTAGTTGTACCAATTTAAGGTTACAAATTCGCTAAAATCGACCAAACATTCTGCTTGCGTTGCCTCCCCTTTGCTGGCGCACGCGTGCCGCGTGTGTCCCACCCAAAACAAAAAAAAGCCCCCGATCACTCAGGGGCTTTCAATATCAAAAAGCGTATCGCTTAGTATTGCTTATGCGTCTGATAATAAGCCTCACTCCAGCGCAACTCATTTTTAAATTGCGGGATGTTGGTATCCTTGCCTATCAGCACAAACTCAATTCCGGCCATTTCAGCGAAATCGCTTAATTGCTCTGATGACAGGTTTTGGCTGTAGCAGGTATGGTGTGCGCCACCGGCTAATATCCAGGCTGCGCAGCCGGTTTTCATATCAGGGTATGGTTTCCATAGTACGCGGGCTACAGGTAGCTTAGGCAGGGCCTCTTTAGGCGCTACGGCCTCAACCTCGTTCACCAGCAGGCGGAAACGGTTGCCCATATCTACAATAGATGCGTTAAGCGCGGCACCACCGCCAACGTTAAACACCAAACGCACAGGGTCGGCTTTGCCGCCAATGCCCAAGGGGTGTATCTCGCAGTTAGGTTTGCCCAAAGCTATCGATTCGCATATCTCCAGCATGTGCGAGCCTAATACTAATGGATTTGATGGATTGAAGTGGTAAGTATAATCTTCCATAAAGCTGTTACCGCCTTTAAGGCCGCTGCCCATCACCTTCATAGCGCGTACCAGAGCGGCAGTTTTCCAGTCGCCCTCGCCGCCAAAGCCGTAACCTTTGCCCATTAACCTTTGAGAAGGGATACCCGGCAATTGTGCCATGCCATGCAGGTCCTCAAAAGTATCGGTATAGCCTTTATAGTTGCCGTCTTTTAAAAAAGCGGTCATACCCAGCTCTATTTTAGCAGCCTCGCGCAACGAATTATATTGCGCGCCACCTTTACGCAGCGAATCAACAACGGCGTAGGTAGCTTCGTATTCAGCAGTAAGCGCATCAATTTCAGCATCGCTGATAGCGTTGATCACCTGTACCAAATCGCCAATACCGTGTGTGTTTACCGAGTAGCCAAAGCGCATTTCGGCTTCTACCTTATCACCATCGGTAACGGCAACATAACGCATATTATCGCCAAAGCGAACAAAGCGCGCGCCTTGCCAGTCGGCCCAGCCTGCGGCAACACGGGTCCAGCTGCCAATTTGGCTCAGCACCTCTTCGTCCTGCCAGTGGCCAACAACTACCTTGCGGTTGATGCGCATGCGGCTCATGATGAAGCCAAACTCGCGGTCGCCATGGGCGCTTTGGTTCAGGTTCATAAAGTCCATATCAATGCTGTCCCAAGGGATATCCCGGTTAAACTGCGTGTGCAGGTGCAGCAATGGTTTGTGCAATATTTTCAACCCGCCTATCCACATTTTAGCTGGCGAGAAGGTATGCATCCAGGCAACAATACCTATACAGTTTTTACTGCTGTTGGCATCACGACAAACGTTATAAATTTCCTCCGGAGATTTTACGGTTGGCTTGTATACCACACGCACGGGTATCTGGGCCGTGTTATCAAAAGACTTGGCTATCTCTTGTGAGTGCGCCGCAACTTGTTTAAGTGTCTCTTCCCCATAAAGGTCCTGGCTGCCGGTAACAAACCACACCTCGTATTCTTTCAGATCGATCATTGTTTTATGTATGTGTTAATATTTACTATTTAAATCATTAATGGCTTTGTGAGCCGGGATCCCCTCTTGAGAGGGGCGAGGGGTGTGTCCTTTTTGCGCCTCGCTTCAATAACACACCCCTACCACCGCTCTATTCCATCACGCCCCCTCTCAAGAGGGGAACTAAAACCTTACTTCACCGGAAACCACACCTGCATCTCGCCCGCGCCACGGTTTGCCCAGGCATAGTAAGGTATGGCAACTATGGTTTTATTCTCGTTGGTACTTTTTAATATCGTCACGCCATTCAATAATTCAGGTTTATATTGTGGCACAAACTGTATATCGTTACCAATGGTAATATTACTGGTATGGCCATTATTATCAGGCCACTCGGCGCAATACATCAGCGGGCCGCGTTGCAAAGCAATTTTCTGTTGGTCTTCTTTCAGATTCACATTCGCGGTAACGCGTTTTACCGCCATAGGCAGTTCTACATCAACCACATCGCCTTTTTTCCAGTTGCGGCTAATCAGCGCGTAACCATTTTGCGTTTTATAAGTAATCGCCTTGCCATTTACTTTAATGGTAACCGCTGCTGCCGATTTATCCTCAAAATTATACAGATCGGATGGTATAGCCTCACCCCGCACCCAGCCCGGTATCCGTATCAGTAAATCAAAGGTAGTAGAAGTTTTAGGATTGATATTGAATTTCAAACCACCATCCCATGGGTAATTATTTTGCTGTATCACCTCTACCGCTTTGTTGGCTACCGTTAGGTTTGCGTTACCGCTGATGAACAAGTTAACATACAAACTATTGCCCTTTTCAGCATAAATATAACCGGGGATAGATGGCACCAGCCGCACCAGGTTAGTAGGGCAGCAAGAGCACTCAAACCATCCCGAACGGGTAGTTTCTATTCCTTTGGTATTAAAGCTGTTGAAGGCACCGGCTGTAACGCCGTTTGTTATCTGCATGGCGTTGGTATAAAAGAACGATTTACCATCCAGGCCTTCGCCGGATATTAAACCGTTGTAAAGTACCTTTTCCAGCACATCAATATATTTCGAATTGCCGTGCAGCATAAACATGCGTTGGTTCCAGTACACGTTGGCTACAGCAGCGCAGGTTTCGTTATAAGCAGTAGCGTTGGGCAGTTGGTAATTATCACCGTAACGCTCTCCGCTGCCAATGGCGCCTACGCTGCCCTGCACATACATTTTTTTAGAAACCATGTTATCCCAGATCCTGTCCACAGCTTTTATCAGCGCTTCATCATGCGTCAATGCAGCCACATCGGCCATAGCCGAATATAGATATCCCGCACGCACGGCGTGGCCTTCGGCTTCGTCCTGCTCGGTTACAGGTTTATCATCCTGCCAGTACTGGCCGTTCTTCCACTCGTCTTTACTGGCTTTGTTGTACTTATCGTAATGGCCGCGCTGGTCTATAAAAAATTTAGCTGTGGCCAGGTATTCCTTTTTGCCGGTGATGCGATAGAGCTTCACGAGGCCCATTTCAACGATCTCGTGCCCCGGGGCAACGGCCAGCTTTCCCGGACCAAATACCGAGCAAACCAAATCTGCATTTTTCAATGCGATGTTCAAAAAGTTCTTCTTTTTTGTAGCCAGGTAATGCGCCGATGCGGCCTCGTATAAATGCCCCGAGTTATACAGTTCGTGGCTTAATTCACGTTCTTTTTCCCAACGGTTTTTACCCGACCATGAATGCGGCGCAGCCGGGTTAATGGTACGCGCGGTGTACAGGTAACCATCAGGCTCCTGTGCGGCAGCGACAATGGTGACCAACGAATCGACAAACTTATCCAGCTTGGCATCCGGGTGCACCGCTAAGGAAAACGAAGCGCCCTCAATGGTTTTATAAATATCCGTATCATCAAACGGGAAGGTGGTTAAAAACTTGCCCGTCTTGTTGGCCGCGTTCACAAAGTTTTGGATGCGGTTTGTACTCTGGCATCGCGCAAAGCTGGCGGGTATAGTTACAGTCCGGTTGGTTTCAATCCGTGGCAGCCAGAATTTATCGTTAAGCTGTACCTTGGTAAAATCCACCGATTTTATGGCGTAATCTTTTTGCTGCGCGAAACTTGTCATCGCACCCATCATTAGTACTGCCAAAAATAACCGCTTCTTCATATTGTTCTATTTAACTATTCTATGCTGGGCTCCCCTCTTGAGAGGGGTGAGGGGTGTGTCCTTTTTAAACACCTCGCTTCAACAACACACCCCTGCCACCGCTATTACCCGCCGCACCCCCTCTCAAGAGGGGAATTAAAAATTACTTAGCCGAAATTCTATACAAACCTGCTCCATGCTTATTCACCATCGGCTCAAACACTCCGTTAAAAGTTCCTACATCTTTTTTTGTCCATAGGTCGCGCACTTTGGCAGCGCCCGTAAAACCAAGCCCGGTTAAGTTAACACTTACCTTTACGGGATCAGCAGCATCGCCCGAATTAAATACGGCAACAAACTTATCGCCCGATTTAGGGTCATCAGCTATCCAGATCACCTTATCATCATTACGATATATCTGTTTGTTTTCAGTACTGTTCTTTAATACTTCCAATACTTCTTTATTATTCAAAAGCGACAGCGTAAACTCATCATTATCAGGCAGGTTACCACCAAACATCAACGGCGAGCGGAAGATGGTCCACAACGTCATCAGCGTATATTGCTCATCTTTGGTAAAAGCCGTCATACGTGGGTTACCACGCTCAGCGCGGATGCCTATCTTACCCAAAGGCAGCATATCGCCATCCGGGAAACCGCCTGCGATCCTAAAATTGTTCCAGCGTTCAAACACATCAAAATGCTCTTTCAGCATTTTCCAGTTATCCCAAAAATCATCAACGGTGCGCCACATGTTTGCATTCTTCTGTACATCTGCGGCAGCGTTCAAAGGGGTTTCGCCCGGCGAAGTGCTCAGCACAATCTTTCGGCCGCAGCGGTCAATGGCCTTACGTATCATCATCACCTCGGCACCATGATAAGGGCGCGACAGGTCGTCAACCTTAACAAAATCCAAACCCCACTCGGCATACATTTTAAACAACGAGTCATAATAATCCTGCGAGCCTTCCTTGCCTGGAATGGTGCCATACATATCATGCAGCCATTTGCATTGGTCGGCCGGGTTGGCAATATCCTTGGTGGTATAAATACTCCCGAAAATTGGCAGGTTACGCTTAACTGCTTCAACAGGCACACCACGCATAATATGGATACCAAATTTCAATCCTTTTTTATGGATATAATCGGCCAAAGGTTTAAACCCTTTACCCCCCGCTGCCGAAGGAAATTTAATTACCGATGGCTGGAAACGGCCAAACTCATCCAATACATAATCGGGGTTGGTTTCGTTATAGCCATGCGCTTTATCGTTACCTACATACCAGCGAATATCCACAACAATATACTCCCAACCTGCCGATTTTAGGTTTTTGGCCATATAATCGGCATTGGCTTTTACCTCAGCTTCAACCACATTGGGGCCAAAGCAATCCCAACTGTTCCAACCCATGGGTGGTGTTGGCGCCCAATCATGAAAGGGTACTTTTTTGGGCTGCGCCGATGCGATGCAGGCAGTTAATACAAATGCCGATAGTAAGCCGGTTAGTTTCATTTTGGTTAAAATTATTGTCCGTAATAGCTGCCTTCGCCGTGTTTGCGTTCGTAATGCTTGTTGATCAACGCATCCTTTAAACGTGGTGCGTTCGGATTTATTTGTTCGGTAAGCAATGCCATTTGAGCTATAGCTTCTAACACCGCACTGTTGTGTACAGCCTTGTGCGCGTTTTTGCCCCATGTAAACGGCGCGTGGTTGCCCACCAATACCATTTCTACCTCTTTATAGCTCATGCCTTTTTCCTGCAGGCAATTCATGATCTGGAAACCGGTTTGATACTCGTAATCGCCTTTTATCATCTCGTCGCTCATGGGCGGCGCACAGGGGATGTTTACAGTATTGTAATCGGCATGCGTGGTGCCGAAGATCGGGATATCGCGCTGCGATTGCGCCCATGCCGTAGCATAGGTGGAGTGTGTATGCACAATACCGCCAATGCTATCCCAATGTTTGTATAAAACCGCGTGGGTTTTGGTATCTGATGACGGGCGAAGCTTACCTTCAACTGTATTGCCATCAAAATCAACGATCACCATTTTTTCAGGACTCAGGTCCTCATAAGCTACACCGCTTGGTTTAATGGCAAATACGCCCAGTGAGCGGTCAACCGCGCTTACATTACCGAAGGTAAATATCACCAATTTTAACTCGGGCAACTCCATGTTTGCCGCGTATGCTTCTTCCTGTATATGCTGGTATTTGCTCATTATTATTTGTTCGCTGTTTGTTGTTCAATAAAATTGCCCAGTTGTGTGTATTGCTGTGCGCGTAGTTTATAAATCTCCTGGTTTGCCTTTTCGGGATAATACTCCATATCAAAGCCGGCACCCATGGCTTTCATGGCTTCTTCAACGTTAGGGTAAATACCCGCTACCGTTGCCGCGAACATGGCCGCGCCCATGGCGCAGGTTTGCTCCTGGCTGTGGATGCGTATAGGCATACCCAATACATCGGCCATCATTTGCATAATGTATGGCGATTTGCGGGCTACACCACCCACGCCGATGATACCCTTAACGGGAACACCTTCGCTGATAAAACGGTCAACTATTTTCTTAGCACCAAAGCAGGTAGCTTCGGCCAAAGCTTTAAATACACGTGGCGCGTCGCTACCCAAACCTAAACCTGTAATAGCGCCTTTCAGTTCCTGGTTGGCATCGGGTGTGCGGCGACCGTTGAACCAATCAACGGCCAGTTCATTTTCATCTATTGGTAATAAAGCGGCTTGTTTGCTTAACTCGGCTATAATTTTACCGCTAAGTTCATCACGCAAAGCGCCCGCGGTTTGCGCGTCTATTAATTTTGATTGTGATAACAGGTTTTGCAGTGGCCATGCCAACAGGTTACGGAACCATGCATAAGTATCGCCAAAGGCCGATTGTCCGGCCTCCATACCCAACATACCGGGAATGACCGAGCCATCAACCTGGCCGCAAATGCCTTTTATCAGCTTGCCTTCCAGGTCTTGCGTTGGTGCCACCAAAATATCGCAGGTTGAGGTACCCATTACCTTGCTCAGGTGATAAGCCTCTATCTGCCCGCCAACGGCGCCCATGTGCGCATCAAAAGCGCCCACACCAACAACCACATCTGTTGAGAGGCCCAAACGGCTTGCCCACTCGGCACTCAGGTTACCTGCCGAAACATCGGAGGTATAGGTATCTTTAAATAATTTTGAAGTAATGCCTTTCAGCAACGGATCTAACGATGAGAAAAACTCATCCGGTGGTAAGCCACCAAACTCTGCCGACCATAAAGCCTTATGCCCTGCAGAGCAACGGCCACGCATAATTTGCGAAACATCTTTGCCGCCTGTCAGTAAAAACGGTATCCAGTCGCAATGCTCCACCCAGCTGTGCATGGCGTTCCGTACAGCTTCATCAGCACGCAGGGTACGCAGCAGCTTGGCCCAAAACCATTCGGATGAATATATGCCACCTACGTATTGCAGGTAATTGGTATCAAATTTTGTAGCGTGCTCGTTTATTTCGGCAGCTTCTTTTATACCGGTATGGTCTTTCCACAGCACAAACATGGCGTGCGGGTTGTTCTCAAAACCGGGTAGCAATGCCAATGGGGTTCCTGTTTCATCAACTGCTACGGGTGTTGAGCCTGTGGTGTCAACCGATATGGCTTTTACTGCAGATGCCGCGTTGCCGCCTGCTTTGGCCAAACAATCTTTTATGGTTTGCTCTAACCCTTCAACATAATCTAAAGGGTGCTGCCTGAACTGGTTTTGCGGTGCATCGCAAAACAGGCCCTGCTGCCAGCGCGGATAGTAAAACACAGACGAAGCTAATTCGCGGCCATTTTTGGCATCAACTAAAACTGAGCGTACAGAATCACTACCGTAATCTACGCCAATAACAAAGGTATCTTTATTCATAACTGGTTAATCGTGTCGAATTAACACTTAATTTTCGATATTTTAAAATTTTAGGTCAATTATTTACTATATCAGTTTGTGCAATTATTGTAGGATTTTGGCATTGGTTTATCTTGGTTTTCGAGATAAATATAAGTGATAATATTTGAATTGATAATATTACAACACGATAGAATAAAAACTGGTTTTAAGTGTTATATTTGTATATATACATATCATGTTATGCAAACTGTAACTGTAGATATCATCAACGACGAAGCTATTAAGCTCTTGGAAAATTTGGAGTCGATGCATTTGATAAAATTGCATAAAGAGGATGATCAGTTGTTAAAGAAAACTCCAATTGCTATGTTAAAAGGAAAAATGACCAAACAGCCACTTGAGGAAATAGACAGGCAATTGAAAGAGTTGCGCGACGCATGGGAGTAAGATATATCTGGGATACTAATATTGCGATATATTACTTGCAACAGCAACTTCCTGAAAATGCTGAACTTTTTATCGATGATTTGGTAAAGAATGATCCCCCTTTTATTTCGGCAATGACCGAGATTGAACTTTTATGCTGGAAAAATTCGACAGAGGAAAACATCGTAGTTATTCGGAACTTTATTGAGAGCAGTATGATACTTGACCTGGATGCTGCGATAAAAACTAAAACTGTCGAAATTAGAAAAGCCCACAAGATCAAACTACCTGATGCAATAATAGCGGCTTCTGCTTTGGTTTATGATCTAACACTGCTTACCCGCAACATCAAAGATTTTCAAGCTATTGAAACCCTGAAGTTGATCAACCCCTGGGAAGAATAACAACCCATTACACAAACTGTAAATGATCAGGATTAGGAATTAAGTTCAGGAAAGCGTGGAAGTTTTCATTATACTTACCAATATCCAGCATATAATAAAACGCTCCTTTTTTTGAGTTGAGCTTATCCTTATCTTTTTGCTTGATAAGTAATCCGGTAGAAAGGATTTTACGGCTAAAGTTACGTTTATCAAAAACACTGTCGTAAATACCTTCGTACAGGCTTTGCAATTGCGGTATGGTAAATTTTTCGGGAAGTAATTCAAACAATATAGGGTGCAGTGCAGCTTTATAGCGTAATTTTTTACGCGCCATTTCTACCATATCATTATGGTCAAATATCAGCTGGGGTACCTGGTCCAACTCAAACCATTCGGCATGGTACTCGTGGCTTAGCTGCGTTTCGTATTTATGAATATCTATCAGTGCGAAATAAGCTATACTAATAATACGGTCGCCCGGATCACGGTAAACCTCACCAAATGCCTGCAACTGTTCCATGTAAACGCCCTCTAAACCGGTTAGCTTTTTCAGGATATGGTCTGCCGCGTCTGTAAGGCTTTCATTGTGCTGCACAAAGCCCCCCATTAAGCTCCATTTGTGCATTTCGGGCTCAATACCACGCTGTATAAGCAGTAATTTTAATTTATCGCCATCAAAGCCAAAAATTATACAATCAACTGCGATAAGGATAGATGCTTGCTGGGCGTACTTGGTCATTGTTATTTATAATCAAAAGCTAAAATTAGTAAATTAATAGACATTTAATAATGCCTTAAAATATATTTGAAACACGAATAAAATAATTGTATAACAGACACCTAATGTAAAATATTTATATCTTTAGTTTTTTAAACGGCTTACCAACCGTATTACCTATCACACCATTTAAAAACGTATGAGATCACCATTAAAACTGTCAATCTTACTGTTATTCTTGTTTTTTAAAGGCTACAGCCAATCATCGGCAACATTGGCTATCACTGCCGATGACGCTAAACTCACCATCAGCAAACACATTTACGGGCATTTTTCTGAGCACCTTGGCCGCTGTATTTATGATGGTTTTTGGGTTGACCCGAAATTAAATGTTCCTAAAACCGACCGTATCCGCATGGATATTGTGAATGCCCTGGTAAAAATAAAAGTACCTAACCTGCGCTGGCCCGGCGGCTGCTTTGCCGATGAGTACCACTGGCGCGATGGTATTGGCCCCCGCGATCAGCGCCCTAAAATGGTAAACACCAACTGGGGTGGCGTAAGCGAAGACAACAGCTTTGGCACGCACGAGTTTTTGGATTTATGTAAACTGCTTAAATGCGAACCCTACATTGCCGGCAATATGGGCAGCGGAACCGTTGAAGAAATGGCCAAATGGGTAGAGTACCTCAATTGTGGTGCAGAAACTACCGTAACCAATATGCGCAAAGCCAACGGCCACCCCGATCCTTTTAAAGTTACCTTTTGGGGTGTTGGTAATGAAAGCTGGGGCTGCGGTGGCAATATGACACCTGAGTTTTACAGCGATAACTACCGCCGTTATGCCACCTATGCGCGTAACTATCCCGGCACACCGCTTAAACGCATAGCCAGCGGAAGCAACGGGAAGGACTACAACTGGACCGAGGTATGTATGAAAAAGATTGGCACCCAAATGTGGGGCCTAACCCTGCACTGGTACACCCTGCCAACAGGCAACTGGAGCAAAAAAGGCTCGGCAACAAGCTTTGATGAAGATCAGTACTTCAACACCATGAAAAATTGCTGGGAAATGGATGACATAGTAGCTAAACACTCGGCCATTATGGATAAATATGACCCTAATAAAAGAGTGGCCTTAGTAGTTGACGAATGGGGCATATGGACAGATGTTGAGCCCGGAACCAATCCCGGCTTTTTATACCAGCAAAACAGTATGCGCGATGCTTTGGTGGCAGGCACTACCCTTAACATTTTTAACAACCATTGCGATCGTGTTAAAATGGCAAACCTTGCCCAAACCATTAACGTATTGCAGGCGCTTATCCTTACGGATAAAGAAAAAATGCTGCTAACGCCAACTTACCATGTGTTCGACCTGTACAAAGTGCACCAGGATGCCAAATACCTGCCCATCAAATTCACCTCGCCTGATTATGTAGTTGGCGATAAAAAAATACCGGCCTTAAATGCTTCAGCCTCTATCGATTCGAACAAAGTGGTGCATATCTCGTTAGTAAATATTGATAACAGCAAAAGCATTAATATCCGCACAGCGCTAAGCGGTGTAACATGGAGCAGCGTTACCGGCCAGATTTTAACCTCGGCAAAAGTTACCGATATTAATACCTTTGATAAACCGGGCAACATTAAAATTGCGAGCTTTGCAGGCGCCAAAAAAGATGGCAACGAACTGGTAGCCGATCTGCCGCCACACTCGGTTGTAGTTTTAGAACTAAAATAACAGCATATACCAATAACCTAAATGAATAACCATTCAGTAATTATGAAAAAGAGAATCATTTTAACCAACTTATCGGCCCTGTTCATCATAGGGTCAATTTTTACATCTTGTATGAACAATAATAAACAAACTACCGAAGCCCCAAAACAGGGCATCACCAAACAAGCCTGGGACAAAGTAGGCGACCAGGCCGTTGACCTGTACACCCTCACCAACAAAAATGGCGTTGAGGTAAAAATATCAAACTACGGCGGCAAAGTAACATCATGGACAACCAAAGACAAAAGTGGAAAAAGTCAGAATATTGTTTTAGGTTTTGACAGCGCGAAAAAATACACACCTGCGGTACCTTATTTTGGTGCGATAATAGGCCGTTACGGCAACCGTATTGCCAAAGGCAAATTTACCGTTGATGGTAAAGAATATACCCTTGCTACCAATAACGGCCCTAACCACTTGCACGGCGGTAATGTTGGTTATGATAAAGTAGTATGGACTGCCGAGCCAACTGTTGATACCATCCCGGCCTTAACTTTAACTTACCTGAGCAAAGACGGTGAAGAAGGCTACCCGGGTAACTTAAAAGTAACTGTTAAATATACCTTAACAGATGCCGACGAGTTGAAAATGGAATATACCGCGACCACAGACAAAGCTACCCCGGTTAATTTAACCAACCACAGCTACTTTAACCTGAGCGGCGACCCAACCAATACCATCCTTGACGAAGAAGTGCAGATCAATGCCGATAAATATACTCCTGTTAGCGATGCCCTTATCCCTACAGGCGAATTAAAAGATGTTAAAGGCACACCATTTGATTTTACCGCACCAACCAAAATTGGCGCGCACATTAACGAAGTACCGGGCAAACCTGTTGGCTACGATCATAACTTTGTGTTAAAAGTATCAGATACTACCATGCACCAGGCAGCGGTTGTTTATGATGCACGCAGCGGCTTACAGTTAGAAGTAATTACCACCGAGCCGGGTATACAATTTTACACTGGTAACTTTTTAGATGGTACGTTGAAATTAGACAATGGCAAACCAATTGCACAGCATACCGCTTTGTGTTTAGAAACACAGCATTTCCCTGATTCGCCAAATGAACCAACGTTCCCGAGCACCATATTACAGCCGGGCAAAACTTTGCATAGCACTACCATTTATAAAGTGACCGTTAGATAAGTTTTAGCTTTTGATATTTTACTGGCGTATCCCGAAAAGGATGCGCCATTTTTTTTGTACTTTGGTGTGATGAAAAAGCTTCTCCTTCTTTTGTTGTTTACCTATGCCTGCCAATCTGTATTTGCCCAATCAGCAATATATGATACGATGGAAAAAGTAGAAAGCCACATGAAATATCTTGTTAAAAAATATAATCCTGAAATTTTCAAAACTGATACAAGCTTAGCATATTCATTTTCTGATAGTACATTGGATACTTATTTGATGTTTTTCAAATTTGATAAAAACAAAAAATGCGACCTCAGAAAGTGGGTTTATCGGGCAGATATAGGTCTAAAAAAAAGTTTTAAAGAAATACTTGGATATAAAAATTATGATTGGAGGCCAATCAATTCAAACAAATTTCTTTCTAAATTCAGTGAACATCTGTTACTTGTACGCGATGACGAGAGCTTAACCCTTACAATTACTCCAATATCCTATACCGAGACTGAGTACCAAAAAATGCTAAACTTGCGGTAAAATTTTAGTTGATTTTATTGTACTTTTAACATCTTGTAATTAAACCTATCACAAATCAATTTCTTGTTTACTATGAAAAATATAAAGCTGCCTGCTTTGTTTTTTGCTGTCGCGATGTGCGCATCCGCTTTAGCGCAAACACCGCTTATTACCAATATCCCCGCCCGTAAAACCATCAGCCTTAACGGCAAATGGCAATATATTGTTGACCCGTACGAAACCGGCTTTTACGATTACCGCTACAAGGAAATGAAACCATCTGACGGTGGCGCTTACTGGACTACCGACGTACCAAAAGATAAAAGCGACCGTAAAGAGTTTGGTTATAGCGATAAGCAAACCCTTAACGTTCCGGGCGACTGGAACTCACAAGCCGAAAAGTTTTTCTACTACGAAGGGACGGTTTGGTATAAAAAGAGTTTCGATTTTACAAAGGCTAAACCCGGCAACAGGGTGTTTTTACACTTTGGCGCGGTTAATTACAAAGCCGATGTTTACCTGAACGGCCACAAATTGGGGCAACACAAAGGCGGCTTTACCGCATTTGATTTTGAGATTGCCGATTCGCTGATCAAAGCCAAAGGCAATTATTTGGTAGTTAAAGTTGATAACAAACGTTTTAAAGACGAAGTGCCCACCCTTAATACCGACTGGTGGAACTATGGCGGTATTACCCGCGAAGTAAACCTGGTTGAAGTGCCGGGCAGTATGATACAGGATTACGTGATCCAACTTAAAAAACCTGAAACCACCAATGCCGCCCCCGAAGTTGAAGGCTGGATAAAATTGAACCACGCGGCTGCAAACGAAACCGCTACGGTTGAAATACCCGAGTTAAAGATGAAAAAGACATTCCCGGTTAACGGTGATAATTGCGCTGTTAATTTTAAACTGCCGGGTGTGCAATTATGGTCGCCGGAGAATCCTAAACTATATAAGGTGGTCATCACCACTTCGGCTGATAAGGTGACCGAGAAAATAGGTTTCCGGACCATCGAAACCAAAGGCAAACAATTGTTATTGAATGGCAAACCGCTATTCATGCGTGGTATCTGTATCCACGGCGAAAACCCCGTTGAGGGCCGCAGAGCTTATACCAGTAAAGACGCAGCAATGCTATTGAGCTGGGCAAAAGAATTGCATTGTAATATGGTACGATTAGCCCACTACCCGCATGATGAAAAAATGACCCGTATGGCCGATTCATTAGGCATATTGGTGTGGAGTGAGATACCGGTGTACTGGACCATTGAATTTACCAACCCTGATGTATTGGAAAAAGCCAAGGGCCAGTTGAATGAAATGATCACCCGCGACCATAACCGCGCAAGCATCATCATTTGGTCGGTAGGTAACGAAACACCCGTTAGTCCTGCCCGCACCGATTTTATGCACAGCCTCATTACCAAAGCAAAAGAGCTGGATAATACCCGCCTGGTTTCTGCCGCGCTCGAAGTAAATGGCGCAGGAGGGAAACATGTAGTTGACGACCCGCTGGGTGAGTTTGTAGATATCGTTTCCTTTAATGAATACCTGGGCTGGTACGGTGGCACACCCAACAGTTGCCGCACCGCAAACTGGGAAATTAAATATGATAAGCCATTCTTCATCAGCGAAACAGGCGCCGAAACTTTAGGTGGTTTCCATGCGGATAGTTTAACCCGCTGGAGCGAAGAATACCAGGAATGGTATTACAAAGAACAGGTGGCCATGTTTAAACGCATGCCCGATAATTTTGTAGGCCTATCGCCATGGATACTGGCCGATTTCCGTTCGCCCAAACGTAATAACCCGGTTTACCAGGAAGGCTGGAACAACAAAGGCCTGGTTGACCATAAAGGCAACAAAAAGAAAGCCTATTATATATTACGTAAGTACTATGATGAAAAAACGGCGAAGTAACTTACCTGAAATCTTTTTTAAGGCTTAAAACTTTTATTGTACTTGCTTGTCTAACCATTTCAAAAAAATAACTGAGCTGTTAATAATAAAGTTGTGATGATTTTTTACTTAAATTGATAGTAAAAAATTTATCTTCATATAATAATTGACCATACCCTATTTATTAAGGCTTTGAAAACGGTAAACAAATTAATACTTACTATGCTTTGCTTAACGGCTTTGATATGTGCTGCCCATGCGCAGGAAAGCCATAGCAACAAGCCGTTTAAAGAGCTGTTGGCGGGTGTTAATGCTAACTTTACTTTTCCCGATGGCTTTGCCGAAGTATTGCCCCTCAATAACGAAAAAACATCCTATCAGTATGCGATGGAACTACCCGGCAGTGACTTTGAGGTACGCATCCAGGTAAGCGAAACAAAAAGAGAATGGAAAAAGTACGAAAAAGCAAAAGAGCCTGAAAAAGTAAACCCCGACTCGCTTTATAGTAAGGTTGCGGCAACCCTGGTAAACAGCATGGCAACTGATGGCAGAAAATTCAATAGGGCCATCCCGGCTAAAGTATTGCAGTTTTATAATGCTGATATTGGCCAATCGTACTTTTTTAGCCTGACCGATTCGCCGGTTACCAAACATTACCAATATGCTTTACTCGTGATCATTCAGAAAAATCACTTTGGCAGTATAGCGGTTACATGCTTTGGAAATGATAGGGGCCCCGAGTTTTTCAAAAAAATAAATATGCTGAAAAACTGTCTTAAATTTAACAATTAAGGCATATTCCCCTCTCTAAATCTCGAAAAAACAGCGTTTTTAACACAATGTGGAGTATTATTTATTAATGCTTGGCTAACACTTTTATCTTTGTATTATGGCTGAGAATGTAAATTATGATAATGACAGTATACGCTCGTTAGACTGGAAAGAACACATCCGCCTGCGCCCCGGTATGTACATTGGTAAACTGGGCGATGGCTCCGCTTATGATGACGGTATATACGTACTTCTAAAAGAGATTGTAGATAACTCGATAGATGAGTTTGTGATGGGCGCCGGCCGTACCATCGATATTAACATGAGCGACCAAAAGGTATCAGTACGCGATTATGGCCGTGGTATACCCTTGGGCAAGGTGATCGATTGCGTATCTAAAATAAATACCGGAGGTAAGTATGATAGCAAGGCCTTCCAAAAATCAGTAGGTTTAAATGGTGTGGGTACAAAGGCGGTTAATGCCTTATCTAATGCCTTTACCGTACAATCATACCGCGATGGGCGCACTAAACTTGCCGAATTTGCCAAAGGCGAGTTAATACGCGATGAGCCTGAAAAAGAAACCACGCAACGGAACGGAACCGCCATTAATTTTTACCCCGACGATACCATTTTCCGTCATTACCATTTTATACCGGAGTTTGTGGAGAGCATGATATGGAATTACGTATTCCTCAATTCGGGCCTTACCATCAACTTTAATAATCAGAAATATTTTTCGGAGCGGGGCCTGTACGATCTGCTGGTGCGTAACTCCGATACCGAAAATATACGCTACCCCATCATTCACCTAAAAGGCGAAGATATTGAGATAGCCATGACCCACGGCCAGCATTACGGCGAAGAGTATTACTCCTTTGTAAACGGCCAGCATACCACACAAGGTGGCACACACCAGGCTGCCTTTCGCGAGGCAGTGGTAAAAACCATCCGCGAGTTTTATAAAAAGGAATTTGATGCCTCGGATATCCGCTCGTCTATCGTATCGGCAATAGCCATAAAAGTACAGGAACCGGTATTCGAATCGCAAACCAAAACCAAGTTGGGTTCGCAAAATATTGGCCCTGATGCCCCAACGGTACGTACTTTTATCAACGATTTCTTAAAGCGCGAGCTTGATAACTACCTGCACAAAAATCCGGCTACAGCCGATGCGCTTTTAAAACGCATCCTGCAATCGGAACGCGAACGTAAGGATATTGCGGGCATTAAAAAACTGGCTAATGAGCGCGCCAAAAAAGCATCGCTACACAATAAAAAACTGCGCGATTGTAAAATACACTTTGATGATACCCACGAACGCCGCCAGGATACAACATTATTCATCACCGAGGGCGACTCGGCATCAGGCTCTATTACCAAATCGCGCGATGTGATGACTCAGGCCGTATTCAGCCTGAAAGGTAAACCACTTAACTGCTTTGGCCTCACCAAAAAAGTGGTGTACGAGAACGAAGAATTTAACCTTTTGCAACATGCCCTCAATATTGAGGACGGTTTAGACGGAATCCGTTACAACAACATCGTTATAGCTACCGATGCCGATGTGGATGGTATGCACATTCGTTTGCTGCTGATGACCTTCTTTTTACAGTTTTTCCCGGATGTGGTGAAGGCCGGGCATGTATCTATCCTGCAAACACCACTGTTCCGTGTACGTAATAAAAAAGAAACCATTTATTGCTACAGCGACGAGGAACGCCGCAATGCCATCGAGAAGCTGGGCAACAAACCCGAAATCACCCGCTTTAAAGGTTTAGGTGAGATCTCTCCTGATGAGTTTGGGTTGTTTATTGGAAAAGACATCCGCCTTGACCCCGTTATTTTGAAGGATGCAAACATCAAAAGCCTGCTGGAATACTTTATGGGTAAAAATACACCCGACAGGCAGCAACATATTGTAAACAACCTGCGCATTGAAAAGGATGACGAAAGCGTTAACCCCACCATTGCTGAAATGGCCGATCCTTTGCCTGTAGCAGTATAGGCTTCAGAACTTTGATTTTATAAAATTATCCTTATATTGTATGCCCTTGTTTTTTATAACAGGGGCATTTTTTATGAAGAAAGAAATTAAAGTAGCTTACGAAGATTTTGCCAGCCTTGATGAATTGAGCGTGGCCGATAAAAATTTATGTTTAGAAGCCGTTAAGGCCATGGAAAATTCGCACTCGCCATATTCAAAATTCAGGGTGGGTGCCGCGCTGTTGCTAAAAAGCGGTAAGATAGTTTACGGAAGCAACCAGGAGAATGTGGCTTACCCATCGGGCCTGTGTGCTGAACGTACGGCTTTATTTGCATGGGGAGCTAATCATCCAAACGATCCGGTTATCAGCATGGCTGTTACAGCTCATACAGATGAGTTTGAGCTACTCAAACCTACAACGCCGTGTGGCTCATGCCTGCAGGTAATTGCTGAGTACGAGCAAAAACAACAACAGCCTATCCAGATCTTATTATATTGTATAAAAGGGGCTATATGGAAAACAACAGGTATACAGAGCTTTTTGCCCTTCCTGTTTTTTGAAGACAGGCTGCAATAAACAAAAAGGCCTCTCCCAACAGCTGTCGGGAGAGGCCTTTTATTAAACAGATGTGCTGCTTATTTAAATTTCGAATAAATGTTGGTTACTTTCCAGCCCTTGCTTGAGTTAGTTAGTGTTACAAAATTGGTACGTGTAAAGCCGGCATATTTCATATCAACTTTTACAATAGCAACATCCGGAGTGCTTTCGTTAACTGTTGTAGTAACAAGGCAGTTTTGCTCAACATTTTGATCTGCTTTTAACGACTCCAAAAATTCAGATTTGCTAAATACTACTGTTTTGCTTCCTTGCTCAATGCTGTATTTCAAATTATCATCCAATAAAGGTGCTAATTCTTTAACATGGCCGCGGCTGATGGCATCAACATAAACATTTACGGCGTAGTTTACGCTCATCTTGTCATCGTTGTTGTTGTAAATTGAGTTAGCTTTTGCAGCGCCAAAAGTCATAACTATAAGTAATCCCAGGATAGTTGCTTTTAAAGTTTTCATTGTCTTAATTTTTTATGATTTAATAATTGTTGTTTGTTATTTACGTCTATATGACGGTGATAAAAACAATACGTTACAGCCAAACAAAAATATTTTTTTCATTTAACAAATATTTAACATTTGTGTTAATTAATTGTTATTAATAGCTGGCTGTGAGTTAGTTATAATAAATTACAAGTAACAAAATGTAAATATATTAACGGGGTATAACATGCCAAAAACACCTGTTTTAATAAATTTTTCACTGGGGTGATTTTGGCTCAAAAAAAGAGCGCCCCGAAATTGCGGGGCGCTCTTTTTGTATAGTACTAACCTTTAATTATTTAAAGGTAGAATAGATGTTTGTAACTTTCCAGCCTTGGGTGGTGTTGCTCATTGTTACATAATTTGTACGGATACAATCAACATATTGCATTTCAACTTTTACAACTGCGATATCCGGAGTTGGGTTGTTTACTGTTGTTGTAGTAATACAGTCTTGAATGGTATCAGCATCTTCCAGGAAAGCAAGGTAAGTTTGTTCCTTGTTGTAAACCATCTTTTTATTGCTGCCTTCAATGCTATATTTTAAGTTATCGGCCAGTATGTTGTTCACATCTTTTACATCGCCCATGGTTACCGCGTTAACATAAGTGTTTATCGCGTAGTCAACAGAAAGTTTTGCATTGGCGTTGTTGCTATTTACAGTGTTGTTTGATCCGTCTGCTTTTGCAGCTCCAAAGCTTAATACAATTACTAAAGCTAAGATTGTTGTAGTTAAAGTTTTCATTGTTAATGTTTTATGATTTTAAAATCGTTATGTTTTTTGTTATTTGTGCTTATATGACAACACCACACGGGGAACGTTACACACAATTTTTACTTTTTTTTATTTTTAACAACCCTTTAACATTTAAACACGGCTATCTCTGTTTAAACCGGGTTTTCGTGCTTTTTATTCTTTGTAACCTTTTTGCACGGTATCCGAATAGATGTTGGTAATCTTCCAACCCTTTTCCGAATTAACCATAGTTACAAAGTTTATGCGCTTAAAGGTGCTGTATTTCATTTCAATGCGCGCAATAGTTACATCGGGGGTTTTATTAATTACACTGGTGTTTATCAAACATTCCTGCGCAATGTTTTCAACACTTTTATAGTATTTCAAAAGCTCTTCCTTTCCAACAATGTAGCTTTTGCCGGTGTATTTAATAGTACATTTCAGGTCATCAGCCAATATTTTGCTTAGGCCTTCAATCCGTCCACGCCCTACGGCATTTAAATACGTATTGAGATCGTAATTGATCGTAAGCATATCATCGGTAGTTGCTTTGCGGGCCTGTGTATTGCTGAATATCAGCATTACTAAGGCCATGGTTAGGGTTACTGCATTTTTCATAAGCATGTTTTAATTTTATGGATTACTAAACTGCTTAAGGGACACCCGTATATTTATTTGGTTACTTCAATTCTTCATGTATTTCGAGTTTGGTTATATTCGCTTATGGTTGAGTTTAACACCATCATACTAAAATTTGCCGATCAGGGTGAGAAAACCGGCTGGAGCTATATTGATATACCGTTAGATATAGCCGAACAACTGCTGCCCAACAATAAAAAATCTTTCAGGGTACGCGGCATGCTGGATGCTTTGCCGGTAAGCGGTATGGCACTAATGCCCATGGGCGAGGGCAATTTTATTATGGCACTCAAGGCGGATATACGTAAAGGGATACGAAAAGGCGAAGGTGCGATGCTCAAAGTATCGCTTGAACACGACCCGGATTATAAAGTTGAGATACCCGACGACCTGCAAGAGTATTTTGATGCCGACCCCGAAGCATTTGAGTTTTACAACAGCTTACCCAAAAGCCACCGCGATTACTTTGTTAAATGGATAAACGATGCCAAAACCCGGGAAACCCGCGATAAACGTATTGTTAATACAGCCAATGCCATGGTCGGCCGCATGCGATACAATGAAATGATGCGCGCTTTAAAAGCTCAAAGGTAAGCTTAGCTTACCAGGCCATCAAAATAGCTATCCCTAAAATCATCCGAAAAGTGCAGCACGTTGGGTAGTTGCGCAAACTCATCTTGATGATGGGTAGTAGTAAGTACTACTGATTTCATACCGGCATTCAACGCGGCTTCGGCGCCTTTGGGTACATCTTCAAATACCAAACAATCAGCGGGGGCAATGCCCAGTTGCTCTGCAACCTTCAAATAAGTTTCGGGATGTGGTTTGCTCAGCACCACATCATCGGCGCTAACTATGGCTTTAAAATAGTGTCGTATATTCAGGTTATCCAACACAAAATCGATATTAAAAGGAATAGCCGCCGAACCAATGGCCATGGGTATACCCTTTTGGTAAGCGGCTTCTAAAAACTCTTTCAATCCCGGTAACAGGGCCAGTTGAGGCAGGTATTCCTGCTGGTAACGTTTTTCCTTTTCGTAAGATAGGGCCACCATTTCATCCATCGTAAACCTATCAGGGCCAAACATACGGACCAGCACCTCGGGGTTTTTGCCATACATCTGCTGTTTTACTTCGTCCCAGGTAAAATTTCCGCCAAGGTCATTGTTCAACAAATAGCGCCATGCACGGGTATGGTATTCCATATCGTTTATCATGGTACCGTTCAGGTCGAATATAAAAGCTTTAAAAGATAGTGCCATGCCGCAAAAGAGTACAAAATTTTGCGGATGAGCAATTAAAAGGTGGATTTTGAGATAGAATAGACAATCAACGGCTATTAAAACTAATCCACAAAAAAGCCCTCCCGCCAGCACGCGGAAAGGCTTAACTTATACAAAGGCATGGTACTAAAACCGGAAAAGGTAAAAGCTTTACCCTTTCCACTTCTGTAGATTATGCCATTATGAACATCCCATACTGTTACCACAGTTTAAGCATTTGTAACAAGTGCCCGAGCGCAACGTAGTATGCCCGCAAACATTACAGCTTGGCGCATCGCTTTGTACACCCATGCTCAAGTCAACAGTATATTGTTTCTGACTGCTATTGCCACTTACTCCTGCTACTGGCGAAGCAACCGGTTCATACACATTGCTCATATCCGGGTTCATATCCTCATCCTCCATCATCGGGTTGCCGGTGATGCCGTTTTGTTCGGTAATCACATGCACCAGGTCGGTACGGTTTTGGTACTCATAGCCCAGCATCCTAAAGATATAATCGATTATAGAAGTTGAGCTTTTAATGTTCGGGTGCCCCGCCACCATGCCTGCAGGTTCAAAGCGGGTAAAGGTAAATTTCTCCACATACTCTTCCAATGGAACGCCGTACTGTAAACCTACCGAAACGGCAATGGCAAAGCAGTTCATTAATGAGCGGAAGGTAGCGCCCTCTTTGTGCATATCCACGAAGATCTCACCTAAAGTGCCATCCTCATACTCACCAGTGCGTACGAACACTGTTTGCCCGTCTATACTTGCTTTTTGTGTAAAGCCACGGCGTTTGCCCGGCAGGCTTTTCTTTTGCACCACGCGGCTTAGCTCACGCATAAAGCGGGTATCTTTACTTTGTTCCATTATCGCTATAGCGGCTTCTAAAACCTGCTCGGGCGTAAGGTCGCTTAGCTTTACATTGGCAGCCTGGCCCAATACTTCTTCTACGGTTTCCAATTTTTCGTCAGATACATCTTCTTTCGTATCTGATTTTGTGGATAGCGGTTGCGATAATTTACAGCCATCCCTGTAAAGGGCATTGGCTTTAAGGCCCAGTTTCCATGATAGCTCGTAACAATCTTTTATCTCTTCAACCACAGCCTCGTTAGGCAGGTTTATAGTTTTTGATATAGCTCCCGAAAGGAAAGGTTGTGCCGCAGCCATCATTTTAATATGCCCGTGCGCATGTATATAACGCTCGCCTTTGGCTCCGCATTTATTGGCGCAATCAAATATCGGGTAATGTTCTTCTTTCAGGTAAGGGGCACCTTCAATGGTCATGCTGCCACAGATGTACTCGTTTGCCTCAGCTATCTGCTGACGGGTAAAGCCCAGAGCTTTTAACAGGTTAAAATCGCCTGCATTGTATTGCTCGGTGGTAAAGCCAAGACGTTTCAGGCAATCCTCGCCTACTGTCCAGATGTTGAAGGCAAAGCCTATCTCGAAAGCAGAAACAACAGCCTTGTCTAATTTTTCTAATTCATCATCGCTAAAGCCTTTTGCTTTTAACGATTGTAAATTGATATGTGGTGCATCATGTAAAGTAGCCGCGCCTTTGGCGTAATTAACTATCGCTAAAACCTCGTGGTCTTTATAACCCAGGTTGCTCAACGCTTCGGGTACTGCCTGGTTAATGATCTTAAAATAGCCGCCGCCAGATAGTTTCTTAAATTTAACCAGTGCAAAGTCAGGCTCAATACCGGTGGTATCGCAATCCATTACCAGGCCTATAGTACCGGTTGGTGCAATAACCGTGGTTTGCGCGTTACGGAAACCATACTTTTCGCCCATTTCAACAGCTTTGTCCCAGGCATTGCAAGCGGCAGATAATAAATAATCCGGACAATATTTCTGGTCAATTCCAGGAGGGGCGATCTCTAAACCTTCGTAATTATCTGTTGAGTTATAAGCCGCGTAGCGGTGGTTACGCATTACACGCAGCATGTTGTCTTTATTATCAGTATAACGGCTAAAAGTGCCTAACTCCCGTGCCATTTCGGCCGAAGTAGCGTAAGCTGTACCCGTCATTATCGCTGTAATAGCACCGCCAATGGCGCGTGCCTTATCACTATCGTAAGGGATGCCGTTCACCATTAAAGCCGAACCTAAATTAGCGTAGCCTAAACCAAGGGTACGGTAATCGTATGATAATTGTGCAACTTCCTTTGATGGGAACTGCGCCATCAGCACTGATATTTCCAATACAATGGTCCAGATACGGCAACTGTGCTCAAAGCCTTTTACATCAAATACGCGGGTATCGGCATCAAAATAATGCGCCAGGTTAATGGATGCCAGGTTACAGGCTGTATTATCCAAAAACATATACTCCGAACAAGGGTTCGAGGCATTAATACGGCCACCCGCAGGGCAGGTATGCCACTCGTTTATCGTCGTATCAAACTGTACACCCGGATCAGCGCAGGCCCATGCCGCGAATGCGATATCGTCCCATAGTTTTTGGGCGGGAATAGATTTAATGGTTTTGCCGCTCATGCGGCTGGTGAGGTTCCAGTCGTTACCACCTTCTAAGGCGTTAAAGAATGTATTGGGTATGCGTACCGAGTTATTCGAGTTTTGGCCCGATACGGTTTTGTAGGCCTCGCCCTCGTAATCGGATGAATAACCCGCAGCTATCAGCGCGGCTACTTTTTTTTCTTCTTCAACTTTCCAGTTTACAAAGCTTTCTATTTCGGGGTGGTCCAGGTCAAGGCAAACCATTTTGGCTGCGCGGCGTGTTGTTCCGCCAGATTTAATGGCACCGGCTGCCCTGTCGCCTATTTTAAGGAATGACATTAATCCTGATGAATAACCGCCACCTGCCAGTTTTTCATTATCGCCGCGTATCTTACTAAAATTAGTACCTACACCAGATCCGTATTTGAAGATCCGTGCCTCACGCACCCAAAGGTCCATTATGCCACCTTCGTTCACCAGGTCGTCATCAACCGAAAGGATAAAGCAGGCATGTGGCTGCGGGCGCTCGTAGGCGGATGTTGATTTTTCGAGTACCTCGGTAACCGGGTTCACAAAATAGTGCCCCTGCGGCTTGCCTGTGATGCCGTACGAAGTATGCAAACCTGTATTGAACCATTGTGGCGAGTTTGGCGCGGCCAGCTGACCAACAATGGTGTAAACGATCTCATCATAAAATATATCGGCATCTTTACTTGTCGCGAAATAGCCATAACGCTGCCCCCAGTCTTTCCAGCAATTGGCCATACGGTGGGCAACCTGTTTAATGCTTTTTTCTGAGCCTGTAGTATCACCGGCCAAAGGCACACCGGCTTTACGGAAATATTTTTGCGCCAAAATATCAGTAGCCACCTGCGACCATGACGAGGGCACCTCAACATCATTCATCTCAAAAACCGCGTCGCCGGAAGGATTGCGTATTACCGATGAGCGCTTATCGTATTTAAACAGATCATATACATTAACACCCTCTTTACTGAAGTACCTGTCGAGTTTTAAACCTTTTCCGGTTTGCCCTGCCATTTTTTTAGTATTGCCTTTGCTCATATCTGTATGTTTTAAAATAGATGTAACTGCTCGAAAAATTAAAAAGGGTTTTAATCCAAATTTATCTTTCTGAGCTACCCGATACTATTCAGAGTTTTCCACATCGTGTTAGGTACCAATATACTTAAGCCTAAACAGTACTTAATTTATTAGCATACAGAGCTTTGGAGCTGTTGAAAACTATAAAACAAGCGAAATGATCCTCATCATTTGAATGTCAAAGAATAATGACAACAGGGTGTGTATACGTAACAAATCGGCTTAAACTTTTGTCTGAAGCTATAGTCGAACCAATACATTAAAAATGAAAAAGATGAGCTTCCTTGTAATATTCTGGAATTATTACTTCGGCAACCTCGACAGGTTGTTCATGCAAGTTTGCGTGGCGGGGGTATATTAAAACTCTGCTACCTTAAATGAAAAGGCCTTTCATCGTTACGATGAAAGGCCTTTTTTTATTAAATTGCGTCATTGCGAGGCACGAAGCAATCCTAAACTATTCATTCACGCCAATGCATGGCGGTTACATGCCTATCGAAGATTGCTTAGTTCCCCGCAATGACGTAAATAAATTATTCAACCACAGTTACTTTCAGCATATTGGTTTTACCTTGTTTAGCAATAGGTATAGCGGCTGTGTTAATTACAATATCACCATTCTCTATCAGGTTTTCGCTTTTCAGGATACCGTTCACATCGCTAATGGTTTTATCAGTACTTTCTAATTTATCGTAATAAAAAGCTTTTACCCCCCAAACCAAACTTAAAGCATTAAGCAGGTTACGGTTTGATGTAAAAATATAAGTGGATGCTTTAGGCCTGTGGCTCGAAATTTCGAAAGCGGTATAACCCGATACCGTCATTGATACGATGCCCACCGCGTTTGTTTGCTCCGACAAATATACCGCCGAGTTACATATCGCGTCGCCAATTAAACTTGAAGATGAAACACCCTCACCTTTTGGCGCGTTATATGGATAGCCTAACTCTTCTACATTATGTACAATCTTTGCCATTGTTTCGATAACGATCAGCGGGAACTCACCTACCGATGTTTCGCCGCTCAGCATCACCGCATCGGCGCCATCTAATACAGAGTTGGCTACATCATTCACCTCGGCACGTGTAGGGCGCGGGGTAGTGATCATCGATTCAAGCATCTGCGTAGCAATAATTACCGGTTTTGATGCCGCGCGGCATTTACGGGCAATCATTTTTTGCAGTAAGGGTACTTCTTCCAAAGGCATTTCAACACCAAGATCGCCACGGGCAACCATTACACCATCGGTAACTTCAATAATGGCATCAATATTGGCAATAGCCTCCGGTTTTTCAATTTTAGCGATAACACGGCTTGATTTACCACTGCGGCTGATGATACGTTTCAGTTCAACAATATCTTCGGCAGTACGCACAAATGATAAACCTATCCACTCTACATCGTTCTTCAGCGCAAAGTCAAGGTTAACCAGGTCTTCTTCGGTTAAGCTTGGGATAGAAACTTTGGTATTAGGCAGGTTAACACCTTTACGCGATGTTAAAATACCGCCGTGCATTACTTCGCAAACAACAGTGTCTTTACGGTTTGTAGTAACTACTTTCATTTGCAGTTTACCATCATCCAATAAAATGATCTCGCCTGCATGTACATCCTGCGGGAAGGTATCGTAAGTAATGTATATCTGGGTGTCATCACCAATACACTCATTGGTGGTAATGTTGATACGGGTACCGTTCACTAAATGGATACCGCCATCTTTAACTAAACCTATACGTATTTTAGGGCCCTGTAAATCGGCAAGGATACCTACGTTTATTTTATATTTTTCGTTTATCTCGCGGATGGTATCAATAGCCACCTGGTGATCTTCGGGCCTGCCATGCGAAAAATTAAGACGGCAAACGTTAACGCCGGCCTTAATTAAGGATAATAAAACATCTTTTTTTACTGATGCCGGCCCCAGTGTAGCAACAATTTTAGTCCGGTTATTTGAAACTTTCATTTTAATATTTTTGGTTTATGGCTAATCAAGCTATATAGTGTACTTATTACACCAAGTAATTAAGCCGCTAAAATAATAGATTTTCTCGTGATTTTATCTTTTTTGGATCAACCTTTACTGCGGCCACTATTTCGGGTATGCGGTTTAGGCCCGTTATGATGGTTTCAAGGTCATTTTCGTCAATATAATTTTTTATCATCAACAGGTAATCGGTTTTGTTCATTTCGGGTATCAGGTATCCATCGGTACCTTTATTTGATATAAAAAAGTAATCGGTTTCGCTATCGTCCCTGTTAAAGTTATAAAAAGAAAAGTACGATTGCCCGCCAATGTTCAGGTCAATCTCCAGGTCATCAATTTTGGCAAAGTTAAAATTAAGCGCACGGTTTATTAAAAAGCACAAGCGATAGTCTTTTAATGATGATGTGATGGCTATCAGCACAAAATCCAGGTCTATCTCAAACTTTAGTACTTTCTTATTCAAAATTAATATTAACTTTAATCTGGTGTAAAAGTACGAACGAAAACACCATGTACAATGATTATTATTACATAAAAACAAACAAAAAAGCACATTAAGCCTTCTATATTTTTATAAACCAATCCATCATATCCGGAAAATGCAAGGGCACAAAAAATGTTATTATTTGCCTAATCGATTTTAGATTTGATATTTGATATAATTTATTTTTCTTTGCACAGAATTTATTTAATCATTAAACTATTAAGAGTATGTCTGATATCGCTTCAAGAGTAAAAGCTATTATCGTAGAAAAATTAGGTGTTGACGAAAGTGAAGTAACACCTGAAGCAAGTTTCACCAACGACCTTGGTGCTGACTCATTAGACACCGTGGAATTGATCATGGAGTTTGAGAAAGAATTTAACGTGGCTATACCTGACGATCAGGCTGAAACTATCGGTACTGTAGGTCAAGCAATTGCTTACCTTGAAAAAAACGTTAAATAAGAACTCCCTAAGACTATTAAATGGAGTTTAAAAGAGTTGTAGTTACAGGGCTTGGAGCACTTACTCCAATTGGCAACACCGTTCCGGAATATTGGAACGCGTTGGTGAATGGAGTAAGTGGCGCTGCCATGATTAAAAGTTTTGATACCACCTATTTCAAAACCAAATTTGCATGCGAAGTAAAGAACTTTGACGCTGATGGTTTTTTGGGCCGTAAAGACGCCAGGAAACTTGACCCCTTTGTTCAATACGCGCTATTCTCAACCGAGGAGGCTGTTAAAGATGCCGGGCTTGATTTTGATAAACTGGATACCAGCCGTATTGGTGTTATCTGGGGTTCGGGCATAGGCGGTTTAAAAACCTTTTTGGATGAGGTGGTTAACTTTGCAAAAGGTGATGGTACGCCCAAATTCAACCCTTTCTTTATCCCTAAAATGATAGCTGATATTGCCCCTGGCCATATCTCCATCAAATACGGGTTACGCGGACCAAACTTCACCACGGTATCTGCATGTGCTTCATCCAACAATTCGTTGATAGATGCTTTTAACTATATCCGTATGGGTAAAGCTAATATGTTTATCAGTGGTGGTTCTGAAGCTATTATTAACGAAGCCGGTATTGGCGGGTTTAATGCCATGCATGCCTTATCCACCCGGAATGACGACCCTGCAACGGCTTCACGCCCGTTTGACCTGGACCGCGACGGTTTTGTGGCAGGCGAAGGTGCCGGTACTATTATTTTGGAAGAATTAGAGCATGCCCTGAAACGCGGCGCTAAAATTTATGCCGAAATGATTGGCGGCGGCATGAGTGCCGATGCTTACCACATGACGGCCCCACACCCTGAAGGCCTTGGTGCCGCCCTGGTAATGAAGGCCGCTTTAGAAGATGCCGGTTTAAACCCTGGCGATATTGACTATGTAAACGTTCACGGAACATCAACCCCAATTGGCGATCCGCAGGAAATAAAAGCGATACAGGAAGTTTTTGGTGAAGATGCTTACCGCATCAACATCAGCTCAACAAAATCAATGACGGGCCACTTATTGGGCGCCGCCGGTGCTGTTGAAGCAATTGCTGCTATATTGGCTTTGCAACACAACATTATTCCACCAACCATCAATCATTTTAATGATGATCCGGCGTTCGATCCGCGTATCAACCTTACCTTTAACAAGGCACAGGAGCGTGAGGTAAACATCGTTCAGAGCAACAGCTTTGGTTTTGGCGGGCATAATGCTTCTGTTATTTTCAAAAAATACCAGGCTTAATTGGTTTTGAATGCCTATCATCAGGTTATATAAGCTTCATTTTTCGCCTAACCGTAAATACGTAAAATCATTAAAAAATTTGCTCGGCTTTGTACCGGGCAATTTGTCGTTATACCGGTTGGCTTTCCGCCATAAATCGGCAGCGCAAAACGTTAAAAAAGGTGTAAAAAACAGTAACGAACGCCTTGAGTTTTTAGGCGATGCCGTGTTAGGCAGTGTAGTTGCCGAAACCCTGTTCAAACTTTACCCTTACGAAGACGAAGGATTTTTAACCGAACTGCGCTCAAAAATTGTAAGCCGTGTAAATCTCAATCAACTGGCCCGTAAACTGGGTTTTGAGCAGCTGATAGAGTATGACAACCGCATGGTAAGCTCAACACGCCAGGGTTCGTTATTAGGCGATGCCTTTGAGGCATTGGTAGGTGCCGTGTATTTAGATAAAGGTTACGATTTTACCAAAGAGTTTTTGGTGAACCACATCATCAAATCGCATATTGATATCCAAAAACTGGAACAAACCGAAACCAACTTTAAAAGTAAACTTATTGAATGGTGCCAGCGCCACAGCAAAGATGTTTCATTTGAGTTGGCTGCCAACCTTGAAGGTGAGAATAATAAACTGTTTACCATGCAGGCCAGCGTTGATGGCGAAATATTAGGCATAGGCAAAGAGTTTAATAAAAAGAACGCCGAAAAACTGGCCGCTGAGAAGGCTTGCGAGGCGTTAGGGATTTAAAAATCTGGCATTTCTACAAGCGATGTTCGGAAGCGTTAGATATACATCGCCTGATTCTCTGTCGTTCCGAATACAAAATTCGCAAAGTTCTCTCCCGTTGGTCTAGATGACAAAATAGGCATGTCGAGATATATCGCTTCCGAATGTATAATTCGCAAAGGTCTCTCCCGCTGGTATAGATGATAAAGAGGAGAACTACGGCACCAACTTAGGCAAAGCGGGTTCGCCTTCCTTCTCAAACTTATCGTATGCTTTTTTGATATAGCTTATCGCATCATAATCATTCCAGTTTTTGCATTCATCATAAGTTGGGCGATAGCTGTCCATAAAATTTTTCAGCTTTACGTCTTTCAGGCCGGTAGCCAATTGCACCTGTGCCACGGTAAACTTACGGCTTATGGCCTGTTGTTGTAATTCGTTATCGGCATCACGCTGAAAGCGCCGGGCGTTCTTGGAGTCCGAACCAAAAATATTAAACAAAGCATTTAATGGATGAAAAATGTTGGATAATACACTTGCCTTACCGCCATTGTAAACTCCCTTTTTATTATAGTCTTTCATTACCTCCTGCAATTCTTGTTTTTTGGTAATATCCCGTATCTCAACTTCGTTCAGGGTAACGTTGGTATGCATATAAACCACCAGTACAAAAGTGCTTAATACCTGTATCTTCTGGTCGGTATAACCTTTCTTTTTAAACAACAGGGTATCGCCAATGGCGCAGTTAATTTTAAAGGTGCCAATGTCATCACCGCCCGCTATCAAACCTGTTTTTAAATTGGCAACAATAACTTGCCCTACACGCTCCGAACCATTTTTGTTGTAAACTACACCTGTTAAAGTAAAAGCCGCGCTTTGCGCAAAGCTGAGGCTATAGCAAGCCATCAACACCATAACCAATATTGACTTCAAAAATTTAGCGGGTATATAACTTATCGTTTTCAATTTTATAAAAATAGCCATTTAGCTGCGGTAAATTGTTAAAAGCTTGTTAAATATCATTTAAACACCTGTTTACGAATAAATTTCTATCTTTGCGCATGATAAAATCCATGACAGGGTATGGACTCGCCGTCCATGATTCGGGCAGCACAAAGTACACCGTTGAAATTAAATCCCTGAACAGTAAATTCCTGGAACTATCCCTGCGCATACCGCGCTCATTCTCCGATAAGGAGTTCCAACTGCGTACCGAATGCAACAAGCAAATAGAACGCGGCAAGGTTAACTTATCCATCAACGTTGAACAGGCTGCACAAACAGTTAAAGCGGCAGGCATCGATAAAGTTTTACTGAAACATTATTTTGAGCAGTTAAAATCGGTAAGCGAAGAACTTAACGAACCTGCTTCAAACCTTTTTCAGCTGGCCCTGGGTTTACCCGAAGTAGTAAAATACGATGATGAGTCAGTATCGGAAGAAGAGTGGAAAGTGGTTGAACAAACCTTTCAAAAAGCCATCAAGGCATTTCAGCAATTTAGGTTGGATGAAGGTAGTGTACTGGAGCAGGATATCAAATCGCGCATACTCATCATTATGGATAACCTTAAAAAAGTTGAAATTGAAGAGCCTAAGCGCATACCCGTTATCCGCGAACGCCTGGATAACTTTTTATCCGAAAGCGTTGGCCGCGAAAACATAGATCAGAACCGCTTTGAGCAGGAGTTGATCTATTACATAGATAAGCTGGACATAACCGAAGAAAAAACACGCCTGAAAGCCCATTGTGATTATTTTTTAGAAACCCTGAAAAGTGCTGACGCCAATGGCAAAAAGTTAGGCTTCATCTCGCAGGAGATCGGCCGCGAAATAAATACCATCGGCTCCAAAGCCAACGATGCCAACATGCAAAAGCTGGTAGTAGGCATGAAAGAAGAACTGGAAAAAATAAAAGAACAACTACTGAATGTATTGTAGGCGAGGGTTATCAGGTTACTTGTTGTTGAGTTATTAGGTTGTTTGTTAACACCTTTAACTAATAACTCAACAACCTATAACTCAACAACTATTAACTAATGAGCACACAAGGCAAACTCATCATATTTTCGGCACCATCGGGCGCGGGTAAAACTACCATAGTAAGGCACTTACTAAAGGAAATTCCCGATCTGGAATTTTCCATTTCGGCAACTACCCGCCAGCCACGCGGCGATGAACGCGATGAAAAAGATTATTATTTCATCAGCAAAGAGGATTTTTTGCACCGCATAGCAAAAAAACAGTTCGTTGAGTTTGAAGAGGTGTACTCAGGTACTTTTTACGGTACGCTGCGTTCTGAGATACAGCGCATTTGGGATAAAGGCAAACACGTTATTTTTGATATTGATGTTGAAGGTGGCCTGCACTTAAAACGTAAATATGAAGAGCATGCTTTAGCCATATTCGTTCAGCCGCCATCGTTAGAGGTTTTAAAGAAGCGTTTAACCGGCCGCGGCACGGATAGTGCCGAAAAATTAGCCGAACGTTTTGTAAAAGCAGAAAAAGAGCTCAATTATGCTCCACAATTTGATATCATCCTAAAAAATCACGAACTTGAAACGGCATGCGCCGAAGCTAAGGTTTTGGTGACTGATTTTTTAAAGAAGGATATTTAACTGACCCATTGCAAATGAAGATAGGCTTACTATTCGGCTCGTTCAACCCTGTACACATCGGCCACATGATCATTGCTAATTACATGGCAAATCACACCGATCTGGATAAGGTATGGCTGGTGGTATCGCCCCAAAATCCGTTAAAAAAGTACGGCGACCTGATCAACACCTACGACAGGATTGAAATGGCCCGCCTGGCTACCGATAATGCAACCAACATTCAAGTTAGCGATGTTGAACTGCAATTGCCCCAGCCATCATACACTATCGATACGCTAACCCACCTTAAAGAAAAGTACCCGCAGCACGAGTTTGCCATTATTATGGGATCGGATAACCTGGTTACCCTGCACAAATGGAAAAACTACAAACTCATACTGCGCGATTACCAGATATACGTGTACCCACGCCCCGGTTATGAAAATACCGACCTGGCCACCCATCCATCCGTACACATCACCATGACACCGCTGATGGAACTATCGGCAACCTTTATCCGTAAATCCATCGCCGAGAAAAAGAACGTACAGTTTTTTGTACCCGAGCCTGTGCTGAAGTTTATTGAGAGCAAGGGATTGTACAGGCACTAATTTGATTTCGGAAGTCGGATTTTCGATTTCGGATTTATTATCACCGGTCATGCTGAACTTGTTTCAGCAACCCATCTTACAAGTAAAAACAGCGACATTAATTGCACAACAGGAATGATATTCAAATTAGTTAAATTTGAGTAATGAAGGTCTTCGCAATAACAGTTCTCCTTGTTTTAAGCGGCATTACCGCTTCTGCTGCCGACACCACAATGCTGAAGCTAATGCAGAAAGTTATAGAGTTGGAGGTTCCGAAATACTACCAATATTTTTATTTACTTGATGAACCGGCAAAAGGTGAAACTGATCACTTTGATTTAGAATCAGATTCAAAGTCTGTTTTAAACATCCCGTTCAATGAGTTTAAAATAAATGTCAAAACAGACACTACATCATTTAAATGGTGCGAACTTCTGTTGCCACGGGCTAAATGCGTGGATAATGAACATTTGCCCAAGCACGTATATTCGATGGTTAAAGTTGTACGAATAATAGCCTGTACGAGCCGAGCGGCTGCTAAAAGACTTAATCTTAAAAACAACGATACCATCGCTGTTTTTAGTCGCCCAAACGCAAGCCAAAAACAGGTAGATAAAGCACTAAAGAAAGCTACGGCAACACATAATGCATATTGCGAAAAAGCAAATTCAGCTTTGCCTTTGGAGGAGCGAAACTATTTCCGATTTTCGAAACCATTTTTTTCGAATGACCGGCGTTATGCCTATATTGAGGTGTCGCGAGCGGACGGTGGAAGTCGCTGTATTTTTAAAAATACTAATGGGAATTGGGATTTGGTTAGAGAAACACGCGTCGCTTATTAAAAGCCGATTCCGAATTTAAAAATTCCCTAACTTTGCCCCGTGAGCAAAAAACCATCCTAAACTACAACTCCTACCACTTTTAGGTATCAATAATATTTGGTGGCATGTAAATTTGAAAACTTATTGCTTATCTTTATAAAAAAAGGAAATGCTATGCTTTCTAAAAACAAGATACATGAACTTATAGATCATATGCCCGAAGATTTTTCGGCAGATGAATTGATAGAAAAAATTATTTTGCTACAAAAAGTTGAAATTGGCCGTCAACAGATTAAAGATGGAGAAAGCTTAACCGAAGAAGAAATGGATAAGCTAATAGATTCATGGCAGTAAAAATAGTTTATTCGGATATTGCCAAAAATGACCTGTTAGGTATCTATAATTTTATTCGCCGCGATTCGCTGTTCTACGCAAAGAAAGAAGTAAACGATATAAGAACGGTTATCAAAATACTTAAAGCGAATACTTCTCGTGGAAAGGTATCAGTAGATTTTGAAGGTGCACGAGAACTTTTATTTAAACATTACCGAATAATTTATGACGTGATACCGGACGAAGAAGTTCACATTATAACCATTCATCATCATTCCCGTTCTATCTCCAATAATCCGGCTTTCACCAAGAAGTTATAATCCCTAACTTTGCCCTGTGAGCGAAAAAACCATCCTTAAACTACAATTACCTACCGACCCGCTTTGGGTGAAGAACGTGGTAGAAAGCAATATTGAAGAACTGCTGACCGACCATGCCTATTGCGAGCAAAAGGCGGCTACTAATGCCATTACCCTTATTACCCAAAACCCCAACTTCCCCGACCTGGTAACCGAAATGGCACTTTTGGTGCAGGAAGAAATGGACCATTTTAAGCGCGTACACGACATTATCATCGCACGCGGATATGTATTAGGCAAGGAGCGTAAAGATGACTACGTGGGCCAGTTGGCTAAGTTTAACAAGCCCGGCGGCAGCCGCCTTAACCAGATGATAGACCGCCTGCTGCTATCGGCCATGATTGAAGCCCGTAGCTGCGAACGCTTCAAGGTACTCTCCGAAAATATTAACGACGAGGAACTATCCAAATTTTACCACGAGCTGATGATAAGCGAAGCCACCCACTACACCATGTTTTTGGGCCTCGCTAAAAAACACGCCGGCACCATTGATGTGGATGCCCGCTGGAAGGAGTTTTTAGCTTACGAAGCGGAGGTGGTTAAGAATTATGGGAAGAAGGAAACAATACATGGGTAGCCTTATGAGAAAGGCTGCGCTGATATTATTACTTTGCTTTGAGTTTTGTTTGGTGTTTGGGCAAAGTCATTACCCATTAAATCGTCGGCCAACAAATGCTGAAGATAAACTGGCCGAACAGAACAATAATTGCTTACACCGGAATAAATATACGGCATCCCAACGCCTGCGATTTTATCCGTTTAATAAAGCCGTGTATGTTAAATTAGTCTCTTTTGAAGATTATTCTGCAGGACCACCCAGCAAAATCCATATAGACGGTAATACTTCAAAACGGGTTAACACCGATTCTATTTATGAATCTAAAATTCCGTTTAGAAATAAATACATTAATTATTCCGTCTTCAAAGAAATTAAGGTGATTGATAAGTTCAGTCTTAATAAACTAACGGATATCCTATACAATATTGGTGATAAGGCACCTAACTGGATCGGCGATTCCGGATATAGTTGTTACTCTCCCCGAAATGCTATTTTGTTTATTGACGACAAGGGGAATACCTTTGCGCATATAGATATTTGTTTTGAATGCCACCAATACCGTGTAAGTTCCGAAAAAATTAAAATGGGCGAGTTTTGCGAGCAGAAGTTCGATATTATAAAAGGCTTCTTCAAGTCTACCGGTATTGAATACGGTGTAACGAGAATTAAATAGTATAACCGTCATTATAAGGTACAAAGCAATTTTCGATAGGTTGGTAAACAGTATCCAATGCTGCGAATGTATAAGTTAGGATTGCTTCGTGCCTCGCAATGACGCGGTTTTTAACCCTTCCCCTTCAAAACACCCACCACATCCTCCATATACTTCCTGATGATCTCCATGTCGATGCCATCATTAATGAGCCCAATATGCATATCGGGGCGGATGATGAGTGTTTTTTGGTAGGGGGCCATTACTTCAAAAGCATCAAAAACATGCTGATTACGTGCTGATGGCGGCAGGTAGAAAAAGTTGAGCAGGTTGGGGTAGGTCTGGCTGATCCATTTGGCCAGGCTGAAAAGGTCCATCTCGGTAATTTTACCCATGGCTATGAAAGTGAAACCCGGCTGGGCGCACCATTCGTGCAGGTCGGTTTCGGTTTGTTTCTTTTCGTCGTATAGTTTAAGGTAGGGCAGCCTGTCGCCGGCTTTTATTTTTGCAGATCGGCTCAGGTGCAGGTTAAGCTTGCTTTCGCGATAGCTGATACCCGTTTGCGATATTTTGATGAAGAACTTTTGTCGCAGTTTAACGCTGCCCCAAGCCCACTTTAATATCATCGGTAAAAACCAGGTCTTTAGCTTTCTCACCCAAAACCTTTCCGAAAGGATAAAAGTAAATGCCTTATCGGTCGTTTTTAGCAGGTCTTTAGCTACCGGCATACGTTCTTCGGCATAACTATCCAATATGGATAGCTTGAATTGCCCGTTTACTACGCCTGCCAGTTTCCAGGCCAAATTATAAGCATCCTGCAAACCGGTATTCATACCCTGCCCGCCAACCGGCGAGTGGATGTGCGCGGCATCGCCAATTAAAAAACAGTTCCCGTTTTTAAAACGATCCGCCATGCGGTGATGCAGGCGGTATGTGGTAAACCAATGGCATGCTACAACAGGCAGGTCAACTTTTACAACTTCGGTAAGGTATGGTTTAATATCGTCTATCGTAAGGTCTTCGCGCCCGTTCAGTTCGGCAGGCAAAATACCTACCACGCGGTACCTGTTCTCTTCGGGCATCAAAAAAAATGCAGCAAAACCGTGTGCAGCAAGGTACAAATGCACATTGCCATCATCCGCTTTCTCAAGTGTAACATCGGCCAGGTAAAACTGGTGCTGGTAGGTATCGCCGTTAAACGGGATATCCAATTCCTTCCGCACCGGGCTGCGGGCGCCATCCGCGCCGATAAGCCAATCACAGGTCAGTTTTATTTCTTCGCCATCGCTGCTAAGCAATACCTCGGTGATGTCTCCTTTCTGGCTGAGCGATGTAAGTGTGGTATTCCAATAAACCGGCAAGCAATTTTGGGTCAGGTAATCCAATAAAAGGCGCTCGTTTTTACTTTGCTGGTACATCAGTAAAAACGGGAACGGGGTTAATTGCCCGCCCATATCCCGCAAGGAAAGCTCGGCTACTCTTTTGCCATCCTGATTTAGCGATACGCCTTGCGCCTTTTTACCATTGGGTAGGATGCCATTCAAAATACCTAATTGCCGGTATATCTCCAGCGACCTTGCCTGAACAGCTAATGCTTTTGAATACGGCGTTGGCCCTTGCTTACTATCAATAATAACAGGTTGTATACCGTTACGCAGCAATTGGGCAGCCATCATTAGTCCCGATGGGCCTGCGCCTACAATTAAAACCGATGTATGCTGCTGCGTTATTTTCATCCCTAACTACAAACCCGATAACAGAAAAATGGTTGGTTTTTTATGCAGGTCGGGTATTTGTTTTTTCCAGTCGGCAATGGTTTGGGTTTTAACAAACTCATCTTCGGCAGTTAAGTTACAGGCTATGCATAAGTGTGTACGCGGATTACAACTGCGCAATATCTCCTCCAACATGGGCGTATTACGGAACGGCGTTTCTATAAACAATTGTGTTTGCTTAAAGCGGATGGAATTATTTTCCAGGTCTTTAATCTTTCTGCCGCGCTCGGCTTTATCTATCGGCAAATAGCCGTGGAAAGTAAAACTCTGCCCGTTAAATCCGGATGCCATCAGTGCCAGTAAAATGGAGCTTGGGCCAACCAAGGGCACCACTTTAATACCGCGTTTGTGTGCCTCGGCAACAATATCGGCGCCGGGGTCGGCAATGCCGGGGCAACCGGCTTCACTCATCAGGCCAACAGAACGACCGGATTCGAGCCCGACAAAAAACTCGCCCAGGCTGCCGCCGCGCTGGTGTTTGCCATAGTCGTGAATAACCAATTGATTTTGCGGGATGCTGATACCCGCCTCCTTCAAAAATTTTCGCGCGGTTTTTTCGTTCTCTACAATATACTCGCCAATACTGTTTATTGTTTCGGTAAGATAAGGGGTATACGATTTTTGCGCCGCGTTATCGGCAAGCGGAACCGGGACCAAATAAAGTGTTCCTTTAGGCATATACAAAAATGGGCTTTTTTTTGTAATTTAAGGTTTTTGAAAGGAGGGTAAATTATGAGATCGTTAGGGATTAACTGGTTTATTGAGGGCCGTATTGATTTTGAGCTCAAAAAATACGTCCTGCTGGATTACCTGCAGGAGATAAACCGCCACTTTGACCGTAGCAAACTGTACCCCAACCTTACCGACCTGATCTACCATTACAATAACCTGGTTAGCTTTAGGGATAATAAAAACACGCTGCAGCAGGCTTTCCCGCAAAGGTTAACACAGGTAGAGATAATGGCCGTAAAACTCACTTACCAAAAAATAGTGGAAGATGATAACTTGTTAAAGGAGATAGAGCAGATAATAGCTTATGCCCTTAAGCAGATGGACCCGGCCATAAAAACAGGCAAAGAAATTTACGATTTTGTGGAGCGCCACCTCAACATTGAAACCGTTGGCGTAATACCGCTATTACCTTACCACGGCTATTTTACACTGCGTAATGGTACCGAAAAAAGCAATTACGTGTACGAATACAACATTACCATTTTTGAGGGGAAGGATGATAAATACCGCGGTATCAATACCCGCTTTGTTGATTTGTACGAACGTGGGATAATCAATACACCCGAAGCCATAAAAAGCGACCTCATTTATCGTTACAAACACCTGCCCAACCCGGCGGTATACCATGTGGAAAGCGATATTTGTTTCCCGCTGGAGCAAACGTTGTTACCTGTGGCAAAGAAGTGTTTGGTGAAGTTTATATCGCAGGTGGCATAGATTTAGGATACCAGTTTCTTGATATGAAAAAGAAAAAAATGATTTTAAAAGTTAGTGAGAATGACCCGGCTGTTGGTTATTTATATTTAGGTAACGATCCCGAAAAACCTAAAAAGGTTGACAAAACAGTATGGTTATCTGATCTGATAGGGAAATATACAGGGCCCTCAATATATTTAGATTTTAAAGATGGAGAATTAATGGGTATAGAGATCTTGGGAGATTAAAATACAGATTTAAAATATGAACAGTTCCCTGCGAGTGGCAGCGAAACAATTTCTATAGGTGCTCCTCGATGATACCTGTCGAAGACCCGTTGCGCAGAGGTTGCTTCATACCTCGAAAGGTCGTAGTACTTTTTAAAAAAATATAAATTTAAACAGGCAGGTCAACAAATTAAAATAGTAATGGTTAATTAGTGTAAAATAAAGACCCCATGAAATTCACCTTTTACGGACATTCAACATTTGAACTCGAAATTGATGGTACCAAGCTATTGTTTGATCCATTCATCACACCAAACGAACTGGCTAAGCATATTGATGTGAACAGCCTGAAGCCCGATTACATCTTATTATCGCACGGCCACGGCGACCACGTTGCGGATTTGTTTGCGATCCAAAAAAACAGCGGCGCCAAGGTTATCTGCATTGCCGATATCTCGCATTGGCTGGGTAAACAAGGCATAAGCAATACACACCCAATGAACATTGGCGGTGGATATGATTTTGACTTTGGCCGGGTAAAAATGGTATATGCCCTGCACTCCAGCTCCATGCCCGATGGCAGTTACGGTGGTAACCCTGCAGGCTTTGTAATATACGCACAAGGCAAAAAGATATACTTTGCCGGTGATACCGCACTAACTTATGATATGAAGTTGCTTGCCGATGAAAAACTGGATTGGGCCATTTTACCTATTGGCGATAACTATACCATGGGGATTGATGATGCCATTAAAACAACTGATTTTATAGCCTGTAAAAAGGTTATCGGGGTACATTATGATACATTCCCGGTAATAAAGATAGACCAGGCCGAGGCCCGTTCTAAATTCGGGAAAGCGGGCATTGACCTCCACCTGCCTGCCATTGGCGAATCGATGGAACTGTAAATAAAAAATGCCCCTGGGTTTTTCGGGGGCATTTTTTTTAGTAATGATACATTTTAGCCTTTTTGCTGGTATCGATTTTTACCACCTTCTTTTTAATGGCGCCTTTATGGGTGCGTTTGATTTTAACTACAGAATCAGCAGGTGCGGTTTTACCCGGAGTAACTGCATAAGCACCGGCAAAGCAAAATGCAGCTAATGCTATTAATAAACTTATCTTTTTCATGGCTCAGTTTTTAGTGTATGCATGTACAACTATTACTGTGCCAAATTGTTTCTGAAACAAAAAAGCCCCGAATTTGCATCCGGAGCTTTGATAATTTAACGCAGGCTACATTTTTGTAGCTGCGGTATCTTTTTTCATTTTTGTTTTCTTTTTTATAACCCCTTTATGGGTTTTCTTCACTTTAACTGTTGTATCGGCAACAGCCAAATTTTTAACCGGTGTTGCGGCATATACACTGCCAAAACTTATAGCGGCCAATGCTATTAAACTTAATACCTTTTTCATAGTTAATTTTTGTTGATTTATTAATTAACTACTACAGTATCAAATTGTTTTTATATCACTGTTCCGTCAGGTATAACGGCGCGCTTTTTAAGCACAACAATGCCATCCATAACGGTGTATTTACCGTAATCACCATTTTCTAACGGAGTACCGCTAACATTAATTTTAACATCGTTACCGATGTGGCAGTTCTTATCTACAATGGCGTTTTTAATGTGGCACCTATCTCCTATACCCATTATAGGGATACCACTTTCGCGGGCTTGTTGTAGTTGCTCAATGGTTTGGTACTCATCGCTACCCATAATGTAGCAGTTATCAATAACGGTATCAAAACCAACGCGGGTACGTATACCAATTACCGACCGGGTAATATGGCTTGCATTAATAATGCACCCATCAGATATGATGGTATTATTTAGGGTTGGCCCTGATATTTTAGAGGGCGGCAACATGCGTGAGCGGGTATAGATATGGTACTTGCCGAAAAGGTTAAACTTAGGGATATCATCAGTTAACTCAAGGTTAGCCTCGAAGAATGACGCTATGGTACCGATATCGGTCCAGTAACCCTCGTATTGGTAGCTCAACACTTTGTGGCTGTTGATGGATTGCGGCAGTATCTCTTTACCAAAGTCGGTACGGTCGTTACCTTGTAAAAGGCTATATAATACTTTGCGGTTAAAAATATAGATACCCATTGATGCCAGGTAAATACGCCCCGCGGCTTTCATTTCGGGGCTAACCTCGGATACCAACGTTTCGAAATCTTTTTTAGGTTTCTCAACAAAGGCGTTTATCCAGTTTTCCTTATCTGTTTTCAGGATACCAAAACCAGGCACATCCGCAACGTCAACAGGGATGGTAGCGATAGAGATATCGGCATTTGCTTTTTGGTGTTTATCCAGCATGTCTTCAAAATCCATCTGGTAAAGCTGATCTCCCGAAAGGATCAAAACATAATCAAACTCGTGTACCGAAAGGTGGTGCAGGCTCTGCCTAACCGCATCGGCAGTACCCTGGAACCAGCCACCGCTGGTAGGTGTTTGCTCTGCTGCTAAAATATCAACAAAAGCATCGCTAAAGTTGCTAAAATGGTAGGTGTTTTTTATGTGTTTATTTAACGAAGCCGAGTTAAACTGCGTGAGCACAAATATACGATCGATACCAGAGTGCAGGCAGTTTGAGATGGGAATATCTACCAACCGGTATTTACCGGCAATAGGCACTGCGGGTTTTGAGCGCGATGCAGTAAGTGGTGATAAGCGGCTACCCTGGCCGCCTCCAAGTACAATGCAAATTACATTCGATGTCATATTATTAGAGTTTAAGGCTTTCATATAAATTAACGTATTCTTTTGCCGATTTATCCCACGAAAAATCGAGCGCCATCATTATCTGTCTGATCTTTTTTAAATGCGGTGTATTTTTGTATAACTCATAGGCCCGGCTAACGGCATATACAGCCTCCTCGGCTCGTATGTTATTAAACTTAATACCATAGCCCCCTTCTTCGCCAAAATCAATTATCGAGTCTTTTAAGCCACCTGTATTGCGCACAATAGGTACGGTGCCATAGCGTAACGAGTACAGTTGGTTTAAGCCGCAAGGCTCCACCCGCGATGGCATGAGCAGAAAATCGGCTCCGGCATATACCTGGTGCGCCAGTTCTTCATTGTAGCCAATATATACTGCGCAGCATTGCGGGTATTGTTCTTTTAGTTCGAGCAAGGCATGTTGAACTTCAGTATCGCCTGATCCTAATATCAAAAAGTTCAACTCCTGGTTATGCTCGTCTAAGCTGGCGCGGATGATAGCCGGGAGCAGGTCGGCGCCTTTCTCATCAACCAAACGGCCAATAAAGCTGAACAATGGCTTATCGGATGATATACCAAAGCGCTCACACAGTGCTTCTTTATTTTTCTTTTTACCGGCATCAACGGTTTTAACAGTATATCCCTTGGTCAGCATAGGGTCGGTAGCCGGGTCCCAAACTTGAGTATCTATTCCGTTGATGATGCCTACACCCTTTTTGTACTCGGTATAAAACAGGTATTCAAGCCCGTTTGATTGAATGGTTAACTCGTGCAGGTAGCTTGGCGATACGGTACTGAATCTCCAGGCACATTTTACTGCTGATGCTAAAGGATTAATGCCTCCGCGCCAATCCAGCAAACCGGTTTGCCATTGATCTATCTCGGGCAGGTAATATGATTTATCCCAACTGAACGCACCATGGTATTGGCCATTGTGTATGGTTAAAACGGTAGGCGTATTTGCAAGGCGTTTATACAGATCAGAATGATAAATCAAAAACGGTATTAAACCTGAATGATGATCGTGGCAGTGAATAACATCGGGCTTTTGTTGCGACCAGTAGATCCAATCTAAAAAAGCCAGTTGAAAGAAAACAAATTGCTCCGTTTCATCCGGATAGCTGTACACGTTCTCACGATCGAGCAGCCCGGGGGCCTTTATCATAAACAACTCAAAACCCAGTATATCTGTTTTTTCTTTCAATACTTCAAACTCGTATCGCTTTTTGCCTAAAAGCGTTGATCCCCGGAACACGCTATCAAACTCATTTTCCCGGGTAAACTTACGGTCGTAAAAAGGCATCACTACCGATGCCTCATGGCCCATTTGGTTCAGATATTTTGGCAACGCGCCAACAACATCGCCCAAACCGCCAACTTTTGCAACGGGATAACATTCGGCACTCAGGTGGAATATCTTCATCAGGGTGTTAGTACAATCGTATTTATGAAATATAGGCTAAGTTAATAACCTGCAACAAGGAAATGTGTTTTTTATGAATTTTTATATGTAATACAATAAATTACATTCAACAATACAAGCATTAAAGCTATAAACCTGTTTTTTTCAATTATTGATAGCATTTTATCACGCATCAAGCACTTACAAAATACCAAATCAATAAAAAAAGCCCCAAATAAGGGCTTCAAATTAGCAAATATTCAATTTATTGAATGCAGTAACTTATTGGTAAGCACTTATTATTTTTTTACAACCCTCCATCACCATATTAAAAACCGGTGCAAATAGTGTATCATCATGGTAAGGATCGGGTACTTCTCTATCGCCGAGCAGCATTTTTACTTTAGCACGGTCGGCATCAGTGCTGGCAAGGCGCAATACATCGGCCTTATTATTACGGTCCATAACTAAGATCAGGTCGAACTCATCAAAATCGCTTACGCGAAACTGACGGCAAACCTGGCTGCTGATGTCGATGCCATTGTTCTTTGCTTCGCGGGTGGAGCGCCTATCGGGCCCCTGGCCAATATGCCAGTTGCCTGTACCCGCCGAGTCGATCTCCCAATCCAGTTTGTTCTCCTTTACCAAATGCTCCATAATGCCATGCGCCAACGGCGAACGGCAAATGTTGCCAAGGCAAACCATAAGTATCTTCATAAATTATAAGGGCTTTGGTGTACAGGTTGTACGTTTAGTTAATTTTAGTTTGATGGGGACGGTGCTCGAAACGGGCAACAACTCCAACACCGAATCGTCTTTCATCGTCAAGCTAAAGGTATCCTCATATACTCCTGAGTTAAAACAGCCGCCCGGGTTTTTCAAATGATAGTTGGCATCGCAATAAAAACCTTTGACGTGGAGTTTGCTTTCTTTCTGATCATAAGTGGCCCCGGCATATTCAAGCCAGTGGCCCTTGTTCATGCAGGTATCAGTACCATAATTTACCTTGCTGAAATTTTCCATGCGGATAAAAACCGAATCGCAGCTAAAGCGGAAGTTGTACAGGGTATAGTTTACCAGTTGTTTGCTGTTGCCGATGGTATCTTGTTTCCACTCGCCTTGTAATGCTTTAACACCATTGCCCTGGAGCGGTGGATTAAAACTACAGGAAAAGAGGCATGAAGCAAGAAGCAGTAAGCAAGAAGCCCTTTTTAAGTTGAAAGTTAAGAGTTGAAAGTTAAAAGGCTTCTGCATTGGGCGTAAATATAAAGACCCTTTCGCTCATCACGAAAGGGTCTGTGTAAATATCGGGCTTTGTTTATTTCAAACCGCCTATCATGTCTTCGGGTTTAACCCACTCGTCAAACTGCTCGTTGGTGAGTAAACCTAAACCGATAGCGGCTTCGCGCAATGAACTTCCGTTCTTCAATGCGGTTTTAGCAATTTTAGCAGCGTTCTCATAACCGATGTGCGGGTTCAAAGCAGTTACCAGCATCAATGAGTTTTCGAGGTGCTTTTTAATGCCTTCGTAGTTTGGCTTTATGCCAACAGCACAATGATCGTTAAACGATACGCAGGCATCGCCAATTAAACGGGCCGACTGTAAAAAGTTAGCTGCCATAACCGGTTTAAACACGTTCAACTCGTAATGGCCGTTTGAACCACCGATAGAGATGGTAACATCATTACCCATTACCTGCGCGGCAACCATAGTTACGGCTTCGTTTTGGGTAGGGTTAACTTTACCCGGCATAATAGATGAGCCCGGCTCATTATCCGGAATATGTATTTCGCCAATACCCGAGCGCGGACCCGAGGCCAGCATACGGATATCGTTAGCTATCTTCATTAATGATACGGCAATTTGTTTTAATGCACCGTGGCTCTCAACAATAGCATCGTGAGCGGCAAGGGCCTCAAATTTGTTCTCGGCAGTGCGGAATGGCAGGCCGGTAAATTGAGCGATGTAATCGGCAACCTTCACATCGTAACCTTTAGGCGTGTTGATGCCTGTACCAACAGCCGTGCCGCCAAGGGCAAGTTCGCTCAAGTGATCCAATGTATTGCGTAAAGCACGTAAACCATGATCTAATTGTGATACATAGCCTGAAAACTCCTGTCCCAAAGTTAAAGGCGTAGCATCCATTAAGTGGGTACGGCCAATCTTAACCACGGCTTTAAACTCTTCAGATTTCGCTTTCAGCGTATCGCGCAGTTTTTCAATGCCGGGGATGGTCACATCGATCAGCATTTTGTATGCCGCGATGTGCATGGCTGTAGGGTAAGTATCGTTTGATGATTGTGATTTGTTCACATCATCATTGGGGTGGATAAAGGTTTTACCTTCTCCCAGTTTGTTACCTGCCAATACGTGCGCACGATTAGCAACAACTTCGTTCACGTTCATGTTCGATTGCGTACCCGAACCTGTTTGCCAGATCACCAACGGGAACTCGGATGCCAAACCACCTGCCAATATCTCATCGCAAACGGCTGCTATCTGGTCGCGTTTATCAGCGCCAAGCACACCACAATCGGTATTGGTATAAGCTGCAGCCTTTTTTAAGTAGGCAAACGCGGCTATAATTTCTTTAGGCATTGAAGCCTCGGGGCCAATTTTGAAATTGTTACGTGAGCGTTGTGTTTGCGCTCCCCAGTATTTGTCGGCAGGTACCTGTACCTCGCCCATGGTATCGTGTTCTATTCTGAAACTCATGGTATTATAATTTGGCGCAAATATATGTTGATTACACCGATTTCAAAGTTGATTACACTGATTATTTTGCAATAGGCTTGGTTGCCTGGTATCTAAAATCGTTAAACTTCACCTGTCCTTGTCCAATGGCGGCCAAAGCTATTTTTAATGCAAAAAAACCTTTATAATTATTGTGTTGCAGGCTGGTAACTATAACATCATTGGCTACTATCGTCCAATTCTTTCCGTCATCACTTACCGAAAATGTGCAGTGCTCGCGGTTGTTGTCTATCCGCAATTTAAATGGGCCGTTCTTGGTTCGCGGAAACTCCTTATAATTTCGGGCAGTATCATACACCATATATTTTGTTGCCGTTGCGATAATGCCTGTGAAAGCTTTGTCGTTATAGGAAAGCAATAAGCCGCCTGAACAGCCTTCGCCCGGCCGTATGGTTACTTCGGCGCGGTATGCGGTATCTGTTGGGATGCAAACCAATTTGCGCGCGGTTGCGGGGTCGTTGCCTTTGGCATCAAGGTACAGGCTATGGTCTTTTAACTGAAAATTGTCTACCGTCGGTTGCCACCATATCGTCCACTGCAAACCAAGTTCTTTCCCACCAAAATCATCCGATAGTTCCATTCCGCTTTTTTTAACTTCGTTAACCAATGCCTTTTTAGGCGTTTTAGCGAGTTTGAACCAGCCATCTTTTGTCCATTCTATCGGTTCAACCAAATTAAAACGGCCAAGAGTATAATAGCCGTTTTTGTAAGCATGATAAACTATCCACCAGTTGCCGTTCACATCATCAATAATGGTACCGTGGCCCTTGCTCCACCAGGGCTCGGTAGCCGAGTAGGTATGAACAATGGGATTATAGGGCGAGTTTTCCCAGGGCCCGTTAATGCTTTTTGAGCGTGCCGATACCACCATGTGACTTGTTTTTGGCCCCGCGGTACCACCCTCGGCACTGGTTAAATAAAAGTAATCGCCATGCTTAACTATTTTGGGTGATTCGAGCCATTTGCCCTCGGTTACCCATTCTTTCGGAAAATCCCAACCGTTGTAAACAACTTTCATGGGTTGGCCATCAGTAGCCAGACCATCGTCAGTCAGGTTAACGCGGTTGCCGCCATTTAAAAACAGGTAGCGTTTGCCATCTTCGCCTACGGCATGGCCCGGGTCTATATTATTTACTTTCAGATTTATAGGTTTGCTCCATGGCCCGGTTATCTTATCGGCCCATATTACGTAATTGCTGCCCGCCGGGAAATAGATATAATACCGACCCTGGTATTTAAGCATATCGGGCGCGTACACGTTACCGGGTACAAATGGCAGCGCCCGGCAAATCGGCTCCCAGTGCATCAGGTCGGTAGAGTGCCAGATGAGCAACCCCGGCGCGTTGGAAAATGCAGAGTGGGTCATATAATAATCCTTGCCTTCGCGGATGATGGTCGGGTCGCCATAATCTCCAGCTAAGGATACTTTGGGATAGTCTTGTCCCAAACAGCTTGTGCCGATCAGAAATAAACATCCTAATGCGCAATAAAATGCGAATAACTTATTCATAACTCTGCAATTAAAAGGTCGTGGTCATTTTCCAATTGTCGCCAATTTTTGTGCCTCTTTTTTGGTGATCTGGATAATGCCCGGATGCTTTGGTATGGAAAAATTTGTTGCTTTCATTACTCCTTCGTTAAAGTGTCCAAGGTTGGTAAAGTTTACAAAGTCGGTAGTTTCGCTAAAGCCGAAGTTGTGGGGGTTAATGCGGTAAATATCATACACCAATATCCATTTATCCTGGCCAATAAGTTTGTAAACGGTGGGAGCCTCATCACCTACTTTTTCGGCATCCACCCGTTTAGGTATACTAACATAACCTGTATTCACCGAATCGGAAACGGCCTGCTCCACGTGCGAGCCACCATCGTGCAGGGCATACATCATGTGGTATTTATTGCCTACTTTGGTAATGTCGGCATCAATATACTCAGTGCCGCCGGGGTGGTCAAAAATTGGTTTGGGCAGGGTTTCCATCGCTGTAAAATCTTTGTTCATATAGGTATAGTATACCTTACACTTTTCTTTACCAAAATGTATGGTAAAATACATCATGGTTTTCTTCTTCACTTCGTCGTATATCAGTTCGGGTGCCCAGGCGCAGCCTATGTCGGCAAGTTCAGGGAAAGCTTTGTCTACCCGCAGCACGGTGTGCGTCCAATGTATCAGGTCTTTCGATTTCATTAAAACTATGCCGCGGTTATTTCCCCAACCGTATTTTTCCACATCGCGTTCCCATAGGGTGGTACGGTAACCCTCTTTTTGGGCGTAGATGTGCAGATCGGTAAGGGCAAGGTAGAATGTACCATCGGGTGCGCGGTAAATATATGGGTCGCGAATGCCTTTTTGTTCGGCAATGGTATCGCCTTTAATTACAGGCGCTCCGTTATTTACATCGGTAAAGCTATACCCGTCTTTGCTAAGGGCAAAATGCAAACTATGGTCGGCATCTTTAAAATAAACCATCAGGTAAGCGCCCATATCCTTTTCGGTGGGCACTTTTATCTTTTTTTGTGCGTAGGCAAATGGCAGGGCCAAAAACAGCAAAATGATATTGCTGATCAGTGTTTTTTTCATAATTGGTTTGTAATGATTTACAAGGCTAATAAATAAACGTCGTTTTTACAATTATAATTTTTAAGTAAGCAGATCATACGCTTAAATTTGTTGTGCCGATATAAATTATAATCTGCCAAAACCGATCAAATGTATGGCGGCAAAACTTATATTTGTTTTAAACTGACTTCACAACCATGAAAAAAAGCCTTGCCTTTTTGCTGTTGGCACTATTTATTAAAACCGCCAGCGCCCAGCTTACCCCTTTTGAACAACACAAGGATAAAAACTATACAGCCACTTACCCTGAAGTGATTAGCTATTACCAAAAACTGGTAAAAGGAAAAGCGCAGGTAAGAATGATCAATTACGGCACGACAGATATTGGAAAGCCGCTCAGTTTAATTGTGCTTTCGCGCGATAAGGTTTTTGATCCTGCACAGATCAAAAAGCAGTGTAAAACAGTTATCCTTATCAATAACGGTATCCACCCCGGCGAGCCCGAAGGCATTGATGCCAGTATGATGCTGGTGCGCGATATGCTGAAAAAGAACAGCCTGCCTAAAAATGTGGTGGTATGCATTATCGCTCTATACAATATTGATGGCAGCATGAACCGTGGCGTTTCGCGCATTACACAGAACGGGCCGGAGGCTTATGGCTTTCGCGGCAACTCACGCAACCTGGACCTGAACCGCGATTTTATTAAGGCCGACAGCCGCAACGCGCTTGCTTTTATGCAAATACTGAACACATGGCAACCACAGGTTTTTTTAGATAACCACACCAGCGATGGCGCCGATTACCAATACGTAATGACGCTGATTGAAACACAAAAAGACAAACAAAACCCCATATTGGCCAAATATACCGGCAATACCTTAACGCCCGAACTATACAAACGCATGAAGAAAAGCGGGTATGAAATGACGCCTTATGTGGAAGGTGTACGAGGTACGCCCGACTCGGGTATTGTGGCTTTTATTGAAACGCCACGATTTTCAACAGGTTATACCGTGCAGCATAACATCATCAGCTATGTTACCGAAACGCATATGCTAAAGCCCTTTGCGCCGCGCGTGTATTCTACTTACGATTTTATGCAGAACCTGATCGATATCTGTGAACGTGATGCCGCGCTTATCCGCAATCTGCAGCAACAGGCTGATGAACAGGTGAAGCAACAAAAAACATTTGCCCTGAACTGGAAACTGGATGCAAGCACGTATGATACGATAACTTTCCATGGTTACGAGGCCAAACACAAACCCAGCGATGTAAGTGGTGTAAGCCGTTTGTATTATGACCGTAATAAGCCCTACAGCAAGCCTATCCGTTACTATAACAAATACGTAGTAACCGCTACTGCTGATAAACCGGTGGCTTATATTATCCCGCAGGCATGGGCTAAGGTGATAGACCTTTTTAAATTAAATAAGGTGGCCATGAAACGCCTTACACATGATACTACACTGAACCTGCAGATGTATTATATTGGCGATATGCGCACCCCAACCCGCCCTTACGAAGGCCATTACCTGCACAGCAATGTACAGCTAAAACCAACAGACATGGCCGTTAAGTTTTTCGCGGGCGATTACGTGGTTTATACCAACCAGGCCATTAACCGCTATATTGTTGAAACGCTGGAGCCGCAGGGTGTTGATTCCTTTTTCGCCTGGAACTTTTTTGACTCGGTGCTATCCGAAAAAGAGCATTTCTCTGATTACGTATTTGAGGATATTGCCGCCGACCTGTTAAAGAAAGACCCGGCCCTGAAACAAAAGCTGGATGAACAAAGCGCCAAAGACCCTAACTTTATTAAGAGCGCCAACGCGCAGCTGGAGTTTATTTACCTCAACTCGCCTTACCACGAAAAGACCGGGAACCGCTACCCGGTGGGTAGGTTAATGAAGGATGTGAAATTATATTTGAAGTAAGAAATTATATACCTAATCATACCTATGCCGCTCCAAATCAAAAGCTGATTGATCGGTAATGATCTGCTTTCGTTTGGCTATATCTGTTTTTAAACGGTGGTCGAAGTTTTGATCTGTTACCGAAATTTCGTGCTCTTTGTCCCTTTCGGCAAAGTGAACATCTGCATCTTCTATCCTGGCCATGGCTTCATCATATGATCCTTTCGGCGACATGAGTTTTACAAATACAGGCAAGCACTCAAACAAGATGAACAGGTAGCCTATAAAACTTTCGGCAAGGTAGGTATCCAGGTCGCGCGTACCATCGGGGCGAAAAGCCAGTTGGCCCAAGGCCCAGTTACGGTCGGCAAAACCTGCAATGTTGGCAAGGCTGTCGAGTTGCTTATCCGAGAACAGCACCACATTGTTTAGCCCGTCGAGATCTTTACGCTGGTTCAAAAAGGCATCTTGTTTATCCAACGCATCCTGTACCACTTTAAGGCGGGCTTGCTTTTCTTCTAAAACGCCTTGCTTTTGTTTGGCGTAAGTGCCGTAACCTACAATGCCCGAAGTTTGATCGCTTTTACTACCGAACACTTCCTGGTTAAGTTGCACGCGCGAGCGGTTAATGTCTTTGGTAAGCGAATCGCGCTCGTGTTTCAGGTCGCTGTTTTTACCCAGTTCCTGCGCGTATTTTTGGTTGTAGGCCAGTTGCAGGGTATCAATTTTGCTTTTCTGCCCGTGCAGGTATGAGGTACGCAGCTTGGCGCGGATCTCTTTATCAAAGATCTTTAATTCCAGCGGGCGCGATATCACCAAACCGATCATTATGGCCAGTAAAATACGTGGCGAAGCCTGTAATATCTGCTGATTGGTGGTGCCGCGCTTGTTAATGCTGCTCACAATGTAGCGGTCCATGTTAAAAATAGCCAGGCCCCATATTATCCCGAAAAGGATAGCGAAACCCACCGCAAAGGCACTGCCACTAAATACAAAGTACATGGCATAACCACCCGAAAGGCTGGCAAACAGGGCCGTGAAAAATATAGTGGCCCCTATACCAACATACTTGTTATGTTCGATAGGGTATTTTTTTAGTGTTTCGATATGCGCTCCGGAGCAAAACCAAAAAAAGCGTGTTATATTTCTCATGCCGTAATATCGCGAATTATTGTAACTGTTTGTTATTAAACGCCTGTAAGGCTTGAATGTTACAGCTTAAAGTGTAATTATCAATTCACCAAAATTTCATAAAAACGGTTATCTTCGTGCTATAATTGATTTGCTATGAAAGAAATAAGCGTACAAGAATTAAAAGAGAAAATAGACAATGGCGAAGACTTTCAACTGATCGACGTTCGCGAAGATTTTGAGTATGAAATGTCAAACCTGGGTGGCACTTTGATCCCACTTGCCGGTATATTGATAGAAAAAGATAAAATAGCTACCGATAAACCTGTTATTATGCAATGCCGCAGCGGTAAACGCAGTGCCGTAGCCATTATGCAACTGGAGCCATACGGCTTTACCAACCTGTATAATTTAACAGGCGGTATATTAGCCTGGGCCGAAGAGATTGATTCTACCATAGAAGTATATTAATGGGCTTAAAAGTATTTCTTAACGTTTTATATAACATAGGTATTTTTTTATGCCTGTTAACCGTTTATTATAGCGTTAAAAACCATAACTGGGCTTATGTTGCCGGTGGTATTTTTTTAGCTGTAATGGTTATCATCTTCAAAATACGCCTGATAAAAGACATCAGGAACATGCAGAAAAAACAGTAACTTTAGGGTCTAATCCTTAAAACAATGTTCATAGCAATTCTTGGTATCATCGCGCTTATTGCAGGCATGGTGGTAAAAAACACTCCCTCGCCAAACAGTCGTTTCTCGGGCGCAATAACTATCGGTGGTGTTGTGCTGGTTGTATTGGGCCTCATCAGTTCTTCCGTTAAAATTATCGAGCAGGGTACAATGGGTGTACAATCGCTGTTTGGTAAAGTACAAAACGAAGTGTTGGAAAGCGGCCTCCATTTTATCAACCCTGCAGTATCGGTTACGGTATTTGATGCCAAAACCCAAAACTATACCATGAGCGCGGCCACCACCGAAGGCCAGAAAGTAGGCGATGATGCCATCAGAGTGTTATCATCCGACGGCTTGGAGGTTACCATAGATATTACCGTTTTATATCGCCTGGTGCCGAGCAAAGCGCCATACCTGTTACAAAATATAGGCCCCGATTACATTGATAACATTGTTCGCCCGGTATCCCGCACTGCTATACGTGATAACGCGGTTTACTTTGAAGCTGTGGCATTATACTCAACCCGAAGGGAGGAGTTCCAGATGCGCATTCAAAAAACCATTACTACAGCGTTTGCTAAAAATGGTATTGAGTTGCAAAGTGTGTTAGTGCGTAACATCGCTTTGCCTTCATCGGTAAAAGCCAGTATCGAATCGAAAATTAACGCCGAGCAGGATGCGCAGAAAATGCAGTTTGTACTGCAAAAAGAAAAGCAGGAAGCTGAGCGTAAACGTGTAGAAGCACAAGGTATAGCTGATTACCAAAAGATCCTTTCGACAGGTTTGTCCGATAAGCAATTACAATACGAAAGCATTAAGGCCCAAAAAGAAATAGCCTTATCGCCAAATGCTAAAGTGATCATTATGGGGAACGGCAAAGGTGCACCCATTATATTGGGAAAAGATTAGCCCCCCTGCCCCCTAAAGGGGGAGATGTAAAGCATAGAATAAATTAGTTGGCTCGATCAGAGTCAACTATTTGTTTTTATAGCTTTTGATAACTATATTTATAGTTATCAAACCGTGTTATGAAGACTTGTGCTATTCTATTCATAAAAACAGCTTTCCTCCTTATCTTGCTGCCTGTTTTATCTTTCTCTCAAACTACCATCACCGGTAAGGTAATAAGCGCTGCGGATAAAAAACCGGTAGGCTATGCTACGGTATTTTTGAGTAACTCGATAATTGGAACCCGCACCGCTGAAGACGGCACTTTTACTTTAACTAATGCCAAAAACGGAACCTATGATATGGTGGTATCATTCATTGGTTTTGAGCCACATCATCAAAACGTTAACATTAGCGGCGCGGCAATAAACCTACCTGTTATTGAGTTGTCGCCCAGGATCAATCAACTAAAGGAGGTTAAGATAGGGATAGATGCTAACCGTGAAAGGTATTTAGCAGTTTTTAAGCGTGAGTTTATCGGCCTGTCGGATAATGCGCAGCAATGTAAAATATTAAACCCCGATGTGATCAATTTTGATTATGATACACCCGGCAAAACCCTAAACTCCAATACAGATGATTTCCTCATCATAGAAAACAATGCTTTGGGATATAAGCTGTATTACCAGGTCAACAAATTTGTTAAGGATTACGGCCGTAACTTTGTGTATTACGAGGGGCCGGTTTTATTCGAAGAAATGAAAGGCAAACCATCACAGCAGCGGCAATGGGCAAAAAAACGGCTGGAGGTTTATAAAGGCAGCGATATGCATTTTTTGCGTTCGGTTTATAATACCGAGGTTGAGCAGCAAGGGTTCAAAGTAATGCGATTGATCCGCAAACCCAACCCGGCGCGGCCGCCTGATAGTTTGATCAGGGCAAAAATGCGGCAGTTTGTCCTTAACAAATTTACTGATGCTCATGCACAGGACTCGCTAAACTACTGGGGTGCAAAAATGCAATTACCTAAAACAATGGAGTACCTGGTGAGTAAGCCATTAGCCTTAACCGACTATGTGCGCCCAACCGACAGTAAAGATATGCAGGCCCTGTTATATCCTGATTTTCTGTATGTGATCTACACCAAAAAGCACGATGGCAACGTCAATAAGAATGTATATCACCCGCTTGATATGCCTGATTATCCTACCACGGTAGTTGCGCTTACTGGTAAGTACGCCGTTTTTGATAGTAACGGTGTATTTACAAACCCCGCGGCTATTACCTACGATGGTGCATGGGGCCTGAATAAAGTTGCCGAAATGCTACCTGTGGATTATACGCCAACACCGTAACAGCAGGCACGGAATAATTTTGGATTATTATTATTTTTACCTACCTGAACCAATTTATGATGAGGCCATTATTCATCACTTTACTTATTGTACTACCCCTATGGCTCAGTGCGCAAACACTGAGCGGTAAGGTATATCGTGCAGAGCATGATAGCAGTGCCGTGGTTGCAAACGCGAGTGTGTATTATGGTGGTTCCATGTCGGGCACATTAACCCGGGCCAATGGTAATTTTACCATCGAAGAAAAGCCTGGGCATATCCCCATTATTGTAAGTTGTATTGGCTATTATTCTACCACAGTAACCAGTTATAGTGTAGACCAGCCTTTAAAAGTTTACCTCAAACCAAAACTGCACCAGTTGAGGGAAGTGCGTATCGGGTCGGACGGCATGTCGCGCGAAAACAAGGTTTGGATGTTTAAGCGTGAATTTCTTGGAACATCAGATTATGCTTTGAGTTGCACCATTACCAATATGGATGATATTCAGTTAGATTATGATAAAAAAACGGGTGCGCTTACCGCCTTTTGCGATGGACCCATTAAAATTGAGAATAAGAAGCTTGGCTATCATATCAGCTATTTTTTAGACAGCTTTTTACGGATGCCCAAAGAGGTAAAATTTGCGGGCAATTTTATTTTTACTGAGGATGCCGCTGCCGCTAAACAAAAAAAGACCATCCGTAACCGCGAGGATGCATACAGTGGCTCGCGCATGGAGTTTATCCGGGCCTTGTGGAGCAACTCCTTAAAAAAAGCACACTATAAAATTTACACTGCCGATCTGCGTCCGATGGATGCCGATAGCATTGTTTGTTTGAATAACAAGCTCGAAAAAGTGATCAATTTGAAATACCGCATGGTAATTATCCATGATAACAATACCGCTTATCCATCGCAGATGTCGCAAACCATAACGGATTGTTATATTGATCAAAACGGATTTCATGATACCGGCTTACAGTGGTTTGGTGATATGAGCGTAAAGCGCGTAGGCGATATGCTGCCCTTTGAATACAGGTCGGTTAAAAGCTTAAGCGATAGCATTCATCGTACCGATTCGGCAAAGGTTGCCGAAAAAATCAAATCACAAGCTATTGCGGCTAAAAGTAATTCCGGTAACAAGGCCTTAAAAGATTTTGCATTATTTAAATCGATAGTGCTGGCTCAAAACACACCTTTGGATGCCAGGCTTGTAGTTAAAAAATGGCATACGCCCATCCGTTATAAAGTATATGGCAGGTTTGGCGCTGATAAACCGCGCAATGATCTTGCTCTCGCACAAGTAGATAGCTTGTTCGCACAGCTATCGCATTTAACGGGATTGAGTATCACAAAAACCGATAACGACAGCGAAGTGAACTTTTGTATCATTACCGGGGAATTGAGTAAAGTAAAAGGCTTGATCAATCCAGAAGCAATGGACTACCTGGAGAAAATCAACAAGGTGGGCGGTGAATATTACTCATCGAACGAAAATGGTTTTACTTCCATGATAGAATTGATAAGGCGTGCAACACTCCCTGCGGCACAAAGGCAAATAATGAATGGCTTTGGTTTTACCGGCATCGCTGAGGGCTATACCCATAGTCTGTTTGATTATAACCCCATTAACCTGCCCGAAAAAATACAACCTTTAGATGCGCACATCATCCAAACTTTTTATAACCCTGCTATAAAATGGGGTATGACGGAGGCTGAATTGGACGAGGTATTACTGAAAATGTTTGAAGGTAAAAAAGTGGAATTAAAGTGATTTAAACTATAAGCCCCAAACCCGGACCATCATTTAACACCCATTTACCATCTGTAAATCCCGGCATAGTATAGGGGTTGTTTTTGGTAAGAAAGGGACCATCCAGATCGGCATAATCACATTGTGGTGCAAGTGCGGCAGCAGCTAAAGTAGCACAACTCGTTTCGCTCATGCAGCCTATCATCAACTGCAAACCAAGTTTTCGTGCTTCATCTATCATCTGTTTAGCCTCAAACATTCCAGCCGATTTCATCAACTTTATATTGATGCCATGGTAAACACCTTTGGCTTTAGCAACATCAGGTAAACGTTGTACGGCTTCATCACCAATAATGGGAATGGGGCTGTGTTCGGTTAACCATGCATTACTATCCGGGTCAGTTTTACTGAAGGGCTGCTCTATTAGCTTTACACCTTGTTCATGAAGCCAATGGACCAAGTCAAGGCTTTGTTCGCGGTTTGTCCAGCCCTGGTTGGCATCCACATATAAGGGCACATTTGTTACCAAGCGTATGGTGTTTATTATCGCTTTATCGTCACTACTACCCAGTTTTACTTTTATTACTTTAAAACTTGCTGCATCTTCTAACTTCCGCACCATCACATCAGGCGTATCAATACCTACAGTGTACGATGTAATGGGCATTAGTTTAGGCTCGTTACCTAACAATTGCCAGCAAGGCTGCTGCTTTAACTTGCCATCCAAATCGTGCAAAGCAATATCTACTGCGGCTTTTATAGCAGGCTGGCCGGGCGCTAACTGATCCAGGTAACTAATGATGCCTTCAAAATCAAAAGGGTATTTAAACTGCGATACATCAACCTTATCCAAAAACTCCGTGGCCGATTGATGGCTTTCGCCCATGTAAGGTACCATACTGGCTTCGCCATAACCTGTAAAACCTTCATAATGCAACTGCACCAGCATTATTGGCGTTGCTGTACGCGAAAACTTAGCGATGGTAAAGGGATGTTTTAGTTCGAGCAAAAAGGGTTGGTAAGTCAGCCGCATGTTAAAAATCAAATCTAAAAAATTCTGTCGCATTTCAATCTTATCTTTGCGGCAATGTCAGTACAATTATATCAGCCGTTCGAAAAGTTTAACTTCAGCAACAACCAATGTTTTTTAAGCGGCGAAACACTCAGTTCGCCCGAAGAAAAGATACAGGTTTTCCCCGCATGGCTGATGAATAGGTATAGCCTGCACGACCAGCCCTTTAAGCTGCTCGACGAAAGCATGGCTACATATAAGGATTTGAAAATACCCTGTTCTGCTGCCATAAACGAGCAATACCTTGAGCCATTAGAGCAAAGCGTTGCCAACGCATTTGAAGGCGGCTATGAGGCTGTAAAAGCTTTGGATGAGCTGCAGCTATTTCAATGGGCGGGTAAACTATTATATGGCATTATTTTTAGCGAAGTACAGATGGCCATCCGCCAGTCGCACCAGCAGGGCGAAGAGTTTAATATCTCGCAATCTATTATCCACAAATTCAGCAACCTGCATTTAATGCTGCAGAGCATTAATAAACCCCTCATATTCGAAGAGTTTAAACCATACAGCATGTTCTTATTCAAGGTAACCAACCCGGAAAATGAGTTTGCTTACCGCGATGAGATCAATACGCTCACCTTCTCTATCCGCGTGAAAGATTTTGGCCTCATTATATGCCTGCAGGATAACGGAGCTAACCGCAACTATCATAAAAACATCCTATCCAAAATAGAAGATAAGATTTTGCACCCCATACAATACGAGGAGTTTTGCGGGCGCATATTTTACTCAGCCTACCTGTTTAACCGCTTGCCTGAATACAATATTTTACCAGTTGGCGATGAGATATATTTAGAAGCCATGAGTTTGAAAGGTATGAGCGTAAAACCCCTGTTTGACGAGTGGTTAGGTAAAACATTCGGACAAGTGCTGGAAAGCTTTTGGAAACGCTGGGGCTTTTTATTGTTAGAGATCATTAAAAACCCTGAGCATCCCATGAGCTTTTTGCTGGATAAGGAAAACAACTTTATCCCTGCGGAGCATATTGATCAGCCGCTTTAAATTAAGCACCAAAGGCTTGCGCCAGCTTCCCAAAAAAGATGTGGACCGATTGGGGTATCAGGATAATCGTAAATACTATTCCGCATATTGCTCCATAAAAGTGCGCATCATGGTTGATATTGTCGGCCGAACGGCGTGATGCGTATACGCAATATATCAGGTATAAAACACCAAACAAGATAGCCGGTATACCAATTGGGATAAACATGATCTGCAATTTGGCCAGCGGATCGAACATGATGTAACCAAACACCACGGCACTGATTGCTCCTGATGCACCCAGGCTCCGGTACCAAAAATTTTTCCGGTTTTTGTACACTGTAGGCAAGTCGCTCAAAACAAGGCTGGCGATGTATAGTAATCCGAATTGCCAATGACCCAAAATCATTTCGAGCCTGAAAGCAAAACAAGAGAACGACATCATATTAAACGCCAGGTGCATCCAATCTTTATGGATAAAACCACTGGTAAGCAACGTATATATTTCGCTACCCTTATATACATTATAAGGGTTCAATATCATGCGGGTATACAGGTCATCACTATAAAAAGCCAATAATGATGATGCGATGGTAATTGCAAATATAACCGAGGCAACTGGCGCGTAATGCAGGTAGATAGCTATGTCGTCCACTATATAATTCTTTATGCAATGATACAGGTTTTATTGGCGGGGCAAAATTTATCGCAAAAAAAATGCCGCCCTTTTTAAGCAGGGCGGCATTTTAATATTTAAAGGATTAATATTACCAGAAAATGGTGTACAAGGCGGTTAATATACCGCAGATCACCAATGATCCGATAGCGAAACCCGGTGTAACTTTAAACATTTTAGTATCAACCTCGAGACTGTTAGGTTTAACACCCTTATTGGTCTCAATAATACTGATGATCCACATACCTACCGCGCAGATAACGAATACAAAGCCCATACGGTCAAAGAATGGTATTTCGTATGCACCGCCGTTACCGTAGTTTGGCGCATAGTAACCATAAGGGGTTAAAAAGCTCAGGTCGGCAAATTTTGGAAGGAACTTTAATACAATAGACAATATAAAACCACCTATAGTAGCAAATAAGGCCGCGTTAGATGTAGCTTTTTTCCAGAAGAAACCCAACAGGAACATCGCTAAGATACCCGGCGAGAAAAAGCCTGTGTATTCCTGTATATAGTTAAAGCCTTGTTTGCCTTCGCCCATTAAAGCTTCGCCAACCAGGTAGGCTAATACTACACCCATTGCCATAGCAACAGCTACAGATATTTTACCCAGGTTTACCAACTTGGCCTCTGATGCATCAGGGTTAATGGCCTTTTTGTAGATATCAAGCGTAAATATAGTAGCAATACTGTTTACTTTACCGGCAAGTGAGGCCACAATAGCCGCGGTAAGTGCCGCGAATGCCAAACCTTTCATATAAGTAGGCAACAAGTTCAGTAAAGATGGGTATGCTTTATTTACATCGGTAATGCCGTTATGGGTAAGCATACCTGCCGCATCGGCAGTATGGAACATACCACGCTGATACAACACATAAGCCGCTATACCAGGTATAACCACAATAAGCGGCATTAACAGCTTTAAGAACGCGGCGAATAAAATACCACTACGCGCAGTCTTCAAATCAGCACCTAAGGCACGTTGGGTAATGTACTGGTTACAGCCCCAATAGTTAAGGTTAGTGATCCACATACCACCTAATAACACACTTAATCCCGGCAGATCGACATAGTTTTTATTGTCTTTCTGGAATATCATGTGAAAGTGATCGGCAGCCTGGGTGGTTACCTGTTTTAAACCGCTGAACATACCACCCACGCTTGATGGTTCTGTTGAGCTGTTTACCAGGTTCAATGCAACGTATGATGCTACCAAACCGCCCAATATTAAAAAGAATACCTGTATAACATCGGTATAACCGATAACCTTCATACCGCCAAGTGCAATAATTACCGAGAATACAGCCAGCAATATAATACACAAGCCAATGGAAAACTCAGGAGCAATACCATGGATAGCGATAGCGCCCAGGTATAAAATTGACAGCAGGTTTACCACGATATATAAAAACAACCAAAATATAGCCATAATCATGGCCACTGTGCCATTATACCGCTGGTGTAGAAACTGCGGCATGGTAAATATTTTATTTTTTAAATATACCGGAATGAAGAACACAGCAACAATTACCAGGGTAGCCGCAGCCATCCATTCATAAGTTGATATAGCCAGGCCCAGTTTAAAGCCCGAACCGCTCATGCCGATAAACTGTTCTGCAGATATGTTCGATGCAATCAGGGAGGTACCAATGGCCCACCATGTTAATGAACCTTCGGCTAAAAAGTAATCGTTGGATGTGGCATTAACATTCTTTTTACGTTGGTATATCCACCATCCGTAGGCGGCAACAACAACAAAGTAAAACAGGAATACCAGGTAATCACCGGTTTGGAGTGTTTTCATTTTTGATACTTAGGTTTTATGGTTTATAATGTACACCTTTAGTTAGTGTACATTTTACAATAATAGATTAAATATAATTGTTAATCAAATTTTCTAAATATTCTTGTTTTCCACTTGCAACTGCCGGTTCGCCGTTATCTATAGCAAATTGGCGCAATTCTTCTAACGATAGTTTACCTTGCTCAAAATCTTTTCCTTTTCCGCTATCAAAAGAGGAGTAGCGTTCCGTGCGTATTTTTTTGTAATCAGACTTTTGCAGGATGCTATCCGCAATGATCAAAGCACGGGCAAATATATCCATACCACCAATATGCGCGTAGAACAGATCAGCCGGATCGGTTGAGTTACGGCGTATTTTGGCATCAAAGTTAATACCCCCGCCTTGTAAACCTGTACCATCTAGTATTACCAGCATAGCCTCAACAATTTCGGTAATATTGTTAGGGAACTGGTCTGTATCCCAGCCATTCTGGTAATCGCCGCGGTTAGCATCTATCGAGCCTAAAAGGCCTGCATCTGTAGCAACCTGTAACTCATGCTGGAAAGTATGACCCGCTAAAGTAGCGTGGTTTACTTCAAGGTTCAGCTTAAAATCTTTCAACAGATCGTACTGGCGTAAAAAGCCAATAACCGTTGCCGAATCATAATCGTATTGGTGTTTTGATGGCTCACAAGGTTTTGGTTCGATAAAGAAAGTACCTTTAAAGCCTTGCTTGCGGGCATAATCCTTAGCTGTGTGCAGGAATTTTGCAAAATGCTCCTGTTCGCGTTTCATATCGGTGTTCAGCAAAGTCATGTACCCTTCACGGCCACCCCAGAATACGTAGTTCTCGCCACCTAAGGCAATGGTAGCATCTAAAGCAGCTTTAACCTGCGCCGCGCCATGTGTTAACACGTGGAAATCGGGGTTAGTAGTAGCGCCGTTCATGTACCTGCGGTGTGAGAACAGGTTAGCTGTTCCCCATAACAGTTTTACACCGCTATCCGCTTGTTTTTGTTTAGCATAATCAACCAGTGCCTGTAAACGGCGGTCGTTTTCTTTAATATCATTGGTATAATCAACCACATCCACATCGTGGAAGCAATAGAACGGCAGGTTCATTTTGGTCAAAAACTCAAACGCGGCGTCCATTTTATCTTTGGCGCGTTCAACAGCATCAGCTTTAACGTTCCATGGATGCACGTGTGTAGGCTCACCGAAAGGATCGCCGCCATTACCCACAAACGAGTGCCAGTAAGCACCGGCAAAGCGCAAATGCTCTTTCAGTGTTTTGCCTGCTACAACGCGGCTCTCATCATACCATTTAAAAGCCAGTGGATTATCAGACTCCCGGCCTTCATATTTAACCTGTGCTATACCTTTGAAAAATTCCTTTTCCCCTAAAACTACATTTGCCATTTTATTATTTTTATGTGTGTTATTCTATTGTGAGTTGCTTTTGTAATAATGTTTTCCACTCGGTGTACATCTGCTCGTAATTGTACTTGCCCGGTTCAATAAGTTGCACTGGTTTGGCATTTGTAAATGCTTCGGCCGGCGATGTATAAACCCTGCAGCCAATACCAGCGCCTAAGGCAGCGCCTACACTACCATCGTTATGGTATAATTCTACCGGTACGCCGGTAACATCAACAAAGGCTTGTGTAAACAAGCCGCTTAAAAACAGGTTGGCTTTACCGGCCCGTATCACCGTTGGGTTCATGCCATTGCTGCGCATAATATCCAATCCGTAACGGAAAGAAAAAGCTATACCCTCCTGTACCGCCCTGAAAATGTGCGCCCTTGTATGTAAGTTCAAATCAATGTTATGAAAATGAACGCCGATAAGTTTATTGTTCAGCATACGTTCGGCACCATTGCCAAAAGGCAATATGCGCAAGCCTTCGCTGCCGGGTTTTATACCCTGCGCCTCATCGTTCATTTGCTGATAGCTAACGCTTTCGCCAAAAAGGCTTTTCGTCCAGCGGTTAAGGCTGCCTGTGCCGTTTATGCAAAGTAATACACCTAAACGCTTTTGCTCTTCGGCATAATTAACATGCGCGAATGTATTTACACGCGACTCCTTGTCGTAAGCCAGTTTATCGCTTACACCATATATCACACCTGATGTTCCGGCTGTTGCTGCAACTTCGCCGGGTTGTAAAACGTTTAATGATAAGGCGTTATTTGGCTGATCGCCGGCTTTATAAGTTACCGGGATACCGGCTTTAAGATTTAAACTATCGGCAATCGATTGTTTCAAAAAACCATGCTCTGAAAATACAGGTTGGATATCGGGGATGACGCTTCCGCTGAAACCGTAAAATTTCATTACATCATCTGACAATTTGTTGCATAAAAAGTCATAAAATATCCCCTCAGACAAAGCCGAAACCGTTGTGGTAATATCGCCCGTCAGCTTCATGGCTATATAATCGCCGGGCAGCATTATCTTATCAATTTTGCTATAAATTTCAGGCTCATTAGCTTTAACCCATGCCAGTTTTGAAGCCGTAAAATTCCCTGGCGAGTTGAGCAAATGGCTCAGGCATTGCTCATGGCCAATAGTGTCAAAAGCATTTTCGCCAAGGGCTACGGCACGGCTATCGCACCAGATAATACTGTCGCGCAATACGTTCTGGTCTTTATCAACCAGTACCAAACCGTGCATTTGATAAGCTATTCCAATTGCATTAATATCTTTAGGATCAAACCCACCCTTTTTTTGCACCAGCAATATGGCCTTTTGCACATGCTCCCACCACATTTGCGGCGATTGCTCTGCCCAGCCGGGCTGCAGCGATGTAATGGGCGATTCAGTATCAGGATATTGCGCAGATGCAACGCATGTTTGCGATACCGCATCAACAACTGACACTTTTATAGAGGATGTACCTACATCAATACCGAGAAGCAGCATTCAAATTTTATTAGTTTATAAAAGGATATTAGTATAGTTAATACACCAATTCAGGGGTAAAATTATTGATTAAATTTTAAAATGCAACCGATTGTAATTTTATTTGATAATATTTTTCATTTAGTTTGTAAAAACCTACACCCTTGTTGCTTGCTGAATAATGAAAAGTAAAGAAATAACCATCTACGATATTGCTAAAGAGCTTGATATTTCGCCCGCTACAGTAAGTCGCGGCCTGCGCGATCATCCGGCAATAAGCCGTAAAACCAAAAAGAAAATAATGGATACGGCCCGTGCGATGGGTTATCGCTCCAATACCTTTGCCAGTAGCTTAAGGCTTAAACGTACCAATACCATTGGCGTAATTATACACCGGTTAGACAGTTATTTTGTTGCAACCGTTTTAGCGGGAATGGAAAAAGTGGCCAGCGAATCGGGCTATAACCTTATTATCAGCCAGTCATTAGAAAATACTGAAAAGGAAATTGCCAATGCCAACACCATGTTCAATAGCCGGGTTGACGGCGTAATGGCATCGCTCGCTTACGATACTGAAGACATCAGCCACTTTGAGGTTTTTATCGAAAAGAAGATCCCTTTGCTTTTCTTCGACAGGGTATATAAGCATAAAGACTGCCCCAACGTGGTGATAGATAATTATAAAGCCGCCTACGAGATCACATCCCACCTGATCGAACAGGGTTGCAAAAAAATAGTACATGTTACCGGTAACCTGAAACGCAATGTATATGCCGACAGGTTTGAAGGCTATAAAAAGGCACTCGAGGACAACGGCTTGAAATATACCGACGAGCTACTCATCATTAATTACATGGATGAGCACATTGGCCCAAATGTTGACGCCGCCAAACAGATACTCGCTATTAACCCCTTACCCGATGGCGCTTTTATTACCAATGACGCTTTTGCTGCCTATTGCATGCGCGAACTCAAACTGGCCGGCATAAGCATACCAAAAGATATCGCCATAGCGGGTTTTAATAACGACCCGATATCGGGACTGGTTGATCCTAACTTAACAACGATTAACTATCCAAGTTATGAAATGGGCGAGGTTGCCGCACGTACCCTTATTAACCATTTACGCGAAGTGACGGACATGATGTTAACCGAGTCTATCGTACTGAAATCGGAAATGATCATCAGGGGGTCATCGCTTAAAAAGGGGGCTCAGTAAAATCTATCAACCCAATAGATAATAAATTCTTACTAATAGCCTATTTTTATAAATTTGCGCCCACTAAACCAGTCAGGGATAGCAAAATAACATGCTTACAGTAGAAAAAATAGGTGGCACATCCATGAGTGCCCTTGGCGATGTCATCAAAAACATCATATTATATAACCGCGAAGGCGATGCTTTATACAACCGCATTTTTGTGGTTTCGGCATTTTCGGGGGTGACCAATTTATTGCTCGAAAACAAAAAGACCGGCGAGCCGGGCGTTTACCACCGCATTGCCAAATACCAGGATTTTCACCAGTCTATCGAAGACCTGATCATCCAGCTCCAAAACCTCAACAAAAAATATGTCGACCTGGGCCTTGACCTTGCTGCTGCCGATGAGTTCATCGAGAAGCGTGTACGCGATGCCAAGCATTACCTGGATAACCTTGCCAATATACTGGCTTCGGGCTATGTAAGCACCGAAGGCATTTTACAGGCCGCCCGCGAGATCCTCGCCTCTATCGGCGAAACCCACTCTGCCTGGGTGTTCACCAACATCTTGCAGAACATGGGCATCAACGCTACATTGGTTGATCTGAGTGGTTTCCACGATCATAAATCATACACCATCGATCAGCGCATCAAGCATACCTTCAGCCATATCGATTTCAGCAAAACCATCTGCATCGTAACCGGCTACGCCAAAGGCACCGAAGGTATTATGCGCGAGTTTGACCGTGGTTACAGCGAGGTTACCTTCTGCAAAATTGCCGTTGCCGTAAACCCCGGCGAAGCCATCATCCACAAAGAATACCACCTTTGCAGTGCCGACCCGGTTTTGGTTGGTGTAGATAATTGCGTACCCGTAGGCTTCACCAATTACGATGTTGCCGATCAGCTGGCCGATGTGGGCATGGAAGCCATCCACCCTAAAGCATCAAAGCCGCTCGAGATCAACAACATCAACCTACGTATCAAAAACACCTTCGAACCGGAGCACCCGGGCACACTCATCACCAAAGACTATGTGTGCGACAGCAAGCGTGTAGAAGTAATAACCGGCACCACCAAACTGCTCATCATCGATATTTACGACCCGCTCATGGTTGGCAACGTAGGGTCCGATTTCCGCATCATGCAGGTGTTTTACAACCTCGGCATCAGCTATAACTTTAAGGCCACCAGCGCCAACAGCATATCCATCGTTATCTGGGAGAAAGACTTCAACAAAAAGCTCATTGCCGAGCTGGAAGACCTCTTCGAAAAAGTAACCGTTGAACCCGTTGCCATGGTTTGCCTCATCGGCTCCAATATCGATCAGCCCGGCTTACTCGCTAAATCGGCAGGCGCGCTGGCAAGCAAAGGTATCGATATCAAAAGCGCCGGCTTCGCCCTGCGCCAGGTAAACATCCAGTTCCTTATCGCCCGCGAAAGCTTCGACGAAGCCATCATCGCGCTCAACAAAGCCATGTCTAACTAACAATGATCGATTGAGAGAATGATTGATTGATTGAATACCTGTCTATCCAATTTGATTGGCCGGCGGCAGGTATGCTTTTTGAACAATCAATCATTCTGTCAATCAATCCTTCAACCATTGGCTCCATTGCCATTTTCGCAATACAAAACCCAAAAACCTTGGGTAAACTTGGGTGTTTTCAGCTAATTTCGAGAACGCTAATTATCAAATTCGCAATTTAGCTGCTTGCGGGGCCTTGCGCTAAGCGCCATGGGTAACCCCAAAAAGACTTGGGTGTCTTGGGTATTCTTGGGTATTTTCATTATTTCTTTTTGTCATTCAACCATTCAGACAATCAATCCTTCAATCATTGGCAAGGGGGGGGGGATAAAGTAAGATTCAAACGTCACCCTAACCACCACGTCTTTGCGAGGCACGAAGCAATCCCTGCGCGACAGGTAACCAACAGGCATGAGGATAAAGTAAGACTCAAACGCCACCCTAACCACCACGTCTTTGCGAGGCACGAAGCAATCCCTGCGTGACAGGTAGCCAACTCTTCCCATTCAATCATTCAGACAATCAATAAATCAATAATTGAAAGGGGGGATAAAGTAAGATTTAAACGCCACCCTAACCACCACGTCTTTGCGAGGCACGAAGCAATCCCTGCGCGACAGGTAGCCAACAGGCGGGGGGGGGGGTAAAAGTAAGAATTTCAAAAAGTCCTTGATCTTTACTCCTTATTCCTTTGTAACTCCATACAAGGTACAAAATTTTGGTGGGATTTGCAAAATTTTGACATAAAACGTGACACTTTGCTATCTTCGCATACAGTCCCCAAATCTACAGGTTATTAATGTCAGAAGATCAAAAGAAGCAGCTTGAGCAGCAACTATGGAACATTGCCAACACCCTGCGTGGCAAAATGGATGCCGACGAGTTTCGCGATTATATATTAGGTTTTATATTCTATAAATACCTGTCCGAAAAAATGCACATCTATGCCGACGATATATTAAAAGAGGATGGCATAAAATACGAGAACATCAAAGAAGGCACCCAAAAAGGAGATGCTTACCTTGAGGCGATAAAAGAGGAAGCCCTCATTAAATTAGGTTACTTTTTAAAACCATCGGAACTGTTCAGCGAAATAGCCAAGCGTGGTAACGCTGATGCGGATGATGAGGATGCCGAAGTAAAAAGCAATTTTATACTACCCGACCTTGCCCGTATACTCAATAACATCGAACAAAGTACAATGGGTACCGATAGCCAGGACGATTTTGATAACCTGTTCGAAGACCTTGATCTTACCTCGACTAAACTGGGTCGTACCGAATCGGCAAAGAACTCATTGATTTCCAAAGTATTAGCACATCTAAATAAGATTGATTTTAATTTAGCTGATGCCAACTCGGATGTATTAGGCGATGCTTACGAATACCTCATTGGTAAATTTGCAAGCGGGGCAGGTAAAAAAGCCGGTGAGTTTTATACCCCGCAGGAAGTATCAAAGGTATTGGCAAAACTGGTAACTACCGGCAAAACACGGCTGCGCTCGGTGTACGATCCGGCGTGTGGATCGGGATCTTTACTTTTACGGGTAGCTAAGGAGGTTACCGAAGTAGGCAAGTTTTATGGGCAGGAGCTTAATCGCACCACCTACAATTTGGCCCGTATGAATATGATATTGCACGATGTGCATTACCGCAGGTTTGACTTGCGACAGGAAGATACATTGGAACAACCACAACATATAGGCGAACAATTCGAGGCGATAGTAGCCAATCCGCCGTTCTCGGCTCATTGGAGTGCAAGCCCTTTGCATATGGGCGACGAGCGTTTTAGCCAATACGGCAGGCTGGCGCCAAAGTCGACAGCCGATTTTGCTTTTGTACAGCACATGGTGCACCACTTGACCGATAATGGTACAATGGCAGTAGTTGTGGCGCATGGCGTACTATTCAGGGGTGGTGCAGAGGCGCACATAAGGCAATATCTAATTGAGGATCGTAACTACTTGGATGCAGTAATAGGCCTACCCGCCAACCTGTTTTATGGCACATCTATCCCCACAGCCATATTGGTATTTAAAAAATGTCGAGAGAACCCCGACAACGTTCTTTTTATTAGTTCTGCTGAATATTTTGAGAGAGGTACACAAAATTCATTACGAGAAGAAGACATTGCAAGAATAATAGAAACTTACCGTGAAAGGAACGAAGTTGATAAATTCAGTCACATTGCAACACTTGGAGAAATTTCCGACAATGATTATAACCTTAATATTCCAAGGTATGTAAATACATTCGAGGAAGAAGAAACTATAGATTTGACTACTATATCTCGTGAATTACGAGAACTTGAGGACGACATTGTTTTAATAGATAAAACTATTGCGGCTTTTTGTAGGGAACTAAATATCGATTCTCCTTTCTAAAATGGAAAATAACACAAATGCATTTCCTACATTGAGGTTTAAAGAATTTAGGTCTTCATGGAAACGTATGCCTTTAAATCAATTATTGTATGAAGCAAAACAGCGAAATTACAAGTTGAAATATGATAAATCACAAGTGCTATCTGTTTCAAAACAATTTGGAGTTGTTAATCAGATAAAACATTTGGGAAGGTCGTATGCAGGCGAATCAGTACATAATTACCATGTGTTAGAAGTAGGCGATATAGTTTATACAAAAAGTCCATTAAAAGAAAACCCATATGGCGTTATAAAAATTAATAAAGGAAAACCCGGGATCGTTTCTACTTTATATGCTGTTTACAAAGTAAATGGCAATACCGCTGATGGAACTTTTTTAGACTTCTATTTTTCGTTAGATGCAAACACAAATCGTTATTTACGACCCCTAGTGAAAAAGGGGGCAAAAAACGATATGAAAATTAATAATGCTTATGTTTTAAATGATCCGATATATGTTCCTCAAAAGAAAGAACAAAAAAAGATCGCCACATTCCTTACAGCAATCGATGACAAAATACAGCAACTTATCAGCAAAAAGGCACTTTTAGAAAAATATAAAAAGGGGGCTAGTCAACAGCTATTTGCTCGAGAGATTCGCTTTAAAGATGGGAATGGGAAAGAGTTTCCGGATTGGCAAGAAATGAAATTGGAGGATTTGATTACTATAAAATATGGCAAAGATCAAAAAGCTATTATAAGAAGTCAAGGTGCTTATCCTATATTAGGAACGGGAGGCGAAATTGGGCGAACAAATGATTTTTTATATAATAAGCCGTCAGTTTTAATTGGCCGCAAAGGAACAATTGATAATCCCAAATATATGGATACGCCATTTTGGACGGTTGACACTTTGTTTTATACCGAAGTGCATGAAAATTGCATTGCCAAATGGTTATATCATAGATTTACGATTATAAACTGGTACTTGTATAATGAAGCTTCTGGAGTTCCAAGTTTAAGTGCGTCTACCATATACAAGATAACTATTCAGCTACCATCTTTAAAAGAACAACAAAAAATAGGAGATTTTCTTTCGTCTATCGACAATAAGATCGACCTTGTAAACCAACAGCTTCAACAAGCCCAAATATTTAAAAAAGGACTAATACAACAAATGTTCATATAAATGACAACCCAGCCCGAGCAAGTTTTAGAAGATAATTTAGTTATTCAGCTGAAAGGGTTGGGATATGCGTATGTTGTCTTAAAAGATGAACAGGCCTTACTTGCTAATTTAAAAAGCCAGTTAGAAAAGCATAACGAGGTTACCATAACCGATACGGAGTTCGAGAAAACACTCAATCATTTGAACAAAGGTAACCTGTTTGAGCGGGCTAAAACTCTACGCGATAAGGTACAATACACCAAAGATAACGGCGACAGCGCGTACATCGAGTTTATAAACCAGGAGCATTGGTGCCAAAATCAGTTCCAGGTTACCCAACAGGTAACTATGCAGGGGGCTTATAAAAACCGTTATGATGTTACTATATTGGTTAATGGGCTGCCTTTGGTTCAGATAGAACTAAAGCGTCGAGGGTTGGAGTTAAAGGAGGCCTTTAACCAAACCAATCGTTACCACCGCCATAGCTACGGCGCATCGCACGGTTTATTTTTATACATTCAATTATTTGTCATCAGTAATGGCGTTAATACCAAATACTACGCTAATAACCCGCATCAGTCATTCAAACAAACTTTCTATTGGTCAGACAGGGAGAATAAGGTAATTACCCAGTTAGAGCAATTTACTAAGATATTTTTAGAACCATGCCATGTGTCAAAAATGATCACCCGCTATACAGTGCTCAACGAGGCGCAAAAAATGCTCATGATATTGCGCCCTTACCAATATTACGCATCTGAGGCTATTATTGAGCGGGTAAAAACCACCGCTAAAAACGGTTATATCTGGCATACCACGGGTTCGGGCAAAACACTCACTTCGTTCAAAGCCAGTCAGCTTTTGGTAAAACAGCCACAGGTTTACAAAGTAGTTTTCGTGGTAGATAGAAAAGACCTTGATTACCAAACCACCAAAGAGTTCAACAGCTTTAGCAAAGGTAGCATTGACGGCACTGATAATACTCAGGCATTAGTAAAACAGTTAGGCGATGATACCAAACTGATCGTTACCACCATCCAAAAACTCAATACTGCCATAAGCAAACCAGGCTACCTAAGCCGGATGGAAAAGCTGAAGGATAAGCGTATCGTTTTCATTTTCGACGAATGTCACCGCAGCCAATTCGGCGAAACACATAACCGCATAAAAGCATTCTTTAATAACCACCAGCTATTCGGCTTTACCGGCACACCGATATTTGCCGATAACGCCATAAAAAATGAATTAGGCAAACGGACGACCAAGGAACTTTTTGATGATTGTCTGCATAAATATGTGATAACCGATGCCATAAAAGATGAGAACGTATTAAAGTTTTCGGTAGAGTATGTAGGCAGGTACAAACAAAAGGAAGACAGCAACAACAACATCGATATAAAAGTTGAAGATATTGATACAAAAGAGTTGTTGGAATCGCCTGACAGGCTAAACAAGATAACGGACTATATCCTTCAAAATCACGATAAAAAAACTCACGGCCGCACATTCACCGGTATGTTCTGCGTAAGCAGTGTTGATACCCTGATTAAATACTACGAGCTATTCAAGGCCAAAAAGTTAGCCGGGGAGCATCGTCTGCGCATCGCTACCATATTTTCTTACGGTGCTAACGAAGACGATAAAGACGCCAACGGGTTTATCCCCGACCCCGAATTGGAAATAGACGACAATGCTCCGATAAACAAACATACCCGCGAAAAGCTGGACGAGTTTATTACAGATTACAATGCCATGTATGGCACCAAGTTTTCTACAAAAGACAGCCAGTCGTTTTACAATTACTATAACGACATCGCAAAAAAGGTAAAAAATAAAGAGGTAGATATATTGCTTGTAGTCGATATGTTTTTGACCGGGTTCGACAGCAAACCACTAAACACACTTTACGTTGATAAAAACTTAAAATATCACGGATTGATACAGGCCTATTCTCGTACCAACCGTATTTTAAATGAGCAAAAATCGCAAGGTAACATCGTGGTTTTTCGCAATCTAAAAGCAGCTACCGACGAAGCAATAACCTTGTTCTCAAACAAAGATGCGATAGATGTGATCATCATGCAGCCTATCGAAGACTATGTAGCGCAATTCAATAAGGGCGTTGAAGAATTGTATGCCATAACCCCAACGGTTGACAGTGTGAACTACCTTGAGCACGAAGAAGATGAATTGTCCTTTGTAAAAGCCTTCAGGGAATTACTTCGTATCAAAAACATCTTGACCACCTTTGCCGACTTTAGCTTTGACAGCCTTGGTATGACCGAGCAAACCTTTAACGACTATCGTAGCAAATACCTCGACTTATACGACAAAGTAAAGACCGATAATTCGGTAGAAAAAGTATCTATACTTAACGACGTTGATTTTGAATTGGAATTAATCCATCGCGACGAGATCAATGTATTATACATCCTGAAACTATTAGCCAAACTAAAATACGGAACGACGGAAGAACAGGCGCAGCAGCGAAAAGCCATCTTGGACTTATTGACAGGTGAAATTCAACTACGTTCAAAAAAGGAACTGATTGAAAAATTCATCATAGAGAATTTACCTCTAATTGAGGACGTTGATGAAATCCCGGCCGCATTCGATGCTTTCGTTAATGATGAAAAACGAAAAGCTTTGGTAGACTTATGTAAGCAAGAAGGCCTCGTGCCGGAAAAATTGAATGACATTATCGGCAATTACCTATTCACAGAGCGCAAGCCGCTGAGAGATGATGTATTTGACATCCTGATAGAAAAACCAAAACTATTGGAACGCAAGCCGGTGGTAGAGCGGGTAATTGATAAGGTGCTTAAATTTATTGACACTTATATCAATGGCATGCCGGAAAGTGAAACGATTGTATAACCCCCCCTCACTCATACCCCCATAATAAACTTCGCCACCTGCTCCTGCTCGGCTGGTACCGTCGTATATCCAATAGCCTTACACATAAAAAGTGACTGATCTCAAAATTCGAAATTGAAAATCCAACATTCGAAATTCTGTTAAAATGCTTAGCTTCGAATAAATTATGATTACACCCGAATTTAACCGCCCCATACGCGTGCTGGTTGCCAAAGTTGGCCTCGACGGACACGACCGAGGCGCCAAGATCATCGCTACCAGCTTACGCGATGCAGGTATGGAAGTAATTTATACCGGCCTGCGCCAAACCCCCGAAATGGTGGTGAACGCCGCCCTGCAGGAAGATGTTGACGCTATTGGCGTATCCATACTTTCGGGCGCACACATGACAGTTTTCCCCAAAATAATGGCCATCATGAAAGAAAAAGGGATGGACGATGTGTTGATTACCGGCGGGGGCATTATCCCCGAAAGTGATATGAAGGAACTGAACCAGATGGGCGTAGGGCAATTGTTCCCGCCCGGCACAACCACAAAAGATATTGTTACCTATATTACCGACTGGGTAAAAGAGCACCGTAATTTTTAACACCAATGTATTATGGCATTTGAGAACCTGCTGATTACCAATAAGGGCCGCATCCAATACATCACCATCAATCGCGAAAGCAAACTGAACGCTTTGAATGCGGTTACCCTTGCCGAGTTGCATACTGCTTTTACCGGTGCCTTTGCTAACCCCGATGTGGGCGGCATTATCATTACAGGTGCAGGGCCAAAAGCCTTTATTGCCGGTGCAGATATATCCGAGTTTGTTAATTTGAATGCCCATACCGGTCGCGAGCTGGCACAAAACGGCCATACCAAAGTTTTTGACTTGATAGCCAATGGCAGCAAGCCCGTTATAGCGGCTATAAATGGTTTCGCTTTGGGCGGAGGTTTAGAAATGGCCATGGCCTGCCATATCCGCATCGCATCCGATAATGCCAAACTGGGCCTACCCGAACTTACCCTCGGCATCATCCCCGGTTACGGCGGCACGCAACGCCTAACCCAACTGGTTGGCCGCGGCAAAGCGCTTGAAATGATCATGACATCGGATATGGTAACCGCAGCCGATGCACTTCAGTTTGGCCTGGTAAACCATGTAGTTAGCCCCGAAGAGTTGCTAACCAAAGCCGAAGAGCTATTAAATAAAATATTAAAGCGCGCGCCGCTTGCCATCGCGTCGGCCATTACCGCCGTAAACGCCGCCACCCGCAGCGATGTTAATGGTTTTGAAACCGAGATCAGCGAGTTCTCCAAATGTATGGGCACGCATGATTTTAAAGAAGGAGTAGCCGCCTTTTTAGAAAAGCGCCCTGCCGAATTTAAAGGGGAGTGATTAATTGTTTTTACCCTCTTTAACGCTTGCGTTAGAGAGGGTGGTCGGCGCAGCAACGACCGGGTGAGTCTACACCGCCGCGTGCTCAGCTTTATCTAACAACCCTTTCACTGTACCTGTCAGTTCCTCCAGCGAAAACGGCTTGGCAATAAACGCGTCCGATCCGTAATTACCTAAAGATGCCAGCACTCTTGGGTAAGCCGATAACATCACCACGGGGATATGTGCCGTTTCGGGGTTGGTTTTGATGTGATGGCAAAGTTCGCCGCCATTTATACCGGGTAATAAATAATCTATCAATACCAGGTCGGGGCCGTATTCCTTTACCGATTGTATAATGTCGTTTGTAGCGCTGATGCTTTCAGCATCATAGCCTTCGCTAAGCATCGCTTCTTTAACCATTTCCAATATATCTTCATTATCATCAAGTATCAGTATCTTTTTCAGATTGGTATCCATAGTATTTAGTTGTTGGTGATGTTGTATTTGAAGAACGGGATTATTACCTCAATATTCTATCACGGCAGTTAATAAAACGTTAAAAGCGCAAAATGTTTTCATTCATTTAACATGAAATAATTCACCTCGTTTGTTTAAAAATATGCGAAATTTAACATTCCTGACAATAAACTGACCAAAATACCATAAAAGTCAAAAAATAAAACGCTGTTAATCAATCGATTGAATAGTGTTTACTTTTGGATGATAAATCATATATGTTTTGTACCGTTACTTTGTTGCGTTAATTAAAAAACACAATAAAATAATATCACAAGATCATGAAAACTACATTTAAAATCTCAATCTTATCTTTAGCATTTGCAGCTTTATCATTAGGCGTAAACGCTCAGTCAAGTACAAAATCTAGTTCAAATAATGGTGTTCGTTTAAGCATCGGTGCAGAAGCCGGTATCCCTGTTGGCGATTTTAACAACGCTTACAATGTTAACCTTGGCGGTTCATTACAAGCAGATATCCCGGTTGCAACCGACTTATTTGTTACTGTAAACGCTGGCTACAATACCTTCTTAGGTAAAACTATCGGTGGTGTTGATGTTAAAAACATCCAATTGATACCTGCTAAAGCTGGTTTAAAGTATTTTGCTACGCCAAGCCTTTATGTACAGGCAGAAGCTGGTGCATCATTCGTAGCTAACAAAAAAGATATCGGTGCTACTAACTCTACCTTGTTCACTTACGCTCCGCAAATAGGTTATTTGTTCCCTGTTGGTGGCAAAAACTACATTGATGCAGGTGTACGTTACGAAGGTAATACCCCATTGGTAACAAACGGTAGCAACTTAGGCTTTGTTGGCTTACGTTTAGCTTACGCTTTTGGTTTGTAATAAGCATACCAACATGTTAAAAAATAGCGATGGGCCTCCAGGCTCATCGCTATTTTTGTTTATAATAATATTATCTCATAAATAAACATTGTAGAAAATTTTGCCCAAATGATAAATTGTGTGTAACTTAACCACCTGATACCTATAAAACCAGTCCGATGAAAAATATCCTGATCATTGATGATGAAGTTAATGTGGGCCTTTTGCTCTCCAAATTTCTAACCCGCAATGGCTTTAATGTTTCAACTGCTACCAGCGGTGCCACCGCAGCCGAGCAGTTAAAGAACAATAAATTCAACCTTGTACTTTGCGATTTCAGGCTGGAAGATACCGATGGGCGCGAAATGCTCAAAAAAATAAAGCGCGAGCACCCGGATACAGGGGTTATCATCATTACAGGTTACTCGGATATTAAAATGGCGGTAGAGCTCATTAAGCTTGGGGCTTATGATTATATTACCAAACCATTATACCCCGATGAGATATTAACTACCATAAATAAAGCCATTGAAACCCAAAAGGCTTTAACCGAAATTACCAATCATTCCATTCCTGCTGCTGCCCCTGCCGAAACAAGCAGGCCGGCAAAAAAAACCATCGCCTCCAACGATTTTGTTGTAGGTACCAGCCGTGCCTCAAAAGAATTGGTACACCAGATAGAGCTGGTTGCGCCAACCCTGTACAGCGTTATCATCATCGGCGAAAGCGGAACAGGAAAAGAATCAGTAGCTAAAAGTATTCACCTCAATAGCAACCGCGCAGATAAACCCTTCATTGCTATGGATTGCGGCTCACTCACTAAAGAGCTGGCCGGCAGCGAATTTTTCGGTCACGAAAAGGGATCTTTCACCGGTGCTTTAACCACCAAAATAGGCCATTTTGAGTTGGCCAATGGCGGTACTTTATTTTTGGATGAGATAGCCAACTTATCATACGATATCCAGGCAGCGCTGCTGCGTACCGTACAGGAGCGCAAAGTACGCCGCATAGGCGGCACAAAAGAGATAGATCTGGATGTGCGCATTATTGTGGCTACAAACGAGAACCTGCAGGATGCCATCCGCAACGGCAAATTCCGCGAAGATCTTTATCACCGCTTTAACGAGTTTACTATTGATCTGCCACCTCTGCGCGACCGTGGTAAAGATATCCTGTTATTAGCCGAACACTTTTTAGCCTTAGCCAACGAAGAGCTGGGCCGCCATGTGAGCCGTTTTTCGCCCGAAGTTACCGAGTGTTTATTGAACTACCGGTGGCAAGGCAACATTCGCGAACTGAAGAACGTGGTACGCCGCGCAGCTTTACTAACCGAAGGCGAAGAGGTGCAAATAAAAGCCTTGCCTTTAGAAATGACCATTAACTCGCGTCCAATGATGGCAGAGGCAGTATTCGCTCCAACCGGCCACACGCCTGTTAAAGAAATTAAGCACGACCTGAAGAACGCCGCCATGGAGGCCGAATACGAAACTATTTTGCGCGTATTGCGCGAGGTAAACTTTAACAAAACCAAAGCTGCCGAAATTTTAAAAATAGACCGTAAAACCCTCTACAATAAAATGAAAGCCAACAACCTTGATAAATAATAACCTGATGAGCGATGAGCAAAAACCCGATGAGGGACATATTTTAAGGCACGATATAAAAAACCAGCTTTCAAATATCATTTTGGCAGTTGAGCAATTGCGCTATGAAATACCCAACCCAAACGACGATTGCAAATTTTACCTCGACGCTATTGCCACAAGCTGTAACAATATTAACAGCATTTTAAACAAACCTTAATTGTAATATCACACAAACATTTGAGCTTTATTTTGTTTATAATGCATAAATTAAACAAAGCCCAATGTCAATATTTAACTATAAACAACGCAATAACATTATACTGGTTGGTATAGTTATTTTAGGATGCTTTTTAGTTTTTGCCTTACGCGGACTAACCAATTCAATTTTAGGGGCTATTGTACTGTTCACCATATTCAGGCCGGTATATTTAAACCTTACCGAAAAGCGGCGCTGGGGTAGCGGCCGGGCAACAACGCTCATCATAGTCATTTCCTTTATTGCTATTGTTATCCCATTTTTAGCAGTGAGCATTTTGGTTGTCAATAAGATAAGCGAGCTGGCCTCGTCGCATTTACCTATACAGGAGTGGCTTAGTAAGGTTGATGCCTTTGCGGGATCGCACCTTAACCAGCCCCACTTTGTAGATACCATAAATATTAACGAAAAGGTAGGGAACTTTGTAACCAACCTGTTCCCCTCTATTTTAAGCAGCGCGGCTGATATTTCGCTTACCATATTGGTGATGTATTTTTTGCTCTTCTATATGTTTACCCAAATAAAAGAGTTTGAGGCTACGCTGGTAAGGTATGCGCCTTTTAGAGAAGTACACGCGCTAAAATTCGCATCAGAGTTACGCAACGCTACTTACTCAAACGTTTTGGGGCAGGGCATCATCTCCTTATCGCAAGGCATTATATTTGCTATTGGCCTAACCATAGTTGATTTTCCCGACCCTATATTCTGGGGAGTGATCGGTACATTCATATCTTTTTTGCCCGTGGTGGGCGTGCCTGTTATGTCAATTGCTTTCAGCATCATCTTATTTTTTAACGGGCATACCTGGAAGGGTTTCTTTTTATTGGGCTGGGGCTTTGTATTGGTGGTTTACCTGGATAATTACCTGCGCCTGTTTATTAATAAGCGCGTTGCCAATACGCACCCGCTCATTACCATTATTGGTGTAGTTATAGGCATACCCTTATTTGGTATATTGGGTTTAGTTTTTGGCCCGGTTTTACTATCGTTCTTTTTGTTGCTGGTAGAAATATATGAAACCAACCGCATGGCCGAAGAGCGTTTAGACAGGATAAACACCAATAATGATGAATAATATCAAAACAATCTGTTAAAAACAGGGTTGATTAGTTAGTAATTAATGGCATTTGATGTAGTTTTGTAATAAAGACATAATAATCAATCATATCACAATTAAACACAAAGTATTATGAAAGACGATACCAAAATAGTAGTTGCGCTGTTGGCAGGGTTAGCGGCAGGCGCGGCATTAGGCATTTTATTTGCACCGGATTCAGGCTCTGAAACACGCGACAAATTATCCGAATCATTAAAAAACCTTGGCGATTCGATAAAAGAAACCGCTTCTGCCGAGATCAACAACCTTGCAGGTTTGAAAGACAAAGTATTTAACAACCTTAAAAATAAAGCCAAGGGTGTTGAAGAAGAATACCAGGACGATATAGAACACGCATAATATAGCATCCCGCCCCCACTGGCGGGATGTTTAATAAATACCATATGGAAAGCACAAACGGCGAAAAGCCAGGCCTAACCGACCAGGTTAAGCAATATATTGAAACCCGTATTAAACTTGCCCGCCTGCAGGCCATTGAAAAGGGCACATCTTTTTCGGCAAGTTTAATTACCGAGGTTTTTGTGCTTTTGTGTACCGCGGTAACCATCCTGTTTTTTAGCATAACACTTGCATTATACCTGGGTGCAACTTTAGGTGCTTATTGGATGGGCTTTGGCATTGTGGCCTTAATTTATCTTTTTATTGCTGTATTTGTTGCCGTGTTTGATAAGAAATTCATCGAACCTAAGATCATCAACTTCCTGATCAAAAAACTATTGGGAAAGAAAGGGGAAGAAAATGGCGATCAATAATATTAACGATCTGAGGGCAGAAATAGCCCTCCTTAAGGTTCAGAAAACGGAACAGGAAGCTGCTATAAAAAAACACTTCAGCAGCCCATCGGCCATATTTTCCACTATATTCTCTGGGTTTAGTTCCAATCCTGCAAAAGACAATCTCTTTAATGTGGAAGACCTGGTGGCTTTGGCATCAAGGCTGTTTTTACCTTTCGCATTAAACAAAACCCTGTTCAGAAATTCAAACTTCCTGGTAAAAATGCTGGTTAACCTCGTATCGCAAAAGGCATCGGGTATTATCAACCACGAAACCGTTTCTACCGTTTGGGATAAGATCAGATCATTCATCCCATTGGGCAAAAAAGATAAAAAGAAACCGGTAGATTACGGTATTCCGCCGCTTAGCGAAAGCTATTAATTAACAGTTTGTTCAGTAAGCTTTAAAAAATCCTGGTAGGCAAGCGCTAAACCCTCTTCAAGGTCTACCTTATGTTTCCAGCCCCAGCTATGCAATTTCGATACATCCATTAACTTGCGTGGCGTACCATCGGGCTTAGTGGTATCAAAATCAATATCGCCTTCGTAACCAACTGTTTTCTTCACCAGCATAGCCAGGTCTTTAATTGACAGGTCATGCCCGGTACCAATGTTGATCAGGTTGGGTTCGCTGTAGTTCTGCATCAGGTAATAGCATGCTTCGGCCAAATCATCAGCAAACAAAAACTCACGTTTAGGTGATCCTGTTCCCCAAATGGTAACGTTTGGCACACCATTGGCTTTTGCCTCATGGAAACGGCGTATTAAAGCCGGCAATACGTGCGAATTTTGCGGGTGATAGTTATCGTTATAACCATACAGGTTAGTAGGCATTACCGAAATATAGTTACAGCCATATTGCGCGCGATAAGCATCGCACATTTTAATGCCTGCTATTTTAGCAATGGCGTAAGGCTCGTTAGTATCTTCCAGCAACCCTGTTAACAGGTATTCTTCCTTTAAAGGCTGTGGCGCCATCTTCGGGTATATACAGCTCGAACCCATAAACAACAGCTTTTTAACATTGTTAAGGTACGAGTTATGGATCACGTTGTTTTGTATCTGTAAATTATCATACAAAAACTCAGCGCGGTAAGTATTATTGGCAACAATGCCCCCTACTTTGGCAGCACATAAAAACACATAATCAGGTTTTTCTTCTGCAAAAAACTCAGTTACTGCAACCTGGTCGCGCAGGTCAAGTTCTTTTGAGCCGCGGGTAACAAAATTTGTAAAACCCTCTTTAACCAGTTTACGGTGTATAGCCGAACCTACCATACCACGGTGCCCGGCGATGTATATTTTTGCGTCTTTTTCCAAAATATATTGTCTTTTGCTCAAATATATAAACTCTATCCGTACCAATAAAAAAGGAAAAGCTATTTTTACATTTTTTAGAATAAACGTGGGAAAAGATAAGATAAGACGCTTTGCCGAAATTGCGGACTTTGCTAATGTACTGCAACTTGACGAAGGCAAACCAATGAAGGGCCAATGGGCCAACAACTTTTTTAAGAATGATAAACCGGTAGTATTAGAGCTGGCATGCGGCAAAGGCGAATACACCGTTAACATGGCGCGCCTCTTCCCGGATAAAAATTTTATCGGGATTGATTATAAGGGCAACCGCATTTGGCGCGGTGCAAAAACGGCTATTGAAGATGGCATCAGCAATGTGGCTTTCCTGCGCATACAGATCGAGACATTGTTAGATTACTTTGCTCCCGGCGAGGTAGAAGAAATATGGATCACCTTCCCCGACCCACAGCCGCAGATCAGCCGCGAAAAGAAACGCCTGACATCCAAACGTTTTTTGGATATGTATAAGATAGTGCTTCAACCAAACGGCGTGGTACACTTAAAAACCGATAACGACGGCCTGCACGCTTATACCGTAGAAAAAATAGCAGAGTATGGCCTGAACAAACATATCCAAACAGAAGACCTGTACCATTCGGCTTTTGTTACCGAAGTGCTCTCCATAAAAACATATTACGAGGGTAAATACCTGGCGCATAATAAAAACATCAACTACGTTAAATTTTCGTTTGAATAGCCATGCACAAAAAAACGCAGGAAGATTCATTTTACGATAAGGTGTACGCCGTAGCACGCCAGATACCACATGGGCGAGTAACATCCTACGGTGCCATTGCCAACTTCCTGGGTACGGCAGGCACATCGCGCATGGTGGGTTACGCAATGGGTAACTGCCCGGGCCTTATGCCGCCTGTCCCTGCGCACCGTGTAGTAAACCGTATTGGCCTGCTCACCGGCAAGCACCATTTTGGCAGCCCCACCATGATGCAGCAATTATTGGAAAACGAAGGCGTTGAAATTGAAGATGATAAAGTAAAGAACTTTAAAAAATTGCTCTGGGACCCGGCGATAGAGTTAAACTATGACGACTATAAATAAAAAAGATTGTCATTTCGAGCGAGCGCAGCGGCGAGAAAACTTCTCAAAGCGAGCGTAGCGTCAATGCATAGCACTGCAACAACCAAACAACTCAATAACCTAATAACTCAACAACTACCCCCATGGGAAAACTAATAGACGACTTTGAAACCTATCGTACCAAAATGAACGACAGGATAATGGAATCATCAAACACCAATATCAAACGTTTTTTTGCTTTAGATACCACTACCTATGCCGATGGCGCGTTGGATGTAAAAACCAAAGAAATGCTGGGCCTGGTAGCCAGTATGGTTTTGCGTTGCGATGACTGCATAAAATACCATTTAGGTAAATGCCACGAGGCAGGCGTAAAGCATGACGAATTGAATGAGGTATTTATGATAGCTAACCTGGTGGGCGGATCGATAGTAATACCACATTACCGCAGGGCGGTGGAGTATTGGGATGAGTTAAATGAGATCTAAGTCCTGAGTCGAGAGTCTTGAGTCAGGAGTCGTAGTATTTGTTATTTTATTTACATTGCGATAAATATTAAAAGCAAGCTAAATGGGCTCATTTCGAGATTTGATCGCATATAAAAAAGCTTTTTCATTGTCGATGGAAATCTTTTGGTTAAGTAAAAGTTTTCCTAAAGAAGAAACCTATAGCTTGATTGACCAGATAAGGCGCTCATCAAGGTCAGTATTTGCATCAATTGCCGAATCTTACAAAAAGCGTAAATACCCAAATCACTTTGTTAGTAAGCTCACCGACGCCGATATGGAAAATAGCGAAACACAAGCCTGGCTTGATGCAGCATTAGCTTGTAAATATATCGACCAGGAAAAATTCGACTCGTTAGATAAGCAAGCCGATGAAATATCAAGGCTATTAATTTACATGATCAATAATCACGAAAAATTTAAATAAGATGCTTCAAGACTCAAATCTTTCGACTCAAGACTTAGGACTCAAGACTCCGGACTTAACCCGCTGCCGCTGGTGCGGAACCGACCCGCTTTACATGGAATACCACGATAAAGAATGGGGCAAAGAAGTTCACGATGACGAAACCCTATTCGAGTTCTTAGTACTGGAATCTGCCCAGGCAGGCTTAAGCTGGATCACCATATTAAAACGCCGCGAAGGCTACCGCCGGGCTTTCGCCAATTTTGATGTGCAAAAGGTTGCGGCCTTTACGGATGAAGATGCCCAACGCATTTTACAGGATGAAGGCATCATCCGCAATAAGCTCAAAGTATATTCAACCATTACCAATGCCCGGCTGTTCATCGCCATACAAAAGGAATTTGGCTCGTTCAATAAATACCTGTACAGTTTTATGCCGGGTGGCAAGGCTATAAATAACAGCAATACAAAGGGTCATATCATTCCGGCGCGAACAGATATCTCCGACGCGATAGCCAAAGACATGAAAAAGCGTGGCTTCAAATTCTTCGGCACCACCATTTGTTATGCGCATATGCAGGCAACAGGTATGGTGAATGACCATGTGTTTGATTGCTCATTTAAATAGGACGTCACAACGCCCTCCCCTGACGAGGGAATCGCATAGGGCCATATATAAAATTGAAGCGATTGCCGACTTTATCTTTCCTTATAAACGTTCATTTATTAACTTCGTAACATCGGTGTCGAGCCAAACCCTAATCGGTGAAATCAAAAGCAATCGGTGAAATCATAGTATGAAAAAATTATTTCTTTTAGATGGTATGGCCCTGGTATACCGGGCGCATTTTGCAATGAGCAAAGCTCCGCGATTTACTTCGGGCGGGGTAAACACTTCGGCGGTAATGGGCTTTACCAATACCTTGCTGGAGGTTTTACGTAAAGAAAAACCAACCCACATGGCCGTAGTTTTTGATACCGAAGCCCCCACCGAGCGCCACACCGATTTCGAAGCATACAAGGCCCACCGCCAGGCCATGCCCGAAGATCTGGCCGCTGCCCTGCCTTACATATTTAAAGTAATATTAGGTTTCAAAATCCCGCTCATCACTTCGGATGGTTTTGAGGCCGATGATATTATAGGCACCCTCGCCAAAAAAGCTGAAGCCAAAGGTTACCAGGTGTATTGTATGACACCCGATAAAGATTTTGCGCAGTTAGTATCCGATAATATTTTCATCTACAAACCGGCACGCATGGGAAACGAGATGGAAATAATGGGCGTAAAAGAAGTATTGGCCAAATGGGAAATTGAAAACCCGCTGCAGGTAATAGATATTTTAGGCCTTTGGGGCGATGCTGTAGATGGTATTCCCGGTATCCCCGGCGTAGGCGAAAAAACGGCCAAGCAACTGATCAAAACTTATGGTTCGATGGAAAACATCATTGAGCACGCGCATGAGCTGAAAGGCAAATTGCAGGAAAACGTAATCAATTTCGCGCAGCAAGGCTTAATGTCTAAAAAACTGGCGACCATTATTTTGGATGCCCCTGTTGAATTAGACGAAGAAGGCCTGGAAATGTGCGACCCAAGTAAGGATCTGTTAGAACCCCTGTTCGCTGAATTAGAGTTCAGGACTTTGGGCCGCCGTGTGTTTGGTGATGGATTTAGTATCACCGAAACCAAGGCGGTATCTATCCAAACAGACCTGTTTGGCGCACCTGTTGATGAAGGACGCACCACTATGGTTGTAGATGAAATTGACATCAGCGATGTTGAACCAGCCGTTGCGTTAACTAACATTGGCAATACAGAGCACACGTACCATTTAGCCGATACGCCCGCAAAACGTGCAGAGCTGATCGCGATACTCAGCCAACAAAGCAGCTTTTGTTTTGATACCGAAACCACCGGGACAGATGCTAACCAATGCGAATTAGTGGGCCTGTCATTCTCGGTTAAAAAGGGCGAGGCCTGGTATGTGCCCGCTTCCGCGGATTGCGATTTGGCAACCACGATGATACAGGAGTTTAAGGAGCTATTTGAAAACCCCGCCATCGGTAAAATAGGCCAAAACATTAAGTTCGATATCCTGGTGCTTAAATATTACGGCATTACCATGGCGGGCGAATTGTTTGATACCATGCTGGCCCATTACGTGATCGATCCGGATACGCGTCATGGTATGGATATCCTTTCGGAGAATTATTTGGGTTACTCGCCCGTTTCCATTACTGAGCTCATTGGCGCCAAAGGCAAAAACCAGGGCAACATGCGCGATGTAGAGATAGAAAAAATAAAAGAATACGCCGCCGAGGATGCCGACATCACGCTACAGCTAAAACACATTTTCGAACCAAAACTAAAAGAAGTTAATGCAGAAAAACTGGCCATGGAAATTGAAAATCCATTAGTTTATGTATTGGCTGATATTGAATTTGAAGGTGTACGGATAGACCATGATACACTGAAAGAATTTTCGAAAGAGTTGGAAACAGATATTGCCAAACTGGAGAAAACAGTGTACGAAAAAGCGGGGGTAAAATTCAACGTAGCATCGCCAAAACAATTGGGCGAAGTATTGTTCGAAAAATTGCAGCTTGATCCCAAAGCTAAAAAAACCAAAACAGGCCAGTACCAAACGGGCGAAGATGTGCTGTTAGCGCTTGCCGCGAAGAGTGATATCGTTCGCGATATTTTGGATTTCCGCCAGCTGCAAAAGCTAAAATCAACTTACGTGGATGCATTACCTTTAATGGTTAATGCAAAAACAGGCCGTGTACATACATCATACAACCAGGCCGTGGCCGCAACGGGCAGGCTAAGTTCCAACAATCCCAACCTGCAGAATATCCCTATCCGTACCGAGCGTGGCCGCGAAGTGCGTAAAGCGTTCATACCACGTAATGATGACCATGTTATCGTATCGGCGGATTATTCGCAAATAGAACTGCGCATCATTGCCGAGATCAGCAAGGATGCCAATATGATGGATGCCTTTATCCAGGGTATCGATATTCATACCGCTACAGCTGCCAAAGTTTATGGCAAAACCATTGAAGAGGTTGATAGCACCATGCGCCGCAACGCCAAGGCGGTAAACTTTGGTATCATTTACGGGCAATCAGCATTCGGCTTATCGCAAAACCTGGGTATTCCCCGCAAAGAGGCGGCCGACATTATTGAACAATATTTTGCGCAATACCCCGGCATTAAACAGTATATGGCCGATACCATGAATTTTGCCCGCGAGAATGGCTTTGTACAAACCCTGATGGGCCGTAGGCGGTACCTGCGCGATATTAACTCGGCAAACCAAACCGTACGTGGCTTTGCCGAGCGGAATGCCATTAATGCCCCCATACAAGGCTCTGCTGCCGATATGATCAAGATAGCCATGATCAACATTCACCACGAGTTTAAGGCGCACAAATTCGATTCGCGCATGACCATGCAGGTGCATGATGAGTTGGTGTTCGATGTCCATAAAAACGAGATCGAACTGGTAAAACCCATCATTATGGAAAACATGAAGAATGCCATAAAAACCGAAGTACCAATTGTGGTAGAGATAGGCACCGGCAATAACTGGCTCGAGGCGCATTAAACAGCCCAATCATCATTTCTGGCATCAGGCTTAAATTTTGCAAATTTAAGCCTGATTATTTTATCTGTATGCCGTTAAAATACCCAACTATGGGTATTGACGTACCGTTGTATAAAGGATAATTTTACCTAACCTGATGTCGCCCCTTGCATCAGAACCCAATCCTTATGAAAATACTTTTTACCTGCATACTTACCTGCTGCTTATTGTCGGCGTTTGCCCAGATAGTCCCTTTAACAGGCACTTATACCACATCCGATGGTAATTATAACGTAAACATCCTGTACAGCAACAATACGCTCACCATTGTAGAGCCCAATAAAACATCGCCATACAAATACGCCAAAAACAATATTTACACCTTCACCAATCCTGTTAATAACATTGATTACGCTGTAGAGGTGATAGATCAGAAAACATTGGGTTGCTACCACCCAAGCACGCCGGATAATGTAACCAAACTGATCTTCAATACCGGCACCAACAGTATGGCCCCAAAAGAAGTTATTGCCAAATACAAACAAATTGCCGATAACTATACCGCCAAACTTAAAACCGATCCGTCTAATACGCAGGCATGGGCGTTTTGCGCCGCTGCCGCGTTGGCGCACGCTTACTATAATGAAGAGGGCTTTAAAATTTACGCCGCTAAAGTAGCCCGGTCATTAAAGCTTATTATTGTTGATAAAAGCAAATGCCCCTGCGAAGACGCGTTACCTAAAGATATTTGGGATAGCGTACAGTAACACAATTCTATTATTAATGCCTAATACTTAATTTATAATCCACCTTAAATCAAAAAATTATGAGAAAAACATTTCTACTCTTTTTCGCCACCTTTTTTGCAGTAGCTGCTTTAGCTTCCTGCGATCTTTTAGACGATGATGAGGAACCAAAACCAAGTTCAAGTTCATCGAGCGGCGTATGCTCCGGCAGTTACAAAAGCCCCACAAAAGATGGCCAGCTTGATGCCTTTTGCGGTGCCGCCTATGCCTACCGCTGCCTTGATGGTAAAGCGCTATCAAATGCGCAGGTGCAATCGGTTTGTAGTTCTTATAACCAAATTAAAACATCAAGCGCACCTTCCTGCGGTTACTGCAACTAACATTTATTAAAATGCGGCAGCCCATAGTTGGCTGCCGCATTTTATAACGCTATGCTATATTAATGTTTAGTACTAAAAATACACGTATCGATTTTTTGATATACACCCTGCAAGGAGGTATCTTAATTGTGTTATTTGCCTATACCTTTATTTTACACAGGCGCATCAATAAACTCAATAAAAAAATTGCCGATATTTCTGCTGCCGCTGCCCCGGTTGCCGCTCCTGTAAAATTAACTTTCAGCAAAACATCACCGGCTATAGGGGCTGATTCCGCTAAAGTTATCATGACTATTTTCTCTGATTTTGAATGCGAGTTTTGCAAAGTATTTGCACGCGAGGTTTTTCCGCAAATTAAAAGCAAATATGTAGATAAGGGCCTTGTTAAAGTGTATTTCCGCTTTTTGCCGCTCGATATACACCAACATGCTGTTTTAGCTGCCGAAACCGGGGCTTATGCCAATGAAACGGGTAAGTTTTGGGAACTTCATGATATCATGTTCGATAACCAGCGCAACCTCAATATCAGCACACTATCAAAATGGGTAAGCAGCAAGCAAATTGACACTGTAAAGTTTAAGGCAGCACTGCAAAAACATACTTATAAAAATAAAATAGACGAAGATATTGCCGAAGCCCATCGCGTGGGTATAACCGGTACACCGGCTATTGTTGTAAACGGCAATGTAACAATGGGAGCAATGTCGGTAAATTATTATAGCAAGCTCATCGAAAAAGAACTATCAGGCGCACAAGCTACAAACAACGCTGGAGCTTGTAATGAATAGACACACCAGGTCGAACGCGCGCGCGTAAAGCGATAGCTCGTATGCTGATTTTACATTCAGTTTCCTGTTAATATTTTTACGGTGCGTTTTTACCGTTTCGGGCGAGATAAACAATTGCTCCCCTATCTGTTGTGAATTTTGTCCCAGAACCTCTAAACGCAAAACATCGCGTTCCCGTTGTGATAGTTTTGAAAACTGCGTGTAGTTTTGTCGTAAAAATTCATTCTCAGCCAGTAGCCTGTCCACCTTAACTGTAACATGCTGGTGCGATTCTATCGGGTGTGCCGTTGTTATCGATAATACAGGCTTCCCATTCTCATCACGGGTTAATATCCGCGTAACGCTAAGGTGCCAAACCCAATTGGGGTTATTTTTCAAACGCACCTGCTGAAAATACGAGATAGAGCTTTCGTCGTTTCGCTCTAAAAATGCCCGTACCTTAGGCGCATACTGGTACACATCTTCAGGGTTAAAAAAACGTTCAAAATATTGAGCGGCAGTCATGCTGCACACTTCTTCCAGGGTAAGGCCCAACATATCCAATCCGTTAGGCGACATGTACCTTACCACAAAATCCGGCAGCTGGTGTATAATAAATATACCGGGCAGCAAATGGAGTGTGGCTATTAACTCCTTTATACTTTTCTCATTAGGTGTGGAAGATACGGGGATATCGATCATAAAAACATTAAACAAAAAGCAATTATAATAGTTATTAATTTATTTTATTGACATGTTAGAGAACATTCCGAAAAAAAGAAGCTGCATTAAATAATACCCTGATTAACAATGCATTAATTTTTTAGCTAAAAAACAATTAGATATGCTTCAGATTTAAGCGGGCGCATTTACCGCCGTCTCTATTTATAACATTTCTAAATAAAATTTCCCAATCCTTTCATTATCATTTCCATACTAAATTTTGTACATTCGCCGCACACTTTAAAAAGCAGGTCGCAATTTGTTTTTTAAATACTTTTCACATAAAAAAGATCAATATTATGGCGTTTGATTTAGACATGATCAAAAAGGTTTACGCCCGCTTAGGCAGCCGTGTTGAAGCCGCCCGCAAAGCAACAGGTAAACCCCTTACTCTAACCGAGAAAATTTTATACACTCACCTTACCGAAGGCAACGCAAGCAATGCTTACGCTCGTGGTGTTGACTATGTTGACTTTGCACCCGATCGTGTTGCTATGCAGGATGCTACCGCACAAATGGCATTATTGCAGTTTATGCAGGCAGGCAGGCCGCAGGTTGCCGTACCATCAACCGTACACTGCGATCACCTGATCCAGGCTAAAATAGGCGCCGATACTGACTTAACCACAGCAAAAGACCAGAACAAAGAGGTTTATGACTTTCTTGCTTCTGTATCAGATAAATACGGTATTGGTTTCTGGAAACCCGGAGCCGGTATCATTCACCAGGTTGTTTTAGAAAACTACGCTTTCCCGGGCGGTATGATGATCGGCACCGATTCTCACACGCCTAACGCGGGTGGTTTGGGTATGGTTGCCATAGGTGTTGGCGGTGCCGATGCCTGCGACGTAATGGCCGGCTTGCCATGGGAGCTTAAATTCCCTAAACTGATCGGTGTTAAATTAACAGGTAAACTGTCGGGCTGGGCATCAGCTAAAGACGTAATCCTGGTAGTTGCAGGTATCCTTACTGTAAAAGGTGGTACAGGCGCGATAGTTGAATACTTTGGCGAAGGCGCTGAGTCGCTTTCTGCAACAGGTAAAGGTACCATCTGTAACATGGGTGCCGAAATTGGCGCTACCACTTCTATTTTTGGTTACGATGCAAAATCAGAAGCTTACCTGCGTGGTACCGAGCGTGCCGAGATAGCTGATCTGGCCAACACCGTTAAAGAACACTTAACCGGCGATCCTGAAGTTTACGCTAATCCTGAGTTATACTTTGACCAGGTAATTGAAATTGACCTGAACACTTTGGAGCCGCATGTAAACGGTCCGTTCACTCCTGATTTGGCTTGGCCTATCTCAAAATTCGCTAACGCGGTAAAAGAGAACAACTGGCCTACTAAACTGGAAGTTGGTTTGATCGGTTCATGTACCAACTCATCTTATGAAGATATTACCCGCGCGGCATCAATAGCTGAACAAGCGGTAAGCAAAAACATAAAAACAGCAGCCGAGTTTACCATTACCCCGGGTTCTGAGCTGGTACGTTACACTGTTGAACGCGATGGTTACTTAGGTACCTTCGAGAGTATGGGCGGTGTGGTATTGGCAAATGCTTGTGGTCCGTGTATTGGCCAGTGGGCACGTCATACCGACGATCCTACACGTAAAAACTCTATCATCACCTCGTTCAACCGTAACTTTGCAAAACGCCAGGATGGCAACCCGAACACACACGCGTTCGTGGCTTCGCCTGAAATTGTTACCGCATTTGTTATTGCAGGTGATTTAACCTTTAACCCGTTAACCGACAGCTTAACCAACGCCGCAGGCGAGCAGGTTAAATTTGACGAGCCACTGGGTATCGAGTTACCGGTTAGAGGTTTCGCTGTGGAAGATGCAGGCTATCAGGCCCCGGCCGAAGATGGCAGCAAAGTAGAAGTTAAGGTTGACCCTAAATCAACCCGTTTACAATTGCTTGATCCTTTCGCGGCATGGGAAGGTACTGATATTACCGGCTTAAAGCTTTTGATAAAAGCCAAAGGTAAATGTACAACCGATCATATTTCTATGGCAGGCCCATGGTTGAAGTTCCGTGGTCACTTAGATAACATATCTAACAATATGCTCATCGGTGCTATCAACTACTTTAACGATAAAGCAGATACAGTTAAAAACGAACTGACAGGCGAATACGGCCCGGTTCCGGCAACACAGCGCGCTTACAAAGCAGCAGGTATTGGTTCTATCGTTGTAGGTGATGAGAACTACGGTGAAGGTTCGTCACGTGAGCATGCCGCTATGGAGCCACGTCACTTAGGTGTACGCGCTATTTTGGTAAAATCGTTCGCACGTATACACGAAACCAACCTTAAAAAACAAGGTATGCTTGGCCTGACATTTGCCAACCCTGCCGATTATGATAAGATTCTGGAAGACGATACATTCGATATCGTAGGCTTACAAAGCTTTACGCCGGGTAAACCACTGCAGGTTGTTATCCACCACAAAGGCGGCTTAACCGATACCATTGATGTTAACCACACTTACAATGAGCAACAAATTGAGTGGTTCAAAGCAGGTGGCGCGTTAAACATTATTCGCCGTCAACAAGCTTAATTAAGTTTAAAGCGAAAAGCATAAAGCTCTCCGATTTTTTGGGGAGCTTTTTTTGTTTGGGAAGTTTTGTAAGTTCGTATAATCGGAATTTAGCAATGACAGAATCGAGAAAAATACAAATAATCAATTCGTTCCCGACAAAATTTGATCAGGCAGAACTTGGAGTCTATATTTCACACGAAGAGTTCGCCGTCTTTGAACAAGGGATATATTCGTCAGGTATGGATGATAAATGGAATGTGTTTGTAATAAACGATACACTGCACTTTTCGAGAAGCTGGACAGATCACTGTATTTACCAAATTGCTATTAGAAAATATCTTAACAGGGTTCTTCTAAAAAACTTCCAGGTTAACCGTGATGGGGCACAATATAAAAATACAGATATTGAATTTGATGTTATATCAGTTAAGAAACTTATTCAAGCCTATTTAAATAGAGATGACATTTACCGCAATCCAAAACTTGACATTCCATTAATTAAACAGGTTATTGGAGAATCGAGCGCGTACAACCAATCGGCAAGCTCTGTCAATGTGGAAAGTACAAAAAGGCTTTATCAAACATTAGTTTCGCCACCTAATGATATGTTTTATAATATCGAAGGCTGGTTGGAACTTGAAAGTAATCTTCGCTTAAGAGCCGAAGATGAACAAATGATAACTGTATACATCCAACATAAAATAAACCGGTCAGGTAAAACATTCTATTTTAATGATGCAGGAACTGAATATCTTGGTTGTATTATCACATCACAAAAACCAGATATCGATTACGATAAGCTTGCTAATTACGGTAACTAATTGGACATTATTGAGTAATGTAAATATGCCCATCGGGGCTACCTGTTTGTAGAAAAAAACAAGAGTTTTTCTCCGTAGTTACTACCAGTACAATACACAATTACACTTTATCAATTCATTTCACTTAACTAATAGAAACCATAGTTACATTAAGTTATTATTAAATATCCATTGGTGCTTGTAACATCACCATATCCCTTGTATTTTAGAAAAATGGAAGCACTAACCCCTAACATATTCGTCGAAGACATAAACGAAACAATAGCGTTCTACAAATTACTTGGTTTTACTGTCGCGATGACGGTACCCGAAGAAGGCGATTTCGTTTGGGCGATGATGAAGAATGGCGGCGTAACCATGATGTTCCAAACCTTTACCAGCCTGGGCGAAGAGCTAAGCGATATCAGCCGTACAGATGGCGGCTCGCTTTTATTTTATATCAACATCAAAAATATCCGCGGTTTTTTCGAAGAGATAAAAGATAAAGTAACCATACTAAAAGGCCTCGAAAAAACCTTTTATGGCGCTACCGAGTTTTCGATAAAAGATTGTAACGATTACGTGCTCACCTTTGCCGAGGACGAGTAGCTTACAGCCCCTTTGTACGCACATACATATAAACAACAGCCACTACAACCAGCACGACCAGCATAATGAGCCCGCTTTTACGGCGGCGTTTATCCTGCCAAAGTATCCAGCCTAAACCCGCTACCATTGGCACTACAAATATTGCCCAAAAAATTAAAGAAGCTGCATTAAATTCCATATCTCAAAATCATTAAAACGGCATACGTGCCAACGGGGCAACATCCTGCCCAACAAATTCATTATTCAAATATTTGTAATATCCGGCAATGGCTATCATGGCTGCATTATCGGTACAGTACTCAAACTTAGGGATAAAGCTTTCCCAGCCTTTGCTTTCGCACAAATTGGTAAGGCCCTGGCGTAAACCCGTATTTGCCGATACCCCTCCGGCTAAGGCCAACTGTGTAATGTTATATTTTTCGGCTACCTTTTTCAACTTATTCAGCAAAATAGTTACCACTCGTTGCTCCACCGAAGCGCAAATGTCGGGCATATTCTTTTCCAGGAATTGCGGGTCGGCAGCTACGTTGTCACGGATAAAATAGAGTATCGCTGTTTTTAAGCCGCTAAAGCTAAAATCAAAACCGGGTATGTTTGGCTCGGGGAAAGCATATGCATTGGCATTACCCAAGCGCGCGTATTTATCAATCAGCGGCCCGCCGGGATATGGCAAACCAAGTATTTTGCTGGTTTTATCTAAAGCTTCGCCCGCGGCATCATCCAGTGTCTGGCCGATGATCTCCATATCAAAATAGTCCTTTACCAAAACTATTTGCGTATGTCCGCCAGAAACGGTGAGGCAAAGAAATGGAAACTTAGGCTTATGATCGCCAATAAAATGCGCTAAAATATGTGCCTGCATGTGATTTACCTCAATCAACGGCAGGTTTTTAGCCAGTGCGAAACTCTTGGCAAAAGACACCCCAACTAATAATGAGCCTAAAAGTCCGGGTCCGCGTGTAAAAGCTACGGCATCAATATCATTTTTGCTTACTTTTGCGTTAATAATTGCCTGCTGTACAGCCGGAATGATATTTTGCTGATGTACGCGCGATGCCAGTTCGGGCACAACGCCGCCATAAGCCGCATGGATTGTTTGATTGGCAATAATATTGCTTAGTATATTACCGTCAACACAAACAGAGGCTGAGGTTTCATCGCAAGAAGATTCTATTCCGAGTATTACTGGCACTTTAAATATTTTAACGCTACAAAGTTATTAAAAAACTGCTCAAAATAGTTTTATGGATAGTATTGGTATTGGTGGTACTCATCAGCACCATACTTTTGCTGTTTCAATACAAACCTGTACAAACATGGGCCGCTAAAAAGGCTACAAGCTATCTTTCAACCAAACTGGGTACAACGGTAGGTATAAAAAGCCTGTATATCAAACCGTTCTCATCGGTAGTATTAGAAGATTTGTTTGTTTTAGATAAACAAAAAGACACCCTGCTCAATACACCAAAATTATCTGTAGATCTGTTGGATTTCTCCATCTTCAGCAGTATACAAAACCGTACGCTAATTTTTAAAAACATACAGTTAGATAACGGTTCGGTATATATCAAAAGGCAAAAAGACAGTACCAGCAATTTTAAATTTATACTGGATGCTTTCAAATCCAACGATACGGTAAAAACCGTTGACAAACCCTGGAAAATCGATTTCAAGCAGTTTACGTTAAACAACCTACGATTCAGGTACCGCAACTATCTGAGTCACGAAATTACCATTCCCGATCATGTAAATTTTGATGATATTGATGTAAAACGCTTTTCGGTAGTGTTAACCGGGCTCGATATTAAACATCATTTGTTTAAAGCGGATATACATCAACTAACCCTGCTTGAAAAAAGTGGTTTTAATTTAAAAAACTTAACAGCCAACGCCGTAGTTGACACCAACCAGATCGAGCTGAAAAACCTTACACTGGAAACCAACCGTTCATTAGTAAAGGATTACTATAAAATGAAGTTCAAATCTTTCGAAGATTTTTCGGATTATGAGAACAAGGTATACATGGACGCCCATTTTAAAACCTCGCACGTATCATCGCTCGATGTGGCTTTTTTTACCATTAACCTTAAAAACATATTTTTCGACCTTGGCCTCAATGGCCGTATTAAAGGGCTTGTAAATAATTTAAAAGCTAAAAACCTGATGGTTACCGCCGGGCAGGCAACTTACATAAAAGGCGATTTCAATTTAAAAGGCCTGCCCAACTGGGATAAAACTTTTCTCGACTTAAAGTTCGATCAAATATCATCCAACAAAAAAGATATCGACTTGCTTTACAGCAGGTTTACCGGCACACCTAACCGGCACGTGCCCGATGTAGTAGCCAAGTTTGGTAACATCAATTTTAGCGGGCAATTCACCGGTTTTCAAAACGACTTTATCGCTTATGGCGAATTTAAAACCAAGCTGGGCAGGTTTAACTCGGATATTAACTTAAAGATAGATAAGCAAGGTGTGCCAAGCTACAGCGGCAAAATAAACACGCACGATTTTGACCTGGGCACATTAACAGATAATGACCTGCTGGGCCGTACCACCTTTACAGGCAATATTAAAGGCCGTGGTACCGAGCTTAAAAATTTAGCCAATAACCTCGATGCCAAATTAACCTATTTTGATTTTAAGGGGTATCGTTATAATAACCTCACCGTTAACGGCACCTTTAACAAAAAGAAATTTGTTGGCGGCGTATTGGTAAATGATAAAAACCTGCACCTTGATTTTTCGGGTGATATTGACCTGAGTAATAAATTACCTGTATTTACTTTTTATGCCAGCATAAAAGGAGCCAAGCTTAACCAGCTTAAATTATTAAAAGACACCGTTGGCGTTGACGCCGAACTAACCACCAACTTTACCGGTACAAACATCAGCAATATTGATGGCAGCATATTGCTTAAAACCATACACCTGCAAAAGCCCGGCAAAAACTATTTTATTGATTCTGTTTACTTTAAAGCTTCAGGAGTAGAAAATTCGCGTAAGCTGATATTACAATCGGACCTTGCCGAAGGTAGTTTAGCAGGTAATTATGACCTTGGCACATTACCCGATTACTTTAAATCAATAGCCAAAAAATATATCCCATCCTTAAAAACAAGTGTAGCGGCTATTAAACCGCAAAATTTTGAGTTCAACTTCAAAATACGAAACCTTGAGCCGCTTACCCAATTTTTTGCACCCGAATTGAGCCTGCCCGATCAGGGCAGCTTTATAGGCAAATTTAACTCGATAGATAAAACCGCGGTGCTCACCGGGTCTGTAAAAACGATAAAATACAATAATATTGTTTTTCATGACCTGGTTATTGATGAAAGCACAAGCGATAACCTGCTCAACCTCAACGTTGCTTTAAATAAAGTAAATTTTAGCGATAGCCTGTTTGTAAAAGACATCAACATATCAAACTTTTTAAAGCGCGACAGTTTAAACTTCAATATAAAACTATCTGATAAGAATGCTGTGAACCAGCTCGATCTTTATGGCTTGTTCAAATTTAACAGCGACACCACCACAGCCTTGCAACTGTTACCATCTGACATTATCCTGGAAAATAAAACATGGAAACTCAAAGAGAACGTTCAGATAAAAATAGCAGGCGGCAAAACAAAGATAGATGGGTTTGAGCTATCCAATGGCCCCCAGAAGGTAAAGATCAATGGCATTATCTCACCCGATCCGGCTGACATGTTAAAGCTTACTTTTGATAAGTTTAATATGAATACGCTCGACCAGTTAAGTAAAGCCAGTGGTATTTATTTAAATGGCACCATGAATGGCGATATCAATGTCGCATCAATAACCGGCAAAATTGGGTTTGAATCCGATCTTACCATTGATTCGTTGTCCTTTAATAAAACCTTACTTGGCGATGTTAAATTTAACACCCGCTTGAACAGTACTGATAAAGTGCTCAACTCAAAATTAAGTGTATTTAACCGGGGCCTGGAAACCCTGAATGCAAGCGGCACTTATGACCTGGCCCCAACTGATAACACCCTCGATTTTGTTGTTAAAATGAACCAAACCCAGGCTATTATTTTAGAGCCCTTTGTAAAAAGCCTGGTCTCAAATTTAAAAGGAGCCATCTCATCCGATCTGAAACTAACAGGCACTATATTCAAGCCGTTAATAAATGGTACGCTTACCTTACAAAATACCGGCTTAACTGTAAACTATCTTAAAACGCCATATATAATTAATGATAAGGTAACTATTGAAAATAGCCTGATTAAAATTGATAACCTGAGCATAAAAGATAACCAGGGCGGCGAGGGTATTGCTAATGGAACAGTTGACCTGAGTAAGGAACTTTCAAACCCCGATCTTAATGTTGCGGTCAGGGCTACCCGTTTGTTAGCCCTCAACACAACATACAGGGATAACCGCTTATACTATGGTACGGCTTATGGCACGGGTGATTTTTCGTTTAAAGGCCCGGTTGATGATATGAGCATTGATATCAAAGCCACAACCAATGAAGGGACTGTTTTTAACATTCCGTTAAATACATCAAGTACAGCATCTGACTATGATTTTATCCGTTATGTTAACCCTAAAGACACGCTTAAGAATATAAAAAGGCACAATATTTTTAAAGGCATAAAACTTAATTTCGACCTTTCGGCAGATGAAAAAACCACTGTTAAAATTTATACCGATTATGGTGTTTTAACCGGTAACGGAACTGCCCGCGATTTAAACCTGCGGATAAGCAGCCTTGGTGATTTTGATATGTATGGCTCATACCTTATATCGTCGGGTAAGTTTGAGTTCACAGCCAAAAGTGTGATCAGTAAATTATTCGAGGTTTCGCAAGGCGGTACCATTAGCTGGGCCGGTGATCCAACCAATGCTACCATTAATCTTAAAGCAACATATGATGTAAGGGCCGATGTTGCTGTTTTGTACCAGGCCGCCGGGTCTTCCTCGCCAAGCAAGTTTGAATTAGTGCAGGCACAATTAGGTTTAAGCGGGCCGCTGATCAAACCAAATATTGATTTCGATTTTAATTTCCCCACAGACCCGAATATAAAGGATGATCTGAGTACATATTTAAACGATAATACCAACCGGAGCCTGCAGGCCGTAAGCTTAATTGTACGCCGCCAGTTCTCATCAACCGCCAACAATAATTTAAACAGTACGGTGCGCAATACCGCCCAGGATGCGTTAACAGAATATGTGTTTAACCAGTTTAACAGCCTGTTTGCCCAAACTAATATTAAGGGTGTTGATATTAACATTAAATCGGCACAGGAAGCCAGTGCAACCTTTCACTTTTTTAACGACAGGTTATTGCTTAGTGGTAGCTTATTTAACAATCAGGGCGACTTATTTGGCGGCACAGGCACTAATTCGCAAACTTTGTTAAGCTCCAACTTTAACAACTTAACAAAAGATTTTGGTATCCAATACCTTATCCGGAAGGACGGGCGGTTATTGGGAACGTACTCTTACCGGGCATTAAATAACACCACAATAAACACGCTTAACAATCCATTAGCGGTACCTACGTATGTAAATGGATTGGGCTTAATTTACCGGCGCGATTTTGATACGTTTGGCGAGTTTTTCAAAAACATTTTTGGCGGCGGGCGTAATGCTCCTGCAAAAAAGGATTCAACCAATGTTAACAAATCAAAACCAACCCCACTGGCAAACGAAGACGACGATTAGTGGTTCAATAAAATGGAATGTCCCATTTTATCGCGCTTAGTCCGTAAATAAGTTTCGTTGTGCTGATTAGGTACGATCTCCATTGCGACATTTTCAATAACCTCTAACCCGTAACCAACAAGTCCCGCACGCTTTTTAGGGTTATTGGTCATTAACCTCATTTGTGTGATGTTGAGGCTGCGTAATATCTGGGCGCCAATACCATAATCGCGCTGGTCCATTTTAAAGCCTAACTGCAAATTAGCGTCAACGGTATCAAAACCATTTTCCTGCAGGTTATATGCTTTAAGTTTATTAATAAGGCCTATCCCGCGGCCTTCCTGGTTCATGTATACGATCACGCCTTTGCCTTCTTTCTCTATCATCTCCATGGCTTTGTGTAGCTGCGGCCCGCAATCGCACCGGCATGAGCCAAATATATCGCCTGTTACGCATGAGCTGTGAACCCGTACCAAAACTGGTTCTTTATCCTCCCAGCTTCCTTTCACCAGGGCAAGGTGGTTCTCGCCTGTATCTAACTGCGTGTAAGCCACCATATCAAAAACTCCAAACTCTGTAGGCAGCTTAACCGATACTTCCTTACGTATCATCGTTTCGTGCTCCAGGCGGTATGCTATCAGGTCCTTAACAGATACGATCTTCATATCAAATTCTTTAGCCATGATCATCAGATCGGGCACACGCGCCATCTCACCATCCTCCTTCATAATCTCGCAGATCAGCCCCGCAGGCTCCAAACCTGCCATTACAGCAAAATCAATAGCGGCTTCGGTATGGCCGGCCCTACGTATTACGCCACCGTCTTTTGCTATCAGGGGGAATATGTGCCCCGGCCTGCCCAGGTCTTCCGGTTTTGTAGCCGGATCTATCAATGCCAATGTGGTTTTTGAACGGTCTGTTGCTGATATGCCTGTAGTACAGCCATTACCTATCAAATCAACAGATACGGTAAAAGCAGTTTCGTGCGATGAAGTATTATGGCCCACCATTGGCAGGAGATCTAATTCGGTAGCACGTTTTTGGGTAATAGGCGCGCAGATCAGCCCGCGCCCGTAACGGGCCATAAAGTTTATTACCTCGGGTGTTGCAAATTGTGCGGCAGCTAAAAAATCACCTTCGTTCTCGCGGTCATCATCATCAACTACAATGATAATTTTACCGGCTTTTATATCTTCAATCGCTTCGTGTATGCTGTTTAACATGCTTTCAAAATATTAGTATATTGATAATTCATTGTCAAGCCACTGGTTATCAATATTTATACAAAAATACGCAACTCTGCAACTAAGCTGGTCGGTTTAGTGTAAAATCAATTACGGGCAAATTTACGCTTTACCTGTTTTACCAGGTTTGTAAAACCTCGTCTGTAAATATCCATATCAAACAATACGGAATCGTTTGCCGCTTTGTACGATAAGAACAGGCCAATAGGTGTTAAAATGATAATGGCTATCCATGTTCCAAATATGGGCGATAATGAACCATTCTGTGCTGACTTTTCGCCTATGCTGGATACAATAAAGTAGATAAGGAAAAAGATAACCGAAATTACAACCGGCAAACCTAAGCCTCCTTTACGTATAATAGCCCCCAATGGCGCTCCTATTAAAAACAACATTAAACAAGCTGCAGATAAGGTGAATTTTTTTTGATACTCTACTTTGTACCTGCGCAAAATGCTTTCCCTGTTCAAATAATCGGTAACCTTGTCACCCATCATGTTTTTAATGATGGTGGCTTCTGATGCCGCGTTTTGAATAGCGGCCAATTGCGCATCCGCAGGAATAGCATCAATAACTTTATGATGTGGTATCACTGTTTTTATAGGCGGAACAGGGCTGTGTGGTACTATAAAGTACCTTATATTAGGTGTAATTATTACGTAGTTGTTAATATTCAATTGCACAAACTGCTTTTGTGCAACTTTAAAAGTATCTATCAGTTGTTTTGAGCTCAGCATTTGGAACGAGCCCTTAAACAAGTTTTCGGGCGTACGGTGTAAACTAAAGGCTGATAGATCGAGTTTTTGCTCCGTTTCTTTAAAGTAAAAGCGCGTAAATTTTTGTCTTTGATTATACCCGTTCTCTGCGGCCGACTCTTCGTACCGAACGCCGTTTTTCAATTTTAACAATAAAAATGAATTATCGGGCGAACGTGTCATTACACCTTCCTTAGCAAATATCACATTATTCCCTCCGGGATTGAGGGTCTTCTCGTATATCATTATGTCGTACAAACGCTGGTTATCAGCATCCTTACGGCCTACACGTATGGTATAGCCCGGAAAACTGCTGTTAAAAACTCCAACCTTGATCAGCTTGGCTGATTTTTGCTGCCGGGCATCATACAAAAGCGAAAAAAACTTAAGGTTAGCTACCGGCAGCATATAATCCGAAAAAATAAAAGCAGATACGGCCAGCATACTAACTGCTATGATCATGGGGTAAAGCGCCCGGGTTAATGATATACCGGCAGACTTGATGGCTACAAGCTCGTAGTTTTCGCCCAGGGTACCATAAGTCATGATAGAAGAGAGGAGTACCGACAAGGGCAGCGCCATAGCAACATTGGTTGCCGAGGCATACATCATAAGTTTAAGTATGGTGTACCATTCAAAGCCTTTTCCAACCAGGTCGTCAATGTATTTCCACAGAAATAACATCAGCAATACAAACATCACAATGAAAAAGGTTACGATGAATGGCCTGATAAAGGCTTTTAAAATTAGCAGGTGTATCTTTTTCACAATACAAAAATAGGGAATTTATTTTCCCCATGCACCTATAACGCTGATAAGGTAATTGATCTGATTATCCCATATCAATTTACGTTCAGCAATACTTTCTTCCGGAGCACGATCTGTAACGCTAAGGGCAGCATCATTGGTAAGCCCCTGCGGGATAACTCCCATCTTACGCAAATGTACTTACCCTTTTTTAAACCTGGCTACCAGGGTATTTATCCAGCGCTTATACATTTCGGCATCAAATAACACAGAGTCATTAGAGGCCTTGTATGATAAGAATAACCCGATAGGCGTTAGTATAATAATAGCCATCCAGGCACCTAAGATGGGAGACAGCGTGCCGTTTTGCGCAGTTTTTTCGCCAATACTGGTTATCATAAAATAGATAAGAAAGAATATTACCGATATCACTACCGGTAATCCCAGGCCGCCTTTGCGGATAATGGCTCCCAGAGGCGCTCCTATTAAAAACAGCATTATACAAGCAGCCGATAGGGTAAATTTTTTCTGATACTCAACGAGGTATTTGCGCAGATCATTTTGCCTTTGCATATAATCTACCACTTTATCACCCATAATGTTCTTGATGATCTTTGCTTCCATACTTGCATTTTGAATGGCATTGGCTTGTTGATCGGCCGGTATGGCATCAATTACTTTACCATACGGAATAATAACCGGGATTGGTGGTACAGGCTGGTGCGGAACAACAAAATATTTGATGTTGGGTGTAATAATAGCATAGTTGTTTTTCTCTAATTCTCCTGTTTGCTTTGTAACGGTTTTAAAAGTATACATCAATTGTTTTGAACTCATCATCTGGAAAGCCCCATTAAAAAGTGAATCGTTTGTGCGATGCAGTGTAAAGCCCGACAAATCCAGCTTTTGAGAAGTCTCTTTAAAATAAAAACGTGTAAATTTTTGACGTGGGTTATAAACATTCTCGCCGCTTGATTCCTGGTAATGCACCCCGTTTTTTAGTTTGAGAATTAAGTACGAATTATCACGCGAGCGGGTCATTACCCCCTCTTTGGCGAAAATAATATCGTTACCGGCTTTGCTTTTGTTCTTTTGATAAATCATGATATCGTACAAACGTTGATTATCCGCGTCTTTACGACCTACACGTATGCTATAATCCGGGAAGCTGTTATTAAAAACCCCCACCTTGATCAATTTTGCCGATTTTTGTTCGCGAACGTCATACAACAACGTCAAAAACTTGCGGTTAGCTACCGGCAACGTATAATCGGAAAAGAAAAAGGCAGATATGGCCAGTATGCTCACCACAATAATCATAGGATAAAGCGCCCGGGTTAATGATATGCCTGCTGATTTAATCGCTACGAGTTCGTAGTTTTCGCCGAGCGTACCATAAGTCATGATAGAAGAGAGAAGTACCGACAGGGGCAGTGCCATGGCAACGTTGGTTACCGAGGCATACATCATGAGTTTGAGGATGGTATACCATTCGAAGCCTTTACCCACCATATCATCGATGTATTTCCACAGGAAAAGCATCAAAAACACAAACATCACAATGAAAAAGGTTACAATGAAAGGCCTGATAAAGGCTTTTAAAATTAGCAGGTGTATCTTTTTCACAATACAAAAATAGGGCGCTTATTCTCCCTATGCACCTATAACGCTGATAAGGTAATCAATCTGATTATCCCATATCAATTTACGTTCGGCAATGTTTTCTTCGGGAGCAAAATCTGTAACACTAAGGGCAACATCATTGGTAAGCTCATCCTGGATAATTTCCATCTCAAAGTAGCACTGAGGTTCATCGTCCATCCATTTAAACTTTACCGATTTATATTCTTTTAATCCCACCAATTTTGCTTTTTGTTCTTCGCCATCCCAGGTAAAGGTGTAGATCGAGTCTCTTACGTTCACATCATCGGCAAACCATTGTGCCAACCCATTGGGTTCATTCAGAAAGCTATACAGTATTCTTGGAGACGACTTTATTTCGTATTCTATATTAAATTTTTTCTTTTCCGACATGATGATGTGTACAGTACAGGGTTATAAATTACTTAGGTGGTAAATGTTAACATTTTTTCTAAAGGAAACGAATTTCTGCTATATTTGCAAACCTTTTTAAAAAAGGGGTAACACAGCCGTAAGGTAAGTAGTTGCAATTAAATAAATGCATGATAAGCAAACCACTTATCAACAAATGCAAAACGGCGGGGTAGCTCAGATGGTTAGAGCGTAGGATTCATAACCCTAAGGTCGGCAGTTCGATCCTGCTCCCCGCTACTTGATAATCAGCCTGTTGTAGTAAAATGCAATGGGCTGCTTTATTTTGGTACAACATGGGTACAACAAGTTTCTAAGACTCATAACCCGTAAAGCAGTCCTTCTATAACCTATACATTACTAATTTATAATGGAATCGCTATCGCTCACTGGTTCTATAAATAAATTTCGTGGTGAGCGTGCCTTTTTTTCCAAGTAACTTTCCAACCTTTTCAATATCTGTTTATTGATAAAAGCATAGGACGGCGACCGCTCAAATAAAAAGTCGATTGGCGTAACGGTCATTGAAGAAATGACAAAACGTTGTCCGTAAATAACACAGGTTGGGTCGCGGTCTACATACCATCGTTTCCGGTCAATCGGATTGTCCGTATCCGTATCATTGTAATACAATATTCGACGTTCCCCGAAGCGGTCATCATGTATGCGGTAGCACTCTATATACGGTTTCGCAGCCGCATGCCCCACGGTTTGCAGAACGAATACCATCAGCGACGCCCCATCAAAAAAATCAACTTTATCTACGCTGTGCTTAAAATTCTCTTTGAGATAACGCTCATATATTTCTTGAATGCGACTAAAAAAAAAATTGAAGGTTTTTCTTCACTAACTGCATGTTAAGAATGCCAGTATGAATAGGCGTATGACTACGCTGCAAAGGATCGGTGGCAAAGACGGGCATTAATTGAATTTGTCCTACTTCTAATAAAAAAGAAATGTATCGATGCACTAAGGGCACATAAAAAAGTTTAGAATAGGTATTCGTGCGATACTGAGGTATATACCCCTCCTGAAGCAATGCTTTCGTTTTATCGATGCGATATTTATAATGTTGCTGTGGTAACCTGTCTTTTTCACTATCAATGCCGTAATTAAGGTCAGTAACCCCATCAGCGATATCGCTATGTCTTGTTTCATAGGACACAGGCAGAACAGCATGTAATAAATATTGGAGTTCCTTTAATGCAATGGGCTGCTCTTTATAGTGTAAACCCAGCAAAGCGTAAAAAGTACCCACGAATGCTGCTAAATATTCATTTGCAAGCTTTTCTTCTGGCACAAATAGCGGTGACTTGTTAAAAGCGCGCAATATATCATCTTTTACCACGGTATAAGCATGATATTCATGGAAGTTTAAAATACTTTCCATCGTTCCGCTATACAATACGGTCGCACCTTGTCGATGAAAGACTTCCATCATTTCTTTTTCGGTGGTTATTTCCAGTTGGCGTACCGGTAGCTCGCTTTTGCCGAAAGCGATAGGGATTATGAAGTGAGAACGCTCACCCAAGCCCGTTTTGGCAACAGCTACACCTATCTTCCAGTAATTTGGATAGGCGTGAGTTTTTAGAACCGGAAATTCATAGTCGAGGATAGAATTGATTTGATCCAGATACCGCTGAAAAGATGCCACCTCTTCTTGGTTTAGCATTTCTGGTGGTGCCAATTGTTGCCGAAATGCTTTAAATTCCTCTTCCATACTTTCATAAGCCCGTTCACGCTCGTCTGAATTTTTTCGCAACGCTACATCTTGCTCGACGATGGTTTGCCATGCCCTGACATAATCCTGCCGCGCTAAATCGATAACATGATCATTAGCAAAGGGGATCATCACGGATTGACCCGAAATATTTGCCTGGGCTTCGTTAATTGTGGCAGGATCCATGTGACGCCAATAAACCAAGGATCGGGCTTGGTCGACCGCAACTAAAATCACTGGTAGATTGGTTTTATGGCAATAAGCAAGAAAGCCAAGTTTACATTGATGTTTAGGATTATTGGTATAGCGTTTTTGTAATGTTTTGATCTGTACTGCGAAGTTGCCTACTGGTGTTCCGTCAGCCAACGTAAACTCAAAAATGCCGTCATGATTGGGGTGTTTATCTGAGGCTTCCGGTTTGCCCATGATGTGTTTATCGTCCATTAGTCCCCAAAAAAGCTTTACTGATCGCAATTCGGAAGGAGTAGTTCTGGCATGCCCAGTAGGCTTGCTGTCCTTAATCGAAGGTGTATTTGCTGATTTTGACTTCGCCATTGATTATGAAGATACTTATTACGGTGAACTAATTTCCCAATCCGCTTAAAGGCTATTAGAAAATTGTGTAGGATCGTTATCTTTAAAGATTAATTTTTCATTCGGATGTTCCAAATAGAAGTTACCAACAGTGACAACTTGATTATTAACTTTGGTAAGATAAAAAAATCCCCTTCCAAAAACATCGAAAGGAGACTACGGGAAAGGATTCAATAAGCTTAAGTGTATTAACATTGTAGTATATGCAAACCGATTCAGATAACAGTTTAAAAGATGGTGCAGCCTGCACGGTTATTGGTGGCACGCACAAGGGTAAAACGGGCCGGGTAAAAGATATTAATACGAGTAAGACCGGCCACATAACAATAACCGTGTTGCAGGAAAATGGTGACAGATTTAAAACCCTGGCAAAAAACGTATCTGTTGAGCGTTAGTTATTGCTCCAAATTTTGCCAGCTAAATCCTGATCGTCTTACACTTATCCATCATTATTTCAGTTGCTCGCTAAAAAAGTCAATAGTCCGTTTCCAGGCTAGTTCCGCAGCGGCCTTATCATAGCGTGGCGTTGTATCGTTATGAAAACCATGATTCACATTTTCGTAAATATAGGCCTGGTATTTTTTACCATTTGCTTTTAAGGCCGCCTCATAAGCCGGCCAGCCACCCGTTATGCGGGTATCCAATGAAGCATAATGTAATAATAAAGGCGCCTGTATCTTAGGCACATCATCAGCTACAGGCTGGGCGCCGTAAAAGGGTACCGCTGCTGCCAAGTTTGGCAAACGTACGGCCAGCGTATTGGCTATACCACCACCATAACAAAAACCAACTACACCTACCTTGCCATTACAATCCGGATGATTTTTCAGGTAGTTAAATGCATCTAAAAAGTCCTCCACCATTTCTTTAGGATCTCTTTTACTTTGCATGGCGCGGCCTTCATCATCATTACCGGGGTAACCGCCTAAAGGGCTCAAGGCATCCGGCGCAAGGCTAATAAAACCGGCTAATGCCGCTCTACGGGCAACATCTTCAATATAAGGATTTAAACCACGGTTTTCGTGTACCACAATAATACCGCCTAGTTTCTTTTTATTATCCTTTGGTTCCGATAATAATGCTTTAATGCTACCGCCGCCTTTTGGCGAATCATAATGAATATATTCAGATTTTAATCGGGAATCGTCCATTTTAGTCTGGAGCGTCCCCTTATAATCCGGCATTAGAAAACTCATCAGAGCAGGTACAGTTAAACCGCCCACAGCATATAACGATAGTTTCTGTACAAAGCTACGGCGGTCCAGCCGGTCATGGGCGTAATCATCATACAGGTCAAACACTTCCTGTTGGATGTCTTCTTTTTTGATCTGGCTCATAGGATATGGTTTTAATCAAAAATAACTATTTGACTGCAAAAATCTGCAAGCTTAAAACGTAACAGTATCGCTACGCGTTCAGAGCGATTAGGATATAAGCACCGTTATATCAAGCCATTCCTAACGGCAAACATTACTATACCGGCAGTATTGCGCACACCTATTTTATCGAGCAAGTGTTGCCTGATACCCTCAACAGAGCGCGGGCTTAAAAATATCGCCTCACCTATTTCGGTACTTGTTTTTTCGTTACAAATCAATTTCAATACTTCGAGTTCCCGGTCGGTAAACTCAACCTTTTTATTGAACGAGGGCTTTATGTTTTGTTTTACTATAACCTTTTTTAATAGTGTTTTACTCACCAGGTCATTAAAGTAATACCCATTTTCGGCAGCGGCATAAATAGCTTTTCTAATTTCTGCCGGGTCGGCATTTTTTAAAAGATAGCCGTTTGCCCCATTTTCCATTAAATGGATAATGAAGTTTTCATCATCATACATAGTTACAGCAAGTACCTTAATGTTACTATAACGCTTTTTTACAGCCTTGGTAGCCTCCATGCCATCCATTACCGGCATTTTAAGATCCATCAAAATAACATCAGGCATTGCTTTTTCAATACCTGCCAATAACTCTTCTCCGTTACCGGCCTCTAATATCAATTCAAATGTTTCGTCAGCTAACAAACTAACTTTCAGGCCTTCTCTAAAGATGACGGAATCATCGGCTATAGCAACTTTTATCTTGCTCATTTTAGTTTCGTGGAATCAAAATATTAATTTTAGAACCGTTGGCATTCTTCGAAAAATTCAGGTTTCCTTTTAACAGTATCGCCCTGTTTTGAATGTTTTTTAATCCAAGCCCGTCTTTGTTATACCTCTTTGTCTCAAAATCAGCTTGTGTAAGCCCATCGCCATTATGCAAAACTGTCATGGTCAATATTTTCTTATCAAACTGCGATTTGATGCGGATCTTATCAGCATGCGCGTGTTTCAAAATATTATTTGTTAATTCCTGTATAATCCGGTAAACATTAATATCATCTTTAGGATCGGCTGTAATATAACTATAATCAAGTTCTGTAGTAATTTCCATTACTGTACCTGAGCTCATTTTAGCGGCAAAGTGTTTTATTGCTTCATTTAAACCAAACTCTTTCAAAATACTTGAATGCAGGTTGTGCGATATACCTCTTACCTTAATTATAGCATCATCCAGCAACGCGATACACTTTTTATGCAACACCTGGTGGTATTCATCCATATCATCAGTGCCTATACCGTACACATGTAGTTTGGTTGACGATAGGATGGCCCCCACTTCATCATGTAGCTCCTCTGCTATACGATGACGCTCAGACTCCTCGCTACGCACAGCCGCGTCTATTAACTGGTGTTGCTGGCTTTCCTTTAATGTTTGCAACGAGTTTTGATACTGTATACGCTTCCGTTGAGCGAATATAAAAATAAGCAAAAAGCTTACAAACAGTAAAAGCATTGCGGCAATGCCCACTACCAAATAAAATCGGATATCATCATTCTCTGGATTCATTAAAACCTTTGGCTAAAAACAAATTAAAAATTATAAAAGTAATATTATGCACATTCCATAAATTGATAGCGAAGTGCTGCATACGAACAGTTAACTCATGGTATAAAAGGAATATAAAAAAATTAATGCTTACGTAAACACCTAGCCCGGTTACTATCCAAAAGTCCGAATTATAGCTAAACACTTCCATTCCTTCACCTATTTTGAATAGGTAATATTGAAGCACGTAAAATAAAAGCAATACAGCTTCTACAGATAATAAGCGATTACTAAATTGCCAATAATTAAAAAAACGTTCAAAAAATCCAAAATTTACAATTAAAAACAAAGCATATATAACCATTAATGCCTTTTTAATATATGCCAGAAAAGGCTGCTCCAACCTGATGAAAAATATGGCAAATAAAAAAAACCGCACTACAGAGTGCAGGTTATACAAATAGTTATTTGAATTATACGAAGCCGGCAAAACCGTGCGCAATTTCCAGGTTACATCAATAGCAACATTTATAAATAATGCCATCCAAACATAAAAAACAACCGGAGCAAGTTTTTCCGGTTGTTTTCTTCTGATAAGGATAGCCGCTGGAATTAATATTGCCCAAACCTCCGACCAATCAAGTAAAAACGTTATAAATTCCAACATGCTTTAACCTACAGTTATATTGCAGGTGGTGATGGATTAGTATTAAAATCGTCGCCTTCATGCAAACGGCGTGGTTTTGCACCACCAACACCATTTTGATAAGCCTGAAGCTGATAATAGACATAATTTGCAGCATTTATTATAGGAGCAAAAATTATATAATCAGCCTTTACACCGTGTGCATCTACGAGTTCCTTTCTCATATCTTCAACAGCAAGCACATTATCGCATAACTGAATAGGGCCATTTACAGATAATGCAGGTTCATCTGCGTAAACCGATAAAACATCATAATGCGGATCGTACTTATTTACCTCAGATAAGTGCACATAAGCTACAAGTTGTAATGCATCGCCTGATTCAGGAAAAAGGTAACCAAATACAAAGCTATCCATGCTTGGATGAGCTGCCATTAAAGACTCAATGTCGCTAACGTTGTATTGTAACCATGAAAATTTAATTGTTGGGGAATCTGCCATTTTTGTTTTTTGTGTTTAGGTGAAGTTTATTGAATGATTTGTTAAAAAATATTAAAAATTTGTTTTAAGTACTTAACGTATCCACGGCCCGTATTACTAACAAATATATGATAGTGATGTAAATTTATTATACGTATATCTACTCAATTTTATAAGTAGTTATACAGGGCATTAGACGCACTAATATTCAAAAAACCGACTTTACTTTTTAGCCAAATAGTTCGGTTTGTTATCTTTTTAGATTACCATTAATTATTATGTTACTACGCTGATTAATTTGTAGCCTGGCATAGCATTATGCGGCACATTCTATTAACATTGGTGTATGGCAAACCAAATTAAAGGGGAGATAATAGGATTATGAAGCTAACGCCCTAAAGTATAAAG